>NZ_JEMG01000001.1:0-26592 GCF_000600295.1 Hylemonella gracilis str. Niagara R
CGAGGTTTTGCCGCCTCGCAAACCGCGACTCAAAAAATTTAGGCGGCAGGCGGATGCGATCGCCTTCGACCCGGGGCGCAGCAGTCAGAATCTGACCTTCGCTCGAACCACTTCCCGCCTCGCCCCTCTAGTCATGTCGGATATCACCCTGATGGACGCCGCTCTGGCCTATGGCCACGCGCCCTTGCTTGATCGTGCCAGCTTCTCTCTCGAGACTGGCGAGCGCGTCGGGCTCATCGGCCGCAATGGAACCGGGAAATCATCCTTGCTCAAAGTCCTGGCGGGCTTAGAGAAGCTGGATGACGGCGCACTTCAGCTGCGACAAGGTCTGCGCTTAGCCTATGTGCCACAAGAGCCAATCTTCGCGCCCAACAGCGTCAGCGTGCTGGAGGCTGTGCGAGAGGGACTGGCCGACTTGATGGCCTTGACGAGCCGGTACACACAAGGCGACGGTGACCTGGCCCAACTCCAAGACGAGATCGAAGCACGTGATGGGTGGAATTGGCAGCAAAGGTTGGACGAAACACTGCACCGCCTGCAGCTACCGGCTGACACAGATATGTCGACGCTTTCTGGCGGCATGCGCAAACGTGTCGCGCTGGCCCGGGGACTGGTGGCGCGGCCCGATGTGTTGTTGCTGGACGAACCAACCAACCACCTCGATCTTGAGTCGATCCTGTGGCTCGAAGCATTGCTGCGCGAGTTTGATGGCAGCGTGATCGTCATTTCCCATGACCGCGCCTTCCTGGATGCCATCACCACGCGAATCGTCGAACTGGATAGGGGCCAGCTGAGGGACTACCCCGGCAACTACGCCGCCTACCAGACGCAGAAAGCAGATCAACTCGCGCAGGAAGAGGTCATCCAGGCCAAGGCCGACAAGCTGCTGGCCCAGGAAGAGGTCTGGATACGCAAAGGCGTCGAAGCCCGGCGCACGCGCAGCCAAAGCCGCATATCGCGCCTGGAGCGTCTGCGCACCCAGCGTGCTGAACGCAGAGATGCAGTCGGCCGCGTGCGCATGGACATCGCCACAGGCACGCCCAGCGGCAAACTGGTCGCGGAGCTCAGCCAGGTCAGCAAATCATTTGGCGAGCGTGTCGTCATCCGGAATTTCAGCGCGACCTTGCTGCGTGGCGACAAGATCGGCCTGATCGGCCCGAATGGCGCCGGCAAGACCACCCTGCTGAAACTGATCCTCGGTGAACTGGAAGCTGATCAGGGGCAGATTCGTCGCGGCAGCAACCAACAGGTTGCTTACTTTGATCAGATGCGCGATGCCTTGGACCTGAACGCAACCCTCGAGGATTTCGTCAGTCCTGGCAGCGAGTGGGTAGAGATTGGCAATCGCCGCCAGCATGTGAAGAGCTACCTGGGCGACTTCTTGTTTTCCCCCACCCAAGCCAACACGCCTATACGCTCATTGTCGGGCGGCGAGCGCAACCGCCTGCTGTTGGCCCGCTTGTTCGCCCGGCCCGCCAATGTTCTGGTGCTGGATGAGCCCACTAACGATCTCGACATCGACACCTTGGAGTTGCTGGAAGCTTTGCTTCAAGACTACCCCGGCACCGTGTTTTTGGTCAGCCATGACCGCAACTTTCTCGACCAGGTCGTGACCAGCATCATCGCCCACGAAGGTGACGGACGTTGGCAGGAGTACCAGGGCAGCGTGGAGGATTGGCTCACACAATCCAGGCGCTCGATGGAGGGGCGCGGACAGAGCCTTGCCACAGGCCATCGGGTGCCGCCGCCTGCGGAGACCCCGCGCCCAACGCCAGCCCCCGCTGTGCAACGCGACAGCAAGCTCAGCTACAAGGAACGCCGGGAACTAGAGACCCTGCCAGACCTCATTGATCGGCTGGAGAAAGAGCAAGCCAGCCTGCGCGCAGACCTGGCGTCCGGCCAAATCTACAGCACGGACCCACGCCGGGCCGCCGAGCTGCATCAACGCGATGCGCAGATCGATGAGGCCTTGACGGAAGCGCTCGCGCGCTGGGAAGCCCTGTCGCTGCGTGAATAAGCGCCTGGTTCTTGACGCGGGGCTTGGTGACGCCTAGGCCTAGATATCCCGCGTGTTCAAACCCGGTAGCGGTCTCCGCCACCGCTACGCAAGCGACTCAGCAGGGCAGGTGCAATTTCAAGCAAAGGCAGCACTTCGTCCGCAGCACCATGGGCAATGGCCTCCCGGGGCATGCCGAAAACCACGCAGGTGGCCTCGTTCTGCACGTAGTTGTAGCTGCCCGCGTCCTTCATCTCCCGCATGGCCTTGGCGCCATCGTTGCCCATGCCCGTCAACATGATGCCGAACGCATTGGGTCCGACCACCTGGGCACAGGAGTGGAACAGCACTTCCACCGATGGTTTGTGGCGATTGACCGGCTCGCCATCCTCGACGATGGCGATGTAGTTTGCGCCACTGCGATCGATACGCAGGTGGCGCCCACCCGGGGCGATGTAGGCATGGCCAGGCAAGATACGTTCCCGGTCCACGGCTTCCTTGACGGTGATCTGGCACAGGCCATTCAGGCGCGCGGCGAAACTGGTCGTGAATCCCGGCGGCATGTGCTGCGTCACCAGGATGCCCGGCGCATCTGCGGGCATGCGCATCAGCACTTCTTTCACGGCTTCCGTCCCCCCGGTGGAGGAGCCGATGCAGATCAGTTTTTCCGTGGACACGCGTCCGAGCAATTTGGCGGGTGGCGGTGCGGCAACACCCGCCGCCTCCGTCGAGGTGGCGGTGCGCGCCACGGCCGGCTGGGGAACCGCACGCTTGACCTGGGCAGAGGCGGCGACACGGATCTTTTCGACGATCTGATCCGCCAGCTCCTTGATGCCGTCGGCCAAACCGATGCGGGGCTTGGCGACGAAGTCTATCGCACCAAGCTCCAGCGCCTTCATGGTCACCTCGGCGCCCCGCTCGGTCAAGGTGGAGATCATGAGCACAGGCATGGGACGCAGGCGCATCAGACGCCCTAGGAAATCCAGGCCGTCCATGCGCGGCATCTCGACATCCAGGGTGATCACGTCGGGATTCAATTCGCGAATGATCTCGCGCGCGACCAGTGGGTCGTTGGCCACGCCCACGCACTCCATGTCTCGTTGCCGATTGATGATCTCGGCCAGCAGGCTGCGTACCAGCGCTGAATCATCCACCACAACCACGCGTATCTTCTTCAAATCCTCTCCCCTTCAAGCACCAACGGGTGTGTTCAGAACAAGTCCACCGAGCCACCCGCCGTCGACTTGGCCACGTTGACCGCGTTGCCCTTGCGCTCCTCGACGACCAGGGCTTCCGGATGCGCATGCGCCAAGCGCTTGACAAGCACCTTGCCGGTCACGGGGAAGAAACACACCTTGCGCGGATGCACGTCCAGCACGTCCTGCGAGACCACCGGAATCCGCTCGGCAGCCAAATAGTCGAACACGAACTGGGTGTTGCGCTCCCCCACATTCATGGTGGTGAAACCCGCCATCACAGCACCGCCGCCAAAAATCTTGGCCTGCATCGTTTCCCGACGCGCGCCCAGCTTGAACATCTCGTTGAGCAACAGTTCCATCGCATAAGAACCATAACGACCAGAACCATCCTCCCCCTCGGGCAACATGAAATGGTTCATGCCACCCAAGCGCGCCTTGTTGTCCCAGATACAGGCAGCAATGCAGGACCCCAGTACCGTCATCACAAGGACGTCCTCGCCGGTGACGAAGTACTCACCCGGCAGAACCTTCACGGCGTCGTACTGAAAATGATGGTCCACGTAGAAAAAGGAAGCCTCCCCGGGCTTGCGCGCCTGGGCGCGCAGTTCGTCCACGCGGGAGACTCGCCCACCTGCCAGGATCTTGGCGCCGCCCTGCGTCACGGGGCGCAGGGACGACGTCGCGGCCGGGCGTGCTGACAGGTCTGGCGTACTCATGTGCGGCCCCTCAACGCGCTAGACGGGTTGGGTCGCGCGATGGCGAGCCATCCGGTTTCATGTTCAGCGCCGCTCATAGACAGTCTTTCCGCGCAACACGAACAGGTCGCGCGATTCGTTGAAGTTCTCGGAATGCCCAACGAAAAGCAGGCCGCCCGGCTTCATGACGCGATGGATCTTCTCCAAGACCTTGCGTTGGGTCTGCGCATCGAAATAGATCATGACGTTGCGGCAGAACACAATGTCAAAGGCGTCCTTGAACGGCCAATCGTCTCGAATCAGGTTGACCTGCAGGAACTCCACCATGCGCTGCAGCTCAGGTTTCACGCGCAGCAGGCCCGCGTTGGCGCCCTTGCCACGCAGGAAGAACTTCTGCAGCCTGCCTGTGTCCAGCCCCTTGGCCGCTTCGATGCGGTACACCCCACGCGAAGCCGTCGCCAGCACCTTGGAGTCGATGTCGCTGGCCTGGAGCTTGAAATGCGCTTGTGGCCCCAAAGCTTCCAAGGCCGTCATCACGATCGAATACGGTTCCTCACCGGTAGAGGCCGCATTGCACCAGACCTGCCATGAGCGCCCGGGATGGGATTTGAGATGCTCGGAAAGAATATCGAAATGGTGCTGCTCACGAAAGAACGAGGTCAGGTTGGTGGTCAATGCGTTGACGAATTCCTGCCATTCCGGTCCGTCGTGGGACTCCAGCCAGGCGAGATAGTCTCGAAAGCTCTGATACCCCGTCTCGCGTAAACGCCGCGACAAGCGGCTGTAGACCATGGCGTGCTTGCCGTCGTGCAGACTGATGCCCGCGCGCTGGTAGATCAACGACTGCACACGCACGAAATCTTCCTGGGTCCAACTGAACTCACGCGTCTGTTGCTCACCCGCCAAGGCATCTGGATTGACGCCTGAGCCCATACCGGATCCAGGCCCCGGTTTGGCTGGACGAGCAACTTTGTCCGCGGTCAGCATGCGCTAGCAGCCCATTGAGTGAGTGTGTTGGAACTGCGCCGCATGCTCACGCGCCCAGGGACACCAGACCCATGTCCACGCTGGCCATCAATTTCTCGATGTCCAGCAAAATCAACATGCGATCGTTCACCGACCCCAGACCGAGCACCGAAGAACTGTCCAGAGTTGCATCCAGGTCCGGCGCTGGGCGCACCTGCTCGGAGGTCAGCTCCATCACATCGCTGACAGAATCCACCACGATGCCCACCACGCGGCTGTAGAGATTGAGGATGATGACGACCGTGAAGCCGTTGTACTCCGCCTTCTCGCAGTTGAACTTCAGACGCATGTCCACGATGGGAACGATGGTGCCCCGCAGGTTCACCACGCCACGGATGAATTCCGGCACATTGGCGATGCGGGTCGGTTTCTCGTAGCCCCGAATCTCCTGGACCTTGAGGATATCGATGCCATATTCCTCCTGGCCTAGGCGGAACGTGAGGTATTCCCGGGCACCCGCCATGGTCGTCTTGCCTTCACCAACCACCTGATTCATCACGTAACTCCTCGCTGCAATCAATGACGCGAACGCCGCACCAGGGCGCTCGTGTCCAGAATCAGAGCGACCTGCCCATCACCCAGGATGGTGGCGCCAGACACATTGGGCACCTTGCGGTAGTTGGTCTCCAGGTTCTTCACCACCACCTGTTGCTGCCCCAGGAGCTCATCCACGAGCAGGGCCACGCGACTGCCCTCGGCCTCGACCACCACCATGATGTCACTGGCCTTGTCGGACCCATGCCGGGGCACACGGAATACCTTTTCCAGTTCGATCACGGGCATGTACTCTTCACGCACCTTGACCAATCGGGAGCCCTGCGCGATCGTGTTGACCGCCTCGTCTTTGACCTGGAAGGACTCGACCACCGAGGAAAGCGGGAGGATATACACCTCGTCGCCCACGCCCACCGACATGCCATCCATGATGGCCAAGGTCAGCGGCAGGCGCACGGAGACTTTCATGCCCTGTCCCACGACCGAATCGATCTCCACCGTGCCGTTGAGGGCAGCGATGTTCTTCTTCACCACGTCCATGCCGACGCCGCGGCCCGACACATCGGTCACCACTTCGGCGGTGGAGAAACCCGGCGCGAAGATGAGTTGCCAGACATCCGGATCGGACATGCTGTCCGACACCTCGATGCCACGCTCACGGGCCTTCTGCAGAATCTTCTCGCGCGACAGACCACGACCATCGTCCCGCACCTCGATCACGATGGAGCCGCCCTGATGCGCGGCGGACAAGGTGATGGTGCCGGTCTCCGGCTTGCCGGCCTTGACACGGTCCTCGGGCATCTCGATGCCGTGGTCGCAGCTGTTGCGCACGAGGTGGGTCAAAGGGTCGGTGATCTTCTCGACCAGACCCTTGTCGAGCTCCGTGGCCTCCCCCTGGGTGACAAAGTCCACCTTCTTGCCCAGCTTGCTGGCCAGGTCACGCAACATGCGCGGGAAACGGCTGAACACGATGGACATCGGAATCATACGGATGGACATCACCGATTCCTGCAGGTCGCGCGTGTTGCGGTCGAGGTCTGCCAGACCCGCAAGCAGTTGCTGATTGACCGCGGGGTCCAAGGCCTGGCTGTTTTGCGCCAACATGGCCTGGGTGATCACGAGTTCGCCCACCAGGTTGATAAGCTGATCGACCTTGCTGATCGCCACCCGTATGGTCGCAGCTTCCGGTTGGGCTGCATGCGCGGCAGCCGAGGCATTGGCGCCACCGACTGCCGGGCGCGGAGCGGCGGGCGCGGCAACGGGCGCCTTCGGCGGCGCGGCAGGCGCCGTGTTGTAGCCGGGGGCATTCTCGAAGAAACCGTAGCCTGGGGCCGGCGCTACCGGCGCATCCACCGGCGGGTCCTCCAGATCCAGCCATGCGATGCTGCCGTCTTCCACAGGCAGTTGCTCGATCTGAACCTGCTCCCGCGCAACATGAAAAGCGAACAAGTCCAGCAGCTCGCTGTCCGCAGAAGTGGTCCGGACTTTCAGCACACGGATATCCGGTTTGTCGCTGGCCACTTCGGCGATGCGCCCAAGACCAGCGATGTCCCGAAACAGGTCCTTCACGCCGTCGGCTTGCTCGCTGCGCTCCAAGGGGCCGAGGCGAATCTCCAGCAGTCGTGACTGCGATGTCTTGGGAGCGCTCACGGCTGGCGCAGGCGGGGGCGGAGAGACAGGGGTAGGCGCCGCGACCACTGGCGCCATTTCCACCACCGGTTCGGCCATCACCGGAATGCCACCAGAAGCCAGTTCGCTGATGCGCTGCACCAGCCCGGCCGTGGACGGCGGATCGCTGGTGTCCCCGGTCTGATGCCGCGCCAGCAGCAGTCGCGATGCATCGGCGGACTCCAACAGGACATCCACCATCAAGGGGTTGGGTTGCAACTCATGCCGACGCAGCTTGTCCAGCAAGGACTCCATCTGGTGGGTCAGTTCGGCCACGTCGCTGAAACCGAACGTGGCAGCCCCGCCCTTGACCGAGTGCGCACAACGGAAAATACCGTTGAGCGCCTCGTCGTCGGCAGTCTCCAGATTCAGGTTGAGCAGCATCTGCTCCATCTGGTCGAGGTTCTCACCGGCTTCTTCAAAGAAGATTTGATAGAACTGGGTCAGATCCAGCCCATCGCCGGCGCCGCTTTCCTGATAGCCCTCGGCCATAACCTACTCCTTGTTGTGCGCTCGTGTCGCGCGGACAGCGGCCGCCATCCGCCCTGCTTACTTGATGACCTTTTGGATGACCTCCAGCAGGCGCGCTGGGTCAAAAGGCTTGACCAGCCAGCCCGTGGCACCCGCCGTCTTGCCGGCTTCCTTCATCAAGTCGCTGGACTCGGTGGTTAGCATCAGGATGGGCGTGTCCTTGTACTTGGGGTCAGCGCGCAATTTGCGGATCAGCCCCAGGCCATCCAGACGCGGCATGTTCTGGTCTGTCAGCACGAGGTCCACATGCTGCTGCTGAGCCTTTTCGAGGGCTTCCTGCCCATCGGCGGCTTCCACAACCTGATAACCAGCGCCCGTCAGGGTGAAGGCGACCATCTTACGCATGGAGGGCGAGTCATCTACTGCAAGGATCAGGGCCATGTTTAGCTCCGGAGAAAAGTTGTTTTAGGGTTATCTGGAATGCGTCAGAACAATTCAATTGATCCGGCATCCATTTCATCTTGAGTCACCGGATTGGGCCGCTCCGGCACATCCTCGACAAAGGGCACAGCCTCGCCATCTTCCTGGCCCATGGCCTCGGAAGCCAGGCGGTAAGCACAGCCCTGCAGCACCTTGGAAGTATGCGTGATAAGCTGGGACGCCATGTCCTGGAACTGCAGTTCCGTGACTGCGGACCCCAGTGCATCACGCACTTCTTTCAGCGCCGCCGCATCGATCTTGGGCAGCTTATCCAGACCATCGAGGGCCCGCGTGAAGCGTTCCATCAGATTTTCCATCGTATGGGCCAGCAAACCGTCCAAGCGCGCTAGATCATGGGTAACCACCAACAGGGAGTCCTGCACCTCGGCGACCAGCATCACCGGCAATTGCACGGTGGGCCGTTCTGAGGGCAGGGAGTTGGGGGCTTGCATGATTGTTTCAGTTGAATTTCAAGTTGCCTGTCCGATTCTCGGCTCCATACAGTTCACCGTCCAGCATTTAGAATTTTGCGGGACCCTAGCGTAGCAGATTCCCCTGAATTACCACGGATTTGCTCAACATTTGCGCGTTTCCCAACCCGTTCCTCCCACACACTCACCGCCCCCCTGCTGCAACCCATCCCTCGCACCGCCCCCATGCAGCAACTTTCACGCCCGCCCGCCATCCAGCTTCTACATTTGGAGGACTCCACGCTGGATCACGACATCGTTCGCCAAGCCTTGCGCCGCGCGGGCCTGGCCTGCGAGTTGACACGAGTTGAAAGTCTGGAAGGTTTCATGCAGGCGCTCGGGCGCGAGCGCTATGACGCGGTGCTCGCCGACTACCGACTGCCAGGCTTTACCGCGTTGGACGCCTGGCAAGCCATGCAGGGTATGCCGGGATTGCGGCGGACACCGCCCTTCATCCTGCTGTCGGGCGCGATTGGGGAAACGGCAGCGGTCAACGCCATTCAACTGGGCATGAGTGACTACCTGCTCAAGGACGACCTGGGCAAGCTCGCGCATGTGATTCAACGTGCGATGGAAGTCCGACAAGCGCAGCATGAGCGTGAACAGGCCGTCGAGGAACTGGCCGCCTCCGAGCAGCGCTTGGCGCGTTTCGCGGAGCATCTGCAAAGTTCCATCGAGCAGGAGCGGGCCGCCATCGCCCGCGAAATCCATGACGACATCGGGGGTTCCTTGGCCGCGATCCAGTTCGACCTGTCTTGGATCAGCCGCCACCATACCGACGCGGAAACACTGACCCATGTCCAGGCCGCCACCGAGATGCTGCGGCATGCCATCGGGGCCAGCCAGCGCATCATGATGAACCTGCGCCCCGCCATCCTGGACCAAGGCTTGTACGCCGCCATCGATTGGCTGGCACGCGAATTCGAACGCCGCACCGCCATACGCACCGCGCTGCGCGCCGCCTTGAGCCATGCCGACCTGCGTAGGGACATCCAGCTGACCGCCTACAGGACGGCGCAGGAAGCCCTCACCAACATCTCCAAGCATGCCCGCTGCAGCGAAGTCCACATTGATCTTTCCGACGCGGAAGGCGTGCTGACGCTGGAGATCGCCGACAACGGCCAAGGCATCGCCGCCAAGGAGCGTGACAAACCCAGGTCCTTCGGCCTCAAGGGCTTGCAGGAGCGCGCCCGCACCGTCGGCGGTTGGCTGGACATCAGCAGCCGCACCGGGGCAGGCACTTCGATTACCCTTTCAATTCCGCTCTCCTCGCAGGACCGCCCCGGGCTTGCGGAAGAAACATGATGGAGGAACCCGCCCGATGATCCGTGTCATTCTCTGCGACGACCATGCCGTGGTGCGCCGCGGCATCCGCGACACGCTCGCCGAGGCAGTAGATATCCAGATCGCTGGCGAAGCCGGCAGCTACTCGGAAGTACGGGAGTTGATGCGCAGCGTCCCCTGCGATGTGCTGGTGCTGGACATCAATCTGCCAGGGCGCAGCGGCCTGGAGGTGCTGGCCTCCCTGCGCGAAACAGACACGCAAACCAAGGTGCTCGTGGTTTCCATGTTCCCGGAGGATCAGTATGCGATCCGTTGCCTGCGTGCTGGCGCGCAGGGCTACCTGAACAAGGCGGGCAACCCGGCGGACATGGTCACTGCGGTGCGTACGATTGCCCAGGGGCGCAAGTACGTGACGCCGGACGTGGCACAGATGCTGGTCGACAACCTGGCCACGCCCAGCACAGAGGCCCTGCACAACAGCCTGTCCGAACGGGAGTTGCAGACCTTGCTGAAGATCGCATCCGGAAAGCGGCTGTCCGACATCGCCGAGGAACTGATGCTCAGTCCCAAGACAGTCAGCGTCTACCGCTCCCGGGTGCTGGAAAAACTCAAATTGGCCAACAACGCGGAGCTGACGGTCTACGCGATCCGCAACGGCCTGGTCTAGCCAGGCCGCGCCGGGGTTCGGCGGGACTAAGGCCGCCCAAACAAATCCATCATCCGGTCCAACAGGGACTGGAATGGCCCGTCCAGCATGGGCAAAGTCGCCGTCAGGCCGATCAAGCCCACGAAGATCGTCAAAGGGAAACCGATCGCGAAGACGTTCATCTGTGGCGCCACACGCGAGATGATGCCCAGCGCCAGGTTGGTGAACAGCATCAGACCGATCATGGGCAAAGCGATCCACAGGGCGCTGGCGAACAGCTCCCCGCCCAACATATGGATTTGCATGGAACGGACATTGCTCAGGAAATCCGGGGAGACGGGAAAGGCGACAAAGCTGTGGGTGACGGCCAACAACACCAGCAGATGCCCGTTCAGCACCACGAAGAGCAAGGCCGCGATATAACCAAATAGCCGTGCCACTGCGTTGCTCTGGCCGCTGAGCGTGGGATCAAAAAACGAGGCAAACCCCAGCCCCATCTGAAAACCGATCACCTCGCCAGCCAGTTCGAAGGCCGCGAACACCAGGCGCACGACAAAACCGATGGCCAGGCCGATGGCCACCTGCTGCACCGCCACGCCCAGGGCTTCCGGGCTGTTCAGACTGATCACGGGCATGGGCGGCAGCGTGGCCTGCGCGCATACCGCCACCAACATCGCCAGCAGGATGCGCGCACGCACCGGGAACGCCCGCGTCGAGAAGATGGGGGCCGAGGAGAATACGGCCAACACACGCAGGAACGGCCACAGAAATGGCGTGAGCCACGCCATGATCTGGGCTTCGTCAAAGGTCAGCATGGCGGCGCCGAAGAGTCAGGCTTGGTCGGAGAATGAAGGCAAGTCGGGCACGACCCGAAGATGCGCGCGGCGTCAAAGCGCGACGCTGGGCAACATTTCGATGGTGCGACGGATGTAGTCCACCAGCACGCTCAGCATCCATGGCCCCGCCCAGGCGAACACCGCCAAGGCCACCACCAGCTTGGGCACGAAGGCCAGGGTGGCTTCGTGGATCTGCGTGATGGCCTGGAACAGGCTGACCAGCAACCCCACCAGCAAGACCGCGCCCAACAGCGGGGCAGAAACCAATAACAAGATGAACAGGGCCTCCTGACCGAAGGTCAGCACAAATTCCGCATTCATGCCCGATCACTCCTTCACGAGGTTCCGAAGCTGGCGGCCAACGAGCCAATCAGCAGATTCCAGCCATCGGCCAGCACGAACAGCATGAGCTTGAACGGCAAGGCCACCAGCACGGGCGACAGCATCATCATGCCCAGGGACATCAGCACACTGGCGACCACCATGTCGATCACCAGGAAGGGAATGAAGATCAGGAAGCCAAACTGAAACGCCGTCTTCAATTCGCTGGTCACGAAGGCGGGTATCAGCACCCGCATCGGCGCGTTTTCTGCCGTGGTGGCGGCGTCCAGTTTGGCCAGGCGCACAAACAGGGCCAAGTCTGACTGTCGGGTTTGCCTGGCCATGAACTCGCGCACCGGCACCTCGGCGCGGTCCACCGCCTGCTCGAAGGTCAGCGCATTGCGGGTATAGGGCTGGTAGGCCTCGGCGTACACGCGGTCGAAGGTCGGCCCCATCACGAAGAACGTCAGGAACAAGGACAGTCCGATGATGACCTGGTTGGGCGGCGCGGACTGCGTGCCCAAGGCTTGGCGCAGCAGGGAGAGCACGATCACGATGCGGGTGAAACCCGTCATCATCAGCAGCACGGCCGGC
This sequence comes from Hylemonella gracilis str. Niagara R, assembly GCF_000600295.1. GTDB lineage: Bacteria > Pseudomonadota > Gammaproteobacteria > Burkholderiales > Burkholderiaceae_C > Hylemonella > Hylemonella gracilis_A. Next base: position 12,182 of record NZ_JEMG01000001.1, read on the forward strand.
AGAAAGGACAGCGCCGTGAAGAACAGCAAGGTCTGGATCGGCACCGAATAGCTGGTGCCACCCCGGTTGCTTGCCGTGATCAAGGGCAGAGACATGCCGCCGCTGTCCTGGGCCAGGGCGGGTAGGGTCAAAGTCAACAGCAGCAGGCCGGCGATCGCGCGCGGCGACGGCAGGCACCCGCTGAACAATCCACGCCGGAATAGGACGGGCATCTTCATGGTGAGGCAGGTGGTTGCGGGCTGGCCGATGTCAGCAACAGGCACTCAGCGCCCTGGCATGCCCGTGCGAGCAGGAGCAGGCTGGGTACCCGCCGGCATCACATGCAGGCAGTTGATGTTCTGTGCCGTGATGCCCAGCACCAGCCAGGTTCGGGCCCCTTCGGGGCCGACTTCGACCGTCACCACCCGCTGTTGCGGCCCCACGGCCACGGTCGAGATGATGTTGGCGGTGGAGCCGGGCACCATGCCCAGGCCGTGGCGCCGCTGGTACCAGCGCAGGGCGTAAGCCACTCCAACCAGCAGGGCGAGGAAAAGAAGAACCAGAGCGAGGCTTTGCATAAAGCGGGAGTGTAAATCGCGACCGGCCAGGTTTGCGGCACCACCGGGCCACCCGGCGCAACTTCAGACGCGGGCGTCTCAAGTACCCCGGCTGACGCGGCGCAGACGCTCGGACGGTGTGACCACGTCGGTCAGACGGATGCCGAACTTGTCGTTGACCACCACCACCTCACCCTGGGCAATCAGATAGCCGTTGACCAGCACATCCATGGGCTCGCCTGCCAGCGCGTCCAGCTCCACCACCGAGCCCTGTCCCAGCTGCAGGATGTGCTTGATCGGCACCTTGGTGCGGCCCAATTCCACGGACAACTGGACGGGAATGTCCAGCACCATGTTGATGTCCGCCGCCGGCGCGTCAGCGCGCGCGCTCTCGCTGAGCACACCGCCTTGCTCGGCCGATCCATCCCCGTCAGGCTTCTGCTCCTGCAGCGCCTCGGCCCAATCGGCCATCGGATCGTCTTCCGGCTTCTGCTCGGTGCCCGTTGCGTTTTCAGTGTTTCCCGTTGCCATTAGCGTTCCCCCATCCAACTAGTGTCATTGCCGCGCAGGCTTCTTTCGATGCGGATTGCGTACTTGGCGTTGTGCGTGCCGTATTGACACTCGAAAACCGGCACGCCGCTGATTGTCGCCTCAATGCGAGGCTGGCGCTCCAACTCGATGAAGTCACCGACCTTCATCGCCAGCAGTTCCTCCACCGTCGTATTGGCGCGCGCAAGCTCGGCCACCAGGGTCACCTCGGCCGACTGGATTTCGCGCGTCAGCACATTGACCCACCGACGGTCGACTTCCATCGAGTCGCCCTGGGTCGAGGAATACAGCACATCGCGGATCGGCTCCAGCGTCGCATACGGAATGCAGAAATGGATGGTGCCGGACATCTCGCCAATTTCCAGCTGGAAGGAGCTGGACACCACGATTTCGCTCGGGGTTGCGATGTTGGCGAACTGTGGCTGCATTTCGCTGCGCTGGTACTCCAGCTCCAGCGGGTAAATGCCACGCCAAGCCTTCTTGTACTCGTCCGAGATCACATCCACCAGGCGGTTGATGATGCGCTGTTCGGTGGCGGAAAAGTCGCGCCCTTCGATGCGGGACTGGAACTTGCCGATACCGCCGTACAGCGTGTCGATCACGCCGAAGATCAGCGAGGGCTCGCAGACGATCATGCCGTTGCCGCGCAGCGGGCGCACCGCCATGATGTTGAAGCTCGTGGGCACGGCCAGCTCGCGCAAGAAGGCGCTGTAGCGCTGCACCTGGACTGGACCCACGGAGATTTCCGGGCTGCGCCGGATGAAGTTGAACAGGCTGATGCGCAGGTTGCGGGCGAAACGCTCGTTGACGACTTCCATCGTCGGCATGCGCCCGCGGACGATGCGTTCCTGGCTGGAAATGTTGTAGAAGCGGACTTCACCGATCTTCGCGGCGTCTTCGGTCGAGCGTTGACTCTCACCGGTGACGCCCTCCAGCAGGGCATCAACTTCCTCTTGGGAAAGGAACGAATCACTCATGGGGTGGGCCTGTTCCGTTGGTTCATTTCATGCGCGTTCAGGCGGCTTATTGCACGATGAAGCTGGAGAAATGCACCTTGCGCACCGGTTGGGGCATACGCCTTTCGCCCGGCTTGCGAGGCGCTTTCAGTTGCGCGGCTGCGGATGCGAGGATGTCAGCCTTGAGTTTTTCCTTGCCTTCGTTCGTCAGCAGTTCCTCCGCCGTGCGTTGGGACAGCAGCAGCAGAATGTCGCTGCGCAGGGCCGGCAGATAGTTCTTGACCCGCTCCAAGGCGGCGTTGTCGATGACCTCCAGAGTGATGCCGATCTGGGCCACGCGGTCCCCATCCGGCGCGAGGTTGATCACCATGGTGTCCAGCGGCAGGTAGACCGGAGCGGCCATCTCGACCACCACCTCTTCCTCTTCCTCCTCATGCTCCTCCTCGACGCCAAGCATGATGTCCGCATTGCGCTTCTGCAGATACAGCCAGCCACCGGCCACGGCCACGGCCATCAACACCAGCAGCACCCCGACCATCAGCAAGCGCTTGCTCTTGGGCTTGGCGACGGGGGTGGCGGTTTCAGCAGGCTTGTTCGCAGTAGCCACGGCAGCTTCCTCTACAACAGTGATTGGGGTTCGCGAGTTTGATGCAAACCCGCTGATTCAATGGATTATTCTCGCCCAGTTGGCGGTCGATCGGCAGATTAAGGGTGAAAAATCACGCCAATCAGACCCCCAGCACCCCCTGCGTCGGATGGCATGTCCTGCGCGCCCGGCACCGGGGACGGCCGAGCAGGTCGCTGCGTTTGACGGGCTTCTCACACGAAAAGATCCAGAGTCCGCCCGGCCGGCAGCGGCACGACGCGCGCTGAACCTTGTGCCGGCACCCCGGGATCTTCCTGACTCTGGCGCATGCCGACCCGCGCGCGGCTGGCGGCATCTTCGCGCGCCTGGGCACTGGCTTGAGACCCCCCATTCCAACCCGTGTTGGAATGGCCGACAGACACATCCGCCAAGGTCAAGCCCTCGCGCTCCAGAAGCTCGCGCAAGTGCGGCATCGCATCCTCCAGCACCTGGCGCGTCTCGGCCTGCTCGGCACGGAAGGCCACGCTCGCTTCCTGCCCCTGCATCGCGATGGTGATGTGGATCGGATTCTCGGCGAGCCCCTCGACGGAAATCTCGGCGTTGCGCGCACCGCGCCCGATCCAGTAACTCACCTGTTCGGCCACCTGGGTTTCAGCGCTCAGCGCAGGGTCCGTGTAGACGGTTGCGGGCGTCAAGGAATTGCTCGAATCGACGCTGGTCGCGCCGCTTACCCCAGAGGACACCGCACCCGCTGCGACAAGCTCGTTCAAGGGTAGGCGTGCACCCTCTTCGCCACGTTCGCCAGCCCCGAAACCGAAGCGCCCGCTCGCAGTGTCTCCAGTGAACCCCGTCTGGGACCCGCCTGCGGCCAAGTTAGCCTGAGCCACTTGGGTCGAAATCTCACTGCGCCATCCCAGACGCGCGGCGGCATCGTCCCCCTTGGCGCCACGCAGTGCGTCAGCCTTCGCGGCATCAGCCCGGACCACGGCATTGCGCTGCCCCAATGGGCGTTGCTGGCCCAGGCCATCCATGGCCAGCGTGCTGACTTCGGGGGACTTGGCGGGCAGCGCCAGTTCCCGCAGTTGGGGGACCTCCCGCGCACCCCCCTGGGTCTCGGCGCCCGCCTGAGCCCCGGTGCCCCGGGCACCCGCCAGAGCGGTGGTGTTCTTGGCGACCGCAGCTGTTGCGCCGCCCGACACGGGCATATTTGTACCCGGTTGAGCAAAGTTGAAACCCGCTCCACCCGAGACGACCGTGGCCGCCAGCGTCGGCACGGAACCACCCAAGGTGTCGGGCTTCATCGGCTCCGCACCTGCCAGGGGATCAAGGCCCAATGCCGCGAGCGCTGCGGCCGCGGCCGCGGCGGTCTGCGCGGGATCTTCATCCTGCGGCACATGCGTGCTGGCACCACGCAGCGGATCGAAACCAAAACCAGGCACCACTGCGGCAGCGTCAATATCAGCCGCCGGATCAAAACCTTCGCCTGCAGTTGTCTGGGTGGCTTCTAACCCCAGCAGTTCGGGACCCAGAGTTTCATCTTCCGCGCCCAGCCCGGACAGCAGAGAAGCAAAGCCGCCCGCCGCACCGGCTTGACTCTTGCCATACCCGTGGCCACTGGTGCCGTGCGTACCGTGGGAGTTCTTGACCGTGCTCGTGTTCACACCATGTTCCATGCTCATCGGCTTTCTCCTGTGTTTTCCTCGCGCATGCGGCGCGCCACGACTTGGCGCGCATGCATTTGTCCCGCGAATTCATCCATCTGCTTCTGTTCGCGCCGCGCCGCCTGCAAGGCACGCTCGCGTAACCTCTTGTCCATCAGTTGCTGGAAGGACTTGAGCTTGATTTCCCGCTGCACCCGCCTTTGCCGAGCCGCGTCGGCCTGTCGCTCGAGATTGCGCAGCACACCTTCCTGCATCTGGATGGCTTCGCGCAAGCGCCCCATGAAGTTGCGGTGGTGCATCATCACTTCGCCGCTGAGCGCCGCCACGTTGGCGGTGGTCCAGCGCAAATCGGTCTCGTCGGCATAACCCGTCAACTGCGCCATCTGCGCTTGAGCGTTCTGCAGCACGCGCAAGGCGTGCTGCAAGGCCTGATCAGCCTCGTCGCGCGCGCGCGTGGCCATCTCGATGGCCAGTTGCAGACTGCGCAGTGCCTGCGTCACGCGACCGCCCCTTGACTTCTACCAGCCTGCCCTTGCATCCCGGGCTGCGACGAGCGCTGCGGCTGCGCTTGCGCTGATCTGGCCGACTGTGGATTGGGCTCACGTTGCAGGACCGCGGCCATGCCACCCAGGCTTTCGCCCAGCGTCACGCCCTGGTACATGTCCTGCTGCAGGAAAGCCATCATCGGTTCGTGCAGACGGATGGACTCGTCCAGTCCGGGATCGGCGCCCGGCACATAAGCACCAATCTGGATCAGGTCACGACCGCGTTCATAGCGAGACGAAATGCCGCGGAACTGCCGCGCCAGCTCGAAATGTTCCTTGGACACCACGTTGTGCATCACACGCGAGGCGGATTGCGCGATGTCGATGGCAGGGTAGTGTCCGGCCTCCGCCAAGGCGCGGGTCAGCACGATGTGGCCATCCAAAATGGCACGCGCGGCATCGGCGATTGGATCCTGTTGATCATCGCCTTCGGCCAGCACGGTATAGAAGGCGGTGATGGAGCCCACGCCGTTCAAACCGTTGCCGCTGCGCTCGACCAGCTGCGGCAACTTGGCAAAACACGACGGCGGGTAGCCCTTGGTTGCCGGTGGTTCGCCGACCGCCAACGCGATCTCGCGTTGCGCCATGGCAAAACGCGTGAGCGAATCCATCAGCAGGAGCACATGCTTGCCCTGGTCGCGAAAATATTCGGCCACGCCCGTGGCATAACCAGCGGCCTGCATGCGCAGCAAAGGTGGCGCGTCGGCCGGGGCCGCCACCACGACAGAGCGACGACGACCTTCCTCGCCCAGGATGTCCTCGATGAATTCCTTGACTTCGCGGCCCCGCTCCCCGACCAGACCGACCACGATGATGTCGGCCTCGGTGTAGCGCGCCATCATGCCCAGCAGCACGCTCTTGCCCACGCCGGCGCCAGCAAACAGGCCCAGGCGCTGGCCTCGCCCCACCGTCAGCAAGGCATTGATGCTGCGCACGCCCGTGTCCAGCGGCTCGCGCACCGGCGCGCGGTCCATGGCATTGAGCGGGCTGCGGTCCAGCGGACGTGACACCACGTTCGTCAGCGGGCCGCGATGGTCCATGGGTTGGCCTTGTGCATCCACCACTCGCCCCAGCAGGCCTTCACCCAAGGGCAGACGCAGCTGACCCGCCGCCATCAGTTGCGGCACGGTCGCCAATGCCTCAGCCCCCACGAGCGAAATCGTGCCCAGGCGCAACGGCGGCACGTAGGGCGCGGTGGGCATCACGCTGGCGCCACTGGACAGACCCTGCACGTCACCCGCGGGCATCAGATAAGCCCGATCCCCCGCGAAACCGACCACTTCGGCCAGCACGGGACTTTGCCCCGCTTGGCTGATGAGGCATTGCGAGCCCACACTGGCGCGGATACCGGCAGCTTCCAGCACCAGACCGGTCAAGCGCGTGAGCGTGCCGCCCGTCTCCAGCGTGGTTTGGGCAACCGCCGCCTGACGTCGCGCCTGGTCCAGGAAAACACGCCAACGCGCCCCCGGATCCGCGGTCGACTCCGAGTCGCCCGGGATGTCCGCGTCAACTTCAGTCGGCATGGCGGCCATGGCCAGACTCCTGCTCCTTGGACGCCGTTGTCTGCGCGTTCCGCGGCGCGTCCTCTTCCCAGTCCATGGACTGCCCCAGGCGTCCGATGGCGCGCAGCCAGCGCTTTTCCAAGCGCCCATCGATCACGGTGCCAGCGGCTTCGACAATGCACCCACCCCGGCTCAAAGCGGCGTCGGGCTGCAAGGTGAGTTTGAGGTTGGGATACTCCTCCAAAAGCACGTCCTGCAACATCTCGAGGTCCAGCGGATGCAGACGCAACTGCGCTGCACGCACGTCGGCGAACAATTGCCCTAGTGCCTCGCGGATCACGGGCAAAAGCGCGTTCGGGTTGCCCGCGATCTCTTTGCGCAGCACCTGCCGCGCCAGTTCGCAAGCCAACTCCAACACCGACTGCGCGGCCATCTGCTGCGCCGCTTCCAGTTGGTCGTTGGTGGCCGCCATCAGCGCGCCGAATTGCCGCGAGGCCACCTGACCTTGCGTGCTGATGTAGTCGCTGAGTTGTTTCTGGCCTTCGGCCTGGGCCTGAGCCTTGCCTTGCTCGAAGCCAGCGGCATAACCTTCGGAGTAACCTTGATCGCGCCCCCGGTTGAAGATGGCTTCTTCATACGCCTGCTGCTCCAGCAGCAAAGCCTGCTCCTCACGCTCACGAGCCTGCTGCGCGAGCAACAGTCCGGCCTCGTCCACGTCGTTGAAATCCCAACGGGTGAGTTGGTTGATTTCCTCGCTGGGGATGAAGCGGGAACCGGTGCGAGAGTTGGTCTGCGGCATGGGTTTCAATCAGGACATACTGGGAACGCTGGTGGCAAGGCCTCGGACGCCGCCGGGACGATGCTCAGACCATCACGTCTTCATCGCCACCGCCGCCGATGCTGATTTCGCCTTCGTCGGCCAGGCGGCGCACGATCTTGACGATCTCCTTCTGCTGGACCTCGACTTCCGATAGGCGCATGGGCGGGCTCGACTCCAGATCCTCGCGCATGGCTTCTGAGGCGCGCGAGGACATGTTGAGCAGGAATTTCTCGACCAGCGCCGGTTGTGCGGCCTTGAGCGCGACGATGAGCGAATCGGCCGGCACTTCCTTGAGCACGATCTGGATCGCCTTGTTGTCGAGCTTGATGATGTCGTCGAAGACGAACATCTTGTCCATGATCTTCTGCGCGAGTTCCGCATCGAAGCTGCGGATGGATTCGAGCACCGCGCCTTCCAGGGTCGTGCCCAGCAGGTTGATCATTTCGGCGGCGGTCTTGACGCCACCCAGCGACGCCTTGCGCACCTTATCGCCACCCGAGAGCACCTTGAACAGCACTTCGTTCAGGTCCTTGAGCGCGGTGGGCTGAATACCTTCCATGGTCGCGATGCGCAGCATCACCTCGTTGCGCTGGCGGTCACCCAGCAGCTTGAGCACGGCGGCGGCCTGGTCGTAGTCCAAGTGCACCAGGATCGCGGCCAGGATCTGCGGGTGCTCGTTGCGCACGAGTTCGGCCACGGACACCGGGTCCATCCACTTGAGGCTTTCGATGCCGGAGACATCACCGCCCTGCAAGATGCGGTCGATCAGCAACGCGGCCTTGTCTTCGCCCAGCGCCAGCCTCAGCACGGAGCGCACGTAGTCGCTCGAGTCGGTCACGATCAGGCTTTGGTCGGCCGCGTCCGTCGTGAAGCGGTCGATCACCTCGTCGACACGATCGCGGGTGATGGACTTGGTCCGGGCGATTGCCTCGCCCAACTTTTGCACTTCCTTGGGGGCCAAGTGCTTGAACACCTCGGCCGCTTCGGTCTCGCCCAGGGACATGAGCAAGACAGCCGCGTCTTGCAGTCCTTCGGTCATCGTAGTCTGTGCCATATACCGCTCCCTTGCCTTTCAGTCAGTTGACCACGGCATTCGGGTTCTGGGGCAGCAAGGCCATCTCATCCTTGTTGCTGCCGATCCAAGCCTTCACGATGCCCGCCACCGCAGCCGGGTTCTCACGCGCCAGTTTGCGCGCTTCCTCCAACTGACGCTCCTGGACCCGCGGTCCCTTCTTGACCGGCTCAGCCAGACCCAACTCCAGGTCGTCGTCCAGCAAGGCACTGAACTGCGGCTTGGGCGGCGCCTGCATGGCCTTGAGCACCGGGCGGACCACGCCAAACAGCACGGCCAGAGCCAAGAGGACAGCACCCACAGGCCAAGCCAGATCACGCGCCAGCTCCTGCACGGCGGGCTGCTGCCAAAAGGCCAGGCTTTCGTCTTCCTTCGCATCCACCACGAAAGGCGCGTTCATCAGGTTCACGGAATCGCCACGATCCCCATTGAAGCCGATGCTCTCGCGCACCAGGGCCGTCATCTGATCCACCTGCTGCTGCGTCAGCGGTACCGGCGCGACATTTCCACGGGCGTCCGCCTGCGTGCGCTGGTTGACCACCACGGCAGCGCTCAAGCGGCGGATGGCACCGCGCGCCGCGCGCACGACGCGCACCGTCTTGTCCACCTCGTAGTTGACGATGGATTCCTTGCGCGTGCTCAGCGGCGCCGCACCTTGACCCTGGGCTTGGGCCAGGGACTGCGGTACGCCAGGAGCCAAGGGTTGCGCGGCGGCATTGATGGGCGCGGCATTGGGTCCGGGCGGCTGATTGCTGACCGCGCCGGGGATACCCGTGGGACCGGCCGGACCTGGGTTGGTGCTTTCCAGGGTCTGCTGGCTGCGCACCGCACCGGTGTCTGGTGCCTGATTGGGCGTGTGGGTCTCGGAGGTCTGCTCGCTTTGCGAGAAGTCCACATCCGCCGTCACCTGGGCTTGTATATTGCCCTTGCCAACCACCGGCTCCAGGATGTCCAGGATGCGTTGACGGTACTGGGCCTCGATCTGCTGCACATATTTCAGCTGTTGCGTGTCGATGCCCTCCTGACCGGCGGCACCATCGGGCGATTGAGACAGCAGCTTGCCTGTGTCATCGACGATGCTGACGGCCTCGGGCTTCATTTCAGGCACGCTGGACGACACCAGGTGCACGATGCCCGCGATCTGCGCGCGGTCCAGGATGCGCCCCGGGTACAAGCTCAGCAGCACGGAAGCCGACGGCTTCTGCTGCTCGCGGAAGAATCCATTCTGCTGCGGCAAGGCCAGGTGCACGCGCGCGCTCTGGACAGACGACAGCGCCTGGATGGACCGGGTGAGCTCACCCTCCAGGCCCCGCTGAAAATTCACGCGCTCCTGGAACTGCGTTGCGCCAAAGCGGCTGTTCTCCATCAACTCGAAGCCGGTCACCGAACCCTTGGGCAACCCCTGCGAAGCCAGACGCAGGCGGATGTCATGCACCTTGTCGGCCGGCACCATGATGGCGCCGCCCCCTTCGGTGTACTGGTAAGGCACCTGCATCTGCGTCAGTTGCGCAACGATGGCGCCACCGTCCTTGTCGGACAGACCACTGAACAGCACGCGCCATTCCGTCTTGCTGTTCATCAGCACGGCGGCCAGGATCACGGCCACGAGCAAGGCCACGCCCACCGCCAGGCGCATCTTCTGACCTCGCTCCAGCGCCGCGAAGCGCTGGGACAGCGTCGGATTGGCAGGCAACGCCATCGGGGACGTCGCAACCGGGGTCATCGGGGTAAGTGCAGCAGCCTCAGCCATGTTTCATTCCATGCGTCGTAACGCCAGAGTAAGCCCATTACGGGCGTCTTTGGCATGGAATTATCTGGCAGCGACCAAAATCTTTAGTGGAAAAAGGCCCAGAAACACCCTCCTTTTCCCCCCTAAGCCTCCGGGGGCGGGGACTAGCATCACCCCCAATTCCTCACGGACGCGGATGTGTTCAGCCGGGGTTGTCAAGAGGACAACAGCACCATCACCCCGGCTTTTCCGGCCCAGTTCGTGACTTCATGGACCCCACTTGACCGTTCAAACCAAGGAACACTGACATGGACTTGCGACTGAACCCCAACCTGACGCTCAACCGCACCCAGCCGGACACGGCCCGCAAGGCGTTGATGCCCGACGAATCGCACGGCCCACAAGGCTTCACTGACGAGTTCAAGGCAGCGCTGCGCGCGGTGAGCAAGTCCCAAAACTACTCTGGCGATCTGCAGCGCCAAGTGCAGATGGAAAACCCGAAGGTCAGCCTGGAAGAAACCATGGTGGCCATGCAGAAATCACAGATCGGCTTCCAGGCCACGCTGCATGTGCGCAACCGCATGGTGCAGGCCTACACCGACATCATGAACATGTCGGTCTGATTTTCAGCCGCCCGGGTTCGATCAACGCTTGATTGACCCGTCAGAGGCTGGGCCGATGGACCAAGCCATGCCAAAGCGGTTTCATCGTTGAGCGCGCCCCATGCGCCGTGCACGAGCCTGCGCCTGCGCCTGCGCCTGCGGAAGGTTCAGTGCAAGACCTTCGGATGCGACTTGTCGAAAAGGCCGCCCATCATTTCGTCTTCCAGCTCCCCCAGCCAAGGCTCGGTCAGCTGACGAATTTCGGCGTCATTGCGCAAGATGCGCTGCATGATTTGCGTCTTTTCACGTCGATCTTCCGGTCGCAAGTCTTCCTCGCGCGCGCGCTGGCGCAGCTGCTCGATGAGCACGGCGCACACGCCCTCGTAGCGCATCACACCTTCCAGATCCTTGGCACGGGCGGCCTCCAGCATCCGGCGGCTGCCGTCTTCAATCGACTTGTAGTAATCAATCAGCATCTGAGACATGGTCATCTCCCGGTTCCTGCGCCACTCACGTAGGGGCCAGCGCCTTGGTCTTGGACGGACGTTGTACCTGAATCTGCACCTGGCCCGAGGGCCTGTGTTCGGATGTCCTTCCAGCTCTGTGCAATCGGCTCCAGCAGCGATTGCACCTCTTGCAGCAGCCGCTCATCGTTGCGCGCGTTGGCCAGCACCATCTGGCGCATGCAGTAGTCGTACAGCGTGGACAGGTTCTGCGCCAGCTCACCGCCATCGATGCGATCCAGACCGGTCGACAGCCCTTCCTCGAGGATGCGCAAGGCCCGAGAGATGGCGTCGATCTTGACGGGCAGGTCGCCACGCTGAATGGCGCCGCGCGCCCGGACAAGTTCACGCAACAAGCCTTCAAACAACAGATTCACGATCTGGTGTTGATCGACCGTGTGCATGCTGGTCTCGAAGCCGATGCGCCGGTAGGCATCGGCCGCGCCAGGGCGTGCCGGGGAAAACATGGGGTGGTCCGTCCTATCTAAAAATCAAGCCGATACGGAATTCAACGATGAGCCGCTATTTTGCGCTCCACTGAACTCTATATCGGCACACCCCAGGCCCCAGTAAAGCCGCTCAATCTCAAGAATTGGACTTGTTCCACTGAGCAATTTGCTGCGATATATAGGTGCTCAGGGAGTTCAAACTCGCCATCTGCACGTCCAAGGCGCTGTATTTGCGGGTGAGTTGAGCCTCCACCCGGCTGGCCTTGTCATTCACCCGCTCCTGCTGATCCTGGTTGCCGTCCAGTTCGCGTTCCAGACTATCGCTCTTACGCTTGAAGAAACCGTCGGTTGCCAAGAGTGCCGTCGTCACGCTCTTGATCTTCACGGCAATTCCTTGCCCGCTGCCCGCTTCCGTGCTGCTGAACAAGGCCTTCATCGCATCCGAATTGGCAAGCGCTGCCGTCAACGTAGTACTGTCAATTTCAAGCTGGCCGGCATTCCCCACCGTGCTGCCGCCCAGCGTCGGCGCCACGACGCGAATACCAATGCTGCTCAGCGTGGTGTAAGGCGCACCGGTGCCGCCGCTGGTATTCACCGTCTGAAGCGCCGTACGCAGCGCGTTTTGCAAGGAAATCATGGTGCTGTCCCCCTGGAACAGGCCTCCCACTCCCGCAGATTGGTCGTACTTGGTGGCCTCGTTCAGCACGCTGTTGATGTCGTTGTAGGCCTTGACGAACGCTTCGATGTTTGTCTTCATCGCCGAGGTGTCCTGGCTGACCGAGATGGTCACGGGGCTACCCACATTCGTCTTGTTGGCCGTCAGAGTCACGCCTGACACCACGTTCGTGAAGGTGTTGGAGGTCGAAGTGACATCAATGCCGTTGATCTTGGCTGCCGCATCCTCCGCCTGCCGCGTCACGGAGATCCCGTTGACCAGGCGCGACAGACCGTTTGCATCGGTGTTGTTGGCATCCCCGGTGTCCGTCACGCTCAGGTTGAACCCTGAAGCAGCGCCCAGGCTCTTGCTGGTCAGCAACAGGCGCTCACCCGTTCCGTCGTTGAGCACGGTGGCCGTCACACCGGCGTTGGCACCGTTGATCTTGCTCGCAACATCCGACAGCGTGTCCGTGGCGGAGATGCTGATGTCCACTGCCGCGGCACTGCCTGGGGCAAAGGTGCCCGCGAAGGCTCCGCCGGTCCAGGTACCGAGTTGCAAAGTCAAGGTGCCCTCACCGATGGCGGAGCCCGTGGGAATGCTCGCCGAAGCGGTGGACTGCGACTTGGCCAGATTGGTCACTTCAAACTGGAAGTTCGTGGGCTGGGTCCCGCCGACGGCACTGGCGCTGACGGCGTCTCCGGACGAAGATGCCGTCACTGCATTCCACCCCGTCACGCTGGTGAGCTTGCCCACGGCCGTGTTCAAGGTATCCACCAGGGATTTGATCTGCCCGACCGTGGTGATCTTGGTCTGGGTTGCCGCAGCCTCGAGCTTGAGGGATTCCAGGGGCTTTTTTTCCAGCGCGACCAGCTGAGAAACGATGCTCTGCACATCCAGGCCACTTGTGCCTATACCCAGCGATGAAATCGTAGCCATGAAAACACTCCTGAACAGCCTGGTCGCCGAAGTGGCGCCAGCAGCCGAAATTAATGCAGATTATGGATTCCGCGCCATCCACCTGTCACGGCGGATTAAGGGGCGCAAAAGACCATTGTTCTGCTTGTCTCGGTTATCGACCTCAGGGACCGAAACTTGAGGAGCCGCCCACCCAACTCGTAACAAAAAGAACCTCGCCTTACGCATTCCATCATGCAAAACAAAAAGGGCTGGCACCGTTTCCGGCGCCAACCCTGGAAAGCAGGACCGGGAATCTGCTTCCCAGCCCGAGCTCTTTCCCCCAACCTTTACTGCAGCAGCTGCAGCACGCCCTGCGGAATCTGGTTGGCCTGGGCAATCATGGCCGTGCCAGCCTGCTGCAGGATCTGCGCACGCGACAGCGCCGCAGTTTCCGCCGCGAAATCGGCGTCCAGGATCCGGCTGCGCGATGCAGTCAGGTTCTCGGCCGTGATGTTCAGGTTGTTGATGGTCGACTCGAAGCGCGACTGCAGGGCACCCAACTTGGCACGCTCACCGCTGATGAAGGCCAGGGCGGAGTCCACCGTCTTGATCGCATCGTTGGCGCGGACCACGGTGCTCACATCCAGGTTCGCCACCGTCTTGAGCACGGACGACGAATCGGCCGACAAGGCGGAGTTGGCCGTGGTCGCCGCCGCATCCAGCACGAAGGACTGGTTCGAATCGAAGGTGATGTAACCACTGACGATCGAGTTGTTGGCGGTCGTGTCGGCCGCCAGCGAAACGGCCGCGCCAGCCGACACCAGGGTGCCCGAGGTGTTGGCCGCGAACTTCTGCACCGTCACTGCACCCGCGTTGCTCACCGCCGTGTCGCTCACCGCGATGTCATTGCCGGTCACGTTGGTCAGCATGACGCCCGTGCCGGCATCGTTCAGGCTGGCCACCACACCCGTCTTGGACGACTTCTCGTTGATCGCGGAGATTGCCGCCGATAGACCGCTGGGCGTGTTGGCCGTGCCCACCAGGTTGAAGGTCACCGACTCGGCCGCGGTGCCATTGTCCGAACGGATTTGCAGGGTGTAGGCGCCCACCGACGCGAAGGTCAGCTGTGCATTGGTGCGGCCCGTGGCCGTCACGCCCGTCACCACCGTCTGCTGGTTGATCTGCGACACCAGCGATTGAGCCGTGGCGTTCGAGGCCCCGGTGATCGTAGCGCTGCCTTGCGCCCCGTTGATGGTGAAGTTGTTCGCAGCCACGCCGTTGGCACCAAAGGCACCGGTGCCCGTCGACGCACCCGAGGCCACGAACTGGTTGTTGCCATACACGCT
>NZ_JEMG01000001.1:26661-28292 GCF_000600295.1 Hylemonella gracilis str. Niagara R
AGATCGCCAGGCCGGCGGCGTCGTCCTTGGCGCTGTTGATGCGCAGGCCAGAAGACAGCCGCTGGATCGCCGTGGTCAGCGATTGGCCGCTGATGCCCTGGTAACGCTGGGCGGACAGCGAGTTGATGTTGGTATTGATAACGGATGCCATTTGATAACTCCTGTGAAAAGAAAATGGCACTGGCTGCAACAGCTTCGCGCCGACTGGTCGATGCCCACTTGATTCGTGGCTCTTCGCAGCACCTTTGAATCAGCCTTGCGAGCTGCTTCTCGATGCATGCCGGGTCTTTGTTTCGAAACCCTGTAGCCCAGTTATCGTCCCGGCCTTGGTGAACTTGAGCCTCGCACCAGCGCAGGTCTTTCTTCTCACGGCATCACGTGCCCTCCTGGCCTCTGAGCGCGCGCGGTCGACAACAAGGCGCAGAACTTGAGCGAGAAATGCACCGTACAAATGGCCCTTCACTGAAGATGCGGTTGACGGAATCGATACGGCATAAAAAGAGCCGGTGCCCTTTGCAGGTACACCGGCTGTCACAGGAGGGCAAGGCGCTGGGCCTGCCACGGGAAAACTCTTTATCTAGTCAACAGATCAGGACGGCCATTCATGCCGCCCCGATCCGTTTGTCAGGCGCTTACTGCAGCAGGGCCAGCACACCTTGCGGCAGCTGGTTGGCCTGGGCAATCATGGCCGTGCCAGCCTGCTGCAGGATCTGCGCACGCGACAGCGCCGCAGTTTCCGCCGCGAAGTCCGCATCCACGATGCGGCTGCGCGAGGCCGTCAGGTTCTCGGCCGTGACGTTCAGGTTGTTGATGGTCGACTCGAAGCGCGACTGCAGGGCACCCAGCTTGGCACGCTCACCGCTGATGAAGGCCAGGGCGGAGTCCACCGTCTTGAGCGCATCGTTGGCGCGGACCACGGTGCTCACATCCAGGTTCGCCACCGTCTTGAGCACGGACGACGAATCGGCCGACAAGGCGGAGTTGGCCGTGGTCGCCGCCGCATCCAGCACGAAGGACTGGTTCGAATCGAAGGTGATGTAACCACTGACGATCGAGTTGTTGGCGGTCGTGTCGGCCGCCAGCGAAACGGCCGCGCCAGCCGTCACCAGGGTGCCCGAGGTGTTGGCCGCGAACTTCTGCACCGCCACCGCACCCGCGTTGCTCACCGCCGTGTCGCTCACCGCGATGTCATTGCCGGTCACGTTGGTCAGCATGACAGCCGTACCGGTATCGTTCAGGCTGGCCACCACGCCCGTCTTGGACGACTTCTCGTTGATCGCGGAGATGGCCGCCGACAGACCGCTGGGCGTGTTGGCCGCGCCCACCAGGTTGAAGGTCACCGACTCGGCCGCGGTGCCATTGTCCGAACGGATTTGCAGGGTGTAGGCGCCCACCGACGCGAAGGTCAGCTGTACATTGGTGCGGCCCGTGGCCGTCACGCCCGTCACCGACGTCTGCTGGTTGATCTGCGACACCAGCGATTGAGCCGTGGCGTTCGAGGCCCCGGTGATCGTAGCGCTGCCTTGCGCCCCGTTGATGGTGAAGTTGTTCGCAGCCACGCCGTTGGCACCAAAGGCACCGGTGCCCGTCGACGCACCCGAAGCCACGAACTGGTTGTTGCCATACACGTT
>NZ_JEMG01000001.1:28312-138611 GCF_000600295.1 Hylemonella gracilis str. Niagara R
CGATCGACAGGCCGGCGGCGTCGTCCTTGGCGCTGTTGATGCGCAGGCCAGAAGACAGCCGCTGGATCGCCGTGGACAGCGATTGGCCGCTGATGCCCTGGTAACGCTGGGCGGACAGCGAGTTGATGTTGGTATTGATGACAGATGACATTGCAGATCTCCTGAATTAACAGCACTCTGGGAAAACAGCCGACCGGGAGATGGCGTCTCCACGGCTGGCAACTCAGGCCTACCCCTTGAATGCAAGGGCTTTGGTGTTTGGCGCGAGGGAAGCCCATGCCAAAAACCAAAACCCCATGCAGGGACCAGTCCTCAGGTCCAGCATCGGCCTCAAACAGAGAGAACTTTAGAACTAAAGGAGAAAAAGACACCTTTTTTTACACCTGTTTTCCGCTTAAACGGAAATTAGTGCTCACACACATACCTTCAGATCACCGCCAACAAGGCGCGCCGCGATTTCGGCCAGGCCAGCCAGAACTTTAGACTTGATTTTGAAAACTGAGGGGTTTCCGCCCCATTTATCTGGCTTACGCCCGATAACCCGCCACCCACAATCTTTCCCACGCAATGCCGGTTCCGTCTCATGGAGTCATGGCATGGAACCCGGCCCGTCCTTAGAGGTGAGGCCGCAACCCCGAACTTGAACTGAAGGAGTTTTTAATGGCTGCCGTCATCAATACCAACATCAACTCGCTGACCGCCCAGCGCAATCAGGGCATCAGCGACAAGTCGTTGAGCACAGCCATCCAGCGCCTGTCCTCCGGCCTGCGCATCAACAGCGCCAAGGACGACGCCGCCGGGTTGGCGATTTCCGAGCGTTTCACCAGCCAGATCCGCGGCTTGACCCAGGCCGCGCGCAACGCCAACGACGGCATTTCGCTGGCCCAGGTGACCGAAGGCGCCATGGGCGCCGCCAGCGCCATCCTGCAGCGCGTGCGTGAACTGGCCGTGCAATCGGCCAACGCCACCAACAGCGCAGGTGACCGCCAGGCCCTGAACCAGGAAGTGATCCAGCTGATTGCCGAACTGGACCGCATCGCGACCACCACCGAATTCAACGGCCAGAAGCTGCTGGACGGCACTTTCGGCACCGCACAGTTCCAGATCGGCGCCAACGCCAACCAGACCATCGTGGCGGCCACGGCCAACCTGCGCACCGGTGTGTATGGCAACAACCAGGCCTTGAACACCTCAGCAACGATGCAATCACTGGGCACCAGTGGCTGGGGCACCAACGGCATGGCCTCCGAGGCCGTCACCATCAACGCCGCCGCGGGCACCTCCACGGTCACCATCGCGGCCAACGACACGGCGAAGCAAGTCGCCGTCAACGTCAATCAGCAGACGCCCGTCACGGGCGTGACCGCCACGGCGCGCACCGACGTGCGGGTGGTCTTTGGCGCGTCGGGCGCCTACACGCTGACGATCCAATCTGACAATGGCACACCGGAAGTGGCCTCGTTCTCCGTGACGAACCCCAACACGCCGGACGGTCTTTCCAACGCCATTGCCGCCATCAACGAGAAATCCTCCAAGACCGGCGTGGTGGCCAGCCTGAATGCAGCGGGCAACGCGATCGTCCTGAACAACGCCACCGGCAACGACGTCATGGTGTCCGACACGTCGGTTCAGAACGCAGGCTCCATCGCGGTTTCGAAGATGACCGTCAACAGCAGTGGCGTGCTGTCCGTGGTCGCGACGGGCTCGCTCGCGGCGGACACGACGCCCAACAACGTCTTGGTCAGTGGGTACCTCACCTTCGACTCGAACAAGTCCTTCGTGCTGGACACCAACGGCACGGCGGCTTCCAGCGCCTATGTGGGCGCGGACACCTCTTCGACCTTGCACAAGGTGGCTGACCTGGACATCACGACGGTTGAGAAAGCCAACGACGCTTTGAAGACCGTGGACGCCGCCCTGGCCTTTGTCAGCGGTGAGCGGGCCAAGCTGGGTGCCTTGCAGTCACGTTTTGAATCGACCGTCAATGCCTTGCAGATCACGACGGAGAACCTGACCGCCTCACGCAGTCGGATCTTGGACGCGGACTTCGCGGCGGAAACCGCGGCGCTCTCTCGCGCACAGATCCTGCAGCAGGCGGGTACCGCCATGGTGGCTCAGGCCAACCAGATCCCGCAAGGCGTGCTGCAATTGCTGCAAGGCTGATCAAGCCCTCACACCGGACCAAAAGCACGCCCTATGCACATGGGCGTGCTTTTTCTTTCGCACATTCCAATCCGAGTCCGTCATGTCTGTCCACCCCGTTGCCCAACCCGACCCCAGCGCAGTCAAAATCAGCCAGGCATTCCTGAAAGAGGACTGGCCACTGCTTGAACGCCTGTGCCGTCAGACTCTGCGCAAGAACGGGATGCATTTGCGTGCGCACCAGATGCTGGGGTTCGCGCTCAAGAAGCAGGGCCAGCTTGACGACGCAGTCGCCGCCTATAAAAAGGGCGCGGCCCTGCACCCGGAAAATGCAGAGCTGCTGATCAACTACGCGATTCTTCTGCACGAGCAAGGCCGCGCATTCGATGCGCTCCCCCTGCTTGAGAAGGTCTGCACCCTGCAACCGAACCACCCGACCGCTTGGTTGACCTATGCCCAGTGCTGCTACCCCCTGCAGCTCAACACCAAGGGCTTGGCTGCCGCAGAAAAAGCGCTGCCGCTGGCGCAGTCTCTGCCCGACCGCATGGCCGTCCTCAACCAGTTGGCTATCCATCGGCGCGAGTTGGGTCAGGTACGCGAGGCGGTGCGGGATTGTGAAGCCGCGATCGCCCTTTTTCCCGGCGACTTCGCGCACCACACCAACCGCCTGCTTTTCATTCTGGCGGACCCCGAAGCGAGTCCGCAGCAGGTCACGACCGCCGCGCTCGAGTGCGCCGCCGTGTTCGAGCACCCACTCAAGCCACACTGGCCCGACCACGCCGCGCTGCGCCACGGCCCGTGGAGGAAGCTGAGAATCGGTTTTCTGTCACCAGACTTCCGCATGCACGCGGTGATGTACTTCGTTGAAGGCGTGCTGGCTCAGCTGGACCGACGCCAGTTCGAGGTCTGGGCTTTTTACCTTTCACCGAAAAATGATGACGTGACCGAGCGCGTCCGCTGCCACGCGGACCACTTCATGAAGCTCAATGGCAAGACTGCAGAAGAGCAGGCCAAGGCGATTCAAGACGCGCAAATCGATATCCTGATCGACTTGGCCGGCTACACCGGCGGCAATGGACTGACTGCGATGATACGCAAGCCCGCGCCGCTGCAGGTATCCTGGCTCGGCTACCCCGCCACCACCGGGCTGAGCGCGATCGACTACAAGTTCACCGATGAAGTGACCGATCCGCCCGGGGCTGATGACCAATACAGCGAACGCCTGTACCGCCTGCCCACCCTCTTCTGCTGCTACCGCCCCCATAGCCGCAGCCCGCTCTGGCGTTATCAACCGTCCTACAGCGTGCGCCCCACGCCCGCGCTGAGCAATGGCTTCATCACCTTTGGCTCGTGCAACAACCTGGGCAAGCTCACGGACGAGGTGTTGACCTTGTGGGGTCGCATCCTGGCGGCGGTGCCGAATTCACGCCTGCTGATCGAGGGCAAGAGCCTGGACCAAGCTGCCTTCGCGGCTGACTACCGCGCGCGCTGCGCGCGTCTGGGCATCGATGTAGAACGGCTGGATCTGGTGACTCTCGAGTACCGCAATCAGTACTTGACGTACCACCGCATTGACATTGCCCTCGACCCCTTCCCGCTCACGGGTGGCACCACCTCATTCGACTTGCTGTGGATGGGTTTGCCCATGGTGACCATGGAGGGCGAAAGCTTCAAGAGCCGCATGGGCACCGGCTTGCTGAGCTACCTGGGACGCACAGAATGGCTGGCCCAGACGCACGAGGACTACCTGCGCATCGCTCAGACCCTCGCCGCCGACGTCAACGCGCTCAACACCCTGCGCCTGGGCCTGCGCCGCGAGGTGGAACAATCGGTGCTGATGCGCGAGGACATCTTCAACCACCATTTTGGCGAGGGCTTGCGTGTCATGTGGCTGCAGTGGCTGGCCCAAGGTGAGCACCCCGATGACATCGAAGCTCAAAGCCGACTGATCGAGAGTTGGTTGCCGCAAGCGCCACCCGAATGGACGCAGGCCCCGGAACTGGGGGTGGGGCTGGCCCCCGGCCAACGCGTGCCGCTGCACGAAGCCCATGCAAAACTCGAAGCCCTGCTGGTCAAGGCACGGCAACACCCACCCGCAGAAGCTCGCAAAGCCATCCAGGGTGGCGCCAACGAAGTCACGGTGGGGCAGGTGATGCACCGCACTTGGCGCGAAGTGACGGAAATGGCTGAACACATTCTGTGCGCGGTTCCCAACGACCCCGTGGCCCTGAGTTATCTGGCCGAGGTGGAACATGCCCACGCGCACACGGAATTTGCCGTCACTTACCTGCGTTACGCCCAAGAAGCGCTGGCCGCGCGGGCCATGGCGTAAGCAGAGCAAGCACCGGCATCTTAGGATTGTCACCAGGTGACCTGGGACGATCGATGAACAGGTCGGCGGGTATGTCTTCGACCAAGGTGTCGAACACCACGCGATAACAACCGGACGTGACCAGGTGCGCGTGAGCGGCGTGATTGTGCGCGCGTATGTCGATGTCCAGACCGCACACACAGCGTTTGCTGGCGCAAGGGAGGTCAGCACGGCGCCGACCTGACCGGGTGCGAAGCCTGAACTGAACGACCACTGCCTGCCCCTCGAACCACCTAGGTTCCGGCAGAGGCGGCTTACGAAGGCGCCTGCCCGCCCAACGATTCAGACGTCGCGGAAGAAGTCCGCGAGGATGTCGTGCCCCGGCAGCTTGAAGACCAGACTACCGCCATGACCCTGGTACGCAATGCGACCCGGTTCGGTGTCGCGGTTGATCACGCTCACGCCTTGGGCGAGGTAAGAGCGGTCGCGCACGTGGCAACGCCCAATGATGGCGGTGTTGGGGTACATGATCACGCCCTCGCCCAGAACTGGCGCGTCCCCATGGTTCTTGCCCACGGTGGAGTTCTGGTATAGCACCAGATGATTGCCATACGTCGCCTTGGCCAGCACGATGCCAACAGAGTGGCCGATGAAGAACACCTCGGGCAGCTCGATCTCGTAGAAGCAGTCGATCGCGTTGAGCGCCTTGTTCAGCAGAAAAAGCTTTGTACAGACACCGCGAACTTTCTCGCGCCGCCAGATCGTGTTCGACAGGTAATACAGGAAGATGCAGTATTGTGAGGAATGCAGCACGTCGAACTGGCCAGGCGTCCACATGCGCACCTGGTCTATGCATCGCCCGACCCGCAGCAAGGCCTCGTCCACATGCGCATCGATCAGGGCCAAGTCCGCCTGATCGTCCAGAGGAAAGAACTGCTTGATCTGGGCCTGCACGTAGGCGGCCAGACGGTTGCGCTCAAGATTGACTGTTTTCATCGTCTTGCCCTATCTTGTTCAGCCATGGTCCGATCACGGCCTCTAGCCCCGCAGGCTGCCAGCCGAAGTCCTCGCGTAGCCGGCGGATGTCAACCACCGCGGAGCCCTTGCCGGGTGACCCCGCGCGGAATTGCAGTTGGCGGCCGGTGCGTTGCGCCACCCAAGCAGCCAATCGCGCGTTGCTGACGTTCTCACCACTGGCCACGTTGTAGACCGTCTGCGTTCCACGCAGCGCAATATCAGCCAGCGCACGCAGCACGTCCGGCAGGTGCACATAGTCGCGCTCGGACTGGGCATTGGATTCCACGGCCAGCACGCCACCGCGCGGGGTCTGAGCCACTTGCCGTAAGAGCGCGGGCAGAAAGCCGTTCGGGTCAGCCGGGCTGTCGTACACGCTGGCCAAGCGGGCCACGCGCGCACGGCCCTGCCCCAAGGCGTGGCAGAGCGATTCACCGGCGAGCTTGGTCAGGTCGAAGAGATGTCGCGGCACCTGCGGCGCCACGGGCAACAAGTCCGCCTCGCTCGCCAAGTGTCCAGCGGGCAGGCCGTCGTAAAGCCGGGTGGACGACAGGTACACCAGCGAGTCCCATTGCTCGGACTGCAGCACGCGCGCCAGCAGACTGACATGCGCTTCCACCGTATCCGCGGCGCGCGCCAGGTAGTCCCCGGTCAGACCCGCGCAGTAGAAAACATGGCCCAGGCGCTGGCCACGGACCGGCCAGGTCGCGCCCTTCTCAGGCACATGGCAGGTCCAACCTTGCGAGCGCAGATGACTCGCTAGCCCAGCGCCCACAAAACCTCGGCCACCGATGAGGGTGGCGATGGGAGCGGAAGCGTCAGTCATGGGCATGACTCAGTCGGCGCGGGACCGTCGAGCGAACGAGCATGGGCAAAAGCCCCGCTCAATCCGGCATGCCATCCAGCGGATGGTGCAAGGCGGGCGACTTGTGCCGCAGCAGCTTGGGGCTGACGTTCTTCACCTGCTTGAACAGCGGGCCTGCGATCGCGGCGGCATCGGCCACGGCCAGCATGTTGAAGCCGTGCGGCGGGCCTTCGAGGTAAACGCTGTCGGCGGGAATCAGCTCAATGGGTCGGTCACCCATTTCCTGGTGCGTGTTGAAGTCACGCACGGCGTACAACTGGTAGCCCGCGTTCTTGAGCAGCATGCAGATGGGTGTTTTGGTCAGGCCCACGCTCCAATCCACGTAGTCGCGATGCACTTCAAACACCACAGCCGGTTTGTCCTGACCCAGCACGCGGGCCGCGCCTTGCAGGGCATGCAGTTCGGCGCCTTCGATGTCGAGCATCAGCACGCCAATGGCGCGCTTCTGGGCCCGGCAGTAGTCGTCGATGGTGATGGTCTCGAACCCTTCATCGCCTGTGGCCAGCACCGCGTTCGCGAAGGAATCGAAACCATCGAGCTTCAGGCGCTGGCTGCTCTCGTGCCAGAGCCCGAGTTTGTTGATGCGCAGGTTGTCCAGGCCGTTGAGCTGGCCGTTCGCGGTCAGCATGGCCGCCTGGTCGGTGTTGGGCTCGAAGCAGTGCACCAGCCGACCACTGCCCTTGAGCTGCACACCCAGCACCACGGCGTGGTCGCCGAAGTAGGCGCCTCCAATCAGCACGTCACCGGGAGTGCGCGCCGTGAGGTGCTGCAGCAGGCGCGTGGTCTGCGGCTCCCAAACATGGCTGGGCCGCTCCTGCTCGGCCAGCAGGAAATCGCGCGCGATCTTGGTGCGGTAAAGAAAACGGAAACGCGTGCCGTCGGCCAGCTGCTTCTCGTAGGTGTCCTGCTCGCTGTGCAGGGAATCGATGATGGGGCCGGTGATGTCATCGCGCACGGAGGCGCCATAGCTCAGGCGGCCTTCGGCACGCTTGAGCCAGTCCATCAGTTCAACGCGCAGGCTCGCGTCGCGCCCCAGCTGCAGCAAGGCATTCTGCAGGCGGGAGCCGCTCAGGTCACGGGGATCGTTCGCCATGGTCTAGTCCTCTTTCCGTAGTCATCTACAACAATTTCAATTCACGGCCAGGCGCGGCACGGCCGTTACGAAGCGCCCGCCCCATTCGCGGATATAGCTCAGCTGCGCGGTGATCTCCGTGCGCAGGTTCCAGGGCAATATCAGCACGAAATCCGGCCGGTCCTGGCGCAAATGCACTTCTCCCACGATGGGAATGCGGCTGCCCGGCATGTACTTGTCCTGCTTGGCCGGGTTGAGGTCCACCACATAAGGCAACAGATCAGGTCGCACGCCAGCGAAGTTCATCAAGGTGTTGCCCTTGGCCGCCGCGCCGTAAGCGCCGACCTTGCGGCCGTCTTTCTTGACCTGCAATAGGAATTCCAGCAACTCGCGCTTGATGCGTTCGGCCTCGCGCTGGAAGCCAGCATAGAACGCGGGGCCATGGACACCGGCCTCGCGTTCCCGCGCGAGCAAGGCGTCCACCGCTGGTGACATGGCATGCCGTCCGGTGTCGGCACGTTGGGCATAAACACGCAGACTACCGCCATGCGTCGTCAGCTCTTCCACGTCGAACACTTTCAGGCCATTGGCCGCGAAGACGCGCTGCACGGCGGTCAGCGACAGGTAAGAGTAGTGCTCGTGGTAGGCCGTGTCGAACTGGCACTCCTGCACCATGCGCAAGAGGTGCGGGAACTCAAAGGTCGCCACGCCCTGCTCTTTCAGCAGGACGGCGAAGCCGCCCACGAAGTCATTGATGTCAGGCACGTGGGCCAGCACATTGTTCGCCGCGGTGAGGTCGGCGCTGCGCCCCACAGCCACGAGTTCACGCGCCAGCGCGACGCCAAAGAAGCGCTCGACGATCTCGATGCCCAGCTTACGCGCGGCGGCTGCCGTGCTGGCCGTGGGTTCGATGCCGTAGCAAGGCACGCCCGCCTGTTGCACGTACTGCAGCAGGTAGCCGTCGTTCGCGGCCACCTCGACCACATTGCTCTGCGCGCCCAGCGAAAAGCGCGCACGCATGGCCTGCACATACGTCTTCGCGTGCGCCAGCCAAGAGCTGGAATAGGAGCTGAAGTAGGCGTAGTCGGCGTCGAACAATTGTTCGCGCCCCGCGTGGTCCTCGGTCTGCACCAACCAGCAGCTCTCGCACACCAGCAAGCGCAAGGGGTACCAAGTCTCTGGACCGTGCAGCGCGGCCTCGGTCAGGTAGGCATTGGACGGCGGCGCGCTGCCCAGGTCCAGGAAGGGCAGACGCAATTCAGTTCCGCAGTGGCGGCATTTCATGACACTTCAACTCCAGCAAAGTCCGGCGTGATGGGGGCGAAGCCCGCGTCCCGCGCCGACAGGCCCTGCACGGGCAGCGGCCAGGTGATGGCCAGGCGCGCGTCGAGCACGGGCAGGCCGTGCTCAGACTGCGGCGCGTAGGGCGCGGAATGGCAATAAATCAGTTCGGCCTCGTCGCTCAGAACCTGGAAGCCATGGGCGAAGCCGGGCGGTATCAACACGGCCGAGCCCTGCGTGTCGCTGGCCTGCGGGCTCAAGCGCTCGGCGTGCCAGCGCAAGAAGGTGGGCGATCCAACGCGCAGGTCCACCGCCACGTCCCACACCTCGCCACGCACGCAGCTGACCAGCTTGGCTTCTTGGTGGGGTGCCTGCTGGTAATGCAAGCCGCGCACCAGGCCCCGCCCCCGGCTGAGGCTGTGGTTGACCTGGGCAATGGGCCAGACCCAACCGGCCGAACGCAGTTCGTCCGCGCAGAACAGGCGGGCGAAGACGCCGCGTTCGTCCGTGCGCAAGCGGCGCTGCACGCGCTTCAAGCCCACGAGCGGCAGATCGGTGAGGGTCAAGCTGCCGCTCACGCCGCCGCCCTCGCGTCCACGCCGCTCCAGGCATCCAGATCGGCCAGGCAGAGCGCACGCGCCTGTGCGCCCTCGTGCAGGGCGCGGTACCAGCGCATGGTGCGCCCGACCGACTCCGCCAGGTTCCAGCGCGGCGCCAAGCCCAGACGGGTTTGCGCCAACGAGGTGTCCAACGCCAGCCAGCCCGCCTCATGCGGACCTTCGATGCGCTGTGCGTAATTCACCTGGCCACCAGGCCAAGCGGTCCGCGCCAAATCGATCACGGTGCGCACCGTCGCGCGCTCGTGGGGCAGGGGGCCGAAGTTCCAGGCCTGGGCAGCCGTAGCGTCGGTCCACAAGGTCTGGGCCAGCACCAGGTAGGCGGCCAGGGGCTCCAGCACGTGCTGCCAGGGGCGCGTGGCCTCGGGCCGACGGATCTCCAGTGCGCGGCCGTCCTGCCAGGCGCGCACCGCGTCCGGCAGCAGGCGGTCCGCAGCCCAGTCCCCCCCGCCGATGACGTTGCCAGCGCGGGCGCTGGCCAGGGCCAGGCCCTGCTCTTTCAAGAAGGCGTCGCGGTAGCTGGCGATGGCCAGCTCGCAGGCGGCCTTGCTGGCGCTGTACGGGTCGTGTCCACCCAGTTCATCGCCTTCACGATAAGGGTGGGGCCATTCGTGGTTGCGGTAGACCTTGTCGGTCGTGACGCACACCGCCACTTTCGTGCCGGGATGCCGGCGCAGGGCGTCGAGCAAGTGCACCGTGCCCATGACATTGCTGGCCCAGGTACCCACCGGTTCGCGGTAGCCTTCGCGCACCAGGGCTTGGGCGGCCAGGTGCAGCACCACTTCTGGCCGGCTGTCGCGCACCACGCGAGCCACGGCTTCGGCATCGCGCAGGTCCACCACGTGGTGATCCAAGCCCTTGGAGGCACCCGCCAGCTCAAACAGATTCGGTTGCGTGGCGGGCGCAAGCGCCAGGCCTGTCACCTGGGCGCCCAGACGTTGCAGCCACAACGCCAGCCAGGCCCCCTTGAAGCCGGTATGGCCGGTCAGAAGGACCCGCTTGCCGCGCCAGAAGTTGGCGTCAGGCCCGGCAAGACTCATTGCCAGACCTTCCAGGGCGCGCGACCCTCGGCCCAGAGGCTTTCCAGCAGGTTCTTTTCGCGCAAGGTGTCCATGGGTTGCCAGAAGCCGTTGTGGGTATAGGCCATCAATTCGCCGTCGGTCGCCAACCCTGTCAACGGTTCGATTTCCCAGCTCGTGGTGTCACCGGCAATGCGCGGAATGCAGTTCGGCGACAGCACGAAAAATCCCCCGTTGATCAGGCCCCCATCGCCACGAGGTTTCTCCGCGAAACCATGCACTTGCTCCCCTTGTATCTGCAAGGCGCCGTAACGTCCGGGCGGCTGCACGGCGGTGACGGTGGCCAACTTGCCGTGCGCCTTGTGGAAGCGGATCGTTTCGGCGATGTTCACATCGGCCACGCCGTCGCCATAAGTGAAGCAGAACGCCTCTTCGTCCACCAGGTAGTCCGCGACACGCTTCAGGCGGCCACCCGTCATGGTGTCTTCGCCGGTGTCCACCAGCGTCACGCGCCAGGGCTCGGCATGGCGTTGATGAACTTCCATGCGGTTGCTGGACATGTCAAAAGTGATGTCCGAGGTGTGCAGGAAGTAGTTGGCAAAGTATTCCTTGATGACATACCCACGGTAACCGCAGCAGATCACGAAGTCATTGACGCCATGGGCGCTGTAGATCTTCATGATGTGCCAAAGAATGGGCTTGCCGCCGATCTCGATCATCGGTTTCGGCTTGAGGTGGGTCTCCTCGGAAATGCGCGTGCCCAGGCCACCGGCCAGAATGACTGCTTTCATGGATTGCTGCCGTGATGTAGGTCCGACCGGGAGCGTAAACCAAGGCCGGGACGCAGAACGGGCAAATTGTCTGGGCTAGTCGGCCTATTTCCCGCTTCTGTCGGGAAAGGCGACAACAGGACGGGCCCTGGGCAGGGGTGGCCGGGCCACCAGGTGCAACGATCCGCTCAGTAATGGCTGAGGTTGTCAAACACCTGCATCAGCATCTTGTTGAGCCGCGCGATCTTGACGGGCGTGAGCCCTTCGTAGCCCTTGAGGAAGACGTTTTCGGTCGCCTTGCGCATGTCGGCGATCATCTGCTCACCGGCCTGGGTCAGCGAGACTTCGGTCACGCGGCCGTCCGCGGTGGAGGTGGAGGTGAGCACCAGGCCGCGCTCCTGCAGGCGGTAGACGATCTTGGTGATGGTTGGCAACTTGACCACGGCGTGCAGCGAGATCTCCGACATGCTGGAGGTGCCGTTTTCGCGCAGGATGAAGAGGATGCGCCAGGTCGGCAGGTCGGCCCCCACCTTGCGCAGGGCGCGCTCCATGTGGTGGTGGTAGATGTTGTTCAGCCGGGCGACCCAGTAGAACGGGAAATCATCCTTGACAAAATCTTCGCTGGCCGGGTTGTGACGGCTCAGTTGCTTGCTCACCGGTGTCTCCTTCAAGACGCGCTGTTCTCTTTGCGCTTATTGTGGCTCAGCCAGCGCGCGCGTCTTGCGGGTTTCACGCTCGCGCAAGGCCTCCGCGATCAGTTCAGGGATTTCCTGCGGCATGAAGCCGCAGAGCACCTGGTCGCGCACCTCCTTGCGGAACAGTTGCAGCATGAAGGCCTCGTCCTCGCGCAGGGCACGCGAGGCCAGGGTGTAGACGATGAAGTTGTTTTTCATGGCGGCGCAGACCACGTCCTTGTCGCCGCGCAGCGCCTCGTCGGCGAAAGTCAAGGCCAAGGCGTCCTGCGTCACCGCTGCCAACACCACGGACTTGTCGGCGCGCAGGCGTTCAGAAGCGAACTCCAGCGCCATGCCCGTCGTCGCCACCGCCTGCAGGACCACGCCGTCGTCGTCCCGCAGCGCAGGCTCCAACCGAGCCAGCGCGTAGCCCTCGGCGCGCACTCGTTCCAGAGCCGCCGTCTTGTCCATGCCGTTCACCAGCTTGGCCCGCGCTCCGTGTGCATCTTGCGGACCATGGCCGTGAAGAACTGCTTGGCAAAACCGCTTTCACTGATGAGCTGGGCAGCCAGATCGCGGCACTTGGTCTTGATCTCGTCGGACAGCGGCACGTCCGGCCCCGGCAGGGCACCGGCGGCGCACTGGATTTCCACCGCGCGCTGCACGGTCCAGAGCAGGAAAAAGGTCTTGGCGATGGAGGCCTCGGCCACCGCGATGCCGTGGTTGCGCAGCACCAGCACATGCTTGTCGCCCAGGCTGGCGATCATGCGGCCCTTTTCCTCGGCGAACAGCGTGATGCCCTCGAAGTCGTGGTACCCCACACGGCCGTAGAGCTGGGCGCCGTAGAAGCCGTTGTGGTCGATGCCACCCAGCTTCTGCACCACGGCGGAGACCGGCGTGGTGTGGGTGTGGATCACGCAGTGCACGTCCTCGCGCGCGCCATGGATCGCGGCGTGCAGGGCAAAACCGGCCGGGTTGCCTTCATAGGGCGAGTCCTCGACCTTGTGGCCGTTCAGATCCACCTTGATCAGGTTGGCCGGCGTGATCTCGGTGTAGTGGAGTCCGAACGGATTGACCAGGTAATGGTGGGCCGGACCGGGCAAGCGCGCCGAGATGTGGTTGAAGATGGTCTCGGTCCAGCCGAAGTAGTCGATCAGGTGATAGCACTCGGCCAATTCGCAGCGCAGGGCCCATTCCTCGTCGGACAGGTGGCCAGGCTTGAACAGGGTCTGGGTTCGGGGCGTCATGTCCATGGGGTACTCCTGGTTGTGGCAGCGCAGAGGGTCAGGCTGCGGCGAGTTGGATGGGCGAGATGGCCACTTCCTCGCGGAAGTGTGCCAGGGCGATCATGCGCGCGGTCACGGGCAAGGCGATGTCCTGCAGCCGCGCGAGCTCCAGCACGGCGTCGCCGATGGCCGCCAGCTCCAGCGGCCGGCCGACCAGATGGTCCTGCAGCATGGAGGTGCGGATGGGGCCCATGGACGCGCCTTCGGCGATGAAGGAGGCCGGGTCAAAGGGAATGCGCGCGCCATAAGCGGCGGCCAGCGCCAGGCCCTCCTGCAGCATGCGCCGCACGATGGGCAGCAGGCGCGCATCGCCATAGATGGCGTCCAGCGTCGCGCCGCTGACGACCGACAAGGGATTGGACGTGAGGTTGGCCAGGATCTTGGTCCAGAGCGTGTCGCGCAACGCGGGCACGCAACGCGCCTCGATCCCGGCGCGACTCAGCACCTCGGCCAAGCGCTGCATGCGCGCGCCCGGCGCGCTGTGGTCGATCTCACCCAGCACGATGAGCAAGGGGTTGTCGGACACGGCCTGCGCCGGCCCCGTGCGCTCTGCGGTGATGAAGGTCACGGCACCCAGCAGTTGCTGCGGCTCCAGCGCGTTCAACAGCACACCGCCAGGGTCCACCGCCTGCACGGCCCGACGGCCCCAAGGCCCAGACTGGCCTTGGAAGAACCAGAAGGGCACGCCGTTGACCAGGGGAATTACCAGGGTCTGCGGACCGACCAGGGGCCGCGCGGCCGTCAGCATGCCAGCCAGGTCGTGTGACTTGCTGCAGAGAAAAAGCACATCCTGAACGCCGAGCTGCGCGGCGTCACCGGACGCCGTGACGCGGGCCTGCAGGCGTTCGCCCCGCCGCTGCAGGGTCAGGCCCTCGACCTGGATGCGACGCAGGGTTTCACCGCGCGCCAGCACCCGCACCTCGGCCTTGCCATCCTCCACACGGGCCAGCAGGGTGGCCAGGGTGCAACCAATGGCGCCGGCACCGGCCACGCCGATGCGCAGCGGTTCGGTGGACCAGGCTGTGCTCATGAGGACAACAACTCCTGATGCCGCCCCGCCGCGCCCAGGTAGGCCTCAATCACGCGCGGGTCGTTCGCCAGTTCACGCGCCGGGCCTTCCATGGCGACACGGCCCAGCTCCAGCACGTAAGCGTGGTCGGCCACCTTGAGCGCGGCGCGCGCGTTCTGTTCCACCAGCAGGATGGAGACGCCACGCCGGCGCAGTTCCACGATGATGCGGAAGATGTCGCGCACGATCAGCGGCGCCAGGCCCAGCGAAGGTTCGTCCAGCATCAGCAGCCGCGGCTGGCCCATCAGGGCGCGGCCCAGGGCCAGCATCTGGCGCTCGCCCCCGGACAAAGTCCCGGCCTCCTGCCTGGCGCGCTCCTTCAGGCGAGGGAACAGTTCATAGACTTCGGCCAGGGCGGTCTGCCTGGCCTGCCGCGATTGGCCGCGCAGGCGAAAGCCCCCCAGCACCAGGTTGTCCTGCACGCTCATCTGCGCGAACAGTGCACGGGTCTCCGGCACCAGCGCGATGCCACGCGCCACATGCTGCTCGATGTCGCAGCTCGCCAGGTTCTCGCCGTCGAACAGCACCTGGCCCTCGCTGCCGCTGATCGGCAACATGCCCATGAGCGCGGCCAGCGTCGTGCTCTTGCCAGCGCCATTGGGACCGATCACGGTGACGATCTGACCCTGGCCGATCTCAAGGTTGATGTCCGAAATGGCTTCGATGCGGCCGTAGGCCGCGCTGAGATGGCGCACGCTCAGCAGGGGTGCCGTCGGCTTCTGATTTGCGTTCATTCGTCCACCCCGCCCAGGTAAGCCTTGAGCACCGCCGGGTCCCGCTGGATCGCGTCCGGCAGGCCCTCGGCGATCTTCTGGCCGAACTCCATCACCACAATGCGGTCGACCAGACCCATGACGAAATCCATGTCGTGCTCGACCAGGAGCACGGCCACGCCTTCGGTGCGCAGCTTGCGGATCAACTCGGCCAGCGCTTCCTTCTCCTTGAGGCGCAGGCCGGCTGCGGGCTCGTCCAGCAGCAAAAGGCAAGGATCGGCGCAGAGGGCGCGCGCGATCTCCAGGATGCGCTGCTGGCCCAGGGCCAGGCTGCCAGCCGGTCGGTCCAAAAATTCGCCCAGCCCCACGCGCTCCAGCTGCGTGCGGGCCTCGTTCAGCAAACGCCCTTCGTCCTCGCCGTCCAGCCGCAGGGCCGAGGCGAACACGCCCTTGCGGCCACGCAGGTGCGCGCCCAGGGCGGCGTTTTCAAGCACGGTCATCTCGGGCAGCAGCTTGACGTGCTGGAAGGTGCGCGACAGGCCCGCAGCCGCCAGCAGGCGCGGGCTCTGCCCGTTGACACGATGCCCACGGAAAATCACATCGCCCTCGTCGGGCGCCATCACGCCCGAGATCAGGTTGAACAGCGTGCTCTTGCCCGCACCGTTGGGGCCGATCACGGCCATGATCTCGCCAGCTTCCACCTGCAGCGACACCGCATTGTTGGCCACCAGGCCGCCAAAACGCTTGGTCACGCCACGAACGTCCAACACGCGTTCACCCGGGCTCGGGCGGGCACGCTGGGGCAAAGCCTGCAGCCCGGCCGTGCCGGCGCGCTGCGCGCCCTGCAGGGGCAGACGGGCCTGGCTGCGCGGCGTCAGTTGGAAGCGCCGCGCCAGCAAGGCCGACACCGCGCCGAAAACACCCCCCGGCCAGCGCTGCATGACCAGCACGATCAGCAGACCAAAGACGATGCTTTCGAAGTTGCCTGCGCGGCCCAGCAGCAGGGGCAACAGGTCCTGCAGCCATTCGCGCAGCAGCACCACGATGCTGGCGCCGATCAGCGCGCCCCAGAGGCTAGTGACGCCGCCCAGCAGGGCCATGAAGAGGTAGTCAATGCCCGACTGCACGTTGAAGGGCGCGGGGCTGACAAAACGCTGCGTGTAGGCATAGAGCCAGCCCGAAATGCCAGCCAGACCGGCCGCGATCAGGAACACCACCATCTTGGCGCGGAACACGTCCACGCCCATGGAGGTCGCCATCTCCTGCCCGCCGCGCAGCGCGCGGATGGCTCGGCCCATGCGCGACTCCAGCAGGTTGTGGATCAGCAGCGCGGCCAGCAGCACGCTGCCCCAGATCAGGTAATACATGCGCGGCCCGTCGCCGAACACGACACCCGCGATCTTGAGCGGCGGCAGGTCGGCGATGCCGGTATGGCTGCCCAGGCTCTCCAGCGTGCCGAACAGCGAATACAGCGACATGCCCCAGGCGATGGTGCCCAGCGGCAGGTAGTGGCCGCTGAGCTTGAGCGTCAGCAGGCCCAGCACGAAAGCAAAGGCCAGTGTGATGAGCAGGCCCAGGCCCAGCGCGATCCAAGGTACACCGGTCATCGCGCCGAGGTTGAACACCGAAGGTCCGATCAAAGCCGCCGTGGTGTAGGCGCCCAGGCCCACGAATGCTGCCTGGCCGAAGCTCGTCATGCCCGCCACACCGGTCAGCAGCACCACGCCCAGCGTGGCCAGCGCGTACATGCCGATGTTGTTGAGCACCGTGATGTAGAAGGAGGAAGACAGCAGCGGGATCAGAAGCAGGACCAGCAGCCCCGCAGCGATGACGATGCCTTGACGACGCGAAGTCTTCATTTTCAGTGCTCCTCCTCGCGGCCACCGCTCTTGAGCGAACGCCAGAGCAGGAAAGGCAGGATCAGCGTGAAGACGATGACTTCCTTGTATTCGCTGGCCCAGAAGGTCGAGAAAGATTCGACCAGGCCCACGGCCAGCGCACCCAGGGCCGCGACCGGGTAGCTCACCAGGCCACCGATGATGGCGCCCACGAAACCCTTGAGGCTGATGATGAACCCCGAGTCGTAATACAGCGTGGTCAAGGGCGCGATCAGCACGCCCGAAAGCGCACACATGAAGGTGCCCAGCGCGAAGCTGACCTTGCCCGCGAGCACGGGCGAAATGCCCATGAGCCGCGCGCCCAGCTGGTGGATGGCCGTGGCACGCAGGGCCTTGCCGTAGAGCGTGCGCTCGAACATGGCGTAGAGCCCGGCGATCAGCAGCAAGGACACCACCAGCACCCAGATCGTCTGGCTGGCGATGCTCAAGCCGCCCAACTCCAGGCTGGCTTCAGAAAACGGTGCGGTGCGCGAGCCCTCGGCCCCGAAGACCAGCAGGCCCACCCCCAGCAGGCTGACGTGCACCGCGATGGCGATGATCATCAGCAGCAGGCCCGAGACATGCGCCACGGGCTGGAAAAACAGGCGGTACATCAAAGGACCCAGCGGCGTGATGGCCGCCAGCGTCAACACGGCCTGCACCAGCATGGGCAGTTCATGCAGCGGCAGGAAGGCCAGGGCCAGCACCAGGGCCACCCCATACGCGGGCCACCCCAACGAAGTCCAGCGCCAGGCCGCGCGTCCCCGCGTGGCCAAGCCAAGATCGGCCACGGCGCCCAGCAAGGCCAGGGCCAGCACCAGCCAGCCGATCAGCACGGGCCGTTCGGCCTGCATGGCCGCCATGGTCAGCGCGCTGAAGGCGACGAACTCCCCCAGGGGGATCAGCATGACCCGGGTCACGGAAAACACCAGGATGATGGCCAAGGCCACGAGCGCGTAGATCGCGCCGTTGCTCACGCCGTCCTGGCCCAGCAGGGCAATGATTTGCAGGTTCATTGGGGGGCGATCGGAACAGGGACCCGTTGCCGCCGGCCACCTCGCCCGAGCGTCGCGCGGGCGAATGGGACGGGAGCGCCGCGTCGAATCGGCGGTCTTTCGTCTTTACTTCACGAGGCGCCAGGCGCCGTCCTTGACGGTGATCAGCTCACGGCCGCGCGCGTCGAAACCGCTGTGGTCGGCTGCCGTCATGGTGTACACGCCCTGAGTGCCCGGCAGGTCCTTGATCTGCTCCAGCGCGTCGCGCAGGGCGGCGCGGAACTCCGGCGTGCCGGGCTTGGCCTTCTTCGCCGCGACGGGAATCGTGGCTTGCAGCAGCAGACCGGCGTCGTAGACGTTGGCGCCAAAGGTGGCGGGCTCCGCGCCGAACTTGGCCTTGTAGTCGGCGATGTACTTGGCGGCGATCTTCTTGGACGGGTGGCTGTCGCTCACCTCATTCATCACCAGCATCAGGCTGGCGGCCAGCACCGTGCCTTCCACCTTCTTGCCGCCCAGCTTGAGGAAGTCCGGCAGAGCCGCGCCATGCGTCTGGTAAATCTGGCCCGCGTACTTCTGGTCCACCAGCGTGGTCTGCGGCAGCACGGAAGAGCTGCCCGGCGCGGCGATCAGGATGGCGTCTGGCTTGGCGGCGATCAGCTTGATCGACTGCGCCGTGACCGAGGTGTCCTGGCGCTGGAAGCGCTCGGACGCGATGACCTTGATACCCGCCTTTTCGGCCAGCTCGGTCGTGACGGTGAGCCAGTTCTGGCCGAAGGGATCGGCCAGGCCGAAGAAGCCCAGCGTCTTCACGCCCTTGGACTTCATGTGACCGACCAAGGCCTCGGCGATGATGTCGTCGTTCTGCGTGGTCTTGAAGACCCACTTCTTGGGTTCGGTCATGGGCAGCACCACGGCCGCCCCACCGACCGGCGCCAGCATGGGCACGCCGGCTTCGGCCGCGATCTGGATCACGCCCATGGCCGCGGGCGTTCCGCTTGGGCCGATGATGGCGTCCACGCCATCGCCGACCAATTTCTTGAAGGCCGTGACCGCGGCCGTCGGATTGCTCGCGTCGTCCAGCGAGATGTATTCCACGCTCAGGCTACCAATCTTGGTCGGCAGCAGTTCGATGGAGTTCTTCTGCGGGATGCCCACCAAGGCCACCGGTCCGGTGGACGAAGTCACCACGCCGATCTTCACCTGGGCCTGCGCGCCCGCCGCCATGCCCACACCCACCGCCAAGGCGGCCAGGGCGCTCACCATCCGCTTCATCACCATATCCATACTCCAAATAAGCCGGCCGCCCAAGGTCGCTAAGCGCCAGCCTGCCTCAGGCCAGCACCCCCGGCCTGAGCAGTCCGGCGGACGAGGGCAAAGACTCCAAGCATCTTTCATGCCACCATTCACTTGAATCGTGAATGAATATTTCATGCAGTTAATGCGCAAGAAAAGCGACTTGCCGACCCGCGAACGGTGCGCACGTTTGCGTGGCGCCGCGTGCCAAAAAAGCGAGCAACCCACCCCTAAAAGGTGCTCAGTGCACCTGCAACTTCTTGTTTTTTCAGGAAGTCAGCCAGAAAAACTGGCCCACTAATTGCTCAGATCCTGGTCAAACGAAGGTCTTGCACCTTCTTACTCTTTGCGCTGTCACCTTTTTATTTGGTTGAAATTTCACATGAACTACTTAGGCAATCTGATGGGAAGCAATTCCAAGCGCATCTGATTTGCCACAGGAGCACCAGGACCATGACCACCCGTTCCCCGGACACGCTGCAAGGCCTGCTGACCGACATCCGCGCTCGCGCCGCGGAATTCGAGCGTCAGCGCCACATTTCGCCCGACGTCATCGAGGCCTTCAAGCGCCTGGGTGTCTACCGCGCCCTGTTACCCAAACGCCTGGGCGGGCTGGAATGGAGCGCGCGCCAGTTTTGCGAGCTGATCGAGACCATCGCCGAAGCCGACGGCTCGGCGGGCTGGGTGGCCAGCTTTGGCATGGCACCCACCTACCTGGCCGCGCTGCCACCCACGACCTTCGAACAGATCTACCGCAACAACCCGGACACGGTGTTCGCGGGCGGCATCTTCCCGCCCCAACCCGCCCCGTACGTGGAGGGTGGCATCGAGGTGAGTGGACGCTGGAGCTTTTCCAGCGGCTGCATGGGCGCCAGCGTTCTGGGCGTGGGCATCAGCCCGCGCCAGGCGAGCGCGGAGGGCGCCACCAGTGCCGGGCTGCCGCGCATGGCCGTGCTGCCGCGGGCCCAGGCCACCATCGTCGAGACCTGGGACGTGAGCGGCCTGGCGGGCACCGGCAGCCATGACCTGGTGGTGGACAAGGTGGTCGTGCCCGAGGACTGGACCTTTGTGCGGGGCGGGCCCTCGCGCCAGACTGAAACGATGTTCCGCTACCCCACGCTGGCCTTCGCGGCCCAGGTGCTGGCCGTGGTGGGCCTGGGCATCGCCCGCGCCGCCATCGAAGAACTGCGCCGCATGGCGGGTGGCCACAAGGCCGTGACCGGCGCGCCCAGCCTGGGCGACCGGCCTGCCACGCAAGCCAGCCTGGCCCGCAACGAGGGGCAGTTGCGCTCGGCGCGGGCCTGGTTCTACAACGCCATCGACGAAGCGTGGGACAGCCTGCTCAAGGGCGACCCGGTCTCGCCCGCGCAGACCAGCGCGCTGCGCCTGTCGGCCGCGCACGCGGCGCGCACCGGCGCCGAGGTCGCGCGCGACATCCAGATGCTCTCGGGCATGGCCGGCATCTACAACAGCAGCCCCATCGCCCGCTGCGTGCGCGACGCCAATGCCGTGACGCAGCACGCCTTCCTGGGCGACATCGTCTACCAGAACGCCGGGGCCATGGCCTTCGGTCGCGATCCCCTGCCGGGTTTTCTGTAAGCCGACCGCGCCCGCACCAGCACCACCCCAACGAACACCCCCCTGAAAGGAAACACCATGAGCGACAAAAAACCCCTGCGCGTCCTGCTTTGCATGGGCGTGAACCAGAACTTCTTCGACGCCACCCCCGCCGAACAGAAGGAGGTGTGGATCGCCACGCTGGCCATGTACAAGAGCCTGACATCGCTGCCCGGCGTCAAGGTGCTGGGCAACTTCGACGACGACCGCATCCAGGTCGGCGCCTCCACCGAGGCGCCTTGGACCACCTATTTCCTCTGCGACTTCCCCGACTACGACACCGTGGTCGCAGCCTGCAATCTGTGGCGCACCACGCCGGTGGGTGACGGCACCTACAAGTTCTGGAAGTACGCCAAGGTCGAGGCCCGCATCGGTCGCGAACTGGAGTTCCCGGTCTGAGCGCCGCGCAGCAGGAAGAAGACAAGACCATGAGTACCGTCATCTCCATACAGCCCGCGTCCGCCGCCCTGCAAGGCGCCACGCAGGCTTCGTGCATCCCCTACGCCGAACTGGTGCAGCCCGACCGCGTGCACACCTCGCTTTACACCAACCCGGCCATCTTCACGGAAGAGATGGACAAGGTCTTCTATTCGAACTGGATCTGGGTCGGCCACGTGAGTGAAGTGCCCGAGCCAGGCAGCTTCAAGTCCACCTGGATCGGCCAGCAGCCCGTGGTGCTGGTGCGCGACCGCAAGAAGGAACTGCACGTGCTGCTGAACCGCTGCCGCCACCGCGGCGCCACGGTCTGCGAGCACAAGAAGGGCAAGACCGCCAGCTTCGTCTGCCCTTACCACGGCTGGGGCTACGGCTTAGACGGTGCGCTGCGCGGCGTGCCGCACCCGGAGAGCTACGGCGACACGCTGGAGAAAGACAAGCTCGGCCTGGTGAGCCTGCGCGTCGAAGAGTACGCCGGCATGGTCTTCGCCACCTTCAAGGACGACCTCATGCCCCTGTCCGAGTGGCTGGGCCCCGCCAAGAAGTGGATGGACCTGTTCATGAAGCAGGCGGGCGGTTACCCCGTCAAGGTGGCGGGTGAACACCGCTTCACCTTCCCCGGCAACTGGAAGATCCAGCTCGAGAACACCACGGACGCCTACCACTTCCCCCTGGTGCACAAGAGTTTCCTGAGCTCGCTGGACGAACAGGCCAAGAAGACCTTCGACTTCGTGGCCGGCCCGGGTTATGTGGAAGACCTGGGCAACGGCCACAGCGTGATGGTGATGATCCCCGAGCTGATCGACCTCGAAGCCGACCTGGACAAACCCATCCCCGACCGCTTCGCCGAACTGGCCCAAGCCCTGCGCGACGAGGGCCATGAGGAAGCCAAGGTACGCCGCATCGTGCGCGCCGTGGGCGGCACGGGCTTCAACCTCAACCTCTACCCCAACGTGGCCTGCTCCATGGCCTTCTTCCGCGTGCTGCGCCCCATCTCGGTCAACGAGACCGAGATCCACCACGCCGCCATCGTGATGGACGGCGGCCCGGCCATCGCCAACCAGTACCGGCTGCGCCTGCACGAGCACTTCCAGGGCCCCATGGGTTTTGGCACGCCGGACGACGGCGAGGCCTGGGAACGTGTGCAGAAGGGCGCACGCGCGGGCGAGGACCTCTGGATCATGGTCAACCGCGGCCTGCCCGGCGAAAAGCCCGGCACCGACGGTCCGCGCGGCGACGTCAGCGCCGAGACCGGCATGCGTGCGGCTTACCGTCAATGGCTCAAGTCCATGACCGCCTGAGCCGCGACCGACAAGGATTCCTGATGAACACCGCATTGAAGACCGACGTGTTGAACGAGGTCACGGCCTTCCTCTGGGCCGAGGCCGACATGCTCGACAACGAGCTGTACGAGGAATGGCTGCAACTCTGGCGCGAGGACGGGCTCTACATCGTGCCCATCGACCCGAAAGAGACGGACCACGAAAACACGCTGAACTACGCCTACGACAACGCCAAGATGCGCCGGATGCGCGTGCAGCGCCTGACGGGCGGCGAGTCCATCTCGACCAGCCCCGAGCCGCGCACCGTGCGCATGGCCTCGCGCTTTCGCATCGTCGAGGAAAACGGCGACACCCTGACCGTGCGCTGCGCGCAGTTCCTGACCGACTTCCGCAAGGAAAACCAGCACCAGTACACGGCCAACCTGGTCTACACCCTGGAACGCCATGGCGATAGCTTTCGCATCGTGCGCAAGGTCGTGAAGCTGATCAACGCCGACGACGTGCTGCAGACCATCGGCTACATCCTTTGAGGAGCACGGCATGACGCAAGCCACAACCCATGACGTTGCCCTCGTGACCGGCGCCGCCCAGGGCCTGGGCGAGGTGATCGCCCGCCGCCTGCACGCCGCAGGTTACAAGGTGGCCCTGGCTGACCTGGACTTGGACCAGGCCGAGGCCGTGGCAAAGTCGCTGAACGCCAGCGGCACAAACCACGAAGAAAGGGCCACGGCCCTGAAGCTGGACATCCGCAGCAAGGCGGATTTCGAGGCCGCGCGCGACGCACTGCTCGCACGCTGGGGCAGCGTGCAGGTGCTGGTGAACAACGCCACCGTGACCCTGCACACCCCGCTGATGAAAATCAGCCCCGAGGAATTCAACCACGTCATCACCACCAACCTGGGCGGTACCTTCCTGGGTTGCCAGGTGTTCGGCGCCTATTTCGCCGAGCAGAAGTACGGCCGCATCATCAACCTGGCCTCGCTGGCCGGGCAGAACGGCGGCACTTCGGCGGGGGCGCACTACGCCTCGTCCAAGGCCGGCATCCTGGTGCTGACCAAGGTGGTCGCCAAGGAACTGGCCGGCGCGGGCGTGACCGTCAACGCCCTCGCCCCCGGCCCCATCGATCTGCCCACGGTGCGCGCCACCGTGCC
Source organism: Hylemonella gracilis str. Niagara R (assembly GCF_000600295.1). Classification (GTDB taxonomy): domain Bacteria; phylum Pseudomonadota; class Gammaproteobacteria; order Burkholderiales; family Burkholderiaceae_C; genus Hylemonella; species Hylemonella gracilis_A. The sequence goes on from NZ_JEMG01000001.1 coordinate 51,797, forward strand.
GGCTGAAAAGCTCCAGCACATCATCGACAATGTCATTCCGGTTCACCAATTGGGGAATCCGGATTTCATCGCCGACACCCTGGTGCATCTGGCCTCGCGTCAAGCCGGTTATGTGACTGGCGCAGCCTGGGATTTGAACGGCGGCATCTTCATGCGTTGACACCCAGACCCACATGACTTCTGCCCAGACTCTCCGCGTTCGTGTTGCAAAACGACAGGCCAGCGGCCAGGACATCGCCCTCTTCACCCTGGTCAGCGCCGACGGCGCGCAACTGCCCGCTTTTGAGGCAGGCGCGCACCTCGATGTCCACCTCCCGGGTGGCTTGGTTCGCCAGTACTCGCTGTGCGGCGACCCCACCGACAAAACCCACTACCGCATCGGCGTTCTGCGCGACGCCAATTCCCGCGGCGGCTCGATCGCGGTGCACGAACACCTGAAAGAAGGCGTGGAGCTGGAGATCAGCGCGCCGCGCAACCACTTCCCGCTGATCACCGGCCCGGGCGCGGGCAAGGCCTACCTGTTTGGTGGCGGCATCGGCGTGACGCCCATGATCGCGATGGCGCATACCTTGCACAAGACGGGCATGGACTTCGAGTTCCATTACAGCAGCCGCTCGCCCGCGCACATGGCCTTCACTGCGGAGCTGGACGCCGCGCCCTACGCCAGCCGCATCCACAAGCACTTCGACGAAAACGCGCCCACGCCCGCCCAGCAACGCGCAGACGCGGCCGCCATCCTCGGCGCCGCCCCGCCCGGCGCGCATGTCTACGTCTGCGGCCCCAAGGGTTACATGGATTGGGTGATGGACACGGCACGCGCCCAGGGCTTCCCGAAAGAGCGCATCCACTACGAGTTTTTCCAGGTCGATGTGCAGAAGGGCGGCGACAGCTTCACCGTCGTGGCCCAGGCCAGCGGCAAGGAAGTGGTGGTGGAGGCGGAGGAGACCATCGCCAACGCCCTGGAACGCATCGGCATCCGCGTGCAGGTGTCCTGTGAACAGGGCATCTGCGGCACCTGCCTGACCAATGTGATCGAGGGCACACCCGACCACCGCGACGAATACCAGACCGACGAGGAGAAGGCGGCCAACGAGCAGATCACCATCTGCTGCTCGCGCTCGCTCACGCCGCGCCTGGTGCTGGACCTCTAAGACCCCGCGTCCGGCGCCTGCCCTGGCAACCGGACGTCCCCGGACCCGCAGACACCCTCATGAGCACCCCCGTCACCTCGCAAGAATTCCGCGGCGCGCTGGCCCTGCTGACCGGCGCGGTCACGCTGATCACCACCGACGGCCCCGCGGGGCGGGCAGGCTTCACGGCCTCGGCTGTCTGCAGCGTCTCGGACGATCCCCCCACCGTGCTGGTCTGCATGCGCAGCGCGGCGCCGTCCAACCCCCTGTTCCGACGCAATGCCGTGCTCTGTGTCAACGTGCTCACGCCTGCGCAGCGGCCGCTGGCGGTGGCCTTCGCCGACCCGCGCATCGACCAGGCCCAACGCTTCACCCACGGCAGTTGGGACGCGCTGGATTCCGGTGCGCCGGCGCTGCACGACGCGCTGATCAACCTCGATTGCCGCGTGGTGGACACCCACGTCATCGGCACGCACGATGTCTGCATCTGCCGTGTGTTCGGCGTGCGCACCCGTCCCGACGACGAGGCCCTGGCCTACTTCAACCGTGCCTACCACCACCTCAACGCCGCCTCCCGCCTGACCTGAACCGCTGAATCGCCGAAACACACCCCACCGCGCATGACACCCGACCTCCACCAGCTATCCGCCACCAAACTCGCCCGCGGCCTGCAAAGCCGCAGCCTGAGCGCCGAAGCAGTCGCCCGCGCCTGCTTGGCGCGCGTGGCCGAACGCGATGGTGAATTGAAGGCCTGGGTGCATGTGGACGAAAACCTGGTGCTGGCGCAGGCCCGCGCGCTGGACCAGGGCCCCGTGCGCGGCCTGCTGCACGGCCTGCCCGTCGGCGTGAAGGACGTGTTCGACACGCACGACATGCCCACGCAGTACGGCTCGCCCATCTACACCGGGAACCGCCCCAATGCTGACGCCGCGCCTGTGGCGCTGGCGCGCGAAGCCGGCGCCGTGCTGCTGGGCAAGACGGCAACAACCGAGTTCAGCACATTCCAGGCCAGCCCCACGCGCAACCCGCGCAAGCTGCAACACACGCCCGGCGGCTCGTCCAGCGGCTCCTGCGCCGCCGTGGGCGATGACATGGTGCCCCTGGCTTTCGGCGCGCAGACAGCGGCCAGCATCATCCGCCCCGCAGCCTACTGCGGCGTGGTCGGCTACAAGCCCACGCATGGCCTGATCTCGGGCGTGGGCGTCAAGCCGCTCAGCCATACGCTGGACACCATCGGCTGCATAGCGCGCACGGTGGACGACGTGGCGCTGTTCGCCGCCGCGCTCAGCGGCGACAAGACCTTGACCGATCTGCCCGCCATTCACAAACCCCTGCGCATCGGCCTGTGCAAACCCCACGCCGACCAACTGCTGCCCGAGACCCACGCCGTCATGGAACTGGCCGCGAAAAAGCTCGCCGCCGCGGGTGCAAAAGTGGTGGAAATTTCCTTGTCGCCCGACCACGCGGAACTCACGCAAGCGCACATCGACATCATGGCTTTCGAGACGGCACGCGCCCTGTCCGACGAACGCCTGCGCCACTGGGACGAGATCAGCGCCGGGCTGCGCGGCGTGATCGACAAGGGGCTGCAGATGGATTACGCCCACTACGCGGCGCAGCTGCGCTACGCGGAGGAAACCCGCGCCACGCTGCCCGCGCTCTACGGGCGTTGTGATGTGCTGCTCGCGCCCAGCGCCGCCGGCGAAGCGCCGCTGTTCGAAGCCGGCACGGGTGACCCGACCTGGTGCCGGATGTGGACCTTGCTCGGCCTGCCTTGCGTGCACCTGCCCTTCACGCAGGGCCCGCAGGGCCTGCCGGTGGGCCTGCAGGCCATTGGCCCCCTGCACCGCGACCGCGCCCTGCTCACTGCCTCGCGCTGGATGCTCCAGCAACTGACCACCTGACGCCTCGCCGCAACGCCCCCGTCATGTCCGAACAAGAACTGCAACAAACCGTCCAGGCCCTGCAAGCACGCGTGAGCGTGCTCGAAGCCGAAGCCGACGTGCGCCGCCTGCAGGCCCGCTACATGTTCCTCTGCGACACGCCTTGCCCCGAGTTCGGCGTGGCGGACGATGCCAAGCGCATTGAAAAAATCCTGGAGCTGTACGCCGAGGATGCGGTGTGGGAAGGCGTGGGCGAGTACTACACCGGCCAGTTCGGCCGCGCCGAGGGCAAGGCCGCCATCCGCCAGCATTTCCAGAACTTCTGGGGCCAGAAGAAAGACCCGGCCCTGCTGCTCAACGCGCACTACCTGACCAGCGAGCAGATCCACGTGCACGCCGACGGCCTCCACGCCGACGGGCAATGGATCCACATGCAACCCTGGCTCTTCTCCGACGGCCAGGCCCTGCTGCGCTCCAGCCGCTTGAACAACCTGTTCAAGAAGGTCGATGGGGTCTGGAAGATCACGCGCACGCGCACGGAGAACGTGTTCGTCGCGCCGCTGACGAAGAACTTTGCCGAGGCGTTTCCGAGTCAGTCGGTGTTGATGCAGGGTTGAGCCGCGCCCGGGCACGTCAGGCCACGTGCTAACCTGCCCGCATGGATTCCCTGCTGGCCGCCGCGGCCCGGGCCTATGCTCGGGGCGACGTGATCGAGACGCTCAAGCACGTCAGCCTGCGCGACGACCCGCCCGCGCTCGCGCTGCGCGGCGTGGCGTTGGCCCAGCTGGGTGAATACACCCGGGCGCGCGAACTGCTGCGCCAGGCCGCCCGTGGCTTTGGCGCCCGCGAAGCCGTGTCGCGGGCCCGCTGCGTGGTCGCCGAAGCCGAGGTGGCCTTGGCGCTGCGTGATCTAGGCGCCTCTCAACGGGGGTTGACCACCGCCATCGGCGTGCTCGACACGCATGGCGACCCGAGCAATGCGCAACACGCGCGCCTGATCGTCGCGCGCCGATCGCTGTTGCTGGGTCGCCTGGACGAAGCGGCGAACTTGCTGGCCACGATCAACCCCGCGAAGGCCACGCCCGTGGTGGCTGCGGTCATCGAACTGCTGTCGGCGGAAGTCGCCTTGCGGTCCTTGCACACACCAACGGCCCGGGCTGCGCTCGATCGGGCCCACACCTGGGCGCAGCGCGCGGGCGTGCCAGCGCTGCTGGCGGAGGTCCGCGAGGTGGCCGCCGCGCTCGAACAGACCGCGGCCCTGCGCGTGGATGCGGGTGGGCGTGAAACCGCGTTGACGCTGGACGGCGTGGCCGACTTGCTCGTCAAGCCCGGAACCCTGCTGGTCGATGGCTTGCATCGGGTGCTGCGCGCGGGCCAGCACAGCGTTGGGCTCGCGCGTCGGCCCGTGCTGTTCGCGCTCGCGCGGGCGCTGGCATTGGCCTGGCCGGGCGAGGCCGAGCGCGGGGCCTTGATCGCGAACGTCTTTCGCACACGGCGGCCGGACGAAAGCCACCGGGCGCGTCTGCGCGTGGAGATGGGACGCCTGCGCGCGCTGATCGCCGAGTTCGCCAGCGTGGAAGCGACCGCCGGTGGTTATGCCTTGCGTCCCCACGCCGACCGCACACCCGTGCTGCTGGCACCCCCCATCGCTGGCGAGCAGGGTGCGCTGCGCGCCTTGTTGAGTGATGGCCTGCCCTGGTCCACCTCGGCCCTCGCGCTGGCGACCGACGCCAGCCAGCGCACGGTGCAACGCGCGCTGGCCGAGCTGGTCACGCAGGGCCAGGCCCGCGCGGTGGGCCAGGGGCGTGCGCGCCGCTGGCTGGCGCCGCCCCTGGCCGAATTCACGACGATCTTGTTACTCCCCACTTCGCTGCCACGCGCGTAAATTCCCTGCATCGGCGCCGACCCCCGGCGCGACTTCAGGAGCAAGCCGCGTGAGCAAGACACCCCGCCCTTCCGCATCGGCACGCCCCGCCGAGATCGTGCGCGAGTTCGGTCCCTACGAGGGTGTGCAGGCCGTCCATGGCATCACCCACGATGGCCAGCAAGTCTGGGCCGCGGTCGGCGAGCGGCTGATCGCCATCGACCCTTCCGATGGCCGGATCGCGCGGACCTTGCCCCGCGCGGGCGACGCGGGCACGGCCTTCGACGGCCAATACCTCTACCAGATCGCCGAGGCACGCATCGATAAGATCGACCCGGCCAGCGGCGAGGTGCTGGCCACCATCCCCGCACCCGGCCAGGGCCGCGACTCCGGCCTGGCCTGGGCCGAAGGCAGCCTCTGGGTTGGCCAGTACCGGGACCGCACGATCCTGCGCATCGACCCGCAGACGGGCCAGGTGCTGCGCACCATCGAGGCCAACCGCTTCGTGACCGGTGTCAGCTGGGTGGACGGTGAACTCTGGCACGGCACCTGGGAAGGCGAGGAAAGCGAGATCCGCCGCATCGACCCCGACAGCGGCGAGGTGCTGGAACGACTGACCATGCCGCCCGGTACGGGCGTCAGCGGCATGGAATCCGACGGCGCCGACCTCTTTTATTGCGGCGGTGGCGGCAGCGGCACCGTGCGCGCGGTGCGTCGGCCCCGGCGCGCGACGAACTGACCACCGACGAGCCTCAGCCTTTCATCCCCACCCGAAGGAACCACCATGCACCACATCACCCACCGCATCGGCATCCACGCCCCCCTGGCCCAAGTTCAACAAGCGCTGACCACCATCGACGGCCTGGCTGGCTGGTGGACCCGCGACACCGAGGGCCAGACCGGCGTCGGCCAGACCATCACCTTCACCTTCCGCGACCACGGCGGCGGTGAGATGGGGCGTTTTGTCATGAAGGTGTTGCCGCCCACCGCCACGCAACAGGTGCGCTGGTCCGTGCAAGCCGGTCCGCCGGAATGGGTGGGCACCGAGGTGTGCTTCGCGCTGTCCAGTCAAGACGGCCAGACCGTGCTGCTGTTCGCGCACCGCGACTGGCGCGAGGAGGTGGAGTTCATGGCCCACTGCAGCATGAAGTGGGCGACCTTTCTGCTCAGCCTGCGCGCGCTGGTGGAACAAGGCCGCGGTCAGCCCGCGCCCGAGGACCTCAAGATCGATAACTGGAACTGAGGCACGCGGTCCGGCCGCCTGATGACTGCACGACTGCACGACTGCACGACCATGGTCAGCGCCGGTGCAGGCGCACGAAGTCGATGAAGGCGGGCAAGGCGGCTGGCACATGCCGATGGCGCGGGAAGCAGAGATTCGAAAAACCGCTCTTCGGCGATTTCTCCCGCTGATTGCAGGTCTGAGTCGGAGCAAGGTCGATGCGTTGTCTCGGCCCGTCGCGGACGGTCACCCCGCAAGAAAGCAGGCGCTCGACGTGGAGCTAACCAGCTCAAGCCAAGTCCCGGCGAAGAGGCCAGCGACTGAAGGGAGCGAGGCAGAGCACCTTGTTGTTGCTACTCGCAGCGAATTGGAAACCGCGTGCTAATACCCAGCCAGCCTTTTACTTCTTTGACACAAACCGGATTCACCAAACTGTAGTTTGAATAGGCTTTTTTACTCACTCTGACGTGCTTTTCTTCGCTTCCGGAGCGAATAACGATTGTGTATGTGACCGGCTTTATGGAGGAGTATTTTCTGTATATCAAACCTTTAAAGACAACCTCGCCAGATGGTGGTCCGATATCGTTAATTTGAACAACCAGCGGTAGTGCGTACATCACTGCAAAACCTAGGGCTGCGGGAAAACTGGTTTTTTTTATGACAACCCAGGCGAGTAGAGCGAGAAAAAAGGCAACTGGGACTGTGAGCCGCAGGAGATCCAGATCACTTGTGGTTTGAAAGTCAGCCATGGTGCGCCAAGCTAACGCGCCAGAAACAAAGAAGAACGGGTAAAAGAGATTGATGGTGTTACCGTCTGAGCGACTGGGGTCTAAAAGCGAAAATGGGGCCCTCTCGATAAGAGAACCCAACACAAGCGCTGGCACAAAAGCGAATGCGGCGCCTATAGCCCAGTAATAAGGGCGTGGAAGGAACACCACCCAAACGCAAAGTATTAATGCGATGAACGCAATTGCCAAACGCAAAAGCCTTATCGGATCATTCCGCTTCGAAAGTTTCGAAGTCAAACTCATGGTGGGATGCCTACACCTCTAACTTGATGCTGACTTCTGATCTCTACCCGTTGCAAACGGCCAGACTTAAGGAGCCGGACCTTCAATTGCGCGGTTCGCCTACCCCAAACACAGTGCCTAACACGTCCATTGGAACCACTGAAGGGGCCCGCTAGCAGTTTGGCGTCCACTGAGTTCAATTTCGATTTCCGCCAACCACAAGAAATTCAGGAGCGCCGAAATTGGAAAAAAGGCGCATCAGAACACCAACGTACGATACGTCACCAGAAAGATCAACGACAGCCATCACATGCCGGACATCTTCCCCACTTGGTAACGGCGCTGCATCTTCGGGCGGCGATCCTACAAAATGCAGTGCACCTATTTCGCCGAGAATCGCGGGAGGCAATACTGGTTTGAAGTTGTCAACGCCTATCTGAGCACACAAATAGGCATGCGCGATTTTCGCAAGAGATCGACAAAAAATTTCGAGATCGAATGCCCCGACAAGGACGTGCTGCTTTTGCCAATCTTCAAGTTGGTGAGTATTTATCACGAAATTTTTCGTCGTGTAATCTGTGACCTGCTTCCCCGTAATGATGGCAGGCATCGGTAGGACTGGCATGATCAAAACCGCAGGCACATTCCTTGTGGGCACGATCTCCGTGCGGCGAACACCTTCCTGGATGACGGAGACCTTGTGAGGTGTTTCAGGCGTCCATTTTTTTGTGCGAGATTTCGAGTTCAAGGCTGCGCGAAATTGCCCCCACATTTGTTGGGTGAGCTTACCTTCGATCTTTGACGTTACCTCGCTGCATCGACGGCAGCTCGATTTAGGTAATACGTCTAGACCATCAAGAGCATATGGAATGATGTGCTCATTTGAGAGGTTTAACTTCGAACCGCAATAAATACAGCGGCCAACCGGCTGGTATTGGGGGCGCGCAGTTGTCATACTCGAAAATCTACTGCAAGTTGTGTAGTGGTTTTCATAGTTTCTTTGTCCCAACTCAGTTGCCCAGCTCAATCGATCAGAAACTCTCAATATCGGCGATTGACCGATTCCGCAATCCTAGACACAGCATCCTCAAAGGTAGGCGTACGGCGACTGCTTTGTGGGAGCATTGCACGGCGTCTGCTCTTGGCCTTTCTCAGCCCACCGCACGCGCAATCAAACCTCGCTCCACAGGCAAGCACCCCAACCCCTCCAGCGTCGCCTCAATCGCCACTTCCAAGGGGGTATGCGGCTCCTGCCCCAGCGTGCGCACCAGCAATTGGTTGTCCATCTGCACCTCGGTCGTCCAGAGGTAACGCATCTCCATCATTTCACGCAAGGTCGCGACGAAAGGCGATACCAGGCGCATCAGCCACCAGGGAAAGGCCTTCAGCTTGGGGGCTTGGCCACCGCGACGCGCCACCACACGCTGGATGGCACGGCCGAATTCGCGACCATCGGCATCCCAATAACCGGCCATGTGGAAACGTGCGAAGGCGGGCAGCGCATGACGTTTTTTCAACAGGGCCAGCATGGTGGCGGCCACGTCTGGCAGGTAGGCGTATTGGTGGCCGACGCCGGGCGCCCTACCCTGAACACTGGGCAGTTGCACGGCGCTGACGGGCTGCCCTGGCTTCACCATGCCCTGCGCCAGCCAGTTGTTGCCCGCCTTGGGACCGAAGAAATCCCCGGCGCGCACGATGATGACCCGCATCTCGCCGCTGGCCGCGGCATCGGCCAGGCGCTGTTCCAGCGCGACGCGGATCGCGCCCTTGCGCGTGGTCGGGTTCTGCGACGCGTCTTCGCGGATGGGCTGGGCAAACACATCCGGGCCGTAGTTGTAGACCGTGCCGGGCAGCACCACCGTCGCCCCCACGGCGCGCGCCGCCGCGATGGTGTTGTCCATCATGGGCAGCACCCATTCAGCCCAGCGCCTGTAGCCGGGCGGGTTGACGGCGTGCACGATCACCGTGCAGCCCTGCGCGGCAGCGAGCACATCGGTGGCGTTGAGCGCGTCACCCGGCACCCACTCGATGCCCGCGGCGTCCACCGCCGCGACCACGCCACGTTTCATCGCCCGCACCTGCCAGCCCGCCCGGCGCAGTTGCCGCGCCAACTCGCCGCCGATACCGCCCGTAGCGCCGAGCACCAAGGCCTGGCCTGCTGCCCCTGCCGTGCCTGCCGCGCGTGCTGCCCCCGCAATGGCGCCCTCATTCGTTGGCTTGCTGTCCTGCATGTCCGTTCTCCATCCAAAGTTGCGATGGAGGGATTCTTGGCGCGATCAGCTCCCATGAGAATTGCCTAAATGCGCAGAGCCGCCATACATTAATGCATGACCAACACCATCGGATGGGAGCTGTACCGGACCTTTCTGGCCGTGCTGCAGGAGGGTTCGCAGTCGGGCGCTGCCCGCGCGCTGGGCCTGGCGCAGCCGACCGTGGGCCGCCACATCTCCGCGCTGGAAGAATCACTGGGCGTGACGCTGTTCACGCGTTCGCAGACCGGGCTGCTGCCCACGGACCTGGCCCTGAGCCTGCGCGAGGACCTGGAGGCCATGCACAGCACGGCCGCCGCGCTCGAACGCAACGCGCGCGGCCTGGGCGCGGGCATTCGGGGGGCGGTGCGCGTGTCGGCCAGCGAGGTGGTGGGTGTCGAGGTGCTGCCGCCCATCCTGGTCGCCTTGCGCGAACAGCATCCGGGGTTGGAGATCGAGCTGGTGCTGAGCAACAAGGTGCAAGACCTGGTGCGGCGCGAGGCGGACATCGCGGTGCGCATGACAACGCCGCAGCAAGACGTGCTGCTGGCCACGCGCGTGGGCGAGGTGCCCGTGGGCTTGTACGCGCACCAGAGCTACATCGCCGCGCACGGCCAGCCCCAGCAGATGGCCGATCTGGCCGAACACGCCTTGATCGGCTTTGACCAGGAGACGCCCTTCATCCGCGCGGCAAGCGAACGCCAACCGCTCTGGAAGCGCGAGAACTTCGCCTGGCGCTGCGACAGTGACCTGGCCCAGCGGGCATTGCTGCGCGCGGGCGCGGGCATCGGCGCCTGCCAGGTGGAGTTGGCGCGGCGCGAGCCGGAGCTGGTGCGCGTGCTGGCCGATGAATTTGTGTTTCCGCTGACGACCTGGGTCGTCATGCACGAGGGCCTGCGTGCCAACCCGCGCTTCCGCGCCGTGTTCGACGCGCTGGTGGCGGGCCTTCGGCGCTACACCACGCCTGCGCCCTGACTGAATTCCGGGGCGCTCAAGCGTTGGAACATGGTCCGCCGCGTATTGCGGAAATGGGGCCGTGTGCGATCACTCCACGGGGTTCCCCGGACGGCCAACCAAGGCACCGAGCCCAGGGTGGTTTCACTGACCAAGTCATAACAGGCGAGCGAACGCGGTCCGCCGTCGTGGTTGGTCCAGCGCTGGGCGCGGATGCAGCCCGGCACGCTGGCCAGGCCCGGCAAGTGCTCGTCGGCGTACCAGCGCTCGATCTCCTGCATCCACCCTTCGTCCGCGTCGGTTTCGACCACGTAATGCGCGTGGGGCTCCTGCCCCTGCGACACACCGGGCAGGTCCAGTTGCTTTTCCAGGCGATGCAGCTCGGCGCCAGCCAGGCCAAGCTCGCTCAGGCGCGCCCTCCACGCCTGCCAGACCCCGTCTTCCAGCGGGAGCTTGCGCGGCAGCATCAGGTAACCGTACAGAAGGTCCTCCTGCGCTTGATGCGCGAAGCGCAAGGAGACGGACTCCGGATAGGCGGCGCGCAAGGGACTGATCCAGTCCTCGCCCCATGCGTTGCGCAGTTCTCGCAGGCCGGCGCGCAGCAACAGCGCATCGACGGACACGGCCACCTCGCTCAATGCCCCACCTCCAGCGCCACCAACAGGCGCGACACCATGTTGTAGGCCGCGATGGTGACCACCAGGTCCAGCAAGGAACGCTCGTCCATCGAGGACGACAGTTGATCCATCAAGACGGGTTCGACCTGAATGTCACGCGTCATCTGATCGGTCAAACGCAAAGCCAGGGACTGCAACTCGCTCAGACCAACACGCGCATCGATGGACCGCAGGCGCAGGGCTTCGATGACGGAATCCGCCACGCCTGCGGCTTGCGCATGCGGCACATGCGCGTCGAACTCATACGGCGCGCCGTTGAGCACCGCCACGCGCAGGATCACCAGTTCGCGCACATCCGCGGGCAAGGTATTGCGGTTGCGCACGGCCGACAGCAGCTGCTCCCAGCCCTCGGCCATGGGCGGGCTGTTGAGCAGCAGCTGGTAGAGCGGCGAGATACGGCCGCGTGCCTGGGCGATGCGCGCTTCCAGCGCGGCCAGCTCCGGACGGGTGCCCGGCGTGATGGGTGCGATGCGCATGCCGGGGATCAGTCGGGTTTGATCTGCTTGGCCTTGACCACCCGGGTCCATTTGTCCGTGTCGGCGCGCAAGAGCGCCGCGAGTTCCGCTGGCGAGTTCGCACTCGGCTCAGCGCCCGAAGCCGCCAACTTGCTGCGCACGGCCTCGTTCTGCAAGGCGTTGCGCACCGCTCGGTTGACGCGGTTGACTTCCGTCGCGGGGGTGCCCTTGCCCGCGAACAAGGCGTACCAGTTGTCCGAGTCCACGCCCGCGATGCCCATTTCCTTGAAGGTCTTGACCTCGGGCAGCAGGGGATGGCGGCGCGCGGCCGCGATGCCGATGGCCTTGAGCTTGCCGCCCTTGATGTGGTTGATGAGACCAGGAATATCGCCAAAGAAGCCGTCCACATGGCCCGCGATCACGTCGGTGATGGCAGGCGCTGCGCCCTTGTAGGGCACGTGCATCAGCTTGATGCCGGCCGCGTCGTTGAGCAACTCCATGGCCAGATGCGGCACGCTGCCCGAACCAGACGAGGCCATGGCCAGCGCGTCAGGGCCACGCTTGCGCGCCGCCTCGACGAATTCGGCACCTGTGTTGTAAGGCGCGTTGGCAGGCACCACCAGCACCTCCACGTTGTTGACGACCAAGGAAACTGGCGTCAGGTCTTTCTGCGCGTCGTAGCTCAGGCGGGGGTAGAGGGAGGGGTTGATGGCCACGGCACCCACGCTGGTCAGCCAGAGCGTCCCGGCATCGGGCGTCGAACGCGCGACGAACTCCGCCGCGATCGCACCATTGCCACCGGGCTTGTTCTCGATGATGACCGGATGCCCCAGTTCGCGCGACAGGGCCTCACCCAGGGTGCGGGCCACGAAATCCACCGGGCCGCCCGGCGGAAAAGCGACGATCAAGCGCGTCAACTTGCCTTGCGCACGCAACGGCAGCGCAGTGCCGAGCAAGGCGGCGCCAGCGCCCAGCGCGAGTTGACGCCGGGTCAGGGAATGGTGGGTCATGACTTCTGTCTCCTGGGGGTTGAACGTGATGGTGGTTTGATTTGCCGTGCGCGGGGTGCCTCAGTCGCAGCGCACGGACATGCCGCCGTCCACGACGATTTCGGCGCCAGTGATGAAACGGGCTTCGTCGCTGGCCAGGAACACGGCCGCGGTCGCGGTGTCGCGGCCATCGCCCATGAAGGGCAGCGGGATGCGGGCTTGGCGATCCTTCAGCAAGGTCTGGACGTCACCGCCCGCGCGCTGGCCTGCCAAGCGCGCCTCCACCATGGGGGTGTGCAACTGGCCGGGCACCACGGTGTTCACGCGGATGCCGCGGCTGGCGTATTCCACCGCCATCACCTTGGACATTTGGATCACCCCGGCCTTGGCGGCGGCGTAGGCCACCTGGGCGGCACCGGTCCAGCGCAGTCCGGAGGTGGAGGACACATTCACGATGACACCGCAGCCCTGCGCCACCATCGGCGGCAGCACATGCTTGCTCGTCAGAAACACGCTTTTGAGGTTGAAGGCGATCTGCTGGTCCCAGACCGCCTCGCTCATCTCCACGGGCCCGCCCTTGGCGGAGCCCCCCACGTTGTTGACCAGGATGTCGATGCGGCCTTCGGCTTTCAGCACGCGCTGCACCGCTGCTTGCACGGAGGCTGAGTGGGTCACGTCACATTCGCCTCCGATGAAGCGCCCGGCGCAAGCCGCCACTTTGAGGGCCGTCTCGCTCAAGCAGTCCGCGTCCAGATCCAGACCGTGGACGATCGCGCCTTCCTGCGCGAAGCGCACGGCCACGGCGCGGCCGTTGCCCCAGCCGGGCCCGACCGAACCCGCGCCGGTCACCAGGGCCACCTTGCCGGCAAGACGGCCCGCCACGGGAACGTCGAAGGGATCGAGCGTCGATAAGGGGCTCATGCGGGAAACCGGTAGAAATTCATCGGGTTGTGGACCAGCACCTGTTCCAGATGGGCGTGGTCCGGCATCACGCGCGCGAGCGCATCGACCAGCACACCGTCGTCCGGCACATGGGTGTGGTTGGGGTGCGGCCAATCGCTGCCCCAAAAACAACGCTCGGGAAAACGTGTCACGAGTTCGCGGGCAAGGGCGACACCGGCGGCATAACGACGCTCGGGCGGCGCCTGGGCGTCGATGCGGTCGATGCCGCTCACCTTGACGCGAAACAGAGGGTTCTCCAGCAAACGCAGCAAGGCCTGGAAATCCGCATGTCCCACGCCCAGCGTGGCGTCGACACGGCCCATGTGGTCGATCACCACCGGAACAGCGCTCTGCGCCAGAGGCCCGGCGAGCGCGTGGATGAGGGCGCTTTCGAAATGCACCTGCAGGTGCATGCCGACTTCCGCCAAGCGACGGGTCAGGGCGATGATGGGGTCGATCCGGCCGGCCTCGCCGAGCCGTTTCATGAAGTTGAAGCGCACACCGCGGAACCCGACCTGGGCCAGGCGACGCAACTCCGCATCGCAAACCTGCGCCTCCACCAGCGCCACGCCCAGGTACCGGCCTTCTCCGGCCGCGATCGCGGCTTCGACCACGCGGTTGTCCAATCCGTGGACCACGGATTGCACGACGACGCAGCGCGCAATGCCCAGGCGGCGGTGCAAGGCGAACAGCGTTTCACGCGGCGCATCGACGGGTGTGAAGTGCCGTTGCGGTGCATACGGATACATGGCGGCAGGCCCGAACACATGGACATGCGCGTCGCACGCGCCGGGCGGCAGGCGCAAGACCGGCTGGCTCGGCTGGCGCAGGTAGGTGAGCACGGGCTCGGAGCTGATCTCGCTCATGTTCTTGTTCGATGCCCAACGACGGGTAGCTGGTTCAAGTTGGGGCCATTATTGAAACCAGCCCAGGATTCGGGAAGCCAATGGCTTCTATAGCAGCTATGCTCGGCTCCTATGGACATGCGCCAGCTCCAGTATTTCGTGCGCGTCGTTGAATCCGGCAGTTTCAGCGCCGCCGCCGCCGCGCTGCACATGACGCAACCCTCGCTCAGTCGGCAGGTCGCCCTGCTCGAGGCCGATGTGCGGCAACGGCTGCTCATCCGCACCGGCCGCGGCGTCACGCCGACAGAGGCCGGGCAAGCCCTGCTGGCGCATGCCCGACAGATCCTGGAGATCGCGACCCGGGCCCGCGAGGAACTGCGCGAACTCAACGCCAGTCCCTCCGGGCGCGTGGTGATCGGCCTGCCACCCCGCGTGGCCTTGCAACTGAGCGCCGAATTGGTGGCCCGTTTCCGCGAGCGGCTGCCGCGCGCCGTGCTCTCGATCTCAGAGGGCCTGAGCTTGCATTTGCGGGAATGGCTGGTGGCCGGCCGGCTGGACCTCGCCCTGCTCTTCGATCCGGCACCCTCGCCCCAACTCAGCTACCACACGCTGTTGCAGGAGCCCTTGCTGCTGGTGGCGCCTCAGGGCACCACGCTGCCGGCGCGGGTCGCCCTGTCCGCACTGCCGGGCTATCCCGTGGTGCTGCCCAGCGCGCCCAACTCTATCCGTAACTTGGTCGAGAACTTGCTGCTCCCGCGCGGCATCACGCTGCAGGTGCTGGCCGAGGTGGGCGCCGTCCAGACAGTGCTGGCCCTGGTCGAGCGCGGCGTGGGCTGCACCCTGCTGCCCGAAAGCGCCCTGCAGCTGGGCTCGGGCGTGCGCCTGCCCCACGCCCCCATCGGCCCGCCCGGCGTGCGCAACAGGCTGGTACTGGCCTCGCCACTGGCGGGGCCCAACACCCGCCTGCTCAAGGAAACGCACGCCCTGTTGCTGGAACTCGACCACCGGGCCATGCTGATGGGCCCGTCCTGCAGATGAACGCCTGGCGTCGGGCCTGTCGGACAGGCACGGCAACGGCGTCCCAAGCGGAACGCCACAGGTGGGATGCCGGCGCGCGGCCGCCCCTCAGAACACCAGAAACGCAGCCGCCGCCACAGCCGTCGGCAGGAGCGCACCCAGCAGCAAGCCCCCGATGCTGATGGTTTCGTGCGTGAAGCCTTTCTTGAGCAAGGCCACACCCGCCGGGTTCGGGGCATTCGCGATCACCGTCAGGCCACCGCCGGCCACCGCACCCGCCACCAGCATGTACTTGGCCTCGTCCGAGATGCCCATGATCAAGGAGCCCAGGTAGGTCAGTGCCGCGTTGTCGGTGATGGCCGTGAGCGCCAAGGCGCCGAAGTACAGCTCCAGTGGCGCAAGGCTGCTGACCAGAGGCTGCAGCCACCAGGCCTGCATGCCGCCGAGCACGACCAGCCCGGCCAGGAAAAACCCGACCAGCAAAGCCTCGCGCAGCACCAGCGGGCTCTGATGGCGTCCATAGGACTGCACGATGCCCAGGAACATCAGGAACAGGGACAGGAACACCACCGGGTGATGCGCGAAGACCACGATGCCGGCCAGCAAGGCGATATGGACCAGCACGAGGGGCCAGGGCACACGCCGCTCCTGACTCGATTCGGCCATGTCGATCGCGGTCAGGTGCGGACGCAGCAACCAGGTCGCCACCGTGGCATTGACGAGCACGGCCAGCGCCGCCTTCCAGCCAAACGTGGTCAGCATGAAGGCGCTGTCCCAGCCCCAGGCCTGCGCGACCATGAGCACGGGAGGCGCCGCGTAGGAGGTCAAGGTCCCGCCGATGGAGATGTTCACGAACAGGACACCGAGCGCGAAGTACTTGGGCAGCGCGGGCACGGCCAAGCGGAACACCTGGGGTGCCAGCATCAGCGCGGCGATGGTCATCGCGGCGGGTTCCGTGACCAGGGAACCCAGCAAGGGCACGGCGGCCAGCCCCAGCCAGACCGAGGCCACGTGGGCCGGCATGGGCGCGCGCAGCGCGAGCGCGCGGATGATGAAGGCCACCGTCTGCATGATGGGCCGGGAGGCTGCGACCACCATGACGGCGACGACGAACAGGGGCTCCGTGTAATTGCGCCCATTGACGTAGTTCAGTGCCGTGGCGCCATCGGCCACCAGCGCCATGGTTGTCACCAGGACAATGGCCCAGAAACCGAAAACCACCTCGACCTCACCCAGCAGGTGGAAGATGCCGGCATGTTTGGGAAAGCGGTGGGAGAGACGTTCGAACTGCTTGGCCAGCAGGGTGTGCAACAGGGCCAGGGCGAAGATGAAGGCGGCGATGGCCTCGATGGACGTGGGGGTCATGGGCAGGGGAACAGATCGTGAACAAGCCGCGCGGCGGCCCGACCTGCGCTGTACCTGCCATGCCCTGTTGGCATGACACCCGGGGGCATTTTAGCTTGTGTGCTGATCCCGATGGCTGGATCAGCCGTGTTGAATCCAGCAATTTAAGCTTGCCCAGTCCGGCAATTCACGCGCGTTTTAGAGCAAATCCGGCCTCTTTGCACCCGAACCTCTCACCCGAATCCGGCAATTAATGCAGTTCGCATCGGAAATCCGGCAATAAATGACATCTGCATTCCTCATGCTGTGTGTGTCGATATTCAACAGCGCTCGATGCAAATCAGATATCGGGAATTTTTTAGTCGGGATTGATCGCCCCTTCTTTGCGCAACAACCGTCAATCTAGTAATCTGCCTTCATCCTACGGAGCCACTAGATGTTCGTCACCGCATCACGATCACCTCGCCAGCTGCTTGCTGGCGTGATGCCTTCGCGTGCGTTGACGTCCTCCATCAAGCGCTCCGTCTTGGCCATGTCCATGCGCTTCTCCTACGACTCACGGGTTTGCCTTGCGGTCAACAGCAAACGGTTCACACACCCTGTGCGAACCCGAACCTGCAAAGCCGCCACACCAGCGAATTCCGTCCAGGAGTTCAGGCAAACGCGAAACACCTCTGACCACGCGTAGACGCCCGGGCTCCTGACTCACCAGTCAAAGGAGCCCATCGTGAACTCACAACCCGTTTCCCTGAAAGAACTTCAGGCGCTTTATCCCTACCAGTTCAGCAAACCAGCTGATATGGACGTTGCCAAGGGCTGGATGCCCATCTTTGCCAAGCTCTGCGCCGACGTGGACCAAACGCTGGGACAGGACAAGCTGGGCTTTCACTGGAGTCAGATCAAGGAGAAGTTCGGATCGGCGCGGTTCTACTACCGCTTCGGGCGCCGCAAATCCGGTACTCGATTGGATATCTGGACGCCCCAGGGTGTCTTGAGCCAGGAGATCTCGCCCAAACGCAAGGTCAGAACTGAAAAGGATCGCAGCTTCCAGGACATCAGCAGGGCCATCCTGCAGCTGACCGATGCTGCCCAAGTTGCGACCAAGAACGTTTGCCTGGCCTGCGGCGCGCCGGGTAGTCCAGACGTCGGTGAAGGCTACGTCCTGATGCTATGCCCCGAGCACCAGGCGCGGCGCCGCCAATTGGACAGCCAGGAAGGGCTGATTGACTGGGAAACGCTTGAAGACGAGAACAACCAAGGGAGCGCGTGACCATGACCAAGCTCCTGATCTTGAGTGATCTGCACAACGACATTCAGCCCATGCGTTCGGAGGTGAATGGCCGCCGGATTGATGCCGACGCCGACGTCGTGGTTCTCGCCGGCGACATCCATGAAGGGGTGCAGGCGCCGATCTGGGCGCGCCAGGCGTTCCCAGACAAGGAGATCGTCCTCGTGGCTGGCAACCACGAGTTCTACGGCCGCTACTGGAACAAGAACCTGCGCAAGCTGCGTCAGAAGTCAGCCGAGCTGGAAATCCATTTCCTGGAGGATGACGCCGTGCAACTGTTCGGGATCCGGTTCCTGGGGTGCACCTTGTGGACCGATTTCGCTCTGTACGGCTCGGACCAGTCGCGGGACTACATGGCTAAAGCACAAGACCGTATGAACGACTACCAGCGGATCAAGTTGGACCGTTTACCGGGTGAAAACCGGGAGTGGAAAGAACTGCGTCGCACCCAGCTGATTCCGCTGCTCGCTCGGCGTCGCCACGAGGCGAGTGTGCAATGGCTGGATCGAGAGCTCACAGCAGGTAGACCGGAGAAGACGGTGGTCGTGACACACCACGCGCCTCATGAGCAATCGGTACCCACAGAGTACAAGGGACACCCGCTAAGCCCTGCCTACGCGTCAGATTTGTCGCACCTGCTCGGGCGCTCCAAGCTCTGGATCCATGGGCACATCCACTTCAACGCGGATTACTTGGTCGGTGCGACCCGGGTGATCTGCAATCCCCGTGGATATTCCTATGCCAAGAGCGGGGACATGAACAAGTGGTTCAGACCAGATCTGATCGTCGAGGTATGAAATGGAATTAGAGAGCAGCGGGTCAAAAAACACGGCGATTCGGTCCAACAAGATCACTCCACTAAGCGAGAATCGGGCAATCGATTTATCGCGCAGCCCAGCGCTTACTTGAGAGGCATTGCTGCCAACTTTGCGGTATAGCCCTCGACACTCCGAGTGTCCCGGGGAAACAGGTGCGGTCGTTGTTTCTGGTCGCCTGCGGCCATTCAGCGGACGCGCCCTCAAGCCTTGGCCACGGGCGCGCGGCGTAGCACGGCTTGGCGCTGTTGTAAAAGGGCTTTCACGTCATCCGTCGGCACGCTGTCTCGGTCGTGCATGACTGCTTCCTTGACCGCATCGCCAACTGCGCGCGTGATCTCGGCGTGGCTCAGGCCCACAGCTTCGCTGGCCAACGCAAAGATGGTTTTGGCGGACTTGAGGTAGCCTCCAAGCCGCATGCGCAACAGCGCGCGCATCTCGTCGGCGGCCGGCACGTGGTACTCGACCAAGTCGTCAAAACGGCGGAACAGCGCCTCATCCAGGATGTCGACATGGTTGGTGGCGGCAACGATGACGCTGCTAGACTCATCCTGCTCGATCATCATCAGGAAGCTGTTGAGGATGCGCCGGATCTCGCCGACGTCGTTGGCCATACCGCGCTGGCTGCCGATGGCGTCGAACTCATCGAAGAAATACACGCCTCGCGTAGATGCGGCCGCGTCAAACACCTGCCGCAACTTGGCGGCCGACTCCCCCGACGTCCCCCCGGAATTGAGTAGCGGTTGAGCTTGGAGTCCAATCCCAAACGACAGGAGATTGGACATGAAGAAGAGGTTTACGGAAGAGCAGATCATTGGCTTCCTGCGGGAAGCGGAATCGGGTCTGGCAGTGGCCGAGCTGTGCCGACGGCACGGCTTCTCGGAGGCCAGCTACTACCTGTGGCGTAGCAAGTTCGGTGGCATGAGCGTCTCGGACGCCAAGCGGCTGAAAGAGCTGGAAAGCGAGAACACGCGGCTCAAGCGCCTGTTGGCCGAAGCGATGCTTGAAAACGAGGTGACGAAAGAAGCCTTGAGAAAAAAGTGGTGAGCGCACCAGCAAGGCGGGATCTGGTGCGCCACATGACAGGCCAAGGGCTGAGCGAGCGGCACGCACTGCTTGTCATGGGCATGAGCCCAAGCGCCTACCGCTACGAGCCTGCGGCGGACCGCAACTGCGGGCTCAAGGACAAGATCATTGCCCTGGCGCAACGCCACCGGCGCTACGGTGCCGGCATGATCTACCTGAAGCTGCGGCAGGCGGGTGAGCTCGTCAACCACAAGCGGGTGGAGCGGCTGTATGCGCAGGCGGGGCTGCAGGTGAAGAAGCGCCGACGCAAGAAGATCGCCTTGGCGGACCGCCATCCCCTGCATCGACCGACGGTAGCCAATCAGGTGTGGTCCATGGACTTCGTGTTCGACCGCACAGCCGAGGGGCGCAGCATCAAGAACCTGACGATCGTGGATGACGCCACTCACGAGGCCGTAGCCATCGTGTCAGAGCGGGCGATGGGAGGCAACCAGTTGGTGCAGATTCTGGAGCAGTTGGCGAACACCAGAGGCCTACCCCAGGCGATCAGGACAGACAACGGCAAGGAGTTCTGCGGTCGAGCCATGCTGAGCTGGGCGCATGCACGCGGGGTTGAGCTGTTCCTGATCGAACCTGGCAAGCCGAACCAGAACGCCTACATCGAGTCCTTCAACGGGCGCTTCAGGGACGAGTGCCTGAATGAGCACTGGTTCACCAGCCTGACGCATGCCCGTGTGGTCGTTGAGAACTGGCGCAGGGAATACAACGAGGAGCGACCCAAGCGATCCCTGGGCGGACTGACACCTTCTGCCTACGCCAAAACGCTGATGCAAAAGCAGTTAAATTAACCCGGACTCCAAAGCCGAGTGCTACTGAAATCGGGGGGACGTCGCCCCCATGAACTTGGTGATCAAGGCGTCCAGGCGAACGACAAACAGCGGGATCCCCAGCTCGCCCGCCAGTGCCGCCGCAGTCATCGCCTTTCCTGTTTCCGAGGGACCGACGAGCAGAAGCTTGCGTCTCGGGTGTAGGCCGTGACTGCGCAACTTGCTCAGATGCCGCTGCTCCTTCAAGACACGTTGCAGCCCCGCGAGCACCGGCTGTGCAAGCACCATGTCCGACAGTCGACTCGACGGGTAGGATGCGCTGAGCAGCGAGGCCAGTTCGCCTTTGGGGCGGGCCAGCGGGATGGCGCCTTCAACGGTACCTGCGTGCCGTCGCGACTTGGCGGCGTCGGGGCAGATTGACTGTCTCACGGGGCCAAGGTTTGCAGAAAGTTTCTTGCTACGGTGATGCGCCTCTGTTCCAAATCAACCAATTTTTCGTACAAATTAACCATTATTTGAAAATAAAGAAGAGGGGTTTCCTTTAGGCGGAACTGATATGCAAAGAGCATTTCTTTCCGCGATCGAAGTAGATTCGAGGCCGATTCAAATTCTCGGCGCGCAAGCTCATTTTTAGCTTCTATGGACTCATTGAGTGCTAAGAATTGGTCGGTGTTATACCGCCAAGGATTCTTGGCTAAATCAGTTTTCCAGAGCTCTAGGTAACCAGAATCTCGGAATATTTTGGAAATTGCATCATCGTGGATTGGCTGTTTTTCGATGTAAGCATCGATATCGTTCAATGTTTGAATGTCTAGGCCCGTCAGTTTTCGTGCCTGTTCCAGAATGCGATTTGTCACCTGAGCCTGCTTCTCTAGCGGACTCGGACTCTTGGCGAAAGAGACTTCGTTTCTTGTTGCTGATCGAATCGAGGCCTTGACTGTAAACAGTACCCGAGATCTCAGAAAATCATCTGGGTAGCAATAATCAGTGTTTGATACTAGATCAACACCAGCGTGTGAAAATGCTTGAGCAACAAGGCGTGAGCAAAACTGGCGGTCGACTTTTGCCTCCTTGTCGCTGGACCTGTACCATTTTGATTTAACAGCTTCAGGCACGGAGTATTGTTTTCCTATCTGAGAACGAGCGTATGAACAGGCGCTCTCCAAAACCGAAGCAGCTGTGCTGATTGGCTTAAGACGTAGGATCGTTGCATGATCATTGTTTGTAAAAAGTAGCCTTTGAGGGTTACCGGAATGAACCCCCGTTCTGTCCGAGTGTATATAGCTGTCAGTGGCAACGAAGAGAATGGCATGGGAGTAGGTGCTACCTGTAGCTACCCGAATCTTCTTGCTGATGCCACCAACCTGCTTAGTGAGCACAATGTCTCCTGGCCGAAGAATTTTGGTGTCAAGAAGGAAATATGATTGCATTTCGAAATGGCGTATCGATTTTTTTGCTAATTTCTTGAAATCCATAAATTGAATATCATCAATGTCAGAATATTCTGATGAGCCATTCAATGATTCCTCTGCCCGATGTGTTCCGATGCCTTTTCCAAACCTTCGATGGTTCAGCAGTCAAGGAGTTCCGGAAATTTCTGAGCTCTCAATCAGTAATAAAGAAATGGCTCATTACGGCTGATTTTTGTGTTCGCGACAACGAAAAGAGTAATAGCGCGTTCGCCTTCACGGTAGTTCCATATGACGCATACCTTGCAGAAATGCAGGAAGAGATTCGACAAGCTTTACCCAAGGATATTAAGAAGACGAAGGAAATTAGTCAGTGCGGACTGGATTTGCTTGTGAATCCTCGGAGATTCCATTTCGCATTCATCTTCGACCACCCACCGGATTTGTTTTCTGCTCCGAACAGAGACGCGCGACTAGAGGTTGCTCGAAATAGCCTCCAGCAAGCCATCGATCAGCTAGCTGAGATTGAGAGGCCTGCCGATCAGTTGAAGCGTCTTAAGAGACTCAAGCAGCAGTCTCTCGCTAAAGGATTCAATGTCAATCTACTATCTGATCTGACTCTGCTGGGGCTTCTATTTTCCTTTGTGACTCTTGTGCTGCAGCGTGAGCGGGAAAATGAGCTGATAGGTTGGTTTCCTGATCGAGACAATATGACGACATGGGAAGACGGTGTGGTTTGGGATATAGCGCTGGAATCGTTGGCCGGACTTGGTGAAAAATTTTCCATTGCTATGCCCTCCCGGCCTATCTGTGTTGGCGCTCCCCCAGAGGGAGATGTGGAGGCTCTTTGGTTCGATGATTTAGTTCGATTGCCGGACTACATTGCCGGGCTTTTTGCTAGTTGGAATTTTGAGAAAAATCTGATTGATGTCAAACCGAAATACAAGCAGCTAGCGACAGGAGTCGCTGCTGTTGCAACCAATTTGGCGGTATTCAAACTTCGCTATGACGCGGCTTTCCAGGCTAGTCGCTTGGTTTTTAGTCCGGAGCAGTAGGCAGCGATTGATTTGTCAGACCGCAGATTGGAGACTTGCCACTGCCACTGCCACTGCCACTGCCACTGCCACTCCACGTCACCGTGTGGTTCGGTATGCAAGTTCGGAGTTCGGTTGCGCTATGTCGTTGTGAATCGCCCAGGATCTGCTAGACACATTCGAGCCGTTGGGAATGTTGCATCTCGAACTCTACCGGAGAGACGTTGCCGGATGTGGAATGGCGACGTTTCGGGTTGTAGAACATCTCGATGTAGTTGAACACGTCAGCCCGTGCATCCTGACGGGTTGGGTAGATCTAGTTGGCCGGCTACGAGACATTCGAAGATGTTGCCACGCGGCTACCGCGCTTCATCGAAGAGGTCTACAACGCCAAGCGGCTCCACTCCGCACTCGGCTACAGATCACCCAACGAATTCGAATCTCAACTCGCTCAGCAAGTGGCTTAGTTCCGACAAGCCTCTTGGTTCAGTCCGAGGGGTTCACTCCATTGGAATAGTAATTTCCATCCAAATTTGACCCACGTAGGCCCTACCCTCCGAGCTTTAAACGCGGAGGGAAATTTGGAGTGATAGACGTGGCGACATTGAATGTCATCAGGCGTTGGGCACTGCGAGAACAGATGTCCATTCGCGAGATCTCCAGGCGTACAGGCGTGGCTCGCAACACAGTGAAGAAGTACCTGCGGTCGGAGGAGACCGAGCCCACCTACACAAGGCGGGTCAGCCCAAGCAAGCTCGATCCCTATGCCGAGAAGCTGGCCAGTTGGCTAGGAATCGAGGCAACAAAATCGCGGAAACAGCGGCGCAATCTGAAGCAGATCTACACAGCCAAGCCTTATTTCAGGCCATGCCGACCACATGACGCATGTTAACCCTCTCCATTGCCGTCCCAAGGTAGTCAGCCGAGCAGCCCTCAATAAGACTGGCAACCCACCAAGCACCGAGTTTCAGTGCGATCTCCAGGGAATCCAACAGCTCGTCCTGGGCCGCGTCCGGACACTTGATATTGACCAGTTCACCTGTGTCGAGCACCAAGGTTGCGCGATAGTCACTCGATGAGGGGGTGCGGTTTTTCATGTGATCTCTTTTCCAATGCATCGCTCTCACTAGATACGGCCCGCACTGAGTAGGACTAGCGTTTAATTTCTTTTTTTGAATCGACCTTGTAACCAAAGTGGTTGGTTAATTCAGCTAAAGGAAAGAGGTGTCCAATTACCCCGGGGCGATTCACTTCCATCGTCAACTACCTCTGCTAGTTTGGCAGCGATATAGATGTTCCCTAACTACGGGATGACAACAAGAACTTGAGGACCGTTTTGGCGATCTTATTGGCGAGGAGAGGCGGAACCGCATTTCCGATCTGGCCATATTGCTCCGTCCGGCTCCCTTCGAAGAAGTAGTTGTCCGGGAAAGTTTGCAGGCGGGCGGCTTCGCGGACCGTGAGACTGCGACACTGCGAAGGGTCAGGATGAATATAGTAGTGCCCGTCTTTCTTGATGTGCGCCACGACAGTCGTGGAGGGGTCGCCTCCAACCTGGACGCGAAAACGGTCAGCAAAGGGGATGGATTTACTGTCCCCTTCGCCCGTAATTTCGTCTTCATCTTCGTCCCGCTTCAAATTTTCATGATCGGGCAGCATGCGTGGAGGATATGCTCGAAGCTTGGGGGAATAACCAGTGGATTTTGCGAAGCATGAAGCGAAGAGGTAGCGTTGAAGGTCGGTCCGCATGTGGCTTCGGGACTCGTGCTGGAGTACACCTCCTAGACGAGGGTCGATGAACCACTTCTTTAGTTCGTCCGGCATCGATCCAGTTGCCACGTTCTTCATTGGCATGAAGGCTGCGCCTGAACTGATATGCGCCAAAGCCTTCTTTTGACTGTCCGCCATCAAGGTTTCAATCCGCATTCGAATCGGCGACCGCCACATTTTGAGTCCTTGCGAAGCATCGCGCAGGACTCTAAGCCAGGCTTCGTACGAATCTGGCTCTTTCGACAACTTGCTGCGCAGAGCAGGTAAGCCGGCGAGTGCATCGTTGACGCAGACCTTGGCGCTCGACTTTTTCATGAGGAACCAACGCGGGTGGGCCTTTAGGTCCTGGGTTGATTCGGCCACATCAGATCGGATTCCGAAGAGAATGACACGGTGGCGACTTTGAGGAACGCCATAGCTGTCGGCCTCGATCACGTAGTCTTTGGGGCTGAGCTGTTCGCCAGCGACCACAAGCGAACGCACATCGTAGGTCAGCCCCTCACTTGGCTGTCGCAAATCGGCGAGGATGCGGTCGAAGATGGGCGAGCCGCCATGCTTGGAATTGAGCATCCCCTTGACGTTCTCCATGACGAAGACCGCAGGCTTGAATTCCTGGATTATTCGGAGGTATTCGGTGTAGAGGAAATGGCGCTTGTCGGCCTCGAACGCCTTGGGATCCTTGCCCCTCATTTTGGACCGGCCGGCGAGAGAGTAGGCTTGGCACGGCGGTCCGCCTATGAGCACCCATTCCCTATTGCCGCCAAGGGCTTCCCTGATCCAGCCGTCGATTTGTTCGTGAGGCGTCTTGCCTAGCTCGGCTAAGCGGGCCTCTTTAGCGGCTTCCTCGGCAGCCTCCTTGATGTCGGGATGCGCCAAAAACTGCTCGCGCTTGATCGAACCGCGGATGTAGTCGTAATAGGCCTGCGGGGCTTTGCCTTTGGGGAACTTTCGGAATAGTGCGCGCAGCATCAGCGTGCGATGGGCGACGGGATCTTTCTCGATCGACACTTTGACCGCGAATCGGCGCACGCCTGTCTTGTCCACGATGGACGAGAAGCCCTCGCAAAGTCCGCCGGGACCGGCGAACAAGTCGATCACCGGTATCTCACTGCGCGACATCGATTGTTCTTTTCAAGTATCCAAACCAAGACCCATCCGAAACGCGGAGGGAAAGCCAAGGCCCAATTTCGGCAGGTTTGTATCTTATCTCGATATTCGAGGCCATTTTGATCTAAAGCAGACTGGCTAGACGAAGGCCGCGCCTGCCTCCGCAGAGGCCTAAGGCCGGCTCGCTTTTGCCAATACCCAAGCCTAGTCCCATAGGTCGCCTAATCGCTCCATGCTGCATTCTTCGGTCGGGTCTTGCCTTACTCAGTACGATTCCAAAAATCGTGGACGTAGAGCGTGGCGTCACCGATGCGAAACACGGCCGGCATCGGGTGAATTTGGGGCACTTGCCCGTACTCTTGGATCAGTCTGGCATGAATATCTTTCAACGTGCGCTCCGTAGGGCCGACTTCCGCACGGACTCGAGCGAACTGGGGCCAGACTGCCATAGCCAAGTCGGGCGCGTTGGTTTTGACGCCATAGCCTTGCGTACGGACAACCGCTCTCGATACCGCGAAGAGGAATATGCTCTTGGCCGCCTCACGCCGCTTCTTCTTAAGGCGAAGCGATTGGTCCAGCGCGGAAACGCCGTTCTCCTCGATCCACGACTTGAGCTTGTTGGCCCAATCTGTCAGTTCGGCCGATAGGTTCGCTGCCTTGCTTCGGAGTTGGCGCACATCGTTCATGGAATAGTCCTGCCACTTCAACTGGAAGAGTCCCACGTCGCCGGTTAGGCGGTCATAGACGACTGCGTCGATATCCGTCAGAAGCGATCCGGCGCGGCGCAACTTGAGGCTGCCTGGGAAGCAGGCGTATCGATTGCCGCCGAACATGCGATACAGCTGGCCTCGCATCCACTCTTCACGGTCCAGCGCGACAGCATGCTCCGTTCTTTCATCCAGCCATTGGCGCTGGGTCTTGATGGCGACGAATGGATTGCGTGTGATGCACGAGACGGGCCTCAGGACAAAGCCGTTGCCCAGATCGAACAACAACGGAATCAGAGGGGTTGTATGGTCCGCCAGCTTCTTCACCTGTTCAGATGTCATTGCCAACACATCGAAGGCGTGATGGACGACGTTGGCGGTTCTGTGGCTCATGAGGGAGATAGTTTCCTCTAGCTCCGCACGCGATGTCCAGATGGTCAGGCTCTGGGGCAGCGACACACGGTCAAACAGCCTTTTTCCCACTGTCACGCAAGCGAAGTGTTTTGCGTGGAGGCTTATGAGCGCTGCGCCGATGGCGACAATGTCGGCTCCGGTTATGGTGCCAAGCCTTGCCTTGGGGTGAATGCCAGCCGCCTCGCGCCAGCGCCCAGCCATGTCCATCGCCGCAGCCATGTAATGCTCGTCAACTTCGATTCGGGCGTCGTAGGCCAACATCACGCCGCGTCCTGTGTCCCATGGTTTCACAAGCGGTTTGATGAGCTCCTCTAGGTCGGGCCTGAGCCAGCGCTTTGCTGGCGTGTCCTCGCGAGCCAAGTAGTTTCCCGGCATGTCGGGATAACGCAGCGCGTCTTGCATTGAAACCATAGACCACCCCGAGTCCGATGGTGACAAGTGTTCTTCTGCCGCCTTGAATCGGTCCATTTCAGCGGAGTCGGCGAATTGCGCTTTCGCCTCCGCGTCCATGCGGAAATGAAACTCGTTGCCTTCCCGGTCTATCTTCATGATGCCGCTATCGCCCAAGTCGGCGAGTCGACGCAGCAGCCCTACGATGCCGAGGTTCTGCATTAGCTCGGTCGCGTATTCACGAGATTGCTGAGTGCTCTCCATGAGAAGGAAAGCGCCGGGCTGCTCCAACGGGTCAAAGAGCTCGGCGATGGCTCGGTTCCACCCCCAATACATCAAGTCAAACGATTGCGCGATTTGCTCGTTGTCCCCGATCACCGTCAGGGCATGGGTTCCCCAATAGTCCATCGTCCGGACAATTTCGACGAAGAGAATAAAACGCTCCGTCCTGTCTGTGGGAATGCGCTTAAGAACTCTTGCCAAATGGGCTTCGGCCAGGACTCTGAGGGCTTGCGCGGTCGGATCGGCCATGGCTCAGACTCGCGACGACGCGCCGATCTCGCCAAGTGGCTCGCTGCCTTCAATCCAGGCGCTCATGGCGGCTTGCAGGTCAGCGGCGGCGTGAACATCCCGCGTTGAGCATTCCCAAACGCACAGCACCCTCCAGCCCTGCTCGCGAAGCTTCGCGGCGGCGCGGCTGTCGCGCGCGGCGTTGGCCTCGAGCTTGACCTTCCAGAACTCTGGACGGGTGGAAGGCATCTTGGCAAAGCGGCACCCTTGGTGGAGGTGCCAAAAGCAACCGTGGACGAAGATGGCAACGCGGCGGCCCGGCATGACGATGTCAGGTGAGCCGGACAAGTCCTTTCGGTGCAGCCGGAAGCGGTAGCCGGAGGCGAAGAGCATTCGGCGGACGATCAGCTCCGGCCTGGTGTCCTTGCCCTGGATACCCGACATCATCCGGCTTCGGACATGGGCGGGCACCACATCGACCATGGATCGCGCGACCTCAGGCCGTCTTCACTTCGGGGATGTTGGCGGCAGGCGCAGAGTAGGTCGCGCCAAGAACAGCCGCCTTGCACTCAGGCTTCTTGGCCCACTCGGACACCATCTTGCCGTGGGCGCTTTCGCGCAGCGCGTCGTTGACCTCCCTGGACCATGTCGCTATCTGCCTCAGTAGCTCAGGCGACAGGGCTTGGTTGTTCCAAATCCTGTCGAGGTCGATCCGGTCGCCAAGCTGCTGGGCCAGCAGCGAGACCGTGTACGTGGCGACGTTGACTTGGAAGGCTGCAAACATAGGCCGCATCAGCTTTTGGGCGTCGCGGTAGATTTTGGCCTTGACCATCATCGCCTTGAAGTCGGCCACCTTCGGCTCGGGGATGTCCTGCCCATAGGTGGCGGTCAGCTCCGCCATGAACTTGTCGAAGTTCTTCTGTGTGCCCAGGCTGACCACGTCGGGTTTGACATCCCAGGTGTTGAGGTAACGAGCCAAATCAGTCTTGGTGATGCGCCGAGCAGGCGGGATCGACTCTTTAAGGGCTTTGAGCTTGGCAGGGGTGTTGCCGGAGAGCGATAGCAGGGTGTTGTAGCTGCCGGCCGCGCGCTCGTAAAACCACTGGCTCACCCCATCCGGGCAATAGACGCTGCGCGAGAGCTTCTCGATGGCGATGTGGAAAGGCTTGTTGGCCGACAAGTCCGACTGCTTGACTGCGTTTTGACTGTTAGCGTATCGGGAGATGTCAGAGATCAGGGTCTCTTCCTGCACGGGGTCCTGGGTCCGCATCACGATGATCTTGGCCGGGACAAATACGCGGCTCAGATCGGTCTCGGGGAATTTCCGCTTGGTGAAGAAGATCGACGCCGTGGTCTGTCCTCCGTTCACGATTTGCAGGCCTCGGAGCAACGAGATGCTGTCGCTGCCGCTGGCAGACTTGACGAGCGCGATATGGTCGGCCACGACCACGATGCCGTTGTTGTAGGCCATGAAGCGCCCAGGATCGTACCGCAGCGTGCTCTGGATGCCCGCGTTGACACCTTTACCCTTAATACTCAGGAACGAGCGGACGTTGGCTTCGAGGAGGCGCGAGTCGAACTTGGCATACAGCGCCTGCAAGGCGATGGCGGGGATGGCCGCCAAGGCGTAGTCGTAGTCCTCACCGTCGCTGCCAGGGACGAATACGCAAGGCAGCGGCGCGCCGCAAAGCTCGTTGAAGTTGGCGATCAATTCGTCGCGCGGCTTGCCCTCGGACACTTGCCGATAGAGGCGCTCGGTGTCCATAACCTCCAGGCGCACCGTTTTCCCATTAATCTCGCGCGGCTTGAAACTCTTAGTCTTGGCGACCTTGTCCGTCAGCACAAACACCCGAATCTGATCCAGGCCATCGTAGATTTGCTGGAGCTTGACGGCCAGCTCGCGCTCGTCACTCGAATCCTCGAGCTTGGCGGCCATGGTCCCGTTTGCGCACAAGGTTAGAAACCGCAAACACTGCTCCACGGCCGTCTTGGTGTCACCCTCGGGGATGTAGGCGATCTCCCTGACTCCCTCATACAGGCTGATGAACAAGTCGAGCTGGTCCTCGTCCTCGGAAATAGAGTAGCCGCTCAGGCGCAAGATGGCGTTGCCGGTCCGGCCCTTGTAATGGCAAACCACCGGGTCGTTGTAGGTCATACCAGCGTCGGCCAAGTGGTTCATGACGATGTCCGAGAAGACATACTCCTCGATGGGCATCTCTTCGCTGACTTGTGAGTCGATGTCGTCTTGCAATTCGTTGAGAAACTCCAGAATCGCGGTGCTCATAAGACTCCCAGTTTCTTCAATGCCAAATCGATGCCGATACCCGCGCCAAGCGCCTGCTCCAACTCCACGTGGTATTTTGCCCCGGTGACGCCTAGCGGCACGCTTCCCAGCGTGAGCCTTGGAAAGCCTGGGCCGACCTCGGCGAGCCGCATGCCCGCGTCGCTGAACTTGCGCGGATATTTGTCTGAGTGGGCGTCGAAGTAGCCGGCGGCGATGACCTTGTCGGAGAACATGCGCGCCGCGTCCGCGCTGCCGACGAGCTGTGCGCGCACGGACTCGACCCACTGCGGCAGGTTCAAACCAGAGGCGCTTTGGGCTAGGCGCGCTCCTGCCAGAAAGAGCGGCTGCAGCGTGGAGTCGTCGAGCTGGTTCAGTGAGCCGATGTGAGCCGGAAAGCCGATGGGCGAGACAGTGGCCTTGACCTCGATGGCACCGGTTCCGAGCTCGAAGTCCTGGTTGGCATCTTGCGGCCCCACCCATGCGTTCATGACCACATCGGGGGCCACGCCTGCGGCGATGATGGCCGACAGCACCGCGAGCTCGCCGACTAGGCCGATTTCGTTTTCAGGCGAGAGGACCTGCGCGCCTTTGCGCATGAATTCTTGCCAAGCGCGCACGCGTGCCAGAAAGGCTCTGGCCAGCCGCTGCGGGTTCGCCGTTCCTTCGGATTCCAACGCCACCACGACATCGCTGGCCATCGCCAGGAAGAGCTCGACGCCGCCGCTGAGTTTGCGCGTGAGCGCGAGCCAAGCCTTGCCATCGCCTAGATCGACGTGCTCGACCGCGAAGCCTTGGCCTTCGGGCAGCTTCTCGGCAGTCGGGATCGACAGGCCCGTGAAGCCAGCGAGGATGGCTTCCTCATTGTCGGGGCTGCGCCGGGCGGCCAAAAGCGAGCAACCTGGCGGAGACACGATGGGGATGGAGCTCCATCCAGCAGACGCGGCCGTGCCAGCCAAAGAGGCCCAGGCCATGACGATCTCCTCATTCGGACGCGCCATAGTCCAGTTCCCACTGTTTCCAGATCAGGTGATCGACCTTGTATTCGACTTTGACGCCCGACTCGCTGGCCGGGAAGCTCACCCCGAAGCCGATGATCGGATCAGTGCGCGTCTTGAAGACGTCCTTGCCAGCTTGCGCAGGGTCTAAGGCATAGAGGAGGAGGAGCCCGCGCTCAGGGGCCGCAGGCACCCCATCCGCGCCCATACCGCGCGCGCGGCGGATGGCCGGACCGTTGGGCAGGTCTGGCTCCTTTTGGACCACGCCGTTCTTTTGCTTGGCGGGGTCCGGCTTCCAGCCCTTTTTGGTCGCGGCCAGCGCCGCCGACCAAGCCGCTTCATCCAGATCGATCGCCTCGTCGCGTGGCGACAAGAGCCTTCCGATGGAATAGCGGTCGTCGAAAGAGGAGTTGGCCGAGCGCTGCAGCGCGCCGTCGATGGTCCAGCCGCCCTCGAAGGTGTATGGCGCGCCACGCCCACCCGCGATCACTGCCACGGTCCAGCTCGTGAGCTCGTTGGACTTGGTCATCATGCTGCGCACAAACTCTGCCAGTAGCTTGCTGACGACCTTGTGGGCTTTGGGGTGCGAGACGAATGCCTCAAAGAAGTCGGCCACGCTGTCGCCAGGAACCGCGTTCCACAAAAAGCCGCTGAACTCCTGGACCACGCCCGCGCGGTTCCTGATGATGGGGCTGGACTCGGCAGGCTTCCCCATCGAGCCAATGAGCTTGTTGGCCGCCGCTAGGTTCTGGTTGAGCCGCGTGTCGTCTTTGAAGAAGGCGATGGTTTCGAGAAGCTCGCCGGAAAAGGATAGATAGAGGCTCTTGGCCGAACGCATTTTCAAGGGCGATGTCACCAGTAGCACCGGATGCGACTGCACTTTGAGGCCGTATTCCTTGGGCGTCGCGCCGCTTTCGGCCATCGCGTCGAACTCCGTCCGCAACTCCTCGGAGGCGTCGGCGATGTGCCCGAACCACTCGACTAGGTCCTCGGTGGTGTAGAGCCGGCAGAGGTCCACGTAGCCGGGGCGGTAGCCAAACCAGCGCCCCATCTGCATCAGCGTGTCATACATCTTGGTCGTGCGCACGAAGTAGCTTGTGCTGAGGCCTTCGAGGGTCAGGCCTCGCGCGAGCTTGTCTCCTCCGATGGCGATCACTTTGAGGCCATGCTCCTCCTGCTCCGAGTAGTCAAGGGCGTCTTTGGCCGTGCCATTGATGGTCTTGATCTTGATGTCGGCAACCACGTCGGGAAGGGCGGCCAGAATGGCGGGCCAATCGGGAACCGCCAAGTTCTCGCCGGGCTCCTCGATAAGGCTGGCGACTTCGGCGCAGGTGGGAATGAAGTCGGTCTCCCACAGAGCTTTCAAATCATTCTCAAGCGCCTCGTGGTCGATGCGCCGGGTCAGCCGCTGGACCATCCCCATGACGTATTCCTCGACTTGGCGGAACACTTCCTTCTGGACCTTGGTGAAGCGCGTCACATGGATGAGCATGGAAGCGTGCTCCTTGCCTTGCCCGCGCAAGGTCCGCGCCGCGCATGCCAGCGCGAACGAATGGATGGCCTCTTTGAGCGAGGGAGGCAAGATGTCTTGCCCCAAGTAGGCTGGCGGATGATCCTTGTTGTGCTTGGGGGGCATCCAACCGCTGGGCTCGTCGCCGTTGACGTAGTCGGACACGTCGCGCATCAACGGAAGGCCGCCGACGCGACCCTCGGGGCCAAGCAGCCCAAACACCCGAGCCGGGCCGACGTAGTTCGAGGGGGCCGCCAGGTTGACGATGAACGACTGAGGGAACAGGTCGGGGCCTTCGTCGGTGGTCGCGTTGCGACGGTGGATAAAGATATTGGCAAAGGGCGTGGCGGTATAGCCAACGTAGGACTTCCTGTCGAAGGCATGCAGAATGCTTCGGATCAGGCCGTTGATGGCCTTTGGCTCGTGGTCGTCATCGGGTTTGCCGTCCAAGTCGATGACTTGCTCGCCGGTGTCCACCGAGGCGTTGTCCGCCTCGTCGTCGATGATCAGGAGCGGCAGCTTGGTGACGATGCGGCGCCCCGTCTTTAAATCCGTCGTATCGGCTACATGCCCACGAATCCATTTGAGGAGCTGTGTGAGGACCGTCTTGTTCTTCTTGACCACGAACAGCCAGGGCTTCTCTTCCGGCGATATGGCGAAGTGCTTGGCGACAGCGGAATTGAAATCACCACGGTCGGCCCGCGTGGTCGCGCAGTGCGGATGGATCGCCGGATCACTGTCGATGGCGCCCACTCCCAACGGCTTGCCGGGGTCGCGGTTCTCCGAGGTCTCGTACCCCAGGAACGTCTCCTCGAGCCGAATTTGGGTCTGCGAGCGCAGGTTGTTGTGCAGGCCCGCCAGCACGATGATGATTTTGTAGCCGGCATCGGCCGCCTTGCACACCAGCCCTGAGTAGTTGCCTGTCTTACCAGACTGGACGTGCCCCACGACCAAGCCCCGGCGGTCCCACGGGCCTGACCTTTTAGGGTCTTCCAAGAGACCAAGGATGTGGTCGGTCGATTTGTCGAGCGCGCCGACCACCTCCACCGACATCTTGAGCTCCAAGAACCGCTGGTAGCGCGGCCAGTAGCGCCAATCCTTCTTCTTGGCGGCGACCAGCCAAGGCAAGTGGCCCTCGTCGTCTTGCAGCGTAGTGTCTTTGCCGATCCAGTGGCTAAACCGCTGGATTAAGACACCGATGGCGGCGGCCGCGTCGGCCTCCTCGAACGGCGCGACGTTCAGGATGCTGGCCGCGAGCTTGACCTTGGTGGCAATGGCGGCTGGCGTGATACCCACGGTCTCGCGCTCGGCCTCGAGCATGAGTTGAGCCATGTTGATGACGGGCAGCAAGGATTTTTCGGGTTGCGGCATGGCGTTCTCGTTCTTTTAGGAGCTTGGAGCCTAAGGCGGGTCCTCGGCCTAGAGTTTGTCGATCAACGACGGAAAATTCTGAAAGGGGTCGGTGGACAGCAAGGCGCGCTTGGCGAGATCAGGCGCCATGCCGCGCCGTCCGACCATGTCTTGATAAATGGTGTTCATGACGGCGACTATCTCGGCAGGAGCCTCCCCGGCGAACGCTGTGCGCGGCGTCTCCTTGTGCTCCGCCGTGTCGAGCCAGATGCGCTGCACCGGCACCGTCTCCTGGATGACGCGAAGCATCGCCTTGACCATGGGCAGCAGGGGACCGGCTGCCTCGGTGACGGCGGCAATGGCCGGGTGCTTCTCGTCAATGCGGTAGCGGATGCCCGTGGCTGTGTGGTCTACCCGCCAAGCCTGCTCGAGCGGGGTACCGGTAGGACTGGGCGTGGGGCTGCCACGGTAGGCGAACACCTTGCGTGCTCGCTCGCGGGCATGCTCCGCCAAGGAGGTGAGCCAGGACCGAAGCGCCACCGGCGGGCGTGCGGTGGACTTCTTGATGTCGATCTTCCAAGCGGCATCGGCGGTGTTGGGGATGTCCAAGCGAATGCGGGCGAGGCGGTGCGACTCCTCCCGATTCCACGCGCGGCCAGGCCCGAGGCCGAGCCAGCCGCCGGCAAGCAGAAGCCGCTCGTTGCGATAGATGTAGAAGCCTTGCTGGGCGGTCCACCCGTTTGGGCCCGCTCCCGCCTTCCATTCGTCTTCAGTGAGCTTGTCCTTGTGCGGCAATACGAAGCACTCGACCTCCACCAAGCCCTCTTGGGTGTGCTTGCGCCCCACTGGCGAGGACCACGAGCGACCGGTCATGAAGGGATCCCACGGAGCGATGGGCCTGTCATTGATGAGGATGCAAAGCCGGGGCCGGGGCCCTTGGATGAGCCGGTGGAACACCATCGCAAGGTGAGCTTCGACATGGTCGGCCATGTTGAGGAAGTCTTGGACCGTGTAGCCCTCAGTGACTATGCGGTCCAAAAGCTCCCACAGGACGAGCGTGCCGTTGGTCTTGCCCTCGAGCGCCGAGATATGGGCTTCCGATCCAAGAGCGGGGCCTTCAAACATTAGCCACTTCGCCTGGGGCAGCGCCGCGAGCTCGCGCAAATCCCAGCGCAGGCAGCACGAGGCACCATCCTTCACAGTCGCCACGGTCAGGCGCCGGCACTGTGAAAGTGATGCAGTCTTCATGCCCATGCCAAAGCGCCCAAGGTCGGTCGCCGCGCGCTTGTCGAGCGGGCTCTTCTCGCCCAGCGTCATCGCGCTTTCAAGCTCCGGGTCGCTCATGCCGCCGCCGTTGTCGAGGACAGCGATGCGACTGTCCAAGCCATCCCACGCAAGGTCGATGCGGACTTCCGTGGCGCCGGCCGAGATGCTGTTGTCAATGATGTCGGCCAGCGCGGTGGCTGGCGAGTAGCCCATCCCTCGAAGGGATTCGAGCATGGGGGTCGCACGCGGCGGTGCCTCCCTCGTTTTGGTTGGATGCGGGATCATCGCCAGTAGCCCTTCCCGGCCTCGCGCGCAAAGCCCAGCTCCACGAGCCTCGGGATCAAGATCTGCATGTGGGCCTGCTCGTCGTCATCAGCCCGAACCCAAATCTTGCCGCTGCTTCCCAGCCTATCGTCCTCGACGGTAGCTTTCACTCTCTCGGCCAGTCGCAACGCCTTGTTTACGGCGATGGGAACCATCCGCAAAGGCCCGATGGGCAGCATGTTCTTGGTTGGGTCGGTTGGCACCGGTCCGCCGCTTTCGCGGTCGGCCGCATCGACCGCCGGCTCCGAGCCTTCCGTGCGAGAGCGAACCCTGCTGGGGTCCAGAAGTCCGGCGCGCGTCGGATGCCGCAATTTTGCAAGCGCCTTATATTCGATTTGCCGGACGCGCTCGCGCGTCACCCCTATCACCATGCCGATCTCGTCGAGGGTGTGTTCGGCCATGCCGCCAAGTCCGAAGCGCTGGCGAATGATCCGCTCATCCTTGGGCGCAAGACACTTCAGGGCCGTGTCGATGGCACCTTCGAGCTCGCGCTCGGCCACTGTCTCCATCGGATCGGGGTCAATCAACTCATGCGACACGCTCGGATCCATGCGTACGTCGATGTCAGTCTCCTCCAAAGGCAGTGGTTCCAAGGCCATGCACATCAGCGCGGCGGCCTTGTGCTCAGTCAGGCCGACCGTGGCGGCGATCTCGCGCGGCTCGGGAGCCCGCCCCATCCGCTCCTCGAACGCTTCGGACTCACGGACTAGACGCTGGGTCTCGTCGAAGACGTAGACAGGCAGACGGATCGTCCGGCACTTGTCGGCGATAAAGCGGCCGATACCTTGGCGCACCCACCAAGTGGCAAAGGTGGAGAACCGGAAGCCGCGCCGCCAATCGAATCGGTCCACCGCACGCAGCAAGCCGATGTTGCCTTCTTGGACTAAGTCGCCGAGTGGCTGACCGGAGTACATGTATTTTTTTGCCTGGAACAGAACCAACTTCAAATTACTGATGGCCATCCACTCGCGCTTGCGGCGATATGTGTCCATGGCTCGTTTGAAGTCGGATGCCGCATCGGATTTATCCAATGGCGCTTCGTCAGCCAGCTCAAGCAAGAAGGTGCTGGCGACTCGCATGGATGCGAGCAGGCTTCGCGCCTCGCTCCATGCTGGCGAATTTTGGCTGAGGGCAACGTCGACGACGGACAAGTGCTCTGCGGCTGCGAAGAATTCAGCGTCACGGGTCTCGGATCTAGAGTCCGAGCTTGGATCGCCTTCTGTGTCGTCGTCGACCGCGCTTGTCGGGGATTTGAATTCGGGGGCAGCATCGATCGTAGCGTCCGTGTCTCGGATCAAAGGCAGGTCATGTCGCGGGCCTGCACAAAGCCAGCGCATGGGCAAATTGCCTGCTTGGACGGCCCGGACCGCGCCGAGCAAGCGCGAGATGCCGGCAGGCCATGCAGCGAGCGCATTGAGCGCCGATTCGAGACTGGCCTCCATGGCTTGACCGATCTCGATTTCCTCTTCGGCGCTCAGCAGCCGGTGCCGCTGCGCTTCGCGTTGATACAGGTAGAAAGGATCGAATTGTGTGGAGGTTAGTGTCCCGATATGCGCCAACGCATCGGTCAGCTCATCTTCCTCCTCGGGTGTCTCGTCTGGATCGACATAGACGGTGGAATCCTCAAATGCTTCTACCCGTTCCAACCGCTCATCGGTCTGGCATCCCATATCCGCCAGGACCATGCGATAGACAGCCGCCTTCACTTCGTCCTGCGCGCTTTCCGGGTCACGCGCAAGCTCGACCACTTCCTCGTCCGGCACGCTGCCTTCACGCAAGGCACGTAGAAACAGCTGCCTCAACCGCGCGTGAGCTTCTGGATCGACAATGACCGAAAGAAACGAGGCGTTGTCTGGCAAGTAGGCGGATAGATCGCCCCAGTCTGGCCAAGTGTCAACAGGGACATGCTTGGCCAACTCTACCTGCGCCGTCCTTGCCGCCTCCCACACTAGGGGGTCGTCGGGTAAAGCCGGTGCCTCAACCTCTGCTTCCCAAGCGTCCAGAGTAGATGGCGGCACGAACTCACCGGAGTCGTTGGGCCTCAGGGGAGGCAACGAGCCAATTTCCACGGGATTGACGACAAAGCTCGAGGCTTGGTCAGAAAGAGGTTGCATCGAAGCGGCTTGGGCGCTCACGAAGCACTCCTCTCATCGCAGGCGCTGATGACGCCATTCCCAGGGCACCACTCACGCGCGAACACATCCGCAAACGATGTGCGCTGAGATAGGCGAAACCCTCGTGCTGTCCCTGTAGCCATTTTGGCTCTGTGAGTTTGTGCCGTTACAAATTCTACAGGTCTGACCTGCCCCCCTTTAGACGCACCAATCAAAAGTGGAAGACCGAGGACAAGATTATTCGATGAGCTTTTAGATCAATGGAACGTGAGTGGCATCGTAATACCGCCAAGGTCATACCAATGTGATACAGAGCGTCGATCCAGTTTTCGCTCACAGGCTAATTGCAGAAAATTCCTTTGAAATTCTCAATCTAGTTATCCTGCATTGGTCGCTTAGGCTGAACAAGGATGTGGCAAATAGCATGAGCCTGGCCTTATGCAAAAAAGGCTGGCTGGTGAGTTGAGGCAACACCTACTTATATCAACCTCAGATATATATATCTTCGCAAACTGAATTTAAGCAACACCAAAGAAATGATATTACCAATCTTCTGGTTGATTGCAATAGGAATGCCCACTAGCATGCGCCGATTGCACGCTGCCTTACCGGTAGCCCATTCTTCATGAGAGTGATAAATCCCCAGGAGGATTAATGAGCTAAGAAGTAGCCATGGCCCAAGGCAAGGCCCGACGGTTGCCTATGCGTTCGACAAAAAAAGGTCGAAAAAAAGCCCGGTCCGACTGCGAATCAGACCAGGCTTCTACACGGGGATTCCGTGATTTCTTGGTGAAGGCACTTTAGCCACCTTTTTCAAGGTGGTCAATCCCCTGCACACATTTTTTAGCCGCTCGTTCAATGCGTCGCCATTGAGGGGTAGTGCTTTGTCAAAGTACAGGGGTCGACATGTCGCAATCTAGCTTCGGAACCAAAACGCTTGTCACTGAAGGGCGATTTGAGCGCTTCACATTGAACAAGCTAAACCAGTTTCTTTTGGAATTTCCTGTCTCTGAGGCTGGCAAGGATTACATCGATCGCGCATATCTCGCTCCATCGCGAAATGTGCAAGGCGGCACTCGCAATGTGGTGAGCGACATTCCGTGCCCCAAGATGGGTGTCGCGATGCCGACCGAGTCGCAGTCTGTTGAGTTCAAGTTCTGTCTAGCCCACATATTCAGCAGCCAGATTCTGGGCTACCTAATGCAGCCGCCCTCACTTGAGTTGCGATATCTGGGACGGAACGACAAGAAGGTGCGAAGCCTCTACACACCAGATTGCGCGCTGTTTGATTGGCGCAGCGGCGTCTACCTCGAGGAATACAAGTCGGCGTCAGATCGCGAACATCTATTGCGGCTTCACCCTGGGAAGTACGCGCAGGCAAATGACCGCAACTTCATTTGTCCACCCGCTTTAGACGTAGTCCATCCTTGGGGGTTCAGATTCCGCGTGCGCTTTGATGATGAGATCCACGCCATTGGCCACGCAAACCGTCTCTTCCTTTTTAGCTACCTCGGCGTCGAACAAGTATTTGACTGGCATCAAATTAAGGAACCGTTGCTTGGGAACTTCACGGGCCATGGATACCGTTCGTACGACGACCTCGTTACCGCAGGTGTCAACGCAGACGACTTGAACTGGGCCATCGCCACCGGGCACTTGCACATCGATTTTGATGCTGCGCTCTTGGATCGTGAACCCGATCGAGTCAACGTTTTTACCTCTCGCCTACTGCTGGAGTCATGGAACCGTGCCATTCGTCTCAATGGCTCACGCCCACCTTCTCGCACCATCAAGCCGGAAGCTCTGTCGTCTGGCAGCCGAATCGTATTCGACGGCAGCACATTATCTGTAGGCGTGGTTGGTGCGACGGCTCTACACGCCTTTGACGAGAGCGGGAAAGCCATCTCCCTTACATACGGTCAGCTCAATTCAGCAAGGGAAGCAGGCATCCTTGCCTTACCCTCCGACATAGCCAACGTTG
Source organism: Hylemonella gracilis str. Niagara R (assembly GCF_000600295.1). Lineage (GTDB taxonomy): Bacteria > Pseudomonadota > Gammaproteobacteria > Burkholderiales > Burkholderiaceae_C > Hylemonella > Hylemonella gracilis_A. The sequence continues at coordinate 91,499 of NZ_JEMG01000001.1, forward strand.
CGATTGCGGGGCCCCTCTGGACGGCATCGCCCAAGGATTTGCAACGTGCACTGCGCAAGTTGACGATCCTGGAGACGCTTGATCGTGGCGAAAAATTGAGTCTAGAGGATCAACATTCCGCTTCCGCTATTCGCCGCTGGCGCAAGAAAGTTAGTGAGGGCGAATCGGCGGGACTCTCAGCAATTGAGTCCTTGATTGACAGCTCCGGTGCGCGTGGATTTCGCGGCCCACACATTGATCTTCAGCATCACGATATGTTAAATCTCTGGCTGGAGAAGCGTCTAAGCGATCCCACTTGTCCGACCACAGAGTTTTTATATGAGGAGAGCAAAGAGAAATCGATCGCCCATGGCTTTACTCCCGTTGGTAGATCTGCGTTCTACGTCCGCGTAAAGAACATCCGCTCCGTCGAGACCATCAAGAAATCTGCCGGGCACAAAAATTCATACCAACTGGCTCCGAGCTATTGGATGCTCTACCGAGAAACTCCTATGCATGGAGTCCGGGCAATGGAGGTGGTTCACATCGATAGCACTTTGCTCGATATAGAAACGAGCAGCTCCATCTCGGGAGAGGCTTTAGGTCGTGCGTGGCTCACCCTGGCAATGTGCGCAAACACTCGTCGCGTGGTTGGGATGTACCTCTCGTACTCCCCGCCCAGCCATGTCAGCAGTCTCATGGTTCTCGCTGACATCGTTCGTAGGACGGGTCGTCTCCCCGACGCAGTTATTCATGATTGGGGCAGTGAGTTCAAGGCCAAGTGCCTGTGGTACGCCCTTACTTCACTACAGATCACTCATCACATCCGACCCAAGAGTGCTCCACGTTTTGGCGCTGTCTTGGAGCGGGTATTTGGCATTACAACTTCCGAGTTGCTTGCCAACACCACGGGAAATACAAAACTCAGAAAGAAGGTTCGGAGCATGTCGCCCCTGGTTGATCCCAGTCGATTCAATGGCCTTTGGTTGGCGGATCTATACGGAAAACTTGAAGAGTATTTCTTTGACGTCTACGACACGCGCAAACATCCCGCAACCAATCTCACACCGCGGGATGCCTACAACCAATCTCTCTTAGTTCATGGCCACAGGATTCACAGGTGCCGGAACCTGACGTCCATTCTCCCGATCATCCTTCCGCCTCCGTCGTCCTCACGGGGTAGCCGCATTGACCCCGCACGCGGCCTGTTTGTCAATGGCCGGCACTATGGCCATCCACTTTTGGCGAAGCTAGCTCTCAAGGGGTCCAGGCCAGAAATCCGTATCAACCCTTTTGACCCCAGCACCATCCTTGCGTTCCTTGATGGTCAGTGGGTCACGTGCAACTCCAACATCTCTGCACAGATCTCTCGACTTTCTGAACCTGTTTGCTTTTGCCTTTTCGAAGAACTGCGCATGGAGCGATTGATCGTGAAGAACGCCAAATCCAGATCACGAGCTCGCGTCCTGGCGCTGTGCAAATCTTTGAATGAGAAGGCGTTGAAGAACATAGCCTATTGGGAGAGCGCTGAAGCCCAGGCCACCCTAGAAATTACAGATCTGGGCGAATCGGAAAGCGAAGCCACAGACACTTCTGCCTACACCCGCCTACACGAGAAGGTCCGCGAATCTGTCGCCAGACATTTGCAGCTGTCGGGGAGTGCAACATGAAGATGCAGTCTCTCGTCCCGGCCTCAGTACTTGCAAGCTCGAATGCCGAGCGCGAACAGTACTTCAGCTCGACTGTCGTCGAGCACCCTTACATGAAGCGCGCCTTGACAAGGCTGAACGAAGCCACTTCGGCTTTCGATTCTCAGCGGATGATCCTCCTACTTGGTGGAGCCGGTGTGGGGAAGACCGCTCTTCTGGAAGCACTCGTCTCCAAAAGATTCGACGCACGAAAGGAGGAGATGCTTAGCGATCGGCGTCGTGTCCCTGCCCTGTTTGTCGAACTTGAACCCCCGGTCACTGGCAAATTCTCCTTCGTTCCTTTTTATCGGGAGGCCCTTGGATTGATGAACGCGGCGGCCATCGATAAAACACTGCCTATTTCTCAGAGGAGACCTGGACGAGATCAAATCCTGTTTCACACGGTAGATGCCAAAGAGTTGAATACCTCAGGCGAGCGACTGAAGATTCGGTTCCGAAACAATCTCATTGACCGTCAGGTTGAGATTGTTGCTCTTGATGAGGCGATCTTCGCATTTGAGATTGGCTCGAGTAGCTCTCATGAGGATCGACTAAAGCACGTCATAACCCAAGCCAATCATCTCCGCTCGTTCATCAACAAGTCTCCAACAACTTTTATCCTCGCAGGTGCTCATGATTTCTTCGAACTGACAGTCAGTACTTCTCAACTTGCACGGCGCAGCTCCATTGTCCACTTCGAACCCTATGGGATGGACAACGAAGGCATCAGTGGTTTTACCGGCGCACTGATTGAGCTGCTTCGGCACTTACCTGTCGAAAATGCTTTCGAACTCCATGAGCACGCGACCGAACTCTTACTTCAAAGCCTGGGCTGCATCGGAAACTTGAAGGACATTCTGAAGCGTGCTTTGAGTCTCTCCCTTCAACGATCAGTCCCTCTCAGCTTTGCTGTATTGCGGGAATGTTTTCTGAGTCCCCCGGCTCACGAGGCGATCCGCCAGGAAATGGTTTCTGGCACCAAGAGGCTCTCAACCTTTCTGAGCAATGCTGATCTCGCACGACACATGCTCGAGGAGCCACGCAAAGTTTCAGTGCCTGTTTCTACCACCAAGAAGTTAAAGCCTGGCGAGATGAAACCGTCGTTTCGGAGGGAGGCGACAGACAAATGGGACTCTTGAATCACCCGAGCATCTTGGCCACTAGATGCTCACTACTTCCGCCAGCGCCTCTTCCGGAAAGCCAATCCTGCCGAGAATCGATTCAGTCTTATGTGCGCCGCATCTGCGCCAAGAACCAGATTCACGTTTCGACTTTCGTATCTGAGGCGAAATCAAACACTGCAGCCGACTTGGCGAATCGAATTCAGCTATCAAACGGCTGCACTCACCTCATCTCCAAAGGAGGAAAGACATCTGCTGCTTGGTTATCTGCGCTAGAGGCCTTGACGATCGTTCAATCTCCTTGGGATATGACAACGCGTGATCTCACATCTCTGACGGGTGTTGGTCGACTTGTCCTCACGCGAGCACGCCGTTGGTGCCCGATGTGCCTTGAGCAAGACATTTTGTACTTTGAACCCTTCGAACGATTGCTATGGACCATCAACGAGGTTCACGCGTGCCACATACACCGCTGCCTGCTCACGTCCCGCTGTCCGCGTTGTGGAAAAGGCGACTTACTTATGTTGCAGGGGAAAGACAACCCTGGCCAGTGCGTGCATTGTGGTGCGTGGCTTGGAGGATCTGCGCGTCTTTTAGACGAGGATCGCGATGGATTGTCCAAATATTTGATTTGGGTTGCACGGTCTTTTGCTGACCTGCTCGCAAACCCAGTGGCGGCGACCACAGACGCCGGCTCAGGTTTTCGAACCACACTGCAGAAGATTCGAGACTTCCATTTCCAAGGGGTCAGCGCTCATCTGGCTTTATCCCTGGACCGGAATAAATCGGTGATTGCCACCTGGCTTTCGCGCGGGAGCGCTCCTAGCTGGCAAGCGATGAGCACCGTCAGTTATGCATTTCATGTCCCGTTGCAAGAAATGCTCACGGGTAGCAAGGACTGCATTCCCGTCTCTTTTCACAGACCACTTCCGCTTTTGGTCACCAGTAGTCATCGGCCCAGGCGACGCCCACAGCGGACCGATATCCCTTCCCTTCTAAAGCTCTTTGCTCGCGTACACGCAGGCGAACTCCCACACATCCAGACTCTTACTGCGCTATCACCTATTCTCAACATCTCTGTAAGGGAGATGCGTCGGATCGCAAAAAATGAAACTCAAGCAGTTGCCGAGGTCCTATCTTTAAGGCGTAAGCGCGCCCAAGAAAAGAAGGATCTCGTGCGCAAGAATGCACTGACATTCGAGGCTTTTCGTATCGTGCAATCTTTCTATGAGCTTGGGCGGCACCCAAGCCGTCGAGCAATAGAAAAAGAGCTCCGGCTATTAGGCTACTCGATGCGACGAAAAGAGTACGAACTCATTGCTCAAATTCGCAATGAGGTATTGAAGGGACAAGGGAGGACTGCTGCCGCATATGAACATCGCGGGTAGTACAGCCCGAATAATGTAGTATCTGCGGGTAGTGCTACCGTAAAACCACCCGTCCGGGAAGCCGACACATCGCCACTTGTCATGACCGCCGAACGCCGCTTGTCCAACGCCCCTTTGGTTGAAGTCATCGCTGAAATCCATTGGGTCCTTGACGACAACATGCAAGGCAATCCTGTTGATCCCAGTTGGTTCAAGATGGCGATGCAGATTGAGCCCGTGCTTCAAAGCATCCTCCCCGTTATTGAACCGCTGCAGCCTTTTGGTACGGTCATTCCGCTGGATGTACTCGGACGCGAGCCCCTGATCCGGTTTCGACCGAAACCGGGAGCGTGGCCGCTTGCACAAATCGGTCAAGGCATTGTGACTGTAAATGCCACTCCTCCATATGACGGATGGGATGCTGTAAGAAATCTACTCTCTCGCATTCTTACGTCCGCTCGCGATGCTTCGCCGCTTTTTGCTGCTCTTAGACCTGAACGCTGCCAGCTTACCTACCGCGACGCATTCACAGAAGATCATGGCGTCACCGACATTGACCATTTCTTGTCAAAACAGGTGCAGTTGATCAACCAGAGTAGCCTGGATATTCTTTCCAAGGTCGTCGGTAAGCCAGCCATTATTGCTACTAGTGAAATCCGAGCTGCCCACCCCTCGCTTCCCAACACCAATATCTTGGTGAGAGGTTCACGTGGCCAGATTAAAAACACCGCTACACCTCGGCAGGCTGCGATTCTGGACTTCGTGGTCAATGGCGCGCCCGACTTGAAGCCTCTCGATGTTGCCTCCATATTGAGTTGGTTTGATCAAGCCCACAGCTGTGCTTGGGATGTCTTTACTTCCGTCATCCCTAGTGACATCATGGGCAACCTCAAACGTGAAAAGGGAAGCCATGCTTAAGTCAGTCCCGTCGCGATTTGAAATCGTCGCCGAGTTTCTGCCTGCTGCGCTAAAACGGACACGCACTGCAATAGCTGGGCTGAATCCTGTTCAGTTTGCACGGTACCAACGACCGGCTTCTGCAGTCCATGCTGATGACATTGTCGTGTCTTCCTTCGACGACAGGAGCTATGGGATGTCCTATGTCGTCACCCCTTTTGCCTCTACCTCGATTGTTGAGGGGAAATCTCCTGTTCGAAGCCTACTAAACCCTGAGCAGGCTCAACACTGGGATAGTCATCTAGTCCAACTGCTTCTGTTGTTGTCCGACAGCGATGCCGCCTTTTATTTGGGTGCCACAATTTACGTTGCCAGTGAGACGCTGATGTGCGAAATTGGGCGCCCTGGCAGGACGTTACTGATCGCTACCGATGACGAAGGAACCACCGTCAGCTATCGGAAACGTCCGGATGACTTTAGTAGCTATGAGTCTTTTGAATTCGCTCAGTTGCCAGAGCTACCAGAATTTCAGAGAATCTTGATAGATTTCCAGCGCCCTGAAATTACAGAATGGCTGAGCAACCGCAAGAAGAACTGGTGGAGCACGAGGTCGTCGGACGCCGCATTCGCGACAACCATGAGCATCACGGAATCACCGACGGAGACGGGGGCTTCCGTGTCTTGGCCGGCGCGTTCATGGAAGACCGACCTGATGCTCACATATCCGTAGATCGGTTCTGGAACAACACCAAAGCGCCTTCTAAGGCGGGTAAAGCAGCGCATACCCACTTAATCGCAGAGATATGCATCAGCGAAAGCTGGGACGGGATGAAGGGTTGGGCTTGCACTAGCGTTAAGCGCTTCAAAACTGTGCATGGCATCCATTCGGTGATCGCAACGCCTAAGCCCAACCAAAACCCGCATCACGCCGATCTTGTTAAGCAAGACTTCCTCGTGATCAAGACTGATGACTCTCGCGGGATCCGCCGAAGCAAGTCAATTATGCTGGCCCAGCAACTCGCTGACAGCTTCAACACGTTTCTTAAAGAGAACCAAGCTGAATTTATCCCGTGGCCATCGATGCCACAGGCTGCCCATGCGTGATTTTGTTTCTCTTCTTTTATCCGACGGATAGTGCGCTGACCCTGGCCGCAGCCAGCGCGTCCTCCGGTCCCTGGTCGATCCGCTTGGCCTCAAATTCAGTAAGTGCGGCAAACAATCTGCAAGGCCAACTCGGTCGCTCCATGCATGTCCAGGGCAACGGATTTAGCCCCTCCGATGTGTAATCCGGCATTTCCTGCACACAGGAGAAATCTGGCAATTCGTGCGCAATGTGCACATTAATTGCCGGACTCCACACGACTTGCCGGTTCTTTCGGCGAGGATGCTGGTGCGGCTGGCGGGGATCGAACCCACGACCCTTGGCTTCGGAGGCCAATACTCTATCCACTGAGCTACAGCCGCGTTGTCTGCGCAGGCCGGCATTGTAGGCGGTTTCGCCCGTCGGCTGGGCGGTCCGAACAAAGGCCAAAGCTATAATCCCGCCCGATTGCAAGTCATTCACTCCCAGGATTTCCAAGGACCAAGACATGAGCGCACAACAACACGAAGAAGCCCACACCGGCCCCATCAAGACGCCCGGGCAGGTGATGTGGGTGTCGATTGCAGCCTTCGTGCTTCCGGTCTTCATCATCATCGGTCTGGTGTTTTTCGTGGTGGCCGACAAGAAGCCTGCCGCCGGCGCGACCAATATGGAACGTGCCGTGACCGAGCGCCTGCAAAAGGTCGGTACCGTGGAAATTCGCGATGCCAACCGCCCGCTCAAGAGCGGTGAGGCGGTCTACCAGGCCCAGTGCGTGGCCTGCCATGGCGCAGGTTTGGCTGGCGCGCCCAAGTTCGGTGACGCAGGCGCCTGGGCCGCGCGCATCAAGACCGGTTTTGACAGCCTGGTGAATTCCGCGCTCAAGGGCAAGGGCGCCATGGCGGCGCAAGGCGGCGGCGAGCACAACGACACCGAGATCGCGCGTGCCGTGGCTTACTTGGCCAATGCCGCTGGCGGCAAGTTCACTGAGCCGGCTGCACCGGCCGCAGCGAAGTAATCACACGCCCTGGGCCGGACGGCCCGTTCCACGTTCCACACCAAAGCCGGTCTCGCACCGGCTTTGTCATTTGGGCTCCGCAACAACATGCCAGTCATGGTCAGGTGATGTGCCATTGACCATGCCCAGGCTTACAACGAAAACATGATCCCCGCCCGTCCGGACTACGCCATCCTCTTCGTCTGCACCGGCAACATCTGCCGCAGCCCGACAGCACATGGTGTGCTCCTGAAGCAGCTGCAGCTGGCTGGTTTGCAGAATCGCGTGTGGGTGGATTCAGCCGGCACGCACGGCTACCACGTTGGTGACCCGCCGGACGAGCGCAGCCAGGCGCATGCAGCCCGCCGGGGCTACGATCTGTCGCCGCTGCGCGCGCGCCGCGTCCAGGACCAGGACTTTGCCCGCCATGACCTGATCCTGGCCATGGACCACGGCCACCTGGCCCTGCTCGCCGAGCACTGCCCGCCCGAGTTGAGCCACAAGCTGCAAGCCTTCACGCGCTGGTGCCAGCATCATCGCGTGAAGGACGTGCCTGACCCGTATTACGGCGACGCGCAAGGCTTCGAGCAGGTTCTGGACCTGGTCGAGGACGGCTGCGCGGCCCTGCTCGCGCATGTGCGCGCGCAGTTGGGCTGAGCCGCCGACCCGATCACTGGCCGGGGCACAGCCCAGCCGTCAGGGGTAGAGGCCGCGCAGCTCGCGCGCTTCCAACACCCGGGTGCAGGCGATCACGAAGGCCGCCGTGCGCAGCGCCAGCTTGCGTTCCTGGCCCAGATCCCAAATGGCCCGGAAGGCGTCGCTGAGCGCGCGGTCCAAGCGGGCATTGATGTCGGCCTCGGTCCAGAAGAAGGACGAGGCGTTCTGCACCCACTCGAAATAACTGACCGTCACGCCCCCCGCGTTGGCCAGCACGTCGGGCAGCACGATGGTGCCGCGCGCCAGCAGGATGTCCTCGGCCTGCGGGGTCGTGGGTCCGTTGGCGCCTTCCACCACCAGCTTGGCGCGGATACGCCCGGCGTTGTCGGCCGTGATCTGGTTCTCCAGCGCGGCCGGCAGCATGACCTCGCATTCGACCTCCCAGAACTTGTCGTTGCTGATGCGCTCGACGCCGGGAAAATCCAGCAACGTGCCCTGGCGCGCGGCGATGAACGCCGTGAGCGCGTGCGGGTCGATGCCCGCCGGGTTGTAGATGCTGCCCGCCACGTCCTGGATGGCCACGATGCGCGCGCCGTTTTCCTGGAACACGCGCGCCGCCGCGTTGCCCACGTTGCCAAAGCCCTGCACGGCCACGCGCGCACCCTTCATTTCCATGCCCAGGCGTTGCATGGCCTCGCGCGCCACGACGAAACAGCCGCGGCCGGTGGCGTCGCGCCGGCCCAGGCTGCCGCCCAGGGTGATGGGTTTGCCAGTCACCACGCCGGTGCTGGTAGCACCGACGTTCATGGAGTAGGTGTCCATCATCCAGGCCATGATGCGCTCATTGGTGTTCACATCGGGTGCCGGAATGTCGCGCTCGGGGCCGATGATGAGGCCGATCTCACTGGTGTAACGGCGCGTCAGGCGCTCCAGCTCGCTCATCGAGAGCTGCTTGGGGTCCACGCGGATGCCGCCCTTGGCACCACCGTAAGGCAGGTTGACGGCCGCGTTCTTGACCGTCATCCAGCCCGCCAGGGCCATGACTTCGGACAGGGTCACCCCGGGGTGGTAGCGCACGCCGCCCTTGCCCGGTCCGCGCGAGACGTTGTGCTGCACGCGGTAGCCTTCGAAGTGACGCACCGTGCCATCGTCCATGTGGATGGGCACGTCGACGATCAGCGAGCGCTTGGGCCGCCGCAGGGTGTCGGCCCAGACGCTGAGCTTGCCCAGATGGGGCAGCACACGGTCAACCTGTTCAAGAAAGGTGGCCCAGGGCCCCAGGTCGGCGGGGTTCAGGTAGGAGGGCAGATTGGGATGGGTGGAAAGACTCATGGGAGACTCCTGTGGATAGAGGCAAGCCGCCCTCTTGGCGACTTGCGGGGGAGATTGTGACGCCTGGGCCGCATGGTGCATGTCGAGGTTTGCACCTGCGTGGCTTGTGTGTCCTATTCAACGATCCGCGGACCATCTGCCGTGAGCTGCCCCTTGCATCAGGTGCGATGCCCCGCGTTCGCTGGTGTTCTACGCAGCGACGGTTGCGGGGCTGCGGACAAAGCCGTAACGCGCCGGCAATTCCGCGGCTTGAACAGCTTGGGGCTGCCATTGCCCGGCTTCCACCAAATCCGCGGCGAGGCTCATGTCCTGGGTGTGCACCAAGCCCAAGCCCAGGCTGGAGTGCAGGTACAGCCGGCCCGCTTCGTCGAGCAGGCAGCCAAGACACTCGACGGACATGCCGCTGTGCGCGCGCACGCTGACCGGCATCACCGGCCCTGCGGGCTGAGTGTCCGCAGCATGCTGCTGCAGGCGCCAGACCCAGGGCGTGGCCTCCAGTTCCACAAAGACCCGCTGCGGGCCATTCTGGAAGTACCAGCAGCCGCGCGCATCCCGTTCGTAGTTGCGCTGGATGAAGTCAATCAGTTTTTCGTGCCTGAGCAGCGAACCCTTGGCTCCGGGCTGCCCGCTGTCGAAGGCGCCTGCGGCCTGCGCCCGGTCGTCGCGCATCCACCAGTTGCCGCGCGCGTCCAGGCCCAACCAGCCATAACAATCCGGCACGTTGGGCCACTTGGCCATGGCCTGGCGGACGATGTCATCCATGCGCCGCCACCTTGCTTGACATGCCCGCTGCATCCAGCAGCCAGTCCCCAACGGCGCGGGGCATGTCCATCACATGACCGGCCGGCCAGCGTCCGCAGGGAAAGCCCACATGTCCGCCGTGGGTCGGTTGCCACAGCGTCACGAAGCGCCCGGCGTCCTGCGCGCGGGGCAGACTGGATGCGGGCACAAAGGGGTCGTTACGGGCGTTGAGCGCCAGCGCAGGCACGCGGATGGCGGGCAGATGCGGCTTGGCCGAGGCACGGTGCCAGTAGTCGTCGGTGTTGCGGAAACCGTGCAGCGGCGCGGTGAACACATCATCGAATTCGTACAGGGTGCGCGCGCGGTGCAGCCGCTCGCGGTCGAACAAACCGGGGTGCTGGTCCCATTTGGCCAGGGCCTTGGGTTTCATGGTCGAAAGGAACATGCGCGTGTAGACCTGCCGGTTGAAGCCGCGACCAATCGCATGCCCTCCAGCCGCCAGGTCCAGGGGCGAACAAACTGCGGCAACCGCATCCGCCACCTGAGTGGCGGCCTCGCCCAGCTCCCCCGCCCAGCGCAGCAAGGCGTTGCCCCCCAGCGAGATGCCGACCACGATCAGGCACTGTCCGGGTGTGTCGAGGCGGGAGCGCAAGCGCCGCAGGATCCAGTCGATTTCTTGCCAGTCCCCCGAATGGTAGGCCCGCGGCGCGCGATTGAGCTCACCGCTGCAACCGCGAAAGTGCGGCACAGCGTAAGCCAGCCCTCGCTCACGTGCCCAGCCTGCGTAGGCTTGCGCGTACTGGCTTTGCGTGGAGCCCTCCAGGCCGTGGAAGAGCACCAAAAGACCGGCGGGGGCGTCGCCCACGTTCTGCAACCAGTCAACGTCGATGAAGTCGCCATCGGGCGTGTCCCAGCGCTCCCGGTCAAACCGGGGCGCGGGGCCCTGAACGCGCTGGCCATAAAGCGCCGGCCAGATGGTCTGCAAGTGGCCGCCAGGCAGCCAGAGAGGAGCACGGTAGTTCTGCATGGACCGTCGATTGTCGCTCGGCGTTCATTTGAGTGTCATGCGTGCGCACAACCGTGGGTGCAAAGCAAACAGCCCCGTGCATCGCTGCCGGGGCTGTGGGCAAGACCGGGCTGGGCCGGAATAGGCGGACCAGAATTACTTCTTGCGCAGGTACTTGCGCAGGGCCGCGATTTCGGCAGCGGCGATGGCCAATTCGGACTGGGCCTTGGCCAGGTCCAGCTCGCTCTTGGCGTTCTTGATCGCTTCCTCGGCGGCTTGGCGCGCGGCGCCCGCCTTTTCCTCGTCCAAGTCCTTGCCGCGCACGGCGGTGTCAGACAGCACGGTCACGCAGTCGGGCTGCACTTCGAGAATGCCGCCCGCGACGAAGACGAACTCTTCCTTGCCGTCGGCCAACTCGATGCGCACCGAACCGGGCTTGACGCGCGTGATCAGCGGGGTGTGACGCGGGTAGATGCCGAGTTCACCCGCCTCGCCGGGCAGCGCGACGAATCGCGCCTCGCCCGAGAAGATGGACTCTTCGGCACTGACCACATCGACGTGAATAGTTGCTGCCATGTTCAATCCTTTCCATCGTAAGCAAGCAGACGGGATGGCCGGTTAGGCGCCGCGCACAGCCGTACAACCAGTACGGCGTGCACGGCAACAACACCGGACGCCCGTATGCGCCGCTTACTTAGACTTTTTTCGCCTTCTCGAAGGCTTCGTCGATGGTGCCGACCATGTAGAAGGCCTGCTCGGGCAGGTGGTCGCACTCGCCGTTGACGATCATCTTGAAGCCACGGATGGTCTCGGCCAGGGGCACGTACTTGCCCGGAGCGCCGGTGAACACTTCAGCGACGTGGAAGGGCTGCGACAGGAAACGCTGGATCTTGCGCGCGCGGGCCACGGTGAGCTTGTCTTCCGGTGCCAGTTCGTCCATGCCCAGGATGGCGATGATGTCGCGCAGTTCCTTGTAGCGCTGCAGCGTGCCTTGCACGGCGCGGGCCACGGTGTAGTGCTCTTCGCCCACGACTTGCGGGTCCAGCTGGCGGCTGGTGGAGTCCAGCGGGTCCACGGCGGGGTAGATACCCAGCGAGGCGATGTCACGGCTCAGCACCACGGTGGAGTCCAAGTGGGCGAAGGTGGTGGCGGGCGACGGGTCGGTCAAGTCATCGGCCGGCACGTACACGGCCTGGATGGACGTGATGGAGCCGACCTTGGTCGACGTGATCCGCTCTTGCAGACGGCCCATTTCCTCGGCCAGCGTCGGTTGGTAACCCACGGCGGAGGGCATGCGGCCCAGCAGGGCGGACACTTCCGTGCCAGCCAGCGTGTAGCGGTAGATGTTGTCCACGAAGAACAGCACGTCCTTGCCTTCGTCGCGGAAGGCTTCGGCCATCGTCAGGCCGGTCAGGGCCACGCGCAGACGGTTGCCCGGAGGCTCGTTCATCTGGCCGTAGACCATGGCCACCTTGGACTCGCCCAGGTTCTCCTGGTTCACGACGCCGGCGTCCGACATTTCGTGATAGAAGTCGTTGCCCTCGCGGGTACGCTCACCCACGCCAGCGAACACGGACAGACCCGAGTGCGCCTTGGCGATGTTGTTGATGAGCTCCATCATGTTCACGGTCTTGCCCACGCCGGCGCCACCGAACAGGCCCACCTTGCCACCCTTGGCGAAGGGGCAGACCAGGTCAATCACCTTGATGCCGGTTTCGAGCAGCTCTTGCGAGGGGCTCAGTTCGTCATAAGCGGGGGCCTTGCGGTGGATGGACGCGGTCTGCGTCTGCGCCACGGGGCCGCGCTCGTCGATCGGGTTGCCCAGCACGTCCATGATGCGGCCCAGCGTGGCCTTGCCCACGGGCACGGTGATGGCCTTGCCGGTGTTGGTGACCACCAGGCCACGGCGCAGGCCGTCGGAGGAACCCAGGGCGATGGTGCGGACCACGCCGTCACCGAGCTGCTGCTGCACCTCGAGCGTCAGGGCCGAACCTTCCATCTTGAGGGCGTCATAGACCTTGGGCATCTGGTCGCGCGGGAACTCCACGTCGACCACGGCGCCGATACATTGAACGATCTTGCCCTGCACTTGCGTGTTTGCTTGAGCCATGTCTTTGCTCCGGTAAATTGAATCTTGCTTGATCGGCCGTCAGACGGCCGCGGCGCCGGCCACGATTTCCGACAGTTCCTTGGTGATGCCGGCCTGGCGGGTCTTGTTGTAGACCAGTTTGAGCTCGCTGATCACGTTGCCGGCGTTGTCGGTCGCGGCCTTCATGGCCACCATGCGGGCGGACTGTTCGGACGCCATGTTCTCGGCCACGGCCTGGTAGACCAGGGCCTCGACGTAGCGCACCAGCAGTTCGTCGATGACGGTCTGCGGGTCCGGTTCGTAGAGGTAGTCCCAATCGTGCTGCGGGCCGCTGGCTTGCGTCTCGTCGCGCATCTGCTGCACGGACAGGGGCAGCAACTGCTGCACCACCGGCTCCTGCCGCATGGTGTTGATGAACTTGGTGTAGCACAGGTACACCGCGCTCAGTTCACCCCGCGTGTAGGCGTCGAGCAGCACCTTGACCGGGCCAATCAGCTTGTCCAGGTGCGGCGTGTCGCCGAGCTGGACGGACTGCGACACCACCTTGGCGCCGACGCGGTTCAGGAAACCCAGACCCTTGTTGCCGATGGCCACGGCGCGGGTTTCCACGCCCGCGGCCTGCAGCTCGCGCAGCTTGTTGGTCACGGCACGCAGCACGTTGGTGTTGAGACCGCCGCAGAGGCCCTTGTCGGTCGTCACCACGATCATGCCGGCGGCCTTGGCCTCCTCATGCGTCTGCATGAAGGGATGCACGTACTCCGGATTGGCCCGCCCGAGGTTGGTGGCGATGTTGCGCACCTTCTCGGCGTAGGGACGGGCCGAAGCCATGCGCTGCTGTGCCTTGCGCATCTTGGACGCGGCCACCATCTCCATGGCCTTGGTGATCTTCTTGGTGTTCTCCACCGATTTGATCTTGCCGCGTATTTCCTTGCCTGCTGCCATCGTGGGCTCCTAATCCTGTCCGGCCGGGATCACGCGAAGGTCTTCTTGAACGCGGCGATCGCGGCGCTCAGTTCGGCTTCGGCGTCCTTGTCCATGGCCTTGTTGGCTTCCAGCTTGGCCAGCAGGGCGGCGTGCTTGTCCTTGAGGTAGGCGTGCAGGCCGTGCTCGAAGGGCAGCACCTTCTTGACCTCGATGTCATCCATGAAACCCTTGTTCACGGAGAACAGCGAAGCGGCCATCAGGCTGATGGACAGCGGGCTGTACTGGGCTTGCTTGAGCAGCTCGGTCACGCGCGCGCCACGATCCAGCTGCTTCTTGGTGGAAGCGTCCAGGTCGGAGGCGAACTGCGCGAAGGCGGCCAGTTCACGGTACTGTGCCAGGTCGGTACGGATACCGCCGGACAAGCCCTTGATCAGCTTGGTCTGGGCGGCGCCACCGACACGCGACACCGAGATACCGGCGTTGATGGCGGGACGGATGCCAGCGTTGAACAGGCTGGTTTCCAGGAAGATCTGGCCGTCCGTGATCGAGATCACGTTGGTCGGCACGAAGGCGGACACGTCGCCAGCCTGGGTTTCGATGATCGGCAGGGCCGTCAACGAACCGGTCTTGCCCTTGACGGCGCCCTTGGTGAAGGCTTCGACGTAGTCGGCGTTCACGCGGGCGGCACGCTCCAGCAGACGGCTGTGCAGATAGAACACGTCGCCAGGGTAGGCTTCGCGGCCCGGGGGGCGGCGCAACAGCAGCGACACCTGACGGTAGGCCACAGCCTGCTTGGACAGGTCGTCATAGACGATCAGGGCGTCCTGGCCGCGGTCGCGGAAGTATTCGCCCATCGTGCAGCCGGAGTAGGCCGACACGTACTGCATGGCAGCCGATTCGGAAGCGGTGGCAGCCACGACGATGGTGTACGCCATCGCACCGGCCTGCTCCAGGGCACGCACCACGTTCTTGACGCTCGAGGCCTTCTGGCCGATGGCGACATAAACGCAGGTCATGTTCTGACCCTTCTGGTTGATGATGGCGTCGATGGCCACGGCAGTCTTGCCGGTCTGGCGGTCACCGATGATCAGCTCGCGCTGACCACGGCCGACCGGCACCATGGCGTCGATGGACTTCAGGCCGGTTTGCATGGGCTGGTCCACGGACTGGCGCGCGATCACGCCCGGAGCGACCTTCTCGATCACGTCCGTCATCTTGGCGTTGATCGGGCCCTTGCCGTCGATGGGTTGGCCCAGGGCGTTCACCACGCGGCCAACCAATTCGGGGCCGACCGGCACTTCCAGAATGCGGCCCGTGCACTTGACGGTGTCGCCTTCGGAGATGTGCTCGTACTCGCCCAGAATAACGGCGCCAACAGAGTCGCGCTCGAGGTTCAGGGCCAGGCCGTAGGTGGGTTGACCATCCTTGGTCGCGGGGAATTCGAGCATTTCGCCCTGCATCACCTCGGACAGGCCGTGGATGCGGACGATGCCGTCGGTCACGGAAACAACCGTGCCCTGGTTGCGGATGTCGGCGCTGGCGGACAGGCCTTGGATCCGGCTCTTGATCAGTTCAGAGATCTCTGCGGGATTGAGCTGCATGACTCTTTCCTTCTTACTCGTTGAGGAGGTGACGCGCGGCGGGCTCCAAGCCTCAGGCCGTCAACGCCACTTTCATTTGTTCCAGACGGGCTTTGACGGACGTGTCAAGCACCTCGTCACCCACCACCACGCGGATGCCACCGATCAGTTCGGGGGCCAGCGCCACCTTCACGTTGAGCTTGCGGGCGAAGCGTTTCTCCAGCGTCACCTTCAAGTCTTCAAGCGCCGCGCCCTCGATCGGGAAGGCGCTGTGGACCGTGGCGTCCGATGTACCACCCTGCGCGTTCTTGAGGACGCGGAACTGGGCGGCGATCTCGGGCAATGCGCTCAGGCGGCCATTGCCGATGACGGTGCGCAGGAAGTTCTTGGCAGCATCGGACAGCGGCGTCTTGGCCACGCCAGCGATCAGCTCGAACACCTGCGCCTCGGTCGCGCGCGGATTGCCCGCGAACTGCTGAAGCTGGGGATTGGCCGCGATCACGGCCAATTCTTCGACCCAGCGCGAGGCGCCGTCGAGGTCGCTCTTGACCGCGGCGTACAGCGCTTCGGCGTAGGGTCGGGCAATGGTGGCAAGTTCAGCCATGGTCACACCCTCACAGCTCGGTCTTCAGGCGGTTCAAGAGATCCGCATGGACGCCAGCGTTGACTTCCTTGCGCAGGATCTGCTCGGCACCCTTGACGGCCAGCGCGGCCACCTGCTCGCGCAGGGCCTCGCGGGCGGCGATGGCCTGCTGCTCGGCCTCGGCCTTGGCGGCGGCGACGATCTTGTTGCCTTCTTCGGTGGCGCGGGCCTTGGCTTCCTCGATGATGGCCTGGGCGCGGCGCTCGGCGTCCGCCAGGCGGGATGCCGTCTCATTGCGCGACGTGGCCAACTCGGCCTCGACGCGCTTGTTGGCGGCGGCGAGGTCAGCCTTGGCTTTGTCCGCGGCGGCCAAACCGTCGGCGATTTTCTGGGCCCGCTCGTCCAAGGCCTTCGTGATCGGCGGCCAGATGAATTTCATCGTGAACCATACCAGGATCAAAAAGACGATGGCTTGCAGGATCAGCGTTGCATTGATGTTCACGGCTTGATCCCTTCTCTCGCGTGAAGGTTCGCGCGATCAGGCCAGCACGAAGGGGTTGGCGAAGGCGAACAGCAGAGCGATGGCCACGCCGATCAGGAAGGCGGCGTCGATCAGACCGGCCAGAATGAACATCTTGGTTTGCAGTTCGTTCATCAGCTCAGGCTGACGGGCCGAGGACTCGAGGAACTTGCCACCCATCAGGGCGATGCCGATGGAAGCGCCGATGGCGCCCAGACCGACGATCAGACCGCAAGCCAGAGCAACGAGGCCGAGAATGTTTTCCATTTGGGAGACTCCTAGGTTAAAGAAATGAAAGAAAAAAGGAAATCGAAAAGCGGCGTGACGGGCCAGCCTTCAACGGCCGTCCGCGCCATCCGCATCAGTGCGCTTCGTGTGCTTGACCCGTGTAGATCAGCGTCAGCATCATGAAGATGAAGGCCTGCAGCACGATCACCAGGATGTGGAACAGCGTCCACACCGTGCCAGCGATGACGTGACCGATGGCCAGGCCAATGCCGGTGCCCGACACCGCCCAGGCGCCGCCCATCAGCGCAATCAGCATGAAGACCAACTCGCCCGCGAACATATTGCCGAACAACCGCATGCCGTGGGACACGGTCTTGGCGACGTATTCAATCACCTGCATCAGGAAGTTGACGGGGTACAGCGCCCAATGGTTGCCGAAGGGCGCGGCGATCAGCTCATGCGCCCAGCCGCCCAGGCCCTTGATCTTGATGTTGTAGACCAGGCAGACCAGCAGCACGGCGCACGACAGACCCAGGGTGGTCGAAAGATCGGCCGTGGGCACGACGCGCATGTAGGCGTGATGGGGATCGTGGCCCGCAGCGCCGTAGATCAGTTCCCAGGCCTTGGGCAGCAGGTCCACCGGGATCATGTCCATGAAGTTCATCAGGAAGATCCAGACGAACACCGTCAATGCCAGAGGAGAAATGAACTTGCGGCTCTGGGCGTTGTGGATCACGCCCTTGGCCTGATTCTCGACCATCTCGACCAGGATCTCGACCGCAGCCTGGAAACGACCCGGCACGCCGGAAGTCGCCCTGCGCGCGGCACGCCAGAGCACGAAGCAGCCGATCACGCCCAACAGCACCGACCAGAACACCGAGTCCAGGTTGAACAGGCTGAAATCAACGATGCTTTCCTGCTTCCGGGAAGCAAAGGAAAAGTCCATCTGCATGTGTTGCAGATGGTGCTTGATGTATTCGCTGGCCGTCGGGCCGTGAGCTTCACTTGCAATCTCAGCAGACATAGATCAGATCACCAACTTTTCAATTCAAACCCTGGACGATGGCATGTTCCGGGACATGCGCCGCAACTCGAACCATGCGGCCAGCCCATGCACCTTCATCGCCACCACCAGCCCGCCCACCAGGGCCAGCCAGCTCAAACCGGGGAACCACCAAGGCGCGGCAAGCAGCAAGGCCACCGTCAGCACGAGCTTGGTCAGCTCCCAAATGAAAAACCTCAGCAAAGCGACGCCCGCCGCCCCGGCTTGCCGGGCCACTGGCCGCGACATCACCCGCGCCAACAGGGCCGATGGCAGAACCACCGCCGCCACGCCATACAGCACGGAACCCGCCATGGACAGCGCGCCACCCGCAGAACCAGCCCAGCCGCTCACCAGCCCGACCAGCCCCGTCACCCCCGCAACGAACACCCCCACCACAGCCTGCCAGGCCACGATGCGCCACGGCGAGGAAACCGGATGCCGCTGGCGCCACAAGCGCGCCTCCTCGGCACTCAAGGGCTGGAAATCAAGCTCCTCGGCCTCGTCCCAGGCATCCTGGTTGTCGCGGCCTGCACCCTCGTTTTTGGCGTGGTTTGTCAACTTTTGCAAAGCCACGCATTATAGGTTCAAAATTCCGGCTCCCCCGGGTAATCCCAAGCGACCCGCCGGGGCTTGCGTGCACGGATCGCGCCGCCTAGCCAGTGCCTCCCCATTGGCTTACAGCCTTCCAACCCCATTTGCACCGGATGATGACCCCTTCTGCGACACTGCCGTCCATGACCAGCCAGCCAGACACCCCGGCCTCCCGCGCCGACAGCCTGATCGAATACCCCAGCGCCTTTCCCATCAAGGTCATGGGCACCCGGGTGGACGGTTTTGTCCATGCCGTCACTCAGTTGGCCCGGGAATTCGACCCCAGTTTCGACGCCTCGACCGTGGAGTTGCGCGAGAGCAAGGGCGGCAACTACCTGGGCGTGACCATCACGGTCACCGCCACCAGCCGGGAACAGCTCGACAACCTCTACCGCGCGCTGACCTCGCACCCCATGGTCAAGGTCGTGCTTTAGGGATGCCTCGCCCAAGCGACCCTCGCCCGCTCCCGAACAAACATCGCCCGGGGCATTGAATGGACACGCGCGTCTTGGGCAAGGTGGACTACCTGCCCACCTACCAGGCCATGCAGGACTACACCTCGCAACGCGGCCCGGACACGCCGGACGCGTTGTGGCTGTGCGAGCACCCGCCCGTGTTCACGCAAGGTCTGGCGGGCCAAGCCGATCACCTGCTGATGCCGGGTGACATCCCTGTGGTGCAGACGGATCGCGGTGGTCAGGTGACCTACCACGGGCCCGGCCAGGTCATGGCCTACCCACTGCTCGACCTGCGTCGCACGGGCTATTTCGTCAAGGAATACGTCTATCGGCTGGAAGAGGCCGTCATCCGTACCCTGGCCCATTACGGTGTGACGGGCCATCGCGTGGCGGGCGCGCCCGGCATCTATGTGCGGCTGGACGACCCGTTCGGCCATGCGCCTCTTCCGCAGCGCCCGCAAAAAAACCAGGCCAGCGACCAGGAACCCGACTTCACTGGCCTGGGCAAAATCGCCGCGCTGGGCGTGAAAGTGAGCCGCCACTGCACTTACCACGGCCTGGCCCTGAATGTGGCCATGGACCTGGAACCCTACAACCGTATCAACCCTTGCGGGTACGCGGGACTGCCCACGGTCGATCTTTCTACAATGGACGTCAGCGTCGACTGGAACGACGTGGCCCAGGTGCTGGGCGACAAACTGCGCGCCCATCTCCAACCCTGAACACACGATGAACAGCCCCACCCCCGCCTCCCAGGTCGTGCGCACGGCGCAAGGCGTCGATGCCTACGATGCATCGGCCAAGCAGAAGGCCGCCGCCAAGCTGTCGCGCATTCCCGTGAAGGTCGAGGCCGGCGAAATCCTCAAGAAGCCGGAGTGGATCCGCGTCAAGGCCGGCTCCCCGACCACGCGCTTCTACGAGATCAAGGACATCCTGCGCGAGCACAAGCTGCACACCGTCTGCGAGGAAGCCTCCTGCCCCAACATCGGCGAGTGCTTCGGCAAGGGCACGGCCACCTTCATGATCATGGGCGACAAGTGCACGCGCCGTTGCCCCTTCTGCGACGTGGGCCACGGCCGACCCGACCCGCTGGACACCGACGAGCCACTCAATCTGGCGAAGACCATCGCGGCGCTCAAGCTCAAGTACGTGGTCATCACCAGCGTCGACCGCGATGACCTGCGCGATGGCGGCGCCGGGCACTTCGTGGACTGCATCCGCAAGACGCGCGAGCTCTCCCCGCTGACGCAGATCGAGGTGCTGGTGCCGGACTTCCGGGGCCGCGACGACCGCGCGCTGGAAATCCTCAAGGCCGCGCCGCCCGACGTGATGAACCACAACCTGGAAACCGTGCCGCGCCTGTACAAGCAAGCCCGTCCAGGCAGTGACTACCAGTTCAGCCTGAACCTGCTCAAGAAGTTCAAGGCCCTGCACCCGAACGTGCCGACCAAGAGCGGCCTCATGGTCGGTCTGGGCGAGACGGACGAGGAAATCCTCGAGGTGATGCGCGACATGCGCGCGCACGACATCGACATGCTGACCATCGGCCAGTACCTCGCGCCCAGCAACTCACACCTGCCGGTGAAGCGTTACGTGCACCCCGACACTTTCAAGATGTTCGAGGACGAAGCCTACAAGATGGGTTTCTCGCACGCCGCCGTGGGCGCGATGGTTCGCAGCTCATACCACGCAGATCAGCAGGCACACGCCGCGGGCGTGGTCGCCTGAGCCCGGGTCGGGTTAGAGCCCGGCCCCTGTATTTTCCCGCTGGATTCCAAACCACAACAGGCCAGCCTTTACTCAGACCTGTGTCTTTCATTGGAAAGGAATCCGCATGCAATGTCCCGTCTGCTCGAACTCCCGGCTGGTGATGTCCGAGCGCCAAGGCATCGAAATCGATTATTGCCCGCAATGCAGGGGCGTGTGGCTGGACCGTGGCGAGCTCGACAAGATCATCGACCGCTCCCAGAGCGCCGCACCCGCGCAGGCGGCACCACAGCCGCGCGCGCAGGCGCCGGCACAGCAGCCTTACGCACCCCAGCCCCCGCAACCCCAACCCTACCCACAGCAGGGCATGTACTACCGCAAGAAAAAGCGGGAGGGGTTTTTGTCCGACATTTTTGACTTCGACTGAAGACTCGGCATGTCCTCGCCCGCCGCACTGCCCGTGTCCCTACGCGACTACGGCCCCTCGCACGGCAGCCACGCGCACCAGCATCACCAGTTGCTGGTGGGGCTGGAGGGTCTGCTCGAACTCGAGATCGAGGGCCGTGGTCAGCGGGTCGCGGTGGGTGACGCCGTGCTGATCTCGCCGGGTGATCGCCACGACTTCGAATCCCCCCGAGGCAGTCGTTGTCTGGTGCTGGACAGCGCCCACCCTGCGTGGGCCACCTGCACCGCCCAGCCCCACCGGCCTGCTCAGGTCGCGGCGCTGGCCCAGTACCTGGCGCAAGCCTGGCCTCAACCTGTGGCGCTGGGCCATGCGCCCGCGTTGCTGCTGGAAGCCTGGCGTGCGCCGAATGCGGCGCAACGCCCACGCCGCGCCATCGACTGGCTGGCGCTGAGCCACTGGGTGCAGGCCCGGCTGGACAACCCGCTGGGGGTCACTGATCTTGCCCAACAGGTGCACCTGAGCCCATCACAGTTCGCCGCACGCTGCCAGGAAGCCCAGGGCATGGGCCCGCTGGCCTGGCTGCGCAGCTTGCGCCTGAGCCACGCGCGCGCGCTGCGGGACGCTGGCTGGTCGGTGCAGGACACGGCGCGGCGCACGGGCTACCGCTCGCCATCCGCGCTCACGGCCGCCTTGCGCCGCGCTGGTTTCTAGCGCCAGTACATCCAGATCTCGGCTTGCGAAGCTGGTCCTTGCGCACGCCCCATGCCCCATGCCGCAGGTTGGGCCCGAACCGAGACCGGTGAAACGCGACGACAGACCCAGGATGCGCACGTCGCGCATTTTTTACACTGCGGCCCATGCACGCCAATCTTCATGCCCTGGGCGCCATCGCCCTCTGGGCTTCCCTGGCCGCGCTGGGCGTCACGCTCCAGCACGTTCCCCCCTTTCTGCTGACGGGTCTGGCCCTGCTGATCGGCAGCATCCCCGCCTGGTCTGCCCTGCCCGGTTTGCTGCGGCAGGGGAAGCTGCCGCTGTCCACGCTGGCGCTGGGCATCTACGGCCTGTTTGGCTTCCACTTTCTGCTCTTCGTCTCGCTGCGGCTCGCGCCGCCGGTGCAGGCCAATCTGATCAACTACCTCTGGCCGCTGCTGATCGTGGTGATGGCGCCGCTGTTCCTACGCGAACTCAGACTCAAACCCCTGCACCTAGTGGCGGCGGTGATGGGTTTCGCGGGGGCGGCGGTTGCCATCCTGGGCGGCGGCTCGGACCCGACGGCGACAGACGGCGGCTGGCACTGGGGTTATCTGCTGGCGCTGGCCTCGGCCTTTGTGTGGGCCAGTTACTCGCTGCTCACGCGCCGGGTCGCGGCTTTTCCAACTTCGGCGGTCGGTCTGTTCGGCCTGGTGTCGGGCCTGCTGTCCCTGCTGTGCCACCTGGTATTGGAGTCCGGCGCAGCCTCCTTCGCCGCGCTCTCCGCACGCGACTGGCTGCTGCTGACCCTGCTGGGTTTGGGCCCGCTGGGCGCCGCTTTCTTTCTCTGGGATTACGCGCTCAAGCGCGGCGACGCGCGGCAGATCGGGGTGCTGAGCTACCTCACACCCCTGGGCTCGACCGCCTTGCTGGTGGGGATCAGCGGCCAACCCTGGCGCTGGAGCATCGCGGCGGCGGCGGTGCTCATCATCGGCGCGGCCCTGCTCAGCACGCGCGCGCGCTGAAGCACTTGAGGACGGCGTCACGCGCCGGGGGATGCCCCCGCGCGCATCTGGATCTGGCCGTACGCCGCTTCAATTGCCCATCAGGGCGGCAGGCGTTTCGGACTCCAGCACCTCTCTCGCCCAGGGCGCGATCTTGGCCGCGTCGGCACGCAGCACCTCCTGCTTGACCGCGAGGATCTGCGCGGGGTGCATGGAGAAGCTGCGCAGTCCCAGGCCCAGCAGCAGGCGCGTCATGCCCACGTCACCGGCCATCTCACCGCAGACGCTCACCTCCTTGCCCTGCGCGCGGCCTTCTGCGATGGTGTCCGCGACCAAGCGCAGCACCGCCGGGTGCAACGGGTCATAAAGGTGGGCGACAGATTCATCGGCACGGTCGATGGCCAGCGTGTACTGGATCAGGTCATTGGTGCCGATGGACAGGTAATCGAAATAGCGCAGAAAGGTCTTGAGCATCAGCGCGGCGGCGGGGATCTCGATCATCGCGCCGACCTGCACCGCGCCCTGGGGCAGCCCTTCGCGGTGCAGCTCGGTGCGCGCCTGTTCCAGTAGGGACAGGGTCTGGCGAATCTCGCTCAGATGGGCCAGCATGGGCACCAGCATCTTGACTGGCCCATGCGCCGCGGCGCGCAGGATGGCGCGCAACTGGGTGAGGAACATGGCCGGGTCCGCCAGGCTCCAGCGGATGGCGCGCAGGCCGAGCGCCGGGTTCAAGTGCTTGCCTTCCTGCGCGTTGCTGTCCATCGGTTTGTCCGCGCCGACGTCCACCGTGCGGATGGTCACCGGCAGGCCGTTCATGCCCTCGACTGCACGACGGTAGGCTTGGTACTGCTCTTGCTCGTCCGGCAGGTGGCCTTGGCGGCCCATGAAGAGGAATTCGCTGCGGAACAGCCCCACGCCCTGGGCACCGGCGCGCAAGGCATGGGCGGCGTCCTCGGGCATTTCGATGTTGGCCAACAACTCCACGGGCTCGCCGTCGAGGGTGATGGCCGGCGTGTCGCGCAAGCGCGCCAGGCGGCTGCGCGCCAGTTCATGCTCGCGCTGCTTGTATTGGTACTCGGCCAGGATGATGGGCGAGGGGTCCACGATGACCACGCCCGCGTTGCCGTCGATGATGATCCAGTCGTCCTGCCGCACCAACTGGCTGGCCGTGCGCGCGCCCACCACGGCCGGAATGTCCATGCTGCGCGCCACGATGGCCGTGTGCGAGGTCTTGCCGCCCACGTCGGTGATGAAGCCGGTGAACACACCCTGCTTGAACTGCAGCATGTCGGCCGGTGACAGCTCGTGCGCCACCAGCACCAGGGCAGTCTTGTCGGCGCCATCGGCGTCCCCGGGCTTGGCGGCGTGCAGGCTGGGGGACAGGGCCTGGGTGGGCACGTAGAGGGACGCGCTGCCGCCTTGCATTTCCTCTTGCATGGCGCGCAGGACCTTCTCGGTGATCTGCTCGAGGTCGGCCTTGCGCTCGCGCAGGTACTCGTCCTCCATCTCGTCGAATTGTCGGGCCATCACCTCCAGCTGCGATGTCAGCGCCCACTCAGCGTTGTAAAGACGTTCGCGCACCCAGTGCTTGACGCCGCCAATGATCTCCTCGTCCTGCAGCAGCATCAGGTGCACGTCCAGCAGGGCCTTCAGCTCCGGTGGCGCTTCCTTCGGGCCGAGCTGCTCCACGCTCTGCTGCAGACGCTGGATTTCCTTGATGACGGCATTGCGGCCGCGCCGCACGCGGTCGATCTCGCCCGCCACCTGGTCGGGTTCGATGAAGTAATGCGCCACGTCCACACGGCTGGACGCGACCAGCACGGCCCGCCCAATGGCGATGCCGCGAGTCACCCCCAGACCGTGAATCGAGAACGTCATCCGCGATCTCCGCGGGCTTGTGCGGCTGGCACGGCCCCAAGCCGCACGCGTCCGGCCCGGACAGGGGTGAGGCGATGGACGCCCATGCAAGGCCGCATGACTTACTCGCCTTCGCCGAATTTGTCGTCGATCAAGGCCAGCAGGGCATCGACCGCTTCCTGCGCGCGATCACCTTCCGCCTCGATCTCGATGGTCGAGCCCAGGCCCGCCGCCAGCATCATGACGCCCATGATGCTCTTGGCATTGACCCGGCGTTCGCCCCGGGTCAGCCAGACATCACAGGGGAAACCGCCCGCCAGCTTGGTGAGCTTGGCGGAAGCGCGGGCGTGGAGCCCGAGTTTGTTGCTGATCGTTGCAGGCGCTTTCACCATGTTGTTCTCCATACGCTTTGTTCCTTCCCCCAGGGCCCGCGCGCGGCAAGGGACCGGCTCACACCACCACCTCCTGCACGCCCTGGCTGCCGCTCTGCAGGGCGCGGGCCACCAAGGCGTCCAAAGGCTCCTGCTGGTAGTTCACGGCTCGCCACAGCATGGGCAGGTTGACCCCCGCCAGCAATCGGGCCTGTCCCGCCCCTTGGGCGTGGACGATCCGCAGCAGCTGCGTGGCCACGTTGCAGGGCGTGGCCCCCAACACGTCGCTCAGCAACAGCAGGGGCGTGCCGCCCAGGTTCGCCACCGCCTCTCGCGCCAAGCTCAGGCTGCTTTCGGCGGTCGCATCGGCCTGGACATCCAGCGCCAACACGCCCTGCGCACGGTCGGGAAACACGTGGGCCACGCAGGTTTTCAAGGCGCTGGCCAGAGGCGCATGGGCGATGATGACGATGCCATTCATAGATACACGTTCCATTATGGCGTCTCCCTCGCGGCCCAACCTTGGAAGGGCCGGCGCGCAAGCCCGGACCTTGCGCCGCCTCAAGAAGTTTTGCCTGGCCTTGGACCTCTGAGCCAGAGAAACCAGACATAGGACAGCAAATTGCAGACCAGCAGCACGCCAAATGCGCCCTGGTAGGCCTGGGCCATGGCCCAGTCCAGGGCGCGCAAGGCATCGATCAACAACCCGATGCCCCATTGCACGACAAACACGCCCCCAAAGATCACGAGGTTGTAAGCCGACAGCGCCCGCCCGGCGAGCTCGGACGCGAACGCCAGCCCCACCGCCGGCTGAGCCAGCGACAGCACGCTGGAGCAGAGGCAGAACAGGGCCAGTAGCCATGCCGCGTGCGCACCCAGTGCTGGGCCAGCCAACACCAACAAGGCCAACAGGGCCAGGCTGGGCGGGACACCCCAGGCAATCAGTTGTTCGACCGGCACCCCGCGCCGGGTGAGACGAGGCAACAGCAGGCCCCAGAGCCAGAACACCGTCAGCATGCAAAGGTTGATGGCGAACAGACCGGTGGCCGCCTGCGCGGCGCTGTAGCCCCCGACCTGCATCATCCAGGGCACGGCCCAGAGGGTCTGCACCGCCAGCAGACTGCCATAGTTGAAGAACCCCAGGGGCGTCAGGCGCAGGAAATAGGGATGGCGCAGCAGGTCGGCATAACGCACTGGCCGACCGACCGCTGCCGCCACCGCTGGCGCGGTCGTGGCCTGCCAGCGGGGCGTCTTCCAGGCGATCATGACCATGGCCAACAGCAACAGCACCGCCAGCCCCCAGAACAAAGGCCGCCAGCCGTGGACCGGCAGCAACCACTGCACCGGCAAGGTGGACGCGACCATGCCCATGGAGCCCGTCATCAGCATCCAGGAATTGGCGCGCATTTGGGTGGCCGGTGTGAACCAGCGGCGGTACCCGGTCATGGGCGCCATCAGGCCGGCCGCCAGGCCCACGCCGCATAGCACCCGGGCCAGCAGCAACGCGGTGAAGCCCGTGCTCAGGGCGAACATCGCGCAGCCCGCGACCGCCACGGCCATGAAGCCGAGGATGACGGTGCGAGGGCCATGGCGGTCCAGCCAGCGCCCCAGGGGCAACTGCATGGCCGCAAACCCGAGAAAGTAGCCCCCGGCCAGCAGACCCAGGTCACGCGCGCCAAGCTCAAACTCCTGGGTCAGCGTGGGCGACAAGGTGGCCGTCACCGCGCGGATCAGCGCCGAGAAGAAATAGGCGAAGGCAAAGGCCAGGAAGATCCAGATAGCCTGGCGGCGATTCACAAATTGCATGGAAAGCACGGTCCGCCGGGACCTCACTCAAAGGCGAGGCTGCTGAAGAAGGGCTCCGTCATCGCCTGGCTGAGCCGCTCGGCATACACCGCCGCATGGTAGAGCCGCCCGCCGCGCACGAACCAGACCGCCTGCACGTTCATGGCCGACCCGGACGCCCCCGGTGTCTCAGGCATGCCGGAGTCCCCCTGCGCCGAGCCTGCGCGTCCCCGGGCCAGCAACTGGGTTCCGGGCGGGGAGGCGTCCGCACCCTTGGGCGTGAAGGGTTTGCGGCTGCCGCCCTGCGCACGCACGCTGGCCAGCACATGCGTCTGCCATTGCGCCAGCACCGCCATCACAGCCTGCGGTGAGCCCGGCACCGCGACGGCCAACGCGAACAGGCCGCCATCCGCCTCGCAGCCCAGCATGGTCACCATCACCTCGTAACCCGCCATGCGCTGGGGGCGCGTGGCCCGGTCCGGTTTGCAAGGCAAGAGGGCCTGCAAGGCGACCGCGTCATCCTGTGCCCCGGTCGTGCTGACCGGTTCCGGTTTGAGGCGAACCTGGCGCCAGTTCAGGCTGGGGCTGCAGCCCATCAGGACCAGACCGACACAGAGCGGGAAGAATAGGCGTTGAAGCATGGGGGAATTATCCCCGCCCGCCGCGCCCCCGACCACCCATGACGGCCCCACGGCGATACACTCGACCTTGTCATGGATACCGATAGCTGTCCCATCCCGTCCTCCCCCGCGGCAACGTCCCGCCCCTGGCGTACCCGCGCGCTGGTACTCGCCCTCGCGACGCTGCTGGCTGCGGGCGCTTGGTGGCTGCTGCGCAGCTCCGGTTTTGGCGCCGCGCCACAAACCAACTTTGTGCTGCTTGACGGCACGACCGAAAGCACCTCAGCTTGGCGCGGCAAGGTGGTGCTGGTGAATTTCTGGGCCACGAGCTGCACCACCTGCGTGGCCGAGATGCCCAGGATCATCGCCACCTACGACAAATACCACGCACGAGGCTATGACACCGTGGCCGTGGCCATGAGCTACGACCCGCCCAGCTACGTCGTGAACTTCGCCGAGACGCGCAAGCTGCCTTTCAAGGTGGCCTTCGACAACACCGGCGAGGCCGCGCTGGCCTGGGGTGATGTGCGCCTGACGCCGACGACCTATCTGCTGAACAAGCGGGGCGAGATCGTCAAGCGCTACGTGGGTGAGCCTGATTTCGCTGAATTGCACAAGCTGATTGAAAGCCTCTTGGCCGAGGCTTGACCAGCGAGGTTACCCAGGGCGGGAGCGCAAAGCCGCTCAGGTGCTGGCGAAATAACGCGCCGTTGCCATCATGCGTGGCACCTTCGCGGCATTGATGGACGGCGTGTGCACGAGGCGCATGTCCATCAGATAGACATCACCCCCTTGCCCGGACATCTCCAGCAACTCCAGCCCCCGGGCACGCAACTGCTGCCCGGCATCGCCGCCTTGTTGCAGCCAGGTGCGAACACCCGGGTCCCGGTGCGATCCGGCGATGGCCAGCGTTGCGCCGCCCCGGGGTGCTACATCGTCCAGCAGGACAAACGCCTGCACGCCCGGAAGTCGCTTGGCTTGCGCGCCGCCATCCACATCCACATGCCAGTTCAAGCCAGACAGCGACCAGTCGGCCTGATGGGGCAGCGACAAGAGCCATTGCGCATCCTGCGCCGAAACCAGTTCAGTCCCCGCCAGCGCACACATGGCGGCAACGAGCTCTGGCGCAATCAGCCTGTTCTGAAAATCCCGCGGCTTGTGGACCATCTGGGCCAACCGGCCGATTTGTTGAAAGTGTGGAATGTCATCCAGCGTGCGGGAGAGCTTGCGCCCCGATGCCCAGATGCGCAGGCGCTTCAGTTCATCCAGCACGTGGCGCCGCAGCGGTTCCATCGTCGCCTGGCCGTAAAACCCCCTCAGACAGTGATAGCCACGGTCACGAAAAAACTGCGTCTGCTCAGGTGTCATGCTCAGCGATTGCGGAACTCCCGGTGGCAGGCGCGGCAGGAATCCGCCGTGTCGCCGAAGGCGGCCTTGATGCGCTCCAGATCGCCGGTCCTGGCGGCCTCGGCCAGCTTGGCCGTGTCGGCCTGCAGACGCTGCGCCGCGGCGGTGAACTTGTCCATCTCCTTCCAGACCTCGGGTTTGGCCTTGCCGCCCTCGTAACCCGGCGCGAACGCGGGCCAGGGCAGCTTGCTGAGGGCCAGCAAGGTGTCCGCGCTGTCCTGGGCGACCTTGGCGTCAAAGGGAACGCGGCCACGCACCATGGCGCCCAGCCGATCGGACTGCTCGCCCATGGCCTTGAGCTTTTCCTGCCGGTATTGAATCGCGTCCTCGGCTTTGGCAAACTGCGCCGATGCGGGCATGGCAGTCAGCAGGGACATCCAGGCCACGGCGGCCATCAGGGCGAAGCGACGCAAGGCTTGTTTTGCGGTCATGATTTCGACTCCTAAATCAACGAACAGGGATGAACACACGATGAGCGCGGGGGCATTCTTGCATCAAACAACGTCCAAGCCCAAGCACAGGGTGCGCGTCTGGGATTTGCCCACCCGCCTCTTCCACGGCCTGCTGGTGGTGCTGGTCGTTTGCCTGTTCATCACGGCCTACATCGGCGCCCTGGACTGGCACATGCGCATAGGCTGCGCCATGTTGGCCCTGCTGCTGTTTCGCCTGGTCTGGGGCGTGGTCGGCGGCCATTGGTCCCGCTTCGCGCGCTTCCTGCCCTCGCCGCGCCGGATCTGGGCTCGGCTGGGTGCGAAAGCAGATGTCGAGCCCGAAACACTCGGGCACAAACCCTTGGGCGCGCTCTCGGTCTGGGCCATGCTACTGGTGCTGTTCGCGCAAGTGTTGAGTGGGTTGCTCAGCGACGACGATATTGCCTACGCCGGCCCCTGGGCACACCGGGTGCCGGAAGCGGTGAGCCATTGGATGACGGACTACCATGCCGCCATCGGCCAATGGCTGCTGGTGGTGCTGGTGCTGCTGCACCTGGGCGCCGTCTTTTTCTATCTGCTCGCGAAGAAGGAAAATCTGATCGGCCCCATGTGGCATGGCGACAAAATGCCCCGCCTCACCACCGTGCCCAGCCCGGCTTCGCGCGACGATCTGCGCACACGGCTGCTGGCCCTGGGCCTGCTGCTGGCCTGCGTGGCCTCGAGTTGGTACTTGACCGGCTTTGCCGCGTGATCGCGCCACCCCCTGTCGTGGGGCCATCGTGTTCCTTACAACTTCCCACCGAATGACCGCACCCGCTCCCTCGCCTTTTCCCTCCATCACCTTGGTCACGCCGCGGAGCACGCAGGAACTGGAGATCCTGCGGGGCTTGTTCCGCGAGTACGCGCACAGTCTGGGCATCGACCTGGGTTTCCAGAATTTCGAGCAGGAACTGCGCGATCTGCCCGGGGAATACGCCGCGCCGCGCGGTGCCCTGCTGCTGGCCTGGGTGGACGGGCAGGCGGCTGGTTGCTGCGCACTGCGCCCGCTGGACACGGCCGATTACACCAACGCCTGCGAGATGAAGCGCCTCTACGTGCGCCCGGCTTTCCGCAAGCTGGGGCTGGGCCGGCAATTGAGCGAGGCGGTGCTGGACGCCGCGCGGGTGCAGGGCTACGACCACGTGCTGCTGGACACGCTGGACGACATGGAAGCGGCCCGCGCGCTCTACGAAGACCTGGGCTTCGTGGACATCCCGCCCTACTACCACAACCCCATCGCGGGGGCGCATTACCTGCTGGCCACGCTGTCCGCTCCGCGAAAGTGACCTCAAGATCCGGCGCGCAGGTCCCGCGCCTGCGGGGATGCGCGCCTCAGCTCAGCCTGACCTTGCTGTAACTTTCACGGTCCATGTCCACCACCTCGACGCTCAGGTGGGCGATGAGTGCATCAGACAGCGGGGGCAGGTGCTCGCGCATGCCGGCGAGCACGCGCTGGCTCAGGTCTTTCTTGGCCTGCGGACTGCGCCCGGCCAGGATGCGCAGCGTGACGTGGATGAACCCCCGCCCCTCGTCCGCAAGCCCCACGCGGAAGGCCTCGGCGCGCATCACACGCGCCTTCAAATCGGCTTCGTCCCCGATCTCGGGACTGGCCGCGAGCCGCCGCGTCACCGCGGCCAGCATGGCGTCAAACGGGAGTTCTCCGAGATTCGGGGTGTATTCGACAACGATGTGGGGCATGGACGCGGCGGATGTGAATGTCTGGACGGTGTTTCAAGCAACTTCGGCCTCGATGCCCACGCCCAGCAAACGGTCCAGCAAGGACGGGTCGGCCGCCAGCGCCGCGCACGGACCGGCGTGGACCACGGTGCCGCGCTCCAGCACGATGGCCTGGTGCGTCATGTCCAATGCCAGCACCGGGTGCTGCTCGACCACGATGGAAGCCAGGCCCTCATCCTCGCAGAGGCGGCGGATGGATGCCGCCAACTCCTCGACGATGATGGGCGCCAGGCCTTCCATGGGCTCGTCCAACAACAACAATGCGGGGTTGGTCATCAGCGCGCGGCCGATGGCCAGCATCTGCTGTTCGCCACCCGAGAGCTGATTACCGTAGTTGGCGCGCCGTTCACGCAGGCGGGGAAAGAGCGTGTAAACCCGGTCCAGCTTCCAGGGGCCAGGACGCGCGACAACCGTCAGGTTTTCCTCCACCGTCAGGGAAGGGAAGACCTCGCGTTCCTGCGGCACCCAGCCCAGGCCCGCGCGCACGCGCAGGTGCGCCGGCAGGCGCGTGATGTCCTGCCCGCGCCAGCGGATCGCGCCGCCTGTCACGCGGGTGTTGCCCATCAGGGTTTCGAGCAAAGTGGTCTTGCCCACGCCGTTGCGCCCCAGGATGGCCAGGCTCTGCCCTTCCTCTAGCGCAAGGCTCAGCTTGTCCAGCACCACGGCATTGCCGTAACCCGCCGTGACCTGGTCGAAGGCCAGCAATTCAGCCATGCGATTTCTCCTGGTGGATACCCACATGGGCGCTGCCGAGGTAGACCTCTCGCACGCGGGGGTCGTGGGCGATGTCCCGGGGTGCGCCTTCGGTCAGGATGCGCCCAGCCACCAGCACCGAGATGCGCTGGGCGAAGCGAAACACCAGCTTCATGTCATGCTCGATGAAGAGCACGCTGATCTCCGAGGGCAGTTCATCGATCACGTCGAACAGCTCGCCACTCTCATCCTCGGGCACGCCAGCGGCGGGTTCGTCGAGCAGCAGGATGCGCGGCCGCGCCGCCAGCGCCAGCGCGATTTCCAGCAGACGCTGCTTGCCATAGGCCAGCTGGGCCACGGGCACATGCGCCAGCGCGTCAAGGCGCAGGCGCCTGAGCAGGGCATGGGCTTCGTCGAAGCAGGCCGTGCTGCGCTGATAGGGGCGCCACCAGGTCGCGCCCTGTCCTTCGCGCTCGTGGATGGCCAGCACCACCGACAGCAAGGGCGTCAGGCTCGGGAACAGCTGGTTGATCTGGAAGGTGCGGGCCAAGCCATTGCGCGCGCGGCGATCGGCCGCATACGCCGTGATGTCCTGCCCGTTCATGCGGATGCTGCCGGCGGTCGGCTTGTAGACGCCGGTGAGCAGATTGATCAGCGTGGTCTTGCCAGCACCATTGGGGCCGATCAGGGCCTGGCGCGCGCCGGCCTGCAGCTGCAGGTTGACCTCGGCCACCGCCTGGAAGGCGCCGAAGCGGATGCCCAGGCCCTGGGTTTCGAGTGCGAGGGCGCTCATCGTGCCTGCTCCTTCACGCGCACCAATCGGGACAAGACCCCCATGATGCCCCCACGCCCGACCATCACCACGGCGATCAGGAAGATGCCCAGCCAGAACATCCAGTACTCGGGGTTGAGGTCGGCGAACCCATCGTGCACCAGCATGTAGACGATGGCGCCGATCAGCCCTCCGTACAGGCGGCCCGTGCCACCCAGCACCAGGATGATCAGGATCTCGGCGGAGCGGTTGAAGCTGATCGACTCGATGCCCACGAACTGCGTGGTCTGCGCCAGCAAGGCACCCGCGACACCCGCGATGGCCGCTGAAAATGCATAGGCCATGCGCAGCCGCGATTCAACCGGCGAGCCGATCGCCAGCATGCGCTTGCGGTTGTCGTGGATGCCACGCAGCGCCAGGCCGAAGGGCGAACGCAGCACGCGGCGCACCAGCAGGAACATCAGCAGCACCATGGCATAGGCATAGACAAAGGCCGTCTTGCCGAACAGGTCGAACTCGAACAGCCCGGCCACCGGCCACACCACCATGCCTTGCAGGCCATCGGTGCCACCCGTGATGCCGGACAGCCGGTTGACCAATTCGTACAGCAGCACGCACACGCCGATGGTGATCATCAGCCGCGTCAGGTCCGCGCCGCGCACGACCATGTAACTCAGCGCGTAGCCGAGCGCGCCCGCCACAAGCAGCGCGGCCAGCAGGCCGGTGAAAGGTTCGCCCCAGCCATGGCGGGCCAGCAGGCCGGCCGCGTAGGCCCCGGCGCCGAAGAAGGCGGCGTGGCCGACCGTCAGGATGCCGGCGTAACCGAGTGCCATGTCCAGCGAGACCGCGAACAGGCCGAAGAGCAGGATCTGGCTCAGCAGCGTCAGGTGGTCGGGCGCGAGGAAGAAGCTGCAGGCCAGCAGCAGCCAGAAGGCCACTTCGGCGGCGCGCAACTGCGCCGGAGAAAGTGCGAGTCGTTTCATGCGAGGCCTTTGCGCGGAATGATGCCGTTGGGGCGCAGCAGCAGCATGCCGATCATGAAGACATAGATCAGGAAGGCGCCAGCTTCGGGCAGGTAGTACTTGCCCGCCACGTCCACGATGCCCACCAGCAAGGCCGCCACGAAGGGGCCAACGATGGTGCCGGCACCGCCCACGCAGACCACGATCAGGAAATACACCATGTACTTGAGCGGAAAGTACGGCTCCAGGCCCAGCATGCCCAGGCTCAGGGCGCCGCCCAGCCCGGCCAGGCCGCAGCCCAGGGCGAACGTCAGCAGGAACAGCCGTTGCACATGGATGCCGGTGCCTGCAGCCACGCGCTGGTTGTCCACTGCGGCGCGCACCATGGCGCCGTAACGCGTGCGCAGCATGCCGAGCAGCAGCAAGAGGATCAGCAAACCCGCGCCGATCAGGAAGAGGCGATACCGCCCGACACCGAGGCCAGCGACCTCGACCTGGCCTTGCAGCCACTGCGGCAGATGGAAGGGCAGCATGGTCGGGCCGAAGAAATACGTCAGCGCGGCGATGGACACGAACACCAGGCCGATGGACAGCAGCACCTGGTCCAGAGGGTGCGCGCGGTACAGCCGGCGGTAGAGCAGGAACTCCAGCACGGCGCCCAGCACGGCCGCCGCCACGAAGGCGCAGGCCAGCGCCGTGGCATAACCCAGGCCCAGCTGGTTCATCGCCACGGCGGCGGTGTAGCCCCCGACCACCGCGAAACTGCCGTGCGCCAGGTTGACGAAGTTCATCAGGCCCATGGTGATGGACAGACCCACCGCCATGAGGAAGAGGAGCATGCCGTAGGCCACTCCGTCAAAGATCACGATAGCCATCGAATTTCCATTGCTGCGCGCGGGCCGACCGGGTGGCGCCCGGCCCGCGCAGGATACAGCGGCGCGACGCCGCCGGAATTACTTGGCTTCCTTGGCTGGATCTTTCACGCGGTCGAACTTGTCGAACTCCACGTTCACCAGCTTGCCACCGACCTTCTCGGTCTTGCGGATGTAGACCGTCTGCACGATGTCGCGCGTGGCCGCGTCGATCTCGATGGGACCGCGCGGGCTCTCGAACTGCAGGCCCTTGAGTGCTTCCATCACCTTGTCGCCGGTCACGTCGCCGCCAGTCTTCTTGAGCGCCTGGTCGATCGCGGCCATGGCATCGTAGGCCGTCACGGCGAAGTAACTCGGGCGCATGCCGGTGCCGAACTGGGCCTCGAAGTCCTTGACGAACTTCTGGTTCTTGGCCGAAGGATGCGCATAGGAATAGTGGTGGCTGGTGATCAGGCCCAAGGCCACGTCGCCAGTCGCGTCCAGGTAGCTGTCGTCGGTGGCCTCGCCGGTGGCGAAAAGCTTGATGCCGGCGGCGTCCATGCCACGCTCCTTCCAGACCTTGAGGAAGGCCGGCGGCATCACGCCCGAGGGAAAGAAGAAGAACACGGACTGCGGCTTGGCGTCCTTGATGCGTTGCACATAGGCTGAGAAATCGGGGTTGCTCATGGGCGTGCGCAGCTCGCCCACGACCTTGCCACCACCCTGTTCGAAGGCCTTCTTGAACGCGGTCAGCGAATCAACACCCGGGGCATAGTCCGCCACCACCACATAGGATTCCTTGATGCCTTGCTTGAGCATCCAGCGCGCCATCGGATCAGAGACCTGTTGCACCGTGAAGGACAGCCGCGCCACATAGGGCGAGCTGCTCGTGATCGCCGAGGACGAGGCGTTCATGACGACCACCGGCACCTTGGCCTGGGCGGCGACGGCACCGACGGCATAGGCATTGGGGCTGAAGTCCAGGCCCGTGAGGATCTGCACCTTGTCGCGCACGATCAGTTCCTGGGCGATGCGCTTGGACGCGTCGGGGTTGGCGCCCCCGGTGTCTTTCTTGATGACTTCCACCGGGCGGCCGGCGATCTTGCCGCCATGCTCCTTGAGGTAGAGCGCGACGCCGGCATCGAACTGACGACCGTAATCGGCATACGGACCGGAGTAGGTACCGATCAGGCCGATCTTGAGGGCGTCCTGCGCCTGCGCGACGGTGCCCAAGGTGGCCAGCGCAATGGCCGCCAGCAGGGTGCGTTTGGAGAGGTTCATCGTGGTGCTCCGTGGAAAAGATCAGCCCGCAGGCCGAGGGGGGGTGGAAAAGGACTTCAGATCGACCGAAGGATCGGCCAGCAGCTCGGGCGCGATGCGCGCGCCCACGGCGATCAGCTTGCGCGCCAGCATGTGCTCGGCCGGGCGGTTCACCGTGTGTGCGGCGCGCACCGCGCCGTCACGCAGGTAGAACAGGGTGTATTTGTCACTGGCCATGTCACCGCGCAACACGGTCTGGTCGCCCGCAGCGGGCAGGCCTGCCATCTGGAACTTCAGCTCATGCTGTTCGCTCCAGAACCAGGGCACGGCGTCCAGGGGCTGCGGGCGGTCGACCAGCAGGGTCGCCGCGGCGCGGGCACCGTCGTTCGCGGCCTGGATCGACTCCAGGCGCACGCGCTGCGGGCCACCGGGCACGGCCGGCAATGCCATGTTGGCGACGTCGCCGATGGCCAGCACCTTCGGCGCACTGGTACGGCCCAAAGCGTCGACCAGGACGCCGTTGTCGCAGGCGATGCCGGCCTGCTCGGCCAGTTCGCTGTTGGGCTGGACCCCGATGCCCAGCACCACCAGATCGCAATCGATGCACCGGCCATCGGTCAGCTCTACCGCTTCGACCCGACCCTGCTGACCATGCAGGGCACGCACGCCGCAGCCCAGTTCCAGCGTGACACCGCGTTGGCGGTGCGCCGCAGCCACGTAGTCGGACATGGATGCCGGAAAGGTACGCGCCAGCAGGCGCGGTTGACTCTCGACCACGGTCACGGCGGCACCGGCGCTGCGCAAGGCCGCGGCCACTTCCAGGCCGATGAAGCCCCCACCGATCACGCAAGCCTGTGAGCTGCCGCCCAGCGCGGCGGCCACGGCCAGCGCGTCGTCCAGCGTGCGCAACTGGTGCACGCCTTGCAGGTCGGCGCCGGGCATGGGCAGCGCCCGGCAACGCGCCCCGGTGGCCAGGGCCAGCCAGCCAAAGGCCAGTGTGCTGCCATCGGCCAGGCTCAGGCGTCGCGCCGCCAGGTCCAGCCCCGTGACGCGCGTGCCCAGGCGCAGGTCTATGCCTTGCTCGCGGTAGAAATCGGGGCCGCGCAATGCAAGCTGGTCCACGGCGGTCTTGCCGGTGAGCAACCCCTTGGACAGCGGGGGGCGCTGGTAAGGAATGTGCGGTTCGTCGCCCAGCAGCACGATGGGCGCATCGAAGCCCTGCTCGCGCGCGGCCGCGGCGAGCTGGGTGCCGGCGTGGGAAGCGCCGACGATGAGCAGGGGCTCGACGGAAGCCATCAGACCTGGGTCTCCGGCACGCGCACGGTCAGGCCGTCGAGTTCGGCGGTCACGGTGATCTGGCAACTCAGGCGGCTGTTGGGCGCACGCGCGCTGGCGGTGCCATCGAGCAGCTCGTCTTCCATCTCGTCGGGTGGCGTCAGCCGGGGCAGGTCCGCCGTTTCGACGTAGACATGGCAGGTGGCGCAGGAGCAGCTGCCGCCGCATTCGGCATCGATGCCGCGGATGTTGTGGCGGATGGCGGTCTCCATCACGCTGGCGCCGGGCTTGGCCTCGACGCTGCGCGTCGCGCCGTCCTTCAGGATGTAGTGGATGGTGGGCATGGAATTCGGTGTCCGCACAGGCTCAGAACATGTCGAAGTATTCGCGCTGTTCCCAGTCGCTCACCTCGAGGTTGAAACGCGCGATCTCGGCCTGCTTGATGTGGCAGTAATAGTCGACGAAACCCTGGCCGAATTGCGTGCACAGCCAACGGTCCGCCTGCAAGGCCTTGAGCGCATCGCCCAGGGTGCGCGGCAGTTGCTCGGCCGGCGTTTCGTAGGGCGCGTCGGCCGACGGGCCGGGGTCCAGACGCTCGGCCATGCCGTGCAGACCAGAGTAGAGCTGAGAGGCCAGGTACAGGTAGGGATTGGCCGTGGGTTCGCCGATGCGGTTCTCGATGCGCGAGGCGCTGTCACCCACCGCGCCCAGCACTCGCAGCATGGCGCCGCGGTTGTCCTGGGCCCAGATCGCGCGGTCTGGCGCCAGGGAGAAGGGCCTGTAGCGGCGATACCCATTGAGCGTGGGGCTGGCCAGAGCGGCACTGCCGCAGGCATGGACCTTGAGGCCGGCGAGGTAGTGCAAGCCCAGCGGACTGAGGCTGGCGCCGTCCTGCTCGGGCACGAAGACGTTGCGGCCGTCGGCCTGGTGGCAAAGGGACTGGTGCAGATGCCAGCCGCTGGACATCACGTTCGGAATACGCGGGCGGCACATGAAGGTGGCATGGTAGCCATGCCGGCGGCAGATCTGCTTGATCGCGCTGCGCAGCAGCACCATGGTGTCGGCGGGTTGCATGTCCCGCGTCGGGCCGAACACCAGCTCGAACTGGCTCGGGCCGAATTCGATCTCCAGCGATTGCAGGGGCAGGCCCAGGGCCATCAACTGGCTGCGCAGCAGTTCCATCAGCGGATCGACGCTGTCGTAGCGCAGCTCGGTCAGGTACTGATGGCCATGTGTCAGCAAGGACACGCGTGGAGGCTCACCTGGCTGACCCGAATCGGCAAGACGCATGGCTTGCTCGTCGAGTTTGAAGACATGGAACTCCACTTCCAGGCCGGCGACGAAGCTCAGGCCTTGCGCATGGACCTGCTCCACCGCGCGCTGGAGGATACGACGCGTGTCGAAGGGACAACGCTGGCCATCCTTCATGTAGGCGTCGCACAGCACCCAGGCGGTGCGCGGTGCCCAGGGCAGCATGCGGTAGGTGGTCGGGTCGGGCACGATGACGAAGTCGGCTCCGCCCTGCAGACCGGGGATGTCGAAGCCGCCACCACTGGTGAACACCGGGAACACCGTGCGGTGCGAGGTGTCCTTGGCCAGCAAGGTGGTGGTCAGGTTCACACCGCGCTTGAAGGCACCGCGCGCGGCCTCGGCCACCAGAGTCTTGCCGCGCAACACGCCGTGCTGGTCGGCCCAGGCGAAGCGGACCACGTCCACCTCGCTGGCGTCGAGCCGGGCCATCAGTTCCTGGGCCTGGGTCTGCTGATCAGCGGACCAAAGGCCGAAACGCTGGATGAAATCGCTCATGGGCCAGGGACCTCAGGCCTGCAGGCGCGCGCGCGCCCAGTCGCAGCTCAGGCGTCGCGCCCGGTCGGCCTGCTCGCAGTAGCCGTCAACGGCGTCAGCGGGGGCCACACCGTCGATCGATGGCGGACCGGTCAGCGTGCTGGCCTGGGCCGCGTCCGGACGCACCGGCACCGGCGCACCCGCCTGCGCAGCTTCGATGGCCTGCACCAGCATGCGGCGGTAGGCCACGATACCCTTGTCGGTCGTGCCCAGGTGCTCGCGCGTGCGGTCCTGGATCGTGCCCATGGACTCGCAGGCCCATTGGTCGTGCACATTGATGTCCATGCCCATGCCGGTGTACGTCTTGGTGGCCTGCTCCTCGGCGTTGTAGCCGTATTCGTTGCGCTTGTTCTTGCGCGAGACGTAGTCGGGCAGCTCGATGGTTTGCAGCCTTTGCTCCCGCATCTGCTTCTTATCGACGGGTTTGGTGAAGCTGGTGAAGATGGCATACCAGTAGCAGCGATGGTCATCGACCGGGACATGCCACTGAGAGATCGTCATTTCGGTGCTCATCGGGATCACGAAGGCCTGCGGGAACACCACATTGGTGACGCGCACATGCGTCTGTTCCTCGCTGAGTTTGCGCAGCGTGGTCAGGCGCATGCCGAAGGGTGCGGGCTGCACCTGGATGTCCGGGCGGTCATACTCGCGCAGCACCTTGGTGATGGCCAGGTCAGAGTCAGCCGAGGCGCCGCGGAACTGCTTGCCGTAGCTCTCGGCGGTGTCTTCGTCTTCGTAGAAGCGGTGCAGGAAGGACGCGTGAGCCGGGTCCATGCCGACTTCCAGCGCCTGCAGCCAGTTGCACTCCCACAGGCCCTTGAATGCAAAAGTGTGGCTGTCGGGCGCGACGAAGCAGTCGAATTCCGGAAAGGCCGGGGGCTCGCCTTCGCCCAGGTAGGCGAAGATCACACCGCTCTTTTCCACGACCGGGTAGGCGCCCTGCCGGATGCGCGTGCACAGCTTGCTGCCCACGGGTTCGGCCGGGGTTTCCAGGCACTGACCCGTGGCATCGAACAGCCAGCCATGGAAGGCGCAGCGCAGCCCGCCGTCCTCGAGCCGACCGTAAGCCAGGTCCGCACCGCGATGGGGACAATCGCGGTCCAGCAGGCCAAGGCGGTCGCTTTCGTCTCGGAACAACACGTAGTGCTGACCCATGAGCTGCAGCGGCTTGAGCGGACGGGGCCCTTTCAATTCCTCGGACAAGGCCACGGGCTGCCAGTAGCGGCGCAACAGGGTCCCGGCGGGCGTCCCAGCACCGACCAGGGTCATGAAATCATTTTGTTCTGCACTGATCATTCAAAGGCTCCAATTTGGCATGCCGTTGCATGCAACTGAATTCATTATTTCTGCTTACCAAGGATTTCACCAAGGAAATTTGCCGAGATTTCTCAAAAATCCTGGTAAACACGGAGATAAATTGCCTATATTTTCAGCAATTTGCCGGTGCACTTCTATGGATTTAGCTAATCCCCGATCAATGCATGCATTATTTAGGCCAGTTTGATATCTTGGTATGCCAAATTTGCTGCTGTTAAGATTCCTGACCTTCATGCATACAGCCGGCACATGGACTCTCAACAATCGCGGGTATTGGTTCAGCTGCGGGACATGATCCTCAAGGGTGAGTTTGGCCCGGGCGAACGTCTGGCGGAGATTCCGCTGGCCGAGCGGCTGGGCGCTTCCCGCACCCCCGTTCGCCTGGCACTGGGCAGCCTGGAGCACGAGGGCTTGATTGAGCCCTCGCCCGGCGGGGGCTACCAGATGCGGCGGTTCACCTTGCGCGAGATCTCTGACGCCATCCGGGTCCGGGGCTTGATCGAAGGCTGCGCAGCCCGGCTGCTGGCGGAAGAAGGCGCTACCCGCCCCCTGCTCAGAGCGCTGCACGACTGCCTCGCTGCGGGGGACAAAGCCGTCTACAAGGCGCGCATGGACCTGGACGACTATGCCGCCTACGTCGAAATGAACGACACCTTCCATCGCCTCATCATGGACGGCTGCGGCAATGCCGCGCTCAAGCGGACGATGGAGTCACTCATGGGCCAGCCCTTCGCCGCTCCCAGCGCGATGCTACCGATGCAATCCTCCATGGAAGAGGGGCATCAATGGATGCAGCAGGCGCATCGCCAGCACCATGCGCTTGTTCAGGCCATCGAGCGCGGCCAAGGCTCTAGAGCCCAGGCCCTGGGCGAAGAGCATGTGGAGATTGCCCGCATGAATCTCGACTATGCCTCGGAGCGGCCGGAGCTGGCCGCCAACCTCATGCCCGGACTGAAACTGGTCGGCGTGCATTCCGGCAAGTGACGCCGTGGCCACGCCGCCCGGAGCCGCGCATGAAAAAAGCCATCGACCCGCGATGGCTTTTTTGTGGGCTTGCGCCTTGCGCTGCTCCGCGCTTCAGCCCTTGGCCTGGGCCAGCAGGGTCGCCGCGTCGCTGACTTCGAACTTGCCCGGCGCCTCGACGTTGAGCGACTGCACCTTGCCGTCCTTGATCAGCATGGAGTAACGGTTGCTGCGTAGACCCATGCCGCGCGCGGTCAGGTCGAGCGTAAGGCCCGTGGCCTTGGCGAATTCAGCACTGCCGTCGGCCAGCATGCGCACCTTGCCATTGGTTTTCTGGTCACGCGCCCAGGCACCCATGACAAAGGGATCGTTCACCGCCAGGCACCAGATCTCGTCCACACCCGCAGCCTTGAACGCCGCGTGATGCTCGACATACCCCGGCACATGCTTGGCCGAGCAAGTGGGCGTGAAGGCGCCCGGCACGGCGAACAAGGCGATGGTCTTGCCCGCGAGGGCCTGGGCAACCGGCACCGGATTGGGTCCGATGCTGCATCCATTGCCTTCGACTTCGGAATATTCCGACAGAGTGACGTCCGGCAGGCTGTCTCCAACTTTGATCATGTCGCGCTCCTGGTTGCGTATGAATGAGGGATGAATACATCAAGAACTTGGTCTTTGCCGACCGCAGCGCAGGTCATGCAAAAAGCAAAACGGCCCACCATTGTGAGCCGTTCTGCAAGTCCGAGTCGGAGCCGAGGCTTAAACCGCCACGGCCTTTTCGACCAGGCGGGTCGCAACCCAGTTCTTGGTCTTGGACAGCGGACGGCTCTCGGTGATCTCGATCACGTCACCCAGCTTGTACTCGCCGTTTTCGTCATGGGCGTGGTACTTGCTGGAACGGATCACGATCTTGTCGTAAATCGGGTGCTTCACCCGACGCTCGATCAGCACAGTCACGGTCTTGGCGCGCTTGTCGCTGACGACCTTGCCAACGAGGGTGCGCTTGAGGGATTTCTTGGCTTCCGTCATGGTCACTCCTTAGTTGGCCGCTTGCTTTTCGGCAAGAATCGTCTTGGCGCGCGCAACGGCACGGCGCGTCAGACGCAGTTGCGCCGTGTTGTTGAGCTGTTGCGTGGCCTTTTGCATGCGCATGTTGAAGTGGGCCTTTTGCAGGGACTTCACTTCGGTTTGCAGGGCGGCCACGTCCTTCTGGCGCAGATCAGCAGATTTCGTCATGTCGATGCTCCTGATTACTGGCCGATCATGCGGCTGACAAAGGTGGTGCGCAGCGGCAGCTTGGCAGCGGCCAGCAGGAAGGCTTCGCGCGCGAGTTCCTCGGGCACGCCGACGATCTCGAACACGATCTTGCCCGGCTGGATTTCAGCCACGTAGTACTCCGGGTTGCCCTTACCGTTACCCATACGCACTTCAGCAGGCTTCTGGGAAATGGGTTTGTCTGGGAACACACGGATCCAGATCCGACCGCCACGCTTGACGTGGCGCGAAATGGCGCGGCGTGCCGCCTCAATCTGGCGAGCCGTGAGGCGGCCGCGTTCGACGCACTTGAGGCCGAAGTCGCCAAAGGCCACGGAACTGCCACGGGTGGCAAGACCCGTGTTACGGCCCTTTTGCTCCTTGCGGTATTTTCTGCGAGCAGGTTGCAGCATCTTTATTCTCCTTGAGCACCGTCAGCAGATGCGGCTGGCGCGGCTTTGCGGACGCGCTTAACGGCGGTTTTCGGGGCGGCGGCGTCTGCGGCCTCCGCGGGTTTGTCACTTCCATCGGCGGGAGCGGCGTTCGTGCCAGCGGGACGACGCGCGCCCCCACGGGCCGGACGGTCGGCGCCCGGACGGCCAGCGCCATCGCGGCGCGGACCACGCGGACGACGCTCTTCCTCGGCGCGCGGCTCGGCGGCGGCGGGCTGGTCGTTGCGGCCCAGGTTGTCGCCCTTGTACACCCACACCTTGACGCCGATGACACCATAGGTGGTCTTGGCCTCGGACGTACCGTAATCGATGTCCGCACGCAGGGTATGCAGCGGCACGCGACCTTCTCGGTACCACTCGGTGCGAGCGATTTCGATGCCGTTGAGACGACCGGCGGACATGATCTTGATGCCCTGGGCGCCCAGGCGCATCGCGTTCTGCATGGCGCGCTTCATCGCGCGGCGGAACATGATGCGCTTCTCGAGCTGCTGGGTGATGCTGTCGGCGATCAGCTTGGCATCGATTTCGGGCTTGCGCACTTCCTCGATGTTCACGGCCACCGGCACACCCAGCTGCTTGCCCAGGTCGCGCTTCAGGTTCTCGATGTCCTCGCCCTTCTTGCCGATCACGACGCCCGGACGAGCCGAGAAGATCGTGATGCGGGCGTTCTTGGCGGGGCGCTCGATCAGCACGCGAGAAACGGAGGCGTTCTTCAGCTTGGTCTTGAGGTACTCGCGCACCTTGATGTCTTCAGCCAGCATGCCGGCGAAGTCACGGTTGCTGGCGTACCAGCGCGAGGCCCAGTTGCGGCTCACCGCAAGGCGGAAACCGGTCGGGTTGATTTTCTGTCCCATATCCTCAGACCTCGATTAGTTGCCGACCGTCACGTACACATGGCACGTCGGTTTGCTGATGCGGTTGCCACGGCCCTTGGCTCGGGCGGTGAAACGCTTGAGCGTGGTGCCCTGCTCGACGTAGATGGTCTTGACCTTCAGCTCGTCGATGTCGGCGCCGTCGTTGTGCTCGGCGTTGGCGATGGCGGACTCCAGCACCTTGCGGATGATCAGGGCTGCCTTCTTCTGCGTGAACTGCAGGATGTTGAGCGCCTGGTCGACCTTCTTGCCGCGGATCAGATCCGCGACCAGACGACCCTTGTCCACGGAGAGGCGGACGCCACGGAGGCTTGCACGGGTTTCCATGTTGGCTACTCCTTACTTCTTCTGGACTTTTTTGTCCGCGGGGTGGCCCTTGAAGGTGCGAGTCAGCGCGAACTCACCCAGCTTGTGGCCCACCATTTGGTCGGTGATGTAGACCGGCACGTGCTGCTTGCCGTTGTGCACGGCGATGGTCAGACCGATGAAATCGGGCAGAACCATGGAGCGGCGCGACCAGGTCTTGATCGGCTTCTTGTCCTTGACGGCCACGGCTTTTTCAACCTTGGCCAGCAGGTGATGGTCAACAAACGGACCCTTTTTGAGAGAGCGAGTCATTTGCTACCTCTTACTTCTTGCGACGCGACACGATAAAGGTCTGCGTGCGCTTGTTGTTGCGGGTGCGGTAGCCCTTCGTGAGGTTGCCCCACGGGTCCACCGGATGACGGCCTTCGCCAGTCTTGCCCTCGCCACCACCGTGCGGGTGGTCGACCGGGTTCATCACGACGCCGCGCACGGTCGGGCGAATGCCCATCCAGCGCTTGACACCAGCCTTGCCGAATTGGCGCAGACTGTGCTCTTCGTTCGCGACCTGGCCAATCGTGGCGCGGCACTCGATGTGAATCTTGCGGACTTCGCCCGAGCGCATGCGCACCTGGGCGTAGGTGCCTTCACGCGCCAGCAGCGTGGCCGAGGCGCCGGCGGAACGCACGACTTGCGCGCCCTTGCCGACCTGCAGCTCGATGCAGTGGATGATGGAGCCCACGGGAATGTTGCG
This sequence comes from Hylemonella gracilis str. Niagara R, assembly GCF_000600295.1. Lineage (GTDB taxonomy): Bacteria > Pseudomonadota > Gammaproteobacteria > Burkholderiales > Burkholderiaceae_C > Hylemonella > Hylemonella gracilis_A. Next base: position 136,010 of record NZ_JEMG01000001.1, read on the forward strand.
GATCGGCAGGGTGTTGCCCACGCGAATCGGCGCTTCGGCACCGTTCAGGATGGTCGAACCGACTTCCAGGCCACGCGGCGCGATGATGTAACGACGCTCGCCGTCGGCATAGCACACCAAAGCCAGGTGGGCCGAGCGGTTCGGGTCATATTCAATGCGCTCGACCTTGGCCGGAATTCCGTCCTTGTCGCGCTTGAAGTCCACCACGCGGTAGTGGTGCTTGTGGCCACCGCCCTTGTGACGGGTGGTGATGTGGCCATTGTTGTTACGACCCGACTTTTGGAATTGCGGTTCCAGCAGCGGCGCGTACCCCTCACCCTTGTACAGGTGATCACGCGAGACCTTCACCACGGCACGTTGGCCGGGGGAGGTCGGTTTCATCTTGATGACAGCCATGATTACGCGGCCTCCCCGGACAGGTTCAGCTCTTGACCGGGCTTCAGCATGACGTAGGCCTTGCGCACGTTGTCGCGACGGCCCACGGACTTGCCGTAGCGCTTGGTCTTGCCTTTGGTGTTGACCACGGAAACGCCCTTGACTTCGACCTTGAACAGCAGCTCGACGGCCGCCTTGATCTCGGGCTTGGTGGCGTTTTGCAGGACTTTGAACGTCACCGCATTGCTTTTCTCGGCGACCATCGTGGCCTTTTCAGACACGATCGGCGCGATCAGCACTTGCATCAGGCGACCTTCATCGAATTGGATGGCGGCGCTCATGCGTACATCTCCTTGAGTTGTTCCACGGCCGCCTTGGTCACCAGCACCTTGCGGTAGTGGACCAGCGACAGCGGATCGGCATAACGCGGCTCGACCACCAGCACATTGGCCAAGTTGCGCGAGGCCAGGTACAGGTTCTCGTCGACCTCGTCGGCGATGACGAGCACGGAGTCGAGCTTCATGGCCTTGAACTTGGCGGCCAGCGCCTTGGTCTTGGGCGAATCCACCTTGAGCGACTCGACCACGGCCAGACGGCCTTCGCGGGCAAGCTGCGAGAAGATGGACGCCATGCCGGCGCGGTACATCTTCTTGTTGACCTTCTGGCTGAAGTTTTCTTCCGGCGAGTTAGGGAAGATGCGGCCGCCCCCACGCCACAGGGGCGAGGACGTCATACCGGCGCGGGCGTTGCCCGTACCCTTTTGCTTGAACGGCTTCTTGGTCGAGTGCTTGACCGTGGCGCGATCCTTCTGGGCGCGCGTGCCCTGGCGGGCATTGGCCTGGAAGGCCACGACGATCTGGTGGACCAGCGCTTCGTTGTATTCACGACCGAACACGGTGTCCGGCGCTTCCAGCTTGGAGGCGGCCTGGCCCTGTTCGTTCAGGAGTTCGAGCTGCATCAGTTCGCTCCCTTCTTGGCTTGGACTTTCACGGCGGGGCGGACGGTCACGAAACCGCCGGCGGAGCCGGGAACTGCGCCCTTGATCAGCAACAGCTGACGGGCTTCGTCGATGCGGATCACGTCAAGGTTCTGGGTGGTGACGGTTTCGTCGCCCATGTGGCCCGTCATGCGCTTGCCCGGGAACACGCGACCCGGATCCTGGGCCATCGAGATGGAACCCGGAACGTTGTGCGAACGGCTGTTACCGTGGGACGCGCGCTGCGAACTGAAGTTATGACGCTTGATCGTGCCGGCGTAGCCCTTGCCGATGGAGGTGCCTTGCACATCCACCTTCTGGCCCACGGCGAAGATCTCGGTCACGGGCAGCTTGGCGCCGGCCTGGTACTTGGCGGCGGTGTCTGCGGCGACGCGGAATTCCTGGATGATTTCACCGGCTTCCACACCCGCCTTGGCGAGGTGGCCGGCTTGAGGCTTGGTCACGCGCGAAGCACGGCGCGAACCAAACGTCACCTGCAGGGCGACGTAGCCATCATTGTCCTGGGTCTTGACCTGGGTCACGCGGTTGTCGGACACATCGACCACCGTGACGGGCACTGCATCGCCGTCATCGGTGAACAGACGCATCATGCCCACCTTGCGCCCCAGCAACCCCAATCGATTGCTCGAACTCATTTTGACTCCTTTGCTCTCACCGTCGCCGCTTCAATTGGCTTCGACGTTTGCTTGGGATTCGCGGACCAGACCCGCGAGCAAGCGTGAAAGAGGGTTGATAAAACTCGGCCCAAAATAGGCCGAGCCAGGCATTCTAGCCGGATTCGCGGAAAACCGCAAATCCAGGCCAGATCACCATTCTTCAGCCGAGCGAACCCGGCATCAGCCGCTTACTGCAGCTTGATTTCGACATCCACGCCAGCGGCGAGGTCCAGCTTCATCAGCGCGTCCACCGTCTTGTCGGTCGGGTCCACGATGTCCATCAGGCGCTGGTGCGTGCGGATCTCAAACTGGTCGCGGCTGGTCTTGTTGACGTGCGGGGAACGCAGGATGTCGAAACGCTTCATGCGCGTGGGCAGCGGGACCGGGCCCTTGACGATGGCGCCGGTGCGCTTGGCGGTGTCCACGATCTCGGCGGCCGACTGGTCGATCAGCTTGTAGTCGAACGCCTTGAGGCGGATGCGGATTTTCTGCTTGGTAGCCATGTGTGCTCCTGGTCAGGATCGAGTCCGGGCAGTGTGTCTCGTTGAGAACGTCTGCCCGGCCAGGCCCCAAA
>NZ_JEMG01000001.1:139458-534669 GCF_000600295.1 Hylemonella gracilis str. Niagara R
TCCTTTGCCATTTCTATTCTCCAAAGAGCAATGCCCGTGTGTTGCTTTAACGTCTGCACGGTGTTGCGGAATCCTTCGCCACGGGCAACGAAGGGCACACAGTCGCAGACAAAAACCTTTGCACGCCAACGCCTGAAGCGGGGCAGCCGTGGAACCGGCTTTGCCGGGCCACTGGCTGCGTCCCCCTTGCCACCGCAGGTTGGCGTTCAAGGGGGAAGGCGCGCAGCGCCTCAGGGGGTTCTTCTTATTTCGCGCGCGACGCGATGATGGCTTCGGCCACGTTCTTCGGAGCTTCGCTGTAATGCTTGAACTCCATGGTGTACGTGGCACGACCTTGCGACATCGAACGCAGCGTGGTCGAGTAACCGAACATCTCGGACAGCGGCACCTCGGCCTTGATGGCCTTGCCACCACCAGGCATGTCATCCATGCCCTGGACCATGCCACGGCGGGATGACAGGTCGCCCATCACGTTGCCGGCGTAGTCCTCGGGCGTCTCGACTTCCACGGCCATCATGGGCTCGAGGATGACGGGGTTGGCCTTCTTGCAGCCTTCCTTGAAACCGAAGATGGCGGCCATCTTGAACGCGTTTTCGTTCGAGTCCACGTCGTGGTAGGAGCCAAAGGTCAGGGTGACCTTGACGTCCACCACCGGGAAGCCCGCCAGCACGCCCGTGTTGATCGCCTCCAAGGTGCCCTTCTCGACCGCGGGAATGAATTCACGCGGCACCACGCCACCCTTGATGGCATCGACGAATTCGAAGCCCTTGCCGGCTTCGTTCGGCTCGACGGTGAACACCACGTGACCGTACTGACCCTTACCACCGGACTGACGCACGAACTTGCCTTCGACGTCGGTGACCTTCTTGCGGATGGTTTCGCGGTAGGCCACTTGCGGTTTACCCACGTTGGCTTCCACGCCGAACTCGCGCTTCATGCGGTCCACGATGATTTCGAGGTGCAATTCACCCATGCCCGAAATGATGGTCTGACCGGATTCTTCGTCCGTGCGCACGCGGAAGGACGGATCTTCAGCAGCCAGACGACCCAGGGCGAGACCCATCTTCTCCTGGTCGGCCTTGGTCTTGGGCTCAACGGCCTGCGAAATCACGGGCTCGGGGAACACCATGCGCTCCAGCGTCACGACGGCGTCCGGATCGCACAGGGTTTCACCCGTGGTCACTTCCTTCAGACCCACGCAGGCGGCGATGTCGCCAGCACGAATTTCCTCGATTTCCTGGCGGTTGTTGGCGTGCATCTGCACGATACGGCCGATACGCTCCTTCTTGCCCTTGACGGGGTTGAAGACGGTGTCGCCCTTGGTCAGCACGCCGGAATAGACGCGCACGAAGGTCAACTGGCCCACGAAGGGGTCGGTCATCAGCTTGAACGCCAGGGCGGAGAACTTCTCGCCGTCGTCGGCCTGACGGGTGGTTTCCTTCTCGTCTTCGTCCGTGCCAGCCACCGGGGGAATGTCCACAGGCGAGGGCAGGAAGTCGATCACGGCGTCCAGCATGCGCTGCACGCCCTTGTTCTTGAAGGCGGTGCCGCACAGCATCGGCTGGATTTCGGTCGAAATGGTGCGCGTGCGCAGACCGAACTTGATGTCTTCCTCGGAGAGGTCACCCTCTTCCAGGTACTTGTTCATCAACTCTTCGCTGGCTTCGGCCGCGGCCTCCACCATGCCCTCACGCCACTTCTTGGCGTCTTCCACCAGGTTGGCGGGGATGTCTTTGTAGTCGAACTTCATGCCCTGGGACGCTTCGTCCCAGATGATGGCCTTCATCTTGATGAGGTCCACCACGCCGGTGAAGTTATCCTCGGCGCCGATCGGGATCACGATCGGCACGGGGTTGGCCTTGAGGCGCACCTTCATCTGGTCCACGACCTTGAAGAAGTTGGCGCCGGTGCGGTCCATCTTGTTCACAAAGGCCAGACGCGGGACTTTGTACTTGTTGGCTTGACGCCAGACCGTCTCAGATTGGGGCTGCACGCCACCCACGGCGCAATACACCATGCAAGCACCATCCAGCACGCGCATGGAGCGCTCCACCTCGATGGTGAAGTCCACGTGACCGGGGGTGTCAATGATGTTGAAGCGGTGCTCTGGATAGGACATGTCCATGCCCTTCCAGAAACAGGTCGTGGCGGCGGACGTGATCGTGATGCCGCGCTCCTGCTCCTGCTCCATCCAGTCCATGGTGGCGGCGCCGTCGTGCACTTCGCCGATCTTGTGATTCACACCGGTGTAAAAAAGAATACGCTCGGTCGTCGTGGTCTTGCCGGCGTCGATGTGAGCCGAGATACCGATGTTGCGATAGCGTTCGATGGGCGTTTTGCGTGCCATGATGATCTTTCGTTGAACGAGTCAGGCCCGCTCGTGGCGGGCCCGATCCGTCAGATTGGGAACGATGCTTAGAAACGGAAGTGGCTGAAGGCCTTGTTGGCCTCGGCCATGCGGTGCACTTCATCGCGGCGCTTCATGGCGCCGCCACGGCCTTCCGTGGCCTCGATCAGTTCGTTGGCCAGGCGCAGGGCCATGGACTTCTCGCCGCGCTTGCGGGCGGCTTCCTTGATCCAGCGCATGGACAAGGCCAGGCGACGCACCGGGCGGACTTCCACGGGCACCTGGTAGTTCGCGCCACCCACACGGCGGGACTTCACTTCCACCATGGGCTTCACATTGTTGATGGCGATCGTGAACAGTTCCAGCGGGTCCTTGCCCGTCTTCTGTTCGATGGTGTCGAGGGCACCATAAATGATGCGCTCGGCGACCGCCTTTTTGCCGCCTTCCATGATCACGTTCATGAATTTGGACAGCTCGACATTGCCGAACTTCGGATCCGGCAGGATTTCACGTTTAGGGACTTCGCGACGACGCGGCATATTTCACCTCATGTTTGCTTCAGTTGGCACCCTTTCAGGCACCGCGAGAGCCATCTGACTCCCACTTACTCGACCCACCCGAATTCAGTTCGAACACAAGCTTGGGGTCACTACGCTTGGTTCGCCCGCGTGGAACGACTCAAGCACCGGAAAAATTCAGAAAACCGATCAGGCCTTCTTCGGGCGCTTCGCGCCGTACTTGGAACGGGCCTGCTTACGATCCTTCACACCCTGCAGATCCAGGGAGCCACGAACGATGTGGTAGCGCACGCCCGGCAGATCCTTGACACGACCGCCGCGCACGAGCACGACAGAGTGCTCCTGCAGGTTGTGGCCTTCACCGCCGATGTAGGAAATGACCTCGAAGCCATTGGTCAGGCGCACCTTGGCGACCTTACGCAGGGCGGAGTTCGGCTTCTTGGGCGTCGTGGTGTACACGCGGGTGCACACGCCGCGACGCTGCGGAGAGTTTTGCATCGCGGGGCTCTTGGACTTGGTCGTTTCGACCTCACGCCCCTGACGCACGAGCTGGTTGATGGTTGGCATTGAAAAAACGTCCCTAAACGTTGGAGGCACCCGAAAGTGCAACCTGAAAAACGAAAACGTGAATCCCTTCGGAAATTCCGAAAAGCCCGCGAGTGTAGCAGGGAAGCCCACGCGCGGGCAAGCCCACCGCGCCAATGACGGCTTCCGCCGGGGCTACTGAAACCAAAGCCGCAAGGCGTCCCAGGCCTGACCGATCAGACCCGCCTCGTCCACTTCATCCAAGGCCAGCAATGGGATTTCAAAGAGCGTGCGCTCACCCTCTCGAATGCGTAACAATGCCGCAGCCTGGCCTTGCCGCAAAGGCGCAATCAAGGGTTCGGCCCGCAACACATCCATGCGCAGCTGCATGCCCACGCCCGCAGGCACCGTCACCACGATGGCTTGCGGCCGACCCAGACGGACTTCGGCAGCGCGCCCCTTCCAGATGGCGGCCGTCAACACCGCTTGGTTGGCCTCGAAGAGCTTGACCGCCTCGAAGGCGGTGTAGCCCCAGTTCAGCAGGCGCTGGGCCTCGGCCGCGCGAGCCTGCTCACTGCCCGCGCCCAGCACCACCGCCAGCAGCCTGCGCGGTCCCGGCGCGCCCGCCGTGCCCAAGTGCGGAAAGTCCCGCTGGGCCGTGGCCACGATGGAGTAGCCCACGGCCTCGACATGCCCGGTTTTCATGCCATCGACCGAAGGATCCCGAAAGAGCAGCAGGTTGCGGTTACTGTCGTTCGCGGGCGGCGTGCCAGCGTAACGGTACTTGCGAATGCCGTGGAAATGGGCGTGTTCGGGAAACTCCTGCAGCAACCGCTGCGCCAGCACGCCGAGGTCGCGCGCCGTGCTCTGCTGCCCCGGCACCGGCAGACCCGTGGGGTTAGCGAAATGAGTGGTCCGCAAACCCAGGGCCCGCGCCTTGTCGTTCATTCGCGCAACAAATGCTTCCATGCTGCCCGCCACGCCCTCCGCCAGCGCCAGGGCGCCGTCATTGCCCGACTGCACCAACAGGCCCTTGATCAGGTCTTCCACCGGCACGCGCATGCCGGCTTCGAGGAACATGCGGGAACCGGGTTGGCGCCGGGCCCGTTCACTGATGGGCAGCGCCTGGTCGAGGCTCAGTCGGCCATCACGCAAGGCTTCGAACACCAAGTAGACGGTCATCAGCTTGGTGAGCGAGGCTGGCGGCAAGGCTTGGTCCGCATTGCTCGCAGCCAGGGTCTGACCACTGCTCATGTCGAGCAACAGCCAGGCCCGCGCCGCCAGCTCCGGCGACGGGGGGGCCAAGGTCTGCCATGCGGGCTGTACGCCAGTGGCTCGCTCCCCCGCGAGCGCGGACGCCAACTCCGCCGACACCGAAGCCGCGCTGGAGCCCAGGTCTGCTCCGGAAGCAGAAACCGGTTCGGACAGCGCCGAGGCATCCACCGCCGCCGTCTGCAACGCCGTGGTCGCGGACGGCTGCGCGATGGCCTCCGGCGGCCGCATCCAGGCACTGCCCAGCAGCAGCGCCAAGAAAACCATCTTTGCCGCCCGGCCAGCGCGCCAAACTCGCGCGCCCCTCATGCCGAGCCACCTGGATGCAAGGCACTCAGATGCCGAACGACCAAGCCCTTCAGCAGAGGCAACTGCCCATGGAAAAAATGGCCGCCACCTGGCACCACGGTGACGGGCAGGACCTGCGGACGCGCCCAGTCCATCACAGCCGCCAGAGGCACGGTATCGTCGTGCTCGCCGTGCAGCACCAGGGCACGCTCGTGCAATTCGGGTGGCACGGCCGCGACCTGGAAACGGCTGGCCGCCGTACCCACGAACACCAGTTTCTCCAGCGGGCGATGGGGCGTGAGGCGCGCCATGGCATGGCTCATCACGAAAGCGCCAAAGGAAAACCCAGCCAATGCCAGCGGACGCGGGTCGGAAACCGGCGCGAACTGATCGACCACGGCCAGGAAGTCTTCGACCTCCCCCTTGCCCTCGTCATGCGCGCCCTCGCTGGCCCCTACACCCCGGAAATTGAAACGCAGGGTCTGCCAGCCACATTGCAGAAACGCGCGCGCCAGGGTCTGCACGACTTTGTTGTCCATGGTGCCACCAAACAAGGGGTGGGGGTGCGCGATGACCGCCACGCCTCGCGGCGACAACTCCGGCGCGGGGCTATCGCGCAGCAGCTCGATGCGACCGGCCGCACCCTGCATGTGCAGGCGTTCGGTTTGGGCGTTCATGGCTTGGCCTCCCTCACCCCTGCGCTCATCGACCCACCTCGGGGGCCAAGCGCAGACGCTCGACCACCTTGCCCTGCTTCAGATGCGATTCGACGATTTCATCGATGTCCTTGAGGTCGACATAGGTGTACCAGGTCTCCTCGGGATACACGACGGCCACAGGCCCCCCCGCACAGCGGTCCAGGCAACCGGCCTTGTTGACACGCACCTTCCCCTTGCCGGAGAGGCCGGCTTCATGCACCTGCTTCTTGCAGTGCGCGAACGCCGCTTCGGCCTGATGGTCACCGCAACTGGCTTCGCCATTGGCGCGCTGGTTGAGGCAAAAAAAGATGTGGTGTCGGAAATATGACGGGGACTGGCTGCTCATGACTGGAATTCTAAGAGCCGCCTGTAAACCCCGGCCCTGCTCCCACGCGTCGCGAGCGATCAAAGTCAGCCCAAGCCATGCCCAGCCTCGACCTGCCGCGTATCCTGCCATTCACGCCGCTGCCGCCAGACCCGCGCCAGTACATAGGCCAGCACCGCATAAGGCCAGAGGCGGGCCAACCAAAGCGTCACCCCGTGAAAACGGATGAAACGCCCCTGTTCCCACACCTGCAGGTTGTGCGCGTAATACGGTCCGGTCGGCGCCTGGTTGATCAGGCTGAGGAACACCCCCAGCAGCACGAGCAGCAAGGCCGCCGCCACGCGAACCGGCAGGCGCAGAAGCAACAACGCGAACAGCCCAGCCATCACCAGCCCCGACTGCACGGGCGTGTTCAGCCAAGCCCAGGCATGCGCCGGGCTGTAGCTCAAGGCGGCGGACAACAGGTTGGCGCCCAGGGCTGCGGCCAGCAACGCCAGCAAGAACAAGGCTCTGCGCCTGATGCCCCGAATGGCGCAATAGCCCAGCAGGCAAGGAATCAGCACACCCAGCACCACGCAGGCCCACACCATCAGCGGCGCCAGCGGTGCCACGCCCGAGCCGTTGCCCGGCACATCAACACCGACATTTGGCAAGGGCGGCAACCAGCTCAGCCAGGGCGTGCCTTGCAGCAGACTGCGCAAGCCGGATTCGGTCTGCTCATAGACCTGCCCCAAGCCCAGCGGAACGGCACTGGGTGCCAGCAGGGCACAGGGCCACAAGGCCAACAACACGAGGGCGCCACGCGCCTCCGGCACGAACCAGCGGGCACGGAATCGATTCCAGCGGTCCAGCGCGCCCAGACGCTCCAGCAGGGCGGCGGCCAAGGCACCACCCCAGGCGCCAACCGTGTTCAAGCCCCAATCCACGTTGGAGGCGACGCGCATGGGCAGGTATTCCTGGGCCGCTTCCATCAGCAAGGACAGCAGACCGGCAATCAGGGTGGCGCCGCCGACCGCCCAACCGGCCCAGCCCACCACTCCATGGCCTTGGCGCGTGCGCAGCGCGCCTAGCGCAAGCAAAAAGCCCAGCGGGGCGTACCCCAGCACGTTGGCCCACAGATCGAACGCCGTCCAGTACTTGGGCCAAGGCGCCAGCACGAACCCCAGGGGCAGCGGCCCCTGGTTGCGCCAGCCTTCGAAAGGATAGAGGCTGGCGTACACCACGAGCACGACGTACATCCCGGCGAGGGGCCAGGCCGAGGTCTTGTGCGGCGCGCGGATCATGTGGGCGTGACGGACAACTGGCCTCAGAAAGGCTTGACCACGACCAGCACCACGGCGGCCAGCAGCAGCAATACGGGCAGTTCGTTGAACCAGCGGAACCACACATGGCTGCGCCGGTTCTCACCGCGACGGAACTTGCGCAGCAAAACCCCGCAAGCGTGGTGATAACCGAGCACCAGCAACACGACCGTCAGCTTGGCATGCATCCAGCCATTGCCGGCCCCCCGGCCTATGCCGTAACCCAACCAGAGCCAGAGGCCAAAAACCAGGGCGGGCACGGCCAGCAGCGTGGTGAAGCGCAGCAGTTTGCCTGCCATCAGCAGCAGACGGTCTCGCTCGGCCACGGAATCAGCGGACACCTGGGCCAGATTCACGAAGATGCGCGGCAGGTAGAAGAGGCCGGCGAACCAGGCGGCGATGAAGACGATGTGGAGGGCTTTGATCCAGAGCATGTTTTTTCAGTTCATGGGAGCGGCGGCCAACTCGCGGCTTGTGGCGCGTCGCTGACTTTGCCATCGGCAACGATGCGGCTGCAAAAAAAAACCCCGGCGCTAGCCGGGGTTGCAAGCCTTTTTTGCTGTCACACATCAAGGCCCCGCTCAGGGAGGAAAAGCGGGGAGGACGCAAGGCCCTCGACCGCTAATCTAGCAAAAACGAATACCCAATGCAACAACTGGGTACAAGTTTGTTGCAATTCCATGTCGCCCGCGCGCCCGCACTGCCTGGGCCCATCCATGCCTGTTCGCGGCGACCACTCACCATGCTGGCACGCTAAGCGTTCGCACCTGCGTACCAAGCTGCTTTCACTGCCAGCGCGTCACGGTGAAAGAATGAGGCACAATTTTTCCTTCTCCCGAACTCGCCCCATGACACCCTACGCCCCCTATCCCTCGGGCCGTCCCCGCCGCCTGCGGCGCGACAGCTACACCCGCAACTTGGTGCGCGAGCACGCACTCAGCCCCCATGACCTCATCTATCCGGTGTTCGTGCTCGACGGCCAGAACCGGCGCGAGGCCGTTGCCTCCATGCCGGGCGTGGAACGTCTGAGCCTGGACCTGCTGCTCCCCGTGGCCGAGGACTGCGTGAGGCTCGGCATTCCGGTGATGGCGCTGTTCCCCGTCATTGACGCCACACTCAAGGCGCCCGATGGTCGAGAGGCCTACAACCCGAACGGCCTGGTGCCGCGCGTGGTACGCGGACTCAAGCAGCGCTTCCCCGAACTCGGCGTCATGACGGATGTCGCGCTCGACCCTTACACCAGCCACGGCCAGGACGGCTTGCTGGACGACACCGGCTACATCCTGAACGACGAAACCATCGAGGTCCTGGTCAAACAAGCCCAGACCCAGGCCACAGCCGGCGTGGACATCGTGGCGCCGAGCGACATGATGGACGGCCGCATCGGCGCCATCCGCACGGCTCTTGAAGCCAGCGGCGCGATCCACACGCGCATCATGGCCTACAGCGCCAAGTACGCCAGCGCCTTTTACGGCCCCTTTCGCGACGCGGTGGGTTCGGCGGGCAACCTCGGCAAGGCCGACAAAAAGGTCTACCAGATGGACCCGGGCAACAGCGACGAGGCCTTGAAGGAAGTTGCCATGGACATCGCCGAGGGCGCGGACATGGTGATGGTCAAGCCCGGCATGCCTTATCTGGACGTGGTGCGCCGCGTGAAGGACGAATTCCGCGTGCCGACCTTCGCCTACCAGGTCAGCGGCGAATACGCCATGCTCAAGGCCGCCGCGCAGAACGGCTGGTTGGCGCACGACGCGGTGATGATGGAGAGCCTGCTGGCCTTCAAGCGCGCGGGCGCGGACGGCGTGCTGACCTACTTCGCCCGCGACGCCGCGCGCCTGTTGCGCGCCTGAAGCAGGACAAACCACCATGCGCGTCTTCCACATCGGCCCGGGCGGCGTCGCCGAAAGCGACCAGTTGCCCACGGCGCTGCCGGACGGCGCGCAAGGCGGCTTTCTGTGGGTCGCCTGCGCGCGACGAGAGTTCGAGGTCATGCAGGCTCAGGTACAGGGCATGCTGCAGTCTCTGTGCGGCGGGCCACTGGTGGACCTGCACCTGACGGACCTGCTGAACAAGCAGCTGCCCTCGCACTACGACTACACCTCCTTGTACGACCTGTTGGTGTTTCGCCGCCTGGCCGCTGGCCTTCGCGAGACCGACATGGAGCACCCCGGCGAACCCTTGCACGCACCCGTGCGGCATAGCGGCCCGCCGGTGCTGCGCCGCATCGACACCAGCCCCGTGGGCTTCGCCGTGTTCGACCGCCTGCTGCTGACCGTGCACCCGGCGGACTGCGCCGTGCGCGACAGCTACGCCGCGCGATTGCACATGGCCGCCGCCGACACACGCGGCGGCAGTGCCCGCTTGCCGACCAATCCACCGGACCTGATGCTGCGCATCGTCAACCAGATGGTGGACGGTTACCTGGACCTGCGGCGTGAACTGACGCGCCAGCTCGACCACTGGCAGGCGGAACTGCTCAGCCCCCGCGCCCGCTTCAACAATTGGAACGCGCTGCTTGATGCGCGCTTGTCGCTGCACCACCTGGACGAAATCTGCGAGGACCAGCGTGGAGCCATTCAGGACTGGATTGCCGCCATCACCACCTGGGCCATGCCGGCGGACGCCGTCGGCCGGCAAGAGCGCGAACTGCTACTTGTGCTCAGCCGCGACGTGCTAGAACACATTGAGCGCGTGGTGCACCATGTGCGTCGGCTGGAGCAGAGCGCGGAGACGGCGGTACAGATGCATTTCAGCGTGCAGAGCAACCGCACCAACGACATCATGCGCACTCTGACGGCGTTGACGGCGATCTTCCTGCCGCTGAACCTGATCACCGGCTTCTTTGGCATGAACTTCGATTTCCTGCCGCTGATCCACAACAGCGGCGGCATCTGGTGGGCCGCCGCCATCATGGGCGCCGCCGCTGTCGGGCTGGCCCTGCTGTTCTGGCGCAACCGCTACCTGGACAGCAAGCGCCGCTGAGCGGAACCGCGAGCCCCATCACTGCGGACCTGAGCCCGCCTTGAGTCGCTTGAGCAAGTCCCCCACCAGTTCCAGGCGCAGCAGCGGACTTTCAACCGCCAGGAACTTCTGCTTGAGTTGCGGGCTCACGGGCAACACATCGCACCAGCGGTAAGCCAGCCAACCGCAATCGTCCCATTGCAGCGGCGGCTGAATCGGCAGCCAGGCCTCCTCACGGCCAGCCACGTCGGCCTGCAGACTTCGGTAGAGGCGCTGCAAGTCGTCGCGCAGCGCACGCAGGTCTTCCGGCACGGGCACCGCAGCTGCTTCCTCCAGCAGCAGGCCCTCGCCGACCCAGAGCCCGTGCTTCAGCTGTTCGCTGCCCTGCAACTGAAAGCGAGCGCCGCCCCGGCACTGGATCAGGATCAGGCCGGGCTGTGGACGCTCGAAGACCTCGATGTGCGCCAGCGTGCCAATGTCGTGCAGCACTTCCACGGGTGGCTCGGTCTCGCCAAGCGCGGGCGCGCGCCGCACCTCGCTGCCCTGGCGCAGGCAGACCACGCCAAAAGGCACCTTTTCCTTTTGGCAGCGCTGGATCAGGTCCAGGTAACGCACCTCGAACACGCGCAGCGACAGCACGCCGCCCGGATAGAGCACGGATTGCAAGGGGAACAGCGGGATCTGGGCGGAAGCCATGGGCGTGCGGCTTGGCGGACTCGATCAGGGTTCGCTCAGTTGGAACAAGGCCGCGCCATTGCCCCAGGCAATGCGACGGGCGACATCGGGCGGCAGGTCGGCCAGCCAACCGCGGTAGTCCCGCATCAGTTCACCGTAACTGTCCCAGCGGGCGTTGATCCAGGTGTCGGAACCGATCAGAAATCGGTCGGGAAACTTCAGCAGCAAGTCCCGCCATGGGGCGCACAACTGTGCGCCCCCACGCTCACCCCGCGTGGCGGAACAGACCAGGCCGGGCCGGTAGGACAACTCGCCCATCAACCCTGGGTACTTCTCCATCAACGCCCGCACCCGCGTTGCCGGCGGCCCCCCGATGCCGGTGTGCGCCCAGATCAGGCGGGCCCGGGGCGCATGGGCCATCAGCAGGTCCACCGCTGTGTCGTCCACATGCGCCAGCACGGCCAGGCCATGTTGCTGCGCGTAGCGCATGAGTTTCCTGGCGACCGGGCCATTGGCGTTGGCGCTGTCGTACAGATGGAATTCGCCGATGCCCCGGTAAGGCCCGGCCGCCGTGCCCCGCGCATGCTCTTCCCGCACCATGTCATAGATGCTTTCGTCATGGTGCCAGGTGCCGTAGTCCATGCGGTTGCGGTAAAGGCGGATGAAAGGCACGACGGTGACGCGCTCGCGCGCCGCGTCCTGCGCATGGGCCCGCGCCAGCATCTGGGTGCCTTCGTTGGGGCGGCTGTTGGCGATCACTGCACGCACCCCACTGGCCCGCATGCGGGCCAGCACGTCACTCAGCGGATGGGGGCCCTCGTAAGCCTCGACGTTGTAATGCAGGTGCGCGTCGAACAAGGGGCCAGCATAGCCCGCCACCGAGTCCGCTTCGTTGGCGCGTGCTGCTGGGACAAGCCCCAACATGGCCGACAGCGCCAGCAGCGACAGGCTCCTGATCAGCGTTTGCTTCATGGCCTGTCTCCTCCAGGTGTTCGTTCAGGCGAGGTGCTCGGCCAGGAAAGCCAACGTGCGCTCGCGGGCCAGCCGAGCCGCCTCGGCATCGTAGGCCGCGCGGTGGTCGCAGTTGAACCCGTGGTGGGCGGGGTAGAGGTGGACCTGCACGTCAGGGTGCGCCTTCCTGAGCGCCTCCACGCCGTCCAGGGGCACGTAGTTGTCCCTGTCGCTGAGATGCGCCATCACGGGCGCCTGCAGCTTCTGCGCCAACTCCTGTGGCTGCGTCATGCCACCGCCGTAATAGGGCACGGCGGCGCTCAGGCCTGTGATCCGGCCCGCAGCGCGCCAGGTGAGCAGACCGCCCCAGCAGTAACCAACCATCCCCACCTTGCCGCCGCTCTCGCGGGCTGCATGGTCCACCGCTGCCTGCAGATCCTGCAGCACGCCGGGTGGAGGCAGAGCTTCCACGGCAGCTTTCAGGCCCATGCCCTGCTTCATGTCCGCTTCCGTGTAGCCCAGTTCGACGCCAGGCTGCACGCGGTGGAAGGTGGCTGGCGCGATGGCGAGGTAACCGGCCGCCGCATACCCCTCGGCCACCTCGCGGATGTGCGGGTTGACGCCGAAGATTTCCTGCACGACCACGAGCCCGCCCTTGGCCCTGCCCGTGGGACGCGCCAGGTAGGCGGGAATGGATCGGCCATCGGCGGCCTGCAGGTCGATGAACTGTCCCATGGGTCGACTCCTTGACTGTCTGGTTGTCGGGCTGCGTCACGACAATGGTATCTTGTCGCCCTCGCATGCGCAGGGGACAAAACATGAAACAAGTTCTGTTGGTGACCGGCGGCGGCCGCGGCATCGGCGCCGCCACGGCCCTGCTGGCTGGACAGCGCGGTTATGCCGTGGCCGTGAACTACGCGGCCGACGCGGCATCGGCCAGTTCCGTGGTGGAACGCATCCGCGCCGGTGGCGGCCAGGCCCTGGCCGTGCAGGCCGACGTGTCGGAAGAAGCCCAGGTGCTGGCCATGTACGCCCGCATCGACCAGGAACTGGGGCCGCTGACGGCCTTGGTCAACAACGCAGGTGTCGTGGACAGCACCCAGCGCGTGGACGAACAAAGCCTCGCCCGTTGGCAGCGCATGTTCGCCATCAATGTGTTTGGCACCCTGCTGTGCTCGCGCGAAGCAGTCAAGCGCATGAGCACGAAGCATGGCGACACATATGGTGGAGGCAAGGGCGGCGTCATCGTCAACCTCAGCAGCGTGGCCGCGCGCCTCGGCGGGGCCGGTCAGTATGTGGATTACGCGGCGGCCAAGGGCGCGGTGGATGTATTCACCCTGGGCCTGGCGCGCGAGGTGGCCACCGAGGGCATCCGCGTGAACGCGGTACGCCCCGGCGTGATCGACACCGACATCCACGCCAGCGGTGGTCAGCCCGACCGCGCCCAGCGCATGGCGTCCGCGATCCCCATGCAGCGGCCCGGCACGGCCTCGGAGATCGCCCAGGCCATCGTCTGGCTGCTCTCGCACGAAGCCAGCTACGCCACCGGCGCCGTGCTCGACGTGTCAGGAGGGCGCTGAGACCCGCGCCGGCCCCATGGACCTCAAAGCCCTCATCACCTTGCTGGCCGTGGTCAACCCGCTGGCCGCGCTGCCCTTCTTCATTCACTACACCGAGGGTTATTCGCTTGCGCAGCGCCGTCGCACCATCATGATTGCGGCCCGCACCGTATTCATCGTCATCGCGGTCAGCGCCCTGCTGGGCCTGCACCTGCTGGCCTTCTTCGGCATTTCGCTGGCCAGCTTCCAGGTCGGTGGTGGCATGCTGCTGCTGACCTCGGCGTTGTCGATGCTGAACGCCCAGCCGGCCGAGGCCCGCTCCACCGCCGCCGAGATCCAGGACTCGGCCGCGCGCGCCAGCATCGCCGTGGTGCCCCTGACCATTCCGCTGCTGACCGGCCCGGCCACCATGTCCACCGTGGTGATTTACGCCGACAAAGCGCACGGCGTGTTGCAGACCGGCGCGCTGATCGCCTATGGCGCCATCGTGGCCCTGGTCGTGGTGCTGTGCTTCACCCTGGCCGAACGCATCGCGGGCTGGCTGGGCAAGACCGGCATCAATGTGATGACCCGTCTCATGGGCCTGGTGCTCGCGGCCATCGCCGTGGAGATCATGTCCGACGGCCTGGTGCAACTGTTCCCGGCGCTGGCTGGCCGCTCCTGAGCACAGCCAGCGCAGCACCGGGCCCGCGTCACCAGCCTATCACCTTGGGCAACCAGAGCGCGATCTGCGGGTAGAAGAACACCATGGCGAGCGTGATCGCCTGCATCACGATGAAGGGCACCACGCCCTTGTAGATGTCCTTGATGGTCACCTCGGGCGGCGCCACGCCCTTGAGGTAGAACAAAGCCCAGCCAAAAGGCGGTGTCAGGAAGGACGACTGCAGGTTGACCGTGATCAGCATGGCCAGCCAGACCGGGTCGACCCCTTGGGACAGCAGCACCGGCATGAACAGCGGCACCGCGATGTAGCTGATCTCGATCCATTCGATGAAGAAGCCCAGCACGAAGATCAGTGCCATCATGAACCAGATGTCGCTGTTCACGCCGCCGGGCAGCAGCTCGAACATGTCGGAGATCAGGTCCTCGCCGTGCAGGCCGCGGAACGCCAGGGCGAAGACCTGGGCCATCATGAGGATCAGCATCATCATGGCCGTGATCTTGCTGGTCTCCAAGGCCACGTCCTTGAGCATCTTCAGCGTCAGACGTCGGGCTCCGGCCGCGATCAGCATCGCGCCCACTGCCCCCATGGACGCCGCTTCCGTCGGCGCGGCGATGCCACCCACGATGGAACCCAGCACCGCCACCACCAGCAGGATGGGCGGCACCACGACCTTCCAGAAGCGTTTCCACAGCTCGCCCCGCGAGACGGCGTCGCGCTCGTCCTGGGGAATGGGCGGCATCAACGCCGGGTTCATCCAGCCCCGCACCAGCAGGTAGATGATGTAGACCGCCGCCAGCAGCATGCCCGGCCCCACGGCCGCCGCGAACAGGGTGCCGACCGAGAGCTGCATGATGTCCGACAGCAGGATCAGGATCAGGCTGGGCGGGATGATCTGCCCCAGCGTGCCGGAAGCGCAGATCGCACCCGCGGCAATGCTCTTGTCGTAACCGCGCTTGATCAACGTGGGCAGGGTGAGCAGGCCCAGCGTGATGACGGTGGCGCCCACGATGCCCGTGGTCGCGCCCATCAGCACGCCGAACAGGATGATGCCCACGCCCATGCCGCCGCGCACACCGCCGGCGATGTGGCCCATCACATCGAGCAGGTCGTCGGCCAGGCGCGACTTCTCCAGCATCACGCCCATGAAGACGAACAAGGGAATCGACATCCATTGGTAACCCGCCACCACGCCGTAGAAACGCGCGGGCAGCAGGGCGAACAGGCCGTCGCCAAAACCCAGGTAGCCAAAGACGAAACCTGTCACGGCCAGGGTCGTGGCCACCGGCACGCCGATCATCAGCAGGGCGAAGAAGCCGACCAGCATGAAGATGGCGTAGGTCTGCGGTTCAAACATGGCCGCCCTTCCCTGTCTCGCTTGCCAGGTCGTCCGCTGCCTCGTGTGCCGTCTTGCCACGATCGAGGAACAGGCGCAGCAGAGCGCCCACCGACTGCAGCACTACCAGCGCATACCCCAGGGGAATCAGCGACTTGACCGCCCACCGCCAAGGGATGCCGCCCGGATCGGGCGAAGTTTCGTTGATGCTCCAGGACTGCGCCACATAGTTGAGCGACAGCTTGATGAAGAGCAGGGACACCACCAGCATTAACAGCACGGACAGCACGTCCACCACGAACTTCAGGCGCGGCGTATAGCCGGCGTAAAACAGATCAACCCGCACGTTGTCGCCGCGCTGCAGGGCGTAGCTCATGCCGAGCAGGATGAGCGCGGCCAACAGATGCCACTCCAGCTCCTGCGCCCAGACCGAGCCGAAGCTGAACAGGTAGCGCAGTACGACATTGGTCGCGACCAGGCCGATCATGAGCAGCGCCACCCAGGGCACAATACGGCCGACACCATCGATCACGGACTCGATGGTGCCCACCAGACCCATCAGGCCCTTGCGGGCCTTGTTTGCGTTCATCGCAGTCTTCCTCTTGGTCACACGCAAGTTCGGCTCAACCCCGGACCTTGGTGTGGTACTGCTCCTCGCTCACCTCGACCCAGCGGTCGTACTTGGCCTTGAAGGCGAAATAGGAGTCGTGCACCTTCTTGACCAGCGGGTCCTTGGCCACGGCCTCGGCCAGCACCTTCTCGGTCTCGGCGCGCAAGGCCTTGATCACGGCGTCGGGCAGGGGCTTGGCGATGACCTTCTGGTTCTTGATCAGGTCGTCCATGGCCTCGGCATTCGCCTTCTGGCACCAGCCCTCGCTGATCACGTTGCAGGCCGCCGAGGCGTTCTGCACGATGGCCTGCAAGTCCTTGGGCAGTTTGTCCCAGGCCGCCTTGTTGATCAACAGCTCGGACACGGTGGCCGCCTCGTGCCAGCCCGTGGTGTAGTAGTACTTGGCGGCCTTCTGCAAGCCCAGGCGACGGTCCTGGAAAGGACCCACGAACTCGGCAGCGTCGATCACGCCGCGCTCGAGCGCGGGGAAGATCTCACCGCCGGGCAGCACCTTCACGTCCACGCCCAGGTTGGCGTAGACCTTGCCGGCCAGGCCGGGAATGCGCATCTTCAATCCCTTGAAGTCGGCGACCGAGTTGATCTCTTTCTTGAACCAACCCGTCATCTGCACCCCGGTGTTGCCGCAGGGCATGGCCACCATGCCGAAGGGTGCGTAGACCTCGTTCCACAGGTCGATGCCGCCGCCGTCGTAGAGCCAACCGTTCATGCCCTGGAAGTTCATGCCGAAGGGCACGGCCGTGAAGTACTGGGCCGCGAAGGTCTTGCCGGTCCAGAAATAACTGTTGGCGTGGTTCATCTCCACCGTGCCGGCGCGCACCGCGTCAAACCCCTCGAAGGCGGGGATGAGTTCCCCCGCGCCGAAGACCTGGATGTTCAGGCGCCCGCCGGACATCTCACGGATGCGCTTGGCCAGATCGGTGGCGCTGCCGGGGCCGTCCATGTAGAAGGGCGAACCCTTGCCATAGGCGCTGGTCATCTTCCAGTTGAAGGTCTGCTGCGCCTGGGCGACCATGGGGAAAGCCAGCGTGCCCGCGGCGGCGGCGCCGGTGACACTCTTGGAGACGAAGGAACGACGGTCCAGTTTCATGAATAAGCTCCTGGGGGATGGGTTGAAAGAGGGCTGAAGAAAGACAATTCAGGAAATGCTTACTTGCATGCAAGGTGCATGCCTGATTCAGCATGCCCAACGCCTCGTCCCAACACCCACGCCTGGAAAGCTGTCACAAATCGTGAGCCCTCGACGTCTAGACCCCATGGACGACAAAACCCGCTTTTTCAACCACCTGCGCCCCCGCTTGCAGGCCATCGCCTACCGCATGCTCGGCACCGTGGCCGACGCCGAGGAACTGGTGCAGGACGTCTGGCTGCGCTGGCACGAGGCCGACCCGGAAGAACTGGACAGCGCCGAAGCCTGGCTGGTCACCGTGACCACGCGCCTGGCCATCGATCGCCTGCGCGCCGCCAAAGTGCAACGCACGCACTACACCGGCTTCTGGCTGCCGGAACCCCAGCTCACCCCCGAAGACGGTCCGGCCAGCCCTGAGCAGGTGCTGGAGCGCGCCGACGACATTTCCATGGCCTTCCTCGCGCTGCTGGAACGCCTGGCACCCGAAGCCCGCGCGGCCTTTCTGCTGCGCGAGGTCTTTGACGCGGACTACGCCGAGGTGGCGCGCGCTTTGGGCAAGAGCGAGGTCGCCTGTCGCCAGATCGTCTCGCGCGCCAAGTCGCAATTGAAGGAAGGCCGCCTGCGCCAGGCCGTCTCGCCCGACACACACTACAAGCTGCTCAGCGGCTTCGCCGAGGCCGCTCGGCGCGGTGACTTCGCGACCCTGCAAGCCCTGCTGGCCGAGGACGCCGAGCTGATCAGCGACGGCGGCGGCAAGGTGCCCAGCTTCGGCAAGGTGCTGCGGGGCGCCGCGCGCATCGCCCAGCTCTACCTGGCCGTCTGGCTGCGCGCCGGCAAGGGGCAGTTGTCGATGCACTTGGAACTGGTGCGACTCAATGGCCAATGGGGATTGCTACGCTTCGTCGACGGGCAGCTCGAATCGGCGCAGGGCTTCGAGAGCGACGGTGCACGCATCACGCGCATCCACACACAACGCAACCCCGACAAGCTGCGCCGCATCGCCGAGGCCTGGACTGTCACAACAACGGGAGGCAACGCGTCTTGAGGGGTGGATGCATCAACTTCCTTCCACCTCAACACGGAGTCCCTCACCATGAGCCAACGCCTCGACTACGCCAAGCAGTCCCCCGAATTGTTCAAGAAGTACCTGGACTTCAGCCTGGCGCTGAAGAAATGCTCGCTCGAAGCCGGCCTGCAACACCTCGTGACCCTGCGCGCCTCGCAGCTCAACGGCTGCGCCTTCTGCGTGGACATGCACGTCAAGGAAGCGCGCATCCACGGCGAGCGCGAACTGCGCCTGCACCATGTGGCCATCTGGCATGAATCGCCCCTGTTCTCCGCCCGTGAACGCGCCGCCCTGGCCTGGACGGAAGTGCTCACGCGCCTGCCCGCCGGTGGCGTGAGCGAGGCCGACTACCAGGCCGCGCGCACCGAGTTCAGCGAGCAGGAGATGGCCGATCTGAGCTTCGCCATCGTCGGCATCAACGGCTGGAACCGCCTGGCCATCGGCTTCGCGGCCGTGCCAGGTTCGCAGGACAAGGCCTACGGCCTGGACAAATCCGGCCTGGCCTGACGAACACCGCCCCGCCCCCCAAAGCGCAGGGCGCCGGGCGCGGCAAGACCGGTGCTTGATCCACATCAAGGCGCGCCTTGGCGCGCGCCCTAGCATGGCTGCACATCCACGATGGAGGAGACGCCATGGCGACAAGCACCCCCGCTGGTTCCGCACCGGCCCGTGAACCGGTCCACCTCACGGGCCTGCTGGCCGCGTTGATCGGCCTGGCCCTGGTTCTGCTGCTGCCACGCCCCGAGGGGCTGCCGGTGGCGGGCCAGATCATGCTCGGCCTGCTGCTGTTCTCCGTCATCCTCTGGGTCACGGAAGCCGTGGACTACGCCATCAGCGCCGTGCTCATCACGGCGCTGATGGCTTTTCTGCTCGGGCTC
Source organism: Hylemonella gracilis str. Niagara R (assembly GCF_000600295.1). Lineage (GTDB taxonomy): Bacteria > Pseudomonadota > Gammaproteobacteria > Burkholderiales > Burkholderiaceae_C > Hylemonella > Hylemonella gracilis_A. The sequence goes on from NZ_JEMG01000001.1 coordinate 158,577, forward strand.
GCGCCCAACGCAACCAAACCCGAGGCCTTGCTGGGCACCGGGCCTGCGCTGACCCTGGCCCTGGGTGGCTTCGCCAACACGGCACTGGCGCTGGTCGCCGCGGCCTGCTTCATTTCCGCGGCCATGACCATCACCGGCCTGGACAAGCGCATCGCGCTCTTCATCCTGTCCCTGGTCGGCGCACGCACCAAGCGCGTGGTGATCGGCGCCATCCTGGTCGGCATCGTGCTGTCCTTCCTCGTGCCCTCAACCACGGCCCGCGTGGCCTGCCTGGTGCCCATCGTCATGGGCATCATCCTGGCCTTCGGCATGGACAAGCGCTCACGCTTCGCAGGGCTGCTGATGATCGCCACCGCCCAGGCCGCCTCCATCTGGAACGTGGGCGTCAAGACCGCCGCCGCGCAAAACATGGTGGCCATCGGTTTCATTGAAAAGGCCTTCGGCCAGACCATCACCTGGCTGGACTGGCTGATCGCCGCCGCGCCCTGGTCCATTGGAATGTCCATCGCGCTCTACTTCGTGATGACGCGGATGATGCCGCCCGAGACCGAGGAAATCGCTGGCGGCAAGGAAACCATCCGACAGGCGCTGCGCGCGCTCGGCCCCATGACGGGCGCCGAATGGCGCTTGCTTTTCATCATGCTGACCCTGCTGGGCCTGTGGGCCACAGAGAAAGTGCTGCACCCCTTCGACACCTCCAGCACCACCATCGCGGCCATCGCGCTGATGTTCACGCCGGGCATCGGCGTCATGGGCTGGAAACAGGCGCAATCAAAAATCCCCTGGGGCACCATCGTGCTCTTCGGCACCGGCATCAGCCTGGGCACGGCGCTGCTGCAAACCAAGGCCGCCGCCTGGCTGGCCAACATCATCGTGGCCAACCTGGGCCTGGCGGGTGCCTCGGCCTTCATGATCCTGGCCCTGCTCTCGCTCTTCCTGATCGTGGTGCATCTTGGCTTCGCCAGTGCCACGGCCCTGGCCTCGGCCATGATCCCCATCATGATCAGCGTGCTGCAACAGATCGCGGGCGGACCGGATGCAGCATCGCTGAACCTGATCGGCATGACCATGCTGCTGCAGTTCGTGGTGAGCTTCGGCTTCATCCTGCCGGTCAACGCACCGCAGAACATGGTGGCCTACGGCACAGACACCTTCAGCGTGAAGGACTTCGTGCGCACGGGGCTGGTGCTCACGGTGATTGGTTATGCATTGGTGCTGTTGCTGGGGGCGACGTATTGGTCTTGGATGGGGTATCTGAAGCACTGAGGCCGCGGGGCACCGACCGATCAAACGCTAAGCGGCAGGCAGCGCAAACCCCGTCCCGAGCGTCTGCTTCAGATGATCCACCAGACACTGCACCGCACGCGGCGGCTGCGGTGACCAGGGGCGGATGGCATAGATGCGTTCGCCGAAAAAATCGCGTGGTTGCCACGCGGGCAGCACGCGCCGCAAGCGGCCTGCGCTCAGGGCTTCAGCCGCGCTGAAGTCCGGCAGCAGGGCGATGCCCAGTCCGCCCAATGCCGCCTCGCGCAAGACCTCGCTGTTGTTGGCCTTGAGCGGCCCGCCCACGGCGACGGCCACGCGTTCGCCCTCCGTGCTTGGGGGTCGCCGGCCCCCGCTTTTCTCGAAAGCCCAGCTCTGCCCCGCCGCGCCGCGCAGATAGAGCAGGCATTGGTGCCGCGCCAACTCGGCGGGATGCTTGGGCTCACCCGCGCGCGCCAGGTAGTCGGGGCTGGCCACCAGCACCGAACGCGTGTCGCACAGCACCGTGGCCACTTGCGTGTCCGGCGCGGCCTGGGCGTGGCGGATGGCGAGGTCAAAACCTTCCTGGGCCAGATTGACGAAACGGTCGCTCAGGTCCAGCTCAATGCGGATCTCCGGCCAGGCCCGGCCGAAGGCGGGCAGCGTGGGCGCGATGTGCTGCCGCCCCAGGGCCACGGGCGCGCTCACGCGCACCAGGCCGCGCGGCGCGCCCGCCAGGTCCTTGGCGCTGGCCACGCCCTGTTCGATGCGCGCGAAGGCCGCGCCGATGTCGTCCACCAACTGCTGCCCCGCCGCCGTCAGGCCCACGGCGCGGGTGGTGCGCCGCACCAGGGGCAGGCCCAGCGCGCGTTCCAACTCGGCGATGCGCATGCTGGCCGAGGCCTTGGACACGCCCAGGCGGCGCGCCGCCTGGGTGTAGCTGCGGGTCTGGGCCAGCACGGTCAGCAGGTGCAGATCGGCATAGGCCAAGTGGGGAGTGTCACTGCTCATGGCGCCATTGTTCATGAAATTGAACAATGTGGTCAGCTTTCCAGTCTTCCCAAGCACCGGGGCGCGGCCTAGACTGCGGGCCATCGCCCACTGACCCGCCCCACCGATACGCCACGGAGACCGCCATGAACGCTCGCAACCTCGCCCCCATCGGGCACTACATCGCAGGTCAGATCCGGCCCGGCACTTCCGGCCGCCAGCAGGACGTGAGCAACCCGGCCACTGGCGCGGTCACGGGCCAGGTGGCACTGGCGTCCAGCGCGGAAGTCGATGCGGCGGTCGCGGCCGCTCAAGCCGCCTTCCCGGCCTGGGCCGACACCCCGCCGCTGCGCCGCGCGCGCATCCTCTTCAAGTTCCTCGAACTGCTCAACCAGCACCGCGACGAGCTGGCGCGCCTGATCACCGCCGAGCACGGCAAGGTGTACACCGACGCGCAGGGCGAAGTGACGCGCGGCATCGACATCGTGGAGTTCGCCACCGGCATCCCGCAACTGCTCAAGGGCGACTACACCGAGCAGGTCTCCACCGGCATGGACAACTGGACCCTGCGCCAGCCCCTGGGCGTGGTGGCGGGCATCACGCCTTTCAACTTCCCGGTCATGGTGCCCATGTGGATGTTCCCGGTCGCCATCGCCTGCGGCAACACCTTCGTGCTCAAACCCAGCCCGCTGGACCCCAGCCCCAGCCTGCGCATGGCCGAGCTGCTGAAGCAGGCCGGCCTGCCCGACGGCGTGTTCAACGTGGTGCAGGGCGACAAGGGCGCGGTGGATGCGCTGCTGGCCCATCCGGACGTGAAGGCCGTGAGCTTCGTCGGCTCCACGCCCGTGGCCAACAGCATCTACGAAACCGGCGCGCGCCACGGCAAGCGCGTGCAGGCCCTGGGCGGCGCGAAGAACCACATGGTCGTCATGCCCGACGCCGACCTGGACCAGGCGGTCGACGGCCTGATCGGCGCGGCCTATGGCTCTGCTGGCGAACGCTGCATGGCGATTTCGGTCGCCGTGCTGGTGGGTGAGGTGGGCGACCAGATCATGCCCAAGCTGATCGAGCGCACGAAGGCGCTCAAGGTGCTGGACGGCATGAACCTCGCCGCCGAGATGGGGCCCATCGTCACCGAGGCCGCGCGGCAACGCATCACGGGCTACATCGAACACGGTGCGAAGGAAGGCGCCAAGCTGCTGGTGGATGGGCGCGGCTTCCCCGGCGCGAAGGCCGGCGCGGGCTGCGAGCAAGGCTTCTGGCTGGGCGGCACGCTGTTCGACCACGTCAAGCCTGAGATGAAGATCTACAAGGAAGAAATCTTCGGCCCCGTGCTCTCCTGCGTGCGCGTGCCCGACTTCGCCAGTGCCGTGCAACTTGTCAACGACCACGAGTTCGGCAATGGCGTCTCCTGCTACACGCGCGACGGCAACGCCGCCCGCGAGTTCGCGCGCCGCATCCAGGTGGGCATGGTCGGCATCAATGTGCCGATTCCGGTGCCCATGGCCTGGCACGGTTTTGGCGGCTGGAAGAAGAGCCTGTTTGGCGACATGCACGCCTACGGCGAGGAAGGCGTGCGCTTCTACACCAAGCAAAAGAGCGTGATGCAACGCTGGCCGGAGAGCATAGGCAAGGGCGCCGAGTTCGTGATGCCGACGTCGAAGTGAGTCTTCCGCGGCGCAGCGCGCCGCCTTTGGGTTACTCCGCCCAGGTGGCGCGGATCGACCGCACACGGCAGCGGCACTGCCATGGCGTCCCCCGGTTAGACTGCCCGACCACCACAACGACGAGCCATGAGCGAGACAACGTTCGACACCATCATCATCGGCGCGGGCACGGCGGGCAGCCTGCTCGCCAACCGCCTGAGCGCCGACAAATCCAAACGCATCCTCCTGATCGAGGCCGGCCGCAAGGACGACTACCACTGGATCCACATCCCCGTTGGTTACCTGCATTGCATTGGCAACCCGCGCACCGATTGGCTCTACCAGACCGAGCCGGATGCCGGGCTCAACGGCCGTGCGCTGCGCTACCCGCGCGGCAAGGTGCTGGGCGGCAGCTCCAGCATCAACGGCATGATCTACATGCGTGGCCAGGCGCAGGATTACGACCAATGGGCGCAACTGACGGGCGACATGCGCTGGGGCTGGGACCAAGTGCTGCCTTTCTTCAAGCGGCATGAAGACCACTACCGGGGCGACCCAGTGGGCAAGAGCGCGAAGGACGCGGCGCGGGCGCCGGACCCGGCCTTTGCAGCCTTCCACGGCACCGGCGGTGAATGGCGCGTGGACCGGCAGCGCCTGCGCTGGGAGGTACTGGACGCCTTCGCACGGGCGGCTCAGCAAGCCGGCATTCCGGCCACCGAGGACTTCAACCGGGGCGACAACGAAGGCGTGGGCTACTTCGAAGTCAATCAGAAGCACGGCCTGCGCTGGAACACGGCCAAGGCCTTTCTGCGCCCAACCTGCTACGCACGCCCGAACTTCGAGCTCTGGACTGCAGCCCAGGTCTCTCGTCTGCTGTTCGAGGAGGGCGCCGACGGCCGGCCGCGCTGCGTGGGCGCGCAAGTCTGGACCGGGCACGAACAGGTGACCGCGCGCCTGCCGCAAGGTGGCGGGGGTGAAGTGATTCTTTGCGCCGGCAGCATCGGCACGCCGCAGATCCTGCAGCTCTCGGGCCTGGGCCCCGCCGCACTGCTGCAAGAGCACGGCGTGCCCGTGTTGCGAGACATCCCAGGCGTGGGTGCCAACTTGCAGGACCACCTGCAAATCCGCGCGGTCTACAAGGTGCGCGGCGCGAAGGACCGGCGCGGCCTCACGCTCAACACCCTGGCCGACAGCGCCTGGGGCAAGTTCAAGATCGGCCTGGAATACGCCTTGCGCCGCAGCGGGCCGATGAGTATGGCCCCCAGCCAACTCGGCGCCTTCACCCGCAGCCGCCCCGGCCTGGATCGCCCCAACCTCGAATACCACGTACAGCCGCTGTCACTGGACGCCTTCGGCGAACCCCTGCACGGCTTCAACGCCTTCACGGCCAGTGTCTGCAATCTGCAACCGACCAGCCGGGGCACGGTGCGCATCCGCAGCTCGCGCTTCGAGGACGCCCCGGCCATCGCCCCCAACTACCTGTCCACGCCCGAAGACCGGCAGGTCGCCGCCGAATCCCTGCGGGTCACGCGGCGCATCGTGGCCCAGCCCGCGCTGGCGCCCTACCGGCCCGAGGAATGGAAACCAGGCCTGCTGCCAGGCGGCGCGGCGCAAAGCGATGAGGACCTGGCGCGCCTCGCGGGCGACATCGCCACCACCATCTTCCATCCCGTGGGCACGACCAAAATGGGGCGCGTGGAGGGATCGAACGCGGACCCGCTGGCCGTGGTGGACGCGGAACTGCGCGTGCGCGGCGTCTCAGGCCTGCGCATCGCGGACGCAGGCGTCATGCCCACCATCACCAGCGGCAACACCAACGCACCCACGCTGATGATCGCGGAACGCCTGGCCGCGCTATTGCGCCAGTCCCCAGCCTAGGGCAAACGCGCGCACGGGAAAATCCCGATGCCCTCAAATGGTGCCCAGGCCTACAGTCACGTCACTCAAGGTGCGGCAGGAGAGCTGCCGCAGGCGCGAGGAACCGAGGACGACACTGGCTTGTTATACAGAAAAACAAAATAAAGCTACCATCCATAGCAGATGGCTCTGCTGAAGCACCGCGCGCAAGCCCGGTGCTTTTTTTATGGGCTATCGTTGCGAGCCTTGCCTCGCCCTCCTCGACTTCACCCTGACCGCTCCGTTCAGCCCACCGGCCCAGCGCCGCATGGGCGACACTTCTGACCTCTATCCCCATGGAATTGCTGTTTGTCTCGCTGGCCTCGCTGCTGGCTGGCTTCGTGGACGCCATCGTCGGCGGCGGTGGCCTGATTCTGGTGCCGGCCCTGTTCGCGACCTACCCGGGCGCCAGCGCCGCCACCTTGCTGGGCACCAACAAATCGGCTTCGGTCTGGGGCACCGCCTTTTCCGCCGCGCAGTACGCGCGGCGCGTGGAACTGCGCTGGCCGGCCCTGCTGCCGGCCATGGCGTTGACGCTGATCGGCTCCTTCATCGGCGCCTGGCTGGTCACGCTGATTTCCACGGGCTTCCTGCGCAAGCTGCTGCCCCTGGTTCTGCTCGCCGTGCTGCTCTACACCCTGGCCCGCAAGGACCTGGGCCGGGCGCACGCACCGCGCTACGCCGGCCGCGCCGAGGCGCTGGTGGCCGGCACCATCGGTCTGCTGATCGGCTTCTACGATGGCCTGTTCGGACCCGGCACGGGCAGCTTTTTCATCTTCCTGATGGTGCGACTGCTGGGTTACGACTTCCTGCACGCCTCGGCTCACGCCAAGCTGCTCAATGTCTGCAGCAATGTGGCGGCCATCGTGCTGTTTGGCCTGCAGGGCCATGTCTGGTGGCATGTCGCGCTGATACTGGCCCTGGCCAACGTGGCGGGCAGCCTGCTGGGAACGCGGCTGGCGCTCAAGCACGGCGCGGGTTTCGTGCGTGGTGTGTTCATCGTGGTCGTGCTGGCGCTGATCCTCAAGACCGGGCGAGACGCCTTCTGGCCTTGAGGCGCTAGGCCGCCAGCAGGCTTATCGCACCCCGGGGGTGTCCACCAGCACTTCCGGCACCGGTACGGCGGGCGCCGGCGCGGGTTCCGGCAAGGGGGTCTGCACTGGTTGTGCAGCCTGCCCCGGACTGGTCTCGGTGAGTACCGATTCACGCCGCTCGTTCGGCGCGGGCGCGGCCGTGGCGGGTCGCTGGAACCAGGCCCGCTTGAGGCCGCCCATGGCCTTGACTTCCTCGTCCACGCTGCGCGGCGGCCAGGCCACCTCGGCCGCGAGGCGTGGCCGGCCGATCGGATAGGCCGTCAGGCCCTCGCGCACGGCGTACAGGTCTTCCACGCTCGGGTACTGGCCCAGCAGCCAATAGTCGAACACGCGTCGAGCGATGGGTGCGGCCTGCTCGGCGCCCCAGCCGGCGTTCTCGACCACCAGCGCCAACGCGATGCGCGGTTCGTCAGCGGGCGCGAAGGCCATGTAGAGCGCGTGATCGCGCTGGTGCTCTTCCAGCTTGCGCGCGTCGTATTTGTCCTTCTGGCTGATGGTCACGGCCTGGGCCGTGCCCGTCTTGCCCGCGCTGAGGTACTTGGCACCAGCGAAGGAGCGCGCAGAGGTGCCTTCCTGCGTCACGCCGACCAGGGCGCGCCGGACCGCCTCGAGGTTTTGCGGGTTGTAGCCCAGGCTCTGCGGTGGCGTCTTGGCCGTCTCTCGCATGCGCAGAGTCTGCGGGTCCTGCGTGCCGATGACCAGGTGCGGGCGCTGGCGCAAGCCGTTGTTGGCCAGCGCGGCGGTGGCTGTGGCCAACTGCAGCATGGTGAAGGTGTTGTAGCCCTGGCCGATGCCCAGGGAAATCGTCTCGCCCGCGAACCAACGCTGCTGGTTGGGTTGCTTGAAGGCGCGCCGCTTCCAGTCCTGGTTGGGCAACACGCCCCGCACCTCGCCTTGGATATCGATGCCCGTGATCTGGCCAAAACCCAAGGGTTTCATGAAGTCATGGATGGCTTCCACGCCCAGGTCGTTGGCCAAGGCGTAGTAATAGACATTGCTGGACTTGACGATGCTGCGGTGCAGGTCGACCACGCCCAGACCGAAGTCACCGTGGCTGCGGTAGGTGTGGCCTGCGAGGGTCCAGGAGCCGGTGTCCACGATGGTCGTGCCCGGTTCGCGCTTGCCCAGCTCCAGGGCCGCCAGCGCCATGAAGGGCTTGTAGGTGGAACCCGGCGGGTAGATGCCGCGCAAGGCGCGGTTGAGCAGGGGTTTCTCGATGGACTCGTTCAGCTCCTGCCAGGCTTCCTGGTCCACGCCTTCGACGAAGATGTTGGGGTCGAAGGTGGGCTTGGAAACAAAGGCCAGGATTTCACCGTTGTTAGGGTCCATTGCCACCAGCGCGCCGCGCCGGTCGCCGAACATCTGCTCGACCAGATGCTGCAGCTTGATGTCAATGGACAGCAGCACGTTGTCACCGGGCCGGTCCGGCTGGGTGGCCAGCGTGCGCATGATGACGCCGCCGGCCGAGGTTTCGATGCGTTCGAAACCAGTCTGCCCATGCAATTGCTTCTCGAAGCTCTGCTCCACGCCCAGCTTGCCGATGTAGTCGGTGCCGCGATAGTTGGCCTGCTCCTCGGCGGGCAAGGTCTCGATGCGCCGTTTCTCGCTGCGGTTGATGCGGCCGATGTAGCCCACGACGTGGCTGCCCAGCTCGCCCCAGGGGTAGTTGCGCAGCAGGCGCGCGCGCAGCTCGACACCCTTGAAGCGGTAACGCTGCACGGTGAAGCGTGCCACTTCCTCGTCGGACAGGCGGATGCGAATGGGCAAGGACTCCACGCCCCGGCTTTCCTGCATCAAGCGTCGAAAGCGCTGGCGGTCACGCGGCGTGATCTCCACCAGCTGGGCCAGCTCGTCCAGGGTCTTGGGCAGATCGTCCACCTGGGACGGCGTGATTTCCAGCGTGTAGGCCGAGTAGTTGGTCGCCAGCGGGATGCCGTTGCGGTCCAGGATCAAGCCGCGCGCGGGCGTGAGCGGCACGATGGTGGTGCGGTTCACCTCGGCCTGTGCCTGCAATTCCTCGTGGCGGAACACCTGCAGGTAAACCAGCCGAACCAGCAGCAGCAGGAAGCAGACGGAGATCACCGCCGCGAACATCAGGGCGCGGCTGCGGAAGCGGTGCAGGTCCGCCTCGACGTTGCGCAGTTCGGTCAGCGCCATGGCAATCCGACGGACGATGAAGGCATATTCAGATCGGCCGGTTGGCGTCCGGATCGGGCGCGCGACGCTGCGGCAACAGCAGCAGCAAAGTCGCCACGGGCCAGAGCAGGGCCTCGATCAGGGGAGCCATCAGCAGGGACCAGCCCGGGAACTGTCCCCCCAGCATCATGCGCACCGCCACGGTGACAACATGCGCGGCCGCCAGGATGGGCAGCACCTGCAGCGTTTGACCCGACACCGGAAACCAGAGGATGCGCCGGTGCACCGCGATGGCGAAGAAACTCAAGACCGAATAGGCCAGCGCGTGCTGGCCCAGCACGCTGCCCTGGTGCACGTCCATCAGCAAACCGAACAGAAAAGCCCCGGTCATGCCGATGCGGCGCGGCTGGTGCACGCCCCAGAAGACCAGGGTCAGGGCCAGCAGATCCGGCGCCCAGGACGCACGGCCCCAGAGCACGAAATTGCCGAGCATGCTCAGGGCCAAGGCGGCGACCAGGCTGCCCCAGATGAACACCGGCTTGGCCGGCAGCAGCAGTTGTTGACCCGCACGCAGCATCATCCACCTCCCTTGCGGCCCGTGGCGGGGCCTGCCTCGGGAGCCGGCCGTGGCGGCACCTGCTGCGCCAGAGGCTCCAGCACCAGCACCTGACTGGCGCCATCCACCCGCCCCTGCGGTTCGCAGAAGATGCGCGCGAAGGCGGCCGCCGGGCGACGTTCAACCCGGCTGACACGCGCCACCGGCAAGCCCGAGGGATAAACGCCGTCGATACCGCTGGTCACCAGCAGGTCACCGGGCTGCACGTCGGCGTCCACGCTCATGTAACGCAGTTCGAGCTGACCACCATGCAAATCGGGTTCGCCAAACACCACGGCGCGCACGCCGGTGCGGGTGTTGACGATGGGCGTGGCCTGCGCGGCGTCGATGACCAGCGTGACTTCGGCGAGCGTGGCATGCACACGCGTCACCTGACCCAGCAAACCCGAATCATCGATCACCGGCGCGCCAGCGCGCACGCCGTGCACCAAACCGCGGTCGATGACCACGCGGTGCACATAGGGGTCGGCGGCGTCATAGAGCACCTGGGCGGCCTGGCCGGGCGTGGGCAGGCGCGGGCGCAGCTCCAGCAGGCGGCGCAGCTGCTCGTTCTCAAGCGCCAGCTGCTCATACCGCAGCACGCGCGGGGTCTGCTGTCGCAGCAGTTCCTGGCTGTGCGCGGCCAAGTCTCGTGCATACCGCAGATCCTGCACCGCTTGATACAGGTCGCGGCTCCACAGCACTGGCTGCTGCAGGGCCCATTGCAAGGGGTAGACCACGGCGGAAATCACCGTGCGCACGGGGCCGGTGATCTGGAAGCGGGTGTCCGCCACCATCAGCAACAGCGCCAGCGCACCGGCCAGCAAGAGCCGCGACAGGGCGGATGCGCCTTGACGGAAGAAGGGCGGTGGCGATCTGTCCAGAGTACCGAGCGCCATATGCGTGTGCGGCCCCTTTCCCGCGAATCAGTCTTGTCCGATCAAACCGGCTTATTCGTTGGTGAAGATCGCGCCCAGGTGGTCCATGCGCTCCAGCGCGATGCCGCAACCGCGCACCACGCAGGTCAGCGGGTCTTCGGCCACCAGCACGGGCAGGCCGGTTTCCTCGGACAGCAGGCGGTCCAGGTCGCGCAGCAGGGCGCCGCCGCCGGTCAGCATCATGCCGCGGTCGGCGATGTCGGCGCCCAGTTCGGGCGGCGTCTGTTCCAGCGCGTTCTTGACGGCGGACACGACATTGTTCAGCGGATCGGTCAGCGCTTCCAGGATTTCATTGCTGGAGATCGTGAATGCGCGCGGCACGCCCTCGGACAGGTTGCGACCGCGCACTTCCATCTCGCGCACCTCGCTGCCCGGGAAGGCCGAGCCGATGTCCTTCTTGATGGCTTCGGCCGTGGGCTCGCCGATCAGCATGCCGTAGTTGCGGCGGATGTAGTTGATGATGGCTTCGTCGAACTTGTCGCCGCCCACGCGGACCGAGCCCTTGTAGACCATGCCGCCCAGGGAGATGACACCCACTTCGGTCGTTCCGCCGCCGATGTCCACAACCATGGAGCCGGAGGCCTCGGAGACCGGCAGGCCGGCGCCGATGGCGGCGGCCATGGGTTCCTCGATCAGGTAGACCTCGGACGCGCCCGCGCCCAGGGCCGATTCGCGGATGGCCCGGCGTTCCACCTGGGTCGAGCCGCAGGGCACGCAGATGATGATGCGCGGGCTGGGCTTGAACATGCTGCGCGGGTGCACCATGCGGATGAACTGCTTGAGCATCTGCTCGGTGACGGTGAAGTCGGCGATCACACCGTCCTTCATCGGGCGGATGGCCTCGATGTTGCCCGGCACCTTGCCCAGCATGGACTTGGCTTCATGGCCCACGGCCTGGATGGCCTTCTTGCCTTGGGGGCCGCCTTCGTGGCGGATCGCCACCACCGAGGGTTCGTTGAGCACCAGCCCCTTGTCGCGGGCGTAAATCAGCGTGTTGGCCGTGCCCAGATCAATCGCCAGGTCGGTCGAGAAATACTGGCGAAACGCTTCAAACATTGCTCTATCCTTTGGGTGCCGCGGGTGTCCTTGAAGGCGGGATAATACCCCATCCCCTGTGCGCGCCCAGGCTGCGCCAGGCCCGCCGGAACGCGGATGAGCCCAGGAATTACACCGCTTACACGCGGTTTCAAGCCCGCCATCCACCCCTTGGACGCGCAAGCAAGCCGCCTGTGCGTCCAGGCGCTCCGGCAACCGCCCCGCCATCCTTCTGCCTCAACACGGTTTTCGCCATGTCACTGACCTCCGCCGACATCACGCGCATCGCCAGCCTGGCCCGGCTGGAACTGAGCCCCGCCGAGGGCGAACGCATGCGCGAACGCATCAACGGGTTCTTCGCCATCGTCGAGCAGATGCGCGCGGTGGACACCACCGGCATCGAGCCCCTGTCGCACCCGACCATGGCCGCCGCCTACCAGGCCGCTGGCCGCCAGGCCGAGGCCGCGCAAGCGGCCCTGCGCTTGCGCGAAGACCGCGCCAGCGAGACCAATCAGCGCGAGGCCAACCAGCGCAGCGCCCCGGCGGTGGAGCGGGGGCTGTTCCTGGTTCCCAAGGTCATCGAGTGATGGTGTTGCGCAACCCCAGGCTCCGCGCCTCCTTGGGCGCTACGCCCTCCTCCTTGCATGGGGCAACACCCGTGGGCCGGCAAAGCCGGCTCCATGGCGTTCCCCGCATCCGTCTTCACCCCCTATTTGCTTTCGATAAGTCATGACCGGCACCGATCTCCATCAACTCAGCGTGGCCGAGCTGGCCGCGCAACTGCGCCAGAAAAAGGTCTCGGCCGTCGAGGCGGCGCAGCATTTCCTCAAGCGCATCCACACCCACCAGGGCCTGGCCGCCTTCCTGGCCCTGGACGAAGAAGCGACACTGGCCCAGGCACGTGCCGCCGACGCGCGCCTGGCGGCCGGTGACACAGCTCCCCTGCTGGGCGTGCCGATCGCGCACAAGGACATCTTCGTGACGCGAGACTTCCCGAGCACTGCGGGCAGCAAGATGCTGACGGGTTACCGCTCGCCCTTCGACGCGACCGTGGTCGCCCGACTGGGCCAGGGCGCGCCGGACCAGGGTCCCGGCGCGGGTGCCGTCACCCTGGGCAAGCTGAGCTGTGACGAGTTCGCGATGGGTTCGTCCAACGAGGCCGTGGCCGTGCCGGCCGTCGGCTTGTCCATGCCCACCCAGGTCAAGAACCCCTGGGACTCGACCCGCGTGCCCGGCGGCTCCTCGGGCGGCAGCGCCGCAGCCATCGCGGCGCGCCTGGCCCCTGCGGCCACCGGCACGGACACGGGTGGCTCCATCCGCCAGCCCGCGAGCTTCTGCGGCATCACCGGCATCAAGCCGACCTACGGCCGTGCCAGCCGCTACGGCATGATCGCCTACGCCTCCAGCCTGGATCAGGCCGGGCCGATGGCACGTTCCGCCGAGGACTGCGCCCTACTGCTCTCGGCCCTGTGCGGGCCGGACCTGGACCGCGACTCCACCTCGCTCGACATTCCAGGCGAGGATTTCAGCCGCGGGCTGAACGACAAACTCGATGGCCTGCAGAACCTTCGCATTGGCATCCCCAAGGAGTTCTTCGGCGCGGGCCTGGCCGCCGACGTGCGCGCCGCCATCGACACGGCGCTCAAGCAGTACGAGCAACTCGGCGCCAAACTGGTCGAAATTTCGCTGCCCCGCACCGAGCTGGCCATCCCGGTGTACTACATCATCGCCCCGGCCGAGGCCAGCTCCAACCTCTCGCGCTTCGACGGCGTGAAGTTCGGCCACCGCGCGGCGAACTACACCGACCTGCTCGACATGTACAAGAAGAGCCGCAGCGAGGGCTTCGGCGACGAAGTGCAGCGCCGCATCATGATCGGCACTTATGTGCTGAGCCATGGCTACTACGACGCCTATTACCTGCAGGCGCAGAAGATCCGCCGCATGATCGCCGACGACTTCCAGAACGCCTTCCAGCAATGCGACGTGATCGCGGGCCCCGTGGCCCCCACCGTGGCCTGGAAGATCGGCGGCCATGGTGATGACCCCGTGGCCGACTACCTGGCCGACATCTACACCCTGCCCGGTTCACTCGCGGGCCTGCCGGGCATGAGCCTGCCGGTGGGCTTTGGCGAAGGTGGCCTGCCCGTGGGCATGCAGCTGATCGGCAACTACCTGCAGGAAGCGCGGCTGCTCAACGCCGCGCACCGCTACCAGCAGGCCACCGATTTCCACCTCCGCACACCCGCAGGTTTCTGACCATGAGCAGCAAGTTGATCCAAGGCTACGAAGTCGTCATCGGCTTCGAGACACACGCCCAGCTTTCGACCGAGAGCAAGATTTTCAGCCGCTCGCCCACGGCCTTCGGCGCCGAGCCCAACACCCAGGCCAGCGCGGTGGACCTGGCCCTGCCCGGCACCTTGCCGGTGATGAACAAGGGCGCGGTCGAACGCGCCATCCAGCTTGGCCTGGCCCTGGGCTCGCAGGTCGCGCCGCGCAGCATCTTCGCGCGCAAAAACTACTTCTATCCCGACCTGCCCAAGGGCTACCAGATCAGCCAGTTCGAAATCCCGGTCGTGCAAGGCGGCGAGGTGTCGTTCTACCTGGGCGACGAAAAGAAGACGGTGCGCCTGGTTCGTGCCCACCTGGAAGAAGACGCGGGCAAGTCGCTGCACGAGGACTTCATCGGCCAATCCGGCATCGACCTCAACCGCGCGGGCACACCGCTGCTGGAGATCGTGACCGAGCCCGACATCCGCAGCAGCGAAGAGGCCGTGGCCTACGCCAAGGAGCTGCACAAGATCGTGACCTGGATCGGCATCTGCGACGGCAATATGCAGGAGGGCTCTTTCCGCTGCGACGCCAACGTCTCGGTGCGCAAGCCCGGCGCGCCGCTGGGCACGCGCCGTGAAATCAAGAACCTGAACAGCTTCAAATTCATGCAGCAGGCCATCGACTACGAGATCCGCTGGCAGATCGAGCAGATCGAGGACGGCCACGCCATCCAGCAGGCCACGGTGCTGTTCGACCCCGACACCGGCGAGACCCGCGCCATGCGCACCAAGGAAGACGCGGCCGACTACCGCTACTTCCCGGACCCGGATTTGCCGCCGCTGGTGATCGCGCCCGAGTGGATCGAACGCGTGAAGGCGCAGATGCCCGAGTTGCCGCGCGCCATGGCCGCACGTTTTGTGGCTGACTACGGTCTGCCTGAGTACGACGCGACCACGCTGACCCAGAGCAAAGCCATGGCCAGCTACTTCGAGGAAACAGCCCGGCTTTGCAAGCAGCCCAAGCTGGCGAGCAACTGGATCATGGGCGAGGTGTCGCGCCGCCTGAACAGTGAGGAAATCGCCATCGAAACGGCGCCGGTTCAGCCAGCACGCCTCGCCGCATTGATCCAGCGCATTCAGGACGGCACCATTTCAAATAACGCCGCTAAGCAAGTGTTCGACCACCTTTGGACTCCAAAAGCGGCCGAGTGGGTATTTGGGTCTCAACCTGGCGAAGTAGATGCTGGCCTGAGCACACTCCGAGAGCTTAAGCACATCGATGACATCATCGAAGCCAAAGGCCTCAAGCAGATGAACGACTCCGGTGCGCTGGAAAAGATCATCGACGAAGTGATCGCCGCCAACCCCGACAACGTGGCCCAGTTCAAGGCCGGCAAGGACAAGGCCTTCAACGCCCTGGTCGGCCAGGCGATGAAGGCCAGCAAGGGCAAGGCCAATCCGCAGCAGGTTAACGACCTGCTCAAGCAAAAGCTGGGAGTCTGAACCGTTGAGGCCCGCTGCGCATCACGCGCAGCAACGGGCCTCAACCCTACCGCCTCACAAGCCCAGGTCACTCAAGCTGGGGTGATCATCCGGCCGCCGACCCAGGGGCCAGTGGAACTTGCGTTCCTCTGCCTTGATGGGCAGGTCGTTGATGCTGGCGAAACGCCGCTGCATGTAGCCCAGCGCGTTGAACTCCCAGTTCTCGTTGCCGTAGGAGCGGTACCACTGGCCCGAGTCGTCGTGCCATTCGTAGGCGAAGCGCACGGCGATGCGGTGCTCGCTGACCGCCCAGAGCTCCTTGATCAAGCGATAGTCCAACTCACGCGCCCACTTGCGCTGCAAGAAGGCGCGCACCTGCTCGCGCCCCACCGGAAACTCGGCGCGGTTGCGCCAGCGCGTGTCCTCGGTGTAGACCTGCGCCACGCGGTCGGGGTCGCGCGAGTTCCAGGCATCTTCGGCCAAACGCACTTTCTGCGCTGCGGTCTCGGGGGTGAAAGGGGGCAGGGGCGGTTTCGGGTCCATCACATCTCCTCGGCGGCGGGTTGAAACACAAGACAGGACGAACGTAGACAGATCTGTCTACGTCGCCAGTCTATCGAAAGTAGACAGGTCTGTCTACAATGCCGCCATGCCGAATGCCCTGACCGAACCCGCCCTTGGCCTGAGCTCCCTGCCCGCGCGCGAACGCATCCTGCGCACGGCGCATGATCTGTTCTACCGCGAAGGCATCCGGGCCACGGGCATCGATCGCGTGATCGCCGAGTCCGGCGTGACCAAGGTGACCTTCTACCGCCACTTCCCGAGCAAGAACGACTTGGTGCTGGCCTTCCTCGAATACCGGCACGTCCTGTGGATGGACTGGTTTCGCGCTGCGCTGCAACGCCACGGCGGCAAGCTGCAGGGCCTGCCCACGGTCCTGGGGGAATGGTTCCGTCAGCCGGTCTTCCGAGGCTGCGCCTTCATCAACAGCGTGGGCGAATTGGGCGGCACGGAACCGCAGGTGCGCGAGATCGCGCAGCGGCACAAGCAGGACATGACCGAGGCGATCGCCAGCCTGCTGCCGCCATCACGCCGGCGCAAGCAAGACGCGCTGACCATCGCCCTGGCCGTGGACGGCGCCATCGTGCGCGCGCAGACTGACGCGGCACCCGAGCCCGCCCTGCGTTCCCTGAGCCGCCTGCTGCGCGCCCTGGCTACCGACATGGAAGCGGCCTCGGCGAACGAAGGTACGGATCAGTAAGTCTTGTAGGGCAAGAACTTGCCCGACAGCACCACGTTGACGCGGTCGCCCTTGGGATCGGCCTCGCGCGTGATGTCCATCTTGAAGTCGATGGCGCTCATGATGCCGTCGCCGAACTCTTCGTGGATCAGTTCCTTGATCGTGCTGCCGTAGACGTTGACGATCTCGTACCAGCGGTAAATCAGCGGGTCGGTGGGCACGGCGGTCGCGAGCGAGCCCTTGTAGGGCACGACCTGCAGCCACTTCTGCTCTTCCTCGTTCAGGCCGAAGATGGCGCCGATGGTTTTGGCCTGCGCAGCGTCGAAGGTCATCTGGCCCAGGCAGCCGGCCGTGACCCATTCCTTGCTGAGGCCGACCTTGGCGGCCACGTCCTCCCATTTGAGGCCCTTGGACACCTTGGTGGTGATGATTTTTTCAGTGACGTCGTTGCGGTTCATGGAATGCTCCTAGGTTTGGGGGAATGCGTGCTGTGCGCCCTCAATGGGCGTGCGCACGCGAGACGAGAAAATCGACAATGTGATTGCGCAGCGCGTAATAACCGTCGAGGTGGTGCAGGCCAGCGCGTTGGCGCTCGCGCGGCAGGGGGTTGACCACCACCTCGGCGATACCGCCGGGCAGGTAACGGCCGTCGCGCTCGCCGCCATTGCGCATGAGCAAGATGCGGTCGGCCAGCAGAATGGCTTCGTCCACGTCGTGCGTGATCATGAACACGGTCTGCCGCGTCTGGCGCACGATGGCCATCAGTTCGTCCTGGATGGCCCCACGGGTCAGCGCGTCCAGCGCGCCAAAGGGTTCGTCCAGCAACAACATCTTGGGCGCGATCGAGAAAGCCCGCGCGATGCCCACGCGCTGCTTCATGCCGCCCGACAACTCACTGGGCTTGCGGTCGATGGCGTGACTCAGACCGACCATCGCGACATACCGTTCCACATGGGCTCGCAGTTCGACGGCCTTCATCTCCGGCCAGCGCGAGCGCACGGCGAAGGCGATGTTCTGGCGCACGCTGAGCCAGGGCATCAGGGCATGGCCCTGGAAGACCACGCCGCGCTCCAGGCTGGGCCCGGCGACCTCGCGTCCGTCCATGAACACATGGCCGGCACTGGCCTGGTCCAGCCCCGCCAGTACATTGAGGATGGTGGTCTTGCCGCAACCAGAATGGCCGATGATGCAGACGAACTCGCCCTTGTCCAAGGTGAAAGACACGTCGGCGAAGACCGGCCGCTCGGGCAGGTAGGCCTTGGCCAGCCCTTCGATCTTGAGGAAAGTCTTCACGCCTGCTGGCTCCGTACCGTTGTTCCGCGTTTCAGGGCGAACTGCATTGCGAGCCTCACTCCACATAGGTCACGGCTTTCTGCAGACGACCGAACAGCAGGTCGAGCAGCATGCCCACCACGCCGATCATGGCGATCGCGAAGATCACGTTGGACAGCGACAGGTTGTTCCACTCGTTCCAGACGAAATAACCGATGCCCGTGCCACCCACCAGCATCTCGGCGGCGACGATGACCAGCCAGGCGATGCCCATGCTGATGCGCATGCCCGTGACGATGGTGGGCGCGGCGGCCGGCAAGATCACGAGAAAAGCCTTGCGCAGGGGTCGCACCTCCAGCGTGGCTGCCACGTTGAGCCAGTCGCGCCGGACCGCGGCCACGCCGAAGGCCGTGTTGATCAGCATGGGCCAGATCGAACAAATGAAGATCACAAAGATGCCGCTGGCCGAGGAATCCTTGATGGTGTAGAGCGCCAAGGGCATCCAGGCCAAGGGGCTGATGGGCTTGAGTACCTGGATGTACGGATCGAGCGCACGGCTCAGCAGAGGCGACATGCCGATTGCGAAGCCCGCCGGCACCGCCACCAGGCAGGCCAGCAGAAAACCCAGCCCCACGCGCGCCAGCGAATGCCCGAGCTGGATCGCGATGCCCTTGTCATTCGGGCCGTTGTCGTAGAACGGGTTGCTCAGGTGCTTCCACACCGTGCGCCCGAATTCGGCCGGTGGCGGAAAGCCGCCCTGCTTGACGCCACCACCACCCGCCGCGGCGCTGGGGTCCTTGCCCATCATCTTGAGGTACTCGATCTCCTCGGCGGTCAAAGTGATCGCCGCCCCCGCACCGCTGGCGGCCGGCAGCGTGGCCAGATGCCAGACCGCGAGCAGCAGCAGGAACAGAAGCAAGGACACCAGGGCGGCACGCAGTCCCAACGAACGTCCTTTGTAGTTGCGCCAGATGGTGCTCATGCGTACTCAGGCCGCCTTGCGAATCTTGAAGCTCTTGGCGTAGTCGGCCGCCTTGGCCGGGTCGAACTCGCGCCCCATGATCTTGAACTTGGGGTAGCTGCCCTCGGGCACCGACTGGCCCAGGGCCGCCATCTGCTTCTTGGCGTCGGTGAGCAGGAAGACCTTCTCGGCGATCTGTTTGTAGTTCACGTCACCCTGCAGATACCCCCAGCGCTGCATCTGGGTCATCATCCACACCGCCATGCTCTGCCAGGGCATGGGATCGAAGTCGGCGCGGTTGGGCACGTTCTGCACCTTGCCCAGGCCGTCGGCGAACCGGCCGGTCAGCACCTGCTGGATCACGATTTCGGGCTGGTTCAGGTACTGCGCGGGCGCGATGGCCTTGGCGATCATGTCGCGGTTCTCGGCCTTGCGCGCCATGGCTGCGGAGTTCAGCACCGCGCGGTACAGGGCCGCGAAGGTGTTGGGGTTCTGCTGGATGAATTCGGCGCTGGTGCCGAAGGCACAGCAGGGATGGCCGTCCCACAGGTCCTTGGTCAGCAGGTGGATGAAGCCGATTTCCTCGTACACCGCGCGCTGGTTGAAGGGGTCGGGACCGAGGTAACCGTCGATGTTGCCCGCGCGCAGATTGGCCACCATCTCAGGCGGCGGCACGACGCGGATCTGGATGTCGGTGTCGGGGTTCAGGCCATGCTCCGCCACGTAATAACGCAGCAGGAAGTTGTGCATGGAATAGTCGAAGGGCACGGCGAACTTGAAGCCCTTCCAGTCCTTGGGATCGCGCTTGTCCTTGTGCTTGTTCGCCAGCGTGATGGCCTGACCGTTGGTATTCTGGATGGTCGCCACATGCATGGGCGCGGCGTTCGAGCCCAGGCCCAGGCTCATGGCCAGCGGCATGGGGCTCAGGAAGTGGGTCGCGTCGTACTCCTTGTTGAGCATCTTGTCGCGGATCAGCGCCCAGCCCGCCGTCTTGACCACTTCCACATTCAGCCCCTGCTGGCTGTAGAAGCCCATGGGGTGGGCCATGATGAGCGGCGTGGCGCAGGTGATCGGGATGAAACCGATCTTCAGGTCCTTCTTCTCCAGCGCGCCCTTGTCCTGCGCCATGGCCTGCAGGGCCGTCACCGGCAGCACCGAGGCGATGGCCGCGCGCGCCGTGTTCGCACCCACGGCTTTCAGGAAACGACGGCGCACGCTGTCAACGGGAAAGATCGCCTTGATCAGGCTGGCCTCGACAAACTCCCGCGACAGGGCTTCGGCCTCGGTCGCGAGCGACGCACTCTGCGCGACGGCTTTTCCGTGGTCGGCGGGCGCGTGATCCTGGCCGCAGGAACAGCGCAGCATCAGCGGACGGTCGGCGTCATACGGTGCATAGGTCTGGGAACCTGTGTCGGACGAGATCGACGGGACGGACGTGGCAGGCAGTCGGGACATGGCGCACCTCTTTCAAGAAAAGATGCAGTCCTTACGCAAATCGTGCGCCAGTCGCGCTGGCCTGCTGGCGATTTGCGACGCTGAATCACAAAGTCGCCGATGATTCATCGCGGCCTTGTAGGTCTGGCCCTACAAATTTCGCGAGGTGGTGTCTCGCTCGGCGTAAAGCGCCAGTTCCACATCGTTCTTGGTCCCGGTCTTTTCCAGGATGCGCGCCCGGTAGGTGCTGACGGTGTTGGGGGCGAGGCCCAACTGCGCACCAATCTCGCTCACGCTGCGCCCCTGGATGAGCAGACGAAAGACCTGGTGCTCGCGGTGGGACAGGGTTTCGGCACCGCCGCGTCCGGCCACCGCGCCCGCCAGGGCCTCGGCCGTCGCGGGCGTGACGAACACACCCCCGGCCGCGGCCTTGCGCACGGCGGCCAGCATCACATCCGGGTCCGCGCTTTTATTCAGGTACCCCGCCGCGCCCAGCTTGATGCAGCGCGCCGCGTACTGCCGCTCCGGGTAGGTGCTGAGCATGAGCACGGGCAGGCGCGGATGGGCCGAGCGCAACTGCTGCAACACATCCAGCCCATCGCGCTCCGGCAGGGCGATGTCCAGCAGCACCAGGTCCAGGCGCTCGTGCAGAGCCCGCACCTGCACCAGCACGTCAGGGCCGGTGGCGGCTTCGGCCACCACCTGCAGGCCCGGATCATCGGACAGGATCTGCTTGATGCCCTCGCGCACGATGCGATGGTCATCGCCGATCAGGATGCGCAGGATCTCGCTCATGGCGTCACCGGCATCAGCAGGACAAAGATCGCGCCCCGGCCGGGCTGGCTCTCGATGGCCACCTGCCCGCCGAAATGCCGCGCACGCTCGCGCATGCCCATCACGCCATAGGCCGTGGCGGCCTCGAAGGCCTCGGGCGTGGCCCCGCGTCCGTTGTCGCGCACGCTCAGGCGCAGCTGGCGCGCGTCGGCTTCGATGCGGATGGAGACCGCACTGGCCTGCGCATGCCGGCCCACATTGCTCAGCATCTCCTGGAAGATGCGGAACACCGCCATGGCTGCCGGCTCGGGCAGCTCCACGCCGGCCTGCACCTCCATGTGCCAGGTCAGCGCAAGCTCGGCCGACTGCACGAACTCCTGCGCTTGCCATTCCAGCGCGGCCCACAGGCCTTGGTGGTCAAGGATGCTGGGGCGCAGGTCGGTGATGATGCGTCCCACGTTCTCCACGGCATTCTCGATCAGGCGACCCATGTTGTGGCACTTGCAACGCAGGCGCTCGCGCAGAGCGTCCGCTTCCTCGGGCACGGGCGCTTCGCCGAGGCGCTTGGCCACCCAATTCACATCCATCTTCAGCGCGACCAGCAGGCTGCCCAACTCGTCATGGACCTCGCGTGCGATGCGGGTGCGTTCGTCCTCGCGCGCCGAATCGAGCCAAGCCGAGAGCTTGCGCATCTGCGCCAGCGCGTCCGAGAGTTCGCGTGTGCGCTCCTCGACGCGAACTTCCAGTTCCTCCTTGGCGCGGCGCAAGGCGTCGGCGGCCTGCTTGCGCGGCGTGATGTCCACGATGGTCGCCATTGCACCCAGCACCATGCCGTTGTCGACCACGGGGTGCGAGGTGTATTCGGCCGGGAAGCTCGTGCCATCGCGCCGCCAGAGCACTTCGTTGTCGATGCGGCAGGACTGGCCACGGCGGAAGGCGTTGAAGATAGGGCAATCGCT
The DNA here is from genome assembly GCF_000600295.1 of Hylemonella gracilis str. Niagara R. Classification (GTDB taxonomy): domain Bacteria; phylum Pseudomonadota; class Gammaproteobacteria; order Burkholderiales; family Burkholderiaceae_C; genus Hylemonella; species Hylemonella gracilis_A. The sequence goes on from NZ_JEMG01000001.1 coordinate 180,541, forward strand.
TTCCAGATAGGGCTGGCCATCCTGGCGCGTGTGGTGGATCAGCTCGTGCATGTTGCGGCCGATCACCTCGACCGGCTCATATCCCAGCATGCGCGCGCCCGCCGCGTTGATGAAGATGCAGCGTCCTGCGAGGTTCACGCCGAACATGCCCTCACCCGTCGACTCCAGCAGCAAGGCCAGTCGATCACGCCACAGCGGATGGGCCAGGGACTGGCCTTCGTGCAGCGCAGGGATTTCAAGCGAGGAGGACATGGCGATCTGGGCAGGGTCTTGCAGCAAGGAAGCAAGCGCCATGCCGCTCGCCTGCTCTTGTCCCTACTTTTGCCCCTGCGCTTGACCGCCCTCAAACGCTAGTGGGCCACGCCGTAACGCTGGCGGTAGGCCAGCACGCGCGCATGGTCCGCGCCCGAGGCGCCACTGCCCTGGCGCTCCAAGTAGCGCAGCAGGTCTTCCAGCCGGGCGATGGTCGCCACCTGCATGCCCAGGCGATCGCGCACGTACTGCACGGCGCTGTAGGGCACGTCCGCGCCGTTCTCGGTCGCCATCTCCTGGCGGTCCAGCGCGATTACCACGGCGTGCGGCCGGGCGCCGGCGGCTTCAATGAGCGCGATCGATTCGCGCACGGCCGTGCCGGCCGACATCACGTCGTCCACGATCAGCACGCGGCCCTTGAGCGGCGCGCCGACCAGGGAGCCACCCTCGCCATGGTCCTTGGCTTCCTTGCGGTTGTAGGCGAAAGGCTTGTTGTGGCCGCGCCGCGCCAGCTCCACCGCCACCGCCGCGCCCAACGGGATGCCCTTGTACGCAGGGCCAAAGATCATGTCGAATTCCAGGCCACCATCACGCATCGCGTCCAGCAGCGCCCCCGCATAGAATTCCGCCAGCCGGCCCAGTTTGGCCCCGTCGTCGAACAGGCCCGCGTTGAAGAAGTAGGGCGACAGCCGCCCCGCCTTGGTCTTGAATTCGCCAAAGCGCAGCACACCGCATTCGACCGCGAAGGCCACGAATTCCTGGGCCAACGCCTCTTTCTGTTCTTCACCCGCCATGGCTACATCATCCTTGTTCAATCTGGTCAGTCTCAACCTCAACGGCATCCGTTCCGCCACCAGCAAGGGGCTCGAGGCCTGGCTTGAGAAGACGCGCCCGGATTGTATTTGCGTGCAGGAAGTCAAGGCCCAGGCACCGGACGTGACGGGCAAGTTCGAGCAACTCGCTGGCCTGCAAGGCCGCTTTCACTACGCCGAGAAAAAAGGCTACTCGGGCGTGGCCGTCTACACGAAGCACGCGCCCAGCGACGTGCTGATTGGCTACGGCTCGCCCGAGTTCGACGCCGAAGGCCGCTGGGTGGAACTGCGCTTCGACACGCCGCAGCGCAAGCTTTCACTGATCAGTTGCTACTTCCCCAGCGGCTCCTCGGGCGAGGAACGGCAGGAAGCCAAGTACCGCTTCCTCGACGAAATGTGGGCACACCTGCAGACGCTGCGCGGCCAGCGTGAGTTCATCCTCTGCGGCGACGTCAACATCGCGCACAAGGAAATGGACCTGAAGAACTGGAAGGGCAACCTGAAGAACAGCGGCTTCCTGCCCGAGGAGCGCGCCTGGATGACCAAGCTGCTGGACCCGCAGCAAGGTGGCCTCATAGACGTGTACCGCGCGCTCGAACCCGAGGCGACGGACACCGCCTACACCTGGTGGAGCAACCGCGGGCAGGCCTACGCGAAGAACGTGGGCTGGCGCATTGACTACCACCTGGCCACGCCCGCCCTCGCGGCGCTGGCGCGCAGCACCAGCGTCTACAAGGGCGAGAAGTTCAGCGACCACGCGCCACTGACCGTCCATTACGATTTCCAGCTCTGAGCACCGTGGATCGTTGTCGGCCGTGGGTCACCCTTGTTCCAAGGCGTGACGGCCCTGGCCTGCACCGACCACCTCCACCAGCCGGGCATTTCTTCGGCACATCACCACCAGGGTCTCAGGGTCGATTTCCGTGTTGAACTGGCGCGCATCCTTGAGCGCTTCAGCCGGAGCACGGTCCGATGCCAGTGGCGATGAACATCACCTCAATACTTCTGGAGCACGAAGTCGCTGACCTTGGGTGCGTCGGGCGTCAAGAGGCTGTCGAGGCGGGCGTTGAGGATGTAGAGGTCACCACCCGCGATCGCGGCGGCGGTCGGGAAGACATGGAGGCTCTTGCGACTGCTCTTGACCGTGGCGCTCTTCCAGCCATCGGTCGAGACCAACTCCAGCGCGCGGTTGGCCTGGCCGTTCTGCACCAGCACGATGCGGCCGGGGTCGCGCAGCACCATGCCATCGGCGCCCGGGAGTGCCTCGGGTAACTTCACTGCGGAGATCTGCTTGGGGTCGCTCACGGGGATACGGAACAGTTCCCCGCTGTTGTGCTTATTCACCAGCAGGTAGCCATCGGGGTGGTACACGATGCCGTTGAGATTGAAGCCTTCGCCGGTGAACCGCGGGTCCTGCACGAAGACAGTGGCCTTGCCCGTGGTGTCGATGCGGTAGATGACGGGAGCGAAGCTGTCCGTCACATAGGCATTGCCCTGAGCGTCGACGGTGATGTCATTGGCGAAATGGGCCCCCGGCACCAGACCACTCAGGTCGTAATAGGCTTTCCTGGCACCGGTGCTGGCGTCGTAGGCGGCCACGGCCGCGAGCTTGCCCTGCGTGGTCGGGCTGCTGTGCACGGAGCCGCCGACGTCGCCATTGGCCACCCACAGGGTGTTGCGTCGGGCATCGAGAAACAACCCGGTGCTGGAAATCAGCGCCTGGTCCTGGATGAAGGGGACGTAACGGCCTTCAGCGCTCACCTTGCCGATGGTGCCGTGGCGGACGGACCCCACCAGGAAGCTGCTCTGACGCGCCGAGTAGGCCACGCCTTCGGGATAGACGGTGTCGGCACTGAATGGGATGTCGCCCCCGGCGACAGCGAGTTGCGCGGCCAGCGCCAGGGGGATGATGGCCATCCGGGCCAGGCGTTTGCGTGTTGTGTGGAATGCAGAGGTGACCATGTCGATCTTTCTTTCTGGCCCAAGGGCCGGTTGTGGTGTGATCGATTGTGTTGAGTTGCATTGTTTGCAACAATAACCTGTCTTCAAAAGCTAGATTGCGTATTTAGCAAAATACGTCATCGCCTCACGCTGAATGCCTGCCCATGCTGGACGCCATCCAAACCTTTCTCGCCGTCGCCACCGAAGGCAGTTTCACGGCCGTGGCGCGCCAGCAAGACACAGCGGTGTCCTCCATCACCCGCAAGATCGACACGCTCGAAGCCGACCTCGGCGTCAAGTTGCTGGCGCGGAGTTCACGCGCCATCCGGCTGACCGATGCTGGCGAAGAGTTCCTGCCACGCGCCAGGCGCATGCTCGCGGAGATGGACGATGCCCGGCATGTGCTGGCCGACCTCAACGCCGATCCCTCCGGTCTGCTGTCGGTCACTGTGCCGGCGGCGTTCGGCCGGCGACATGTGGTGCCGGCGCTCCCGACCTTTCTCGCGAAATACCCGCTGATGGAGATCGAAATGCACGTCAGCGACCAGCGTGTCGACCTCACGACACAACGCGCGGACGTGGCCATCCGGATCGGGGTCTTGCCTGACAGCGATCTGGTGGCGACCCGGCTCGCACCACAACGCCGTCTGGCCTGCGCCAGCCCGGCTTACCTGGAACGGCACGGCGCGCCGGCCGGGCCACAGGAGCTGCTCACGCACAACTGCCTGAACTACGCGTCCACCCCGATACCCACAGGCTGGTGGAACTTCCCGGAGCTCAGGCGCACCACGGCACTGCCTGTGCGGGGTTCGTTCAAGACCGACGACACCGAGACCCTGCTGGAAGCGGCGATCGCGGGGATCGGCATCGTGCACCTCGCCAGCTGGCTGGTGTGCGACGCACTGCGGGACGGTCGGCTGGTGTCACTGTTCCCCGACAGTTCACCTGCCGCTGCGAGTTCAGGCCTGAGCCCAAACTCCAAAGGAGGCAACGCGGAGATCCACGCGGTGCGGCTACCGGGCCGCTCCCACACGGCCAAGGCGCAACTGTTCATCGCGCACCTCAAGGAACACATCGGCAACCCGCCGTATTGGGACCTGCCGGAATTGGGGCCTGCCGGATAAAGCGGCGGGGCTGCGGCATGAGGGCCGCCAGGGCTCATCCACCGCGTGATGGCCTGTCTGCTCTGGGACTGTGCACACCAAGGTCTGGGACTAGCATCTGCGCAAGACCATCCTGCGGAGTGCCCATGATCGACACCTGGCAACAAGCCTTGCCCCATGGCATCAGCCTGAGCTGCCGCGCCGCCGGCACCCGCGGCCGCCCGGTGCTGCTCTTTCTGCATGGTTTCCCCGAAGCCGCTTTCGTCTGGGATGAATTGCTGGAACATTTTGCCCGGCCAGAAAACGGCGGCTACCGCTGCGTGGCCCCCAATCTGCGGGGCTACGAAATGTCGAGCGCGCCGCCCGAGCCCGCCGCCTACCGAGCCAAGCACCTGGTGCAGGACATCGCGGCCCTGATCGCCATCGAATCACCCGGCCAGGCCCTGGCCTGTCTGGTCGCGCACGACTGGGGCGGCGCCGTGGCCTGGAACCTGGCGAACCAGCAGCCCGCGCTGATGCGGCGCCTGGCCATCCTCAACTCGCCACACCCGGGCACCTTTCTGCGCGAACTGCAAAACAATCCGAAGCAACAAGCCGCCAGCGCCTACATGAACTTCCTGATCCGGCCCGATGCCGAAACGTTGCTGGCCGAGGACGACTACCGCCGTCTCTGGGACTTTTTCCTGAACCTGGGCGCGGGTGCAGACGGGTACGGCTGGCTGACCGAGGAATTGAAACAGCGCTACCGCGCCGTCTGGGACCAGGGGCTCACGGGCGGCCTCAACTATTACCGCGCCTCGCCCCTGCGCCCGCCTCGGCCGGACGATGCGGCGGCCAGCCAGATCACGCTGCCGCGCGAGATGCTGACCATCTCCATGCCCACCCTGGTGCTCTGGGGTCTGGGTGACACCGCCCTGCCACCCGAGCTGATCGAGGGCCTGGACGACTACATCCCGCAGCTCACGCTGGAACGCGTGCCCGACGCCACCCACTGGATCGTGCACGAACGGCCGCGGCAGGTCATCCAGTCGCTGCAGCGTTTTCTCGCCGCTTAGATGGGGCGCTCGTCAGCCCGCAGGCTTCGTCTGTTTCAGTTCGACCGGGCAGTGATGGGGGCTATCCCCCTCCCGCCTTCAGCTTCTGGTGCACCCGCCGCGTGACACGCCACACGCCCCAGATCACCATCGGGATCAGCACGCCCGTGGTCATCTCCACGTCGATAGGCAGCCCCGCCGTCTTGGCGGCCTTGACGCCGTAGACCAGCAGGCTGACCACGTAATAGGAGATCGCCGCGATCGACAGGCCTTCCACCGTGGTCTGCAGGCGCAGCTGCAGTTCCTGGCCACGCGTGAGCTTTTCCAGCAGCTGCTGGTTCTGCGCCTCAGTGGCGATGTCCACCCGGGTGCGGAGCAAGGCGCTGGCGCGCGCGACACGTGCTGACAAGGACGCCAGACGCTGCGCCGTGGCCGTGACGGTCGCCATGGCTGGCGAAAGGCGGCGCTGCAGGAATTCACCCACGGTCTGGGTGCCGGGCACAGGCTGCTCGCGCAACTCGTCCAGCCGCTGGTCCACGATGGCCGCGTAGGCGCGTGTGGCCGCGAAGCGGTAGTCGTGCTCGGCCATCGCACGCTCGATGCGCGCGGCCAGGCCGATCAGGGTATCGAGCAGTTCCTGCTCCGAGGCGGATTTGTTTTCCAGCCGGGCCGTGATGCCGGCCAGAGCTCCTTCGGCCTCGCCCAGCATGGCGCCCAGGTCCTTGGCCACGGGCAGGCCACGCAGCGCCATCAGCCGGTAGGTTTCCAGTTCCAGCAGACGTTGCGAAATCCGTCCGGCGCGGGTTTCGCTCGTGGACGGCGGCGCGACCACGAGGAAACGCTCGAAGCCGCTGTCACGCAGATGAAAGTCCGTCACGGCCCAGGAATGGCCCTGGTTGCCCATGACCGAGGCCACCACCACCCGCTCGCCGAACCAGCGCCGTGCCAGGGCCATGGTGGACTCGGCTGCGTCCAGATCGCCATGCACCAGGGCGAGTTCGATGGCCGCGAAGACGCGGCCAGGGATGTCGCGCAACCAGTCCGGCGGCAGCACCAGGCTGGATGACAGATCGGGCTCGGCCGCGCCCAGCGCGGCGTGCGCGGGCAAGGGCTGCACCAGGGAATAACGCGTGTACTCGGTGTGCCGTTCCCACTTGACGGTGTAGCCCTCGAAACGCAGGCGCAGGAAGTTGGCCTGCAGGGCATCGAGCGACAGCCCATGCTGCCCCGGCAGCAGACGCAGGTGCGCGCATTCCTGCTCGCGGCTCACGCCTTCGTTGAGCACGGCCACGTAGACGACCAGCGCCGGCAGGCGAATTCGGGCCGGCGGGCGCGCGTGCACTTCGTTGTGCAGCACGGCACGCAGCTCGTCGTCCAGCGGCAGGAACCGGGAAAAGGCGGCGCTCATGGCTGTGATTGTGCCTTTGCTCGTCACATTTCCAGACAGAATTCAGGCATGCAAACGCGTGGATGGACAAATTGAGACGCGGCCGGCCAGCCGGCGGGCGCGGCGACGCGCGCCTGTCGTTGACCGCGTTCATGACTCTCCCCCTGGCCATGCTCGCGGCTGTCCTGCTGGCCTTGCCGCCGTCGCGGGCCATCGGTCAAACGAGGAACCCAAGCGTCGTGCCCGCTGCGAGCACGGCGGCCAGCCAGAGCCCACGGGCCGAACCCCAGGCACGACCGCGTGTCTGCCTCGTGCTATCGGGCGGTGGCGCGCGCGGCGGTGCGCACCTGGGCGTGCTCAAGGTGCTGCAGGAGTTGCGCGTGCCGGTGGACTGCATCGTCGGCACCAGCGCAGGCGCCATCATCGGCGCGGCCTACGCCAGCGGCATGCCTTTGGACGTGCTGGAGGCCACGATAAGGCCCCTGAACACTGCGCTGCTGTTTCGCGACGTGCAGCGCGACGACCTCCCTCTGCGCCGCAAGGCCGAGGGGAAATACAACTACATCGGCCCGGAGATGGGGCTAAGCACGGGTGGCATCAGCCTGCCCAAGGGCGCGGTGTCCGGGGTGGCGCTCGAGGCCGTGCTGCGCCAGCTCACCGCGCGCCAGCGCAACGCCAACTTCGACCGCCTGCCCATCCCCTTTCGCGCGGTGGCCACGGACCTGGGCACGGCGGAAATGGTGGTGCTGGACCACGGCAGCCTTTCCGCCGCCGTGCGCGCCAGCATGGCCTTGCCAGCCATCGTCAACCCGGTCGAGATCAACGGGCGGCTGCTCGTGGACGGAGGTGTCAGCCGCAACCTGCCGGTGGACGTGGCACGCGCCATGGGCGCCCAGACCGTGATCGCGGTCAACATCGGCACACCCTTGCACGAACGCGATCAGATCCGCTCCTTGCTGGGTGTGACCGAGCAGATGATGCGCGTCGTGATGGCGCAGAACGTGCACGAATCCCTGCAGGATCTCAGTCCCGATGACGTGTTGATCAGCCCCGACCTCGGCAGCATCGGCACCGCCGATTTCGACCGCCTGCTCGAAGCCGCCGACGCAGGCGAGCGCGCCGCACGGAACATGGCTGAAGAGCTGCGACGTCTCCGCCTCGACGAGGTCAGCTACGCACAATGGGAGCGGCAACGCCTGGCGCCGCGCCCCGAGCGGGCACAGGTCAGCAGCGTGACCATCACCGGCACCCAGGTGGTCAACCCCGAGGCCGTGCGGGCCATGCTGCGCCTGCGGCCGGGGCAGAGCTTCGACGCCAGCCAGCTCGACGCCGACCTGCGTCGCCTCTACGCCACCGGTGACTTCGAAAGCCTGAGCTACACCCTGGCAGACCAAGCCGACGGCAGTCAGACGGTGGCCGTGCAAGCCACGGAGAAATCCTGGGGGCCGAGTTACCTGCGCGTGGGCCTGAACCTGTCCAGCGATTTCTCGGGCAACGCTTACTTCAACCTGCTGCTGGCGCACCGCCACGCCTGGCTCAACACACTGGGCGCCGAGTGGCGCAACGAGTTGCAGACGGGACGCACCGACCGATTGGGCACAGAATGGTTCCAGCCCCTGGACGTGGAGCGCAACATGTTCATCAGTGCCCAGGTCGAAACCCGGCGCGAGCCCTTCGACATTTTCTCGAGCGGCCAGCGCGTGGCGCGTTATCGTCGCGATGAGACCACGGCACGCCTGCAACCCGGGCTGGCCCTGGGCCACGCGGCCGAGCTGCGCGCCGGGCTGCTGCGCGGTCGCGTGCAGCTGAACAAGGACACGAGCGCCGACCTGGATGATCTGCAGCTGCCTTCCGTCGACACAGGCGGCCTGGAGCTGCAATTGCGCACGGACACACTGGACAGCCTCAGCTTCCCACACCACGGCATGGCACTGGACCTGCGTTATTTCGAATCGCTGCCCGCCTACGGCGCAGACCTGCGCTACGACAAGCTGGACCTGGCCTGGCGCGGCGCCACGACGCTGGACGACCATATCGTGCGCGCGGCCTACTACAGCTCGCGCGCCAGCGGCGACCGCGCTTTACCCGAACACGAACTCGCGCAGTTGGGCGGTTTTCTGCGCATGTCGGGTTACCAGACCGGTGAGCTGCTGGGCACACGCGCCCAGATGGGGCGCCTGGTCTACGCTTACCGGCTGACCGGCCCGGGCTTGCTTCAGGGGATGGAGCTGGGCCTGTCCTACGAGGTCGGCCAGATCCGTGAAGTGGTCGAGGAATCCCGGCACCAGGGCACACTGCGCAGCAACGCCCTCTTCCTTGCGGTGGATACACCGGTCGGCCCTTTGTACTTCGGGGTCGGCCACGCCGCCAGCGGCTCCAACGCGGTCTACCTCTTCCTGGGCCAGCCCTGAGACCGATGCGGCCCGGTTTTGGATAGCATCACTTTCCAAACCAGCTTTGGATATCACCACGCCACCATGCTCCAGTACCTGACCGTCCCCGTGACCGCCTTCCAGCAGAACTGCTCCATCGTCTGGTGCGACGAGACGATGGACGCCGCTGTCATCGACCCGGGCGGCGATCTGCCACGCATCACCGCCGCGGCCGCCCGCGCGGGAGTGAACCTCAAGGCCATCTGGATCACCCACGCCCACCTGGATCATGCAGGTGCGGCAGCGGAACTGGCCCGCGCGCTGAGCCTGCCCATCATCGGCCCGCACCCGGACGACCAGTTCTGGATCGATGGCCTGGCCGAACAGGGCCGCCGCTTCGGCATGCCGGCGGGCGAACCTTTCGTGCCCACGCGCTGGTTGCACGACGGCGACACGGTGCAGATCGGCCACTGCACGCTGAACGTGCGCCACTGCCCGGGCCACACGCCGGGCCACGTGGTCTTCCATTCGCCGCAAGCACACCGCGCCTTCGTCGGTGACGTGCTGTTCGCGGGCTCCGTCGGCCGGACCGACTTTCCACGCGGCAACCATGGCGACCTGATCCGCAGCATCACAGAAAGGCTCTGGCCCCTGGGCGATGACACCGTGTTCATCCCTGGCCATGGACCGGAAAGCACCTTCGGCCAGGAACGCGAAACCAACCCCTTCGTTGGCGGGACGTAACTTTGTTTGATTGAAGGGACCCAAACCAGGGCACTCGCGGAGCTGGCTTTGCCAGGCCGCTGAGTGCGTCCCCCCTGCCACCGCAGGTTGGCGTTCAGGGGGGAAGGCGCGTAGCGCCTCAGGGGGGCTTACTTTTTCGCTTGCTCGTACAGCGGCTCCACACGCGGCAGGTTCTTCTCGATTTCCTTGATCCGCGTCTTGCCCGAGGGGTGGGTGGACAGCCACTGCGGCGGCGCGCCCTTGCTGGCGCTGCTCATCTTGCGCCACAGCGTCACACCCGCGCGCGGGTCGTAGCCCGCGCGGGCGGCCAGTTCCATGCCGACCAGATCGGCCTCGCTTTCGTCGCCGCGGCTGAAGCTTAGAGTCAGCAGGTTGGCGCCACCGCGCGCGACCGAATCGGTCAGGTTCGGATCGATGCCCCACAGGGCGGAAGCCACCGCACCGCCGACGCGCGCCAAGCCCGTGGTGACCTGGCTCTTGCCCATGCGCTCGCGCGCATGCTCGCGTAGCGCGTGCGCGATCTCATGGCCCATGACCATGGCGACCTCGTCATCGGTGAGCTGGAGCTGTTCCAGGATGCCAGTGTAGAAGGCGATCTTGCCCCCGGGCATGCAATAAGCGTTGACCTGCTTGCTGACGATCAGATTGATTTCCCACTTCCAGTTCTTGGCGCGCGGGTTCCAGCTCAGGGCATGGGGAATAATTTGGTCCGCGATGGCGCGCAAACGACGCAGCTGCGGGTCGTCATCGGGCGCGAGCGCATTCTTCTTGCGCGCCTCGTCCAGCTGCTGCTGGTACTGGGTCTGGGCCATCTTCTCCACGTCCTCGGCCGGCGCCAGCTTGGTGAAGGCCGAGGTCTTGCCCACGTCCACGCCCAGCTTCTGGTCCTCGGCGTGGCCGACACGGGCGCAGAACATCGCCGCGAGCAGCAGCGTCCAGGTCAGGATGAAATTGCGTCTTTTCATGGTGGCGCAATGATGCCGCAAGCGCGGGCTGGATGGAAAGACCACAGCTGGGCAAGCCCAGGCCCCGGCATCCGCTCCGAACAAACCCCCACGTATGATTCCCCGCATGTCCACGCCCCTTTCCGAGCCTCAGGCCCCCGCGCAACCCGACGCCACCAACAAACCGGGCTGGCTGGCCGCCTGGCGCATCTACCTCGAACCCGCCACCCTGCGCATGCTGGCCCTGGGTTTCGCGGCCGGCCTTCCCCTGCTGCTGGTGCTGGGCACGCTGAGTTTCCGTCTGCGCGAGGCGGGCATCGACCGCGCCACCATCGGCTACCTGAGCTGGATCGGCCTGGCCTACGGCTTCAAATGGGTCTGGTCGCCACTGGTGGACCGCCTGCCTCTCCCCGGTCTTACGCGCTGGCTGGGCCAGCGGCGCGGCTGGCTGCTGCTGGCCCAGTTGGGCGTGGCGGGGGGCCTGATCGGCATGGCCCTGGCGGACCCGCGCCAGGGCCTGCACGCCGTCGCGAGCTTCGCAGTGCTGGTGGCCTTTGCCTCCGCCACCCAGGACATCGCGCTGGACGCCTACCGCATCGAATCCGCCAGCACCGAACGCCAGGCCGCGCTGGCGGCGGCCTACCAGGCCGGCTATCGACTGGCCATGATCTGGGCGGGCGCCGGCGTGCTCTGGCTGGCGGCACGTGCGGAAATGGTCACTCTGCCCGGCGCGACGCCGGTCTACCAGAACGCGGCCTGGACCACGGCCTATCTGGTGATGGCGGCGAGCATGCTGCCGGGCATGCTGACCGTGTTGCTGTCACCCGCTGTCTCCCGAGCCACGGCAACGCCCCCCGCTGCACCCGGCCCGCTGGCCTGGCTGCGCGATGCCATCGTCGAGCCCTTCCTGGATTTCCTGCGCCGCTACCGCTGGCAGGCCGTGCTCATCCTCGCGCTGATCGCCATCTACCGCGTCAGCGACTTGATCATGGGCATCATGGCCAATCCCTTTTACGTGGACATGGGCTACAGCAAGGACGAGGTCGCCGCCATCACCAAGATTTACGGTCTGATGATGACGCTGGCTGGTTCCTTCCTGGGCGGCGCCTTGGCCCTGCGCCTGGGTGTGATGCGTGTGCTGATGCTGGGCGCCCTGCTCAGCGCGGCGACCAATCTGCTCTTCGCCTGGCTGAGCACGCGCGGACATGACGTGACGGCGCTGATCTACGTCATCTCGGCGGACAACCTGGCCTCCGGCCTGGCCTCGGCGGCCTTCATCGCCTACCTGTCCGGGCTCATCAACGTCACGTACTCGGCCACCCAGTACGCGCTGTTCAGCTCGATGTACGCGCTCGCGCCCAAATTCGTCGCGGGCTTCTCCGGCGAATTCGTCGATGCTTGGGGGTATGGCACCTTCTTCACCAGCACGGCTCTGCTGGGGGTGCCAGTGCTGGTGCTGGTGGCGTTGGCTGCGCGAGCTCAGCGGCGCGACTGAGCAACACCTACCACCGACTCCAAGTCTCGCTCTTTTCAGGGAAAGACCTGCCTTCCCTCCAGGCCAGCGCCATTTGTTCGGCTTCCGCTTGTTGGGTCGGGGTCAATTGCTTGGCAAGCCGATCCGCATGGATGAACGCCGCCTTGAAGTCCCGCGCTGCCGACAGAAGGTACAGGGCGTACGCAAGCACTTTGTCCCTCCGCACACCTTTCCCTTCTTCGTAATAGAGGCCAAGGTCGAACAGAGCCTGGGCCATTCCCTGCTCTGCCGCCTTGCGGCACCAATGCGCTCTCTCCTTGTCGCCCTTGGCCTCCCCCGCCTGGCCATAGAACATGGATTGCAGGAAATCCCGTGCATTCGCGTGCCCATTTTCGATTGCCTTGAGATACCAGTATTCCGCCTTGCCCAGGTCCTGAGTGACTTCTTGACCCCTGGAATAAATCCATCCCAGTCGCCACTGCGCGGATGCACTGCCATTCTCGGCGGCCAGGTGATACCAGCGCCTCGACTCTTTCTCGTCTTTGGCCACGCCCAGACCGTTGGCATAGACATAGCCGAGCCTGTCTTGGGCATCCACGTTTCCTTGCGCCGCCGCTTGCTGGTACAGGGAGATAGCCTCTAGGTCATTCTTCGCGGACTTCCGAATTCCATCGTTCATCGTGACGATGTTGAAGTTCGCCTGCGCATACCAAGGCCCAAGATCAACCTGGCGATACCATTTGACCGCTTCCGCGTCGTCCTGAGCAACGCCTTGACCTCGGTCATACATGGAGGCCAGCGTGAATCGCAGATGATTAACGTCATAGGTATCACGGCTCCATTCACGCCGACCCCGAGTGCGCTTGCGCTCCGCCGCCTTGCGATACCACTGGACCGCCTCTTGGCCGTCCTTGGCGACGCCCTGACCTAAGCGGTACATATTGCCCAAAGTGACTTGCGCAATCGCAAAATCCTGCTCAGCTGCTCGCCGGAACCACACCACAGCTTCTTGTTCGTTTTTGTCGACACCCCAACCGTTCGCATACATCCGACCGAGGTAATACTGCGCATGCGCAAGACCTTGCTCCCCGGCTCGGCGAAACCAGTTCGTAGCCTGAACAAAGTCCTTGGCAACGCCTTGCCCATTGAAATACATCACACCAAGATTCGCCTGGGCCTCTGCGTCTCCCTGCTCGGCCATCGTCGTGAATTCCGCGAACGCTGTGACGTAGTCCTTGCGCTTGTAAGCAGCATCCCCCTCGGCGAATCCTGCCTGCACCGACGAAGTTGCAGCCAACCCCAACACGCACAGATACAGCATGACCGTTCGTGAGAAAAGCCTTGTACCGCCGAGCATCGGGTCCCCTTGCAAACTCAGAATCAAAAAAAGCGGCGCGAACAAAGCCAACGCCTAGTCGTTGCCCCAGCTTAACAAACCTCGCTTTACCTTTCTTTACGGCCACGACAAGCCCGACTCATGGCCACCTCGCACCATTGCGGGGATGGATACACTCGCCGTCATGAGCCCCACGCCCCTGCTGATGATCGAGGACGACGCCCGGTTGGCCGCGATGGTGCGGGACTATCTGGCCCCCTCGGGCTTCGCCGTGCAGCACGCGGGCACCGGCGCCGCCGGACTGGCCAAGCTGGGCAACACACCGCAGGCAAACGACCAGACCCCCCAGCTCATCGTGCTGGATCTGATGCTGCCCGACATGGACGGGCTGGACATCTGCCGCCGCATCCGCGCGCTGCCCGGCGCCACAGCACAGACCCCCATCCTCATGCTCACGGCCAAAGGCGATCCGATGGACCGGGTGATCGGCCTGGAGATCGGCGCCGACGACTACCTGGCCAAACCCTTCGAGCCGCGTGAACTGCTGGCCCGCGTGCGCGCCCTCTTGCGCCGGCATGCCCAGTCGTCCCTGGCTTTAACGACGGACGAGGAGGCGCCCAGCAGCCCTCCCTTGCATTTCGGCTCGCTCACCATCGACCGCGACGCGCGCACGGTCACCGTGCAGGGTCGGGCCTGCGAACTGACTTCCTACCAGTTCGACCTGCTGGTGACCTTGGCCGAACGCGCCGGTCGCGTGCTGACCCGCGAGCAGATCATGGAAGCCGTGCGCGGCCGCGAGCTGGAAGCCTTCGACCGCTCCATCGACGTGCACATGGGCCGCATCCGCGCGGCCATCGAGGCCGACCCCAAGACACCCAAGCGCATCCTGACCGTGCGCGGCGTGGGCTACGTCTTCGCCCGCCAGCAGGATTGAGGGCACCTTCCGCGCCTGGGCATGCCTTCCCCGTCGGCCATGAATATCCCGCCCTTCCATCGTCTCTATCTGCGCCTCTGGCTAGCCGTGGTCGGCGCCATCGGTGTGCTGACGCTGATCTTCGCGTGGATCACGCACATTGAACGGATACAGGCCGAGAGGGCACGTGAGAACGACCGCGCCCTGCGTCCCGGGCGTGAGATCGTGGTGCGCAACGCCGAAGGCGAGGTGCTGGGCCGCGCGCTGACCCTGCGGCCCTCGCGCATGCCGCCGCGCCCCTTGCACGGCACCTTCGGCCCCGGGCTGAACTTCGAGGTGCCTATGCGCGACGGCCAGATCATGCACATCTGGCTGCCCGCCCCCCCGCGCGGAGACCTGCGCATACCCCCGCCACCTGCCTGGTGGGAGCCGCCCTACAGCTTGGCCGGCCTGCTGGTCTTGTTGGTGCTGATCGCCGCCGCCGTGGCGCTGGGCGCCTGGCCGGTGGTACGCCAGCTGACCCAACGCATCGAACGCCTGCAGCAGGGCGTGGAACGCTGGGGTGAAGGTGATCTGGCACGGCGCTTGCCCGAGGATGGGCAAGACGAGGTGGCTTTTCTCGCGCAGCGCTTCAACGTGGCGGCCTCGCGCGTCCAGGCCTTGCTGGTGGCGCACAAAACCTTGCTGGCCAATGCCTCGCACGAGCTGCGTTCGCCGCTGGCACGCATCCGCATGAGCCTGGAGCTGCTGCAAAAACCCGCTGGCCGCGGGACGGCGGCGCAGCCCAATCCAGCAGCTTACGAGGAAATCACGCGCAACATCCGCGAACTGGATCAATTGATCGACGAAATCCTGCTGGCCAGTCGGCTGGACGGCAGCCCTGACGCACTGGGTCCGCTGGAGCCCATCGACCTGCTGGGCCTGGCAGCGGAGGAATGCGCCCGAGTGGACGCCGAGCTGGAGCCGCCCACCGACGCGCGCAGCCTGCGCTTGCTCGATGACGCCCGGGGCCAGCCCCGGCTGTTGCGCCGTGCCGTGCGCAATCTGCTGGAAAACGCTCGCCGCCACGGCGCGGGACTGGTCAGCCTCACGCTGAAGGTGACGGAGGCAGCACCGGCAAGCGCTCACGCGCCCACCGCGACAGGCCCGGCCATGGTCGAACTGCGTGTCTGCGACCAGGGCCCGGGTGTGCCGC
Organism: Hylemonella gracilis str. Niagara R; assembly: GCF_000600295.1. Lineage (GTDB taxonomy): Bacteria > Pseudomonadota > Gammaproteobacteria > Burkholderiales > Burkholderiaceae_C > Hylemonella > Hylemonella gracilis_A. The sequence goes on from NZ_JEMG01000001.1 coordinate 196,048, forward strand.
CCGCGCTGCGAGAGAGAATTTTCGAGCCCTTCTTCCGCCTGCCCGGCGCGTCAGAGCGGGAAGGCGGCGTGGGACTGGGACTGGCCCTGGTACGCACCATCGCGCAACGGCATGGCGGCAGCGTGCATTGCGAGGACGCACCCCGTGCCTCGTCGCAAGATGCAGAAGGCCAGGCGCCTGCCTCGGCGCCGGGCGCCTGCTTCGTCCTGCGCCTACCCTTGCAGGCCGAGCCTGTGCCCACAACCAGCCCATCGTCCCACTGAATACCGATACTGAAGACCCTCGGCCGTACCCGGGGCCAGGCCCAGGCCATGCCGACCTCGCACGGCAACGTCGGGTTCAGCATGCGGATTAACCAGTGCACGTCAGCCCGGCAGACCGAATGGGACTTGCACGCAGGCGATTTCCCCCATAGGGGGGATAGTTCACCTTTTGCAAGACCCGGAGAATCTGAACTCCCAACGACGTCCTTCCGAGGACTTTACAAGCCGCTCGCAAGGGCGGCTTTTTTCTGTCCGAAGGATGGCTGGGGCGCGAGAATTTCAGTTCAGCGCGGCGGCAGAACTGCAATCGGTCTCAGTGGTGCGAGGCGACGTGCTCGCCCGCCTTCAGGCGGTAGACGGTGCCGCAGTATGGGCACTTGGCCTCCCCGGTGTGGGCCACGTCCAGGTAGACCTTGGGATGGTTGTCCCACAATGTCATGTCCGCCTTGGGGCTGGGACAGTACACGCCACCATGGGCGTTCAGGTCCTTGGCCAGCAGTTCAACGATGGGCTTGCTCATGGTGTCTCACCTTGTGTCTAGTCCGTGGTCTCTGGTTGGCGTGGCGCGTGGAAGATGGTGACGCGCCGCTCGGTTCATCAGACCTTGCTCAGCCAGTGCGCGTACTTGGCGTTGCGGCCGTTGACGATGTCGAAGAAGGCGCTCTGGATCTTTTCCGTCACCGGGCCGCGCGTGCCGGCGCCGATCTGCACGCGGTCCAGTTCGCGGATGGGGGTGACTTCCGCGGCCGTGCCGGTGAAGAAGGCTTCATCGGCGATGTAGACCTCGTCGCGCGTGATGCGCTTTTGCACGACCTCGAGGCCCAGGTCCTTGGCGATGTGCAGCACGGTGTTGCGCGTGATGCCGTTGAGCGCGCCAGCCGACAAGTCGGGGGTGTAGATCACGCCGCCCTTGATGACGAAGATGTTCTCGCCCGCGCCCTCGGCCACGAAACCGGCGGTGTCAAGCAGCAGGGCCTCGTCATACCCGTCTTCCGTCGCTTCCATGTTGGCGAGGATGGAGTTGCTGTAGTTGCTGACGGCCTTGGCCTGCGTCATGGTGATGTTGACGTGGTGACGCGCGTAGCTGCTGGTCTTGACGCGGATGCCGCGCTTGAGGCCTTCCTCGCCCAGATAGGCACCCCACTCCCAGGCGGCGACCATCAAGTGGATGGTGTTGCCCTTGGGGCTGACGCCCAGCTTCTTGTCGCCGATCCAGGTCAGCGGACGGATGTAGCAGCTCTTGAGCTGGTTGACGCGCACCACTTCCTTCTGAGCCTCGTTGATCTGCTCGGCCGTGAAGGGCACGTTCATGCGCAGGATCTTGGCGCTGTTGAGCAGGCGCTCCGTGTGCTCCTGCAGACGGAAGATGGCCGTACCGTTGACCGTGTTGTAGGCCCGCACACCTTCGAATGCGCCACAGCCGTAGTGCAGGGTGTGCGTCAGGACGTGGATCTTGGCGTCGCGCCATTCCACCAGCTTGCCGTCGAACCAGATTTTTCCGTCGCGGTCGGCCATCGAGGTCGGTAGGGAACTCATGAAACTTTTCCTCTGCTATTGCACTGCATCAAGACGCCCTGCCCCGACACATTCAAGGCAAGCAAAAAAAGGCGCGAGCTGGCCATTTTACGAGGCGGCCGGCGCATCGCCTTGGGCCTCGGTGGCGCCCGCGTCTTCGGGCTGGGGTCGCTGCAGGGTCCAGCGCATCAGTTGGCCGTCGGCGAATTCGGCTTCGACCCAGGAACCGCCTGGGTCGGTCCAGCGGTAGACCTCGGGTTGCTGACCCTGGGGCGAACGCAACTCACCCAGGGCACGGGTGAGGGCCATGACGTGCAGCAGCGAGACCCGAGGCCGCAGCTTGGCGTTGAGCATCACCGCGCTGTCCACATACCCCAGCGGCCGCTCGCTGGCGCGACGCATCACGGTCATGAAACGGTTGAAGTGCAGCAGCAGCCACATCACGATGCCGCCCGACACCAGGGCCACGCCACCCCAACCCCAGGCGCGGTGCCCGCCCACGAACAGCACGGCCAAGCCGAGCGCCACCAGAATCTTGCGCAGATGCATTTTCATGGGGCGCGATTGTCTCAGAGCATCTCCAGCGGCGAGGCCCGTCGTGGCGGCGGGAAAAGCTGGTCCAGTTCGGCGCGTTGCGCCGGGGTGAAACGGATGTCGCGCGCGGCCGCGTTCTCGCGCAGGTGCGCCGCGTTCGCGCTCTTGGGGATCGCGATCACGCCCTCCTGCCCGAGCAGCCAGGCCAGCGCGGCCTGGGCCGGGGTGCAGCCATGCTCTTGCGCGAAAGCGCGCAGACCCGCATGGCGCAGCAAGCGCGCCTGCTCGATGGGCGAGTAGGCCATCACTGGCACGCCGCGTTCGCGCAGCCAAGGCTGCAGGTCCCAATCGATGCCGCGCCGGCCCAGGTTGTAGAGCAGTTGGTTGGCCGCACAGTTCGCGCCGCCTTGCACACGCCACAGTTCTTTCATGTCAGCGAGGTCGAGGTTGCTCACGCCCCAGTGTCAGATCTTGCCGGCGCCCTGCAAGGCTTCGAAGGCCGCCACGGTGTCGGCCAGCGCAAACGCGCCGCGCCAGTGCAGCAGGTACAGATCGATGCAGTCGGTGCGCAGGCGCTTCAGACTGCGCTCGCAAGCCGCGATGGTCCCCGCGCGCGAGGCGTTGTGCGGGTAGACCTTGCTGACCAGAAAGGCCTGGGCGCGCCGCCCAGCCAGGGCCTCGCCCACCACCTCCTCGGCCCCGCCCTCGGCGTACATCTCAGCGGTGTCGATCAAGGTGAGCCCCAGGTCCAGTCCCGCCTGCAGCGCCGCGACTTCCGCCTTGCGGGCAGCCGGGTTCTCGCCCATGTACCAGGTGCCCTGGCCGAGCGCGGCGACCTGGACGCCAGAGGGCAGGCGCACGGTGCTCATGGACGGCGACGCTGGATGTGGATGGACTGCGGTTGGTTGACTGCGGTAGCCGCCTTGGCAGGCCGATCACAGCCCTCGCAGCCGCATCCCGACTCAAACCTGCGCGCGGCACGCTGCAGGCGCCGCGCCACCGGTGCCGGCCAGTGCGGCCACGAAGTCAACCACCGCGCCAGCGCGCGGCGCAACGCCGCGGGCATCAGCGCCTGGGCCGCATAAGCAAAACACGCGAACACGATCAGCGTCACCACGATGGTCTGCATGAAGGCTCCTTGCGGTTCAGGCACCCAGCCCAAGGGCGATGCGGTAGGTCAGAAAAGCCGCGACATACGCCAACGCGAACAGGTAGGCTGCCATGATCAGCGGATATCGCCAGGCATTGGTCTCGCGCCGCACCACGGCCAGCGTGGACATGCACTGCGGCGCGAACACGAACCAGGCGAGCAGGGCGTAGGCCGTGGCCATCGACCAGGTCTGGGCGATCACGGGCGCCAGCGCATCGGCCACCTCCCCCGTGGACGACAGCGCGTACACCGTGCCCAAGGCGCCCACGGCAACCTCGCGCGCGGCCAAGCCAGGAACCAGGGCGATCGAAATCTGCCAGTTGAAGCCGATGGGCGCGAACACAACCTCCAGCGCACGCCCCAGATACCCGGCCAAGCTGTACTGTATGGCCGGGCCCGTCGCGCCCTCGGGCGGAGCGGGGAAGCTGGACAGGAACCACAACACCACGGTCAGGGCGAAGATGATGGTGCCCACGCGGCGCAGGAAGATGCGTGCCCGCTCCCACAAGCCGATCAACAGGTTGCGCAGGTTCGGCAGGCGGTAGGGCGGCAGCTCCAGCATGAGCGGCTGGTAGCTGCTCTTCATCCAGACGCGCTTGAGCAGCCAAGCCACCAGCATGGCCGAGATCACGCCGGCCAGGTAGAGCACGAACAGCGTGAGGCCTTGCAGATTGACGCCCCCCACGGTCTGTCGAGGCACGAAGGCGCCGATCAGCAGCGCGTACACCGGGAGCCGCGCCGAGCAGGTCATCAGCGGCGCGACCATGATGGTGGCCAGCCGGTCACGCCAATTCGGGATGGTGCGCGTGGCCATGATGCCGGGGATGGCGCAGGCAAAGCTCGACAGCAAGGGAATGAAGGCACGGCCCGACAAGCCGACCTTGCCCATCAGCGTGTCCAGCAGGAAAGCGGCGCGCGGCAGGTAGCCCGAGTCCTCCAGCACCAGGATGAACAGGAAGAGGATCAGGATCTGCGGCAGGAACACCAGCACGCCGCCGACACCGGCAATCACGCCATCGACCAGCAGGCTGCGCAGAGGCCCGTCGGCCATGTGGGCGCTGAGCGCCTCACCGGCCCAGGCCATGGCCTCGCTGATGGCGTCCATGGGCACGGCGGCCCAGGAGAACACCGCCTGGAACATCAGGAACAGCAGTGCTGCCAGCAAGGCCAGGCCGCCGACCGGGTGCATGACGATGGCGTCGAGCCGATGGTTGAAACGCTTGAACTGGGTGGCACCGGGCGCGGCCACGGCCAGGATACGGCGGACCTCGCGCTGCAGCTCCGGCAGGCTCGGCACATCCGTGCCGACCACCGACCGCGGCACCGCCGGCACAGGCCATTCGGCCTGCCGCTCCAGCTCGGCCAGCAGGGCCGCATGGCCACGGCTCTGCACCGCCACGGTCTCGACCACCGGCACGCCCAGTTCGGTGGAGAGGCGCTGGATGTCGATGGCCAGGCCACGCGCACGCGCCACGTCGGCCATGTTCACGGAGACGACCATGGGTCGGCCGAGCCGGCGCAGCTCCAGCACCAGGCGCAGATTCATGACGAGATTGGTGGCGTCAACCACGGCGATCAGCGCGTCTGGCGCGGGTTCACCAGCGCGTTGGCCCAGCACCATCTCGCGCGTGACGGCCTCGTCCGGTGTGGACGGCGTCAGGCTGTAGGCCCCGGGCAGGTCGATGACGGAGACGGTGCGCCCGTTGGCCAGCGTGGTGCTGCCGACCTTGCGCTCGACGGTGACGCCCGCGTAATTGGCCACCTTCTGGCGCGCGCCAGTGAGCAGGTTGAACAGCGCCGTCTTGCCGCAATTGGGATTGCCGACCAGGGCCACGCGCAATGTGTCGGCGCTCATGCGGGCCGCCTTTGCGCGCGCGCATCAGCTGCCACTTCGACGCTGACTTCGACACACTGCGCCTCGATCTGCCGCAGGGCGAAGAAGGTCTCGCCCACCTGAACCGCGAGCGGTTCACGGCCGCCCGGGCCACGGCGCATCAGTTGCACCGGTTCACCCGGCAGGAAGCCGAGTTCACTCAAGCGACGCAGGAGTTGGGGGTCCGGCACCCCCGCGGGGTTCAGGCCGAGGACGGTGCCGCGCGCGCCCTGGGGCAGCTCGGACAGTCGGATGGGGGAGGTGTTTGAAGCGGGAGACATGGCAAGGCCTGACGAAGATCAGGCAGGCAAAAGGCGACCAGAAACAATGGGCGCCCGATGCAAATGATAATGGCTCTCGACTGGCTTATCCGCTTCCCGCGCCCCTCTTTACGCAGAGGTTTGCGCTGGATCAATCCAGCCCGCGCAGGGCCTGGATCGCTTCCTCGACGCGCTCCACCGGGTGGATGGTCAACCCTTCGATGGCCTTCTTGGGCGCGTTGGCCTTGGGCACGATGGCGACGCTGAAACCCAGTTTGGCCGCCTCCTTGAGCCGATCCTGCCCCCGCGGCGCCGGGCGTACCTCACCGGCCAGACCCACTTCGCCAAAAGCGATGAAACCCTTGGGCAGGGGCTTGCCGCGCAGGCTGGAGGTGATGGACAGCAACACCGCCAGGTCGGCCGCCGGTTCACTGATGCGCACGCCCCCGACGGCGTTGACGAACACGTCCTGATCCATGCAGGCCACACCCGCGTGGCGGTGCAGCACGGCCAGCAGCATGGCCAGGCGATCTCGATCCAGGCCCACGGACAGGCGGCGTGGGCTCGGACCACCGCTGTCCACCAGGGCCTGGATTTCCACCAATAGAGGGCGGGTGCCTTCCAGCGTGACCATCACGCAACTGCCGGGCACAGGCTCGGCGTGCTGGCTCAGGAAGATCGCGCTGGGATTGCTCACGCCCTTCAGGCCTTTTTCCGTCATCGCGAACACGCCGATCTCATTCACCGCGCCGAAGCGGTTCTTGATGGCGCGGATCAGGCGGAAGCTGCTGTGCGTGTCGCCCTCGAAGTACAGCACCGTGTCCACCATGTGCTCGAGCACACGCGGGCCAGCCAGCGCGCCTTCCTTGGTGACATGGCCCACCAGCACGATGCAGGTGCCGCTGGCTTTCGCGGCACGGGTCAGGTGGGCCGCGCATTCACGCACCTGGGCCACCGAGCCGGGCGCGGAAGTGAGCTGGTCCGAATAGACCGTCTGGATGGAATCGATGACGGCGACTGCGGGCTGCTGCGCCTCCAGCGTGGCCAGGATTTTTTCGAGCTGGATCTCGGCCAGTACCTGTACCCGCGAACCTTCCAGGCCCAGGCGCCGCGCCCGCAGGGCCACCTGCGCGCCGCTCTCCTCGCCGGTGACGTACAGAACGCTCCCCCGTGCGCGCACCGGATGTGGCGCTCTGCCCCCACTTGCAGGCTGGCCTTGCGCTGCGCTTGAGGGTGGGCGTTCGCCGTCTTGGGGCGGCCCAGCGACGCTCGACACACCCCCACCCGCGCGTTGCAAGTTGTCCAGGGCCTGCAGCAGCAGGGTCGATTTGCCGATGCCCGGATCGCCCCCGATCAGGACCACACCGCCTTCAACGATGCCACCACCCAGCACGCGGTCCAGCTCGTCCAGGCCCGTGGGGGTGCGTTCCACATCGGCTGCCTCGATGTCGGCCAGGGCCTGCACCTCGGCGGTCCGGGCCAGCGCGGCAAAGCGATTTTTCGTCGGCGCGATAGTTTCGGCCACCGTTTCGACCAGGGTGTTCCAGGCCTTGCAGTGCGGGCACTGGCCCAGCCATTTGCTGCTGGTGCCGCCGCATTCGCCGCAGCTGTAGACCGTCTTTTCTTTTGCCATGCGCTCATCTTAGCCGATGGCTGTATGAAATCACAGTTCTATGATGTCCCCATGGAATACCGGAAAGTCTGCATTTATGGGGCCGGCGCCATCGGTGGCTGGGTCGGCGCGGGCCTCGCCGTCGCGGGCTGCGAGCTCGGTGTCATCGCGCGCGGTGCGACGCTGGAGGCGCTGCGCCGCGACGGCCTGCGCCTGAGCCACGAGGGCAGCACGGTCACCCATGCCGTGCGCGCGGAGAGCGAACCGGCCCTGCTGGGCGTGCAGGACCTGGTGGTCATCGCCGTCAAGGCACCGGCCCTGCCGGACGTGGCGCGCCACATCGCGCCGCTGCTGGGGCCCCACACCGTGGTGCTGACCGCGATGAACGGCGTGCCCTGGTGGTTCTTCCATGGCTTCGGCGAACGTTGGCAGGGCACGCAGCTGCGGACCATCGACCCCGAGGGCGTGATCGCCACAGCGATTCCCGCCTCGCAGGTCATCGGCAGCGTGGTGCACGCCAGTTGTACCCTCGACGGCCCGGGTCATGTACGGCGGCATGCGGGCAACAAGCTCATCCTGGGCGAACCCTCGGGCACGCACAGCGAACGGCTAACGGCCTTGGCCGCGCTGCTGACACGTGCCGGTTTCGAGGCCCCGGTCTCACCGCAGATCCAGAAAGACGTCTGGTACAAGCTCTGGGGCAATATGACGGTCAACCCGGTCAGCGCGCTCACCGGGGCGACAACCGACCGCATCTTGGACGATGAGCTGGTGCGCAACTTCATCACTGCCGTGATGCTGGAAGCCAAGGAGATCGGCGCGCGCATCGGCATCCCCATCACCGACAGCCCGCAGGACCGTCACGCCGTCACGCGCAAGCTCGGCGCCTTCAAGACTTCGATGCTGCAGGACGTGGAAGCGGGCCGCCCGGTGGAGCTGGACGCGCTGGTGGCAGCCGTGCGCGAACTGGGGCAGATGACCGGCGTGACCACCCCCTCGACGGATGCGCTGCTAGGCCTGGCGCGCCTGCACGCACGCACCCGCAGTCTGTATTGAACACTCGCGGGCCGCCGCTTGAGCGCGGCTACCACGCCCGCGGTTCAGTCCCTGACTTCCACCGGCACACGCGGCGCCAACGCGCACATCAGTTCATAGCCGACGGTGCCTGCTGCGCGCGCGACCTCGTCGATACCCAGCATGGCGCCATTGCCAGCCTGACCCCATAGCGTGACCTCGCTGCCCAGGTCCGGAGCCAAGCCCGCTTGGTGCACGGGCTCCAGGTCCACCGTCAGCATGTCCATGCTCACGCGACCCACCAAACGGGTGCGCACGCCATCGACCAGCACGGGCGTGCCCGTGGGCGCGAGGCGCATGTAACCATCCGCGTAACCGCAGGCCACGACACCGATGCGCATGGCTCGGTCCGCCGTGAACGCCGAACCGTAACCCACGGTGTCGCCGGCTTGCAGTTGCTGCAGACCGATGAGGTGGCTGCGCAGCGTCATGGTCGGGCGCAGACCCCAGTGCGCCGCGTCGTGCTCGGGAAAGTCCGGCGCGCTGCCGTAGACGGCGATGCCGGGGCGCACCCAGTCCGAGCGCAGGCCCGCGTCGCGGATGTGGCGCAGGGTCGCCGCGCTGTTGGCCACGCTGCGCTCGCCGGGCAGGTCACGCGTGGTCGCATTGAAGAGCGCGAGCTGTGACGCAATGCCGCGCGGGCCATCGGCGTCACTGAAGTGGGTGATCAGCGTGATCTCTTCCACCTGCGGCAGGGCATCCAGCCGTGCCCAGGCGGCGCGGTAAGCCTCGGGCCTGAAACCCAGGCGGTTCATGCCGCTGTTCATCTTGAGAAAGACCCGGTGGGGGGCATGCGTCTTGTGCATGGCCAGCCAGTCGATTTGCCGTGCCTCGTGAACGACATGCCAGAGACCGAGGCGCGAACACAGCTCCAGGTCGCGTGGATCGAACACGCCCTCCAGCAAGAGGATGGGGCCGCGCCAACCCAGGGCGCGCACGCGCTCGGCCTCGCCCAAGTCCAGCAAGGCAAAACCGTCGGCACCGCGCAAACCCTCGAAGACCCGTTCAATGCCATGCCCGTAAGCATTGGCCTTGACGATGGCCCAGACCTTGGCGTCCGGTGCGGCGGCGCGCGCTCGCGCCAAGTTGTGACGCAGGGCGTCCAGATGGATGAAAGCTTGGATCGGGCGGGGCATGGACGCGAGTTTGCCAGCATTAAGACCCCCTCCAGGCCAGGAAAACAAATGCTTTACACTGGTGCGCGGCCCGGATTTCCGGGCCGCCCTTGCGTCTGCCCTTCGTTCATGGAAGTCTTCGAGTTCCTCATGCCCATCTTCACCGAATACGGCTATCTGGCCGTGTTCGTGATGCTGCTGATCTGCGGCTTCGGCGTGCCCATTCCGGAGGACGTGACGCTGGTGACCGGCGGCGTGATCGCCGGTCTGGGCCATGCCAATGTGCACACCATGTTCGCCGTCGGCATGGCGGGTGTGCTGATCGGCGACGGCCTGATGTTCATCCTCGGCCGCGTCTATGGACAGCGCATCCAGCGCCTGCCCGGTTTCCGGCGCATCCTCACGCCCGAGCGCTTCGCCAGGGCGCAGGACGCTTTCCACAAATACGGCAAGTGGGTCATGTTCATCGCCCGCTTCCTGCCCGGGCTGCGCACGCCTGTGTTCTTCTCGGCGGGCATGAGCCACCGCGTGAGTTTCGCGACCTGGTTGCTCATGGATGGTTTCGCTGCCCTCATCAGCGTGCCGATCTGGGTCTACCTGGGGTATTACGGCGCCCAGAATTGGGACTGGATGTTCAAGGTGCTGCACCAGTTCCAGCACGCCATCTTCGCGTTGCTGGGCATCCTAGCGATCTGGTTGACCTACCACTGGTGGCAACGCCGAGCCGCCGGCCGCGGCAAGCAGTGAGTGTCACTACACCACGGGCCGCCTGGGCCCTGGTGCTCAACGCCTTGGTCTGGGGCTGCTCCTGGTACCCCTTCCGGCATCTTGAAGCGCTTGGCCTGCACCCACTGTGGGCCACCAGCCTGATCTACGTGCTCTGTCTGGCGGCCTTGCTCGCCTGGCGTCCGAACGCCTGGCGCCCCCTGATGAGCTCGCCCTGGCTCTGGGCGCTGATGGCCGCCTCCGGCCTGACCAATGTCAGCTTCAACTGGGCTGTCACCATTGGCGACGTGGTGCGCGTGGTGCTGCTCTTCTACCTCATGCCGGCCTGGTCGGTGCTGCTGGCCTGGCTGCTGCTGCGCGAGCGGCCGGCGCTCGGCGCCTTGCTGCGCCTGGGGCTGGCGTTGACCGGCGTGGTGATCGTGCTCAAGACGCCGCAATCGGCCTGGCCCCTGCCCACCAGCCTGCCGGACTGGCTGGCCCTGGCGGGCGGATTCACCTTCGCGCTGACCAATGTGCTGCTGCGCCGCTTGCGCGAACTGCCCGAGGTCTCCCGCATGAGCGCCATGTTCGGCGGTGGCGCGCTGCTCGCCGCGGTGGTAGCGCTGCTGGGTCAATCCCAAGGCTTGTCTTACGCGCCCCCGGCGCCCGCGCTCGGCTGGATGGTGCTGGTGCTGTTGACCGGCCTGGCCTTTCTCGCGGCCAATGCCGGGCTGCAGTACGGCGCGGCCCACCTGCCCGCCGCGGTCACGGCCTTGATCATGCTGACTGAGGTAGTGTTCGCCAGCGTGTCGTCCGTGCTGCTGGGCGCGGCCGAGTTGCAGGCACGCACGCTGGCAGGTGGCGCGCTGATTCTGGCGGCGGCGGCCTGGGCCGCCTGGCCGGAGCGGCGCGCTAGCACCTCGCAACAGGCGGTCGCCTGAAGGCCCCCCGTGCGCGCCGTCTGAACACCCTGGTCCGCACCCTGCCCGGGCGCTGGTTCATGGGCCTTGCTCAGTAAATGTTCATTGCAAGGTCGTGCTGGGGCGCAAGACCAGCGCGTACAGCTCGTTGCGGAAATGGATGCCCAGGCGGTCGAAGGCGCGGTTGCGGTAGGTCTTGACGCTGGGCACGCTCAGGCCCAGGTCGCTGGCGATGCCGTCGTAGGTCATGCCACGCAACAGGCGCACGCACACGTCCAGCTCACGCGGCGTGAGCGCGGGCTGCAGGGCGCGCAATCGCTGAACGGTGAACGGTGCCGATTCCGGCGTCGTGCATTCGGACGGGTCATGGGCCATGGCCACATGCTTGCGTGCCAAGGCCAGCAAGGCCGGCGCCAGCGCTTCGAAATCGGCGACCTGCGCATCGCTGAAAGGCTGTTGGTGCTGGTGGCGGTAGAAATTGACGGCGAACAAGCCGTCCTCACCCGCCTGCACCACCGACACCCGCTCGGCCACGCCATGGGCCTCGTAGACCCGCGCCCGGTGCTCGGCCGGCACTTCCCGTGCCGTCAGGTGGCACAACAGGGACTGCGCCTCTTCCGCTGTCTCGCCCATCAGCGTGCGGTCATGCCGATAAGGCCCCGACAGATAGGCCCGCCAACAATCCAGCGTGGTATCGGGCACACCCAGACTGCCGGACAAGTACAGCTGGGGCACGCTCTGGTGGCCGGTGCGGTAGACCGAGAAGGAAGCAGCCGGCACCAGGGGTTGCAGGGATTCGAGCAACAGCGAGCGAAAACGGGGCTGGCCCAGCTGGTGAATCAACCCTGCCAGCACCTGGGCATGGCGCGCCGCGCCGCCAGCGCTGTCGCTGCAGGTCCATTTGCGCATGCGTCTCCTCGCTTGCTTGTTTTGTGCTGTCATCTTAAGGGATGACAGCGGGCGCCCAGATGGCGCCCTAAGCTGAGGGAATGTCACTCGCCACGCCCTCTCTGGATTTCTTCGCCGACCTGTCCGTGCGCGTGGGCGCGCCGCAGGAAGTTGGCGCCACCCAACACGGACAGCGCCGTCTCATCCCTATCCTCGGCGGTGAGGCGCGCGGTGTCGGCTGGACGGCACGGGTGCTGCCCGGTGGTGCCGACTTCCAAGTCACCGTGAGCCCGCGCCTGACCGAACTGGACGCGCGTTACGTGCTCGAAACCGATGGCGGCGACCGGATCTACGTCCACAACCGCGCGCTGCGTGCCGCCGCACCAGAAGTCACCGCGCGCCTGCTGCGGGGCGAGGCGGTGGACCCGGCACAGGTCTATTTCCGCTGCACCCCCAGTTTTGAAACCGCCTCGCCCGCCTTGGCCTGGATCACCGAGCGCCTGTTCGTGGGCACGGGCGTGCGCCGGCCTGAACTGGTGGAAGTGCGGTTTTTCACCGTGAACTGAAGACCGAAGACCGTCGGTAACCACCGCCGATATACCACTACAGGAGACAGACCATGCACATCACTTCTACCCTGCGCCGTGCCTTGCTCGCCAGCGCCATCCTGCTCGCTGGCCTGAGCAGCGCCAGCGTCCAGGCCCAAGACACCTTCCCCACCCGCCCCGTGCGCATCATCGTGGGCTTCGCGGCCGGCACAGGCCCCGACATCGTGGCGCGCCTCCTGGCGCAAAAACTGTCCGAGGGCTGGGGCGGTCAGGGCGTGATCGTGGACAACAAACCGGGTGCCGCCGGCCTGATCGCCGCCAGTGAGGCCGCACGCGCCACGCCGGACGGCTACACCTTGCTGCTGAGCGAGATTGGCATGCTCAGCATCGCGCCCAGCACCTACCGCAAGCTGCCCTACGACCCCGTGAAGGACTTCGCGCCGGTGAGCCAGATCGTGGGGGCCGACTTCGCACTCCTGGTCAATCCGCAGAAGGTGCCGGTGACGAATGTCAGCGAGTTCATCAGCCGGCTGCAACAACAGAAGGGTCTCTTCATGGCGACCTTCGGCGCGGGTACCTTGGGCCACTTCGGCGCGTTCAAGCTGGGCGATGTGGCCCAAGTCAAACCCGAGGCCGTGCACTACAAGACCACGGCGGACGCGCTGGGCGGCCTCTACAACGGTGACGTCGACGGCGTCTTCGCCAGCGTCGGCTTGTCCGCTCCCCAGGTTAAGGCCGGCAAACTGCGGGCCTTGGGCACCACCGGTCCCGCCCGCGCCGCCGCCCTGCCCGACGTGCCCACGCTGAAGGAACAGGGTTACCCCAGCCTGGAATTCAGCGCCTGGTTCGGCATCGTGGCGCCGGCGCAGACCCCGCCAGCGATCCTGGCACGGCTCAGCACCGACGTGCGCAAGGCTGTCACCGCCCCCGAGGCCCGCGCCAAGCTGGAAGAGGCCGGTTTTCGCGTGACCGGCACCGACGCCGCCACGTTCGCCAAGATCATTGCCGCCGACACCGTGGCCTGGCGCAAAACCGTCGAGGCCACGGGCTTCAAGGCGGACTGACGCCCAGGCCGCAGGTCTGAGTTCAAGCGGGCCTCTGCGGCGGGGACCTCGCGCGTGTCAGGGGCCCAGACTGCGGCGCAGGCCCAGGGACAGGTTGTGGGCTTCCCAGGCGGGGTTGTAGGCGGTGATGCCACCGCCATTCGACAGGTGCGTGCGCCGGTAGCCCAGCTCCACGCTCCAAAGCCCATCCAGGCGCCAGGCCCCACCCGCGCCCCAGCGGGTCATGCCGTTGACCGCGGTACCGCCGGCCGGAAAAGGACTGCCGGGCGTCCACACAAAACCCGCCACCGCCTCACCATAGAGATGGGCGCGACCCAATTCAATGAAGTAGTAACGCGCACCGTAGCTCAGCGTCAGACCATCCGCATCACTGCGTCGCGGCGGGTCACTGGACAAGGGTTCGCTGGTTTCGCCCCAGGCATGGAAATAACCGCCGTTCATGCGCAGCTCCAGCCCGCTCAAAAACCGCCAGGCCAGACCGGATTCGAGGGACAGGGCGTGGATGTCACGAAACCGCTCATGGAAGGCGCCACGCGGGGTGAAGCCATGCAGCTCATAGGTCCAGGCGCGCTGCGTCATTTCGCCGATGAGTGGCCAGGCCTGCGCATGGGCGCGCGTTGGGACAGACACAACGGCGGCGATGAGGACAACCAGATGCACCGCGATCGGTTTCAAGGACATTGTCATCGTGTCACCTTCGTCAGACAGACCTGGCACCAGTTCGGGTTTGTCTTGCTCTCCGTGGCCGTAGGCCCATGCCCATGCTCAGAAGCGCAGACGCCCGCTGATGCCCAGCACCGGCGCGCTGTTGATTGTGTCGCGGCCGAGGCGATGATCGGCACGGTCGCGCAGGGCGAGTTCGCCGCCGAGCACGGCGCCAGCATACGCGGACCATGTGACCTGGGGTGATGCCGTCCAGGACAGGTGCAGAAATCCCTGAATTTGCCTCACCTTGCCGGTGCCCCCCGCGGCACGCGCGTGGTCGATGGCCAGACGGAAGTTGCGCTCACGTTCGGCCACGCCCAGGCCCAGCTCCACACCAGGACCCAGCAGACAGGCCAGTTCCAGTCCCGCCGATCCGGCCGGACCCAGCTCGGGCGGATTGAAAAGGCGCCAGCGTTCATCAAAGCGCCAGTCCACGATCAGGATCGGCGCCAGCTCCCATGCATGTGCCAGCGTGTGGACCGTTTCTATGCCCAGTCCCAGGCGGCGATGGGGGTTGAACATCTTGAGCACGGCTCCGATGAATCCCTCGGTTCGCGCGTCACCGGCACGGGCCCCGTCTTCTCCCGCCCAGCCCAGGCGCGGCAGCAGCACCAGCATAACGCCTTCGCTGAGGCGCGCGCGCATTGGCATGCTGACCACAACCTGCTCGACGGACTGCCAAGGGGCAGCGCCGAAACGATGGTCCCCGCCAAAGTCCCAGGCCTCGCGCTCCAGTGTCAGCTTGAACCCCAGCCCTCCTCCCTCCGGAAGGTTCCAAGCCTGCTCAAGCAGCAGCGTCGTGCGCTCCGCGTTGATCCAGCCGCCTTCCCCCAGCCCCGCCTTGCGCAGTTCGACCTGGGAGACCGACAACTCAAGACCCGCCTCAACGGGCCCGGCCAGGAACAGACTGAGAACCACGCCCATGCGCATCCACTGCAGACGGATGGCAACCGGTTTGGACATGCACATGCTGAGGACCTCAAGACGACGAAAGACCGGAGAGCGGCGATCGGGGCAAGCCCAGGGCACGCGGCTTGAGACCGAAGCAGAGACGCAACCCATGCACACGACGGATCAGCGCCGTCAGGCCCGCGCAGGCCACGAGGGTTCCGGCCAGCAACAGCACTGCCTCCAGCGCTGGCGCAAGCCGCAGGGGTGCGAGCTGCACGATCAGCACGATGAGCAAAGTCTGGTGCAGCACATACCAGGGATACACCTGCTCGTTGGCCCAAGGCAGCCATCGCCAAGGTCGATTCAGCAGGTGGTGCGCCCAGCCCAGGATGGCCAGCACCATCCACCACAGGTAAATATCCCCCACGAAGCGAACGGCGTGGCGGAAGGACAGGGACGTCGCGGGGGAAAGTTGCGCGCGCAGCACGAAGTACACCACGAGCATCAGCAGCGCTCCGACCAGAAGGCGCCCGCGCAGGCGCCTGACTTCGGCCCACCAGTCCGCATCCACGCCGATCCAGTAGCCGTAGAGAAAGAACGTGAAGTACACGGCATGAGCCCAGGCATCACGCAGCAAGTCATGCGTGACCGGAAAATGCGGCCACAGCAGTCCGGTGTAGAGGAGCAAGGGCAAAACAGGGAACACCATCAGGCGCAAGCCCCTCAGACCGCGAAAGGCATGCGCGAGGGTCTGGCCCGGCCCGCTGCGGAGCCATGGCAGCAGCAGGACCAGCACAAGCGTGTAGACCCAGAGGTAAGCCAGATACCAGAGATGGTTCCAGGTCACGCCCACTTCCCATCCATCAAAGGCCCGAGGCGGCCAGGGTCCACCCTGGACATAACGCAACAGGAATTCCATGAAGCCCGGCGCGATGGAGCCGTTGGCCACGGCCTGCGCATAAGGCTGGTAGGGCACGACCACGGCCATGCCGAAGGCCAGCGGCAGGAGCAGCAAGCGACTGCGCTGCTTCAGGAGTGCGCCGGCCTCCTGACCTTGCCGGGCTCCATGGCACAGCAGACCGATGGACAGGCCGGAAATCAAGAACACCAAGTCCAGCCGCCACAGGTTGAGCGCACGCATGGGCAGCTGCAGCCAGGCCACGGGTTCGGCACTTTTGAGATGCCAGTGCCAATCGGCCACGTAGTACATGCCGACGTGGTAAAGAATGACCAGGGCAAAGGCCAGGGCGCGCAAGGCGTCGATGTCGTGGCGGCGTTGGTACATGCCGGCTCCCGAAGTGGTGGACAACCACGATGGTGCGAGCCCAGCGACCGCGCCCGGCCCTGTCCGGGATGGACGCACGGCGTTTTGTGACGAGTGGCGCTGGGCCGGGACAAAAATACACACCCTTGTTCTAGACTTGCCGCCATGTCCGATACACCTACCCTCTGGCTCGCGCGTTACCAGCCCTGGCGGCGGATCGCCGAACCGGGTTTCTGGGTGTTGGTACTGGCCCTGCAGCTGCTCTTCAACAGCCTCACCACTTGGATTGACCTGCGAACCTCGCCCTACTGGGAACCCCTGCTGTGGGAGGCCACGAGCAACCTCATGGTGGGGCTGTTGATCCCGGCCCTGATCGCCTTCGAACGCCGTTTCCCCCTGCGCTGGGACCGGCTGCGCGCCCACCTGCCCTGGCACGTGGCAGGCACGATCGTCTTCTGCGCGCTCCACTTGATCGGCATGATGGCCCTGCGTGAGCTGGTCTATGCCGCGTTGGAGCGGCCCTATGACCGGGGTTCCTGGCTCACCGTGTTCAGCTATGAGTATCTGAAGGACGTGCGCAGCTACGTGCTCATCCTCGCCGCCGTGCTGAGCTACCGCTTGCTGCTGCTGCGCCTGCAGGGCGAAGCCCGTGTGCTGGATGCGCCCGATCCGCCTGCCACCGGGACCTCGGAAACCGCGCCCCCATCCATCACCTCTGCCACGGCCGAAAGCGCCACGCGGCCCGAACGGTTCCTCGTGCGCAAGCTGCGCAAGGAGTTCCTGATCCTGGCCACGGACATTGAATCATTGCAAGCCCAAGGCAACTACGTCGGCCTGCGAGTGCACGGCCACGACTACCTGCTGCGCTCGACGCTCAATGACTTTCTGGAACGCCTGGACCCGGCGAAGTTCGTGCGGGTCCACCGCAGCCATGCGGTCAACCTGGACCGCATCGCCGAGATCGAACCCACCGATGGCGGCGACGCCAGGCTCAAGATGAAAGACGGCAGCACCGTGCCCTGCAGCCGCCGCTACCGCGAGGTGCTGCGCGCGGGCTGACGCAGCGGCATCCCAAGCGCGGCAGACTCAGGCACTTTGCGCGCAGGCCAGTGCCTCGTCCAGTACCTCCACCCAATGCCGCACCGGCGTCTCGGTGCCGCTTTGCAGATGGGAGATACACCCGATGTTGGCCGAGACGATGGCCTGGGGCTGCAATTCAGCCAGGTTACCGAGCTTGCGGTCGCGCAGCTCATAGGCGATCTTGGGGTTAAGCACGGAGTAGGTGCCCGCGGAACCGCAGCACAGGTGGGGCTCCACGCGCGCGGTGTTGATCTTGAAACCCAGCTCGCCCAGGTGCTGCTCCACGCCGCCGCGCAGCTTCTGCCCATGCTGCAGGGTGCAGGGCGGGTGATAGGCCAGGGTCGGCGTCTTTTGCCGCAGCCCTTCGACCCACTCAGGGCGAGCGGAACGCAATGCGGCCACGATCTCGGGCAGCAGCTCGCTCAGGTCCCGGGTCAGCTCGCTGATGCGCCGGGCCTTGGCCGCATAGGCCGGGTCGTCGTGCAGCAGGTGGCCGTAGTCCTTGACCGTCACGCCGCAGCCAGAGGCGTTCATCACGATGGCCTCCACGCCTTTTCCTTCGCCCGGTTCGACAAACGGCCACCAGGCGTCGATGTTGGCCCGCATCTGCGCTTTCGCCGCGTCCTGGTCATTGAGATGGAACTTCAGCGCACCGCAGCAGCCCACGTTCTCCGCTACCACGGTTTGAATACCCGCCGCGTCCAGCACGCGGGCGGTGGCGCTGTTGATGTTGGGCATCATGGCGGGCTGCACGCAGCCGGCCAGCATCAACACCTTGCGGCCATGTGTTTGCGTGGGCCAGGCGCCCGCCACCTGCTTCGCCGGCACCTTGGCCTGGAGCGCCTTGGGCAGCATGCCGCGCACGGCCTGGCCCAGCTTCATCGCGGGTGCGAACAGCGGTGAATTCAGACCTTGCTTCAAGGTCCAGCGCAGGGCACGCTCCGCCGCCGGGCGCGGCACCTTGGCCTCGACGATCTTGCGTCCGATGTCCACCAGCTGGCCGTACTGCACGCCGCTGGGACAGGTGCTTTCGCAGTTGCGACAAGTCAGGCAGCGGTCCAGGTGCAGCTGGGTGCTGCGCGTAGGCGTCTCGCCTTCGAGCACCTGCTTGATGAGGTAGATGCGGCCACGTGGGCCGTCCAGCTCGTCGCCCAGCAGTTGGTACGTCGGACAGGTCGCGGTGCAGAAGCCACAGTGCACGCATTTGCGCAGGATGGCTTCGGCGGCCCGGCCATCGGCCGTGCCTGCGAATTCAGGGGCGAGATGGGTTTGCATGGAAAGACTCAGAAGTCCGGGTACATCCGACCCCGGTTGAAGAGGGCTGCGGGATCGAATTGCCGCTTCAGCTCGCGGTGGATGCGCCCCAATGGCGCGGCCAGTGGGGTGAACACGCCCCGCGCCTTGTCCTGCGCGCGCGTGACTCGAAAGAGCGTGGCATGACCGGCGATCTCGCTCAGGCGGTCGGCGTCACCGGGGAAAGCTTGCCCCGGACCGAATTTGATCCAACGCTGCGCGCCATGCCATTCGATCAGCGTGGGCCCGAGGTTCAAGGCAGGCGCGGTGTCGGGCACGCTCAGGCGCAGCAAGGCCTCGCCATCCTCCAGTCGGAAGAAGGGCGCGGTTTGGTCGCGCAGAGCCTGCCACAGGCGCATGGCCTGGGCATCGTCCAAGCGCTGGCCACCCAGCTTGGCGCAGGCGGAGTCCACCGCAGCACGGGCACCGCGCAGGCGCAGCATCAACGCGCCGCCATGCCAGCAAGAGGCGTTGAGCGGCAAGGCCTGACCGGCCCAGGCGTTGAGTCGGGCCAGGGCCTGGGCTTCGTCCAGTTCAAAAGTCAGCGTGGCTTCGGCCACGGCGCGCGGCAAGACCTTGAGGCTCACCTGCGTGATCACCCCCAGGGTGCCGAGTGAGCCCGCCAGCAGGCGCGACACGTCGTAACCCGCCACGTTCTTCATGACCTGGCCGCCGAAGGTCAGCAGCTCGGCCTTGCCGTTGAGCAGTTGCGCGCCCAGCACGTAGTCACGCACCGCGCCGACGCTGGCGCGCGCCGGACCGTTGAGCCCGCTGGCCACCATGCCGCCCACGGTCGCCAGGCTCGGCCCGCCTCCTGCGGTGTCGCCTTTGAAGTGCGGCGGCTCGAAAGACAGGTACTGCTGGTGTTCGGCCAGCGCGGCCTCCAGCTCGGCCAATGGCGTGCCCGCGCGCACGGTCACGACCAGTTCACTCGGCTCGTGGCTCACGATGCCGGTGTAGCCGCGTGTGTCGAGGATCTCGCCCTGCAGTTCCTGGCCGTAGAAGTCCTTGCTGCCTCCGCCCCGGATGCGCAAGGGTGTCTGGTCATCGAGAGCGGCGCGCACGCGCGCCACGAGTTCTTGCAGGGCCGGTTCAACTTGCATCGCGCGATGTTAATCCAGGGATCGCGGTGGTTTGCCGGACGCGCGACCCATAAAAAAAGCCCGCCAGAGCCGTAGCTCTTGCGGGCTGAACCAGAGGAGACTCTCGCTTGCTCCGGCCGACAGCCACCACCGGGGTGAGGCTGCCCGCCTTTGCTCTTTGTAGTCCCTGGCCGGGCTTACGCGCTGGATCAGCGGTTGTAAGCGCTCTCGCCGTGGGACGTGATGTCCAGACCTTGACGCTCGTCTTCTTCGCTCACGCGCAGGCCGATGGTCAGGTCAACGATCTTGTAGGCAATATAGGAAACCACAGCCGACAGGATGACCGTGATGATGACGCCTTGGAATTGAATCCAGACTTGAGCGCCGATCGAGTAGCCGTCAGCCACCTTGTTGGCCACATAGTCGTACACACCCGTGCCACCGAGGGAAGGTGCAGCGAAGACACCGGTCAGCAACGCGCCAACGATGCCACCCACGCCGTGCACGCCGAACACGTCCAGCGCGTCGTCGGCACCCAGCAGCTTCTTGAGACCGGTGACACCCCACAGGCAGATCACACCGGACAGCAGACCGATGACCAGCGCGCCCATGACGCCCACGAAACCGCAAGCCGGAGTGATGGCCACCAGGCCCGCGACGGCACCCGAGGCGGCGCCCAGCATGGAGGCCTTGCCTTTGATCAGCGCTTCAGCGGTGATCCAGGACAGGGTTGCAGCCGCCGTGGCAACAAGGGTGTTGACGAAAGCCAGGGCGGTCAGGCCGTTGGCTTCCAGGTTGGAGCCGGCGTTGAAGCCGAACCAGCCCACCCACAGCATGGCGGCGCCCACCATGGTCAGCGTGAGGCTGTGCGGGGCCATGGCTTCCTTGCCAAAACCCAGACGCTTGCCCAACACGTAAGCACCCACCAAGCCAGCGACGCCGGCGTTGATGTGCACCACCGTGCCGCCCGCGAAGTCGAGCGCGCCCTTGGCCCACAGCATCCCGGCACCGGCAACCACCTTCTCCAGGGAAGCAGCATCGGTGATCGCGTCCGGACCCGCCCAGTACCAGACCATGTGCGCCATGGGCAGGTAGCAGAAGGTGAACCACAGCGCGCAGAACAGCAGCACGGCGGAGAACTTGATGCGCTCGGCGAAGGCACCCACGATCAGCGCGCAGGTGATGGCCGCGAAGGTGGCCTGGAAGCCGATGAAGGTCAGTTCGGGAATGTAGACGCCCTTGCTGAACGTGGCGGCCAGGGATTCAGTCGTCACGCCCTTGAGGAAGAGCTTGTCAAAGGTGCCATAGAACGCACCATCACCACCGAAGGCCAGGGTGTAGCCGTAAATCACCCACAGCACATAGATCATGCTGGTCACGACGAAGACCTGCATCAGCACCGACAGCATGTTCTTGCTGCGCACCAGGCCGCCGTAGAACAGCGCCAGACCGGGAATGGTCATGAAGATCACAAGCGCCGTGGCAACCGTCATCCAGGCAGTGTCACCCTTGTTGACGGTAGGTGCGGGCGCTGCCGCAGCAGCAGGCTCGGCTGCGGCAGGCGCAGCGGCGGCGGCAGGAGCGGCTTCGGCAGCGGGGGCCGTCTGCGCCCAGCTCGCGGAGCCAGCCAACAGGCCCAGCCCCACGACGAGTGAGAGGAGTAGTTTTTTCATGGGAGTTTCTCTTGGTCTCTTGGGTGGATGGATCTCAGAGCGCTTCCTTACCGGTCTCACCAGTACGGATACGGACAACCTGCTCCAAGTCGTACACGAAAATCTTGCCGTCACCGATCTTGCCGGTGCGGGCCGAGCCTTCGATGGCTTCGATCACGCGCTCGACCAGCTCGTCCGCGACGGCGGCCTCGATCTTGACCTTGGGGAGGAAGTCGACGACGTACTCCGCGCCGCGGTACAGCTCGGTATGCCCCTTCTGGCGGCCGAAGCCCTTGACCTCGGTCACGGTGATGCCCTGCACCCCGATCGCCGAGAGGCCTTCACGCACCTCGTCGAGCTTGAAGGGTTTGATGATGGCGGTAACGAGTTTCATGCGTTCTCCTGGTTTGAAATCAAGCCCGGCTGCACGCGGCAAACGCCAGACAGGTAGTGCGGATTTGCAAGGAACGTGCCACCTTGCCGGGGCCTGGGTTCCCTGGTCAGCTCGCGTCCGACGGGGTGATTTTTACCCTCATCACCCTGTCCGGATTTCGACGAGCGGCCCCGATCATTTCCCTTCCATCCATCCTGTCAACCCACCCTAGCGCACGCCCAGCCATGTCAGTTGATTTTTCACGGATTGCACCAACTAAGTGCACTCTTCGGTTCGCGCCCCATTTCAATGCCACTTTCTGTACCAGTTGCGCACCGCTCTTTCTCACGGCACCGCTAGGTCGCACCGTTTTAAGGAGGTTTGCGTGAGCCTGTCCCTGGTGCGCAGCCGCGCCCTGCGCGGACTGGAGGCAGCGGCTGTCACCGTGGAAGTGCATCTGGCGCCTGGACTGCCCAGCTTCACCCTCGTGGGACTGGCGGAAACCGAGGTCAAGGAAGCCCGCGAGCGGGTGCGTGCCGCCCTGCTGCACAGTGACCTGGTGTTCCCGCACGACCGCCGCATCACGGTCAACCTGGCCCCAGCGGACCTGCCCAAGGATTCCGGGCGCTTCGACCTGCCCATCGCCCTGGGCCTGCTGGCCGCCAGCGGGCAGATCGACAGCGCGGCCTTGGCGGCCTACGAATTCGCGGGCGAACTGTCGCTCTCGGGCGAGCTGCGTCCGGTGCGCGGCGCGCTGGCCATGGCCCTGGCCTTGCACGGGCAGGCCACCCGGCTGGTGCTGCCGCCCGGCAGCGCGGAGGAAGCCGCGCTCGCTCCCGATGCCGAGATTTACCGCGCCGCGCACCTGCTGGACGTGGTGCGGCAGTTCCTGCCCGCCGACTCGCAGCCGGCAGATCCGAACGACGCGGGCTGGACCCGCCAGACCATGCCCACCTTACCAGCTCAGGTGGTCAGCCCCCCCGATCTGGCCGACGTGAAGGGCCAGACCGGGGCGAAACGTGCCCTGGAAATCGCCGCCGCAGGCGGGCACAGCCTGCTGATGAGTGGCCCGCCCGGCACCGGCAAGTCCATGCTGGCCGAACGCCTGAGCGGTCTGCTGCCACCCATGAGCACCGAGGAAGCACTGGAGAGCGCGGCCCTGCTGAGCCTGGCCGGGCGCTTCACACCCGCGCGCTGGATGCAGCGCCCGACGCTCAGCCCGCACCACACGGCCAGCGCCGTGGCGCTGGTCGGCGGGGGTTCGCCGCCGCGACCCGGTGAAATTTCACTCGCGCATCACGGCGTGCTCTACCTGGACGAACTGCCAGAACTGCCGCGGGCGGCGCTGGAAGCCCTGCGCGAGCCTCTGGAGACCGGCCGCATCCGCATCGTGCGTGCGGCGCAGCAGGCCGAGTTTCCCGCGCGCTTCCAGCTCGTGGCCGCCATGAACCCCTGCCCCTGCGGTTACCTCGGCGCAACGCACCGGGTCTGCCGCTGCACACCCGACCAGATTCGGCGTTACCAGGCCCGGCTCAGCGGCCCCCTGCTGGACCGCATCGATCTGCATGTGCACGTCAACGCCCAAGCACCCGGTGAACTGCTGGGTGCCCCCGCAGGGGAAAGCTCCGCCGTCGTGCGGGCACGTTGCACGGCGGCGCGGCAACGCGCGCTGGCGCGCCAGGGCAAGGTCAACCATGCCCTGGATGGGCAGGACATCGAGCATGCGATCCAGGTCGAGGACAGCGCGCTGGATTTTCTGCGCCAGGCGGCGCAACGCCTGGGCTGGAGCGGGCGCGGCCTGCATCGCACGCTCAAAGTCGCCCGCACCATCGCCGATCTGGCTGGGTCTGAACACATGACGACGGAGCATGTGGCCGAAGCCTTGCAGTACCGCCCGGCGCAGAACGCCTAGGTAGGCTTGCGCTCATCCTTCAATGACGGCGTGCGCGGGCTAGGACTCGGCTCGGCTCGGCTCGGCTCGGCATGGAACCCAATTGCATGGCGCCATGAAAAACGCCCCAGACCTTGGAACACTGTCCACGGTCTGGGGCGTCATTCAGATCCAAGCGGGGAACTTATTTCCCCAGACAGGCAGGAATCAGATGCCGTAGCCTTCCTCGTGCAGGACATTGTCGAGGCCAGCGGTTTCCGCGTCCGCGTTGACGCGGAAGCCCACGGTCTTCTCAACCAGGAACGCCAGGATGTAGGTCACGACGAAGGAATAAACGATCACCGTCAAGGACGACAGCACCTGGGCGATCAGCAGCGTGGCACTGCCAGCGGAGAGCAGGCTCTCGGCACCGCCGACGCTGGCGAACAGACCAATCCAGATGCAGCCGATGAAGCCGGCCACCAGGTGGATGCCCACAACGTCCAGGGAGTCGTCGTAGCCGAGCTTGAACTTGAGCTCAACGGCCAAGGCGCAGACCGCACCCGCCACCAAGCCGAGCAAGATCGCCCAAATGGGCGTCAAGGAGGCGCAGGCCGGGGTGATGGCCACCAGGCCGGCCACGATGCCGGAAGCTGCGCCCACGGCCGTGGACTTGCCGAGCTTGAACTTCTCCACAATGATCCAGCCCAGAGCAGCCGCCGCCGGAGCAATCAATGTGTTGAGGAAGATCAGGCCGGTCTGGTCCACGTTGGCACCATGCACGCCGGTGTTGAAGCCAAACCAGCCAAACCACAGGACGGCCGTGCCGATCAGCACCAGGGGAACGTTGTGGCTGGTGGCCAGTTGCTTGCCGAAGCCCGTGCGCTTGCCCAGAACCAGGGCCAGGGCCATCGCGGCAGCGCCCGCGGATTGGTGGATCACCGTGCCGCCGGCCCAGTCAATGGAAGCACCGAAGCCGTACACATCATTCGCCAGCCAGCCGTCGAACTTGCCTTCGGCGTTCATGCCCCAGAGCCAGCGGAAAGTCGGGAACACGACGAACGCGGCAAACAGGGCAGCAAACAAAATCCAGGGCCAGAAGCGCGCGCGATCCGCCACGGCGCCGGAAGCCAGCGCGACAGTGATGATGCAGAAAGCGACCAGGAAGGCGTGACCCGCGAACGCGCCGTAACCGGCTGCATCCGACTTGCCAATGCCATCAGCAATGGCGGAAAGACCAAAGTCGGCGAGAGGATTGCCCGCGAACCAGGACGACGTTTGGCCCACCTGCGAGGCAATACCAGCGCCGATCAGCACATAAAGAATGGCCACCACGATGATGGAGCCGAAGCTCAACATCATCATGGACACCACGGACTTGGACTTGACCAGACCTCCATAAAAGAAGGCCAGACCAGGGGTCATGAAAATAACGAGAGCCGCGCAAAGCAACAGCCACGCAAGTTCTATCGACATTGAAACCACCTTTGGTTTTGGGTTGATGGGCTGGTCGTCAGCCACCCGTTCTCGCTCGTGCGAGCGGGGCCGCAAACGCCTGTACAGAGAGAGACTGTCTTACAGACGGCGGGGTATATGCAAAAACCTTGCCCGGGTGGGCTGTCGGTCAAAAGGGTTCGACCGGTTCCGTCGGCAGATGGCGGCGGCGCAGCAGGGCAGCGAAGCCCCAGCCCAGGGCGCAAAGTATGAGACCAGCCCCCGCGATGGTCGGGGCCGAACCCAGGCGCGCGGCGAGCGCCGCCGCCAGCAGCACGCCGATGGATTGCCCAATGAACAGAAAAGCCGCGAACAGAGACACGGCTGTGCCCCGCGCGGCCGGGGCCATCTGCGTCGCGTTGGTCTGCATGGTGTTGTGCAGCATGAAGAAGCCGAAGCCCGCCACCAAGCAGGCCGGCGCCGCCGGCCAGGCCAGGGGCGAGTAGGCGACGACGACGGCACCAGCCCCCAGCAAGGACACGCCCGAGCGCACCAGGCCAGCCTCGCCCAGGCGGGGAATCAGCCAACGCGCCGTCACCATGTAGACCACGCCGCCCGCGCCGAACAGCGCCACCACCACGCCCGCCGCGCTCAGGCTCAGGCCCAGTTCCGCGTGCAGGTGGGTGGCCCAGATGGCCAGCGCGCCAAACCCCGTGGCCCCTTCGATCAAGGCCACGATGAGCACCACGCGCGACCAGCGCCCGGTGACGATGGCCCAAGCCTGCCGGACGAAGCCCAGCCTGGGCGTTTCGGCTTGATCCGTGTGGACGGCGCCTGCGTGCTGGCGCGCCATGCGCCGACCCTCGCGCCAGAGCAGCACACCCGCAGCACCGAACAGCAACGTCATCAGCACAAAGGCCCAGCGCCAGCCCAGGGTGTCGGTGAACAAGCCGCCGAACACCTGCCCGCTGGTCAGGCCCAGGGTCGTGCCCAGGGCCAGCTTGGCCAACGTTTCCTGGCGCTGCGCATAGGGCACGTTGTCGCCTATCCAGGCCATGGACAGCGGAATGATGGCGGCCGCGCCCAGCGCGGTGAGCATGCGCGCGACCACCAGCATGTCCAGCCCCAAAGCGAATACGGCCAGCACGCAGCCCACACTGCAGCCCAGCGTGGCCCAGGTGACCACGCGGAATTTGCCCAGCCGATCACCCAGCGGCCCGTAGAACAACTGGCACAGGCCGTAGACAACGGCGAAGAAAGAAATGGTGCGCGCCGCCTCGGCCAGACCCACATTGAATTCACGCGACAGCTCAGGCAGCATGGCATCACACAGGCGCTGCACGGCCATGCTGGAATACGTGGCGCAGGACAAGAGCAGAACGCTGCGACGCGTGGAAGCACTGAGTTGGGACATGGGGGGAGGTGTGAAGAAAGAGGCGGCGTGAGCGTGCAGGCCGTGCGCGACGCAAGCCATGCGCGCGGCTCGCGGCTGTTCGGCGGTGGCGCTCATCATAATGAGCCCCATGCCCACGCGCAGCGCCCCGCCGCCATACCCTGACTCTCCGCTCAAGCCCTCGGCCCCCTCAGAACCTCCGCCCCCAGGCCGCTTCATCGGCTGGCTGTCGCTGGCCCAGTTGATCAGCTGGGGCAGCGTGTTTTACCTCTTCGGCCTGCTGCTGGAGCCGGTGGAACAGGAGCTGGGTCTGACGCGCGCCCAGACCTCGCTGGGCTTCAGCCTGGCGCTGCTGGCTGAAGGCTTGATGGCCTGGCCCGTGGGCCGCTGGATCGACCGAGGGCATGAACGCGCGGTGATGGTCGGCGGCTCCCTGCTGCTGGCCCTGGGCCTGCTGCTGCACAGCCAGATCGACGGCCTCGCGGCTTTTTACGCGGTCTGGCTGCTGCTGGGTGTAGGACTGGCCGGGGCGTTGTACCCACCGGCCTTCGCGGTCATCATCCGCCGCTACCCGCAGGACTTCCGCCGCGCCATCATCGTCATCACCTTCCTGGGCGGCCTGGCCAGCACGGTCTTCATCCCGCTCAGCGCCGGGCTCATCCACGCCTTGGGCTGGCGCCACGCCCTCTGGCCGCTGGCCGCCCTGCACCTGCTGATCTGCGTGCCCATCCACTGGCGCGTGCTGCGTGGTGCGCCACGGCCTGAACGCGCCACGTCGCGGTCAGCCGACATGAAACCCCAGGGCACAAGACGGCCCACCCCGCTGCGTCAGCACCTGCTGAGCGCACCCTACCTGCTGGTGGGCCTGTTCATCGTGCTCTTCATGGGTGTGTCCGCCGCCATCCCGCCGCACCTGGTCAGCCTGCTGCGCGGCCACGGTCTGCCCGAAACCTGGGCCATCCTGGCGCCTGCCCTGATCGGCGTGGTGCAGGTGGCGGGGCGTGCCCTGCTCTTTTTCTTCGAGGCGCGCTGGAGCCTGCACACCGTCAACCGCATCATCCCCACCCTCGTGCCGCTGGCCTTGCTGACGCTGCTGCTCGCCCCCCTGCTGGCCGCGCCCTTCGCGGGCCACGCGCTGTCGGTGCAGATCGGGCTGGTGCTGCTCTTTGTGGCCCTCTACGGCTTGGGCAACGGCATGCTCACCATCGTCAAAGGCACGGCCGTGGCCGAATACGTGGACCGCAGCCAAGCCGCCAGCCTCAACGGCGCGCTCGGCCTGCCCCAGGCCCTGAGCCGCGCCGCCATGCCTTGGCTGCTGGGCGTGATGTGGACCCCCACCGCCGCCTACCGGAATGGCTTGTGGCTGATGCTGGGCCTGTGCCTGCTGGGACTGGCGGCCTTGGTGTGGGCGCAACACCATGCGGGTCGACAGGGCAGTGAATTACATAAGCCGGCTTGATTCCGCAGGCGCGGGAATTAAGATCGCGCCAACCCAACCCAACCCAACAGGAGCCCCTCATGCCCAAAGGTGTACAACGCAACGACAAGATGGCGAAGAAACCCAAGAAGGACACCAGTCCTCCGCCGGAATCCTCGTCCGTGTCCACCCGCCCCGTCCCGCCCACCACGGCGGTGATGCCCAAGGGGAAGATGAAGAACAAGTAGGTTCTGGGCCGGCCATGGCGCCTCGCGAACTTTGCCGGGCTCCCGGAACCCAAACCATCTCGCATCATCCCGAGGGTTGCATGAACATAGGCATCCAGCCCTCGCACCTGACCAACCACTTTCCCATCTAGCGCAACCCCTTGCAGTTCAGGTACCGACGGGAATGCGTGACGCCCGGTCCTTGGCCCATGGAGGGACTTCCGTCCGAGAGGGCATGGCGTGCCATGATGCATGCACAGCAAACGCCGAGGGGCGCTCAGCCCTCACGCAGGCAAACCACCCACTGATGCCCCCTCCATCTGCATACGGAGCTTCGCATGTCCACTGGCGCCATCCTCACTGTTCTGTCGAATATCCCCTGGGGTCAGGTCATGGAGAACGCCCCGAAGGTCGCGGACGGCGCGGCGAAGTTGTGGGGCAAGGTCACGGGCTCCCAGAAATCGACGGGGTCAGCGCAAGGGCTCGGTGGCTCCGCTTCCACGAATGCGCCGACGGAAACCGAAGCACTGCGGTCCCAGCTGCTGGTGTTGGAAGCGTCGATGATGAGCCTCGAGGAACAGATGCGTGCTTCGTCTGAACTGATCAAGGCGCTCGCCGACCAGAACACCCAACTCGTTCAGCGCATCGAACTGAACCGGGTCCGCCTGCGGCGCCTGGGCTGGACGCTCGCTGGCGCAGGGCTCTTGCTGCTCGCTGCAGTCGGCTATTTGATGCTGCGCCAGTGACACCTCACTAGAATGCACCCGCCGATCCTCGTGATCGGCAGCGTTCTCAGGGCGGGGTGCAATTCCCCACCGGCGGTAATTGCAGGCAACTGCAAAAGCCCGCGAGCGCCCGGCCTCCGCCCTTGTGGAAGCCGGGGTCAGCAGATCTGGTGCGATGCCAGAGCCGACGGTGACAGTCCGGATGAAAGAGATCGCGTGCTCAGGCCGGGAGCGCCGCATGGTGTGCCCGGCCGTTGCGCGTGCGCCCTGATTCTGGCCATCACTCTTTGCGAGTTCATCCATGAATCAGATCCTCACCAACACCCCCACTTTCGATGCGCCCGAGCCAGCAGGCTTGCATGCGCGCCGCGTCGCCATCCTCAGCGCGAGCTGGCACGAGGACATCGTCGCCCATGCCGTGGCAGCCGCACGCGCGGAACTGTTGCGAAGTTGGAGCACGCCCCCGCGTGTCGAACACTTCCAGGTACCTGGCGCCTTTGAGATTCCGCTGCACGCCCTCCAGCTCGCCGCGTCAGGGGACTACGACGCCATCATCGCCTGCGGCCTGGTGGTCAACGGCGGCATCTACCGCCATGATTTCGTCGCCGCCGCGGTGATCAACGGTTTGATGCAGGTCCAACTGCAGACGGCCGTGCCCGTTTTCTCGGCCGTGCTCACGCCCCGAGACTTTCACGAGCACGAAGAGCACCAGCGCTTCTTCCGTGAGCACTTCGTCAAGAAAGGAACCGAAGTGGCGCGCGCTTGCGTGGAGACCTTGGGCAGCCTCGCCAAACTCAGGCACTCGGCGTCAGCACGGCATCGCGCGCAAAGCCTCTGAACTCAGGGCTGCGGCCTCACCGCCGCTCGACGTACGCCAACACCGCCTCCAACATCCGCCTGACGTAGGGCTGGATACCCACGGCCTCTTCAGGCAGGTAGTCAAAAGGCGGTTGTTCCATCATGTAGCTGGCCTGCGTCATTTCCAGCTGGATGGCGTGCACGCCCTGCGCGGGCTGGCCGTGCTGGCGGGTGATGTGGCCGCCCTTGAAGCGGCCATTGAGCACGGCGCTGTAGCCGCTCTGCCCCGCCTCTCGGCCGATGGCGAGCAGTTGCTCGGCCAGGGCCGGGGTGCAGCTGGCGCCGTCGGCGGTGCCCAGGTTGAGGTCGGGCAGACGTCCCTCGAAGAAACGCGGCACGACCGAGCGGATGGAATGCGCGTCCCACAGGGCGGTTACGCCGTGCACGGCCTTGAGGCGCGCGAGTTCGGCGCTGAGCTGCGCGTGGTAGGGCCGCCAGATCGCCTCGCGGCGCGCGGCAATCTCGGCGGCGTCGGGTTGATCGGCCGGGTTCTGGTACAGCGGGGTGTCGTCGAAGGTGTCGATCGGACACAGGCCGGTCACGCTCTGGCCGGGGTAGAGGCTGCTGCCATCCGGCGGGCGGTTGAGGTCAACGACGTAGCGCGAATGCGTGGCCACGAGCACGGAGGCGCCCAACTCGTCGGCGAAGTCGTAGAGCCGCTCCAGGTGCCAGTCGGTGTCAGGCACACCACGCGCTTCCTCGGTCAGGCGCTGCGCCAGCGCGGGCGGCACATGGGTGCCCACATGCGGCATGGAGATCAGCAGCGGGCGCTTGCCCTGGCGAAAGCGGAAAGGCGGCTCGTTCGTGGTGAAGTTCATGGACGGGTGTTCTCCAGAAGTTGACGGCGTGCGTGGATGAAAGCAGCGCGCGCGCTAGCGCTTTCGGCATGCTGTCCGTGTTGCACGCGCAGTCGGCCACCGGCCCAGACGCGGGCGACGGCCGACTGGCGGTGGCTGGCGAAGACATGGGCCGAGAGCATGTCTTCGGGTGTGTTCAATCCCTGCAGCAGCGGATGCGCGGCGTCCAGTTCCACCAGGTCGGCGCGCTGACCCACACACAAGCCCGCACCCGCACCCGCGTTCAGGGTACCGCTGGCTTGGGCTCCTCCCGACACGGCGGCCAGGGTCATGGCCGTGGCCACATGCGGCTGCATGGTTGTGGCCAGCACATTGCGCTGGCGGGTGGCCAGGCGCTGGCTGTATTCGAGCATCAGCAGTTCCTCGGCGGCGTTCACGGTGGCATGGCTGTCCGAGCCCACGCCCCAGCGGCCACCCGCAGCCAGCCAACGCGACAGGTCGAAGATGCCGTCGCCCAGATTGGCCTCGGTCGTCGGACACAGGCCCGCGACCGCGCCCGTCGCGGCCGCGCGGCGGTATTCGTCCGCGTCCATGTGGGTGGCGTGCACCAGGCACCAGTGCGCGTCCACCGACGCGTGGTCCAGCAGCCACTGCACGGGGCGCTGGCCGCTCCAGGCCAGACAAGCGTCAACCTCGCCGGTCTGCTCGGCGATGTGGATGTGGATGGGGGCGGTCGGGTCCTGGGCACGCAGTCCTTCAAGCGCCGCGCGCAAGGCATCCGGCGGCACGGCGCGCAGCGAGTGTGGCGCCAGGCCCAGGCGTGCGCCTTGCACCGCGCAGAGCGGACGCAGGCGGTCCAGCAGCGCCAGCATGTCGTCGGTGCGGCGGATGAAACGCCGCTGACCGTCGCTGGGCGGCGTGCCGCCGAAACCGCTGGTCTGGTAGAGCACCGGCAGCAGGGTCAGGCCGATGCCGGCCGTCTGCGCTGCGCGCAGCAGGCAGAGCGACAGCGTGGCGTCGTCGGCGTAAGCCTGGCCATTGGCGTCGTGGTGCACGTAATGGAACTCGCAGACCTGGGTGTAGCCCGCTTCCAGCATCTCCACGTAGAGGCCGGTGGCCACGGCCTCTAGCTGCTCGGGCGTGATGGCACCAGCCAGGCGGTACATCAACTCGCGCCAGCTCCAGAAACTGTCTTGCGCGGTGCCGCGGTATTCGGTCAGACCGCCCATGGCACGCTGGAAGGCATGCGAATGCAGATTGGGCAGGCCGGGCAACACGGGGCCGCTGGCCTGCGTCACACCCGGCGGCGGGCGGTTGCCCGGGAGCACGGCGGTGAACGCACCGGCTGCGTTCCACTGCAGCAGCACGTCGCGCGCCCAGCCCCCGGGCAAGAGCGCATGGGCGGCGAACAACGCGTCCCCGGGTTGGGTCGCAGAGGCCTGGGCTTCAGGCGACTTGGGCATGGCCATGGGTGGGCTCCACAGTGGCGTCCAGGGCCTGCGTGATGACCTGCATCAGCGCCTGGACAAAACGCAGGTTGTCGTCTTCGCTGCCGATGGACACGCGCAGGCAGTGGGTGAACCCCGGCTCCTTCCAGGGCTTGACGATCACGCCCCGGGCCAGCAAGGCCTCGGCCACCGGCGCGCTGGGTTGGCCCAAATCCAGGAAGAGGAAGTTGGCCGCCGAGGGCGCGATGCGCAGGCCCGCGAACGGATGTCCAGGCTGGCCCAGCTGCGCGAGCGCACGCAGGCGCGCGGCCAAGGCCTCACGCAGCCGCACGGTGCGGGCCACATTGGCCTGCATGTGCGCGGGGTCGTTCCAGGCGGCCAGCGCCGCGCTTTGGGCAGCATGGTTGACGTTGAAGGGCGAGCGCACCTTGTCGAGCAGCGCCACCATCGCGGCGTCACTCGCCACGCCGTAACCCACGCGCAGGCCGGCCAGGCCCCAGGCCTTGGAGAAAGTGCGCAGCACGATCCACGGGCCGCTGCGCGCGTGCAGCAACTCCAGCACCTCGGGGTAGCCCGGCTTCAGGCGGGCGTATTCATAGTAGGCCTCGTCCAGCACCAGCAGGGTGTGGGCCGGCGTGGCAGCCAGCAAGCGCGTCATGGCCGCGCGGTCGAAGGCGCAACCCACCGGGTTGGACGGGTTGGGCACAAAGGCCAGCTTGGGGCCGCGCGCCAACGCCGTGCACCAGGCCTCCACATCAAAAGTCATGGCCTCGGTGAGGTCGAGCAATTCGACTTCGGCGCCCATCAAACGCGGGTAGATCTCGTGCAGACCGAAGGCCGGACGCTGGGTCAGCACGCGGTCACCCGGTTGCAGAAACACCTCGCACAGCAGCTTGAGCAGGTCTTCCGAGCCATTGCCGAACACCAGACGCTCGGGCGCCACGCTCAGGCCTGCGGCGATGGCTGCACGCAGCGCCGTGCAACGCGCGTCGGGGTAACGGCTGAGTTCGCCGCTCAGGGCCAGCTCGGCCAGCACCCGGGCCACGGCCGGGCTGGCGCCGAAGGGGTTTTCGTTGCTGGCCAGGCAGGCCAAGGGCTGCTCGGGCGGCAAGTGGTAACGCTGGCGCACGACGGCTGGTGCAAGGCCCGCGTTGTAGTCCGGCAAGCCGCGCGCCTGTGGTCGGGCCAGGGACATGAGCAGCTCGGACGAGGCTTGGGTCGAGGCGTTGAACGAGGAATTCATAGGCCGAAGATTTTTCCGGGGTTGAGCAGATTCAGCGGGTCCAGCGCCTGCTTGATGGCACGCATGGTCGCCAGCTCCTGCGGCGTGCGGCTGATCGCGAGATAGGCTTTCTTGTGCAGGCCGATGCCGTGCTCGGCCGAGACACTGCCCTGGAAACGGGCGACCAGTTCGTACAGCAGCTCCTCCAACACCTCGCCTTGCTGGCCGATGCTGGCGCCGTCGGTGGTGACGTGCAAATTGCTGTCGCCCACGTGGCCGAAAAAGAGCGTGTGGTGAGCGGGCCAACGCGCGTCCAGAGTCGCACGGCAGGCCTCGGCGAAGCGGCCGATGTCGGCCTGCGGCAGGCTGACGTCGAAATTGATGGGCGGGTGCAGGCGAGTCGGGAACTCCGCCGGCGCTTCGCGCAGTTTCCACAGCGTGCGCGCCTGCGCGTCCGACTGGGCTAGCACGGCGTCAACCACCTCGCCGGACTGCAGGGCTTCGTCCAACACGGCTTCCACCGCGGCGCGCAGACTGTCTTGGTCGCTGCCGTCGAGGTCAACCAGGGCCAGCAAGGGATGGGGCGGCGCGAAGGGTGGCTGTAACTGCTGCCAGGCCAGCGAGGTCTGCACGAAATCGTTCCACATCAATTCAAAGGCCGCCACGCTGTTACCGAAGCGCGCTTGCAGGCGGGCCAGCAGATCCAGCGCGGCGTCGAAGTGCGGCAGCGCCAGCAGGGCCGTGGTCCGCGCGCCGGGTTGCGGATGCAGGCGCAGCAGCACGCGCGTGACGATGCCCAACGTGCCTTCGGCGCCGATGAAGAACTGCTTGAGATCGTAGCCCGTGTTGTTCTTGATCATGGGCCGCAGCATGGGCAGCACCGTGCCATCGGCCAGCACCACCTCCAACCCCAGCACCTGCTCACGCAGCATGCCGAACTGCAGCACACCGTTGCCCCCAGCATTGGTGGCGACGTTGCCACCGATCTGACAACTGCCGCGCGCGCCCAGGTCCACACCGAACTGCAGGCCCACGGACCGCGCCGCTTCCTGCACGCTCTGCAAGGTGGCGCCGGCCTGGGCCTTGAGTACCGCGGTGCGGGCGTCGACCTGCTCGATGGCCTGCATGCGTTCGAGCGACAGCACCACGCAGCCAGGCACGGGAACGGCCCCGCCGGCCAGGCCGGTGCGCCCGCCCTGGGGCACCACGGGTACGCGGTGCGCGCTGCACAGACGCATCAACGCGCTGACCTGCGCCGTGTTGCGCGGCCGTACCAATGCCTGCGGGCGCACGGGTGGCGCGCCGCTCCAATCCGTGTGGTAACTCTCGGGCACCTCGGGGCCGGGCAGCACGAGGTCGGGGCCCAGGGTGGCCGTCAGTTCTTCGAGAAAGCGGGTAGGGGACATCGGGGGTCTTTCGCGGTCGATGGCCAGGGCCTCAGTCCTGCCGAGCCGTGCGGACCACGCGACCCTGACGCACGATGGTGCAGTCGGGTTTGTGGCCCAGCCAGTACGCCAGCTCGGCCGCGTCCTGCACGGGCCAGAGCACGAAGTTCGCTGGTCGCCCCGCCGCCAAGCTGCCGTGGCTCTGCTGCAGGCCCAGAGCCTGGGCCGCGTGGCGGGTCACGCCGGCCAGCACCTCGGGCACGGTCAGGCGGAACAGGGTGCAAGCCATGTTCATCATCAGCAGCAGACTCAGCGTGGGCGAGGTGCCAGGGTTGTGGTCGGTGGACACAGCCATGGGCACGCCGGCTGCGCGCAGTGCGGCGATGGGCGGCAGGTGCGTGTCGCGCAAAAAGTAGTACGCGCCGGGCAGCAGCACGGCCACGGTGCCGGCGCGCTGCATGGCCGCGATGCCTTCGGCGCTCAGGTGTTCGATGTGATCACAAGACAGAGCTCCGTAGCGAGCGGCCAGCGCCGCGCCCCCCATGTCCGAGAGTTGCTCGGCATGCAGCTTGACCGGCAGGCCCAGGGCCTGGGCCGCTTGGAACACCTGCTCGGTCTCGGCCAGCGTGAAGGCGATGCGCTCGCAGAACACGTCCACCGCGTCGATCAGACCCTCGGCGGCCAGCGCCGGCATCATCTCCTGGCAGACCAGGTCGATGTAGGCCTGGCTGCGGCCCGCGTAGTCGGGCGGCAAGGCGTGCGCGCCCAGAAAGGTGGTGCGCACGGTGACGCCGAACTGTTCGCCCAAGCGACGCGCGACGCGCAGCTGGGTACGCTCATGTTCGAGACTCAGGCCGTAGCCCGATTTGATCTCAATGGCGCAGACACCTTCGTCCAACAGCGCCTGCAGACGCGGCACGGTCTGCGCCAGCAACTCGTCCTCGCTCGCGGCGCGCGTGGCGCGCACGCTGGAGACGATGCCGCCCCCGGCACGCGCCACGTCTTCGTAACTCGCACCGGCCAGGCGCATGGCAAATTCGTTGGCGCGCTGGCCGCCATAGACCAGATGGGTGTGGCAATCCACCAGGCCCGGCGTGACCAAGGCGCCCTGCCCTTCGTGGCGCCGCAGATCGGCGTACGCAGCTGGCAGGTCGGTCCGTGGGCCCAGCCAGGCGATGTGGCCATGCGCCACCACCAGCGCGGCATCGGGCAGCGCGGCCGAGCTTGGCCCGCAGGCTTCGGGCGCCAAGGTCAGATCGGTCCAGACGCCGTCAGCGCTGGGAAGTTCCTGGACGTTCATGCGTGCTCCCGTTCGATGGACACGGCCAGCAAGGCGCCCGGGCCGTGCTGCGCGTCGGGCCGCAACTCCACAGGCCCGCCGCCATCCTGCCACCACAGGCCTTGGTTGGCAGTGAGCGCCCAGAAGGTGTCGAGGTCGGTGCCAACCCCGGCCCGCAACCCCGAAGAATCACTCAGGGCGCTTGAAGCGCTCGTCAGCTGCCAACGCCCCGCCAGGGCCATGACCAAGCCCTCGACCGTGTGCGGCAAGGACCCGCCTTCACGGACCACCACCACGCGTGCGCGGCAACGCCCGCGTCGGGTCATCACGTTGAAGTCATGGCAGTCCTCGGCGATCAGATCCCCTTGCACCGGCGCTTCGCCGGAAAACGCGAACGGCACCCAGGGCCGGTCCAGTCGGTGATCCACGGCGCCGTCGCTGCTGTGCAAGTGCACCCCTGCGCCCTCGAGCAGGGTGATGACACGGTCCACCTGCGCGAAGCGCGAGAAGGGGCCATTGCTGGCAATGTGGGCGATGCTGACCCGCCAGTCGAAAGCGTCCATGCCCGCGCCCGGCGGTTGGCAGACGATCTCACGCGTCACACCGCCGCCGTTCTTCCAGGGCATGGCGGGCAATTGCTGGCGGTCGAACAAGTGGACGGGCATGGCGCGGGCGGGGTGAGAACCGTAGAGATGGGATCGCTCAGACGCGAAGCGTTCAAGTGCGCTGTTCGTATGTAGCGCCTCAGCGCAGCATGGGCAGTTTCAGGCCAAACTTCTTCGCGGTCTCGATCGCCAGTTCGTAGCCGGCGTCGGCATGGCGCATCACGCCCGAGCCGCAGTCGTTGACCAGCACGCGCGCCAGGCGCTCGGCTGCCGCATCGCTGCCGTCGGCCACGATCACCATGCCCGCGTGCTGCGAGTAGCCCATGCCCACGCCGCCGCCGTGGTGCAGGCTGACCCAGCTGGCGCCGCCCGCAGTATTGAGCAAGGCATTGAGCAGCGGCCAGTCGCTCACGGCGTCGGTGCCGTCCTTCATGCCTTCGGTCTCGCGGTTCGGGCTGGCCACCGAGCCGGTGTCCAGGTGGTCCCGGCCGATCACGATGGGGGCCTTGAGCTCGCCCTTCTTCACCATCTCGTTGAAGGCCAAGCCCGCGATGTGGCGCTCGCCCAGGCCCAGCCAACAAATGCGCGCGGGCAGGCCCTGGAAAGCAATGCGCTCGCGCGCCATGTCCAGCCATCGCACCATGTGCTTGTTGTGTGGGAACAGTTCTTTCAGCTTGGCGTCGGTCTTGTAGATGTCTTCCGGGTCACCCGAAAGCGCGACCCAGCGGAACGGCCCCTTGCCCTCGCAGAACAGCGGTCGGATGTAGGCAGGCACGAAACCAGGGAAGTCGAAGGCGTTCTTCACGCCCTCGTCGTAGGCAACCTGGCGGATGTTGTTGCCGTAGTCCACGGTCGGAATGCCCATGGCTTGGAAATCCAGCATGGCTTGCACATGCACCGCGCAGCCCTTGGCGGCGGCGGCCTTGAGCGTGGCGTGCTGGGCCGGGTCGCGCTGGGCTGTCTTCCACTGCGCCACGGTCCAGCCTGGGGGCAGGTATCCGTTGATCAGATCATGGGCCGAGGTCTGGTCGGTCACGATGTCCGGCTTGATGGCGTTCGCACCACCGGCTTTGGCGCGGCGCACCAGCTCGGGCAACACCTCGGCGGCATTGCCCAGCAAAGCGATGGAAACCGCTTCCTTCTTGGCCGTGTGGTGCTGGATCAACGCGAGGGCGTCGTCGATGTCCTTGGCCTGCTTGTCCACGTAGCGGGTGCGCAGGCGGAAGTCGATGCTGCTCTGCTGGCACTCGATGGCCAGCACGCAGGCGCCCGCCAGCACGCCGGCCAGGGTTTGCGCGCCGCCCATGCCGCCCAGGCCGGCGGTCAGGATCCACTTGCCCGCCAGGTCGTTGTTGTAGTGCTGGCGGCCGGCTTCGACGAAGGTCTCGAAGGTGCCCTGCACGATGCCCTGGCCGCCGATGTAGATCCAGCTGCCGGCGGTCATCTGGCCGTACATGAACAGGCCCTTGCGGTCCAGCTCGTTGAAGTGCTCCCAGTTGGCCCACTTGGGCACGAGGTTGGAATTGGCGATCAGCACGCGCGGCGCGTGGGCGTGGGTCTTGAACACGCCCACCGGCTTGCCCGACTGCACCAGCAAGGATTCGTCGTCGTTCAGGTCCTTGAGCGAGGCCAGGATCTGGTCAAAACATTCCCAGTTGCGCGCGGCGCGGCCGATGCCGCCATAGACCACCAGGGCCTGCGGGTTCTCGGCCACGTCGGGGTCGAGGTTGTTCTGGATCATGCGGTAGGCCGCTTCGGTGATCCAGTTCTTGCAGTGCAAGGTGTTGCCGCGAGGTGCACGGATCACGCGGGTCGGGTCCAGGCGGGGGTCGGTGGTGGTGGTCATGGCGAACTCCTGGGGCAGATCTTGGAACAGAACGGAAATGAGAAAGTCGGAAGAGAAGCAGTTCAGGCCAGCGCCGGCAAGGGCATCGCCGGCACCGACTGCGCCAAGGCGCCGCTGCGCACCAGAGCGATGGCGGCCTCCAGGTCGGGCGTGATGTGGCGGTCGTCGTCGAGGTGCGGCACCTGCTGGCGCAGCAGCTGACGCACGGCCGTCAGCGGCGCGCTGGTGTTCAGCGGCGCATGGAAGTCGCAGCCCTGGGCCGCGCACAGCCACTCGATGGCGATCACGGCCATGGCGTTCTCGGCCATGGGCAGCAAGCGGCGCGCGCCGTGCGCGGCCATGGACACATGGTCTTCCTGGTTGGCCGACGTGGGGATGGAATCCACGCTGGCCGGGTAGGCGCGCTGCTTGTTCTCCGAGACCAGCGCGGCGGCCGTGACCTGCGGGATCATGAAACCCGAGTTCAGCCCTGGCTTGGGCGTGAGGAAGGCCGGCAGGCCCGACAGCGCCGGATCCACCAGCATGGCGATGCGGCGCTCGGCCAAGGAACCGATTTCGCAGATGGCCATGGCGATCATGTCGGCCGCGAAGGCCACGGGCTCGGCGTGGAAGTTGCCGCCCGACAGCGCCTCGCCGCCCTGGTCATTGCTGAAGATCAGCGGGTTGTCCGAGACGCCGTTGGCCTCGGTCCCGAGCAAGGAGGCCGCGTGGTGCAGCAGGTCCAGGCAGGCCCCCATCACCTGCGGCTGGCAGCGCAGGCAGTACGGGTCTTGCACACGCTCGTCGCCTTGCAGGTGCGAGGCACGGATGGCGCTGCCCGCCAGCAGTTGGCGCAGCGCCTCGGCGGTGGCGATCTGGCCGCGGTGCTTGCGCAGCGCATGGATGCGCGGGTCGAAGGGCGCGTCGGAGCCCTTGGCCGCGTCGGTGGCCAGGGCCCCAGTCAACAGCGCCGACTGGAACAGGCGCTCGGCCTCGAACAGCCCCGCCAGCGCATTGGCCGTGGAGAACTGGGTGCCGTTGAGCAGGGCCAGTCCCTCCTTGGGCCCGAGCGTGACGGGGGCCAGCCCCACGCTGGCCAGGGCCTGCACGGCCGGCAGGCGGCCGGTGGGCGTGTCGGCCTCGCCGACGCCGATCATCACCGCCGTCATGTGCGACAGCGGCGCCAGGTCACCCGAGGCACCCACCGAACCCTGGGCCGGCACCACCGGGATCACGCCGCGCGCCAGCATGGCTTCCAGCAGGGCCAGGGTGGCGGGGCGGATGCCCGAGGCGCCCTGGGCCAGGCTGACCAGCTTGAGCGCCATCATCAGCCGCGTGATCGGCAGCGGCGTGGCTTCACCCACACCGGCCGCGTGCGAGAGCACGATGTTGCGTTGCAGGGTTTCCAAATCCTCGGCGGGAATGCGCACGCTGGCCAGTTTGCCGAAGCCGGTGTTGATGCCATACACAGGCTCTCCGCGCGCGACGATGCGCGCCACGGTCTCGGCGCTGGCGGCCACGGCCGCCATGCAAGCGGCGTCCAACCGCAACGCAGCGCCCCGGTAGATGGTGCGCCAGTGTGCGAGCGGCACGTCACCGGGGGTGAGCGTCACGGTAGATGGGGTTGAGTCAGCAGTCATGGCATTCCTGTCTAGACAAGTACGGGCGCAAATGAGCGAAGCATGGGTCTGTCGCTTCAGGTGAAAACGGGGTTGCCGTCGGCGTGGTAACGGCTGCCCAGCCGGTAGCGGTTGGCCGGGTGCAGGCAACGCACCAGGGTCACGGGCGTGCTGCGGGTCCAGGTGCGGCGCGTCAGCAGCAGGCAGGGCTGGGTGGCGGGCATCTGCAGGTGCACGGCCTGCTCGGCCGTGGGCAGCACCGCGTCCACCACATGCTCGATCTCGTCGAAGGGGACGTTGCGCACCAGGTACTCCGAGGGCTGCTGCTGGCGGAAATCCTGCTGCCCGTAATCGGGTACCACACGCGGGTTGACGTAACGGTCTTCGAGCTGGATGGGCAGGCCGTCCTCGAAGTGCACGCAGACCGAGTGGAACACCGACTCGCCGGTGCGCACATCCAGCGCGGCGGCGATGTCGAGCGCGGCCGCGACGCGCTCGACCACCAGCATGTCGCATCGGTAGTCGTGCCCGCGCGCGCGGATTTCGCTGCCCAGGTTGGCGATCTGCAGCAAGGTGGATTGGGGCTTGGCCTCGGCCACGAAGCTGCCCACACCCGCCACGCGCACGATGCGGCCTTGTTCGGTCAACTCGCGCAGGGCGCGGTTGACGGTCATGCGCGCGATGCCGAAATGCGCCACCAGCTCGTGTTCCGAGGGCAGGCGGTCGCCCGGACGCAGGCTGCCGTCCTGGATCTTGCGGGCGATGTAGTCCTTGACCTGCTGGTAGAGCGCAACCGAGTTGGAGGTGGCGGCGGCGCGGGAACGGACGGGAGCGGCGTTGCGTGTCATGGAGTGGAGGGTTCAGTGCTCGGCGGCGGCCATGGATTCAGCGCGGATTTCCTCGGTCAGCCGCGCCTTGATGGCCATGAACTCGGGCGAGGTCTTGACCGTGTAGTGGCGCGGGTGCGGAAAGTTCACCGCGATCTCGGCCTTGATGCGGCCAGGCCGCGCGCTGAACACGGCCACGCGGTTGGCCATGAAGATGGCTTCGTCGATGTCGTGGGTCACGAACAGCACGGTCTTCTGGGCCGACTCCCAGATGCCGAGCAGCAGCTCCTGCATCAGCACCCGGGTCTGGTTGTCCAGCGCGCCGAAGGGTTCGTCCAGCAGCAAGATCTTGGGGTCATTGGCCAACGCGCGCGCGATGGCCGTGCGTTGCTGCATGCCACCCGAGAGCTGCTTGGGGAAATGCTGTTCGAAACCGCGCAGGCCGACCTTGGCGATGAAGTAGTCCGAGCGCTCCTTCTGCTGCGCCTCGGGCAGACCGCGCTCGCGCAGGCCAAAACGGATGTTCTGCTCGATGGTGAGCCAGGGGAACAGGGTGTAGCTCTGGAACACCATGCCACGATCGGCGCCCGGCCCTTCGACCGGTTGGCCGTCCAGCAAGACCTGACCGGTGCTCGGCTGGTCCAGTCCCGCGACGATGCGCAGCAATGTGGACTTGCCGCAGCCCGAGGGGCCGAGGATGGTGACGAAGTCGTTCTCGCGCACCTCGAATTGGATGGGCGTGAGCGCCTGGGTCTGGTGGCCCTTGGGGCTGGTGAAGACGCGCGAGACGCCCTGGATGGACAGCTTCAGCGACGGCTTGTGGGATGCAGGGGCCAAGACACTCACAGCGAACTCCAGGCGAACAGGCGGCGGTTGAGCGCCTTGAAGGCGAAATCGGAAACCAGCCCGATCAGGCCGATGACGATGATGCCGAAGATGATCTGGCCGGTGTTGAGCAAGGCCTGGCTGTCGGTGATCATGTGGCCGATGCCTGAAGACGAGCCGATCAGCTCGGCGACGATGACGTAGGTCCAGGCCCAGCCCAGCACCAGGCGCAGGGTCTCGGCGATCTCGGGTGCGGCGCCCGGGATCAGCACGCGTTTAACGACGCCGCTGTTGCTGGCACCCAGGGTGTAGGCCGCCTCGACCAGGTCCTTGCGGGCCGCGCCCACCGTGACCGCGACCATGAGCACGATCTGGAACACCGAGCCGATGAAGATGACCAGCACCTTCTGCAGCTCGCCGATGCCCGCCCAGAGTATCAACAGCGGAATGAAGGCCGAGGCCGGCAGGTATCGGCAGAAGGAGACAAAGGGTTCGAGAAAGGCCTCGACCCCCTTGTGCGCGCCCATCGCGATGCCCAGCGGCACGGCGACCACGGCGGCCATCAAGAAGCCGCCGAAGACCCGCCACACCGTCATGCCGATGTCGTGGATGAAGTTGAACTCGGTGAACAGCAACCAACCTTCTCGCACCATGGTCAGAGGACTGGCCAGGAAGGTGGACGAGACATAACCGCCGAGCGTGAAGAACGCCCAGACACCGAAGAACACGACGAAGAAACCCAGGCCCAGCAGCCAGCGCGCGCGCGCGCTGACGGGCTGCAAGGGAGCCAGGCCACTGCGCTGGGGCCGCGTGGGCAAGGCGGGCATGACGGGAGGCAGGGTCATGGCTTTACTTGATGAAACGGGTGTCGACCATGGCGTCGTAGTTGTCCGGCAGCTTGCGGATCACGCCCGCTTCCAGCAGGATGGCTGCGGCGTCCTTCATGAAGGCCTGCAATTCACCCGCGAAGAACTTCTGGTTCGCCGCCTTGTCCTGCCAGCGCAGGTACTTGGAGGAGTTGGCGAAGGCCTCGCCAGTCTGCTTGACGGCCGAGCCCATGATCTCGTTGGCCTTGGCCGGGTCGGCCTTGATCATCTCCAGCGCTTCGAAGTAGGAGTTGGTCAGGGCCTGGGCAGCCTTGGGGTTGGCCTTGAGCCAGTCCGGAGCGCAGCCGACCGTGTCCATCACCATGGGGTAGTCCAGCGTGGTGGCGAGGATCTTGCCGGCCTGCGGGTTGGCGCGCACCGTCGAGAGGTAGGGCTCGTAGGTCATCGCGGCATCGTTCTGGCCGGTGACAAAAGCCTGCGCCGAAGCCTGGGGCGACAGCGTCACGGTTTTCACGTCCTTCATGGTCATGCCGTTCTTGCTCAACATCCAAGCCAGGCCGAAGTACGGCGCGGTGCCGGGTGCGTCGACACCCACGGTCTTGCCCTTGAGGTCGGCAATGCTCTTGATGTCGTTGCGCACGGCCAGACCGTCGGCGCCGTAGGACTTGTCCATCTGGAAGATTTGCACGATGGGCACGCCATTGGTGTTCCAGGCCACGTGGGTTTCCACGGTGGTGGCTGCGCACTGGATGGCCTTGGCGGCCAGGGCCAGGTGACGGTCCTTCTGCGGAATCATCTTGATTTCCACGTCCAAGCCGTTCTTCTTGAAGATGCCTGCCTTGTCGGCCAGGGTCAGCGGGGCAAAACCCGTCCAGCCCGACATGCCGAGGGCGATCTTGGTGTCCTGCGCCTGGACGGCGCCAGCGACCAACAGGGTTGAGGCCAGCAGGGCCGCGGATTTCACGAGGGACTTGCGCATACAAACTTCCTTTGCCAAAGAAATGAAGGACCGCTTGCGCGGCACGGAAACCCGGCCCAGAGGTCACGCCGACCCAACCTGTCTATACAAGATGGGGCGTACTGCAACGTTCACCCCATCGTCCCCAGACGCTCATACGTCAGGACTTAGCACCGGTCCGGTGTATGTTGCCCCAGCCTGGGGCGGTTTCCATGCGGACCTGCACCATCTTGCTGTATAGACAAGCCTGTGCTAGGAAAGGTGCGCTCAATTCAGCACAAGCCGTGCCAGGCTCAGGGCTTCAGACCCTGGCGCGGACCTGGCCACCTTGCGTGCGGGCTCGTGCAAGCGGGCAAGCCTCGGGCTCAGAGATTCGGGGCCAGCAGCCTTTGCAAGGTCTGCTCGCTCAGGCCCCGTCGGCGAGCCTGATCCTGCAGCTGGTCCTCGCCGATGCGTCCCACGTTGAAGTATTGGGCCTCGGGGTGCGCGAGGTAAAAGCCCGACACGCTGGCGGCGGGCGTCATGGCCAAGCTTTCGGTCAGGCCCATGCCAATCTCCTCGCATTGAAGCAGCTCGAACATCTCGCGCTTGACGCTGTGGTCCGGGCAGGCTGGATAACCCGGCGCGGGGCGGATGCCCTGGTACTTCTCGGCGATCATGTCCTCGTTGCTCAGCGTCTCCTGCGCGGCATAACCCCAGAGGTCGGTGCGCACGCGCTGGTGCAGGCATTCGGCGAAGGCCTCGGCCAAGCGGTCGGCCAGGGCCTTGAGCATGATGGCGCTGTAATCGTCGTGGGCGGCCATGAAGGCCTGCTCCTTCTTTTCGATGTTCAGGCCGGCCGTGACGGCGAACAGGCCCACGTAGTCGGCCACGCCGCTGTCACGCGGCGCGACGAAGTCGGCCAATGCGCGGCTGGGACGCATCACCCCGTCGACTTCCTGCTTCTCGGTCTGCTGACGCAGGCCGTACCAGACCAGCGCCTCGTGTGCGCGGCTTTCATCGGTGTAGAGCGCGATGTCGTCTTCGTTGACGCTCTGCGCGGGGTACAAGCCCAACACCGCGCTGGCGGTCAGCCAATGGCCCGTGATGATCTTCTGCAGCATGGCCTGCCCGTCGGCGTAGACCTTGCGGGCCTGCTCACCCACCACCTCGTCGTCCAGGATGGCCGGGTAGGCGCCCGCCAGATCCCAGGTCTGGAAGAAAGGCCCCCAGTCGATGTAGCGCGCCAACTCGGCCAAGTCGAAGTTCTTGAAGACACGGCGACCAATGAACTTGGGCTTCATCGGCTTGTAGTCGCTCCAGGCGATGGGGGTTTTGTTGGCTCGGGCCTGCTCCAGCGGCCACAGCGGTGTTTGCTTCTTGCCAGCGTGCAGTCGTCGCACCTGTTCATAGTCGGCTTGCACTTCGGCGATGTAGTGCGCGGCTTGCTCGCCCAGCAGCCCTTGGGCAACGCTCACGCTGCGCGAGGCGTCTGGCACATAGACCACCGGGCCTTCGTAGTGCGGCGCGATCTTGACGGCGGTGTGCACACGGCTGGTGGTGGCGCCACCGATCAGCAACGGCGTCTT
The DNA here is from genome assembly GCF_000600295.1 of Hylemonella gracilis str. Niagara R. Lineage (GTDB taxonomy): Bacteria > Pseudomonadota > Gammaproteobacteria > Burkholderiales > Burkholderiaceae_C > Hylemonella > Hylemonella gracilis_A. The sequence continues at coordinate 241,018 of NZ_JEMG01000001.1, forward strand.
GCGGCTGCGGAAATGCTCGTCCTTCTGCATCTCGGCCGCGACGTATTGCATTTCCTCCAGGCTGGGTGTGATCAGGCCCGACAGACCGATGATGTCCGCCGACTCGGCCTTGGCCTTGGCCAGGATTTCATGCGCGGGCACCATCACGCCCATGTTGACCACATCGTAGTTGTTGCACTGGAGCACGACGGTGACGATGTTCTTGCCGATGTCGTGCACGTCGCCCTTGACCGTGGCGATCACGATCTTGCCGCGTGCAGTCACGTCCTGGCCCGCGGCCTCCTGTTGGCGCTTTTCTTCCTCGATGTAGGGCACCAGGTGCGCCACGGCTTGCTTCATCACACGCGCGCTCTTGACCACCTGGGGCAGGAACATCTTTCCGGCACCAAACAGGTCGCCCACGATGTTCATGCCGTCCATCAGCGGCCCTTCGATCACGTGCAGCGGCCGGCCACCCTTGGCCAGGATTTCGCGGTAGACCTCCTCGGTGTCCTCGGTGATGTGCTCCGTGATGCCGTGCACCAGGGCGTGGCTCAGACGCTGCGCCACGGGCAAGGCACGCCATTCGTTCTTCTTGCCTTCGTCCTTGGCCGCGCCCTTGGCACTCTCGGCGATCTCAACCAAGCGCTCGCCGGCGTCCTCGCGGCGGTTGAGGACCACGTCTTCCACCCGCTCGCGCAGGACCGGGTCCAGGTCATCGTAGACACCCACCATGCCCGCGTTGACGATGCCCATGTCCATGCCGGCCTTGATGGCATGGTAGAGGAACACCGTGTGGATGGCCTCGCGCACCGGCTCGTTGCCTCGGAAACTGAAAGACACATTGGACACGCCCCCGCTGACCTTGGCGCCCGGCAAGTGGTGTTTGATCCAGCGCGTGGCCTCGATGAAATCCACCGCGTAGTTGTTGTGTTCCTCGATGCCGGTGGCGATGGCGAAGATGTTGGGGTCGAAGATGATGTCCTCGGCCGGGAAATCGACCTCGTCCACCAGGATGCGGTACGCCCGCTCGCAGATCTCGACCTTGCGTTCGTAGGTGTCGGCCTGCCCTTTTTCGTCGAAAGCCATCACCACGGTGGCGGCCCCATAACGCTTGATCAGCCGAGCCTGGCGCTTGAACTCGTCCACGCCTTCCTTCATGGAAATCGAGTTGACGATGCCCTTGCCCTGGATGCAGCGCAGGCCGGCCTCGATCACGCTCCACTTCGAGCTGTCGATCATCACCGGCACGCGGGCGATGTCGGGTTCGCTGGCAATCAGGTTCAGGAAACGCACCATGGCGGCCTGGCTATCGAGCATGGCCTCGTCCATGTTGACGTCAATGACCTGGGCGCCGTTCTCGACCTGCTGGCGCGCCACGGCCAAGGCCTCCTCGAACTGGCCATTCAGGATCATGCGAGCAAAAGCCTTGGAGCCCGTGACGTTGGTGCGCTCACCGATGTTGACGAACAGCGAACCCGGCCCGATGGCCAAGGGTTCCAGGCCGGACAGCTTCAGAGGGGGAAGAGAGACTTCAGACACGGCTCACCTGCAAGAAAACGGAGTCAGGTGAGCGTCGTTGCAAAAAAGAGAGTCCCAAGCCTGACGCACGGCCGTGCGCTGCAACGCTCCTTGGAACCGGCGCGATTTTAAGGGGTAGCGGTGGTCGGCAGGCCAAACAATTTGTCGAAGGCCCAGGTGAAAGCGAAGGTGTAAATCAGGAAGAACAACACCAATCCCAAGTCCATCACCAGCGCGTGCCACAGACCCACGTCCAACCACCAGGCGATCAGCGGCACCAGCAGCAGCACCAGACCGCCTTCGAACATCAGCGCATGGGCCGCGCGTCGCTTGAAATTGCGACCGCGCACAGGCTGACGGGCTTCCCAACGCTCGAAAGCGTGGTTGAAGACCAGATTCCAGAGCACGGCCGTGAGCGAACAGATCACCGAGAGTGCACTGGCCAGACCCAGCCCCTGACCCGATGCGAGGGCAAAACCCACGGTGCAGATGGCGATGGCGATGGCCTCGTAAAGGGTGACGTAGACGATCTTGCGTCGGATGCCTTGCATGGATGCTCTCTGGTTCGGTTCAGGCGGCGGCAACCGCGATCACGCGGCGACCGTCACGCGGCAGCGCCTGGACGGCTCGCGCGCGCAGTTGCCCGCAGCCGCCGTCCACGTCCTGGCCGGCCGATTGCCGCAGCTTGGTCAGGATGCCCCGCTGGTGCAAGCGACGCGCCATGGCCACCGCAGCCTCGTGCGCGGGCCGTCGATACGGCAGGTCGTCCACCGCGTTGTAGGGAATGAAATTGAGTATGGCGTACTTGCCATGGAGCAGGCGCACCAGACCGTCAATTTCCTCGTCCGTGTCATTGATGCCCTCGAGCAAGGTCCATTGGTACTGGATGGGGTAGGCGGTGAGACGCGCGTAACGTTCCCCTGCTTCCACCAGTTCCTCGGGCGTCATGCGTGGCGCGCGCGGCAGCAGCTGCGCGCGCAGATCGGCCCGCGTGGTATGCAGGGACAAGGCCAGGGCGGGGCGCACCTGGTCCGCGCCCCGGCTTTGCAAGGCCTCGAACACCCTCGGGTCACCGACCGTGGAAAACACCAGGTTCTTGTGCCCGATGTCACCCGCCGTGCCCAACAGGTCGATGGACTCGAGCACGTTGTCCAGGTTGTGGGCCGGCTCGCCCATGCCCATGAAAACCACGCGGCGCACGGTGGCGGACGCACGGGCCAGGGCCACCTGGGCGACGATCTCGGCGCTGCCGAGCTGACGGATCAGGCCCGTGCGCCCCGTCATGCAGAAGACGCAGCCCACGGCGCAACCGACCTGGGTGGATACGCAGAGGGTGGGCATGCGTTGGCGCGACGCGCCTGTGGGCATGAGCACGCTTTCCACCAGCTGCCCGTCGACCAGGGCCACAACCAGGCGCCGCGACCCATCCTCGCCGGGATGCTCGGCATGCAAGGTCGCCAGGGCGGCCAGATCGCGCGTGATCTCGGGCAAGGCTGCACGCAGGGTGGCCGGCAGGAAATTCTCGATCGGGCGCGGACCATCGTCCTGAGGCTTGGCCTGGGACCAAAGGCGAAGGACGCGGTGTTCGTGACGAGGATGAGCGCCCAGCGCCCGCAGGCGCTTGCGCAGGGTGTCAATCTGCATGGGAAGGAAACAGGGCCCCAAAGGGAGCCCGGCCCCTTAGCTTACCCTTTTAGCGCTCGACCGGCTGGACGAAGTGCGCACGCTCCAGAACATGGTCACGGCCAGGATGCCCACCACCACCGCCAGGGAAACGGCGACAGGGATCTTGTAGATGTCGATCAGCATCATCTTCGTGCCGATGAAGACCAGGATCACGGCCAGCCCGTAGTTCAGCAGATGGAAGCGGCTGGCCACAGCCTGGAGCAGGAAGAACATGGCGCGCAGACCCAGGATGGCGAACACATTGCTGGTGAGCACGATGAAAGGGTCCTGGGTGATCGCGAAGATGGCGGGAATCGAGTCAACCGCAAAGATCACGTCCGTCAGGCCGACCAAGGCCACCACCATGAGCAGTGGCGTGGCGATGCGTTTGCCGTTTTCGACGGTCCAGAACTTCTCGCCGTCAAAGCCCTGGCTCACCGGCATCACGCGGCGCAGCAACTTCAAGGCGGGGTTGCCCTCCAGACTGCCCTCCTTGCCTGCGGCCCACCACATCTTGAGGCCGGTCAGCACGAGGAAACCACCGAAGACGTACAGAATCCAGTGGAACTGCGACAGCAGCCAGCTGCCGGCAAGGATCATCACGGTGCGCAGCACGATGGCGCCAATGATGCCGATCATCAGCACCCGCTTCTGGTAGGCCGGAGGCACCGCGAAGTAGGTGAAGATCATCAGGAAGACAAAGATATTGTCGACCGCCAGGCTCTTCTCGATCAGGTAACCCGTGAGGAACTCCAGCGATTTCTCATGGGCCAGTGCGTGTGAGCCCGAGGTGTCGAACACAGCCCACCAGAGCAGGGCGTTGAAAAGAAAGCTCAGGGCGATCCAGATCAAGGACCAGTTCAGGGCTTCCTTGACGCTCACCTCATGGGCGCCCTGCTTTCTGAGAACGACGAAATCGACGAAGAGCGCCGCCAAAACGAAGGCGACAAAAACCATCCACAGCCAAAGTGGCGCAATGCTTTGCATGAGATAAACCTCGCTTGCAGTGTTGAAGAACACCCGCAAGGTCTTGCCGGACCCGGGCGTGGTGCCCGGGCCGGAATCCCGACCGCGATGAAGCGGCGTACTGACGGAATTCCGTTGACCTGAACCGGCGTGGCGCCGGACCTGTCACTCGACTACTCCCCTTGATGGGAGTGGCCATTATGCCGGCGCCCACATACCCCTAATTTTCTTGGGGTCAGGCAGCTTCCCGATAGAAGGGGCTGGCGGCACCCAGTGCGCGCGTGGCCACGGGCAGCACGGCCTCACGGATCGCGCCGATGTGCTCGGGTGTGGTGCCGCAACAGCCGCCCACGATGTTGACCAGCCCCTCGGCCGCGAACTCGTGCAGCAGGCGGCTGGTCACGTCGGGGGTTTCGTCGAAGCCAGTGTCGCTCATGGGGTTGGGCAAGCCGGCGTTCGGGTAGCAGCTGATGAAGGTGTCGGGCGCGGCCTTGGCCAGTTCCTGGATGTAAGGCCGCATCAGCGTCGCGCCGAGCGCACAGTTCAGGCCCACGGCCAAGGGGCGGGCGTGGCGCACGCTGTGCCAGAAGGCGGTGACGGTCTGGCCGCTGAGGATGCGACCCGAAGCATCGGTCACCGTGCCGCTGATGAGGATGGGCAGGCATTCCCCCGTGGCCTCGAAAGCCTCGTCGATGGCGAACAGCGCGGCCTTGGCATTGAGCGTGTCGAAGATGGTCTCCACCAGCAGCACGTCCGAGCCACCCTCGATCAAGGCGACAGTTTGTTCAAAGTACGCCGCGCGCAGTTCTTCGAAGTCGACGTTGCGCGCGCCGGGATCGTTCACATCCGGGCTGATGCTGGCGGTGCGTGGCGTGGGGCCCAGGGCACCCGCGACATAACGCGGCTGCTCCGGATTACTGAACTTGTCGCAGGCCGCGCGCGCCAGCCGAGCGGATACCAGGTTCATCTCACGTGCCAAGCCGGCCATGTCGTAATCGGACTGGGCGATGCGCGTTGCGCCGAAGGTGTTGGTCTCGACCAGGTCGGCGCCGGCGGCAAGGTATTTTTCGTGGATGGCGGAAATCACGTCCGGCCGGGTAAGCGATAGCAGCTCATTATTGCCCTTGAGATCACGTGGAAAGTCGCGGAAACGTGCCAGCGCCTCGGCAGGACCGCCCTCGCCGCGGTACTGCATCTCGCTCAGCTTGAACCGCTGGATCATGGTGCCCATGGCGCCATCAAGGATGGCGATGCGCTGCTTGAGCGTGGCTGGCAGTTCACGGGCGCGGGTGTAGGCGAGCGGTTTCATGGCACGCATTGTAGGGAAGCAGTCATTTGCGAGCAGGCGACAATCGGGCCACAGCCCTGGACCCCTCTTGAACGCACCGCATCCTCCCTTGAACGACACGCCTGCCAGGCGCATCCTGCACGATGTGTTCGGCTACCCGGCTTTCCGCGGCCCGCAGCAGGCCATCGTGGACCACGTCACCCGCGGGGGCGACGCCTTGGTGCTCATGCCCACGGGTGGCGGCAAGTCGCTTTGTTACCAGATCCCCGCCATCGCGCGCCAGCAGGCCGGGCTGGGCGTGACCATCGTGGTCTCGCCCCTGATCGCCCTGATGCACGACCAGGTGGGCGCGCTGCACGAAGCAGGCGTCGAGGCGGCATTCCTGAACTCCAGCCTGGGCGGCGACGAGGCCGCGCAGGTGGAAAAACAGCTCTTGCGCGGCGAGTTCACCCTGCTCTACGCAGCACCCGAGCGCCTGACCACGCCACGCTTCCTGGCCCTGTTGGATGCACTGCGCGAACGCGGGCAGTTGGCCTTGTTCGCCATCGACGAGGCGCATTGCGTCAGCCAGTGGGGCCACGATTTCCGCCCCGAGTACCGCGCGCTGAGCGTGCTGCACGAACGCTTTGCCAACGTGCCGCGCATCGCATTGACCGCCACGGCCGATGCTCTGACGCGCGAGGACATCGTGGAGCGCCTGCAGTTGCAGGAGGCGCGGCAATTCGTCAGCAGCTTCGATCGCCCCAACATCCGCTACACCATCGTCGAAAAGAAGGACGGTCTGACGCAGCTGCTTCGCTTCATCGAACGCGAACACGAGGGCGACGCGGGCATCGTCTACTGCCAATCGCGCAAGCGCGTGGAGGAAGTGGCACGGCAGTTGGTGGACGCAGGCGTCCATGCCCTGCCCTACCACGCGGGCCTGGATGCCTCGGTGCGCCAGCGCCATCAAGACCGTTTCCTGCGCGAGGAAGGTCTGGTGATGGTGGCGACCATCGCCTTCGGCATGGGCATCGACAAGCCCGACGTGCGTTTTGTCGCTCACCTGGACATGCCCAAGAACATCGAGGGCTACTACCAGGAGACGGGTCGCGCGGGCCGTGATGGTGAGCGCGCCGACGCCTGGATGGTCTACGGCCTGCAGGACGTGGTGAACCAGCGCCGCATGATCGACGAAAGCCCGGCCGCCGAGGAATTCAAGCAGGTCTTGCGCGGCAAGCTCGATGCCCTGCTGGCCCTGGCAGAGGCCACCGACTGTCGGCGCGTGCGGCTGCTGCATTATTTTGGCGAGCACTCCGAACCTTGCGGAAATTGCGACAACTGCCTGAACCCGCCGGCCGTGCGTGACGGCACGGAGCTGGCGCGCAAGCTGCTGTCCTGCATCTACCGTGTCCAGCAAGCCAACGGCATCAGCTTCGGCGCCGGTCACCTGATGGACATTCTGCGCGGGAAAGACACGGACAAGGTGCGGCAATACGGCCACGAACACCTGAGCACCTATGGCATCGCACGGGACGCCAGCGAGAGCGAGTTGCGCGCCGTGCTGCGCCAGTTGATCGCCATCGGCGCGGTGGCCGTGGATGCACAGGCCTACAACACCCTGCGCCTGACCGAGGCCTCGCGCGCGGTTCTCAAGGGCGAAGTGCCGGTGCGACTGCGTGAATCGGCGTCAGACCCGGCACCGTCGCGCAACCGCCGGCGTGCGGCCGTCACGGCCCCGGTGGCGCAGGATCTGGACGTGGACGCGCAAGCACGTTTCATCAACCTCAAGGCATGGCGAGCCGAAGTGGCGCGCGCACACAACTTGCCAGCCTACGTGATCTTCCACGACGCCACACTGGCGGAAATCGCCCGCCGCCAACCCCGCAACCTGGATGCCTTACAGGACATTGGAGGCATCGGCGCGCGCAAGCTCGAGGCTTACGGCGCTGAAGTGCTGCGAGTCTGCGCCGAGGGCTGAGTGTGGTGACATGACGCGGCGGATGAGTGACACGGGCCCGGCCCAGGGGGCCGATCCACCCGATCCGCACCCACGGCTTGCGGGTTCTTGCGGACTGGCTCCGTGCTTTTTTGCTCGGGTAGAATGTTTCGCGTACCCTACGAGTAAACACGAGGAAACACATGTCCGAGCATCAGTCCCCTGCCACCAACGATCCGATCGAGCAAATCGCGCACACAGCGCCGGTGGTCATTCCCCTGCTGGGCGGCCTGCTGATCTTCTTGCTGGCTTTCATTGCCGTGTTCATGGCCTGAGCAAGCGTCCGTGACCTGGGCACGGATCTGTCCACCAGCAGCCATGGCGGACCGATGAAATGGAAAAGGGGACCTGCGGGTCCCCTTTGTTTTTCCTGGCGGAATGGTCAGCGAGCCGCCAGTTCCATGCCCCGGCTGGCGCGCACGCCTGTGGATTCGTGCAAGCTGAGCACCACGGCTTGCGCCTGCAAGCCGGCGGGCAGGATCAACTTCCCGTCCATCTTGATGTACCGCGCCACCCGCAGGCGATAGTTGGGATCGGACGCATTTTCAGAGGTGATGACCTGCTGCTCGGGCCGCCCGTCCTTGAGCCCCAGCACCAGAAACTCGTAACGCCCCTCAAACAGCCGCCCATTGTTGGCCAGTTCGAAGGTGTAATTCAGCTGCCCAGGCACCGCGCCATTGCGGGCAACCTGCAGGGACTGAACCTGCAAGCCTTCCAGAGAATGCGAAGCCAGCACGTCGGCCAGGGGCTGAGTGCCATCGGCCTCCCGAGCCTGCGGCGTTGCGGTGGCAGCAACAGGCTTGTCCGGTGCAGCAACTGCTTGCGGCACGCCATCGACTTCGAGTTGGGTAGAGTAGGCCAGTTCACCGCCGCCCGCCAAGCCAGGCTGGTAGTAGCGCCCTGCATAAAAACTGGCGGCACACAGCGCCGCGACAAGACCAAGCTTGAAGGCAGACTTGGCCCAGGCTTTCCAGAGCGGAATGGGGTCTGTGATGACGATGCTAGGCGTCATCTCGGAAAAAATGGTGCGCTTGGATGAAGAAGACACGCTGTTGAAACTTTCGATGGCTGGGCTCGTCCGCCGGATTCATACATTGATAGTTTTGGCGCCGGGGGGTAAGCCCAAGACAATTCGACCCCTGAATCCAACGACGCCCTTATTCTCACGCAGAGAAGGTCGTGAGGTCTAGTAAACAAGCGTAAAAAACAAAAGCCACCGACTCGCGGTGGCTCCAGCTGACGGCCGGCTGTCCGGCGACAGCCCGCCCTCACGGTTCATACCCCAAGGGCTTTCTGGCGGCGGACCCCACGGGGCATCCGCCCCTAGGCGTTCACTCGTTCCAGATGCGGCGGCTCAGACGCGACAGGCGGGCCGCCACTTCGGGGCGCAGGCCACGGCTGGCGGCCAGTGCGGAAACAAACTCCGCCGCGTTGATGTCCATGCCGGCATGGCTGTTCTTGGTGCCTTGCCCCAATTCGGGGCCTTGGCCGCCACCAAAACCGGTACCGCTGGCGGGATTCGCCAGGTTGATCTGGCCCTTGCCAGCGTCCAATGCGATTTCCTCGCGCAGCATCGCCGCACGAATGTCGGCCAGCACGCGCGGATCCTTGCGCGCCAAGGCCAGCAGCCGTTCATCGGCCTGACGGCGCGCGACGTTGCGCGACCAGCTGTCCAGCCCCTGGACGGTGCGCGCTGCCAAGCTGCGGGCGGCGGGCGCCAGCAGGGCCAGGGTGAAGAAACCGATGGCCCAGGTCAGGGTCCACGTGGCAAGCAGGTGGCCGTCGGTCCAGATATCCACCCATTGGTCCATCACCACCAGCAAGGTGGCCACCATGGCAGCCAACAGCACCGCGGCCAGACCGCGCGATGCGCTCAGGTTCTTGCGCACGCGGGTGACCAAACGGCCTGCGACTTCCACCGTGCGCTCAAGACGGTCTGCACCCGGATGGCTGCGGGGATAGTCCAGATGGATGAAGCTGTTGGTGGTCATGGTGGTTCCTTGGTGGTAACTGGGTATGGCTTGTGCTGGTATGGCCGCAATACTAGGGTTTTCTCTGATGCGACTCAACTTTATATTGTTGATATTGGATATTGATTTTCGTGATGTATTCGTTCTGCCCCCAAATGCCTGAACAACTCAACTTCCGCACACTGGATCTCAATCTGCTGCGCGTGTTCAACGAAGTCATGACGGAGCGCAGCCTCACAAAAGCTGCCGCCAAGCTAGCGCTCACTCAGCCAGCCGTGAGCAATGCACTGCGTCGCCTGCGCGAGGCTTTGGGGGATGAGCTGCTGCGTCGCAGCGGCCAGGGTTTGGAGCCCACACCACGCGCCATGGCCTTGTGGCCCACGGTGCAACAGGCTTTGCGCCAGCTACAGGAAACCCTTGCCCCGGGCCATTTCGATCCGGCCGAGGCCAACACCAGCTTCGTCCTGGCGATGGCTGACGCGACCGCCGCCGAATTGATTCCCGGACTGGTCCAGATCCTGGACCAGGAAGCGCCTGGCGTCTCCATCCGCGTGGTGCCACTGACCACGCGCGACCCACGCCGGCTGCTAGACGAAGAGGCCGCCGACCTGGCAGTCGGGTATTTCCCCGCCGTGATGGCCGGGCTCACGGCGCAAGCCCAGGCTGGCGAAACCGTGCCCTACGAACATCGGCGCCTCTACCTCAGCCACTACGTCTGCGTCATGCGCCGCGGGCATCCGCTGGCCCACGAAACGCTGACGCTGGAGCGTTACTGCGCGGCGCGCCACCTGCTGGTCACCTTCTCGGGACGACCCTGGGGCTTCATCGACGAAGCCCTGGAGGGGCTCGGCCTGCGCCGCAACATCGTGCTCACCGTCAACCAGTTCTTCACCGCCGGTCGTGTCGTGGCCGGCTCAAACCTGCTCACGGTGCTGCCACAGCACTTCGTGAATGCCACCGGCATCGCCGACCAACTGGAACTGCGGGAGCTGCCGTTTGCCGTGCCAGCCATCCATGTGGATGCCCTCTGGCATCGACGACAGCGCCATCACCCCGCGCACGCGTGGCTGCGCGGGGTGATGGCCCGGCTCCCACAGCAGGGCGTGACCATGCCCGCGCCCTCGCTTTCTTGACCCAGCGCAAAAACCCGGGCAAAACCCCGCCCGGCATGGCCACGCTTGACCGATACTCGCGAGAAGCGGAGGCTCGACCTGGGTCCCGTGGACTGGCACACTTGCAACCGGACTCTTGTGTCCCGAGGGACAACACATTCACGAAAGGAACTCTCCATGAAGATTCTCTTGGCCGTTGATGGCAGCGAGTACACGAAAAAGATGCTCGCTTATCTGGCCGCGCACGACACCCTGTTGGGCGCGGACCACCAGTACGTGCTGTTCACGGTACAGCCCGCGCTGCCACCACGGGCCAAGGCTGCCTTGGGCAAGGAGATCGTGGACAAATACTACGAGGAAGAGTCGGAGAAAGTCCTCAAGCCCGTCACCAAGTTCCTGGCCCAACAAGGCATCACGGCCAAGACGGACTGGAAGGTCGGGAACGCGGGTGATCTGATCGCCAAGCTGGCCGCGAGCGGGAAGTTCGACCTGCTGGTCATGGGCTCGCATGGACACGGCACACTGGGCAACCTGATCCTGGGCTCGGTGGCGACCAAGGTGCTGGCCAACTGCAACGTGCCGGTACTGATCGTGCGCTGAACACCAACCAGCCGCATCAGGCGCCATGCACGCCAGATGCGGGGGCGTGGGATGTCAGGAGCCACTGTGCCCAAACATCCCACTGCCAGGGCCCAGGCCCTGGTATGCCTGCCGTGCGACCGCTTCAGCGTCGCAACCTAGGCGGCACGTCTTCCGTCGCGTCGGCTTGCGCCAAGGTGATGCCCATCCACTGGTGAAGGTCATCCCACATGCGGCGGATTTCCACGTTGCGTGGCGTCAGTTCTGCGCTGACCAGTTCCACCGTCACGACCGGCATACCCTTGTGCACACCCGCATAGTGGCCCAGCGAACCCGGAAACACGCCCAACTGGTTCAGGCTCAGGCGCCCGAGCTTGCGCGGCGGCTCCTGTGGGCCGTCGAAATCCAGAACCCCGTAGGGCGCGTGGATGCTGACGATCAGGTGCGGCCGGAAACGCTGCATTTCCTCGAATAGATACCGTGATTCAGGCTCGCTCAGGGGTTCGGGGCCGGGATAACGACGCGGGTCCTTGCGGGTGCGCACCGTCCAGTAATGGGTGGCGTCGTGCTCCCAGTTCGGCGTGGGGAAGTTGCGGTTCAGATCGACCCCGTTGGCATTGACACGGCGCGACGGCCGGTCGAACAGACCGTCCGGGTTCAGTGCGGGGATGAAGCGCCAGAGGATGCCTTGCTCGGGCTCCGCCTGCGCGAATTGAATCCAGTGCAGCGGCACGGAAGCCGAGGACATCTCATCGCCATGGATGCCGCCAATGACCAGCACCCGCAGGCGCTGCTCCGCCGAGGGTTGGACATCGCGCACATAGATGGGGCGCCCCCGCGCGCTGCGCCCCTCACCCGGTCGCAATTGCGCGGCTTCGCACAAGGCCCAGGTCACGTTGGGCAGACGCATCCAGAATTCCTCGCAGACCTGGCCCTTGCGCTGCGCCAATGGCGGCGGGGCGTCACGCTCGACAAGGGTCGCGTACGCGGGCGCGGGTGGCGTGGTCGGCGGCGCGGCCAAGGATGCGGGCGCCTCGGGTGGCTCCGCGGGCTGCGCGCTCGCGCGGCCCGGTGGCCAAGCCCAGACGCTCAACGTCACCACGACTCCAACAAAGCATGCGGGCATCCGCCCTGCGACCCTGTGGCCCGCACCAGTCCTGTTCCAAAAGCACATGTCGAGATTCTAGAACCCTGTCCTTGGCGGGCACTGCGTCAGATCTTTCCTGCGGCGCGCAAGCGATCAATGGTGACTTTCTCCGCGAGATAAGTGCGTTCGGCGTAAGCTTGATAGTCTGCCGAGTTCATGTAGATCACCGGCATGTAGAACTTGTCCAAGGTCTCCAGCACGCGCGGGTCGTCCAGGGTCTTCTTGAAGGCATCGTGAAGCAACCGCACCAGGGCCGGGTCCATGCCCTTGGGTCCCCCGATACCGAAGGGCGATTCGCTCACCGTGTCCCACCCGCTTTCCTTGACCGTCGGCACATCCGGGAATGCCTTGTTGCGCCGGCTGCCCAGCGTGGCCAGCAGCCGCAACCGGCCCGCGAACACATGAGGCGCGAATTCAGCGGTACCGCTCATCAACGGAATGTGCCCGCCCAGGATGGCCTGCAGGATTTCCGCGGAACCCTTGTAAGGAATGTCCTGCAGGGTGATGCCCGCCTTGCTTGCGAACTCCTCGATGGCCAGATGCGGCGTGGTGCCCGTGCCTGTGTGGCCATAGTTGACCTGACCCGGATGGGCCCGCGCGTAAGCCACCATCTCCTGCAACGTGCGGTAGGGCGCGTCGGGGCGCGCGGCCAGACCGAAGGTGTAGCCCGTCAGGCAGACGATGTGCGTCAGGTCCTGGACCGGATGGAAGGCCGTCTTCTGCATGTGCGGGAAACGGTAAATGCCCAGCGGCAGCTGCGTGAGCGTGTAGCCATCCGGCTTGGCATTCACCATGGCCGCGGCACCCAGGGTCCCGCCCGCACCCGGTTTGTTGTCGATGACCACCGTGCCACCCAGCGCCCGACCGGCGGCATCGGCAAAAGCGCGCATCACGGCGTCGCTGCTGCCCCCGGTGGGCCAGGGCGTGATCAGGGTGAGAGGGCGGCTCGGGAACCTGTCCTGCGCCCGTGCCCAGGGACTGATGAGGGCCGGTGCAGCCAAGACCGCCGTCAGGGCCATGCCACGCCGCAGGAAATGCCGACGTGCACGCGCCCGCCCCTCATCCTCTGCGACGCCCATCGACACTGTGGACGAATGGCCCGAGGCGCACAAGGCCGCTGCCTGTAGTTTCATACCTGTCTCCTGTCTGTTGTGGGGTGACGCAGACAGGCGCATGTGCCGCGCCATGCGCGCACTGTCGCCGGTTGGTCATCCTTCGGAAGCAGGTGGCTCTCCATAGCGGCCACCCTGACGGCAGCTTGCTCCAAAACTTGATCATGAACAAAAGGGTTTTCATGCTGTTTTTCCCGCTCAAGTTTTTTTGCATGACGCCGTCAAGTCCTGCGCCGATCGACCGATACAGGCGATATGAAGATCTCCAACTCCACGATCCAGCTGGACGCCAGGCACGAAACCACCGCGTGGAGCAGGTCTTCCCAGACCCTGCGCGCCTGGGTCGGTGACGCAACCTCGGCACCGACCAGCCGCCGCAACCTCCTGGTGGACGGCGCGTCGCCGTCGCTGACCGTCGCCACTATTTCGCTGGCGGCGCAAGCGCTCGCGGCACGCGCGCAAGCCGAGCGCGGCGCCAGCCCCTCTCCCGCCGCCGCGCTCATCGCGGACGCGGACGCGGCGGCGAACGAAACCGAGGCGGCCACGAACGAGAGCACCACGGATGACGGCATCGAACCTCGTTTGCGCATGCTGGTCTCCCTGATCGAACGCCTGACTGGCCGACTTGTGCGCGTGTTCTCTGCTGAGTCGCTGCGGGACCCGGGCACGGCCAGCCCGGCCGCCGTCCCGCAAACCGCCGCCGCGGTCAACGCAACTGCCAGCCCCTCTGCCCCATTACCCGCAGGCTGGGGCCTGACCTACGATCGGCACGACATCCGCGTCGAGACCGAACACACGCAGTTCAACGCCCAGGGCGTGGTGCGCACGGCGGACGGGCGCGAAATCCGCTTCGACCTCGCGCTGCTGATGCAAAGACAATACATCGAGGAGAGCCATGTCTCGCTGCGCGCGGGTGACGCGCTGCGCCCGGTCGACCCCTTGATCCTCAACTTCGATGGCACGGCGGCGCAGTTGCAGTCCCTGCGCTTCAGCTTCGATCTGGACGGCGATGGCCAGACCGAGGAACTGCCTCTGCCCGGCAGCAACTTCGGCTACCTGGCCCTGGACCTGGATGGCAATGGCCAGATCGACGACGGTCGTGAACTCTTCGGCACACGCAGCGGCGACGGCTTCGCTGACCTGGCGTTGCACGACGACGATGGCAATGGCTGGATCGATGAGAACGACGCTGTCTTCAGCAAGCTGAGCATCTGGACACCCAACCTGGATGCCAATGGCGGCTTCAGCCCCCGCCTGGACACCCTGGCGGCGCGCCAAGTCGGCGCGCTCTACCTCGGCAAGACGGATACCCCTTTTGAGGTGCGCGGCGCCAAGCAGGAAACCCTGGGGCAGTTGCGCAGCAGCGGCGTCTACCTCCGCGAAGACGGCGGTGCCGGCACGATGCAGCACCTGGACCTGATGGTCTGACGCGGTGGCGACGCGGGTCGATTGCGACTGCTGAGGGCCGGAGCGCGGGCGGAGTGACAATCCGCCCCGCCATGACGGAACGCAAAACCCACCTCGACACGTTCGCCACCACCCTGCTCGTCGCGTGCTGCGCGTTCTGGGGACTCCAACAGATCCTCATCAAGACCACCGTCGGCACCATCCCGCCCCTGTGGCAAGCCACGCTGCGCTTCGCCGCCGCCACCGCCTTGCTGCTGCTGTGGTGCCGCTGGCGTGGCGTGGCCCTGTTCGCAAGGGATGGCTCCTTGCGCGCTGGCCTGCTCGCCGGTCTGCTGTTCGCGGCCGAGTTCGTCTGCATCTACCTGGGCCTGCGCGACACCCATGCCTCTCGCCTGACCGTGTTCCTCTACAGCGCACCCTTCGTGGTGGCCTTGCTGCTGCCGCGTCTCGTGCCCACCGAGCGCCTGCGCGGCCTGCAATGGCTCGGCTTGGGACTGGCCTTCCTGGCCGTGGTGCTGGCGTTCAGCGAAGGATTTCTGCACGACACGCCGCATCACCTCACGCCGGACCAGTTGCGCGGTGATGCCTTCGCCCTAGCCGCCGGTCTGTTCTGGGGACTGACCACCCTGGTCATCCGTGGCAGCCGCATGGCCACGATCAGCGCCGAGAAGACCCTGTTCTACCAACTGGCCGTCAGCGCGGCGGTCTCGCCGCTGGCTTCGCTGTTCCTGGGCGAGGCCTGGTCATTCAGCTACCCGGCCTGGGCCTGGGGATCCTTGGCCTTGCAAGCCGGTGTCGGCGCCTTCGCCAGCTACCTGGCCTGGATGTGGATGCTGCGGCACTACCCGGCCACCCTGCTCTCGTCCTTCACCTTTCTGACACCGCTGTGCGCCTTGGTAGCCGGTGTGCTGTTGCTGGGTGAACCGCTGACGGCGCAGCTGACCCTGGCCCTGCTGGGCGTGACCCTGGGCATCGTGCTGGTGAACCGCAAGGCCTGACGGCGTGGCGCCGACACCCGCACACTGCCGTGCACAAACAGGCAGAAGGGCAACCGGGCAGACGCGAGGACACACGGTCCGTCCGCGCCCTCACACGACGCCGGCTTGCCGCAAGGCCGCGATGCGCGCGGCGTCCAGCCCCAGTTCGGCCAGCACCTGGTCCGTGTGCTCGCCCAGCAAGGGTGGCGCGTTGCGCAGCACGGGCGGCGTGGCCGACAAGCGCAAGGGGCTGGCGACGGTGTACAGGCTGTCGACGTTCAGCCGCGCCTGCGCCGCCGGGCTGCAGGGCTGAGTCACCCGCAGCCCACGCGCTTGCACCTGCGTGTCCGCGAAGGCCGTGCCGATGTCGTTGATGGGCCCACAGGGCACGGCCTGGTCACCCAACAACGCCACCCAGTCCGCGGTGCAGCGCGTGCGTGTCAGCTCAGCCAGCATCGGAATGAGGGTCTCACGGTGTTGCACGCGCAGGGTATTGCGCGCAAAGCGTTCGTCTTTCGCCCAATCCGGCCGGCCCGCCGCGGCGCAGAGACGCTGGAACTGTCCGTCATTGCCAATGGCCAGCAGCATGGCGCCGTCCGCCGTCGGAAAGTCCTGGTAGGGCGTCAAGCTCGGGTGGGTGTTGCCCTGGCGCTGCGGCACCTCGCCCGTGTTGAGGTAGGCCGTGGCCTGGTTGGCCAGCACGGCCATGCCCACGTCCAGCAGGGCCATGTCGATGTGCTGGCCCTGGCCCGTGCCGGTTTTCGCGTTGTCGCGCACGCTCAAGGCGGCAAGGATGGCGTTGGCCGCGTACAGGCCGGTGAACAGATCGGTGATGGCCACGCCCACACGCAGCGGCCCGCCGCCCATCTCACCATCGGGCCGGCCGGTGATGCTCATCATGCCGCTCATGGCCTGGATCATCAGGTCATAGCCCGCGCGCTGCGCATAGGGACCATCTTGGCCGAAGCCGGTGATGGAGCAATAGATGAGGCGCGGATTGATCGCCTTCAGACTCTCATAGTCCAAGCCGTATTTCTTCAGCCCACCGACCTTGAAGTTCTCCACCAGCACATCGCTTTGCGCGGCCATCTGGCGGATCAAGGCCTGCCCTTCGGGCGTGGCGATGTCGAGGGTCAGGGAGCGCTTATTGCGATTGCACGCCAAAAAGTAGGTGGACTGCGGGGTGGACTGGCCCTGCGCGTCCCGCACGAACGGCGGACCCCACTGGCGCGTGTCGTCGCCCTCGCCGGGTTTCTCGACCTTGATGACATCTGCGCCCAAATCGGCCAGCATCTGCGTGCACCAGGGCCCCGCGAGCACGCGGGACAGGTCGAGCACTTTGAGATCACTCAGGGCAGACATTTAATTCGCGAATGCTGAAATTCCAGTTTGCGCACGGCCCAGGATGAGCGCATGGATGTCATGCGTGCCCTCGTAGGTGTTGACCACTTCCAGGTTGACCAGGTGCCGCGCCACGCCGAACTCGTCGCTGATGCCATTGCCACCCATCATGTCGCGCGCCAGCCGCGCCACGTCCAGGGCCTTGCCGCAGGAGTTGCGCTTGAGGATGGAGGTGATCTCGACGGCCGCCGTGCCCTCGTCCTTCATGCGTCCCAGGCGCAGGCAGCCCAGCAGGCCCAGAGAGATTTCGGTCTGCATGTCGGCCAGTTTTTTCTGGATCAGTTGGTTAGCCGCCAGCGGTCGGCCGAACTGCTTGCGGTCCAACACGTACTGGCGGGCACGGAACCAGCAGTCCTCTGCCGCGCCCAGCGCCCCCCAGGCTATGCCATAACGCGCGCTGTTCAGGCAGGTGAACGGGCCTTTGAGGCCGCGCACCTCGGGAAAGGCGTTCTCCTCGGGCACGAACACATCGTCCATCACGATCTCGCCGGTGATGGAGGCGCGCAGGCCCACCTTGCCGTGCACGGCCGGCGCGCTCAGGCCCTTCATGCCTTTGTCCAGCACGAAGCCGCGGATGGGGCCGACGGCTCCCGATTCGCTGACTTCGCGCGCCCAAACCACGAACACGTCCGCGATCGGGCTGTTGGAGATCCACATCTTGTTGCCCTTGAGCCGGTAGCCGCCCGTGGTCTTGTAGGCGCGTGTCGCCATGGAGTCCGGGTCGGAGCCGTGGTCCGGTTCGGTCAGGCCGAAACAGCCGATCCACTCGCCCCGAGCCAGCCTGGGCAGGTACTTCTGCTTCTGTGCCTCGGTGCCGAATTCGAAGATCGGCAACATCACCAGCGAGCTCTGCACGCTCATCATGGAGCGGTAGCCCGAGTCCACGCGTTCCACTTCACGCGCGATCAGGCCGTAGGCCACGTAGTTCAGGCCCGGACCACCGTAGGCCTCGGGAATCGTGGGGCCGAGCAGGCCGAGCTCGCCCATCTCGCGGAAGATGGTCGCATCGGTCTTCTCCTCGCGAAAAGCCATCGGCAAACGCGCCGCCAGCTTGTCCTGGCAGTAAGCCGCCGCCGCGTCGCGCACCATGCGTTCGTCCTCGCCGAGCTGCTGGTCGAGCAGGAAGGGGTCGTTCCACTGGAAGGCGGCTTTTTCAGCCATGCGTGGTCTCCTGGAAAGATGGATGGTCGGGATGTGGCGGCATGGTAGTGCGCGGTCAGGTTTGCGGCAAACGCGTATTTCTTGCTCAGGCATGCGGAAATAGAATATCTAATACCAAAGACGAGGTGCGATCCGCAAGGAAGCAAGCCCTTCTCACCAAGGTCCATCCGATTCACGCATATCTCCAATGCGCCGCAAGCTGCCCTCCACCCAGGCCCTGGCCTGCTTCGAAGCCGCGGCCCGGCACCAGAGCTACACGCGCGCGGCACAAGAATTGGCGCTGACGCAAAGCGCCGTATCGCGCCAGATCCTCACGCTGGAGGATTTCCTGGGCCTGGCGCTCTTCACGCGCAATCGCCATGGCGTTGCGCTCACGGCCCAGGGCGCTGCCTACGCCCGTCAGATCGCGCAACGGCTGGCTGCATTGGAACGCGACACGCTGGACGTCATGGCACACCATGGTGACGGTGCCAGTGGCGGCGTGATTGCGCTGGCCGCCGTGGCGACCTTCGCCACGCGTTGGCTGATCCCGCGTCTGCCTCAGCTTGCGCAGGCCCATCCGGACATGGTGGTGCACATCGAAACGCGCACCCGGCCCTTTCTGTTCGCCGACCAGGAATTCGACGCTGCGCTCTACGCCGGGACATCCGAGCAGATGCAGCGCTGGGCCGGCACCCAAGCCACGCCCCTGCTGCCTGAAGAGGTGCTGCCAGTGTGCAGCCCCGCCCTGCTGCAGGACACCCAAACGGCGCGCCGACCAGGCACTGCGGCACGCGGCCTGGCACCGGCCCAGATTGCTACCCTGCCCCTGCTGCAGCAAAGCACACGGCCGACGGCCTGGCGGCAATGGTTCGAGGCCCAAGGCGTGGACGCCCCACGCGCCATGGCGGGGCCGCGTTACGAGTTGTTTTCAATGACGGCCATGGCCGCCTCGCGCGGCCTGGGCCTGGCCCTGGTGCCGACCATGCTGATCGAAGAGGAACTGGCCCGGGGCGAACTCGTCATCGCCTGCCCCCGACCCTTGAAAAGCGGGCGCAGCTATTACTACGTCACGCCCGAGCCAGACCAGGACGGGGCGGAACGCGCCGCGGTCGGCCAGCTGCGCCGCTGGCTGATCGCGCAAGCACAGGTTCAGGCTCAGCCCTGAGCACAACGGCCTTGCGCCGCTTGCTCAGCCCAAGGCGGCCCCGTCTGCGCAGTGCTTAAAACTCGTCCCAATCACCGTCGTCCGCCTGCGACTTGGCCGTCGCTTGCAGGCGCTTGGGGTCTGCTTTCGCGGGTTCGCTCTTGCGCGCTGCAGGCTCGGCCGGCGCCGCCGTTGGGGCCGCGGCGGCGACCCTGGTCATCGGACGCGACGCGGGCGCCGCGGCACGCGCCAGGGGTGCGGGCTTCGGAGCCGACATCTGAGCGGCGGGCAAGGCCGCGGCCTCGCCCACGTTGAACACCGACACCACGCTCGCCAGGCGCTGTGCCTGATCGCGCATGGTGGCCGCTGCCGCTGACGATTCCTCCACCAGGGCGGCATTCTGCTGGGTCATCTGGTCGAGATTACCCACGGCCTGGTTGACCTGGTTGATGCCGTCGCGTTGCTCCGCGGAAGCCGTGCTGATCTCGCCGATCAGGTCAGAGACACGCTTCACGCTGGTGACGATGTCATCCATGCTCTGGCCCGCCTGGCTCACCTGGCGTGAACCTTCCTCGACCGCCTGCACGGAATTCCCGATCAGCGTCTTGATCTCCTTGGCCGCCTCGGCACTGCGGCCCGCCAGCGCCCGCACCTCGCCCGCCACGACCGCGAAGCCTCGACCTTGCTCGCCCGCGCGCGCGGCTTCCACGGCCGCGTTCAAGGCCAGGATGTTGGTCTGGAAGGCGATGCCGTCGATCACGCCGATGATGTCCGAGATCTTCTTGGACGACTCGGTGATCTGCCCCATGCTGACGATGGCTTGCCCAACGATGGCGCCACCACCCTGCGCCGCGGTCGCTGCGCTGCTGGCGAGCTGATTGGCCTGCACGGCCGTGTCCGCCGACTGCGTGATGGTGCTGGTGAGCTCCTCCATGCTGGCCGCGGTTTCCTCCAGGTTGGCCGCTGTCTGCTCGGTGCGCGCCGACAGGTCGGCACTGCCCTTGGCGATTTCGCCGGCCGCCGCGTTGACGGACTCCACGCCCATGCGTACCTCGGTCACCACACGGCGCAGGTGGTCGGACATGGTGTCGAGCGCGCGCAGCAGCTGGCCGATCTCGTCCTTGGCGTTGGATTCAAGCCGCGCGGTCAGGTTGCCGTCGGCGATGTGCTGCGTCAAGGTCACCGCGTCACGCACGGGCCGCACAATGGAGCGTGTCACCGCCAGCGCCAACAGCACGCCGATCAGCACCGCCAGCGCCACCCCTATGCTTTGCCCGAGCTGGCTGCGTTGCGCCGTCACCTGGGCTTGGGCCTGCGTTTCGAGCAACATGTTGCGCGCATGGGCGGCCACGTCATCCAGGGACTTCAGGTAGGCCGTGGCCAGGGGCAGCAGATCCCTATCGACCAGGCTCATGATGTCCTCGCCAGCCTGCTGGCGCTTGATGAGGGCGGCGCGCGCTTCGATGTAGACCTTGCGGTTGGCCGCCACCGCCTCCATCAGGGCCTTGCCCTTGTCATCGTTGATCAGGGCGACGAGCTCCTTCTGGTCTTCGCTGATGGACTTGGACGTGGCCGCCATGTCCTTGGCCAGTTGTTCCTGGTAGGCAGCGTCCCGCGTCTTCAAGGCGGCCGAGGCGCGTATCCAATTGATGGTGGTCTGCGCGCTCCAGCCTTGAGCCAGCAAGGCGCGCCGCATCTCGACCGTGGCGATTTGCTCACTGGTGTTCTTGAGCGTGTCCAGTCGCCAGATACCCAGCACCGCCACCGCCAGGGTGATGAAGAGCAGGATGCCGAAGGCCAAAGCCAAACGTGAGCCTATCTTCAGATTGGTGAACGCCATGAGTTCGCCTTTCTCAAATTTTGAAGCGCCGCTTTGCGTGGACGCGATAACCGCATGAACCCAGTAGGGTCCTTGTAAATGGACGCGATCCATTTATTCGAGTCAACAGTAGAAACCATGGAGTGCTCCCGAGTCAATCAAAACCCCCCTGGATGCCCCCGCCCCTACGCCTCAGGAAACAGGCACCGAGTGCATCGGCGAACCGCAAACGGGATTCATTCCATGACTGCTGCAGAATGAATGCCCTCACCAGACTCAGCTATCCGGCATGACCCACCCACACCCACACAGCGCCCTGGCCTCTCGGCTGGACGAATTGGAGATCAAGGCCAGTTTTGCCGAGGATTTGCTGGAACAATTGAACCTGACGATCTACAAGCAACAACAGCAAATCGAACTGTTGCAGCGGCAAATCAACCATCTGCGCAAGCAGTTGCCCGAGCCTGACCCCGCACAGGGCACGACAAGGCAGAACGCCAGCGACGAACGGCCTCCGCACTACTGACGTCGAGGACTCCGGGCACGATCTCCCCAACCGACACGGCAGGCAAGCGATTGCCGTTTTGCAATGGAACCCTCTGCTTTTTGGTCAGCCATTGACTTCTGTGCCAGCGGGCGCGCGGAGTTCACACATCTGTCCAGGCTGGTCGTCATGTCCGGGTTCAGCACTTAGTCACGTGCTTGCGCGTGCCGCGGTTTCTTGCTTCTTGATCGACAGCTCCTGTTTCTTGCCGGGCACATTGCGAGGGCTCGTCTAACGCCAGCGCCGGACGCAGCAGGCCAAGCACGTCGCACGCGGCCCAGGGTTTGCACGGCGCAACACACGGAATTCCCGCTGCCCAGTCCTGGGTGTCACCTCCGCGTCAGGGTTAGGCGCGCCGGGCCCCTCCTTCGCATAATCTGGGCATCGTCTTCACTGTCACATCACCATGACCGCCATCTGGAAAAAACCCGTCAGCGTCGAGTCCGCCACGCAGTACGCGCAGAACACCGCCATCACGCACCTGGGCATCGAATTCCTGGAGATCGGGCCGGACTACCTCAAGGCCAGGGTGCCGGTGGACGCGCGCACCATGCAACCCATGCGCCTGCTGCATGGGGGCGTGTCCGTCGTGCTGGCCGAGACCCTGGGCTCCATGGGTGCCTACTACGCCAGCCCCGAAGGCCAGGAGGTGGTGGGCCTGGACATCAACGCCAACCACTTGCGCAGCGCCCGCGGCGGCTGGGTGACCGGAGTGGCGCGGCCCATCCACATCGGGCGCAGCACCCATGTCTGGCAGATCGAGCTGCGCAACGAGGCCGACGAGATGGTCTGCATCTCGCGCATCACGATGGCAGTGCTGACACCACGCTGAAGGCAGGCCGACGCTGAGTGCGAACGAAAACGGGTGTCCCCGGCCTAGACCAGGCGGTGAATCTTGCGCTTGCGCCAGACCAGGCC
Organism: Hylemonella gracilis str. Niagara R; assembly: GCF_000600295.1. Classification (GTDB taxonomy): domain Bacteria; phylum Pseudomonadota; class Gammaproteobacteria; order Burkholderiales; family Burkholderiaceae_C; genus Hylemonella; species Hylemonella gracilis_A. The sequence goes on from NZ_JEMG01000001.1 coordinate 263,688, forward strand.
GTAGTAGGCCCCTTGCATCAGCAGCATGGCGCAGAAGGCGATGGGGTAGGCCATCCACACGCCGTCGATACCGATCTGCCGGCTCAACAACCAGGCCGACGGTACCTGGATGAAGGCAATGCAAACAATGGCGATGGCCGTCGGCACCAGCACCGTGCCGCTGGCGCGCATCACGCCACCGAGCACGGCGGCAAAGCCGAACACCAGGCAGCTCCAAAGCATGATGTGCAGCAGGCTCTGTGCCATACCCGCCACGTTGGCGTCGCTGATGAACATCCGCATCAAGGGACGCGAGGCCAGATACCCCAGCAGCACCAGTGAACCTGTGATCAACAGATTCAACGCCAGCCCCGTGCGCATGATCGCGTTCAGGCGGCCGGGTTGCCCGGCGCCTATGGCCTGCGCACCCAGGATGGAGGCCGTGATGGCGATGGACAAGGCCGGGAACTGCACGTAGTTCACCACCTGGTTGACCGCGCCATAGGCGGCGGTCGCGCCCGAGCCAAAGCCATTGACCAGGGACAGCACCGCGATTTCGGACAGGGCGATCATGATCATTTGCACCGAGGTCGGCAGGCCCAGGCGCAGCACCAGACGCAGCCAATGCCCGTCTGGGCGCAAGGCCCGCAACAACCGCGCGTCCAGCGCCAGTGGGTGCCTGCGGCGGTGCAGATGCCAGACCAAGTAGACCAGGGACACCACGAATGAAACGATGGCCGCCACCGCCGCCGAGGCCACACCCAGGCGCGGCAGGCCCAGCCAGCCCAGGATGAAGGCCGGCGTGAGTAGGCAGGACACGACGGTGGACAGCAGCAATGCGTACAGCGGCGTTACCGTGTCGCCCACGCCGCGCAGCAACTGCGTGTAGAGAATGAAGACCAGCAGCACCGGCATGGCCAGCAGCACGGGACGCGCATAGCCCAGGGCCAGGGGCAACACATCGTCGGGCGTGCCCAGGATTCGCAACAGGGGCTCGGTGTAGAGACCGCCGAACACGCCCACGGCCAGGCCGATCAGCAGGCTCAGGCACAGAGCCGCACCCGCGATGGCTTTCACTTTCCCCGTTTCACGCGCACCCCAGGCCTGGCCGATCAGCACCGAGGCGCCCGCGCCGATGCCGATGATCAGCGCGATGAAGAAGAAGAGGATGGGAAACATCCCGGCCACTGCGGCCAAGGCCTGCGTGCCCAGCAATTGGCCGACGAAAATGTTGTTGGCCGTGCCCGACAGCGACTGCAACAGGTTGGCCAGGACCATGGGCCCCAGGAACAGCAGATAGGTTTTCCACAGAGGTCGGCCGCTAGGAAAGCCGGTGGAGTACGCAGACGGAGGTGATGCGGGGGTGATGGCCTGTTGTTCTTGCGTCATGGCATGGGCGTGTACGCCGTGTTGTCGTCGCGCGGGGCTTGAGTGGACCGAAATGTCGGCGACATCACCAGTCGTGCCGGCCCGAACCGACTCGAGCGAACGGGCCGCTTCCACCGCATTCGCCGATTGTGCCCGCCTACTCCCGCTCGCAACGTCCGCTGGATTGCATCACCCCGCGCCAGTCGCTTTCCCAGCTGAGCCGCTGCGCGTCGAAAACGATGCGCTCGTTGTCCAGCGCGGTCAGCACCTGCGGACCATGCACATTGAAGCTGTAGACCGGCACGCCGTCGATGCGCACTTCGGTGATCTTGTTGCCATCATGGGCCAGGTCCACGCTGCGCACCCAGACGCTGCGCGCGGGTTGGTACACGGCCTCGCAACGGTAGTTGACCGTTTGTTCGGTCCGCGCCCAGAGAGGCATGGACAGCCAGAGGGCCATGAGCCCCAGGATATGTTTCTTGAGGTTCATGCTTGTTGCACCGTGTCCGCCTTGTCGACCGCCAGCCGCTGCTCCAGAACGGCCAGTTCGTCGGGGCGGCCGAACAGATAACCCTGGCACGCATCACACCCCATCTGACCGAGCAGTTCACGCTGCACCTCGGTTTCCACACCCTCGGCCACCACCTGCAAACCCAGGCTGTGCGCCAGGGCCACGATGGTGCGGGCAATGGCGGCGTCGTTGGGGTTGCTTTCCAGGTCGCGCACAAAGGAGCGGTCGATCTTGAGCTGGTCCAGCGGCAAGCGCTGAAGATAGGCCAGCGAGGAATACCCGGTACCAAAGTCGTCGAGCGCGAACCGCACACCCAGCGCCTGGATTTCCGCCATCTTTTCCACCACGTCCTCCATGTTGTTGATCAGCAGACTCTCGGTGATTTCCAGCTTGAGGCGGTCGGCCGGTGCGCCGGTCTCGGCCAGCAAGGCTCGCAGGTCCGGCACGAAGGCCGGGTCATGGAACTGGCGTGCGCTGACATTGACCGCCAGCGTCAGCGCCGCCGTGGCGGGCCGGGCGGCCCAGGATGACAGGGTGCGACAGGCCTGCTCCAGCACCCAACGGCCCAGCGGCACGATGAGGTTGGTGCTCTCGGCCACGGCGATGAATTCACCTGGCGACACCCAACCACGTTGCGGGTGCTGCCAACGCAGCAAGGCTTCGGCCCCGATCAGGCGCCCATCGGCGGCGTCCTGCGATTGGTAGTGCACGTGGAACTGGCCACGCTCCAAGCCCTCACGCAGGGCGGACTCGAGCGCGGCGCGCTGGCTGATGGCAGTTTGCATGAGGGGATCGAAGAAACGCAGCGTGCCCCGCCCCTCGGCTTTGGCTTGGTACATGGCCAGGTCGGCGCGCTTGAGCAGTTCATCGACGCTGATCGGCTCGTGAAACAGGGCGATGCCGATGCTGCACGAGCCGTGGTGCGAACGGTCACCCAGAGTCCACGGCTGCTGCACGGCCAGCAGCATCTTGCGCGCGATCGCTTCGGCCTGGGCTGCCGCCTCCGCGTAATCGACACTCAGGTCCTCCAGCATCAACACGAACTCGTCGCCCCCAAGGCGCGCCAACGTGTCGCCCTTGCGCACCAAGGCCGAGAGGCGCTGCGCCACCTCGCACAGCTGCCGGTCACCCATGTCATGGCCCAGGGTGTCGTTGAGCTGCTTGAAGTTGTCCAGGTCGATGAACAGCAGCGCGCCAGTGCGCGCCTGCCGCTCGTGACTGTCGAGTGCGTGCCGCAGGCGCTCCAGCATCAGCCGCCGATTGGGCAGACCCGTCAGCGGATCGTAGAAGGCGAGCTGGCGAATCTCCTCCTCGGCCAGCTTGCGCTGGGTGATGTCGGTTGAGATGCCGCACAGCGCGTAGATATTCCCATGCTCATCGCGCAGAGGCAGCTTGACCGAATAGAAGGCGTGGGTCGTGCGGCCTTTGATGGTGGTGTTGACCTCCTCGGCCTCCACGCGCTCGCCGTGCTCGAGCACACGGCGGTCGTTGGCACGCAGCTGGGCCGCCGTCTCGGCATCGAAGAAGGCGTCGTCGGTGCGGCCCAGAATCTGGTCCAGCGGACGCTTGAAGTATTCGCGGATGCGCCGGTTGACGTATTGGTAGCGGTAATCACGGCCCTTGATGTAGATGGCCGCTTCCACGCTGTCGAGGATGGTGGACAGGCGCGTCTCGCTCTCGCGCAGGCCACGGGTGCGGTTGTTCACCTGACGACGCAGCCACAGGCCCGCGGCCAAGCTCGAGGCCAGCAGCACCAGCAGTGCCGCCAGCCCCCACCAGACATAGGAGGGAATCAGCGTCTGTGGCGTCTGCTCGCTCCAGCGCCGCAGGACCGAGAAATACGGGGAACCCGGGTCCTTCTGCCAAGGAGTCAGCACATCATCGATCGCCTGCAGCAGATCCGCGTGCCGCCCCTTGTCCGCGGCGAAGTACAGCGCCGCGGGCTGGAACACGATGGGTGTGGGCTGCAGCCGGTAATGCGGCGCGTGCAGCTCGCCATAGCGGTGGTTGGCGATCACGCCATCGGCTTCGCCGCGCGCCACGGCTTCGAAGCCACGGGCCAGCGAATCCACCGGCAGCAACTTGACCGTCAAGCCGAAGCTTTCGATCTGGCCCTGGAAGAATTCGGCCTGGATGGAGTCGCGCAGCACCGCGATGCGTTGCCCTTCGAGGTCGAACATCGACGCGACAGCGGCGTCTGGATGGCGGAATATCTGAGACCAGCTGTGCAAGGCCGGCTGCCGGTGAAAGTCGTACTGCCGCGCGCGCGCTTCGCTCCAGGCCACATCGGGCAGCAGATCGATGCGACCGTCCTCCAGCGCGACCAGGCAATCCTGCCAGGCGCAGGGCACGTAAATTGGGGTCCAGTCTTGTGTCCGGGCGATGGCCTCGAACAGATCGATGAAGATGCCCGCCGCGCCTCCTTGTTCATCCTGGTAGATCTTGGGTTCGTTCTGATAGACCCCCACGCGCACCTCGCGCGCCTGCGCCACCCCGGCCAGCAGCAGGGCCGAGGCCATGGCCCTGATCGCATGACACCGCCACGGGTTCACGCTGCGCTCCCTCAATCACTCTTGAGCAGGCGCTTGCTGCGCCAGTACACATCGTCGCCACCGTCCATGCGGTTCAACACCCGGGCCAGCACGAAAAGCAGATCCGAAAGGCGGTTGAGGTATTGCCGGGGTTCGGGGCGCACCGCTTCCCGCGCACCCAGCGCCACCAGTGCGCGTTCGGCGCGGCGCGCCACGGTGCGGCAGACATGGGCCTGAGCGGCCGCCCGCGTGCCGGCAGGCAGGATGAATTCCTTGAGCCGGGGCAAGCTGGCGTTGTGCGTGGCCAACGCCTCGTCCAACGCCAGCACGGCCTGGGCCTTGAGCAGTTCGAAACCAGGTATGGACAGCTCACCGCCCAGGTTGAACAGCTCGTGCTGCACCTCGACCAGCAGCGCGCGGACCGCGTCCGGCATGGGTTCGCACAACAGCAAGCCAATGTGCGAGTTCAGCTCGTCCACATCGCCCATGGCCTGCACGCGCAAGTGGTCCTTGGGCACGCGGCTGTTGTCACCCAGCCCGGTCGTGCCGTCGTCGCCGGTGCGGGTCGCGATCTGGGTGAGGCGGTTGCCCATCGTGTTGGCCTTCGAACAAAAGAATGTCGGTGTACGGCCGGACAGTCGCAAGGCGCGATGCTCCGGTGCGGTCGGCGGGCCATTATCGTCCTCTGGCGGGTCCCCCTACAGAAAACAGCGCAGGTACAAGCCGAGCGTGGCGCGCGTGGGCGCCGCACCGAATTCGCTATCGCCTGCGCCGGTGCTGCGCGTGTGTTGCAGACCCAGGTCCCAGCGCTCGTCGGCATGCCAGACGGCCTCGGCCTGCCAGAAAGCGCTGCCATCGGCGGCATTGCGCCGCACGAAAGCGCTGAGGTCCAGGCTGGCCAAGCCGAAGGCACGGTCCCAGGCCAACCTCGCGAAACCGTACCGGCGGGTCAGCAGATCCTGCCGCTCTTGCAGGTCCTGGCGCAAGGCGCCCAATCGCCCTGCCGCCGGTCCGGTTGCCGCGCGCCAGTCCTCCCATTCGGCTTCGGTCAAGGCATCCCCCGCGTAGTGCTGCTCCAGGCTCAGCACCAAACCCAGGGGTGTGGTCCAGGAGGCGCCCGCTGCCAGGCGGTTGAACCAGCGTTCGTCCCCCGAGGTCGTGCCGGCGTTCAGGGTCGGCACGGGCGCGCGCTGGCCGCCGGTCCACTCCACTTGAAACAACAAGGCATCGGTCGCCGTCCAGGACAGGTTGCTCCCGACCTGCGGCGCGGCGCCCTCGCGCGCGTAGCCGGTGAGGTCCAGGGCCCAGCGTTCGCCGGTGCGCGGCGACAGGCGCAACAGGGCCGCGCCATGGCGATTCGTGCGCTCCAGGCCCAAGGCCCAGGTGCCGTCGTCGAAATGGTCCGTTTCGCTCAGCTGGGGCAGCAGGGCCAGTTGGGCGGAGCCCAGTTCGTCCAGCCACTGCGCGCGCAGCATCACCGCGCCCAGCCGGTTCTCACGCAAGGCGGCGGGGTTCTGCGAGCTGCGCATCACCACCGCGTTCTCGCGCAGATAGTCAGTCGGGTTGTAGCCCAAAGCCACGCCCTGGCGCAGGTTGATGCGGCCCGCGTCCACGTACCACGAAGGCGTGGCCTGAACGCTGAAGTAGGCCTCGCGCAGCGCGTTGCGGCGCATGCCGTCCGTGCCACCGTCACTGTATTCCACCGCCTCCAGGCGATCCGACAGGACCCAGCGTCCGTCCGAGCCGATCGATCCCTCACGGCGGAAATCCAGCACGGCGCGGCCCAGACGGTCCGCCCCGCCCTGCGCTTGGCGCAGGTCCATGGTCTGGGCCCAGGCTTCCAGCTTCAGGCCCAAACCCTCTCCCGGGTCCGCATTCGGTGGTGACACCTCGACGCCCAGGGCCAGCGGGTCCAGGGTGGGCGACACGTCCTGCGCGGTCGCGGCGGACCAGGCCACCAGCAGCAGGGCGCTGGCGGCGGCGCCGCGCCGGACCGCAGCAGCACCCGGCGGCGGCAGCAAGGACAGGAAGGGGAAACGCATGGGGTCCTCCTTGCTGCCTCACTGCGCGCGAAAACGCGGCAGGTAGTCACGCTGCAACCAGGCTTCGGGCACCTCACGCAGGACCTGCTCACTGCTGCGCATCACCGTGACCCAACCGCTGTCCAGGCCGTCGATGATGACGGTCTCGCTCGGCCGCGTGCGGCCCAGAGCGGTTTCGTACCGTCGGAAGTAGGCGGTCTTGAGCAGGCGGTCCTCGGCCGAGTAATACCGTGCCATCAGCGGGCGGTCGTCGACGGCGTCGACCCAGAGGTCCACCCGCGCATAGGACACGTCCTCGCGCAGCGCGCTCAGACGCAAGTGCAGGCTGTCGCGTTGCACGCCTTCGCCATCCTTGAGAGGCTCGCGCCCGATGAGCTCCGCCCGGTAGTCGCGCGCCAGCTGCGTCGTCATGACATCGCCGTTCGAGGCCTGGCCCAACAGGCGCTGTTGCGGCGAGATGCGCACGCTGGCACGGCTGGACGGGTCGTAGAACCAGAGGTCCGCGCCATTGCGCAGCATCAGCTTGCCGGCATCGCGCGCGGGCGCGACGAACTGCACCAGGTTGCGGTACTGGCCGCTGTCCGGACTGGGCCGCGCGTAGACGATGAGCACGGAGTTGGCGCTTTGCCGCCCCTGGCGGTACTCGGTGAGCTGCAGCCGGACCGAGAAACTGCCCGGCGGGTTGCGCACGGCATCGGCGGCCTGCAGGATCTGCTGGACGCTGCGCTCATCAGACCACGCCGGCCAGGCCAAGGCGACTGGCAGCAGCGCGGCACAGCAGCGCAGCAGCGCCCGGCGCGGAAAGGGTCGACGTTCAGACATGACGCAAGGCCTCCACGATCTGCATGCGAGCCGCGCGGTTGGCCGGCAGCAAGGACGACAAAGCCGCCAGGCCAGCGAGCACCAGCACCGTGCCCAACAACAACGCCGGATGGCCGAACACATCCACGCCCACCGGCACGGGCACGACCCGGCCTGGCGGGGTCCATGACCAACCCGCGCGGTTGATCACATACTCGCTGAACAACACGCCGATCAGCACGCCGGCCAGCGCCCCGAGCACACCGATCAGCACGCCTTCAAGGATGAACATGCGACGCACATGGCCACGCCGGAACCCCAGGGAACGCAGCGTGCCAATCTCGCCGACCCGCTCGCCCACCGACATGCCCACGGCGTTGGCGACCGAGAACAGCGTCACCGCCCCCATCAGCAAGGCCACGAAACGGAACAGCGCCTCGAACATGCCGACCACCTGCAGGTACTGGGGTTGGACCTCGGTGAAGTCGCGCACCTCCAGACCATCGCCACCGGGATGGGCGTCGAGCAAAGCGCGCAGCCGGGCTTGCGCAACTGGCAGGTGCGCGGTCTCGGCGAGTTGTACGACGATGGCTGAAGCGCCCTGCCCGCCCGGGCCGAACACCAGGCGCTCGGCCAGACCCAGGGGCATGGCCACAAAAGACACATCCAGCTCGCGCACGCCCTGCCGCTCCGTGCGCAGGATGTCCATGCGCACCACGCTGGGCGCGCCGCCGCTGGTGGACGACAGCAGCTCGATGCCCGGCACGGTTTCGCCGGACGCCGTGCCTGAACCCGTCGTGCTGCTCTGCACAGCCGTCTCGGCCTGCTGGACCAGGGCACCCAGGTCGGCGGCCATGGCGGGCCCCGCAGGCGCGACCTCTGCGGGCGGGCTGAGGCAGTCCCGCAGCTCCAGCGCCTCGCACAGGGCCAGCAACTGGGCCAGCCCCAGGCCAATGACACCGCCCTCAGGCTGGTCGGCGCGCAGCAGATTGACGCGTGGCGGCAGCGGCAGGCCGGCACCCGCCCAGGCCAGCAGTTCGTCGCGGTCAGCGGGCAGCCAGCCGGTGCCCGCGAAGGTGCTGGACGCGCCGAGTGCGAAGTTGCCCGCAACGCCCTGCACCTGCAGCACGGGCGTGACCACGCGGAGCAGGGGTTGGAGTTCGGAGTCCCCACGGATGCGCGCGATCCAGTCCGCGTGGTCGCGGATCGCGTAGCGCGCCGTGTTGCCGCGCCCGAAGTCCAGGAAGCCCTTGCGCATGATTTGCAAGTGGCCAGTCTCGCGCACGGTCTCGGTCTGCAAGGCGCTGATGAGGGTGGCGACATACCCACCAAAGATGACGATGGCGGTAGCGCTCACCGCCAGCGCGCCCAGCGTCAGCAAGCTGCGGCGCCGGTTGCGCAGCAGATTGCGCCAGGCAAGGTCAAGCAGGTTCATGGTGGGCCTCCTCGAGGGTCGGCACGGACGAGACCGCCGACGTGACGATCTGCCCATCGGCGATGCGGATGCAGACATCGGCCGCGTCGATCAGGGCCGGGTCATGCGAGGAAAAGACGAAGCTCGTGCCCGTATCGCGCTGGATGCGGCGCATCAAGGCGATGATGTCGGCACCGGTCTGGCGGTCCAGATTGGCCGTGGGCTCGTCGGCAAGCACCAGGCCCGGCGCATTGGCCAGGGCACGGGCGATGGCCACGCGCTGGCGCTGCCCGCCGGACAACTGGTTCGGCCGCCGTGTTTCCATGCCTTGCAGGCCCACCGCCGCCAACAGTTCGCGTGCGCGCTGGCGGCGACGTGCACCATCACGCTCCAGCAGGCGTATGGGGTACTCCACGTTCTCCAGCGCGTTGAGCACCGGCAGCAGGTTGAAGTTCTGGAACACAAAACCGATGCGCCGTGCACGGAAGGCGCTGAGCCCGTCGTCGTTCAGCTCCAGCGGCGCCAGGCCGTCGATCTCGACGCGACCGTCATCGGGCCGGTCAATGCACCCCAGGATGTGCAACAGGGTGCTTTTGCCACTGCCCGACGGGCCGGCGATCACGGTGAAGCGCCCTGCCACGATGTCGACATCGACACCGCGCAGCGCAGGCACCTGCACCTCGCCCAATGTGTAGTTCTTGTGCAGGCCGCGCAGGCGGGCGATGAGAGGATGGGCGGCAGGAGCCGCAGCGTTGGTCATGGCCGACCCTCAGCGCAGCTTGATGCGGATGCGCGCGCCTTCTTCGCCCAGGTCGAAACGGGCGTCACGGAACTCAGGCGGGCCGGCGGTCCCGCGCGCGTCACGGCTAAAGCCATAGGGCTCCTTCGGGATGCCGAACAGCCCGCGGTCCAGCTCGAGGTTGCCGTTTTCATCCTGGTAGGCCGAGACCGCGTAACGGCCCGGCGCTAGGTCACGGAACACCACTTCGACGACGGGTTTGTCGGCCGGTGTGCGCAGCCCGGTGGTGAACTGCTTGGGGAAGTTTTCCGCCTTATCGAACAGACCGACCGCGACGGCCCCCTGGTCGCCGCGCAGGCCTTCGACTTCGACCACCAGGTCGGCGGCGAAGACGGGCAATGAGGACAGCGCAAGCAGCGCGCCCGCGAGCCGGCGGCTTGTGGATGAATGCATGATCAGACTCCTGAGGTGTTGAGGAGTCGCCATTGCACCGGGCCGTTTTGTCGGCGATGTATCGCGGCCACCCGATTTTTGTATCGGCACGCATCGGCGCAAGGGCTCGATACACTGGGATACAAACCCCGTCCTCCCCGGCGGAGAATGCCGCTGCCGCTGTCTTTCGGGACAGCCGCCAGGAAACCTTGCATGGAGCGCATCGATCGCATCCTGGTCGTCGACGACGACCCCGACATCCGCGGACTGCTGGCCGAATACCTCGGCGGGCAGGGCCTGCGCGCGGACTGCGCAGCCGACGGCCGGCAGATGCGTGCCGCCCTGCGCGCCGCGCCGGTGGACCTCGTGGTTCTGGACCTGATGCTGCCAGGCGAAGACGGCCTGAGCCTGCTGCGCTGGTTGCGCGACAGCGCATGGGCCCGGGTACCGGTACTGATGCTGACCGCGCGCGGCGACAAGGTGGACCGCATCATCGGCCTGGAGATGGGCGCGGACGACTACCTGCCCAAGCCTTTCGAGCCGCGCGAGCTGGTGGCGCGCATCCGCGCCGTGCTGCGCCGCACGCGCGCGCTGCCCGCAGGTGCCGGCGCGGACGACGACATCCCCTGCCTGGCCTTTGGCAGTTGGCGCCTGGACACGGTGGCGCGCCATCTGCTGGACGTGCAAGGCGCCGTCACGTCGCTGTCGGGAGCGGAATATGCCCTGCTGCGCTTTCTTCTGCGCCACCCGCAGCGCATCGTCAACCGCGACCAATTGCTGGCCCAACTGGCGGGACGCGACGCCGAGGTCTACGACCGCAGCATCGACCTGCGGGTCAGCCGCCTGCGGCGGCGCCTGGGCGACGACGCACGCGAACCGGCCTACATCAAGACGGTGCGCAACGAGGGTTATGTCTTCTGCATGTCGGTCAGCCCTTGCGAGCAGGTGACACGATGAGCAGACTCCAGCTGCCGCGCGCGCTGCGCTCGCTCACCGCGCGGGTGATGCTGATCTTGGTGCTGGCCACCGTGTTCATCCAGGCCGTCAGCTTCATCGCCGTGCTGGCCGTGAGCGCGCGCGAAGGCCGCGCGCAGATGTACGCCTTCATGAGCGCCGATGTCGTCTTCGTGCAGCGATTCCTGCGCAGCCTGCCAGCCGAGCAGCGCGTGGCCTGGCTCACCAGCCTGGACCGGGGTTATTACGGCTTCGAACTGATCGAGGGCACATCCCCGGTGCCTCGCTGCACGCACCCGCACGCCGTCGAACTTGCCGACAGCATGCGCGCGCGTGGTGGGCAGGACTTGGGGGTCGTGGCACTGTGCGACATCCCCGACCAACCCTTCCTGTCCCTGCCAATCGACAGCAGACAGACGTTGCTGGTGCGTTTCGGCGGACGCCCACTGCCGCTACCCCCCTTCTCGACGGGCTTCGCCTACCTGTCGGCGCTGTGCCTGGCGGTCATGCTGGTGGCTTGGCTCGCGGTCCGCCAGGCCACGCGCCCGCTGTCGCGGCTGGCCGACGCTGCCGACGCGCTGGGCCGTGACCTGCATGCGCCACCCTTGGCCGAGGACGGCCCGATGGAAGTCAGCCGCGCGGCCCGGGCCTTCAATGCCATGCAACGTGCCATCCACCGCCATGTGGCCGAGCGCACGGAAATCCTGGCAGCCATTTCGCACGACCTCAAGACCCCGTTGACCCGGCTGAGGCTGCGCGCCGAGAACCATGCGCCGCCAGACCAACGCCCGCGTTTCGTGGCCGACATCGACGCCATGCACGCCATGATCCAGGACGGTCTGGACTACGCCGAGAGCGCCAGCCTGCGCGAACCGCGCCAGTTGCTGAACCTCGGCCCCTTGTGCGAGGCCCTGGCCGAGGACATGCGCGATGCGGGGTTCGACTGCCTCTGCCAGGGCCAGGTCGAGGCGCCGGTGCACGCCGCGCCGCGCGCGCTGCGGCGCGCCTTGCAGAACCTGCTGGACAACGCCGTGCGTTACGGCCAGCGCGCGCGCGTCCAGCTGGGCGAGGACCATGGGCGGATCGTCATCGGCATTGAGGACGACGGGCCAGGCATCCCGCCTGATCAACTGGAACGGGTGTTCGATCCCTTTCTGCGCCTGGAGATCTCGCGCAGCCGGGCAACCGGCGGCTCGGGCCTGGGCTTGAGCATCGCGCGCAACTTGCTGCGCGCGCATGGCGGCGACGTGCGTCTGCACAATCTCGCGCACGGCGGCCTGCGCGCCGAGGTGCGGTTGCCACGGGCAACGGCGGCGCAGCCCGCGCACATGAGCGGCACGCCCTCGGGCAGGCCCTGAGTGGCACCCGCCACAATCGGCGCATCATTCGCCATTCAATCCACTCAAAACTATCGCGGCCCCACCGGCAAGAAACACCGGGTGTCGCGCGGCCAGGAGACTTGCCATGAACGCACCCCAGACATCCGCTCAACTCCAGCCCCAGGCCAAGCAGCGTCCCGTGCCCGCCGTGCTGCTGGACGCGCTCTCGGCGCGCTTCGGCGCACGCTGCTCCACCGCCCTGGCGGTGCGCGAGCAGCACGGCCGTGACGAATCCGCCTTCACCAACGTGCCGCCGCCCGCGGCTGTGGTGTACGCGGAAAACACGGCCGAGGTGGCTGAAGTGCTGCGCTTGGCCAACCAGCACGGCACGCCCGTGATTCCCTACGGGGTCGGCTCCTCGCTCGAAGGCCATCTGCTGGCCATCGAAGGTGGTATCAGCCTGGACGTGAGCCGCATGAACCAGGTGCTGGCCATCCACCCGGAGGACCTCACCGTCACCGTGCAGCCGGGCGTGACACGCAAGCAACTCAATGAAGAACTGAAACACCTGGGCCTGTTCTTCTCCGTCGACCCGGGCGCGGACGCCAGCATCGGCGGCATGAGCGCGACGCGCGCCTCGGGCACGAACACCGTGCGCTACGGTGCCATGCGCGAAAACGTGCTGGCGCTGGAAGTCGTCACGCCGCACTCCGAGAAGGGCAGCGACATCATCCGCACCGGCAGCCGCGCCAAGAAGAGCAGCGCCGGTTACGACCTGACGCGCCTTTTCGTTGGCAGCGAAGGCACGCTGGGTGTCATCACCGAGATCACGCTCAAGGTCTACCCCTTGCCTGAGGCCATCACGGCGGCGGTCTGTTCCTTCCCCGACATCGGCGCGGCCGTGCGCACCACCATCGAGATCATCCAACTCGGGGTGCCGATCGCGCGCGTGGAACTACTGGACGCCAACACCGTGCGCGCGGTCAACAAACACAGCAAGCTCAGCCTGCGCGAGGAAGCGATGCTGCTGATGGAGTTCCACGGCTCGCCCGCCAGCGTGCGCGAGCAGGCAGAAACTGTGCAGGCCCTGGCTGCGGACCAGGGCGGCCAGGCCTTCGAATGGGCGGAGACACCGGAGGAGCGCACCCGCTTGTGGACCGCGCGGCACGCGGCCTATTTCGCGGGCCTGCAAACACGCCCCGGCTGCCGCGCCATCACCACCGATGCCTGCGTGCCGATTTCACAGCTGGCCACGGCGGTGGTCGAGAGCGTGGCCGAGGCCGACGCGGCCGGCATTCCCTACTTCCTGGTCGGCCACGTGGGGGATGGCAACTTCCACATGGGTTACCTGATCGATCCGGACAGCGCGCAGGAACGCATGCAGGCCGAACTGCTGAACCACCAGCTGGTGCAGCGAGCCCTGCGCCTGGGCGGTACCTGCACCGGCGAACACGGCATCGGCTTGCACAAGATGGGTTTTCTGCCGGAGGAAACCGGCGCGGGCGCGGTGGACGTGATGCGCACCATCAAACGCGCGCTGGACCCGAAGAACATCATGAACCCGGGCAAGATCTTTGCGTTCTAAGCACGCTTTGGTAGAGCGCGGCCCACAGTGCGCAGGCGTATTGCCCCCAACACCGCGAGCGAAATAAAAAAAGCGCCGGAATACGGCGCCCTTGAATTGTTGAGCTCCTACGGCAGGGACCGTCTCAGCGGAAGAAGCGGTTCTGGATGCCATTGCCGTCCGTCCAGCTGACGCCCACGGGTGCCAGGTTGTGCGGATTGACGACGATGGCCGCGCGCTCGCTGTTCAAGTAGTTCGCGTAATCCGTGCCGTCCAGCGCGGCCCGGGCCTCGTTCAGGACCTCGTCGCCGTTGTCCCCGATGTAGTGATGCAGTGCGAATTCGATGTACATGTTCGACTCCTTGCTAACGATGAAAAACCGCCTTCAGTGTCGAACAAGCCACCTCCGTGTGCATCGTTTTACCGGATCGCAGGAGAATAAATTTTCTATTTCAAATCAATCACTTACGTTATTGATTTTGTTATGAGAAAAACCATTTTTTCGTATGACGGATTTTTGCTGCTGCGCAGCATTTCTTCTGCCGCATTGTGAAAATGCAGTTTCCACATGCGGGAACCGCCTAAGCGGCCCCGCATTTCTAGGCCTGCGCCTGCTCCCAGGCAGCCAGTACGTCCTCCGCGGGCGCGGGGCGCCCATGCAGATAACCCTGCTGCACGATCTGTCCCCGCGCGTGGAGAAAGTCGGCCTGCGCGCGCGTTTCCACGCCCTCGGCCACGACTTTGAGCCGCAGGTGGCGTGCCACCGACAGGATGGCGTCCACCAGGGCGGCGTCATTGGGGTCGGTCGGCGCGTCCTGCACGAAGCTGCGATCGATCTTGATCTCGTCGATGGGCAGGCGCTTCAAGTAAGCCAGTGATGAATATCCCGTGCCGAAATCGTCCAGCGAGAACTTGACGCCCAGACCGGCGAGCTGCGACATCTTGCTTGTCACGTTCTCCACCTGCTCCATCAGGATGCTTTCGGTGATCTCGATGATCAGGTCCCCCGGCGCGGCCGCATGCACGCGCAGGGCCTCCTGCACCTCGTGCACGAAGCTGGGCTGGTGGAACTGACGCGTGCTCACGTTGACAGCGATGGGCAGGCGCAGGCCGCGGGTACGCAAGGCGCCCAGGTGGGCACAGACACCTTGCAAGACCCAGCGCCCGACGTCGGTGATCAGCTCACTCTCCTCCGCCACCGGAATGAAGGCCCCCGGGGGCACGAGGCCCTGCTCGGGGTGTTGCCAGCGCACCAGGGCCTCGGCGCTGACCATCTGTCCATCGGCGTCGACCTGAGGCTGGAGGTACACGCGCAGCTCACCAGCGGCCAGCCCCCGGCGCAGGTCACGTTCGATCAGGAAACGGCGGCTGACCACCTGCTCCATCGAGGCGTCGAAGAAAGCGGTGTGCCCGGCGCTGCCTTCCCGGCCTCGTCCATTCTTGGCGCGGTGCAGAGCCGTGTCGGCGCGGCGCAGCACGTCCTCGGGCGTGTCTTCGGGCAAGGACGAGACATCCGCCGCCGCCTCCTGAGACTCGCCGCGATGCGGCAGCAAGGTGATGCCGATGCAGCAACTCACGGCCAGGCTCTCGCCGCGCCCAAGTTGCACGGGCATCGTCAAGGTGTCATGCAGGCTTTGCGCCAGGCGCAGGGCCTGGGCGCTCACGGCCTCGCGCACAGCCGGCTCACCCGCTGCGCCCGCCTGCTCAGGACCCCGTGCCGGCTGCAGCAGCACGGCGAATTCATCCGCATTGAGGTGGGCCAGTTGGGCCTCGGGCGGCAAGGCGGCTGCGAAGCGCCAGCTGAGCTGACGCAGCAGCTGGTCGCCCACCGCCGGGCCAAGCGCGTCGTTGACGGTCTGGAAACGGTCCAGATCCAGCAACAGCAGCGCGCACTGCTCGGACGCAGCCCCATTCGAGCTGTCCGACCCGCGACCCGGGCCCCGCGCATCCAGGGTTTCCTTCAGATCGAGCAAGAGCCGGTGGCGGTTGGGCAAGCCGGTCAGGGGATGGAACCAGGCCAGCTGGCGCGCCTTTTCCTCGGCGTTGCGTTGCTGCGTGACGTCCAACTGCACCGCCAGGTAATGCGCCACCTCATCCTGGGCATTGCGCACGGGCGCGATGGTCATGCTCACCACGTAGTCGCGCCCGTCCTTGGCGCGATTGATCAGCTCCCCATGCCAGGCCTGACCCGCCTTGATCGTGAGCCACATGGTGTCGTACACCTCGCTCGGCGTGCGGCCCGAGTTCAAAAGTCGCGGGTTGGTGCCCAGCACCTCGGCCTGCGCATAACCACTCATGGCCTCGAATGCCGGGTTGACGTACTCGATATTGCCCTCGAGGTTGGTGATCACCACGCTGGCCGGGCTCTGCTCGATGGCTTGCGACAGGCGGATCAGCTGGTCCTGATCCCGCTTGCGCTGGGTGATGTCGCGCGTCACGCCCAGCACGCGGGTGACACGGCCCGTCTTCTCGTCGGTCAGCAAGGTGGTAACCACCTCGGTTGGCATGAGCTTGCCGTCCCCACACAGCACCGGGGTTTGGCCCAAGGCCGTGCGCTGGTCTTCGTCGCCCTCCTGCAGGGCAGCGATGCGTTCGTACAAACGCTCACGCGTGGCCTGTTCCACCTCGGGCGGCAACACGTCCCTGAAGGACATGCTGGTGGCTTGCGCCGGGTCATAACCAAACAGGCGCACGGCCGGACTGGCGTAGAGGTAGTGGTCGGCCTCCAGGTCGTAGAGCCACACCACATCACTGCTGTTGTCCGCCAACAGGCGGTACAGGGCTTCGCTCTCGAGCAGGGCCTGCTTGGCCCGCTGGAGTTCCTCGATGTCGCGCAGTGAATGCAGCCGGCGGTGGCGCTCGTGCCGCAGGTACAGCGCCACGCCCAGGGCCAGCAGGCCCAGCACGGCCGTCAAGGCCATCCAGGCGCCGCTGGCGGCGGCGCCGTGCAGCATTTCCTCTGGACTCTGCTTGACCAGCAACCACCACTCGGTCTCGCCGATGCGTTGGATCACGGCCAGGGCGGGCACGCCATGGTGCTCGAAACCGTCAACCAGCGCACCATCCGGCTGCGGCCAGGACAGTCGGGCCAACACCCCGCGCAGTTGCGCCGCGCGCTCGGGAACAAGCTCGCCTGCGAAGATGAACTGCGCGCCTTCACGGCGCAACAGCACCGCCTCCGCGCCCGAGCGCAGCATGGGCCAGTCGCTCAGGGCCATGCGCAGATAGGCGTCCGCATCGGCATGCAGCACCAGGGCTGCACGGTCTTGTTCGCGCGCGATGTCGTTGCCCGCGCCGTTCGAACCGCCGGATCCCAGGGCTGCGACAAGCGCCAGACGCCATGCCCCTTGGGCGTCGCGCCAGAGTCCGACCCACTGAGGCCGGCTCTGCTCGATGGCCAGACGCGCGGCCTGCGCCAGCGCCGCATCCGCCGGTGCGTCGCGCGACGGCGAGCCATCCAGCCAACGCCGTCCCTGGGCGTCGACGATGTCCGCGTGCACAAACCCCTGGGGTTGCCCGGCCTGCTCCAGAAAACGCTGCAAGGCGCGCTGGCTTTGCGCATCGCCCCGTTCGCGCCAGGTTGCCCAGCGCGTGCGCAGGTACAGCGTGTTGGCGATGCGCGCGGCGTCGCCCAGCCGTTCCTGCTGCCAGGCGGAAAGCTCACGCGCCTTGGACTGGACGATGGCGCGCAACTGGGTGTGGGCCTGCTCGCGCTCCTCGCGCATGGCTTGCCAGATGGTCGAGGCCACGACCAGCACAACGACCAGGGCGAGCACGGTGAACACCGCCATGGAGCGCAACAGCGCATGACGGGCTGCCGCCGCGTCGGCCAGGCCAGCATGGATCGGCAGGGGACGGATTCGGCGCCGCAGCAGGAAATGCAACAAGGTGGCACTGACGGCGACAAACAACCAGCCCTTGAGCGTGGAGGCCAGCAGCAGCATGTCGGGGTCGCGCAGCAGCCAGCCGGTGAGACGGTCTGACAGCAGAATCCACAGGGAGGCGAAGACCACGTAGACCAGGACGATGTCGAGCGCACCGCGCGAACGTGTCATGGTGCTGCGGGCCCGAGCCCGGGAAGCCGACGCGGAACGAGGATGGGAATGAGTAGGGTCTGCTTTCATGTACGGGTAGGCGCCATCATCGAGCAAGGCACATGCCCGCGCACAGTACGCAAACCCGGGGGCCGGGAAAACCTTAGACGACCACCGGGCCCGGGCTGAGGCCCGGGGCGGCGGTCGGCGTCAGGGATGGGCGCACGCTGCGCGCCGCATGCCTTCGGCGCAGGCCGATGATGGCACGAGACCGGCACACGTCCGGTCCGGCGCCGGTCGGCGGACCGATCACCTGCCGATACGCGCTGGCGGGGCGTAAGCCGGGCCTTCGTCCGCCGTGAGCTCCCCGCGCCCCTGCTTGCGCAGGGCCACGGCGTCGACCTCGGCCAAGGTGACATCCTGGGCCGTGAGACGGAACACACGGATGGTGTTGTGCACCATGCCCACCTGGTCGTTGAGGGACTTGGCCGAGGCTGCCAATTCCTCGACCATGGCCGCGTTCTGCTGCGTGATGCCGTCCAGGTGAGAGACGGCCGAGTTGATCTGCGCCGCGCCCGAGGCCTGCTCGCGCGCCGCCGTGTTGATCTGGTCCAGCAGGACCGTGACGCGCCCGACCGATTCCATGACCCCGTCCATGCGCCCGCGCGCATCGACTGCGCGCTGTCCCCCCAACTCCACCCGCTGGCGCGATTCCTCGATCAGGCGCTTGATTTCCTTGGACGCCTCCGCCGTGCGGCCGGCCAGGGTACGCACCTCGGCCGCGACCACGGCAAAACCGCGGCCCTGCTCGCCGGCGCGGGCGGCTTCCACCGCCGCGTTCAGGGCCAAGATGTTGGTCTGGAAGGCGATGCCTTCGATCACCTGGATGATGTCGTTGATGCGGCGGGATGACTCGGCGATTTCATCCATGGTGCTGGCCACGCTCTGGACCACTTCATGGCTGCGTTGCGCCACGCCGGCAGTCTCGCGCGCGACACCTGCGCCCTCCTCGGCCAGCTTGCTGGTTTGCTGGATGGTGCCGTTGATCTGATCCATTGCGGCGGCCGTCTGCTCCAGGCTGCTGGCCTGGGACTCGGTGCGCGCGGACATGTCGGCGTTGCCGCTGGCGATTTCGCGCGCGCTGCCCAGCAGATTGGCCACCTCGTGCCGGACGTCGCGCACCACGGTGCGCACCGAGACGGCCAGTTGCGCCAGCGCCAACTGGAGCTGGCCGATCTCGCCCTTGCTGGTGACACGCACCTGGCGCGTCAGATCCCCCGCCGCAAGCTGGTTAGCCGTCTCGATCACGTCCTGTAAAGGTTTGATGCCGATGCGCACCAGGTAAAAGCCAAAGACGATGGCCGCGACAATGGCCGCCGCCGTGCCCGCCCAGGGGGGCGCCCCCAAATGGACCAGCACCGGGCCGATCAGCGCCGTGACCAGCATCGCGCCAAAATAATTGCCACGCAGCTCGGGCCGCAGCCAGCGCCACAGGCGCCCCATCAGGCTGTTGTTGCGCACCTCGCCATGGTGCAGCACATGCACCCGGCGGCCGGCGGCCGCTTCCGCGCGCATGGTGGCATAGAGGGCTTCGGCGGCGGCGATTTCCTCGTCCGACGCCCGGGTACGCACCGAGAGGTAGCCCATGATGCGCTCGCCGTCGCGCATGGGCGTGGCATTGGCGCGCACCCAGTAGTAGTCGCCGTTCTTGCGTCGGTTCTTGACCAGGGCGGTCCAGGGTCGTCCATTCTGGATGGTCTCCCAGAGGTCACGAAAGGCCTCCTCTGGCATGTCCGGGTGTCGCACCAGGTTGTGAGGCTGCCCCATCAGCTCGGACACCGTGTACCCACTGACGCTGGCGAAGTTGGTGTTGCAGTAGGTCATGCGCCCCTTGAGATCGGTGATGGAAATCAAGGTCTGGTCGGCGGGAAAGGTGTAGCCGTTCTGGGTGACAGGCAGGTTGAGACGCATGGTGGGATGACTCCGTTGATGGATGGGGCGTTCGGTGTCCCGTTCGCCAGTGGACCCTTGTGCCGATTGGCAATTGCCTCATGGCGTAGCGGATCTGTCCTGCTCCGCGTTTTCAGCTTCTCGCTTTTTCAAGTTCGTAATCCGGCACAGGCATGGGCGTCACTGTGCGCAAGGCCGGCACCGCGGTCAATGCCCTCCCAGTGTCGAAAACGGTGATGGCCTCCCGCAACGCGCACGGTGGGCAGAGGCTCGTCGTTTTCCGCAGAGCCTGCGGATGGCGGGCCCACCGACATGGCCACAAGCGAAGGCAGGTGCGATGTCAGCGGCGGGGCTTATCCATCGGAGTCAGGGGGCTCGTGGCCACAGCCGGCCAGCGATAGACCCAGACCGGCTTGCCTGCCGTGGTTTTCAGCTTCGCGGTCGGCTTGTAACCGGTGGCCTCGAACTCCAGGCTGACCAGCCAGGTGCCTGAGCGCATTTCCGCCGCCGCCTTGGCCATGGCCCGGGGCAGGGTCTCGGGCCGCTGGAAGAGGTAGACCAGGTCATAAGCAGACCAGTCGACCTCCCACATGTCGGCCCGCGCCACATGCGCACGGATGCCGCCACTCTGGCTGCGCCGCCGACACCACCACGCCAGCGGACGGCTCCATTCCACGCCATGCAGATCAGCCAAGGGATACGCCTGGCGCAAGGCCTCCAGCCCATGGCCCAGACCGCAACCGGCATCCAGCACCCGGGCGCCAGGTTCGAGCGGCGCCACCTCGGGCAGATGGTTCAAGGCATCTTCGGGCGTCGGGAATAGCGGTGCGTCCCGCCAGGCATTGAGCGGGTAAATCAAAGCCAGCAAGGCCAGCGGCAGCAGCCAAGCCCAGGCCGGCAGGCTCAAGGCCCCCGAGAAAAACAGCGAAAGCGGAAAACCCAGGCCAATGGCCAGCCGCCGCCACCAGGTGCCTCCCAGCAGGCTGAGCAGCACACCGGTCAGGGTGACCAGGCCCAGCACCGCCCACAAGGGCAGCCCCGTCTTCAGCCGCAGCAGGGAATACAGAAACCAGCAAACGCTCCAGGCCATCAGCGCGGGCAAGGGCCAGCCGAAGGACGTGAACGACATCCGTGGCAAGGAAGATCGCATGGCTCGCGCGTTGCTCCGCGTCCGTTCAGTCGCCGCCACCGGCGCGGCGGAGGCGGTCAATCAAGCCGTTGAGTTCATCGAGCGAGCCGAACTGCACGGAGAGCTCGCCCATTTCCTCGACACGGCCATTGCGCTTGACGCGCTTCTTGACGCGCACCTCGACCTGGGCCATCAGCAGGTCGGACAACTCTTCTTCCACGCGTTTCAAGTCGCGCGATTTTTCCTTGCCCGGCTTCTGCGGCGCCAAGGTGAATTCCGCCCCGAGCTTCTTGACCAGACTTTCGGCCTCGCGGACGGAATACTTTTTCGCGGCGATCTGGTTGGCCGCCGTGATCTGAGTCGCGCGGTCCAATGCCAACAGCGCGCGCGCGTGGCCCATGTCCAGGTCTCCGGCCATCAGCATGGCCTGCACCGGCTCGGCAAGGTTGAGCAGGCGCAGCAGGTTGCTTGCCGCGCTGCGCGAGCGACCCACGGCCTGCGCTGCCTGCTCGTGCGTCAGGCCGAACTCGCGGATCAGACGCTGCAGGCCCTGGGCCTCTTCCAGCGGGTTGAGGTCTTCGCGCTGGATGTTCTCGATCAGCGCCATCGCGGCGGCTGCCTCGTTGGGCACCTCGCGCACCAGCACGGGCACGCTGTCCAGGCCCGCAAGCTTGGCAGCACGGAAGCGCCGCTCGCCCGCGATGATTTCATGCTTGCCGGCGTTGGGGCCTTCCGTGAGCTTGCGCACCAGGATCGGTTGCATGATGCCCTGGGCCTTGATGGACTCGGCCAGCTCGTACAAGGCGCCCTCGTCCATGCGGGTGCGCGGCTGGTACATGCCGGGCACCATCTCCTCCAGGCGCAGGCTGCCGACCTGGCCAGCCTGGGGCACGACGCCGTCCGGCGCGGGGTCGGCCTGGTTTTCCTCGACCTTGGGGCCCAGCAGGGCTTCCAGGCCCAGGCCCAGGCCCCTGGTTTTTTTCGTGACCATCTCTGTGTGTACTCCCGGTGGCGTCAGGTTCAAGTTCAGATCGGGCGGCATGACCGCCAGGGCGGTTGATGGCAACCGCCGTTTCAGGTGTCGTTGTTTCATCGCGCCTCAGGGCTAGGCGGGTGGCTGCATCAGCGTCTGCAGCAAGGCACGCCCTTCGGGCCAGTCACCCAGACCCGAGTCGGCATTGATGTGGCCGCGCTCGCCATAGTCGATGAAACGCGCACCCCAGTCCGCCGCCAGGCCTTGTGCGCGCTCGAAGCGGCAGTACGGGTCATTGCGGCTGCCCAGCAGGACGCTGGGAAAGGGCAGGCGCTGGCGGGCGATGGGCGACCAGCTGGGCAGCTGGCTGCGGATTTCGTCGCGCTCCGCATCGCCCGGCGCGACCAGCAGGGCGCCCCGGACGCGGTGCGTGTTGCGGCTGTGCGCGGCCCAGGCTGCGACCAGGATGCAGCCCAGGCTGTGCGCCACCAAGACGACGGGTCCGTTGCGGTCTGTGTCGCAGGCCAGGATGGTTTCTTCCAGCTGGATCTGCCAATCACCGCGAAGTGGGCGCTCCCAATCATGCTGCTGCACGCGCGTATAGCCGTGCTGGGCCTCCCACAAGCTTTGCCAGTGGGCGGCACCGGAGTCGTACCAGCCGGGCAGGAGCAGGACGTTGCTGTTCTTCATCTAAAAGCAAACACTCACTTTTGGTTCACATCTTGCTGATGCGTCCGACCATTTCTTCCGCGAAGGTAAAGAAGGACTGGGCACCGCGCGCGGCCGGATCGAAGACCACGCCGGGCAAACCGTAGCTGGGCGCCTCGGCCAGGCGCACATTGCGCGGGATGACGGCATCGAACACCTTGTCGCCGAAGTGCGCCTTGAGCTGGTCGCTGACCTGGGCCTGCAGGGTGACTCGTGGGTCGTACATGACACGCAACAAGCCGATGATCTGCAGGTCGGGATTCAGGTTGGCGTGCACCTGCTTGATGGTGTTGACCAGATCGGCCAGGCCCTCGAGCGCGAAGTACTCACACTGCATGGGCACGATGACGCCATGCGCCGCGCACAGGCCATTCAGGGTGAGCATGGACAGGCTGGGCGGGCAGTCGATCAGGACGAAGTCATACTCCTCCATGACCTGGGCCAAGGCGTTCTTGAGACGGCGCTCGCGTTGCTCCAGATCGACCAGTTCGACTTCGGCCCCGGCCAATTCACGGTTCGCACCCAGGATGTCGTAGCTGTAGCCAGCTTCCACCAGCTTGTCGCTCTTGACGCGGGCCTCGGCCACGGAGGCCGTGCCCAACAGCACGTCGTACACCGTGCGCGCCAGCTGGCGCTTGTCCACACCCGAGCCCATGGTGGCATTGCCTTGAGGATCGAGATCGACCATCAGCACCCGCTGGTTGAGCTTGGCCAAACCAGCCGCCAGATTGACCGTGGTGGTGGTCTTGCCCACCCCACCCTTCTGATTAGCAACGCAAAAAATCTTGGCCATGCAGCACTCGTGTGTGGAACTCTCGTTATTGCGGGAAAAGGCCCGGTCTTCGTCTTATTTGCTCAGCGCAAGCTTCAGGCCAAAACCGATCAGGAACACGCCCGCCAGTTTTTCCAATGTCTGCCCGATGCGCGGACTGGCGCGCAGGCGCTCGGCCAGATGGTGCGTGAGGAGCACGGCGGTCAGTGAATACAGAAAGCCGAGCACCGCGACGGTGGTCGCCATCACGCCGAAGGTGAGCAGGCCCTGGTGCTGCGCCGGGTTGATGAACAGCGGAAAGAAAGCCATGTAAAACACGATGGCCTTGGGATTGAGCAAGGTGATGATGAAGGCCTGCCGGAAATAGTGGCGCGGCTGGATGTTGAGCACGGGCGCATCACCGGGTTTGGCGATCAACATTCTGAAACCCATCCAGGCGAGGTAGGCCGCGCCCAGCCACTGAACAAGATGGAAGGCAGTGGGATAGGCCAGCAGCAGCGCGGCCACGCCCGCGACAGCGGACCACATGAGTATTTGGTCACCCACGATGATGCCGAACGATGCCGCCATCCCCCCTGCCCGCCCCCCCTTGCCCGTGGACGTGATGATGGCGAGATTGCCCGGCCCCGGAATCAACAGGAAAAGGAGGATGGCGGCGACAAAAGCGCCGTAGTCTGCAATGCCAAACATGGGGGAAGCGTCTCTCGAAAATGAGGCGTCGAGTGTACGACGCCCACCGTGTGGCGCGACTCAGGCAGAGGTGCCGGCGCCCGTTTTTTTGCGTAACCAGACCATGCAACGCTCCGCATCCATGCCCGGCACGGTCAGTGGTTCCACGTGAAACACCTCGACCCCCAGGGACAAGGCCGCAATTTCCTCGGCCGGGTGCCGCCCTTTCATCGCCATCCAGACACCCTGGGCCGCCAGAGCGCCAGAGGACCAGGCGGTGAAATCAGCCAAGGAGGCGAAGGCCCGGGAAGAAATCACGTCAAATGGACCTGACAGGCTTTCCACCCGCGCATGCACACCGTGCAGCTTGGGCAATTTGAGCGCGATGGCCACCTGCTGGATGAAGGTGGCTTTCTTGGCCACCGTGTCCACGCAGGTGACTTCGATCTCCGGGCAGCAGATGGCGATGACCACGCCCGGCAAGCCGGCACCAGAACCCACGTCGAGCAGGCGCACAGACTGTCCCTGGGTCTGCCGCCGCAGCGGCGCGATGATGGCCAGGCTATCCAGCAGGTGGTGCGTGAGCATCTCTTGCGCATCCCGCAGCGCCGTGAGGTTGTAGACCTTGTTCCACTTTTGGACCAAGGCCAGGTAGTCCAGCAGTTGGGTGCGCTGGGCCTCGGACAAGGCCACGCCGAGCGCGCTGGCGCCGGCTTCGAGGCGGGCTGCCAGGTTCGGCGCCAACTCAGCCGTCATGCCGCTTCGGCCTCGGCCATCTTGGCAAAACCCTTGAAGCCGCTCTTGCGCAGATGGATCAGCAACAGGGAGATGGTGGCCGGCGTGATACCCGAGATGCGTGAAGCCTGGCCCAGGGTTTCTGGGCGGTGTTTCTGCAGCTTCTGCCGGGCTTCGATGCTCAGGGCCGACACGGCCATGTAGTCCAGGTCCGCAGGCAGCTGGAGCTGCTCGTAATGGGCTGCGCGCTCCACTTCGTCCCGTTGGCGGTCGATGTAACCCGCGTACTTGGCCGCGATCTCGATCTGGTCGACCACGGGTTCGTACAGCTCACCCAAGGTTTCACGTGAAACAACGGCCTGCGGTGGCAGGGTGGGATCTTGTGCTTCACGACCTCCCGAAACCGGCCTGGCGTACTTGCCGCCATCCATGGACATCAGTTCCGCGTACTTCACGCCGGGGCGGCGCAGCAAGTCAAACAGATGGTATTCATGCTCGATGCCCACCCCCAGCACCCGCTCGGCCTCGGCAGCGGGCAGGATGCGCGGGTTCACCCAGGTCGATTTCAGGCGTTCTGTTTCACGTGAAACAGCATCCCGCTTGCGGTTGAAGGCATCCCAGCGGGCATCGTCCACCAGGCCCAGCCGGCGGCCGGTCTCGGTAAGGCGCATGTCGGCGTTGTCTTCCCGCAGCTGCAGACGGAATTCGGCCCGGCTGGTGAACATCCGGTAGGGCTCGGTCACGCCTTTGGTGATCAAGTCATCCACCAGCACGCCCAGGTAAGCCTGGTCACGGCCGGGCAGCCAGGGCGCCTCGCCCCGGCATTGCAGGGCGGCGTTGATGCCAGCAAACAGGCCTTGGGCAGCGGCCTCTTCGTAGCCCGTGGTCCCATTGATCTGGCCCGCGAAAAACAGGCCCTGGATCTGGCGGGTCTCGAAGCTGCTCTTGAGCGAGCGCGGATCGAAATAGTCGTACTCGATGGCGTAGCCGGGCCGCAGAATGTGGGCGTTTTCCAGGCCCCGCATGGAGCGCACCAAGGCCAGCTGGATGTCAAAGGGCAGGCTGGTGGAAATACCGTTCGGGTAGTACTCGTTCGTGGTCAGGCCCTCGGGCTCCAGGAAGATCTGGTGGCTGTCCTTGCCCGCGAAGCGGTTGATCTTGTCTTCCACGCTGGGGCAGTAGCGCGGGCCCACGCCTTCGATCTTGCCCGTGAACATGGGACTGCGGTCAAACCCCGAACGGATGATCTCGTGCGTGCGCTCATTGGTGTGCGTGATCCAGCAGGGCATCTGCTGGGGGTGCATCTCGCGGCGGCCCATGAAGCTGAACACCGGCACCTCCCCCTCGTTCGCGCCCTGGCTGGCGGCGCCGGGCATGCCGTCCCCGGGCTGTTCCGTGCACTGGGAGAAATCGATGGTGCGGCCATCCAGGCGCGGCGGCGTGCCAGTCTTGAGCCGCCCCTGGGGGAGCTGGAGTTCCTTGAGCCGCGCCGAAAGGCTGACCGCAGGCGGGTCCCCGGCCCGACCGGCCGCGTAGTTGTCCAGGCCAATGTGGATTTTCCCGTCCAGAAAGGTTCCGGCCGTGAGCACGACCGTGCGGCCACGGAAGGCGATGCCGGCCTGGGTGACGGCGCCAACCACACGATGGCCTTCCACCATCAGATCGTCCACGGCCTGCTGGAACAGCATCAGGTTCGGCTGGTTTTCCAGGCGGCGGCGGATGGCGGCCTTGTACAGAATGCGGTCGGCCTGGGCGCGCGTGGCGCGCACGGCCGGTCCCTTGCTGGCGTTGAGGATGCGGAACTGGATGCCGGCCTCGTCCGTGGCGATCGCCATGGCGCCGCCCAGCGCATCCACTTCCTTGACTAAGTGCCCCTTGCCAATGCCGCCGATGCTGGGGTTGCAGCTCATCTGCCCCAATGTTTCGATGTTGTGGGTCAGCAGCAAGGTCTTGCAGCCCATGCGCGCGGCCGCCAGGGCGGCCTCGGTGCCGGCATGGCCGCCACCCACAACGATGACTTCAAATTCTTCGGGATACAGCATGGGGACATCTCCTGTGGCCGCGGCCTTGGGCATCAAGGCAAAACGCACAGACAGAGAGTAGGAGTGCGAGGGGCGAAATTTTACCGGCCCGCCTCTTTTTCCGCCATCGCGGCATCTCGCAAGGCTTTGTGTTTCACGTGGAACAAACTGCGCAGCATCCTGGAGCTTTGTCGGGTGAATCCCACAGCGAAGCGGTGCCAGGCCAACACCCAGCCTGCAGGCCCAGCTCTGCACGCACATGCGCTGCGCATCGGGTCTGTGGTTCAATGCCGGTCATGAAAGTCCTCGTCTTCGCGGGCAGCACCCGCCAGCAATCCCTGAACCGGCAACTCGCCCGCGTCACGGCAGCCATGGTCCGCGCCAGCGGCGCCGAGGTCACGCACCTCGAGCTGGGGGACTACGACGTCCCGCTGTACAACGGCGACCTGGAAGCCCGGGGTACGCCACCCGACGTGGTCCGGCTCAAGCAGGTTTTTTTCGAGCATCCGGCCTGGATCATCTGCACGCCCGAGTACAACGCCAGCTACCCGGCCCTGGTCAAGAACACCTTCGACTGGCTCTCCCGCCCGGTCGCAGCCGACCCGGATTGGACCGACGGCTACAAGGCCACGCGTGGCAAGGTGGTGGGCGTGCTCAGCGCCTCACCAGGTGCCCTGGGTGGGCTGCGCTCGCAAAGCCACCTGGTTCCCCTGCTGCTGAACCTGCAATGCTGGGTCACGCCGCAAAGTTATGCGCTCGGGCGCGCGGGCGAAGCGTTTGACGCCGAAGGGCAGCTGCTGTCGGACCGCGCCCGCAGTGCCGTTCAGGCCGTGATTGACCAGGTGCTCTTCGCGGCGCAACGACTCAACAGCTGACTGAACTATCTCCCGGCCATGGATTGCCGCCCCGGCTGCGCCGCCTGCTGCATCGCGCCCTCCATCTCCAGCCCTATCCCGGGCATGCCGGTGGTCAATGGCATCAGCAAGCCAGCCGGCGTGCCCTGCATCCAGCTGGACGAACAGCTGCGCTGCAAGCTCTTCGGCCGGCCCGAGCGACCCGCTGTCTGCGGCAGCCTGATGCCCACGCCCGAGATGTGCGGCAACAGCCGGGCCCAGGCCCTGCGTTTTCTGGGCTGGCTGGAGCAGGACACCAAGCCCGAGCCGATGGGCCCGCCGGCACCGCCCCCCGCTTAAGACCCCTTCCAGCGCCGCAGCAACAAGGCATTGCCCATCACGCTGACGGAGCTCAAGGCCATGGCCGCGCCGGCCACCACCGGACTCAGCACGCCCAAGGCCGCCAGGGGAATGCCAGCCACGTTGTAGATGAAAGCCCAGAACAGGTTCTGGCGGATCTTGCGCACGGTACGGCGAGAGATGTCCAGCGCCGCCTCCACCAGGGCCGGATCACCTCGCATCAGGGTGATGCCCGCCGCATGCATGGCCACGTCGGTGCCATTGCCCATGGCGATGCCGACATCGGCGGCAGCCAGGGCAGGCGCGTCGTTCACGCCGTCGCCCACCATGGCGACGACGTGCTGGCCCTCGCGCAAGGCCCGCACCTGGGCGGCCTTGTCGCCGGGCAATACATTGGCCAGCACTTCCCCATGCTCCGGCCGCAGGCCCAGCCGGCGTGCCATGGCCTGCGCAGCGCCCGGGTTGTCACCGGAAATCATCACCAGGCGCAGGCCCCGATCACGCAAAGCCAACAAGGCGGCCGCCGCGCCCGGCTTGGGTTCGTCACCAAAGGCCAGCAGGGCGCGCGCATGCACCTGTGCGAGCGCCTTGCCCTCCCCAGTACTATTCACGGTTTCGGCCAGCACGGACACCGTGGCGCCCTGCGCCTGCAAGGCCGTCGCCGCCTCCTCCAACGCGCCAAGCGACACGCCCAGCTCGGTCATCCAGCGCAGGCTGCCAATGCGCCAAGTCCTGCCCTGAACTTCGCCCTGCGTGCCCCTCCCCGGCACAGCCTGCACGGCATCCGGCGCGGGCCAGCTCACGCCCCGCTCGCGCGCCAGCTGCAATACGGCTCTGGCCAGTGGGTGCTCGCTTCCACTCTGCATGCTGGCCACCGCCTGCAACAAGGCGGACTCATTCTGGCCTGGCGCAACCTGCAAAGCCGTCAGGCGAGGTTGGCCCACGGTCAAGGTGCCGGTCTTGTCGAAGGCCACCGTGTCGACCCGGTGTGCCAGCTCCAGGGCCTGGGCGTCCTTGATCAGGATGCCGCGCCGTGCCGCCACGCCGGCACCGGCGATGAGGGCCGTGGGCGTGGCCAGGCCCAAAGCGCAGGGACAGGCGATCACCAGCACAGCGACGGCGTGCATCAGCGCGGCTTCCATGTCCGCACCGCGCCAGAGCCAGCCGCCGAGTGTGAGCAAGGCCAGCACCAGCACCACGGGCACAAAAACCGCAGAGACCTGATCGACCAGTCGCTGGATCGGTGCCTTGGCCGCCTGCGCGTCCTCCACCAGGCGGATGATGCGCGCCAGCACCGTCTCGCTGCCCGTGGCCGTAACCCGCAGCACGACACGGCCCTCCCCGTTGACCGAGCCGCCGGTCAGCACCGCGCCGGGGGCCTTGCCCACCGGCAGGGGTTCACCAGTCAGCATGGATTCGTCCACCTGGGTCTCGCCGTCCAGCAGCAGGCCATCTGCGGGAATGCGTTCGCCAGGACGCACGGCCACACGATCCCCCACCATCAATTCGCTGATTGGGATGTCGGTTTCGTCCTGCGGCGCCAGCTCGGACCCCAGCCAGTGCGCCAGCTCGGGCCGCAGCGCGTGCAGGGCACGGATGGCGGCCGTGGTCTGGCGCTTGGCACGAACCTCCAGCCACTTGCCCAGCAGCACCAGGGTGATGACCACGGCGCTGGCTTCGAAGTAAAGATGAGGCTGTACCGCAGTGTGAGCGCCCGCATGCACATCCGAAGACGCCGTCCACCAGAGCCAGACCGACAGGCCCCAGCCCGCGCTGGTGCCCAGCGCCACCAGCAGGTCCATATTGCCCGTACGGCTCTTCAAGGCGTGCCAGGCGCCACGGTAGAACCGTGCCCCGAGGATGAATTGCACTGGTGTAGCCAGCACGAACTGCAGCCAGGCGGGCAACATCCAAGCCTGACCGCCCTGCCCCAGGCTCAACCAGCCCAGCAGCATGGGCAAGACCAGCGGCAGCGACAACACGGCGCCCAGGGCCACCGGCGCAAAACCGGCCCAGGGAGAAAGGTCCTCGTGCATCAGCGCATCGGCGGCACGGGGCTCGTAACCGGCGCTGCGGACGGCGCGTCGGAGCTGGGCCGCTTCATCGGGTGCGTCCGGCCGGTACGTGACGCGGGCAGTCTCGGTGGCCAGATTGACCACCGCGTCCTGCACGCCAGGTACTTTCTTCAAGGCCTTTTCCACCCGCAGCACACAGGCCGCGCAGGTCATGCCGCCGATGCCCAGATCCAGCGTGCTGAGCGCTTGCGCCGGACGGGCTGACGTGGGAAGGGGAGTGTTGATCGTGTCCATGCACGGCATTCTGAACCTTGCCCTTGTGTCAAGGTCAAGCCTCCTGCAGTTCCCATGGTTTGCCAGCGCACGCTACGGTCTGCTTGCACATCAGCACTTGACCTTGCCATGGGGTCAAGGTTGAAAATGGCAAGCACAGACCGGCATATGCCGGATGCAGCACCCCAACATTCCGGAGGAACGCCCCATGAACCAGTCCTTCACCGTCACCGGCATGAGCTGTGGTCATTGCGAAAAGGCCGTCACCCAGGCCATCCGCCAAATCGATCCACAGGCAGAAGTCCGGATCGACCGCAGTCACAACCTCGTCCAGGTCCAATCGCAACAGCCGCGCGAGGCCCTGAGCCGCGCCATCACGGAAGAGGGTTATGCCGTC
The DNA here is from genome assembly GCF_000600295.1 of Hylemonella gracilis str. Niagara R. GTDB lineage: Bacteria > Pseudomonadota > Gammaproteobacteria > Burkholderiales > Burkholderiaceae_C > Hylemonella > Hylemonella gracilis_A. The sequence goes on from NZ_JEMG01000001.1 coordinate 294,211, forward strand.
GCTGCCTGAGCCCTCGCGCGACCCGGACCGCTGGCCGATCCCCATCGGTCAGGCCGCCCAACGCTCGGGCATCTCGGCCAAGATGGTGCGGCACTACGAGTCGTTGGGCCTGCTGTCGCAAGTGGCCCGCACAGACAGCGGCTACCGGCAGTACGGCGAAATCGAGGTGCGTCAGCTGCGCTTCATCCGGCGCGCGCGCGACCTGGGTTTTTCCATCGACGAAATCACCGAGCTGCTGGGGCTGTGGAGCAACCGGGGCCGCGCCAGCGCCAGCGTCAAGCGCATTGCCCAGCGGCATGTGGACGAACTGTCAGTGCGCATCGCGTCGTTGCAGGCCATGCAGCGCAGCCTCAAGGAGCTGCTGCACGACTGCCACGGCGATGAGCGGCCGGACTGCCCCATCCTGGATGACCTCGCGGGCGACACCGATCGCCCATCTGTTTCAATCAACTGAGGAGATGTTCATGAAACGCAATGTCGGCGGTATCGACCGCGCGCTCCGCATCACGGTCGGCCTGGTGCTGATCGTCCTGGCCCTCACGGGTGTCGTTGGCTGGTGGGGCTGGCTGGGCCTGCTGCCGCTGGCCACGGGGCTGATGGGCTGGTGCCCGCCCTATTCCCTGCTGGGCTGGAACACCTGCGCCAACAAGTCCGGCGACGCCGCCTGAGTTCCCCGCACAGGGGCAAGGGGCCCCGGCACCAATACGGTAAAGGGCAAGGGGTACTGGGCCCCAAGTGCGGCTGTGTTCCAATCCAAAACAGCTAGGCCACACCTACCACGGCTTGAACACAGACCACACGCGCCTTCGTCTGCTCGATTGTCTGGACGACGCAGCCAGCGGTATTGCCTTGTTCGATCCGGACGACAGGCTGCGCTACGCCAACGACTACATGCGCGCCAGCTATGGCATCGCACCCGCCGCCTATCCCAGTTGGGCGGACATGATGCGCAATTGCTTCCATGCGCGGGTCGGTCTGCTGATCCAGACCGACGACATCGAGGGCTGGTTGCGTGAGATCGGGCAACGGCGACGCCAGACCACCTTGCGCTGCTTCGAATCCGACATGGTGGACGGCCGCTGGATGCGGGTCACCGAGACCCTGCACGAGAACGGCTGGCTCTTGAATGTGATCACCGACATCTCCACCCTCAAAGCCCAGGAGTCCCTGCTGCAGCAGGCCCGTGACCACGCGGTGCAGTTGGCGATCACCGACCCACTCACCGGGCTGTTCAACCGGCGCCATGTCTTTGAGCAGTTGGGGGCCCTGTTCCAGCAGGCCCGCAGCCTGCGTTATCCCTTGACCCTGGCCGCCATCGACCTGGACCATTTCAAGCAGATCAACGACAACCATGGCCACAGCGTCGGTGATCAGGTCCTGACGCACTTCGCGCGCAAGCTAGAAGCGCGGCGCAGGCCGCAGGATCTGGTGGGCCGCATCGGTGGCGAAGAATTCCTGATGGCCTTGCCCAACACCACCGTCCAAGGAACACGTCAGGTACTGACGCGCTTGCGCCAGGATCTGAGCGACAGCCGACCCGTGCCGGACCATCCGCAACTGCGCCTGAGTTTTTCAAGCGGCCTGGCCCAGATCAAGGCGCAGGACACCGATGCCTCCGCGCTCTACCAGCGGGCGGACCGTGCCCTCTACGGGGCAAAAAATGCAGGCCGGGCCAGAGACCTCGATGACGATGCGCCCACCACCTCCGCGAAGCAGCGCTGAAGCGGAACCCGGCCTGGCCTTTGCCATGGCTTAGTCCATCTTTACACGCGCACAGCGACGGCACACGCGCGGGACATGCAAGCGCCCCAGACTTCATGCACCCCGCCGCTCGTGGCGGGATGGATGAAAGGATGACGCCATGAAAACACGCATGACCCCGCTGTCGACCGCGATGCTCGCGGCCAGCCTGATGCTGGCCACCTCCACGCTGCCTGCCCCTGCCCTCGCGGCGCCTCCGGGTCCGCACCAGGGACCCGGACCGGAAATGCACGGGGAACACAAAGCGAACCGCGTGGCAGGGCCCCAGGCCGAGCGCTGGGAAAAACGCATGACGGATTTGCATGCCAGCCTGAAACTAACGTCCGCGCAAGCGCCAGCCTGGGAGACCTTCCATGCGGCCCTCAAGCCGCCCATGCAAGCGGCCGAGCCTGGCCGCGAAGACAAGAAACGCGTGGATTGGGCCCAGCTGAAGACGCCAGAGCGCTTGGATCGCCTGCGCGCCTTGCGCCAGGAACGCGAAGCCGCCGCGACACGGCGCGAAGATGCAACGCGGACTTTCTACGCCGCGCTGAACCCCGAGCAACAGAAGACTTTCGATGCCCGCACGGCGCAGCCCTTCTTCATGGAAGAGTCCCGAGGCCCGGGTCCGCGCTGAGGTGTGATCCGCGCGCGGATCAGGCCAGGGGCTTGATGCCGATCAAGAGGCCGTGCAGCCCGAAGGCGAACACGGCCCAGCCGACCAGGCCCAAGGCGACGGTCAGCACAGTGGCCGTCCATCGCCCAGGCGGGTGGGTGACCCCGGCCCGCCGGTCGCGACGCCGCGAAAGCGCGTAGTTCGCGATGGCCCAGCACAGGAACGCGCCGAAGAGAACCAGATGCGCCAGCATGCCCGTCACCAGCAGGTGGGCCAAGGCCCAGGTCTTGACACCGAGCACCATGGGATGGCCCACACGGGCCTTGAGGTGGTTGCCAGGCACATAGGCTGCCGCCAGCAGCACAAAGGCCAAGACCGTGAACAAGGCCGCCAGGTGACGCAAGCCCATCGCCATGCCCGGGGAAGACGGCATCCAGACAATGACCGGATGCTCCCGCGCGGCGTCAAACCCCCAGGCGATCAAAGCCAGCCCGAGCAAGGCCAACAGGGAATACAGCCCTTTCCAGATGCCGGCACCCAGTCGGCTCCGCCAGCGCTCGCGCGCTGCGGGCGCCAGCATGCGGATGGAATGCACGCCCAAGAACAGCAGCAGGCCGGCGATCAGCAAAGTCATGACACAAACTCCTTGATTGGGTGCGGCCGTATCAGGCCGCGACCACGCGGTTCTTGCCCGCGCGCTTGGCCAGGTACATGGCCTGGTCGGCGCGGTGCAGCGCCTGTTCCGCCGTTTCATCAGCCGTCAGCTGAGCCACCCCCGCGCTGAAGGTGATGAAAATCTTGTCTTGGTCGGCGCCCGCAGTCGCGGCATCCCCGGGGGGCTCCGACTTGGTGCCCTGCTTGGGCCGGGCCAGAAAAAATCGCTTGCTCAACTCACGTTGGAGCCGGGTCATGATCTCCATGCCCTGCTCCAGCGCCGTCTCGGGCAGAAGGATGACGAACTCTTCGCCGCCATAACGCGCCAGAGTGTCCTGCGGGCGCAGGTTTTCCTTGGCCACCGCCACCAAGTGCTGCAAGGCCACGTCGCCCGTCTCATGGCCCCGGGCATCGTTGAGGCGCTTGAAGTTGTCAATGTCCAGCAGGGCCACGCACAAGGGCGCGTCCTTGCGGCGCACGGTGGACAGCTCGCGCACAAAGGCCTCGTCCAGGCCTTGGCGATTGAGTGCGCCCGTCAAGCCGTCATGGCGAACTTGGGCGCTCAGCCGTTCCAGTTCGGCCTGGAGCTTGCGCAGCTCTGCTTCCTTGGCCTGCACCTGCGCCCGCATGGACTGCAGCTCCTGACCCACGTTGACCGTCTCCAGCCGCATATCCCGCGTCGCGCGAATCAGGCCGCGCAGCACGGGACCGATGTCTTCCAGGGTCTTGGCCTGCTCCAGATCACGCAGGCTGTCCTCCATCTTGTCCTGGTAGTCGGAGCTGGACGCGGTGACTTGCGTGAGGCGTGTGATGAAAGCCGCCAGCATCTGCCGCAGGGATTCCTGGGCCTCGATGGCACGCCCCTTGACCTCCGTCTGCTTGAAGATCACGTCCTTGAGTTGGTGCTCGACCTCGTCCAGGCGGCGCAGGGTCAGCGGGGGCTGGGCTGCGGTCTGCAAGGCCTGGATCTGGCCCTGCAGCCAGGCGTCGTCTGGGCTGAGTTCACCAATGTTCTTGATGATCAGTTGCAGCAGCTTGAACAGGGCCTGCCGGATTTCGGCCTGTTCCTCGGCGGCGAAGGAAAGCCGGTGGTTGAAATCCGCGAGTTGGACCTTGATTCTCAGGATGTTGACCGAGGGGTCGCGCAAGGCGTCCAGGGTCTGCTGCATGCGCTCCAGAAACCCGGTGTCCTCCTTGCCAAAGGCGGGTTGCGCAAACTCGATCAGACGGGCGACCTGTTCCAGCACCCCGGACGTGATGTCCGGTGCGTCGGCCGTAAGCGGCTCCGGCGCCGCCGGATGGGGGGCGCCCCCGCCCGGCGCCGCGAAACCAGCATAGGCCAAGAGGGCGTTGTGCACGCCCAGCCAGTTGCGCTGGTTGATGGCGTAGTCCAGCAAGCCGAGCTGCTTTTCCTGACCGGGATTACGGGCGGGCAAGGCTTGAGCAATGCGCCGCAAGGGCTCCTCGGGAAACAGCTCCACCTGCGGCAAGCCAGCCACTGCGTGGTAGATGGCCTGGTAGTTGACCGGCGTCGGCGGCAGCTTGCGCAGCGTGATCTGCTTGAGCGTTTCGCGGGCGATCTCGAAGGGTGTCTTCTCGCTCATGAACCGAACCGGGTGGCTCCTGCGGAGGGTGGGCTGAATTATGCGTGCTCGCCAAGCAAAAAAACGGCGTGGAGTCAGCCACGCCGTTTTGGGTCATTTTGCCTCGTTTTCCCGAGTAGCGATCATTTGGCCGAACGGCCGAGCAAGGCCCACAGCAGGACGGCGCCAAAGGTCGCGGTGCCGATGCCACCCAGTGCGAAGTCTCCGAAACGCAAGGTGAAATCCCCCGTGCCCAGGATCAGGGTGATGGCGGCGACGATGAGGTTACGGTTGTCCGAGAAATCCACCTTGTTGTCCACCCAGATGCGTGCGCCGGCCACGGCAATCAGGCCGAACACCACGATGGAGACACCGCCCATCACCGGCAGGGGAATGGCCTGGATCACCGCGCCAAACTTCGGGCTGAAACCCAGCAGCACGGCGATCAGGGCGGCCACCACGAACACGGCCGTGGAATAGATCTTGGTGGCGGCCATCACGCCGATGTTCTCGGCATAGGTCGTCACGCCGGTGCCGCCGGCTGCACCGCTGACCACCGTGGCCACGCCATCACCGATGAAGGCCCGGCCAAGGTAAGGATCGAGGTTGCGACCGGTCATGGCCGTGACCGCCTTGATGTGCCCCAGGTTCTCAGCCACCAGGATCACGGCCACCGGGGCGATCAACAACATGGCCGGCGCGCTGAAGACCGGCGCGCTGAACGCGGGCAGGCCCAGCCAGGCGGCGGCGGCGATGCCGGACAGGTCCATCGGCTTGCCCAGGCCCAGACCATTGGTCAACACGGCGTATATGACGCTCGCGGCGATCAGGCCCAGCAGAATCAGCAGGCGTTGCGCCATGCCGCGCGTGAACACCGCGACGGCGCCGACGCACAAAAAGGTGATGGCCTGCATCCAGGCATCAAAGTTGGTGGGGGCCATGTTCTTGATCGGCACCACAGCGAGATTCAAGCCAATCACGGCAACCACCGAACCGGTGACCACCGGCGGCATCAGCCGTTCGACCCAGCCCACGCCGACCATCTGCACAATGGCACCGATCACGATGTACACCACGCCGCAAGCCACGATGCCACCCAAAGCCACGCCCAGATTGGCATTGGGCCCGGAACCGGCGTAGCCCGTGGCGGCGATCACGACGCCAATGAAGGCAAAGGAAGAGCCGAGGTAACTGGGCACCTTGCCGCCCGTGATCAGAAAGAAGATCAGGGTGCCGATGCCGCTCATCAGCACCGCGACATTGGGATCAAAGCCCATCAGGATGGGCGCCAACACCGTCGCACCGAACATGGCGATGACGTGCTGCACACCCATGACGGCCGTCTGTCCCCAAGGCAGGCGCTCGTCAGGCGCGATCACGCCGCCCTGGGCGAGCACCTCGGTGTCTTTTTTCTGCCAGCTGAACATTCCCATGGTTATCTCCTTGTACTTGTGTAGGAATTCAAACGTCGATGTTGCCCGCGCGCAAGGCGTTGGTTTCGATGAAGTCACGCCGCGGTTCCACCTCGTCGCCCATCAGCATGGTGAACACGCGGTCCGCCTCGATCGCGTCGTCAATCTGCACGCGCAGCAGGCGGCGCACGGTCGGGTCCATGGTGGTTTCCCAGAGCTGGCCGGGATTCATCTCGCCCAGACCCTTGTAACGCTGGCGGGACGTCGTGCGTTCGGCCTCGCTGATCAACCAGGCCATGGCGGAGCGGAAATCAGCGACCTTTTCTTCCTTCTGCTTCTCGCCCTCGCCGCGCAGGACCTTGGCGCCCTCACCCAAGAGGCCACGGAAAGTCTGTGCGGCCTCGGCCAACGCGGCGTAGTCGGCGCCATGCACAAAGTCTTGCGTGATCACGCTGCTCTTGACATTCCCATGGTGACGACGGCTGATGCGCAGGATAGGCTTGTCGGTACGCACGTCGAATTCCCCCGCGACTTCCGAGCCGCTGCCGAGTTCACGCAGCTTGGCTTGCAGTGCCATAGCCGAGGCTTCGGCCTCGGCGACCGTTTCCAACTTCAGCTCCACGCCATCGGCGACGGCACGCAGGGCCTCCACGTCCATGAAGTTGTGCAGACGCGCAATCACGCTCTCGGCCAGCTGGTGCTTGCGCGCCAGTTCGGCCAGGGTGTCACCACTGATGACCGTGTTCGCCACGCCACCGGTGTGGATGGCCGCGCCCGCGAGTGCGATGCGCAGCAGGTAGGTGTCGAGGGCGGAAGCATCCTTGAGGTAAAGCTCTTCCTTGCCCGATTTCACCTTGTACAGCGGCGGCTGGGCGATGTAGATATGACCACGCTCCACCAATTCAGGCATCTGCCGGTAGAAGAAAGTGAGCAAGAGGGTGCGGATGTGGGCTCCGTCTACGTCCGCGTCGGTCATGATGATGATGCGGTGGTAGCGCAGCTTGTCGATGTTGAAATCGTCGGCACCTGACTTGCCTGAGTCGCTGCTGGCCTTGCCGATGCCCGTGCCCAGGGCGGTGATCAGGGTGACGATTTCGTTGCTGGTCAGCAGCTTCTCGTACCGGGCCTTTTCCACGTTCAGGATCTTGCCGCGCAGAGGCAGGATGGCCTGGAACTTGCGGTCGCGTCCTTGTTTGGCGCTGCCGCCGGCGGAGTCACCCTCGACGATGTAGATCTCGCAGAGTGAGGGGTCTTTCTCCTGGCAATCGGCCAGCTTGCCGGGCAAACCCATGCCGTCGAGCACGCCCTTGCGGCGTGTCATCTCCCGGGCTTTACGGGCAGCCTCACGGGCACGCGCCGCCTCGACGATCTTGCCGCACAAGGTCTTGGCGTCGTTGGGTCGTTCCTCCAGATAATCGGTGAGGGCCTTGGCCACGATGTCTTCCACCGGTGCGCGCACCTCACTGGACACCAGCTTGTCCTTGGTCTGGCTGCTGAACTTCGGTTCCGGCACCTTGACCGACAGCACGCAGCACAAACCCTCGCGCATGTCATCGCCCGTCACCTCAACCTTGGCTTTCTTCGCGAGCTCATTGCTCTCGATGTACTTGCCAATCACGCGGGTCATGGCTGCGCGCAGGCCCGTCAAATGGGTACCACCGTCACGTTGGGGAATGTTGTTGGTGAAGCAGAGCACGCTTTCGTTGTAGCCGTCGTTCCACTGCATCGCGACTTCCACGCCGATCTCGGTGCCGGGGATCCCGCCATAGCTGTCGGCCGGACGCGTGCCGATCGCGTGGAAGGCATTGGGATGCAGCACTTTCTTGTTCGCGTTGATGAAGTCCACGAAACCCTTGACGCCACCCGCACCCGAGAAATCGTCTTCCTTGCCGTTGCGCTCATCCTTGAGGCGGATGCGCACACCGTTGTTGAGGAAACTCAGTTCACGCAGGCGCTTGGCGAGGATCTCGTAGTGGAATTCACTGTTCTGCTGAAAGATTTCCGTGTCGGGCAGGAAGTGGACTTCCGTGCCGCGCTTCTCGGTGTCGCCGATCACTTTCATCGGCGACACATCAACACCTTCGACCTTGACAATGCCGCGGTTCTGCACGAAACCGCGGGCAAACTCCAGTTGATGCACCTTGCCGTCGCGACGCACCGTCAGGCGCAGCCACTTGGACAAAGCGTTCACGCAGGACACACCCACGCCATGCAAGCCGCCGGAGACCTTGTAGCTGTTCTGGTTGAACTTGCCACCCGCATGCAGCTCGGTCAAGGCGATCTCGGACGCGCTGCGTTTGGGTTCGTGCTTGTCATCCATCTTGACGCCAGTCGGAATGCCACGACCGTTATCGACCACGCTGATGGAGTTGTCCGTGTGGATGGTCACAACGATGTCGTCGCAATACCCAGCCAGCGCCTCGTCGATGGAGTTGTCCACGACCTCGAACACCAAATGGTGCAAGCCCGTGCCATCCGAGGTGTCACCGATGTACATGCCAGGACGCTTGCGCACAGCCTCCAGACCCTCAAGAATCTGGATCGAGGACTCACCGTAGCTTTCGCTGCCGGATTTTGCGGTTTCACTCATGAAGTGGTCTTTGCTTTTTACTGGGGTTCTTGAAACGAGAAACCCGCGACGGGACAAGGGTCCATCGCGGGCCTGGAACGGGACGGACCCGCTCAGATGCGCATGGGCATCACCACGTATTTGAAGCTGGCATGGTCGGGAATGGTCACCAGGGCCGAACTGTTCGAATCGGAGAGTTCGACCTTGACCATCTCCTGCGTCATGTTGGTCAGCACGTCGATCAGGTAGGTAACGTTGAAACCGATTTCAATGCTGTCACCGTTGTAATCAATGTCCAGCTCATCCACGGCTTCTTCCTGCTCGGCATTCGTGGAGGCGATGCGCAGAGTGCCGGGTTCGATATTCAAGCGCACGCCCTTGAACTTGTCGCTCGTCAGGATCGCGGCACGCTGTAGGCTGGCCAGCAGAGGCTGACGACCCAGCACGATGATGTTCTTGTGGTTCTTGGGGATGACGCGGTTGTAGTCCGGGAACTTGCCCTCGACTAGCTTGGTAACGAACTCCATGCCACCAAAACTGAACTTGGCCTGGTTGCCGGCGAACTGCATCTCGATGGCGCCCTCGTTGTCGGACAGCAAGCGCTGCAACTCCAGCACAGTCTTGCGCGGCAAGATCACCTCCTGCTTGGGTACTTCCACGTCCAGCATGGCGGAAGCAAAGGCAAGACGGTGACCATCGGTGGCCACCAGGCTGAGCTGCTGGCCCTCGGCCACGAACAGGATGCCATTAAGGTAATAACGAATGTCGTGCACGGCCATCGAGAAGGACACCTGCGCCAGCAGCTCCTTCAAGGTCTTCTGTGGCACGCTGAACTTCGGGCCGAAGTTCGCGGCTTCCTGCACCAAGGGAAAGTCCTCGGCCGGCAGGGATTGCAGGGTGAACTTGCTCTTGCCCCCTTTGAGAACCAACTTGTTCTGGCTGGATTCCAGCGTGACGGTCTGGTCAGGCGGCAAGGTCCGCAGGATGTCGATCAGCTTGCGCGCACCCACGGTCGTGGTGAAGTTACCGGCATCACCTTCGAATTCGGCGACGGTGCGGATCTGGATCTCCAGATCACTGGTGGTCAATTGCACGGCATTACCCGACCTGCGCAGCATCACATTGGCCAGGATGGGCAAGGTGTGGCGGCGTTCGACAATGCCCGCGACAGACTGAAGCACGGATAGGACTTTGTCTTGTGATGCCTTCAGGACGATCATTTCAACCTCTTCTTGAATAACTTCCAGAATCTTTATAAAAAATTAGTAGTCGTAGATAGAAGTCAGCCGGTTTCTGTGGACAGCTGCATTTTCTCTTTTTTTATCAAGTACTTGCGTCAGGGACTAGTCTGTGGGCGTGAATCTTTTTGCATGCGCATCAACTTGAACAAGTTGGGCTCATCTCAAAAATCTGTGGATAAGTTCCAACTTATTCAAAATTTATCCCCAGGTTTTCGCCAACGGATTATTTCTGTCGTGCCTTACCCCTTGAGCGTCTGTTCCAGCACATGCAGCTGCTGGTTCAGTTCGGTCAATTGCTGGCGTTCACCGGAAATCTTGCGCACGGCATGCAGCACGGTGGTATGGTCACGTCCGCCAAACAGCTCGCCGATTTCCGGCAAACTTTTCTGGGTCAATTCCTTGGCCAGGTACATGGCGATCTGACGCGGGCGGGCGATCGAGGCCGGGCGTTTCTTGCTGTACATGTCCGCGACTTTGATCTTGTAGTAGTCAGCCACGGTTTTTTGGATGTTTTCCACCGAAATCTGCCGATTTTGGATCGACAACAGGTCACGAAGGGCCTCGCGAGCCAGCTGTATCGAGACTTCTTTCTGATTGAAACGGGAGTAGGCCAGGATCTTGCGCAAGGCCCCTTCCAATTCGCGCACATTGGAGCGCACGTTCTTGGCGACGAAGAAGGCCACCTCTTCCGGCATGCTGGCTCCTTCGCTCTGGGCTTTGTTGATCAGGATGGCCACGCGCATTTCGAGTTCCGGTGGCTCGATGGCGACGGTCAGACCCGAATCGAAGCGGGACACCAAGCGCTGGTTGATGTCCAGCAAGCCCTTGGGATAGGTGTCGCTGGTCATCACGATGTGACTTTTTTTGGTCAGCAGGGCCTCGAAGGCGTTGAAAAACTCTTCCTGCGTGCGGTCCTTGCCTGCGAAGAACTGCACGTCGTCGATCAGTAACAGGTCCAGCGAGTGGTATTTGTCCTTGAACTCGTCGAATGTCTTGCGCTGGTAGGCCTTCACCACGTCGGTGACGAACCATTCGGCGTGCGTGTACAGCACCTTGGCGCCCGGTTTCTCGGCCAGCAGACGGTTGCCCACGGCGTGAATCAAGTGGGTTTTGCCCAGGCCTGTGCTGCCGTAGATGAACAGCGGGTTGTAGAGCTGTCCGGGAGAACCCGCCACATGCATGGCGGCCGCACGCGCCATGCGGTTGGCTGTGCCTTCGACCAAGGTATCGAAGGTCAGGGCCGTGTTGAGCCGATGCCGGCTGGACGAGGTCGATTGCACCGACACAACGGCGTAGGAGATTTCCTCGACAGGCAAAGTCTCGACCAGCGATTCCGTTTCGACGAAACCTGCACCTTGGCTTCTGACAGGATGAGCCGCTTCGCGCGGCGCGATCGCCAGCTCCAGGGCAATGGGCTGGCCATAAATGCTTTCCAGCAGTGCGGCGATGCGTTTGCTGTACTGTGCGCGTATCCAGTCCAGCTTGAAGCGGTTGACGACATAGAGCGTCAAGCGGGAATAGTCGTCGGCCAAGCGGGCGGACAGGGGCCGGATCCAGGTGTTGAACTGTTGTTCCGGCAGTTCTTGCGCCAGTTGATCCACGCAAGCCTGCCACAGGCTGTGGCCGATGTCTTGGCTGGAGCCCTGCTGGGTCTGGAAGAATCCGTCGCTCATGCGGAAATCGTTCTGTTGTGGATATGTTGCATGAACCGGGCTAGGCCATTGTACCTTGTCAATAATTTATCCACACCACTGAGAGACCCCTGTCCGGCACTTGCGCTTTAGCATTGCGGCTGGCCATTTCATTGTCGGGAAAGCAAATTTTTGGGATAATCCAAGGTTTCCCCAAGGTAGACATCCCATGAAACGCACATACCAACCCTCCAAGATTCGACGCGCCCGCACCCACGGCTTTCTGGTTCGCATGAAGACGCGCGGTGGCCGTGCCGTCATCAACGCACGTCGCGCCAAGGGCCGCAAGCGCCTGGCGGTCTAAGTCTCAGCTCGCGTTGAAAGCGCGTCGGCTGCGGGCTCAGCCTCAATTCGAGGCTCTGCGCTCCAGCCCACCCTTGGCGCGCACGGAGCATTTCGTCTTGCACGGCTTGGCCTTGCAATCCCCAGCCGGACCCACGGTAGCCCAGCTTCCTGCCCTGTTTCCTGGTCAGGGGCTTTGGGTCGGTGCCGTTACTCCCAAACGCTGGGCCAAACGGGCGGTCACGCGCAACCTGATCCGACGCCAGATTTTCAACATGGCCGAGGTCTGGATGCCCGCTTTGCGCGCCTCTTTGCCCCAGCATACGGTGTTTCTGGTGCGTATGAAAGCAGCTTACGCTGCGGAGCAATTCCGCAGCGCGGCTTCCCTTGCTCTGCGACAGGTGGTGCGGGTGGAGTTGGAGCGCCTATTCGCCCGGGCAGCGGACCTGAACCGAGGCAAGTCATGAGGGCGCGTTTGCCAACCCGCATGCTGATGGCCCTGGTTCAGGGCTACCGTTATTTTCTGAGCCCCTGGCTTGGTTCGGCCTGCCGTTTTGAGCCCACCTGCTCCCGTTACGCCCTGGAAGCCCTGGACAGGCATGGTGCGCTGGCCGGCAGTGCCCTGACGGTGGGGCGTCTACTGCGTTGTCATCCCTGGTGCGCGGGCGGGCATGATCCTGTTCCCCAGCAGAAGCCGCGTTTATTCACAGGCTTGTTGAAATCCCTTTCGGAAAAGAAAACGACATGAACGACATCCGCCGCACCATCCTCTGGGTGATCTTCGGCTTCTCCATCGTCCTGCTGTGGGACCAATGGCAGCTTCACAATGGGCGCCCGGCAACGTTCTTTCCCTCGCCCGCCGCCACGGCAGCCAAGCCTGCTGAGCCGGTTCGTGAGATGCCGACGGCCAGCACGGGGCCAGTTGCTGAACTGCCCCAGGCGCGTCAGCTTGTGGCGCCCGGCGCAGAGAACGCCCTCGGCACCGTCCAGGCCGCGGCGTCTTCCCTGCCGCGCGAGCGGGTCACCGTATCGACTGACGTGCTGAGGCTGACATTCGACACCGAAGGCGGCTCGCTCGTGCGCTCGGAGTTCTTGCGCCATCACGAATCGCACGATCCGCAGACCCCGGTGGTCCTGCTCGACGAGAGCAAAGACCGGGTTTACTTGTCCCAGACCGGTCTGATCGATGGCGCAGATCCGCGCAATCCCCGCACAGATCTGCCCAATCACAAGACCGTGATGAAACTGGTGAGCAGCGAGCGTGAGCTGCAGGCGGGCGCTGATACGCTGCAGCTGCAATTCGAATCGCAAGTTTCAGGCGGCGTTCAACTTGTCAAGACCTATACCTTGCACCGTGGCAGTTATGCCGTGGACGTGAAACATGAGGTTCGCAATCTCGGACAGGAAGCTGTTGTACCTCAGCTCTACCTGCAGCTCGTGCGCGACGGGAACAAGATGCCGGGCGAGTCGTCCTTCTATTCCACCTTCACCGGTCCCGCGATCTACACCGAAGCCAAGAAGTACCAGAAGGTCGAATTCAGCGACATCGAAAAAGGCAAGGCTGAATTCGAGAAGGAGTCGACCAATGGCTACGTCGCCATGGTGCAGCACTACTTCGCCAGCGCTTGGCTGCTGGGTGACGGGGTGCAGCGAGAACTCTTCGCGCGCAAGGTCAGCAACAATCTGTATGCCGTGGGCATGATCACGCCACCGCAGACGCTGGCGCCCGGCGCCAGCCGTACGCTCGACGCGCAACTCTATGTCGGTCCGCAAGAAGAAAAGCAGCTGGAAGCGCTGGCCCCAGGCCTGGAGCTTGTCAAGGACTACGGCTGGCTGACCATTCTGGCCAAGCCTTTGTACTGGTTGCTGGACAAACTGCACGGCCTGCTGCACAACTGGGGCTGGTCCATCGTGGCCCTGGTGGTCCTGCTCAAGATTGCGTTCTATTGGTTGAACGCCAAAGCCTATGCCAGCATGGCCAAGATGAAGGCCATCGCGCCACGCATCACGGAAATGCGCGAGCGTCTCAAGGACAAACCGCAGCAGATGCAGCAGGAGATGATGCGCATCTACCGCGAGGAGAAGGTTAATCCGCTGGGTGGGTGCCTGCCCATCATGATCCAGATCCCCGTGTTCATCGCGTTGTACTGGGTGCTGCTGTCCAGTGTGGAGATGCGCAACGCACCTTGGATCCTTTGGATCAAGGACCTGTCGACGGAAGACCCCTACTACATCCTTCCCTTGGTGATGACGCTGACCACGATGTTGCAGACCGCCCTGAACCCCATGCCGCCGGACCCGCTCCAGGCCAAGCTGATGTGGATCATGCCCCTGGTTTTCAGCGTGATGTTCTTCTTCTTCCCGGCGGGCCTGGTGCTGTACTGGGTGACGAACAACATCCTGTCGATCGCCCAGCAATGGGTCATCAACAAACGCATGGGCGTGCCGCCGCAGTTCAATCTGCCGAAATTCCGATAAGCCTGCAAGGTGCGCGTGCTCCCCTGCGGATCGTCTGGCGGTGGGAGACGCAGCCAGGGGCAGGGGGCTGGCCCAGCCTGAGGCATTAAAAGCCGCGCTGCAGGTCTGCCGTGCCCCGATAGCGTGAGTAACATCGAATCATGCTAGCGCGCCATCAAGAACCCATCGCTGCGATCGCCACCGCACCGGGTCGTGGTGCGGTGGGCATCGTGCGTGTCAGTGGGCGTGATCTGGCGAACCTCACGCGGACGGTTTGCGGCAAGGACTTGGTGCCCCGCCATGCCACCTATCTGCCTTTGCGTGACGCCAAGGGCGAGGTCATCGACCAGGGTCTGGCGATCCACTTCCCGGCACCGAATTCCTACACCGGCGAGGACGTGCTGGAGCTGCAGGTCCATGGCGGCCCGGTGGTCTTGCAATTGCTGCTTGCGCGCTGCCTGGAGGCGCTGCCCGGCGCCAGAATTGCCCAGCCTGGTGAATTCACCGAACGTGCCTTTCTGAACGGCAAGCTGGATCTGGCCCAGGCCGAAGCCGTGGCCGATTTGATCGACGCCAGCACCGAAGCCGCAGCGCGTAGTGCAAGCCGCTCATTGGAGGGTGCGTTCTCGCGCGAGATCGGGCATCTGCGTGAAGCCTTGGTGCATTTGCGCATGCTGGTCGAGGCGACGCTGGATTTCCCTGAGGAAGACATCGACTTCCTGCGCCAGGCCGATGCACAAGGACAGCTCACACGACTGCAGGTGCAATTGCAGGCGGTTTTGCAGCAGGCCCGACAGGGCAGTTTGCTGCGCGAGGGCATCAAGGTGGTGATTGCGGGGCAGCCCAATGCCGGCAAGAGTTCCTTGCTCAATGCCCTGGCTGGCGCCGAACTGGCCATCGTCACCCCGATCGCCGGAACCACGCGCGACGTGGTGCAGCAAACCATCCAGATTGAGGGCGTGCCCCTGCATGTGGTGGACACCGCGGGATTGCGTGACGGCCAGGACGAAGTGGAACGCATCGGCATCGAACGCGCCTGGACGCAAATTGCCTCAGCGGATGCCGTACTTTTCCTGCACGACTTGACGCGGCAGGCGCAGGCGGACTACCGCGCTGCGGACGAAGCCCTGGCCCAGCGCCTGCCTGTGGACGTGCCAGTCATCCATGTCTGGAACAAGCTGGACCAGGCGGCGGAGGTGGTGACCGCGCCGGGTATCGCCATGTCTGCCAAGACCGGTGCGGGCCTGGACCTGCTGCGGCAGGCCTTGCTGCGCACTGCGGGGTGGGCGCATGTGCCGGAAGGGCTGTACCTGGCAAGGGAGCGGCATGTGCAAGCCTTGCGACGCGTGAACGTGCACCTGGAATCCGCCCAACAGCATTTGAATGATCAGGCGTCGGCCCTGGATCTGCTGGCCGAGGAGCTGCGCCTGGCGCAAAACGCGCTCAATGAAATCACCGGGGAATTCACCAGCGACGACCTGCTCGGGGTGATTTTCTCGCGCTTTTGCATCGGCAAGTGAGTGCCTGATCAGGATCGCATCGGCCAGCCTTCAGCGGAAGATGCCCAGGTCGGGACTCCCGTGGAGTCAATGCCCCGAAAAATCCACCAGGGTGTACAAGACCAGGCCGCTGTCACGCAAGCGGGCTGAACCTTGAAGCTCGGGCAGATCCACGATGGCGGCCCCCTCCATGACCTGCGCGCCCAGCTTTTCCAGCAGGCGCTTGCCGGCCATCATGGTTCCGCCGGTGGCGATGAGGTCATCCACCAGCAACACGCGGTCACCTGGGCGCACGGCGTCCGTGTGCAGTTCCACGGTAGCGCTGCCGTATTCCAGCTCGTAGGTTTCCTCGACCGTGGTGAAAGGCAGTTTCCCTTTCTTGCGTATGGGCACGAAACCCACGCCCAGCTCATAAGCCAGCACGGAGCCGATGATGAAACCGCGCGCGTCCAGCCCCGCGACCACGTCTGGGCGCAGCTTCTTGTCCATGTAGCGGTGAACAAAAGTATCGATCAGCACGCGAAACACCTTCGGGTCTTGCAGCAGCGGCGTGATGTCGCGGAACTGCACGCCCGGCGCTGGCCAGTCGGCCACGGTACGGATGTGGGAGCGGAGGTAGGCGGAAGAGTCCATGGGGGGATTATCGGCGCTGCGCCTGCGTGGGGAAGGCCGGGCAAGACAGGTCTGCTGGATAATCAGGGTATGAATACAGACAGATTTGACGCGACCCAAAGCCTGGCCGTCGCCAAAATGACCTTGGAAATAGAAGCCGCCGCCGTGACGGCCTTGTCCCGGCGGCTGGATGGGCGTTTTGCGGCTGCCGTGCAGTGCGTGCTGGTCAGCAGCGGCCGTGTTGTGGTCATGGGCATGGGCAAAAGCGGTCACGTGGGACGCAAGATCGCGGCGACTCTGGCGTCCACCGGCACCCCCGCGCTGTTTGTGCATCCGGCGGAGGCCAGCCATGGTGATCTCGGCATGATCACGACACAGGACGTGGTCTTGGCTATCAGCAACAGCGGCGAGAGCGAGGAGCTGACCGTGCTGCTTCCGCTGATCAAGCGCATGGGAGTGCCTTTGATCGCGATGACCGGCCGGGCCACTTCCAGCCTGGCGCATCATGCAGAGCATCTGCTCGACACCTCGGTTGAGAGAGAAGCCTGTCCGCACAACCTGGCGCCCACGGCCAGCACCACCGCGCAATTGGCCATGGGCGATGCGCTCGCCATGGCACTGCTGGATGCCCGCGGCTTCAAGGCCGAGGATTTCGCGCGTTCGCATCCAGGGGGCGCACTGGGGCGTAAGTTGTTGACCATGGTCAACGACATCATGCGCAGCGGCGATGCTGTCCCAAGGGTATCGCTGAATGCCGACATGATGACGCTGATGCGCGAAATCAGCGCTAAGGGGCTGGGTTCCAGCGCAATCGTCGATGAAAATGACCGTCCCGTGGGAATTTTCACCGATGGTGACTTGCGGCGCCTGATCGAAAAAGGCGGCGACATCCGGCAGATGCGTGCAAGCGAGGTCATGCATCCTCGCCCGAGCACGATCGCACGCGAGGCCTTGGCCGTTGAAGCGGCCCAGTTGATGGAAATGCAGCGCATCACCAGCGTGCTGGTGGTCGACGAGGCCGGCGTTCTGTGCGGGGCCTTGAACAGCAATGACTTGATGCGGGCCAAGGTGATCTGATGATGGTGGATAGCAAGAAACCGGTTTTGAATTTCGTCCCCGATCTGCTCCTGCGCGCCCAGCAGGTGCGCCTCGTATTCTTTGACGTGGACGGTGTCTTGACCGATGGCGGCTTGCACCTTGGTGAGTCCGGGGAGGCACTGAAACGTTTCCATACGCTGGACGGTCATGGCATCAAACTGCTTCAACGCGTGGGCATCACGCCCGCCGTCGTGACGGGACGTGACAGCCCCGCCTTGCGCGCCCGCTTGAAGGCATTGGGGGTTGAGCATGTGCACTACGGAACCGAAGACAAGCGACCGGCTGCTGAGCAAACCATGGCCAGCCTCGGGCTGGACTGGGCTCAAGTTGCGTCCATTGGTGACGATTGGCCGGATTTGCCGGTCTTGACCCGCAGCGTGCTGGCTTGTGCTCCACCCAACGCGCATGCCGAGGTGCGGGCGCGTGTCCACCATGTGACCCAGTTGGCTGGTGGCGCGGGCGCGGCGCGCGAGTTCTGCGACCTGCTGCTGATCGGCAGCGGACGGTACGCGTCATTGTTGGAAGAGGTCCTGCAGTGACGCGCTTGGGCGCCGGTCATCTCTTGCGCCAAGGCTGGGATCGGATCACGATCTACCTGCCCATGCTGCTGATGCTGTTGCTGGCCCTCGGTACCTACTGGTTGATGCGTAGCTCGCCCTTGTTCGCGACGCCACGCGCGGAAAAGGAAGTTCGGCGAGATCCCGACTATGAAATGAAGCGTTTTTCCGTCAAGACTTTTGACCAGGAAGGGCGCTTGAAGACGGAGCTCTATGGGGAGCAGGCTTGGCATTATCCCCACAACGACATGCTCGAAATCCGTGATGTGCGGATACGCAACTACAACATCGAGCGCGGTTACTTCACCACTGCGACGGCGATGCGTGCCATCACCACGTCAAAAGCCACCGAAGTGGAGCTGGTGGGACAGGCACATGTCCTCAGGCCGGCTGTCGTGGACAAGCAAGGCCGGGCTTTGCCGCGTGTGAGCTTTCGCAGCGAATACCTGCACGCTTTTCTGGACGAGGAACGGGTCACGTCCAACAAGCCCGTGGAGCTGATCCATGGAGAGAGTCGCATCGAGGCGCAAAGCCTGAACTTCAGCAAATTCGATCAAGTCATTGAGTTGCGGGGGCGCGTCCGAGGGACCCTATTGCCGCGAGGCCCTGTTTCTGAGATCCAGGTTTTGCCGCCGGAGCAGGCCCCAGTCTCTCCCCGCCCTTGAACGATAGCAAAAAGCCCCAGAGGCACTACCACCTTGGGGCTTTCTTATCAGCTGTCATTAAATGCGGAGACATGTCTCCGCATTTGTCAGACAGGCTAGAGGCGATCAGTAGCTGCGGCGTCCACCGCCGCCGTTGCCGCCACGCGGGTTGCCATAGGGGCTGCGAAAACCACCATCACCGCCGCCATCACCGTAACCACCACCACCACCTTCACGGCGGGGGCCGCCAAAGCCGCCACTGCGGGGGGGGCGCGGCTCCATGGGGCGTGCTTCGTTGACGACCACGTTGCGGCCACTCAAGGGCTGACCGTTCAGGCCATTGATGGCAGCCTGCGCCTCGGCATCGCTCCCCATTTCGACGAAGCCGAAACCCTTGGAACGGCCGGTGTCGCGCTCCATCATGACCTTGGCACTGGTGACAGCGCCGAACTGGCCGAAAGCCTGCTCAAGATCGTTGTCACGAATCGAATAGGCCAGATTGCCCACGTAAAGTTTGTTGCCCATCTAGGGACTCCTGAAAAACCGATGACAAGCGATGGGGTCCCTGAAACGCAAGCAATTCGTGAGTCGATGCGAATTCGGCAGACTACCGCAATCTTGTGTTGAGCTGCTTAGGTAAACCTCCCTCACCCACACTTTCTTATTATGAACTTGGAAGTATCCGGCCGGCAAGAAAACTAAGCCTAGGACAAACCATAAAGCGTTAAAAGTTTGTGTTTTGAGGGTAAAGAAACCACGACTGCAGGCAAAAGCCCATGAACCGCCCAACCGCTTGCAATCCGTAGCCTGATCCTGCCCTACCGGCTGTAATGTGGCTGGTCAGGCTTGGCCGCCATCTCGGCATATACTCACGCAAGCGCCGATTTGATCCCGATTGCGGGCGCTGGAGTTGCACCCCCGAGGTGCGGATTCCAAAGTTCAGCTAAAGAAGGGGGCTTTCTGTGCACAGAGAAACCCGGCCCGGCTGAACGCTGCGCCGGGTTTTGTGTTTCTCGACGTATTCGATGCTGATCGCCCTGCCCCAAAACATGCATTTCGACGCCGTCCTCCCCTTGCAGAGCGGCGCCAGCATACGCGGTTACAACCTGAGTTATGAGACCTATGGCCAGCTCAACGCCGATAGGTCCAATGCTGTCCTGATTTGTCACGCCCTCAACGCCTCGCACCATGTCGCTGGCGTTTACGCTGGTCAACCTGGAACCGAAGGGTGGTGGGACAACATGATTGGCCAGGGCAAACCCGTGGACACGGACAAGTTCTTCGTGATTGGCGTGAACAATCTCGGTTCTTGCTTTGGTTCCACGGGGCCGATGCATGTGAACCCCGACACAGGCAAGGTCTATGGTGCGGATTTTCCCGTCGTGACGGTGGAGGACTGGGT
The DNA here is from genome assembly GCF_000600295.1 of Hylemonella gracilis str. Niagara R. Classification (GTDB taxonomy): domain Bacteria; phylum Pseudomonadota; class Gammaproteobacteria; order Burkholderiales; family Burkholderiaceae_C; genus Hylemonella; species Hylemonella gracilis_A. Next base: position 314,268 of record NZ_JEMG01000001.1, read on the forward strand.
CAATGCGCAGGCGCGTCTGCTTGACAGCCTGGGCATCCGCCAACTGGCCGCCGTCATGGGCGGCAGTCTGGGTGGCATGCAGGCCTTGAGCTGGACCTTGCAGTATCCCGATCGCATGCGGCATGCCGTGGTGATTGCCAGCGCACCGAACCTGAATGCGGAGAACATCGCCTTCAACGAAGTGGCGCGCCGCGCCATCGTGACCGACCCGGACTTTCATGGCGGCCACTTCTATGCGCATGGCGTGATACCCAAGCGAGGGCTGCGCATCGCCCGCATGATTGGGCACATCACCTACCTGAGCGACGATGTGATGAACGAGAAATTCGGTCGTGAGTTGCGTGGCGCCGTGGACGGCACCGCCAGGGCAGGTTACCAGTACAGCACGCAGGACATCGAGTTCCAGATCGAGAGCTATCTGCGCTACCAGGGCGACAAGTTCAGCGACTACTTTGATGCCAACACCTACCTCTTGATCACCCGCGCGCTGGACTATTTCGACCCCGCGCGCGAGCATGGCGGCAATCTCACGATGGCCTTGGCCTCTGCAAGCTGTAAGTTTTTGCTGGTGAGTTTTTCGACCGATTGGCGCTTCTCGCCCGCGCGCAGCCGTGAGATCGTCAAGGGCCTGCTCGACAACCGACGTGACGTCAGCTACGCTGAAATTGACGCGCCGCATGGGCACGACGCTTTCTTGCTGGACGACCCGCGTTACCTGGGGGTGGTGAGATCCTATTTCGACAACATGGCGAAGGAGCTGCGGACATGAGCGACACGCGCATGCTGGAAGCGATCGCCAGTCTCGTTCATCGGGGATCGCGGGTGCTGGACCTGGGGTGCGGGGATGGCGCCCTGCTCGACCATTTGCGGGCTGAACGCGCTTGCAGCGGGTATGGCGTGGAATTGGACGACGCGAATGTGCAGGCCTGTGTGCGGCGTGGCGTCAACGTCATCCAGCTGAACCTGGATCAGGGTTTGTCGATGTTCGGGGACCAGAGCTTCGATGTGGTCCTCCAAATCGACACCCTGCAGCATCTGCGCAATGCCGAGACCGTGCTGCAGGAGACGGCGCGCGTGGGCCGCACCGGCATCGTGGCTTTCCCCAACTTCGCCCACTGGCCCAACCGCCTGAGCGTGCTGGCCGGGCGCATGCCCGTCACGCGCCGCCTGCCTTACCAGTGGTACGACACGCCCAACATCCGGGTCGGTACCCTGGCGGATCTGGAAGTCCTGGCGCATCGCATGGGCCTGCGCATCCAGGACAGCTTTGGCTTGCACCAGGGCCGCGTGGTGCGACGGTGGCCGAATCTGTGGGCCAGCACGGCGGTGCTGAAATTCTCGCGCTGACGGAATCAGACTCCCATGAAGCTCTACAACTTCTTTCGCAGTGGTACCTCATACCGCCTGCGCATCGCGCTCAATCTCAAGGGTGTGGACACCGAGCAGGTCGCGCTGGACCTGCGCAAGGAAGCGCATCTGAGCAAGGAATTCAAGGCCATCAACCCGCAGCAGCTGGTGCCTGCGCTGACCCTGGACAATGGCACCACCTTGATCCAGTCGCCGGCCATCATCGAATGGTTGGAGGAACGCTATCCCCAGCCGCGCCTGCTGCCGCAGGACCCGGAGGCACGCGCCCATGTGCGGGCCTTGGCGGCCATCGTGGGCTGCGATATCCACCCCATCAACAACCGGCGCATCCTGGAATACCTGCGCAAGAACTTCGGCGCCGATGAGGCGGCTATCCTTGCCTGGTGTGGCACCTGGATAAGCGCGGGCTTCGATGCCATGGAGACCCTGCTGGCGGCGGACCCGGGGCGAGGCGCCTTCTGTCACGGCCAGGCGCCTGGGCTGGCCGATGTCTATCTCGTGCCCCAAGTGGAAAGCGCGCGCCGCTTCAAGGTCGATCTGAGCCGTTGGCCGCTGATCAGCGCGGTCGATGCGGCATGCGCGCAGCTGGAGGCCTTCCAGCGTGCCGCACCTGCCGCGCAGGCGGACGCGGCTTGAATTTGAACGGGTTGCGCTTCGCCCCCATCATCGTGTCCCTGCCGCACCGTGGGTTTCCCTTGGGGCACTTCCTGCATCGCAAGCGCGGGCGTACGATGGCACTCCGCGCATCCGAGTTCATCCTGAGAAACCGTTGCCATGAACGCTCCTTTGACTACCTCGGCCCTGAACGCCTTCCTGCCTGCCCGGGCGCTGGAGGACATTGACCAAGCCTGGGACCGTGAGATCCTGCCCCAGCTGCAGGACTACATCGCAATCCCGGCCAAGTCGCCGATGTTCGACCCCTTGTGGACTGAACATGGGTACATCGACACCGTGGTGCGCCAGGCGGCCACGTGGGTGCAGGCGCAGAAGATCGACGGCCTGCAGCTGGAAATCATCCAACTCGAAGGCCGCACGCCCGTGCTTTTCTTCGAAGTGCCGGCCAGCAGTGGAGAACAAGGTCTGGACCCGTCGTCGCAGACGGTGCTCATGTACGGCCACCTGGACAAACAGCCCGAGTTCAACGGCTGGCGCAAGGATCTCGGCCCCTGGACGCCCAAGTACGAGGACGGCAAGCTTTACGGGCGTGGCGGCGCGGACGATGGCTACGCCGTTTATGCCAGCATCGCGGCCATCGCCGCGCTCCAGCATCAGAAACTGTCGCACCCGCGCATCGTCGGCCTGATCGAGACTTGCGAGGAAAGCGGCTCCTACGACCTGCTGCCTTACCTAGACGCCCTCCGTGGTCGGGGCGCCACGGGCAAGGACCGCTTGGGCGAGGTGGGGCTGGTGGTCTGCCTGGACAGTGGCGCTGGCAACTATGAGCAGCTGTGGCTGACGACCAGCTTGCGCGGCATGGCCAGCGGCACGCTCAAGGTCGAAATCCTCACCGAGGGTGTCCACTCGGGCGATGCGAGCGGCGTCGTGCCCTCGAGCTTTCGCATCTTGCGCCATGTGTTGGATCGGCTGGAGGACAGCGCCACGGGTCGCCTGCTGCCCGCCAGCCTGCACTGCGAGGTTCCTGCCGAACGCCTGGCCCAGGCTCGCGCCACGGCCGCCATCCTTGGCGCAGACCTCTACAAACGCTTTCCTTGGGTGCATTACGACTGCGAGGGCGACACCCGTTTCTCCCTGCCCACGACCACCGACCCGGTACAGGCCCTGCTCAACCGCACTTGGATACCTACCCTGAGCGTCACCGGCGCGGAAGGTCTGCCGGAGCTGCAGAACGCGGGCAATGTGCTCAGGCCCTCCACCGCGTTCAAGCTCTCGCTGCGCCTGCCGCCCCTGGTGGACGCAGCCACTGCCGTGCAGGAAGTCAAGGCCCTGCTGGAAGACAACGCGCCCTACCAGGCCCGCGTGACCTTCGATGGCACAGGCGCGGCCTCGGGTTGGAACGCGCCCGAAACCGCGCCCTGGTTCGCGCAGACGCTGGACGCCGCTTCGCGCAACTTTTATGGCGCACCCTGTGGCTTCATAGGCCAGGGTGGCACGATCCCGCTGATGAACATGCTCTCGAAGGGGTTTCCACAGGCGCAGATGATGGTCTGTGGCGTGTTGGGACCCAAGAGCAACGCACACGGACCCAACGAATTCCTGCACGTGCCCTACGCCCGGCGTCTGACGGCTGCGGTCGCGCAAGTCATCGCCCGCATGCCTTGATGAGCACCATGGACCAAAGCACGTACACGACGGCCGACGGCGAGACGCTGGCCATCCGCGACTGGCCGCTGGACGCGGGTGTCCATGCGCGTGGCTTGGTGCTGATCGTCCATGGCCTGGGTGAGCACAGCGGACGTTATGAGGAAATGGCCCAGCGTCTGCACATGCAGAGCTTCGTGGTGCGGGCTTATGACCACTATGGGCATGGCCATTCCAGCGGTGTTCGGGGCGCGTTGCCTACGCGGCGACGCCTCGTGGATGACTTGGCGCACATCGTCAACTTCACCCGCCGCACCATGGGTCAGGGACTGCCGCTGATCCTGCTCGGCCACAGCATGGGGGGCCTGGTGGCAGCCCATGCTGTGGCCTTGAACCGGGTGCGCGTCGATGGCCTGGTGCTGTCGTCACCCGCGCTGGACGCAGGCCTGAACTTTGGCCGGCGCTTGCTGCTGGCGATTCTGCCCGCCATTGCGCCCCATCTGCGCGCGCGCAACGGACTGGACGTCAACTGGCTATCCCACGACACCGAGGTGATCAAGGCCTACCAGCGCGACACGCTGGTGCATGACCGCATTTCGGCCCGACTGGGGCGTTACATCGCCGACGCAGGCCCCCGGGTGGTCAAGGCCGCGCGGCATTGGCACACGCCGACCCTCCTGCTCTACGCCGGCCAGGATCGGCTGGTCGACCCACAAGGCAGTGTTGCCTTCGCGCGGGCCGCAGCAGCGCAAGTCGAGCAGAAGTTGGTGGAGGTGCACTGCTACGCGCAGCACTACCACGAGATCTTCAACGAACTGCACCGCGAGCCGGTTTATCGGCAGCTGACGCAGTGGTTGAACGAGCGCTTCAGTTGAAGGCTTGCAGCGTCAACGCAGCCAAGGCGGCTAGCGGGGCCGTTTCGGCTCTCAGCGTGCGCGGCCCCAGGCTGAGCGCGTGGAAACCTGTGGCAAGCGCGGCCTTTTCCTCTGCCGGACTCAAGCCACCTTCGGGGCCAGACAGCAGCAAGACCGGGCCCTCAAATTCCTGAGACATGAGGACACGGCTCAGTGGCTGGCTGTCCGTGTCCAGGGACAACACGAAACGCCGTTGAACAGAGGATTGGTGCCAGGCCTGGAAGTCCTGTAAGGGGCGGGCAGCATGCACGGGCGGCAGGCGGTTGCGGCCGCATTGTTCGCAAGCCGCGATGGCGATGCCTTGCCAGTGCATCTGCTTCTTGAGGGCGCGGTCGGCGCTCAGGCGCAGCACGCTGCGCTCGGCCAGCAAGGGCTGAATGCTGGCGGCACCAAGTTCCACGGCTTTTTCCACCAGCCAGTCCATGCGTTCATTGGCGGGCATCCCGACGGCCAAATGCACTTCCAGCGGGGCTTCGCGTTCGATGGCATGGTGTTGCTCCACGCGGACCGCGACATTGGCACGGCCCATGCGCAGGATGGTCGCGGCCCACTCTCCGTTGCGGCCATTGAACAAGGTGATGGTGTCCTCGGGTTGCAGGCGCAGCACCTGCACATGGCGCGCGGTCTCCGGGGGAAGCTCGATCTCGGCTCCCGCACGGAGCACCGTCGAGGCATCTTCTGGGCAGAAAAAACGTGGCATCTGGGCCGTAGGCGGTACGTGGGCAGGAAGGTGCAACACGCCTTCAGACGCGGCCGAAGGCGTAGCCGCTGGCTTCGCTGATGCCTTCGACCTCGTCCACCAGGCGCAGCAGCGGCTTGAGTTCAGCGTAGCGCGCGCAGGTGGCGCGGATGTAGGTGATGAATCGAGGCGCATCGGCCAGGTACTTGGGTTTGCCGTCGCGCAAGGTCAGACGCGCGAAGATGCCCGCCACCTTGAGGTGGCGCTGCAGGCCCATCCACTCCACGGCGCGGAAGAACTCACCGAAGTCTTCGTGGACCGGCAAACCCGCCTGACGCGCCGCCTGCCAGTAACGCACGGTGATGTCGATCACGAAGTCCTCGTCCCAACTCAGGAAGGCATCACGCATCAGACTGGCGATGTCGTAGGTGATGGGGCCGTAGACCGCGTCCTGGAAATCCAGGATGCCTAGGCGCTCTTCCTGGTGCCGCGGGAACGCGGGCCGGTCCGGATCGCCCGGGATCATCAGGTTGCGCGGCATGAAGTCACGATGAACGTACACCGACGGACTGGCCAGATTGCGTTCGACAATCAGCGTGAACATCTGGTCCAGGGTCGCGCGCAATTTCCCCTCCACCGCGATGCCGCGATGCTGGGCCAGGTACCAGTCGGGGAACAACTCCAATTCGCGCCGCAGCAAAGCAGCGTCATAGGTCGGCAGGACGCCGACTTGCGAGGCCTGTTGCCAGCGCACCAGGGCATCGATGGCTTTGCGGTAGAGCGCAAGATTGGCCTGAGCGTCGTCGGTATGCAGGACCTGCATCATGGTGTGGGTGCCCAGGTCGGTCAGCAGCATGAATCCCTGGGGCTCGTCCCAATCCAGCACGCTGGGCGCGAGCAAGCCGGCTTGCGTCAACAGTGCCGCGATCTGGACGAAGGGTTTGGAGTTTTCCTTGTCAGGCGGAGCGTCCATGATGATGCGGCTGCTGCCATCCTCGGCATCGACACGGAAATATCGCCGGAAGCTGGCGTCGGCCGAGGCCATGCGCAGGGTACGGGTCCGCAGTTGATGCGGACCGGCCAATTTGTGCAACCAGTCTTCGAAAGCGGTGGCGCGATCAGGACTGGCCCAGACAATCTCTGAACTGGCGGGGGGGTTTTGGGCAGGACGCAAGGCGGTGGCGCTCATGGATAATTCAGGCTGGTTTTCATTCTACAAACTGGCGTGCCCCATGCCGTCCATTTCCAGGGGCAAACTCGTCCGGCCGCGCTATCCGTGGTCATGCTTGCGACCCTTTGCAGGCATTTTTTCCTTGTTGTCTCGAATCATCCCGCTTTGTTCCGTCCTGCCCGCCTTTTTGCCCGAACCCTGCCTGCATTGATTGGCGCGCTGGCGGCTGGCGCGCTCCATGCCGAGCTGAAACTCAAGGTCAGTCCTCTTCTGGAGGAGTACCTGACCGAGGCGCAACGCGAGGCCGCGCCGACCTTTGTCCAAGGCCAGCGCATGGAATCGGAGACCGGGGTCAGTCTGTTGGCCGAGGGGGATGTGGAGTTTCGCCGAGCTGACCTGGTCTTGCGCGCCCAGACCCTGGCCTATGACCAAACCAGTGACACCGCGCGCGCCCGTGGCGGTGTCCGCGTCAACCGGGCCGGGGATGTGTTCGAAGGCGACAGTCTGGATTTGCGCATCGATGCCTTTGAGGGTGCCTTTACGAACGCCCGCTACGCCCTGCTGGCCATCGACGCGCACGGTGAGGCCGATCGCATTGAGTTCATCGACGAAACCCGTTCCGTTGTGCAGAACGCCACCTTCACCACCTGCCGACGTGAAGGTGGCCCGGACTGGTTGCCGGCCTGGGTCCTGAAAGCAGCCACCTTGCGCCTGGACAGCGACGAGGATGTTGCCGAGGCGGAGGACGTGACCTTGCGGTTTCAGGATGTGCCGGTGCTGGGCTTGCCTGCGATGAGTTTTCCCCTTACCGCTGGGCGTCAGTCGGGCTTTCTCTCGCCCACGTATGGCGTCGACAACGTCAGCGGGAGCGAAATCACGGTGCCTTATTACTTCAATATCGCCCCCAACCGCGATGCTACGTTCTATCCGACTTGGATGAGCAAGCGCGGCGTCAACTACGGGAGTGAGTTTCGTTACTTGGAGGATGGCTACAGCGGGAATCTCCGGGTAGATTACATGCCGGATGACAAGCTGCGCGACATGGACCGCGAAGGGTATTCCTTTCAACATCAAGCGGGAACCTCGGGTGTATACGGTGCCCTGGGTCTGAGTCTCAATGTCGAACGCGTGAGTGATGACAATTATTGGCGTGATTTTCCCAACGCAAGCGGATCCCTCACGCAACGCCTGTTGCCAGCGGATGTGAACGTGTACTGGGGCCAAGGGCCATACTCCGCTTCGGCCCGTGCCTTGCGTTGGCAGACGCTGCAGGTACCGGACGCACCCATCTTGCCGCCCTACGACCGGCAGCAACTGACCTTCCGTTACGCGGAACCGAGCTTGGCTGGATTTGATGTCAGCCTGGATGGTGACTACACCCAGTTCACGGTGGACCGCTCTGTCCTGGCCAGCCAAACCTCCACGGAGCGTGTCAATGCGGAACGCTCGGTCTGGCGCGGCTCGCTCAGTTATCCATTCCGTGGGGCTGCGGGTTTTTTGATCCCCAAGGCATCGGTCCACACGACCAGCTACAGCTTTGAGCAAGCCGTGGATCTGAGCAGCTACACGGGTTCTCTGTCCGGGCTGAGCAACGATGCGCTGTATGCCACCCGCACCGTCCCCACCTACAGTCTGGACGCGGGCTTGGTCTTTGAGCGTGAAAGTCAATATTTCGGTGCCGCATTCCGTCAGACGCTGGAGCCGCGCTTGTTCTACACAAGAACGCCGTTCGTTGAGCAAGGGTACTTGCCCATTTACGACACTGGCGCGCAAGACTTCAGTTTGACCAGCATCTACGGCGAGAACACCTTCACGGGGAATGACCGGATCGCGGACAACAACCTGCTGACGGTCGGCGTTTCGACGCGCTTGTTTGATGCGGACACTGGGGCGGAAACCTTGCATCTGGGGGTGGCGCAGCGTCTGCGCTTCGAGGACCAGCGCGTCACTTTGCCCGGAGGCACGCCGTCACCCGAAGGTCTGAGCGACATCCTGCTGGGAGCCGAGCTGAACATCGACCCGCGCTGGCATGTGGACACCGCCGTGCAGTGGAACGACCGCTTGGGCCAGTCCGAGCGCAGCACTTTCAGCCTGCGCTACAACCCCAGTCCGTACCGGGTGGTGAATCTGGCTTATCGTTTCCAGCGCGCGCAAAGCGAGGACAGCGACGACAGCGCCCTGATCGATCTGGGGTGGCAATGGCCCGTGAACGATCTCTGGGGTGACTGGGGTGAAGATCTCGGGCCGGGGCGAGGTCAAGGTGCCGGACGCTGGTACAGCGTCGGCCGTCTGAACTACAGTCAGACCGACCGCAAGCTGGTGGATACGACCATGGGCTTTGAGTACGACGCGGGATGCTGGCTGGGACGGATCGTGGTCGAACGGACCCAGACCAGCGAGACCGCGGCCAACCAACGCATCATGTTCCAGCTGGAACTGGTCGGCTTCACCCGTGTCGGCATCGACCCGTTGACCACCCTGCGTAAGAACATACCGCGCTATCAGCTGCTGCGGGAGCAAACCACGGCGCCGAGCCGATTCAGCAATTACGAATGATCTGACGACCATGAATTTTTCACTCGCACTTGGCCGGTTTCTGGGCGTGCTTGCGATGCTCGCTGTGTTGACCCAGGGGGCTCATGCGCAAGGTACCTCCGGCACCAGTACAACCGTGCGCTCCGCTGACTACATCGTGGCGGTGGTCAACTCCGAGCCCATCACCAACGCACAGGTCAACGCCGAAATGGCGCGCGCGCTGCGGCAATACGCCGCCCAGCGCAGGCCAGCGCCTGCGGAAGCCGCCTTGCGGCGCCAGGTGCTGGACCAGCTCATCAACGAACGTGCCCAGCTGCAGCTGGCGCGCGAAATGGGCCTGAAGGTTGACGAGCCGTCCGTCGATCAGGCCGAGCAGAACGTCGCCCGTCAGAATCAGATGACCGTCGCGCAACTACGTCAGCAGGTACAGCAGCTGGACGGCATGGCGCCAGAGGTATTGCGCAACCGCTTGAGGGACCAATTGCTTTTGACACGGCTGCGGGAGCGTGAGGTGGATGCTCGCGTGCGCGTCAGTGATGCCGATGTCGAACAGTACCTGGTCGAGCAGCAGCAGCGCAACAACAATCCCGCAAGCCAACTCGTCAACATCGCGCACATCCTGGTGGCTGTGCCGGAGGATGCCAGCGCGGCCCGTGAGGCCGAGCTGCAGCGCAAGGCCGAGCAGATCGCGCTCCGCGCGCGAGACAAGGGCGCGGATTTCGCGGCCTTGGCGCGTGAACTTTCCGATGCGGGCGACCGCGTCAACGGCGGGCAACTCGGGCTGCGCGCGGGCGACCGTTATCCCGCCTTGTTCACGAATGCCGTACGGATGCTGGCGGTCGGTCAGGTCAGCGATCCGGTGCGCTCAGGCGCAGGGTTTCATGTACTCAAGTTGATCGAACGTCGTCAACCCGGCCTGCCGCCACAGACCGTCACGCAAAGCCGCGCACGGCACATCTTGCTGATCCCCAGCGCCCAGCTCAGCGAAGCCCAGGCGCGCGACAAGCTCAATGATTTCCGCCGCCGTATCGTTGCGGGGGAAACGGACTTTGCCACCCTGGCGCGCCAGAACTCGCAAGATGGCAGCGCCGCGCAGGGCGGGGATCTGGGCTGGGCCAATCCAGGCATGTTCGTTCCTGAGTTCGAGGGCGTGATGAACCAGCTGGCGCCAGGCCAAATCAGCGAGCCTTTGATCTCTCGCTTTGGCGTCCATCTGATTCAGCTGTTGGAACGGCGGCAGGCGACCTTGAACGAGCGCGAGCAGCGTGAACTCATCCGCAACATGCTGCGCGAACGCAAGATGGCCGAGGCCTATGACAACTGGGTGCGTGACACGCGTGCCCGTGCCTACGTGGAATTGCGCGAGGCGCCTCAGTGAACCGGGTGATACCGCGTCGCGTCCCCGTGGATATGAGTCGATGAAGCACATACCCCGCAAGCGCTTCGGGCAGCATTTCCTCGCCGACGATGGCATCATCGACGCCATCGTGCGGGCCATAGCCCCCCAGCCTGGACAGGCCATGGTGGAGATCGGCCCGGGTCTGGCAGCCATGACACAGCCCCTGGTGGAGCGGCTCGGCCGCTTGACTGTCATTGAGCTGGATCGCGATCTGGCCGCGCGGCTGCGCAGCCATCCGCAGCTCGAAGTCATCGAGTCCGATGTGCTCAAAGTGGACTTCACCGCTCTGGCTGCGCAGGGTTTGCGCCGCCTCAGGGTGGTCGGCAATCTGCCCTACAACATTTCGACACCCATCCTGTTCCACCTGCTCGCGCATGTTGATGCCGTGGGAGATCAGCATTTCATGCTGCAGAAGGAGGTCGTGGACCGGATGGTGGCCCAGCCTTCCACGGCCGACTATGGCCGTCTGAGCGTGATGCTGCAATGGCGGTATGAGATGGAGGACGTGCTATTCGTCCCGCCCGAGAGCTTCGACCCGCCGCCGCGCGTGGACAGCGCGGTGGTCCGCATGGTGCCGCGCATCTCCCCCGTTGCCCTCGATGCAAAAAGGCTGGAGGAAATTGTGCAAGTCGCCTTCAGCCAGCGGCGCAAGCTGCTGCGTCATACCTTGGGTCGCTGGTTGGAGGACAAACGATACCCAGGCGACTTCGATGTGCAGCGGCGTGCAGAAGAAGTGCCAGTGCTTGAATACCTCAGCCTTGCCCAGGCTCTGTCTTAGCCGCATGTGCGCGTGCGGTGCCAAGTGCTGCCTGGCACCCGCCGAGCGCATGTCCCTGTCGCCAAAGACTGGCGTACAGGGGGCATCGGCTGGCCTCTTGGTGTTTGCGAGGCTTTTTCTTTTTCAGGCTGCAGCCTGCCAGTAACTTGCGTTGAAAGGGCTGCTCATGCGCAGCGCCAGGGGAGAGACATCCACCAGCTTGTCGGTCGGCATTTTCTCGCCGCTGTCATCGTCCACGGTCTCGGTGGCCATGAGCTGTGCTTGCTCGCCGCCGTTTTCAGCCTCGTTCGCCCGTTCCGCTTGGCTGTTGCTTTGCGCAGAACGGGCTACAGAAAAGAATAGAAACACCGGAAGGGTATCTTGCGGTCGCCCCAGTAATCAGCGGCGTCACGGAAGATGTCCAGCAGCTGCTCGCGTGCTTCCTTGTCGAACTTGGCGTTGGCAGGAATGTGTTCCAGCACGGCGATGAAACCGGGTTGGGGGCCGGACTTGTGCAGCGGATCCGTCAGCACGTCGTAGAGCGCGTCGAAGTTCTTGCCCACATGCGTGGGTAGGATGAACTGCTGTGCGATCAGGTCCAACACATCCTGCTTGGATTGCGCTTGAGCCAGGTTGGCGTAGAGGAAATGGTGCCCGAGGGCTTGGGCCGCCTCTTGCAAATCCGGCACCCGGAAGGCGCGGATCGACTGGACGATGTTGGTTCTAACGGTACGAAGTGGCGTATCCATCTCCGCTTCACTTTCTTGTTGAAAAACGTTTTACGGCGCGATCCGGCGGAAACTGGCGTAGTGGTCGGCGGTGTAATAACAGGCGTCTGGTGCGTGACGGACGGTGCCACCGCAGACAATACGTCGTTTGCCACGATGGGACAGGCCCGGCGTGGGAACGGTGTATTCGCGGTAGTAGCCGCGCGGATGGAGCGGGAGCAAACGCTCTCGATTGCCAAACACCGTGCCATCTTTCTCATACGGAAACGGCCCGCCCTTGAGAATCAGGCGGTAGGTTTCAGCGCCTTGTGGCGGCAAATCAGCCAACGAAACGAGGGCTGGAGCAGCCTGGGCGGAGCTCGCGGGACGAGGAGGTGGAGCCTCGGCACCGAGGGGCAGGCAAACCAGCCAAGACAACAAGCCAGTAAGCACCAACTTGCTGACGAGGCCGCGCAACATAAGACTAAGCTGTTATGACGACCGGGCTCACCCGGAAGATTCCAAGCCCGAAAGTGTCGCTGATCTGGGTGAAAAAAGCAAGGGCCTGCCTAAACATTAGGCAGGCCCAAAGGGGATTAGGCCGTGCACGGCGGGCTAGGCCCCCCCTGGCCCCTCGCTTTGCGCCCAGGGGCGGGCAATCAGCGCGTCGCGTTGGCGTCCGCCACCGTCAGCGCGGTCATGTTGACGATGCGGCGCACGGTGGTGCTGGGCGTCAGGATATTCACCGGTTGAGCAGCACCCAGCAGCATGGGGCCGATCGCGATGCCGCCGCCCGCGGCGGTCTTGAGCAGGTTGTAGGCGATGTTGGCGGCGTCCAGGTTGGGCAGCACCAGCAGATTGGCCTGGCCGGTCAGGGTGCTGTTGGGCATGATGACCTTGCGCATGTCGGCGTCCAGTGCCACGTCGCCGTGCATCTCGCCGTCCACTTCCAGCCAGGGCGCCTGCGCGCGCAGCAGCTCAAGCGCCTGGCGCATCTTGACGGCGCTGGGCTGGGAACTTTGCCCGAAGTTGGAGTGGGAGAGCAGAGCCGCCTTGGGATGCAGGCCAAAGCGCTGCATCTCGGTGGCGGCCATCATGGTGATCTCTGCGATCTGCTCGGCGCTCGGGTCATAGTTGATGTGGGTGTCCACGATGAACAGCTGGCGGTCCGGCAGCAGCAGTCCGTTCATGGCCGCGTAAGTGTTGGCGCCTGCACGCCGGCCTATGACCTGGTCGATGTACTGCAAGTGCATCGCGGTATTGCCCCAGGTGCCGCAGATCATGCCGTCCACATGACCCTTGTGCAGCAGCATGGCACCGATCAGGGCCAAGCGGCGGCGCATTTCGATCTTGGCGATCGGCACGGTCACGCCCTTGCGCTCGGTCATGCGGTGGTAGGTCTGCCAGAAGTCGCGGTAACGCTCGTCGTACTCGGTGTCGACCACGTCGTAGTCCTGCCCCTCCTTCAGGCGCAGACCAAACTTCTCGACGCGTTGGGCGATGATGGCCGGTCGGCCGATCAGCGTGGGGCGGGCGAGCCCTTCGTCCACCACGATCTGGGCCGCGCGCAGCACGCGTTCTTCCTCGCCCTCGGCGTAGGCGATGCGCTTCTTGCTTGCGGCCTTGGCCGCCGTGAAGATGGGCTTCATCGTCGTGCCTGAGGCGTAGACATAGGCCTGCAGCTTTTCGCGGTAGGCGTCCATGTCCGCGATCGGGCGACGGGCCACGCCGCCATCCATGGCGGCTTGCGCCACGGCGGGCGCGATCTCGATCATCAGGCGCGGGTCGAAGGGCTTGGGGATCAAGTACTCGCGGCCAAAGATCAGGGGCTCGCCCACATAGGCGGCGGCGACCACCTCACTCTGTTCTGCCTGGGCCAGCTTTGCCATGGCATAGACCGCAGCAATCTCCATTTCATCCGTGATGGTGGAGGCGCCCACGTCGAGCGCCCCACGGAAGATATAGGGGAAACACAGGACGTTGTTGATCTGGTTCGGGTAGTCGGTGCGGCCCGTGCACATGATCACGTCATCGCGCACGGCCTTGACTTCCTCGGGCGTGATTTCCGGCGTGGGGTTGGCCAGGGCGGCGATGATGGGGTTGGGCGCCATCTTCTTGACCATGTCCTGCTTGAGCACGCCACCCGCGGAGAGGCCAAGGAAGATGTCCGCATCGGCCATCACGTCGCCGAGCTTGCGCGCGTCCGTCTTCTGCGCGAATTCGCGCTTGTCTTCGTCCATCAACTCCGTGCGGCCCTCATAGACTACGCCGGCGATGTCCGTTACCCAGATGTTCTTTTTGGGTAGGCCCATCTTGACCAGCAGCTTCAGGCTGGCCAGCGCCGCAGCACCCGCACCGGAGGTGACGAGCTTGACGTTCTTCAACTCCTTGCCCGCGACCTTCAGGCCATTGGTCAGGGCCGCCGCCACGACGATCGCCGTGCCGTGCTGGTCGTCGTGGAAGACCGGAATCTTCATGCGTTCACGCAACTTGCGCTCCACATAGAAGCAGTCAGGCGCCTTGATGTCCTCCAGGTTGATGCCGCCGAAGGTGGGCTCCAGCGAAGCAATGATGTCGACCAGTTTGTCGAGGTCCTTTTTCTCATCGATCTCGATGTCGAACACGTCGATGCCGGCGAACTTCTTGAACAGCACGCCCTTGCCTTCCATCACCGGCTTGCCGGCCAGCGGGCCGATGTCGCCCAGGCCCAGCACGGCCGTGCCGTTGGTGATGACGCCCACCAGGTTGCCGCGGGCGGTGTACTTGTAGGACGCGTCGGGGTCCTTGGCGATTTCCTCGCAGGGCGCGGCGACGCCCGGGGTGTAGGCCAGGGCCAGGTCATGCTGGTTGATCAGCTGCTTGGTGGCCGCGATGGCGATCTTGCCGGGAACCGGGAACTGGTGGTATTCGAGGGCGGCGCGGCGGATCTGCTCGCGCTTGTCGTTGGACGACGGGGTGCTGGACATCAATCAACTCCTGCTGCAGGCCGACGTTGGTGGTGGGGTTGAGCCGCGCGGTGCGCCGCCTTGCCTCTCTGCGGGGCCTGCGTGTCTGGGGAATCGGATTGTATGCCCCGGATTGCCAGGGCCTGGGGCTGCGACCAACCCACCAGCTGAGCGCGGCAGACCGGGGGGGGGACGAGGCGTTCAGGCTCCGACCGGCCGGGCAGTGGGCGATGCTGTGCTGTTCTTGCCTTGTCCGCGGCGTTCCCATGCTTTTTCGTGAAAGAAGAAGGCAATTGCCTGCACGGTCGGCTCGAGCAGGCTCAGGGTGAAGGCCATGAACAGGTCGCCCGTCACGCCGTAGGCAACCGCGGCGGCCACGGTGATGTGGACCAGGTAGTAGCTCGCGGTTTTCTTGAGCGTGGGCATGTGGGCGCGGGCGAAATGGGCCATGAGGAGCTCTTGGGAGACGGTTCAACGACGATGCGCAAAGAATAATCTATCGCACTGATATTTATGATAATTTTTACCTAATCAAGAAATAGCCCAAGGCGAGCTGCGGTGCGGCGCGGTGGCGACACCAGGTGATGTCGGGAAGTGCCTCCCGCAGCCTCTGCATTCATATATCATGTTGAGAACAATTCACATTACGCGCTCTTTCTTTTCCCCATGCCTCCCGCTGATCCCGCTCCGTACCAGCGCATCCATGCGCTGTACAGCGACCACCATCGCTGGTTGAACGGGTGGTTGCGCCGACAGCTTGGTAACGCCTGCGACGCGGCCGACATTGCACAGGACACGTTCATGCGCATCCTGGCCCGGCGCGAGATTCCGGAACTGCGCGAACCGCGCGCCTTTCTCAGCACGATTGCTCGGGGGCTGGTGGTCGAGCACTGGCGTCGGCGCGAGCTGGAGCGGGCCTGGCTGGAAACGCTGGCGCAGTTGCCCCCGGCCGAGGCGCCGTCGCCTGAAAGCCGCTTGCTGTTCCTCGAAGCGCTGGTCGCCATCGACCGCGTGCTTGACGCACTCAAACCGGCGGTGCGGCAGGCCTTCTTGCTGGCGCAGCTCGATGGCCTGACCTGCCCGCAGATCGCGCAGCGGCTCGGTGTGTCGCTGGCGACGGTGGAGCGTCATGTCGCCGCCGCCTTGCGCCACTGCTACGCGTTGCGGTTCGGCGCATGAGTGCCGGCTTTGCGCGCGCGCCTGGCGCGGCGCCACCACAGGACGAGATTCCTCCCACCGTAGTTGATGCCGCCATCGACTGGGCGCTCAAGCTCGAATTCAACCGACCCACCCCGGCCATGCTGCAGGCCTTCGAGGAATGGCGGCAGGCCCATGCGCTGCATGCGCATGCCTGGCAGCGCATGCAATCGCTGCGGCAAGACTTCGCGGCCATGCCTGGTGGCCTCGCCCGCAATGCCTTGCAGGTGGTCGAAGCCCGGCGCGGCGCGGCGCGTGCGGGTCGCCGGCAGGCGTTCCGGCTGCTGATGCTGGCCGGCGTCGCCGTGACGGGCGGATGGGCTCTGCGCGATTCGCTGGGCTGGCAGCACCTGACCGCGGATGCCGCCACGCGCGTCGGCGAGCAGCGCACCCTGCGGCTCGACGATGGCACCGTCCTCGTGCTCAATACCGACAGCGCCGTCAGCTTTGAGATGGCTGCGGCGCATCGCCGCGTTGTCCTGCGGCGTGGCGAGATCATGGTCACCACGGGTCCCGACCCGGACTTTGCAGTCCGGCGTCCGTTCTGGGTCGACACGCCGTTCGGCGCCATGCAGGCCTTGGGTACGCGCTTTGTCGTGCGGCTGGAGGACGGCCGCGCCCGCGTCAGCGTGCAAGACGGGGCGGTGCGCATGTATCCGGTCCGTGGTGGTGATGGCGTGACGGCTCGGGTGGGCGAAAGCTGGTGGCTGAACGACCGCATGGTCAAGGTGGCCGAGCAGTCTGGCTTGCGCCAGGACGCTTGGGTCGATGGCGTGATTGCCGGCCAGAACATGCGGATGGCGGACGTCCTCGCCGAGCTGTCGCGTTACCGCAGCGGTCGCATCGTTTGCGACGAGGGCGTGGCCGATCTGCGCGTATCCGGCATCTACCACGTGCGCGACACCGACCAGGCCTTGCGCTTCCTGGCCCAGACCCAGCCGGTCCGCGTCACGTACCACACGCGGTTCTGGGTGGTGGTGGAGCCCGCGAGCGCGCATTGAGGCCTCTGCGCGACGGCGTGAAAAAAAAGTTTTCGAAAAAATGAGGGGATTCTGATTTTCGAGCGGCCTAGGGGTCGGTAGCACTCATTTGCCCGACCCTGGAAAGAAAATCATGCCTCGTTCCCTCGTCTCTTTTCGCGCCAACCCACGCGCGCGCCTGCTGCGGCGCGCGTGGTTGTCCGTCGCCATCGCGCTGACGGCGGGCTGTCTTCATTCCGTCGCCCCTGCGCACGCCCAGGCCGTAACGGCCGCCGCCGAACCGGTGTCTCTGCGCATCGGCGCCGGTCCGTTGGGCGCGGCGCTGGAACAGTTTGCGCGTGTGACCGGCACCAACATTTCCTACAACGCGCAACTCATCGACGGGCTCGCCACGCAGGGCGTGGATGGCAGCCATGGTGTCGCGGCGGGCCTGCGCATCCTGCTGGCGGGCAGCGGCATGGAAGCCGTCGAACAGCCGGGCGGTGGCTTCCTGCTGCGCAAGGCGCCCCTCGGGGCGGGAACCCTGCCGCCAGTCACGGTCAGCGCCCAGGGCGAGACGGCCATCGGCCCCGTTTATGGTTACGCCGCCCGGCGCAGCGCCACCGGCACCAAGACGGATACGCCCCTGAGGGAGGTGCCAGCCTCGGTGCAGGTGGTGCCGCGCGAGGTGATGGACGACCAGAAGGCGCTCAGCCTGCGCGATGTCTACGAAAACATCAGCGGCGTGCAGGCTTCAGGCAACACGCTGAATGCGCAGACCGAGGTGCTGCCCATCATCCGTGGCTTCGAATCGCCCAGCCTGATGCGCAACGGCCTGCGCGCCACCTATGCCGGCGCCGTCGACATGATCAACATTGAACGGGTGGAAGTCCTGAAAGGGCCGGCCTCCATCCTGTATGGCGCGCTGGAGCCGGGCGGCATCGTCAACTACGTGACCAAACGACCGCAGGAGACGTCGAGCCAGGTCTTCGAGCAGCAGATCGGCAGCGACAGTTTCCGGCGCACCTCCGGTGACCTGACCGGGCGGATCGACGAGGACGGCGCTTGGCTGTACCGCCTCAACTTCGCTCGGACCGACAGCGACTCCTTTCGCGACGAAATGCACCTGGAGCGCACGGCGATCGCGCCCAGTTTCCTATGGCAGCCGAGCGCCGACACGGAGTTGTTGCTTGATTTTTCCTATGTCAAGGAAGAGCAGCCCTACGACGCAGGCATTCCGGTGGACGCGAAAGGTCGTCCCTTGGTGGCGAAAAGTGCCTTCTTCAACGACCCCGATCTGGCGGGGCGCAGCAACGAGGACTACTACGCGGGCTATCAGCTGGCCCATGCGCTCAGCCCGACTTGGAGCTTGCGCAATCAGTTTCAGTTCCATCGTGCGCGCAACAAGAACGAGACACTGCGCCCGCGCGGAATCTCGGGCAACAACCTGCTGATGCGCTATCAGAACGAAGACCGCGAGGACGACGAGCTTCAATTCGTGCTGGATGCCATCGGCAAATTCTCGACCGGACCTGTTGCACACACCTTGCTGATCGGCGCTGAATACATCAAGCAGGAAACTGATTGGCTCCGCTTCCGCGCCAATGCACCGGCGATTCCGATCAGTGACCATCCGGTCGTCGACTACACGCCGCCAGCCAACCAGACCTTCGGCGTGGACCAGGGTGAAACGCGCTGGAAGAGCCTCTATGTTCAGGACCAGATATCCCTGCTCGAGGCCGGGCGGCTGAAGCTGCTGATCGGTGGCCGGTTCGACGACGTGACCACGCAAGCCCGTTCCGACGGAACGGCCGCGCCTGATGTCGAGGATCGGGCCTTCACCGGACGTGGTGGCCTGCTCTATCAGCTGACGCCGCGGCATTCCGCTTACCTCAGCGTGAGCCAATCTTTCAAGCCGCAGCAGGGCACGACAGTCGATGTGAACGGTGACCCGCTGGATCCTGAACGGGGCGAGCAGTATGAAGTGGGTGTGAAGAGCGCCTTTCTGGACGAGCAATTGTTCGTGACCGTGGCGGTTTACCAGATCGAGAAAAAAGATGTTGCGGTGTTTGATCAAGCTTTGTACGACGCGACCGGACAGAGCGCCTATTTCTCCGGCGTTCGCCAGCAGAGCAGAGGTATCGAGTTCGATCTGGCTGGCAATCTGACGCGCCAGCTGAAAGTGTCGGCAAGCTACGGCTATGTGGACACCGAGGTTTTGGCCAATGCGGGTGATCAAGCACAGGTCGGGCGCCCCTTGCCCGGCATGTCGCCGCACACGGCGCGCCTCTGGCTGGCCTATACGTCGGATCGCAGCGGACCCTTGGGTGGCCTCGGCGTGGGCGGAGGGCTGCGCCATGTCGGCAAGAGCACGGCGCAGGCCGACGTCAATCTCGAATTGCCGGCCTACACGGTGGCGGACGCAGGCGTCTGGTACCAGTGGAGTCGGGTGCGGGCCAGCCTGAACATTCGCAACCTGTTC
This sequence comes from Hylemonella gracilis str. Niagara R, assembly GCF_000600295.1. Lineage (GTDB taxonomy): Bacteria > Pseudomonadota > Gammaproteobacteria > Burkholderiales > Burkholderiaceae_C > Hylemonella > Hylemonella gracilis_A. Next base: position 333,640 of record NZ_JEMG01000001.1, read on the forward strand.
GATGAGGACTATATTTCGCGAGCCTCCACCAGCGCGATCGCGCATCCGGGCGCGCCACGTACGGTGACGGCGGCCGCCTCCATCAGCTTCTGAGGATATGTTGACGCGCATGCGGCCGGCCTTGGTGCTGGCGCACCGTTGGCTGGGTTTGGTGACGGCCGGGTTCCTTCTGCTGGCCGCGGTCACTGGCAGTCTGCTGGTCTGGAACGACGAACTGGACGCGGCGATCAACCCTGGCATGTTTCGGGTGCAGGAGGTCGATCAGCCCCCGCTGGACACGCTGCTGCTGCGTGACAGGGTGCTTGCACGGTATCCGCATGCGCAAATTTCCTACGTGCCACTTGAGCGCAACAGCGGCTGGCCTGTGCGCTTTCGCCTGCAGCCCGCGCGGGACGATACGAGCGGCCGGCTGGCCGTGCTGGAGAACGACGAGATCTTCGTCCATCCATGGACCGGCGACATACTCGGCGAACGCAGGTGGGGCGACATCACGCAGGGTGTCGTCAATCTGATGCCCTTCGTCTACCGCTTGCATTACTCGCTGGCGCTGGACACGGTGGGTGTCTATCTGCTGGGCATTGTCGCGCTGCTGTGGAGCGTGGATTGCTTGATCGGGGCCTGGTTGACCCTGCCCGCCGCGCCGCGGACCGTGGCGAAAGCCGGTGGCGCCGCAGCATGGTTGCGTCGCTGGTGGGCGGCCTGGCGCGTGCGCTGGTCCGCCGGCGGCTACAAGCGCCATTTCGACCTGCATCGCGCAGGTGGTTTGTGGGCCTGGGCTGCGTTGTTCGTCCTGGCCTGGAGCAGCGTTGCTTTCAACTTACCCCAGGTCTACAAACCGGTCATGTACACCTTGTTCGCGCACCAGGACGAAGCGGCGTTGGGCCGAGTCCGCTCGCAGCCGTCGGCCTTGCCGACACTGTCGTGGGCGCAAGCACGCGACATCGGGCGTGTGCACATGGCGGACTATGCGCGCCGGGCGGGGTTCTCCATCCTGGCGGAGGGTGCGATCGCCTACCATCCGCGCCAGGCGGCGTACCGGTACGACGTGCGCAGCACGCTGGATGTGCGCGAGCATGGCAGCAAGACCCGCGTCCTCTTTGACGCCCGTACCGGAGCCCTGCTCATGGCGAGCCAACCGACCGGGGCCTATGCCGGAGACACCATCCGCATGTGGCTGACGAGTCTGCACATGGCGGCGGTGGGCGGGTTGCCGATGCGTCTGTTCGTCAGTTTCATGGGCCTGGTGGTCGCGGTGCTCTGCGTGACGGGGGTCGTGATCTGGAACAGGAAACGCAAGGGCCGCAAGGCCGGTTTGGCGGGAAAGAATTAGCCGGGTGGACCGTTCTGCGTTGACGTTGCCGCTCAAGCCCGCATCAAGGCCTCGATCTCGTCCGCCTTGACCGGTACGCCCCGGGTGATCAGCTCGCAACCCGTTTCGGTGACCAAGGCGTCATCCTCGATGCGGATGCCGATGTTCCAGAAGGCTTGCGGCACGTCCTCGGCCGGGCGCACGTACAAGCCCGGCTCCAGCGTCAGGCACATGCCGGGGCGCAGGATGCGGCTTGGTCGGTCCTTGATGGTTTCCCCCGAAAGTGCGTCCTTGCGTTCGCTGGTGCGGCCACGTTCGCTGGGTTCGACATAGCTGCCGCAGTCGTGCACGTCCATGCCCAGCCAGTGGCTGGTGCGGTGCATGTAGAAGCGGAAGTAACTCCGGTTGGCAATGACTTCGTCCACGGAACCGGTCTTGTTCTTGTCCAGCAAGCCGAGGTCCAGCAGGCCCTGAGACAACACACGCACCACGGCATCGTGCGGGTCGTTGAAGCGCGCGCCGGCCCGGGTCGCCGCCACGGCCGCGTCCTGGGAGCTCAACACCAGGTCGTACAGCGCGCGCTGGGGACCGCTGAACTTGCCATTGGCCGGGAAGGTGCGGGTGATGTCGCTGGCATAACCGTCCAGTTCACAACCCGCGTCGATCAGGACCATGTCCCCGTCACGCACGGGTGCGGCATCGGCGCGGTAGTGCAGCACGCAGGCATTGGCGCCCGCCGCGACGATGGAGCCATAAGCTGGGTACTGCGAACCGCCTAAGCGGAACTCGTGCAGCAGTTCGGCGTCCAGGTGGTACTCGCGCACCTGCCGGCCCTCGCGCAGCATGCGGGCCGACACTTGCATGGCACGGATGTGGGCTCGGGCGCTGATGGCCGAGGCGCGGCGCATCACGTCCTGTTCATAGTCGTCCTTGACCAGGCGCATCTCATCCAGTAGCGCGCAGAGGTCGCGTTGCGCTTCGGGGCAGAGTGCGCCGTAGCGCACGCGGGCGCGCACCGCCTTGAGCCAACCGTCGACGCGTGCCTCCAGCCCGGCGTGGGTGGCGAAGGGGTACCAGACCGTGGCCTGGTTCTCGAGCAGCTTGGGCAGGCGCTGTTCCAGCTCGGCCACCGAAAAGGCCGCGTCCACGCCCAGCGCCAGCGGGGCTGCTTCCGGGCCCAGGCGGATGCCGTCCCAGATTTCGCGTTCCAGGTCCTTGGGCTGGCAGAACAGCGTAGTGTGGCCCGTGCTGCTGATGACCAGCCAGGCGTTTGGTTCCGCGAAGCCGCTGAGGTAGTGGAAGTAGCTGTCGAAGCGGAACAGGTAGTCGCTGTCGCGGTTGCGGATGCGCTCCGGTGCGGTGGGGATGATGGCGATCGCGTCCGGTCCGCCCCATTGCGTCATCTGCGCCGCCAGTCGTGCTCGGCGTTGCGCATACAGCGCGGTGGGGGCTGTCGTCAGACAGGTGGGGTTTTTCAGCGGGGCGTTCATGGTGATGGCGTCTCGGTGGTGCGTGCCTGGGGGTGTGTGGCATTGAGCTCGCGCAAGCGATCAGGCGTGCCGACGTCGGTCCACGGCCCCGTGTAAAGCTCGGCGCTCACGGCGGCATTGTCCATCGCCGCGCGCAGCATCGGTGCCAGTGGGGCTTTGACGCCCGCCGGATTGCCCGCCGGGATGGCGCACACGGATTGGACGAAGCGCGCGGTGAAGAATTCGCGCCGGTACAGACCGATGGTGCTGTAAGTCCAGGTGCTGTGTTTGTCTCGAAGGGCGGCGGGAATGTTCAGTGCCAGACCGTCCGGACTAAGTCCGAAATCTCCCCGGGGGTTGTGGCGTGGGTTGGGCACCAGCCAGAGGTGCGCGAGCTTGTCGCTCTGCGCGAACTGCTGCTTGGCCTCCGCGCTGAACCTGAAGCCGGGTGTGTACACATCACCGGCCACGACCCAGAAGACATCGGCCAGGCGCGGCAAGGCGCGCACGATGCCACCGGCCGTTTCCAGCGCCTCGCCGAAATCCCGGCCTTCCTCGGAGTAGGCGATGTGCAAGACCTGACCATCGCTGGCGTGGGGCGTGGCGCCGAAATGGGCGGGAATCTGCTCGCCCAGCCAGGCCGTGTTGACGAGGAGCTTGGTGCATCCGCCAGTGGCCAGGGCGTCTACATGCCATTGCAGCAAAGGCCGGCCCTGGACCCACAGCAGGGGTTTGGGCGTGGTGTCGGTCAAGGGGCGCATGCGCTCGCCGCGGCCGGCGGCCAGGATCAGGGCCTGCGCGCGATCAGGGGTGTCAAGCATGCGCTTCATTCTGGCATGCGCGGCTTGAGGAGTCCCCACAAGGGGCCGGGCGGGGCCCTGCCAGGGCGCCCGGTAAAATGCCGGGTTTCCCCGCCCTCACCACCCGCGCTGATCTCCCGGAGCCGCCCCGACATGGCAAACACCCAACAAATGGCCAACGCAATCCGTGCGCTGGCAATGGACGCCGTACAACAAGCCAATTCCGGACATCCGGGGGCGCCGATGGGCATGGCCGACATGGCCGTGGCGCTCTGGGGCCAACACCTCAAGCACAACCCCGTCAATCCGCATTGGGCCGACCGGGACCGTTTCGTGCTCTCCAACGGCCACGGCTCGATGCTGATCTACGCCCTGCTGCATTTGACGGGTTACGACCTGCCCATGGGTGAGCTGAAGAATTTCCGCCAGCTGCACAGCAAGACGGCAGGCCACCCTGAAGTGGGTCTGACCCCCGGCGTGGAAACCACCACCGGCCCGCTGGGCCAGGGCGTGACCAATGCCGTAGGCATGGCGTTGGCCGAAAAGCTGCTGGCGACGGAGTTCAACCGCGACGGCCACGCCATCGTGGACCACCATACCTATGTGTTCCTGGGCGACGGCTGCCTGATGGAAGGCATCAGCCACGAAGCGGCTGCTCTCGCGGGTGCGTGGAAACTCAACAAGCTGATCGCGCTCTACGACGACAACGGCATTTCCATCGACGGTCAGGTGCAGCCCTGGTTTGCCGACAACACCTCCTTGCGTTTCGTGAGTTACGGTTGGAACGTGATCGGTCCCATCAACGGCCATGACGCACAAGCCGTGGCCAAGGCCATCGCCGACGCCAAGACCCAGACCGAGCGCCCGACGCTGATCATTTGCAAGACCCGCATCGGCCAAGGCAGCCCCAATCGCGCCAACACCGCCAAGGCGCACGGTGAACCCCTGGGCGCGGAAGAAATCAAGCTCACGCGCGAGGCGCTGGAATGGTCACATGCGCCCTTCGAGATCCCAGCCCAGGTTTACGCCGATTGGGACGCCAAAGCGCGTGGCCAGTCCGCCGAAGCCGCTTGGAACGATAAGTTCTCGGCCTACGCCGCTGCTTATCCCGAGCTGGCCGCCGAGTTCAAGCGCCGCATGGCCGGTGAGCTGCCCAAAACGTTCGCCCAAGTGGCGGTGGACGCCGCCGTGGCCGCGCACAGCAAGGCCGAGACCGTGGCCACGCGCAAGGCCAGCCAGATCGCATTGGAAGCTTTCACCGCCGCCCTGCCCGAGCTGCTGGGCGGCAGCGCCGACCTGACCGGTTCCAACCTGACCAACACCAGCCATACCCCGGCGCTGCGCTTCACTGGCGTGGAAGGCAAGAGCAATGGCGGGCGCCACATCAACTACGGCGTGCGCGAATTCGGCATGGCGGCCATCATGAACGGCCTGGCCCTGCACGGGGGTTACATCCCTTACGGCGGCACATTCCTGACCTTCAGCGACTACAGCCGCAACGCCATTCGCATGGCCGCGCTGATGAAGCTGCGCGTGGTGCATGTCTTCACGCACGACAGCATCGGTCTGGGCGAGGACGGCCCCACCCACCAGAGCGTCGAGCATGCGGCCAGCCTGCGCCTGATCCCAAACCTGGATGTCTGGCGTCCCGCCGACACGGCGGAGACGGCCGTGGCCTGGGCCGTGGCGCTGGAAAACAAGGCACGCCCGACGGCCCTGCTGCTGTCGCGCCAGAACCTGCCATATGCACCCAAGCGTGACCTGGGCGACATCAGCCGGGGCGCCTATGTGCTGTCCGAACCGGAACATGTGGGCCTGAAGAAAAAAGCCCAGGCCCTCATCATCGCCACCGGCTCCGAAGTCGCGCTGGCGCTCAAGGCCCAGGAACTGCTGGCCGCGCAGAAGATCGCGGTGCGCGTGGTCTCCATGCCCAGCACCACGGTGTTCGACCGGCAGAAGGCGGCCTACAAGCAGGCCCTGCTGCCCGCCGGGCTGCCCCGCGTCGCCGTCGAGATGGGCGCGACCGGGGGCTGGTGGAAATACGGCTGCTCGGCCGTCGTGGGCATCGACAGCTATGGCGAATCGGCCCCCGCGCCGGTGCTGTTCAAGCACTTCGGCTTCACGCCCGAGAATGTTGCGGACACGGTTCGCGCCGTGCTGGCGAAATAAGCGGCAAGCGACCAGCGCACAAGGTTTTCATCCAGACCAGAGGAAAGCATCATGACCATCAAGGTAGGCATCAACGGTTTTGGCCGCATCGGCCGCAATGTGTTCCGCTCGGCGGTGCAGAACTTCAAGGACATTGAAATCGTCGGCATCAACGACCTGCTGGAGCCGGACTACCTGGCCTATATGCTCAAGTACGACAGCGTGCATGGTCGTTTCAAGGGCGAGGTTTCGGTCGAAGGCGGCCAGTTGGTCGTCAACGGCAGGAAGATCCGCCTGACGCAGGAACGTGACCCGGCCAACCTCAAGTGGGCCGAGATCGGCGCGGACGTGGTGATCGAGTCCACCGGCCTGTTCCTGGACAAGGAAGGCGCGGGCAAGCACCTCGCGGCGGGCGCCAAGAAGGTCATCATCTCCGCCCCGAGCAAGGACGACACGCCCATGTTCGTCTTCGGCGTGAACGACAAGACCTATGCCGGCCAGGCCATCATCTCCAACGCAAGCTGCACGACCAACTGCCTCGCGCCCGTGGCCAAGGTGCTGCACGACAAGTGGGGCATCAAGCGTGGCCTGATGACCACCGTGCACGCCGCCACCGCCACGCAGAAGACCGTGGACGGCCCCAGCAACAAGGACTGGCGCGGTGGCCGCGGCATTCTGGAAAACATCATTCCCAGCAGCACGGGCGCGGCCAAGGCCGTGGGTGTGGTGATCCCCGCGCTCAACAAGAAGTTGACCGGCATGAGCTTCCGCGTGCCGACCAGTGACGTGTCCGTGGTGGACCTGACGGTCGAGCTGGAAAAGGACGCCAGCTACGACGAAATCAAGGCCGAGATGAAGGCCCAGAGCCAGGGTGCGCTCAAGGGCATCCTGGGTTACACCGAGGACAAGGTGGTCGCGACCGACTTCCGAGGCGAAACCTGCACCTCCGTGTTCGACGCCGATGCGGGTATTGCCCTGGACAAAACCTTCATCAAAGTCGTATCCTGGTACGACAATGAGTGGGGCTATTCCAACAAGTGTCTGGAAATGGCCCGCGTGGTCGTCACGAAATAAACGGAGTTGTGGCCATGAAAGGCTGGGCGTCCCTGTTGCTGTCCACCACGCTCGCTGGCGCGGCCGGTGCGCAGGAGGCCATGCAAGCGCAAACCCGGCAGGTCCCCGCGCCTGCACTCCCGGCCAACCACGCCTGGTCGCCGTTTGACCCCTGTTTCACGGCGGCGGCCGAGCGCTTCGGGGTGGACAAGCACATGCTGATCGCCATCGCCAAGACCGAGTCCGCCTTTGACCCCGAGGCGGTTGGTCCGACCAATACCGATGGCACGCACGACGTCGGACTGATGCAGATCAACACCCGGTGGCTGCCCCAGTTGGCCGAAATGGGCATACACCGCGAGAAGCTCAAGGGCGCCTGCACCAACATTTATGTGGGCGCTTGGATTCTGTCCAAGAAGATCCAGCAGCACGGCACGCTCTGGAAGGCCGTGGGCGCCTACAACGCCATCACGCCCTCCAAGCGGGCCAGCTACATTGCCAAGGTGCAACGCAACTACGCACGGGTGCGCGCCCTGCTGCAGCGGCAAGGCTGAACCGGCCTTCGCCGGCCCAGCCAAGCTCAGCTGAGGTGTTTGCCCACCAGTCCGGTGATCTCGAACATCGTCACCCGATCCTTGCCGAAGACGGGCTGCAGCTTGGCGTCGGCCAGCACGCTGCGCTTGTCCTTGGGGTCCTGCAAGCCTTGCGCCTTGATGTAGTCCCAGATCTTCTTGATGACTTCAGTGCGCGCCACGGGCTCGGCGCCGATCACGGCCGCGAGTTCGGCGCTGGGCGTCAGACCCGCTGTGGGCTTTCTGGCCGCTGATTTCTTCGCTGCTGCTTTTTTGGCGGGCGCCTTCTTCGCCGCCGTCTTGCTGGGAGCGTTCTTGGCGGCGGCGCCAGCGCGGGCACCTGCGGTCACCCCCGCCTTGCGTGGGAACTTCGAGGGTTCGAACTCGAAGCTCACCTTGCCCTCTTGCGCGTTCCAGGCCAGGTAGGCCTTGAAGGGACGGCGGGTGCGCATGGAGACGAATTTGTCCAGCAGATCGGTCTTGCCCGTGGCGAGCAGTTTCATCATCTGCTCACGCTCGATGGGTTGCTGCAGGATGATCTGGCCGCTCTTGAAGTCACAACTCGGGGTGGCCTGCCCAGATGTGGGCAGGGATTTCTCGCAGACGTAGTTCTTTCCGTGCTCGTAGATCGCGCCGCCGCACTTCGGGCATGCGCCCAGCGACTCCCGGCCGGAGAAATCCACCAGTTCGCCGGTTTCAGACTCGTCCTCATTGCCGAAGTCGAATTCCAGCTTCCAATTCTTCTCTTCCTCATTGAAGACCAGCGCGATCTCGGCGGTGAAGGGCCAGCCGGCCTTGGAGCGGAAACCCTCCAGCGGGCCGATGCGCTTGTCGCGCAGGAACTGTTCCACCTCTGGTAATTCAAATGCGCGGCCCGCGGGCATCTTGGTGAAGGAGAAACCGCAGGCATCCTCGCCGGTGCCCTGCTTGCCCACGCAGGCGTAACGGCGGTAGTTTTCCTTGACCACGCCGCCGCAATTGGGGCAAGGTGTGGTGAGGGTGGCGTAATCGCCAGGCACGGTGTCGCGGTCGTATTCCTTGGCCTTCTTGACGATGTGCTCCGTCATGGCGGCGATCTCGCGCATGAAGGCCTCGCGCGTGAGCTGGCCGCGCTCCATCTGGGAGAGCTTGTATTCCCATTCGCCCGTCAGCGCGGGCTTGGAGAGTTCCTCCACGCCCAGGCCGCGCAGCAGCGTCATCAACTGGAAGGCCTTGGCGGTCGGGATCAGCTCACGGCCCTCGCGCAGCATGTACTTCTCGGTCAACAGCCCCTCGATGATGGCTGCGCGCGTCGCTGGCGTGCCCAGGCCCTTCTCGCTCATGGCTTCCCGCAGCTCGTCGTCGTCGATCAGCTTGCCCGCGCCTTCCATGGCGGACAGCAGCGTGGCTTCGCTATAGCGTGCTGGCGGTCGGGTCTTGAGGCCCTTGGCGTCGGCGGCCCGGGTTTGAACCTTTTCGTTCGGCTGTACCGGGACGAGGATCTTGCTGTTCTCCTTGTCCTTGTCGTCGGTTTCGTCCTCGGCCTCCTTGCCGTAGATGGCCAGCCAGCCGGGTTTGACCAGCACCTTGCCTTCGCTTTTGAAGTTGTGGCCGGCGGCGGTCGTGATCCGTGTGGTCACCATGTATTCGGCGCTGGGAAAAAAGACCGCCATGAAACGACGTGCCACCAAGTCGTAGAGCTTCTGCTCGGCCTCGCTCAATCCGCTCGGGGCTTGGAGCGTTGGGATGATGGCAAAGTGGTCCGAAACCTTGGCGTTGTCGAAGATGCGCTTGCTGGGTTTGACGTAGCCGTTCTTCAGCGCCGTCGCCGCGTGCGGTGCCAGGTGCCTGAGGCCTGAGTCGGCCAGCATGCCAAAAGTCTCCTTGGCCACGGACAGGTAGTCTTCGGGCAGGTGGCGTGAGTCCGTCCGCGGGTAGGTCAGGGCCTTGTGACGCTCATACAGGCTCTGCGCGATGGACAGCGTCGTCTTGGCGGAGAAGCCGAACTTGCCGTTGGCTTCGCGCTGCAGGCTGGTCAGGTCGAACAGCATGGGTGACGCCTGCGTGCTGGGTTTGCTTTCTTCCGTGACCGTCGCCAACTGGCCGCGCACGGCGTCAGCGATCGCGCGGGCTTCGCGCTCGTTCCAGAGGCGATCGGCTTTCTTTTCCGCGTCTTCCTCGTTCTTCTTCCACTTCGGGTCGAACCACTTGCCGGCGTAGTCCCCGGCCTGGGCGCCGAAGCTGGCGTGGACTTCCCAGTAGTCGCGGCTGATGAACTTGCGGATCTGTTCCTCGCGTTCCACCACCACGGCCAGCGTGGGGGTCTGCACCCGGCCCACGGTGGTGAGGAAGAAACCGCCGTCGCGCGAGTTGAAGGCGGTCATGGCGCGCGTGCCATTGATACCCACCAGCCAGTCGGCCTCGCTGCGGCTGCGCGCGGCGTCGGCCAGGGGCTGCATTTGCTTGTCGCTGCGCAGCTGCTCGAAGCCATCCCGGATGGCCTGCGGTGTCATGCTCTGCAGCCAGAGGCGGCTGACCGGCTTGCGTTGCGTTTTGGCGCGGGCCGCAGCGGCATCTTCGCTGCCGAAGGCATATTGCTCGATCAGGCGGAAGATCAATTCGCCCTCGCGCCCCGCATCACAGGCATTGATCAGTTTGTCCACGTCCTTGCGCTTGGCGAGCTTGACCACCGCGTTCAGGCGAGTCTTGGTCTTGTCCACGGGTTTCAGCTCGAAATGCGGTGGGATCACGGGCAGGTGGGTGAAGCTCCATTTGCCGCGCTTCACGTCGTATTGCTCGGGCGCCTGGATCTCCACCAGGTGGCCCACGGCGCTCGTCACCACGTACTGCTCGTTCTCGAAATGCTCATCATGTTTCTCGAACTTGCCCGCCGTGGGGGTGAGGGCGCGCACGATGTCTTGCGCGACCGATGGCTTCTCAGCGATGACCAAAGTCTTCATGAATACAATCCCTGTCTCGCGCGCGCACCCGCGCGCGCCCATACGAGTTCACCTTACCAAAAAATCCCGCCGTGTCCAAACTCCCCGCCGCTTCCTCAGCTTCCGGCCGTCGTATCCAGGTGCGGCGCTCCGGCGTCCATGGCAAAGGTGTCTTTGCCTTGCAGGACATCGCCAAGGGTGACGTCATCATCGAATACGTGGGCGAGATCATCAACTGGAAGGAAGCGTTGCGCCGTCATCCGCACGATCCCAAGGACCCGAACCACACCTTCTATTTCCACATAGACGAAGACCATGTGATCGACGCCAAGGTGGGCGGCAATGCCTCGCGCTGGATCAACCATTCCTGCGCCCCGAATTGCGAGGCGGATGAGACGGACGAAGGCCGCGTCTTCATCAAGGCGCTGCGCAAGATCAAGGCGGGCGAAGAGCTGAACTACGACTACGGCTTGATCATCGACGAGCCCTACACGAAGAAGCTCAAGGCCGAATACCCCTGCTGGTGCGGCAGCAAGAACTGCCGGGGCACCCTGCTCGCGCCGAAACGATAAATCCCGGAACAGGTTCTTGCAGACAACGCGGCGTGCCCTTGGGGCCCAGTCGCATGGTCCGCGGAGCCGGCGCCAGCCGTACCCGCGGCAATAAGACACAGATCCATGACACTCCAATCGGCCGCCGAGACGGTATGGGAAGCGGTGGCGCCCGTGCTGCCCGGCTTCACCGTCGAGGTGGTGCCGGAGATCGATTCAAGCAACACCGAGTTGATGCGTCGCGCCAAGGCCGGGCAGACCGAACCCGTGCTGCTGGTGGCCGAGCGCCAGACGGCCGGGCGAGGTCGTCTGGGCCGGGCCTGGAACAGCGGGGTCCAGCCGGGCGATCTGCTGATGTTCTCCCTTGGCCTGCCCTTGCGGATGGCCGACTGGTCGGGCCTGTCGCTGGCGGTGGGCCTGTCCCTGGCCCAGGATTTGCACCCCAGCGTGCAGATCAAATGGCCCAATGACCTTTGGTGGCAGGACCGCAAGCTGGCCGGCGTGCTGATCGAGGCCCTGGACCTGCGTTATGCCGTGGTCGGGGTGGGCCTGAACATCACGGCGGCGGTTGCCGAAGGCGCGGCGGCCATGAACACCGCGCCGGCCTGGGTGCAGGAGTTCGATCCGGCGGTGGACGCGCCTGCGGCCTTGTCGCGTCTGCTGCCTTCCCTGGTGCTTGCCGTACTGCGCTTCCAGGACCAGGGTTTCGTGCCCCTGCGCCCGGCCTGGCAGTCGCGTGATGCCTTGGCGGGCCGCATGGTGCGACTGAGCGATGGCATGGAGGGCCGGGCCCAGGGTGTGGATGAACGCGGCGCCTTGCTGGTGCATACTTCCGAAGGCGTGAAAAAAATCGACTCCGCCGAAGTCAGCGTGCGCCCCATGCCGGCTTGAGGCTGCCTGGCCAGATCCCTCTTACCGCTTCCACCGTTCCGTCTCCGCTTGCATGCTGCGTGTCGCCGTCCTGTTGCTGATCTTGCTGAATGCCGGCTATTTCGCCTGGTCCGAGGGGCTGTTGCGCGCCTATGGCTGGGCGCCGGCGCAGCAACGCGAGCCCGAACGCCTCGCGCAGCAAATCCGGCCGGAGGCCATCCGCATGCTGACCGCGCCAGCCCTCCCCGCTGCCTTGCCCGCGCCCCAGGCTGCGGCGCCCGAGGCCGCTGCTGAGGATGCCCCGGCCCGCGCGGCCGTGCAATGCTGGCAGGTCGGCCCGCTGGACGTGACGCAGTCTGCGCAGCTCGAGGCCCTGCGTCGCCAGCTCGGGCAGTCCTTCCCCACCGGCAGCTGGACGCTGGACGTGCGCGTCACGGCGCCCGCGCGCTGGATCATCTACATGGGTCCGTATGCCAACGCGGCGGAACTGGGCCGCAAGCGCGCCCAGCTTTCACCACGCACCCGTCGTGCCTTGCAGACCCTGGACAACCCTGAACTGCAGCTCGGTCTGTCGCTGGCCAGATTCGAGACCCAGGCTGCGGCCCAGGACGAACTGGACGCCATGGAGAAGCGCGGTCTGCGCACGGCGCGGGTGGTGCAGGAGTGGCCCGAGCGCCGACAAGCCTGGGCGCGTGTGCAGGTCGCGGATGCACCACAGGCCGCCGCAGCGCAAGCCACCTTGCAGTCCTTGCCCGCGATCAACGGCAAGGCGCCCGCAGCCTGCACTCCCTGAAGCGTCTCTAGGGGCGCCTTACTCAGGAGGCCTGCGTCTTGCGCATGGTGAATCTCACCGTGAACCGCGAGCCCGGGGGTTGCTGACCGGGGCGCAGGTCGTCGACCTCGATGCGGGCCTGGTGTTGTCGCGCGATTTCCTGCGCGATGGACAGCCCCAGGCCCGAGCCATCCGCCTGCATGCCCAGGGCACGGTAAAACGGCTGGAAGATCAGGCCGCGCTCGGCTTCCGGCACGCCGGGGCCGGAATCCTCGACCTGCAGCAGCACCTGATCGGTTGACTCGGTCAACACGCGCGCGGTGACGACGCCGGGGTGCCGCGGGCTGCTCGGTGTGTACTTGATGGCGTTGTCCAGCAGATTGCGCACCAGCTCCTTCAGCAGCGTCGGGTTGCCGTCCAGCAGCACGCCCGGCGTGCCGGGCGCGGGGCCGTCGTAGCCGAAGTCCAGGTGTTTTTCCAGTGCCAGGGGCACCACGTCGCGCATCGCTTCCACGGTGATTTGGGCCAGATCGCAGGGCTGCTGGGCCAAGGCCGCGCCGTTGCCTTCGGCGCGGGCCAGGGCCAGCAACTGGTTGACGGTGTGGGTGGCGTTGGTGCTGGCGCGCACGATCTGCCGCAGCGACTGCCGCAGGTTCTCGGTGCTGGCGTCGTCGCGTTGGGCCAGGTCCGCTTGCATGCGCAGGCCCGCCAGGGGGGTCTTGAGCTGGTGTGCGGCATCGGCCAGGAAGCGTTTCTGGACCGCGATCGAGTCTTTGAGCCGCATCAGCAGGTCATTGATTGAGCTCACCAGTGGCGCGACCTCCAGCGGCACGGTTCTTGATTCCAGCGGGCTCAGGTCGTCGGGCGCGCGCGCGCGGATATGCCCCACCAGATGGTCCAAGGGACGGATGGCCTGCGCGAGCGCGAGCCAGACCAGCAGCACCGCCAGGGGCAGCATGGCGAACTGCGGCAGCATCACGCTCTTGATGATCTCGGCCGCCAGCTGGGAACGCTTGTCCAGCGTTTCGGCGACTTGCACCAGGGCCAGGGGGGAGCCCGCCGCTGGCGCAAGGTCGGTGGAGGCTAAGGGTTCGAGCGCAATCCAGAGGGAGGCAATCCGTACTGGCGTGCCGTCGAATTCGCCATTGCGCAAGACCACGAGGCCGGGCTCCAGGCCGGGGCGTGCGATCAATTCCTGGGTTTGCGGTGCGGGGGCAGGCGGCAAGCCGGGGTCACCCGAGAGAAATTCCTGCCGGGTGCCCAGGACCTGGAAATACAGGGTGTCCGTGGCATCGGCATGCAACAAGGTGCGCGCAGGCATGGGCGGATCAAAGCGGGTGTGGGCGATGCCGGCCGATGTCTGCTGGTGGAGGTGTTGCGCCAGCGCGCGGACCTGGAGTTCCAGGGCGTGGTCGGAAGGTTTGCCTGCGATGTTCTGGGCGACCAACCAGGTCAGGATCAGGCTGACCGGCCAGAGGATCAGCAGCGGCGTCAGCATCCAGTCCAGGATCTCCCCGAACAGCGAGTGCTGTTCCCGCTGAAAGAGCTTTTTGCCGTAAGGCATGGAAAGAAACGGACCGGCTGAGTCTCAGGCCGGTGCGGTGGGCTGCTCGACGTTGTCCATCTGCGAGGCTTCCGGCGAGATTTTTTCCAGGCAGTAACCCAAGCCCCGCACGGTGGCGATGCGGATGGGGCCGCGTTCGATTTTCTTGCGAAGGCGGTGGATGTAGACCTCGATGGCGTTGGTGCTCACTTCCTCGCCCCATTCGCACAGACGATCCACCAGCTGGTCCTTGCTGACCAGGCGGCCGCTGCGCTGCAGCAGCACCTCCAGCAAACCGAGTTCGCGGGCGGAGAGTTCCACCAGGCGACCGTCGATGGTCGCGACGTGCCCGGCCTGGTCGTAGACCAGGGGGCCGTGCCGGATCAGGCTGCTGGCCGTGCCCAGCCCTCGGCGGGTGAGGGCGCGCACGCGGGCTTCCAGCTCCTGCAGGCTGAAGGGCTTGGCCATGTAGTCGTCGGCGCCATGGTCCAAGCCCTGCACACGGTCTTCCACGCTGTCGGCCGCCGTCAGGATGAGCACGGGCAGGTTGCCGCCACGGGCGCGCAGCCGTTGCAGCACTTCCAGGCCGTGCAGCTTGGGCAGGCCCAAGTCCAGGATGAGCAGGTCGAACTGGGCCTGTTGTGTCATCAAGGCGGCGTCGGCCTCCGCACCATTCGCGACGTGGTTGACGGCGGCGCCCGTGCCGCGCAAGGTGCGCAACAGGCCGTCGGCCAAGACCTGATCGTCTTCCGCAATCAGAATTCGCATGCGTGTGTCTCCGAGCAGTTCTCCGCCTTACGGGGGCGGGCTGCGTCATGTCTGGATTGATTCTAGGCGGGATGCGGGGTATGCAGGCGCTCGGCCTCAAGCGCCGAGCGGAGGAGCATTGGGGTCAGGGGCGAGTATTAGCTGCCGGCATAGGCTTCCAGTCCCAGCGCGATCACGGTGGCGACTTCGTCGCCGACGGCCTGCCGCAACTCGGCTTCCGCCTGCCGCACGGCCCGCTGGAAACCGCCCAGCCAGGCCAGGCCCGCAGGCGTGAAGCGCACCTGCTTGGCGCGACCGTCGTGCGCGTCAGCCCCTCGGGTCACCAGGCCCCAAGCCACGCATTGGTCCACGAGCTTGCCCATGGCCTGCTTGCTCATGCCGGCGGCGTCGGCCAGATCCTGCAGCCGGGAGCCCGTCACGGCCAGGTGCCGGGTGATGTGAATGTGCGCGGCGCTGATTTGCCCGCGCGCCGCCAGATGGGACAGGGCCAGGGGGACCTCGGCGTCATGCGCCAAGAGCGCCTGCACCCGGGTGTCGAAACGGCGCATGGCATGGCCCAGCAGGCGGCCCAGATGGGTCTGACGCCACCCATCGTCGATGGGAACCGGCGGCGGCGGATGGGGTGTACGGGGTGTAGTGTCCAGCACGCCGAAATAGTAAGCCAAAATGACTAAAAATCGGCTTTACGGAGAAGTATGTCGCTGCTAAAGTGCTGTTCAAGCATCCAGCCTGTGTGAAATATCAGGCGCCCTCTTCAACCCGACCAAGGAAACACCATGGACACCGCCGTCAAGAACGCCAACAGTGAAAAAGCCAAAGCCCTGCAGGCTGCCCTGGCCCAGATCGAGAAGCAGTTCGGCAAGGGCACCATCATGCGCCTGGGCGAGGGCGAAAAGATCGAGGACATCCAGGTCGTCTCCACCGGCAGCCTGGGGCTGGACATCGCGTTGGGCGTCGGCGGTTTGCCGCGTGGCCGCGTGATCGAGATTTACGGCCCGGAATCCTCGGGCAAGACCACGTTGACGCTGCAGGTCATCGCCGAGATGCAGAAGATGGACGGCACCTGCGCCTTCGTTGATGCCGAGCACGCGCTGGATACCCAGTACGCGCAGAAGCTGGGCGTGAACCTGCAGGACTTGCTGATCAGCCAGCCGGACACGGGCGAACAGGCGCTGGAAATCGTGGACAGCCTGGTGCGTTCCGGCGCGGTGGACCTGATCGTCGTGGACTCGGTGGCGGCGCTCACGCCCAAGGCCGAGATTGAAGGCGAAATGGGTGACAGCCTGCCCGGCCTGCAAGCCCGTCTGATGAGCCAGGCCCTGCGCAAGCTGACCGCCACGATCAAGAAGACCAACACCACGGTCATCTTCATCAACCAGATCCGCATGAAGATCGGCGTGATGTTCGGCAGCCCCGAAACCACCACGGGCGGCAACGCGCTCAAGTTCTATGCCTCGGTGCGTCTGGACATCCGCCGCACCGGCACCATCAAGAAGGGCGAGGAAGCCATCGGCAACGAGACCAAGGTCAAGGTGGTGAAGAACAAGGTCAGCCCGCCCTTCAAGAGCGCCGAATTCGACATCCTGTTCGGCGAAGGCGTCAGCCGCGAGGGCGAGGTGATCGACATGGGGGTGACCGCCCACATCATCGACAAATCCGGTGCCTGGTATGCCTACAACGGCGAAAAAATCGGCCAAGGCCGTGACAACGCCCGCGAATTCCTGCGCGAGAACCCGGAACTGGCCTTGGAAATCGAGAACAAGGTCCGCGAGTCGCTGGGCATCCCGCTGCGTGGCGAAGCCGGTGTGCCTGCTGTGTCCGCCGGTGGCGGAGATGCCGAAGCCTGAAACCGAGCCCATGCAGGCTTCTGACCAGGCTGTTCCAGCCGACGGCCCGGGGCGCAGCCGTAAACCGGCGCTTTCGCCGAGCTTGAAAGGCCGGGCGCTGCGCTTGCTGAGCCAGCGAGAGCACACCCGGCGAGAGCTGGAACGCAAGCTGGCACGCTTCGAGGAGGTGCCCGGCGCCTTGGCCCAGGCCCTGGACGATTTGCAAGCGCGGGGTTTCCTGGACGAACACCGCGCCGCCGAGTCATTGGCACACCGCCGCGCCAGCGCCTATGGCGCGGCGCGTTTGCGGCAGGAGATGCAGGACAAGGGACTGGGCCGCGAACTGATCACCCAGACCCTGGCGGGTTTACAGTCCAGCGAGGAAACGCGCGCGCGGCAGGTTTGGCAGCGGCGTTTCGAGGCGGCGCCCGCAGACGCCAAGGAGCGCGCCCGGCAAGCCCGGTTCCTGCTGGCACGCGGGTTTTCCGGCGACGTGGTACGTCGTGTGCTGGCCGATAAGGGTCTGGACCCCGACGGCGAAGTCTGAGTCGCTTGAAGCCTGAAGCTCCTGACCTCGCGCTTCAGAGCCCGAGCATCAGCTTGAGGTTCTGCACTGCGGCGCCGCTGGCACCCTTGCCCAGATTGTCAAAGCGCGCCACCAGCACGGCCTGGCCCAGCGCGTCATTGCCGTAGACGCTGAGTTCCATCTGGTTCGTGTTGTTGAGCGCGGTCGGCTCCAGGCGGCCGCTCGCCACGGGCGGCACGACGCGGACCCATTCGCTGCCCGCGTAGTGGGCGCGCAGCACCTCTTCCAGTTGTTCAGACTTGCGCACGCCCTTCATCAGGTCGAACTGCAGGCCGATCTGGTCGATCATGCCCGCGTAATAGTTCGCCACGGCCGGCACGAAGATCGGCCGGCGCGTCAGGCCGGTGTAGCGCTGGAACTCGGGCAGATGCTTGTGCGTCAGGCCCAGTCCATACACCTCCAGAGGCGGCGCGGTCTTGGTGACTTCGTAGGCTTCGATCATGCTGCGTCCACCGCCCGAGTAACCCGAGTAGCCCGAGAGCACGACGGGGTAGTCCGTAGGCAGCAGACCGGCATCGACGAGCGGGCGCAGCAGCGCGATGCCACCCGTCGGGTAGCAGCCAGGGTTGGCCACGCGCCGGGCCTGGGCCACGGCCCGTGCGTGGTCGCGCGTCAGTTCGGGAAAACCGTAGACCCAGCCCGGGGCCACGCGGTGCGCCGTCGAGGCGTCGATGATGCGTGGTCCTTGGTTCGCGCCCAGCGTGCCCGAGGCTTCCAGCGCATCGACCAGCGCCACGGTTTCCAGGGCAGCCTCATCGTGCAGGCAGAGGATGGCCAGGTCGGCCTTCGCCAGAATCTCGCGCTTGGCGGCCGGGTCCTTGCGGCGCTCCGGCGAGATGCTCAGCAATTCGACCTGTGGCACGGCCTCCAGGCGTTCGCGGATCTGCAAGCCGGTGGTGCCGGCTTCGCCGTCGATGAAGATTTTTTTTCGGGACATGGTGGGGCGGGACGACAGGTCGCTGGCAGCGGCTGGGGACAGGTGGCACGGACGGCGGCGTCAGGCGCGCACCGACGTTGTGCAGAGCAACATGATACATTTCGCGGCTGCGCCTGAACCGGCGCGTACCGCTGGCCGTGCCTGCCCCATCTGCAGCTTCGACGGCTTGCCGCTCCCGGCAACCGATAGAAACCATTTCCTGAGAGAGCCCTCATGAAGATCCACGAATACCAAGGCAAGGAAATCTTGCGTCAGTTTGGTGTGCCTGTGCCGCGCGGCATTGCGGCCTTCACCGTTCAAGAAGCCGTTGAAGCAGCCCAGAAGCTGGGCGGCCCGGTCTGGGTCGTCAAGGCGCAGATCCACGCCGGTGGCCGTGGCAAGGGCGGCGGCGTCAAGGTCGCCAAGTCCGTTGAGGACGTGAAGACGCTGGCGGGCCAGATCCTGGGCATGCAGCTCAAGACCCACCAGACCGGTCCCGAGGGCCAGAAGGTGCGCCGCCTCTACATCGAGGAAGGCGCCGACATCCAGAAGGAATACTACCTGTCCGCCGTGACCGATCGCGGCACGCAGAAGGTGGCCTTCATCGCCTCCAGCGAAGGCGGCATGGACATCGAGGAAGTGGCGCACAGCACACCCGAGAAGATCGTCAAGATCTTCGTTGATCCGCTCGTGGGTTTCACCGAAGCCAACGGCAAGGAACTGGCCAAGGGCATCAACCTGCCCGCAGACTCCGTGGCGCAGTTCATCGACGTCTGCCAGAAGCTCTACAAGTGCTACATGGACACGGACGCCTCCCTGGTGGAAATCAACCCGCTGAACCGCGACGGCAAGGGCAACATCATCGCCCTGGACGCCAAGTTCAACTTCGACTCCAACGCCCTGTTCCGCCACCCCGAAATCGTGGCCTTGCGTGACCTGGACGAGGAAGACGCGGCGGAAATCGAGGCCTCCAAGTTCGACCTGGCCTACATCAGCCTGGACGGCAACATCGGCTGCCTGGTCAACGGCGCCGGCCTGGCCATGGCGACCATGGACACCATCAAGCTCTTCGGCGGCGAGCCGGCCAACTTCCTCGATGTGGGCGGTGGCGCCACGCCCGAGAAGGTGACCGAAGCCTTCAAGATCATGCTCAAGAATCCCAAGGTCGAGGGCATCCTGGTCAACATCTTCGGCGGCATCATGAAGTGCGACACCATCGCCACCGGCGTCATCACGGCCAGTCGCGCCGTGAGCCTGAAGGTGCCGCTGGTCGTGCGCATGAAAGGCACGAACGAGGAGCTGGGCAAGAAGATGCTGGCCGAGAGCGGCCTGCCCATCATCAGCGCCGACACCATGGCCGAGGCGGCGACCAAGATCGTCGCCGCCGTGAAGTAAGCCCAGACCAGACGCGAAGGAATACATCATGTCGATTTACATCAACAAGAACACCAAGGTCATCACCCAGGGCATCACGGGCAAGACGGGTCAGTTCCACACCGAGAAGTGCCAGGAATACGCCAACGGCAAAAACTGCTTCGTCGCCGGCGTGAACCCCAAGAAGGCTGGTGAGTCGATCTTCAACATCCCGATCTACGCCTCGGTGAAGGAAGCTGCCAAGCAGACCGGCGCCACCGTGTCGGTGATCTACGTGCCCCCGGCGGGCGCCGCCGATGCCATCTGGGAAGCCGTCGAGGCCGACCTGGACCTGGCCATTTGCATCACGGAGGGCATCCCGGTGCGCGACATGCTGATGGTGCGCAACAAGATGAAGGAAAAAGAGGCCAAGGGCGGCAAGAAGACCTTGCTGCTGGGCCCGAACTGCCCCGGCCTGATCACGCCCGATGAAATCAAGATCGGCATCATGCCCGGCCACATTCACAAGAAGGGCCGCGTCGGTGTGGTCTCGCGTTCCGGCACGCTGACCTATGAAGCTGTGGCGCAGCTGTCCGAACTCGGCATTGGCCAGTCCAGCGCCGTGGGCATTGGTGGTGACCCGATCAACGGCCTGAAGCACATCGACGTGATGAAGGCCTTCAATGACGATCCGGACACCGACGCCGTGATCATGATCGGCGAAATCGGTGGTCCCGACGAAGCCGAGGCCGCGCGCTGGTGCAAGGCCAATATGAAAAAGCCCATCGTCGGCTTCATCGCGGGTGTCACAGCGCCTCCCGGCAAGCGCATGGGCCACGCGGGCGCGCTGATCTCCGGCGGCGCCGACACGGCCGATGCCAAGCTGGCCATCATGGAAGAGTGCGGTTTCAAGGTCACGCGCAACCCCTCGGAAATGGGCAAGCTGCTCAAGGCCATGCTCTGATCTGAGTGAGGGTGGTCTGGGCGCTTCCTGGACCGAGATGAGGCTGCCGTCCTCGTTCATTCAGTGATCAGGCCCGGTTGTTCAGCGGACAACCGGGCCTGACGTCATTTTGTCATTGCACGGCATGCCGCCCAGACGTCCTGCGAAGGATTTGCCACGAATTGCCGAGGTCCGGAACAGTTTGCCGAGCATCGCCGGGTGTGTGCAAATGCAAATTGCACGGCACAAAAGTGAGCTGGCTTGCGGCCCATTCCCGGCTCTGCTAAGGTCTGACGCATCGTCCCTTGCAAGGTGACGCAATGAGTCCCGCAGCACTTCACGTATGAGTAGGCGTCTGGCGTGGCGGAGCAAAGAAAAGCCATGGCAGCAAGCAGTTTGAGCTACAAGTTTTGCGCGCGTACCGATCAGGGACGGGTGCGCGGCAATAACGAAGACGCTTACGCGCTCGATGACGCGGCCGGTCTGGCTGTGCTGGCCGATGGCATGGGCGGTTACAACGCCGGCGAAGTGGCCAGCAGCATGGCCTGCGACAACATCCAGCGCAACCTGGGTGGCTGGTTCCGCGCCGATGATGCTGGCGCGCCGGTCACGCTGGACGACATCCGTCGCGTTTTGGAGCGCAGCGTCGCACAGGCCAACGCTGCCGTGCTACAGGCAGCACGGCAGCATTCCGAATATGCGGGCATGGGCACCACGTTGGTGGTGGGCGTGTTCCATGGCCGTGACCTGGTGCTGGGCCATATCGGGGATTCGCGCTGTTACCGTCTGCGCGATGGTCAATTGACCCGTGTCACCCGGGATCATTCCTTGCTGCAGGAGCAACTGGACGCTGGCCTGATCACTGCGGACCAGGCCGCTGTTTCCGTGCATCGCAACCTCGTGACCCGGGCCCTGGGCGTGGACCCCGCCGTCCTGCTGGAAGTGCACACGCACGCGGTCCAGGCCGAGGACTTGTACCTGATGTGCTCCGATGGCCTGTCCGACATGCTGCGCGACGCGGACATCGCGAAACTGCTGCGTCTGCCCCTGAGCCTGGAACTGCGCGCGCAGGCCCTGGTCGACATGGCCAATGACCGGGGCGGCCGTGACAACATCACCGTGCTGCTGGTCCACGCACAAGGCGCGCGCCCTGTGTCGTGATTTTTCTCTCATCCAGCGCATTTCCACCGCAGTTTTTTGGCACCCGGTCCCGCTTGCTCAGGGTATGCTCGCGTGATGTTGCGAATTGTTGCAAGAACAATTGGCTTGCGGCATGATCATGGGCCAGCTGCGCTGGGGGTTTCTCCATAAGTTTCCGTTTTCGGCGATACAAAAGCAGGCTGATACTCGATGGAGCAAACATGAAGGTGCGGGTCCTGGGGTGTTCTGGCGCCATTGCGCGGGGTAGTCGCACCACTTCCTTTCTGATCGACACAGACATCCTGATCGATGCCGGCACCGGTGTTGGTGATCTGACCGTGGGGGAGATGCTGCGCATCGACCATGTCTTCATCACTCATGCCCACCTGGATCACATTGCCGCCCTGCCCTTGATGCTGGACGCCATGGGCGCGCGACGCCGGCAACCGGTCATGGTCCACGCCCTGCCCCAGACCATCGAAGCCATGCGGGCGCATATCTTCAACAACCTCATCTGGCCCGACTTCAGCCGCATTCCCAGCGAGGAGGCGCCCTTCATGCGTTTCGTTCCCATCGAAACCGGGGACGTGGTGGAGATCGGCGGCCGGCGCATCGAGGCGTTGCCAGCCCAACACACGGTGCCTGCGGTTGGGTACGCCGCGAGTGCCGATCCGACAGCGCGCAAGGACGGCAAGGCCGCCACCTGGGTCTTCAGCGGTGATACCGGCCCCAACCCATCGTTCTGGCAGCGCGTCAATCAGCTGGATGAGGTCCGCATGCTGGTGATCGAGACGGCCTTCAGCCGCAGGGAAAGCAAGCTCGCGGAGATCAGCCAGCATCTCGCGCCTGACACTTTGGCGCAGGAGCTGGCGCAGATCGCCCCTGGAAGGGACTATCCCATCTACATCACGCACACCAAACCGACGGAAACGGTGCAGATTTTGGTGGAACTGGGTGGGCTCCAAAAGGATAGCCAGCAGAAAGCCCATCCTCCCAACACGACGGCCGGTGTCAGCCGTCTGTATGAACTGCATGCCCTGCAGGCGGGGCAGGAGTTTGATCTTTAGGCTTGGTTCGCCGCAGGCCGGGTTGTGCACACATTGGGGCAAGGACACGCCAAAGCCTGCACCTGTCGCAAGATAAGCGTGCCCAACACACTCGCTTGAGGCTGGCGCCGCATTCCACACGATTCAACTTTGGGTTTGACGCGCATCAAGCATCCGCGCCGTTGGGCCAGCATGTGTCCGCTGGGCGGGAAGTCTTGGGGTATTCTTCGGCGCGTTCATGGCCGTGCGATCTGCTGCGCCATGCTTGTCGGCATAACGACCCTCACCATTGCTCAAGAAGGAGTATTCATGAAACACATTGCCCAGAAGGGGTTCACCCTGATCGAACTGATGATCGTCGTGGCGATCATTGGCATCCTGGCCGCCATCGCCCTGCCCTGGTACCAAGACTACGCGGTGCGCGCCAAGATGTCGGAGGCCGTGCTGGCGGCCTCGCAATGCCGCACGGCGGTGAGCGAGGTCTATCAGGCCAAGGGCGGCACGGGCCTGCCTGCGGGCGGGGGCTGGGGCTGCGAATCGGCAACGCCGACGACCCAGTATGTCCGCGGGGTCCAGACGGATGAAAAAGGCGCCGTCCAGGTCACGGTGCACAACATTTCCGCCGATGTCGAGGACAAGACCGTGCTGCTGGTGCCGGACGTGAACGAGGGCAAGATCGTGGGATGGAAATGCGGTCCCGGCACGGTCGACGCGAAATACCTGCCTGGTGCGTGCCGGGAAACGGGTTTGACGGTGGGCACCGTTGCGCCCCAGCTGACGGACAACTGAAGGGTAGGACCTGGTGGCTCGTCCGGTGGATGCAAGCACTCAGCGCCGCAGCCACTGAGTCTGGCGCGTCGCCGCGCGAATCACGCCGCGACGTAGCTGCCGGACTTTCCGCCGTGCTTTTCCAGCAGGCGCACATCGTGGATCTGCATTCCACGGTCCACGGCCTTGCACATGTCATAGATGGTGAGCAGGGCGATCTGGGTCGCGGTCAGCGCTTCCATTTCGACCCCCGTGGGGCCCAGGGTTTCGGCCGTCACCGTGCAGCGCACGGATGAGAGCGGGTTCGCCGGCAAGACCTCAAAAGCCACCGCCACCCGCGTCAATGCCAAGGGATGGCACAGGGGGATCAGCTCGCTGGTTTTCTTGGCGGCCATGATGCCGGCGATCCGCGCCACGCCTAGCACGTCGCCCTTTTTTGCGTTGCCCGATTCGATCAAGGCCAGTGTGTCGGCTTGCATGTCGATGCGGCCGGTGGCCACGGCCACGCGCCGGGTGGTGGGCTTGTCGCCCACGTCAACCATGTGCGCCTGTCCGCTGGCGTCGAAATGCGTCAAACCATTCATGGAAGGGGCTTTATCAAAACATTACGTGGATCGCGCATCATACGGGCCATGAGATTGGACGGTTTGAAGCGCAAGCTGATGTGCCTGGGGCTGGCCTGCAGCGTCGGCGCGATGGCGCAAGGCAACCCGAATGCCTTGCCTGCGCTGGGCGACGGGCTGGAAATGAGCACCGGCGCGGAGCGCCAGCTCGGCGATCGCATCGTGCGCGAGCTGTACCGCAGCACCGCCTATATGGATGATGCGATCCTGGGCGATTATGTCGAGGGCATCTGGCTGCGCCTGATGGCCGCCGCGCGCCTGCGCGGGGAGCTCAGGCCCGAGATGGACGAGCAGTATGCCTGGGCGGTCCTGCTGGGACGAGATCGCAGCGTCAATGCCTTTGCCCTGCCCGGCGGCTACATGGGCGTGCATCTGGGGCTGATCGCATCGGTCGATGACGCGGACGAGCTGGCCTCGGTGCTCGCGCACGAACTCAGCCACATCACGCAGCGTCACATCGCGCGCATGGTCAGTCGCCAGGGGCAGCAAGCGCCCTGGATGATCGCCGCGATGATCTTGGGCATCCTGGCCGCGTCCTCCAGTCCGGATGCGGCCGGCGCCTTGATCGTCGGTGGCCAGGCCGCCGCCGTGCAAGGACAGCTGAACTTCTCGCGAGACATGGAACGTGAAGCGGACCGCGTGGGCTATGGCGTGATGACCCAGGCAGGTTTCAACGGTCAGGGCTTCGCCAGCATGTTTGAAAAGCTGCTGCAGGCCAATCGTCACAACGACACGGGCGCCTTTCCTTATTTGCGTAGCCACCCCCTCACCACCGAGCGGATCGCCGACATGCAGGCCCGCCAGCAACTGCAAGCCACGACGGCTCCGGTCGGGGATGGTGACAGCGCGATGGCGCATGCGATGCTTGCGGCGCGCGCGCGCGTGCTGGCCGATGCGTCCGTGGACAGTCTGCGTGCCGCTCTGGCGCAGGCACAAGAGATCGGGAGTCTGGCCGCATCGCAGCTGTCCGCGCGGCAAGCCGGCCTGATGTACGCTGGCGCCTGGGCGGCGGGTGAACTGCGCGACCCTGCGGCAGCGCAAAAACTATGGGAACGTCTGCAAGCCTTGGTGACTGCGCACCCCCAGGCGGCCTACCAGCTTCGTCTGCTGGGCGCTGAGTTGGCCTTGTCCGCAGGCGACGGGTCGCGTGCCTTGGCCCTGCTGGAGCCGCCAGCGTCCCGGTCCGCCGCTCCAATCGGCGATCTGGCAAAAATGCCGCGCGCACAGCAGTTGCTGCGCGCGCGCGCTTTGACGCTCTCAGGCAAGGAAGGTGCGGCGCGTGCCGCCCAGGCACTGCAAATCTGGCTGGCCGAGCGCCCGCGCGATGCGCAGGCCTGGCAACTGCTGTCGGATGCTTGCGCGGCGCAAGGTCAGACCTTGCGCGCCGTGCGCGCCGAAGCGGAAGCCTATGCCGCGCGCCTGGACTATGCCGCCGCCCGCGACCGCTACGCCGCGGCGCAGGACCTTATCCGCAGGGGTGCGGCCGGTAACGATCACATCGAGGCTTCCATCGTCGATGCGCGCAGCAAGCAGGTGGATGCGCTGCTGCGCGAACAGATGCGGGAACGGTGAGCTAAAGAGGACCCGAGGTAGCGGTTTGCGCCCATCTGACGCTGGGCGGACTTCTCTCCCGCCCTGGCCTCATTCGCTCGCCAGAAGCAGAAAAGCGGCCATGCCACCCAGAGCGCCCGGGGTTGCCCTGCGGACATCCGTCCCGGGTGACGGGCCGGTGATGGCTTGCGGAGCCTGGTCGAACTTGGGGCGGCGCACGTCCAAGACGCGCGCCGCTCCGTGCTTTGCTTGAAGCTCTTGCGTCATTTCTGGCAAGGGCCCGGTCGACAGCAGGGTGATGAGCTTGCCGCCGCGGACCTGCAGCCTGGGCGTGATCAGCTTGAACAGCTTGTCCGCCCATTTATTGCGCCAATTTTCCCGCGCCGTGTGGTTGACCCATTTGTTAATGTGCCGCGACATGCGCGGGGGACAGGCCACCACGATCCATTGAACCGGCTGGCGGCTGGCGCCCGATGCATCGTTGAGCACTGGGGCCAACTGCTGCAGCGCGTATTCAGCATCGTCCACGTACGCAATGATGGTGTCCATGATGTGCTCCTGGTGTTGACGAAAGGCTGAATGAAAACTCACTGGGGCATGCCTCGCGGGGCATGCCCTCAGTGAGGTCAAGCGGTATGGCTGCTTGGCTTGCCGGCGCCGGCTTCAGCTGCGGCGTCGCGACGTGCGGAAACGTACTTGCCGATCACCAGCACCAGCAGCGCGCCTGCGACGCTCGCACCATACTTCAGTACATCGGACTGCGGCAGCTTGAGCATCCATTGCCACTTGTCGGGGTTGGCCAGGACCGGGTCGGTCACGAGCATGCCACCCGCGATCCAGCCCAGCAGCATGCCGCCTGCCGTGATGATGGCGGGGAAGCGCTCCATCAGCTTGATCACGAGTTGGCTGCCCCACACGATGATCGGGATGGAGATCAGCAGGCCCAGGATCACCAGCAGCAGCGAGTGCTCACCCGCGTTCTGCGCGGCGCCCGCGATGGCGATCACGTTGTCCACGCTCATCACCAGATCGGCGACGACGATGGTCTTGATGGCTGCGAACAATTTGTCGCTGGCCGCCACGTCACCATGGCCTTCCTCGTCCGGCGCCAGCAGTTTCACGCCGATCCAGACCAACAACAGAGCGCCGACCACCTTGAGGAACGGCAAATTCAGCAAGGTCATCGCGAAGGCGATCAGGATGACGCGCAAGATGATGGCGCCGGCGGTGCCCCAGATGATGCCCTTGGTCCGTTGAGCGGGCGGAAGTCGACGGCAGGCCAGCGCAATCACGACGGCGTTGTCGCCGCCGAGCAGGATGTCGATGATGATGATCTGGCCGAGCGCGACCCAGAACGCCGGTGATGACAGAAAATCCATGGAGAACTCCGAGTTGTATTTCGATCTACAACCTGGCCAGATCTGTCGACGGAGGGAGGGCTCTCGCATTCCGATGGATGGGAATGCGCAGAAAACGCGCGCACTTCGACGAAACCTGACACAGGTTCCAATCGAAGGTCTTGCTCGGCATGGAGTGGTGAAGAATGTGCCCAACAAGCCGGAAGTCATGCTTCGTATTGACGACTTGTTGATATCAACCACGACGACGCCATTTTGGGGCGCCTCCCTGTGCCGAGGCTGATGGGAGCTACTCCCCTTCGTGGGGCGCATTAGACCATGGATTAACGCGGCCTCACAAGCGGGCCGTTATGATCGAAAACCGCGCCCTTTTAGGCACCCGTTTCGCTTCATTTTCCTCATTCAGGCTTCTTTCATTCCATGGCTGGCATCCACGTCACCGACATCGAAGCGGCCATCAATTACTGGCGCGAACGCGACCCCTCGCCTGACGGGGTGACGCTGCCCCCGCCGCTGCGCGCGCTGGCCGAGGTGTACGCGCTCATGGTGTTTTTTCGCGAACAGGAGGCCGATGAATTCAGCATGCCCGGGCCTGCCATGCAAGCCTGGCTGGCCTGGTATGAAAGCACGCCGGACACGCCGTGCATCGCCATCTGTTCCACCAGCCAGGGCGATTCCGTCTGCAAGGGATGCGGCCGCAGCTTCGACGAAGTGCAGCACTGGACGCAGATGCGGCCCGCGGAGAAGCGCGAAACCTGGCGACGCATCACGCAATTGGGCGAAGCCTGGCGCTTCAACCGTTACGCGGAACGCGCGCGTGGCGAGCAAGTCCAGGCCCGTCTGTTCGACGATGCTGACACAGCCTCACAAGCCTGATGACAGGCGCGCCGGGCAAGCCCGCGCATCCAGGCCTATTTCCAGCGCACAGGCTCCACGTCCACCTGCCGAGAGGCATTGCCCAGCATCAGCAGACCTTCCTGCAGCGTGGCCTGCAGCTGCATGCTGCGTTCGGCCAAGGTCGCCAAGGCCTGCGCGGTTTCGGTCGGGATGCGCCAGACCTGCAGCTTGTCCAGGCGCGTGAGCTTGTTCTCGATGCCGCGCCACCAGACCTCGGCCGCATGGCTGTAGGCGTAGAGTAATACGGCGTCGGCCCGACTGCAGGCTTTGGCGATCGGTTTGTCCTCGGGCTGGCCAACTTCCATCCAAAGGCGGGTCCGCCCGGTGTAGTCACGCAGCCAGACGTCTGGCTCGTCGGGGTCTGACAAACCCGCGCCAAACGCAAGAGTGCCATCGCCCTGGCAATCGGTCTGCAGACGGTGGGCCTGCAAGGCCAGCGCGACCAAGCGCGCCATCATGCGTTCATCGGTCTCGCTGGGGTGCCGCGCCAGCGTCAATGCATGGTCCGCGTAGTACCCATGATCGATGTCGGCGATCTGCAGATTGACCTTGTAGATGGTGGATTTCAGCGCCATGGGTCGAGGTGTGTGAACGTTGTGCGGGGCGCTCGCGCAAGGCGCGATGCCTGCGGGGATGCTCAGCGCATCACCCCGTCGCCGAGGGATGGTCGGGGGATGGCACGTCGCCCCGCAGGGGGCTCCGCGGGAAAGGGCTAGGCCCGCTTGGCCAACTCCGCAGCCTTGCCGGTATACGCCCCCGGCGTCAGCGCCAGCAGGCGTTGCTTGTCGGCATCGGGAATGTCCAGGCTCTGGATCAGCGCGTGCAGATCAGCCGCAGTGACGGATTGCCCCCGCGTGGCGGCCTTGAGCTTTTCGTAGGCGCCTTGCACGCCGTAGCGCCGCATCACAGTCTGGATGGGCTCGGCCAGCACTTCCCAGGCGGCATCCAGGTCGGCGGCGAGGCGCTCACGGTTCAGTTCAAGTTTGCCCAAGCCAACGGCCAGCGAGTGGTAGGCCAAAACGGCATAGCCGATGGCCACCCCCA
This sequence comes from Hylemonella gracilis str. Niagara R, assembly GCF_000600295.1. GTDB lineage: Bacteria > Pseudomonadota > Gammaproteobacteria > Burkholderiales > Burkholderiaceae_C > Hylemonella > Hylemonella gracilis_A. Next base: position 362,464 of record NZ_JEMG01000001.1, read on the forward strand.
TGTTGCGCAGCACCGTGCTGTCGGTCAGGTCACGTTGCCAGCGGCTGACGGGCAGCTTCTCGCTCAGGTGCCGCAGCAGGGCGTTGGCCAGACCCAGATTGCCTTCGGCGTTCTCGAAGTCAATGGGGTTGACCTTGTGCGGCATGGTTGAGGAGCCGACCTCGCCAGCCTTCAGGCGCTGCTTGAAATAGCCCAGGGACACATAACCCCAGACGTCACGCGAAAAATCGACGAGGATGGTGTTGGCCCGCGCAATGGCGTCGAACAACTCGGCCATGTAGTCGTGCGGCTCGATCTGGATGCTGTAGGGTTGGAATTTCAGGCCCAGGCCCAGGGGTTCGGGTGTTTCGACGACTTTTTTCGCGAAGGCTTCCCAATCGAACTCTGGCCAGGCTGCGAGGTGCGCGTTGTAGTTGCCGACCGCGCCATTCATCTTGCCCAGGATCTTGACCGACGCGATGCGGTCGCAGGCGCCTTGCAGGCGCACGACTACGTTGGCCAGTTCCTTGCCCACCGTGGTCGGGCTGGCGCTTTGGCCATGGGTGCGGCTGAGCATGGGCACGTCCGCGTAGGCATGGGCCATGTCGCGCAGCTTGAGCAGCAGCTTGTCCAGCGCCGGCAGCAGCACCGTGTCGCGCGCACTGCGCAGTTGCAAGGCGTGGCTGGTGTTGTTGATGTCCTCGCTGGTGCAGGCGAAATGCACGAACTCGCTGGCTTTTTGCAGCTCGGGGCGGGCTTCGAAGCGGGACTTGATCCAGTACTCGACCGCCTTCACGTCGTGGTTGGTGGTTTTCTCGATTTCCTTGATGGCCTCGCCGTCCGTCTCGGAGAAGTTCTTCACCAGATTCAGCAAGTAAGTGCGTGCACCGGGGGACAGGGGCGGAAACTCTTTCAGGCCCGCATCGCTCAAGGCGATGAACCAGGCCACTTCCACTTGCACCCGGCGGTGCATGTAGCCCTGTTCGCTCATCAAGGGACGCAAGGGCGCCAGGCGGGACGCATAGCGTCCGTCCAGCGGGGAAAGGGCCGAAATCGAGGAAAACGTCATGGGTGGAATTGTAGAGGGCGACCGGTCGCAGGCGCCGTGGGCCCCCAAGCCGTCGATCGAGGGGGCTGGTTTTGAAATTGGCTTATGCCCAACCTGGCATGAGGCCCTCGCTAGAATCGGTCGCATGAGCTTGAAACTGATTGGGTCCTACACCAGCCCTTATGTGCGCAAAGTGCGCGTCGTGATGGCCGAGAAAAAGCTGGACTATGACTTTGTGCTGGACGATGTGTGGTCGGCCGAGGCGCGTGCCCCTGAATCCAACCCGCTGGGCAAGGTGCCTTGCCTGATCCTAGATGGCGGCGAGGCGCTGTTCGATTCCCGCGTGATCGTTGAATACGTGGACACCCTCTCGCCCGTGGGGCGGCTGATACCCCCTGCCGGGCGCGCGCGTGCCGAAGTCCGCACCTGGGAAGCGCTGGCCGACGGTGTGATGGACGCGGGCCTGCTGGCGCGCATGGAAGCCACGTGGCCGCACCGGTCCGAAGCCGAGCGCAGTCAGGCTTGGATAGACCGGCAACTGGGCAAGATCAGTGCTGCTTTGGCCGCCATGAGCAAAGGTCTGGGCCAGCAGCCCTACTGTGCGGGTGCCCAGTTCGGTCTGGCCGACGTGGCCGTGGGATGCGCCCTGAGTTACATGGATTTGCGCTTTCCGCAGATACCTTGGCGTGCGCAATATGCCAACCTGGTGCAGTTGCATGACAAGCTTATGCAACGACCCAGCTTCGCGGACACCGTGCCACGCTGAAATCCGCTTTCAAGCGCGATGGTCTCCAAAGAAAATGCCGCCGACCTCCAACGGTCGGCGGCATTTTCTTTTGCTACCGGTTTTCGCGGCTTGCAGCGCGGCTAGACCCGGGTTCAGACCGTCATGGACAGGATGCGTTGCAGGTTGATTTTTACTTTCACCTCGCGCGACTCGATGCCAGCGGCGATGCGGTAGTCGCTCATCGCGGTGTCACGCAGCACCGGGTCCACGATCGCAACACCATCGCGGTTGGTCAGCACGGCGACCTTGGGCGTGGTGGTGTTGGCGCCGCGCTTGACCACGATGGCGATTTCATCGGTCACCAGCTTGACGAAAGAACCAGGTGAGTGGATGCCGACAGCCTTGATCAGCGCTGCGCCGGCCTGGTCGACCTGCTGGTTCTCGTCGAAGTAGGTGGCCTTCATGGCCATCGCCGCCGAAGACGGCGTGCGCGTGGCGCGTGGCGAGCGACGCGCGCCGAAGGAGTCGGCGCGCTGGATCAACCGGGCCATGCGGTCACCCATGCTGTTGCGGTCGGTCAGGTTGCCCGAAGCAGCCGCGTGGTGGTTGCGCACCGCCTCCAGCCAAGTCTTGTCGCGCACGCCGGCCTTCATCAGCAATTCCACGGAGCGCAGGGGATGGTTGTTGACCAGCAGGCGTTGCTCGGGTGTGAGCGGGCCCTGCTGCTGGGTCAGTTTGTCCTGCAGGTCCGTCATGCCCACGTTCATGGAGAGCGCCGCCAAGCTCACCGTCATCTCATCGGCTTCTGGCCACCCCAGCACATCACGCGCGGCCAAACCGCACATCACGCTCACCAGCATGGCGTGGGTGGCGCTGTACATGCGTACTTCGTTGGTCGACAGATGGAATAGCGCGAGCAAGGCTGCGTCCGGGTTGCGGATGGCATGTTGGCGCAAGCGCTTGTGCAGGTGGTTCAGACGACCCAAAAAAGTCGGGCCATCGCCATCGCGCAGGATGGTGTTGGCTTCGGACTGATAGTCCAGCCAGTCGGGTGGCCCGATGGGCACATCATCCTCGTCGCGGACCAGGGCGGCGCTGGCGTCGGTGACATGGGCATCGGCGATGCGACCGATGGAACGGTCGCGCTGCACCATGTCGTTGAGCATGGCGCGGTAAGCGCGGTTGTGCGCCTCGGCGTCCGCCTGGTCGATGCAAAGGGACAGTCCACGGCCCACCAGCCGGAGGATCGTGGCGCGGTCAGGAATCGAGTATCCCTTGTTGGCGATCACCGTGCCTTCGGAATCCATCAAGGGGAATGCCAGGGGATGCCCGATGCGTATGGAGTCGATGCTGATGGGGACGAGTTTGCCGGTTGCCATAGAGGGTCGATTATGCAGGCTTATAGGGTGGCGACAAAGCTGGAAATTGCCATCGGCCCCCGCTGGTTGTGCGCCGGTTTCGGCGGTCTACACCGCATCGTCGGGGTCGTAAGGGCGTCAGATCGCCAGGGTAAACCATGCATGGGATATGCCAGTTTGCGACCTAGCCAACCCCGGGTTTTTCTGTTGCGAGCTTCCCAGGCACTAGGATCGGGTCCCGCGCTTCGAGTCGCGAGGACCTGTCCACCATGCCAATTCCCCCCGCTCCATCTGCGGCCAACCCCGCCTTTCTTGACAAGCTCTGTCCACGCGCCGAACTGTCCGCACGCTTGGCCAGGCTGCCCCGCCCGCTGGTGTTCACCAACGGGGTGTTTGACCTGATGCACCCAGGCCATGTCATCTATCTGGGGCAGGCGCGGGCGCTGGGCGCCAGCCTGCTGGTGGCCTTGAACACGGACGCGTCGGCGCGGCGCTTGGGCAAGGGGCCGCAACGCCCGCTCAACAATGAGCAGGACCGTGCCGTTCTGATGGCCGCTCTGGGCGCGGTTGATCTGGTCACCTGGTTCGACGAGGACACCCCTCAGTCCCTGATTGCCGAGGTGCGGCCCGATATCCTGGCCAAGGGGGGCGACTATGAGATGCACACGCTGCCCGAAACCGCGCTGCTTGCGTCTTGGGGAGGGCGGGCCTTGGCCCTGCCCTTCGTGGACGGTTATTCAAGCACGGCCCTGTTGAAAAAAATCCGCAGCTGAACGGCAATCGGGGCTGCCATGGGCCTGGATAGGGGCGGGTGCTGGTGCTCAGGTGGCAGGCCGCAGATGGGTCTCGAACACCGCCGCCCACAGCGCCAGCACCGCCGCGCGCTGCTGGGACGCTTGCTCCAGCGGCAACTGCGGCGGTGTCTCGTCCAGTCGGGCCTGGTGCTGGATGCGGCGCAGTTCGCGGTAGGCGTCAGCGGCCGCCGTGCCCACGGGCGCAGGCAGCAGCCCCGCTTCCTCGGCGGCGTGTAGCAAGGCGATATTGCCGCTGTTGCGGCGCAGTTCGGGATGCTGCGCGGCCCGGGAGAGCACCAGGTACTGCACGGCAAACTCCACGTCCATCATGCCGCCCGTGCCCTGCTTCACATCGAACAGGTCTTTGGGGGTCGGATGCGCCTGCCGCACCCGCTCGCGCATGCCCAGGATCTCCTGGCGCAAGGCCATGGGGTCGCGTGGCGCGCAAATCACGGTTTCGCGCACCGCGTCGAAACGCTGGCGCAACGCATCGTTGCCCAGCACGAAGCGGGCACGGGTCATGGCCTGGTGTTCCCAGGTCCAGGCGGTGTTGCTGCCGCGTTGCTGCTGGTAGTTGGCGTAGGCGTCGAAGGTGGTGATCAGCAGGCCCGAGTTGCCGTTGGGCCGCAGTGCGGTGTCGATTTCATAGAGGTCGCCCTCGCCGGTCTTCACGGTCAGCCAGTTGACCAACTTGCGCACCAGCAGAGCGTAGACCTCGGGCGCGTCTTCGTGCGCATCTTCGTAGACGAAGACGATGTCCAGGTCGCTGCCATAACCCAGCTCCTTGCCGCCCAGCTTGCCGTAGCCGATGATGCCGATCTGCGGCCCGTCGCCGGGTTCGGTGCGGTGTTTCTTGCGCAGCGCGTCCCAGCACCAGCGGGTGCTGACGCGTAGCACGGCATCCGCCAGCGCGCTCAGGTCGTCGGCCACCTGCTCGACGCTCAGTCGTCCTTCCACGTCCCGTGCCAGGGTGCGGAAGACCTCGGCATGGTGGGCGCGGCGCAGCAGGTTGAGCAGCGCTTCTTCGTCTCCGTCGCCCGTGGCGCGTAGCGCCTTGCGGCGGGTTTCCAGTTCGTGCTCGAACGCGGCGGAGTCGAAGCGCGCGGCCAGCAGGTCGCGCCCAGCCAGTTCGTCGATCACGCCCGGGTGCAGGAGCAGGTAGCGCGCCGGCCAGCGCGCCGCGCCCAACAGACGCAGCAGCCGCTCGTGCACGGCGGGGCGCTCCAGCAGCAGGGCGAGGTAGCTTTCCCGGCGCAGCAGCGGCTCCAGCCAGTCCAGCAGCCGGGTGTAGGCCAGCGTGGCCGTTGGTTCGGGTTTGGGCGCAGTTTGCGGCGCCAGTTTGAGCATGCGCGCGCTGCGCTCCAGCAGACGCAGCAGACGTGACTGGGCGGTCTCGCTCAGGGCCTGCACCCGTGGCTGCGTGCGCCAGAGGTCGTAACGTTCGTGCAAATCGGTGGGCAGATGGGCGCGCAAGCCCTCGAAGCTGGATGCACCATCAGCCTGGCGGCTGCAGCGTCGGCAATCCTTGTCCGGCGAGGGCGCGGTGTTGCCCAGCAAGGTGTCAAATTCCTGGGCCACGGCCTCGCGGTGCGCGTCCAGCTGGCTCAGGAAGTCACAGATGTGAGAGTCTGCGCCCCGGCTGCCGCGGAATCCAAGGCTGCGCGCCATCCACGCCAGATCGGTGTCCTGGGTGGGCAGCACATGGGTCTGCTGGTCGTCCAGATACTGGATGCGGTGCTCGACCTTGCGCAGGAAGACGTAGGCTTCTGCCAGCGCGCCGGCTGTGGCCGCCGGCATCAGGCCGGCCGTCACCAGGCGCTGCAGTGCAGTCAGCGTGGGGCGCGTGCGCAATTCGGGGAACTGTCCGCCACGCACGACCTGCAGCAGCTGCACGATGAATTCGATCTCGCGGATGCCGCCGCGTGAGAGCTTCACGTCGTTGCTGCGCTCGGGCCGGCCCGCGCTGCGCTTGTTGGCGTGCTCGCGGATCTGCCGGTGCAGCACGCGCAAAGCCTCGAAGACGTTGTAGTCCAGGTAACGCCGGAACACGAAGGGCGTCACCAGGGCGCGCAGCGCCATGACGGAATCATCCCGCTTGCCTGAACCGTCCTCGATGCGCGCGCGTGGCGCGACCACACGGCTCTTGAGCCAGGCCAGGCGTTCCCACTCGCGGCCCTGGGCGTGGAAGTAGGTCTCCAGCGCATCCAGGGAGCAGGCCATGGGGCCGGAGTTGCCATTGGGGCGCAGCGCCAGGTCGACCCGGAACACAAAACCATGTTCCGTCACGTCCGCCAGCAAGCCGCCGATGGCACGCACGGCCTTGGCGAAGTATTCGTGGTTGGAGATCCGGTGCTTGCCCTGGGCATCCCCTGCGGTTTCACCGTCTTCCTCATAGACGTAGATCAGGTCGATGTCGCTGGAAACGTTGAGCTCGCGCGCGCCCAGCTTGCCCATGCCCAGGACCCAGAACTTGCAGGGCGAGCCGTCGGCCTTGCGGGCCGGACCATGCGTTGCGTCGAGCATGGCCTGGGCCTCGGCGCAGGCCGTCTCGAGCGCGAACTCGGCCAGCGTGGTCATGCCCTGGCAGATGGTCTGCAACGGGGCCTGGTGCTCCACGTCCAGCACGGCCAGACGCTCCAGCACCAGTTGACGCAGGATACGCAGGGCCGCGCCCGCGTCGTGTCCGCCCAACGCGGGTTCGCGCAGTTTTTCGTAGGCCTGCAGCAAGGTCGCGAAGTCGGGGGCGACTGCACTGGCGCCGGGCGTGGCCGGCGAGATAGGCAGCAGGCTCAGCAGGTCGGCGTAGCGGCGGCGCACGCGCTGAACGTAGCGGGAATGGTCGGCCCGGGAGCCAGCGTCATCGTGCGTTGAAACGCCACATGCATCGTCCGGTTGGCAGGGCGTGGCCACGTTGCGGGTCATAATTCTCGGGAAATTTCGATCTGCCAATGAATGTGAATGCCCCGCCGCATCATCTGAATCTGCGTCCAACCCTCTCGCTGCGGGCGCTGGTCTGGTTGACGCGCGTGGTCTGGTGGCTGGTCTTGCTGGCTGTATTGCTGGGTTGCGCCGTCTGGGCGGGGCTGAATTTCTTCATTGTGCCCCGAATCGACAGCCTGCGTCCGGTGCTGGAATTGCAGGCCACCCAGATGCTGGGGCGACCCCTGCGCATCGGCGCCATACGCGCCGAAACCGATGGTCGTTTGCTGCCCTCCTTCGAGCTGCAGGAGGTGATGCTGTACGAGCGGGTGCAAGCCCCCGAGCCCGCAGGCGTGAGCGAGGGCGGGGCCATCAGCTACACCACGGCCGACCCGGCCTTGTACCTGCCCCGCGTGCGCGTGAAGCTGTCGCTGTCGGCCCTGCTGCGCCTGGGTTTTGACCAGTTGGTGATCGAACAGCCCGATTTGACGGTGCGTCGCACGGCGGACGGGCGACTTTTCATCGCGGGCATCGAAGTGCCGCAAACCTCCAGTGGCGAGGGCCGCCTGGCGGACTGGGTGCTGTCCCAGTCCGAATGGCGAATCACCGGGGGGCGTGTCTACTGGATCGACGAGACCCGCGACGTCAGCCCGGTGGATCTGCGCGGCTTGGAATTCCGCCTGCGCAACGGCGCGCGTACCCACGAATGGCGCTTGGACGCCGAGGCGCCGGCCGAGCTGGGCGGGCGTCTCAGCCTTCGTGGGCGTTTTCGCGAACCCTTGTTCTTCGCCCGCGCCGGGGACTGGCAGCGCTGGGATGGCCAGCTGTACGCCGAGCTGGAACGCGTAGACCTGGATGCTTTGAAGCAACGCGTGGATTGGCCAGCCCAATTGGCCCACATTCAGGCCGCGGGCGGCAGTGGCGCCTTGCGCGCCTGGGTCGACGTGGAAGAGGGGCGCGTCAATACCTTGACGGTGGACCTGGCTCTGCGGCAGTTGCAGCTTCGGCTCGGGACCGATCTGCCCGCGCTCGAGCTCAATCGTCTTGCTGGCCGCATCGGCGCCCGTTGGGGCAGCAGCCTGGGGGGTAGTCTGCAAGACGGTGCTTACGAGGTCTATACCGAAGGCTTGCGCTTCGATACCGGCGACGGCCTGGTCTGGCCCGGTGGTGACGCCCGCGTCAGTCTGGCCGAATACCGCCCTGGCCAGACCCTCGGTGCGTTGCGCCTGCAGGACATCGATCTCGCCGTGTTGGCCGATCTCGCCCGTTACCTGCCGTTGTCAGCGCAAGCGCACCAGGCCTTGCATGCCTATGCACCCCACGGACGCATCGAACGTCTGCAGGCTAACTGGCAGGGTATGTCGGGTGCGATGCCCGAGCGCTACGAGGCCGTGGGCCGGGTTGTGGGCCTGGAGTTGGCGGCGCAGATGGGAATGTCCTCGGAACCCAGGTCCGGGCCAGACATGAGAGCGGGGGATGCCAATGCTCACGCGACCACGGGTGCGCGCGCCTCGGGCCGGGTCACGCCTGGGGTGGCGGGACTCAGCGTTGATTTCGACCTGAACCAGGAAGGCGGTAGCGCCAAGCTGCAGTTCCGTCAAGGCCATCTGGAACTGCCGGGCTTGTTCGAGGTTCCACGCTTCGCACTGGACCCCTTCAGCGCCGATCTGCGCTGGCGCCTGAAGGCGGGCCAGCTCGACAGCGTGCAGATCAACAACGCCCGGATCGCCAACGCCGATCTGCAAGGTGAGTTCCAGGGCGAATGGAAGGCGCCACCGCAGGAGGCCCAGCACGCATCGTCCACTCAGACGACCGGGCGCCGCCTGGGTCTGCTTGATCTTCAGGGCAACTTCAGCCGCGTGGACCTGGCGCAGGTGCATCGTTACCTGCCCTTGTCCTTGCCCGTAAGTGCCCGCAACTACGTGCACGATGCATTGCCCCAAGGCCGAGCCAGCCAGGTGCGCGTGCGGCTGCGGGGTGAGCTGGACCAATTCCCTTTCCGCCAAGGCGCCGGGGAGTTCCGTGTCACGGCCCAGGTTCAGGACACGACCTTCGTCTATGTGCCGCCCTCGCTGCAGTCCACGGACCAACTGCCCTGGCCGGTCCTGAAGGACGTGCGCGGTGAGTTTGTGATGGATCGCGCCAGCCTGCAGTTGCGCAACTTCAGCGCCGCGCTCGCGGGCACCACACGGGTGCAGCTCGCGCAAAGCCAAATTCAGATTCCTGAACTGGGTCCGGGCCTGCGCGTGCAGACCGATCTGAATTTCACGGGCGCGCTGGACGACATGCTGCAGCGCATGGTGGCCGCGTCCCCCCTGGATGCCTTGCGAACGAACGTGCTGGCCCATGCACGGGCGACCGGAGACGCCGCCGCGCGGCTGAAGCTGGATCTGCCGCTGGCCGACCTCAAGGCCAGCACAGTCCAGGGCCAGTTGCTGCTGGCGGGCAACACGCTGCGACCTGTGGCAGGCATGCCCGCCTTGACGCAGGTGCGTGGCATCGTGCACTTCAGTGAGCGCGGTTTCGCCTTGAGCGCGGTGCAAGCCCGGCTGTTCGGCGGTGAAGTGCAGGCCGAGGGCGGCACCATGCCTGTGCCGGGCGCGCTGACCCTGCAGTCCACGTTCAAGCCCGCTTTGCTGCCGATGCCTGTGCCCACGCCGTCGTCGACATCCCAGTCACGCTTGCGCGTGCAGGGCCAGTTCACGGCCCAGGGTCTGCGACAGGCTGGCCAGGAGGAAGACGCCAGCGAGGTCTTGCGTCGATTGGCCGCGCTCGCGCGCCAGATGGAAGGCGGCGCACGCTATGAAGCCGAGTTCGGTCTGAACGAAGGCGCTCCCGAATTTTCCTTGCGCACCGATCTGCGGGGCTTGACCCTCAGCTTGCCGGCACCCCTGCGCAAGCCGGCCGACCAAAGTCTGCCCCTGCGCCTGCGCCTGGAGCGGGCAGCCCCGCGTGACGAGCGGGAGGCCAGCCTCACCCTGCCGTCGGTGACTGCGCCCGCAGCCCAACAGGGCTGGCACGACCTGATCAGCCTGGAGGTTGGGCGCCTTTTGCAGCTGCGCTACGAACGCGTGCACGAAGCCGGCGGCGAACGGCCCCGGGTGCTACGCGGCCAGTGGCTGCTGGATCTGGCGGCGCAGGATTGGGCCCAAGCGCCGCGCGTGGCTCCGGCGCTGCCAGACGCAGGCGTGCACGCCTTGCTGAGACTGGGCACGTTCGATGTGAATGCCTGGCTGGACGCGGTCGACCCGGGCACGGACAAACGCAGCCGCCCGGCCCAGTCATTGGTCGGTCGTGCGGGCGCAGTGGATGGGGGGCGGTCTGGACCCGAGACCGAGACCTGGCTGGACTACCTGCCCACGCAGCTGCGCGTGCTTGGTGATCGCGTGCAAATGGGCAAGCAGAGCCTGCATGCGCTGGAAGCGGATGCCACCCGCGAAGGTGGCTCCTGGCGCGCGCAACTGAGTGCCCAGGAAATCAGCGGGGACCTGAGCTACCGGATGCCTTTGCGTATCGCGTCGACTGCGAATGCGCCCGCCGTGGAGGGCGGGGCAGGACATCTGCATGCCCGTCTCTCGCGCCTGGTGCTGGACATCTCGGCGGACGAGATCGACCCCTTGCGTGCCTTGGACCCGACCCGTCCAACCCATGAGAGTCGCGACATCGCGACGCTCGACGCCCTTGATCTGCCGGCGCTGGACGTGGTGATCGAGCAATTGCGCCTGGGCAAGCAAAGCCTGGGCCGCGTGGAACTGGAGGCCGGCCATGCCCCCGCACCCGCCGCCACCTCTGGGTCTGCCTTGGCCGGCGGCGCCTGGGTCTGGCAGCTCAAGCGCATGCGTGTCGTGATGCCCGAGGCGGACTTCACCGCGCAAGGGCAGTGGCCGGCGATGCCGTCCGCGTCCACGGAGCCTTCGACACCAGGTGCCGTGTCCCCCGTGGTCCGGCGCAGCACGGTGGATTTCCAGCTCGAGGTCAAGGACGGCGGACGCCTGCTCGCGCGTCTGGGCAAACCGGGTCTGATCGAGGGGGGCGCCGGGACCTTGCGAGGCCAGCTCGGCTGGGATGGCCTGCCTTGGCGGCCCGCGATCGCCGTGCTGGACGGCACGCTCCGGATCCGCATCGAGCAAGGGCAGTTCCTCAAGGTCGAGCCGGGCGCGGCGCGCCTGCTGGGGATTCTGAGCCTGCAGTCCTTGCCTCGTCGCCTCTTGTTTGATTTCCGGGATTTTTTCTCCGAGGGGTTCGCCTTCGATTTCGTGCGCGGCAATGTGCAACTGGTCGACGGCGTGGCGCGCACCAACAACCTGCAAATGAAGGGCGTGACGGCCGCCGTGCTGATGAGCGGTCAGGCTGACCTGAATCAGGAAACGCAGGATCTGCGGGTGGTCATCGTGCCGGAGATCAATGCCGGCACCGCTTCCCTGATCGCGGCCTGGATCAATCCTGCCGTGGGCCTGACCACCTTTCTCGCACAGGCTATTCTGCGCCGGCCTGCCATCGCGGCGGCCACCCAGGAGTACCACGTCACTGGAAGCTGGGTCAACCCGCAGGTGGAGAAAGTCGAGCGGGGCAGGGACGAAGGCAAGCCCAGCGCGGGGCAGGGTACCGCGCCAGATGCCAGCCAGGAAGAACCCTCGTCTTCCAACGCAGAGCCGCCGTGAAGCGTGGCGTCGGGGGTGTCAGGCGCCGATCTGGCTCGGCTCAGTCCTTGCGTGCTGACGATGGCGCCTTGCTGTCCGTGCTTTCTTCCGTGCCCGGATCCGGATCCAGTTCGCCGCGCTTGCGGCCCGAGAACATCGTCCACCAAATGATGAACAGCAGGATCAAAAGGGCGCCCAGGGCTTCAAGCAAAATCAACCACATGAAACGATTTCCGACCAGAACAAGAAAACAAGAACACAACGGCCCACGCATTGTAGAAACGCCCCCCCGCGGGGGGCGCATGACCCTTTGGGCACTGGTCCCGATCTTGGCAACGCTGCTGGCGGCCTGTGGGGATCTTTCGGTCTACCACGCGCCGCCGCCCGTGCAGGAAGCCTCCCGGCCGGACCCGACACGCGCCGTCACGGGGGGCATGGTCACGCCGGGCAGCGAAACCGGCGCACCTGCGGTGGACTACCCCCTCAATGGCCGCATGCTGCAGCAGCCCCGCAGTCGCTGGATCCCGGTGGACTGGGCCGAGCTGCCCGGCTTCGGCGCCGATACCGTGGGCGACGCCTGGTCCGCCTGGCTGCGCAGCTGCGAACGTCCCGGCACCCTGGTGGCCATCTGCGCGGATGTCAAACGCCTGGCCAGCGCCAGCGACGATGAACGCCGCGCCTGGATGCAGACGCGGCTGCAGCCCTACCGCATCGAAAACCTGGAAGGCGAATCGCAGGGCATGCTCACCGGCTACTACGAGCCCGTGGCTGACGCGCGGCGTTTGCCCGATGCCCGCTTCAAGACCCCGCTCTACCGCGTGCCCGGGCCGCCCGCGCCCCTGGGTTCACGCAAGCCCTGGTACAGCCGCGAAGAGATCGACACCTTGCCCGAGCCGCAAGCCGCCCTGCGCGGGCGCGAGATCGCATGGCTCGAAGACCCGGTGTCCGTGCTCAACCTGCAGATCCAGGGCTCGGGCCGCCTGCGCATCACCGAGGCCGACGGGCGCGAGCGCATGGTGCGCGTCGCCTACGCGGCCACCAATGACCAGCCCTACCGCAGCGTGGGCAGCTGGCTGCTGCAAAAAGGGGAAGTGCGGGACGCGTCCTGGGCCGGCATCCGGCAGTGGGTGGCGGCCAACCCCGGCCGGGTGCAAGAGATGCTCTGGGTCAACCCGCGGGTGGTCTTCTTTCAGGAACAGGTGCTGAACGAGGCCGACACCGGCATTGGCCCCAAGGGCGCGCAGGGTGTGCCGCTGACGGCGGGGCGCTCCATCGCGGTCGACCCCCAAAGCATTCCGTATGGTGCGCCGGTCTGGCTGGCCTCCACCGGCCACCTGCCGCTGCAACGCCTGGTGCTGGCGCAGGACACGGGCAGCGCCATCACGGGCGCGGTGCGCGCCGACTACTTCGTCGGCACCGGCCCCGAAGCCTCGGCCGTGGCAGGGCGCATCAAGCAGCCGCTGCGGCTGTGGGTGCTCTGGCCCCGATAAGCGCAGGGTTCTGCTCGGGCGCGTGTGACGGGGAAAACCCGGCTGCATGAAGCCTCAGCCTTCAGACATAGTGGTTTCCGGCCCGCCCACAAGGCGGTTCATGTTCGTCGTGTTTTGGCCACCCCAAGGCGCGCACACCCCACCGGAGTACCCGCGTCATGAACGCTCCCTTGCCCGCGCATGTGCGCCGCGCCCTCGAAACAGTCACCCTCGACGATAAATACGCCCTCGCATCGGGCCAGGCCTTCATGAGCGGCGTGCAGGCCCTCGTGCGTCTGCCTATGCTGCAGCGCCAGCGCGACGCGGCGGCGGGACGCAACACGGCGGGTTTCATCAGCGGCTACCGCGGCTCCCCGCTGGGCACCTACGACCAGGCGCTGTGGAAGGCCAAGACGCACTTGCAGGCGCAGCACATCGTTTTCCAGCCCGGCGTCAACGAAGAGCTGGCCGCCACGGCCATCTGGGGCACGCAACAATTGGGGTTCGCCCCGCCGGACAGCAAGCGCTTCGACGGCGTGTTCGGCCTCTGGTACGGCAAGGGCCCGGGCGCGGACCGCTGCGCCGATGTGTTCAAGCACGCCAACATGGCGGGCACGACGCCCTGGGGTGGCGTGATCGCGGTGGTGGGTGACGACCATGTGGCCAAGAGCAGCACGGCCGCGCACCAGAGCGACCACCTGTTCAAGGCCTGTGGCCTGCCGGTGTTCTTCCCGGCCAATGTGCAGGAAATCCTGGACCTGGGCATCCACGCCTGGGCTCTGAGCCGCTACGCGGGCGTGTGGTCGGGCGTGAAGACCATCCAGGAGATCGTGGAATCCAGCGCCACGGTGCAGATCGACCCTGGTCGGGTGCGCATCCTGCTACCCGAGGATTTCCAGATGCCGCCGGGCGGCGTGCACATCCGCTGGCCCGACGCCCCGCTGGACCAGGAGGCGCGGCTCTACGACCACAAGTGGTACGCGGCCCTGGCCTATGTGCGCGCCAACCGGCTCAACCACAATGTGATCGAAGGGCCGGCCGATGTCTTCGGCCTCATCGCCAGCGGCAAGGCCTACAACGACACCCGCCAGGCCCTGCTCGACCTGGGGCTGGACGAAGCGGCCTGCCGGCGAATCGGCATCCGCCTGCACAAGGTGGGCGTGGTCTGGCCGCTGGAGGCACAGCTCACGCGCGAGTTCGCCCAGGGCCTGCGCGAAATCCTGGTGGTCGAGGAAAAACGCCAGGTCATCGAGTACCAGCTCAAGGAAGAGCTCTACAACTGGCGGCCCGACGTGCGCCCGAACGTGCTGGGCAAGTTCGACGAGGGCGACGATGCGGCGGGCGGCCATTTTGGCGGGGAATGGTCCCTGCCCAATCCCACCGCCCATACCCTGCTGCGCGCGAACGCAGACCTGTCGCCGGCCTTGATCGCGCGCGCCATCGCGCGGCGCCTCAAGAAGCTGGGCCTCGCGCCCGAGGGCAGCGACGCCGCGGCGCGCATGGACGCGCACCTGGCCGTGCTCGATGCCAAGGAGCGCGCGATGCAGGCGCTGGAGGTGCGCATGAGCGGGTCGAAAGCCGCCGAGCGCCAGCCCTGGTTCTGTGCCGGTTGCCCCCATAACACCAGCACCCGGGTGCCGGAGGGTTCACGCGCGATGGCGGGCATTGGTTGCCACTACATGGCGCTGTGGATGGACCGGTCCACGCTGGGCTTCACGCAGATGGGGGGCGAGGGCGTGCCCTGGGTCGGCCAGCAGCCCTTCACGAAGGAGCAGCATGTCTTCGCCAACCTGGGCGATGGCACCTACTTCCACAGCGGCATCCTGGCCATCCGCCAGGCCATCGCCGCGGGTGTGAACATCACCTACAAGATCCTCTACAACGACGCGGTGGCGATGACGGGCGGGCAGCAGATTGGAGAGCGACCCGAAGGTCATTCCGTGCTGCAGATCATGAACAGTCTGCTGTCCGAGGGCGTGTCCCGGCTGGTCATCGTGAGTGACCAACCCGGGAAGTACCGAGGCCTCCCGATCGCGCCGGGCGTGGGGGTGCATCACCGAGACGAACTGGATCACCTGCAGCGCGAGTTCCGTGAGATCAAGGGCACCAGCGTCATCGTCTACGAACAGACCTGCGCCACCGAGAAGCGCCGTCGCCGCAAGCGCGGCATGCTGAGCGAGCCGGCCGTGCGCGTGCTGATCAACGAAGCGGTCTGTGAGGGCTGCGGAGACTGCGGCGTGCAAAGCAATTGCCTGGCGGTGGAGCCGCTGGAGACCGAGTTCGGCCGCAAACGCCAGATCAACCAGAGCAGCTGCAACAAGGACCTGAGCTGCCTCAAGGGCTTCTGTCCCAGCTTTGTCACGGTCGAAGGCGGCACGCTGAAAAAGAAGGCCCAGCCCTCCGTGCCGGCCGTGGACAGCCTGGACGATCTGCCGGAACCGGACATCCCGCCGCTCGCATCGGGCGCGAGCGCTGTCTGGGGCATCGTCGTCGCGGGCGTGGGCGGTACCGGTGTCATCACCATCGGCCAGTTGCTGGGCATGGCGGCCCATCTGGAAGGCAAGGGCATCGTGACCCAGGACGCGGCCGGGCTGGCGCAGAAAGGCGGTGCGACCTGGAGCCATGTGCTGATCGCCGCGTCGCAGGAGGTGGTGCACGTCACGCGCGTGGGCATGGCCGCAGCCGACCTGGTGATCGCCTGCGACCCCATCGTGGCGGCCGGCAAGGAAACCCTGCTGCGCATGCGCCCGGGGCGCACGCGCGTGGCGCTCAACAGCCATGGCGCGCCCACGGCCGCCTTCGTGCGCGACGCCGACTGGCGCAACCCCGCCGCGACCTGCGCGAGCGAGGTGGCCGGGGCGTTGAGCGAGGCCAGTGTCGCTGACCCTGGCGAAGACACGAAGGCCCAGTTGGGCATCTTCGACGCCGACACCGCTGCCTCGCGCCTGATGGGCGACAGTCTCTACGCCAACCCCATGATGCTGGGCTACGCCTGGCAGCGGGGCTGGGTGCCGCTGCGCCTCGAATCCCTGCTGCGCGCGATCGAACTCAACGCCGTGGCGGTGGCGCAGAACAAGGCGGCGTTCGGCTGGGGCCGCCGCGCGGCCCACGCGCCCGAGGATTTCGCGCGGCGCTTGGCGTCGGCCAGCACTCCGTCGCAAGCCCTGGTGTTCCACAAACCGCTCACGCTGGACCAAGTCGTGGCGCGTCGCGTGGAGTTCCTGACGGCCTACCAGGACGCAGCGTATGCCGAGCGTTACCGGGCCTTCGTCGGGCGCGTGCGCCAAGCCGAGGCGGCGTTCGGCAAGACACAGCTCAGCGACGCCGTGGCCCGGGGCCTGTTCAAGCTCATGGCCTACAAGGACGAGTACGAAGTCGCCCGCCTGCACAGTGACCCGGCGTTTCTCGCGCGCATCGGGGCGCAGTTCGAGGGCGACTTCAAGCTCCACTACCACCTGGCGCCGCCCTTGCTAGCGCGGCGCAACGCGCGGGGTGAGTTGCAGAAGCGCCGCTTCGGCCCCTTCACGCTCACGCTCTTTCGGGGGCTGGCGCGCCTGAAGGGCTTGCGCGGCACGGCCTTCGACCCCTTTGGTCATACCGAGGAGCGCAAGACCGAGCGCGCCCTGATCGCGGAGTACCGCGCCTGCATCGAGGAACTGTTGGCCGGCCTGTCCGCGCAGAACCTGGCCGCCGCGACCGAAATCGCCCGCCTGCCCGAGCAGATCCGGGGCTACGGCCATGTGAAGGCCCGGCATCTGGCGGCGGCGCGGCTGGCCTGGGATGCCAAGATGGCGGCCTGGCGGGTCCAGGCGGCGGGTCAACGGCCGCTATAAGCGGCGTGCAACCTCGCGGCTCGGGCTGCATCACACGTTCTGGCCCCTTCCCGCGCGGCGGCCGACGTCGGGCTTGGAACCCCCAGGGCGCCACGGGACACCATGACCGCGCCGCACGGCCGCCCGTACAATCGGCGGCTTTCCGTGTGAGCGGCCTAGCGGGCCGCTCGCGCGCTTCATAACCGCCAGGAGCCTATTGTGTTCATTTCCACCGCTTACGCCCAAACCGCGCCCGCTGCAACGCCCGAAGGTGGGCTGGGTTCGTCCCTGATGAGCATGCTGCCCATCGTGCTGATGTTCGTGGTGCTGTACTTCATCATGATCCGTCCGCAGATGAAGAAGCAGAAGGAGCACCGCGCCATGGTCGAAGCCCTGGCCAAGGGCGACGAAGTGGTGACGGTCGGCGGCATGCTGGGCCGCGTGAGCAGCGTCGGCGACAACCAGCTGGGTCTGGAAATCGCCTCCGGTGTCGAAGTGCAGATCCAGCGCCACGCCGTGGCCCAGGTGCTGCCCAAGGGCACGCTGAAGTAAGTCCACCGTGCATGGCCGGGTGGCGCGCCGTCAAGCGGCGACACCCGGTGCCTCGGCCCCGCCTCTCTTCTCGTGTCTTCGTCAGGCGCGATCCCGTCATGAACCGTTACCCCCTGTGGAAATACGCGATCATCGTGATCGCCTTGCTGGTGGGCGCCATTTACACGGCGCCCAATTTCTTTGGTGAAGCCCCGGCCGTGCAGGTTTCGCCCGCCCGCGCCACCCAGAAAGTGGACTCGGCCGTGCAGGCGCGCGTCGAGGATGCGCTCAAGCAGGCCGGCTTGTCCCCGCTGGCCGTGCAACTGGATGGCAGCGCCCCCGGCGGCACGCTGCGCGTGCGCTTCGATTCCACCGACGCGCAGCTGCGGGCCAAGGACGCCATCAGCCGCGCGCTCAACCCCGATCCGGCGGCCTCGGGCTACATCGTGGCCCTCAACCTGATCTCCAACACGCCCGGCTGGCTCAGTGCCTTGCGTGCCGCGCCCATGTACCTGGGGCTGGATTTGCGCGGCGGCGTGCACTTCATGCTGCAGGTGGACATGCAGGCCGCGCTGACCAAGAAGGCCGAGTCGCTGGCCGGTGACCTGCGCACCACCCTGCGTGAGAAGAGCATCCGGCACGGCGGCATCGCGCGCAATGGCGAGACGATCGAAATTCGCTTGCGCGGCGGCGACGCGGCTGCCACGGCCGAAGCCATCCGGCGCGTGCTGCTGGAGCAGTTCGCGGACCTGCAGCTGGTGGAAGGCAATGAGGGTGGTGACATCAAGCTGAGCCTCAGCCTCAAGCAAGCGGCCGCCCGACTGGTGCAGGAGCAGGCGCTCAAGCAGAACATCACCACCCTGCACAACCGCATCAACGAGCTGGGCGTGGCCGAGCCGGTGATCCAGCAGCAGGGCTTGGACCGCATCGTCGTGCAGTTGCCTGGCGTGCAGGACACCGCCAAGGCCAAGGACATCCTGGGCCGCACCGCCACGCTGGAACTGCGTATGGTGGACGAAAGCACCGAGGGCCGCGCCGCCGAGCTGGGCACCGGTGCCGTGCCTTTCACCTCGGAACGTTATCTTGACCGCGATGGCCGCGCGGTCATCGTCAAGAAGCAGGTCGTGCTGACCGGTGAGAACCTGACCGACGCCCAACCCGGCTTCGACAGCCAGACGCAGGAACCAACCGTCAACCTCACCTTGGACGCCAAGGGCGCGCGCGTGTTCCGCGACGTGACGCGCGAGAGCGTGGGCAAGCGCATGGCCATCATCCTGTTCGAGAAGGGTGTGGGCGAGGTGGTGACGGCCCCCGTCATCCGCAGCGAGATTGGCGGCGGGCGTGTGCAAATTTCCGGGCGCATGAGTACCACCGAGGCCGCCGACACGGCCCTGCTGCTGCGCGCCGGTTCGCTGGCCGCGCCGATGGAGATCATCGAGGAACGTACCATCGGCCCCAGCCTGGGCGCGGACAACATCGAGAAAGGCTTCGCCAGCGTGACCTGGGGCTTCGTCGCCGTGGCGCTGTTCATGGGCGTCTATTACATGCTGTTCGGCGTGTTCTCCGCCGTGGCCCTGGCGGTCAACCTGCTGCTGCTGGTTGCCGTCCTGTCCATGTTGCAGGCCACGCTGACCCTGCCGGGCATGGCGGCCATGGCCCTGGTGCTGGGCATGGCCATCGACGCCAACGTGCTGATCAACGAGCGGGTGCGCGAGGAACTGCGCAATGGCGCGTCTCCTCAGGCCGCGATCGCGACGGGTTATGACCGGGCCTGGGCCACGATTCTCGACTCCAACGTCACCACGCTGATCGCGGGCCTGGCCTTGCTGGCCTTCGGCACGGGGCCGGTGCGGGGCTTCGCGGTCGTGCACTGCCTGGGCATTGTGACCAGCATGTTCTCTGCCGTGTTCTTCTCGCGTGGCCTGGTCAACCTCTGGTACGGCAGCCGCAAGAAGCTCAAGAGCGTGTCGATCGGGACGGTGTGGCGGCCGGATGGCCAAGCCACCGGCAAGACGGAATAAAGGGGAGCGAGCGCCATGGAGTTTTTCAAGATCAAACGCGACATTCCCTTCATGCGCCATGCGCTGTTGCTGAATGCCGTTTCCATCGTCACCTTCCTGCTGGCGGTGTTCTTCCTCGTCACGCGCGGCCTGCACCTCTCGGTGGAGTTCACGGGCGGCACGCTGATGGAGGTGAGCTACACGCAGACCGCAGACCTGGAGGCCATCCGGGGCGGCATCGCGAAGCTCGGGTATACCGATGTGCAGGTGCAGAACTTCGGCACGGCGCGCGATGTGTTGATCCGCCTGCCGGCCGTCAAGGGCGTGAGCTCCGGCGAGCAGAGCGCTCAGGTGCTGGGCGTGCTGCAGGCCGCTGATGCCGGCGCCACCTTGCGGCGCAGCGAATTCGTCGGGCCGCAGGTCGGTGACGAACTGGCGCTGGACGGGCTCAAGGCCCTGGCCTTCGTGGTGATCGGCATCGTGATCTACCTGGCTTTCCGTTTCGAGTGGAAGTTCGGCGTCGCGGGCATCATCGCCAACCTGCATGATGTGGTCATCATCCTGGGCTTTTTCGCCTTCTTCCAATGGGAGTTCTCGCTGCCGGTGCTGGCGGCGGTGCTGGCCGTGCTGGGTTATTCGGTGAACGAGTCGGTGGTGATCTTCGACCGCATCCGCGAGAGCTTCCGCCGCCAGCGCAAGATGGATGTGAAAGCCACCATCGACCACGCCATCACCAGCACCATCAGCCGCACCATCATCACCCACGGCAGCACGCAGTTGGTGGTGCTGTCCATGCTGATCTTCGGTGGCCCCACCCTGCATTACTTCGCCCTGGCGCTGACGATCGGCATTTGTTTTGGCATCTACTCGTCCGTCTTCGTCGCCGCCTCGATCGCCATGTGGCTGGGCGTCAAGCGCGAGGATCTGATCAAGGCCACGCCCGACAAGGGCAAGCATGATCCCAAGGACCCGAACTCCGGCGCGGTGGTCTGAACGCGGGGCGGGAGGCCGGTGTCCGCAAGGTGTAGGGGGCGACAGGCCCCCTTTCTTTTTTCACCGCCGGAAATGCCGCGACGCGCGTGCCGCAGGCACCGCGTTCAAGCCTTGCGGCGACTCTCGCGCTGGCCCAGGCCCCAGATGCTGGTGAGCAGCAAGGCGCCGCCCAGCCATTGCGGCAGGCTCAGTTGCTCGCCCAGCAGCCAGGCCGCCAGCAACACCGTGGTCAGCGGCTCCACCAGGACGGCGATGGTCAGCAGGGTGGGCGACAGGCGTGCCGCGCCCCAGCTGAAGGCCAGCAGCGCCAGCGCCGCGGTCACGATGCCCAGGTACAGAAACCAGGCTTGCGGCGGCACATCCGTCGGCCATTGCAAGGGCTGGTGCAGGGCGGACAGGCCCATCACGGCGGCGGCCACCACGGTCAGGCCCAGGGTGGCCGGTCCGGCGCCCAGCGCATTCGACAGTTTGCCGCTGACCAGGGTGAAACCGGTGTAGAGCAGGGCCGAGCCGATCGCGAAACCGACACCCAGGGCAAGCTGCATCACGTCCGGGACATGACTGGCACCCGCGCCGTCCGAACCGGCCTCGTGGGGCAGCACCAGCAGCAGCGTGCCTAGCAGGGACAGGGTCAGCAGCACGAGCAGCGGCCAGCTGGTTTGCTCCTCTCCACGCGCCAGCGCGACCAGGGTGACCAGCACCGGCGGCAGGCACAGCGCGATCAGGGTCGGGATGGCCGCGCCGATGCGCTCAATGCCATAAAACCACAGCAACACATAACCTGCCATGGCCGCGCCCGCCGCCAGCAGGGTGCCCAGCATCGGGCGCAAGGTCCGCCAGAACGCGGGCCATTGCGCGGGGCGGCCGAAGACGGACAGCAGCACGAGGGCGCCCACGACAAAGCGCCAGAAGGAGATGTTTTCGGGCGTGAAGCCGTGGCGCTGGATCAGCACCTGCACGACCAGCGCGCCCGTGCCCCAGAGGAAGCCGGCGCCGCAGGCGGCGGCCAGCGCGAGGTGGGTGGTTTTCTTTTGCATGAGGCTTGGGATGGAGGGAGGTCAGGCGCTGCCGCTTACTCCAGCGGTAGGGCCGTGGTCTTCTTGACGGTGCGCAGCACCAGCATGGAATTCACGCGGGCCACCCCGGGCAGGCGCATCAGCACCTCGCGGTGCAAGCGTTCCAGGTCCTCGGCGTCGCGGTAGCTGAAGCGGATCAGGTAATCGTTGCTGCCGGCCACGTAGTGGCAGTCGAGGATTTCCGGCTGGTCCAGCACGGCCTGCTCGAAGGCCTCGATCCGCGCCTGCGCCGTGCTCTCGAGGTTGACGATGGTGAAGCTCGCGCCGCTCTTGCCGATGGCGCGCGGGTTCAGCAAGGCCACGTAGCGGGCGATGACACCCGCGTCCTCCAGGGTCTTGACGCGCCGCAGGCAGGCCGAGGGTGAGAGGTGCACGCGTTGCGCCAGTTCCAGGTTGGAGCAGCGCCCGTCGGCCTGCAGCTCCCGCAGGATGGCGCGGTCGATCGCGTCCAGCGTGGCATCATGTGCGTTCGCGGCAAGCTTAATTCGCATGAAAATTTTCCAGAAAGAAAATTGACGCAATCTTATTGCATGGCCTCGGGCAGCTGCTCAGCCAATGCGCAAGCACATTGCGTCCGGCTTTCTCTAGACTGGGGCATCCGCCGAAGCATCTTTTTCAGAGGCAGATTTCTTGCTTGAAAGTGACGCATCCGGCCCGGTTTTTCACTCTTTTGCACCGACCATGAACAAAGCCATCGACGCTTCCCTGCTGGCCCAGACCACTGCCCATGCCCCGGCCATGGACGCTTTCTGGATGCCCTTCTCCGCCAGCCGCCAGTTCAAGAGCGCGCCACGCCTGCTGGCCAAGGCCAAGGACATGCATTTCTGGACCCCCGAGGGTCGCCAGATCCTGGACGGCGTCGCCGGCCTCTGGTGCGTGAACGCGGGCCATGCGCGCCCGAAGATTGTCGAGGCGGTGCAGAAGCAGGTGGCCGAGCTGGACTACGCGCCGCCCTTCAACATGGCGCACCCGAAGGCATTTGAGCTGGCCGAGCGCCTGACCCAGATCACACCCGCAGGCTTGAACCGGGTGTTCTTCACCAATTCGGGTTCGGAATCGGTGGACACCGCGCTGAAGATGGCGGTGGCCTACCACCGGGCGCGCGGTCAAGGCACCCGCACCCGCTTCATCGGCCGCGAACGCGGTTACCACGGCGTCAACTTCGGTGGCATCTCGGTCGGCGGCATCGTGGGCAACCGCAAGACCTTTGGCCCCATGCTGACCGGCGTGGACCACCTGCGTCACACCCATGACCTGGCGCGCAACGCCTACAGCCGCGGCGTGCCCGCGCACGGCGGCCCTGAACTGGCCGAGGACCTGGAGCGCATCGTGGCCCTGCACGATGCCAGCACCATTGCCGCCGTGATCGTCGAGCCCGTGGCCGGCTCCACCGGCGTGGTCTTGCCGCCCGAGGGGTACCTGCAGCGCTTGCGCGAGATCTGCGACAAGCATGGCATTCTGCTGATCTTCGACGAGGTCATCACCGGCTTTGGCCGCCTGGGCGCGCCCTTTGGCGCCACGCGCTTCGGCGTCACGCCCGACCTGATGACCACGGCCAAGGGCATCAGCAACGGCACGGTGCCCATGGGCGCGGTGTTCGCGAAGCAGGTGATCCATGAAACGTTGACCAACGTGGACAGCGCGCCCCATGTCATCGAATTCGCGCATGGCTACACCTACTCGGCGCACCCACTGGCCTGCGCGGCGGCCCTGGCCACGCTGGACACCTATGCCGAAGAGGGGCTGCTCACGCGCGCCGCCGAAATGGAAAGCTACTTCGCCGACGCCTTGCACGCGCTCAAGGGCCTGCCGCATGTGATCGACATCCGCAACATCGGTCTGGTGGGCGCCGTCGAACTGTCGCCGTTGGCTGGCTTGCCGGGCAAGCGTGCCTTCGACGTGTTCCTCCAGTGTTTCGAGCAGGGTGTGTTGATCCGCACCACGGGCGACACCATCGCCATGTCGCCGCCGCTCATCATCTCGAAGGCCCAGATCGACCAATTGGTCGGCACTTTGGCCGAGGTGTTGAAACGGGGTTGATCGAACGCGACGGGTCCGACCGGATGTGTTTATGTCCTTGCTCAAGACCGACCAGGAACTGACCCGGAACTCGTATTACGTCGCCACCGCGCCGCGCACGCAGCGCTATGCCGCGCTGCAGGACGACGTGAGCGCCGACGTCGCCGTGGTCGGTGGGGGCCTGGCCGGCCTGTCGGCTGCGCTAGAACTGAGGGCCAGAGGCTACAGCGTGGTGCTGCTGGAAGCGCGCGAGCTGGGCTGGGGCGCCTCGGGCCGCAACGGGGGCCAGGTCATCGCCGGGCTGGCCAGCGATATTTCCGTGATCGAGGAGCAGTTGGGCACTGCCGCAGCCCGCCGGGTCTGGGACATGACGGTCGAGGCCGTGAACCTGGTTCACGAGCGCCGCGCGCGCCATGCCATCGACTGCGAATGGCAATCCGGTTACCTGACCCTGGCCGTCAACGCGCGCAAGGCCAAGGCGCTGCGTGCCTGGCAGGAGGAGATGTACCTGCGTTACGATTTCCAGAGTCGCTGGATCGAGTCGCAGGACATGCCGCGCTGGATCGTCAGCCCGCGCTTTCACAGCGGTGTCTACGACGATTTCAACGGGCATCTGCATCCGCTCAAGTACACGCTGGGACTGGCGGCCGCGGCCGCGCAGGCCGGCGTGCGCATCCACGAAGACAGCGCCGTGACGGCCCTGCAGGCCCAGGCCGCAGGCGCGCTCACCACGCTGCGCACCGAGGCGCGGGTCGTCGGGCGGGACGGTGTGGTCCAGGGCAGCGTGCGCGCCCGGTATGTGCTGCTGGCCGGCAACGTTTACCAGCAAGGCATCGCGCGGGCGTTGGAGGCGCGCATCATGCCGGTGGGCACCTACATCATCGCCTCCGAGCCCATGGACCCTGCCTTGGCCGGATCGTTGATTCCCAGTGGCGCGGCGGTCTGCGACACCAACTTCGTGCTGGACTACTTCCGCCCCATGCAGGACCACCGCATGCTCTACGGCGGACGTGTCAGCTACAGCACGGCCACGCCCATGAACCTAGCCGAAAGCATGCGCAGGCGCATGCTGCTGTCCTTCCCGCAGCTGAAGGATGTGAAGGCCGAATACGCCTGGGGCGGTTTCGTGGACATCTCCATGAACCGAGCGCCGGATTTCGGCCGCCTGTCGGAGCGCACCGGCGACCAAGGGCATGCCAATATTTATTATCTGCAAGGCTTTTCCGGTCACGGCTTGGCGTTGACCGGTTTGGCGGGTAAGCTGGTGGCCGAGGCCATCGCAGGCCAGGCCGAGCGTTTCGACATCTTCTCGCGCATTCAGCATCGCGCCTTTCCGGGCGGGCGCTGGCTGCGTACCCCGGCGCTGGTGCTGGGCATGGCCTACTACCGCATCAAGGATCTGCTGTGAACGCGCCCACGCCCCTGTCCGCCCTGCCCCTCGCCACCAGCGCGGGAGCAGCACCTTCGGAACGTAAACCTCTGGTTCTGGTGCCGTCCTGCAACCGACAGGTTGGGGACCACCCCTTCCACATCGCGGGCAAGAAGTACATCGACGCGGTGCGTTTGGCTGGCTGCCAGCCTCTGGTCGTGCCCGGCGCGACGGACGCGCGGGAAATGCAGGCCCTGCTGGATCTGGCCGACGGCGTGCTCCTGACAGGCTCGCCGTCCAATGTGCATCCCAGCCATTTCGAGGAAGGGGTGCAAGACCCCAGCCTGCCGCTCGACCCCGAGCGCGACGCCTGGACCTTGCCCTTCATCCGCGCCGCGTTGGAGCGGGGCATCCCGATGTTCGCGATCTGCCGCGGTTTCCAGGAAACCAATGTGGCGCTCGGTGGCAGCCTGCACCAGGCCGTGCAAGAGATCGAGGGCAAGAACGACCACCGGGGTGCGCCCGATGACCCGAAAGCGCCCCCCGAGGTGGTCTATGCGCAGGCGCATCCGGTGCGGGTGCAAGCCGGCGGGCGGCTCGCGGGCATCGTCGGGCAGGAAGAATTCCAGGTCAACTCGGTGCATGGCCAGGGCGTGAACCGCCTGGCCCCCGGCCTGCGCGTGGAAGCGCGTGCGCCCGACGGCCTGGTCGAAGCGTTTTCCGCCGAGACCGTGGCGGGTCGACCGGTACCGGGTTTTAATCTTTGCGTGCAGTGGCACCCCGAGTGGCTGGCCGCGCACAACCCCATTTCGCTCAAGCTGTTCCGCGCCTTCGGTGAAGCCTGCGTGCTCTACCGTGATCGGCACCGCGCCCCTCAGCCAGCAGCGTTGCGCGCCTGAAGCCCTGGCCCGGTCCGCAGGTCTGCGGGCCGTCGCAACGCCTCTGGCCGCGAGCAGGAACAGTCCGCCTTCGCGCTTCGCCTGCACCGGCCGTCATCCGTGAACAGAACAGTGGGAGATTTCCATGGTTGAGAAAAACAACTTCGGCTTCGCCGAACTCGAACGGTGGCTCAATGAACGCCGCGTCACCGAAATTGAATGCCTGGTGCCCGACCTCACAGGCGTGGCGCGCGGCAAGATCCTGCCGCGCGAGAAATTCACCGAGGATCGCGGCATGCGCCTGCCCCAGGTGACGGTGGCGATGAGCGTGACGGGGGAGTTTCCCGAGGACGGTCCTTACTACGACGTCATCGACCCGACCGACCGCGACATGCAGCTGCGGCCCGACCCGAGCACGGTGCGCATCGTGCCCTGGGCCATCGACCCGACGGCCCAAGTGATCCACGACTGCTTTGACCACGAGGGCAAGCTCATCCCCTACGCGCCGCGCAGCGTGCTGCGCAAGGTTTGCGAGCTGTACGCCGCCGAGGGTTGGAACCCCGTGGTCGCGCCAGAGCTGGAGTTTTACCTGACCGCGCGCAACACCGACGCCAACACGCCGCTGCGTCCGCCCATTGGCCGCAGCGGCCGCGCCGAGACTTCGCGTCAGGCCTACAGCATCGACGCGGTCAACGAGTTCGATCCGCTGTTCGAGGACATCTACGCCTACTGCGAGCAGATGGGCCTGAACGTGGACACGCTGATCCACGAAGTCGGCGCGGGTCAGATGGAGATCAACTTCTTCCATGCCCATCCCATGGGCCTGGCCGACGAGGTGTTCTTCTTCAAGCGCACCGTGCGTGAGGCCGCGATGCGTCACGACATGTACGCCACCTTCATGGCCAAGCCCATCGCCGGCGAACCTGGCAGCGCCATGCACATCCACCAAAGCGTGGTGGACAAGACGGGCCGCAACATCTTCAGCAAGCCGGACGGCACGCCTTCGGACGCGTTCTACCACTACATCGGCGGCCTCCAGCGCTACACACCGGCCGCGATGGCCTTGCTGGCGCCTTATGTGAACAGCTACCGGCGCCTGTCGCGCTTCACGGCCGCGCCCATCAACATCGAGTGGGGCCAGGACAACCGCACGGTGGGCATCCGCTCGCCGATTTCCACGCCCGAGGCGCGTCGCCTGGAAAACCGCGTGATCGGCGCCGACGCCAACCCCTACATCGCCATGGCCGTGACGCTGGCCTGCGGCTACCTGGGCATGAAGAACAAGATCAAGCCCAAGGACGAGATGAAGGGGGATGCCTACCTGACGCCGTTTGCCTTGCCGCGTGGCCAGAGTGATGCCCTGGACCTGCTGCGCAAGGAAACCGATTTGCACGAGGTGCTGGGCAAGGAATTCGTGACCGTCTACAGCGAGATCAAGGAAATCGAGTTCGATGAGTACATGAAAGTCATCTCGCCTTGGGAGCGTGAGCATCTGCTGCTGCACGTCTGATGAACATGGCTCCCCCCCGAAGCGCCTTCGGCGCCTCTCCCTCAAGGGGGCGCACTCAGTGGCCCGGCAAAGCCGGTTCCACGAGTGCCCCCGAAGGAACGCTTGGTCAATGAATGCACGCATGAAACCTGTAGCGCAACGCACCACTGCCGAATGGCAACAGGCCGATTCGGCGCACTACCTGCACCCATTCACCGACCACGGCGCGTTGTCGCGCAAGGGCGCGCGCATCATCACCCGCGCCGATGACATCTACCTCTGGGACAGCGAGGGGCAGAAGATCCTCGACGCCATGAGCGGCCTGTGGTGCGTCAACGTGGGTTATGGCCGACAGGAGCTGATCGAGGCGGCGACGCGGCAGTTGCAGACGCTGCCCTTCTACAACAGCTTCTTCAACACCGCGACCCCGCCCGCCATCGAACTGGCCGAGTTGCTGGCCCAGGTCACGCCGCCGCAGTTTCAGCATGTCTTTTTCGGCGGCTCGGGCTCGGAGAGCAACGACACCGTCGTGCGCCTGGTGCGGCGTTATTGGGATCTGCAGGGCCAACCCGAGCGCAAGGTCATCATCAGCCGCAAGAACGCCTACCACGGTTCCACCATGGCTGGTGCTTCCTTGGGGGGCATGTCCGAGATGCACCAACAAGGGGGGCTGCCCATTCCCGATATCGTGCACATCGAACAGCCTTTCTGGTTTGCGCTGGGGCGTGATGACAAGGGCGCGCGGTTGAGCCGCGAGGACTTCGGCCGCAAGGCCGCCAGCTGGCTGGACGACAAGATCAAGGAAATCGGCCCGGGGCGCGTGGCCGCCTTCATCGGCGAACCGGTGCAGGGCGCGGGCGGCGTGATCGTTCCGCCGTCGACCTACTGGCCCGAGATCCAGCGCATTTGCGACCAGCACGGCATCCTGCTGGTGTCCGACGAGGTGATCACCGGTTTCGGTCGCACCGGGCAATGGTTTGGCTGCGAGACCATGGGAACGAAACCCGACCTGATGACCTTCGCCAAGGGCGTGACCAGCGGCTACATCCCCCTGGGCGGCGTGATGGTGGGCGAGCGCGTGGCCAAGGCGCTCGCCGACGGTGGCGAATTCGCCCATGGTTACACCTACAGTGGGCACCCGGTGGCTTGCGCGGTGGCGGTGGCCAACATCCGCCTGATCCAGCGCGAGGGGCTGGTCGAACGCGTGCGGGAAGACACCGGGCCGTACTTGGCCGAACGCTACGCGGAGTTGGCCGACCATCCCCTGGTGGGCGAAGCGCAGACCTGCGGCCTGATGGCGGCCTTGCAACTGGTGCGGGACAAGTCCAGCGGCGCGGCGTTCCCGTCCGAACTGGCGGTGGGCATGATGTGCCGGGCCCACTGCTTCCGCGAGGGGCTGATCATGCGCGCCGTGGGCGACCGCATGATCATCGCGCCGCCGCTGTCCATGACCCGCGCCCAGATCGACGAGATGGCGGCGCTGATCCGCCGCTGCCTGGACCTGACCCTGGCCGAGCTGAGGCAGAAAGGCGCGTTCTGATGCGCGCGGCCTGGCGGGGCCGGTGTCGACTGTGGCACGGACTTTGCCTTTTTCAATTTCATCCGTCCGAGGCGGATTTTGCGCGCTGATTGCCCTGAAAATCGGCCCAAAATGCCCAGTGCAAGCTTTCATACCGTTCACCCGACCTGATCTTCCCGGCAACACTCTTCGGCAATAGGAGGCCATCGTCATGAAGCTGAAATTCCGCTCTTGTTCCGCGCTCGCCACGGTGGCGGCGACCTTGATTTCCTCGGCCGCCCTGCTCTGGGGGACAAGTGCCGCAGCGCAGGGAACGAAGGTGCTGAACATCTACAACTGGTCGGACTACATCGCCGACGACACGATCGCCAATTTCGAGAAGGAAACCGGCATCAAGGTCCGGTACGACAACTTCGACAACAACGAAATCGTGCACGCCAAGCTGGTGGCGGGCAAGACGGGGTATGACATCGTCGTGCCCACGTCCAACTGGGCGGCCTTGCAGCTCTCGGCAGGCCTGTTCACGCCCCTGGATCGCAGCAAGATCCCGAACCTCAAGAACCTGGACGCGCCCTTGATGGCCCAGCTGGCCTCGGTCGATCCGGGCAACCAGCATCTCGTGCCCTGGTTGTGGGGTTACACCACCGTGGGCATCAACGTGGACAAGGTCAAGAAGGCCATAGGCGGCGAGCTGCCTGCCAATGTCTGGGACCTGATCTTCAAGCCCGAGTACGTGAGCAAGCTCAGGTCCTGCGGCGTGTCCGTGCTGGACTCGGCCGACGAAGTGGTGCCCGCCGCCCTGCATTACCTGGGCAAGCCCCGCGTCTCCCGCAACGCCGCCGACTACAACGCGGCCTTGGCCCTGCTCAAGAGCATCCGTCCCCATGTGACGCTGTTCAGCTCCTCGGGCTACATCAACGACATGGCCAGCGGCTCGATCTGCCTGGCCCTGGGCTGGTCCGGTGACATCAACATCGCCCGTCAGCGTGCCATCGACAACAAGACGGGTCAGAACATCCAGGCCTTGGTGCCGTCCACCGGGGGCCTGCTCTTCTTCGACGTGATGGCGATTCCCGCGGACGCGCCGAACGTTGAAAATGCCTACAAATTCATCGACTACATCCTGCGTCCCCAGGTCAACGCCGGGCTGACCAACAAGGTGTTCTATCCGAATGGCACGTATGCCGTGTCCAAGCCCTATATCAACCCGGCGGTGGCCAACAACAGCTCGGTGTTCCTGTCGGCGGCCGACATGGGCAAGATGGTTGGTTTTGCTGACCAGCAGCTGACCAACGAGATCCGTCGCAACCAGAACCGGGTCTACACCGCGTTCAAGACCGGCATGTAAGGCGGCTGGCCCGTTGTCACGATAATCGCCCCTTTTCAACCCTAGTCGCAAGGCGAACAATGAGCAGCCCCCAGAGCAGCCATAACGCGAAGTTCCTGCAGATCAAGAGCGTGGTCAAGGAATTTGGCGGTTACAAGGCCGTCAACAACGTCAACATCGACATCGCCAAGGGCGAGATCTTCGCCTTGCTGGGCCCCTCGGGCTGCGGCAAGACGACCTTGCTGCGCATGCTGGCTGGGTTCGAGACGCCCACCTCGGGCAGCATCGTGCTGGATGGGGTGGATCTCGTGGGGCTGCCGCCCTATGAGCGGCCGCTGAACATGATGTTTCAGTCCTATGCGCTGTTTCCACACCTCACGGTCTGGGACAACATCGCCTTCGGCCTGCGTCGCGAAGGCATGGCCAAGGCCGAGGTGGCCGAACGGGTCGAGGCCATGCTCAAGCTGGTGCAACTGGGCAAGTTCGCCCAACGCAAGCCGCACCAGCTCTCTGGCGGCCAGCAGCAGCGCGTGGCGCTGGCGCGCAGCCTGGCCAAGCAGCCCCAATTGCTGCTGCTGGACGAGCCGCTGGGCGCGCTCGACAAGAAGCTGCGCGAGCAGACCCAGATCGAGCTGGTCAACATCATCGAGCAGGTCGGCGTGACCTGCGTGATGGTCACCCACGACCAGGAAGAGGCCATGACCATGGCCTCGCGCATGGCCGTGATGAGCGAGGGGCGCTTCTTGCAGGTTGGCGCGCCGGCGGAGATCTACGAGACGCCGCAGTCGCGCTTCGTGGCCGACTTCATCGGCAACGTCAACCTGATGGACGGCACGCTGGACGTGGACGACGTGGCGCATTGCGAGATCGCCTGCAGCGACGTGCGTCACTACGTGGGCCACGGGATCACGGGCACCGAGGACATGGCGGTCACGGTCGCGCTGCGGCCGGAAAAGATCAGGCTCTCGCGTCAGGCGCCCGAGGACACGCGTTTCAACGCGGTCAAGGGCACCGTCAAGGAGCTGTCTTATTTCGGCGGCCTGACCATTTACCGCGTCAAGCTGGCCAGTGGCGCGATGCTCAAGGTCAGCATGGCCAACACCGAGCGCCATCCGGACGACATCTTCACCTGGGACGACGAGGTCTGGGCGCATTGGAGCCCGCAGGCCCAGGTCGTGCTCACGCAATAAACACGAGGTGCCACAGGCAAGCAGGTCCCCGCCATGAGCAGTGTCATCTCCCCCTCTTCCGCCGCGCCCGACCCGGGCACGGGTTACGTGCGCTTTCGCCCCGCCTGGTGGCGTGGCCGCAGCGCGGTCATCGGCATCCCCTATGTCTGGTTGCTGCTGTTCTTCCTCGCGCCTTTCCTGATCGTCCTCAATTACTCGGTGTCCGAGATGGGGCCCGTGATGGCCCAGGAGCTGATGACCATCAAGGACGGCGTGGTCCATCTGAGTTTCAAGTACGCCAACTACGTCTTTTTGTTCAGCGACGACCTCTACGTCAGAGCCTATCTCTCCAGTCTGAAGTACGCAGCCGTCACCACGGCCTGCTGCCTCTTCATCGGCTACCCCTTTGCCTACTTCATGGCGCGGGCCAAGGCCACGGTGCAGCCTCTGCTGCTGATGCTGGTCATGCTGCCCTTCTGGACTTCCTTCCTGCTGCGTGTCTACGCCTGGAAGGGCCTGCTCAGCGAAGGTGGCTGGGGCGCCTCGGTGCTGAATTTCCTGGGGTTGGACCATCTGCTGATGGCCATGGGCGTCATCAACGCGCCTGGCATGTACCTGTACACACCGTTCTCCCTGGTCATCGGCATGACCTACACCTACCTGCCCTTCATGATCCTGCCGCTCTACGCCAACCTGGCCAAGATGGATCTGCGCCTGCTCGAGGCCGCGGCCGATCTGGGCGCCACGCCCTGGACGGCGTTCTGGAAGGTGACGGTGCCCCTGTCCAAGGCCGGCATCATCGCGGGCTCCATGTTGGTCTTCATCCCCTGCATCGGCGAATTCGTCATCCCTGAAATGCTGGGTGGCGCGCGCACGCTGATGATCGGGCGCGTGTTGTGGGACGAGTTCTTCAGCAACAACGACTGGCCCATGGCGTCCACCGTGGCCGTGGTGCTGGTGCTGCTGATCGTCGTGCCCCTGGCCATCTTCAACAAATACCAGGCAGAGGCCCAGGAGAAGGCCAAATGAGCGCATTGCAAAGCAATACCGTGCTGATTCGTCAAGCAAGCTTGCACCGCAGCGCGAAGCGCGGAGGTGTTGCACCATGAGCAAAGCCCTCTTCAGCGCCCGTTTCGCGGCCGGCTTTGGCAAGGGTTGGTTGGTCGCCGGCCTGCTGTTCCTCTACCTGCCGATGGTGGCCTTGGTCATCTTCTCCTTCAACAAGTCGCCCCTGCCCACCAGCTGGGGAGGTTTCACCCTGGACTGGTACGTCAAGCTCGCGGGTGACCGGGAGATCCTCAACGCGCTCTGGCTTTCGCTCAAGATCGCCTTCCTGTCGGCCTGTCTGTCCGTCACCTTTGGCACTTTGGCGGCTTTCGCGCTCGTGAAGTACAAGCGCTTCCGCGGGCGAACCTTCTTCTCCGGCATGGTCAACGCGCCCCTGGTGATGCCCGAGGTCATCCAGGGCCTCTCTCTGCTGCTGTTGCTGGTCGCCGTGCAGCGCGCCATCGGCATTCCCGAGCGTGGCCTGATCACGATCCTGCTCGGCCACATGATGATGGGCCTGGCCTATGCCACCGTGGTGATCGCCGCGCGTCTGCAAGCCATCAATCCGCAGCTGGAAGAAGCCGCCATGGATCTGGGCGCCAAGCCCTGGCAGGTCTTCACCTTGGTCACCTTGCCTTCGATTTCGCAGGCCCTGCTGTCTGCTTGGCTTCTGACCTTCAGTCTGTCGCTGGACGACGTGGTGATCTCGGCCTTTCTTTCGGGTCCGGGTGCGACCACCATGCCGCTGGTCATCTTCTCGCGTGCGCGTCTGGGGCTCGACCCCACGGTCAACGCGGTGGCCACGGTGATCATCGTCGTGGTCGCCATCTGCGTCACCATCGCCAGCGTACTGGTCGCTCGCGCGGAACGGCGTCGCGCCGCAGACATCAGCGCCGCGGCGCGCAGCGACTAGGAAGGCCAACCCGCAAGAACACACGCCTGCTCGACGGTCCTTCCTTGATCGACCATCTGCATGTCAGGGCCCCTACACCCGATACCACTTCACACAAGGAGAAGCCGATGAGAGTCAAGCACCGCACCATCTTCGCTCCAGTCGCCGCGCTCGCGCTCGGCCTCGCGGCTGGGGGACAGGCCATCGCCCAACAGAACCGCATGGGTCTGACGCCCGACCAGATGCAGGACCTCAACCGCACCATCGTCAAGACCGAGGCGATCGAGGATGCGTGGGAGACGGCGGGCTTCAAGGGCTTGACCATTTCGGGCTACATGGACCCGACCTACATCTACAACCAGAACGCCGATCGCGCGGGCTTCCAGTTCCTGAGCACCCAAGGTGACGGCGATGCCTGGGATTACAGCGACACCTATTATTTCGGAACAGCGTCCATCAGCTTCGAGAAAGAAGCCGACGACGGAACGCAGTACGTGCTCAAGCTGCAGCCGCAGAGCAGCAACAGCCTGAACCTGGCCGAGGCCAAGGTTTCGATCCCGCTGTCCAATCGTCAGACTCGCTTGATCGCGGGACAGGTGCTGGACTGGTCCGGTTATGAATACGCCGATCCGGTCCAAACCTCCTTGATCACCCACAACCTGTTGTTCGATTTCACGCTGCCGGTTTCCTACACTGGCGCGGGTTTCGACATCTCCACGGGCAGCTGGCAGTTCCGGACCATGCTGGCGAACGTCAACAGCGCCACCGCGCCGGCCGACGAAAAGTCGCCATCCTGGGTCTACCGCTTTGACTACTGGCCGGAAGAGTTCTGGGGCGTGGGTTTCGCGGGTCTCGTGGGCAAGACCGTGAACTACAACGATCCCGACGAGGCCTTGAGCAACACCATTCTTTTTGAGGTGGATGGCTACTACGCACGTGGCGATTGGTCCCTCGGAGGTCAGATTTCCTATGGCACTCAGGAGGAAGCGGCCGTCAATGGCAAGGATGCCCAGTGGGTGGGTGCATCGGCCACCGTGGCCTACAACATCACTCCCCGCCTGCTGTTTGCCCTGCGTGCCGACTACATCCAGAACGAGGAAAACGGAGGGGGTCTGTTCGGCTACCAGGCGGACACCAGCAACGGCATCGGGGACGCGGACGGAGACGACAAGGGCGCCAACCGCTACGCCACTTCCCTGGGTCTGAAATATCTGCTGAACGAAAAAACCTCGCTCAAGCTGGAGTACCGCCTGGACGGTGCGTCGGAAGATGTGTTTGAGGATGTGGATGGCAAGGCCAAGGACAGCAACAATGTCTTTGGTGCGGCGATCGTGGTGTCGTTCTGATCGTTGCCTCGTCATATATCAACAAGATCGAAGGGGGAGCCGCCCACGCGGCTTCCCCTTCATGCCCTGAGGAGCTGAATGCATGAACAAGCCTGCACCCGACTGGCATGCCGCCGCCAAGGCGATCAAGATGGATGGCCGCGCGCTGATCAACGGTCAGCGCGTCCCGACCACATCCGGCGAAACCTTCGCCAAGCATTCGCCCATCGACGGCCGTCCCTTGGCCGAGATCGCGCGTGGGCGTGAGGCTGACGTGGATGCCGCCGTGAAAAGCGCCCGCGCTGCCTTTGAGGATGGCCGCTGGGCCGGCCAGCCACCGGCCGCGCGCAAGAAAGTGCTGCGCGCTTTCGCCGACAAACTGCTTGCCGCCCGCGAGGAACTGGCGGTGCTGGAGTCCCTCGACATGGGCAAGCCCGTGCAGCAAGCCCTGGCCGTGGACGTGGGCAGCAGTGCGCGCACCATCGCCTGGTACGCCGAGGCGGTGGACAAGATCTACGACGAGGTGGCACCCACGCCGTCCACTGCCTTGGCCCTCATCACGCGCGAGCCCATGGGCGTGATCGGCGCCATCGTGCCCTGGAATTACCCCATGCTCATGGCCTCATGGAAACTCGGTCCCGCGCTGGTCTCCGGCAATTCGGTGGTGCTCAAACCCAGCGAGAAGTCGCCGCTGACCGCGCTGCGCATGGCCGAGCTGGCGCTCGAGGCTGGTCTGCCGCCCGGCGTGTTCAACGTCGTGCCTGGCTACGGCCATGAAGCGGGCGAGGCGCTGGCCTTGCACATGGACGTGGATGCCATCGGTTTCACGGGCAGCACCCGCGTGGGCCGCCGCATGCTGGACTACGCGGGCCGCAGCAACCTCAAGCGCGTCTACAACGAACTCGGGGGCAAGTCGGCCTTTGTCGTGTTCGACGACTACGCCGACATCCAGCGTGCCGCCCAGACCGTGGCCGGCAGCATCTTCTACAACCAGGGCGAAAGCTGCAACGCGCCGTCTCGTGTCTTCGTGCACGAGAAGGTGGCCGACGAGTTCCTGGCATGCGTGAAGAACGAAACAACCAAGTACCAACCGCAAGATCCCTTGTCGGGCCACGCTGAAATGGGCGCGCTGGTGGACGAAGGCCAGCTCAAGACCGTGCTGGGCTACATCGACGCGGGCGCCAGCGAGGGCGCGAAGCTGCTGGCCGGCGGCAAGCGCGCGTTGACGGAAACGGGCGGTTATTACGTCGAACCCACGGTGTTCATCGACGTGACGAACCAGATGCGCATCGCGCGCGAGGAAATCTTCGGCCCCGTGCTTTCCGTCATCCGTTTCAAGACGGAGGAAGAGGCCATCCGCCTGGCCAATGATTCGTCTTATGGTTTGCAGGCCAGCGTCTGGAGCGACAACCTCAGCAGAGCCCACCGCGTCGCTCGCGCCTTGCGCGCGGGCACCGTGCACGTCAATCAGTACGACGAGGACGACATCACCGTGCCTTTCGGCGGCTACAAGCAGAGCGGCAACGGACGCGACAAGTCGCTGCACGCCTTTGACAAGTACACCGAACTGAAGACCACGTGGATAAGGATAGATGCTCACCCCTGAGCGCCTTCCGCGCTTCCCCTCAAGGGGACGCCACCAGCGGACCGGCAAAGCCGGCTCCGCGGTGGCCCCGCATGAAAGTCAGGCTCGTTGAGCCGGAGGAGTCGACATGAACCACTCGAAGAACGAACAGCTGATGGCCCGCAAGGCCGCGGCCACGCCGCGCGGCGTGGGTGTGATGGCCAGCTTCTTTGCCGAGCGCGCCGACAACGCCGAGCTGTGGGACGTGGAAGGCCGTCGTTTCCTCGACTTCGCGGGCGGCATCGCCGTGATGAACAGTGGGCACGGGCACCCGAAGGTCGTGAAAGCCATCCAAGAGCAACTGGACCGCTTCACCCACACCTGCTACCAGGTCGTGCCTTACGAAAGCTACATCGCCCTGGCCGAGAAGCTGAACCAGCTCACGCCTGGCACGCACGCCAAGAAAACGGCCTTGTTTTCCACCGGCGCGGAGGCGATCGAGAATGCCATCAAGATCGCGCGCGCCCACACCAAGCGCTCCGGTGTCATCGCCTTCAGCGGCGCCTTCCATGGCCGCAGCCTGTTCGCGGTGGCGCTCACCGGCAAGGTGGCCCCCTACAAGCTCGGTTTCGGTCCCTTCCCGCCCGAGATCTACCACGCACCCTTTCCCGACGCCCACACGCCGCTGGACGAGGTGAAGAAGGCCGTCCATCACCTCTTCAAGGCCGACATCGAGCCGAGCCGCGTCGCGGCCATCGTCTTCGAGCCGGTGCAGGGCGAAGGCGGCTTCAACGTGATCCAGACCGAAGCGGTGCGCTGGCTGCGCCAGCTTTGCGACGAACACGGCATCGTGCTGATCGCCGATGAAATCCAGAGCGGCTTCGGCCGCACGGGTACCTTGTTCGCCATGGAGCAGTTCCTTGCGCAGACCGGCGTGGTGCCCGACCTGATGACCATCGCCAAGTCCCTGGCCAATGGCGTGCCGCTGTCGGCGGTGACGGGCAAGGCCGAGATCATGGACGCGCCCGCACCGGGCGGCCTGGGCGGTACCTACGCGGGCAACCCGCTGGCCATTGCTGCCGCGCACGCCGTCATCGACCTGATGCGCGAGGAACAGCTGCCCCAGCGCGGCAAGAAGCTGGGCGATCAGCTCAAAGCCGAGCTGGAACGCTTGCGCAAAGACGAGCCGCGGATCGCGGACGTGCGCGGCCTGGGCGCCATGGTGGCGGTCGAGTTCCGTCGAATCGATGGTTCACCCGACGCCGATTTCACGAAGAAGGTGCAGGCAGAGGCCTTGCAGCGTGGTCTGATCCTGCTCACCTGCGGCGTGGACGGCAACGTCATCCGCTTCCTCTTTCCGCTCACCATCCCCGAGGCGCAGTTCGACGAGGCCCTGGGCATCCTGCGTGAGGCCTTGAAAGCCGCTCGCTGAATGCACCCCGACCACCTTGCCTTGCAGGAGCGCCTGGCTGCGGAGGGCGTCCACACCCTGGTCGCGCAGTTCACCGACATCCATGGTGTGGCCAAGGGCAAGTTCGTTCCCTTGGCGCAACTGCCGACACTGGTCGACACTGGCGCGGGTTTCGCGGGCCCGTCCATCGCGGGCACGGGCCTGCCGCGCACCGGACCACAGTCCGAGTATTACGGCCGCGCGGATCTGTCCACCGTCTCCCCCATGCCCTGGATGCCGGGTTACGCGCGCGTGGTCTGCGATGGTTATGTGGCGCATGAGCCGTTCGACGCCTGTCCGCGCCAAGTGCTGCGCCGCCAGTTGGCGCGCCTGGGCGAACGCGGTTGGCAGTTGTTGACTGGTATCGAGCCAGAGTTCTTTCTACTGCGCAAGACGGAAGACGGCGGCATCACCGCCGCCGATGCGCAGGACGGGCTGGACAAACCCTCTTACGACCTCAAGAGCTTGCCGCGCCAGCGCGACTTTCTGAACGAGCTGAGCTATGGCCTGCAGGCTTGCGGGCTGGAGGTGTTCCAGATCGACCACGAAGACGCGCACGGTCAGTACGAGCTGAACTTCCGGCATGCGGACGCGCAGCGCAGCGCGGACAATCTCATGCTCTTCAAGCTGGCCGCGCAAGCCATCGCCGAACAATACGGGCTGTTGTTCTCGATGATGCCCAAGCCTTTCGCCAACCAGCCAGGCAGCGGGATGCACTTCCACGTGTCCCTGTGGCAAGGTGAAGGACAAGAAGCCTGCTGCCTGTTCGACGACGAAAAGCGGATGGGGCATTTCATCGCGGGCG
The DNA here is from genome assembly GCF_000600295.1 of Hylemonella gracilis str. Niagara R. Taxonomy (GTDB): domain Bacteria; phylum Pseudomonadota; class Gammaproteobacteria; order Burkholderiales; family Burkholderiaceae_C; genus Hylemonella; species Hylemonella gracilis_A. The sequence continues at coordinate 400,663 of NZ_JEMG01000001.1, forward strand.
TGTTGGCGCATTCGGCGGGTCTGGCCGCCCTGGCCGCACCCACGGTCAATTCCTACAAGCGTCTGGTGGTGGGGGAGTCACTCTCCGGTACCAGCTGGGCGCCCGCCTACATCGCGCACGGCCCGAACAACCGGACGGCGCTGGTGCGCACCTTGCCGGGTCGTTTTGAATGGCGCCTGCCCGATGCGGCAGCGAATCCTTACCTCGCCACGGCGGGCCTGATCGCGGCGGGGCTGGACGGCATCGACCGCCAACTCGATCCCGGCGCGGCCTGCACGGACGATCTGTTCGAACTGTCGCTGCCGCAACTGCGCGAGCGCCACATCGGTCTCTTGCCCCAGAGCCTGGGCGAAGCCCTCGATGCGTTCGAAGCGGACGCGGTGCTGCGTGCGGCCCTGGGTGCAAGCTTGAGCGCGCAGTTCATCCAGCTCAAACGTGCCGAGTGGACCGCTTACGCACGCCACGTCAGCGATTGGGAAGTCCAACGCTACGCCACCCTGTTCTGAGTTTCTGCTCCTTCTTTTCTTTTCCGATTTCCCCATCATGTCTTCCTTGCAAACCGGGTTGCCCTGGCTGGCCTATCTTTGTCTGAGCGCCAGCATGACGCTGGTCGGCAGTTATGTGGGCCTGTCCAAGTTGCTGGTCACGATCTTCCCGGTGTTCCTGCTGGCTTGGTTGCGCTTCGGCATCGCGGCGGTGGCCATGGCCTCGTGGACACGGCGTGGTGCCGATGAAGCGCCGTTGACCCGCCATGACAAGGGCATGCTCTTTCTGGAGTCCTTCCTCGGCAATTTCCTGTTTTCGATCTGCATGCTGTTCGGCGTGGCGCTGAGTTCGGCGCTCGCCGCGGGCGTGATCATGGCCGCGTTGCCAGGGGTGACCGCATTGCTGTCGCGCATCGTGCTCAAGGAGCAGATCAAGAAGAGGGTCTGGGCCGGCATCGCCTGCGCCGTGGGCGGCATTGCCTTGGTGACCTTGAGCAAACAGAGTGCCGTGGTGGAAGGAGGTGTGGAGAATGCCGGAAGCTATTCGGTGCTCGGCATCGCGCTGCTCATCGGCGCGGTGTTCTGCGAGGCGAGTTATGTGGTGATCGGCAAGAAGCTCAGCGGCAAGCTCTCACCCAAGCGCATCAGTGCACTGATCAACCTCTGGGGCCTGCTGCTGGTCACGCCCTTCGGTGTCTGGCAAGCCCTGCGTTTCGACTTCGGCACGGTGCAGCCGGAAATCTGGGGGCTGCTGCTGTTCTACGCCCTGGCCGCCAGCATGTGGACGGTCTGGCTCTGGATGACGGGCCTCAAGCGTGTGCCCGCCGCGCAGGCCGGCGTGTTCACCGTGATGCTGCCCATCAGTGCAGCGATGGTGGGCGTGGTGTTCCTGGGCGAGCAGGTCAGCAGTGTGCAGGCGGCGGCGTTTGGTCTGGCCTTGGCGGGGGTGGTGTTGGCGACTTGGCCTTCAAAGTCTTCTGGTCAGGTATTGCACTGAAGAACGGGGAGCACGCGGCTGGCTGGGGCAGGTGACCGCTCCTCATACGATTTGCGCAGCAAATCGTATGAGGCGGACGGTTTACCCCCAACTCGCGCAGCCAGAGAGCTGTGCGCGAATGAACCGCGCATTGGATGCCCGTAGCTTAGTGGCCCGGCGTGTATCGCTCAGGGCACCCGGCAGATCTTGAGCATGTTGGTGCCGCCCGGCGCGCCCATGGGTTCCCCGCAGGTGATGACGTAGATGTCGCCGCTTTGCACGATGCCACGCGCCTTGAGGTGCTTTTCGGCCTGCTCCAGCGCCGTGTCGCGGTCGGCGCTGGTGTCCATGAGCAGGGGCGTGACGTTGCGGTACAGCGTCATCTTGCGTTGCGTCGTCACCCGGGGCGTGAGCGCGTAGATCGGGATGTGTATGCGGTGGCGGCTCATCCAGAGCGCGGTGGAACCGGAATCGGTCAGCGCCACCAGCGCCTTGGCGCCCAGGTGGTAGGCCGTGAACAGCGCGCCCATGGCGATGGACTGGTCGATGCGCACGAAGGTCTTGCCCGAGAAGTCGGCATCGAGCTTGACCTCCTCGGCAGCTTCGGCCGCCAGGCAGATGGCGGCCATCTCGGTCACGGTCTCGAGCGGGAACTTGCCGGTGGCGGTCTCTGCCGAGGTCATCACCGCGTCGCTGCCGTCGAGTACGGCATTGGCCACGTCACTGACCTCGGCGCGCGTGGGCATGGGGCTGTTGATCATGGACTCCATCATGTGGGTGGCCGTGATCACGGTCTTGTCCATCTCGCGTGCCAGCTTGATCATGCGTTTCTGCAAGGCGGGCACGGCCGCATTGCCCACCTCGATGGCCAGGTCGCCGCGCGCCACCATGATGCTGTCGCTGGCGCGCAGAATCTCTTCCAGCTTCGGAATCGCCTCGGCGCGCTCGATCTTGGCGATCAGCTGCGGCTTGTGCTTGTATTCGGCCGCGGCCACGTTGCAGAGCTGGCGCGCCAGCTCCATGTCGGCGGCGTTCTGTGGAAAACTCACGGCCACATAATCGGCCTGGAAACTCATGGCGGTCTTGATGTCCTCCATGTCCTTGGCCGTCAGAGCCGGTGCGGTCAGGCCACCGCCCTTCTTGTTGATGCCCTTGTTATTGGACAACTCGCCGCCCTGCACCACCTTGCAATGCACGGCTTGGCCCCGGACGGATTCGACCTCCATGATGATCAGACCGTCGGCCAGCAGCAGCAGGTTGCCCACCTTCACGTCCTGCGGCAGTTCCTTGTAGTCCAGACCCACGCCGTTGATGTCGCCCAGCTCGGTGCGTGCAGCGTCAAGCACGAATTGCTGTCCGTTCTGAAGCAGAACTTTGTTAGCGGCGAACTTGCCGACGCGGATCTTGGGACCCTGCAGGTCGGCCATGATGCCCACCTCGCACCCGGCACGGGCGGCAGCCTCGCGCACCAGGCGCGCGCGGTCGATGTGGTCCTGTGCCGTGCCGTGGCTGAAATTGAGGCGGACGACGCTGACCCCGGCACGGATCATCTGTTCAAGCAGGGCCGGGTCGCTGGAGGCGGGGCCGAGGGTAGCGACGATCTTGGTTGCGCGGCGTGTCATGGGGTGGATCTCCTGTTGATTGCCTTCCGATTCTTTCACGAAGCGGGGCGTATCGGAACGGGACGATGCGCCCGACACAATGAAAACGGCCCCGTGAAAACCACGGGGCCGTCGGCCTTCGACACGTTGAGACTCAGCCGAGTGCCCGTTTGCCCAGGATCTCGAACGCCGGCAGCGTCTTGCCTTCCAGCACTTCCAGGAAGGCGCCACCCCCGGTGGAGATGTAGCCCACGTCCTTTTCGATGCCGTACTTCGCGATCGCGGCCAGTGTGTCGCCGCCGCCCGCGATGCTGAAGGCGCTGGATTCGGCAATGGCGCGGGCAATGGTTTCCGTGCCGTGGGCAAAGGCGTCGAACTCGAACACGCCCACCGGGCCGTTCCAGACGATGGTGCCCGCGGCCTTGAGTTGTGTTGCCAGCTGCTTCGCCGTTTCGGGGCCGATGTCGAGGATCAAATCGTCGTCGGCCACGTCCGTCGCCTTCTTGATGGTGGCTTTGGCGTCGGCCTTGAATTCCTTGGCCGTCACCACGTCCACGGGGATGGGCACTGCAGCACCGCGCGCCTTCATGGCCTCGATCACGGCCTTGGCTTCGTTCAAGAGGTCGGGCTCGGCCAGGGACTTGCCGATCTGCAAACCAGCGGCCAGCATGAAGGTGTTGGCGATGCCACCACCCACGATCAGCTGGTCCACGTTCTTTGCCAGTGACTGCAGGATGGTCAGCTTGGTGCTGACTTTGCTGCCCGCGACGATGGCAGCCAGCGGACGCTTGGGTGCGGCGAGCGCCTTTCCGATGGCGTCCATTTCAGCAGCGAGCAGCGGGCCCGCACTGGCGATCTTGGCGTATTGGGCAATGCCGTAGGTCGAGGCCTCGGCGCGGTGGGCGGTGCCGAAGGCGTCGTGCACGAAGATGTCGCAGAGCGCGGCCAGCTTTTGCGCGAGTGCAGGGTCGTTCTTCTTCTCGCCCTTGTTCAGGCGCACGTTTTCCAGCATCACGAGTTGACCGGGAGCGACCAGCACGCCATCCACCCAGTTGGCGATGAGCGGGACTTCGCGGCCGAGCAATTCGCCCAGGCGTTTTGCGACGGGTGCCAGCGAGTCCACGGGCTTGAATTCACCTTCGGTCGGCCGGCCCAGGTGGGAGGTGACCATCACGGCCGCACCCGCGTCCAGCGCCAGACGGATGCAGGGGATGGACGCGCGGATGCGCGTGTCTTCGGTGATATGGCCCGCATCATCCTGCGGCACATTGAGGTCGGCGCGAATGAAGACGCGCTGGTTCTTGGCGCGGCCTTGGGCGCAGAGGTCGGAGAAGCGGATGAAATTCATGGCGTGAGTCCGGCGTGGGCGCTGGGCGCAAGGCGCGGCGCGTGGGGTGGTGTGAGGTCAGCCCACGATTTTAAGGGGCTGGTCTTCGCGGCCCGACCTCACCAGCCCAGCCCGATGTGCAGCGGCAGGTAGATGGCCATGCCGGTGACGATGGTGCCCAGCACGCCGCGCTTCCAGAAATAGTAGGCCGAGGCGCCGACGATCGCGGGCAGGCGCGCGTCCTGCCAGGTCCGCAGGAATTCGCCCTGGGTCATCAGGATCTCGGGCGCGATCACGGCCATCAGCGCGGCCAGGGGCGCGTACTTCAGGCCGCGTCTGAGCCAGCCGGGCAGGGGCAGTTCGCGCTCCGGGATCATGAAGAAGGCGCGGCTGACCACGGTGATCACGGTCAGGCCGACGACGGCGATGATGATTTCCAGCGTGCTCATGCGACGACTTTCATGGGTGCCGTTCCTCGCGCAGCGGGACTTCGTCACCGGACCTGACGCGCTCGCGCTCCTCGGGCGGCAGGCGGCTGTCGGCGGGCACGAGCACGACCTCGGGCACCTGGCGGTGCTTCTCCAGTGCCTCGATCAAGAGGCCCACGGCCACGGCGGCGGCGATGGCCACCAGAATGTTGAGCTTGAGCGGCAGCGCGAAGGCTGCCACCGCAGCGGTGGCAGCCACGCCCGCCGATATCCAGCTCGCGCGATCGAACAGCATGGACAGCAGTACGCCCAGCAAGGCCAGCGTGCCCGCGAAACCCAGGCCCCAGGACAGCGGTACCTCGTTCGCCAACAGGATGCCGGCGATGGAGAAGACCTGCCAGGCCAACCAGTTCGTGGAGGCCGCGCCGCAAAAGAAGGGCAGTTGATCGGGGGCACGGCGCTGGTCCGGGTAGCGTTTCATGAAGGCGGCGAAGATCACGTCGCCGCTGAAGTAAGCCAGCCACAGGCGCTGGCGTCGCGGTAGCCAACCAAAATAAGTGCGCCAGAGGCTGCTGAAGATCACGAAGCGCAGGTTCACGCAGCTGGCCGTGAGCCAAACCACCCACAGCGGCGCGCCCGCCATGATGAGGGGCAGCGTGGCGAGTTGGGCGCTGCCCGCGTACACGAGCAGGGACATGAAGATCGCCATCCCAACGCCCATGCCGCTCTTGACCATGGCCACGCCCGTGACCAGACCCCAGGCGCCCACGCCCAAGGCGGTGCCGAACATTTCGCGGATGCCATCGCGGAAGGCGGGGTGGCGCGTGGTGGTCGCCAGAGTGTGGCGCCAACGCCGGAGGGCGGAAGGGGATGCGGCGTGGTAACTCATGGCAATGTGGCGCCCAGCAGGGCGCCGATGCGCAAGGGCGTGCCGCGCAGGAAATCGGCCGCGGCCAGCCGTTTGCCCCCGGCGCGTTGCAGCTCGGTGATCTGCAGCCGGCCTTGCCCGCAGTGCACGGTGATGCCTTCGGCGCCGAGCGCGATGACCTGGCCGGGAATCGGAGGGGTTTGCGCGCTGGAGGTGTCACCCGTACCCGGCACTGCGGTCGTGGTATGGGCTTGCCAGAGCTTGAGCACCTCCGCGCTCTGGCTGACGTCCAGCACGGTCTGCGCACCGGGCGCGGGGTTGAAGGCGCGGATGCGCCGCGCGATCAGCTCGGCCGGGAGGGACCAGTCGATCTGGGCCTCGGCCTTGTCGATTTTGTGCGCGTAGCAAACGCCTGGTTCGGGCTGCGGCGTGGCGCGCAGTTCCCCGCGCGCCGCCAGAGCCAGGGTACGCACGATCAGTGCGCCACCCAAGACGGCCAGCTTGTCGTGCAGGCTGCCGGTGCTGTCGTCCGGGGCGATGGGCAGACTCTCCATCAGCAGCATGTCGCCGGTGTCCAGGCCGGCGTCCATCTGCATGATGGTGACGCCGGTTTCGCTGTCACCGGCCTCGATGGCGCGGTGGATGGGCGCCGCGCCGCGCCAGCGCGGCAAGAGCGACGCGTGGATGTTGAGGCAACCGAATTTGTGGGCCGCCACGCTTCCGGCTGTGCGTGGTTCGCTGCCCCCCGAGGGGGCGCTTTGCGCATTCGCGCCTTGGGGCGCCCCGGCGGCGCTCATGCAATCGAGCACCCACTGTGGCAAGATGAGACCATAGGCCGCGACCACCATCACGTCGGCCTGCGCGGCTTCCAGCGCGGCCCTGGCGGCCGCCGCGTCTTCGGGGTATTTGCCGTCCAGGCGCAGGCTGCGCGGCTGGGCGACCGGTATGCCGTGTTCCAGGGCGAACTGCTTGACCGGTGAAGCCTGCAGCTTCAGGCCGCGACCGGCGGGCCGGTCGGGTTGGGTCAGCACCAGGACGATTTCATGCCCTGCCGTGTGCAGGGCCTGCAGGGCCACCCGGGCGAACTCGGGCGTCCCCGCGTAAACCACTCTCATCGAATTCCCATTCAAGCCCGGGCGCCTTCACGCTCGTTCTCACGTTGCAGCTTCTGCATCTTGGTCTTGATGCGGTTGCGCTTGAGCGGCGAGAGGTATTCGACGAAGACCTTGCCCATCAGGTGGTCCATCTCATGCTGGATGCAGATGGCCAGCAAACCTTCGCACTCGACCACGCGGGACTGGCCCTCGCCGTCCAGCGCCCGCACATGCACGCGCTCGTGCCGCTCCACGCCGTCGTAGATGCCGGGCACGGACAGGCAGCCTTCTTCGTTGATCTTGGTTTCGGGGCTGGCCCAGACGATTTCCGGGTTGATGAAGACCAGGGGCTGGTCGCGTCCCTCGGACACGTCGATGACGACCAGCCGCTCGTGCACATTGATCTGGGTGGCGGCCAGGCCGATGCCGTTCATGTCGTACATGGTTTCAAACATGTCGGCGATGAGCTGCTTGATGCGCGCATCCACGGTCTGCACGGGCCGGGCCACGGTGTGCAGTCGGGGGTCTGGGTAAGTCAGGATGGGCAGCAAGGCCATGGTGTGTTTCCTCCGGGGGCCGTATTTTCCGCGCTTTTTGCACGGCATTGCCGGCATGGGGGCTTGCACGCACACTGGGGCGCATGAACATGCACTTGTTGATGGGTGGCCGGGTCTCGCGCGGCGGTGCGCCCGGCCCCGGTCTGCCCGGCGCGGGCGGTTGTCAGCCGAAGGGCGCCTGAGCATGGAGCGCGAGGAACTGGGTGCCTGGCTGCGCCTGTTGCTGGCCCCCGGCCTTGGACCCGTCAGCATCCGCCGCCTGCTGGTGGCCTTTGGTTCACCCGAGACCGTGCTGGCGCAAAGCCCGGCGGCCTTGCGCACCGTCGTCAGCGCCCGGCAGGCCGAGGCGCTGCTCGCCGACGCGGACCTTGCGCCCCAAGGCTGGGCCGAGTTGCTCACGCGCAGCTGGGCCTGGTTGCACGCGGCCGACGCGCTGGAACAGCGTGCCATCGTGGCCTTGGGGGAACCGGGCTACCCCGCCGCACTGCTGCAGATGGAAGACCCGCCTTTTCTGCTGCATCTGATGGGGTGCCTGGACGGCTTGCACGATGGCAGCCTCTGGACCCATCACCTGACCGAGCGCCGCTGCCTGGCCGTGGTGGGTAGCCGCAACCCCACGCCGCAGGGCGGGCTCAATGCACGGCAGTTCGCGCGCAGCCTGGCCGAGGCCGGCCTCACCATCGTCTCCGGCCTGGCTCTGGGCGTGGACGGTGCGGCGCACGAAGGTGCGCTCAGCGCGCAGGCAGACCCAGGACCGCTGCCCCCTTCATCGCCTGACAGTCGACCCGGACCCGGACCCGTGGGCGGAGGCCGGGCGCGTCTCGCGACCGTGGCTGTGGTGGGCACCGGGCTGGACCAGGTCTACCCCAAGCGCCACGCGGCATTGGCGCGGCGCATTGTCGCGCAAGGGGTCATCGTCAGCGAATACCCGCTGGGCACGCCGCCTCTGGCGGAGAACTTCCCACGGCGCAACCGGCTGATCGCCGGCCTGTCCTGTGCCACCCTGGTGGTGGAGGCGGCACCGCAGTCCGGTTCGCTGATCACGGCACGGCTGGCCGTCGAGCTGGGCAAGGAGGTGCTGGCGATTCCCGGCTCCATCCACAACCCGCAGTCCCGGGGCTGCCATGCCCTGATCCGGCAAGGCGCCAAGTTGGTGGAGTCCGCGCAGGACGTGCTGGAAGAACTGCCTGCCTGGGCGGGCGTGGCAGCCCGGCCTGGGGAGGCGGTCGCAGATACCGAGGCAATCCATGCGGTCGATGCCGAATCCCATCCGTCAGAGCCGGAAGATGCCTTGCGCGCAGCGCTGGGCACGGACCCCGTGAGTCTGGACGCGCTGCAGGCCCGCACGGGCTGGCCCACCGCGCAGTTGCAGGCGCGGCTGATGGCCCTGGAGCTGGAGGGCGAGGTGGCGCGCCTGCCGGGTGGTCTGCTGCAGCGCCTGGTGCGGGGCTGAGCCGTGGCTCGGTTGCCATCGAGGCGCAAAAGATGGCGGTTGCGCGCATGTAGGAAAAAACCTGACAAGCCTGTCTCTCAAAACCTTGCAAGCCGCTGTCTCCGAAACTCTGTAAAGAAATCCGAAAAAGGATGGGGAAAAAGAACGGGAAAAGGGGTTCATTACCCGTTGTCACACTTCGGGGTTCTTGAATACAGTCCCTCACATGTTCGATGTGCTTGTCTACGTCTACGAAAACTACTGGCAGGGCGATGCCTGCCCGGAGTGGTCTCAGCTCGAACGCACGCTGAGCACTCTGGGCTTCGAGCCCGAGGAGATCGAGGGAGCCCTGTACTGGCTTGATGGCCTGTACGACGCGGTGCAGGGCCAACTGGAGCACCCTGAGCTCCAGCACCCGGCCAGCATGCGTGTCTATCTGCCGCGCGAGCAGGAGCACCTGGGCGAGGAATGCCTGGGTTACCTAGGCTTTCTCGAGGCTTCTGGCCTGCTGCCCCCGTTCATGCGTGAAGTGGTGGTGGACCGCGCCATGGTGCTGCCCTCCGAGTACCTGTCGCGCGAGATGCTGCGCCTGATCCTGCGCATGGCTTACTGGAGCTTCGGTACCGAGCCGCAGGAGCATCTGGTGCTCAACGAACTGTCCGACGACGGCGTGCTGCGCGTGCTGCACTGAGGCGGCACCCAGGCGCCGAGCCTGCCGGGCCCCTGCCTGCAGTACCCGGCGCGAAGAGGGCTGAATCCCATGGGGGCTTGCCGGCCAGTGGGCGGTGGCAGGGCGGATAAAATCGAAGGCTGTCCGAACTGTCAACCAATTTCCCCAGGGGAACCCCATGCCGCTCGTTTCCATGCGCGAACTGCTGGACCATGCCGCCGAAAACGGCTATGGCATTCCGGCCTTCAACGTCAACAACCTGGAGCAGGTGCAAGCCGTGATGGCTGCCGCGGATGAAGTGAGCGCTCCCGTCATCCTGCAGGCCAGCGCTGGCGCGCGCAAGTATGCGGGCGAACCTTTCATCAAGCACCTGATCCAGGCGGCGGTGGAAGCCTACCCGCACATCCCCCTGGTCATGCACCAGGACCATGGCACCACGCCCAAGGTCTGCGAAGGCGCGATCGCCCTGGGCTTCGGCTCGGTGATGATGGACGGCTCGCTCAAGGAAGACGGCAAGACCCCGGCCGACTTTGCCTACAACGTGGACGTGACGCGCAAGGTCGTGGACATGGCGCACAAGGTGGGCGTTACCGTCGAAGGTGAACTTGGCTGCCTGGGCAATCTGGAAACCGGCGAAGCCGGCGAAGAAGACGGCATCGGTGCCGAAGGCAAGCTGGACCACAGCCAGTTGCTGACCGACCCCGAGGAAGCCGCCCAGTTCGTGAAAGCGACCCAGCTCGACGCCCTGGCCATCGCCATCGGCACCAGCCACGGCGCTTACAAATTCAGCCGCCCGCCCACCGGTGACATTTTGGCCATCAGCCGCGTGAAGGAGATCCACGCCCGCATTCCCAACACCCATCTGGTGATGCACGGCTCGTCCTCCGTGCCGCAGGAACTGCTGGCCATCATCAACCAGTACGGCGGCAAGATGAAGGAAACCTACGGCGTGCCGGTGGCCGAGATCCAGGAAGCCATCAAGCACGGCGTGCGCAAGATCAACATCGACACCGACATCCGCCTGGCCATGACCGGCGCGGTGCGCAAGTTCCTGGCCGAGAACCCCGACAAGTTCGACGCCCGCGAATGGCTCAAGCCCGCGCGCGAAGCCGCCAAGCTGGTCTGCAAGGCGCGTTACCTGGAATTCGGCTGCGAAGGTCAGGGCGCCAAGGTCAAGAGCCAGGGCCTGGCCGTCATGGCACAGAAGTACGCCAAGGGCCAGTTGGCACAGGTCGTGCATTGAGCACAGGCCCCAGCCCGCGCCGCTTGCGATAATCCACAGCCCGGCAGCGCGCCGGGCTTTTTCTTTTCCGGGAACCTGTTCATGACCAGCGCCCTGCACACTTCCAGCCTCCGATCCCTGCCTCTACTTGCGCGCGGCAAGGTGCGTGACAACTACGCCGTGGGCGAAGACCGCATCCTCATGGTCGCGTCCGACCGCATCAGCGCCTTCGACGTGATCATGGGCGAGCCCATCCCGGGCAAGGGCGAACTGCTGACGAAGATGGCGCTGTTCTGGTTCGGCAAGCTCGGCCACATCGTGCCCAACCACCTCACGGGCGAGGCACCCGAAAGCGTGGTTCAGCCCGACGAAGTGGCGCAAGTCCAGGGCCGCGCCATGCTGGTCCAGCGCCTCAAGCCGATTCCGGTCGAGGCCGTGGTACGCGGTTACCTCGCGGGCAGCGGCTGGAAGGAATACCAGGAATCGCAGGCCGTCTGTGGCGTGAAGCTGCCGACCGGGTTGAAGAACGCCAGCAAGCTGCCCGAGCCCATCTACACGCCCGCGCACAAGGCCGAGATGGGCGAGCACGACGAGAACATCAGCTTCGAGAAAACCGTGGAACTCATCGGCGCCGAACTCGCGGCCAAGATCCGTGACGTTTCCATCGCCCTCTACAAGACTGCGAGCGAGATCGCCTTGAAGAAGGGCATCATCATTGCCGACACCAAGTTCGAATTCGGTCTCGACCCGCAAGGTCGGCTGGTGCTGATGGACGAGGTGCTGACACCCGACTCCTCGCGCTACTGGCCGGTCGAAGGGTATGAACAGGCGTTCAAGCAAGGCGCCAACCCGCCCAGCTACGACAAGCAGTTCCTGCGCGATTGGCTGGAGCAGGCCCAGGTGGATGGCCAGCCCTGGGGCAAGACGCCCCCCGCGCCGACCTTGCCCGCCGAGGTGATCGCGCAGACCGCTGCCAAATACCAGGAGGCGCTGACCCGCCTCACGGGTGCCTGAACACCGACCATTGACGCCATCGATACATCCGCAGGAGCACACATGACCATTGAAACGCAGGAAGACCTGGAAGGGCTGCGCCGCGTGGGCCGCGCGGTGGCCATTGTGCGCGACGAAATGCTGACCCGTGCCCAACCCGGCATGACCACGCGTGAGCTGGACGCGATCGGCGAGCAGGTGCTGGCGCGCCAAGGCGTGCGTTCCGCTCCGCGCCTGGTGTACGACTTTCCGGGCGCCACCTGCATCAGCGTCAACGAAGAAGCGGCGCATGGCGTGCCCGGGGACCGGGTGCTCCAGGCCGGTGATGTGTTGAACGTGGACGTGTCGGCCGAGTTGGGCGGTTATTTCGCCGACACCGGTGGTACCACCGTGATCCCGACCGCTTCCGCGCAGAAGACCCGCCTGTGCCACGCCACGCGCGAGGCGCTGTCGAACGCCTTGCGCGTCGTGAGGGCCGGGCGTCCGATCCGCGACGTGGGCGCGGCCATCGAGCAGACGGCCCGGCGATATGGATTTCGCGTGATCGAAAACCTCTGCGGCCACGGCGTCGGCCGCTCCCTGCACGAGGAACCGGAGTACATCCCGGGTTACTTCGACCGCACGGACACGCGGCTGTTCCAGGAGGGCATGGTGATCGCCATCGAGCCTTTCCTGTCGACCAAGAGCCGCATGGTGACGGAGGCGGAGGATGGCTGGACCCTGGTGGGCGTGCCGGGCAATCTGTCGGCTCAGTTCGAGCACACCCTGGTCGTCACGCGCGGCGAGCCCATCGTGCTGACGCTGCATTGACAAGGGCGTCCAAGGACGCCCTTGCGCGAGGCCTGAGACTGACTTGCCGGGCTCAGTTCAGCGCCATGCTGAGCTTGCGCCGGTAGCTGGACACCATGGCCGCTTGTTCGTCCTGTTGCACTGTGGCGTGGCCTGCTAGTTCGATGCCGCCTGCGCTCTTGCCGCTGGCTGCCTCAGCGCCTTTGTCTTTCGGTGCGGGCGGTGTGAGCAATTCAAGGATGGCGATGTAAGTCTTGCGCGGCGCCTCGTCCGCCCATTTCTTGTCGCGCATGATGATTTCGAGCAGCTCGTCCAGCGCGGCGGCCCATTCCTGCATGGCGATCAGCACCCTGGCCTTGGCGAAGCGGGCGTCAAAGTCGCGCTTGTTGGCCGCGATGCGCGCGTCGAAGCTCTCCAAGGGCTGCTGGGCCTGCGGGTCGCGGGTCACGAATTCCAGTGCGTTCAACCATTGACGCAGGGCCTCGAATTGCAGTGGCACGGGAATGCGCGTCAGCGTGGGAGCCAGCACGGTGGAGGCCTGCTCCAGCTCACCCGCGCTGATCAACAGCTTGGCGTAGTCGTAACGCAGGGTGTCGTTGCCAGGGTCGGCCTGGAAGGCCTCACTCAAGCGGGCCAGGGCGCCGTCGATGTCACCGGCTTCCAGCGCCTCCTGGGCTTCCTCGGCCTCGGCCTGGGCGGCCAGCTCATTCTCGCCGGGCAGGTGCTTGTCCAGGAACTCGCGCAGCTTGCCCTCGGGCAGCGCGCCCATGAACCCATCGACGGGACGGCCACCGATCATCAAGATGCAGGTCGGGATGCTGCGGATGCCGAAGGCTCCGGCCAGTTCCTGCTGTTCGTCGGAATTGACCTTGGCCAGGGTGAAGCGCCCGCCATAGGCGACTTCCAGTTTCTCCAGGATGGGGCTGAGCGACTTGCAGGGGCCGCACCAGGGCGCCCAGAAGTCCAGCAGCACGGGCGTGGTCTGGGAAGCGAGGATGACCTCGGTCTCGAAGTTGTCGGCGGTGATGTCGAGCATGGGAGGACGGCAGGGGATAATCGGGGCTTATGAAAACACTCATCGGCGTGGTCATGGGCTCCAGTTCCGACTGGGACACCATGCAGCAGGCGGTCCAGATTCTCCACCACTTTGGCATCCCGCACGAAGCCAAGGTCGTCTCCGCGCACCGCATGCCGGACGACATGTTCGCCTACGCCGAAGCCGCCGCCGGGCGCGGCCTGAAGGCCATCATCGCGGGCGCGGGTGGCGCGGCGCACCTGCCCGGCATGCTGGCCGCCAAGACCGTGGTGCCCGTGCTGGGCGTGCCGGTGCAGAGCAAGGCCCTGTCCGGCGTGGATTCCCTGCACAGCATCGTGCAGATGCCCAAGGGCATTCCCGTCGCCACCTTCGCCATCGGTGCGGCCGGCGCGGCCAATGCGGCGCTGTTCGCCGTCGCCATGCTGGCCAACGAAGATGCCATCCTGCGCGAGAAGCTGAGCGCCTACCGCGCCGAGCAGACCGCGCAGGCGCGGGCAATGACGTTGCCGCCAGCGCTTTGATGGATGGTCGCGGCGTGATGAAAACAATTCTTCCTGGCGCAACCCTCGGGGTCATGGGCGGCGGCCAGCTCGGCCGCATGTTCGTCCATGCCGCGCAAAGCATGGGCTATTTCACCGCCGTGCTGGACGCGGACCCGACCAGCCCCGCTGGGCGCGTGAGCCACCATCACATCCAGACCGGCTACGAGGACCCGCAGGGCCTGGCCGAATTGGCGCAACTGAGCGCGGCCATCACCACCGAGTTCGAGAACGTGCCTGCGGGTGCGCTGCGTACGCTGGCTGCCACGCGCCCGGTGGCGCCCGCCGCGAGCGCGGTCGCCATCGCGCAAGACCGCGCGCAGGAAAAAGCGCATTTCACGCGCTGTGGTGTGCCGGTGGCACCCAATGCCGTGATTGAAACCCCGGGGCAGCTCGCGGCGGTCACGGATGATCTGTTGCCTGGCATTCTCAAAACCGCGCGCCTGGGCTACGACGGCAAGGGCCAGGTGCGTGTGACCACGAAGGCCGAACTTGCGGTTGCCTGGGACGATCTGAAGCGTGTGCCTTGCGTGCTGGAAAAGATGCTGCCGCTGGCAGCCGAGGTCTCCGTCATCGTGGCGCGGGGCGCCGATGGGCAGATGGTCCACTTCCCCGTCCAGCGCAACCTGCACCGCGCAGGCATCCTGGCCGTGACCGAGGTGCACGAAGGCAATGTCGATCCGAAGCTGGCGCGGCAGGCGGTGGCTGCGGCCCAGTCCATCGCCGAAGGGCTGGCCTTTGTGGGCGTGCTTTGCGTCGAGTTCTTCGTGCTGGCCGATGGCGCGCTGGTGGTGAATGAAATGGCGCCCCGTCCACACAACAGTGGCCATTACAGCATCGACGCCTGTGACCAGTCCCAGTTCGACCTCCAGGTGCGCACCCTCGCGGGCTTGCCGCTCACGCAGCCGCGCCTGCACAGCCCCAGCATCATGCTCAACCTGCTGGGTGATTTGTGGGGCGAGCGCGGTGCATCGCCCGCCTGGGATCGGGTGCTGGCCCTGCCGGGTGCGCACCTGCACCTGTATGGCAAGCACGAGGCCAAGTCGGGCCGCAAGATGGGCCACCTTACGCTGACTGGCCCCAACGCGGCCGAGGTGCGCCAGACCGCTCTGGCCGCCGCCGCCCTCCTGGGCATCGCCCCTTTCTGAGCATGATTCTTGACGGACGCGACCCGTCTGCCGTCCAGCGCGCGGCCCGGGCTCTGAGCGCGGGTGAACTGCTGGGCCTGCCAACCGAAACCGTCTATGGCCTGGCGGCTGACGCAGGCAGCGATGCCGCCGTCGCGAAGATCTACGCGGCCAAGGGTCGGCCTCCAGGCCATCCGCTGATCGTGCATCTGGCTGACGAATCCGGCATGCGCCCCGGCCTCGCGCACTTTGCCGCCGAGGTCCCGGCCTACGCGCGGTTGCTGGTGGACGCCTTCTGGCCCGGCCCGCTCACCCTCATCCTGCCGCGCCGTGCCGGCGTGGCCGCCGCTGCGGCCGGCGGGCAGGACTCGATCGGACTGCGCTGTCCCGCGCATCCGGTGGCCCAGGCCGTGCTGCAAGCGGCAAAGGCTCTGGGCGTGGCGGGGCTGGCCGCACCCAGCGCCAACCTGTTCGGTCGAGTCAGCCCCACGACCGCCGCGCATGTGCAGGCCGAGTTTGGCGAGGGTCTGCTCATCCTCGACGGCGGTCCCTGCGAGGTGGGCATCGAATCCACCATCGTCGATTGCACGCGCGGCGCACCCGTGCTGCTGCGGCCCGGGCAGATCACGCGCCTGCGGATCGACGAGGTGCTGCAGGCAGCGGGAACGGACGCGCGCTTGCGTGACACCGACGAGATCCAAGCCCGTACGGCCCAGGCCGCGCCACGGGCCTCGGGCATGCTGGAATCGCATTACGCGCCCCGCGCCAAGGTCCGGCTCATGGACGCGGTCGCCTTGGAATCCGCGCTCGCGGCTGCGTTGATCAACACGAACTCGGCCACGAGCACGGGCGATGCCGCAACGGCCCGGATGGCCGTCTATGCGCGCACACCGTTGCGCCTGCCCGCCGGGGTCGTGCACCGACCCATGCCCCCGCAGGCCAGCGCCGTCGCGCACGAGCTGTTCGCCGCCCTGCGCGCACTGGACGAGGCCGGTGTGCGGGAAATCTGGGTCGAGACGCCACCGGACACAGCCGATTGGGAAGGCGTGTCCGATCGCCTGCGTCGCGCCGCCGCCTGATCTGGCGGCAAGGGCGGACCGCAGTCAGCGCGGGCGGGACGTGCGGCTGTAGCGCAGCTTCATCACCAAAATCGCCACCGCCAGCGACAGGGTGACGACGTTGGCGGCCAGCAGCGGGCCGGAGGCCATGAGGGCGCCGTAGGCCACCCAAAGCGCGACGCCTGTGGTGAACAGGGTGTACATGCCCAGCGAGATGCCGCTGACGTCGCGGGTGCGGAAGGTGTGCAGGGCTTGGGGCAGGAAGCTCAGGGTGGTCAGGCCCGCGGCAAGGTAGCCGATGAGGTCGGTCATGATGAAAGGGGTGCTCGCAATGGCGTCGGCTCAGAAGTCCACCAGGCTCAGGCCGATGCTGAACGTGGTGCGGCGGTAGTTGTAATCGATCAGCGAGTCGCCGTAACCGCTGAAAATTTGCACATGCAGGCGCAGCCCCGGGGCCTGGCGGTCCAGGGAGCGCAGCCATTCCATGCGCCAGGAGGTCAGGCCATTGCGCTCCGTGTCCGGGCGCAGGTTGTGGCGCAGGGTCAGGACGAGATTGTGGCCCGGGTTGGGATGCCAGGCGGTCATGAGTTCAGCGCGTCCGTAGCTGTCTTCGATACCGGGGTTGTCGTCCTGCGCGTTGATGTCGCTGCTGCTGTCGCTATCCCCGTCGCCGAGGCGTTGCCACAGGCGCAGGCCCAGTGAATAGCGATTGTCCTTTTCCACGCCGGTCATCAGGATGGCGCGGTTCCAGCTGCGCGACTGGGGCAGGGTCTGGCCATTGGACTGGTGGTTGATCGCCAGGCCGGTGTAGCTCCAGTGCCAACCCCAGAACAGGTGCATCGGCGTGGGCGCGATGTAGATCAGCTCGGGCTCGTGGTCGGTGGCGCGGAAGGGACGGGACAGCTCCGCGTTGAAGAGTTGCCAGTAGCTCTGCTGGGTGTAGCCGAACCAAAGTGAATCGCGCGGACCGCCGGGTTCCCAGAAGAGCAGACCCGTGGCGAGCTTGCTGCGCACCGAGAGTTGGATGCGCATCTCGTTGCGCTCATAGGCTTGGGCGTCGGCCGCCGCCACATCCCGCGTATCGTTGTCCGACTGCGGGGCTGTGTTCACGCGATTGCCGTGGACCCAGGACAGGCTGATGGGTTTGTATCCGCGGATGTTGAAGTTGCCACAGTCCGTGTCGGCGTCCAGCTCCCAGTAGCGCGCGTACGAGGACCAGTTGCCCCGGCAGTTCCGCGTCGCGCTGGGCGGCGGCGCGGGGGGCTCGGTGGTGGCCGCCGTGGCCGCGTCGTCGCCTTGTGTTTCCTGCTGTAGGGGTCCCACGTCACCTACCGGCGCGGGCGTCGTGGTCTGTGCCCTCGCGTCAACCAGGAATCCGACCGCGCCCAGCAGCAGCGCCGCGCCCGTCCGCGCGAGCGGGTGTGTCACACCGGGCTCCCGCTGGCCTGCTGTTGGGCCGCCACAGCGGCCGCGGTGGCCGTCGCCTCGGCTTTCTTGGCGAATTCGGCGCGCAGGGCACGGAGTTTCTCGCGCGGGTCTTCCTTGACCGTGGCTTGGCTCAGGGCCATCTCGGCGATGAAACGGCTTGGTTGCGCGGCGATCATCTCGCGGCCCTTCTTGCGGCGCTTGGGCCAGCTCACGGCCAGGGTGCGCTGCGCGCGCGTGATGCCCACGTACATCAGGCGGCGTTCTTCCTGCAGGCGTTCGGCGATGCTGTCATTGGCTGCCTCATGCTCGCGCTGCGAGCCGCCCGCCGAGTCCGCGCCATCGTCCAGTTTGAAGGGCAGCAGCCCTTCGCACACGCCAATCAGCATGACATGCGGCCACTCCAGACCCTTGGCGGCGTGCAGGGTGGACAGGGTCACCAGGTTCTGGTCCTGCTGGCGTTCGGACAGGGTGGAGATCAGCGACACGGTCTGCGCCACGTCCAGCAGGTTCTTCTTCTCGCTGGCGAAGTTGCTGCCAAAGCTGGCGCCGTTCTCGTCCTCGATTTCGCCGCCGCAGCGTCCCGCCATCCAGTCGCAGAAATCGAGCACATTGGTCCAGCGCGACTGCGCGGCTTTCTCGTGTTCCTCGCTGTCGTAGAGGTATTTCTCGTAGCCGATGTCCTTGAGCCATTCCAGCAGGAAGGCCAGCGCGGCTTCCTTGCCTTCGGTGTGGCGCGCTCGGTACTCGAGGTCGTTCACGTAACGCCCGAACTCGTGCAGGCTGTCGACCGCGCGGCTGTTCAACACCGAGGGCAGCGAGCTGGAGAACAGCGCCTCGAACAGGCTGACCTTGTACTTGCCCGAGAAGGTGCCCAGGGCCTGCAGGGTCTGGTGGCCGATGCCGCGCTTGGGCGTGGTGATGGCGCGCAAGAAAGCTGGATCGTCGTCGTTGTTGACCCACAGGCGCAGCCAGGCGCAGAGGTCGCGGATCTCGGCGCGGTCGAAGAAGCTGATGCCGCCCGAGACCTTGTAGGGGATGTTGGCCTTGCGCAGCGCCTGCTCCAGGATGCGCGACTGGTGGTTGGCGCGGTAGAGCACGGCGAAGTCCTTGAACTCCTTGTGCGGCGAGTTCTCGCGCAGGCTCTGGATGCGCGCCACCATGCGCTCGGCCTCGTGCTCCTCGTTGTCCGCGTCCACCACGCGCACTGGCTCGCCTTCGCCCAGCTCGCTCCACAAGGTCTTGGGAAAGAGCTTGGGGTTGGGGCCGATCACATTGTTCGCCGCCTGCAGGATGGCGCTGGTGGAGCGGTAGTTCTGCTCCAGTTTGATGATGCGCAGGTTGGGGAAATCGATGGGCAGCTTCTTCAGGTTGTCCAGTGTCGCGCCGCGCCAGCCGTAGATGGACTGGTCATCGTCGCCCACGGCCGTGAAGTGCGCGCGCTGCGGGTCGTCGGAGGTGAGCAGCTTGAGCAGCTCGTACTGCGTGGCGTTGGTGTCCTGGTATTCATCGACGAGAATGTGGCCCATCATCTGCTGCCACTTGGCGCGCACCTCGGGGTGTTCGCGCAGCAGCTTGAGCGGCAGGCCGATCAGGTCGTCGAAGTCCACGCTCTGGTAGGCCGTCAGGCGTTCCTCGTAGCGCGCCATGATCTTGGCGGTGATGCGCTCGTTGTCGTCCGCCGCCTGGGCTTCGGCCTGCACGGCCGTCAGGCCGGCGTTCTTCCACTTGCTGATGGTCCACTGCCATTGCCGGGCGGTGGCCGCGTCCGTGCTGCCACCCGCGTCCTTGAGGATGCTGGTCACATCGTCGCTGTCCATGATGGAGAAGTTGGCCTTCAGGCCCAGCGCCTCGCCGTCCCCGCGCAGCAGGTGCACACCCAGGGCGTGGAAGGTACAGATGCGCACCTTCTTTGCGTCGCGTCCGATCAGCCCCTTGGCCCGTTCGCGCATTTCGGCCGCAGCCTTGTTGGTGAAGGTGATGGCGGTGATGCGTTGCGGCTCCAGCCCTGCTTGAATCAGCCGCGCGATCTTGTGCGTGATGACCCGGGTCTTGCCCGACCCCGCGCCCGCGAGCACCAGGCAGGGCCCATGCAGGTGGTTGACGGCGTCTTGTTGGGCGAGGTTGAGACCGGCGGACATGCGGATGGCGAACGGGACACGAAGTGGCAGGGCGAGTGATGATACCCGTGCACATTCTGTTGCATGCGACCTTGCACAATGACGGCCATGCAGAACCTGCTTCAGATTTTCTCGGTCACCTTCCCCTTTTTCGCCCTCGTGCTCTGCGGCTACCTCGCCGCTCGCCGCCGCCTGCTGCCGCTGGAGGCCATCCCCGGGCTCAATGGCTTCGTGCTGTTCTTCGCCCTGCCCTGCATGCTCTACCGCTTTGGCGCCAGCACGCCCATCGCGCAGTTGCTGGACTATTCGGTCTTCCTGATCTGGCTGCTGTGCGCCTTGCTCATGGTCGGCTTCACGGTCACCGTGACGCTCAACCGCCGCATCCGCTGGAACGATGCGTCCTTCGGCGCCCTGGTGGCGGCCTTTCCGAACACGGGGTTCATGGGCGTGCCCTTGATGGTGGCCCTGCTGGGTGCCCAGGCTGCCGCGCCGGTGATCGTGGGCATGCTGGTGGACATGGTGATCACCACCTCGCTGTGCATCGCGCTCTCACGCCTGGATGGGGCGGATAAACACGGCATGGCTGTGGCGTTGAAGAACGCCCTCCGGGGCATGCTGAGCAATCCCATGCCCTGGGCCATCCTGCTGGGCGGCCTGGCCTCTTACCTCCAGTTCGAACTGCCCGGGCCGGTGCACCAGACCGTGGGCCTGCTGGCCGACGCGGCTTCGCCCGTGGCGCTGTTCACCATCGGCGCGGTGCTGGCGCGTTCGCAGATCCTCAGTGCTGAAAGCAAGCACCCGCTCATCCCGCTGCGCGACTACGTCCCGGTGGCGGCCTTCAAGCTGCTGCTGCACCCGCTCCTGGTGCTGGGGGTGGGGCTGACCGCCAAGCGGCTGGGCGCACCGTTGACGGATTTCGCGCTCACGGTGATGGTGCTGGCTGCGGCCTTGCCGAGCGCCAGCAATGTGTCCCTGCTGGCCGAGCGTTTTGGCGCGGACAACGGGCGCATCGCCCGCATCATCCTGGTCTCCACCGCCGTGGCCTTTCTGAGCTTTTCGGCTGCGGTCAGCCTGCTGGCCTGACCGCGGGTAAATACCTATGAACATCCATCCATGGATAGTTGTCGTCTATTTGATAGATAAGCTCAATCAAATGGTTTCCGCCATAGATGACTTTTAGACTGGCAGCCCGTCAACACCAAGGAGCCTTGCATGTCACTGTCCTTGCTCGATCGGCAGTCCTGGATGGAAACCCTGGCTGCTCTGGCGCAGGCCTATTGAGCGGCCTATTCTGTCCCCCCACTCTTTCCGACGCGCTCAGCGCGCACATCACCAAGGAGAGCTCCCATGTCCGATGAAGCCCAATGCCCTTACCACCACGCCGCAGGCGGCGGCACCAGCAACCTGGATTGGTGGCCGAACCAGCTCCGCGTGGATCTGCTGAACCAGCACGGCAACAAGTCCGACCCCCTGGGTGAGAAATTCGACTACGCCGAGGAATTCAAGAAGCTGGACTACAAGGCCCTCAAGGCCGATCTGGTCAAACTGATGACCGACAGCCAGGACTGGTGGCCGGCCGACTTCGGCCACTATGGTCCGCAGATGATCCGCATGGCATGGCATGCGGCTGGCACCTACCGCACCATCGACGGCCGTGGCGGCGGGGGCCGGGGGCAGCAGCGTTTTGCTCCCCTGAACTCCTGGCCCGACAACGTCAACATCGACAAGTCGCGCCGCCTGCTCTGGCCCATCAAGCAGAAATATGGCCAGAAGATTTCCTGGGCCGACCTCTTTATCCTCGCGGGCAACGTGGCGCTGGAGTCCATGGGTTTCCGCACCTTCGGTTTCGCGGGCGGCCGTGAAGACGTCTGGGAACCGGACCTGGACGTGAACTGGGGCCCGGAAATGAAGTGGTTGGGCGTGGACCCGAAGCAGCGCATCGGCGACAAGCGCGAACTCAACGGGCCTTTCGGCGCCTCCCACATGGGCCTGATCTATGTGAATCCCGAAGGCCCGAACGCCAGTGGCGACTACCTGCTGGCCGCCAAGGACATCCGCGCCACCTTCTACCGCATGGCCATGAACGACGAGGAAATCGTCGCCCTGATCGCCGGCGGTCACACCTTCGGCAAGGCCCATGGCGCCGCACCCGAATCGCACAAAGGCCCTGAGCCCGAGGCCGCGCCCATTGAAGCCCAGGGCCTGGGTTGGAACAGCAACTACGGCCAGGGCCACGGCAAGGACACCATCTCCAGCGGCATCGAAGTCACCTGGACCAAGACGCCCGCGCTGTGGAGCAACAACTTCTTCGAGAACCTGTTCAAGTACGAGTGGGAACTGGAGAAGAGCCCCGCCGGCGCCAAGCAGTGGGTGGCCAAGAACGCCGAGGACATCATTCCCGACGCGCACGTCAAGGGCAAGTTCCACAAGCCCAAGATGCTGACCACCGACCTCACGATGCGCTTCGACCCCGAGTTCGGCAAGATCTCCAAGCGCTTCCTCGAGGACCCGCAGGCCTTTGCCGACGCCTTCGCGCGCGCCTGGTTCAAGCTCACGCACCGCGACATGGGGCCCAAGGCGCGTTACCTCGGCCCGGAAGTGCCGAAGGAAGACCTGATTTGGCAAGACCCGCTGCCCGCCGCCAGCCACCAGCCCACGGCCGCCGACATTGCCGACCTCAAGGCCAAGATCGCCGCGTCCGGCCTTTCAGTCAGCGAGCTGGTGTCCGTGGCCTGGGCCTCGGCCTCCACCTTCCGTGGCAGCGACAAGCGGGGCGGCGCCAATGGCGCACGCATCCGCCTGGCGCCGCAGAAGGACTGGGCGGTCAACAAGCCTGTGCTCAAAACCCTGGCCAAGTTGGAAGACATCCAGAAGGCCAGCGGCAAGGCCTCGTTGGCCGACGTGATCGTGCTGGCGGGCGTGGTGGGCGTGGAACAGGCCGCCAAGGCCGCGGGCGTGGCGGTGGAGGTACCCTTCGCGTCGGGCCGCGTGGATGCCACCCAGGCGCAGACGGACGTGGAATCCTTCGCTGTGCTGGAGCCCGTGATCGACGGTTTCCGCAACCACGGTCGCGGCAAGGACGGCACACCGACCGAGGCCATGCTGATCGACAAGGCGCAACTGCTGACCCTCACCGCGCCCGAAATGACGGCCCTGGTCGGTGGCCTGCGGGTGCTGGGCACCAATGCCGATGGCGGCAAGCACGGCGTGTTCACCGACAAGGTCGGAGCGCTGACGAATGACTTCTTCGTGCACCTGCTGGACATGGGCACGCAGTGGAAGGCCACTGACGCCAGCGCCGAGGTCTTCGAAGGCAAGGACCGCAAGTCGGGCAAGGTGAAGTACACCGCCACCCGCAACGACCTGGTCTTCGGCTCCAACTCGGTGCTGCGCGCCTACGCCGAGGTCTATGCCTCGGCCGATGGCCGGCAGAAGTTCGTCCAGGACTTCGTCGCCGCCTGGTCCAAGGTCATGAACCTCGACCGCTTCGACCTCCAGAAGTAATTTTCAGTAACGCTGCGCTGCCACACGATCTGGTAGCGGCGTGATGAATCGAAAATCCCTGGGTCATCGGGTGCGAATCCGGTGACCATTTTTTTACGATTCATTTCGAACACGCAAAGGGAACCATGAAGAATTCAAGAAAGATCGGCTTTTGGGTCGCCATCTTGGCAAGCGCAGTTTTGCTGTCGGGCTGCGCATCGGGGCTCCGCACCACCAAATCCGCCAAGCTCCGTGACAACGCTACGCTGCTTATCATGCCCCCGCACGATGTCGTTCAAAACGGCCAACCGCACGAGATGGGCAAAGGCAGTGGGGAGTACCTGCGAAAAGCGGTCAACGAAAAACTCGCTCAGAGGACCAACCTCAAGCTTGTTTCGTTCGAGCCGACGGCGACGATCAATAACACCACCATCATCACGAAATCCGACGCGCTGGCGGAGGCCAGGAAAGTCAAGGCCGACTATGTGTTGGTTTTGGGGCTGGGTGAATTCATGAATGCGGCACCCATGACATTCCGGCCAGACTTCGCGACCTTGGAAAGTGGATTCCTTTTTGATGTGGCCAGTGGAGAGGAAGTGTGGTCGGTTAAAAGTCCATTGATGCTTCAGAAAGGCAATATCGGGAATCATCTTGTATTGATCGACAAGATGGCCGCATCTGTGGCGCAAACCATCGCCAAGTAAATCGCTCGCGGTTTTCCGTCGGCCGCCGGTGCGCAAGCCCGGCGGCTTTTGTTTTTCCCGTTCGACGGCCTTGGAATAGGCTTGTCAACCGTGACTTCACCGACGTCGCGGACAGACATCATCTGTGCAAATCAGGGGAAGCCCGACCTATAGTGCGTGCTCGATCGACTAATACCATTCCGCCATGACTCACCGCGTAATCCGCGTCCTGCTCGTTGTCGCAAGCTGCCTGTTCCCTTTTTGCGTGGCGTGGGCCCAGACCAGCTACCCCGACAAACCCATCCGCCTCATCGTGCCCTTCCCGCCCGGCGGCGGTACCGACATCCTGGCGCGTCTGGTGGCGACCGAACTCGGTGCCCGGCAGGGCTGGACCCTGGTGGCCGACAACAAGGCCGGCGCGGGCGGCACCATCGGCATCGGCGAGGCCGTCAAGGCCGCACCCACGGGTTATGAACTGGTGATGGGCCAGAAGGACAACCTGGTCATCGGTCCTTGGCTCTACAAAGGGTTGACCTGGGATCCGACCCGTGACCTCGTGGCCGTGTCCCATGTGGCCTATACCCCGGTGCTGATCGCGACCAGCGTCAGTTCCAAGTACCAGAGTCTGGAGGACGTGATCGCCGCGGCGCGCAAGGACCCGGGCAAGATCAGCTACGGCTCCCCGGGCAATGGCACGTCCATCCACTTGGCTGCGGAGCTGTTCCAGAAGGCTGCTGGCATCCAGCTCACGCATGTGCCCTACAAGGGCTCCAATCCGGCCCTGATGGACGCGCTGGCCGGCAACATCGATCTGTTGGTGTCTTCCGTCCCTTCGGCCATGGGGCAGATCAAGGCGGGGAAACTGCGCGCCCTGGCGGTCACGTCCGCCGCGCGCAGTTCCTCCCTGCCTGAAGTGCCCACGGTGGCGCAGGCGGCTCGCTTGAAAGATTTCGACGTGAGCACCTGGTACGGCCTGTTCGCGCCCGCAGGCACGCCCGCGCCCGTGGTGGACAAGCTCCACGCCGCCGTCAACAGCCTGCTGCAGGACGCGACCGTGCGCGCCGCCATCCAGGCCCAGGGTGCCGAGCCCCAGGCCAAGAGCGCGGCGGCCTTCGCCACGCAGCTGCGCACCGAGTACCCGCAGTGGAAGGGCATCGTCGAGGCGGCAGGCGTCAAGTTGGATTGAGGCGTTGCCATCGCGGGCCATCCACTTGCCGTGACTGGACCGGTCGGCGTTTCCGAGCCCGGCTCGTCGCTCAGATCGCCAGCGGGTCCACGTCCACAGCCCAGCGCAGGATACCTTGCCCCTCGGGTGCGCCACGCAATTCGTGCAAGGTCAATTGCCAGTCCGAGAGGAAGCGCTGCAGCGCCGCGCGCGAGGCGCTTTCCACCAGCATCTGCGCGCGCTCCACATTGGCCACGCGCTGCACGCTCATGGGCACTGCGGGGTAGAGCGTCACCGCCAGCCGCGCGGCCGCGTCCTGGCCCAGGGCGCCAGCGGCGTTCAGGAAGGCTTGCGCGCCATCCTGGGTGCGGGCTTCGGCGCGCACCAAGGCCTGAAAACTGAAAGGCGGCAAGCCCGCCTGCTCGCGTTCCTGCAATTGTTGCGCGGCGAAGGCGGGGTAATCGTGCTGTTTCAGTGCTTCGTACAGCGGGTGCGTGGGGTGCTCGGTCTGCACCCACACTTCGCTGCGCGTCCCCAGGACGACATCCCGGCCGGCGCGTCCCGCCACCTGCATCAGCAAAGAGAATAGGCGCTCGGGCGCGCGGAAGTCGCTGGAGTACAGGGCGGTGTCCGGGTTGATGACCGCGACCAGGGTGATGTTGCGGAAGTCATGGCCCTTGGCCACCATCTGCGTGCCCACCAGCACATCCACCTCGCCCTGGTGCACCTGGGCCAGCTGGGCCTCCAGCTCGCCCTTGCGCCGTGTGGTGTCGGCGTCGATGCGGGCGATGCGCACCGGGTCGCCATCGGGTGCGTCCGTGGAGGCGGCCACCGCTGCACCGCCGCGTGGCCGCCGTACCCCGGCCAGCAGCGCGGCCAGCTGTTCCTCGATCTGTTCCGTGCCGCGTCCGATGGGCCGGATATCCGGGCTGCCGCAAGAGGGGCAGGCGCGTGGCACGCGCTCGGCGTGGCCGCAGTGGTGGCAGCGCAGCGTGCGGTCGATCTTGTGGAAGACGCGGTAGGCGCTGCAGTGCGGGCACTCGCTTTTCCAGTCGCATTCGGCGCAATGCAGCACGGGGGCGTAACCACGCCGGTTCAGGAAGACCAGGCATTGCTCGCCACGCGCGATGCGCTCCTGCATGGCCGCGAGCAGGGGGGGCGAGAACACCGCGCCCTTGGGCTGGTGCCGCATGTCCACGCGCCGCACCAGCGGCAGACCACCACCCGGCGCATCGGGCCCGGCGACGGCGCCCACGCGGCTGGGCATGGCAAGGCGGACGTAGCGTCCGCCTTGCTCGGCGGGCCGGCTGTGGTGCCAGCTTTCCAGCGAGGGCGTGGCCGAGCCGAGGAGGACCTGGGCGTTTTCCAGCCGGCCGCGGTAGATGGCCAGGTCGCGCGCCGAGTAACGCGCGCCTTCCTGCTGTTTGTAGCTGGGGTCGTGCTCCTCGTCTACGACGATGAGCCGCAGGCGCGGCAGGGAGGCGAAGATCGCCATGCGCGTGCCCAGCACGATGCGCGCCGGGCTGGTAGGGGGGGCTGATTCCTCGCCCTCCTGATCAGTTGCGCCGTCACGCGCCATGTCGCCATGCGCGGCCAGCCAGCTCTGCAGGCGTTGCGGGTTGGTCATGCCGCTGTGCAAGGACACCACGCTGGCGGCGCCGAAGCGCTCGACAAAGCGCGCTTCGAGCTGCGGCGTCAGGTTGATCTCGGGCACCATGACCAGGGCCTGGGCCAGCGGGTCACGCGCCAGCAGGGCTTGCACCGCGCGCAGATAGACCTCGGTCTTGCCGCTGCCGGTGGCGCCAAACAGCAGGAAGGGCGCGCTGGCGTCGCGGCTGGCCAGGGCCTCGAGCGCGGCGGCCTGCTCGGCCGTCAGCGTGGGCAGCGCGACGGCGGGTGGGCTGGACGCATCCGGCGCACCAGACGTTTGGGTTTCCTGCTCTGGCCGGCGCCGTTTCTTGAGCCTTCGCGCCAGCTGCTCCCCGCTCAGCTCGCGCAAAGCGGGCGGCAAGGCCGCCAGGGCGACTTCGCCTGCCGAGCGCTGGTAATAACGGGCGGTGAAATCCACCAACCGCCGCCAGCTCGCCGACAGGGGCGGCAGTGCCGTCAGTGCTTCCGTGATGGGACGGAGCTTGTCTGCGTCGATCGCCGGCAGGTCCGCCGCCCCGTCTGCGCGGTCCCAGACGATGCCCAGCAGCACGCGCTTGCCCAGCGGAACACGCACCAGGGTGCCGGGCGCAAGTGCCTGCTCACTCAGCCAGGTCAGCATGCCACCCGACTGGTGGATCTTGCTGTGTGCCGGCGTGGGGACCAGGATGGGAAGGGGATGCGCCATGCGGGGAGGGTTGCTTCGGGGGCTGACTTAGCCAGTGATCTTGTGCCTGTTTGGCGAAAGTGCCGCTAAGTACTTGATCTGCAAGGGCTCGGAACTAATCCAATGCTTCTGTGGATAACTTTGTTGAAAGCTCCCCTGACAAACCGGCGCAAGCCTTGTAAATCAAGGCTTCCAACAAATTGCCTTTGAAAAAAGCAATTCCGGATACCTATATGAATCAACAACTTAGATGCGCTATGGCTTTTGTAGCGAGGGGCAAGCCGCCTCTCTTGTCTGCGTCACAGGGTTTACCGGTTTTGTGCATAAGTAAGCCCTGGACCCCTTGACAAGGCCTGGCCGGAAGTGCTTTGGCGTGCGCCTGTCTCACGCTCGCCGCAGCGCCCGTGATTGCGCGTGCACGGCCTCGACCAGCGCCGTCACATGCTCGGGCGGTGTGTATTGGCTGATGCCGTGGCCCAGGTTGAAGATGTGCGTGGGACCGGGTCGCGTGGTGTCGGTGTGCGGCGTGCCGAAGCTGGCCAGCACCTTGGCCACTTCCGCCTCGATGGCAGCGGGTGGCGCGAACAGCACGTTCGGGTCCAGGTTGCCCTGCAGCGCCTTGCCCCGCGCGCCTTCACCCACCAGCGTGCGTGCAGAGCCGAGGTTGACCGTCCAGTCCAGGCCCAGCACCTCGCAATCGAGCGCGCCCATCTCACGCAGCCATAGGCCGCCGCCCTTGGTGAAGACGATGCGCGGCACCACCTTGCCATCCACGCCGGTGCGTTTGAGTTGGGCCAGCACACGCGCGGTGTAAGCCAGGCTGAATTGCTGGAACACGCCATCGGCCAGCACGCCGCCCCAGCTGTCGAACACCATCACGGCTTGTGCGCCCGCGTCGATCTGCGCGTTCAGGTAGGCGGACACGGCGTCCGCGTTCACCTGCAGGATGCGGTGCATCAGGTCCGGGCGCGCGTACAACATGCTCTTGACCAGGCGGTAGTCGTCCGAACCCGCGCCCTCGACCATGTAGCAGGCCAAGGTCCAGGGACTACCGGAAAAGCCGATCAGGGGCACGCGGCCGTCCAGTGCCTTGCGGATGGACGTGACGGCATCAAAGACGTAGCGCAGACGGTCCAGGTCCGGCACGGCCAGCGCCCCCACGGCGGCTTCATCGCGCACGGGGCGCGCGAACTTCGGCCCTTCGCCCTGGGCGAAGGACAGGCCCAATCCCATGGCATCGGGCACGGTCAGGATGTCGGAAAACAGAATCGCCGCGTCCAGCGCGTAACGGTCCAGTGGCTGCAGCGTGACTTCGGTGGCGTAATCCACGTTCGTCGCCAAGCCCATGAAACTGCCCGCGCGTTCGCGGGTGGCGCGGTACTCGGGCAGGTAACGCCCGGCCTGGCGCATCAGCCACAGCGGGGTGTAGTCGGTGGCCTGGCGCAGGCAGGCACGCAGGAAGCAGTCGTTTTTCAGGGGGGCGAAGCGGGTCATGCCCCGATTGTCGCAAGGATTGTTCGGCCCCCCGCCTTTGCCCGCCGCGGGCGGTTTGCCAACCACCGTTGGCTTGCGTTGTGCCTGACGACTGAGGTGGTTCGCGGTCGTCGGCTTACCGCGCCCGCCGAACTTCCAGGATCTCGAAGTCGATGGCTTCGTGGTAGATCTTGGGGTCGCGCAAGGCCATGTACAGCAGGATCTTGGGTGCTTGGTGGGCGACCAGGCGGTGCGCGACCACGCCCAGCAGCACCATGCCCAGGCCAATCCAGCGGTAGCCGTACCAGGCCATGCCGATGCCCGCGCCGATGATGGGCAGGATCAGCGCCGTCAGCATCAGGCGGTGCTTGACGTACTTGGTGGCGCGTTCGGGGTTGACGATGAGCCGGAAGAGCCCGGCCGGTAGGCCGGTGCGGAACTCTTCATGGGGCACGTAGATGGGCTCTGGGGCCGGGGATGTCTCGCTCATGGCTGGATTTTGCCCGATGCCCCGCAGTGTCCCCTCCACCTCATTTGTACTTGATGGTGCAGCCGTAGGCGCGTGTCGTGGCCTGGTTCAGGGGCTGGCCGGCGAGGGCCTGGCTCAGTCCGACACGGATGTAATTGGTGGCGCCGTTGATGTCGCTGGCGCGCGCCGAGGGCTTGTCGTCGATGCCGCCCGCGTAGATCAGACGGCCTTGCGGATCGACGATGTACATGTGCGGCGTGACCCGGGCGGCATAGGCACGGCCCGCCACGCCTTCGGCGTCCATCAGCGTGGCGGCAGGCGCGCCGCCCTGTTCGCGCATCCAGCGCCCCAGCTGAGCCGGGGGCTGGTAGTCGACGTGGCTGGCCTCGGTCGAGTTGATCGTGAGCCAGGCCACGTTCTTCGCGGCGGCTTCCTTCTGCAACTGCTGCATATTTCCGCTGCTGTAATGCTTCTGCACGAAGGGACAGCTCGGGTTATTCCATTCCAGCACCACGTAGCGTCCGCGGAAGTTCGATAGGCGCACGGTCTTGCCGGTCACGTCCTGCAGGCTGAAATCCGGCGCGGTCTGGCCGACGGATGGGCCGGCGGCGGCGCGTGCCGGGAGCGGCGCCGTGCCGAGGCTCAGCGCCGCTGCGCAGAGGCTGAAAAGGGCGAGGGGGAAAGACAGCTGGGTCAGCATGATGTGCTCCTGAGGGCGCAGCGGTTCACAGGGTGTCCAGGGCGCGCTGCACTTCGCCCGGACTCAGCAATTCGGACAGCACCAGCGGCGCGACGCCTGGCCGGTGCAGCACGTAGACGGGCACGCCGCTGCGGCCCAGCGCCGTCAGCGCGGCGCCGATGGCCGGGTCGCGCCGGGTCCAGTCGGCACGCAGCAGGACGACGTTGCGCGCGGTGAAGGCTTTCAGCACCTGCGCGTCATTCAGCGTCGTGCGCTTGTTGACCTGGCAGGTGACGCACCAGGCAGCGGTGTAGTCCACGAACACGGCGCGACCTTCGGCCAGCAGGGCTTGTTCCCGCGCGGGGCTCCAGGCTTGCCAGTGTTCGTCGCCCGACTGGGCTTGGCTGGATGGCGTTGTTGGCGTGAACATCGATGGGCCGAAGGTGGCGGCGAACCAGCCACTCGTGATCAGCAGCAAGGCGGCCAGTAAAAGGCGTGTACGACCGTGCAGCGTCAGTGCCCAGATCAGGGCCGAGAGCAGCACCAACAGCACCAGCAGGGTGGCCGCGCCGTCCACGCCGCTTTGATGACCCAGCACCCAGACCAGCCAGACGACAGTGAGCAGCATGGGGAAGGCCAACATGCGGCGCAAGGTCAGCATCCAGAGGCCGGGCCGGGGCAGCAGACGCGCCACGGCCGGGATGAAGCTGGCGACCAGATACGGCAGGGCCAGGCCCAGGCCCAGGGCTGCGAAGATGGCCAGGGCTTGGTGTGCCGGCAGCGTGGCGGCCAGGCCCAGGGCTGCACCCATGAAGGGCGCGGTGCAAGGCGAAGCCACGACCACGGCCAGCACGCCGGTCAGCAGCGCGTCCAGCATGGGATGGCGGGCTTGCAGGGCAGCCAGCCGGCCTGGCGCCATCTGTCCGAACTCGAACAGGCCGGCGAGGTTGAGCGCGATCACCGTGAAGAGCGCGGCCAGCGCAGCCACCATGGCCGGGCTCTGTAGCTGGAAGCCCCAGCCCAGGCTCTCGCCAGCGCCGCGCAGGCCCAGCAGGACCAGGCCCAGCGCGAGGACGCTCAGCAGCACGCCCGCCGTGTAGGCCAGGCCGCCCAGCCGCAGGGCGCGCCGGTCCTGGGCATGTTGTGCGAAGCCCAGCACCTTGATGGCCAGGATGGGCAGCACGCAGGGCATGAGGTTGAGGATCAGCCCGCCCAGCACGGCCAGCGCGAGGGCCGCGAGGAAGGTCAGGGAGGACGCGGGCGGCGCGGCGGGCATGGGCGGGGCGAGGTTTGCAACGGCCCGGTTCGCGTCCAGCGCCGCCTGCAGCGCGGGGGAAATGGCCGTCGGCGCCGCGGCTTCAGGCCAGGGCTGACGCACCGGAAGCTCAAGGCGCCAGCCTTCACGGGCGTTGCCGTGCGTCGATGGGTCGAGGGCCACGCTCAGCACCACTGGCAGCACGGTCGGGCTGGCGCTGCGCTGGTGCGAAATCGGCAGAGTCGCGGTCCAGAGCCCGCCTTGCCAGGCCTGCGTCCAGGGCGCGGAAGGATTCAGCACCTCGGCTGTTTCAGGGAAGGCGTCCAGCCGCTGTCCGTGCAGCCGGTCGGGCAGGCCGGCGACCGTCAGCTTCAAGGCTTGGCCCTCAATGTCCAGGCGACTCGCGCCGAGGGGCAGTGCTCGCGGCCGGACCTGCCGCGCCGCCGCGAAGGCCGCCGCGTCCATGGTGGTGGCGCCGCGCAAGGGAATGCGCAAGGTGTAGCGCCCTTCCTCGGGGATGCACTCGCTGCGGCAGATCAGCCAGCTGGCCTGCAGCTGCAGCGTCAGCTCGTTCTGCCCGGGCGCGGCGCGGAAGTCCGCCGCAACCGTCAGTGGCACGGGCAACAACACCGTGTCGTCATAGCCGTAGTTGATCAAGGGATCGGTGCTGCCGATGGCGAATTTCCTCGGGACCGGCCAGTCGATCGCGCCAGCCGTGATGCCCGGCGGCAGCGTCCACTGCAGTTCCGTGGGCAGGCCCGAGTCACCCGGGTTCTTCCAATAGGTGTGCCAATCCTTGGCATGCGTGATGCGCAGGCCTGCCCACAGGGTTTGCCCAGGGACGACGCCTTCGGGGGCGTGGGCGATGAGTTCGGTGCGCGCTTGCGCGGTCTGCACCACCGCGCCGCCGGAGCCCGGGTTCAAGAAGCTCTGCGCCTGGCTCAAGTCGCCCGTCGCAAGCAGGCCCAGACTCAGACCGGACAGGGCCAAGAGGCGGGCAAACCAGGCGGGGCAGGACACAAGAAGGCGCGGACCACGGAACATCATGCGGGCGATGTTAAGTCAGGCCCCTAGGGATTCAGCATCCCCGCAGACCTGTCAAGGGATAACTGGGCTTTGATCTCGGCTACTGCCGGGCGCCGACGGGTTGGTGCCATCGGTGGTCATAATGGTCTTTCTTTCCGGTTCCTGTAACGAAATCCTCGTCTTTGGAGAGTTGTAGTGATGGTTGCAGTCAGCAAGATGGAAGCGGCGCTCGCCCCTTGGGCGGCGAAGCTGAGAAAGAAAACAGATCTGCCCGTCCTGGTGCAGTTTGGCGAAACGGGCGAAGGCGGTGGCCTCAAGCTCGGTGACTTCGAGACACCCAAGGTGACGATCCGGTTGCGCAAGCCCAGCGTGGTGACGCGCCTGCTCAGCCCCAGCCTGGACAATCTGGGGGAAGCCTATGTGGAAGGCCTGCTGGACGTGGAAGGCAGCGTTGCCGACATCCTGGCGCTGGGGCACCAGTTGGCCGAGGCCGGCAGCCAGACCGAGGGTCGGCTGACGCGCATCGTGCGTCATTTCAAACACACGAAAAAAAGCGACAAGGAAGCCATCCAGTACCACTACGACGTGTCCAACGCCTTCTACCAGACTTGGCTGGACCCGCGCATGGTCTATTCCTGCGCCTACTTCGAGAATGGCGATGAGACGCTGGAAGAGGCGCAACTCAAGAAGATCGACCACATCCTGACCAAGGTCCAGCTTCGGCCCGGGCACCGGTTGCTGGACATCGGCTGTGGCTGGGGTGCCCTGGTGATCCGCGCCGCGCAGAAGTTTGGCGCGCGTTGCGTGGGTGTGACGCTGTCGCAGAACCAGTTCGACCTGGCCACCGAGCGCGTCAAGGCCGCAGGCCTGCAGGACCAGGTCGAGATCCGCTTGCAGGACTACCGCGACCTGGAGGGGCAGTTCGACCGCATCACCAGCGTGGGCATGTTCGAGCATGTCGGGCTGAACTACCTGGAGGCTTATTTCGCCCAGATCCGCAAGCTGCTGACGGACGATGGGTGGGTGCTCAACCACGGCATCACCTCCACCGACGCGAACAACGGTGAAACCTCCCATGGCGGCGGGCGTTTCGTCGACCGGTATGTGTTTCCGCAAGGGGAGTTGCCGCACATCAGCACCGTGCTACGGACCATGCAGCTGGGCGGTCTGGAGGCGCTGGATGTGGAAAGCCTGCGCCGCCACTACATGCACACCACGCAGCTGTGGAGCCAGGCCTTCGAAGCGGGCACGCAACAGCTGCGGAGCATGGTGCCCGAGAGAACCTGGCGCATCTGGCGCATCTACCTTGCCGGTTGCCAGTGGGCGTTCGACAATGACGAGATTTCCCTCTACCAGGTGCTGTGTGGCAAGGCGGGACGCCCCTCCTCCGTGTTGCCCTGGTCACGGCGCTGGATGTACGCACGATGAACCCATTTTTGCCCAGCCACGCCTGGGCCGACCTCACGACCCAGGATTTCGCCCGGCTGGACCCGGCGCAGCGCGCGCGTCTGATCGCCGTCCTGCCCCTGGGGGCCACCGAGCAGCATGGCCCGCATCTGCCCTTGAGCGTCGATCACGATCTGGTCAAGGGCGTGGTGGCCGCCAGTCTGCCGCATCTGAGGGACTTGCCGGTGCTCTTCCTGCCCAGCCAGGACGTGGGCTTCAGTCCCGAGCACCAGGCTTATCCCGGCACCCTCAGCCTGCCCGCGCCAGTGGTGATCGGTCTGTGGACCGCGCTGGGCGAATCGGTGGCGCGCGCGGGGGTGCGCAAGCTGGTGCTGCTCAACGCCCATGGCGGTCAGGTGGGTCTGCTGGATGTGGTGGCACGTGATCTGCGCGCGCGCCTGGGCATGTTGGTCTACAGCGTCAACACCTTCCACCTGCCCCTGCCCGCCGATGTGGAGGGCCTGTTCAGCGCCGAGGAGCATCGTTACGGCATCCATGCTGGCCAGATCGAGACAGCGATGATGCTGGCGCTGGCCCCGCAGTGGGTGCGTATGGACCAAGCTCGCCACTTTGCCTCGGCTTCGCAAGCCCGCGCGGGCCGGTTCCCGATCCTGGGCAACGGGCGCAGCGCCAAGCTGGCTTGGCAGATGCAGGATTACAACCCCGCCGGTGCCGTGGGGGACGCGGCGGCGGCCACGGCCGAGCAGGGCCGCGCCCTGCTGGAAGCGCAGGGGCGCGCCTTGGCGGCCTTGCTGTCTGAAATGGACCGATTACCATCAGATACTTTGGCGCCAGGGCCTTTGGCCTGACAATCCGCCCATGTTGCGTGCTCTGAAGAAAATCTTTTCCGCTTCCTTCACCACTTCATCGGCGGAGACCGATCTGATTGAGCTCAAGCCCATGGCACTGACCCAACAACTTTCCTACCGTCGTTTCCTGCGCTCCGTCTTCCAGGCGCCGGCCCGTCTGACCTTGAGCAGCGGCGTGCTGGACGTGCAGGTGGTGGACATCTCGCTCAAGGGCGTGCTGACCGAACTGCGCGCGGGCGCCGGCACCACGCTGCCGGTTCAGGGTGGCCGGGGGCGGCTGCGCATGGCGCTCTCGGCCACGGACTACATCGCGATGGACGTCGCCGTGGCGCGGGTGGCGCAGCAGGCCGCGGCGGGTGTCGGTGGTTTTGGCACGGTCTGGCAGGTGGGTCTGCAATGTGCCCACATCGACCTGGACAGCGTCACTCACCTGCGCCAGCTGATCGAACGCAACATGCAGGACCCCGCCCTCCTCGGGCGCGAACTGGCCGTGTTGATCGGCTACGAGCCCGAAGCCTGAACCCCAAGCGAGGGCGATGCCGCGTGCGCGGATTCAAGCGCAGTTCAGGCATAAGTGACCCAGTCCTCACGGCCGGGCGCATCCAAGTGCGGGATGGTGTTGAAACTCACCAGGCTGAGTCTGCGGGGCGTGTAATCGAACTCGGTGACGGCGCTGTTGCGCAGGCGCAGGTTCAGTTCTATGCTCGTCTCGGCGGGTGCACCCAGCACCTGCGCGACGGCGGTCGCGATCGGCCCGCCGCTGGAGACGATCAGCACATCCCCCTTGCAGTGCTCGCGCACATGGTCCAGCGCCGCGCGCACGCCAGCCACGAAATCAGCGTGGGAAGGCATGCCACGCGGCGCGATGGCGCCCGCCGCCCATTGCAACAAGGCGGTGCGCAGCAGGCGGAAATGCGCTCGGCGCGATTCAGTCGTGTCCACCGCGCCGGGCATGGGTGAGGTG
The DNA here is from genome assembly GCF_000600295.1 of Hylemonella gracilis str. Niagara R. Classification (GTDB taxonomy): domain Bacteria; phylum Pseudomonadota; class Gammaproteobacteria; order Burkholderiales; family Burkholderiaceae_C; genus Hylemonella; species Hylemonella gracilis_A. Next base: position 436,176 of record NZ_JEMG01000001.1, read on the forward strand.
GCGCCCAAGGCTTCGAGCAGCGCAGCGCTGTCGTATTCATTGAGCCAGGGCTGTGCCCGGGCGATGTCGCGCTCTTCGGGGTTGACGCCGAGGCCGTGCGCGATGCCCGCCCAGGTCTGGGCGTGGCGTCGCAGCGTGCCGGTCAACACGGCGTCGAAGTGGGGGCTTGCGCCGCGTCCACGTGCGCGCCAATACTGGCCCAGCAATTCACTTTGACGTACGCCTAGTTCGCTGAGCCGGTCGTAGTCGGCCGCGCCGAACGAGGCTTGACCATGACGCACGAGGTATAGGGTGGGCATGCGAGCCAGTATGCCCGCGAGAGGCTTGATTCGCAGCGGCGCAGTGGCACGTGCTTGTCGCGCGCGCGTCAGCGTGAAAGTGCCCGCCTCAGTTCAGCACGGCCGCGCCCGGGATCAGGCCCAGACTGTGCGGACGGGTCAGCGCTTGCGCCAGCGTGCGCAGCACGGCGCGGCTGAGATCCTCGTTGGAATAGCCGTAGCTCTCCGCAAGCAGGCGCTGTCCTCGCGCGTCGCCGGCTTCGATGGTTTCGGCCAGCTGCAGCGCCGGGTAGTACGGGCCGCTGCTTTCCAGCAAGGCTTGCTGGATGCGCTGCGACAGCGGCAGGCCGCGCAACAGACTGGGCAGCGACTCACCCACCAGCCGCTCCAGCTGCGCGTACAGGCCGCAGAGGTAGATCTCACGACGCAGGTCTTCCTCGTCGCCGGGGTCCAGCAGGTGCTCGACCAGGTGCGCGTGCACGGCCATGCCGACGCGCACCGGGCGCAGGTCCGGCAGGTCGTCCGCGTTGGCCAGTTGCGCGTGCAGCCAGGCATAGACATGCTTGAGCCCCCAGACCTGCAGGCCACGGCGCACGGTATCGATGGCGCCGCGCTCGCGTGCGGCGGCCTTGTTCACGCGTTGCAGGAAGCGGTGGCACAGCAGCGGGTCGGCGCAGAGCAAGGCTTCGATGTCGTCGTCCGAGGCGTCGTCCTCAATGGCCTGCAGCACGGCCAGGATGGCCGCGCGCGCAGGTGCGCGCGCCGCGTCCGACAGTTCGCGCAGCGTGTCCTCGACGGGCCAGCCAGCGACGGCCCAGGTCTGGGTGCCCCGGTCGCTGGTGTCCAGCGCCTGGGCGGCCTGCAGGCGACGCTCGGGCGCCTGCAGGATGAACGGCGCCCCGCTGTCTTGGGAACCGGTCCAGAGCACGGGCAGACCGCGCGCGGCCGCCTGCCGGGCCCGAGGGCCCAGCACCGTGTCTTGCTGGATTTCAGGGCCAAGCGCGATCCAGAGCCCTTGCGGTGCATCGCCGTCTCGCGGCACGACGCGGCGCGGTCCGGATGGGTCGGTTGGCTGCGCCTGGGTCAGCATGTCCAGCAACAGGGCCGGGTTGCGCAGGGTCAGCAGCAGTGGCGGCGCGTGCGGTGGCCAGAGATCGGCCAGCGTGGCGAAGAGATACCGCGCGTAGCCGGCGCCAGAGATGTCGGCGTCAGGCGGCGTGTCGATCAGCAGCTGGGCGCCCGCGAGCGCGCGCCGCTGGTCCCAGAGCAGGCGATGGCTGAGGGTCAGGGAAGCCAGAGGGGACGCGCTCATGGTGTGGAGGCGGGGGTGGCGCGTTAGCGAAGGCCTGCCCGACCGGACGGTGGAGGACGGGCAGGGCTTGCTGGGTTGAAGGTGGGCCGATCGACGAATCAGCTGATGAAGTTGAACAGCGAGAGTCGCTGAACCTGGGCATAGGTTTGCAGGGCGGCCTGGTAGCCGACTTGCATGTTCTGCATGTCCGAGATGCCCTTGATCATGTCCATGTCCTCGGCCCGCGACCGGTCGGCGGCGAGCTGGAGGGTCTTGTCCTCCTGCGTGCCTTCGATGATGTCGGCGCGGTTGAGCAGCACACCGGCCTCGCTGCGCGCCGTGGACAGGCGTTCCTTGCCACTGTCGAGCTGTCTGAGCGCGACGGCCAGGTCTTGTGACAGCTGGTGGCCGTTGGCCGCGTTGTCGATCCCAGCGATGGCCTGGTCCAGCACGGCGAAAAGGTTGGTGCGGGTGCTGGACTGGATCGTCAGGGTGTCGCCATCGGCCGGATCTCCATTGGGCGTGATCGAGACGCCGTCGAAGATGATGTCTTGGCCCTTGGTGTAAGGCTGGTCGGTGGTCACGGCGACTGCCGCCGCGCCGGTCGGATCGGCGATCGGGTCGTAGCGGTAGATGTCATAACTCACCACGGGGTCCAAGGTCCAGTCGTCCGGATTGGTCGAGATGGGGGCGGGTTCGGCCAATTGGGGCGTGACATTGAACCGCACGATGTAGTTGTTGCCGGTCAAGGCCGCCGGGTCCACCACTTCTCCCACGCCAGCCCACACCTTGCCTTCGTTGGTGGTGTTCATGGTCTTGGTGAACGCCCAATCCGGGTCAACCGGCACGTAGGGGATGCCGGTTTGCGCGCCAATCAGGGCTGCCGGGGAAGTGGGCAGCGTGCCCATGCCCAGGTCAGTGGTGAAGATGCCATTGCCCGTGGGCACATTCATCCAGACGGCTTGCCCATCCATGGTGCCGGGCACGCTGACCAGGGTGCTGGCGCGATTGCCGGTGGTGCCGTTGAAGACCACGCCCGCCACCTCGTCGGTGAAGGCCTGAGGCGCGCTGCCCAGGCCGCCAAAAAGCGGGATGCCATTGCTGTCTTGCTTGACGGCGTAGCCAAACAACTGGTCGCGCATGCCCTTGATTTCGACGGCCAGGGCGGCACGGTCGGCGGGTGTCAGCGCGCCATCACCGGCGTAGACGATCTTCTCGCGAATCTTCTGCAAAAGATCCATGCTGTTGCCCAGCGTGCCTTCGGTCAGGGCGACCGTGTTGCGCTGCAGGTTGAGCGCGCGCACTTCGATGTCAACCCGGTCGGCGCGCGTCATCGCGCGCTCGGCCTGGGCTGCCCCCGTGGGGTCGTCGCTGCCGCGCAGCACTTTCTTGCCCGCAGCCAGCTTTTCCTGCTGCTGGGACAGCTCAACCTGACGCTGGGTCAGGATGTTGAGCGTGCGGTCGTAGGAGTTGGCGGTGCCAAGTCGCATGGCCATGGTGAGGTCCTTTTCGGTCGCGGGTTGTGCGTGGGATTCAGTTTTTAGCGCTTTGAGCCGTTATCAGTTTTGCGGGCAAGCAGGCTTGCGCATCAGGCGCGGACGGATGCAATCAGCGTGTCGAACAGCGTCTGCGCAACCTGCATGGCCTTGCCCGCGGCCTGGTAGGCCTGTTGGAACTGCAGCAAGCGGGCCGCCTCTTCGTCCAGGTTGACGCCGCTGACGGCGGTACGGTCCTGCTCGATGCTGACGGCGATGCGTTCGGACACGGCCGCTGTCTGCTTGGCGCCCAGGGTCTTGGTGCCGATATCGGCGATCATGCTGGCGTAGCCATCGGTCAGCGGGGCCTTGTCAAACAGCGCCAAGTCACGCAGGTCCATCATGGCCTGTGCGTTGGCGGCATCCAACTGCGTATAGGGATTGGTTTTTACGGTGAAGCTATCGCCGGGCTGGGGCACACCCTTGAGTGTGAGCGACCAGCCCCATTCCGTGTTCGGGTCGAAAGGCAGGTTGGTGGTACGGCCATCGGCCTCGATGGCCGTGCCGGGTGAGTAGGTGTAGAGCTCACCCGCTGTGGCGTTCGTCTGGTAGTCCAGCACCGCCGCGTCGTAGACGGGGTCACCGGGCCTCAGGCCCGCGGTGATCGCGGCTTCAAGCGGCGAACCGGTGTAGTACGCGTCGTCGGTGCGGATGTATTGGCTGGACGTCAGGAAGACCAGACTCACATCCGGTCCCGGGGTGGTTGGGATGCTGCGCGTCGACAGGCCGGCGAGCGTGAGCGCGCCCTTGTTGTTCGAGGCCGCCTCGGCCGTGATCGGCCGGGCCATGGCCAACTCCTTGGGCGAGGTGAAGGCCACGTTCAGACTGCGTGAAGCCGTTGAATACGGCGCGATCACAAAGCGGTCGCCCAAGGCGGGGACATCCGCGGCGGCGAAGGACAGGCGCAGGCCGTCGAACTCGGCCTCCAGATTCGTGGAGGCGTTGGCGGGGTTGTCGGCGAAGCTGACGGTCTGTTGCACGCCATCGGAGAGGCGGGTGACCACGGCCGTGAAGGGTGCCGCGCCCGTGCTCGTGAACGTGATCTCGTAATTGCTGGCCAGGAAATCCTGCATGCCATCGGGTGTGCCCGTGCTGTCGTTCAGCGAGATGCCCACCGACAGATTATTCAGGGTGCCGGTGTTTTGCTTGCCGTTGTAAGCGCTGGGCGGGGAAGCCAGGTTGAACAGCGGATTGCCGACGTTGCCGTTCAAGTCCAGGCCCAAGGCCTGTTGGTTGTTCATCACCGTGCCGATGGACAGGGCCATGCGACCCAGCATGTTCTCGGCCTGAACCAGATCTTCGTTGGAGAAGCGCAGCAGGCCAGCCACTTCGCCGCCGCCGAGCAAAGGCGTGTCCAGCACGCGTTCCTTGCCGTTGAAGGTGATCGCGAATTTGCGCTGGTTCGGGCTGTTGAAGTCATCGCCCACCAGTGCCACCGTGGAGGCCGATCCACCCAACACCAGGGGTTGGCTGCCCCCGACAAAAAGTGTGAGCGTGCCATCTTCGTTCTGGACGTTGGAGGTCTGCACGTAGCGGTTCAGGTCACGCACCAACTGATCGCGCTTGTCCATCAGGTCATTCGGAGTGTGCCCGCTGCCCAGAGCCAAGGAGATTTCGCGGTTCGCGCTGGCGATCTGCGAGGCCAGGTTGTTGATCGCGGCGATGTCCACGTTCAACTGCTGGTTCACGCCGATGCGCAATTCATTGATGGACTCCGCCGTGGCCCGGAATCGGTTCGCCATTTCCTCGGCGCGCGCCAGGGTGACGCCCCGGGCGGTCAGATCGGTGGGCGCATTGGCGATGTCGGAGAAAGAGTTGAGCAGTTCGCTGACCGAGGCGCCCAAACCGTTGGCGCCACCAGGAAAGAGGCTTTCAAGCTGCTGCATGTAGGACGAGCGCACGCTGTCACCGGCGGCCACGGACTTGCTGGTGGCGGCTTGGCGGGTCAGGAACTCGTCATAGATGCGGTTGATCGTCGTGATCTCGACGCCCTTGCCGTAATAGCCGGTGCCCGTGTATTGGCCCGGAATGGACTTGAGTATCGCCTGCTGGCGCGAATAGCCCTCGGTGTTGACATTGGCAATGTTGTTGCCAATCACGTTCAAGACGTTCTGGTTGGCGGTCAAGGCGGAGGCGCTGATGCTGAGGAGGCTGCTCATGGCGGAAATCCGTTTTCAGTGAAAAATCTTAGGCTGTTTTCCTGTTTTGCGCAGCATGGATCACATGCGACGCTGCAGGAGCAGGGTGGTATTGATGGCGCGGCTGAGTTTTTCAGCGTATTGCGGGTCGGTGGCGTAGCCTGCGTCTTGCAGGCCCTGGGTCCAGCTCTGAACCGATTCGGCCCCATGCGGTGTGTCCGCCTGCAAGGCCTGGTCGCGTGCATCGGCGTATCGTGGACTGTTGCCGATGAGGCGGGCGAAGTCGCGGTAGGACTCCGCGTAGGAATCGTAGGCGCGAAACTTCGCCGTGATCTTGCGAGGCGTGCCGTCGATGTACTCGGTGGTCGTGATCTCGGCCACCTTGCCCTTCCACCCGGCGCCAGCTTTGATGCCGAAGAGGTTGTGGGAGTTGCTGCCGTCGGCCATGCGGATTTCGCGGCGCCCCCAGCCGGTTTCGTGTCCGGCCTGGCCGAGCAAGTAACTGGCGGGCAGGCCGCTGCTGCGTTCGACCTGCTTGGCCAACTCCGCATGCTGCTGCACGAATTCGCGCGCGGCGGCGGGAATGCGTGCGGGAGGAACCAGCGGTTCGCTGGACGGAGCTTCGGTGGTGGAGGTCGGCGCACGGGGCGTGCTCGCCAATGCGGCGGCTTGGGCCGCGCTGGCCGCGCTCGCGCTTGGTGGGCCTGAAGATGGGTCGTTCGAGGCTGACGCGTCCTCCATCTTGAGTTGACGCATGAGCTGCTTGGCGATCAACTCGCTCAGCCCCCCGGGCATGCCGCTCATCTGCAAGGCGTATTGCTCGTCCAGCATGCTCGTGCCCATGTCGCCCATGGGGCTGTCGAACATGCCGCTGCTCATCGTGGTCTCGCGCATGCTCTTCATGAGCTCGCGCATGAAAAGGGCCTCGAATTGCTTGGCGGCTTCGCGGATGGTTTGTGGCGTCGCGGCCTGCCCGGCCTGATGCCTCAGGCGGTCCAGGCTGGAGCCATCGATGGCCAGCGCTTGGGAATTGGACAGCAGGTCGGCGCTCATGGTCGTATGCCTCTCAGATCACCTCAAGCTCGGCGTTCAACGCGCCTGCCGCCTTGATGGCTTGCAAGATGGCCAGCAGGTCCTGCGGGGTGGCGCCCAAGGCGTTGAGGGCGCGCACCACCTCTTGCAGCGTCGGCGCGCCGTTGACGGCAATCAGGTTGCCCGGCTGCTGAGTGACTTCGATGCTGGCCTGCTCGGTGACCACAGTCTGCCCCTGCGACAGCGGCGCAGGCTGGCTGATGACGGGCGTGCTGTTGATGCTGACCGAAAGATTGCCATGAGCGATGGCGCAAGGGCCCAGCGTCACGGCCTGGTTGAGCACGATGGAGCCGGTGCGCGAGTTGATGATCACCTTGGCCGAGGGCGCCGTGTTCTCCACATTCAGCTCTTCCATCTGGGCCAGGAAGGTGATGCGCTCATTGGGCGTGGTGGGCGCGCGGACCTCGATCGAACGGCCGTCCATCGCGCTGGCCACGCCAGTGCCAAAGCGTTGGTTGATGGCGTCTGCCACGCGGGAGGCCGTCAGGAAGTCGTCCGAATTCAAGGCCAGGCGCACGCTGTTGCCCTCCAGGAGGGGGGTGGGCACGGCACGTTCCACCAGCGCGCCGCTCGGCACGCGGCCGGCGCTCAGGTGATTGATCTGCACGCTGCTGCCTGCCGCGGATGCGCCCGCGCCCGCGACCACCAGGCTGCCCTGCGCCAGCGCGTAAATCTGGCCATCCGCACCGCGCAGCGGGGTCGTGACCAAGGTGCCGCCGCGCAGAGACTTGGCGTTGCCCAATGACGACACAGTGATGTCGATGCGTTGCCCGGGGCGCGCGAAGGCAGGCAGCTCGGCGGTGACCAGCACAGCCGCGACGTTCTTGAGCTGCAGGCGTGAGGCCAGTGCCGGATCCAGCGTGATGCCTTGCTGCTGCAGATAGTTCGCTAGCGTTTGTGCCGTGTAGGGCATCTGGGTGGTCTGGTCACCCGTGCCGTCCAGGCCGATGACCAGGCCATAGCCCGTCAGTTGGTTGCTGCGCACACCCTCGATGGACGCAACTTCCTTGATGCGTGCCGCGTGAGTGACGCTGGACAAGCCAGCCAGCGCGGCGGCGCTGAGCAGCAAGGCGGCGACGCGGAAAAAACGGGACTGAGTGTTCATGGCGCGGGCCTCGAAAATCCGGGCTGATTCATCAGAACGGAGACAGGGTGTGGAAGAAACGCGTGAGCCAGCCGACCGTCTGCGCCTCGTACTGCGGGCCACGCCCCCTGGACTCGACACGCACATTGGCCACGTTGGTCGAGAGCACGATGCTGCCGGGTTGGATGGCCAGCGGATCGATCGTGCCCGTGAAGCGCAGCACGTCCACGTTCTGGTTCAGTCCAATCTGTTTTTCGCCCACGACGACCAGATGGCCGTTGGGCAGCACCTCGGCCACGACCGTGGTGATCGAGCCAGAAAAGGTGTTGGTCGCCGACGTGCCGCCCTTGCCCGAGAAGTCAGACTTGTTCTCGGCACCGATGTCGAACTTGCCCAGCGAACCCGCCGACAGGCCCGGCACGGCGCTGATGCCGCCGCTGATGCTGCCGCTGCGGTTGGCCGTGGAGCTGGACTGCTGGCTGGCCGAGACGTTTTCGACGATGCGGATCGTCACGGTGTCACCCACCTGGCGTGCCCGGCGGTCCTCGAAGCCCACGCGGTAGGTGGCGCTCTGAAACAGGCTGCCACTCGTCGGGCCCGTGGGCACGGTCTGCGCGGGATAGGGCGACATGGCCGGCATGGCGAAATCCACCTTGGCGGTCTGTGGCGTGGTGACGGCACATCCAGTCAGCCAGGTTGTGGCAACCGCCACAGGCAGCACGCGCAGCCGCGTGCGCGCAGCGAACAAGGAGTCGATGAAGCGCTTCATCACAGCTGCCCCAGCTTCTGCAGCATCTGATCGGAGGTCTGGATGGCCTTGGAGTTCATTTCGTAAGCGCGTTGTGTCTGGATCATGGTGACCAGCTCCTGCACCACGTTGACGTTGGAAGACTCCAGATAACCTTGCATCAGTTGGCCGGTGCCGTTGCTGCCCGGTGCGTTGGTGTTGGGCGTGCCACTGGCCGCGGTCTCCGCGAACAGGTTCTGGCCCTTCGCTTCCAGGCCGGCTGGATTGATGAAGGTGGCCAAGGTGATATTGCCGATGGTTTGTGCCACCACCTGCCCAGGCAACTTGGCCGTGACCGTGCCATCCTCGGAGATGGACAGGTCGCTGGCATTGGGCGGAATGACGATGCCGTCAGCCAGCGGCAGGCCACCGGAGGTGACCAGCGCGCCCTCGGGGCTGATCTCCAGCGCGCCATCCCGGGTGTAGTTGGTCGTGCCGTCCGGCATGGAGACTTGGAAGAAGCCGTTGCCATTGATGGCGACGTCCAGCGGCCGGCCTTGCACCAAGTTGCCCTGCGTGTAGTTGCGGCTGGTGGCTACGGCCCGCGCGCCCAGGCCCACTTGAAGACCTGTTGGCAAGGTGGTCTGTTCGCTGGTCGGTGAACCGGCGCTGCGCAGGTTCTGGTACATCAGATCCTCGAAGACGACGCTGGAGCGCTTGAAACCATTGGTGGAGGAGTTGGCCAGGTTGTTGGAGATGGTGTCCAGCTGGCGTTGCTGGGCTTCCATGCCCGTCTTGGCGATCCACAGGGAATTGAACATGGCGTGGTCCTTCTAGATTCGGTTGAGGGGTGAGCGACTTGGCGGCGGCTTCGTGGAGCGCGTCAGCCTTCCAGGCTCAGCAGCTTGGCGGCGCTGCGGTCGTCGGACTCAGCGGTCTGCAGCATGCGCATCTGTTGCTCGAACTGGCGGGCGGTCTGGATCATCCCGACCATGGTTTCCACCGCGTTCACGTTGGAGCCTTCCAGCACACCGACATCCATGCGAGCGTTCGTGTCATTGACCATGGGCGTGCCAGAGATCGGACGGAACAGGCCGTCCTCACCGCGCTTCAGCCGGTCTTCCTCGGTCTCCGTGGCGAGCTTGATGCGCCCCACCGTGGTGGGTGGTTGGCCGGCGCTTTGGGCGCTGACGGTGCCATCGGAACCCAGGCTGATCACCGCGTTCTCTGGCACGATGATCGGGCTGCCGCTGTCGGAAAGCAAGGACAGCCCATTGCTGGTCTGCAGAATGCCCGAGGGGGACACTTCGAAGCTGCCATTGCGGGTGTAAGCCTCGCCTCCGTCCAGGCCTTGGACGGCGAACCAGCTGCCTTGTTGGGGCATGGCGTCAAGTTCGCGGCCGGTGCGCATGGCCGGTCCGGGTGCGTCACGCTGGCCCGCAGTCGCCTCCAGCGCGAACACCCGCGTGGTCGCGCCTTCGCCGCGCAGGGGCACGGCGCGGTAGGTGGACAACTCCGCGCGAAAGCCGTTGGTCGACAGGTTTGCGAGGTTGTTGGACAGCACCGATTGCCGATGCTGCGCGGCATTGGCCCCGGTCATGGCGGTGTAGATGATGCGGTCCATAGGTGCGAGCCTTTCAAATTTGGGCGGGAGAAAGAGGCCAGATCAAGTGATTCCCTGGGCCATCCTTTTCACCTCGTGCAGGGGATTGTGGAAAAACTTGAGGCTCGGGGCGAGGGAAAAAGAGGGTAAAAGGCGCGGTAATTGGCGGCTTTGGGGCTTGCCAGATGTGGCGGGCTTGATCTCACCGAGGCTTGAGGGCCCTGTCTGATCGGCCATGCCTGCGCATGGCGAAAAAAAACCGCTGGTAGGTCCAGCGGCTGCAAAAGGGAGATCTGCTTTTCTGGGTATGGACCGCGCGCCCTTGGGTGACGCCATCACCCGACTGCGCGCGGAGTAGGAAACAGGGCGTACTGAAAAAGCCGCCGTATCCCTTATCGCATGTTGACCAGGGTCTGCATGACCTGGTCTTGCGTCTTGATGGTCTGTGCATTGGCCTGGTAGGTGCGCTGGGCCGTCATCATGTTGACCAATTCCTTGGTCAGATCCACGTTGGATTCTTCCAGCGCGCCAGAACGCAGCTCGCCCAGACTGCCCTCGGTCGGGCCGCCGTAGATGGGTTGGCCGCTGGACTGGGTTTCGATCCATTCGCCATTGCCAGTCGGCGACAGCCCCTGCACGTTGCGGAAGTTCGCCAGGGCCAGCTGGCCGTAAGCCTGGGTCTCGCCGTTGGAGAAACGGGCAGTGATGATGCCGTTGGCTTCGATCTTCAGGCCCACCATTTCGCCGGGCTCATAACCATCCTGATCCAGGTCACCGGCCGTGAATCGGGAATTGTTCTGGGCGATGCCGCCCAGGTCCAGCGAGATGAGGCCGGTGCCATTCAGGCCGATGGTCGTGACGTTGGGCGAGGGCGGCAGGGTCACGCTGATCTGCGGCAGCACGCCCGTGGCGACTGCGCCGCCGCCAGCGACCGCGCCGTTGGCGTCGAGTGCGGCGGAAATGTCGTAGTTCACGCCCGTCAGGTTGGTGTTGACGGTGTTGTCCGTGAGGTTGATGCCCGCGTAGACGACGGGAACGGCGGGCAGGGCCGCACCAGCGGCGATTGGGGTGCCGTCGGGCAGCGTGAAGGCCGCCGCCGCGTTGCCAGTGCCATCGTCACGCGTGCCCCAGTTGTTCACCCGGACGGAACCTGTGGGACCTGTGGCGGGCGGGGTCGCACCGATGTAGCTGTTCGCGAGCGTGCCGTTGGTGTTGAACTCCAGCACGGCCAGCTGGCTGGTGTTGGCCGTGGTGTTGCTGGTGGGGTCGGTGTAGACCTGCCAGACGTTAGGCGCGATCTTGCGGAAGTAGAGCTCCACCGGCACCACGTTGCCCTGGGAATCGTAGCAGTCGATGGCCGTGCCGAAGCGAGCCAGCGACGTGGGGGGGGTGGTCTGATTCCAGACCGTCGCGGCCGAATCCAGCGTGAACTTCGACGCAATGATGGAGGTGGTCTGCTGCGCCGCGATGCCCTGGCTGGTGGGCATGCGCATGGGCTCCAGCGTGACGCTGTTGCGATTGCCGTCGGTGTCGGTGGGGAAACCCATCACTTGCGCGCCGGTGTTGGTGATCACGTAACCCTGCGGGTCCAGCTTGAATTCACCCGCGCGTGAATAGGCCCGGGAACCATCCTGCAGCTCCAAGGTGAAGAAGCCACTGCCGTTGATGGCCACATCCAGGTCGTTGTTCGTGATCGCGATGTTGCCCTGCGTGAACTGCTGGCTGACGGTGGAGACTTCCACGCCAATGCCGATGGTGCCCGCGCCCGAGGCTCCGATGGAGGACGCGAAGACGTCGCCAAATTCCGCGCGGCCAGACTTGAAGCCGGAGGTGTTGGCGTTGGCTATGTTGTTGCCGATCACGTCCAGGCTACGGCTGGAAGCGTTCAGGCCAGAGAGACCTTGTTGGAAGCCCATGGTGTTTTTCCTTCGTGGGAGGTGGAAAGGGGGTGAGAGGAGGAAGCTGTGAACGGGTTCAGTGTGTCGTGTCTAGGGGGTGCTGCGACCAGCTGCTTACAGGACAGCTTGTACGTCGCTGTAGTTGATGCTTTTCGCCCCGATCAGGTCGATCTTCATCAATCCGTTGGACATGCCGACCGATTGCACGTAGTGACGCGCATAACCGGTGGCTTCCACGGCCTTGCCATTGTTTTCGGCCACAACGCGGAAGCTCAAGGCGCCTGTGCCTTGGTAGTCGGTGGCATCCCAGCTGAAGTAATGACGCCCTTCAGGCAGGGCACCCGCATCGATGGTGTCGATGACCGCGCCAGCTGCGTTCAGAATTTCAACCTTGACCTTGCTCGCCGTGCCGCCGAGATCAATGGCGCCATTGGCATAGCGTATCGTTTCCTTCTCGCCTTCCTCCGCGCCCTCCTCGGTACTGTCCCGGGTGGTTTGGTGGATGGAAAGCGTGGTGTCTTCCACCAACACTTCGCGGCCCACGAGTGAGGTGCCCTGAAGCACCTGCATGGACGTGAACTGGCTGCCCAGATCCTTCACGGTCTGGTTCAGGTTCTCGATCCCCGTGACGGTGTTGATCTGCGCCATCTGACTGGTCATCTGCGCGTTGTCCATGGGGTTGAGCGGATCCTGGTTGCTGATCTGGGCGACCAGCAGGGTCAGGAACCGGTCCTGCATGGCTTGTGAATCCGACTTGTTCGAAGCGGAGGCATTGCCCTTGTTGACCAAGCTCTCGATGTAGCTGGCGCTGTCTACGGTGGCCATCGCGTGCTCCTAGGAATGATTCAGTTCAGGAATGGAAAGCCGCTTACTGGCCCATCTGCAAGGTCTTGAGCAACAGCGTCTTGGCGGTGTTCATCACCTCGACGTTGTTCTGGTAGGAGCGCGAGGCGGAGATCATGTTGACCATTTCCTCCACCGCGTTGACGTTGGAGTGGTTGATGTAACCATCCGCATCCGCCGAGGGGTGGGTGGGTTCATAGGTCCGGCGCGCGGGCGCCTGGCTTTCCGTCACCGCGTTGATCTTCACGCCGGCAGCACCTGCCGTGGCTTCGTCAAAAGGCAAGGTCTCAAAGACGACCTGGCGGGCCTTGTAGAACTGACCGTCCGGGCCAGCCACCGCGTCCGCGTTGGCGAGGTTGGAGGCGACGACGTTCAGGCGCTGGGCCTGGGCACTGATGGCGCTGCCGGAGACGCCGAAGATGGAGAACATGGACATGGGAGTCTTCCTTGTCGTTCAGGGTAGGTGGGCGGGTTCGCTTTACTGGCCCTGGATGGCGCTCAGGATGGTCTTGGAATACCCGTTGATGAAGCGCAGGGTGGATTCGTAGCGGATGGAGTTGTCCACGAAGTTGCTGCGCTCGCGGTCCATGTCCACGCTGTTGTTGTCCATGGCAGGTTGAATTTGGTCGCGGTAGCCCATGCCGTTCTCACCCAGGCCACCCTGGCCGGTGTTCTTGGGCAGGGGAATGTGGCGTGCGTCGGTGGCGCCCGCGATTGCCGGCTGGCTGCTGGGCACATAGGTGCCCCCGGCGGTGCCGGAGATGTTCAGGGTTGAGGGCTGGGCCAGTTGGCCGCCGGTCTGCCCCAGGGCCTGCTGCATCGCGGCCTTGAAATCGAAATCCCTCGCTTGGTAGCCAGGGGTGTCGCCGTTGGCGATGTTGCTGGCGATGGTGCGCTGACGTTCGGAGCGCAGCAGCAGGGCATTCCCATGGAAGTCCAGCGTACCGGTCAGTTTGTCGAGCATGGCGTGCGCCCTTTCATTCAATTCAGCCTTGCGTGGGCCGGGAAGCGAGACGCCAAGAGGGGTGCTCGGATCACCGGGTGCGACAAATTGTGGGGAAACTTGATGCTGCGGATGGTTCGAATAAGAGGGTGAAAGCCCTGCATTTGGGTGCTTTGTCCGGGGGTGTCCTCCCTATAGTCATTGGCATCTCGCACGACAGGATGAACCCATCATGAACACATTCAGGCAAGCATTTCAGGCCTTGCGGCATTGGGCGGCGCGCGCTCTGGATGTCACTGCCAAGGCGGGAGGGCTGACGCAGGTGCTCATGCGCCGTGGGCCCACCGCAGTGGCGTGGTTGTCTTGGCTGTCCTTGGGCTTGGCCATGCTGGTGATGGGCTGGTCCGTGCCGGCGCGTGCCTATCAGCCGGGCGGCCCGACCCAGACCTACCGCGTCAACAGCGAGGCGGACCTGCCGTACGTCGCGCAGCATTGGTTGGAACGCAATTTGCCCCTTTTGTCTGCGCGCGAATCTGAGCGGGGTACCCGTGTTCGCATGCAGGCCCAACTGGGACGCCTGGACGGGCGTCTGCGCCTGGCTCCCTGCGCGGAGGTGGAGGTCTACACCCCGAGTCGTCTGTGGGGCAGCAGTCACCTGGGCATGCGTTGCATCCAAGGCGCCACGCGCTGGAGCGTGACCCTGCCAGTGCAGGTGCAGGTCATGGGCCCTGCATGGGTGCTGAGGACCCCTGTTTCCGCCGGACAGGCCGTGAGAGACCAGGACCTGGAACGGCGGGAAGTGGATTGGGCGGAAGACGGTAGCCCGGTGTTGCTGGCGACCGACGCTTTGGACGGACAAGTCGCGGCGCGCGGTCTGCGTGCCGGCCAGGCGCTGCGTCAGAACATGCTGCGGGCGGCCAAAGTCTTCACCAGTGGGGCGCAAGTGCGTGTACTGGTGCAAGGCAGTGGGTTTCAGGTCAGCACCCAAGGGCGGGCCATGTCCGTTGGCGTGGTGGGGCAGGTTACCCAGGTGCGCATGGACAACGGTCGTGTCATGAATGCCACCGTTGTGGATGCGCGGACGGTCCGCGTGGAGATTTAAGGGATTTGTGAGTTTGCGGAAAGGCACCAAAAAGGTGCATTGAATTTGTCTAGGCGTTGTTTGCCACGGGAAAAACGAGAAATGCGTCCAGCGCATCGGTAAAAGCGAGCGAAAAACCGCCTTGTTGTCTGCTTGCAGAGGCTAAAGTTGCGCCGGCCCACGCCGATAAGAAAGGCACGGGGCGGAACGGCTACCTCCAGCCCCGAACAGGACTACAGGCAAACAAGGCTTATTGGAGTAGATGATGAAAGTCGGTCAAAGCGCAGCAGACCCGCTGCTCAAGGTGACGCCCCAAGCGACCCAGCCCGCCAAGAATGAGATGGCGGCCAAGGAAGCCGTGAGCGTGTCCACCCAGGGGGCGACTTCCGCAGCCAAGGGCAGCGTGTCGGTGACGGTTTCGTCGTCGGTTCGCGCCATGGAGCAGTTGCGCGGTGCCGGTGAATTGGCCGACATCGACATGGACAAGGTCCGTGCGGTTCGCGAGGCGATTGAAAACGGTACGTACGTGGTGAATGCCGAAGCGATCGCTGACAAGCTGTTGGCGGGTGCGGAGGAATTCCTCGCACCTCGCAGCGTGCATTGAGTCACTGACTTGAGTTTTCAGGCGTGCGGGGGTGCGCGCCAAGGTTGAAAAACCAGCCACCGTAGCCGGGTGGACACCCCCAACTAGAAAGAAAAGTCCTCATAGCCTTGAACTTCGTGATCCCGGTTGCGGAGTTTGTTTGCAAATGCCTGTAGTGCCGGGCGGACCTTGGGTCCCTGCCTCGCATCCTTGATTCAAAGGAGCCTGTTCCATGATTTCCTACGCCGACTACGAAAAACCCCTGGCCGAGATTGAAATGCTCTGCGAGGCTGTCTCCCATGCCCTGCTGGATGGGGCGAACCTGGAGCAGCTGGAGCGCGCCAGCGCCTCCCTGCGCGAGGCGTCCATCGCGTTTGCCGCCTTCACTGAGAAGCACAAGGTGCTGGTGCAAGGTGGCACGGAGTTGCGTGCTCGCATGAAGCGTATCGTGACGCTGATCCACCTGCAGCGCGAAAGCTTGCTGCGCCTGGCCGCCCAGGCCGAGCGCGGCCTGCACACCCTCATCCCCGGCATGGCCGAACAGAAAAGCATCAGTTACGAGCCCCTGGGGCGTGCCACTTCGACGCGTCGCGGTTTCGGGGGCTAGAGCCAGGGTGCGAAGCCGCCTGCGATGCGGGCGGTGTCCGTGTCCATACGTGTGCCGCGGTCTCCTGTCGAGGGGTTGTGGGGAATTGGGGGTTTTTCTGCCTTCAATTCCCTTTTTCATGTGCTTGACGGACTTGTAGGATTTTGTCTGACACGTTGCTGCCGGTCTTTCTCGCAGCAAGTGCAGAAGGCGGCTGATTCAAGTTTCCTGCCCGCCGATCAGAATCAGGCCCAACGCCAAACGCAAGAAATGCGCTGTAAAGGAGCCCTAAATGACTGACGAACAACTGAACGCCGAGATCCGTGAATCCAACCTGACTTACCTCATGTTGGCGCAAAGCCTGATCCGGCGTGACAAGGCGGACGCACAGTTCCGCCTGGGGCTGTCCGAGGAATCGGCGGACCTGCTGGCCATGATGTCTCCGGCTCAGATCTCCAAGATCGCGTCCAGCCCCATGCTGCTGTGCCGCTTCCGCATGGATGACGAGGTGGTGTGGAGTCTGCTGACCAACCACAACACCAGCAAGGTCGACAACCCCGCCACCACACGCCTGCACGCCAGCATCCTGATGGCTGGTCGGCACGCGGAAGCCACGGGCGCCTGAGCGTCTTCTCAACAATCAGGCTGGGAACACCTCATGAGCACCGTCAAAAGCGTCCTGAACGAATCGCGCCAGATCGAGCGCGCCGTCGCCCTCATCAAGTTGGGCGCGCGTCTGCAGGTTCTGGAGAGCGAGACCGACTTGTCCTACGAGCGCCTGCTGCGCCTCTATAAGGAGGTCGCTGGCAAGTCGCCTAGCAAGGGGCAGCTGCCGTTCTCGACGGACTGGTTCCTGACGTGGCAACCCAACATCCATTCTTCGCTCTTCCTGAATATTTACGAGTACTTGAGCAAGGCCAGCAGCATCGAGGACATCGATGCCGTGATGAAGGCCTACCGCCTCTACGAAGAGCAGATGAAGGCGCTGGAGATGGAGCCACTGCTGTCCATCACTCGCGCCTGGCGCTTGGTGAAGTTCATCGACAACAACATGCTGGCGATGACACGCTGCTCCAAATGCGGTGGGCATTTCGTGTCCGAGGCGCATGAGAACGCGCGCAACTATGTCTGCGGCCTGTGCGAGCCGCCAGCGCGCGCGGGCAAGGGCAGCACAACGGGCATCCAGCTGCACTGAAAGGCGCGAGGGTTGTGCGCACCCTCGCAACTCCGGGCTGTCCTGCGGGGTCGCTGTTGCTCTGAGTGGCGACGCGCAGGCGCCTGACCCAGTCAACCTGAGTCATCTGATTTTTGCAACAGAAGTTTGCAAAAGAGTCGAGACTAGGGGCAGTTTTCCACGCTTTTGCGTGTGCTGACATGGGCGCTATCCCCTAGAATGGTTCGAGTTACATTTTTCTCCACCCTTTCTACTACCTTAGCCGCCTACCCATGATCGTCATCATCGGTTATGCCGTTGCCATGGTTGCTATCTTCGGGACCTACGTCCTGCATGGCGGCAACGTCGACGTCCTGTTGAAAGCTCTGCCCTTTGAATTGGCCACCATCTTCGGTGGCGCCCTTGGCGCTTTCGTCGCGGGCAATCAGCCCAAGGTGCTTCGGGCCACCTTGGCGCAGGTTCCGACAGTGCTCAAGAACTCCAAATACACCAAGGCGCGTTACATGGACCTCATGGCGCTGCTCTATGACATTCTCCAGAAGGCCCGCAAGGAAGGTCTGATGGCGATTGAAAAGGATGTGGAAGAGCCTCACGAGTCCCCGCTCTTTCAGGCGCACCCCGTGGTGGGCAATGACCACCATGTCGTCGAGTTCACCACCGACTATTTGCGCATGATGGTCTCGGGCAATCTGAACGCCCATGAAATCGAGACGCTGATGGACAGTGAGATCGACACCCATCACCAGGAAGCGCATGCGCCTGCGACCGCCGTGCTGCGCCTGGCTGGCGCCCTGCCAGCCTTTGGCATCGTGGCGGCGGTGCTTGGCGTGGTGAACACCATGGGTTCGGTGGGTCAGCCTCCCGCCATCCTGGGCGGCATGATCGCCTCAGCGCTGGTCGGTACCTTTCTGGGTATTCTGCTGGCATACGCGATTTTCGAACCCTTGGGCACCTTGCTTGAGCAGAAGGCGGCCGACGGCACCAAGGAACTGCAATGCATCAAGTCCACCCTGTTGGCCAGCATGCAGGGTTACAACCCGGCGACGGCCATCGAGTTCGGTCGCAAGGTGCTGTTCTCGACCGAGCGCCCCGGCTTCCTGGAGCTGGAATCGCATGTGCGCAAGAAGTGACCCGCGCGCCGTGACAAGGGCAGGATCTGACATGCGGGCGATCAGGATGAAAGGCTAAGGAGGAATCATGGCCACGGATGCCAAGAAACTTCAGCCCATCATCATCAAAAGGGTGAAGAAGGGCGGCCACGGCGTTCACGGCGGGGCCTGGAAGATCGCCTACGCCGACTTCGTGACGGCCATGATGGCCTTTTTCCTGCTGATGTGGTTGCTGGGCTCCACTTCCAAGGGCGACCTCAAAGGCCTGGCGGATTACTTCCGTGCGCCGCTGCAGGTGTCCATGGTGGGTGGCAATGGTTCTGGTGCCAGCTCGTCCATCCTTCCGGGTGGTGGCGCGGATCTGAGGCTGACCGCCGGCCAGCATCCCGAGGATGGCGCGACCGAGGAGCGTCGTCGGCGAGCCGAAACCGCGCGCCGTGATGCCCAGCGCTTGGCCGCACTGAGCGCCAAGATCAGCGCGGCCATTTCCAACAATGCCCAGCTGCGCCGTTTCAGCCGCCAGATTCAGCTGGAAAGCACGCCCGATGGGCTCAAGATTCAGATCGTGGACGAGCAAGGTCGTCCCATGTTCACGACCGGCAATGCCGCCGTACAGCCCTATATGCGCGAGATCCTGCGCGAGATTGGCGCCGCGCTCAATGGTGTCGAGAACAAGATCAGCCTGGACGGCCACACCGATGTGACGCAATATGGCAGCCAGGGTCGGGGCTACAGCAATTGGGAGCTATCGGCGGACCGGGCTAATGCCGCACGCCGTGAACTCGTCGCCGCCGGCATGCCCGAGGACAAGCTGCTGCGCGTGACCGGTCTGGCGGCCAGCAGTTTGCTGGTGCCGGACAATCCGACCGCGCCGGCCAACCGGCGCATCAGTATCATGGTCCTGACCAAGGAGGCGGAGGAGCGCCAGCTGGGCATCAACCGGGAGGCGGTGGAGCCCGGTGTCGGCGCGGCGACGGGCCAGGCCATTGATCCCTCCCTGATATCGGCGCCGCCACTGGTCGCGCCGGGCGCCTCCCGGTGACGGGGTGGGGCATGCGAGAAGCGGTGCGTGGGCTTGGGCCGTGCGTGGAACTTGGCGATAATCTGCCGCGATAAGAACTGAAAGCAAGACTGAAAGGCATAGAAAGGCTCAACGTATGGCCAACAACCCATTGCGATTTCTGGTGGTTGACGATTTCTCGACCATGCGCCGTATCGTTCGCAACCTGCTCAAGGAAAGCGGTTTTTCCGAGGCTGATGAGGCGGAAGATGGCGTGGTGGCGCTGCAGAAGCTGCGCGCCAGTCCTTTTGATTTCGTGGTCAGCGACATCAACATGCCGAACATGAACGGCTTTCAATTGCTGGCCGAGATCAAGCGGGATGAGAAGCTCAAGCACATCCCGGTGCTGATGGTGACTGCCGAGGCGCGCAAGGAAGACATCGTGCTCGCCGCCCAGCAAGGCGCGGCCGGCTACATCGTCAAGCCCTTCACCAAGGCCGTGCTCGAGGAAAAACTGCACCACATCCTCAAGAAATCAGGGTTGCAATAACCATGAACACACCTTCCGCCACACCCAGCTCGGGGGACATGACCTTCGAGGCCCTGGAGGTCGTGCACCACAAGCTCGGTCTGCTGACGCGCCAGCTGCATGACGCCTTGCAGGGTTTGGGGCTGGCGGAAAAACTGCATGGCTCGGCCATCGAGTTGCCCGATGCGCGTTCTCGCTTGACCTACATCGCCAAGCTCACGGGTGAGGCGGCCGAGAAGGTGCTCAATCGTGTGGATCAGGCCAAGAGCCAGAATGACCACATGGGCGCCCAGACCAAGCACATGATTGCTCTGCTGGCTTCTGACCCGGTGGCCGCCGTGGCCAAGGGCCATGTCATGAATTTCCTGACCGATCTGGAAAAGACCAACACCGATCTGGACCAGCATCTGACAGAAATCATGATGGCCCAGGATTTCCACGATCTGACGGGCCAGGTGATCGCCCGCGTGCTCAACCTGGCCTCCAACATCGAGGATCAGTTGATCGCCTTGCTGATCCAGACCGCGCCAGCGGATGTCCAGGAGCGGTTGAAGCAGCAGACGGAGCAGATGGATGCAGAAAAAATGGCGGCGAAGACGCCGTTGACTCCCGACACAGTCAAGCTCGGTGGTCCCGTGGTTGACCCGGAAAAAATGGCCAGCGAGGTCGTGACCGATCAGTCCCAGGTGGACGATTTGCTGGCCAGTCTGGGATTCTGAGCCGCGCCGCGCGCCCAACCAGAACGCGCCCGATCAAGGGGAAGAAAAGCCGGAAACACCCGGCTTTTCTTGTTTTAGGTGGTGGGGTCCAAGCCGACAATGGCGTGGACTTTAAGTACCCACCACCATGGAATCCAGCAGTCAAGACCGTAATTTACCGGCGTCGCCGCGCAAGCTTCAGCGCGCGCGCGAGGACGGGCAGGTCCCCCGTTCCCGCGATTTCAGCCACCTCGCCGTGCTGGGCGGTGGCGCAGTCACGCTGGTCCTGGTGGCCCCCTGGATTTACGAGGCGCTGCGGGAGTCCCTTGCACGCCATTTGTCGCTGAGCGCTTCCGACGTGCGCAATCCCAGTTTCATGCTGGACCACTTGCACACCATGACGCTCACGGGCATGGGTGTCAGCTTGGCGGTCGCCGCCATCATCACCACCTTGGCTGTGTTGGCGACGCTGGCGGGTGGGGGCTGGGTCTGGACGACCAAGCCGCTGGTGCCTGACTTCAGTCGCATCAATCCCTTGAAAGGCCTTCAGGGCCTGTTCACCAAGAAGAAACTGGCCGAGGTCATCAAGCTTGCCTTCATTGCCTTCTTCGTGCTGGTGTTGGCGGCCGTTTTCATTTACTACACCTTGCCCTCGGTCGCGACCTTGGTGCTACAGCCGTCCACGGCCGGCATTGCGCGCATGTTGCAGTGGCTGGTCATGGGCTGCGCGCTGCTCCTGGCGGTGATTCTGATCGTCGCCCTGGTCGACTTGCCCTTGCAGATTTTCTTGCACAAGTCCGAGCTCAAGATGTCCCTGAAGGAAGTCAAGGACGAGCACAAGGACATCGAAGGCAACCCGCAGATGAAAAGCCGGCGTCGCCAGAAGCAGCGCGAACTGGCCCAGCGCCAGAGTCTGCCCAAGGTGCCCCAGGCGGATTTCGTGCTCATGAACCCGACGCACTATGCCGTCGCGGTGAAGTACGAGGAAAAATCCATGGCCGCCCCGCGCGTGGTGTCCAAGGGGGCGGATTTGCTGGCGATGAAGATCCGCGATCTGGCCAAGGCCCATCAGGTGCCGGTGCTGCAGTCGCCGGTGCTGGCGCGTGCTTTGTATGCCCATGCCGAGCTGGACCAGGACATCCCTTCCACTCTGTACACCGCCGTCGCCCAGGTGCTGGCGTATGTCTATCGCTTGAAGGCGGCGTTGCAAGGCAGGGGGCCGATGCCCGGGGAAATGCCCCAACCGGTCGTGCCGCCTGGCATGGACCCGCACGAACCCCGCGCAGCGCAGGCCGCCTATGCCGCCAGCCTCGCGGCCAAGGCCAAGGCGGCCAAAGCTGCCGCTGAAGCCGAAAGCGTCGAGCGTACCCAATCCGTATCTTCCGTTAGAGCCACATGAATCCGCTGATCCAACAGTTGCAGCAGCGTTTTGGGCGCCACGCCGTGATGATCCAAGGCGTGGCGGCACCGCTTTTTGTCGTCGCCGTGCTGGCGATGATGGTGCTGCCCTTGCCGCCTTGGCTGCTGGACATCCTGTTCACCTTCAACATCGCCATCGCCCTGATGGTGATGATGGTCGCCGCCTACATGACCAAGCCGCTGGATTTCGCGGCTTTCCCGGTCGTGCTGTTGCTGACAACCTTGCTGCGTCTGTCCTTGAACGTGGCCTCCACCCGGGTGGTGCTGCTCGAAGGCCATACAGGCACCGGGGCAGCGGGTCAGGTGATCGAGGCCTTCGGCCATTTCCTGATCGGCGGCAACTTCGCGGTCGGTTTGATCGTCTTCGCGATCCTGGTGGTCATCAACTTCGTGGTCGTGACCAAAGGCGCCGAGCGTATCGCCGAAGTGTCGGCACGCTTCGCCCTGGACGCCATGCCCGGCAAGCAGATGGCCATCGACGCCGATCTGGGCGCGGGCCTGATCGACGAAAAGGAAGCCAAGCGTCGCCGTGCCGAGGTCAGCGAAGAAGCCGACTTCTTCGGCTCCATGGATGGCGCCTCCAAGTTCGTGCGCGGCGATGCCATGGCGGCCATCCTGATCCTGTTCATCAGCATCATTGGTGGCTTCGCGATCGGCATGCTGCAACACGGGTTGAGCGCCAGCCAGGCGGCCAACAGCTACATCCTGTTGGCCATCGGTGATGCCCTGGTGGCGCAAATCCCCGGCTTGCTGATTTCCGTGGCGGCCGCCATGGTCGTGTCCCGCGTGGGCAAGGACCAGGATCTGGGCAAGCAGATCAGTGCCCAGATGCTGGTTTCGCCCCGTGCTCTTGGGATCACGGCGGGCGTGCTGGGTCTGCTGGGCATCATCCCCGGCATGCCCAACATGGTTTTCCTGGGCATGGCCAGCTTGCTGGGTTATGCGGCATGGGTGATCTCCAAGCAGCCCGCGAAGCAGGAGGCTGCTGCTGCGGCGGCCGCCGCCTCGGCCTCCGCCGCCGCCGCACCAGGCGACGGCGAAGCCAGCTGGGACGATCTGCAGCCTGTGGATCAACTGGGCCTGGAACTGGGCTACCGTCTCATCACGCTGGTGGACAAGAACCGCCAGGGCGACCTGCTCACCCGCATCAAGGGCGTGCGCCGCAAGTTCGCTCAGGAAGTTGGCTTCCTGCCGCCGCCGGTCCACGTGCGCGACAACCTGGAGCTCAAGCCCAGCGGTTACCGCATCAACCTGCGTGGCGTGGTGGTCGGCGAAGGCGAGGCCTTCCCGGGCATGTACCTGGCCATCAATCCGGGCGGCATCAGCACACCGCTGATCGGCACGCCGGCCACCGACCCCGCCTTCGGCTTGCCCGCGACGTGGATCGACGAACGCCAGAAAGAAGCCGCGCAAATGGCTGGCTTTACCGTGGTTGATTCCGAGACCGTGATGGCCACGCATCTTTCACACTTGATGCAGGTTCACGCCGCGCGCCTGCTCAGCCGTACTGAAACCCAGAACCTGGTGGAGCACGTGTCGCGGCAATTCCCGAAGCTCATCGAAGAAGTCGTGCCCAAAATGGTGTCTATCGCCGCGTTCCAGCGAGTCCTCCAGCTGTTGCTGGAAGAGGCGGTGCACATCCGCGACATGCGCACCATCGTCGAAACGATTGCCGAGCATGCGCCGGCTACCACCGACCCGGCCGAACTCGCGCGCCGCGTGCGTGTCGCCCTGTCGCCGGCCATCGTGCAGCAGATCTACGGGCCGCAGAAAGAACTCAACGTCATCGCCATCGATCCGCCGCTGGAACGCCTGCTTGTGCAGGCATTGGGCGGCGCCAACGGCCCAGCGCTCGATCCGGGCGTGGCCGACATGTTCGCCCGCAACGCGGCCGACGTGGCGATGAAACAAGAAGAAACCGGTGTACCAGCTTGCTTGCTGGTGCCCGACCCCATACGCAATTCCATCGCCCGTCTGGTGCGCCGCGCCGCGCCCCGGATGCAAGTGCTGTCGCACAGCGAAATTCCTGAAACCCATTCCATTCGAATCGGACCGATCCTGAGAGGCGCCGCATCATGAGCATTCAACGATTCCATGCCCCGACCGCCCGTGAGGCGCTGGCCAAGGCACGCGCGGCATTTGGCGATGAAGCCGTCATCCTGTCCAACAAGCCCACGGCCCAAGGTGGGGTCGAAGTCGTTGCCACGACCTCGTCCACCCTCGCTGCGCTGGACCAGGCAGCCGACAACGTGATGGCCAAGGAAGACAGCGCGGAAAGCTCCACCTTCGGTTTCCTGTCGCGTCGCAAGGCCAACGCGGAAAAGGCCGCCAAGGAGGCCGCGCGCGCGCCGCGTGACGGCCGCCTGGAGCCCGAGGGCGAGGTGCCCGATCCGGCTGAGCGCGCCGAACGCGCGGCCCGCGCCGCGCTGCGCTCCTCGCGCAGCACGGTGGAGGAAGACGCCGATCAGCTGGCCATGAGCACCCTGTCCTTCCAGGACTACGTGCGCGAGCGCGTGCTGCAGCGTCGGCACGAGATGCGACAGCACGAAGCGCGCCAGGCCGCGCACACCGCCCAGGGCGGTTCCGGCATCAATGTGGGTGGCGCCGCGCCGCGCACCTATGCCGTGGTGCCGCCGGACCAGCCCGCGCAGGCGCCGCGTCGCGTCGCCATGCCCGAGGCCGCGCCTCAGCCCATGGTGCCCGAGGGCCTGATGAACGAGCTCAACGCGATGAAGGATCTCATCGAGGAGCGCTTCAGCACCCTGGCCTGGTTGGGCCAGGCCAAGCAGAACCCGGTGCGAGCCAATCTGACCCTCAAGCTCATCCGCGCGGGTTATTCGCCCAACCTCGCGCGCGCCGCGCTGGAGAAGATGCCCAACGACATCACGCCTGCCGAAGCCATGCGCTGGATGCTGGCCGTGCTGGAGCGCAACCTCAAGACCGACAAGAACGAACCGGCCCTGCACGAGGCCGGTGGCATCTACGCCCTGGTCGGTGCCACCGGCGTGGGCAAGACCACCACGGCCGCCAAGCTCGCCGCGCAATGCGCGCGTGACTTCGGCGCCGCCAGCGTGGGCCTGATCACGCTGGACAGCTACCGCATCGGCGCGCATGAACAGCTGCGCACCTACGGCCGCATGCTGGGCGTGGTGGCGCACATGGCGCATGACCAGAGCGCCCTGCAGGATTTGTTGAGCCTGCTGTCCAACCGCAAGATGGTCATCATCGACACCACTGGCGTGGCGCCGCGCGATCCGCGCAAGCGCGAAGTGCTCGACATGCTGGACCTGCCGGGTGTGCAGCGCCTCATGGTGCTCAACGCCGCCAACCATGGCGACGCGCAGGACGAGGCCGTGGCCTCGTTCCGCAGCAGTGGCGCGCAACATGCCGTGCTGACCAAGACGGACGAAGCAGTGAAACTCGGCCCGACCCTGGACGCGGCTATTCGCCACCGTCTGGTGCTGCGTGGCGTGAGCTGCGGCCAACGTGTGCCCGAAGACTGGGCGCGCGCCGATGCCGATCAGCTGGTCAAGTTGTCCATGCGCTCGACTGGCCGCTCCGCCCACGACCCCCAACTCGGTGATCTGGACCTCTATTTCACGCAGATGGAAAGCCGCGCGCAGAGCGTGCAGGGCTTGGCCACCGCGCAACAACCCGTGCCGCCGGCCGTGCGTCGTCCGGGCCCGGCCGCGCATGGGGGTAAGCTCCATGCTTGAAGTCGAAAACCAGGCGGCCGGCCTCGCGGCGCTCGCCGTGGAATCGTCGCCCCGCATCGTGGCCCTGGCGGGTCACGAGGACGCGCGCAGCGAACTGCCGCTGCTGATGCAACTCTGCGCTGCCTGGACCAATCTGGACTACCCGCTGGTTGTGCTCGATGCCCATGTCAGCGAAACCGACCAGGTGCCGGGCTTGTCCCAGCTGCTGCGCGGCGACGAGGATTTCACCGCCGCCGTGCTGGGCAACAATGCAACGGCCTGGCCCATCGTGCCAGCGGCACTGGGGCTGGAGCAACTGCTGGACGGCGCGGGCGCGACCACCCAAGCGAAGGGCAAGGTCATTGCCAAGACGCTGGACGCCGGACAGGAACGCGCCCGCCAACTGGCGACCCTGTTCCCAGGTTATGAATTGATCCTGGTCTATGCGCCCGCTGCCGTGTTGGCCCGGGTCTGGCAGGGCAGCAACCTGTCCCCGTTGCTGCCCGTCTCGGTGCAGGAGTCGGCCTTGCTGTCGGCCTACCAGGCGCTCAAGCAGATGTTGAGTTTGGGCAAGTTGCGGCCTACCATCGTGACCGTGATGCAAGACGCCGCCCTGACGACCCGCATGTCGGGTCACAACATCAGCCGCAATCTGCAGGAATGCGCGCGTGATTTTCTCGCCTGCGAGACACCCGCGCTCACGGTCTGTCCCGATCGCCCGGAGGAAATGCAGCGCCTGGCCCTGCGGTCGCTGGAAGCCGGTTTGCAGCCCCAAGACTGGGATCTGTCGGCCGTGCTCGCGCCGGCTTATGCCAGCGCGCCCAACACCCGACGCGGCGCGGCCGTGGCTGCCGGGCAGGGGCGCTGAACGTGATGCAGGGAGTGTCGCCCGTGACGTACACCGCGCAAGGCCAACTGGACCGTGACGCCCTGATCCGGCAGTACGTGCCCCTGGTGCGTCGGCTGGCGTACCACATGATGGCCAAGCTGCCCCCGTCCATCCAGGTGGACGATTTGATCCAGGTCGGCTTGATCGGTCTGTCCGAGGCGCTCACGCGGTACGAGGCCACCCAAGGCGTGCAGTTCGAGACTTTCGCCACCCAGCGCATCCGCGGCGCGATGATCGATGAGTTGCGCGAGAACGATTGGATGAGCCGTGGCTCGCGCAAGAGTCAGAAGGAAATCGAGGCGGCGTTGACCCGACTCGAACACCAGCTGGGACGCTCGCCCACCGAGTCAGAGATCGCCGAGGCGCTGGGCATGGAGTTGGCCGAGTACCAAGCGCTGCTGTACAAGGTCAAGGGCACGCAGCTGGTCTACCTCGAGGACATGACCGCGGGGGAGGACGAGGAAGGTTTCCTCGATCGCCACATGGTCGATGGCGAATCCGACCCCATGGCCTTGCTGCGCAACCAACGCCTGCGCAGCTCGCTGGTGGAGGCCATCAAGGCCTTGCCCGAGCGCGAGCAGTACGTGATGAGCATGTACTACGAGCAGGACATGAACCTCAAGGAAATCGCCGCCGTGCTGGGCGTCACCGAATCGCGCGTCTGCCAGTTGCACAGCCAGTCGATCGCGCGCCTGCGTGCCAAGATGCGCGCGCACTGAGTTCGGTGCGAGGGGACGGACTCGGTGAGGTCGCGCGGTGAGTTTGCGGTGGCGCGTGCCGGGCACCAGAAGCCGCCCTCCTCTTGAGATTTGCTGCGCACATCAAAATCGTCGGGACGGCATCTGTCGCCCAGCACGCTTGAATGGGCGTTTCTTCACTCCTGCTTTTTACGCGCCAGCGCTTTTTCGTACAGCGCGTTGCGCGGTGTCCCGGTGATGTCCGCTGCCAGCTTGACGGCGGTTTTCAAGGGCAGTTCCGCCAGCAGCAGATCCAGGGTGCGCAGCGCCGCCGGGGCCAGCGCGCTTTCCTGAGCCACGCGCGGCGCCGGGTGTAGCACCAGCACGAATTCCCCACGCGCGCGCTGCGCGTCCACCGCGAGCCAGTCTGCAAATTGCGCGGCGGGCAGGGTGACGATCTGTTCGAACTGCTTGCTGATTTCCCTGGCCACGGTCAGGGCACGGTCCCCCAAGGCCGCCAGGGCGTCCGCCAGGGCCGTGATGCGGTGCGGCGCCTCCAGCAGCACCACGGCGCGCGGTTCCTCCGCCAGCGACTGCACGGCTTGCGCCCGCTCGCCCGTCTTGGCAGGCAGAAAACCCGCGAACACGAAGCTGCCTGACTCATCGACCGCGCCAGCCGCACTCAACGCCGCGGTGACGCTGCTGGCCCCTGGCAAGGGCATCACGGGCAGCCCCTCGGCGCGCACGGCCGCGACCAGGCGGGCACCGGGGTCGCTGACGGCCGGCGTGCCCGCGTCGCTGACATAGGCCACGCGCAGGCCTTCTCGCAGGTGCGCGATGACTTGCTGGGCGGCTTCCTGTTCGTTGTGCTGATGCACCGCCATCAAGCTGGCGCCGCTTTTTTCGATGCCATAGGCGCGCAGCAGGCTTTGCGTGTGGCGCGTGTCCTCGCAGGCCAGCACATCGGCTAAGCGCAGCACGTAAAGGGCGCGCAAGGTGATGTCGGCCAAGTTGCCAATGGGCGTGGCCACCACGTAGAGCGTGCCGGGCGGTAGATGCTGAGCGCCCGCAGCATCTTGCGCGGCGATCAGGGCTGAGGCATAAGAGGAAGAGTTCACGAACGTGGATAGGTAAGCCCATGCGCAATCACCCCCTTCCGAATCAGGTCCAGCCCACGACCAAACAGGCCGGTGACATGGCGGAAGAACAGGCCTTGCGGCATCTGCAGGCGGCGGGGTTGCAACTGCTGACGCGCAATTATCGGACGCCCGGACGAGGCGGCGGCGAGGTGGACCTCGTGATGAAGACCGCGGACGGCACCCTGGTGTTCGTGGAGGTGCGCCGCCGCGCCAGCGCGCGACACGGGGGCGCGGCCGCCAGCGTGGGCGCCGTCAAGCAGCGACGCGTCATCCTGGCGGCGCGCCACTACCTGCTGCGCTGGCGTTCACCACCGCCTTGCCGCTTCGACGTGGTCGCGATCGAGGGTGGCCCGCAAGGCATCGGCGAAAGTCGGCTGGTATGGTTGCAGGCGGCGTTCGACGCAGGCGCTCATTGACCCCGTTTCTTGCCCTTGCCTTGCGCCAGCGAGCGGCACGGACGAGGCCTTCGAGGCGGACCGTCCACGCCCCGACCCTGCGTCGTGCGTTCCGTTGGGTGCGTGCGGGGTGTTCACCTTCCTGATCGCGGGTGGATGCACGGGGCTGCCCGACCGGCTTCAGGCAAGGCCGGTATCATTCGCGCCATCATGTTTGAGCCGCGCATTGAACAACACTTCATCGACAGCGCAGACCTGAAGTACCAGGCCGCGCAAGTGCTGAGCAAGCCCATATCGGCGGCGGTCCAGGCTGTGCTGGAATGCGTGACCAATGGCGGCAAGGTGCTGGCCTGCGGCAATGGCGGCTCTGCCGCCTACGCGCAGCACTTCGCAGCCGAATTCGTGGGTCGTTTCGAGCGGGAGCGTCCCGAGCTGGGCGCGATCGCGCTGACCGCGGACAGTGCCATCCTCACGGCCATCGCCAACGACTATGACTACAGCCTGGTCTTCTCCAAGCAGGTGCGCGCGCTGGGGCAGGCGGGTGACGTGCTGCTGGCCATCTCCAGCAGCGGCAATTCCGCCAATGTGTTGGCCGCCATCGAAGCCGCGCATGAGCGCGACATGATCGTGGTCGGGCTGACCGGCAAAGGCGGCGGCAAGATGAACGCCGTGCTGCGCGAAACCGACGTGCATGTTTGCGTGCCACACGAACGCACGGCGCGCATCCAGGAAGTGCATTTGCTGGCGCTGCACTGCATCTGCGACGCCGTCGATCATCAACTGCTGGGTGAACAGGACAACAAGCCGTGAGCAAACCAAATTCCCTACACCGTTCCCTGGCCCTGCGCGCCCTTTGGCTGTGCATGGCCGCTGGCCTGGGCGCCGTGGCCTTGAGCGGCTGCGCGCCCATGATAGTCGGCGGCGCCGTGGTGGCCACAGGCCTGTCAGTGCTGGACCGGCGCACCACCGGCACGCAACTCGACGACGAAGGCATCGAGACGCGGGCCATGTCGCGCTTGAAGGAGCAACTGGGCGACCGGGCGCATGTCAACGTTGTCAGCTACAACCGCCAAGTGCTGTTGACCGGCGAGGTCTTGAGCGAGCAGGACCGTCAGCTCGCCGAACGGGTGATCGCGGGGCTGCCCAATGTGCGCAGCATCATCAACGAACTGGCCGTGCTGGGTCCTTCTACCTTGACGCAACAGTCCTCGGACGTGGGGGTGACGATGCGGGTCAAGACCAGCATGATCGACTCGCGCGATCTGAATGCCCATGTGGTCAAGGTCGTGACCGAGCGTGGCGTCGTCTACTTGATGGGCCGGGTGACGCAGCGTGAGGCCGATCGCGCGACCGACATCGCGCGCCGTACCACGGGGGTCCAGAAAGTGGTGCGTCTGTTCGAGCTGATCAGCGAGGAAGAGCGCCTGACCCTGGACAATCCGGGGCGCACGCGCTCTGCCCAGCCCGCTTACTGAGGCGTATAGCGCATGCACCGGCGCCCGGTGCCGGTGTCGTTCCGACCTGAATGAGCCGGTTCCTGTCAGAGGGCCGCGGGGTTTTCCCGTCGGGATCTCAGGCGCTCACGCCTTGCGCCTGCCGCGCATGGCGCTGGGCCTCGGCCGCGTCGATGGTGCCGCGTCGGAGCAGCTCCGCCAGGTGTTGATCCAGGGTGCGCATGCCAGCTGCCGCGCCGGTCTGCAGGCTGGTATGCATCTGGGCGACCTTGCCTTCGCGGATCAGGTGACGGATGGCCGGCGTGCCCGTCATGACTTCATAGGCCGCCACCCGTCCTGGCGCCCTGGCATCGGCGGTCTTGCACAGGACTTGCGCCACCACGGCCAGCAAGGATTCGGACAACATGCCGCGCGCCAGGTCTTTTTCTCCGGCGGGAAACAGGTCGATCACGCGATCCACCGCCTTGGGCGCGCTGCTGGTGTGCAAGGTGCCCAGCACCAGGTGGCCGGTCTCGGCGGCGGTGAGCGCCAGGCGCATGGTGTCCAGGTCGCGCATCTCACCGAGCAGGATCACGTCCGGGTCCGCACGCAGGGCTGAGCGCAAGGCGTTCGCGAAGGACAGGGTGTGCGCACCGACTTCACGCTGGTTGATCAGGCAACGGATGGGTTGGTGGATGAATTCGATCGGGTCTTCCACGGTCAGCACATGGCGGGCCTCGGTTTCGTTCAGATGTCGGACCATCGCAGCCAGGGTGGTGGATTTGCCCGAACCGGTGGGGCCTGTCACCAGCACCAGGCCGCGCGACCGCAGCGCCAGTTCCGCCAGCAGGGGTGGCGCGTTCAGCTGGGTCAGCGTGCGGACTTCGTCGGCGATGGCGCGAAAGACGGCGGCTGCGCCGCGCTGGGCCCGGAAGGCATGGACGCGGAATCGACCGAGGCCAGGAAAGTCACGCGCGAAGTCGCATTCCAGCGTGCGTGCGTAGTGCTGTTGTTGGGGCACATCCATCAGCGTTTGCAGCAAGACCAGGATGTCGTCGTGGCGCAGCGGCGGCAGGGTCTCGAGGCGGCGCATGTCCCCATGCACCCGCAGCAGCGGCGGCAGGCCGGTGGACAGGTGCAGGTCGGACGCTTCCTGGTCCAGGCACAGTCTCAGCAGCGGGATGATGTCCATGGCGAAGATGAGGCGTTCAGGATGGCGGTGACAGCGCCGTGATGCAGGACAATTGTGGGCCTGAGCCCACCATGGTCCATGCCTGATTCACCGTTGAACAATCCAGCTTTCAGTGCCGCGCTGCGTGCCGTGCAGACCCGCATCGCCGCCGCGTGCGCGGCTGCGGGGCGTGATCCAGCAAGCGTGCAGCTCTTGGCCGTGTCCAAGACCTTCGGTCCCGAGGCCGTGCGGGTTGCGTACCAGGCCGGCCTGCTCGCCTTCGGCGAGAACTACATCCAGGAAGCCGTGGCCAAGATGGTGGCCCTGGCCGACCTGCCGCTCCAATGGCATTGCATCGGCCCCATCCAGAGCAACAAGACCCGGCTCGTGGCCGAGCATTTCGCCTGGGCGCAGACGGTGGATCGCCTCAAGATCGCGCAGCGCCTGGCCGAGCAGCGCCCCGCGCACCTGCCGCCCTTGCAGGTCTGTCTGCAGGTCAATGTGGACGGTGGGCCGACCAAGGCTGGCGTCGCCCCCGAGGACCTGCCGGCGCTGGCCCGGGCGGTGCGGGCGCTGCCGCGTCTGCGCTTGCGCGGCCTCATGTGCATCCCCGACCCGCAGCCGGACGCTGCCGCGATGCAGGCGGTGTTCGCGCGCGCGCTGGTCTTGTTCGATGCCCTGCGCGCGGACTGGGAAGGCCCCGACCCGGAACCCGACACCCTGTCCATGGGCATGAGCGCCGACCTGGAGGCCGCGATCGCCGCTGGCAGCACCCTGGTGCGCATCGGTTCCGCCCTGTTCGGTGCGCGTCCGGTCAAGCCAGCCGCCGCCGCGCCGTTGGCGGGCGCGCAGGACGGATGAGGGGCTTCGCTCGACTGGGCCTGCTCGCGCTGGGGCTCTGGGCTGCGGCATGGTCCAGCCTGGCCATCGCACGAGAGACCGCCCGGCCCGACCCCGAGCTGGCGTTTGTGCTGCAGGCGGCCCCGGTGCGGGTACTCGCCGTGCTGGACGGCGACACGCTGGAGGTGGAAGACCGCCACCAGCGTCGCTGGCGCATCCGCTTGCAAGGCGTTGATGCGCCGGAACTGGCGCAAGCACGGCGGCGTCAGGGGCAAACCTGCCGCACCCAGCCTCAGCCCCACGCAGAGGCCGCGCGCCAGGCCTTGGCCGACAAGGTGCAAGGCCAAGCCGTGCGTCTGCGCACCGAAGGCACCCGCAGCTACGATCGTGTGGTGGCTTATGTGCTGCTGGGCCGGCGCGAGGTCAATCGGGAGATGGTGGCCGAAGGCTGGGCCTGGAGTCTGGACCGGCACCATGCTTTGCCCGCCGAGCGGCGCTCTTATGCGCGCTCGCAAGGCGAGGCCCGGGCGGCGCGGCGGGGTCTCTGGGCAGAGACCCGCGAGGGTCAGGCCCCCAAGCATCCGGCACGCTGGCGCGCGGAACACGGACGTTGCTGAACAGCGGCGGATTCGGCCCGCCAGAGAAACAGGCGAGGTTCTGAGGCAGTGTGCCGGTCAGGGGCTGACTCGCCCAAGGTGCCCGCGAGGGCCGCAGGCCCTCAGTGCCGTGCCACCCAGTCCACCAAGGTTTCGAGGGCCGGCCGGGCTGCGGCGGCGTTCGGGTGGTTCACGATGGCGACCAGCACATAACGCCGACCGCTCTGCGCGTGCACAACGCCAGCGATGGCGTTCACGTCGCGCAGGCTGCCCGTCTTGAGGTGGGCCGAGCCCCGCGCGCGCCAGCGCTCGGGCCGCAGCGTGCCATCTTGACCACTGATGGGCAGGGAGGTCAGCAGCTCCGGCATCAGCGGTCCGTCCCAGACGTACTGCAGCAGGCGCGCCAGCGCGGCGGGGCTGACGCGGTCCTCGCGCGACAGGCCTGAGCCATTGCTGACTTGCGGCGCGCCCTCGTCCACCTGGCCTTTCACGGCCAGCCGTTCGCGCCACCAGTCCTGCAGCAGGGCGCGGGAGGCGACCAACGTGCCTTGCGCCGTCGGGCTGCCTGGCGTGATGGTGTCGGGCGCGGCGGTGGCTGCGGTCGTTGCCGCCTGTTCCAGGCTCAGCGTGAGGAAGAGCTGCTGCGTCATCACGTTGTTGCTGTACTTGTTGATGTCGCGCACCACCTCGGCCAGCGGCGGGGATTCGAGCGCGAAAACCGGACCCTGGCCCGGGCTGGTTTCGCGCAGCGCGTCGGGCACCCGGCCCGCACGAACCTGGCCGCGCAGCGTGCCGCCGATCGTCCGCCACATGCCAGCGATGGCCCGGGCGTTGTAGCCCTCGGGGTCGGGCCAAGCCAGTGGCCAGATCTTTTCTTCGCAAGCAGCCGGGTAACGGCCCGCGAAGCGGGGCTGGACCGGTGCCGAGCCCTCGGACCGCCCGAAACCGGCCTGGGCGAAATTCGCTTGCAGCCCGCCGCGCCAATCGCCGCAGCGCTCCTGCGAGAGCGGGATGGTGGAGGGCCAGGTCACGCCCGCCAGCGGCGGCTCCACATGCAAGCGCGCCACGCCCGCGGCGCGGTCGGGCGTGAAGGTCATGAGCACGGACTTGAAGTTCAGCAGCAACGCGCTGGGCGCCGCGTTGTACGGCCGCAGCGGTTCACCATCGAATTCGCCCGGGTCGTGTGGCACGGCCTCGAACAGGCGGTCGTCCAGCACGATGTCGCCGGTGATGGTCGAAATGCCCAGGCCCTGTACCCGGCGCAGCAGCAGCCAGAGGCGTTCGGCCACGAGCTTGGGGTCGCCCCGCCCCTCGATGTACAGGTCACCCTGCAGCGTGCCTTCGCGGATCACGCCGTCCAGGTAGACCGGCGTGCGCCACTTCCAGTTCGGTCCCAGCAGTTCCAACGCGGCGGCGGTGGTGACCAGCTTCATCACGCTGGCGGGGTTCATGGGCGCCTCGGCGCGATGGCGCAACAGGGATTTTCCGCGCGTCGCGGCACCCGCTTCCTCGACCACGATGCCCAGGGCGCTGGCGGGGATCTTGGCCCGGGCCAGCGCCTGGGTCACGGGGGCGGGCAGGGTGGCGGCGGAAATGCCCAGGGCGGTGGCAGCGCTCAGGCTCAGGAGCAGGACCCGCAAGGCGGAACAAAAAGGAGAACGAGGCATGCGGGAAAGTTTAGGGCAAGGCGCGGTGGCCGGGCCTGCGCCGATAATCGGTGCCCCTGAAGCAATCCCGCCTGCATGAACCTCCTCGCGCTCGACACCACCACCGATCAGCTTTCCGTGGCCCTCGCGCGTGACGGCCAGGTCTGGCAGTACCAGGGCGCGGGCGCGGCTCAGGCCTCCTCGGGCCTGATTCCGGCCATCGAAGCCTTGATGGCCGAGGCAGGCTTGCGTTACGCGCAACTGGACGCCATCGCCTTCGGCAGCGGGCCGGGAGCCTTCACCGGCCTGCGCACGGCCTGCGCCGTGGCCCAGGGCCTGGCCTATGGCGCGGCCGTGCCGGTGCTGCCGGTGGACAGCCTGTTGACGTTGGTCGAAGAGGCCAGGGAACGGTATGCACCGCAGGCCCATACCTTGCGTGTGCTGGCTTTGCTCGATGCTCGCATGGACGAGCTGTATGCCGCGCCCTATCTGTACGCCGACGGTCGGTGGCAGCAGCAGGCTCCCTTCGGCCTGCATACCCCCGAGGCGCTGCCTGCCTGGGACGGCGACGCCCTGGCCGGCAATGTGTTCACCGTCTACGGCGAGCGCTTGCCCTGGCCTGCGGCCCTGCCACGCTGGCCAGTGCTGCCCCTGGCAACGGCCATGCTGCGTCTCGCACCCGCCCTGCTGGCCCAGGGGGCCGCCGTGCGGGCCGAGGACGCACTGCCGCAGTACGTGCGTGACAAGGTGGCCAAGACCACCGAAGAACGCCTGCGGGAGCGTAAGGCGCTTCAGCCATCCACGGCCCCCGTGGTTCAAGCGTCGGTGTCCGGTCCGTTGACGGGCTGAGAGGCTCGGCATGCACGCCCCGTCTATGCCGCATGCGTGCGGCTCCCCGATTGAGGTCCGCCTTGAGCCGCTGGACGCGACGCGCTTGGACGCCGTGCTCCACATCGAACAGCGCGCTTATTCGCATCCCTGGACGCGCGGCCATTTCCTCGACGGCTTGCGCGCGGGCCACCACATGCGCGTGCTGGTCGCGGGGGAGGCGGGCGAGGAAACCGTGCTCGGCTATTACGTGGCCATGCAAGGCGTCGCCGAGGCCCACCTGCTCAACATCACCGTCGCGCCGCAACACCAGGGTCAGGGCTGGGCCCGCCTTATGCTGGACGCCCTGGCGCTCTGGGCGCGGGGTGTGCCCGCGCAACCGCCGCTGGAAATGCTCTGGCTGGAGGTACGCGCGGGCAACCAGCGCGCCATCCATGTCTATGAGGCGCAGGGCTACCGCCGCGTGGGCCTGCGCAAGGACTATTACCCCGACGGTCACGGCCGCCGCGAGGACGCGGTGGTGATGAGCCTGCCCCTGACCCCAGCCGCTTCCACCCCCCTGCAACCCGCGCAGGCACCTCTGTAGGATGCGGACCATGGAATTGGATGCACGTCAGCGCGCCATGCTGGAAGAAATGGGAATTCGTGTCTGGACGCCCATGGCGTCGGCGCCAGCGGATGAGACAGCCCTTGCCAAGTCCTCGCTGCGGCCGTCCGATGGCTCGCGTGCCAGGGTGGCCGCGCCCTCATCCCCGGTGGAGCGGCCAGTCCGCGCGCCCGTGCCCATGGCGGCCCCGGCCGTTCCGGTCGGCGTGACCGCGCCCCGCGCCCTGCCCACCGACATCGCGGCCATGGACTGGGACGACCTGGAGGCCGTTGTGGCCGGCTGCCAGGCCTGCGGCCTGTGCAAGAGCCGCAAGAACACCGTGTTCGGCGTCGGGCACCGGCAGGCGCGCTGGCTGATCGTCGGCGAGGCGCCGGGCGAGAACGAGGATCTCCAGGGCGAACCGTTTGTCGGCCAGGCCGGCAAGCTGCTGGACAACATGCTCAAGGCCCTGGGCCTGGCGCGCGGCGCCGACGACGCGGCCCGGGCCGTCTACATCGCCAACGTGCTCAAGTGCCGGCCGCCAGGCAACCGCAACCCCGCGCCCGAGGAAGTGCTGCAGTGCGAACCCTATCTGCGTCGCCAGGTCGCGTTGCTACAGCCGCGCATCATCCTCGCGATGGGGCGTTTCGCCGTCCAGTCCCTGCTGCAGCACAGCCTGCCAGACGTGGCAACCATGCCGCTGGGCCGTCTGCGCGGCCAGGTGCATAGCTATGAAGGCGTGCCCGTCGTCGTGAGCTACCACCCTGCTTACCTGTTGCGCACGCCGCAGGACAAGGCCAAGGCCTGGGATGATCTGTGTTTGGCACAGTCTTTGATGTTCGATGCCGGCACCTCATAATGGCCTGCATGGCAAGCCGTACCGATGACACTGGAAACAGGGACAGGGAGATGATGAACACAGAGAACACCATGCCGGCCACCGAGTTGCGCCTTTATGACGAACCCGGGCACCTGATCCGCCGCGCGCAGCAGATTGCCGTCGCGCGCTTCCACGAAGTGCATGGGCGGCACGTCACCCCGGTGCAGTACGCCATCCTGCGCACCCTGCAGGAGACGCCCGGCATCGACCAGGTGACGCTGGCCGACAAGGTGGCGCTGGACACCTCCACCACGGCCGACATCGCCGCGCGGCTGGAGACCAAGGGCTGGATCTCGCGCGAGGTGCTGCCACGCCGACAGCGCAGCCTGGTCCTCACGCCGGAGGGCGAGACGGTGCTGGCCGAACTGCTGCCGGGCACGACAGCGCATTGGGACAGCCTGATGAGCGCGCTGTCCACTGAGGAGCAGCGCGAATTCATCCGCCTGCTGCGCAAATTCGTCGATTTGCACGACCAGCGCGACTCTGAAGAGTGACTGCTCACTGTTCTTTAGGGTCCTCTCAATTCGAGGGTAAATACCAGGGGGCAAAAGCCGGCATAGGCTAGCCCTTTGTGGCCGTGCGTCCTAAAATACCGGTCATTCAGTATACGGATTCATGAGGCTACGCCACCGCCCGGTGTCGTCCATCATGACCGGTCCCGTCTGACTCAGCTTAGGAGCACACCATGTCCACTGTCAGCACCTTTCCCAAGAACACTTGGTACGTCGCCGCGTCCAGCCAGGAAATCGGCGCCGACAAGCCGCTGGGCCGCATGGTCTGCGGTGAACGCATTGCCTTCTACCGTGACGCGGCCGGCAAGATCAACGCGGTGCAGGACTTCTGCCCGCACCGTGGCGCGCCGCTGTCGCTGGGCTATGTCTGCGAAGGCCAGCTCACCTGCGGTTACCACGGCCTGGTCATGGGTTGCGACGGCAAGACGGTGTCCATGCCTGGCCAGCGCGTTCGCGGTTTTCCGGCCATTCGCAGTTTCCCCGTGACCGAGCGCTACGGCTTCGTCTGGGTCTGGACGGGCGAGGCGACGCTGGCCGACGAGGCCAAGATCCCGGTCCTGGAGTTCTTCGACAACCCGGAATGGGCCTATGGCGGTGGCCTGTACCACATCGCCTGCGACTACCGGCTGATGATTGACAACCTGATGGACCTGACGCACGAGACCTATGTGCACAGCAGCTCCATCGGCCAGAAGGAAATCGACGAAACGCCCTGCAAGACCACCGTCGAGGGCGACACCGTCGTCACCAGCCGCTTCATGAGCGGCATCGAGGCCCCGCCCTTTTGGAAGATGGCACTGCGGGGCAACGGCCTGCCGGATGATCAGCCGGTGGATCGCTGGCAGATCTGCCGCTTCTCGCCGCCCAGCCATGTGATGATCGAGGTGGGTGTGGCCCTGCAGGGCCAGGGTGGCTACGACGCGCCCAACGACAAGAAGGCCTACAGCGTGGTGGTGGACTTCATCACGCCCGAGACCGAGACTTCCATCCACTACTTCTGGGGCATGGCGCGCAAGTTCAAACCGCAGGACGCCGAGCTGACAGACACCATCCGCCAGGGGCAGGGCAAGATCTTCGCCGAGGACCTGGAGATGCTGGAGCGCCAGCAGAAGAACCTGCTGACCTGGCCCGAGCGCAAGCTGCTCATGCTCAACATCGACGCGGGTGGCGTTCAGTCGCGCAAGATCATCGATCGCCTCATCGCGGAAGAAGTCGCGGCTGCGTCCGTGGTGCCGGTCACGCCGCTCGCCGCCTGAATCGGCCGCGCCGGCTGGCGCGGTCCGTCAGGCCCGTGTGAATGGCCCGGGCAACCGCGTCGAGGGTCGTTCTTACAATCGCCGCATGACTTTCATCGACATGCTGCGCGCGGCCGAGGCCCGCAACCGGTCCATGCTCTGCGTGGGCCTGGACCCGGAGCCCTCGCGCTTTCCCGGCGCCTACCAGGGCGACCCCCGCAAAATCTACGACTTCTGCGCCGCCATCGTCGACGCCACGGCCGATCTGGCCATCGCCTTCAAACCGCAGATCGCCTACTTCGCCGCGCACCGCGCCGAGGACCAGCTAGAACAGCTCATGGCCCACATGCGCGCCAGCGCGCCGCAAGTGCCCGTGATCCTCGACGCCAAGCGGGGCGACATCGGCGCCACCGCCGAGCAGTACGCCCGCGAAGCCTTCGAGCGCTACGACGCCGACGCCGTGACCCTCTCGCCCTTCATGGGCTGGGACTCGGTGCAGCCCTACCTGAAGTACGAGGGCAAGGGCGCCTTCCTGCTCTGCCGCACCTCCAACCCCGGCGGTGACGATCTGCAGAACCAGCGCCTGGCCGACCTGCCGGGCCAGCCGCGCCTCTACGAGCATGTGGCGGCACTGGCCCAGGGTCCCTGGAACCTGAACGGCCAGCTCGGCCTGGTGGTGGGCGCCACCTACCCGGAAGAGATCGCCCGCGTGCGCCAACTCGCGCCCACCCTGCCCCTGCTGATTCCCGGCGTCGGTGCGCAGGGCGGCGACGCGGTGGCCACGGTCAAGGCGGGCTGGACGAAGGATGGCCTGATCGCCGTGAACTCCTCGCGCGCCATCCTCTATGCGTCGTCGGGCGAGGACTTTGCCCAGGCCGCGCGTCGCGAGGCGATGAAGACACGCGACCTGCTGCAGGTGGCGCGGGGCTGAGCCCCAACGCCCTCGCGTCAACCCGCCGAGCGCGAGGCGTCCAGCTGCGCCTTGGCCCGCTTGGCCAGGGCAATGGCCTCAGGTGTTTCGGGGGTCCACGCCGGCACCGGCATCGGCTTGCCATGGGAATCGACCGAGACGAAGACGATCAGGCATTCGGTCGTGGTCTCCAGCCTCCCACCTTTCATGTCCCCGCTGCGCACCTCGACCGAGATGTTCATGCTGGTGCTGCCGGTGTAGGCCAGCTTGGCTTCCACCTCCACCAGGTCGCCGATCATGATGGGGCGATGGAAGCGGATGCCGCCCACGTAGACCGTGACGCAGTAGCGCTTGGCCCAGCTGGTGGCGCAGGCGTAGCCGGCCTCATCGATCCATTTCATGACGGTGCCGCCGTGCACCTTGCCGCCGTAGTTTACGGTGCTGGGTTCGGCGAGGAATCGGAGCGTGATGGAGGACATGGGTTTCCTTGGCAAGCAGATGGCGGGAGTATGCGGGGGCGATGTGACGCGGGTAAATAATGGCCGGGCCGGGGGGCAGGGTGATGGTGGACGTGGAACTGGCCGCAAAAAGCGGGCCAGCCCGCCGCGGTGCGCAGGCTAGCCGCGATCGCGCATCAGTGTGGATTTGCCGAACAGGCTTTCCACCAGTTCCACCGCCACCTGCGCCGTGCGGTTGCGCACATCCAGCGCGGGGTTGAGTTCCACGATGTCCAGCGAACCGACGCGTCCGGTGTCGGCGATCATCTCCATGCACAGCTGCGCCTCGCGGTAAGTTGGCCCGCCGGGCACCGTGGTGCCCACGCCGGGCGCGATCTCCGGGTCCAGAAAGTCCACGTCGAAACTCACGTGCAGGTGGGTGTTGTCGTCCAGGCCCTCCAGGGCCTTGGCCATGGTCGCGCGCATGCCCATTTCGTCCAGGTAACGCATGTCGTAGACCTCCAGCTGGGCCTCGCGCACGCGTGCACGTTCGCCTTCGTCCACGCTGCGGATGCCGATCTGCCGCAGGCTGGCCGGTTCGATCGCGGGCACATGGCCCGCCATGGACACGAGGGCGGGAGGGCCGTCACCGCACAGGCAGGCCACGGGCATGCCGTGCAGATTGCCCGAGGGCGTGATGTCGTGGGTGTTGAAGTCCGCGTGCGCGTCCAACCACAGCACGCGCAGCTCGCGGCCCGCGGCCTTGCAGTGGCGCGCCACCGCGCTGATGGAGCCGATGCCCAGGCTGTGGTCACCGCCCAGCAGCACCGGCAACTCGCCCGCGTTCAGCGCCGCATGAACAGCGTCGTGCACCGCCTGGTTCCAGGCGACCACCTCGTCCAGGTGGCGGTAACCGGTCTGCGGCGGCAGGCAAGGGTTGTTCGGCCCGTGCAGGTTGCCCGTGTCGTGCACGGCCAAGCCGCGCCGCGCGAACATCTCGGCGATGCCCGCCACCCGCAGGGCTTCGGGGCCCATGGAGGCGCCGCGCGCGCCCGCGCCGATGTCGGTGGGGGCGCCGATCAGCCGCACGGTGCCCGCAGGCGTGGCGGCATGGGAAAAGGAAGCAGACATGGGCCGGGATTATCGCGGGGCGCCAACTTTACGCAGGCGTCAGGAAAATGGGCTTGCAAAAACTGGGTTCGGGGCCAGATACATGAACCCTCAACTTTTTTTGCGTGTTTCCCATGTCCCAGTTGATCGAGCAATTGCAGTGGCGCTACGCCACCAAGAAAATGAACCCGTCCAAGGCGGTGCCCGAGGACAAGGTCGACCGCATCCTGGAAGCCGTGCGCTTGACGGCCAGTTCCAGCGGCCTGCAGCCTTATGAAGTCATCGTCGTCACCAACAAAGAGGTGCGCGAGAAGATCAAGGCCATCGCCTGGAATCAGGCCCAGATCACCGACGGCTCGCACCTGCTGGTCTTTGCCGCCTGGGACAACTACACGGCCGAGCGCATCAACGCCATGTTCGACCTCACCAACGACGAGCGGGGCTCCACCAACGAAGGTTTCGAGGCCTACCGCCAGAAGCTGTTGAGCTTGTATCCCCCGCGTCCCGCGGAAGAAAACTACGCGCATGCGGCGCGCCAGGCCTACATTGGCGTGGGAACGGCCCTGATCGCCGCGGCCGCCGAAAAGGTGGACAGCACGCCGATGGAAGGCTTCGATCCGGCGGCCCTGGACGAGATTCTCGGCCTGAAGGCGCGCGGCCTGCGCAGCGTGGTGATCATGCCCCTGGGCTACCGCGCCGACGAGGGCGACTGGCTGGTCAACCAGAAGAAGGTGCGCCGCAGTCGCCAGGACTTCGTGAGCGAGGTCCGCTGAGCCGCTTTCAGCGACTCGCTCTCAACGACATCACGTTGACGCCCCACGCCCGACCGTCACGCACGGGCGGGCGTTTTTTCTTCCTTGGTGACCAGCCAGATGCCGACGCAGACCAGCACCAAGGCCAGGGCATTCTTCCACTCCAGAAAGCGTTCATCGAGGAACAGTGCCGAGAGCAGGGTGCCGAAGATGGGAATCATGAAGTTGAAGACCGTGATCATGCTCACGCGGTTGTGCTTGAGCAGGATGGTCCAGAGCGAGAAGGCGATCGCCGACAGCGCCACCAGGTAGGCCAGGATGCCGAACGCCGCCGCGCTGGGCAGGCTCAGGTGGCCGCCAAAGGCGAAGCCCAACACCAGCAGACCGACGCCGCCGATGCCGAGTTGCCAGCCCGTCAGCACCACCGAGTCGATGCGCTGCGAGACCTTCTTGCCGTAGATGCTGGCGGCCGAGAGCACGAAGGCCGCGATCACCACGAAACCTTCGCCCAGCAGAGTGAAGTCCAGGCTGAACAGGCTGTCGTGGAAGTTCACCACCATCACCCCCAGGAAGCCCACCACGCAGCCCAGCGCCTTGTTGTAGCTCAGGCGGTCATTGCGGTAGATGAAGTGGGCCAGCAGCACGCTGAAGAAAGTGCCGGTGGCGTTCATGATGGAACTCTTCACACCCGTGGCATAGGCCAGCCCGATGTAGAAGAACACGTACTGTGCCGTGGTCTGCGCCAAACCCACCAGGGACACCTGGCCCATGCCGCGCCGGTCCAGCGCGAACACCGGCTTGCGCGTGGCCGCCGCCACGATCAGCAGCACCAGGCCAGCGAAGACAAAGCGCCAGCCCGCGAACACCAGCTTGGAAGGAATGTCGTCCGGCGCGATCTGGAACAGCGCGTAGCCGTTCTTGATGGCCGGGTAGGCGCTGCCCCAAAGCAGGCAGCAGAGCGTGGCGAGCAGGAAGACGACCTTGCGGTTGGTGAAGACGGAGGCTTGTGGGGTCATGGGTGTGGCGTGGGGTTCGGCGTTGTGGAGGTGCCGATCGGCCGAACGCGGTGGATCAGGTCAGGAGGGGGCGTTGCAGTGCACGCAGTGCGTAAGGGCTTAGAGCCAGCGGGGGCCGAGTCTAGCCTTATCCGGAGGTCCGCGTGTGGGGCCGGGCAAGGCGGCGCAGGAGCCGTCCGTATGAGCAGTCGAGATCACCTGGCATATCCCGTTGACATATCCCGCAATTCGGACTATCTTGCGCGCTGTATATCCTGGTGGGATATGTGAATGGAGGTGTGATGATGGAACAAGGCGCAATTTTTTTGAGCAACCGCAGCCAGGCGATCCGCCTGCCGAAGGCCGTCGCTCTGCCGGAAGACGTGAAACGCGTGGATGTGGTGGCCATCGGCCGCGTGCGCATCATCACCCCCGTGGGTGAGGCCTGGGACAGCTGGTTTGACGGCCCTGGCGTCAGCGCCGATTTCATGGCCGAGCGTGAACAGCCTGCGGAGCAGGAACGGGAAGCGTTTTGAGGGAGGCGCCTCATGCTGCGTTTCATGCTCGACACCAACATTAGCATTGCCACGATACGCCACAGGCCGGACGCGGCGCGTGCGGCTTTCCAGCGGCATCACGGACAGATGTGCATCAGCACCGTCACCGTGATGGAGTTGCTGTATGGCGTGGAACTGTCCGCGCAGCCGCAACGCAATCTAACGGACGTGGAAGGTTTCATCGCCCGGCTGGAGGTGTTGGACTACGACAAGCCAGCTGCGGCGCACACGGCGCAGATACGTGCGGAA
The DNA here is from genome assembly GCF_000600295.1 of Hylemonella gracilis str. Niagara R. Taxonomy (GTDB): domain Bacteria; phylum Pseudomonadota; class Gammaproteobacteria; order Burkholderiales; family Burkholderiaceae_C; genus Hylemonella; species Hylemonella gracilis_A. The sequence continues at coordinate 479,319 of NZ_JEMG01000001.1, forward strand.
CTGCGCAAGGCCGGCACGCAGATCGGTCCGTATGACCAGATGATCGCCGGGCATGCGCGCTCATGCGGTCTGGTGGTCGTGACCAACAACATCAAAGAGTTTCAGCGCGTGGCGGGGCTGCGGATTGAGGATTGGCTGAGCTGAGGCGCTGGGCCTCAAACCTTCAGGAGCCGTCCCAAATACTTGCCTGTGTGGCTCGCCGCGTTCGCGGCCAATTCCTCCGGCGTCCCCACTCCCACCACCGTCCCGCCGCCCGAGCCGCCCTCCGGGCCCATGTCGATCAGCCAGTCCGCGGTTTTGATCACGTCCAGGTTGTGTTCGATGATGACGATGGTGTTGCCCGCGTCGCGCAGCTGGTGCAGCACCTTGAGCAGCAGCTCGATGTCGGCGAAGTGCAGGCCGGTGGTGGGTTCGTCCAGGATGTAAAGCGTGCGGCCGGTGTCGCGCTTGGACAGCTCCAGCGCGAGCTTGACGCGCTGCGCCTCGCCGCCCGACAGTGTCGTCGCGCTCTGACCAAGCTGGATGTAGCTCAAGCCCACGTCCAGCAAGGTCTGCAGCTTGCGCGCGATGGCGGGTACATCCTTGAAGAAGGCATGGGCCTGTTCCACCGTCAGGTTGAGCACCTGCGCAATGTTCAAGCCCTTCCACTGCACTTCCAGGGTTTCGCGGTTGTAGCGCTGGCCATGGCAGACGTCGCAAGGCACGTAGACGTCGGGCAGGAAGTGCATCTCCACCTTCACCACGCCGTCGCCCTGGCAGGCCTCGCAGCGGCCGCCCGCGACGTTGAAGGAGAAGCGGCCCGGGCCGTAGCCGCGCTCGCGCGCGGTCGGCGTCTCGGCCATCAGGTCGCGGATGGCCGTGAAGAGGCCGGTGTAGGTGGCCGGGTTGCTGCGTGGCGTGCGGCCTATGGGCGACTGGTCGACGTTGATGACCTTGTCGAAGCCGTCCAGGCCCTCGATGGTGTCGTGCGCCGCCGGCTCTTCGTGGGCGCGGTGGATCTGCTTGGCCGCGGCGGCATAGAGTGTGTCGTTCACCAGGGTGCTCTTGCCCGAGCCGCTGACCCCCGTCACGCAGGTCAACAGGCCCACGGGGATGTCCACTGTCACGCCCTTGAGGTTGTTGCCCGTGGCGTTCACGATGCGCAGCACCTCCTTCGTCGCCTTGTGGCGTTCAGCGGGCACGGCGATGCCGCGCGTGCCGCTGAGGTACTGGCCGGTCAGCGAGGCCGGGTTGGCCTCCACCTCGCCGGGCGTGCCCTGGGCCAGGATGCGCCCGCCGTGCACGCCCGCGCCGGGGCCGAGGTCGATCACGTGGTCGGCGGCGCGGATCATGTCCTCGTCATGCTCGACCACCAGCACGCTGTTGCCCAGGTTGCGCAGGTGCTGCAGCGTGGCGATCAGGCGGTCGTTGTCGCGCTGGTGCAGGCCGATGCTGGGCTCGTCCAGCACGTACATCACGCCGGTCAGACCGCTGCCAATCTGGCTGGCCAGTCGGATGCGCTGGGACTCGCCGCCCGAGAGCGTATCCGCGCTGCGGTCCAGGCTGAGGTAGGACAGGCCCACGTCGTTGAGGAACTGCAGGCGCAGGCGGATTTCGCGCACCACCTTGGCGGCGATCTCGGCCTTCGCGCCCTGCATCTGCAGCGTCTCGAAATAGGACTGCGCATCGCGCAGCGTGGCGCGGCTGACTTCGTAGATGGCGCGGGACTGCGCGCCATCACCGATGCGCACGAAGCGTGCTTCGGTGCGCAGGCGCGTGCCGGCGCAGGCCGGGCAGGGCTGCATGCTGCGCAGCCGGCCCAGGTCCTCGCGCACCAGGGCCGAGTCGGTCTCGCGCCAGCGCCGCAGCATGTTCGGCAGGATGCCCTCGAAGGCGTGGGTCTTGCTGACCTTCTTGCCCGCGAAGCTGCCCGAACCCATGGTGTAGCTGAACTTGATTTCTTCCTCGCCCGAGCCGTGCAGCAGCACATGCTGGATGTGAGGGGACAGTTCCTCGAACGGCAACTCAACGTTGAACTTGTAGTGCTTGGCCAGGCTCTCCACCATGGCGAAAGCGACGCTGTTGCGCCGGTCCCAGCCCTTGATGGCACCGCTCGCGAGGCTCAGGGACGGAAAGGCGACCACGCGCGCGGGGTCGAAGAACTCCTGCTGGCCGATGCCGTCGCATTCCGGGCAGGCCCCCTGCGGCGAGTTGAAGGAGAACAGGCGCGGCTCCAGCTCGCCGATGGAGTAGTTGCACAGCGGGCAGGCGTAGCGCGCGTTGAAGAGGTGTTCTTTCTGGGCGCCGTCCATTTCCACGACGATGGCGCGGCCCTCGGCCAGGTTGAGCGCGGCTTCGAAGCTTTCGGCCAGGCGCTGGCGCAGTGCGGCCGCTTCGCGGACTTGTTCGGCGTCATCGCCCTCCGCGGCCAAGCGCACGCGCAGTCGGTCGATCACCACGTCGATGTCGTGTTTCTCGGTTTTCTTGAGCGTGGGCAGGTCGTTGAAGTCATGCACCTGACCATCGATGCGAAAGCGCACGTAACCCCGAGCCTGCATGTCGGTGAGCAGTTCGCTGAACTCGCCCTTCTTTTGCCGTGCCACGGGCGCGACCAACATGATCCTCAAGGATTGTTCGCCCCCACGCTCGGCACTGCCGTGTCCTCGCTGCCCCCCGAGGGGGCGCTCGTCGCTTGGGGCGGCCCGGCGCTCCTCGGGCGCGAGTGCGAGTACCGCGTCCACCATCTGGCTCACGGTCTGGGCTTGCAGTGGCAGGTTGTGCTCGGGGCAGTGCGGTGTACCGGCGCGGGCGTAGAGCAGGCGCAGGTAGTCGTGGATTTCCGTTACCGTGCCCACGGTGGAGCGCGGGTTGTGGCTGGTGGCCTTTTGCTCGATGGCGATGGCCGGTGACAGGCCTTCGATCAGGTCCACCTCCGGCTTGTCCATCATCTGCAGGAACTGCCGGGCGTAGGTCGACAGACTCTCCACATAACGGCGCTGGCCCTCGGCGTACAGCGTGTCGAAGGCCAGGCTGGACTTGCCCGAGCCCGAGAGGCCGGTGATCACCACCAGCTGGTTGCGCGGGATGTCGAGGTCGATGTTCTTGAGGTTGTGCGTGCGCGCCCCGCGGATGTGGATGGCCTGCTGCTGCAAGGCGTTGGCGAGGTAGCGCCCTTCGTCGGGCGTGACAGGCTGGTTCATGGGGCGTGGACCGTGGGCTCTTGGGCTGTTCCCTGCTTGCGCAGTTCGCGTCGCGGGTCAGCTCACCAGTGGGGAAGGCGAAACCCACCATGATAGAGAAAACCCCGACCATCGGCACGCGCCGCGTTTCAGCCGTGCGCGCCTTAAGCGTGCGGCGGGCTCGTGGGCGGCCTGGGTTCGGGTGCATGCCTGGCCGGCACCGGGGGCGGCGCCAGCACCGCGTTCACCATGTACTCGGCCAGGGCCAGGTAGAGCGAGCGGCTGATCAGGCGCGAGATCAGGCTGGCCAGCATGGCCGCGGCCATCAGGCTCAGCACCATGGCGTGGCCGTCCACCATCTCCATCACGATGATGAAGGCCGTCAACGGCGCTTGCGTCACGGCGGCCAGGAAGGCGGCCATGCCCATGGCGATCAGCGCGGGCGCCAGCCCGGCCGCACCGTCCAGCGGGAACTGGGCCACGTTGTTGCCTATGCCCGCGCCGATGGACAGGGCCGGCGCGAAGATGCCGCCCGGCACGCCCGCCCAGGACGACAGCCAGGTTGCGACGAACTTCAGTGTCACGTAGAAGGGCGCGGACACGGCCTGTTCCTCGCCGGCCAGCATCTCGCGTACTGTTTCCGATCCCGCGCCGAAGGTGGCGCCGCCCGTGACCAGGCCGATGATCGCCAACACCAGGCCCAGCGCCATGCCGAAGCGCACCGGCCAGCGCGCCCGCCAGCGGTTGAAGCGGCTGGGCGCGCCCGTGAGCGAGGCGATCAGCAGGCGGGCGAACAGGCCACCCAGCAGGCCGCAGGACACGGTCACCAGCAGGCCGGGCAGCAGCATGTCCCAACCCTGGCGCGGCACGCGGATCACACCGAAGTAGCTCAGGTTGCCGAAGGCCGACACGCTCATCAGCCCCGCCAGCACGATGGCGGCCAGCACCAGGCCGCTGCTGCGCGACTCCAGCTTGCGCGACAGTTCCTCGATGGCGAACACCACGCCGGCCAGCGGCGCGTTGAAGGCCGCCGCGATGCCGGCCGCGCCGCCGGCCACCAGCAGGGCCTGGCGGTCGATGCCCGAGCCGGGACGCAGCCAGCGTTGCGCGTTCTGCATCACACCTGCAGCCACCTGCACGGAAGGGCCCTCGCGTCCGACCGAGAGGCCCGCCAGCAGACCCGCCGCGCCCAGCCCGATCTTGCTCACGGCCAGGCGCAGGGAAACGAAACGGTGGCCCGCCCCGGGCGGCAGCATCGGGTCCAGCGCGGCCATCACCTGCGGAATGCCCGAGCCCGCCGCACCCGGCGCGTAACGACGGGTCAGCCAGACGATGGCGCCCGTCAGCAGCGGCATCCAGAGCAACACCGCCCAGGGCATGGCGGCGTAGAGTGCCTGGAACAGGCTGAAGGCCCCGTCCGACAGCAAGGTGAAGCCCACCACGGCCAGGCCCGCCACCACGGCGTGCGCCAGCACGATGGCGCGTTCCAGCCATTGCCGGCCATTGGACAGCTCGTCCTGGAAGTTCTGCAGAAAGTCGGTCTGGGGTTCGTCGCGCGGGTTGTCGCGCGCGTTGTTCACGTGTTTGTCTTGGTTCGGGTCGGGGGGCTGGGCGTCATGCATCGGGTTCGGGTGGAAACAGGCGAAATCGGATGGATGAGGGCGCAACGGCGCATCGGCATCGATGCTTGCGCGCATGGCCCCTGCGCCGGCCCATTGTGGCACGTCAGATCATGGACAATGGCGGGCTGCGCCCTCGTCGCGCTCCCGCTGTTCACCGCCTGCCTGTGTCGAGTTCCTCCCTTCCTCCCTCGTCTTCCTCCTCGTCGCCCGCTCCCCTGGTGTCGGCGCGCGATGCAGTACCCGGGTCGGGGTCCACCGCCATGACGGCCACGGAGCGGCGTTCCAGTTTCTCACTGGCTGGCATCTTTGCCTTGCGCATGCTGGGGCTGTTCCTCGTCCTGCCCGTCTTCGCCCTGGAGGCGCAGCGTTATCCCGGCGGCGAAGACGTGGCCCTGGTTGGCCTGGCCATGGGCATTTACGGCCTCACGCAGGCGCTGCTGCAACTGCCGTACGGCCTGGCCTCGGACCGTTATGGTCGCAAGCGCGTGATCGTGCTGGGGCTGCTGGTGTTCGCGCTGGGCAGTCTGGTGGCCGCGCTGGCCGACCATCTGCTGGGCCTGCTGGTCGGGCGCGCCTTGCAGGGCGCGGGCGCGGTGTCAGCCGCCGTGTCGGCCCTGCTGGCCGACCAGACCCGCGACGCGGTGCGCACCAAGGCCATGGCCCTGGTCGGCGCCAGCATCGGGCTGATGTTCGCGCTCTCGCTGCTGCTGGCGCCGGTGCTCACGGCCTGGATTGGTTTGAGCGGCCTGTTCTGGTTCACCGCCCTGCTGGCCCTGGGGGGCGTGGCCGTGGTGATCTGGGTCGTGCCGCCAGAGGCGCCGGTCGCGGTGTCGGGGGAACACGCGCCTGCGGGTGAGTCTGCACCCGCCTCGCTGCGCGCGGGCTTGCGCGAGGTGCTGCGCCATCCCGGCCTGCTGCGGCTGGACGCGGGCGTTTTCCTGCTGCATGCCGTGCAACTCGCCATGTGGATGGCCGTGCCCGCCCTGCTGGTGCGCGCCGGCCTGGTGGCTGCTCACCACTGGTGGGTCTACCTGCCCGCGGTGCTGGCCTCCTTCTTTGTGATGATGGCCACCCTGTTCCCGCTCGAAAAGCGCGGTTACCTGCGCGCCGTGTTCCTGGCCGCCATCGGTTTGATCGGCCTGGCGCAGCTGGGCTTGTTGGCCGCCGTCGTGGTGCTGCCCGAGGCTGCTCATGTGACGGGTGCCGACAACTGGCGTGGCTTGCTGGGCGTGTTGCTGCTTGGCCTGCTGCTATTCGTTTTCTTCTGCGGCTTCAATGTGCTGGAAGCCACGCAGCCCAGCCTCGTTTCGCGCATCGCACCGGCCCATGCGCGCGGTACGGCGCTGGGCGTGTACAACGCCGTGCAATCGCTGGGCCTCTTCGTGGGCGGCGCGGCGGGGGGCTGGCTGGCTCAGCAGGGCGGTCCATCGACCCTGTTCCTCGCGTGCGCCGGGGCCATGGTTTTGTGGCTCTGGGTGGCCTGGCCCATGCAGACGCCCGGGCGCGGGGACGCAGGAAGTCGGTGAAGCCACGGGTCGCCGATCAGATGTTCAGAATCCACCAAGTGTGAAACATCAGGCCGGTTTGCCGCCCGGCCATTGGCGGGATAATCGGCCCCATCATGCGTGGGTACCCACGCATTCAGGAATCTAGGAATCAGGAGTTAGCCATGGCATCCGTCAACAAAGTCATCCTGGTCGGCAACTGCGGCCGCGACCCCGAAATCCGCTACCTGCCCTCGGGCGGCGCCGTGGCCAACATCAGCATCGCCACCACCAGCCGCCGCAAGGACCGCAATTCCGGTGAGATGGTCGAAGAAACCCAGTGGCACCGCGTCACCTTCTTTGAGCGCCTGGCCGAGATCGTGGGCGAGTACGTCAAGAAGGGCACCCCCATCTATGTCGAAGGCCGCCTGACCTACCGCAAGTACACCGACAAGGACGGCATCGAGAAGAACGCCACCGACATCATCGCCAGCGAAATGCAATTGCTCGGCGGTCGCCAGGGGATGGGCAATCCGGACGAGGAAGGTGGCGGTGGGGCTGGCGGCTACGGCGGCGGTGGTCGGCCCGCGCGCGCCGCGGCCCCGTCGGGGGGGGGGCAGGGCGGTTACGCACGTCCTGCGGCCGCGCCTCAGCGCTCGGCCCCCGCAGCCAAGTCCGCGCCGGCTGCCGGCTCGGGCTTTGACGACATGGATGACGATATTCCTTTTTAAAGCCCACTTTCAGATCGAACAGGAATCGGGCCCGTCGCCCATGGGTGACGGGCCTTTTGCTTGTTGGTGACCCATGCACCGCGCGCCACGCCTGCCGCAGCACATGCGGTGCGGCCCTTAGCCGGCATGTGCTCTCCCGGTTTTGACAGGCGAAGAAGGCGCAGACCTGTCCGGTCTGCGCCTTCACGTCCTTGGACGCTTACTTGATGAAGTCCAGCAGATCCTGGTTCAGCCGGTCCTTGTGCGTGTCGGTGATGCCGTGCGGGCCGCCGGCGTACTCGATCAGCTTGGCGCCCTTGACCAGCTTGGCCGTGGCGCGGCCCGTGGTTTCGATGGGAACGATCTGGTCATCGGCGCCGTGGATGACGAGCGTCGGAACGGTCACGCGCTTGAGGTCCTCGACGAAGTTCGATTCCGAGAAGGCCTGGATGGAGTCGTACGTCGACTTGTGGCTGCCTTGCATGCCCTGGACCCAGAAGTTGTCGATCAGGCCGGCCGAGCTCTTCGCCCCGGGGCGGTTGAAGCCAAAGAACGGGCCGCTGGCCAAATCCTTGTAGAGCTGTGACCGGTTGTCGATCGAGGCCTTGCGCAGGCCGTCGAAGACCTCCATCGGAACGCCGTTCGGATTGTCGGCCGTCTTGACCATGATCGGCGTCACGGCACCCACCAGAACCAGCTTCCTGACGCGAGCGTTGCCGTGGCGGCCGATGTAGCGGGCCACCTCGCCGCCGCCGGTCGAGAAACCGACCAAGGTGACGTCGCGGACGTTCAGAGCGTTCAGCACCGATGCCAGGTCGTCGGCGTACTGGTCCATGGTGTTGTTCAACCAGGCTTGGCCAGAGCGGCCATGGCCACGGCGGTCATGGGCGATCACGCGGAAACCCTTCTCCGCCAGGAACAGCATCTGCGATTCCCAGCTGTCGGAGCTCAGCGGCCAGCCATGGCTGAAGGCCACCACGGGCCCGTTCTTGGGGCCCCAGTCCTTGTAGTACAGCAAGGTGCCGTCGTTGGCTGCAATGAACTGTGAAGCGGCCTGAACAGGCGCGGGCGCCGCGGCCGGAGGGGCCGCGACCGCCGTGGCGGCGGCGACGGCGAGGCTGGAAGCGGCTACGAGCTTGGTGGCGAGGTTCATGATGTCGCTGACAATTGAGTCAGCAATTTTGTGTTATATAAATCAAAGACTTATGGCGTTCTAGAAGTCCCAAGACTCCATGTGGAGTCAGCAATTTTGTTTGCAAATCAATTGTCGGACAGCCTTTTCGACAATTACTTCATTTGTCGAGTAGCTTTTGCAGTTGATATATGTGTTCGACTGCTTGCACAAGGTCAAAGACATGATCGCTGACTGGCTGCATCTCTACACCTACCGCAGTTCCCCTGTAGTCTTTGCAGTGAACCCCTCGGGTTGGACCGCCGAGTTGATCAGAACTAAGCCACCTAACGTGCCCCGAAAAACCTACACAGATCAAAACTAGAGGTACGGTTGCTTCCCCTGGCCTCGAGCGGGGCGAGGAGAAGCGATGAAGAAATCGAAATCACCGAGGAGCAAATTGCCTACGCGTTGCGGCTGGCCGAAAGCGGCATGCCGGTAGTGGACGTATGTCGGCAGATTGGCGTATCGGAAGCAACGTTCTACACGTGGAAGAAGAAGTACCTGCGGTGGGATGAGATCGAGCCCACCTACACAAGGCGGGTCAGTCCAAGCAAGCTAGGTCCCAATACCGAGAAGCTGACCACGTGGCTAGGAATCGAGGCAACAAAACTGCGGGAACCGCGGCGCAATCTGAAGCAGATCTACATAATGAGCTGGCCCGTCGCTTGGGGCGAGCGCATGGAGCGATGCTTAGCTAGGAATCAATTCATCGATGCTTGAAAAAGAATGGCCCCAGATGTTACGAAGCGGTCGAAACCGGGTGTGGTGGAAATGGGCTATCACTAGTTCAGTTAAGCGTTACTCGTATGTGAGTAGTGTCACCTTGTAGCCAATTTCTTGGCATAGGGTCTGTTCATACACAGACTCTGGGAAGTCGTGCCCTTTACGTTCTTTAAGCCACCAGTAGGCCTCAATCTCATGCCATTCATCAGGATTAGACGTTGCCTGTCGACTCATGCTGGGATTGGGCAATATGTCTCCTTTCCAGACACTCAGCTGTTCTTCAAAGTATTCGCTCTTCACGTTGTATCGCACGAAGTTGTCTTTGGAGAAAACAACAGCACATGGATACTCGGAGAGTTCGACAAATCGGCGGGCAGTGGCCTCAATGCTGGTCTCAAAATCCTCAGCGAGTTTCTGGATATGGCTCATCTCAGGCGAGCCATACTTCTGAAGCCTTTGGCATATGAGGAGTCGCGGTAGAAGCAATTCAGCTGAGAACTGATTGGCTTGAATTTCCCAGTCATTGTTCGTGCGGGCCGAAATGTCTTCGGTCGTGCACTGGAATGTGGTCTGGCGATGCCAGGGCAAAAGAAAGTGGCCGAGTTCATGGCCAATGGTGAAACGCTGCCTTGATCTCGGCCTGGTGGAGTTGTAGAAAATTTCGCCGTCCGACTTTTCGGCGTTCGCAATGAGTGTGCCTTCAAAGCCGTCACTGGTAAGCGGTTGAATCTTCGTGATACCTGCGAGGCGAGCGATCTCCTCCACCGGAATCGGTGTTGGGATTCCCGGGTTCTGCTTGATGATTTCATCAACAAGCTTTTCGGGATGGACAAGGTCCGCGAGTTCTATGAGGTCAAGTTTCAGCATCTCCCCGGGCATTCTTCTTTTTGAACACCTCGAGAGTTTGCAGCAATAGAGATCTTTCTGCATCAGAAAGTGACTTGAAGTCTCTAAAAAACTGCTGTGCTTCGACTTCAACTAGCGACTCGGCGTCGCCTGTACCCGCCAAGTACTCGACTGTTACGTTGAAGTGCTCCGCTAGCTTTTTCAACAAATCGAGTGACGGGTTCTTAGTGCCACCCTTTTCAAGAGCCCATATGTGGGTCTTTGATACTTCAACTGCGTCGGCTACGTCCTGCAGCGATGCGCCTTTGCGTAACCGAAGCTCGGTCAGCCTGGCTCCAAGTGACATAGGTTCTCCGAAACTGGGCTGTTTGCCCAGCCCAGGAGTATATATCTGACGCTGCGTTACACAACAGTTGACGAGATTGATTTCGTTAGATTAATATTACGTTCCGTTCACAGGCCGGAAAGGCCCGAAAGGTAACGAAATGACAGGTAAAAATCAGCATGTAGTCCCCCACAAGGACGGTTGGGCCGTCAAGGGCGAAGGCAATAAGACGGCGACGGCGGTCAAGCCGACTCAGGCTCAGGCGGCTGGGGTTGCGCGTGAAATCGCAAAAAACCAGGGTTCCGAGGTCGTGATTCACCGTCCCAACGGGCAGATTCGCGACAAGGACAGCTACGGCAACGACCCCTTTCCCCCTCCGGGCTGAGTAGGCATGAGTGGCGTCCCCACGTATCACGTCCTCGCGCTCTCGGGCGGTGGTTACCGTGGCCTCTACACGGCCACGGTATTGGCCGAGCTTGAGCGAGCTCTGGGGAAACCGCTGGCGAAGCACTTTGACCTCATCTGCGGCACATCAGTTGGTGGACTGCTGGCACTTGGTCTGGCAAAAGAAATCTCCGCGGCAGACCTCAAGGCACTCTTCGAAAAGCGGGGATGTGAGATTTTCGGAAAGCGCACCTTGCTTCGTCGAGTTCTGGGCTTCTGGTGGAAGGCGAAACATACGCACGATGGGCTGCGCACTGTTCTGAAAGATACGTTCAAGGACGACCTGATTGGCCATCTGAAACATCCAGTGCTCATCCCCGCGGTCAACTACACCACAGGTCGTGGTCAATTTTTCAAGACGCCGCATTACAAGACTTTCGAGACAGACCTGCACATGTCGCTGGTGGACACAGCGCTGGCAACTGCCGCCGCACCTGTGTACTTCCCCTTATTCCGCAACCACCGAGGAGTGTTCGCAGACGGAGGTCTTGTTGGCAACGCCCCTGGTCTGTTTGGGTTGCATGAAATTCGGACCTTCTTTCCAGATGGAAAGGTCGCAAACGTACGCGTCATGTCAATCGGGACGATGACGATTGGCGCAACCATTCGAGGGAATGCTCCTTTAGACCAAGGACTCCTTCGCTGGAAGGCGGGGCTTTTCAATCTGGTGATTTCAGCGCAAGCATCGTCTGTGAACTACATGCTGCTCCAGTCACTGGGTACAGACTATTTTCTGATTGATGACGAAGCGACACCAGACCAGAGCAAGGATGTGAAGGACCTGGATGTCGTCACACAAGCTTCGACCAATACGCTGAGAGACCGTGCCATGCATGCGGCACAAAAGTCACTTGGTGATCAGCGTTTCCAGGCCTTTCGTGAGCACATTGCGATGAAGCCTGTTTTCTACCACGGCCCAAATCGCAACTGCGAGGAGTAATCATGCTGAACATTAGCACTCTGTTCTACACAGACGCAGGCGACGCAAACCTGCTGCAGAACCTCAACCTCAAGAGTCCTCAAGAAAAATACATTGGGGAAGCGAAGAGGGTCATCCGAGAACGACTTCGAACAGGGATTCCGCAAGAACTGAAAAAAGCTGGCTATCCTGGCCCAGTGCCTGAACCGCGTTTTTTCACGCAAGGGTCCTGGGCGTACAAGACACTCAATGCGCCTGCTCAAAAACCGCAACAGGCAGATATTGATGATGGCGCGTATATGCCGCTCAGCTTCGTTTCGCAGACAAAACGACCGAGCATGGCCAGCGCCATCTTCTTTAAGGCTGCAGAGGCGGCACTAAAGCTCCTGGTCGATGCCAACAAAGGTTGGCAACTCATCATTGACAAACCAACCTGTGTCCGGGTTGTGATTTCGGACTATGCCCACGTCGACATTCCTCTGTATGCCATTCCTGATCAGGAATTCACCACTCTCGCCAAGATGGCGATGGACCATGGCTACAACGAAATTCGCGAAGCGGTTATGGCAAAGGCTGAACAGGATGCCTGGTGGGCATTGCCTCGCCATAGTGTTCTACTGGCCCATAGAGAAGAAGACTGGCTTGAATCGGACCCTCGCCCAGTGAAGAAATGGTTTGAGCGTGAAGTATTGGTCAAAGGTGAACAGTTGCGCCGCATTATTCGCTTCATTAAGGCTTTCCGTGACTGGCAATGGCCGACAGACGGCCCTTCATCGATTCTTTTGATGGCAGCGGCAACGCCGAACTTCGAGAAGCGTGAGCGCCGTGATGATGTGGCTTTGCTGGATGTGGTTGCCAAGATTCCTGGAGCACTTCGCAGGGGTGTTTTCAATCCAATCGATCCGGCAGAGTCACTGACAGCTCGTCTCGGTCCCCAAAAAGTTGAAGAAGCTGCCAAGGCGTTTGAAGAACTCGAACGCTATCTGCGTGGGGCCATCAACGCCAGCAATGCAGCCCAAGCTTGCACTTGGTTGGTGGAGAAATTCGGGCATCGCTTTCCCAACGAACCCGAGCGCATTAAGTCAGTCACAGTGGCCGCAACTGTGGCTGCTGCGCCGGCACAGCCTGGCCCATCAGAAATCATTGGCCGCACAAAAGCTGGATGAAAGAACTCAAGGCAGGTGTTGATGAGGTGGTCGATGCTCTTCGGGGCAGAGGGTTTGACTACCTCGGAACAGTCGACGGTGGATGGCTAAGATTCGCGGGCGGTCTCAATGCAGATGGTGGAGTGCACGCTTGCCAGATTTTGATTGACCCCGAGTTCCATGATCTCCCGGCCATCACGCTCACCACGGTTCCGGCCACGCTTAGGCCGGTAGCCCCCCACATCGCCGATGATGGAGGTATCTGCTATCTGGCGAAGAATTCCGTAGTCGTCGACATCTTTGATCCTGTAGGTCAGACCCTGGCATTCATTGTGCGAGCAGAGTTTGTCCTCGATAAGTTGCTCAAGCATGAGATGCTCGAAGACATGGAAGAAGAGTTCTTCGCCTTTTGGCATGGGGAAATCTGTCTTACAGATTTCAACGATACCGTGCTTGGGGCGCAGCATGCAATATGGGTAGGTTCTGGAGAGCTCAAGGCTCTTGTCGCCTGCGACAATCCTGAGCTCACTAAGGCAAAGCTCAGGGTCGTGGGTTGGAAATTTTCTGATTCCACAGTCCCCGTGTATAGGGTCAAAACACAGGCGAAGCCGAAACCATCGCAAACAGAATGGCCGCCGACAACAGTAGCTCAACTGCTTTATTGGCAAGGCTCACTGGATATGGCTTGCCGAAAGAAACTCAGTGAAAGAATTGCCCAGGCCAAATCAAAAAAAGCCAGCGAAGCGCTGCTGCTAATTGAGTCTCCTCTCCTGACATATGGGGTAGTTGTCCGTTTCAACGAAGACCAGAATGGTGGAGAAAAAAACAAAGCCAACAGCGCATTGAATGAGCCGTACGCAGCCCAGGTCGTTCCATGCTCTGTCACGAGGATTGATGACCGGTATCTTGTAGGAAGAAACATGCCAGGGAAGAAGACCTTGGCAGGCAAGCAAATCACCCTTGTCGGTTGTGGAACTATTGGTGGTTACTTGGCTGAAATGCTCGTGAAAGCAGGCGCAGGAACTGGTGGTGGTCAGTTGACATTGATTGACAATGACAAACTGATGCCCAACAACCTGGGGCGTCATCGTTTAGGCTTCGCTGCTCTATTCAGGAACAAGGCATATGCATTGTCAGTTGAATTGCAGTTTGGACTACCTTCCGCGAAGATTAGAGCCCTGCAAGTAGATGTTCGAATGGCGAATCTTGCGGGGCAGGATTTGATAATTGATGCGACAGGAGAAGAAGCTCTTGGTCATTGGCTGGCAAACAGAGTGAAGACCTTGTCACCGATGCTATCGGTTTGGGTTGACGGACCCGGTACGGCAGTACGTGGATTGTTTTGGGATAAGGCCGCCACCGCGTGCTACAGATGCCTCTGTCAACATACCCGAGAAGGCCGCTATCAAGCCGTGCTTGGCGGTGCTCCGTCTGTAATGGCTGGTCAAGGATGCGAGGGGATGTATGTCCCCTTCCCAGCTTCGGTGTCAGTTCAGGCATCCAGCCTTGGTGCAGAAATGGCGTTGGGTTGGGTCAACGAAAAACTGGAAGACAAGTTGCAGACTCGTCTCTTGGATAAATCATTGTCGCTAGTGACGCCAGACTGCACTCCTGAGCCGCATGAAAAATGCCCAGTATGCGGTTCATGACAGCGTGGGCAGTTACAGATTACCGACATCTACTCACCTTCAGCGAAGGCGTTCTGAAGGTCTTTGAAGAGTTCCGGCAAGAGGAAGCGGCCTTACCTGAGGCTGGCGGGATACTCTTGGGATATGTTCGTGGTGATCACCTAGAGGTGGTAGAGGCGACGCGACCGACGGCTTGGGACCAACGTCTTCGCTATCTCTTTGAGCGGTTCCCTCAGGGACATGAACTCATCGCCAAGGCAAGATGGGTTTCGACTGGTGGCAAGTTGCGCTACTTGGGTGAGTGGCACACGCATCCGGAATCCATTCCGACTCCATCGGGAACTGATTTGAATGAATGGGAGAAGAAGGCCAGGGCTCGCAAAGATGGGCGCCCTATGCTTGCCGTGATAGTTGGCACAGACGTTCTCCACGTCCGATTAGTACCTGCAGCAAGTGACCCACTGATATTTGCGCCGGTTGAGGAATGAATCGCCCCGGTTCCAATAGACACCTTCAACTCACAAAGAGTATTGTGGGTCAAGAATTGATGGAACGATTGGGGCAGGCTTCAGTGCAATTTCACAGCGACAGCTTGCGCGTGATTCAAAATAGCATCCGTTGGGCTGTGTGATTGGCTGTTTAAGTACGGTTGAGTTATTTGGTAATTCGGAAGTTCTGTAGCCCGATTTTGTCGATCACAGTGCCGACTGATGCGGTGAAATTTGTCGCTTCGACAAGTTTAGCTAGGTAGGCAGCGGGAGTAATTCCAAGCGCCGTGACATAAAAATCCATTGCTGCAACGCCAAACAACCTATCCTTTTCTTTTGATGAAAGAATGGGCAGTCTAGGAATGTTTTTATACTCCCCGAGACAGAACGCCATGAAGATGAATGCCCTGGTAAATGGAGTTGGGTGTGTATTCTTTGGCTTCGTCCCTTTGGATCTAAGTTCTTCAAAGAAGCGAAAAAGTAAGAGTATTGCCATTACATAGTCGCGAAGAGCAGCTTGACCATCATGACTTGGGTAAAGATCTCTAGATAGACTATCCCAGTATGTCGAGAATCTGGCTAAAGAAAATTTGGCGGCAAATGAATCGGCCTCTGCCTCCATGCGCTGACATATCTCATCTTTAATTCCTTTGGTAGCAAATTCCTCGTTCTCCATTTCATACCACTCGTGGACTCGCGTATCGAAGTCGAGATGACCGCATAAGGCATGCGCCCATTCATGGCAAAAAACAAAATCCAGCCATAAGTAAAGAAGGTACGAGCGTGTGGCATCGACTTTCTTTTGATCGTGACGATCCAGGCTTTGAAATAGGCTTGGGTACGAGAAGATTGCTTGCTCACTGAAGCGCTCTAGCGCACCAACTAAGCCAGCGAGAATGCGAATCTCGTATGTGCTCTGAGCAGTCCGGCGGATACAAGCGTTAACTCCGTGATCGAGATCATCCACAAGAAAAATGATGGATGTTTTTGGGTCCTTGTATTTATCGCGAATCTTTTCAGAGGACAGATATACCTCCGCATTCTTGCTGAGGTTTTGAAAGACTTCTTGCCAGAGCTCCGCTGAATTCATTTCGAGATTCTCACTCCATCACAGGTCCTCAGCGGGGACTCTTCCGTCGAAGACGGGTGGTTTCGAGTAAAGGGCAGATTTTTGTACCGAGCCATTGAAGCGGATCTCTCGTTTGAGATAGTTTTTCATGGCGGCGCCGAAGTGCTCAGGAACGCGTGGATCAAGAAGAATGGATTCGACAAGTTCGCACCCATCAACGTTGATCGTCCATCCTTTTTGGGGCTGATTGGCGGGCGCATCCTCGCAGAACAGAAGTGCACGTACCTCTTGTTCGTGCTTGAAAGCAGATCGTTTCATAAAGAATAAATCGGCGGCTTTCTTCGGATCAAAGACTTGGCTCAGTTCCTTCGCAATTTTCTCAGCCTTCTTTTTGACCTCCATGGTCGTTTCGTATTCGACTTCCTTAATTCGTTTCTTGTAGCCACGCTTCATCCCTTTTTTCATTGCAGCTTCGAGCTTCGATCGAGTTGTTCGAATGCGGACTCCCAAGGAATTAGGTGAGTAGATTCGCCACATCGCGTCAGAAACACCATTCATACACCAGCATTGAGCGAACATAGCGTGTGCTTTGTCGTGATCCACGATTGTTTCGTAAGGATCATCCCACATCGATGGGTGTGAAAAATATAGAGACCCCTTCAAAACCTCAACGGCCCGATCAAAAGGCAGAATTCTGTAGAGATTTTCTGTACTTGATGTTTCCATGATGGACGTTTGTACATTGAACGACAAATAAATTTCTACGAGAGATATTGTTGACTAATCGATGAAAATTGAGAACTGTGTTCAAAAATAAAAACGAGCTTCCTCTGAGCGGGAGGTAACATGCTTCCTAGCAGGATCTATTTACACCTGATCATCTGATGTGCTTCCCGGAGCAGTCGTGAAAATTTCAAGAAGAGATCAATCCATCCGCTAGACCATAAAATCCGTGTTCGGATGTATCACCCCCGTAGATCGGGATGACTACTGGATATGACTCGCTGCCAATAGCAGAGAGGACACCAATGCGTGAGTTGCGATTGACGGTTTCTTCGAACCGCTTTCCCAGCGCGGCAGTGCGAAGAATACTGACCCGTTCAGGACTGTGCGACCCCAGTTGGGCAATTTTTCGCCGAGACCATGCTAATGCGTTCTGCAGAATCCAACTATGCGTCAATGGGAACTGATCGTCTAAGTGGCGCATGACATCTCGCCCTTTCTCCCCCAGCTCACGCATGAAGATTTCTCTGTGCACGAGTGCGCTTCTATCCTGTCTGCCACTCACGCCGCTGAGTGGCTGGCCCTCAGATTTCTGGCCTGACTGGACATTCCTAAGCTGCTGAAAGAAAAGATTTTGCTCACCAAAGAGCGCGTCAATGCACAAGATGTGGTTGCTTGGTTGGATTCCAGATTCTTGTCCCGAGACAACTCGGTGAACGATGCCGGCCAATCGTTCGCGATTAAAGCTCCCACAAACGCGTTCGAAAAGAGCGCGGTCAAAACGCTTCTCGAGGTCGGAGGCAATGGCCCAGGCGTCTATGCGTCCTGACTTGACATATCCCAGTCGCATTGCACGATTCCGATAGACCTCCCTGCGGTGCTCGGCAAGGGAAGGTCCGTGATTGGCCAGAAGAAGTTCCCGTGCCTGCTGCGCCCACCAGATATCCGATTTGTTGAAGCAGTACTCGGCCTTCTGATTCTCGAATTCATGGGGCAACAATGGAGAACCAAACCGCTGTTGAACCCTGATCAGCCGAACGGCGTGCCGCCAGCAGACATTTACATGATGAAGCTGGTGACTGCGTAGCCAGAGTGACCGTCCAATCCTGCGGACATGCAATGCCACGCATATAGGGCAATAGTTGAGTGGTCGACCGTTGTTGGCTTTCCAGGCTGACCGCAGTGCAACAGGGTCGGTACGTGTCTCGCCATCTAGTCGGTTCTCTCCTTGGCGCGCAACTTCCGGATCTGTGAAGGGCACTAGATAGGGCAATTGAAGTGTCCCTTGCAAGATGGCCAAACCTGTCTTTCGGCATGGGTCCAGGTAGTAACCGATGGACTTGTAGCGCCAGGACCATCCCCTTCCGTCCGACGGCCTGCGGAAGATTAGTTCCGTGAAGTCGCGGAAATTTGCATGGCCCGAGAATCGGAAAGCAGCGATTAACAGGCTGTGCAGGGATTCGTCCGGTTCTGGCTGCGGGACATGGATGTGAGGCTGCTTCATGCTATTTCCACAAGGGGAGCTGTTTGTCTTCGAGCGAACGTGGAATGAGGCCTTCGAGTATTTCGGGCTCATTCCGCTGGAACCAGAGATAGGCTGCATTTGCTTTCAAGCGCAGCTCTTGCCGACTCGCAACTCCGGACGTCAACGCCTCATGGATCGAGGTCAAATGGTGTGTCCGAAGTTGATCGAGCCTGGCCGTCGTCCAGAGGACGTGGAGCTCTGGATCCGTCAGCCACCGTTGAACAACACCGCGCGTTACACCGGCGGATTGGGCGACCTCGACGATATGCGCGCCCGAGCGCATGAGTGAATACGCGCGATCTGGTGCCGTTGGAGCTTTCCTAATCGGGAATCCTGGAAGCCCAGGTTGGTTGGGACCATCCACTGCTTGAAGCATTCCTTCGATCTTCGCGCCTTCTTTGCGCAGGCATGCCATCAGAATTGCCCAACGCAAGGGATGATGGGCCTTCTTCTTTCCGAGCGCCCCAACAATGCACTCGCATTCAGCTGCTGAGTCAAACGCATGGAAATGCGTCTCTGGTAATCCACCGAGTCGATGCATCAGCCAACGGGTCACCTTTGATGCGTTGAGCGCGTTCCCTGCCTGTACCATACCGGCTTGCTCTAGGTTTTTGCAAACGTGCTCGCGCAGTCCAGCCAGATCTGCTGGGCGGCTTCCGCAAAGTCGTTTGATTGTGTCCGCCAACAATCCAAGTAGATCGTGCTCAGCATGAGGCAGTTCGGTGGGAACCACGCTCTCGATCAATGAAGGTAGAACCCATGAGGATTTCGGCCTGCTTGATAGGTTTATACGCAGTAAATCTCCATGCTCCGGACAGACCCAGACTCCGGGGAGTTGGTGATCAAGATGCCAATATGCAAAACCGAGCTGATCGGAGTCGGCAGCGATGCATGTTGGGCAAGACCGCAAAGGATGTTGCCGTTCAAATTGTGCGCTGGCCCAGTTGAAAGGAAGCCGCTCGCGCAGATGCATAGGCCCTGCGCACACAGCGGCTGCACGAGATGCCTGATCGGATGACATGAAACGGAAGTACAGGCTGGCGTGCGTGTGCTGCTGAAGCACAGACAACTCGGATGGGAATAATTCGGGTAGGCAACGGACAAGCGTGGAAAGTCCCACGGGGATACAGCGTTTGGTACTGGCTCGATGAGTACCAAAAAGAAGTAGGCCTGTCAGTGCCTGGCGACGGACCGCAGTAAGGGAGTGGAATCTGGCACAGACGCTATAAAGAGTCTCTTCCGCCAAAGGGGACGGGAAATGTGCGCACAACGCCAGTCGCGCCTCTGCAAGGTTTGGGACGACCACTTGCATCAAGTTGACAGAGTTGATGGGCGGGTGGACTTGAAAATCCGGGCGTGTTCTGCGGCAAGCTGAGTCTTCGAAGGCAAGAGATCTTCATAGATGAGGAAGCGGTTTGGGTCCTCGCTGCGCAATGCCTGCAGTGCGGGCTTGAGCAAACCACAGTTCTTCTCGAAAGCTTGATCGAGGTGGTCCAGTTCAAGGCGGCGCGCTCCCTCGCGAAGCGCAATTTTCTGAGCCTGAGTGACAACGGAAATCAGGACGGCAGGAAGTCCAAGCGACAATTCGAAGAGCTTTTTCTCCCAGGATTGATCAAAAGGGACCGGTTCATCCATGTACTGGTGCGTGGAGAGCGCTTTGACCAGCAACCTGAAGTGAACGTCTCCACTTGTCTTGGGAAGTGGGAGATCTTCGATCCCTCCGGAAGAGCTTCGACGAGCGGCTTCCAGGGAGCCCGCTATCACTCTGGCCATCTGATGAGTGCCGCTGAACACCAGAGGAACTTTCACCACGTTGGCCAGCTGAATCAGCAAATTCAGAACTTGACTTCCCTGTTTCCTGCCCGCTTCTGTCAGGCGCTGCAGATCATCAATGTGCAGCAGTCCGAGGTGAAATGTCGTCGCAATCTGAGCGAACTCCTCGATTTTCTGGTCGACGGACATCTTTACCCGTCCATACTGACTGACATAGCTCGCCGGGCCGTCAAGACCGAGCGCGCGATCTACAGCAGCGAAGGCGCGTAGCAACAGCCCGCGTGGGGAGCCATTGATAGGAGCATCCAGTGAGAGCCAAGTGATCTGTGTATGAGAGAACGGCTTTCCAGCGTATCGCGTGTGCCGGATGACTTGAGGAGTAAGCGACAAAATGGAGCGGATGCTGCGCGACTTTCCACTACCGCTGAGCGCTGTCACCATCAGACAAGGGGGCAAAGGTGAGAACTGACCTCCTTGCATTCGCATTCGCTCGCGCGCGGTGTAAATTTCTTTCGTTGTGGACCCAAGGGTGGGATTGCGCCGCAAATACCCAGATCTCATCAGGAGGCCGATTTCTGACTCGATTGCTACCAGTTCTGGTCGAGGAACGAATAAGGAGTCCAGCGCAGACATGGCGTGGATCCGCAGATGTGGTGGTAGTCTTCGCGCTTCAGCAACACTTGCTGAAGGTGGTGTTAGCAGCGTTGACTCGAGCTCATCACGACTCATGATTGACGGCAATGCTTCGATCAGCGGGTTGTTCAGGTAGAACTCGGGCAACCCATCAGTCGTATAAGTGGCTTTGGTTTTCATTTCAAAGTCCACGACTTCAGCTGTTCTGACATCCGCTCGAAGTACTCTTGTGTTTCTGAGGAGACGGGCGTTGGTGTTGGAATTTCCTTTTCGGCGTCAGCAGTGGAGTTCTGCACTGGTAGAGCTGGAGAATCTTTTATCTCTTCCATGCCCCTGCTCGCGGTTTCGGTCATCCTGTTGGCACGTACCCCCGTCGTCTTGGCACGCTTACTGACTGGAGCCGCGCGATTTGCAGCGGCGGTGTCGGCTTGTGCTTGCTCCAATTCCTTGCTACTGGCCCGCTGGATCGCGAGCCGCTCGTCCGCCGTATCGTCGGCCAGGTCTTGTCCAAGGGACTTGGAAAAGCTGCTCATCTCCATAAAATCTTCAGAAGAAAAGTCGCGGTAATTTTGAACCTGCTTCTGCAACTGGACCTCTCGCATGGCTGCCTCGTCTGGCAGCAGGCACCACGCTGTAGAGGGATCATCGGGCGAATCAATGAGTTTGATAGGCAATTGATTGCCAAAGCCCGCCAATTGAACGGCGGGATGCTCCAACATCCACGGGGCCGTGTGCCGGATTTTTTGATGCAGCACCCCATAACGGGTCAGCATCGCTTCCTTCTGTAGGAGCGTTTTCCGCATTGCTGCTTGATGATCCAGAAAGGTCGCACTGCCGTGTTTGTTGGCGATCCCATAGTTCCAGAACCCCAGTGGATTCGGAGTCACGTCGTTCGTCATGAACGTGGCACTTAAATGCTGACTCATGTCGCGTGTGAGATTCAGAATTGCAATCCGCCTTACGAGTAGTCGAGTGAACTCTTTCAGAGTCAGTACAGCATCCAATCTACAGTCGCGTGTCCCTCGCTCTCTATCTCGCTGGACAACTGCACCAGGCAGCCAATGTATGTGAGTGTTCAGAATTCCGAACATCCGTTCGACTAGCGACTTCCAATCTGCACGGTAAGCTGCGGCAATACTGAGATTGGTTCGAAGCTCCAACTGCACCCCATAGCTTCCCTTGCTGTGCAACTCACCTCGATCCGCCAACCAGAATGTTGGAACACAGCCTTGGGGAAGTAAGTGATGCAAATCGGACACTCCCAACCAGGCCAGCCAGCGACTCTTATCAGCGATGGCCCGGTACAGTGCGATCCGTGCTTGATCAAGGTTGGGTCCTTCTAGGGCAACGTGTAAGCCGACGATCAAGGAAGAGAAAGCGTCCACGACAAGATAGATCACTGGCCGTCCGATCAGACGTCGCCGATCGAAAGAACTCACCAAGTAAATGTCACCCACAGTGGCGTCCACCACGTACGTGTGCCCTGGATAGGGGATGCGGTCCCGTGCGCTGCCTAGTGCGGGACGATGAGAGAGCTGTATGCGGCGTTTCCCCGCTGCTGCCTGTAGAAGCGCAAGCTGTCCCGTTACCTGGGCGAGTGTGTACCGGAACTGCCGTTCTGTGATAAATGATTCTGTTGCGTCCGAACTGACCTTGAATCCGCCATCTGCCGACGTCAGGACTTTATTGGGCCTGAAGTTCTCTTCGTACTTTCTGTACATCTCGGCCTGAGAAATTGATTGGTTCTCGAGGGATTCGTAGAAGACTTTTATTGACTCCTTGTCGTCTTCGGTCACATTGCGACCAACTGCGGAGGGGCGGTGCTCGCTTTTTGCCCGCATAGAAGGTCGGCCCAGCTTGTGCTTGATATTTCGCCGCTTTCCCTTGACCCAGTAGCGGTCTTCACTTGCCCAATGAACATCCATGCACAAGGTGAAGAACCGAGCCAGAAGCCGAAGCACAGTCGTGATGTCGATCAGGTGTTTGGTCGCAGCTTTTTTGATATTCGAATTCCACCTGCCGCCGCAAAGCATTGCTGAAAGCGTTTCAGGATCGACGAGTGAAGTGAGGATTTCCCGGTTAGCCTCATACCGCTTGCGCATCGTGACGGTTTCACGCTGTCGGTTGGTTGGCTCATCGATCTGGATTTCCGGCGCTGACTGAAACAGGCCTTTCCCCAAATTCTCGGCGACGATATCCCAGGGGTATACGCGCGGCTTTCTGCAATGGGTGAAGGGTTTCAGAGAGCCGTCTTCTGCGCTATTGCCAATCCAGAACAACGCGACCGCGTCCTCTTTCTGGGAGGCTAAGACAATCCTGTGCAAGCCGGATCTGAAATTGGCTACTCCCGGTGGAACCAGGACAAGCTGGTTGGGCTTCATCATCTGCGTGGCCCGTAAGCGATGCGTGCGGTGATCGCAGACTGAACATTGGATTTCCGACCAGGCCAGGGGCGTGACAAGTCCATTTCCTGATCGAGATGCAGTGGCCGCCAGCGTCTGGTGAGAATTGCATGCTTGAAAGCTCGTACGACGATCTCTTTGCCCATGCCCAGCCTGGCTGAACAGTACGTCAGTCGTTCTCCAAGTGATTGGTGTGCTGGCGTTTGGTCTATTACTGCCAAGATTTCCTCTAGGCAATTCGGATCTTCTGCCCAATTCATTCCATCGAGCGCCCACATCATCAGATCCGCAAGCCTCCGGGTGAATCGGTTCTCGTTGACTACAATGAATTGAGCCTTGCGGTCTAACCAATATTGCCTCTCGATGGCCCGAAGGTCTATGGCTCTGTCTGAGCTGTTCGAAAGCTCTTTCGAGTATTTGGCATGGATTGCCAAGTGAGAGCCATCAGCGAAAGAGACCAGCAGGTCTGTCGTCATAACCCTCGGGCAGTCCCTCGTGATTTGAGGGTGGCGAATACCAAGATCCCTTGCGATCTGTATTGATCCTCTTGCCGACGGCGTTAGTAAGGAGAATTGCGGATCAAAGTCAAAGGCCTGAAGCGGGAACTGTTCACGGATATCGTTCGGCTTCAGTGACCAGGCCAATAGAAAATTCAGGAGTTCGAGATCGCTGAGGAGGTGGTGTTGCCGCCCGATTTTCTGGTTGAAAATGAGATGGGAGCGCCCATGGGACTGAAACCCGGTTCGCTCGATCTGCAGAAATGGCAGATAGTCTGGACCACTCCCTGTCCCACGTCCTTGCTTAATTTTCTGGCGCTGCCACTTCAGTTCGCGTGGCTCCTTCTTGCGTGCCTGTGCATCGGGCGCGGTCGAAGATTGGGCGTGGCTGCCCACAGGTGAGGTATCCAAGTACATCTCCAGCTTCTTTTTGGCGCAGGCTCCCGCCAGCGCCACGTGATGGCACTTGACGTCACCGGAAGTTGGAGGGATACTTGTCCCAGGGTCCGAAACCTAAGAGAAGTGCTCACCAGCCTCTCGGCAACGCCGTTCTTTGGAGCGGCGTTTTGTTTTCTACATGGTGTTCTCCACGAGTGAGATAGACGAACTTGCCCCACCCGAACGGGCGCTCTTGGGCCGGAAGAAATCGTCATGGCGTGGCGCCGGCCGCAGCCCAAGCGCGACACTAATTCTGTAGCTCTCCCCTCGAGTTGCTTGATTGCGACCACTCAGAACTGCGTAAACGAGCGGCAGCGAAAATCCTCGGTCGCGCGCCCAGCAGGCAACACTGACCCCGTCCTCTTTGAACTTTTTTCGAACTTCGTCAAGGTCGTTGATCTGCTCGGCTGCGTCATACATAATTGAGTGCGATAATATACATTAATGATAATTTTCACAAGGGCCAACAGTGGAGCTTGATGACATCGGAATTCGGTTGCGCGCGGAGCGCGAGCGACTAGGCTTGACGCAAGAACAGTTGGCCGTTGCGGCAGGAGCAAACAAGATCACCGTTTTTCGGTATGAGGGGGGGGCACATCTGCCCACGCTTTCCTTTCTGGTCGCCGTCGAGGCTGTTGGTGTGGATGTGGGATATGTGTTGGATGGAA
The DNA here is from genome assembly GCF_000600295.1 of Hylemonella gracilis str. Niagara R. GTDB lineage: Bacteria > Pseudomonadota > Gammaproteobacteria > Burkholderiales > Burkholderiaceae_C > Hylemonella > Hylemonella gracilis_A. Next base: position 503,713 of record NZ_JEMG01000001.1, read on the forward strand.
AACGGAGCATGGTCGTTTTGGGCCTCGATGACGCAGCTCTGCTGGGACGTGCTCTAGCCGTGATCGATGACCTTCTGGACAAGCATCACTTCAGTCCATCCGAAGAAGTACATGGGAGGCTGATATTGCAGGTACTGAAGGATGCTCATAGCTCAGCCAGCGGCTCCAAGATTCGGATGCAGTCGCTAGACAAGCTGATCGAGGAGTTGACGAAGTGAACGATCCGTCAGAACCAGAGGATGCGGATTCTGCAAAGCTATCCTCAGTTCTGATTGAATTGCGCTCACTTTGGGCCCGGGTGGAAGGTCCGGTAGAGGCCACTCAAGCGCTGGAGCAAGTCCGCGATATTCAGCGGCATGAAATGCAGGAGCAGTACCTAGGCCTGCTCCAGACCCGCTTTACTTGGTGGCAGGTTTTGAGCAGCCCGTGGCATGCGTGGCGCTTCAACCGGGAGAGGCGTCGTTTTGATGTTGCGTCCGTTGCCCAGTTGGAAAGAGATGACTGGCATCGCCTGAACCGATTGGTGACTCGGATCGAGTTTGGCCTGCATGTGGATCGTGCGTCGGCAGATCATCTAAGGCGGTTTTTGAGAGCTAGGGTGCTGACAGCACGCGATGCTTGGCGGCTACTTCATTCTGTCGGCTGCCGAATTGAGAAGGACTGTCTGGAGCCGGCTCCACTGTCCCTGCCCGTGGCGGCAGTGGGACTGGTAGCTGGAATTTTTCTTAGCTTGATTGCACTCCTCTTCGCTGTGCAAGTAGCGATCGATTTACTCAGCGACTGCCAATTCAATGCATGTAACGTCTTAGGTGGCAGCATGGTGTGTTCTTGGCTGTTATTCATTGCGCCAAGCCTGATTTGCTGGACATGGGGGCGACGCGATGCGGCACGTGTCCTGCATGCACTGCTTTCCAGCGATCAAGTTAATTCTTCCGCGTTGTATCAAGCGATCAAGCGTCCGTTTTTTATGAGGCTTGTTTGGTAATAGCTCTCATGCTTCATATGGGTGCAGCATTCGATGCGTAAGAAATCACTTCTTCTTGAGAAAAGAGGATAACTATGGACGTCAAAAAAAGACCGCAGTCCACTGGAGCAAGCGAGCAGAATGCGCTGGGGTTTTACCTGCAGTCTGGAGATGTTCGTCTGGCCTCTTCGCTTAGCCAAGTCCCAAAGGTAGATTTGGTGAACTGGAAGATGTTCCGGGTCCGATGGCCAGATGGAAGAACGACCCGGCACCTGATTGGAAGAACTGTCCACTCCAACCGCGGTAGGGCTTGCTCAGAGATCAAAACCATAGATCTGGCGACCGGTTCGTTCACGACTAAGTCGGGTCGTCAGTATCTGATCCATGGGCCCACCCGGGACGACTTGGATGCTGCGTTCGTCTTCGATCTGTGGGTGCGCGAGTGGAATGTGCAGGCTAGGGAGATAACGCGGCCATTTCTCCGCTTGTTGCGGAATCGTAATCCATCGCTGCTCGAAAGTCTGTTCGAGGGGCAGTTTCTGCAGTGACTACATCACTCTAGGCAGACTGGGATGACTGAAGCGAAGATACTTTTCTTGGACTTCGATGGTGTACTCCACGCGAATTCGGGGCCAGGTGCAAACATGCGTGAATTCGTCTGGTTGCCTATCCTTAAGAGTCTCATCTCTAGCCATACTGATCTTAGGATTGTGGTCCACGCATCGTATCGACGCACTTCTTCGGCGGAGTTCCTGCGTACACGCCTCGGATTCGGAAAAGATATCTACCTAGGCGTCACGAAACCTACCCTGGATCGATGGCCGTCAATCCAGGAATGGACGAAAGGCCGCCCGTGGGTCAAGTCATTCCGGATATTGGATGACCAGGCATTTGAGTTTCCAGAGCCGCCGCCGGCTGAACTGATCTTGTGTGATGGTCGACGAGGACTATCCGAGGCCCGCGTCCAGGACGCACTGCGTGCGTGGCTAACCTGAAGATCCATATTGGGAGCCAGAAAAATGATCACCGTAGATCCTGATGTGATGGGTGGTCTCCCGTGCTTCGCCGGGACGCGGGTTCCCATCGACAACGTTCTCGGCTCGATAGAACAATCCATCGACATGGAGTTCCTGCTTGTGGCTTATTCCTTCCTGACGGAGGAACATATCCAGGCTGCACAGATCTACGCGGCCTCACACCCAAGTCGGAGGCCATCAGAACGGCTCAGCAACGCCATGCCTGATGCAAGGCTAGTGAGCGATCTCACGCTTCAACGCATTCATCGATCATGAAAGAACTCTCTGGCGAGCGAGATGACTGGGATGTAGACCAGCCGAAAGCTTTTGCCGAGGAAGTTTTCGGGACCAAGGAGAAATCCCAGAAGTGGATGCGTACCGAGGTGGTTTCCTTGGGATGCACCAGGCCTATCGACATGATGAGTAATCCTGAAGATCGCAAGTCGGTCGGAGGCGTGCTGGTAAAAATCCAGGAAGGATTCTCGTGATGGAGACGCCACGCAAGCCTTCGCTCGTTGTTTTCACCGGAGCAGGAATCTCTGCCGAAAGTGGTCTCGCCACCTTCCGGGATGCGAACGGCCTTTGGAACAGCCACAGGCCCGAAGAACTCGCCAGCATCCAAGCTTGGAGGCGCGATCCGGCGCTGGTACTTGAGTTCTACAACCAGCGCTGGAAACAACTCCAGACGGTGAAGCCCAACTCCGCCCACTACGCCATCGCGGAGCTGGAGCAGGCCTACGATGTGACCGTGATCACCCAGAATGTGGATGATTTGCATGAGCGCGCCGGCTCCACAAAGATCGTTCACCTGCACGGCGAATTGATGAAGGTCTGCGAACAGCACGACAAGGGCGCGACCTACCCCTATGCAAACCCTCTGAAGGTCGAGGACCTGGGACCCACCGGACGCCAACTGCGTCCGTTCATCGTGTGGTTCGGAGAAGATGTCCCATTGATTCCGGTGGCACAAGAGATCGTGTCCAAAGCAGACGTCTTTATCGTCGTTGGCACGTCGTTGAACGTGTACCCGGCAGCGAGCCTGGTCGACGACGCCAGGCGAGCCTCGCCCAAGTTCCTCGTGAACAAGGAACATTCATTGGGTACCCTGGGCTTGGATCGAAGTGTTTTCGAGGATTGGACGGTTCTGATCGGACCGGCCACAGTGGGAATGTCTGAGGTCAAGCACTCGCTTCTGACCAAGCGAGGCAAGTCAGACTTGCCAGATCGAACTCGAGCAGCCCAAGACATACTGCAGTACATGCAAGATCGAACGCTCTCATTGCCCGTATCCGATGCCGAACTCAAGGGCTGGATCGAGAAAGGGCGAGACTGAATTGAGCACGAGCTTGAAAAGGCTCCCTCGAAAAACGCCAGTACATGAGCAAAGGCATCATCGCACTTGACGCCGACGGCGTGCTTCTTGACTACGGTCTGGCATATGCCAGTGCCTGGCAGAAAGCCTTTGGTGTGTATCCCCAGGAACGGGATCCATTGGCCTACTGGCCAATGGATCGGTGGCAGGTGGAGCGCCTGGAAGGTGATCGGCTGGCCCAGTTCCGCAGCGCCTTCGACTCGAACTTCTGGGCGGCTATACCGCCGGTTCCGGGAGCCATCGAAGCGTGTCAGTTGCTCGCAAGCGCGGGTTTCGAATTGGTCTGCGTGACAGCGCTGCCAGACGAGTTCCGTATGGCGCGCGAGCGCAACCTGCAAGCCCATGGGTTTCCGATCGACATGGTGCACTCGACGGACAACGTTGCAACCCCTGTGAGCCCAAAGGCTGATACTCTGAATGCGCTCAGGCCGGTCGCATTTGTCGACGACTATTTGCCCTACTTCGTCGGCGTGGATGCCGGCATCCATCGGGCGCTCATCACGCGCGAGGTGAATGGTTCTCCGAATTCCGGTGAGTTGCTGGCTCATATCGACTCGCGGCACAAAGACCTCTTGGCATTCTCCCGCGCTTGGATCGCGCAATGACAATTGTGAATCGCCCGGGTTTGAACTGGCCCCAACGAGACCCCCCGAAGAAGAAACCTGCGTTTTCATGCGAATTCCTGGAAATCTCTTCACCTATCGGCACCGTCACACAACATGAAGATTCAGCTTGCGTCCGATCTGCATCTGGAGGTCCTGGTCAAGCAGTCTGGGGGAGATAAAAGCGAACTCGGCCGCGAGACGATCATTCACCCTGAACCCGGTGCCGATGTATTGGTACTGGCTGGGGACATACATCGCGGCTCACAGGCGGTGAAGCTCTTTGGTGACTGGCCAGTGCCTGTGATCTACGTGGCCGGCAACCATGAGTTCTATTCTCGGAAGTGGGAACAAACCCGTCTGGAGCTTCGACAGACCTGTGAGGAAGTCGGCATTCATTTCCTCGATGACGACGAACTCGTGCTCGACGGGGTGCGCTTTCTTGGGACCACACTCTGGACTGACTTTCAGCAGCGCGGGCTTACCCAGGAACAGAGCATGCTGGCGGGCAGTCAGCGCCTAGCTGATTTCTATCGGATTGAGACCAGTACGGGCCAACTCACGCCGCAACAGACACTGGAAGCCCATCTGATCAGCCGAAAGTGGCTGGAAACAGAATTGGCCAAGCCGTTTGAAGGCAAGACGGTCGTGATCACGCATCATGCGCCGCACCCGCTGAGTGTGCATAGGCGCTTTGTCGGCGACCCACTCAACGGATGCTTTGTGAGTGACCTCACACCACTCCTGTTTCAAACCGACTTGTGGCTGCACGGGCATTGCCATGACAGCTTTGACTATCGGGTTGGACGATGCCGGGTGGTATCCAACCCGACGGGGTACATCCAGAATGGCCCTGAGATTCAGAAATCGGATGACATGGGAGATGCTGTGTTTGAGAATTCGGCTTGGAATCCGAATCTGCTGATCAGCATCTAACCCACCAGCGCGAGGATCATCATGCACCTTGGAATCGACAAAACAACAGGGTTTGTCTATGAGGGAGTCGATCAACCCATCCATCCTATTGCTACCAACCCCTACATCACTCGTGCCGTACTGATTGAGGGCGAGGTAGATTGGAAAAGTCTCGCCTCAACCATCTCTGACACCCAAAAAGCCAAGATCTTTCGCGAAGACACCTTCGATCCAGTGACTCGAACCCGCCGCGGTCGGCTCTATACCCCGTCAGGATCCGGGCAGTACGTTGTTACCCCACATCCCTCTGATCGCCCGGCGGTATCTGGATATCACCTAAGCGGAATTGTTCCAAAGCAACTGATCACATACTTCGGTTGCAGCCAGCTACTCAGCAGTCCCAGGCGCGGTCAAGGCATGAAGCTCGTTCTGGGCACCGAATCTGCCTATTCCATCTGGCGCATCGTCCAAACGGAGATGCTGACGGATCGAAGCATCCTGATTACATTGAAGTCTTTGAGCGCATTCGGAATCCTACCGGAGCTCGACTTAGAAAAAATCGATCCAACCCATCGAGAAGCTGTAAAACAGGCGATGGACCGAACATTGGATTCGGCATTCAGAGAGACTCCAATATCAGTGATTGACCAGTGCAGAAATGCCATCTCGGTGACGTTGGCGCGGTGGATCGCACAAGAAAAATCAGATACATCAATCCTCTCGAAGGACCTTGGAGAGGTTGCGAAAGCTGCTCTTGGGCTGTCAAGTCCAATGACCGCAGCAGGGCGCTTGGCGGAAGTAGTGGCCAAGCTTCACTCAAGGGGGAAAGGAAACGAACAGCACGCGAGAGATTTACGAGTTCCAACCGAGGAAGACGCTCAACTCGCTTTGGACGCGTTTGGATTTCTGCTACGGGATATCGGCTGGGCGAAATCAGGCGAATAAATGAAATAGTCGCTTGTCGTCCGCGTCCTGAATTCCAATTGAGAAAAGCACATTTGATGTGTCAGCCTTTAGTCGACGTCAATCAATCGAACGGCTGTTGTGCAGCGATTGCAGACCCATACCTCGCTGCACTAAGCGTTCGCAATAATCCGGAAGCTGCCATTCACGTACATCCAGAAGAAAAGGCGTGGAGGCTCGGGCCAAATCACGAATGACACAATGACGTCCACGAATGGCGCAACGAAGAAGTACGCGCCGGTCAGTGCTTTCCTTGTAGCAGCGGTAGCGGCATTTCGCCGACCCGTAGCTTGGCCAGCGGCTTACTGGTGCTGAACAAGAACGCTGCAGCAAGTACCGGAACGGCGGAGCGGAATGACATGGTCGAATTCTGTTCGCGTTCACAGGGCCATTGCCCAGCCGGCCGCAGCGCATAGCGCCACGACGACCAAGGGCGATGCGCGCGCGTAGACTAGTAGGCCAAAGCTGGCGAGCGCCAACGCGAAGTCCGCGCGCGCATGGATGGCGCTGGTCCAGACTGGGTCGTACAGCGCCGCCAACAAGACACCAACGACGGCTGCGTTTGTGCCGGCCAGTCCGTTCTGGATGCCCTCCCGTTGCCTGAGTGCTTCCCAGAATGGCAGCGCGCCGGCGATCAACAGGAAGGCTGGAAGGAAGACGGCCGTCAGCATGAGCAGTCCGCCCAGCCAGCCGCCGGGTGGCACTTGCATCACTGCTCCGAGATAGGCCGCGAACGAGAACAACGGTCCCGGTACTGCCTGCGCCGCGCCGTACCCGGCGAGGAAGTGATCGTTGCTGATCCAGCCTGGCGGGGTCACTCCACTTTGAAGCAACGGCAGCACGACATGTCCGCCACCGAAGACAAGTGAGCCTGCCTTGTAGAAGACCGCGATGGCAGACCAGAGCGGCGAACTCGTTGCGGCCCCGATGGCCGGCAATAAGAACAGCAATGCGACGAAGCTGATCAAGAGGGCGATGCCCATGCGTCGACTCACGCCGTAGTCTCGATGTCCCGATGGAGCCAGATGTTCGAGATGCAGCCATTGCCGTCCAACAAGCGCGCCTGCAGCAATGGCCGCGATCTGCCCGAGTGCCGAAGGCATGGCCAGTACGAGCAGCGCCGCCGCAATCGCAATGCCGGCACGCAGGCGGTCGGGGCACAGCACCTTGGCCATGCCCCAAACAGCCTGCGCGACCACCGCAACAGCGGCGATCTTGAGACCGTGTAGAGCCCCTGCCTCTGCAAGCGAAGTCCAGCGCGAAACACCATAGGCAAACAGAATGAGCGCCACCGCTGACGGCATGGTGAAGCCAAACCATGCCGCCAAGGCACCCCACCAACCAGCGCGTCCAAGCCCCAGAGCCATGCCGATCTTGCTGCTCGCCGGACCAGGGAGGAGCTGACACAGTGCGACCAGGTCAGAGTAGCTCTTGTCATCGAGCCATCGCCTGCGCTCCACGAACTCAGTACGGAAGTAGCCGAGGTGCGCTAGTGGGCCGCCGAACGAGGTCAGCCCCAGTTTTAGAAAGGCCAGCAACACTTCCAACGGACTACCTCTGTCAGGGCGAGTGGCGGTGATAGGGGATTCGGCTCGGGTCATGTGAAGCAGATGGTGCCGCAGTGGGCGGTCGCTGTGACGAACGGTGGTCCGTTTCATGAATTCAATCATTCAACCATATCGTCATGGTTGATAGATATTGCGCCGCTCGTTGACTAGGCAGACTCTGCAACAGTTCGGGGACCTTCCGTGCCCTCTGCTCGAAACTCTGTGGGAGTCTTCCCGTAGCGTTTGCGAAAGGCACGATTGAAGGGACCAACCGATCCGAAACCTGCTTCCAAGGCGAGCGTCAGTATCGGCCGTCGGGTCCATTGCGGGTCCTGCAGGCGTGTCTCGATTTCGCAAAGCCGGAAATCATTCACATACTCGGCAAAGTTTCGGTGCCCAAGTTTCTCGTTGATGAGCCGACGCAGCACGTACTCGGGTATTGCCGCTCGTGCGGCAAGCATGCGAACGGAAAGATCGGGGTCCCGATACAACTTGTCGTCGCTCATCAGCGTATGCAGTTTCCCTAGCAGTCGCTCGTCCGCAGATGGGTCAGCTGTCCTCGGCTCGGAAATGGTCTCTGACGACAGGATCGATGCGGAAATCAAGCGCGGTGCAAACAAGGTATCCATCGCCCTCGGCCGCAACTGAACGAAGAACAGCAATGTTGCGAGCAACGTGGCGTCAATGGCTGCCGCATTGATCAGGTCCAGCCATGCGGGTGGCCGTGCGCCGAGGAAGTAGATCTCACCTGCCATGACCATCAGGCCATAGACACCGATGTAGCCCATCAACCATCTGCGCAGGCGTCGTCTCGGTTCGAACAAGTCCCCCTCCCAACTACGCCACGCCCTCCAAAGAGCGGAGCCGACAAAGCCGAGCGCCGCCACCTTGTTCGCTATGGCCGCCACTATCCTCGTAGTTTCGGAAATCTGGAGGTAGTCCGGAGCCGTCATGATTGCACTGACCAGGAGCAGGGCCAGCCCGCCCCAGGCCTGCGGGGTGATCGTGGTTTCATCTTCCAGCACAACCCTGGCCAGCCGCCAGAACGCAAACGGAAATCCAGCCGCTCCCATCAAGAGTGGCAAAGCCCAAGGAGACGCGCAGCAGGGTCGTGTCGGCGAGGAACACAGCAGGTACGCAACGGCGCAAAAGATCAACAAGATCAGATCCGCGCGTCGTCGCCATCCGGCCGACATCCCCACCACCATCAGGAACACCAACCCGACAGCGGCACCACCAACGCGCAGAAGGACATCCAGGGTAACGTTCATAGGTGGCTAGCTTCTCCCAAATCGGCCTCGCTTTCTCGCCGAATTTCGAAATTTCAGGCCTTTTTCGGGAAACGGCAAACATCCGTCGGTTTTGACGAGACTGCGCGAGGCTCGTTACCTAAGGTAGTGGGCCTCACAGAAAGGTCCCTCATGTGCATCCACGAAGTATTTGCCCAGGCCGTCCAGGCATGGCCCATGATCTGGTTACTGGATCTGCTGCGCTATCTGATCGGCGTCGCCGCCATCCTCATCGTTTTCGATCTGGCATCGGCGCATTGGCTTGAACGACGCCTGGTCCGAATCCGCCGGGTCATTGCTGGTCAGCCCTGGCGCGAGTTCCTGCGCTCGCTGCGAACCGTGGTGATCTTCTCGTTGGTCGGTACGTCCGTGTTCATTGGCTATCGACTGGGAATCCACCGCGTCTACGAAGACCCTCTCGCTTACGGTTGGATGTGGCTGGTGGCCAGCCTTCCGGTCATCGTGGTGTTGCATGACGCCTGGTTCTATTGGACGCATCGCTTGATGCACTGGCCTAGGCTATTCGGCGATGTCCATCGTACGCATCACTTATCGGTCGCACCGACACCCTGGACTGCCTACTCGTTCTCAGCGGTCGAGGCATTCGTCCAGGCGCTGTTTCTGCCAGTGGTGCTTCTTGTCATTCCGGCGCACCAGTCGGTGATCTTCGCGTGGATGATCTGGATGGTATTGCGCAATGTCATGGGTCATAGCGGAACCGAGTTGCTTCCGCGCCGGTGGTTGGCGGGCTGGTGGGGACGATGGTTGACCACCACGCTGCATCACGAAATGCACCACGCGTACGGATATGGAAACTATGCCCTGTACTTCACTTGGTGGGATCGTTGGTGCGGCACCGAACACCCGGAGTACCGGGCGCGGTTGGCCGCGCATGTCGCGGGCTTGGAAGAGAAAAAGGCAATCGATGCGCCGATGGTGGATGCGCGCTAGATAGAACGGATTCGCCTATGTCGCGAATCTCACCTTGCGCGTGCGCGAACGAGACCCAAGCCACTGAGCAGCAATGCTGCCGCTCCCAACCAAGGCAGAAGCACAAGGTTCAAGTTCTGCCATCCAAGCACCTGCAACAGCGGTGCGGCGGCAAGGGATGACAGCAGGCCCACGACGAAGACGGAGAGATCGTTTGCTGCCTGCGCACGTCCCTTCTCGGCCGAGGTGTAGGTCGTGGTGAGTAGGGTCGTGCCGCCGATGTAGAGGAAATTCCATCCGATCCCGAGCAATACCAGTGCACCGGCGAAGGAGTGGAAGCTCGTACCTGTGAGGCTGATGGCGACATGCCCTGCCAGCAGGGCGATGCCTGCCAGCATGACGCGCAGAACACCAAACCGGGAGATGAGTGAGCCCGTGAAGAACGATGGCACAAACATGCCGAGCACATGCAACTGGATCACTATCGTCGCATCGGAGAGCGCATGGTGGTGATGGACCATCGCCAGAGGCGTCGCGGTCATCGCAAGAATCATCACCCCGTAGCCTGTCGCCGCACCGAACAATGCAGCCAGGTAAGCCGGTTGGCTCATGATCTGCGCCAGCGAACGACCACCTTGCTGTGTCCCGACAACTGGCGCAGGAATCCGCAAGCCGAGGAGCACGCCAGTCGCGATCAGCGAGACAACGGCCAGCAGCAGAAACGCACCCACATAGGCGGTTGATGTCAGTGGCCCGCCCCATCGAGCCAACAACGGCCCCAGTACGGCCGCCACCACGCCACCCGCCAACACCAGCGAGATGGCACGCGGACGGAACACATCGTCCGCCACTTCTCCCGCTGCAAATCGATAGAACTGCGCGAATGCCTGATAGGCACCGACCAAGAACGTCCCCGTAGAGAGAAGCAACAAAGAACCGATCCAAAGGCCTGTTGCCGCAATCAAGCCTGCGGCGACACCAAGGAGCGCGCCAAGCATGAATCCGGTGCGCCGTCCCACACGCGCCATCCATGCTGCGGCGGGGATGGTGGAGACCGCCGTGCCGAGGAACATGGCTGCGATGGGCAGTGTTGCAAACTTGGGGTCCGCGGCGATCGTTGCGCCAGCGAGTCCGCCGATGGTCATCACCATTACGGAGGCGGTCTGGAAAAGTGCCTGTGTCACGGCGAGCAGCAGGACTTGGCGATGCATGGGTTTGGCGAGCATGGGAACCTCAGGATGGGTTATTCACGGGTAATTGGGCAGGATTGGATCGAGAGGAGTTTCGCCAAAGACAGCGAGCTTCTCGTCACCAAGGCTCGTAAGAGGAACGTGCTGCATCACGTGGATTCCAGCGGCAGGCCGGCAGCCTGCCATTCGCACACACCGCCGAGAATCTTGTGGGCCTTGTAGCCCTTGGCCCGAAGCAACTGCAATGCGTCATCGGACAGCATGCAGAACGGTCCACGGCAGTAGGCGACGATTTCGGAGCCGGGTGGCAATTCGGCCAGGCGCTTTTCCAGCTCCGACAGAGGCATCGATCTGGCGAAGGGCAGATGCGCCGCCTGAAACTCTGCTTGCGGCCGAACGTCGATGACGATGACTTCGCCGCGCTTTGCGCGCTCCATGAGGGAAGCACCATCCATTGAAGCAAGTTTCTCGGGTTGGGCAACCATCTGCTCCACCGCCAGGCGCAGCTCCACCAAATGCTCTTCAGCTACTTCGCGCAGGCGCACCCAGAGATTCGCGACATCGGGACCGCTGAGTCGGTAGTGGATGTATTTGCCCGCGCGCGTTGTTTCGACCAGCCGCGCTTCTCGGAGTGTCTTGAGGTGCGCGCTGGTCAGCTTGATGTCGATGCCCAACTCTGCACTCAGCGCCTCCACGGTTTTCTCGCCCTGGCCGAGCACTTCCAGTATCTCGAGCCGCTTCGGACTCGAGACGGCTTTTCCGATGCGGGAGACTTGTTCGTAGAGCAGGTCCTTGAGCTCGTGCCTTTTCATTCAAACATTCTAATTTATGTTTGAATGTTATGGTTCCCATGCGCACTGCACCAATCTTGGCTGCAGCCTATCAATTAGCTCTGGACCGTCCCTGGTGCAATAGACTGGACTGATCCAGGATCATTGGCACTCATGAATACATCCGCCATCCATGCCCTGCTGGCCGCCGCGCTATTCGGAGCTAGCACTCCATTTGCCAAGGCACTGGTCGGCGACATTTCCCCTGTGCTGCTGGCAGGACTGCTCTACCTCGGCAGTGGAGTTGGGCTGGGCATCGTCCGATGGATACGTGATCGAGGCTGGCAGTCTCCCGATTTGCAGCCACGAGAGTGGCCCTGGTTGTTGGGGGCCATCGGTTTTGGCGGAGTTCTCGGCCCCGTTGCGCTGATGTTCGGGCTGACACACACGACGGGTGCAGCGGCCTCCCTGCTGCTGAACCTTGAAGCCGTGCTGACTGCCGTGCTGGCATGGGTCGTCTTCAAGGAAAACGCCGACCGTCGCATCGTGCTCGGTATGGCAGTGATCGTGACCGGGGGTGTTCTGCTGGCGTGGCCCAGCGGGAACGTCGGAGCAACGACTTGGCTGGGTTCTGTGGCGATCATCGGCGCCTGCCTGTGCTGGGCCATCGACAACAATCTGACACGCAAGGTGTCCGCTTCGGATGCACTCTTCATCGCGAGCAGCAAGGGTTTGGTGGCTGGCGCCGTCAATGTCGCATTGGCGGTGATGCTGGGTGCGCGATTCCCATCGACTGGCGCGATCGCGTCCGCCATGCTGCTTGGCCTGCTGGGTTATGGCCTCAGCTTGGTCATGTTCGTGCTGGCGTTGCGTGGGCTGGGTTCATCCCGCACAGGCGCGTACTTCTCGACAGCACCTTTCATAGGTGCGGCCCTCGCCGTGCTGGTCTTTCAGGAGCAGACCGATGGCTTGTTCTGGCTTGCGGCAGGCTTGATGGGTCTCGGCGTCTGGTTGCATCTGACCGAGCGGCATGCGCATGAGCACATGCATGACCCCAGGGAACATAGCCACCGGCATGTGCATGACGAGCACCACCAGCATGAACACGAAGAGGGGGAAGACGGGAGGGGGCCGCACACGCACAGTCATCACCACGCGCAGATGACACATAGCCACCCTCACTTCCCGGACATTCATCATCGGCACAGCCACTAGTTCTGGCACTTTGGGTCGGCGCTTTCATCCGATTTTCCATGCGCCATAATGACCCGATGCGTCCCTCCCGCAAGGCCCTCCTGTCCATTGCCATCATGCTCTGGCAGACATTGGCGTGGATGACCCCTTTCGCGGTTCAGGCGTACAGCGAGCAGTTCACGCACATGGCCGTCCATCAACAGGGGACGGATCATCATCACGATGATGAGTCGCTGCACCTGTCATCGGACACTGACAGCGCCTTGCACTTGCATGCCGACAACGGGTTTCAGCCGGCTGGGATGAACGCCTGGGCCGCCCACATCGAGATCCCGCCTCTGGTCAGTACCCCTGTGGCTAGGCAATCCAGTGAGCCACCGACCGTCTTTCTTGACGGGTTGCTGCGGCCTCCCTGCGCCCACGCTTAACGTCTAAGGTCCGCGCTTATTTCGCGTGCATGTCCTGCTGCCACTGGCGCAGCGGATGCTCTATTGACCTTTTGACTGGCCTCCTGACTAAGACTTCGCCGCTCCTGTGGCGAACCTTGCCGCGCGCGCGAACCGTTCAGTGGGATGGCGGCGCTTGCGCAATGTCCCCAATCCAATTCCATTTCACAGATGAAACTTCTTGATTTCAGGCGTTTGATCGCACTGGCCGTCGGCCTGACTCCCTTGTTGGCCTGGGCGCATGGCATCTCGGCCGCGGACCAGCAGCGCATGCTGGAAGGCGGTTACCTCCGATACATCGAATTGGGTGCCCGGCACATGCTCACGGGCTACGACCACTTGCTGTTCCTCTTCGGCGTGGTGTTCTTTCTGACCACGTTTCGCGATGTGGCCAAGTTCGTGACCGTTTTCACCATCGGACACTGCATCACGCTGATCTTCGCGACCTACTTCAAAGTCACTTGGAACTACTACTTGGTCGATGCCGTCATCGCGTTCAGCGTGATGTACAAGGCTTTCGACAACAACGGCGGCTTCCAGAAGTATTTCTCGATGGCTTCGCCCAATCTGCTCTGGGCGGTCTTCGGCTTCGGTTTGCTGCACGGGTTTGGCCTGTCCACACGCCTGCAGCAACTGCCGCTCGGCGACGATCCGTGGGCGATGCTCTGGCGCATCCTGAGCTTCAACGTGGGCGTCGAGCTGGGGCAGATCGTGGCGCTGACAGTCATGGTGGGTGCCTTGACGCTGTGGCGCCACACCCCATCGTTCAAGCGCTTCAGCTATGCCGCCAACCTGGCGCTTTTCTATGGCGGTGTTTACCTGCTCTTCACGCAGTTGCACGGCTACCAGCACGACAGCCATCCTGATAGCTTCCGCTTCCCAGCTGCCGAACATCGTCATGCGCATGAGGACATGGATGTGGAAAACACGGAAGACAAGAGCCGCAGCGACTTCTAACCCCTCTCAATCTTTCCCTCAATCAACCTCTATTTATTACAGGACTCACCATGAAATCACTCATCCTTGCCGCTACCCTGATTACTTTGCTGCCGTTCAGCCCGCTTGCCAGGGCGGATGAAGGCAGCAGTTGCCACTTCCACGGCAAGAAGCCAGCCACTGAGGCCGTCGTCACGGATTGCGCAAATCAGCGGCGCAATGCCCTGGTCAAGAACGGCAAGCTCGAGGGAAGCTGGCAAAGCGCCAAGCTTGAGAAGCTGGAGCTGATTGATGGCAAGAAGGGCAAGGAGTGGAAGGTCATCTTCACGAACCCTGCCGTCACCGACAAGACGAAGCAGAACCTGTACGTGTTCTTCTCACACCCGGGCAACTTCATCGCCACCAACTTCACCGGCCAATAAAGCGCTGCCTCTCTCACTTGGCGGGGCCGGGTGAGGGGGCTTTATCTCCCTTTTAGGCTATAGGTGTTTCTCGATGCCATACCTCTGGCTTGCACCTGTACCTACTACAGGCTTTATGCTCGGTGGCTTTTTAAGAAATTCTTGCTGAAAGACTGCTAGTAAGTTCATGAACAGAGGGCCTACGCTTGAACGGATTGTTCAATGCTCCAATGAGTCAGGGGCGGTTAGTCGTTACCTCCGCGGTTCGAGCCTGCGAATGCAGGCTTCGGGATGGACGTTGCCGCATGACAATGCGGCGCTGATGGCTTTGCTTTGCCATCGACTCTGATGTGAGATGTTCGTGAGACTTTGGTTGATGGCTTTCCTGCTTGCCGTACTGCCTCTACAGGCGGTATGGGCCGTCACAAGTTGGTACGGGACCAATCTAAGTCCTCTTGGCAGCATGTCCGTGTTACTGGAGCCGTGTGATGAACGGAAATCACAGCTACAGGCCGGTAAGGCTGAAAACCAAATCCACGGATCAGGGGGAGAGCATCATGGATGCAGTACCTGCCACCACAGTACCGCGGTATTGCCCGTAATTGAAGGCCGACTCCAGACCAAGGATACGTCGCAGGCTCCAACAGCCTCGGCCATGAAACTCATCCCATCGGGATTGCACGAAAGCATTGATCGCCCTCAGTGGGCGCCGCACCGGTATTCCGGTGCGGTTTCGTGACGGAGATAGAACACCTGATCACCACCGCATCGGATTCTTTTGTCTTGTAACTGACTGGAGAATTTGATGCTTAGGAAATTCGCACCCCACGCGATGGGGTTTGCGTTGCTTTTCGGCCATGCGGCATGGGTCCAAGCCGCAGTTGCGCCAAGAAACTCTGATGCGCTTGCGTCCGCGCTAATCGAAGCAATACAGCCACTGACACTGCGTGCGGCGCAGGAGCAGGCACTGCAAGGCAACCCCGAACTGATCGCGGCAAGGCGAGAGGTCGAAGCCGCTGAAGGAGCCCGGATACAGGCGGGAGCCCTGCCCAATCCTGTGTTGGACATTCAATTGGAGGATGAGCGCAGGGCAACCCGTACCAGAACGACCTCTTTCAGCCAGACACTCGAACTGGGCGGCAAGCGTGGTGCTCGCATTGAGGCCGCTGAACGTGCCGTCGAGATGGCCAGATCTCGATTCGAGGCGAAGACCGCTGACGTTCGCGCTGGCGCCACGGTTGCTTTTTTTGCCGCCCTGGTTGCGCAGGATCGAGTCAATCTTGCCCAGGCTTCGCTGGAGGTCGCCAGACGAGGCAGTGAGGCGGCCAGCAAGCGGGTCTTCGCGGGCAAGATATCGCCCATCGAGGAAACCAAGGCCAAGGTTGCCGAGGCGGGTGTCCGGGTGGAGCTGGTCCAGGCGCGCGGGGAGCTCCAATCGTCGCGGCAGCAACTGTTGGCGGTGATGGGGGCAACACATCTACCGGCAGAGCTGGATGGCGATGCCTTGAACCTTCCCCAGGTTGTTGCGCCCGATGCAATTCCCGGTCTGATCAATGATGCTCCCGCACTGCGTGAGGCTCAGCTGAATGTGCACCGATTGACCGCTCTGGTTGATCTTGAGTCGGCTAAGCGCATTCCGGACGTGACGTTGATGGTGGGCGTCAAGCGCGCGGAGGAGTTGGGGCGCGATCAGACCGTGGTGGGGATTTCCTTGCCGCTACCGCTCTTCGATACAAACCGCGGCGCTCTGCTGGAGGCTCTTCGTCAGAGAGACATGGCCGAGGAGGAACTGCGCGCCACCGAACTGCGGCTTAGGGCCGAAGCGAGCATCGCCGTGGGAAGGTACGCCACATCGGTTGCCGAAGTGGCGACCCTCAAGGATGAGGTGATCCCCGGCGCCCGCATCGCCTTCGATGCTGCGGCCAAGGGCTTTGAGCTCGGAAAGTTCGGATACCTCGACGTTCTGGATGCCCAGCGCACGTTGCAGCAAGCGCGTGCGCAGTACCTGCGTGCGCTTGCCGAGGTGCATCGCGCCGCCGCCGACCTGGACCGCCTGTTGGGCAGTTCCGGAAGCACCCGTTCAAACACTCTTCCCGAGATTCGCCAATGAAACCCTCTTTTTCATCCCTGTCCGCCGGCAAGTCCGGCCGTAAGCAGTTTTTTGCCATTGCCGCCCTGGTTGTCGCCGGCATCGTCATTGGCGCCTTGATTCTTTCCTATGGCTCTTCCGGCCCCGCGTCCGAGGAGCATTCCGAGCATGCCGAAGAAGCTGAGGGCAAGGGCGGTGACAGCCATGGTCATTCGGAAGAGGAAGGCGAGCACGAGTCCGAGGCGCAGGCGAAAGGCCCCAATGGTGGCCAGCGATTTGTCGACGGTGATTTCGCCCTTGAATTGCTTCTTGCAGAAGAGGGCGGTGAGCCACGATTCAAGGCTTGGCTGTATACCAAGAACACAATCACCACTCCTTCTGGAAGCTCGGTTTCGATCAGCCTGACGCGCCCCAGTGGCGAGCGCCAGGAGATCAAGCTGATCCCGAGAGGCGATCTGCTCGAGGGCGAACAAGTGGTTGCCGAGCCGCATGTCTTCGAGGCTGCGGTGACGGGGAGAACGCCGAAGCAGTCGTTCAAATTTGCCTTCAGCCGGGAGGAGGGCAAGGTTGAAATGAGCGATGCTCAGATTCAATCGTCCGGCATCGCGGTGGAGACAAGCGCAGCCGCGCGCATTCGGACTGCCCAGCAATTTCCTGGCGAGATTCGATTCAACGAGGACCGCACCGCGCACATCGTTCCGCGCGTGAGTGGCGTGGTGGACGGCGTCAGCGCCAACTTGGGCCAGCAGGTCCAGCAGGGCCAGGTACTGGCCGTGATCTCCAGCACCGCCGTTTCGGAGGTGCGCGCGGAACTGCAGGCTGCTCAAAAGCGCCGGGAACTGGCGAAGACCACCTACGAGCGGGAGAAGTCGCTGTGGGAAGAAAAGATATCGCCCCAGCAGGATGTTTTGCAGGCACAACAAACCTTGCGGGAGGCCGAGATCGCCGTGGCGAACGCCACGCAGAAATTGCTTGCGCTGGGTGCCGCGCCAGAAAGCAGTGCCTTGGGGCGTTTTGAACTGCGGGCACCCTTCGATGGCGTTGTCGTGGAAAAACATATCGCGCAGGGTGAAGCTGTCCGAGAGGACTCCAACGTCTTCACCATCTCGGACTTGTCGACCGTATGGGCGGAGATGAGCATCTCCGCACGTGACTTGCCGCAGGTGCGCGTGGGTGAAAAAGTCGTCGTGCGCTCCGGTGCCTTTGACGCAACTGCTAAAGGATCCGTGTCCTACGTCGGTGTCCTGATCGGTGAGCAGACACGAACGGCCCGCGCGCGTGTCACGCTGGCCAATCCCCAGGGTGCATGGCGACCCGGTCTTTATGTGAATGTGGAAGTCGTTGCCGAGGAGAAGATGGCTCCGGTGACCGTTTCCTCGTCGGCCATTCAGACGATCGATGAGAAGCCCGTTGTCTTCGTGAAGACACGGGGTGGCTTCATTCCCCAGCCCGTGCAACTGGGCCGCAGCGATGAACGGCGTGTGGAGATCGTCAGCGGGCTCAGAGCCGGTGTGCCCTATGCCGCAACAGGCAGTTTCATTGTCAAGTCTGAGCAGGGCAAGGGTTCGGCAACCCATGCCCATTGAAGCAGGAAACGCACACCATGTTTGAACGCATCATCCAATTCGCCATCGAACAGAGATGGCTTGTCATGCTGGCCGTTTTCGGCATGGCGGCTCTGGGAATCTATAACTACCAGCGCCTGCCCATCGACGCCGTCCCTGACATCACCAACGTCCAGGTTCAGATCAACACACCTGCGTCAGGCTATTCGCCGCTGGAGACCGAACAACGTGTCACCTTCCCGGTCGAGACCGTGATGGCGGGCTTGCCGGGTCTGCAAGAGACTCGCTCCATGTCTCGTTACGGCCTGTCCCAGGTGACAGTGATTTTCAAGGATGGCACGGACATCTATTTCGCCCGCCAGCTGGTCAACGAACGCTTGCAGTCGACCAGCGGTCAGTTGCCGGAAGGCATTCATCCGCTTGCCGGCCCCACCTCAACGGGGCTTGGCGAAATCTATCTCTGGACGGTGGAAGCCAAGGAAGGTGCCAAGAAAGAAGACGGCACGCCCTATACCTCGACCGATCTGCGTGAAATCCAGGACTGGATCATCAAGCCGCAGCTGCGCAATGTGCCGGGCGTCACCGAGATCAACACCATCGGCGGCTATGCCAAGGAATACCAGATCGCACCCTACCCGGAGCGGCTGGCGGCCTATGGCCTGTCCATGAGCGATGTGGTCAAGGCGCTGGAGCAGAACAACACGAACGTGGGGGCGGGCTACATCGAACGGCGCGGAGAGCAATACTTGATCCGCGCGCCCGGCCAGGCACGCAACGTCGAGGATCTGCGCAATGTCATCCTCTCGAGCAGTGGCAGCACGCCCGTGCGCGTGCGTGATGTTGCCGATGTGGAGATCGGCAAGGAACTGCGTACCGGCGCTGCGACGGACAACGGGCGGGAAGTGGTGCTGGGGACCGTTTTCATGCTCATCGGTGAAAACAGCCGGGTGGTTTCGCAGGCGGTGGCTCGAAAAATGGAGGAGATCAACAAGAGTCTTCCGACTGGTGTTCACGCCGTCACGGTCTACGACCGAACCGTGCTGGTCGACAAAGCGATTGCAACGGTCAAGAAAAACCTGCTTGAAGGCGCGGTGCTTGTGATCGTCGTTCTGTTTCTCTTTCTTGGGAACATCCGGGCAGCCATCATCACCGCGCTGGTCATTCCGTTGTCCATGCTCTTCACCTTCACGGGAATGGTGAGCCAGAAGGTCAGTGCCAACCTGATGAGTCTGGGGGCACTAGACTTCGGCATCATCATCGATGGCGCCGTGGTGATCGTGGAGAACTGTGTCCGGCGGCTGGCGCATGCGCAGGAGCATCACGGCCGACCGCTGACCCGAAGCGAACGGTTTCATGAGGTATTTGCCGCCTCCAGAGAGGCGCGCCGTCCGCTTCTGTTCGGCCAGCTCATCATCATGATCGTTTACCTGCCCATCTTCGCCCTGACCGGCGTGGAAGGAAAAATGTTCCACCCGATGGCGCTCACGGTCGTGATTGCGCTGCTGGGGGCCATGATTCTCTCGGTGACTTTCATCCCCGCAGCCGTGGCGCTTTTCATTGGCAAGCGGGTGGCGGAAAAGGAAAACCGGCTGATGACGGCCGCCAAGCGCATCTATGCGCCTCTGCTGGATCGCGTGATGGATACCAAGGCCGTGGTGCTGACGGCCGCTGGTGTCATGGTGGTGCTTTCCGGTCTTCTTGCGACGCGTCTTGGCAGTGAATTCATCCCCAGCCTCAACGAAGGAGATTTCGCCATTCAAGCGCTGAGGATTCCTGGGACCAGTCTGACGCAGTCCGTCGAAATGCAGCAGCGGCTGGAAAAGCAACTGAAAGAGAAATTCCCCGAAATCGAGCGCGTTTTCGCGCGTACAGGGACGGCCGAGATTGCGTCGGATGCCATGCCGCCCAATATCTCGGATGGTTACGTGATGCTCAAACCCGAAAGCGAATGGCCGGAACCACGGCGCACCCGAGAGGAATTGCTGGAGACTGTTCAGGCCGAGGCCGCGAAGCTGCCGGGTAACAGCTATGAATTTTCGCAACCCATCCAGCTTCGCTTCAACGAGCTGATTTCGGGGGTGCGCAGCGACGTGGCGGTCAAGGTCTTTGGTGACGACATGGACGTGCTGAACAGTACCGCTGCGCAGATCGAGAAGGTTCTCAAGGAAGTTCCTGGCGCGGCCGAGGTCAAGGTCGAGCAGACCACGGGTCTGCCGATGCTAACCATCAACGTTGACCGGGAAAAAGTCGCCCGTTATGGATTGAACATCGCCGACGTTCAGTCGACGCTGGCGACGGCGATCGGTGGTACGGAAGCCGGGACGATGTTCGAGGGTGATCGGCGATTCGATATCGTCGTGCGCATGCCCGAGTCCCTGCGGGGTGATGTGACCACCATTGGACGCTTGCCAATTGCGCTTCCGGCTTCGGGGGCGGGCCGAACCAACTTCATTCCGCTGTCCGAGGTGGCGAGTCTGGAGCTTTCGCCCGGACCCAATCAAGTGAGTCGTGAAAACGGCAAGCGCCGTATCGTGATCAGCGCCAACGTCCGTGGCCGCGACCTGGGTAGCTTCGTCACGGAAGCCGCGGCGGCACTGGAGCAGAAGGTCAAGGTTCCGACCGGCTACTGGACGACCTGGGGTGGTCAGTTCGAGAATCTTCAATCCGCCACGGCACGGTTGCAGATTGTGATTCCGGTCGCTCTGCTGCTCGTCTTCACGCTGCTGTTCGTCATGTTCGGCAATGCCAAGGATGGCTTGATCGTGTTCACCGGCATTCCATTCGCTCTGACGGGAGGGGTTCTGGCTCTGTGGCTGCGGGATATTCCAATGTCCATCACGGCGGCCGTCGGGTTCATCGCGCTTTCAGGCGTCGCCGTGCTCAATGGCTTGGTGATGATCGCGTTCATTCGCAACCTGCGTGAATCGGGCGTGCGTTTGGAGCAGGCGGTCCGCGAGGGCGCATTGACCCGACTTCGTCCCGTGCTCATGACCGCGCTTGTGGCTTCGCTGGGATTCGTTCCCATGGCCATCGCGACAGGGACCGGCGCGGAAGTACAGCGACCGCTTGCGACCGTGGTGATCGGGGGGATCCTTTCCTCGACTGCGCTGACCTTGCTGGTTCTGCCCGTGCTCTACCGTCTGGCTCACCGCCGCGATGAAGACGAGGATTTCGAGGTCGTGTCTCAGCCAGCTTCGCCTTCCCCCGTCACAGCAACTTCCACGTTGCAGACCTGACGAAGGCGGCGGCCATGCTGTGGTGCACACCATGCTTCATTGCCATCCGCTCAATGCGGGGTACTACCGCTGAGATCGGCTCTGATGCGCGAGGTGAGCCTCGGCATGGCCCGTTTACTCGTCTGCTGAGAAAAATTTCGATAACCCTGATGCCAGTCTTGGCGTTCGGGGTGTCGCTTGAATCTATATTAGCTATAGGTTTTATGCTTGATCCCGCTCCCGGTGAAACAGGTGTGGTGCCGCTTCGGTCAAGCCATTCCTGTTCCTTGGAATGACGCCCGTTTTCCTTCGCGGGTAGTGTCGATGTCTGGAGAAAGTGCCATGGGAAGTACGGAACACTCGCAAAAACAAACCCGGTCCAAGTTGGCGTTGAAGGTGCCGCCGCTGATATTGCTTGCGGTTTTTGCTGCAGTCATGGCGCTCTTGCCCGAAGTGGTCGCCTTGCCGCGTCTCGGGTCCTGGCATGTCTGGTGGTGCCTTGTGATCGCGCTGCTGGGGGTGTCGATCTGCTTGGCTGGCGTCTTTGCTTTTCGCCAGGCCCGCACGACAGTGGACCCGACCCGGCCAGCCACTGCCACGTCACTGGTCGTGCGAGGCATCTACCACCATACGCGCAATCCGATGTACCTGGGCTTTTTGCTCGCCTTGTTGGCCTGGGCGCTGTACTTGGCCAAATTGTCGGCCTTGGCGGGATTGCCGCTTTTCGTCTGGTATCTGACCGTGTTCCAGATCAAGCCCGAGGAAAGCGCCTTGCGCGAGCGTTTCGGGGGCGATTTCGATGCCTATGCCGCAGCTGTGCGCCGCTGGCTGTGAGCGCGCCAGTTTCTTTTCCTCTTTCAGGAGAGCTTTGATGACCCTTCCATCGAATCTTCAAAACATCACCTTGCCGGTGGTCGGCATGGACTGCGGCGGCTGCGTGCGCAGTGTGGACAAGGCCTTGCGCGCCCTGCCTGGCGTCGGCGAGGTGAATGTCTCGCTTGATACAGCCCAGGCCGTGGCGCAGATAGACCCGGCCCGCGTCACCCGTCAGGCGCTTGTGACCGCGATTGAAGACGCGGGCTTTGACGTACCGGCGGCGCAATCGTGATTCAGACACTGGAGTTGCCGGTCGCCGGCATGGACTGCGCTGCCTGCGCACGCAAGGCACAGCGCGCGCTGATGCGGGTGCCAGGGGTTCAAAGCGCCGACGTTTTGCTCACTGCGGAGAAAGCCGTCATTCAATTCGATGCCGGCTTGGCGACAGCCGATGCGCTGCGGGCGACGATCGAGAAGGTTGGCTTTTCCGTGCCCCAAGCCGTGCCTGCCGCGGCCGAAGCACCATCCGGGCATCTGCTGGAAGCCAAGGCGCTGCAACGTCAACTCTTCACGATCCTGGGCATCCTGTTCGGAACGATTCTGTTTGTGGTCGTGATCGGCGAAGGCTTGGGCTTGTTTGAAGAGCTCACGAGCCGCGTGCCGATGTGGCTTGGCGTGCTGGTGGTGCTGGCTTTCGGCTATCCCATCTTCCTGGACGTGCTCCGCAGCGCATTGCGGCGCGAGGTGACCAGCCACACCCTGATGACCGTGGGGGCTGTCGCGGCCTTGGCCATTGGCCAGTGGGCCACGGCCGCCATCGTCGTGTTCTTCATGCGGATTGGCGAATTCACGGAGCGCCACACCAGTGAGCGCGCCCGCAAACTCCTCAAGGAGATGACCGCGTTGACACCGCAGACAGCGCGTGTACTGCGTGAGGGCGTGGAGCGCGAGGTTTCGATTGAAGCCGTGGTGCCTGGTGATGTCGTCATCGTGCGCCCGGGTGAGCGCGTGCCCGTGGACGGCGTGGTGCTGGAAGGGCAGGCGACGTTCGACCAGGCCGCCATCACCGGCGAGAGCATGCCGGTGGAAGTCGAGGTCGGCGGCAAAGTGTATGCGGCCACCTTGGCGAAGCTGGGCTACGTCAAACTGAGCGCTCAGCGTGTTGGCCGCGACACCACTTTCGGGCGTGCCTTGCAACTGGTCGAAGACGCCGAGGCCAATCGCGGCCGGGTGCAACGCGTCGCCGATCGTTTCAGCGCTTGGTATTTGCCGGTGGTGGCGACCATCGCCTTGCTGACCTGGTGGCTCAGCGGCAACCTTCTGGCCACCGTGGCCGTGCTCGTCGTGGCCTGCTCATGCTCGTTTGCGCTGGCCACGCCCATCGCGATGATGGCGTCGGTTGGCGCCGCCGCCCGTCAGGGTCTTCTGATCAAGGGCGGCAAGGTGATCGAGGCGCTGGCCCGCTGCGACGTGATGCTGGTGGACAAGACCGGTACGCTGACGACGGGGCGGCCGCAGGTCACCGATCTGGTGTCGCTGAACCAGCATGACGAAGCCGAGTTGCTGCGCCTGGCCGCCACGGCCGAGCGCCATTCGGAGCATCCATTGGCCGAGGCGGTGCGGCGGTTTGCCATGGAGCGGGGTACGGCAGCACTTGAGCCAGAGCAATTCGAATCCCTGCCCGGGCATGGCGTGCGTGCCTTGGTAGGTGGGAAGACGGTGGAGATCGGCAACGACAGAATGCTGAAAACCTGGACGGATGCCCACGCCGTGGCCGAGATTGCGCAGCGCTTCGAAGCCCAGGGAAAGACACTGTTGTTCGTCGCCGTGGATGGGCGAGTGGCCGGATTGTTCGCGGCGCAAGATACCTTGCGTCCGGAGATCGCCGAGGCGATGGTGGCGGTGCGCGCCGCGGGCATCAAGCAGATCGAACTGTTGACCGGCGACAACGAGAGGACGGCTGCCGCCATTGCCAGTCCACTCGGCCTGGCGTGGCGCGCCAATTTGCTGCCGGAGGACAAGATCGGCATCGTGCGCGAGTTCCAGCGGCAAGGCCATCGCGTGGTGATGGTCGGCGACGGTGTCAACGACGCCCCGGCATTGGCGCAGGCTGATGTGGGCATCGCCATGGGTGGGGGCACGGACGTGGCGATGGAAGCCGCCCATATCGTGCTGATGCGCGAGGACTGGCGACTCGTGGCCGAATCGGTACGCATCGCCACGCGAACGATGCGGGTGGTGCGTTCCAATATCGGCTTTACTGCTCTGTACAACCTTCTGGGTTTGTCGCTAGCGGCTTTTGGCCTGTTGCCACCGATCTACGCGGCAGCGTTGCAGTCGATCCCGGATATCGGCATCCTCGCCAACTCGTCGCGGCTGATTCGCGTTGGGGAGGCCAAGCATGACTGAAACGACAACTGCTGATCATGGCCGCGCAACTTGGACACTGTTGTTCGCTGCATGGCTCATTGCATTGCTGGCGTCGCTCGTGGTGCTTTTTGTCGGTGAAGTCATGGGGCAGGCACCCTGCAATTTATGCTGGTTCCAACGTGCTTTCATGTTCCCCTTGGCCATCGTTCTCGGTGTGGCGAGCTTGCGCGCCGACGCGGGGGGCTGGCGTTATGCGCTGCCATTGGCCGGTGCCGGCCTGTTGGTGGCGGGCTTCCATAGCCTGCTTTACCTGGGATTGATTCCCGAGCGCATCACGCCTTGTAGCCAAGGCCTATCGTGTACCAGCGCTGACATGACCATCCTGGGCGGTTTGCCATTGCCCATGCTGGCGTTGGTTGCCTTCGGCGCCATCGCCGTTTTGCTTTTTCTGGCTCGTTCAAGGACTTCTTCATGACCCGACGTACCGTTATCGTCATCCTCACGGCATTCATTGCCGTGGCGGCCTTTGTTACGGCCGTCTTTCTCTATCAGCGCCACGAGCGGCAGCAAGCTGTTCAACAAGCTGCGGCGCAATTCGGCGTCATGGTGCGGTCTCATTCGCCCGTTGTCGGGCCGATTGCCGCTCCGGTCACCATCGTCGAATTCTTCGACCCTGCCTGCGAAGCTTGCCGGGCCTTCTATCCCTATGTCAAACAGATCCTCGCAGAGTGGCCGCGCGAGGTGCGCCTGGTGATTCGCTATGTGCCGTTCCACCGGGAGCCTTCGGTGATCGGGGTGCAGATCTTGGAAGCAGCCCGGGCGCAAGGACGTTTCGAACCCATGATGGAAGCCTTGCTGCAATCGCAGCCGGTCTGGGCCAGTCACAGTGCGCCGACAGCCGATCGGGCTTGGCAGTTTGCTCGCGCCGCAGGACTCGACATGGAGAAAGCCCGCGCTCATGTCGCGTCGGGCGACGTTGAGAAGGTGTTGAAACAGGATGTCGCCGACCTGACTGCCGTGGGCGTGCGCGCGACGCCGACCTTCTTTGTCAATGGAAAGCCATTGTCGGAACCAGACCCGCGCGTATTGCGTGAGTTGGTGAAAAGTGAAGTTGAACGAAGCCGCAAAGCACCATGAATCCATTGCCTTTCCTCTCTCCGGGTGCATCGCGAATTGCACGTCGAACCTGCTTGCTGGCCGGTGGCGCTTGGCTGGCAACCGCTCTGGCAGGTTGTGATCGAGCCAAGCCTAGCTACAAATCCATCGACCTCACGGGAGCGGATTTCGGTCGCGGTTTTTCCTTGCAAGACCCGGAGGGTCGTACGCGCACGCTCGAAGATTTCCGAGGGCGTTATGTGATGCTGTTTTTTGGTTTCACCCAATGCCCCGATGTATGTCCAACAGCGCTGACTCGGGCTGTCGAAGTGCGGCGCCTGCTGGGTGCAGATGCCGAGAAGCTGCAAGTTCTGCTCGTTTCGGTCGATCCTGAGCGTGACACGCCGGAGCTTCTCCGGAACTACACCGCGAATTTCGATCCCAGTTTCATCGCCTTGCGCGGGAGCATGCAGGCGACACAGGACGTCGCCAAGGAATTCAAGATCTATTATTCCAAGGTGCCCGCGGGAAGCTCCTACACGATGGACCACACGGCATTGACCTACATCCTGGATCCCAAGGGGCAACTGCGTTTGGCGATCCGGCACGAGCAGTCGCCCGAGGACGTCGCGACGGATCTGCGCACGCTGATCAGCGCAGGGTGACCTGATGTTTTCAGAGAAACAATTTGTGGAGCCATTGCCATGAAGATCGGTGAGTTGGCCCTCAAGGCCGAATGCGACGTGCAGACGATTCGCTTTTATGAGCGGGAGGGATTGCTGCAAGCACCGGCAAGGGAACCATCGAACCACCGTCGTTATGTCGGGAACGATCTTGAACGCTTGCGCTTCATTCGGCACTGCCGCTCACTCGATATCCCACTGCCTGATATCCGCCAGCTACTGGCTTTTGCAGCGGAACCTTCGCAATCGTGCTCCAACGTCAATGCCTTGCTGGACAAGCACATTGCGCAGGTCAGGCAGCGTCTCAAGGCACTCCGCGACCTGGACCGACAGCTCGTGGCACTGAGGGCAAGGTGCGATGGTGACGCCTCTCATGAGTGCGCCATTCTTGCGTCTTTCATGGATGCATCGAGCCCGTCATCCTCTGCGAGCCACGCTGGTGCCTAGAAAGGCTTCGACAAAGGTACGATCCTGCTGACGCGTGGTGAGGTAGCAGCATGACTGGAAAATTGCATTGGGAACAAATTTACGGCACCAAAGCTCCGGACTCGGTGAGCTGGTATGCCCCGCATCTTGTGGAGTCTCTCGGCTACATCGAGAAAACCGGTGCACCGAAGTCTGCCGCGATTCTGGATGTGGGGGGCGGAGAGTCCACACTCGTGGACGATCTGTTGAACGCAGGCTATGACAACGTCGCGGTTCTCGACCTTTCGGAAACGGCACTTCAGGTTTCAAAACGGAGATTGGGCAGTCGTGCGGACGGTGTCAGGTGGCTTGCCGCGGACGTACTGCGGCATTCGTTCACGCCGCATTCCATCGACGTTTGGCATGACCGCGCGGTGTTTCATTTCTTGACTTCATCAGCAGATCGGGACGCGTACGTCCAGCAGGTGCTGCGCACGCTCAAGCCTGGCGGGCACTGCATCGTAGGCACGTTTGGTCCTGCAGGGCCGGAGCGCTGCAGTGGTTTGCCGGTGCAGCGGTATGACGCCGGCGATTTGCACGGCGAGTTCGGTGGGCGTTTCCAGCTTCTTGAGCATAGCGTCAGCACCCATATCACTCCGTGGGGTAGCGAGCAGCAGTTCGTTTATTGCTATTGCCGGTTGGAGCACTAGCTCATCCAGCGTGGCGCCCTATCTCTTTGTTGCTGCTGATTGTGGAATTACGCTGGAGCCTGAGTGTGCTGGCCTACGACTTCAAGTGCGTTCTTGGCATCCTGGGCTTCGAGAGGACCATGAAAGCGATGCGCCTGCCAGGCGCATAGGCGCCCACTGCTATCGCCTGGGAATGAACCCGCTACCCAACGTTCGCCCCGGACCACGGTGATGAGTCGCAGACGCGCGCGGCAAACTCGAAAAACCACTGGGTGAGCTGGCTACGGCCTTGTCCAGTGAACTCTCCGTGCGTTATCACACGGCTTCGCTTGTTTCCGTCCCGGGTCAGCGGCGTTGGCGCGGTGGCACGTCCTCGTCCGCCTCAGCCTGGGCCAGCGTGATGCCCATCCACTGCTGCAGGTCGTCCCACATGCGGCGGATTTCCACGTTGCGTGGCGTCAACTCAGCGCTGACCAGCTCCACCGTCACCACGGGCATGCCCTTGTGCACGCCCGCGTAATGCCCCAGTGAGCCGGGGAACACGCCCAGCTGATTCAAGGTCAGGCGCCCGAGCTTGCGCGGTGCTTCCTGCGGGCCGTCGAAATCCAGCACGCCGTAGGGTGCGTGGATGGTGACGATCAGATGCGGCCGGAAGCGCTGCATCTCCTCGAACAAATAACGCGATTCCGGCTCGCTCAGGGGTTCAGGACCGGGGTAACGACGCGGGTCCTTGCGCGTGCGCACCGTCCAGTAGTGCGTGGCGTCGTGCGTCCAGTTGGGCGTGGGGAAGTTGCGGTTCAGATCTACCCCGTTTGCATTCATGCGGCGCACCGGCCGGTCGAACAAGCCATCCGGGCTCAAGGCGGGAATGAAACGCCAGAGGATGCCCCGCTCCGGCTCGCCCTGCGCGTACTGGATCCAGTGCAGGGGCACGGAGGCCGACGATGGCTCATCTCCGTGGGTGCCGCCGATCACCAGCACGCGCAGGCGCTGTTCCGCGGTGAGCGCCACGTCGCGCACATAGATCGGCCGACCGCGCACGCTGCGTCCCTCGCTCGGCCGTAACTGGGCGGCTTCGCACAGCGCCCAGGTCACGTTCGGCAGCCGCATCCAGAATTCCTCGCAGACCTTGCCCTTGCGCTGCTCCAGCGGTGGCGGCATGTCGCGCTCCACCAAAGTCGCATACGGCGGCGTTGCCGGTGGCACCGGTGCCGGCTGCACGTCCGCCTGCTGAGCCCCAACCCACCCCGGCATGACCAGCGTGGTCAGGGCCGATGCGGCGGCCCACAAAAAGAATGCGGGCATCCGCCCTGCAAGGCGGCCTGCGCCTGTCCGGCTCCAAAAGCACATGGCTGAATTCTAGAACCCGCCCCGATGTCCCCACAGCCTCAGAGTTTTCCGGCGCCTTTCAAGCGCAAGTCCAGATAGCACTCGATGGCTGAGGCGCTCCAGGTGCTGCAGGAAATGGGCTTGGGCGTCGCAAGTCTGAACCAGGGATATGGACATGCGTTTGATCTCGTGGTCGATGCGGTGATCGGCTCCTTCGAGGCCATAAACCTGCCCCTGCGTCAGATGCTGACGCGCTAGGTGGACTGAGGCCACATACCTTGAATGACTGCTTCACGTGTCAGTCGTCGTTCGCTGAGGCACGCATGAAAGACGGCAAGCAGCCTCAAGCCGATGCTGCATTGGCAACGGCGGGAGTGCAAGAAGGATGCAACCGGTTGCTGCCGTTCGTAGCAACCCCATGACAGCGCGGGCACAGACTGAAGCAGCAAGTCGACTAAATCTTGCAGTTTCTGTATTTGACTGACGCCCAGTCAGATCGGAGTCAGCTGGCTAGTGAGGGATAGAAATTGCAAACCTTGCGAGACGGTTTGCGTAACTTATTGATTTTGAACGACTCAAATTGCAGAATCAATTGTCGGATTGCAGACTCAATTGTTCCCGACACATGAAGTGTCTTTCCAGTGTGTGTTGGTTGAGTGGCGTGTGATTGCCTTGCGGCAGGACGAACTTTGCGCCCAAAGCCTGAACTTTCGGCATAATTTAGTACACAGTATTTTGCTTGGAGTACAAATTGGCCGACAGGCTCGCCGCTCTCTTCACCCACTTCGCTGTAACGCCGCGCACCTTTCACAGTGGGCCGCTCTGCGGGATCAACAGCCTAGGCACCGAGGAGGGGCTCGGTCAGCTGCATGTGGTGCGCGAGGGGCAAGTCGATGTGTTCCATGGGACCAGCGCGCCTGTGCGCATCACGGTCCCCACCTTGCTGCTTTACCCGCGGCCCGTCCCGCGACGGTTCGTGACCGACGCAACCGTCGGCGCCGACA
Organism: Hylemonella gracilis str. Niagara R; assembly: GCF_000600295.1. Classification (GTDB taxonomy): domain Bacteria; phylum Pseudomonadota; class Gammaproteobacteria; order Burkholderiales; family Burkholderiaceae_C; genus Hylemonella; species Hylemonella gracilis_A. The sequence continues at coordinate 533,508 of NZ_JEMG01000001.1, forward strand.
TGGTCTGCGCTGACTTGCGCTTCGAGGGTGGGGCGGTGAACCCGGTGCAGGCCGCCCTGCCCGACCACGTGTTCATCCCGCTGGAGCGGCTGGCAGACAGCCAGCCCGTGCTGGCTCTGTTGTTCGCCGAGGCTTCCAGCGACAAATGCGGCAGACAGACCCTGCTCGACAGTCTCTTTGAAGTCCTGCTGGTGCAAGTGTTGCGTGAACTCATGGCGCAAGGTCAGATCGGTTCCGGCATGCTGGCGGGCATGGCGCATCCGAAGCTGCGCAAGGCCGTCACCGCCATGCATGACGAGCCGGCGCACCCCTGGTCCTTGGAGGAACTGGCGGAGCAAGCGGGGATGTCCCGCACCGCCTTCGCCAGCAGATTCAAAGAGGTCGTGGGCGTGACACCAGGCCAGTACCTGCAGTCATGGCGACTCGGTCTGGCGCAAAAGCGGGTATACCAAGGCATGCCCATGCACCTGGTGGCCGAAGAGGTGGGTTATGCCGACGATGCAGCGCTCTCCAGGGCTTTCAAGGCACACACGGGCCTCTCGCCCAGGGACTGGCGCAAGCGACAACCGCATTGGACGGGCCGGTCGTAGTTCGCGATGTCCAGCCTTCCCGTCGTGCCATGTGGACCTGATCGACCATCCCCACAGCCGAGCCGCCGCTGATCTGAAGCCTGTTCCTGAAAGGAGCAGGCCTTTTTATTTCTGTCCTGGAAACAGCTGGTTACCTTATAAAGCGTGCACTCTCGCGAGCATTCGTTGGGGCTTGATAAGATTTCTTCTCATTCGTGAGACAAGGCACACCTGAGCGAAAGCCAGGGTCGCAAAGCTACCGGTCTAAGTCGAACAGACATGACAGCGGGGTTGCCAAGCTGCGGCAATGGGGCGTACAGCCCTGAACAGCTTGCGGGGTGCGCTTGGTGCGTGGCCTCCCTCCTTCTTCTGTCTCTGTTCTTTTCCGGGTTTGCGGGTTTACTTGTCTCCGACAGGGGCATGCTGTGTTCGTCTTCGCCTGAGGGCGGGCGCACTGCATGAGTTGGGAAGAGCAGGGAGAGAAGCATGAAACGCTCAGCGCTGGGTGTGTCGTACGGATTGGCTTGTGTGGGGAAGGCCATCGTCAGGCCATGGACTCACCATTACCACGGGGAACAGGACCGCCGCCTCGG
>NZ_JEMG01000001.1:535332-538983 GCF_000600295.1 Hylemonella gracilis str. Niagara R
AACGCCAACGGCGGCCTCACGGGCTTCCGGGTGGAAGGTGGGCAGATCGCCATCGAAGGCCAGGGCCTGAACGCGTCCAATGTGGACCAGCTCGATCTGCTGAGCCGCACCATCCGCATCAACGGCGAACTGTGGGCCAAACAGCTCAACCTGGTGACGGGGCGCAACACGGTGGACCACGCCACATTGGCCGCGACACCCTTGGCTGGAACAGACCCCGCTGCAACCGGCATCGCCTTGGACGTCTCGGCCATCGGCGGCATGTACGCCAACGTGATCCGCATCGTGGGCACGGAGAAGGGCTTTGGCGTCAACAGCCAGGGCCAGATGATCGCCGACAAAGACTTCACGCTGGCGGCGGATGGGCGCATCACCCATTCCGGGCTGGTGCAGGCCACGCAAGGGCAGTTGACGATCCAGACCAGCGACGTGCTGGACAACAAGGGAACGATCGCCAGCGGCAAGAACGCCAGCATCAGCGCCGCTGCTTTGCGCAATGCGTCCGGCGCCGCAATGACTGCCGAGCAAGGCCTGGACATCACCGTCGCACAGCAGCTGGACAACGATGGACGGTTGCAGGCTGCGAACACGCGCATTCAGACCGGGTCTCTCCGAAACGCCCAGAGCGGAGTCATCGCGGCCAGTCAGCAACTGGACATCACGACCACGCAAACGCTGAACAATTCAGGCCGTGTGCAGGCGGGCCATGCCAACATTAACGCGGCCTCCGTCGACAACGCGGCGAATGCCGTGCTGCTGGCCCAGCAGGCGCTGAACATCACCACGGCGCAGCAATTCGCGAACGCGGGTCGTGTGCAGGCGGCGAACGCCACCATAACTGCGGGCCAGTTCAGTAACGCGGGCAGCGGTATCGTGGCCGCGAGCCAATCTCTCGACATCAACAGCGCTGGCAGTCTGCTCAACGACGGGAAGATGGCGGCGGCTCAGAACTTGAGCCTGAGTGCCACAGGCACGCTCACTCTGACAGGGACCACGCAAGCCAGCGCGGGGGTGCTGACGCTTCAGACGGATTCAGCGCTGGAGAACACCGGTGTGACCGGTGGACGTCATGTGAACTTGACGGCGGCCACCGTCAGCAATGGCGGCAAGGGCATCTTGTTGGCCGAGGACACGCTGAGCATCGACGCTGCCGGCGCGTTCAGCAACGAGGGTGTCGTCCAGGCCACCGATGCCAGCATCATCGCCGGATCGGTCCGCAATACCGATACTGCTGTGGTGTACGCGGACAAGACCCTGAGTGTCGAGAGTGCAGGTACCTTGGACAACCAAGGTGCCTTGATCGCCGGAGGCACGGTCGGGGCGCTGAGTCTGAAGGCGCGCGCCCTCAACAACACGGCTGGTGGCGTGGTGCTGTCCTTCGGCGACGCGGACATTGAGGTGGATGAGACCTTGCTCAATGCCTCTTCCACCATTGAAGCGGACGGAGATTTGAAGGTAAAGGCTGCGAACATCCGTAACGTGCGCGAGACCTTCCAAGTGCAGGCCCGCACGACGACCCAGCAGCACAACATCGCCATTGAGGCGACGGGCAAATACAAGTCGGCCACGCGCAGCTACACCGAGACCATCACCACACATGAGGTGACGGCGAACAGCGCGGCCGGGCTGATTGTGTCGGGCGGTGACTTGACGCTGCTGGGCAGGGTGGACAACATCTACTCGACCATCAGTGCCGGGGGCGACCTGCACGTCGAGGGTGCGGTTCTGAACCATCAGGACTACAAGGTGGTGAACAGCACTGTCCATTCAGGAACGGACTCGCTTAAATACAACCAGCGTTACTGCAAAAGAAGAGTTCTGGGCTCATGCGTGGACCACGATACCCGCACCAGGACGGACACCGTGGGCTACAACGACACCAAGAACACAGTGGTAACACTTGCTTCGGCGATCTTGTCGGTAGGCCAGGATCTCACGGGCCAGGTGGGCGAGCTGAAGAACGGCATGAGTGTGGACGCGTTGGCCCAGCCGCAGGTGCCGGGCAACTCCGATGGAGGATCTGCGCTGCCTGACTGGGCAGTGGGCGACGAGGGGTACAAGTTGCCCACGTCCGCTCTGGTCAAGCCCTCCACCGCGCCCAATAGCGCCTACCTGGTCGAGACCGACCCGCGCCTGACGAGCTACAAGGCATTCATTTCTTCGGACTTCATGCTCGCGCACATGGACTATGACCCGTCCATCATCGTCAAGCGCCTGGGCGATGGTTTCGTGGAGCAGAGGTTGGTGCGTGATCAGTTGCTGAACCAGACTGGGCAGCAAAACATCGGCGGCTTCTCCGATCTGGAGGAGCAGTACGTCTGGCTGATGCAGAACGCGGTGAGTCAGTCCAAGGCGTTGAGCCTGTCCATGGGCATCGCCCTGTCGCCGGAACAGATCAACCTGCTGCAGGAACCCATCGTCTGGATGGTCTGGGAGACGTTTGAGACGGCCAACGGCCCGCAGAAGGCCCTGGTGCCCAAGGTCTACCTGGGCAATCTGGGGGACGGCACGGACATGGAGTTGCGCCCGGACGGGGCCTTGATCGCCGCTGGCGGCACCATGTCGCTCACGGTCGCGGGCAAGCTGGAGAACAACGGCAACCTGCAGGCCGGCAATCTGAACGTGGATGCCGGCGAGATCCTGAACAAGGGCGATATTCGGGCTGAGGGCGACATGGCCCTGAGCACCGATGGCGACTTGGTCAACCAAGGGGGTGCGATCGCCGCTGGGGGTGCGCTCGGCTTGGAGGTGGGGGGTGACCTGATCAATGAGACGCAGGCACAGCGCATCGCCAACGAGACACGTACATCGCGCACCAATGCCCTGACTGGCGAGGTCCGCGAGGAAGTCCGCTCCGATGTCCAGACCCTGGTGGGCCGGGAGGCCACCATCAGCGGCGGCTCGGTCAACATCAATGTGGCCGGCGATGTGCGCATGACAGCGGCGAACCTGAGCGCGCAGGATCAGCTGAGCCTGACGGCCGGTGGTGACGTAGAGTTCAAGGCGCTGGAGACCCTGACGGAAAACAACAGCCGTAATTTGCGCAGCCAGGAAGTTGGGCACTTGACCAATGAAATCCAGTCTGACGGCAACCTGACCATCAAGGCCGGTGGCAACCTGCTCAGCGAAGGCACGAGCTTCCAGGCCGATGGCGACATGGCCCTGGCTGCGAAGGGCAATGTGACGCTGGCCGAGGTGGTGGACAGTTCCGAAAGCGCTTCCCGCTCGGGGCGCAATCGGGAGGAACACGCCAGCACCTCCGTCACGGGCAACGAGCTGGACGCAGGGGGCAACTTGAGCATCCGCAGCGGCGGGGACTTTGTTTCCACGGCCTCCAGCCTGTCGGCGGAAGACACGCTGAGCCTGGCCGCCGAGGGCGATGTGCTGCTGTACGCCGCCACCGAGCGTGACTACAGCTACGAAAAGACGGTCAAGAAGTCCGGCAGTGCCTTCAACAAGAAAAAAACCACCCGCACCAGCACCGAGGAAACACTGACCACGGTGGGCAACGAGCTCAGTGGCCAGAACATCCAGATCCAGTCCGGCGGCCTGGTGCACATCCACGCCTCGACCCTGGACGCCGAGCAAGACATCACCCTGCAGGCCGAGAACATCGCCGTGACGGCGGGCATCGACCAGGAGTACGAGCGT
>NZ_JEMG01000001.1:539441-652798 GCF_000600295.1 Hylemonella gracilis str. Niagara R
ACCAGCTGGTGCTGGCAGCCCAGAACAACGTCACCCTGATCGGGGCGGACGTGAGCACCGAGGGCACGGCCGTGCTGTCGGGCAAGAACGTGACGCTGGAGGCGGCGGCGGAGACGAGCACCAGCGAAACCAGCCACAGCGAGCACACGGTGGGCGGGCTGGGCAGCAAGCTGAACAAGGACGAGGTGTCGCTGGGCGGCATGAAGGAGGTCAAGACCACCGAGACCACGACCACCACCAGCACCACGCACAAGGGCACGACGCTGAACGTGGGCAACCTGGCGGTGCTGGCCACGCAGGACGTCAACATCGTGGCGAGCAAGGTCGAGGTGGAAGGCCAAGCCATTGTGCAGGCTGGCGGTGACGTGAACGTCACGGGCAAGCAAGACACCACCAGTACGGAGAAGCGCACCGAGGTAGAGACCACCACCACTGCGGTGGCGGTGCGCAACGCCTATGTGGACACGGCGCTGGCGGTCAAGGCGCTGAAAGACGCCTTTGATGCCGCGAAGGATGCCAAGGATGCCTATGAGGACGCGAAGAAGCGGGTGGACAGTGGCGAGCTGGCCAAGGCGGCGCTGAAGGACTATGAAATCAATATGGTCGCGGCGGCGGCCAACCTGGTGCAGGCCGAGATCTCGGCGGCGGCGTCCATCGCGGGCGCGGCAACGGCGGCATCACAAAGCATGGGCACGGGCTTCTATGTCAGCGGCAGCGCGCAAAAGGAAGTGACCACGACGAGCACGACCCAGACGGCCAGCACCTGGCAAGGCAGCAGCATCGATGCGGGCGGCCTGGTCATCAGCGGCAAGAACACGACCATCGAGGGCAGTGACATCACGGCGGGCTGGCTGAAGCTGGACAGCGACAAGGTGCTGATCACCGCGGGCATCGACCAATACAAAAACGAGACCAGCAGCAGCACCAAGAGCGTGACCGCCAGCGGAGGCAGCAACGGCTCGGCCAGCGCCTCGGCCAGCACCAGCAGCAGCCAAAGCAGCAGCACGAGCTTGCAGAACGTGAACAGCCGCATCAACGTGGGGCACCTGGAGAGTGATGCGGACAGCTTCACGCTGCGGGGCGCGGAAGTGACGGCCAAGACAGCGGACCTGAACGTGGGCAGCCTGACGGTGCAGAGCTTGCAGGACACGAGCAGCAGCAGCAACAGCAGCAAGAGCACCAGCGTGGGGGTGAGCAACAGCACGAGCAGCAAGGGCAGCTCGCAGAGCGCCAACGTCGGGGTGAACCGCAGCAGCGGCAGCAGCGAAGCCCAGGAGGTGGGCAGCCAGACCCAACTGTTGATCACCGACGGCGCCAACAGCCAGATCACGGCCAAGGACACGACGCTGATCGGCGGGCTGATCGCCAACGCGACGCAGAACAAAGACGGCACGCTGACCGACCACGGCAAGCTGAACCTGACGACCGGGACCTTGACCGTCAGTGACCTGGAGGACAAGAGCGAGAGCGAGCAGAGTGGCTGGGGGTTCCAGACCAGCTCGGGCCGCAGCGCCGATGCCAAGGGCAACAACGTCAGCTACGGCGGCAGCGGCTCGACGACCGTGAGCATGAGCAACGAGGGCCACAAGAAGGAAGGCGAGACGCAGGCCACGCTGGGCCTGGGCAACATCAAGGTGGGTGGTGCCGACCTGAGCGGACAAGAACAGTACGCCAGCCTGAACCGCAACGTGAACGAGGCCCAGATCACGACGCTGGACCAGCAGACGGGGGGCTTGAATGCCGGTGTGACGATGGACAACCGGTGGTTGACCAGCGCAGGCCGGGACAGTCTGCTCAATGACCAGAAGAACCTGGGCAAGAACAGCGCCATGGCGGCGGCGGGTGCAGTGGCGGATGTGGCGCGTGTGGGGGCGGCGGCAACGAGCTTGGCGACCGACCCGGATCAAGTCCTCAATGCGTGGAACACCGTGGGCAAGGGCCAGGAATTGGCCTATGCGAATGAGGGCAAATTAGCCGGCGAAACGGAAAACCTGCGCGATGGACTGACGAAGGACGCGCAAACCGCGCAAGACAGCACCAACGGCATTGACAAGTTCATCAATGGCGGAGATGGAAGCCGCGTCAAGATGACGGACGGCACCTGGGCCTATGGCGCGGTCGACGAAAGCGGCAAGACCATCTACGTGGACATGGAGGGCAACCGGCTCAAGAGCGTGGTCAACACCGTGGCGCACGAAGGCATGCACGTGAAAGGCGCAGGAGAAGCCACGGCGACGGTGACGGGGTACATGACGGACCTGGCCTACCGTGCCAATGCTTGGGCCAACAGCGAGCAGATTGATGCGAATAGGCCAGCACCGGTGACGACCAACTCGGCTGCGAGCCAGCAGCTGCTCATAAATAACAAAGCGGCATTCCTGGATCAGGCCGAACGCGGAGAACTCGAATACAGGCAGTTGCATTCGACCGAAGCAGAACTTATCCGAGAAAACGCGGCGAAGTATGCTGCTCAGCGTGGCGGCATCAGCACTGACCAAGCAATCGCTGAGTTGACAAAACAGAGCTTGCGGCAAGTGGATAGCGCTTGGGCAGAGCGGATCACCGAAAACCCTCAAGCTGCAGCCTTCTTGAAGCAGACGGCACAGGGCGCGGGTCCGAAAAATGTGGGTGGTGGAACGCTCTTTGATGCACGGGGAACCAGTGCATTCAACGACCACACCACTAACGCCGCATCGCTACCACAGACAGCTGACCTCTATAGTCATATCAGCAGTCGAAATGTCACGGGCATTGTTCCCAACGTGAGTGGTGCATACGTTGCTTACAACGACGCCGCGCATGATGCCAATCTAGTCAACGCAACGCCTCAACAGGTTCAACAGCTGTTGAACGCAGGGCAGGGCTTGAAGAATCAAGTTGGAACAGCTCAGGAGGTTCTCGCAGTCAGTTCGGCGAACCTTGGTATTGCGCAGACCGTCTATACCTCTGGTAATGCTACCCCTGGTGATGGAAGCCAATTGGGTAATCGTGTGCTTGGTGCAATGGGTGAGGCCGCAATGACGGGCTTGCCCAATGAGGGAGGTTCCGTCACCACACCTACGAGAGGGATGGGCGCGGCTGCTGGGCAGGCGTTGCCGACGACTACGGGGAGTCGTACGTCGGCGGGCACAGAAGGAACAGGGTTAACTGGGGGGACTACTGCAGGTGGAGCAGCAAACTCGGTTACTGGTGCACGCCTCAATATGCAACTGTCTGCAGAGCAAGCGGCTGGCGCCAGAGCGCCTACAACGATTACGAGTTATTCGGCCCACGCGGTTTCACAAATTAATGGCCGCGACGGCGGAATCGGAGTTAGTCAATCTGCTATCAATGATGCCTTCGCCAACCCTGTGGGTATCCAGTACGTGCCGAGCAAGTATGGTCCGACATTTAGATACATAGGCCAGAACGCAACCGTGGTTGTTAACTCAGAGGGGAATGTCGTAACTAATTGGGCGACTAGTTCTGCGGGGACCCGAAAATGAAAATTGAACTCACAGAGAGACAAGAGGCAATTGTGAAGTCTTTGTACCTGAAAGGCGCAATGAATTCTCACAACATCATCGGTGAACTTGCGGGTGAGCGGTTGTCCATGGCTACTATTGATGAACTTTGCGCGCTGATAAATGATGAATTTATGATGAAAGGAATATTGCCCAACTTTGAGCCTAATGAGTATGGACTGGAGCTAGAGGCATTGCTTGATGTGGTCAATAGTGCGCGGATCAGGCCATAGGTGAATCGCCTTGGGAATCAAAAATTCGGAAGCCCTGGCGTGGTCAGCGTAGCTAAACAGAAACCCCCGGCCTCTTCCGATCAAACGTCAACGGTACTTCCCGCGCCTGCTGCTTGATCACCGAGGGTTTGATCTTGCCCACGACGTGCATTTCGCAGGGCTTGCAATCAAAGTGCAGGGTGAACTTCTCCTTGCCCTGGGTGATGATCATGGGTTCGGCGCGCACGGTGCCTTGCACGCCGGTGACGCCCTTGGCCTGCTTGGAGCAGAGGCTCAAGGAGAAACGCACGCCGTGCTTGGTGATCATGAGGCTGGCTTTACCCAGTTCCTCGTGGCTTTCGTGGGCAGCGGCTATCACCTTCACACGCCGTACAGAGCGCAGAAGGAATCGCCCCGAGTCCAATAGACACCTTCGAGCCTTCAAACTGAGGCCCGTTCAGACGCCTCTCAGCTTGCTGCCCGCCGCGGCAACACCCAGCCCGGCCGCGCATAGTGGCAGGTGTAACCCCCCGGGTGCTTCTCCAGGTAGTCCTGGTGTTCCGGTTCCGCTTCCCAGAAGTCGCCCACGGCCTCGACTTCCGTCACCACCTTGCCTGGCCAGAGGCCGGAGGCCTCGACGTCCTGGATGGTGTCGATCGCTACACGCCGCTGGGATTCCGAGGTGAAATAGATCGCCGAGCGGTACGACGTGCCGCGGTCGTTGCCCTGCCGGTTGGGCGTGGTGGGGTCGTGGATCTGGAAGAAGAACTCCAGCAAGCGCCTGTAGCTCATCACGGCCGGGTCGAAGACGATCTCGATCGCCTCGGCATGGGTGCCGTGGTTGCGGTAGGTCGCATTCGGCACATCGCCACCCGAATAACCCACCCGGGTCGACACCACACCGGGCATCTTGCGGATCAGGTCTTGCATGCCCCAGAAGCAGCCGCCTGCCAGCACCGCGCGTTCAGTCGCCATCTCAGATCTCCTCAACTTGGTTCAGGTATTCTCCATAGCCCTGGGCTTGCATGTCGTCGCGGTGGACAAAACGCAAGGAGGCCGAATTGATGCAGTATCGCAGCCCGCCCCGGTCCGGCGGGCCGTCGGGGAAGACATGTCCGAGGTGGCTGTCGCCATGCGCCGAACGCACCTCGGTGCGCACCATGCCGTGGCTGACGTCGCGCAGCTCGTGCACGTACGCCGGCACGATGGGCTTGGTGAAGCTCGGCCAGCCGCAACCCGATTCGAACTTGTCCGAGGACGCGAACAAGGGCTCGCCCGAGACGATGTCGACATAGATGCCCGGCGCGTGGTTGTCCAGGTATTCACCGGTGCCGGCGTATTCCGTTCCGTTTTGCTGCGTCACCCGAAATTGCTCGGGGGTCAGACGGGCGATCGCTTCGGGTGATTTGGTGTACGTCATTGGGATTCCAGTTCCTTTCGGGGTGGGGCGGGGTCTCTCCACATGGTCCCGCGTGGGGGATTTTCAAGCGGCCTCAGCACGGCGCCGGGGTACGACCGGTGTGATCGTAGATCAGGGCGGGCGGTGCCGCTGCCCGCGCCGTGGCGGGCCCGCTGAACTCAGACGCCAGGCTGGGAAGCAACTTGGGCGAGCTGGGCTTCCAACTGCGCGATGCGCTGGTCGCGTTCTTCGAGCGCGCGCTGCACGTCCTCGGCTTCGAAGCGCAGCGGGATGTGTTGCGGGCAGTTCCAGTCATAGGCCTCGACGCGGATCGTCATCTCGCGCCCCGGGTGTTCCACGTCCGTGGATTCCTGCACGCTCAGTCGGCCCAGGAGTTTGAGGCGCCGACGGCGCGTGTAATCCATCAGGATCAGGGCTACACGATCGTTGTGCGCGAGGTTGCCCACGCTGATGAACTGCCGGTTGCCCGGCACGTCCGTGAACGCCAGCGTCCGGGCGTCGACGACGCGCAGGAAGCCCGGTTGGCCACCCCGATGCTGCACATAGGGCCAGCCCGTTTCCGACACGGTGGCCATGTAAAAGCTGCGCTGGGCCTGAATGAACGCGGCTTCCTGCGGCCCGAGTTCGGCATGGTCCAGCTCGCCGCCGGACTCGAAGGCCCGTGCGTACTGCGCGCGGCTGCCGTCGCGGGCCTGGGCCGCGCGCACGGCCGGGGTGAAAGTGATGTTCGCGTAAGCGTTGCTCATGGCGATCTCTTGGGGGCGTCCAGCAGGGGCTGGGCGTTGGCAGCATTGTTTTTCATATCGCCGGGTTTGATAATCTGTTTGGATCAGGAATCACTTTCTCAGAAACTGGAAAGATATGGACCGATTCGACGCCATCACCGCCTTCGTGGCGGTGGCCCGCAGCGGCGGCTTCTCGGCCGCCAGCCGTGCCCTGGGCATGCCGGTGGCCAATGTCAGCCGCAAAGTGGCCCTGCTCGAAGAGGCGCTGGGGGTGAGGCTCCTGGTCCGCACCACAAGACACGTGGCGTTGACCGACGGTGGCAAGCGCTACTTCGAAACCTGCAGCCGCGTGCTCGACGCCATGCGGGACGCCGACGAGGAGGTGAGCGGCGAATACCGCGAGCCCAAGGGCGACCTGGTCATCACGGCGCCGCTGGGCTTCGGCCAGCAGCATCTGCAGCCGGTGGTGCACGAATTCCTGCGTGCGTATGCGCAGGTCAATGTCCATCTGCAACTGGTCGACCGGGTGCTGCCGCTGGTGGAGGAGCATGTGGACTGCGCGTTGCGCATTGGTACCCTGGGCGACAGCAGTCTGGTGGCGCGTGAACTGGGCGCCATCCGCGTCGTCGTCTGCGCCGCGCCCGCCTACCTGCAGGCGCGTGGCACGCCGCTGGATCTGTCAGCGCTGGCAGGGCATGACTGCATCAGTTGGACGGGGCTGGGGGTCTCCAAGACCTGGACGTTCTCCGTGCGTCAAGGGGACAAGGTCACGGAGCAGCAGCTGCCGGTGCATGTGCGCGTGTCCACGAGCACACCGGAGTCGGCCTTGCAGGCCGCAATCGCCGGTCTGGGCCTGGTGCAGGCCACCAGTTACCAGGTGGCGCCGCATGTCGCGGCCGGACGGCGGGTGCCGGTGCTGACGGCGCATGACAGCGAACCGCTGCCCGTGAGCCTGGTCTATCCCAGCAAGCGGCTGATCCCGCTGAAGTTGCGTGCGCTGCTGGACTTCGCCACACCCCGGCTCGAACAGTGTTTGGCTGAGGTCGACGCCGCGATGGGCCGGCGCTGAGCCGCCGCCGCACGCGAACCCTCACACGCCCAGGTATCGCCCGGGTTTGTGGTTCAGCGCCAGAAACGCCCCCAGCGCCAGCGCGCCCAGCACGGACTGCAACACGCGCTCAGGCGTGACGACCAGGAAAGCCAGCAGCACGATGGGCAGGTCCACCGCGAGCTGCACCTTGCCGGCCGAGTAGCCGCGCTTTTGCTGCGCCCACTGGGCCAGGATGTTGACGCCGCCCACGCTGGCGTGGTGGCGCAGCAGGGCCAGCAGGCCGAAGCCGATCAGCAGACCGCCCAACACGGCGGCCAGCCAGGGGTTGACCTGGTCGAACTGCAGCACCTTGGGCGCCAGCGCCGTGAAGATGGACACCGCCGCCACCGAGCCCAGGCTCTTGAGTGTGAATTCGGTGCCGAGCTGCCTCCAGGACAACCAGAAAAAAGGCAGGCTGAAGAGGAAGAAGCACAGGCCGAGGTTCCAGCCGAAGGCATAGCTGGCCAGGAAGGCCAGGCCGGCCACGCCGCCGATCAGGATGCCGGCATGCTTGAACATCACCAGGCCGAGGGCCACGAAGAGCACGCCCGTGGTCAGGGCGATGGCGTCTTCCAGCCAGGTGTGAGGCACGGCCTGCACGGGGCTGGGGGCGGCGCTGGGCAGGGCACTTTCAGGGGCGCTTTGCGCGGGGTCGATTTTCATGGCGGGTTCGTGTGAGCCTGGGGCAGCTGCGGGATAAGCAACAGGGGCGCGGCCGGGTGGGCCGCAAGGTCGGACAACGCTGCGCCCGTCCTGGGTAGCAAGTCGGGCACGGACGAAATTAGACACCGAAATCGCCTGGCCCGAGGGGGCACCTGCTGTGTGTGGCCACCACGGATGAATGGAGGAATCACCACCGCTTGGTCGCCGGCCCCGTACACCGGCCTGGGCTGTGGCGACTTCGCCGCCAAGGGGGTCAGAGCGTGAAGCGGTCCGACCGGGCCCGGGGCCAGTAGTAGCGGTAGACGTTGTGCAGCCGGTCGAGCCGGACCGGGTCCAGCAGCGCGCCCTCCTCCAGCTGGGTGACCAGGTTGGACAGCAGTCGCACGTCGTTTTCATTGACGCGGCGCACGATGTGGTGGGCCGTGATTTCGTTCGGGTGCCGCAGCCCGGCGGCCTGCACCAGCTCCTTGAGCGCGTGCATCGTGTTGTGGTGGAAGCGGTAGACCCGCTCGGCCTTGTCCGGCACCACCAGGGCGCGTTGGCGCAGCGGGTCCTGCGTGGTCACGCCCGTGGGGCAGTGGCCGGTGTGGCAGGCCTGCGCCTGGATGCAACCCAGCGCGAACATGAAACCACGTGCCGCGTTGCACCAGTCCGCGCCCATGGCCAGGGTGCGTGCGATGTCGAAGGCGCTGACCACCTTGCCCGCCGCGCCGACGCGGATGCGCCCGCGCAGCCCCGCGCCCTTGAGCGTGTTGTGCACCAGCAGCAGGCCCTCCTGCAGCGGCGCGCCCACGTGGTCGGAGAACTCCAGCGGCGAGGCGCCCGTGCCGCCCTCGGCGCCGTCGACGACGATGAAGTCCGGCAGGATGCCCGACTCCAGCATGGCCTTGACGATACCGAACCACTCCCAGGGATGGCCCACGCAGAACTTGAAGCCCACGGGCTTGCCACCCGAAAGCTCACGCAGTTGCTCAATGAACTGCAGCAAGCCCAACGGTGAGGAAAACGCGCTGTGCGCGGGCGGTGAAATGCAGGCTTGGTCTTGGGGCACGCCACGCGCGGCGGCGATTTCCGCCGTCACCTTGGCCGCCGGCAGGATGCCGCCGTGGCCGGGCTTGGCACCCTGGCTGAGCTTGACCTCGATGAGCTTGACCTGCGGGTCGCGCGCCTGGGCCGCGAAGCTCTGCGGGTCAAAGCGGCCGTCGGGGTGGCGGCAGCCGAAGTAGCCCGATGCAATCTGCCAGATCAGGTCGCCGCCGTGCACCCTGTGGTGGGCGGAAATGGAGCCCTCGCCCGTGTCGTGTGCGAAGCCACCGCGCTTGGCGCCCGCGTTGAGCGCCAGGATGGCGTTGGCCGAGAGCGAGCCAAAGCTCATGGCCGAGATGTTGTAGACGCTGGCGTTGTAGGGGCGCTTGCGGCCTTCACCGATGAGCACGCGGAAGTCCTGGCCGTCGATGCGCGTGGGTGCCATGGAGTGGTTGATCCACTCGTGCCCGTTGCGCGACACGTCCAGCAGCGTGCCGAAGGGCCGGTTGTCTGGCACGCCCTTGGCACGCTGGTAGACCAGGGAGCGCTGCGCGCGCGAGAACGGCGCGGCCTCGTTCTCGCCCTCGATGAAGTACTGCCGGATCTCCGGCCGGATGAACTCCAGCAGGAAGCGCAGATGCCCCAGCAGCGGGTAGTTGCGCAGCACCGCGTGGCGCGTCTGCACCAGGTCGCGCAGGCCAATGGCCGACAGCACCCCGCCCACCAGCGCCAGCCACAGCGGCCAGCCCAGCAGGCCCAGCACCTGCAGCAGTGGCACCGCCGTCGATCCGCTGCCCAGGCCAGCGCTGCCTGCGGTGTCGGCGCTGAACTCCATGAAGGCCGCCCAGTCCCGCGCGCACAGTGCCAGCCCGATCAGCAAGGCCAGCAGGCTCAGGCCCAACGCGGCGTGGCGCAGCAGCAGGCGGATATGTTCGTTGAACGCGTGGCGCATGGGAGTCTCCTTGCGCGAGGTGTTGTTGTTCTCAGGTCAGCCCAGCCAGCGTGGCGAGCAGGCCGCGCAAGGCATGTTCGGTGGCGGCCGCGCGCACGGCGGCGCGGTCGCCGGGCAACAGCAGCCGCTCGGCGCGCAGCAGCAGGGGCGTGTCGGCACCGACCCGCGCGCCCCAGCTGAACCAGACCGTGCCCACAGGCTTGTCGGCGCTGCCGCCCGTGGGCCCGGCGATGCCGGTGATGGCGACAGACAACTGCGCGGCGGAGCGGGCCAGCGCGCCCGCGGCCATGGCCCGGGCCACCGGCTCGCTGACAGCGCCGTGGGTCTCGATCAGCACGGCGTCCACGCCCAGCAGCTCGGTCTTGGCGGTGTTGGAGTAGGTCACGAAGCCACGCTCAAACCAGGCACTCGAGCCCGCCAGGTCCGTGCAGGCCGCGGCCACCAGACCGCCCGTGCAGCTCTCCGCCGTGGCCAACATCCAGCCGCGGGCCTGCAGCTGCGCCGCGATGTGCTGAACGAAGGCGGAAGCGGATGCTTGCATGGGCTTAAGCGGGGAACGCCGCGGAACCGGCTTTGCCGTGCCGCCAGCGTTGCCCCCTTGAGGGGGGTGGCGCAGCGACCGAAGGGCGCGGAGCCTGGGGGTGCTTCATAGGCTGCGCCAGAGTGCCAGCACCATCAGCGTGCAGAGCGCGGCCACCAGGTCATCGAGCAGAATGCCCCAGCCGACCTTGGTCCAGCCCCAGCGCGCCCGCGCGGGCTTGAGATGCTCGTACAGACGGTCGGCCCAGCCCACCGGGCCGGGCTTGGCCGCGTCGAAGTAGCGGAACAGGGCAAAGGCCGCCAGTTGCTCCCAGATGTTGGCCGGCATGAGCAGCCACAGCACCAGCCAGAAGGCCACGATCTCGTCGATGACCACGCAGCGCGGGTCGCTGTTGTGCAGGTGCTTGGCGGTCAGCGCCCCCGCCCACCAGGCCAGGGGCAGGGCAATGGCCAGCAGCAGCGCCCAGCGCGCGTCGTTCATCCAGGGTTGCAGCACCAGAAAGGCCGCCCAGGCCCACAGCGTGCCCACCGTGCCCGGTGCCTTGGGCGACAGGCCCGAGCCCAGGCCCAGCGCCAGCAGATGGGCCGGGTGCGACAGCATGAAGCGCCCATTGGCGCGCACCAAGCGCTGTTGCGCGCCTTCATGCCAGCTCGGCAGCGTGGGCAGGGAGTCGTGGAATCCGGAGTCCGGTTCGGATTCTTGTGGTGTAGCCATGGGAGTGGATTATGGAAGCGAAAACGGCCGGCTTCTCCGGGGCGCGCCGTCCACGAACACTTTCAGCTCGCCTGGGGCCAGGGGTATCCAGGTTTCGTCCTGCGTCAGCGGGGTGGTGGCGACCACGGCCACCCGGTCGGTGGGCGTGGTCAGCTCGGCCAGGTTCAGGCTCAGGTCTTCGTCGCGCAGGGTTACGCGCCCGAAGGGATGCTGGCGTTGCGCGTAGCAGAGGTTCGTCGAGGCATGCGCCCACAGCGCCTCGCCGTTGCTGAACAGAAAGTTGAAGACGCCATGGCGCGCGATGCGCGGCACCAGCTCGCCCAGGGTCAGGGTCAGGTCGGCCACGCTGGGCACGGTGGCGTGCGCCTTGGCCAGTTCCTGCATCAGCCAGCAGAAGGCGCGCTCGCTGTCGGTGTCGCCCACGGGGCGAAAACCCCCGTGCAGGCGCGGCGCGTAGTCCTTCAGGTCCCCGTTGTGGGCGAACACCCAATAACGGCCCCAGAGTTCACGCACGAAGGGGTGGCAGTTCTGCAGCGTCACCGCGCCCTGGGTGGCCTTGCGGATGTGGGCGATGACATTGCGGCTCTTGATGGGGTAACGCCGGATCAGCTCGGCCACGGGTGATTCGGCCGCGGCCTGATGGTCCACGAAATGGCGCACGCCCTTGTCCTCGAAGAAGGCGATGCCCCAACCGTCCTTGTGGTGGTCGGTGCGCCCGCCACGCTCGGCGAAGCCGCTGAAGCTGAACATCACATCCGTCGGCGCGATGCAATTCATACCGAGTAACTGGCACATGGCTGGATTGTCGCCTGCCGGCACTGCCGTGCATCGGGCGCCGGCGGCGCCCTGCCCCCTGCGTGCTTCAGTTCGGTCTGGTCGTGGGCGCGCCTGGGCGGGGTGTGCCCTGCATGCGCCAGGCCGCCACCATGGCCAGCGCGCAGAGCAGGGCCAGCATCAGAAACACCTCGTCAAAGGCGGCCAGCCGCGCCGGGCTGCTGGCCGTTTGCTTGAGGTTGTCGCCATGCGCGGCGATGCGCCATTCCAGCACGATGCCGCACAGGCTGACACCGATGGAGCCGCCCAGCATGCGGATGAAGTTGATGGCGCTGGACGCTTGCGAGATCAGCTTGGGCTCCAGCCCCCCCATGGCGCCGTTGTTCAGCGAGGGCAGGACAAAACCCAGGCCGATGCGCCCCAGCACGGACCAGATCACCAGCCAAAAGATGGCCGCCCCCAGGCCCAAGGTGAGCATCAGCGCGAAGGACGCGGCCAGCAGGGCCAGGCCGATGCAGATCAGCACGCGGATGGGGAAACGGTCGGACAGGCGCCCCGCCAGCGGGATGGTCACCGCCAGCACCAGCCCGGCGGGCAGCATGATGGTGCCCACATGCGCGGCCGACAGACCCTGCGCCATCTGGATGTAGAGCGGCAACAGGTAGGTGGAGCCGAACAGCGCCGTGCCGTAGATGAAGGCCACCAGGCTGCCCGCCGCGAAGGAGCGCGAGTTGAACAGCGCTGGGTGCATCAGGGGCTGGCCGCCACCCGCGCGCGCGCCTTCTCCAGCGCCAGTCGGGCCCGCCACTTGCCGGCGTTGCCAGATCCAGAAGGCAGCCAGGCAGACCACGGCCAGGGTCAGCAGCGGCCAGGCGTATGGCCCAGCCGGCCCGCCATGCAGCGCCACCATGCCGTTGATCAGTGCCACCGTGCCCGCGCCGGACAGCAGCAGGCCCAGCCAGTCCAGCCGGTTGCCTTGCCGATCCGGCGCCACGCCGCCGGGCGCGGAGACCGGCACGTAGCGGTAGGCCAGCCAGAGCGCGGCCAGGCAGAAGGGCACGACCATGAAGAAGATGGAGCGCCAGCCCAGCAGGCTCACCAGCAGGCCGCCGATGCTGGGGCCGATGGCCGGCGCCAGCACCACGCCCATGCCGAAGATGCCACCCGCCCGTCCGCGTTCGTGCGGGGCGAAGGCACGCATGATGATGATGGGCGGAATCGGCAGCACCACGCCGGCCGCGATGCCTTCCACCACGCGCGCGGCCAGCACCAGCTCGAAGTTGTCGGCGAACCCCCCCACCACGCCACCGCCCAACAGCATCAGCATGGTGACCACGTAGGTGCGGCGGTAACCGAAGGCCGAGAGCAGCCAGGGTGTGCAGAGCATGGACACCGTGGTGGCGATCATGAAGCCCGAGCTGGCCCATTGCGCGCGCTCCTGGCCCAGATGGAAGTGGTGGCTCAGGTCGGGAATCGCCACGTTGATGATGGTGGACGACATGATGGATGCCATCGTCCCGATCATCACGGCCAGCAGCAGGCGCCAGCGGTATTTCTCGCCGTAGTGGGCCTGCATCTCGGCCAGCGTGGCGGGGCGTGGGGTTTTCGGGGCAATGTTCATGGTCATGTTAGGCCTGGGGATCGCGTTCGCGAGAGTGAACGGGGCCGGTGGCCGGCAGGGGTTCCACCACCACCAGGCATTCGGCCACGCGGTGCGCGGCCTTGACGCGGGTGGTCACTGCTTCGGCAATGCCGTTGCCTTCGAGCACCGTCATGCCGGGCTCCACCTGCACCCGCACGTCGATCACGGCCCAGTCGCCCATGCGGCGCGTGCGCAAGTGGTTCAGCCCGCGCACGCCGGGCACGGCGCGCATGGTCTGCGCGATGCGGGTGATTTCCTCGGGGGCCAGCGCGTGGTCGGTCAGGTCGCGGAAGGCTTCGGCCGAGAAACCCCAGCCTGTTTTGATGATCATCAGCCCCACCACGCAGGCGGCCAGCGTGTCCATGCTGTGCCAGCCCATCAGATTGGCCGCGATGCCCACCGCCACCACCAGGGACGACACCGCGTCCGAGCGCGCGTGCCAGGCATTGGCCAGCAACATCGCGCTGTGCAGGCGTTCGCCCACGCGCCGCATGTAGCGGAACAGCACTTCCTTGGCCGCCAGCGTCAGCAGCGCGGTGAGCAGTGCCATGGGCGCCACCGCGCCCGGCCCCTCGCCGTGCGCCAGCGCGTTCAACCTGGCCGCCGCCGACCACAGCAACCCGCCGCCCGTGCCGATCAGCAGCAGGCCGATGGCCAGCGTGGCCGCCGTCTCGAAGCGCGCGTGGCCGTAGGCATGGGTTTCGTCCGCCTGGTCCTGCGCATGGCGGGCCGCCACCAGCACCAGCACATCGCTCACCAGATCGGACAGGGAATGCAGGCCGTCGGCGATCAGCGCCTGCGAACGCGCCACGATGCCGATCCACACCTGTGCCAGCGACAAGCCCAGATTCACCCAGACGCTGATCCAGGTCGAGCGCAGGGCCTGCTTCTGTTCTTCGTCGCTGCGAACCATGATGGGTAGGGAGTTTGCCACGGCCCCAAGGCAAGGGGTCACTGGCGCGTTCAGCCCCTCAGGCGCCAGAGGCGCAGCGCGATGTGGACCTCGAGCGCGCGCGCGGCCTGCTCCCAAGGACCCAGCAGGTGCTCGACGGTCGCCAGCCGCTGGCGCACGGTGTTGACGTGGATGCCGAGCTGCTGCGCCGTGGTCTTGGCGTTCTGATGGCAGTCGAAATAGCAGAGCAAGGTGGCCCCCAGGTCCGTGCCGCGTTTGCGGTCATGCGCCAGCAGCGGACCGATGCTGGCCTCGAGAAACTGCCCGAGGCTGGTGGCATCGTGGGTCTCGAACAGCGTCGAATAAAGAGCCAGTTCGTTCTGACCGACCAGTCGCTCGTTCACGCCCAGGCGCTTGAGCACGCCGAGGGCGCGCTTGAGCGTGGCGTGCAGTGCCGGCAATTCGGCCGGCGAGCTGATGGGGCGCGAAAGCACGCCGCGATGAACCGCGCCGGCCTCGCGCCGCGCCCAGGTGGACAGCGCCTGCTGCACCTCGGGGGCGCGGGTGGCGCCGCAAAGAATGACCAGCACGCCGTCGATCTCGTCGATCAGGCAGGGCCCGAGGCTGCCGACCTGCAGCAATCGCCGCACCGCGTAGCTGGTGCTCGGGCCGTCCAGTTCGGCCAGCACCAGGACCAGGGGCTGGTCCAGATCCACGCTGAAACGCTCGGACCGGTCCCGCAAAACCGCGATCTCGCCTTGCCGGGGCGAAATCAGGGCGCGCATCAGTTCGGACATCTCGCGGCTGTTGCTGGCGGCCTGGCGCTCCTGCGAGAGCAGGACGATGCCGATCACGCTGGAGCAGCGCTCGAAGGTGCGCTCCGCGATGTCTTCCAGCCGGCGCCGATGGAAAAGCGCCAGCGTTCCCAGGGCATCCTCCCCGCCGATGACCGGCATGACACGGCAGAGCTCGCCATCGACTTCATAAGCTTGCACGGAGCGCCCGGTCACGCGGGCCTGGCGCAGCGCACTGGCCAGCTCGGCGCTGTGCTCGCCATGCGCCTGGTAGCGCTGCGCCGCGCTGCCGGCGTAGCCCGTGGCCGTGCCCCGGCTGATGACCTGCGCGGCTTCGTCCAGGACGAGCAGGCTGCCGCCGAGCAGCTCGGCCACCGTCTGGCACAGGGCCGAGAGGGAAGCGCCGCGCGCCAGCAAGGCGGTGATCTGCTCGTGCGCGTCCGCCGCCGCCTGGACATTGCGCGCGTGCCGTTCCAGCTCCGCCCGGGCCTCGTCGGCCTTGCCCAACGCGGCATGGATGCGTTCGAAGTCGCGCGCGTTCCGCAATGCCACGGCCCCGTGCGTGGCCAGGGTGCGCAGGATGGCGATGTTCTGTGTCGTGTGGACCCGGGCATACCGGTCGGCGGCAAAGAGCAGGCCGATCACCTCGTCCTGCCAGATCAGGGGCACGCCCACCAGGGCGCTGATGCCCTCGGCGCGGAAGATGTCGTCGAACTTCGGGTCGTGCGTGAAACGGGTGTCATGCAGGTAGTCCGGCGTGGTGAAGGGCATGCGCGTGGCCATGACGATGCTGGCCGTGCCCCGGTCGCTGCGTATCCGCATGGCCGTGGAGCCGCGGGTGAGGCCGCCGTCCGCCGCGAGGGCCTGGAACACGCCGCGTGCTTCGTCCAGCTCGGAAATCCAGGCCATGTCGGCGCCGAGCAGATGACGCGTCCGTTTCACGAGGGTCGTCAGCAGGTCTGACAGTTCAAGCCGTTCGGAAAGATCCTGCGCCGATTCCATCACCGCGACCATGCCCTGCTCGCGTTGCTGGAGCATTTCCAGGCGGTTGCGCACCGCCATCGCCTGGCGCACGGTCTCGACCAGGCCGGCCTTGTCCGCGTGGCTCGATGGCAGGGCCTCTACGGCCGCCAGTTGCTGGGCGAAGTCCTCCGCGGGGGCCCCTTGATGCAGCAGGCCCAGCAGGGTGCCTGCGATCTGTTGGTTGGAATCCAAGAGCGTTCTCCGTCTGGAAGGGGATGGGGATGGATGGGTAGGAACCCGCATTGAGCCGGTTTTTATGGTGTCAGCTGCCATAAAACACCGGCAGTTTATGTGTGCCACGCACATGGCTTGCCGGGAAGAGATTGTGGAGACTCAAGCCACTTTCTGGCAACTTTTCGAACGCCCTCCCCCATGGCTTTGCATGACACCCTACGCCCCGTTCCTGGCTTGCGCGTGCTGATCACCGCCGGCGCCAACGGCATAGGCGCCGCGATCGCGCGCGCCTTTCACGCTGCCGGCGCGCGTGTGCACGTCTGCGACGTGGACCGCCTGGCGCTGGACCGCCTGGCGACCGAGATGCCGGGCATCACCGGCACCACGGCCGATGCCTCGGTCGCGGCCGACGTGGACGCGGTGTTCGAGGGCGTGCGCAGCCAGCTCGGTGGCCTGGACGTGCTGGTCAACAACGCGGGCATCGCGGGCCCGACCGGCGCCATCGAGGACATCGACGCGGCCGCCTGGGAGCGCACCCTGGCGGTCAACCTCGACGGCCAGTTCCATTTCGCGCGCCGCGCGGTGCCGCTGCTCAAGGCCTCCCGCAACGCACCCTGCCTGATCGCCATGGGATCGGTCGCGGGGCGCCTGGGCTATGCCTTTCGCACCCCGTATGCGGCGAGCAAGTGGGCGGTGGTCGGTCTGACCAAGTCGCTCGCCATCGAGCTTGGTCCGCAGGACATCCGCGTCAACGCCATCCTGCCGGGTGTGGTCGAAGGCGCGCGCATGGACGGCGTGATCGCCGCGCGCGCGTCGACCCTCGGCATCAGCGTCGAGGCGATGCGCCAGCAGTACCTCGACAAGATTTCCCTGCGCCGCATGGTGACCGCCGATGACGTGGCCGCGACGGCGCTGTTCCTGTGTTCGCCGGGCGCACGCAACCTGACCGGTCAGGTCATCAGCGTGGACGGCAACGTTGAGTACCTCTAACCCCCCTCGCTTCACAACAAAAGGAGACAGACCATGAACATGCATCGCTTCATTGCAGTGCCCGCGGCGCTGCTGCTGGCCTGTGCCGCCCACGCGGACCCGGTCAAGATCGCCGTGCTGGAAACCCTCTCGGGTCCGCAGGCGTCGACCGGCCAGACCTTCCGGGCCGGCGTGCGCTACGCCATCGACAAGATGAACGCCGCCGGCGGCTGGAACGGCGAGCCCGTGCAGCTGGTCGAGTACGACAACCAGGGCGGGCCGGCCGGCGCGTCCGACAAGCTCAAGGCGGCCATCGCCGATGGCGTGCAGATCGTGGTGCAGGGCGCCTCATCGGCCATCGGCGGGCAGATCACCGAAGACGTGCGCAAGCACAACCTGCGCAATCCGGGCAAGGAAATCGTCTACATCAACGTCGGCGCCGAGGCGCTGGAGCTGACCGGCGAAAAGTGCAACTTCCACCACTTCCGCCTCACGGGCAATGCCCAGGTCCGCACCAAGGTGCTGGTGCAGGGCATGAAGCAGGCCAAGGCGCTGGGCACCAAGGTCTATGCGATCAACCAGAACTACTCCTGGGGCCAGGACATGGAGAGCGCCATCGTGGCCAATGCGGCGGCCGGTGGTTACCAGGTGGTCGAGAAGACCTTGCACGATGTCAACAAGATCCAGGACTTTTCGCCCTACATCGCCAAAATCAGCGCCTCGGGTGCCCAGACCGTGCTGACCGGCAACTGGTCCAACGACCTGTTGCTGATGATGAAAGCCGCCAAGGCCGCCGGCCTCAAGGCGGCTTTCGGCACGGTGTTCCTCGACCAGCCGGGCAATATCCGCAACGCGGGCGACACGGCCGAGGGCCACTTCATCGTCCATGTCTTCAACGCCGAAGCGGCAGGCGCCGAGGGCGCGCGTTTCGTGGCCGACTACACGGCCAAGACCGGGCACGCCCCCGTGTTCGTCGAACCGCAGACCGCGTTCGGACTCGACATGGTGGCCGACGCGCTCAAGCGCACCAAGCCGGTGGGCGGAAAGCTGGACGTGAACGCCTTTGCCCGCGCCATGGAGACGGCCCGCATCAAGACCCCCATGGGCGAAGCCCGCATGCGCGCCGAGGACCACCAGATCCTGCTGCCGCTGGTGGTTTCCACCGTCAGCAAGGACGCGCGCTACAAGGTGGACGACACGGACCTGGGCTTCAAGCCCGTGAAGGTCTACAGCGCCGACGAAGCCGCCATGCCCGTGCAAGCGAACTGCAAGATGCAGCGCCCGTCCTGACCCATGGAAGCCTTGCTGTTCGCGCTGCTCAATGGCCTGATCTATGGGCTGTTGCTCTTCATGGTGTCGGCTGGCTTGACGCTGATCTTCGGAATGATGGGGGTGCTCAACTTCGCCCACGCATCGTTCTACATGCTCGGCGCCTACTTTGCCTACACCTTGCAGGGGCTGATGGGCTTCGGCCCGGCGGTCGTGGTGGCCACCCTGTTGGCCGGTGGTGTCGGCGCGGTGGTGGAGCGCTTCTTCCTGCGGCGTGTCCACCACCACGGCCACGCCCATGAGTTGCTGCTCACCTTCGGCCTGTCCTTCATCATTGCCGAGGGCATCAAGCTGCTGTTCGGCAACTTCCCGGTGGACTACCAGGTGCCCGCGGCGCTCGACGGCCCCGCCTTCGTGCTCAGTGGGCAGCAGTACCCGCTGTACCGGTTGTTGATGGGCGGGGTGGCCCTGGCCATGTTCGCGCTGCTCTACCTCCTGCTCACGCGCACCCGGGTGGGCATCATCGTGCGCTCGGCCATCTACAAGCCCCGCATGGTCGAGGCGCTGGGGCACAACGTGCAACTGGTCTTCATGGGCGTGTTCGGCGTGGGCGCGGCGCTGGCCGGCCTGGCGGGCGCCGTGGCTGGGGCGTTCTACACGACCAGTCCGAACATGGCGCTCGAGATCGGCGTCATGGTATTTGTCGTCGTGGTCGTGGGGGGGCTGGGCTCGCTCGGCGGGGCAATGCTGGCCTCGCTGCTGATCGGCGTGCTCACCTCGGTGGCCGTGGGCATCGACCACAGCCTGGCCGATCTGCTTGCCCTGGTCGGCGCTCGGGACTGGGCACACAGCGTGGGCGGACTGCTCACGCTCAAGATCTCCAGCCTGTCCGCCACTCTGCCTTTTGTGTTGATGCTGCTCGTCCTGCTGCTGCGGCCGCAGGGCTTGATGGGCGACAAGACCTGATTTTTCATGCGTACCTCTACCTCCCTCTTGCTGGGCGGCGTGGCCTTGCTCGCCATGCTGCCTAGCCTGCTGTCGGCCGCCTTGATCAATGCCGCCGTGCAGATGCTGATCGCCGCCCTGTTCGCCAGCGCTTACAGCCTGTTGGCGGGCCGTGCCGGCATGCTCTCCTTCGGGCATGCCGCGTATTTCGGTGTCGGTGCCTTCGCCACCGTCCATGGCATGAACGCGCTGGGTGGCACCGGGCTGCTGCCGACGCCGCTCCTGCCCCTGGTCGGTGCCGCGGCGGGATTCGCTTTCGGGGTCGTCGCGGGCTGGGTCGCGACGCAGCGCAGCGGCACGGCTTTCGCCATGATCACCCTCGCCATCGCCGAGATCCTCCACGCGCTGGCGCCCCAGCTCAAGGGCCTGTTCGGCGGCGAGTCCGGCATCTCGGCCATGCGCATGCCGGCCTGGGGCCTGGACTTCGGGTCCAGCACCCAGGTCTATTACCTGGCGCTGGGCTGGGTGCTGCTCTCGCTGTTGCTGCTGTACTTCCATACCCTGACGCCCGCCGGCCGGCTGACGCTGGGGCTGCGCGAAAACAGCCATCGCCTGCGTTTCCTGGGCTACGACGTGCACCGGCTCGGCGTGTCGGCGTTCGCGATCTCGGGCCTGTTCTCCGGCATCGCGGGGGGGCTGCAGGTGCTGGCCAACGAAGCAGCGAATTACGTGGTCTTCGAGGCCAGCGTCTCGGCCAGTGTCGTGCTCAACAGCTACATCGGTGGTGTCGGTGTCTTCCTCGGTCCGGCTTTGGGCGCGGCCTTGATGACCTTCTTCGGTTACGCCGTGTCCGACACCACCCAGGCCTGGCTGCTGTACCAGGGCGTGCTGTTCGTGCTGGTGATGATGTTCATGCCCGAAGGCCTGGTGGGCCTGGGCGGCGCGGCGGCCCGGCAGGTTCGGCGCTTGGGGGTGGCCCATGCCCTGCCGCTGCTGCTGGTCTGGTTGTTGGCGGTGCTGCTGCTGGCGGCGGGCGCTGTTTTTCTGATCGAGCTGCTGCAGCGCCTGTGCTCGCACGATTACCGTGCCATGGCGGCCATGACCTCCTCGCTGCCGCCGGTCACGATGTTTGGCGGCGCCTGGGAGGCCACGGGCGTGGTCACGTGGGCCTGCCCCCTGGCTTTGCTGGCGCTGGGCGGCATGCTGCTGGTCTATGCGCAGCGGCGTCTGCGCACCAAGGAGGAGGGCACATCATGAGCACGCCCATCCTGCAACTGCAAGGCCTCTGCAAATCCTTTGGCGAGACCGCGATCATCCGGGGCGTGGACCTCGACCTCGCACCCGGCGAGCGTCACGCCCTGATCGGCCCCAATGGCGCGGGCAAGTCCACGCTGTTCCATCTGATCTCGGGCAACCTCAGTCCCACGGCGGGGCGCATCGCGTTTTTAGGCCGAGACATCACGGCCTGGGCGCCGCAGCGCATCAACCGCATGGGGCTGGCACGGTCGTTCCAGATCACCAACATCTTTCCCAAGCTCTCGGTGTTCGAGAACCTCCGTCTGGCCGTGCTGCGTCAGCAAGCCTGGCCCACCGCCTTCTGGCGCCGTGTGGACCGCATGCCCGGCCTGCGCGTAGCCACGGAGCAGTTGCTGGAGCGCGTGCGCCTGCAGGCGCGGGCCGGCACGCTGGCCGGTGAACTGAGTTATTCCGAGCAGCGCTCGTTGGAGATCGCGATGACGCTGGCGTCGGACCCCCAGCTGATCCTGCTGGACGAACCCATGGCCGGCATGTCCGGCGAAGAGACCGACTACACCTTGAGCCTGATCCGCGAAGTCACCGAGGGCCGTGCCCTGCTCATCGTCGAGCACGACATGGACGTGGTGTTCAAGCTGGCCGACCGCATCAGCGTGCTGGTCTACGGCCAGGTCATCGCCACCGGAACGCCGGACGAGATCCGCCAGCACCAGGGCGTGCGTGAAGCCTACCTGGGCGAGGAGGTCACGGCATGAGCACCTTGCTGAAGGTCGAGAACCTGCACGCCCATTACGGCAAGAGCCACATCCTGCAAGGCGTCACGTTCAGCGTCGGCGCCGGGGAGGTGCTGAGCCTGCTGGGCCGCAACGGCTCGGGCCGTTCCACCACGCTCAAGGCCGTGATGGGCCTGGTGCAGCCCAGCGCTGGCAGCGTGCGCCTGGCCGAGCAGGAACTGGCGGGCACCAAGCCCAACCGCATCTGCCGCGCGGGCCTGGCCTATGTGCCCGAGGAGCGCGAGGTGTTCGCCAACCTCACGGTGGACGAGAACCTGCGCATGGGCGAACAACCCGCCTCACCGGGCGCACCCCGCTGGACCCTGCAGCAGATGTTCGACTACTTCCCGCGTCTCAAGGAACGGCGCCACACGCGCGCCGGCAGCCTGTCGGGGGGCGAGCAGCAGATGCTCACCATCTGCCGCTCGCTGCTGGGCAACCCCCGCGTCATCCTGATCGATGAACCCACCGAGGGCCTGGCGCCCATGATCGTCGCCCAGGTCGCCGAGTGCATCCGAGACATGCGCGCGCAAGGGGTCTCCGTCGTGCTGGTCGAGCAAAAGCTCGCCATCGCCCTCAAGGTCTCGGACCGCGTCTGCGTGATGGGCCACGGCCGCATCGTGTTCGAGGGCACACCTGCCCAACTGCAATCCGATCCAGCCCTGCTCTCGCAGTGGCTGGCCGTCTGAAGAGAAACACCATGTCTGACAAAGTCATCATCTCCTGCGCCGTGACTGGTTCGGTGCACACGCCCACCATGTCGCCCCACCTGGCGATCACGCCCGAGCAGATCGCCACCCAGGCCATCGAGGCGGCCGAGGCCGGTGCCGCCATCCTGCACCTGCACGCGCGCGACCCGCGCGACGGCCGGCCCACGCCGGACCCGGCGGTGTTCGACCAGTTCGTGCCCCGCATCAAGGCAGCCACCGATGCCGTCATCAACATCACCACCGGGGGCAGCACCCGCATGACCCTGGCCGAACGCCTGGCCTACCCGCTGCAGGCAGCGCCCGAGATGTGCTCGCTCAACATGGGCTCGATGAATTTCTCCATCCACCCCGTCGCGCGCAAGATCACGCAGTGGCAGCACGACTGGGAGCAGCCTTATGTGGAAGGCATGGAAGACCTGATCTTCCGCAACACCTTCGCCGACATCAAGCACATCCTCCAGGTGCTGGGCCGCGAGCGTGGCACCCGTTTCGAATTCGAGTGCTACGACGTGGGGCACCTCTACACCCTGGCCCACTTCCGCGACGAAGGCCTGATCGAGGGGCCCATCTTCCTGCAGTGCATCTTCGGCATCCTGGGCGGGCTCGGTGCCGACCCGGAGAACCTCGTGACCATGCGCAGCACAGCCGATCGACTGTTTGGCCGTGACGGGTATCGCTTCTCGGTGCTGGGCGCGGGGCGCCACCAGATGCCGCTGCTGACCATGGCCGCCGTCATGGGCGGCAATGTGCGCGTGGGCCTGGAAGACAGCCTCTACCTCGGCAAGGGAATGCTGGCCCGCAACTGCGCCGAGCAGGTGCGCAAGATCCGCCGCATCCTCGATGAGCTGTCGCTGGAGATCGCGACGCCCACCGAGGCCCGCGCCATGTTGAACCTGAAGGGCGCAGACGCCGTCAACTTCTGAACCTCACCATCTCCTCACGATTTCCTCAAGACCTTGATCATGAAAAAATTGCTGAACAACCGCGTCGCCATCGTCACCGGAGCCGGTGGCGGGCTGGGCCGCGCGCATGCGCTTGAACTCGCGCGCCACGGGGCGCGCGTGATCGTCAACGACATCGCGGGCGCCAACAACGGCGCGGCCGCGCGCGGCGTGGTGGACGCCATCCGCAACGCGGGCGGTGAAGCCCAATTGCACCTGGGCGACGTCACCCGCGCCGAGGACATGCAGGCCATGGCGGATCACGCCATGACGGTCTGGGGCCGCGTCGACATCCTGGTCAACAACGCCGGCATCCTGCGCGACAAGACCTTCGCCAAGATGCCGCTGGACGACTTCCGCCTGGTGCTGGAGGTGCATGTCATGGGCGCGGTCCACGCCACCAAGGCGGTGTGGGCGCAGATGCAGGCCCAGCAGTACGGGCGCGTCGTGATGACCACCTCGTCCTCCGGCCTGTATGGCAACTTCGGTCAGGCCAATTACGGCGCCGCCAAGATGGCCCTGGTCGGCCTGATGCAGACGCTGGCCCTGGAAGGCCTGAAGCACAACATCCGCGTCAATTGCCTGGCCCCGACGGCCGCGACCGGCATGACCCATGGGGTGCTTCCGCCCGCGGTGCTGGCCAGGATCGCGCCCGAGCAGGTCAGCCCGGCTTTGTTGCCCCTGGTGGCCGAGGACGCGCCCACCCGCATGATCCTGCTGGCCGGCGCGGGCAGCTTCGAGGCCGCCCACATCACGATGACCCAGGGCATCCACATCGCGGACGAGGCGGGCGCCGAAGTCGGCGAGTTGCTGCGCGAGCGTCTGGCGGACGTCCAGGACCGCAGCGGCGAACGCGTGCCGCAATCGGGCTGGGAGCAGTACGAGCACGAGCTGAACAAAGGCGTGGCCGCCGCGAGCGGCGCGCACAGCCCGCAGGCGCGGGAGCTTGCATCATGAACGGCGCGCTGCGAGGGCAGGTCGCCTGGGTCACGGGCGCTGGCTCGGGCATCGGGCTGGCGGGCGCGCAAGCCTTGGCCGCCGCCGGCGCGACGGTTGTGCTCTCGGGCCGCCGCGTCGCCGTGCTGGAGGCGGCCGCACAGACGATCCGCGCGCAAGGCGGCCGGGCCGAGGTGGAGGCGCTGGACGTGAGCGAGGCCGAGGCCGTCGCGGCGGCGGCCTCACGCATCCTCGCGCGCCACGCGGGGCGCATCGACCTGCTGCTCAACAGCGCCGGCACCAACACGCCGAAGCGCTTCTGGCGCGACCAGTCGGCGGAGGGCTGGCGGCAGGTGCTGGCCACCAACCTGGACAGCATCTTCTACACCACGCATGCCGTGCTGCCGGCCATGCGCACGCGCGGCAACGGCCTGGTGATCAACGTCTCCTCCTGGGCGGGTGTGCACCACCCCAAGCTCACGGGGCCGGCCTACAACGGCAGCAAGCATGCCGTCACCGCCATGACGGAAACCATCAACATGGAAGACGGGGTGCACGGCATTCGCGCCTGCTGCATTTGCCCGGCCGAGGTAGCCACGCCCATCCTGGACACCCGCCCGGTGCCGCCCAGCGCCCAGGAGCGCAGCCGCATGCTGCAGCCCGACGACCTGGGGCGGACCATCCGTTTCATCGCCGAGCTTCCGCCCGGGGTCTGCATCAACCAGCTGATCGTGAGCCCGACCTGGAACCGCATGTACGTGAACGACCTCTAGCGGGGTGGCCGATGCCGCCCAGTGTGGAGGCCGTGGTTTTCAATGGCGCGAGGGACAAACAGCCATGGACAGAGCAATCAAGGTGACCGTCATCGGCGCCGGCCTCATGGGGCATGGCATCGGGCAGGTGTTCGCGCGCGAGGGGCATGCCGTGGTGCTGAGCGACCCGGATGCTGCCGCCTTGGGCCGTGCCCTGGACAAGATGCGCCAGAACCTCGTCGACGACGGTGCCGACCCGGAGCGCGTGTTGTGCAATGTATCGACGGAAGTTGCCTTGGCACAGGCGGTTGCGCACGCTGATCTGGTCATCGAGGCGGTGCCCGAGCGTCTGGCGCTGAAGCAGCAGCTGTTCCAGGACCTGGCCGAAGCCGCGCCTGAACACGCCATCCTGGCGAGCAACACGTCCGTGATCCCTATCACGGACATCGGCGCCGGCCTGAGCGAGCACCCGCGTGGCCGCCTGGTCGGCACGCATTGGTGGAATCCGCCGCATCTGGTTCCGCTGGTCGAAGTGGTCCGCACGGCCCACACGCGCATGGACGTGTTTGAGCAGATGTACGCCTGGCTGGAAGCGGTGGGCAAGCGACCCGTCAAAGTCCACCGCGACGTGACGGGGTTCATCGGCAATCGCTTGCAGCACGCCATGTGGCGCGAAGCCATCGGCCTGGTCGAAGACGGGGTCTGCGACGCGGAAGCGATCGACCTGGTGGTCAAGAACAGCTTCGGCCTGCGTGGCCCCGTGCTCGGCCCCATGGAGAACGCCGACCTGGTTGGCCTGGAGCTGACTCGCGACGTGCACCGGGTCATGTTCCCCGCGCTCAGGACGGATGCCGAACCTTCTCCTTTGCTGGACAGACTCATCGCCCAGGGCCATCTGGGCATGAAGGCCGGACAGGGCTTGCGCAGCTGGACCGCCGAAAGTGCGGACCAGGTGCGCCTGGAACTTGCCCGGCACCTGCGGCGCATGACACGCAGCGAGGACCCCTGCACACAGATCCAAGCCACTCCTGGAAAACACCCGACTCGCTGACGCACCAGGACGCCGAGGCGCGCGAGCCATCCATGCAAGCAGTCATGAGCTAAGGAGACAACATGCACGACACCAACACACAGGCACAAGCAGAAGCAGCCGGGTTGCGCCGCAAGGGGCGAACCTGGGGGATCGGGGCGATCTGGGCAGCGTCGGCCATCGCGGTGATGCTGGCGCTGGGGTGCGCCCATCAGGCCGGCGATGCGCCGCTCACCCAGCGTTCGACCTCGGCCGGCATGGTTCTGGGTACGGAGCATCCCGCATCGGAGGGCGTGTACAGCTGGAAAGGCGTGCCCTACGCGCAAGCGCCGGTGGGCCCTTTGCGCTGGAAGGCGCCGGCCGATCCTGAGCCCTGGGCATCGGTGCGGCGCACCACGGAATTTGGCAACGCCTGCGTGCAGACCGGGCGCCTGTACGGGCCCGGCCTGAACAACCGCTACGACGCCACGATCGGTGCCGCGCTGGGCAAGACAGTGGGCTCCGAAGACTGCCTTTACCTGAACATCTGGCAGCCATCCAAACCCTCCAGCACACCACGCCCGGTGATCGTATGGGTCTACGGTGGTAGCAACATCACCGGCTACACGGCCGACCCGGTCTATGACGGCGCCATGCTGGCCAAGACGGCCGATGCCGTGGTGGTCTCGGTCAACTACCGGTTGGGCATCTTCGGCTTCCTGAACCTGGCGCCGCTCAAGACGGGCAACGCCGCCGACGACTCCGGCAACTTCGCCTTGCTGGACATCCTCAAGGCGTTGGAGTTCGTCCAACGCAACATCGCGAGTTTTGGGGGTGACCCCAGGCAGGTGACGCTGATGGGCGAATCCGCGGGCGCGGTCAACATCTATGCCTTGCTGACATCGCCCACGGTCGCAGCGCGGTCCACGCCCTTGTTCCATCGGCTCATCGCCTTGAGCGGTGGCATTTCCACGGCAGCCACGATGCCCGCCGGGTCCATCGCGGTGATTCAACCGTATGCCCTGTGGGCCGAACGCGGCAACGCCTTGCTGGCGGAATCGTTGGTGAGTGATGGTTCCGCGCCTGACGAAGCCGCCGCCAAGGCCTGGATGGCCGCGCGCTCACCCCAGCAGCTTGCAGACTACCTCCGCGGCAAAACCGCCGACGAACTGCTGGCCACGGTGCGCACCCGCTTGGCGCCACGCGGCATGGCAGCCTCCAATGTCATGCCCGACGGCGTGATCGTCGCGAGCGACCCCATTGCCGCCATCAAGGCCGGGCGCTACGTGAAGGTGCCGGTGCTGGCCGGCAACACCCGCGACGAGGGCAAGTTGTTCCCCAGCTTCTTTGCGCTGCGCCCCAGCCTGGGCGGCGTGAGCGGACGTCTGCTGGACGACGCGGCCGTTTTTGCCCTGGCCCACCGCTACCAGCCCGACCAGCCGCCCACCACCACGGTCGAGCAGTGGATACCACCGCAGTACCTGCCGGTGGACGTGCCCAAGACCGGCTTCAACGCGCGCAGCGAAGAACTCTCCAGAATCTGGTTCATGGCCTTGCGCGACGATGTGCTCAATGCGCTGAAGTCGCAGCAGGCCGGCGTGTGGCATTACCGCTTTGACTGGGACGAGCTGCCCGCGCCCTTCAACGACATCTACGGCGCCGCGCACGCCTTTGACCTGCCCTTTGTGTTCGGCAACTTCGGCCCCTCGCTGTACGCCAACATCTCCTTCACCAAGGCCAACGAGCCCGGTCGCCTGGCCTTGTCCCAGGCGATGATGCGCAGCGTCGGCAGGTTCGCGCGCCAAGGCGATCCCAACGAGGCCAGCCTGGGTGTCAGCTGGCCGCGCTGGCCGTCCTCGCTGATCTTCGACGCGACGCCTACGGACAAGCGCATCAGCGTCCAGTGACGGCTGGTGCGCGTCAGGCCGCCATGGCCACGCGCGGTGCGTGAGTCAGTCGCTCGAGAGCGATGCCTATGGCATCGTCATGAAACAGCGCGGTCTTGCGCTGCGCTGCAGCCGGCACGGGCCATCGGGTCAGCCCTTCGCGTACCGCCTCCACCGTGGGCGCCACGCCTTCCTTGGTCAGGAGCCAGTCCACGGTGGCCAGCAGCTCCATGCCGAAGGGCGACTCGAACCCGTCGATCAAGGAGGAGGTGTCTTCCAGCGCCTGCGCGTAGGCCTTGGCTTCGCTGCGCAGATAGGCCTGCACCAGTTCCTTGCGTTCGTCGTCAAACCAGATGACATCAAACGGGGTGGCGTCGGCAATGCGCTTTTCGCTGCGCAGATAGCTGCCATCCAGGCTGTTGAGCAGGTGTTTGAGCTTGGGCGCATAAGGCCCAAACTTGTTGGCCTCAAACTGGAGGTTGAGTGCTTTGTTGCCCGGCATGAGGCGTTCAACCGAACGTTCCAGAAACCAGGCCAACTTCTGAATCTCCAGCTGACTGCACTCCATGCCCAGCACCCAGTAGCGGCGCACCAGTTCGGCGATCAGCGCCCGTGCCGGGGTCAGTTGTTCCACGCCTGCACGCTTGGCCACGTTCTGGTACTGCTGGGTGGGCTCGAACACCGTGATCTCCACACCCGGCAAGTCACTCAGCACGCGCTCGATCTCGGTCTTGACCAATGGCCAATCCAACCCGCCATTGCCCGCGCCCAGCGGAGGAATGGCGATGGACTGCACCTGTTGATCTATCAGGAAGCGGCGCAGGTCTTGCAGGCCCTCGGTGATCCACTCCAGCCGGGACGGGGAGCGCCAATGCTGTTTGGTGGGGAAATTCACGATCCAGCGCGGACCGTCCAGCTCAGCCGGTTCGGTGACGAACATATGGCCGGTCTGTACCTGCCCTGCCTTGCAGGCGGCGGCGTATTGGCGGTAGTTGTCGTCAAAGCGCTCCTTGAACATGAGCGCGATGCCCTTGCCCATCACGCCCACGGTGTTCACTGTGTTCACCAGCGCCTGCGCGCGGGCTTCCAGCAGATTACCTGTTGTGAAATGGAGCATCAGAAATACCAGTCTGGGCGAGCATGGACCGGCAGATTCAGCCCTTGAGCTTGAACCCGCGCCTGTGCCAACATTTTGCCCTTTTCCGAGTGGCAGACAATCCCGATCAGTCCTGACACCGGACAGTGTTGGTGTACCAGCGCCTCAGCCTGGTAGCGCTCGAATTTGGCCGGGTCGTTCTCGTCGCGTTTGAAGTTCCGCGCTTGCAGAAGCTGCCAGTCCACCTTGTCCAGGTCATCCAAATTGTTGTAGTACCTGGCCCAGCGGTAATAGGCGTGCATATCGGTGAACAGAAACTGCAGACCCTGCTGTGCCACATGGCGCAGGCTGGATACCAGGATGATGATCTCGTCGTTGGGTCGCTGTGGCACCCCGCCCCAGCCGGTGTGGATGTTGCGCATCATCACCGAGAAGGGCGTGAAGTAGAACGGCACGTAGTCGTTCAAGAAACCTCCGGGCGGCACCGGCACGCGGTGTCGGGCCCGTTTGTCGATCAACTCCGGATTGCCGATGCTCACCCAGTTCGGCGCGCGCTGGGCGCCGTTGCCACAGTGCAGTCCGTGCTGCAAAACCCATGGCAGGTTGTCGCGGTGAATGATGCGCCAGATCAACGCCTTTTCAGGGTTGAGATTCGGGTAATGGTCAGGCATCCACTGGCTCCGGGGCTTCGACGCCTACGTTGACCGCAACGGTGCCGATGGACAGGTCTTGCTCTCCTCCACGTGGGGCAAAAAATGGCATGCGTTTGGTGGCGGGCATAACTGCAGATAGTACCCATTCGCTTGGCGCCCAGGCCGAAGCAAAACGCGCTCGCAGGCGCCGTACTCTGCAGGTCGGCGTCAGTGCAATCCATGACCAGGGCCTGCCCTGGTCATCAGTCATCAGGGTAAAGATTCAGGACGCTAAAGTCCGTGCCGGCCGCGCCCGCGCGCCGCGCAGCATCTCCACCAACTCCGCAGGTTCATCCGGCAGGGCGTCACCGCGCCAGACCACGTGCTGGTCGCTGCGGCACAGCAGCAGGGCGTGCCGGTAGGCCTCGGGCAGGTCGGCTTCGCCTTGCAGGTCCAGCACTTGCAGCGGCACGCCGCGCGCCTGGGCTGCGGCCAGCAGGGGCGCGGCGTCCACGCGGTTGTCAAACCGCAGCAGGGTGTAACCCGGGCCGAGGGCGTCGTAGAGCGAGCGGCCGTCGGCCAGCCAGAAATGCGGCGTGCGGCAGCCCGGCACCGTGGAGGGCGTGTAGCCCCCCATGGTGTAGCCCGGGGCCTCTTCGTCGTCGTCCGCCAGGATGGGCGAGCCCTGGTAGAAGTAGCCGTAGTTCAGGCCGGCGCAGCAGAACTGCTGCACATTGAGTTCGTACGCTTCCTTGCCAATCAGGGCGCGTGACTGTTGCCCGGCTTCGCTCCGTTCTTCGATGTCACCGGGCACGGCGCGGCGGGCCTTGATCATCTGCTGGGCGTGGTTCATCACGAAGCGCGAGACCTGCTCGGTGATGGGCTGGCGCTCGGCTTGGTAGGCGTCGAGGATGGCTTCGTCGGCCCAGCCTTGCAGGTGCGCGGCCAGCAGCCAGGACAGATTGAGCGCGTCGGCAATGCCCGCGTTCATGCCGTAACCCGCGTAAGGCACCCACAGGTGGGCCGCGTCGCCGGCGATGAAGACCCGGCCCTTGCGGAAATCCTGCGCCACCAGGCGACGCCCCACCCAGTCCTCCTTGGACACGACCTCGTAGGCGAAGTCCGGGCCGACGCCGAGGATGTGGCGGATCGACGCGTCGCGGTCCACCGAGTCGAACTCGGGCTCGTCCGCGTTCAGGTGGTTGTGCACCAGCCAGTTCTCTTGCCCGTCGATGGCGAACACCGTGCCGCAGCGCTGCGGGTTGACCGCGTAATAGCACCAGGCCGGTTTGCCGGGCAGCAGGGCCTTCAGGCCGGGCGCGCGGATGTGGGTGGATTGCACGCGCTGGATCAGCGCCGTGCCTTCGAGCTGCGTGCCCATCTGCTTGCGCACGGTGGAACTGCCACCGTCACAGCCCACGAGGTAAGGCGCGCGCAGGGTGGATTCCTCCCCGCTGTCGAGGTCACGCAAGCGGGCGAGCACCCCCTCGGCGCCTTGCGTGAAGTCCAGCAACTGCGTGCGGTTGCGCAGGGTCACGCCGGGCAGGGCCGCCGCGTGGTCCAGCAGGATGGGCTCCAGGTAGATCTGGTTGATGCGGTGCGGCGGCTCGGCCGTGGGCCACCAGGTGTCCGGCCCGCCGGTGGCCGTGTAGCGGTCGCGCCGGCAGGGGATGGGAATGCGCGTGAGCTCGATGCCCGTCATGCGGGTGCGGAACACCACGTCGTTCGGGTAGTCCTCGGGCAGGCCGGCCGCGCGCAGCTTGGCCGCCACGCCCAGGCGGCGGAACTGCTCCATGGTGCGCGAGGACACGTGGTTGCACTTGACGGGCGGCGGTTCGGCGTAGCGGCGCTGCTCGATCACGGTCACGCGCAGGCCGCGGCCGGCCAGGTCCATGGCCAGGGTCAGGCCCACGGGGCCGGCCCCCGCGATCAGTACGTCGGTGTCGTAGGCGTTCGTCATGGTTGTTCTTGAGGGTGGTCAGGCATCCATTGGACTCAATCCAAAAACTTAGGTAAATTCAATTTTTCATAATCAAATATGATTTTTGCTTATGAATAAGAAGCGCGCCTTCTCGCCCACGCTCAAGCAACTGCGGGCCTTCGTCGCGGTCTACCGCCTGGGCAAGCTCAGCGCGGCGGCCTCGCAACTCTTCATCACGCAGCCGGCGGTGAGCCTGCTGATCAAACAGATGGAGGAGGGTTTGGGCGAGCGCCTGTTTGACCGCAGCACCCGCTCTCTGCGGCCCACCTCCGCCGCGCACGAGGCGGTGCAGATGGCCGAGCGCATCCTGCGCGACCTGGACACCCTGGGCGCGGGCCTGCAGGACCTGACGGAGCTGCGTCGCGGCAGCGTCACCGTGGTCCTCACGCCCACGCTGGCCGAGATCCTGCTGCCGCCCGTGGTCCGCGCCTTCCGCGCGCAGTTCCCCGACATCCGCCTCGTCGTGGACGACTGCGCGCCGGACCAGTTCTATTCCCGCGTGATGAGCGAGCAGACCGACTTCGGCATCGGCGCGCCCGAACGCCTGGGGCCGGGCGTGGAACTGCAGACCCTGCTGCGCGACCACCTCAGCCTGGTCTGCCCGCGCGACCATCCCCTGGCCCAGCGCCGCACCCTGCGCTGGAAAGACCTGGACGGCCTGCCCCTCATGACCGTGCGCCCGGGTTACGGCATCCGCCCCCTGATCGAGCTCTCGGCCGCGCGCGCGGGCGTGCGACTCAACGTCACGCAGGAAGTGACCTTCCTCTCCACCGCCCTGTGGATGACGCGCAATGGCATGGAACCCGTCCTCATGCCCGCGGCCTACCTCACCGATGCCCGCGACCCCGACCTCGTCGCCAAGACCCTGACCGCGCCCAAGGTCTCGCGCGACATCCACCTGGTGCTCAAGCAAGGTCGTTCCCTCTCGGCCGCGGCGCGGCAGTTCATCACGGTGCTGCGCAAGACGCTGGCGGCGGGGTGATGGGGCCGCGCCCGTGGCGCCCGCATTGCACCGGGATCGGTCGCCGGTGAAAATGGGCCATGCAAAGCAAGACCTTCACCAGCGGCCGTTTTCGCCGTGCCGACTACGACGAAACCACCCAGCAGCTGGACCTGCACCGCGACGACAAGACGGTTCTGGCCTACAAACAGGTGCCGTTGGAGGTGTTCCGCCGCTTGTGCAGCGCGCCGAATCCGACGACGTATTGGGAGGATCGGATTGCGGAGGAATATCCGAAGGGTGTGCCGATGGTCAAGGTCGAAGGCGCGGACGATGCGGCGCGGAAGTTCAAGGATCTGTTTGGCAGTGGAGAATGACTTGGTCTGATTTGACGATCTATCTGACTGGGGCGGTCTGACCCTAAGTATCAGCAATCGGGTCCCGATAAACTCTGACAAGATCGTACTGTTCGCGGGAAAAGATACTTTGGCGCTGCTCAACCCTGGCGCCGACAAGGGAAGCCGTTTGGACAAGAAGAAGCTATCCGAGGCCGATATCTGTGAGAAGTTCATCTCGCCCGCGCTCCAGCAGGCGGGCTGGGACGCTGTCGAGCAGGTCTTCCGGGAGTACACGCTTCGCCCTGGCCGCGTCGTGGTTCGTGGCCGTCAGGCTGCGCGAGACAAGCGTTCCGTCCTCCGCGCCGACTACGTACTTTTTTATAAGTCCAACCCGCTGGTCGTCATCGAGGCCAAGGACAAC
Organism: Hylemonella gracilis str. Niagara R; assembly: GCF_000600295.1. GTDB lineage: Bacteria > Pseudomonadota > Gammaproteobacteria > Burkholderiales > Burkholderiaceae_C > Hylemonella > Hylemonella gracilis_A. The sequence continues at coordinate 572,439 of NZ_JEMG01000001.1, forward strand.
CACCACGCCATTGGCGCTGGCATGGACCAAGCCATCCACTACGCCGAATTGCTGGACGTGCCTTTCGCGCTGTCCACCAATGGCGACGGCTTTGTCTTCCGCGATGCCACCCTGACCACGGGCGTGCTGGAGAGCAACCTGGCCTTGGACCAGTTCCCCTCGCCGCAAGACCTCTGGAACCGGTACTGCGCCTGGAAAGGCTGGTCGCCAGCCGTGCGCCAGGTCGCGGAGTACCCCTACGCACCGAGCAAGACTCCACGCTATTACCAGATCAACGCCATCAACCGCACCGTCGAGGCCATCGCTCAGGGGCAGAACCGCATCCTGCTCGTCATGGCCACGGGCACGGGAAAGACCTACACCGCCTTCCAAATCATCTGGCGGCTGTGGAAGAGCGGGGCCAAGAAGCGCATCCTCTATCTGGCCGACCGCAACATCCTGATCGACCAGACCATGGTGAACGACTTCCGTCCGTTCAAAGGTGCCATGGCCAAGCTCAGCCCCAATGCCAAGGGTGTCGAGCGTGTGGATGCCGAAACAGGCAAGCAGTTCATCGAACACCTGGACTTGGCTGTCAACAAGACCAGCAAGCTGGTCGACAAGTCCTACGAGATTTACTTGTCTCTCTACCAGGCTGTCTCAGGCACCGAGGAAGAGGCGAACATTTACAAGCAGTTCTCGCCGGACTTCTTCGATCTCATCATCGTGGATGAGTGCCACCGTGGCAGTGCAGATGCTGACTCGGCTTGGCGCGAAATTCTTTCTTACTTCAGCACTGCGACACAGATCGGCTTGACCGCCACGCCCAAGGAGACCAAGGACGTTTCCAACATCGAGTACTTTGGTGAGCCGGTTTACCAGTACTCCTTGCGCCAAGGTATTGAAGACGGCTACCTGGCGCCCTACAAGGTCATCCGCGTCGATCTGGACAAAGACACTTTCGGTTGGCGCCCTACTGTCGGCATGAAAGATAAGGCCGGCAACCTTATCGAAGATCGCATTTACAACGCGACGGACATGAACCGCACCTTGGTGCTGGAGCGGCGCGACGAGGTGGTGGCTGCCAAGATCACCGAATACCTCAAGGCCACCCACCGCTACGACAAGACCATCGTCTTCTGCGAAGACGTGGACCACGCCAGCCGCATGCGCCAGGCCCTGGCCAACGCCAATGCCGACCTCTGCAAAGACAACCCCAAGTACGTCGTCCAGATCACCGGCGATAACGCCGAGGGTAAGCTGGAGTTGGACAACTTCATCGACCCGGAGAAAACCTACCCCGTCATCGCCACCACCTCCAAACTCATGAGCACGGGCGTAGATGCACAAACCTGCAAGCTCATCGTGCTGGACCAGAACATCAAATCCATGACGCTGTTCAAGCAGATCATTGGCCGTGGCACCCGCCTGCGCGAAGACCTGGGCAAGACCTGGTTCACCATCCTGGACTTCAAGCGGGCCACCGACATCTTTGCCGACGAGAAGTTCGACGGTGACCCGGTCCAGATTTACGAACCCAAGGGTGATGACCCCGTGGCGCCGCCCGAGCCGCCGCCGGGCTCACCGGGTAAGCCAGGCGGCCCCGAAGTGGGCGGCAGTCCACCCACCGGACCGACAACCGTTGGTCCCGGTGAAGGTGGCGTCCAAATCAAGCGGTACATCGTGGACGGCCGAGTCAACGTTTCCGTGGCCCGCGAGCGTGTGCAGTACCTCAACGCCCAGGGCAAGCTCATCACCGAAAGCCTGCGCGACTACACACGCATCAACCTGCTGGCCAAGTACAGCTCGTTGGACCAATTCCTCCAGGCGTGGAACGATGCCGAGCGCAAAGAGGCGCTGCTCCAGGAGCTGGAAGGTTACGGTGTGCTGTTTGATGCGCTGGCGGAGGACGTGGGCAAAGACCTGGACCCTTTTGACCTGCTCATCCATGTGGCCTGGAACATGCCGCCGCTGACCCGCCGCGAGCGAGCCAACCGCGTCAAGAAGCGCAATGTCTTCACCAAATACGGCCCCACCGCGCGCAAGGTGCTGGACGCCTTGATCGACAAATACGCCGACCAAGGCGTGCAAACCATCGAAAGCATGGACGTGCTCAGCGTTCCGCCTTTGACCGACCTGGGAACGCCTGTCGAGTTGGTGCGCAGCTTCGGTGGCAAAGACCAGTATCTCCAAGCCCTGCAACTGCTGGAGTCCGAGCTTTACTCGGCTCGCCCCAACTGATCGTTTGTTCTTTTTATCGCGTAAGTAAGTTAGTAAGTCTGAATGTCCAATCTCTCCGCCGTCATCAAATCCATCCAAGACATCATGCGCCAGGACAGTGGCGTGGATGGTGATGCACAACGTATCTCTCAGCTCACCTGGCTGCTCTTCCTCAAGGTTTTCGACGCCCAGGAGGAAGAGCTGGAAATCACCCGCGACAAGTACAAAAGCCCCATCCCTGAGCACCTGCGTTGGCGCAACTGGGCCAGCAACCCCGAGGGCATCACCGGCGAGGCGCTGCTGGATTTTGTGAACAGCCAACTCTTCCCCAAGCTCAAGGCGCTTCCGGGCGATGCCGAACGCAACCCCCGTGGCTTCGTGGTGCGCAGTGTGTTTGAAGATGCCTTCAATTACATGAAGAGCGGCCAGCTCCTGCGCCAGGTCATCAACAAGCTCAACGCCATTGACTTCAACCGCCAGGCCGAACGCCACCAGTTCAACGACCTGTACGAAAAGATCCTCAAAGACCTGCAGTCCGCCGGCAACGCGGGTGAGTTCTACACCCCGCGCGCCGTGACCCAGTTCATGGTGGACATGGTCAACCCCAAGCTGGGCGAAGTGGTGCTGGACCCCGCCTGTGGCACCGGCGGCTTCCTGGTCTGCGCCCTGGAGCACCTGCGCAAGCAGGTGAAGAACGAGCAGGACCAAGCCACCTTGCAGCGCAGCGTGCGCGGTGTGGAGAAGAAGCAGCTCCCGCACATGCTCTGCACCACGAACATGATGCTGCACGGCGTCGAGGTCCCCAGCCAGATCACGCACGACAACACACTCACCCGACCGCTGCGCGACTACGGCGCTGCCGACCGGGTAGACGTGATCATCACCAACCCGCCCTTCGGTGGCGTGGAGGAGCCGGGCACGGAGAACAACTTCCCCGCCGACGTTCGCACCAAGGAGACGGCAGACCTCTTTCTCGTGCTCATCAAGCACCTGCTCAAGGCCCATGGCCGTGCTGCCCTGGTGCTGCCGGATGGCACCCTGTTCGGGGAAGGTGTCAAGACCCGCATCAAAGAGCAGCTCCTACAAGAGTGCAACCTGCACACCATCGTGCGCCTGCCCAACGGCGTGTTCAGTCCTTACACCGGTATCAAGACCAATCTGTTGTTTTTTACCAAGGGCCAGCCCACCCAAGAGATTTGGTACTACGAGCACCAGTACCCTGCAGGCGCCAAGAACTACAACAAGACCAAGCCCATCCGCATCGAAGAGTTCGACGTGGAGAAAGCCTGGTGGGGCAGCGAGGCCGATGGTTTTGCCAGCCGGGTGGAGAACGAGTTCGCCTGGAAGGTCAGCATCGACGCCATCAAGGCCGCTGGCTACAACCTGGACCAGAAGAACCCGCACGCGGGGCCGGAGGTCAGCCACGACCCGCAGGAGCTGTTGGCCGACTACCAGCGCTTGCAGGCCGAGGCGCAGGCGCTGCGCGACCAGCTCAAGGCCATCCTGGCGCAGTCGTTGGAGGGGGCGAAGTGAGCGAAGCGACGCTGCTGAAGAGCTTTAACCTGCTGGCTACTTCGTCGGGAGGAGTCACTCGCCTTCGAGAACTCGTAGTCCAGATCGGCATGGCTGGGGGGCTTGTTCGCCATGTAGGTACAGCTACCTCGCGGCGATTGGGGGAAATTGCTGAGTTTGTAATGGGGCAGGCGCCACCGGGAAATACCTGCAATTCGACCGGAGATGGAACGATTTTCGTAAAGACAGGTGAGTTTGGTCAGCTATATCCGGTAGTTCGTGAGTGGACCACGCAACCATTGAAATTCGCGCGCCTGGGCGACGTCTTGATTTGTGTCGTTGGTGCAACTATCGGGAAACTGAATCTGGCCATCGATTGTGCAATAGGGCGAAGTGTTGCTGCAATTCGACCGGGTACTGATCTCGATACAAAGTATCTCTACTATGCGTTGATGCCATACACGTTGTCGCTGCGACGCGATTCGAGGGGGTCGGCACAGGGGGTGATCGGGCGCTCCGAGTTGTCGGCAATTGATCTGCGCTTCCCTTCGATTCAAGAGCAGCAGCAAATTGTTCTCCGCGTCGAAGAGTTGATGAAACTCTGCGACGCCTTGGAAGAAAAGGGCCGCCTAGCCGAAGAACAACACACTCGGCTCACAGCCACCCTGTTCGACACCCTGGCAAACAGCGAGTCCGCCCACGCCCTGGCCGAGAACTGGAAGCTCGTCGCCGAACACTTCGACCTGCTGCTCGACCGCCCCGAAGCCGTCGATGCCTTGGAGCAAACCATTCTCCAGCTCGCCGTGCGCGGCCTGCTCGTGCCTCAAGATCCGAAGGACGAACCGGCCAGCGAGCTGCTCAAGAAGATTCGGGCAGAGAAGGATCGTCTGATCGCCGAGGGAAAGATCAAACGCGACAAGCCACTACCGCCAATTCCCGAAGAGGAAAAACCATTTGAGTTGCCACAAGGCTGGGAGTGGGTCCGGTTTGATGAATTGATTCATCCTTTGAAGCCCATTGCGTACGGGGTCCTTGTTCCGGGTCCAGATGTGTCTACCGGGATTCCATTCGTAAGAATCGCCGATCTTTCCTTGAGTGACCCACCGGTACAACCTGAGAAGGCGATCGGCCACGAGGTTGACGCGAAATTTCAGCGGACACGACTGGAAGGGGGCGAGATATTGATGGGTGTGGTCGGTAGTATTGGTAAGCTGGGCATCGCTCCGTCATCTTGGGCAGGCGCCAATATTGCTCGTGCAATCTGTCGAATAGTTCCAGCTGATAGCGGACTGCATGATTTTGTGCTCTTCCTGCTTCAGACGAAGTTCATGCAAGATTGCTTCGCAGGAGACACTAGAACCCTGGCTCAGCCAACATTGAATGTTGGTCTGATCAGGGCAGCGCTTACACCAATCCCTCCCCCAGCGGAGCAATCTCGCATCGTCGCACGCGTCGCCTCTTTGCGGACTCTGTGTGCAGACCTGCGTAAGCGCCTTTCTTCAGCGCGAGAGCGTCAGTCTCAACTCGCGCAGGTTTTGATAGAGCAACCGCTAACCGGTATTGTCTAAAAAGCGCTGCATCTAGCCAAATGCCGTCACTATCGATTTTCACAAGGGATTTTCCGTGAAGCCTTTGCCCATTGAGTTCGAGGCAACCGCATCGTTTTGCTACAAGTTCGCGCGGTATCACTTGTTGCATGAGCTGGCCCAAGAACCTGAAGCCTTGACGGGGGAGCCCTTCAAGTTGAACCCCGTGATCACCCGAGTCATGAGTCGGTATCTGACTGAGCAACAGATGAGCCTCAGTTACCCGGCGCGGGACACGGAAGGCAAGGTACAGCAGGTGGGTGCGGCCATCCGGTTCTTTACATCGTTGCGTGCGAAGCGCGGCAACGATTCGCCCTTTGTCTGGCTGGGTCAGTCCGGGATGTATCGCCTCAAGTCAGACACAGAGCTGACGCAAGAGGCGGCAGAGGACGAAGACGAGGCCGTTGAAGACCAACCGGATCTGGAATTCGACGGTTGGATATATGCCTTCACCTTCCCGGCAATCAAAGCCGTGCAACGACCTTTCCCAATCAAGGTCGGGTTCACAACAGCCATGGATGTCGAAACGCGCGTGTTTGGTCAGTGCAAGGGCGCAGGCTTCTTCGAGAGTCCCGAAATTCTGGGGCGCTGGCAAGTCAAACGCGTCGTCCAGGTTGAAGATGCCATTCACGCCGTGCTCAAGGCGCGAGGCCGCTGGAAAGAGGACGCGCCGGGCGATGAGTGGTTCATCACCACCCTCGACGAAGTTCAATCCATTTTGCGTTTTATCAACACTTAGCAGCCAGCTGGAGGTGCTGTGCGTCTCACAGCGGCTCCCCGCCCTCGTTGAGGATATTCAGGTAGGCGTCGTACACGAACACCCGGTTGCGGCGCTGGCCGGTCATTTCGCGGGCCAGACCGATGTTCACCAGGGTCTGCATGGCTTTGGAGGCAGTGGGGAAGGACATGCCGTTCTGGGCGCAGAGTTGCTTGAGGCTGCACAGGGGCCGCTGGCGCAAGGCGTCCAGAACGCGCAGCACATTGGGCGCGGCGCGGGTGCCTAGCGCGGCCACGCGCTGCGTGTCTTGTTGGAACAGTGTCACCAGACGCCGGGCCGTCTGCACCGCGCCTTGGGCGGTGGCTTCCACGCCTTCCAGGAAGAAGTCCACCCAGGCTTCCCAATCACCGTGGGTGCGCACCCGGTCGAGCAACTCGTAGTACACGGCGCGGTGTTGCTTGAAATACAGGCTCAGGTAGAGCAGGGGCTCGGCCAGCAGGCCGCCGTGGTGTAACTGCAGGGCGATCAGCAGGCGGCCCAAGCGGCCGTTGCCATCCAAGAAGGGGTGGATGGTTTCGAACTGCACATGCGCCAGTGCGGCGGTGATGAGCACGGGCATGGGCGCTTCCTGCTGGTGCAGGAATTTCTCCAGGGCGCTCATGCAGGCTTCCACCTCTTGTGGTGGCGGTGGCACGAAGCGGGCGTTGCCGGGTCGGGTGCCGCCTATCCAGTTCTGCGAGCGGCGGAACTCTCCCGGAGCCTTGTCGCTGCCGCGTCCGCGCCCCATCAAGTGTTGGTGCATGTCGCGCAGCAGCCGGTTGCACAGCGGAAAGCCTTCGCGCAGCCGCGCCATGCCATGCTCCAGCGCCGCCACGTAGTTGGAGACTTCCACCACGTCGTCAAAGGGCACGCCGGGCAGTTCGTCCAGCTCGAACAGGAGAAGGTCAGACAGCGAAGACTGCGTGCCTTCGATCTGCGAGGACAGCACGGCCTCGCGCCGGACATAGGCATAGAGGAAGAGCTTGGGGTCGGGCAGCAGCAGGCAGACGCTGTCCAGGCGGCCGATGGCCAGGGTTGCGCGTTCCAAAAGGGCCTGGCGTGCGCCGCTGATGTCCAAAGCGGGTGCAGGGGGCAATGGGTGCGGCACAAAGGCGCGCACGGTTTCACCACCCGCGATGCTGTGGGCGTAGATGCCGCTGGCCTGTCGTTCCATGGGGGCTCCAAGCTTGAATAAGGCGGACGGTTATTAAACGTTCGTGACTTTAAGTTTAATAGCGACACCTGTCGAGTGCACGCCTCAGACTTGCGTGAACCCCATCTTCGTCAGATGCCCCGCCACCCGCGTCGCCAGTTCCTTCACCCGCCCCACACTGCCCCCACTCCCAGCATCACCCCGATCAACACCGGCTGATGCAGCATGTAAAAACTCAAGGACCAACGCCCCAGCAAGGCCAGTGGTGCCAATCCCTTGGGCAGCGGTCCGCCCAGCAAGGGCGCGGCGCGTTTGCCTGAGGTGCGCGCCAGCAGCCAACGGCCCAGGCCGTAGCCCCAGAGCATCACGCCCAGCCAGGGCAGGAGGGGCACGTAGTCTTCGGTGGTGGGCTTGTAGGTCACCAGGCCCAGCCAGTTGGTCCAGCGTGTGTCAAAGAAGGGGTGTTGCACGAACTGCGGCAGCAGCACGGCCAGCAGGCCGGGCAGGGCGCAGTGCCAGACCTGCAGGCGCGGCCCGGCCCAGCGCAGGAGCAGCAGCATGAGAGCCATGCCATGCAGCACGCCAAAGCTGATGTAGCTGCCGGGGAACATGAGCCACGAGCCCAGGGACACGAGCAGCGCGCAGCCCACAATCTGCGCCCAGCGTTGCCAGAAGCGTGGCCAGCCGATTTGTTGGGCGTGGGCCAGCGCCTGCCCCAGCCCGGCGCACAGCAGGAAGAGGCTGACGATCAGCGTGCGCTGCGTGGTCCAGAACGGGTCGCGGTAGAAGTCGGCCTGGAGCCAGCCGAAATAGGCCAGGTCAAAGCAGGCGTGAAAGCCCGCCATCCACAACAAGGCCGCGCCGCGCAGGGCGTCCAGGCGGGGCAGGCGGACGGGGGATTGGGGAGAAGACGCGGGGCGCGATGAGGTGCGAGCGGAAGAACGTGCGGGCTTCATGCGCGCACTGTAGCGTGGGGCCTTCACGTTCAAACTGCGGCGCTCAGCGCCCGCCCGCGCTCTCCAGTTCAAACAGAGGCATCTTGGCCTGCCGGCTGAGCCAGACGCCGCCGCCCAGCTCGGTGAAACCTTCCTGCAGGCCACGCCGGTACAGCTGGGCACGGTGGCGAAACAGGCGCGGGTCGGTCAGCGTGTCGTCGATGATGTCGCGTTCGTAGTCCTCGCGTGTCGCGGCCTCCAGGTACAAGGCGCCGCGGCTCAGCGTGGCGAGGTTGTGCAGGGCCCGCTTGAGGTCGGCGGCGCTCAGGTAGGGCAGCACGCCCTGGCAGATCACCAGGTCAAAAGGCTCTGTGCTCCGGTAGTCCACCACGGAGCCGCGTTCCCAGCCGTAGCGTTCGCACAGGTACTCGCTGTACTCCACGCCGTGGTACTGCGCTTCAGGGTAATGCCGGGCCACCACGTCGCGCCACAGGCCGATGCCACAGCCCACGTCCAGCACGCGCCGCACCGGCACACGCAGGTACTGGAGGTAGCTGCACACAAAAGTGCCCAGTCGCTCGAAATGGCCGGGGTCCACCACGCGGGTCTTCTTGTCGAAGTAATAACGCTGGTAATACGCCTCGTCGAACCATGCTTCACTGGCAGATTGCACGCTTGTTCCTTGTTGCCCTGCGCCCGACCGGGGCGCCAGCGCGGAGTATGGCCCAGGGGCACGCACACGCTTCATGCTGGCCATGCGCAAAAAAAACGGCGCCCGCAGGCGCCGTTCGTCTCCTCGGCCTCTGGTGTGATCGTGTGCTCAGGCGGCGGCCTTCACCTTCAAGCGCCAGGCATGCAGCAGCGGCTCGGTGTAGCCATTGGGTTGTTCCAGGCCCTTGAACACCAGGTCGGTCGCGGCTTTGTAGGCCATGGAGGTGTCGAAGTTGCCGGCCATGGGCTTGTACAGCGGATCGCCCTTGTTCTGCTCGTCCACCACGGCGGCCATGCGCTCGAAGGCGGCGCGCACTTGGCTTTCGGTCACCACACCGTGCAACAGCCAGTTGGCGATGTGCTGGCTGCTGATGCGCAGGGTGGCGCGGTCTTCCATCAGGCCGATGTTGTGGATGTCGGGCACCTTGGAGCAGCCCACGCCCTGGTCGATCCAGCGCACCACGTAGCCCAGGATGCCCTGGCAGTTGTTGTCGATTTCCTGCTGGATCTCGGCGGCCGTCCAGGGTGCTTTCATGCCGGGCTTGCCGGCCACGGGCACGGTCAGCAGGCGGGCCAGTTCTTTTTCTTCGATCTGCTTGAAGTTCTTGGCCTGGGCCTGCTTTTCCAATTGGTCCTGAATCGCGGCCACGTTGATCTGGTGGTAGTGCAGCGCGTGCAGGGTGGCGGCCGTGGGGCTGGGCACCCAGGCGGTGTTGGCGCCGGCCAGCGGGTGCACGGTCTTCTGCTTCAGCATGGCGGCCATCAGGTCGGGCATGGCCCACATGCCCTTGCCGATCTGCGCGCGGCCTTTCAGGCCGGTGGCCAGTCCCACCAGCACGTTGAGCTTTTCGTAGGCGTCGATCCAGGCGGTGCCCTTCATCGCGGCTTTGCGGATCATGGGGCCGGCGTGCATGGCGGTGTGCATCTCGTCGCCCGTGCGGTCCAGGAAGCCGGTGTTGATGAAGGCCACACGGCTCTTGGCGGCGGCGATGCAGGCCTTGAGGTTGACGCTGGTGCGGCGCTCTTCGTCCATGATGCCCAGCTTCACCGTGTTCTCGGGCAGGCCCAGCAGGGCCTCGACGCGGGCGAACAGCTCGGAGGCGAAGGCCGCTTCCTCGGGGCCGTGCATCTTGGGCTTGACGATGTAGATGCTGCCGGTGCGCGAATTGCGGATGCCATTCTTCGTGAGACCCTGCAGGTCGTGCAGGGCGATGGCCGTGGTGATGACCGCGTCCATGATGCCTTCGTGCATGTCGCTGCCGTCGGCGTAGCGGATGGCCGGGTGCGTCATCAGGTGGCCCACGTTGCGCACGAAGAGCAGGCTGCGGCCATGCAGCTTGATTTCCTCGCCGTTCGCGCCCTGGTAGACGCGGTCCGGGTTGAGGCGGCGCGTGAAGGTCTTGCCGCCCTTGCTCACCGACTCTGTCAGCGTGCCCTTGAGGATGCCCAGCCAGTTCTCGTAGGCCAGCACCTTGTCCTCGGCGTCCACCACGGCCACGGAGTCTTCCAGGTCCAGGATGGTGGACAGCGCGGCTTCGACCAGCAGGTCGCTCACGCCGGCCGGGTCGGTCTGGCCGATGGGCGTGCCGCGGTCGATCTGGATGTCGATGTGGATGCCGTTGTTGCGCAGCAGGATGGCGCTGGGCGCGGCGGCGCTGCCCTGGTAGCCAATGAACTTGCTCGGCTCGGCCAGCGTGGCTTGGCGGCCATCCTTCAGCGTCACGAGCAGCTTGCCGCCCAGCACGGCGTAACCCTTGGAGCCGACGTGTGAAGCCGGCTTGCCTTGCGCGGGGGCCAGCGGGGCCACGCGGTCCAGCACATGGCGCGCGTACTCGATGACCTTGGCGCCGCGCACGGGGTTGTAGCCCTTGCCGTCCGGCCCGGTCTTGGTCGCGCCCTTGTAGCCCGGTCCATCTTCGGGCAAAGCGTCCGTGCCGTAGAGCGCGTCGTACAAGGAGCCCCAGCGCGCATTGGCCGCGTTCAGCGCATAGCGCGCGTTCAGGATGGGCACCACCAGTTGCGGGCCGGCCTGCGCGGCCAGTTCGGCGTCCACATTGCTCGTGTCGCAGTGCACGTCCTTCGGCGCGGGCACCAGGTAGCCGATCTTTTCCAGGAAGGCCTTGTAGGCCTTCATGTTCTTCCCGGCCGTGATGGGCCCGGGGTTGGCCTTGTGCCAGGCGTCCAACTCTTCCTGCAACCTGTCGCGCTTCTTCAGCAAGGCGGCGTTCTTGGGGCCGAGGTCGCGGGCGATGGCGTCGAAGCCCGCCCAGAACTTGGCGCTGTCCACGCCCGTGCCGGGCAGCACTTTTTGTTCAACAAAACGGTGCAGCGCGGGCGCGACCTGCAGGCTGTGGACGCGGGTGAATTCGGGGGTAGGTGTCGTCATGGCGGACCTCCAGAGGGCAAAAACAGGAAAAGGGGGCGGACAGGGCGCAGCGCGACAGGTGCGCCTGTTTTTTTGGATGACGAACTGTATTTGATACTTAGCCATCCATTAATCAATAAATAATCTCGATATTCGGAACAAAAAGTATCGAATCAAGGCAAGACCAAGGTGAGGTGGGGGCAGAGGCGAGGCAGACATGGACAAACTCAAGCAGATGGAATCTTTCGTCGCGGTGGCCACGCGCGGCAGCCTGACGGCGGCGGCACGGGCCGAAGGCGTGGCCCCGGCCATCATGGGGCGGCGGCTGGATGCGCTGGAAGAACGCCTGGGCGTCAAGCTGCTGCTGCGCACCACACGACGCTTGTCGCTCACGCACGAGGGCAGCGCCTTTTTGGAGGATTGCCAGCGCCTGCTGGCCGACATCGCAACTGCCGAAGCCGGGGTGTCGGCGGGTGGGGTCAAGGCCAGCGGCCACTTGCGTGTGACGGCGCCAGCAGGTTTTGGGCGTCGCCACGTGGCGCCCCTGGTGCCGCGCTTTCGCGAGCTGCATGCCGACGTGACGATCTCGCTCAACCTCAGCGACCGGGTGGTGGACATGGCGCGCGAAGGCTACGACTGCGCCGTGCGCGTGGGTGACCTGCCGGATTCGTCCCTGGTCAGCGTGCGCCTGGCCGACAACCGGCGCCTCTGTGTGGCCACGCCCGAATACCTGAAGCGTCACGGCACGCCGCAGACGCCGCAGGACCTGGCGCGCTTTGATTGCCTGGTGCTGTCCAGCGAGGCTTCGCAGACGCGGGGCTGGGCTTTCCGCGTTCCTGGCGAGGGCACGCAGGACGCGGCCATGGAGAACGGGGCGGGAGCCGATGGGGAACTCATCCATTACCGGCCGCAAGGGCCGCTCGATTGTTCCGATGGGCAGGTGCTGCACGACTGGTGCCTGGCCGGTTACGGCATTGCCTGGCGCAGCACCTGGGAAGTGGAGGCGGACGTGAGTGCGGGCCGCCTGGTGCCCGTGCTGGAGGACTACGCCGCGCCGCCCAACGGCATCTACGTCGTCTTTCCGCAGCGCAAGCACCTGCCCTTGCGTCTGCGCCTGTGGCTGGACTTTCTGAAGCACCACTACGGCCAGCCCGCCTTCTGGCAGTCCCGCCGCTGAGCCCGGGGCGCGGGCGGCGCGCAAAAAAACAAGCCCCGGCGCTTGCGCGCACGGGGCTTGAGGGGGGAAGCTGCGGAGCGCTTACTTCTTCGCGGGAGCCGCTTGCTGATCGGCCATGCACTTCTTCACATGGCTGTTCTTGGCAGCGCCAGCCAGCTTCTTGTCGGCGGCGGACTTTTCGCACATCGCGTTGGCGTTGGCTTCGGCGTCGGCCACGCACTTCTTCTCGAAGCTGTTCTTGGCGGCGCCGGCCAGTTTCTTTTCGGCGGACTGGGCAGCGCAGGTGGCTGCGAAATCCTGGGCTTGAGCGGCAGTGCCGAAGCTCAGGGCCAGGCCGAGGGCGAGCAAGGAGAGCAGTTTTTTCATGATGTCTGTTGTCTCAAGGATTGAATGCTTGGGGCGTCCGGGATGGATACCCGGGGCGGGAGTCTAGCGCTTTGCCATGACAGGCCGCCAGCCCTGTTTCCGCACCATTCCTGGCGTCAACAGACCCTCACATCACGCCGCGTGGCCTGTTCAGTTCGTCGCCTCGAAGCCGGTGGCCTTGATGATGTGGGCCCAGCGTTCGGTTTCGACGTTCATCTTGCGCATGAACTTGTCGCCGCAGACGTCGGGGCTGGCGTCCAGGCCGGCGGTGGCCATGCGGGCCTGGAATTCCGGCGAGGCCAGCACCTGCTGGTGCGCCTGGGTCAGCTTGCTCACGATGGCGGGCGGCAGGCCCTTCGGGCCCGACAGGCCGAACCACACCGTGGTCGTGAGCTGGGGCAGGCCGAGTTCACCCACGGTCGGCACATTGGGCAGCTGGGCCACGCGTTTCTCGCTGGTGACGGCGTAGGCGGTCAGCTTGCCGGCCTTGATGTGCGGGCTGGCCGTGGCGACCTGCACAAAGCCCAGCGGGGCCATGTCGGCCAGCATGTCGTTGACCTGCTGCGGGCTGCTCTTGTAGGGGATGTGGGTCATCTCGGTCTTGAGCGCTTCGCTGAGCTGGTAACCCAGGAAGTGCGCGGGCGAACCCAGGGAGTAGGACGAGTAGATGGGCGGTGTCTTCTGGGTCTTGATCCAGGTCGCGAGTTCGCCGTAGTTCTTGGTGCCCAGGCTGGGGTTGCTGGCCAGCACCAGGGCGGCTTCCACGCCCTGGCAGATCTGCGTGAAATCCGTGGCCTTGTACTGTGCCTTGGGGTTGGCGTTGGGGGTGATGGTCATCATGCCGGCGGTGTTGACCAGCAGGGTGTAGCCATCGGTCGGGGCGCGCATGATCTGCTGCGCGCCGATCATGCCGCCGGCCGCGGGCGAGTTTTCCACCACCAGGGGTTGGCCCAGCAGCTTGCCCAGCTGTTCGGCCAGGGCGCGGGCGTAGACATCGGGCGGGCCACCGGCCGTGGACGGCGCGATCAGCTTGATGGGCTTGGTCGGCCAGGCTTGGGCCTGGCTCGTGGTGTGCACGAGCGCGAGCGCGCCCAGCAGCAGGGGCATGGCCAAGGTTTTGATTTTTTTCACGGAGAGTTCCTCTTCGGGTTGGGGAAATGGAGGTCAGCGCTGCGGCATGTCCTTGTAGGAATACCCCAGGCTGACCGTGGCGTCTTCGGGGATGTCGGGCACGGTGCTGGCCCAGTCCATCCACTGCTGGCGCAGGGTGGCAAAACGCTCGGGATGCTTGGCCGCCAGGTTGGCGCGTTCACGGGCGTCTTGCGTGACGTTGAACAGGTATTCGTGGTCATCCACCTTGAGGTACTTCCAATCACCCAGGCGCAGCGCACGCTGGCCGCGATGGTTCATGCGCCAGTAGAGCGGGCGCTCGAAGCGGTGGCCGGGGTCGCGCAGCACCGGGGCCAGCGACACGCCGTCCAGCGGGTAGTCCGGATGGGCCCGGCCGCCGCCGAGCTCAAGCAGGGTGGCCGACCAGTCCATGGTCATGCAGTGCTGCTCGCTCACGCTGCCGGCGGGGATCACGGCCGGCCAGTGCGCGACCCAGGGCACGCGGATGCCGCCCTCGGTCAGGTCCATCTTGCCGCCGACCAGGGGCCAGTTGTCGGAGAAGCGCTCGCCGCCGTTGTCGCTGGTGAAGACGATCAGCGTGTTGTCCAGCAGGCCTTGCGCGCGCAGCGTGGCCACGAGCTGGCCGATGCCCTCGTCCATGTGGTGGATCATGCGTCGGTAAGTCTCGACGTTGCCGCCGTCGAGGTGGAAGAGGTTGCTCGCCACTTCGGCGGCCAGGTGCGCGTCGTCGCGTGTTTCCCAGGGCCAGTGTGGCGCGGTGTAGTGCAGGCTCAGGAAGAAGGGCTGGCCCTCGCGGGCGCGCGGCGCCTGGCGCGTCACGTAGTCAAGGGCGCGCTGCGAGAGCAGGTCCGTCAGGTAGCCGATTTCGTGGTGCTCCTCTTCGCCGAGGAAGAGGTCATGGTCGCCCCGGCCCGAACAATGCGTGAAGTAGTCCGCGCCGCCGGCCATGATGCCGTAGAACTCCTCGTAACCCGAACGCAGCGGCCCGAAATTGGGCGGGTAACCCAGGTGCCACTTGCCCACCAGCGCGGTGGCATAACCGGCCTCGCGCAGCAAGGAAGGCAGGGTCGGCATATCAGTGGGCAGGCCCAGCCGGGGGTTGCCCTTGCTCTTGCTGTTGATTGGTTCTTCCATGCCCCCGCGCAGGCGGTACTGGTAGCGCATGGTCATCAGCGCGAAGCGGGTGGGAGAGCAGACAGGGGAATTGGAATAACCCTCGCTCAGGCGCAAGCCGCCTGCGGCCAGGGCGTCGATGTTCGGCGAGACGGGTCCGAAGCCGGCGGGGCGACCGCCATAACAGCCCAGGTCGGCGTAGCCCAGGTCGTCCGCGACGATGTAGATCAGATTGGGTTTCATGGCGGGGCCAGCTTAGGCAGCCACCACCCATCTGTAAAATTGAAAATTGACCTTTTGAACTAAAAAATTCCGATGGACCCACGCCATCTGGTCCAACTGGCCACCATCCTCGAAAAAGGCTCCATCACCCAAGCCAGCCGTCACCTGCACCTGACCCAGCCCACGCTGACGCACAACATGCAGACGCTGGAGATGCAGGCTGGCGGCGCGCTGTTCGAGCGCAGCCGTTTTGGGGTGCGCAGCACGCCGCTGGGCGAAATGCTGGCCCGGGAAGGCCGCGCCATCGCGCGCCGGCTGCAAGACGCGACCGAGGTCAGCGCGCGCCACCGCGGCGGCTTGAACCGGCAATTGCGCCTGGGCAGCGGCCCCATCGTCGGGGCCGCCCTGCTGCCGGGCCTGGTGCAGGTGCTGCAGGGGCAGTTCCCCGACATGGCCTTGCGTGTGCAGAGTGACCGGCCGCACCTGCTGGTCGAGCAGCTCATCGACGGCCGTCAGGACCTGGTGATCGCGCCTTCCTGGCTGGACAAGCCGCCGCCGGGCATCGAGCGCTGTCTGATGGTCAAGGACGATCTGGGCGTTTTCTGCGGCCAGACGCATCCGCTGGCCGCGCGCGGGCGGCTGGACCCGGGCGACGCGCAGGGCATGCCCTGGATCAGCCTGGGCACGGCCTCGCCCTTTGACCTGGACGTGGCTGAGATGCTGCGCGCCGCCGGGGTGGACAGCCCGCGAACCGACATCGCGGTGCTGGGCGAGGCCGTCGTGCTGTTGCGCATCCTGGCCGCAGGGGGGCACCTCGCAGTGTTGCCGCATTACCCCATACGCCTGTTGCGGGCGTTTTTTCCCTTGCAAGAACTCCAGCTCTCGGTACCGTCCCAGCCACGCCCCATCTACCTGTGGTGCCGCGCACCTCTGCTGGAGGACCCAGGTTTCCTGGCGATCCGGGACGCCATCCTGACTCACGCCGCTTCGGTCTGAGGCGGCCCGGCCTGGCCCCAGGCTTGCAGTCTGCTTAGACCGGCACGACCAGGGCTTGGCGGACCAGCCAGCGCAAGCCGCTGCCGTCGGGCGCGGGTTGCAGTTGCATCGAGGCCGCTTGCTGCGCCGCTGTGTCGAGCTGACGCCAGAGGAAATCCTGTGCGTTGCCCGGATCACCGGCGACGAAGAGTTGTGTCGTCAGTGAGCCGAAACTGGCGTGCGTGATCTTCAGGTGGATGTGCGGCGTGCGCCCGGGGTAGGCCACGGGGCGGATGGTGCGAAAGCGCAGTTCGCCGCCAGTCCCGCTGACCGTGGCGCCGTAACCCTGGAAGCCCGGGTCAAAGCGGCCCGGGGTTGCGGACATACTGGGGTGGCGGTAGACGGCCCGTGCGTCGCATTGCCAGATCTCGACCTGGGCGCCGTCGATGGCGCGGCCTTGGCTGTCCTCGACCTGCGCTTCCAGCCCCAGCCCCTCGCCTTGCGCGCGCAGCACGCCGTCCTTGCGGCGCACGGTGGTCAGGTCGGCATCCTGGTCGGGCCACAGCGCACTGTCGGCACGCCAGGCGCGCGGCGGGTAGAACGGCCCCTCAGTCAGGCGGGGCAGCCGCGTGCGCGCCGGTGTGGCGAGCGCGGGCGCGGCCAGGCAGGCGGCGGCAGTCAGGGAGGTGGCGATGAGGTGTCGGCGGCGCATGCGCGGCATTGTGCGCACGCGGACTTTTCCCTGGCCGCATAAGCCTTTCGACCGGTCGCGGCCTGCTGCGGCCAGACGGGCCGGACGGCCGCGTCAGGCCATCAGATGAGGCTGAGCACCAACCACAGCGCCGTGCCCCACATCATCAGCGCAACCAGACCATCCAGCGCGCGCCAGACCGCGACCGAGTTCAGCCGGCGGCCCAGCCAGAACAGGGCCAGGCCCAGGCCGACGAACCAGAGCAACGAGCCGGTGGCCGCGCCCAGGCCGAAGACGGCCGGGCCGGGGCCACCGTTCACGCCATAGGCCAGGGAGGCCGTGCCGATCAGCACCGCCGTGTCCAGCCAGGCGTGCGGGTTGAGCCAGGAGAAAGCCAGCGCGGACAGCACGGCCTGGCGGCGGGTCATGGCCGGGGGCTGGAGGGCGGCGGCGTCCAGGCTCACCGGTGCGGGGCGCAGGAAACGCAGCATCGCCTGCCAGCCGTAGACCGCCAGGAAGAGCACGCCCGCGCCGACCAGCGCGCCGTGCAACTTGTCAGACAGACCGCCGAGTTGCGCCAGTCCGAACACGCCCAGGGCGATCAGCACCACGTCAGCCAGAACGCAGATGGCGACGGTCAGGGCCAGGTGCTGGCGCTGCAGGCCCATGCGCAGCACATGGGCGTTTTGCGGGCCGATGGCCATGATGAGGGACAGGCTCAGCACCATGCCGGAGAGGAAGGCGGGGGAGACAGGCAGAGCGAAGGACATGAGGACACCTGAAGGACAAGTCGGCGCTTGAGCAAGGAACGCCGAGAGCAGCGGCGGAAAACGATGGGTTGCAGTATGTCCTTGTCTTTGCTTTTGTTTAATACTTTTAACTTAAACTTAGTAAACTCAATAATTAATTGAGCGATTGCGGCTTTGAGGACATCTCTGTTCTGCCGACCGCTTCCTTCTTGTTGCTTTGTTCGTCGCTGTTTTGTCAGGAGCTTGACCATGCTGGACGCCAAACAACTGGACGCCCTGGCCGCCGTGGTCGAACACGGCGGTTTCGGCCCTGCCGCGCAGGCCCTGCACCTCACGTTGGCGGCAGTGTCCCTGCGCATCAAGTCGCTGGAGGCCGAGCTGGGCCGGCGTCTGCTGGTGCGGGGCAAGACGGTGCGCGCCACGGCGGCTGGGCAGGCCCTGCTGGCGCATGTGAAGCAGGTGCGTGCCATGGAAGCCGACCTGCTGGCCAATTTGCAGGGCGTGGGCAGCGTGGACGGCGGGACGGGCAGCCGCGCCTGGCAGACCCTGCCGGTGGCCATCAACGCCGATTCGGTGGCGAGCTGGTTTTTACCCGGCGTCGCGCCGGTGCTGGCGCGCCAGCGCCTGCTGCTCGACATCATGATCGACGACCAGGACCACACGCACGACGCGCTCAAGAGCGGGGACGTGCTGGGCTGTGTCACTACCCTGGTCGCGCCCCTGCGCGGCTGCCTGGCCGAGCCGCTGGGCGTGCTGCGCTACCACGGCGTGGCCGCACCCGCTCTGGCGCGGGCATGCCGCGACCGCAAGGGACAGCTGTCCATCCACCAGCTGCTGGCGCAGCCGGCCGTCATCTTCAACCGCAAGGACGCGCTGCAGGACACCTACCTGGAGCAGCATTTCGGCCTGCGCCAGCCGCCCTACCCGCGCCACTACGCGCCCTCGGTGGAAGCCTTCGACACCGCCATCGCCCTGGGCCTGGGCTGGGGCATGGTGCCGGCCCACACGCTGGCGGCCCGGCGGGACAAGCCGGAAGGCGCCTTCGAGGAACTGCTGCCCGGCGCGACGGTGGATGTGGCTTTGTACTGGCAACACTGGGCACGTGAATCCCCCTCGGCGCAGATGTTGACGGCGGCCGTGAAGCAGGCGGCGCGCAAGCTGGATTGAGGGTGCTCAGCCTCAAAAAGAACCCCGCCGGGCTGGAGGAGGAGTGGGAGGAGTGCCGCGGCGGGGGTCAAGGACAGAAGCGGCTCAGGCCATATTCGGGGAGAAACAGGCACTGAACCGGTGCACAGCATAGGTGCTTGGCGCAGCGGCGGAAGGGATGGCCTGTTTTGATTGTGTGCCGTTTGGTGGCGCCAGGGGGCCATCCCCGGGCAGGCTGCGCTGTTGCGGCGACGCAATGTGTCCATTGGTAAGGTGGGTGTGTGTTGGGCACAGAAGGGGTGCTCCGCAGCGAGCGTGCAGGGGTGGGGTCAGTAGAATCACTCCCCTATGTTGTCCGTCAAAAACGAGCTGCTCCAGACCCTGTCCATCGTGCTGGAACAGCTGCTGCCCGGCGCGGGTGCTCGCGCCGCGTTCGAATCCCCCAAACTGGCCGAGCATGGCGACCTGGCCACCACCGCCGCCATGCAGATTGCCAAAGCGCTCAAGCAGCCACCGCGCCAGGTCGCCGAGGAACTGCGGCGCGCCTTGCTGGCCACGCCCGCCTTCGCCATCTGGGTGGAGGCGCTGGAAATCGCCGGGCCGGGTTTCATCAACATCCGGCTCAAGCCCGCCGCCAAGCAGGAAATCGTGCGCGAGGTGCTGGGCGCGGGGCCGCGCTACGGCCATCGGGCGCCGCAACTGGAAAAAGGTCAGCGCATGATGGTGGAGTTCGTCTCCGCCAATCCGACCGGCCCCCTGCACGTGGGCCATGGCCGCCAGGCGGCGCTGGGCGATGCGATCTCCAACCTCTACGCCACTCAGGGCTGGGAGGTCTACCGCGAGTTCTATTACAACGACGCGGGCGTGCAGATCCAGACGCTGGCGGTCAGCGTGCAGGCGCGCGCGCGCGGCCTCAAGCCCGGTGACGCGGGCTGGCCCGAGAGTGCCTACAACGGTGACTACATCGCCGACATCGCTGCCGACTTCATGGCCGGCAAGACCGTGCAGGCCGATGACCGCAGCTACACGGCCAGCGGCAAGGTGGACGACCTCGATGGGATGCGCCTGTTCGCCGTGGCGTACCTGCGCCATGAACAAGACCTGGATTTGCAAGCCTTCAACCTGCGCTTCGACAACTACTACCTGGAGTCCAGCCTCTACACGAGTGGCCGGGTGGACGCGGCAGTTGAAAAGCTGCGCGCCGCCGGCAAGACTTACGAGCAAGATGGTGCGCTCTGGCTGCGCAGCACCGACTATGGTGATGACAAGGACCGCGTCATGCGCAAGGGTGACGGCAGCTACACCTACTTCGTGCCGGACGTGGCCTACCACATCAGCAAGTGGGAGCGCGGCTTCCAGAAGGTCGTCAACATCCAGGGCACGGACCACCACGGCACCATCGCCCGCGTCCGTGCCGGCCTGCAGGCCGCTGGCGTCGGCATCCCCGAGGGCTACCCCGACTACGTGCTGCACACCATGGTGCGCGTGGTGCGCGGCGGCGAAGAGGTGAAGATCAGCAAGCGCGCGGGCAGCTACGTCACGCTGCGCGACTTGATCGAATGGACCAGCAAGGATGCCGTGCGCTTCTTCCTGCTCAGCCGCAAGCCCGACACGGAGTACACCTTCGACGTCGATCTTGCGGTTCAGAAGAACAACGACAACCCTGTCTACTACGTGCAGTACGCGCATGCGCGCATCTGCTCGGTGCTGGCGACGTGGAAGGACAAGGACGGCGGCGACCCGGCCACCCTGCGCGAAGCCGATCTGGCCGCGCTGGACACGCCGGCCGCGCATGCGCTGATGCTCAAGCTGGCCCAGTACCCGGACATGCTGACTGGCGCCGCCAAGGATTTCGCCCCGCACGATGTGGCTTTTTACCTGCGCGATCTCGCCGCCAGTTACCACAGCTACTATGATGCCGAGCGCATTCTGGTGGAGGACGAGGCCGTCAAGCGCGCCCGCCTGGCCCTGGTGGCCGCCACCGCGCAGGTGCTGCGCAACGGCTTGGCCGTGCTGGGCGTGAGCGCTCCCGAGAAGATGTAAGCGCGGCGGCGCTGGTTGTTCCGTCCGCACTGCATCCCATCTTCATTGAATTTTCTCCAACCCATTCCTGCGATATGAACAAGCAACGCGGCAGCACGCTACTCGGTTTCATCATCGGCGTTGTCGTCGGCCTGGCCGTGGCCCTGCTGGTCGCGCTGTACGTGACCAAGACGCCTGTGCCCTTCATGAACAAGGGCCAGAACCGCACGCCCGAACAGGACGCGGCCGAGCAGGAGCGCAACAAGGACTGGAAGCCCAACGCGCCCTTGGCCACCAAGACCCGTCCCGCCCCGGCACCGGCCGAGCCCGAGACACCCGCGCCCGTGACGGCGCCGGCCAAGTCGACTGACCCCTTGGGCGACCTGGCGCGTGCCAAGATCAGCGAGGACAACAAGGCCGCCAATCCCAACACCCTGGCCTATTTCATTCAAGTCGGGGCCTATTACAAGCCCGAGGACGCCGAGGCCCAGCGCGCGCGTCTTTCCCTGTCCGGCGTGCAGGCGCGCGTCTTGCGCGCGGAGGACGCGTCCGGCCGCCAGATCTACCGCGTGCGCGTGGGTCCTTACGAACGCAAGGAAGACGCCGATCGCGCCGAGAGCCAGCTCAAGGCCGCTGGCCAGCAGACCGCCCAGGTGCGCGGCCAGCGTTGAGCGCGGCAGACCACCCGCCGTCCCCCAGCGCCGTCCCATCAACGAAATCGCGACCAGGAGTCCCAACACCATGCAACGCCGTGAATTCACCCGCGCCCTGACCGCCGCCGGACTGGGCAGTGCCGTCGCCTTGCCGGCCACCTTTCCCCTGAGCGCATCGGCCCAGGTCTCGGGCTTCGAAAGCGGCCGCGACTACCTGCCGCTCAAGCAGGCCGCGCCCGTGGAAACGGCACCGGGCCAGATCGAGGTGGTGGAGTTCTTTTCCTATTACTGCCCGCATTGCAATGCCTTCGAACCCACGCTCGAAGCCTGGAGTCGCCGCCTGCCCAAGGACGTGGTGCTGCGTCGTGTGCCCGTGGCCTTCGTGGGGCCGCGCCCGGAAACCCGCCAGCGGCTGTTCTACGCGCTCGAAGCCCTGGGCCAGTTGAACCAGTTGCACGCCAAGGTGTTCCGCGCCGTCCACATTGACCGCCAGCGTCTGGAAGATCCGGCCGGCATCGCCGACTGGCTCGCGACCCAGGGGGTGGACAAGAAACAGTTCACGGACGCCTACAACTCCTTCAGCGTCGCGGCCAAGGTCGGGCGCGCCAACCAGCTGGTGAGCGCCTACCAAGTCGACGGCGTGCCGGCCCTGGGCGTGGCGGGCCGGTATTACACCGATGCATCGCTCACGCGCAGCATGGACCGGTCGCTGCAGGTTGTTGACTACCTCGCGGGCGAAGTCAAGAAAGGCCGCTGACGCGGCGCCTGCCCACGCCAGCGCGAGGGCAAGGGGCGTGCAGGGTCGGATCTGAACTTTCACAGTCCCGTAGGTTCATCCGAGTTCCCAGAAGGAAACACCGCGCATGGCCTCTGTTCCCCGTGCCGCCGCAGTGCTGGTGCGCATCGTGCGCGCCGAAGGGTCGGCCCCGCGCGAAGTGGGCGCCTGGATGTTGGTCAAGCCGCAGGCGGCTGCCGATGCTGGGGATCATGAATCGACCGAACCGATCCATGGGGTGACGGGCACCATCGGCGGCGGACACTTGGAGTTCGAAGCCATCGCCCACGCCCGAGCCCTGCTGGCCGGCAGGGCCGCGTTGTCCGATGAAGCGCAACGCCAGGCCCTGGGCCCCAGTCTGGGCCAATGCTGCGGGGGCGTGGTCTGGTTGCGCTACGAACTGCTGGACGCCAACGAGGCAGAGCACTTGCCTGCGCGTTTGGACGCCGACCCCGCAACGCTGCCGGTGGCGCTGTTTGGCGGAGGGCATGTGGGCCAGGCCTT
This sequence comes from Hylemonella gracilis str. Niagara R, assembly GCF_000600295.1. GTDB lineage: Bacteria > Pseudomonadota > Gammaproteobacteria > Burkholderiales > Burkholderiaceae_C > Hylemonella > Hylemonella gracilis_A. The sequence goes on from NZ_JEMG01000001.1 coordinate 595,181, forward strand.
GGCCCGGCAGTTGGCCGGTCTGCCGTTCGCGCTGCACTGGATCGACAGCCGGGAAGGCATATTTCCCACCGACATCGTGGCGAGCGCCGGGCGTCTGCGTTGTGAACATTCGGAGCCCGTGCAAGCCGCCGTACCCGCGCTGGCGCCCGGCAGCGCCGTGCTCATCATGAGTTTCAGCCACGCGGAAGACTTGGATATCCTGGCCGCATGTCTGAAGCGCGTGCGCAGTCAGGATGATCTGCCTTACATCGGTCTGATCGGCAGCCGGACCAAGTGGGCGACCTTTCGCCACCGACTGTTGGCGCGCGGGTTCGACGAGGCGGATCTCGCCCACGTCACCTGCCCCATCGGCGTGCCGGGCATCGCCGACGCCTTGCGCAAACGCCCCGAGGTGATCGCGGTGGCGGTGGCGGCGCAGTTGCTGCAGCTGCCCGGCTGGCCTCCGCGCTGAGGGCGCGCCCCGGGCACGGGGCGCGGTTCGGCTCAGCCGCCGAACAGGCTCTTCTTGCGGGTCTTGCGGATTTCCTTCTCGCTCTGGAACTCCACGATGCCGCTTTCGATGTTGGACAGCTTGAGCGTGAACTTGTAGTACACGTCGCGCGTCGAGCCGGCTGACTTGGTGATGGAGGCCAGGTTGCCGTAGAGCATGAACTTGGCGCCCAGCTGGCGGCCCATCTGCGCGGCCTTGGTCTCGTCCACCAGGCCGCTGTTGCGTTGGTAGTCCAACTGCTTCTGGACCGCGTCCATGCGGCTCATGTCCACGAAGCGGAAGCGGCGGGAATTCAGCAGCTTGGTCGAGATGGTGTCAGTGATGGACTCGGTGTCGATGTGCTCGATCGTCTTGTTCTTGATGCTCTCAATGAACAAGATCGGGCGTTCGCCATTCGGCGCGATGTCGCGCATCGCGGGCGAGGACAGCAGATCGTCCACCATCTTCTCGGCGATCATTTGCAGATCGCTGGAGCCGAAATCGGTGTTCACGGTTTCCACGCCGGTGGCGTCGCCGTATTCCACCTTGGAGGCGCAGCCGGACAGGCCAAGCAGGCCCAGCGCGGCGACGGCCAGCAGGGCCGTGGAGGCAGAGGTTTTCAGTTTGTTGGCAAGGATGAGGTTCATGGGGAGGCTCACTTCGTGATTTCCTGCGGTTCGCGGATCTGGATTTGGAAGCGGCGTGCACGGTCAAAAGGTGCCGTGCCGGTGACCGTCATGCGGTCCTTGCCCGCCAGCTTGGCCGGCCGCCAGGGGCGATCGGTTTCGTCCAGCGGCACGCCTTCGGTGTCCAGCCAGACGAACTTGTATTCGAACTTCAGTTCCTTGCGGCTGTCATTGACCAATACGGCACGCGCCAACGGCAAGCCGCCCTCGACCAGTGAGAGGGATGTTTTTTCGACCTCAATGTCGTCCTCGAAAGCGCCTCCGCGGTAGTCAATCAGCGTGGATGAACCGCAGGCGGCCAGCAGCAGGCTCAAGAGCAAGGGCAGGCCGACGCGTCCGGCGCCCGCCAGAAAGGGAAAGAACAGGACTTGTTTCATGGTGACTCCATCACAGAGGATAAACCCGACTGTAGATACTACCCGGCAAAACGGTCAGGTGCAGCAGCGTGGGTTTGCCTTTGCGCACCTCGACCTTGATCGGTTCCTGTCCGGGCCGACCAGGCAGGGCAATCTGATGTTCCCCTTCGGCCAGCGGCAGGCGTAGCACCTGCGCGCTGCCGGGCAGGGTGAGCCAGGATCGCAGGTCCGCCTGGTCCGTGGCCACTGTAAAGAGCATGGTGGCGAGGCCCAACAACAGGGCTTCGTCGCTCTTCTGGCTGCTGCGCATGGCGTTGCGTTGCAGTTCCTGCTTGGCGATCAAGCGCAGGAAGGAGTGCACCAGCAGATCCCAGACCTCGTCCTTGAGCGTGCGCACGGCCAGCGCGCGGGTGTCGGTCAACAAGGCAGTCTGATGTGCTTGGCCGTTCACCGTGAGTGTGAGGGGCTGAGGCGCGGCGACCGAGCGGTACACTGGGAAGCTGACATAGTTGGCGGTGCGGTTGGTGTAGACCGGGATGGTGACAGCTTGCTTGACGGGCGCCAGCCCTTCCTCCAGGTAGACCACCAGCTCGCCTTGCGCCGCGTCGGCTGCCGTGGGTCGGCTGGGCAGGGGAATCTGGTACTGCCGGGCCAGTTTCTGGACATCGTCCATGCCGGCCCGCGCCCCGCTGCGTACCGCGTCCTGCCGCAGGTAAGGGTTGTCGGGCACGATCTCGAGTGCCTTGCGGTAGTCGATGTAGGCGTCGTTGGCCTGGCCCGTGGCCTCGTAGATCAGGCCCGAGAGGTAAAACGTCGCCGCGTTCTGGAAGCCGGACTTGACGCGACCTGCGGCCAGGTCCATGTCGCTGAAGAACTTGTCGTAGTCGCCGGCGTTCAGTCCCTTGGACTGGGCTTCTCGTTCTGACTTCTCCCGCGCTTCGTCCACCGCGTTGGCCTTCTTGGCCAGCGCCTCCACCTGCACCTGGTTGGCGCGGCGGACTTCCACCAGCGCGCCGGTCACATCACCTTGTGCCAGGTAGTTCAGGGCCTGGTACTGGTGGACGAAGACGCGTTCATACGTGCGCCCCTGGTAAGGCCTCGCGTTGTCGTTGCTGTAGAGGCTCAGCCCCGAAGTCGCCAGCGCCGAGGCCGAGATGGTGGCGCGATCGTCCTGGGCCTGGAAGCGCGCAATCGCCGCCGCAAAGTCGGTCTTGCTGCCTTCGGTCTGGCCTTCTAGTTGCTGGATGCGCGCGCGTTCCAGCAAGTAGAGCGTACCGTCGGCGCTCTTGGTCTTGCTGCCTATGGCCTTGACGGCGGTTTCGGGTTTGCCGGTTTCCAGGGCCTGCCGGTAGGTCTGGGCCGTGGCGGGGTAAGGTACGAAGACGGAGCTGCCCGCGCAGCCCGCCAGCAGGAAAACAATCAGTGTGGTGAGAAAAGGGCGCCATGGCAACTGCTGGATCCCTTTCGCGATTTGTGAATCCATCGGCCGCGAATCGTTTGCAGACATGCATGGATTGTGCTGCAAGCCAAGCCAGACAGGCGGTTGATACCGAAACTCATTGACATTCGTTGCTGACTGCAGCGTTCTCCCGCCTGGATACGTTGGTTTGGCATACTTACTTCTTTAGGTGACAGGGAAGCAGATGGCACAAAGTATTCGCGTGCGGCGTTGCCGACAACTCGTTATGGTTGTATTCGCCGCCACGGTAGCCGTGGTTTTGGCGAACTTAAAGTCCGAGGCGCACGCGGGCGATCTCGAGATCCGGCCCCAGCATGCAGTCCAGCCTATGAACAAGTCGCTGGCCCTGGAGCGATTCGCGGCCCTGCCGTTGCTGTCACAGGTGACGCTGTCCCCTGATGGTCAGAAGCTCGCCATGCTGATGAACCGTGGCGGTAGCACCTACCTCGTGACGCGTGCCACTGCAAGCAACGACGCTCCGAAAGCATTGCTGCACAGCGACAACAAGGAGTACCACTTCAACTGGATCCGTTGGGTTAACAACGATCGTATCGTGGTCAGCCTCCGGTTCGCCTCGCGACGCAATTTTGTGGGGACGATTGAGACACGTTTGCTGTCGATCAAGGCCGAGGGGGGCGAAGTTGTCAACCTCGTGCGAGCAGACAGTGTGTCAGGCAGTGCACGCCGCGCCACCATCGTGAGGCAGATCCAGGATCGGGTGATCGACTGGTTGCCTACCGATGACCAGCACCTGCTGCTGGCCTTGTCGAATCCGGGTTCAGAGGCGCCTGCCGTCTACAAGGTCAACGTCAACACCGGACAACGAACGATCATTAAAGTGCCTGAGCGCCATGTGCAGTGGTGGGTGACGGATGCGCAGGGCCGGGTGCGCGCAGGTGTGCGGCACGAAGACGGAACATCCGAGGTGCGCGTGGCCAGTGCCGATGGTAAGGAATGGCGTACGCTTTGGACTTTCAGTCTTGGGCAAGACGAAGTCTGGCCGTTGGGCTTTGGCCAGGATCCCAATGAGCTTTATGTCCTGGCTGCCCACGAAGGCCGCCGTGCAGTGTTTTCGGTGCGACTCGATGACCTATCGCTCAAGAAAACCCTGCGGTTTGCGCACCCTACACAGGATGTTCATGGTGATCTGCTGCGCTCGCCCGTCACCCAGGAGGTGATTGGTTTGCGGCGTAGTCCTGACGACGATGAGAGCGGCCAGATACGTGCCGAATTGTGGGAGCCCATCTGGCGCGCGCAGATGCAGGCCATCGATGCCGCCCTGCCGCAGCGTGAAAATCTGCTGATCGACATCAGCCGCGACGGGCAGCTGTATCTCATCAGCTCGGAAAGCAGTCGACAGCCGCGCGAGTTCTACATGGGCGATCGCCGGACAGGTCGAGTCACGCTACTGGGGGGCACCTATCCCGATCTTGACGTGACGTTGCTTGCAGGCAAGTGGCGCCAGAGAATCAAGGCCCGTGATGGTCTCGAACTCGACAGCTTTTTGTCCCTACCCAAGGATCGGGCTGTCGGAGATGGCGGCGCGCCGCTGCCCTTGGTGTTGTTACCCCACGGCGGGCCGCAGATTGCGGACGATGATGACTTCGACCCATGGACGGCGTTCCTGGCAAGTCGCGGTTATGCGGTGTTGCAGGTCAACTTCCGCGGCTCTGACGGCTATGGATACAACTTCCGTGCTGCCGGTCTCAAACGTTGGGGGTTGGAAATGCAGGATGACCTGGCCGATGGCGTGGCCTGGGCGGTCAGTCAAGGCGTGGCGGATCCCGCGCGCGTGTGCATCGTCGGTGCGAGTTACGGCGGCTATGCGGCGCTCATGGGCGTGGTGAAAACGCCTGAGCTGTACCGATGCGCGGTGAGTTTCGCCGGTGTGTCGGATTTGCCCGACCTGATCAGGCATTGGGGCAACTACATTGGAGGCGATGAATGGGGCGAGGAACAGATCGGACGATTTTGGGGGGACCGGGCGCGCCTTCAGGCCACCTCGCCGGCGCGCCAGGCCGAGCACATCCGCGTACCCGTGCTGCTGGTGCATGGCACTGTGGACCGTGCAGTTCCTATTGAGCAGAGCGAAGCCATGGTCAAGGCGCTGAAGCGTGCCGGCAAGCCATACCGCTACATTGAGCAGGAAGGCGGCGACCATTACCTGAGTCGCTATGAGCATCGCCTTGAGTTCTTCACGGCCATGGAGTCCTTCCTGGACGAAAACCTGCGCGCCACACCATCGCAGCTCAGTACAAGCCGCTAAGTAAAGACTAAATACGGCCACGTCTTGCTCTTCATCGGAGGCATTTCACACCCCGCCATCCCCATTTCGTCACATTCCGCTGGTCATCCTGGGGCGGGCGCTGCAGAGTGCGCCCATCGACCACAGGAGTAGTCCATGCTGATTCAACTCATCGTTCAACACCCTGAAGCCTTGCCAACCGTCATCCACGGCACGCCAGGCTGGGTCTGGGGTGTCGCCGCTGGCCTGGCCGTGCTGGGCGCCAGCCAACTGAAGGATCGTCAGGCCAGTCTGACTCGTGTCTCCTTGATGCCGCTGGCCATGACCGCGTTTTCCATCTGGGGCACGGTGTCTGCCTTGCGCGCTTCGCCCCTGCTGGCGCAGGCTCTGGGTGTTTGGATCATGGTGGCCCTGACCGTCTTCGCTCTCGTGGCGCGTTTGCCAGCGCGTGCCCGCTACGACGCTGCCACCCGCAGTTACGCCATTCCCGGCAGCGTGGTGCCCTTGCTGCTCATGTTGGGGATTTTCCTGGTGAAGTATGTCGTCGGTGTGGACCTGGTCATGGCCCCGCAGCTGATGCATGAGTCCTCTTATGCATGGACCGTGGCCGCCCTGTACGGTGCTTTCACCGGTCTTTTCGTCGGCCGTGCCGCTCGGCTCTGGAAGTTGGCCTTGCCGAACCGCCGCGCCTTTGCCGTCTGAATTCGACCGTCTACACACACCGATCCTCGCACCCAGGAGCAGCACCATGCGATCCCATGACCCTGAAATGAACGACCTTGAGCGCCGGGCCCGCCGCCGCGCGGGCGCCAAGCTGGGCTGGTACATCCACGCCACCATCTACGTTGCCGTCAACCTGCTGCTGATGTTCTTGTCGGCGCAGAGCCCGCGCGGCTGGGCCATCTATCCGGCGATGGGCTGGGGCATGGGCCTTGCGATCCACGGCCTGGTGGTGTTCGTGCTTACCACTGGCGTGCATGAGCGCCTGGTGCAGCGCGAGCGCCGCCGGCTGATGAAACAGCCCGGAGGCACGCCGTCATGAACTTTCCATCCTGGCGCCAAGTGCGAAGCCTCCTGCCCTGCCTAGCAGTCTTCACGGCCGTCGCGGCACAAGCCCAAGTGGGCTTGCGAGAGTTGCCTGGCTTGTCAGGCGATGGGCCGGTCACGGTCTTCTACCCGAGCGATGCACCGGCCCAGCCCACGGTGCGCGGGCCTTTCACCATCCAGGTCGCAGCGGATGCCACGCCCACGCGGGGCAATGGTCGATTGGTGGTGCTCTCGCATGGCTCGGGTGGTTCGCCTTGGATCTACAGCGACTTCGCGATCCGACTGGTGCGGGCGGGTTTTGTCGTCGCGCTGCCCGAACACAAAGGCGACAACTGGCACGACCACGGCATGATCGGTCCCCCGTCCTGGAAACGGCGTCCGCACGAGGTGTCCCGTGCCATCGACGTGGTGGGCGCCGACCCGCAGCTCGCGCCCCTGGTGCGACTGGATCGTGTCGGCATGTGGGGCATGTCCGCCGGCGGGCACACCGCGCTGACGCTGGCGGGCGGGCGTTGGTCGCCTTCGGCACTGCGCGCGCATTGCGAGGCCCACATCGACGATGACTTCACCGCCTGCGTGGGCCTCACACTGGAGTTGAAAGGCAACTGGGCCGACGGTATGAAGAAATCGGTGGCGCTTTTCTTCATCGGCTTCTTGCTGGACGACACGCAGTGGTACGGACACACCGACCCGCGCATCGCGGCCGTCGTGGCCGAAGTGCCCTTCGCGGCGGACTTCGACCTGGCGTCCCTGGCGCGGCCCGCCGTGCCGCTGGGGCTGGTGCGCAATGCGCAGGATGCCTGGCTCAAGCCGGCCTACCACGTGGACCCGGTGCGCCAGGCCTGCGCCCCTTGCACCCTGGTGATGGACTTGCCAACGGCTGGGCATGGGTCACTCATTTCCCCGCAAGTCCCAGACCTGAGCGGACAGGTGGCGCGCTTGCTGGCCGACCCGCCCGGTTTCGACCGTGCCCAAGTGCCCCAGGCCCATGAACGCATCATCCAATACCTGGAACAACACCTGCTGCCCTAGAACGTGGTGCCTAAAACCTAGAATCTTCACGATGGCTACCCCTCTCAGCCCCGAACAGATCGAACGACTCGCCCGCCGCCGCGCGGGCGCCAAGCTGGGCTGGTACGTCCATGCCGGCGTGTACCTGCTGTTCAACGGGGCTTTTTTTGTCCTCTCAGAGTTCGGCGTGGGCCACCGGCATTGGAGCGTCTACCCAGCGCTGGGCTGGGGACTGGGCGTGGTGCTGCATGGCATCGCGGTCTTTGTCCTGGGTCCTGGCAGCGGCGTGCGTGAGCGCCTGATCGAACGCGAGCGCGAACGTCTGCGGCGTACCCAGCGATGAGGATCGATCCCGTCGCGAAGCTGCGGCACTTGTTGCAGGTGCTGGCCTTCTGCTTGGCGATCGCGACCATCCAGTACGCCTTTTTGCCGGAGCGCAGCTATGGCGTGCTGTTGGTCTACTCTCTGTGCATCGGGCTGATCACCTGGGCTTGCATCGACTTTCCGCGCCATCTCCTGCCTTCAGCGGCTGAGACCGGCTGGCCCCGGGGGCTGGAGGGCGTGGTGTTGATGGGCGTGGGCATCGCGATCGGCTATTTCGTCGGCACGGCGCTGGGGGACACGCTGTGCAGAACGCTAGGGCTGCACGGCGGCCCACGGCCGGACCCGGTGGCGCAGGCGCGCCAATCGGTGCTGATCACCGCGCTGGCGGGCATCGCCGGCAGCTATTACTTCTTGAGCGCGGCGCGGCGCAGCCATCTTGAGCGCAAGATGAACGAGGCGCAGCGCCATGCTGACGAGGCTCGTCTGAAGCTGCTGGAAACGCAACTCGAGCCGCACATGCTGTTCAACACCTTGGCCAATCTGCACGCGCTGATCGCGCTGGACCCGCCTCGCGCGCAGCAGATGCTGGACCACATGATCGCCTACCTGCGCGCGACGCTGGACGCGTCGCGCACCACCACGCATTCGCTGCAAACCGAATTTGACCGGCTCCGTGATTACCTGGCCTTGATGGCGATCCGCATGGGACCACGCCTGGCCTACGAATTGGACATGCCCCCGGAGCTGGCGAAGCAGGCCGTGCCGCCTCTGTTGTTGCAGCCCATCGTGGAAAACAGCATCCGGCACGGGCTGGAGCCCCAGGTGCAAGGCGGCCGCATCGAGGTGCAAGCGCGTCGTGACGGCACGCGGCTGGTGCTGGAAGTCCGTGACAGTGGCGTGGGTCAGGCGGTGGCTGAATCTGGCGGCGCGGACCGAGGCCTTGGTGGCTTTGGCCTCGCGCAAGTGCGCCAGCGCCTGGCCACGCTGTACGGTGATGCTGCCAGCTATCAATTTGAGAGCGCACCCGGCGCGGGCGCGCGCACCTGCATCACCTTGCCGCTGAGTGCATGAATTCGCACGAGATCCCATGAGCACGCCGACCGCCTTGATCGCCGAAGACGAGCCCCTGCTGGCCCAAGCACTGCAGGCCGAACTGGCGCGTGCCTGGCCAGAACTGGCCATCGTTGCCACTGTGGGCGATGGCGCGGCGGCGGTGGAAGCCGCTTTGAGACACCGACCCGATGTGTTGTTCTTCGACATCCGCATGCCGGGCCTGGGCGGTTTGGATGCCGCGGTCGACCTGGCGGACGCCTGGCCGCGCGAGCTGCCATTTCCCGCCCTGGTGTTCGTCACCGCCTATGACCAGTACGCCGTGCAGGCCTTCGAGGCCCAGGCCGTTGACTACGTGCTCAAGCCCGTGCAGCCCGCGCGCCTGCAAAAGACCGTGGAAAAGCTGCGCGAGCTGCTGACGCGTCACGCCGCGCCCGCGATGGACCGCACTCTGGCGCAGCTGCGCAGCCTGCTTGCCCTGAACGCTGCCGCGCCTGATGCGACGGCCCAGGCCTCGTCGCCGCTGAAGGTGATCCAGGCCAGCGTGGGCAACACCTTGCGTCTGGTGCCGATGGAGGACGTCCTCTACTTCGAGGCCGCCGACAAGTACCTGCGGGTCGTGACGGCCGATCACGAGGTCTTGCTGCGCACGCCCTTGAAGGAATTGCTCCCGCAGCTGGAACCGTCCGTCTTCTGGCAAGTGCACCGGGGCACCGTGGTGCGCGCCACCGCGATCGAGAGCGTGCTTCGCGACGAGGCGGGCAAGCTGTCCCTGGCCTTGAAGGCGAGACCGGAAAAATTGCCGGTCAGCCGTCTCTACGCGCATTTGTTCAAGGCCATGTGAGCGCGAACCGCTTGGAGTGTGCCTTCTCGGAGCCCGCTAGGCCTTCGATCATTCAGTAGCTCAGTTCCAGCACCGACACATGGCCCGCCGCCGCAGGCCAGACGCGGCCTGCCAGCCGTTCACCGTTGAACTCAGCCGTGATCGCGCGGTCGGCCGCGCTGTCCAGGCGCAAGCGTGAACTCGACACGCCCGCGCCTGCAGGCGGCACGCCGGGCGGCGGCGTCCTGCCATCGAAGCGCACGGTGTCGCGCCGGGCGTCGAAGTAACCGCGCGGGCGCGTGAAGATGACCAGGGCCTGGGCCTCTTTGTCGGCGGCGGCCGTCACGCGTTCGGGGCGCAGGTTGACGATGCCGCTGGAGCGGGGGAAGGGGCTACGGTAGATGTGGGTGGTCGCGTAACCCGTGGCCTTGAGCTCGAACTCATGGGCCACGCCCGCGCGAGGGTTGAACGGACCCCAGCGTCCGTCGGGTCCAGTCTTGTGCGTGTACACCGGCGCGCCCAGGCGTTGGCCGGTGGTCGCCTCGGTTTCGTAGATGGTCAGCTCAGCGCCCGCGAGCGGCAGGTTGTTCACATAGTCCCCACTGGCGGGGTCGTTGGGGTTCAGGCCCAGACCGGAGACGGTACCGCTCAATACCACCCGCGCCTCGGGAACGATGTCCGCCTCGGGCGCACGGCCGGTCAGGAACTGGAACGCCGCCGCGAACGCCGTGGGCGCGAACGAGGTTTCGCGATGGTCCAAGCCCGCGATGACCACGTTGCGCGCGCCTTTGAGTTCGGGGCCGTCGTAGCCCACGTTCGTCGGCGTGCCCTTGGCGCCGATCCAAACGCCGTCCGGTTGCGCGTACTTGTCGTTGTTGTCGCTGCGCACGGTCATCCAGCGCACCGGGCCGGTGACCTCATCGCCGGTGGCGTTCTTGGGCGCGTTCAGTCCAGTCAGAAAGGCGCCGGTGCCCGAGAACTCGCTGCCTTCGTTGTAGCCCTTGATGGCCCAGACCCCGTGGTTGGGCGTGCCGCCCAGGATGGCGTGCGAGACAGTGGCCGCACCGCCGCCGTTCTGGATGTAGTTGCGGATGGCGTAACCGCCGCGCGAGTTGCCCATCAGCACCACCTGCGAGGCACCCGTGGCGCGCAGCACCCGCTCGACTTCAGCCTTCAGGTAGGCCATGTGCTCGGCGGTGCCGCTGCGGCCCGGCTGCGCCTTGGTGTCGTTGTCACGCGCCAGCGGGTAAGGCAGCTCGATGACATGCAGGCGCTCGCGCGGCCAGCCATTGGATTCAAAGCGCCAGAGCGTGGTCAGCCACAGCGCGGCGCTGTCGCCGTTGCCGTGCACGAAGACGATGGGCGGGTAGGTCGCGGAAGAATCGGACATGGAAGATGAGTCGCTCGGCGCGGCGCAGCCGGCCAACAGGCTCAGGGCCGTGGTCAGCATGAGGGCCGCGGCGGTCGCGGCACGGCGTGTGAACAGCATGGGACGCTCCTGGTAACGAGGCGGGTCCGCGATGGTAAGCGCCGCATTTGACCGCTGGATGTCGCGCAGTGGACGAGTCTCATCAGGTGTTTGTCCCAGGTCCGCCTTGCGCCCGTTCGCGTTAGCAATTGGAATTGGCGGGACGCGAGGGGCCGCTCAGGCTCGCAGTGCCCTGAACACGCGCTCGGGCGTCGCAGGGGCATCGATGAGAACTGGGGCGTTCTTGCCTGAGCGGGCCGTGTCGCCGTCGGGTCGGGTGGTGGGTTGGCTCCGTGACGCATGCCGCCCCGCCGCGATCGCATCGCGTATCGCTTCCCACACGCTGACGGCGAGCATGAAGGGGGGTTCGCCCACGGCCTTGCTGCCGTGCACGTTGTCCTCGCGGTTGGCCTCGGGCCAGAAGTCCACGCGCCAACGTGGCGGCAAATCCCCTGTCGCGGGGATCTTGTACGTGCTGGGCGCATGTGTGGCGAGTTTCCCCTGGCCGTCCCACACCAGCTCCTCGCTGGTGAGCCAGCCCATGCCTTGGATGAAGCCGCCTTCCACCTGCCCCAGGTCAATGGCCGGGTTGATGCTGCGGCCCACGTCGTGCAGGATGTCCACCGCCAGCACGCGTGTCTCGCCCGTGTGCGTGTCGATGGCGACCTCGCTGCACGCCGCGCCGTAAGCGAAGTAATAAAAGGGTCGGCCGGTCAGCGTGGTTTTGTCGTAGTGAATCTTGGGCGTGCGATAGAAACCATCGCTCCAGAGTTGGATGCGGTTGGCGTAAGCCGCCTTCACCACCTCACGGAAGTCGCGCATGGAGGGTTGGCCGTCTCGGCCTGGGCCCAAGACTTGGCCACCGACGAAACGGATTTCACCCGCGCCGCAATGGTCCAGTCCGGCGACGAAGGCCGCCAGGTTGTCGCGCACGCTGCGCGCGGCGAACTGCGCGGCGCGGCCGTTGAGGTCGGTTCCGCTGGACGCCGCCGTGGCGCTGGCGTTGGGCACGCGCGCGGTGTCACTGGCCGAGAGTCGCACCCAGTCGTTCGGCACGCCCAGTTCGTCGGCCACGATCTGGCCAATCTTGGTGTGCAGGCCTTGGCCCATCTCGGTGCCGCCGTGGTTGACCAGCACGCTGCCATCGGCGTAGACATGTACCAGAGCGCCGGCCTGGTTGAAAAGCGTGGCGGTGAAGCTGATGCCGAACTTCACCGGCGTAAGGGCCAGGCCTTTCTTGATCACCGCATGCGTGCGGTTCCAGGCAGCGATCTCGGCGCGGCGCTCGCGGTAGCGTGCGGTCTTTTCAAGCTCGCCCATCAAGGGCTGCAAGATGTTGTCCTCCACGCGCATCTGGTAGTGCGTGGTGTCGCGGCGCTTCACGGGCTCGGCAGCGTTGCGCGGCGGGATGACTTCGTCGCTGTACAGATTGCGCAGCCGCACGTCCAGCGCATCCTGTCCGAGGTGGCGCGCGATGTCGCCCAGGATGGTTTCGATGGCGATCACGCCTTGTGGCCCGCCAAAGCCTCGGAAAGCCGTGTGGCTCTGCGTGTTTGTCTTGCAGCGGTAGCTGCGGATGCTCACGTCACTGAGGTAATAAGCGTTGTCGCTGTGAAAGATGGCGCGGTCGGCCACGGGGCCGGACAGGTCGGCGGAGAAGCCGCAGTTCACCAGCATGATCAGCCGCAGCGCTGTGAGCCGGCCGGTGCCGTCGAAGCCAGCCTCGTAGTCGTAGGCGAAGGGATGGCGCTTGCCCGTGACCATGAAATCATCGTCGCGGTCCAGCCGCAGCTTCACCGGCGCGCCCGTCTTGCGCGACGCCAGCGCGGCCCAGACCGCCAGATGCCCGGCCTGCGTTTCCTTGCCGCCAAAGCCGCCGCCCATGCGGCGGCAGACCACCTGCACATCGTGCCCGTCGAGGCCCAGCGCGTGCGCCACCCAGTGCTGCACTTCGCCCGGATGCTGGCTGCTGCTGTGGATCAGCCATTGCCTGTGGCCGCGCTCGCCTTCTTGCGGCTGGGCGTAGGCGATCTGGCCTTCGAGGTAGAAATGCTCCTGGCCACCGACCTCGAAGCTGCCGCTCAGGCGGTGCTCGGCCAGGGCCAGGGCCTCGTCGGGTGCGCCGCGCTGCACGGTCACCGGTGGCAGCACATAACTTTGATTCGCGTGCGCGGTGCGCGCGTCCAGCACGGCGGGCAGGGCGTCGATGTCCTTGGCCAATTGCCGCTGCAGGGCGCACGCAGCGCGGCGCGCCTGCATCACGGTGCGGGCCACCACCAGACCCACAACCTGGCCAACGTGTTGCACGGTGTCGATGGCGAAAATCGGTTCGTCGTGCGCAGGCGTCGCGAGGTATCGGTCGCCGGGGATGTCCGCCGCCAGCACCACGTCGACCACGCCGGGCATGGCCAACGCGAGCTGGGCGTCGATGCCGTGCAGACGCCCATGCGCGATGGGCGACAGGATGGGCGCCGCGTGCAGCGTGCCGCGCAGTTCGGGCAGGTCGTCGATGTAGGGCGCCAGACCTTGCACCTGCAGGCGCGCGCTTTCGTGGGGCAAGGACTGGCCGCTGGCGTTGGCCCTGAGTGGAAGATTCGCGGTGTCGTTGGCACTCATGACAGATCCTCCAGGCGCACAGGCTCGTCACCCTCGAGTTCTTCCCAGTAGCGCAAAGGCAGTTGCGTCAGCAGACCGCGCCGGTAATCGGCGCTGGCGCGCATATCGGTAATGGGCGCGAACTCCCGGGCCAGCACCTTGGAGGCTTGTTCCAGGCTGGCCCGCGTCCAGGGGCGGCCTTCCAGGGCGGCTTCCGTCTGGAAAGCGCGCGCGGGTGTTGCCGCCACTCCGCCCGCGCCAATGCGGGCCTGTGTGATGAGGCCGTTCTGCACTTGCAGGTTCAGGGCCAGGCAGACGGCGGAAATGTCGTCGTCTTGGCGTTTCGACACTTTGTAGACCCTGAGCTTCTCGGTGTTGAGGGGCAAAGGCACCTTGATCCAGGCCAGCAATTCGTCGGCCGCGAGTTGGTTTTTGCGGTAGCCGGTGTAAAAGCTCTCCAGCGGCAGTTCGCGGGACACGATGTGGCCCTTGCGCGCAGCCATCAGAACGACGCTGGCGCCCAGAGAGATCAGCAGGGGCATGGAGTCGCCGATGGGCGAGCCGTTGGCGACGTTGCCGCCCAGGGTGCCCGAGTTGCGCACGGGCAGGCCGGCGAAACGCTCGGCGAACTTGCGCAGTTGCGGCCGGTCGGCCTCCAGCGCGGCGTAGGCGTCCTGCAGCGGCACGGCCGCGCCGATGGCGATGTGCTGGGGATAACGCTCGATGCGCCGCAGCTCGGCGGCGCGTGTCACGTCCAGAACCTGGTCGAACTGCCGGTACTGCTTCGTCACCCACAAGCCCACGTCCGTCGTGCCCGCGACGATCTGCGCCTGGGGAAACGCGGCGCGCGCGGCCAGCAACTCGGCCAGCGTGGCGGGGGCGAGGTAGCTCGGATTCGTTTCAGGCGTCAAGGTGCGCAACTGCCGCAACACCGCCGCTTCGTCCACCTGCACGCGCGGCAAGTCGGCCATGTGCTGCGCCGCATCGAGGATGGGGCGGTAGCCCGTGCAGCGACAGAGGTTGCCCGACAGATCAGCCTGGGCGGTCGAGCGATCCATCGCCTTGCCCTTGAGCACCTTGCCTTGGTACATGCCGAACAGGCTCATCACGAAACCCGGCGTGCAGAAACCGCACTGGCTGCCATGGCAGTCCACCATGGCCTGCTGGCAGGGGTGCAAGGCGGGACGCTCCTGCCCAGGTGCCGGAGTGGCGTTGAGGTGCGACGGACCCGTGGTCGCAACCGGCACCATGCCGGTCGTCAAATCGTCGGCGGTCCAGACCGCTTGGCCTTGCACCGAATGCGCCAGGCGAATGCAGCTGTTGATGGCACGGTAGCGCAGCTTGCCGTTTTCGGCCTCACCCAGCACCACGGTGCAGGCCCCGCAGTCGCCTTCGCCGCAGCCTTCCTTGACGGCTGTGCACTGCAGGTCCTCGCGCAGGACTTCCAGCAAGGTGCGGCTAGGGGGTATGTCGCCCAGGCGGACGATCTCGCCGCGATGGACGAACTGCAAAACGGGATGTTTCATGGCGGGCGAGCGATGCAAGCCTCGTACCATACCAGCCTTCCCGGGCCTTGCGTGGCGCGCCGCTGTCCTTCTGTGGGGGTCTGAATTGGCACAGTTATCGCTTAAGCTAATGCCTCTTTTGCACGACGCCATGCCCCTGCCGCCACCGCCCCGCCTTGAACTCTTAGGCATCACCAAGCGCTACCCGGCCGTGGTGGCCAACGACGGCGTTTCGCTGACCGTGCAGCCCGGTGAAATCCATGCCCTGCTGGGCGAGAACGGCGCGGGCAAGTCCACGCTGATGAAGATCGTCTATGGCGCGGTGCAGGCCGACGAGGGCGAGGTCCGCTACAACGGCCAGCCGGTGCGCATCCGCAATCCGCAGGAGGCGCGCGCCCTGGGCATCAGCATGGTGTTCCAGCACTTCAGCCTGTTCGACACGCTGAGCGTGGCGGAAAACGTGTGGATCGGCCTGGACCAGCGCCAAACCTTGGCCGAGGTGACGGCCCGTATCCGCGAGAAGGCGGCCGAATATGGGCTCGAGATCGACCCGCAGCGCCCGGTGCACACACTCTCGGTGGGCGAGATGCAGCGGGTGGAGATCATCCGAGCGCTGCTGGGCGAACCGCAGCTGCTGATCCTGGACGAGCCGACTTCGGTACTGACGCCCCAGGCGGTGGAGCGGCTCTTTGTCGTGTTGCGCCAGCTCTCGGCGCAGGGTTGCAGCATCCTCTACATCAGCCACAAGCTGCACGAAATTCGCGCCCTGTGCACCGCCTGCACGGTGCTGCGCGGGGGCAAGGTCACGGGCGTGTGTGATCCTCGTCAAGAGAGCAATGCCTCGCTGAGTCGCATGATGATCGGCGCGGAGCCGCCCGCACTCGAACATAAAGCGCGCGCTGCGGGCGATGTGGTGCTGCGCGTGCAGGGCCTGAGTCTGCCGCGCGAAGACCAATTCGGTGTTGACCTGGACGGCGTGGGTTTCGAGCTGCGCGCGGGCGAAGTGCTGGGCATCGCGGGTGTGTCGGGCAACGGACAAAAGGAACTGCTGTACGCGCTGTCGGGCGAAGACCGCCGCGCCGTGCCGCACGCCATTCAAATCTTTGGCCACGCCGCGGGAGCCTTGGGGCCCGACCGGCGGCGCGCGCTGGGCTTGCATTTCGTGCCCGAAGAACGCTTGGGACGCGGCGCGGTACCCGTGCTCAGCTTGGCGGACAACCTGCCGCTCACCCGTCGCGAACACGTCAAAGGGGGGTGGTTGCGCCATGGCGCGTTGCGCGCTCAGGCCGCCTCGGTGATCGCGCGCTTCAAGGTGAAGGCGGGCGGGCCGCATGGCGGAGCGGGGGCTGCCGCCAAGTCCTTGTCGGGCGGCAATTTGCAGAAATTCATTGTCGGGCGCGAGATCGACGCGGCTCCGAAGCTGCTCATCGTGTCGCAACCGACTTGGGGCGTGGACGTGGGCGCGGCGGCGCAGATCCGTGCCGAGCTGCTGGCCTTGCGCGACGCGGGTTGCGCGGTCTTGGTCGTCAGCGAGGAATTGGACGAGCTGTTCGAGATTTGCGACCGCCTGGTCGTCATCGCGCAAGGCCGCCTGAGCCCCAGCCTGCCGACCGCGCAGGCCACGCCGGAGCAGATCGGTGAATGGATGTCGGGGCTGTGGCCGAAGTCGGTCGGCCAGGAAAAGGAAAAACATGGTTCGGTGTGATCCCCGCAACGAGGTCGGCGCATGCTGAGGCTCGAACCCCGTCCCCAGCCTTCCCAGTGGATGGCCTGGGTTTCGCCCCTGTTGGCCTTGGTTCTGACCGTGCTGTTGGCCAGCCTGCTCTTCATCGCACTCGACAAGGACCCGCTGGCTGGCTTGGCGGTGTTTTTCGTCGAGCCGCTGCGCGGCCTGCGGCCGATTTCTGAGTTGCTGCTCAAGGCCACGCCCCTGATGCTCTGCGCCCTGGGCCTGGCCGCCTGCTACCGGGCCAACATCTGGAACATTGGTGCCGAGGGGCAGTTCCTGCTGGGCACCATCACGGGTGGCGGCGTGGCGCTCTGGTTGACCATGCACAACCTGGACAGCCAAACCCTGATGCCCTTCCAGTCGCCCGAACCGCTGGGGCCGCGTGGCTTGTACGCGCCGGTGGTGCTGCTGGCGGGTGCCCTGGGCGGCGCGCTTTGGGCGGCCATCGTCGCCTGGTTGCGCGACAAGTTCAACGCCAATGAAATCCTGGTCAGCCTGATGCTCGTCTACGTGGCGCAGCAACTGCTGAACTACCTGGTCTTCGGTCCCTGGAAGGACCCGCAAGGCTACAACTTCCCGCAGACCAAGACCTTCGACATCTCGACCTGGATGCCCGTGCTGCTGCCCCCCACGCGCCTGCACTGGGGCATCGTCGTGGCGTTGGTGGCCGTGGTCGGGTTTTGGCTTTTCCTGTCCAAGTCCTGGCGCGGCTACCAGTTGCAGGTGGGTGGCTTGGCCCCCGCCGCGGCGCGCTACGCGGGTTTTTCCAGCCGCGGCACCTTGTGGACGGCCCTGCTGCTGTCCGGCGCCATGGCTGGCCTGGCTGGCGCCATGGAGGTTGCGGGGCCGGTGCGGCAGTTGACGCCGCACCTGTCCACGGGCTACGGTTTCGCGGCCATCATCGCCTGTTTCGTCGGGCGGCTGCACCCGGTGGGCATCGTGTTCTCCAGCTTGCTGCTGTCCATGCTGCTGATCGGCGGTGAGCTCTCGCAGTCGCGCCTGGGCCTGCCCAATGCGCTGACCAGCGTGTTCCAAGGTGCACTGCTCTTCCTGCTGCTGGCCTGCGACACCTTGATCAATTACCGCGTGCGCTGGTCCGTGCGTCGAGGGGGGGCGAAGAAAGAGGCGAATCACGAACCGCGCGGAGCACAGGCATGAACGAAACCGCATTGCTGATCGCAGCCGCCCTGGCATCGGGTACGCCCCTGGTGCTGGCGGGTCTGGGCCTGCTGCTGAATGAGAAAGCGGGTGTGCTCAACCTGGGCGCTGAAGGCATGATGTTGGTGGCCGCCATCGCCGGTTTCGCGGCCGCCTTTCACACCGGTGAGGCGGCCATGGGTTTCGTGGCAGGCGCGGCGGCAGGCGCAGGCATGGCGGCGGTGTTCGGTTTGTTGGTGATCTGGCTCAACACCAACCAGTACGCCACGGGGCTGGCGCTCAGCCTGTTCGGCACCGGCTTTTCCGCCTTCGTGGGTGTGAGCATGGTGGGCAAAAAATTGTCTGACCCGACGCCGAACGCGGTACCGCTGTTGGCGGACATTCCCTTTGTTGGCCCGGCCTTTTTCCAACTGCATCCCATGGTCTACGCGGCGATGGCGCTGGCAGCCGGGATGGCCTGGTTCCTCTACCGCAGTCGCACAGGCCTGGTGCTGCGTGCGGTGGGTGAATCGCCCGCCGCAGCGCATGCCCTGGGTTACCCGGTGCGGCGCATCCGTTTCGCGGCGGTATTGGTGGGGGGGGCGCTCTGCGGCCTGGCCGGGGCTTTTCTGTCGGTCATCTACGCACCGCTCTGGGTGCAGGGCTTGGTGGCGGGGCGGGGCTGGATCGCGCTGGCGCTGACCGCCTTTGCAACCTGGCGGCCGGCCCGCGTGCTGCTGGGGGCCTACCTCTTCGGTGGCGTGACCATGATGCAGTTCGCGCTGCAGAGCGCGGGGGTGCAGATCCCCAGTCAGTTGCTGGCCATGCTGCCCTATCTGGCCACCATCGTCGTGCTGGTGCTGATTTCGCGCAACCCGGTCTGGATACGCGTCAACATGCCCGCTTCCCTGGGCAAGCCCTTCCACCCGGGGGGATGATCAAGGACGCGCCACGCGCTGGCGCCTGCCCGCTGGTGACGCGCACTTCTGTTCGGCGCCCAGTCGCGCCATAATCCCGGCGTGGTTTTTGCTTGATTCCCTCATCCATTTTTTTCTCCTCAGAAGGAAGCACCATGAACAAACGTTCTCTCTTCAAGGCGGGTCTGGCTGCAGCTGTGCTGGCCGCAACCAGCCTGACGGCCTTTGCCGCCGAGCCGCTCAAGGCGGCGTGGGTCTATGTGGGCCCGGTGGGTGACGCGGGCTGGACGTTCGCGCACGACCTCGGGCGCAAGGAAGTCGAGAAGAAGTTCGGCGCCAAGGTCAAGACCACCTACGTCGAGAACGTGCCCGAGGGCGCCGACGCCGAGCGTGTGATCCGCGACCTGGCCGCCCAAGGCAACAAGATCATCTTCGCGACTTCCTTCGGTTTCATGGAACCCATGCTGCGCGTGGCCCAGGAATTCCCGGACGTGAAGTTCGAGCACGCCACCGGCTACAAGACGGCGCCCAATATGCGCATCTATGATGCCTCCTTCTACCAGGACACCTACATGGCCGGCATCATCGCCGGCAAGATGAGCAAGACCGGCACGCTGGGCTTCGTCGGCTCCTTCCCGATTCCCGAAGTGCTGCGCAACATCAACGCCTTCACCCTGGGCGCGCAGACGGTCAACCCCAACATCAAGGTCAAGGTGGTCTGGATCAACACCTGGTTCGATCCGCCGAAGGAAAGCGAAGCCGCCCAGAGCCTGATCAACGCGGGCGCCGACGTGCTGCTGCAGAACACCGATTCCTCCGCCGTGCTGCAGACCGCCGAGAAGAATGGCAAGTACGCCTTCGGCTGGGACAGCGACATGAGCGCCTTCGCCAAGAAGGCCCACCTGGGTTCGGCCATCGCCAACTGGGGCCCGTATTACGTCCGCGCCATCGATGAAGTGATGACTGGCAAATGGAAGACGGGCCGCACCATCCTGGGCGTGCCCGAAGGCGTGAACGACCTGATCAAGATCTCGCCCGAAGTTCCGGCGGCCACCAAGGCCCAGGTCGAGAAGGTCAAGAGCGGCCTGAAGTCGGGCAAGTTCGAAGTCTTCACCGGCCCCATCGTGACCAACGAGGGCAAGGAAGTGCTGGCCAAGGGCAAGATGGCCGACCAGGCTTGGAAGGACAGCGTGAACTTCTACGTCAAGGGCGTGGAAGGCAAGATTCCCTCGGGCAAATAACTGAGCGGTCGGCTTCAACCTTCCGTTTTCTCTGATCCTCTCTCGGGCAGCCAGCCAGCCTGGTTGCCCGTTTTTCTTTGAACATGATCGAACGCGCCTTTTTCCATCCCGTGGTTTTGTGCCGTGACGTGCACGAGCAGCCCGTGCCCGTGCGCCTGCTGGGCGAGGACCTGGTGCTCTGGCGCGACGCCAACGGGCAGGTTCGCGCCTTCACCGACCGTTGCCCCCATCGGGGCGCCGCCTTGTCCATGGGGCGGGTGGTGGAGGGCGTGCTCGAGTGCCCCTACCACGGCTGGCGCTTCGAGGCGCAAGGCCGCTGCGTCGCGATCCCGGCCGTGCCGGAGTTCGCGCCGCCCGAGGGGCACCGGGCCTGCGCGCACCAGGTGCGCGAGGCGTATGGCCTGGTCTGGGTCTGTCTGAGTCCGGCGGAAGCGACCACGCAGGCCCAAGTACCGGTGCCGCTGCCGGCCTTCGCCGCGGAGGACGACGCAAACCTGCGCAAGGTCACGTCCGGTCCGTATGACGTGCAGGCCAGCGCGCCGCGCATCGTCGAGAACTTCCTGGACATGTCGCACTTCGGCTTCGTCCACACCGGCTGGCTGGGTGCGCGCGACCACACGGCCATGCAGCCCTACAAGGTCGAGAAGACGCCCACGGGCATCTTCGTGTCCGATTGCTTCGCCTGGCAGCCCCAGTCCAGCGTGCATGCCCAGGGCGGCGCCATGGTGGAGTACACCTACGAGGTCGCCGGACCCTACCACTGCGCGCTGACCAAGGTACCCGAGGCTTCGGCGGTGAAGCTGGCCAACTTTCGCGAGTCCATCGCGCTGTTTGTCTGCCCGGTCGAGCCCGAGCGCAGCCGCGTCTGGATCCGCATGGCGATGAACCACAGCGAGGACCCGGACCAGAAGCTGATCGATTTCCAGAACACCATCTTCGGGCAAGACCAGCCCGTGCTCGAATCCCAGCGACCCAAGCTATTGCCCATCAGCGAGCAGGCGCCCGTGAAGGAAGTGCACAGCGCGGCCGACCTGGCCTCGTCCCACTACCGCCGTTACCTGCGCGAGCTGGGTGTGCGCTTCGGGACTTGCTGATGCAAGGACCGCGCGCGGGTGTTCCTGCGCTGTCTAAGCCTCAGCCCACTTTCAGGAGCCGATGATGACGACCACGAACTTCTCCGCCATCCCCGCCGCCCGCCTGCCCGAGCTGCTGCGTGGCATGCCCAAGGCCGAGCTGCACATGCACATCGAAGGCTCGCTAGAACCCGAGCTGATCTTCCAACTAGCGCAGCGCAACGGTGTTTCAATTCCCTATGCGAGCGTGGAGGAGCTGCGTCGCGCCTACGCCTTCACCGACCTGCAGAGTTTCCTCGACATCTATTACGCGGGCGCCAGCGTGCTGCTGCAAGAGCAGGATTTCTACGACATGGCCTGGGCCTACTTCGAGCGCGCCGCAGCCGACCAGGTGACGCGCGCCGAACTGTTCTTCGATCCTCAGACCCATACCGCGCGTGGTGTGCCCATGGCCACCGTCATCCAGGGCCTGCACCGGGCCTGCATCGACGCGGAGCACAAACTCGGCATCAGTGCCGCGCTCATCCTCTGCTTCCTGCGCCACCTGAGCGAGGAGGATGGCCTGGCCACGCTGGAGGCCGCCCTGCCTTACCGTGACCAATTCATCGGCGTGGGACTGGACAGCAGCGAGGTCGGACATCCGCCCGAGAAATTCACCCGCCTGTTCGCGCGTTGCCGAGATCTGGGTCTGCGCATCGTGGCCCACGCGGGCGAGGAAGGCCCGCCGGCTTACGTCTGGGGCGCGCTCGACCTGCTGGGTGCCGAGCGGATCGACCATGGCGTGCAGTCGGTGAAGGACCCAGCGCTCATGCAACGGCTCGCGAGGGACCGTGTGCCCCTGACGGTCTGCCCCTTGTCCAACCTCAAGCTCTGCGTGTTTCCGACGCTCGCGCAGCACAACCTCGGTGCCTTGCTGGACGCAGGCCTGTGCGCCACGGTGAACTCCGACGACCCGGCTTATTTCGGCGGTTACGTCAATGAGAACTACCTGCAGACCTTCGCCGCCCTGCCGGCCTTGCATGCGGGCCACGCTTACACGCTGGCACGCAACAGCTTCGAAGCCAGCTTCATGAGCGACGCGGACAAGCAGCGCGAAATCGCGCGGCTGGACGCTTACTTCGCGGCGTTTGCATGAAGTGCCATTAATCCCGGCGCAGATAGACATAGGCCCCTGCCACGGCTTGCCGCTGGTCGTGGCGCAGCACCTCTTCCTGCATGTGCATCACGGTCAGCCCGTGCCGCGCCGCCAGCGCACGCAGATAGCCCAGGGCATGGGCGTAGCGCATGCTGCTGCGCAGTTCCATTCCTTGCGCCGCTGTGGCTTGCGCGCCAGGTGTTTCGACCGTGAAAGCCAACCAGCCGCCGGGCCGTAGCCACTGCGCCATCGCAGCGTACACGCGGTCCAGCGCGCCGAGGTAGATGAAGACGTCCGCGGCAAGCACCAGGTCAAAGGGCTGCTCGGGCGGCGTGGCCAGAAACTCGTGGATGTCCACCAAGTGCAGCACGTCGTACACCTGGCGCGCACGCGCCTTCTCCAGCATCGCGGGTGAGAGGTCAACGCCTTCCAGGACGTCGTGGCGCAACAGCAAGGTGGCGCGCAGATGAGCGCCGCACAAGCCCGTGCCGCAGCCCAAGTCCAGCACGCGCGCAAAGCGCGTTCCCGCCTCGGGCGGCAGCAGGTCAATCAGGCGTTCGTGGCCGCGATAGCCCAGTTGCCGCACCAGGTGCTCGTCGAACTGCTCCGCGTATTGGTCGAAGAGTTGCCGCACGTAATGCGGCGGCGTGGCGGTGATCGCGTGGGCATCGCCCTGCATCGCGGCCAGAAAGTAGTGGAGCATGTCTGCGTCCCCGCCGCGTGCCAGCGCTTCCCGATAACAACGCTCGGCGTCCTCATGCCGGCCGACCTGGCGGTACTCATTGCCCAGCTCGGTCCAGGCGTCGGGCAGCTGAGCGTCGGCATGCAGGGCGCGCTGGTAGGCGGTGATGGCTTCGGCACCCCGGTTCAGGCGCGACAGGCATTGCGCGTACTGCGCGCGCGGGATGGCGCCGGTTTCGCCAAGCGCGAAGCAGCGCTCCAGGCTGGTGAGGGCGGGCTGGTACTGCGCCAGCGCCAGTTGCGCCTGGGCCAAGGCACGCCAGGCGCCCAAGGTCTCGGGTGATGCCGGCGCATGCGGGTCGAGCGCGGCGCGCAGCAGCGGCTCGGCCTCGGCGTGACGCTTCAAGACCACGCGCGCGATGCCCAGGTTCTGCATCAGCGAGGGGCGTCCGGGCGCCAGGACCAGGGCTTGCGCGAACAACTGTTCGGCCCTTCCCCAGTCACCCGCTTGCGTGAGGGACAGACCTTGCTGAAACAGGGCCTTGGCTTGTTCGGTCGGGTGGGCGCTCATGCGTGGAAATGAAGCGTGGTGAGCTCAGGGCGGAAAGCAGCAGGAGTCGAACCTACCAGGGAGCGACTGACGCCCCCTACCGGGTTTGAAGCCCGGGCGCACCACCGGGTGCGTGTGCCTTCCTTCGGCGCATCATCGGTGTGATTCTAGATGCGCTCAGGCGACGCCCTGCCAGCTCACGCCGGGCCGCAGCAGGTGCGCGTCGCGCACGCGGCGCGTGTAGCCCACGCGGTCGAAATACTCCAGCACCTGGATGGCCCGCTTGCGGCCCAGGCCGGTGGCGTCGCGGAACCGGGCCGCCTCCACGGCGCCCTGCGTGGCCGGCACCGCCACCGCGTCCACGCTCTCTTGCGCCGGGCCTGACGCCGCCTCGACCGCCAGCCGCGCAATCAGCGCGGCCAGTTCGTCCATGCGTTCGGCGCTGTAAAACAGATCCTTGACCACCTGGTGCAGCGCGCCCTGCCGCGCGAGCTTACGCAGCAACTGCCGCACCACCTCCTCGCCGACCTGGAAGTCCCGCGCGAGGTCGCGCACCCAGGGCGGGTCGTAACCTTCGACCGGGCTCGCGCCGCGCAGCGCGGGCAAAAGCCGCTCGGCCAGCGTCTGTTCGGCCGCGCTCAGCTCGACACGGTGCGTGGGCAGGTGCAGCCAGGCCCCGCTTTGCGCCAGCGCGCCTTCGGCCAGCAAGGCCGCCAGCAGCCCTTGCCAGAGCGCGTCGCCCTGCGCCTGCGTGGCCGCGTTCAGGTTCGGCAAGGCCATGCGGCGCAGGCGCGCGGCGTTGACGCCGGGCTCATCGGGTGATTGGGTGTGCAGGCGCGTTAAGGCGTCGAGCACCTGCGCGCGTAGGCCCTGCCAGTGCGCGGTAGCGACGAGCAGCGCATCGCCCTCGGCCAAGGGCAGCGCCAGCACGTCCGCGGGCCAGGCCAGTGATTCGGGAGGGCGACCGAGCAACAGGGCCAGGTGGTTGCGTGTCAGGCCGTGTGGCGCATGGTCCAGCAGGGGGGCAAGCCCGCCATCGTGCAGGGCCGCCTGCAGCGCGTCCAGCCAGGCCAGTCGCGCGGGGCTGCGGCGTTTGCGTTCGGGTGCATACGGGTCCAGCACCTGGCCGCCGCCCAGGGTACGGCTGGCCTGCGCGTTGCGCAGGATGTAGCGGTCGCCCGCCGTGGCGTACACATCGGCGTCGAAAACCAATTGCACACGGGTCCCCTTGGCCGCGGGCGCATCGGATGGTTGGTCCGCCGTGTCTGTGTTTCGCTGGCTGTCCCCGTGGCGCACGAGGTCGCCCTCCAGCGGTACCGCATGCGCGAGGTGGTGGGCCGCGCCCAGGTGCACATGCACCGGCGTCCAGGCACGGATCTCCGCGCCGGGCAGCAGCTGCAAGCGCACGTCCATGCGCCGGGTGGCCCGCAGCGCGGGTGCGTCGGCGATCCAGTCGCCACGCTGGATCGCATCTTTCTCGATGCCCGCGAGAGCGAGCGCTACCCGTTGGCCTGCGTGGCCGCTCGCGCTGGCGCGGTTCTGCGCGTGAATGCTGCGCACGCGCGCCAACTGGCCGCTGGCCGAATGGCGCAGGCTGTCGCCGATCCGGGCCGTGCCGCCGAATACCGTGCCGGTGACCACCGTGCCTTGGCCCGCGAGGGTGAACACCCGGTCGACCGCGAGGCGGAACAACCCGTCATCCGGCCGCGCCGCATGCGCGCGCGCGCGCTCGAAAAGGTGGGCGCGCAGCGCGGCCACGCCAGGGTCGCCGTCGCGCGTGGCCGTGGTTTCAAACAGCGCGGCGCCGGCCAGGGGCGTGCCGGCCAGCAGGGCCTGCAACTCGGCGCGCACGGTGGCGATGCGTGCGGCGTCCACGCGGTCGGTCTTGGTCAGGGCGATGCTGCCTTCGCGCACACCCAGCAGCAGGGCGATGGCGAGGTGCTCGCGGGTCTGCGGCATCACGCCGTCGTCGGCCGCCACCACGAGCAGCGCGTGGGCTATGCCCGCCACGCCGGCGGCCATGGTGTGGACGAATTTCTCGTGGCCGGGCACATCAATGAAGCCCAGCACCTCGCGGGCATCCTCGCCCGTGGTCTGGGGCAGGGGTATGTAGGCATAGCCCAGCTCGATGGAGATGCCACGCGCCTTTTCTTCCTTGAGCCGGTCGGTGTCCACGCCGGTGAGCGCCCGCACCAGTGTGGTCTTGCCATGGTCAATATGACCCGCGGTTCCGACGATCACGAGCGGCTCCCCCCCAGGCTGCGCGCACTGCGTGTCGCTGCGCCACCCCCCTCAAGGGGGCGCTCCCGGCGGCCCGGCAAAGCCGGTTCCACGGGAGCCCGCGTATGGCCTGCTCCGCGGCCATTGGAGGTCTGCACGGTCATGCTTTTGGTGGTGTTTGCAAATGTGCAAGCTGTGCGATGAAGTCCGCTTCGTCTTGCGTTTCCAGGCAGCGCAAGTCCAGCCAGAGCGCGTGGTCGGCGACACGGCCGATCACGGGGCGGGGCAGTTCGCGCAAGGCGGATTCGAGGTGGGCCAGCGCGCGGCCCGCGCCCTTGGCCTGCGCGGGCTGGATGCGCAGGCCGTGGCTGGGCAGGGTGTCCGAGGGCAGGGCGCCGCTGCCGATCTGGCTGAACATGGGGGCCGTGTCCACGGTGTAAGCGGCGCCCAGGGCCGCCTGCAGCAGGGGCATCAACGTCTCGGCCTGGGCGCGCATCTGCGCCTGCGGGCGCGTGAAGAGGCGCAGCGTGGTCAGGCGCTCGGCCAGGCGCTCGGGAGTGAGGTAGAGGCGCAGCACCGGCTCCAGCGCGGCCAGGGTCAACTTGCCGACGCGCAGCGCGCGCTTGAGCGGGTTCTTCTTGATCTTCGCGATCAGGTCCTTGCGGCCCACGATCAGCCCGGCCTGCGGACCGCCCAGCAGCTTGTCGCCGCTGAAGGTGACGAGGTCGGCGCCCGCGGCGATGGTCTCGTGCACGGTGGGCTCGTGCGGCAAGCCCCAGCGTGACAGATCGACCAGGGTGCCGCTGCCCAGGTCCACCACCAGCGGCACACCCTGCGGGTGCGCCGCGCTGGCCGCGTGGGCAATGTGAGCGACCTCGCTTTCGGACACGCTTTTGGTGAAGCCGGTCACCGCGTAATTGCTGGTGTGGACCTTCATCAGCAGGGCGGTGCGCGGCGTGATGGCCTCGGCGTAGTCCTTGGCATGGGTGCGGTTGGTGGTGCCGACCTCGACCAGGGTCGCACCCGCGCGTTTCATGATGTCTGGGATGCGGAAGGCACCACCGATTTCCACCAGCTCACCACGCGAGACGATGACTTCTTTTCTCGCGGCCAGCGCGTTGAGCGTGAGCAGCACGGCGGCGGCATTGTTGTTGATCACCGTCGCGGCTTCGGCGCCGGTGAGTTCGCGCAGCAGTTCGTCAACCAGATCGTCGCGGTCGCCGCGTCCGCCGGTCGCCAGATCAAACTCCAGATTTGCGGGTGCGGTCAGCGTGCGCACCACGGCCTGCACCGCGTCGTCGGGCAGCAGGGCGCGGCCCAGGTTGGTGTGCAGCACCGTGCCGCTGAGGTTGAACACGGCACGCAGGCGCGGCGCGAACTTCGCCTCCAGGCGGTGCGCGACGGTGCCGGCCAGGGTTTCGGTGCTGGCATGGGTGTCCAGTTGCTCGGCCGTGAGTGCACCGGCCTGGACCTGCGCGCGCAAGCCGTCCAGCACGGCGCGCAGCGTGGCGGTGACCTGGCCTAGTCCGTACTGCGCGGACAGGGTGCGCAGCGGCGGTTTGGCCAGCACGCGATCGACGGAGGGCAACTTGGCCAGCAGGCCGGGGCCGCGACTGGGGGATTCGGTGGAGGATGAACTCATCACTCGCGCAAGAGGGTGGTGGACCGTCAGGCTATCACGTTGGTGTGTGCTCGCACAGGTTATTCAGCGGCGAAGGCCAGCAGCGGATTGGCACCGGCGCGGGCGTAGGGGGTTTCGCTCATCAGCAAGTCGAGTGTCAGCGTGGCCAGGTCGTCGGCCAGCGGTTCGGCCAGCGGGTCTTTTTCCTGGTTGACGATCTTGCGGTAGCCGTGGCAATGGTCGCAAGTTTCCGCCAGCACGACCTGCTGTTCCTTCTTGTCGCTGGTGTTCTTGCGAACGGCATCTGCGTCGGTGTCCTCTGCCTGGCTTTCGACGCCCTGGTAGTGGATGCCTGCGGTCGATTCGCAGTGGCTGCATTTGACGCGCACCATGTGCCACTCGGTGGCGCACAGGCCGCAGTGCAGGTAGCGGTGGCCGGCGGACTGGCCGCCGATGCGCAGCACGCTGACCACGGGTGGGGCCGCGCAGACGGGACAGATGCTGGCCGGGTCGGTGTAGGGAACATCGGCCGCGCGCAGATGGCTGGCGCGGTGGGTGTACGTGACTTGCAGCGCGGCCAGCACCAGGGGTTGCAGGGCCAGTTCCTCGGCCTCGGTGGATTTGCCGGGTGTCTGCAGCAGGGCCAGGCGCGTGACCATGCGATGCGCCAGCGCGTCGATATCCTCTTCGCCCAGACCACGCAGGCGCGTGACCAGGCTCTGGATGGCCTCAGGCAGGGGCTCGGCCGGCTGCTTCGACGAAGCGCCACCTTGTTCCAGCGCGTCCAGCAGCTGGACCAACACCTCGCGCCAGGTCGGATCGATGTGTTCGGCGGCCGGCAACAGGGGCATGGAATGCGCTTGCGCGCGCGCGATCTGTTGCACCTGGGCGTCGCTGAAGGACAGCGGCGCCAGCGTGGCCGCGACCTTGCCTTGGGCACGCACCAGGCGGGCCGCGAAGCGCAGGTAGTCGGCGATCGGGTTGCCCTCCGCCAGCTGGCTCAGACGCGCGGCGCGGTCGGTGTAGAGGCTGGTCGGCTCGGGCAGGCGCACGCGGGTGAAGGCGGTGTGGTCGAGCGCCTCGATGTCGCCGGGTTGGAGGATGCGTTGCATGGGGATCCTGGAAAACAAAACGCCGCCGGGTCATCGGCGGCGTGGGTGCGGGAACCGGAAATCCGTCGTCAGCGATTGTCGCCGGTCTTCTCGCGGTACCAGCCACGGTGGTGCTGCTTGGCCCAGGCGCGGGTGACGGTGCCGTAGAGCATGGCGCGGATGGTGCCGCGCGTCCAGATCGCGGCGTAGACGTGCAGGATGATCAGGCCGATCATGCCCACCGCCGCGATGGCATGCAGCACGGAGGCCAGGCGAACCAGCGTCACGGGCAGGTCGAACCAGGCCCGCCACATCAGCACGCCGCTGATCAGCAGCACGGCCATGCAGGCCACCAGGCCCCAGAACAGCACTTTTTGGCCGCCGTTGTACTTGCCCTGCTCGGGCATGTCGTGGTCGTTGCCATCCACCATCTTGCGCACGTTCTTCAGCCATTCCTTGTCGCGCGCTTCGATGACATTCAGTCGCCAGAAGCGCAGGAACATCATGACGAAACCCACGGCCATGACCAGGCCGATGTACGGATGCAGGATGCGCGTCCATGGTCCGCCCCCGAACAGCTGCGTGAGCGGGTAGAAGGCGGGATGGAAGAAGGCCAGGCCCGAGAGCGCCAGCAGGATGAAGCAGATGCCCACGGCCCAGTGGTTGGCGCGCTCTGAGGCCGTGTAGCGTTGCAAGTCGCGGGGATTGCGTTGCATGGTCAGGCCTCCTTCGCTTTCTGGTCTTCGCGTTCCATCTCATCCTCCAGTTCCTTGGAGACTTCGTTGGGACCCTTGGTGATGTAGTGGAACAGGCCACCCAGCGCGGCCGCGCCGAGCGCGAACATCGCCAACGGCTTGGCCACGCCCTTCCACAGGCTGACCATGGGGCTGATCTTCGGCTCGTCGGGCAGGTCTGCGTAGAGCGAGGGCTGATCGGCATGGTGCAGCACGTACATCACGTGCGTGCCGCCCACGCCGGCCGGGTCGTACAGGCCGGCCTTCTCAAAACCACGCGACTTCAGGTCCTCGATGCGCTCGGCGGCCTGGTCCTTCATCGCGTCCTTGGTGCCGAACATGATGGCGCCAGTCGGGCAGGTCTTGACGCAGGCCGGTTCCTGGCCCACGGCCACGCGGTCGGAGCACAGCGTGCACTTGTAGGCCTTCTTGTCTTCCTTGGAGATGCGCGGCACGTCGAAGGGGCAGCCGGTCACGCAGTAGCCGCAGCCGATGCAGTGCTCCTCCTGGAAATCCACGATGCCGTTGGCGTACTGCACGATGGCGCCCGGCGAGGGGCAGGCCTTCAGGCAGCCGGGGTCGGCGCAGTGCATGCAGCCGTCCTTGCGGATCAGCCACTCCAGGTTGCCCGTGGCCGTGTTCTCGTACTCGGTGAACCGCATGACGGTCCAGGAGTGCTCGGTCAGGTCCATGGGGTTGTCGTAGACACCGTGGTTGGAGCCGACGTCCTCGCGAAGGTCGTTCCACTCCATGCAGGCGGTCTGGCAGGCCTTGCAGCCGATGCACTTGGACACGTCGATGAGCTTGGCGACCTCGCCCGAATGCGCCTCGCGGATGCTGGGCGACGGGGTCGTGGTGGCGGAGCGACGCACGATGTCGAGAGATTGCAATGACATGATGTGTGCTCCCTTTACGCTTTCTCGACCTTGACCAGGAAGGTCTTGAACTCGGGCGTGTTGGTGTTGCCGTCGCCGACGAACGGCGTCAGCGTGTT
Organism: Hylemonella gracilis str. Niagara R; assembly: GCF_000600295.1. Lineage (GTDB taxonomy): Bacteria > Pseudomonadota > Gammaproteobacteria > Burkholderiales > Burkholderiaceae_C > Hylemonella > Hylemonella gracilis_A. Next base: position 625,342 of record NZ_JEMG01000001.1, read on the forward strand.
CGCCAGGTAGCCCTTCTTGGTCACACCCGTGAAGCCCCAGTGGATGGGGATGCCCACGTGGTGCAGCGGCTTGCCATCGACCTGCATTGGCTTGATGCGCTTGGTGACCAGTGCCACGGCCTCGATGTGGCCGCGCTTGGACGAGACCCGGATGCGCTCGCCGGTCTTCACGCCCACCTCCTTGGCCAGGGCCTCACCGATTTCGACGAATTGCTCGGGCTGTGTGATGGCGTTGAGCACGGCGTGCTTGGTCCAGAAGTGGAAGTGCTCCGTCAGCCGGTAGGTGGTGCCCACATGCGGGAAATCCTTGGCCTCGCCGAAGGTCTTCCAGATCTCCGGGAACACGCGGGCGGCCGGGTTGCTGGTCGCCTTGGTGTTTTTCGGGTTCAGCGGGTTGTAGCCCAGCGGTGTGTCGAAGGGTTCGTAGTGCTCAGGGAAGGGGCCTTCGTTCATGCCCTTGCGCGCAAAGAAACGCGCCACGCCTTCGGGGTTCATGATGAAGGGGCCCGCGCCACTCTCGGGCTTGAGCGTGCCGCCGAAGTCCGGCACGTCCGCGCCGCCCCAGCCGCCCGCGCCGCCGTTGGCGGCAGGGTTCCAGGCCACCAGCTTGCGCTTGGCGTTGAAGGGCTTGCCGCTGGGGTCGCAGGAGGCGCGGTTGTAGAGCACGCGGCGGTTGGCTGGCCAGGCCCAGGCCCAGTTCAGCGTGTTGCCGATGCCGGTGGGGTCGCTGTTGTCGCGGCGCGCCATCTGGTTGCCGGCGGTCGTCCACGCGCCGGCATAGATCCAGCAGCCGCCGATCGTCGTGCCGTCGTCGCGCAGTTCACCGAAGCCGGAGATCTGCTCGCCCGCCTTGCGCAGCACCTTGGTCTTGTCCGCCGGATCGACCAAGTCGACCAGCGCGCGGCCGTTGTACTCCTTGGCCACTTCCTCGGGCGTGGGTTCGTCGGCGTGCGCGTAGGGCCACCACAGGTTCTGGATGGGGTCGGGGAACTTGCCCCCTTCCTTGGCGTACAGCGCCTTCATGCGCTGGTGCAGCCCGGACATGATGCGGATGTCCGTGCGCGCCTCGCCCGGGGGCTCGGCCGCCTTCCAGTGCCATTGCAGCACGCGCGAGGAGCTGACGACCGCGCCGTCCTCCTCGGCGAAGCAGGTGGTCGGAAGACGGAACACCTCGGTCTGGATCGAGGCCGTGTCCACGTCGTTGTACTCGCCGTGGTTCTTCCAGAACTCGGCGGTCTCGGTGGCCAGCGGGTCCATCACGACCAGGAACTTGAGCTTGGACAGCCCGTCGCGCACGCGGCCCTTGTCGGACAGCGAGGCAATGGGGTTGAAGCCCTGGGCGATGTAGCCGTTGACCTTGCCCTGGTGCATCAGCTCGAAGACTTGCAGCATGTCGTACTGCTTGTCGAGCTTGGGCAGGTAGTCGTAGGCCCAGTTGTTCTCCTTGGTGGCGGCGGGGCCGTACCAGGCCTTCATCAGGCTGACGTGGAACTTGCCGTAGTTCTGCCAGTAGCTCATCTGGTTGGCGCGCAGGGGTTTCTGCGCGCGCACCTCGATGTACTTGGCATAGTCCTGCTCGGCCTGGCCCGGCAGCGAGAGGTAGCCCGGCAGGCTGGCCGACAGCAGGCCCAGGTCCGTCAGGCCCTGGATGTTGCTGTGACCGCGCAGCGCGTTCATGCCGCCGCCGGCCACGCCGATGTTGCCGCACAGCAGCTGCACCATGGCGCCGGTGCGCAGCATCTGCGCACCCGTGCTGTGCTGCGTCCAGCCCAGCGCGTACAGGATGGTGGCCGCGCGGCCCGCGACGGCTGTCGAGGCGAACTGCTCGGCCACGTGCAGGAATTTGTCCTTGGGCGTGCCGCAGACGCGTTCCACCATCTCGGGCGTGTAGCGCGCGTAGTGTTTCTTCATCAGCTGGAAGACGCAACGCGGGTGCTGCAGCGTCGGATCCGTCTTGACGAAACCGTCCGCGCCCAGCTCGTAATCCCAGCTGGCCTTGTCGTAGGTGCGCCTGTCGGGGTTGTAGCCGGAGAAGATGCCCTCGTCGAACTTGAAATCCTCGCGCACGATGAAGGTGAAGTCCGTGTAGGCCTTCACGTACTCGTGGTGGATCTTGTCGTTCGTCAGCAGGTAATTGATGATGCCGCCCAGGAAGGCGATGTCACTGCCAGAGCGGATCGGCGCGTAGAAGTCGGCCACGGACGCCGAGCGGTTGAAGCGCGGGTCCACCACCATGAAGTGCGCCTTGTTGTGCGCCTTCGCCTCCGTCACCCACTTGAATCCGCAGGGGTGCGCCTCGGCGGCATTGCCGCCCATGATCAAAATCACATCCGCGTTCTTGATGTCGACCCAATGGTTCGTCATCGCTCCACGGCCAAACGTCGGGGCAAGACCTGCCACCGTCGGGCCGTGTCAGACACGGGCTTGGTTGTCGAACGCGAGCAGGCCCCAGGAACGGGCGACCTTGTGGGTGATGTAGCCGGCTTCGTTGCTAGAGGCCGATGCCGCGAGCATGCCGGTGGTGAGCCAGCGGTTGACCGTCAGGCCGTCCGCCGTCTTTTCGACGAAATTGGCATCGCGGTCGGCTTTGAGCAGCTTGGCGATGCGGTCCAGCGCCTCGTCCCAGGACATGCGCTTCCACTCGTTGGAGCCGGGCGCGCGGTACTCGGGGTAGAGCAGGCGGTTGGGACTGTTGATGATGTCCAGCAGACCCGCGCCCTTGGGGCACAGCGTGCCGCGGTTCACCGGGTGGTCCGGATCGCCCTCGACGTGGAACACGGTGGAGCGCACGTTCTTCGAGCCGTCTCCGTGCGAGTACATCAGGATGCCGCAACCGACCGAGCAATACGTGCAGGTCTGGCGGGTGACGGTGGCGGCGGAGAGTTTGTACTGTCGGACGTCGGCCAAGGCGGTGGCGGGCGAAAAGCCCATCAGCGCCAGGCTCGAACCCGCCAGCGTGGTGCCAGTCACTTTCATGAACTGGCGTCTGGAGAGCTGCACCATGGGGGCACCTTCTTTTCGTGTTGAAAGGAAGAGGCGGCGCACCAGCCTGGCGACGACGTTGCCTCAAGCGTGGGGCGGATTCTAGGAGGACTTTTTCAGTTTTCCAGGGTTCTTACCCTGGCATGGCTCGCCTGCAATTGATAAGCACTTGCAACAACATGCGAACACGCTGCAGCGTTGCGTCGTGGCGCCCTGGAACTTCGTGGGAAAATCAGCCTGCGCGCGGCTGTGTCCCAGGCCGCGCGCGTTTTATTCCGGGACCATGTAGAGGAACACCATGTACAAAAACCTCGTGGCCGCGCCCTGTCTGGCGTTGGCGGCCGCCTTGTTTTGCCCCCCTGTTTTTTCCCAGTCCACGCGGCCTTCGGCGCCCGCGTCCGTCACTGCGCAGACGCCAGGGGCAGCCCAGGCGCCCCTCAAGGCGGCCTTTGTGTATGTCGCCCCGCTCACCGACGCAGGCTGGGTGCGCCAGCATGAGGAAGGCCGTCTGGCCGTCGAGGCTGCGTTCAAGGCCAGTGGCAAGGTCAGCACCAGCTATGTGGAGAACGTGCCCGAGGGCGCGGATGCCGAGCGCGTGATCCGCGACTTGGCTCAGCAAGGCAACAAGATCATCTTCACCCCCAGCTTTGGCTACATGGAACCGACGCTGCGCGTAGCGGCGGAATTCCCGGATGTGAAGTTCGAGTCGATCACCGGCTACAAGACCGCGCCCAACGTGGCTGCGGCCAACGCGCGTTATTACGAAGGCCGTTACCTCGCGGGCGTGGCGGCAGGCCGTCTTGCCACCCAGGCCGGTTACGTGGCGGGTTTCCCGATCCCCGAGGTGCTGCAGGGCATCAACGCCTTCACCTTGGGCATGCGCTCGGTCAATCCCCAGGCCACGGTGCGCGTGCTCTTCATCAGCGAATGGTTCAATCCGCCCAAGGAGCGCGAAGCGGCCATGAGCCTGCTCAACCAGGGCGCCCAGGTGCTGGTCTTCCACACCGGCAGTCCGGCGGTGATGATCGCCGCGCAGGAGCGCGGCGCCCTGGCCGTGGCCTACCACTCCGACATGCGCAAGGTCGCGCCCGATGCGCAGATCGTCGCCGTTACCCATCAATGGGGCGACTACTACACCCGCCGCGTGCGGGCCGTGCTGGACGGGACGTGGAAGAGCGGCAACGTCTGGGGCGGTGTGAAGGAGGGCATGATCCGCGTCGACGGTTTTGGCCCCAAGGTGCCGGCTTCGGTGCGCGAGGAAGTGTTGGCTCGCCAGCGCGACATCGCTTCGGGCCGCCTGCACCCTTTTCAGGCCGTGGACGATGTGCGCGACAACGAAGGCCGGGTGGTGATCGCCCGAGGGCAGAGGCTGGACGACGCGCAGATCCTGGGCATGAATTGGTTGGCCGAGGGCGTGCTGACCCGCTTGCCGAAATGACCGTGGCATGCCGAGCGATGCACCGGAGCGCTCACTCCGCTAGCGTCACGCGGTTGCGCCCGCCCTGCTTGGCGGCGTAGAGCGCGGCGTCGGCGCGCGCCAGCAGGGATTCCGTGCTTTCGTTCGGCTGGCGCTGCGCGACGCCGATGGACACCGTGATCGGCACCGGCGGCTCGGCGATCAAGGGCATGCCCGCGATGGCGGCGCGCACCCGTTCGGCGATCAGCATGGCCTTGGGGGCGTCGGTGCCGGGCAGCAGCACGGTGAACTCCTCGCCGCCGTAACGCGCGAACAAGTCGGGTTTGCGCAGTTGCTTGCTGGTGCGGACCGCGAACGCCTTGAGGATTTGGTCGCCCACGTCATGTCCGTGCGTGTCATTCACGCGCTTGAAATGGTCCAGGTCCAGCATCAGCACCGAGAGCGGCCGGTCCCGCCGATCGTTGAGCCCGCCGGCCTGCCAGCGGCTCGACAGCGTGCTGTCCAGCTGACGCCGGTTGGCCAGGCCTGTCAGTGCGTCGGTCTCGGCATCGCGGCGCGCGACACGCAACAGGCCAGCCAGACGCTCGTTCTTCGCGGTGTTTTTCAGCTGCAGGCGCATGGCTTCCTCCGCGGAATGGCCGATGCGGCGCATGTGCCAAGTCAGCAGCACAAGGCCAAGGATCAGGCCCAGGGTGATGCCCAGGTGCGGCAGATCCGGGAACCGCCAGAGGGTATGGCCCAGCAGGACGCCAAACAAGCCCCCAAGATAGGCGGAGTGAGCGCGGACGTAAGACACGTAGATGGGGGCCGTCAAGGCGGCGACTCCACACAGAACCACGATCAGCCAGGGCAGGAGCGCATCGCTGCCGCTGTCTCGCAGCAACAGGGGCACCATGGACGCCCAGGCCATGCCATCGAGTGCCGCCGCCCCGAAAAGCATCCAACCGTGGCGGCGCCGTTGCGGGGAGGGCAGGCGCAGCAGGAGGGTCAGCAGCAGCAGCGCGACCATCCAGCTGATCGCGAACCCGCCCAGCCACCAGGCCAGCTGTTGCAGGGGCACGCGATCCCAGCAGATCCACCCCATCAGCAGCCAGCCCAAGGGCGTGGTCAGGAGCAGCATGCGCAGATCCTGGGCGCAGCGCCTGAAGCCGAGTTCCAGCGCGACGTTCTTCGACGTGCGGTTGGCGGTTGGCGGCTTGGTGCGCATGAACCAAGATGCTAATGGGTTTCGGCTCGAATCGGTCCGGAAAGGTTAAGCTCATCGGCATGATGCATGCCTATCGAGCCGCGCTGTTGCGTTTCAATCAACAAGGCCAAGTTCTTTACGATGAGGACGGATTGCTCGTCATTGGCCCGGACGCCACGGGACGTCAGGTCGTGCAGCTTGCGGGGGATTTCCGTGCCCTGGAAGCCGCGCTTGCCAGAGACTTTCCGGGGCTCCCGGTCACCCATTGGCCGGGCCGCATCCTGGCGCCGGGGTTCATCGACCTGCACATCCACTACCCGCAGACCGATGTGATCGGCTCACCTGCCGACGGTCTGCTGCCCTGGCTGGAGAACTACACCTTCCCGCACGAAAGCCGCTTTGGCGACCCCGCTTACGCCGCGGAAGTCGCGCGCTTCTTTCTCGACGAGCTGCAGCGCCACGGCGTCACGACCGCGCTGACCTTCGCGACTTCCCATCCCCAGTCTGTGGATGCCTTGATGACCCAGGCTCAGGCGCGAGGCCTGCGCCTGATCACGGGCAAGGTCCTGCAGGACCGCCATTCTCCCGACGGTGTACGCGATGACACCGAACAAGGTCTGATCGACACCGAAGCCTTGATCCGCAAGTGGCACGGTGTGGACCGCCTGGGTTATGCCATCACCCCGCGCTTCGCGCCTACCTCCAGCGAGCGGCAACTGCGTGGCGCCGGTGAATTGGCCGCGAAGTACAAGGATGTCTGGATTCAGTCCCATGTGGCCGAGAACCGCGACGAGATCGCCTGGGTGCGTGAGTTGTTTCCCCAGTCCCGCAGCTACCTTGCTGTTTATGAAGACTTCGGACTGCTGCGCGAGCGCGCCGTCTATGCCCACTGCATCCATGTCGATGACATGGACCGTGCCCTGATGCGCGACCGCGGCGCGGTGGCCGCCGTCTGCCCGACGAGCAACCTGTTCCTGGGCAGCGGCTTCTTCGATTACACCGGCGCGGACCGTGTGGGTCACGCATATGGCCTGGCCAGCGACGTGGGCGGTGGCACCAGCTTCAGCCCCTTTCGCACCATGCTGGCGGCCTACTACGTGGGGCGCGAAGGTGCTGCCAAGCCGGGCCTGTCCTTGAGCCCGCAACGGCTCTGGTGGCTGCACACGGCGGGCGCCGCCAAAGCCCTGGGGCTGGAGGGTGTGATCGGCAATCTGCAGCCCGGCCACGAGGCCGATTTCCTCGTGCTCAACCCCGCCGCCACGCCCCTGCTCGCGCGCAAGACCGCGCAGGCGCGCAACCTCGATGAGTTGCTGTTCGCGTTGATTGTTTTGGGGGACGAGCGGGTGGTGGAGCGCGTGGCCGTCAATGGCGCCTGGGCCGCGCCAGCGCCCGCATGAGCGCGGAGGATCGTGGGCCATGACGATGTCGCTGCGAGTGGGCCGTCCTGTCAGCGTCGCGACGGCGGCGGTGGCGGTTCTCGTGTGGTTGATCGCGTTACTCAGCCTGGGTGGCTGGGCCTACAACCGGTTCACCTGAGCCGCTCGTCAACGCGAAAGAGCGTGCGTAAGACCGCGCTTCAACTTACTTCAGCTGCTGGCCTGACGCATCTTTCACGCTGAGGCGCAGCGGTATGCCCTGGGCCACGCTCATGCCCACGGTGCAGAAGTCCTCGAACTGGGCGAGCACGCGGTCCAGGTGTTCCAGCTGGCTGGCGGGCACGCCCAGCGTCAGCGCCACGTCCAGGCGCAGCACGCGCAGGCGGTTCTGCTCGTTGCGGCCGATCTCGGCGCGCACCTCGCAGCCGATGGGCTCGGGCTGCTGCTTGAACTTGCGCAGCGCGAACAGCAGGGAGTCGGCCATGCAGTTGCCCACGGCAGCGCAGAGCAGTTGCACCGGCGATGGCCCGGCGCCTTGGCCGAGCGGCGGGTTTTCATCGGTCAGCAGCGTGGGGCTGGGCGCGCCGAAATCGATGTCAAATTGATAGTCCTGACGTTGGCGCAGGACCGCGTGGGGGGCTGTGTTCGGGCTGTCGTTGCTCATGGGGGGGTGCTGACCTTATGCAAAAAACCAAGGTGTCCGCAGCATAGTCCAGTTGGGTGGAGACGATCACCCCATGTGCCGCCAGTCTTTTCTTGAGCTTGAGCACGGCCTTGTCCTTGCTCAGCAGCAGGGCGGCGCCGCTGGCCGAACCCAGCTGGTACGCGAGGTCGATGAACTTCTGGTCGTCGGCGTCCTTGCAGGTGTAGGGCGCCTTGACTGCCACCTCCATCAACTCTACCTGTGCGTCGTAGTCGGCCAGCAGGACGTCAGCGGGGCGCTGGTGGAAGTCCATGCGCGCGGCGATGTGGGGGTAGGCCAGCACGCGGCGCAGTTCCTCGCGCATCACCGCGGTCGCCACCCAACGCAGTTGCCCGGTATCCAGGGCGGTGCGCAAGGCGGGTGTGGCCGGGTCGGAGAAAAGCAGCAGATCGAGCACGACATTGGTGTCGAGAACCAGCGCAGGGTTGGCTGGGCGAGCGGGCGTACTCATGCTCAGCCTTTCAACGGGCGCGGTGAAGCGGATGTTGAATGGAGCCTCGCCCCCACGACCGTTGTCATGGCGGTCAATCGCGCAGGCCCTGCGCGAGGGCGTGGGTGACTTCGGCGGCGCCGAAGGCCCTCTCTGTCGGCAAGCCACTGAGGTTCTGCCCGCACCAGAGCGGCGAAAAATCGCCCAGGCCGGCTTTCTCGGCGGCGGCGCGCAGGGGCGCGATGGCCGCCGTCGCCAGCGGAAAGGCGGGTGCTTTGTTGTGCAGGGGTCCGAGTTCGCGCATGGCGCGGTTGACCAGGCCGCGTGCCGCGCCGCCAGTGAACAGCGTGGTCAGCGTCGTGCCCTGCGTGGCTTGGCCCTTGGCGAGGCGCCGGGCCTCGGCCTGCAGCGCGGCGCGGTGCACGGCGCTGGTGCTGGCTTCGGGGCAGAGCAGGTAGGCCGTGCCGGCCTGCACGCCCCAGGCGCCCAGGGCCAGGGCGGCAGCCACGCCTTGGGCATCAACGATGCCGCCGGCCGCGATCACGGGGATGCGCACCGCCCGCGCGATCTGGGGCAGCAAGGCGAAGGTGCCCATCTGGGTGCTGACATCACGCGACAGGAAATGGCCGCGGTGCCCGCCCGCTTCCAGGCCCTGGGCGATGACGGCATCCACACCTTGCTGCTCCAGCCACAACGCTTCCTCCACCGACGTCGCGCTGGAGAGAATTTTCGAACCCCAGCCGCGCACGCGCGCCAGCAGTTCGGGCGCGGGCAGGCCGAAGTGGAAACTCACCACCGGCGGGCGGAAGGACTCCACCAGGTCGGCCAGGGCCGCACTGAAGGGGCTGCGGCCCGCGCCTGCGGGCACCTGCGCCGGATCGATGCCGTATTCGGCGTAATAAGGGGCGAGGCTGGCGCGCCAGGCGGCTTCGCGTGCCGCGTCCGGCTCGGGGGGCTGATGGCTGAAGAAGTTGAGGTTCCAGGGGCGGCCCTGACTTTGTTCGCGCAACACGGTCAGCTCGGCGCGCAGTGCCTCGGGCGTGAGCGCGGCGGCGGGCAGCGAGCCTAGGCCACCGGCCGCGCACACAGCCAGTGCCAGCACGCTGCCTTGCGAGCCCGCCATGGGCGCCTGAATGATGGGCAGTTCGGTGCCTAGCAGCGCGGTCAGTTGCCGGGTTCGGGTGTCATGGGCTGGGGGCATGGGGGGACGTCTCCATTCTTCCGGCCACGAGGTCGAAGCGGAACAGCCGGCATTCGATGGGTCCGTTCCACAGCGGCACTCGCCGGGTTTCCTTGAAGCGCATGCGGCCTGGCAGCTTGAGGTCGGGCGTGAGCACCCAGGCCGTCCAGCCCGCGTAGTTCTTCTTCCAGTGCGCGGCCAGACGGGAGAAAAACTCGCCGCCGTCCTCGGTCTGCGCGGTCTCACGCACCGCGCGCGCGCCATTGTCCGCGCTTTCCTGCACCGCCACGCCAGCACGGCCTCCACGCGCGACACCGGCCACCGCGATGCGCTCGTTGTAAGGCGGGTTGAGCAGCAGCACGCCGGGTGTCGAGCTTGGCGGCATGCGCTGCAGCGCGTCGCCGCCGCGGAATTCCACGGCCTTGCCCACGCCCGCGCGCTCGGCGTTGCGCTGTGCGAAGTCCACCATGCGGTGGGCCACGTCGCTGCCGAATACCAGGGGCTCGCTCAGGGGAGTGATCGCCGCATCGGCTTCTGCCTTGATGCGTTGCCAGGCTGCGGCCTGGAAGGGCAGCAGCCGTTCGAAGCCGAAGCGACGCTGCCGACCCGGGGCCATGTGGCAGGCGATCTGCGCGGCTTCGATGGCGATGGTGCCGCTGCCGCAGCAGGGGTCGTAGAGCGGCAGTGGCGCCGCACCTGGGTTCCAGACGCCACCCCAGCCGGACGCGGCCAGCATCGCCGCGGCCAGCGTTTCCTTCAGCGGGGCCTCGCCCTTGTCCTCGCGCCAGCCGCGCTTGAACAGCGGTTCGCCCGAGGTGTCGATGTAGAGCGTCACGTGCTCGCGTGTCAAGTGCGCGTGGATGCGCGCATCGGGCCACTGCGTGTCCACGTCCGGGCGCGCGCCTCCCTTGGCGCGAAATCGGTCGGCCACCGCGTCCTTGATGCGCAGCGTGGCGAAGTTCAGGCTCTTGAGCGGGCTGTGCTGGGCGGTAAGCTCGATCTTGAAGCTTTGCTTGGCGGTGAACCACAGTTCCCAGGCCACGCCGCCGGCGGCGTCGTAAATGTCCTGTTCGTCGCGGTAGGGTCGGTGGGCCAGTTGCACCAGCACGCGCTGACTCAGGCGGCTGTGCAGGTTGAGTTTGAGCGCGTCGTGCCAGCTGGCGCGCACCGCGACACCCCCGCGACCCTTGCGCAGGGCTTCGTCGGAAACGCCCGTGATGGCCAGGACCTCGGTCGCGAGAAAATCCTCCACGCCAGCGGCGCAGGGCAGGAACAGTTGCAGATCATTCATGAGAAAGAAGGTGTTGTGCGCACCGCATCGTAAAAGCGCGGCAGCCGCAGAACTGGCTTTGCCAGGCTGCCGGCTGCGCCCCCTCGCGTAGCAGAGGGGGGTGGCGTAGCGAACGAAGGGAGCGAAGCCTGGGGGTGAAGACGCTCATAGCGTCTTCCGCAGATTTGCCGGGGCGATCTTCAGCGTTTCGCGGTACTTGGCCACGGTGCGGCGCGCGCACTCGATGCCTTGTTCCTTGAGCATGTCCGAGAGTTGGCTGTCGGACAGCGGCTTCTTGGGGTTCTCCGCGCCCACGAACTGCTTGATCAGCGCGCGCACGGCGGTGCTGGAGGCGCTGCTTCCGGATTCGGTGCCCAGGCCGGAGCCGAAGAAGTACTTGAGTTCGTAGGTGCCGTAGGGCGTGGCCATGTACTTGGCCGTGGTCACGCGGCTGATGGTGGATTCGTGCAGGCCCAGTTCGTCGGCGATCTCGCGCAGCACCAATGGGCGCATGGCCAGTTCACCGTGCACGAAGAAGCTCTTCTGCCGATCCACGATGGCATTGGCCACGCGCAGGATGGTGTCGAAGCGCTGCTGAATGTTCTTGATGAACCAGCGCGCTTCCTGCAGGCGCTGCTGCAGCGCGGCGTGGCTGCTGGAATCCCGCGTGCCACCGCCCGACCCGCGCTGCCCCTTGAGCGCGTTGGCGTAGATGTCGTGCACGCGCAGGCGGGGCATCACGTCGGGGTTGAGCATCACGCGAAAGCGCGCGTTGCTCGCATTGCCGCCCACACGCTGGACCAGCACGTCGGGCGTGATGATGTGGCGTTCCACGTCGACGAAACGGCGTCCGGGCTTGGGCTCCAGGCGCGCGATCACGGCCAGGGCCTCGCGCGTCAGCGCCTCGCCCGCCGCGCCAGCGCCGCCGGTGAGCTGGGTGAGTCGGCGCAGGTCACGCCGCGCCAGCAGCTCGGGGGGCTGCTCGATCAGTCGCAGCGCCTGGGCCAGGGTCTGCCGCAGCGTTCCGCAGCTGTCTTGCGTGCCGGTGGTCGGCACAGGCGCGGGCGGCAGTTCCAGCATCCGCTGCTGCAACTGCAGGCGCAGGCATTCGCTGAGCGAGCGTGCACCCACGCCCGAGGGGTCCATCTGGTGCAGCAGGCGCAAAGCGAGCTGGAAGTGTTCCAGCAGCTCGCCCAGTTGCGTGAGGTCCTCGCCCGCCAGACTGGTGGCCAGCGCTTCGAGCGAGTCTTCCAGGTAGCCGTCGTCGTTGAGCGACTCGATCAGGAAAAGCAGCGCGGCGCGGTCGGGCGGAGCCAACCGCAGGGCCAGGGCCTGCTGGCGCAGATGGTCCTGCAGGGTTTCGTGCGCGCGCGCCAATTCAGTGGCATCCGCAGCGTCGTCGTCGTCCTGCTTGCCGTTGCGCGGGGGGGCATCGCCACCCCATTCGCTGTCATCGGGCGCCAGCTCCACGCTGCCGTCACCCTCCCAGTCGCCGTCGCGCGTCAGGTCCCCCGCAGGGGCTTCTTCGCCGGACAGTTCCGGTGCCTCGTGGCCTGCGTCCTGCGCGTGATCGGAAGTGACTTCCATCGACGTGCCGCCCGCCGTGTCACCGTGGTCGTCGTTCATCGGCGGGGCGTCGGCCTGGTCCAGGCCAAAGGCTTCGCGGTCGGCGCTGTCGTCGGCGCGCTCCAGGAAGGGGTTCTCGTCCAGCAACTGCTCCACTTCCTGGTTCAGCTCGAGCGTGGACAACTGCAGCAGGCGTATGGATTGCTGCAGCTGGGGCGTGAGCGCCAGGTGCTGGGAGATGCGCAGCGAGAGGCTTTGCTTCATGCGCGTGCTCGCTGCGGCCAGGTTTGGGGCGGCGTCGGCGCGTGCCGCATGCTGCTTCTGCCTTCCCACCCGTGGGCCGGACAGCGCTGGTGCGCGCCCGGGAGGACGCTGCTGCGCGCGTTGACGGGCTGGATGGGCATGGGGATCACATCTTGAAGTTCTCGCCGAGGTACACGCGGCGTACATCGGCGTTGTTGATGATCTCTGAGGGTGTGCCCTCGGCCAGCACCCGGCCTTCGCTGATGATGTAGGCGTGGTCGCAGATGCCCAGCGTCTCGCGCACATTGTGGTCAGTGATGAGCACGCCCAGACCACGCGATTTCAGGAAGCTGATGATGCGCTGGATCTCGATCACCGCGATGGGGTCGATGCCCGCGAAGGGTTCGTCCAGCAGGATGAAACGCGGCTGCGTGGCCAGCGCGCGCGCGATCTCCACGCGGCGCCGTTCGCCACCCGAGAGCGCGAGCGAGGGGGACAGGCGCAGCTTTTCGACACGCAGGTCTTGCAGCAGGCTGGTGAGGCGCCGTTCGATCTCGTCGCGCTTGAGGCGCTTGCCGTGTTCGTCATGCTGCAGCTCCAGCACGGCGCGCACATTGTCCTCGACGTTGAGCTTGCGAAAGATGGACGCTTCCTGTGGCAGGTAGGACAGGCCCATGCGCGCGCGCTGATGGATGGGCATGTGCTCCACGCGCTGGCCGTCGATTTCGATGGCCCCCGCGCTGGCGCGCACCAGGCCCACGATCATGTAGAAGCTGGTGGTCTTGCCCGCGCCATTGGGGCCGAGCAGGCCGACCACCTCGCCCCGGCGCACGGCGAGCGAGACATCCTTGACGGCCTCGCGGCTGCCATAGAACTTCTTGAGGTGGCGCGCTTCCAGACGGCTGGGTTGCGCAGCGTCGGGGCCGGCGGTGTCGGGCAGTAGGGCGGTGGCCGTTTCCTTGCCCGTGGTGCTCGGGGCGGCGGGCGGCGCCGGGTTCGTGGGGGAGGGGTGGAGTTCGCTCATGCGTGTGCAGATGGCCGGAAGGGCGCGTTCAACGGGCGCCGCGCGCGGGCGTCGGCGCGAGTCGCGGGTCATTGCGCAGGTTCAACTCCGTGTTCCCGTTCGGGTCCGGTGCGGCGCCGGTCTGGGCGGGCTGCACGGCCGTGCGCGGGGACAGGGTGGCACGCACCCGGGTGTCGGTGTTGGGACGCGTGGGCACGGCGCCATTCGTCTTCGCGCCGTCGATGGTGAAGATGTCCCGCAGGTTGTCGTAGACGATGACCTGGCCGCTCATGTAGTCGGCCTCGGCGCCGCCACGCAGGCGGCGCAGGCGCGCGTCGCCCAGCAGCTTGAACACGTCGGCGCGGCCGTCGTACTCAATGGTGTTGCTTTCCGCCACCACAGTCTCGTTCATGCCTTCGCGCAATTGCGTGAGGCGGGCGCGTTCACCCAAGGCGGCGGTGATGTGACCGTACTGGTAACCCTGCGGGTCCTGGCGCACTTCGATGCGTTCCCCTTCGATCGTGATGCCGCCGCGCGTCAGCACGACGTTGCCGCTGAACACGCTGATTTGGCGCTGATCGTCGTAGCGCAGGGCATCGGCCTCGATGTGCATGGCCTGGGCGGCCGGTGCGGGTGTGGCCGGCGCCGTCGGCGCCGCTCCCGCTCTCGTCGCGGGGGTCTGGGCGTCCGCCGGCAGGCTGATGGCCATCAGAAGACCAATCCAGGCCAGGGCCAGCAGCAAGGCGAACAGCGTGAACGGGGAGTGGCGCAGAGGCATCTCGGGAGAGGAGGGGCGGTTTGCCGTTTTAAAACCTGGACAGGGCCACCGGGTGCGAGATCAGTGCGCTTGCGGGGCGGGAGGACCATTTTAAACACCACTTGAAAGCTGGCTCGGGTTTTGCTTTGCACCCAGCCCAATGGGTTGGGCCTGAAGCCATAGGAGGCCGGCGGTTGCGGCCTTTGCGGGCCGGCAATGCGGGCGATTTGCAATTCGTGCGAGACTTCCCGGCATGAAGCTTTTGTTCATCGCCGATCCGCTCGAATCCTTCAAGACCGCCAAGGACAGCACCTACGCCATGATGCGCGAGGCTGCCCGCCGGGGCCACCAACTGGCGGCCTGCGAACCCGGCCAACTGCGCTGGGCGTCCGATGGACGCGCTGGCGGTCCGGTGCGGGCGCGGGTGCGCGACATCACGCTGACCGGCGATCTCCATGCCTGGTTCCACGAGTCCGCCGTGCGCGACGTGGCCCTGCGTGACTTCGACGCCGTGCTGATGCGCAAGGACCCCCCCTTTGACAGCGAGTATTTCTACGCCACCCACCTGCTGGAACAGGCCGAGCGCGAGGGCGCGCGCGTGTTCAACAAGGCGCGCGCCTTGCGTGATCATCCCGAGAAACTGGCCATCCTCGAGTTCCCGCAATTCATCGCCCCCACGCTGGTCACGCGCGAGGCCCAGGCCGTGCGCGATTTCCATGCCCAGCACCGCGACATCATCCTCAAGCCCTTGGACGGCATGGGCGGCATGGGCATCTTCCGCGTCAAGGACGATGGTCTGAACCTGGGCAGCATCATCGAAACCTTGAACCTGGAGGGTGCGCAGACCCTGATGGTGCAGAAATTCATCCCTGCCATCGCACAGGGTGACAAGCGCATCCTCGTCATCGGTGGTGAACCCGTGCCCTACAGCCTGGCGCGCATTCCCCAGGGCGGGGAGGTGCGCGGCAACCTGGCGGCGGGCGGCAAGGGCGTGGCCCAGCCGTTGACGGCCCGGGATCGCGAGATCGCGACAGCCTTGGGGCCCATTCTGGCCGCGCGGGGACTGCTGCTCGTGGGCCTGGACGTGATCGGCGAGCAGTTGACCGAGATCAACGTGACCAGCCCAACCTGCTTTCAGGAAATCAGTGAGCAGAGCGGCTTTGACGTGGCCAGGCGCTTCATCGACGCGCTCGAAGCCATCCTCGCGGCGGGGTGAGAGCGCGCCTTGGCCGGCCTGTACATCGGCCGGCATTGAGGCGCTCACGCGAAGTGGTCGAAGGAGGCGAAGCGACCTGCGAGCCGCTGGCCCTGGGCGTCGACCACACGCAGTCCTTCCTGCGCTTCGATCTGGCCGATGCGGGTGACGGGCGTGTCGGCTGACACGGCCGCGGCCATCACGGCCGCGCGTTGGGTGGACGGCGCGGTGAACAGCAATTCATAGTCATCCCCGCCTGACAAGGCCAGGCTCAGGCGTTCAGGCGGCGTCAGTACCGTGCCGTTGAGGCGGTGCGTGGCGAGCAGCTCGCTCAGCACCGGGGCCAGCAGGCGCGCGCCGCAGCCCGATGCTTCCAGGATGTGCTGCAGGTCGCCGACCAGGCCGTCGCTCAGGTCCATGCAGGCGCTGGCGATGCCGCGCAGCGCCAGGCCCAGGGCCACGCGCGGCGAGGGGCGTTCCAGCCGGGCGCGGGCCAACTTCAGCACCTCGGGTGGCAGCTGCAACCAGCGCTGTGCACTGGGGCTGCGCTCGCCGCGCTGGGCCTTGAGAACCAGCAGCGCGAGCCGCGCGTCGCCCAGCGTGCCGCTGACCCAGATGTCATCGCCCGCCTTGGCGCCCGAGCGCAGCAGGGCCTGACTGCGGCCCTGCGCGGTGGGCACGGCACCGAAGACCGTGATGCAGATGTTGAGCGGGCCGCGCGTGGTGTCGCCACCCATCAGCGTGCAGCCTTGGGCGTCGGCCAGGGCGAACAGACCGTGGGTGAAGGCCTTGATCCAAGCCTCGCGCGTGACGTTGCTGTCCGGTAGCGCCAGCGCCAGCGTGAAGGCCAATGGCTGGGCACCGCAGGCGGCCAGGTCACTGAGGTTGACGGCCAGGGCCTTGTGGCCTAGCGCTTCGGGGTCGACGTCGGGGAAGAAATGCTGGCCCTCGACCAGCATGTCGCTGCTGATGGCCAGTTGCGCGCCGGGCGGCGTTTGCAGCAGGGCGCAATCGTCGCCGATGCCCAGCGCCACCGCTGGATGGACCGGCGCCGCCTGGCGTTGAAAGTAGCGAGCGATCAGTTCGAATTCGCCGAGGGCCATGGCCTGCCGTGTATTGGCGCGGGGTTCAGTGCAGGGTCCGCTGGCCGCCGCCCGTGCTCAGGGCGTCGAGCACGAAGAGCGGGATGTCCACGTCGAAGCGCTCGCCCTCCTCCGTCACGAAGAAGTAGCTGCCGTGCATGGTGCCGGTGGGCGTGCGCAGGCGAGCGCCGCTGGTGTATTCGAAACGCATGCCGGGTTTGAGCAAGGGTTGTTGGCCCACCACGCCCAGGCCGCGCACCTTCTCGGTGTGGCCATTGGCGTCGTTCACGTTCCAGCTGCGCGAAATGAGCTGTGCAGCCACGTCGCCCCGGTTGGTGATGGTGATCGTGTAGGCAAAGGCGTAGATGCCACGTGCCGGATCGGATTGCTCGGGCAGGTGGCGCGGCTGGGTTTCGATCAGGATGTCGGTGGGGGCGGACATGACGGGTGGCGTATGGTCTGGACACGGCCTGGGGCCGGCAAGCCGGCATCCTACCTGCGAAAATGCGATTTGGCTCCACCTGACCACGGCCCGCCTCCGGGCCCCCGCCCTCAGATCCTCTCCACCCATGCCCTACCGCATCGCCCCCTCCATCCTCTCGGCCGACTTCGCCCGCCTGGGCGAGGAACTCAAGAACGTCATCGCCGCCGGCGCGGACTGGATCCATTTCGACGTGATGGACAACCACTACGTGCCCAACCTGACCTTCGGCCCCATGATCTGCCAGGCGCTCAAGCCCCATGCGAAGCGCGCGGACGGCACGCCCGTGCCGCTGGACGTGCACATGATGGTGCAGCCGGTCGATGCCCTGGCGGCGGCCTTCGCCGAGGCCGGTGCGGACCTGATCAGCTTCCACCCCGATGCCTCCCCGCATGTGCACCGCAGCATCCAGGCCATCAAGGCCAAGGGCGTGAAGGCTGGCCTCACCTTCAACCCCGCCGCGCCGCTGGACGTGCTGGACTGGGTGATCGAGGACATCGACCTCATCCTGATCATGAGCGTCAACCCGGGCTTCGGCGGCCAGAGCTTCATCGACTCGGCGCTGCGCAAGATCGAGGCCGCGCGCAAGCGCATCGAGGCCTCGGGCAAGGACATCCGTCTGGAGGTGGACGGCGGCATCAAGGTCGACAACATCCGGCGCGTGGCCGATGCGGGCGCGGACACTTTCGTGGCCGGCAGCGCCATCTTCGGCAAACCGGACTACAAGGTCGTGGTGGATGCCATGCGCCGGGCCCTGGCTTAGCCGGAAAAGCACGGCCTAAGCCCGTCATCCAAGGGCTTTGGTCCTGGCCCCGTCCTGCTACGCTAGGAAAACCATAGGGGTATGTGGACATGGGGCGAAGGTGGTGGATGTGGCGCAGCGCCCAACGGCAAGCAGACAGGCGGACGGTCGCAGACGCGGACACCTGGGTCGCTGAGACTGCGCAAGAGGCGCCCAGCGGTTGGTTCGCTGAGGACGGCCAAGCCATCACCGCATCCATGGCGGATGCTTCCTCCGCCACGGCCGGTGGGCCGGCGCGCGCCGCGCCCCCGGCGAAACGCGCGCGTGGGTGGGGCGCGTCTTCGGCCTGGCGCCGCGCGCGCACCCACCATCGGGTGCGCATGGCGCTGTATTTCGTGCTCCTGGCCGTCGGGCTCGTGGCCTGGTTGCAAAGCCGCCAGCAGATGCGCCTGGAGCAGGTGCGGCAAGTGGATGCCGACATCATCCGCGCGACCACGCTGCAGGACATGCTCGCGCAGCGCTTGCGGCTGCAGCTCACGCGCTTGCAGGCGAGCCTGGACCCGCCCGAAGTCAGCATCCAGGCGCTGAGCGAGACGGTGCACCTCACCCAGACCCAGGCCGCGGCCTTGGACCAACTGCTGGCTGGACAGGCCGAGGTCGTGAATAGACCCGTCACCGATCCGGCCAATGCGCTGTGGCGAACCATCACGCGTTGGCAGGACCAGCGAGAGCGACTCTGGTACCGCACGCAGTTCCTGCTCTGGCAGGTCGATGCCGCAGACGCGGCGCGGCGCGACCGGGCCATCGCGCGGCTGCGGGTCGAGCTGGACGCCTTCACGGACACCTTGCAGCGTCTGGAGCTGGAGCTGCAAGACGCCGCCCGGCGCCACGCGGCCGAAACCGTGCGGGGCATACAGACCGCCTTTTTCGTCACCTTGCTGCTCCTCCTGCTTCTGCTGCTGGGCGTGGCCGAGCCGCTGGTGCGTTTCGTGGGCGCGCAGAACGACCGCCTGCGCCGACAGACGGAGCAGCGCCGCCAACTGGCGCTGGTGGCCGAGCGCACGGCCAACTGGGTGGCCATGCTTGATGGCGCGGGCCACGTACTCTGGTGCAACGACGCCTATCAGCGTGGCAAGGGCTTGCCGCGCGAGCAGGTGATCGGCGGCCAGGGCGTGTTGCTCGGCCAAGGCGAGGATGGCGAGGCCCGGGCCAATGCCGTGCTGGACGCCTTGAGTCAGGGCCAGCCGGTGCGCTCCGAGGTACTGCACCGCGCCGAGGACGGGCGTGAAACCTGGCTGGACGTGGATTACCAGCCCATCCGCGACGCCCTGGGCGAGCACTTGGGATGCACGGTGGTGGCCACCGACATCACCGAGGCCAAGAGCCAGCGCCTGCGCTTGCGCGCGCTGATTGACGCCGTGCCGGTGGGCGTGGTGCTGCAGGACCTGGACGGCAAGGTGCTGGATTGCAATGTGCTGGCCGCCGAGATGTTGGGGCTGCCGGTCGACGCTTTGGTGGGACGCGCGGGGCTGTCGGGCCACAACGTCTCCGCCGTGCGCGCCGACATGACGCCCTACCCGGAGGAAGACCGGCCCACCGTGCGCACATTGCGCACGGGTCAGCCGCTGCGCGCCGAGTCCATCGGCATCGTTCTGCCGGGTGCGCCCGTGCGCTGGCTGCTGACCAACACGCAGCCCCTGCGCGACGCGGCGGGGCGCATGACGGGCGTGGCCTCCAGCGTGATCGACGTGACCGAGCAACGTGACCAGCAGCAATTGCTCTCGATCGCGGTGGAAAGCGCGGCCCTGGGGGTCTGGCAATGGAACTTCGCCAGCGGGCGCCTGGAAGTGAACGAGCGCTTCTACGCGCTGCTCGGTTACGCCAGCGGCTCACTGGATCTGACGGCACAGACCCTGGTGGCGCTGATCCATCCGGAAGACCTGGACGCGATGTCGCGGGCCCTGCGTGCCAATCTGCGCGATTCGCGCCGCCCCATGCATGTGCAGATGCGCGTGCGCCACTCTGACGGCCGTTGGCGCTGGATGCTGTTTTCCGGCACGGTGGTGTCGCGTGACGGCCGGGGTCGCGCCGCGCGCATGGCGGGGGTGTGCTACGACGTCAGCGCGCAGAAGGAGCTGGAAGAGCAGTTGCGTCAGAGCGCGCGCATCGACAGCCTGACCCACCTACCCAACCGCGCCGAATTGCTGCGCCGCATCCGCGCCGCGCTGGAGCGCACCCGTCGGGAAACGGGCTACGGCTTCGCCGTGCTCTTCATGGATTTCGACCGCTTCAAGCAGGTCAATGACACCTTGGGCCATTCCGCCGGCGATGAGCTGCTGCGCCAGATCGCAGGGCGCTTGCAGGAAAGCCTGCGCGCGGGAGATGCCTTCGTCCAGGCCAGCGACATCGATGTGCTGACGGGCCAGCCCGCGCAGCAGCTTGCGGCGCGCATCGGTGGCGACGAGTTCGTGGTGTTGCTGGACAACATCCGCAGTGACCAGGACGCCCAGGTGGTCGCTTCGCGCCTGCTGATCACCCTCGCCGAACCCTACGAGATCGGTGGCCACCGCGTCAGCTCCACGGCCAGCATCGGCATCGTCACGCCCTCCCACATGGCCGACGATCCGGACAGCGTGCTGCGCGACGCCGACATCGCGATGTACGAGGCCAAGCGCCAGGGGCGCGGGCGCTACGAGCTTTTCGAGCCCTCGCTGCGCAAGCGCGTGCACGACGACGCGGAGCTGGAGAACGATCTGCGCCAGGCCTTGGCGCGCGACGAAATCCGCGTGGTCTACCAGCCCTTGATCGACCTGGCGACGGGACGGCTCGCGAGCGTGGAGGCGCTGGCGCGTTGGCATCATCCCAAGCGCGGTTTGATTTCCCCGCTGGCCTTCATCCCGGTGGCTGAAGGCTCGGGCCTGATCGGCCCGCTGGGTGAGCGCGTGCTGCGCACGGCCTGTCATGAGCTGGTGCGCCTGCGCCAGATGCTGGGCGAGCGCGCGCCGCAAATGGTGTCGGTCAACGTCTCGCGCGCGCAGCTGCGCCAGACCGACTTCGTCGCACGCTTGTCCGAGTTGCTCAGAAGCACGGGCATCGGCCCCGAAGCCCTGATGCTGGAAGTGACAGAGAGCCTGGCCGCGCAGGACGAGGGCGTTCAGAGCGTGCTGCGGGAGGTGAGTGCGCTGGGCGTGGCGTTGTCGCTGGACGATTTCGGAACGGGGTATTCCTCCCTGTCCTGCCTGCATGCCTTGCCCGTGAACCAGGTCAAGGTGGACCGTTCCTTCGTCGGCGAGGCATTGGACAGCAACTACCACCGCGTGATGATCGAGGCCACGATTCGCATGGCCAAGGCTCTGCACCTGCAGACCGTGGCCGAAGGCATCGAGACCCTGGAGCAGGCTGCGCTGATGCAGTACCTGGGCATCAACAAGGGGCAGGGCTACCTCTACAGCCATCCGCTGAACGCGGGGGAGTTGGAGGCCTGGGCTGTAGATCTGGCCGCGCGCGCGCGTTGAAGGCGTGGGCTGGCATCCGACCAAACCCCAGGGCGAGACGCGGGCCGAAGGTGCTATAAAGCGGGTCATGTTCATTCATCGCCTCATCAGCAAAGGTTGCAGCGACCGGGGAGCCTGGCCCTGGCGTCGGCCTGCACGCATGTCTTGCTGATGCGCGGCGCGCGCCGCGCGCTCCTGGGTTTCGCGACGCGAGGCCTGACCGAATGAACGCGTGACCCTCCCTGAGCGGGGAGGTCCGCACGAGCCGGAGGCTCTTCCTTGATCACCGAACTTGAATTCAAAAGCCTGGTGCAGGCTGGTTACAACCGCATTCCCCTCATCGCCGAGGCCTTCGCCGACCTCGAAACCCCGCTCTCGCTTTACCTCAAGCTGGCCCATGTGCAAGACGGCGGGCGCAACAGCTTCCTGTTGGAGTCCGTCGTCGGCGGCGAGCGCTTTGGGCGCTACAGCTTCATTGGTCTGCCCGCGCGTGTCTGGTTGCGCAGCAGCGGCTTTGGCGCGCAGGCCCGCACCGAGGTCGTGCGCGACGGTAACGTGGTCGAAACCGACCGCGGCAATCCGCTGGACTTCATCACGACCTACCAGCAGCGCTTCAAGGTCGCGTTGACGCCGGGCCTGCCACGCTTCTGTGGGGGGCTGGCCGGCTACTTCGGCTACGACGTCGTGCGCCACATTGAAAGGAAACTCGTGGCATCCTGCCCGCCCGACACCCTGGGCATGCCCGACATCCTGCTGCTGCAGTGCGAGGAACTGGCCGTCATCGACAACCTGTCGGGCAAGCTCTACCTCATCGTGTACGTGGACCCGGCCCAGCCCGAGGCCTACACGGCAGCCAGGCGTCGCCTGCGCGAACTGCGCGATCGCCTGCGCCAGCCGGCCAGTGCCCCGCCCATCACGGCGCTGGCGCCCAGTGCCCATCACCCGGCCGAGCGTGAATTCGCCAATGCCGACTATTTGAAGGCCGCCGAGCGTGCCAAGGAGCTGATCGCCGCCGGCGACTTCATGCAGGTGCAGGTGGGGCAGCGCATCAGCAAGAAGTTTGAGTCGCACCCGCTCTCGCTTTACCGCGCGTTGCGCACGCTCAATCCCTCTCCCTATATGTATTACTACGACTTCGGCGACAGCCAGGTCGTGGGCGCTTCGCCCGAAATCCTGGTGCGGCAGGAAAAGGTGGACGGGGGCCAGAAAATCACGATCCGTCCTTTGGCGGGCACGCGTCCGCGTGGCGCCACGCCCGAGGCGGACCTGGCCGCCGAGCAGGAGCTGGTCAGCGACCCCAAGGAGCGTGCCGAGCACGTGATGCTGATCGACCTGGCGCGCAACGACATCGGCCGCATCGCGCGCATCGGCAGCGTCAAGGTGACCGAGGCCTTCGCGGTGGAGCGTTACAGCCACGTGATGCACATCGTCAGCAATGTTGAAGGGCTGCTCAAGGAGGGCATGGGCAGCATGGACGTGCTCAAGGCCACCTTCCCGGCGGGCACGCTGACAGGCGCGCCCAAGGTCCACGCGATGGAACTGATCGACCAGTTGGAGCCGAGCAAGCGCGGCCTCTATGGCGGAGCCTGCGGCTACCTGAGCTACGCGGGTGACATGGACCTGGCCATCGCCATCCGCACCGGCGTGGTCAAGGGCGGGCGACTCTATGTCCAGGCCGCCGCAGGCGTGGTGGCCGATTCCGTGCCCGAGCTGGAGTGGAAGGAAACCGAGGCCAAGGCGCGTGCCTTGCTGCGTGCCGCCGAACTGGTCGAAGAAGGTTTGGAGTGAAAGGAAGCACCGCCATGAAACTCCTGATGATCGACAACTACGACAGCTTCACCTACAACCTCGTCCAGTACTTCGGTGAGCTGGGCGCCGAGGTCGAGGTGTTCCGCAACGACGAAATCACGGTGGATGGCGTCGCGCAGCGTCAGCCGGACCGGCTCGTGGTCTCGCCCGGACCCTGCTCGCCGGTGGAGGCGGGCATCTCGATCGCGGCCATCCAGCATTTCGCGGGCAAGCTGCCGATCCTGGGTGTGTGCCTGGGGCACCAGAGCATCGGCGCAGCCTTCGGCGGCAAGGTGGTCCGGGCGCGGCAACTGATGCACGGCAAGACCAGCGAGATCAGCACCACGCGGCAAGGCGTGTTCGCGGGCCTGCCGGAGAAATTCACCGTCAACCGCTACCACTCCCTGGCCGTGGAGCGCGCGAGCTGCCCGCCCGAGCTGGAGGTGACGGCCTGGACCGACGACGGTGAAATCATGGGCCTGCGCCACAAGTCGCTCGACGTGGAGGGCGTGCAGTTCCATCCCGAGTCCATCCTGACCGAGCACGGGCACGCCATGCTGAAGAACTTCCTGGAGCGGCCCAAGCCATGATCGCGCTCGATTTCACCTCTTTGGGCATCCTGCACCTGCCTCTGTTCCTGCTGGCCGGCCTGCTACTCAACCTCACGCCGGGGCCCGACGTGCTTTACATCGCGAGCAGCGCCCTGCGTCAAGGCGCGCGCGCTGGCGTGGTGGCGGGCCTGGGCATCACGACAGGCTGCTTCGTGCATGTCAGTGCCGCCGCCCTGGGCCTGGGCGCTCTGCTCGCGACCTCCGCCACGGCGTTCACCGTGCTCAAGTGGGTGGGCGCGGCCTACCTGTGCTGGACGGGCGTGAAACTCTTGCTGTCCCGGGCGCCTCAAGGTTCTGGGCTAGGTGACGAGTTCGGAATGGCCCGCGGCCAGGCACGGGTCTCCTTGCGCGCCGTGTACGCCGGCGGCTTTCTGACGAATGCGCTGAACCCCAAGGTGGCGATCTTTTTCCTCGCCTTTCTTCCCCAGTTCATCGTGCCCGAGTCCTCGCACAAGACCCTGGCCTTTCTGCTGCTGGGCTGCCTGTTCACCCTGGTCAGCATCCCCGTGAACTTCGGCTGGGCCTTGGCTGCGGCCTGGCTGGCCCGCCGGGCCTGGGTGCGCACCAGCATCCACTGGATTGATCGCGTGGCCGGCGCCATGTTCCTCGGCTTCGGTCTGCGCCTGGCGCTGTCCGACCGTCCCATACCTTAACTTTCCCGTCGGACGACGATGCAGGAACGGACCATGAACATTTCCCCCCACGAAGCCTTGCAGCGGGTCATCGAACACCGCGAGATTTTTCACGACGAGATGCTGCACATCATGCGGCTGATCATGAGCGGCGAGATGTCGCCGGTGATGATGGCGGCACTGACCACCGGCCTGCGCGTGAAGAAGGAGACCATCGGCGAGATCACCGCCGCCGCCCAGGTGATGCGAGAGTTTTCGACCAAGGTCGAGGTGGCCGATACCGCGCACCTCGTGGACATCGTGGGCACGGGTGGCGACGGCGCCCATACCTTCAACATCTCCACCTGCGCCATGTTCGTCGCGGCGGCGGCCGGGGCCAAGGTCAGCAAGCATGGCGGGCGCAGCGTGTCCAGCAAGAGCGGCAGCGCCGACGTGATGGAGGCGCTGGGTGTCAACATCCACCTCAAGCCCGAGGCCATCGCGCGCTGCATCGCCGAGACCGGCGTGGGCTTCATGTTCGCGCCCAACCACCATCCGGCCATGAAGAACGTCGCGCCGGTGCGCAAGGAACTGGGCGTCAAGACCATCTTCAACATCCTGGGGCCGCTGACCAACCCGGCGGGCGCGCCCAACATCCTGATGGGCGTGTTCCATCCCGATCTGGTGGGTATCCAGGTGCGTGCGCTGCAGCGCCTGGGGGCGAGGCATGCCTTGGTTGTGCATGGCAAGGACGGCTTGGACGAGATCAGCCTGGGCGCGGCGACCCTGGTCGGCGAGCTGAAGGACGGACAGATTCGCGAGTACGAAATCCATCCCGAGGACTTCGGCTTCCAGATGGCCAGCATGCGTCAGGTGCGGGTCGAGACCCCCGAAGCCTCGCGCGCCATGCTGCTCGGCGTGCTGGACGGCCAACCTGGCGTGGCGAGTGACCTGGTGGCCCTGAACGCCGGCGCGGCGCTGTATGCCGCCAATGTGGTGGCTTCGATGGCGGAGGGTGTGTTGAAGGCCCAGGCCGCCATCGCCAGCGGCGCGGCCAAGGTCAAGCTGGCGCAACTGGTGGCCGTGGCCAGCCGGCTGGCATGACGTGAGAAAGGCGAACCGGCATGAGTGACATCCTGGAAAAAATCGTCGCCGTCAAACGCGAGGAAATCGCGGCGGCAGTTCGCAAGACCTCGCTGGCGGCCGTGCGCGCCGACGCCGAAAGCCGCGTGCTCACGCGTGACTTCGTGGGCGCGCTGCGCGGCAAGATCGCGGCGGGCCAGGCGGCGGTGATCGCCGAAGTCAAGAAGGCCAGCCCGAGCAAGGGCGTGCTGCGCGCGGACTTCATTCCCGCGGACATCGCGCAGAGTTATGCCGAGGGTGATGCTGCCAAGGGCGGCAAGGTCTCCGCGGCCTGTCTCTCGGTGTTGACCGACCGCCAGTTCTTCCAAGGCCAGCCCGACTATCTGAAGCAGGCGCGGGCGTCCTGTGATCTGCCCGTGCTGCGCAAGGACTTCATGGTCGACTCCTATCAGATCTACGAGTCGCGGGCCATGGGCGCCGACTGCGTGCTGTTGATCGCGGCCTGCCTGGACGATGCGCAGATGCGGGACATGGAAAGCATCGCGCACACGCTGGGCATGGCCGTGCTGGTCGAGGTGCACGACGGCGCCGAGCTGGACCGGGCGCTCAAGCTCAAGACCCCGCTGATCGGCATCAATAACCGTAATCTGCGCACCTTCGAGGTGTCGCTGGAGACGACATTGGCCTTGCGAGAGCAGGTGCCGACCGACCGCTTGCTGGTGACGGAGTCGGGCATTCTGCAGCGCGCCGACGTGGCGCGCATGCGCGACGCGGGCGTGCACGCATTCCTGGTCGGCGAGGCTTTCATGCGCGCGCCCGAGCCGGGGCTGGCGCTGGCCGAGCTGTTTGCCTGACGGTGTTCGGGCGGAGGTCGGCATGCGCGATAGGGACGACCTGACGGCTGCGCACGGGCTGTTTGCGACCGAGCGACTGCGTCGCTGGGCGCCTGCGGACTGGCTCGTACCGCTGACGCCGGATTGGCGGACGCTGGCGGGCGCTTTTTTCGACAGCGAGGCCGGCCAGTCCCTGGCCGGTGCGCTGCGTGCGCGCCTGGAAGCTGGTGCCATCATCTACCCGCCCCAACCCTTGCGTGCGCTGGAACTCACCCCGCTGCAGGCGGTGCGCGTGCTCATCCTGGGCCAGGACCCTTATCACGGCCCGGGGCAAGCGGAAGGGCTCGCTTTTTCCGTCGCGCCCGGCGTCAAGTCGCCACCTTCGCTGCGCAACATCCACAAGGAATTA
Source organism: Hylemonella gracilis str. Niagara R (assembly GCF_000600295.1). GTDB lineage: Bacteria > Pseudomonadota > Gammaproteobacteria > Burkholderiales > Burkholderiaceae_C > Hylemonella > Hylemonella gracilis_A. The sequence goes on from NZ_JEMG01000001.1 coordinate 651,784, forward strand.
GCGCGGGACCCACAACTCGCGCCCTGGGCCTGGCCGCCCCATGGCTCTCTGCAGGGCTGGGCGCATCAGGGCGTGTTGCTGCTGAACACCTGCCTGACCGTGGAAGAGGGCCGGGCGGCCAGCCACGCGGGGCTGGGTTGGGAGGTGCTTACTCAACAGATCATCCACGCCGTGGCGGCGCAAGAACGCCCTGTGGTGTTCTTGCTGTGGGGCGCGCACGCGCAAAAGGCGCTGGCGCAGGCCCTCGCGCAAGTTCTCGCGCCAGGGAATGCTGGGCCAGCCCCCGATGCATCGGCGTGGCGCCATCAGGTGCTGACCGCCAACCACCCCTCGCCGCTGTCGGCTTTGCGCGGCCCCCAACCGTTCCTGGGGTGCGGGCATTTCAGCCAGGCCAATGCCTTCCTGCGCGCGCGGGGGAGGGGTGAAATTGCCTGGTGAACGAGGCCCGCAAGGAACAATCGGGTGAGAGGGCCTTCAGGCTTGGAGGCGGGCAGGATGTGATGGCTTCCAGTGTCAAAAAATCATGGCATAATCGCCGGCTCACCGTGGAGAGGTGGCCGAGTGGTTAATGGCAGCAGACTGTAAATCTGCCCTCTTACGAGTACGCTGGTTCGAATCCAGCCCTCTCCACCAGTGTTTGCGATGAACGGCAGAGTCGTTGTCGGTTTGCTTGCGTGATGCGTGGGTGCCGGCGGCGCGAGGCGGGAGTAGTTCAATGGTAGAACCCCAGCCTTCCAAGCTGATGACGCGGGTTCGATTCCCGTCTCCCGCTCCAGCGGTTCATGGGCAAGCGCGGGTGTGCTGGTGTGCAGGCCGGTCGGTGTTGAGCTGAATTCTGCCCATGTGGCTCAGTGGTAGAGCACTCCCTTGGTAAGGGAGAGGTCGCGGGTCCGATTCCCGCCATGGGCACCATCTACGGGTGCGCGGTTGGTGCTTGTTGTTCCGTCCGTCGCGTCTTGGTGTTTCGAGTCGTATTGCTTTTCCTTTTCTGGAGAATTGAAAGATGGCAAAAGAG
>NZ_JEMG01000001.1:653919-893054 GCF_000600295.1 Hylemonella gracilis str. Niagara R
GGAAGTCGTGTAGGGGTATAGCTCAATTGGCAGAGCGTCGGTCTCCAAAACCGAAGGTTGTAGGTTCGATTCCTACTGCCCCTGCCACCTGACTGGGTCGAAAGCTCCGTCGGGTTCGTTCGAAAAGCCCGCCATGCCCTGGCGGGCTTCAGCGTCTCAAGGGGCGCTGGCGGGTTGTAGGGAATCGGTTCATAAATATGGCAACGTCACAAGTCGAAACAGTGGGTAGCGGGTTGGACAAGCTCAAGTTGGCAGCGGCGGTCATCCTGCTGCTGGCTGGCTTTGTCGCTTTTTTCGGCCTGAGCGCGCAAGGCGGCTTGCTGCGCTGGGGTTCGCTGCTGCTGGCGCTGATTCTGGCGGTGGCGGTGTTCTTCACGGCCCAGCCGGGGCGCGACCTCTGGAGCTTCGGACGCGACGCCTGGCGTGAAGTGGGCAAGGTGGTCTGGCCCACCCGTCGTGAATCAATCCAGATGACCTTGTATGTCTTCGGTTTTGCCGTGGTCATGGCCTTGTTCCTGTGGCTGACTGACAAGACGCTGGAATGGGTGATCTTTGATCTGTTGCTGGGTTGGAGGGGCTGATGATGGCGGACGCAATCGATAGCTCTTCCGCGCCGGCCGCCCAGGCCAAGCATCCGGATTTGCGCTGGTACGTGGTCCATGCCTATTCGGGCATGGAGAAGGCGGTCGAGCGCAACATCCTCGAGCGCATCAACCGCGCCGGTCTGCAGGACAAGTTCGGCCGCATCCTGGTGCCCATGGAAGAGGTCGTGGAGGTCAAGAATGGCCAGAAGCGGACCACGGAGCGCAAGTTCTTTCCGGGCTACGTGCTGGTCGAGATGGTGATGGACGACGAAACCTGGCACCTGGTCAAGCACACCAGCAAGGTGACGGGCTTCGTGGGCGGCGGCAAGAACAATCGCCCGACCCCGATCTCCGAAGAGGAGGTCATGAAGATCGTCAACCAGATGCAGGAAGGCTCGGACAAGCCGCGCCACAAGGTCGAGTTCACCGTGGGTGAGCTGGTGCGCGTCAAGGAAGGTCCTTTCACCGACTTCAACGGCGCGGTCGAGGAAGTCAACTACGAGAAGAGCAAGGTCCGCGTGGCGGTCACGATCTTCGGCCGCTCGACCCCGGTCGAACTGGAATTCGGTCAAGTCGAAAAAACCTGATCCGGGCCGTTCAGTTTTCAGTCCGCGCTTCCCGACTCGGCGCGGATGGTGTCTCGATGAGTCGTCAACCCCGGGGAGCCCAGGCGCACAGTCTGGGCGTTTTCACCCGCAAGGAGTAAAGCATGGCGAAGAAAATCGTCGGTTTTATCAAGCTGCAAGTGCCGGCTGGTAAGGCCAATCCCTCGCCGCCGATTGGTCCCGCTCTGGGCCAACGCGGTCTGAACATCATGGAGTTCTGCAAGGCGTTCAACGCCCAGACGCAGGGCGTCGAGCCTGGTCTGCCGCTGCCGGTGGTGATCACCGCCTTCGCTGACAAGAGCTTCACCTTCATCATCAAGACGCCGCCGGCGACCGTGATGATCAAGAAGGCCATCAAGCTGGACAAGGGTTCGTCCAAGCCGCACGTCGACAAGGTCGGCAAGATCACCCGCGCTCAGCTCGAGGAGATCGCCAAGACCAAGATGAAGGATATGACTGCCGCCGATTTGGACGCCGCCGTGCGCACGATCGCTGGCTCCGCCCGTTCCATGGGCGTGAACGTGGAGGGCGTGTGACATGACCAAGCTCACCAAAAAAGCCAAGGCCCTGCAGGGCAAGGTGGACAGCACCAAGCTGTACCCGTTGGGCGACGCGCTCAAGCTGGTGCAGGAGTTCGCCACTGCCAAGTTCGATGAAAGCATCGACGTGGCCGTGCAGCTCGGCATCGATGCCAAGAAGTCCGACCAGGTGGTCCGTGGCGCCGTCGTGCTGCCGCATGGCACCGGCAAGACCAAGCGCGTGGCCGTGTTCGCCCAGGGCGCCAAGGCCGAGGAAGCCAAGGCCGCTGGCGCTGACGTGGTTGGCATGGACGACCTGGCTGCTCGCGTGAAGGCGGGCGACATGCCCTTCGACGTGGTGATCGCCGCCCCCGACGCGATGCGTGTGGTCGGTACCCTGGGTCAGGTGCTCGGCCCCCGTGGCCTGATGCCCAACCCCAAGGTCGGCACCGTGACGCCCGACGTGGCCACGGCGGTGAAGAACGCCAAGGCGGGTCAGGTGCAGTTCCGCGCCGACAAGGCCGGCATCGTGCACGGCACCATCGGTCGCCGTTCCTTCGGCGCCGACAAGCTGCAAGGCAACCTGGCTGCGCTGATCGACGCGCTCAACAAGGCCAAGCCGGCCACCAGCAAGGGTGTGTACCTGCGCAAGGTGGCCGTGTCGTCCACGATGGGCGTTGGCGTTCGCGTTGACACCCAGACGATCGCGGGCTGAGCCGCGAGGTCATTGAAGAAGATTTGAGTCGCCCGCAAGGGGGCTCGATGTGGTGGGCTGGAAGGCGGCGCAACTCAGGTTGCAAGGCTGACCGGGTCATCCGAGACCGCTGGTGCGGGTTCCCTCCGGAGTCTGCTTAATGTCCAGCGCAGATGGCGATCCCGCTGCATGATGGATGCAAATTCCAGAAACAGTTGGTCGCTGCAAGAAAGGCGCACCGGCGAACGCAAGTGCAACCGGTGCATTTTGAAGGAGTTAGACCTTGAGTCTGAATCGCAGTGAGAAAGAAGCGGTCATTTCCGAAGTGACCGGCCTCGCCGCAAAAGCTCAAACGCTCGTGATGGCGGAATACCGCGGCATCACGGTCGCTGCCATGACCAAGCTGCGCTCTGACGCCCGCAAGCAAGGTGTGAGCCTGAGTGTTCTGAAGAACACCCTGGCCCGCCGTGCCGTGGCCGGCAGTGCGTTCGAGGTGGTGAGCGACCAGATGACCGGTCCGCTGATCTATGGCTTCTCTGCCGATGCCGTGGCCGCCGCTCGCGTGGTGGCCGATTTCGCGAAAACCAACGACAAGCTGGTGATCCGCGGCGGTGCATTCGCAGGCAAGGCCCTGGACGTGAACGGCGTGAAGCAGCTCGCAAGCATTCCCTCCAAGGAAGTGCTGCTGGCTCAGCTGTGCGGCTTGCTCAAGTCGCCGATCTCCCGCACCGCCGTGGTGCTGGGTGCCCTGGCGGCGAAAAAAGGCGAAACGGCTGCCGCCTGAAACGGCGCAGTCTGCTAACCAACTGTTTGGAAATTGAAGGAATCAAAAATGGCATTCGATAAAGACGCATTTCTGACCGCGCTCGACAGCATGACGGTCATGGAACTCAATGACCTGGTCAAGGCCATCGAAGAGAAGTTTGGCGTGAGCGCTGCCGCCATGGCCGCTCCGGCCGCCGGTGGTGGCGGTGGTGGTGCTGCCGCCGCGGAAGAGAAGACGGAGTTCAACGTGGTGCTGACCGACGCTGGCGCCAACAAGGTCTCCGTCATCAAGGCCGTGCGCGAAATCACCGGCCTGGGTCTGAAGGAAGCCAAGGACCTGGTCGACGGCGCGCCCAAGACCGTCAAGGAAGCGCTGCCCAAGGCCGACGCCGAAGCCGCCAAGAAGAAGCTGGAAGAAGCCGGCGCCAAGGCCGAACTCAAGTAATTCGGCCCGGCTCGAAGGCTGGAGTGACCTGCAAAGGCACTCCAGCCTTTGGTGCTTAGAGGAGAGCCTCCAGAGCACACCCGGAAATAGCGCCACAATGGCGCTCTTTCCGAGTGTCTTCTGACCCCGACTGCAGAAGACGCCTTGGTTCGGGCCGCGTGCAATGCGCGGCCGTCCGCCAGAGGTTGGTAGCGGCCAACCACCAAGCCTGCTGACGTGCGCGCGCGCGCGTCCGACGCGCCAGTCGCCTAGAGCCTCATAGCCCGGAGATCTCATGGCCTACACCTATACCGAACGCAAGCGCATCCGCAAGAGCTTCGGCAGCCGCGACAGCGTGCTGGAAATTCCCTACCTCCTGCAAATGCAAAAGGACGCCTACACGAGCTTCCTGCAGGCGGACATGTCCTCCACCAAACGCAAGCCCGAGGGCTTGCAAGCCGCTTTTGAATCGGCTTTCCCCATCGTCTCGCACAACGGTTTCGTCGAGATGAAGTTCCTCGAATACAACCTGGCCAAGCCCGCATTCGACGTGCGCGAGTGCCAGACCCGGGGCCTGACCTTCGCCTCCGCCGTGCGCGCGCGGGTGCAGCTCATCATCTATGACCGCGAGTCCTCGACGCCGCAAAACAAGGTGGTCAAGGAAGTGAAGGAACAAGAGGTCTACATGGGCGAAGTGCCGCTCATGACCGACAAGGGCTCCTTCATCATCAACGGCACGGAGCGCGTGATCGTCTCGCAGCTGCACCGTTCGCCGGGCGTGTTCTTCGAGCACGACAAAGGCAAGACACACAGCTCGGGCAAGCTGCTGTTCTCGGCCCGCATCATCCCCTACCGCGGCTCCTGGCTGGACTTCGAGTTCGACCCCAAGGACATCCTTTACTTCCGCGTGGACCGTCGCCGCAAGATGCCGGTCACCATCCTGCTCAAGGCCATCGGCCTGAACCCGGAAACCATCCTCGCCAACTTCTTCGTCAACGACAACTTCCGCCTGCAGGACAGTGGCGCTCAGATGGAGTTCGTGTCGGATCGTCTGCGGGGCGAGGTGGCGCGCTTTGACATCACCGACAGGTCGGGCAAGGTCATCGTCGCCAAGGACAAGCGCATCACCGCGCGTCACACCAAGGAGCTGGAACAGTCCGGCACCACCCACATCAGCGTGCCGGAAGACTTCCTGGTCGGTCGCGTGGTCGCGCGCAACATCGTCGACCCGGACACGGGCGAGATCATCGCCAAGGCCAATGAGGAACTGACCGAAGCCCTGCTGAAGAAGCTGCGCACCGCCAACGTGCAGGAGCTGCAGTGCATCTACACGAATGAGCTGGACCAGGGCGCCTACATCAGCCAGACCCTGCGCATCGACGAGACGACGGACGAGTTCGCCGCCCGCGTGGCCATCTACCGCATGATGCGCCCTGGCGAGCCGCCGACCGAGGACGCCGTGCAGGCCCTGTTCCAGCGCCTGTTCTACAACCCGGACACCTACGACCTGTCGCGCGTGGGCCGCATGAAGTTCAACGCCAAGCTGGGCAATCTGGACCCCAGCGGTCCCATGGTGCTGACCAATGAGGACATCCTGGCCGTGGTCAAGATCCTCGTGGACTTGCGCAATGGCCGTGGCGAAGTGGACGACATCGACCACCTGGGCAACCGCCGCGTGCGTTGTGTCGGTGAACTGGCCGAGAACCAGTACCGCACCGGCCTCGCCCGCATCGAGAAGGCCGTGAAGGAACGCCTGGGCCAAGCCGAGCAAGAGCCGCTGATGCCGCACGACCTGATCAACTCCAAGCCGATTTCCGCGGCGCTCAAGGAGTTCTTCGGCGCGTCCCAGCTCTCGCAGTTCATGGACCAGACCAACCCGCTGGCCGAAATCACGCACAAGCGTCGCGTCTCGGCCCTGGGCCCGGGTGGTCTGACGCGCGAGCGTGCCGGCTTTGAAGTGCGCGACGTGCACGTGACGCACTATGGCCGTGTCTGCCCGATCGAGACGCCAGAAGGCCCGAACATTGGTCTGATCAACTCCCTGGCCTTGTACGCTCGCCTGAACGAGTACGGCTTCATCGAGACGCCCTACCGTCGCGTGGAAGATGGCAAGGTCACAACCAAGATCGACTACCTCTCCGCCATCGAGGAAGGCAAATACGTCATCGCCCAGGCCAACGCCACGCTGGACAAGGACGGCAAGCTGACCGACGAGCTGGTGTCCGCCCGCGAGAAGGGTGAATCCATCCTCTGCGGGGCCGACCGTATCCAGTACATGGACGTGTCGCCCGCGCAGATCGTCTCCGTGGCCGCCTCGCTCGTGCCCTTCCTGGAGCACGACGACGCGAACCGCGCGCTGATGGGCGCCAACATGTCGCGCCAGGCCGTGCCCGTGCTGCGTCCGGAAAAGCCGCTGGTCGGCACCGGCATCGAGCGTGTGGCCGCCATCGACTCCGGCACCGTGGTCACTGCCAACCGGGGGGGCGTGGTGGACTCGGTCGATGCCACCCGCATTGTGATCCGTGTCAACGACAACGAAGCCGTGGCCGGTGAAGTGGGCGTGGACATCTACAACCTCATCAAGTACCAGCGTTCCAACCAGAACACCAACATCCACCAGCGTCCCATCGTCAAGAAGGGCGACAAGTTGGCCAAGGGTGACGTGATCGCGGACGGCGCATCGACCGACCTGGGTGAAATCGCCATCGGCCAGAACATGCTGATCGCCTTCATGCCCTGGAACGGCTACAACTTCGAGGATTCGATCCTGATCTCGGAGCGCGTGGTGGCCGACGACCGCTATACCTCGATCCACATCGAGGAACTGGTGGTCATGGCGCGCGACACCAAGCTGGGCGCCGAGGAAATCACCCGCGACATCCCGAACCTGAGCGAGCAGCAGCTCAATCGCCTGGACGAGTCCGGCATCATCTACGTCGGCGCCGAAGTAGTTCCGGGTGACGTGCTGGTGGGCAAGGTCACGCCCAAGGGCGAGACCACGCTGACGCCGGAAGAGAAGCTGCTGCGCGCCATCTTCGGCGAGAAAGCGTCCGACGTGAAGGACACCTCGCTGCGCGTGGACCAGGGCTCGCAAGGCACCGTCATCGACGTGCAGGTCTTCACACGCGAAGGCATCCAGCGTGACAAGCGCGCTCAGCAGATCATCGACGATGAACTCAAGCGCTTCCGCCTGGACCTGAACGACCAGCTGCGCATCGTCGAGGCCGACGCCTTTGACCGGATCGAGAAGCTGTTGAACGGCAAGATCGCCAATGGCGGTCCGCAAAAGCTGGCCAAGGGCAGCAAGATCGACAAGGCCTACCTGGCCTCCATCGAGAAGCACCACTGGTTCGACATCCGCCCGGCGGATGATGACGTGGCCTCGCAGCTCGAATCGATCAAGAACAGCCTGGAGCAGACCCGTCACAGCTTCGACCTGGCCTTCGAAGAAAAGCGCAAGAAGCTCACCCAAGGCGACGAGCTGCCCGCGGGCGTGCTCAAGATGGTCAAGGTTTACCTGGCCGTCAAGCGCCGTCTGCAACCCGGTGACAAGATGGCCGGCCGCCACGGCAACAAGGGCGTGGTCTCCAAGATCACCCCGGTCGAGGATATGCCCTACATGGCCGATGGCACGCCCGTGGACATCGTGCTGAACCCGCTGGGCGTGCCTTCGCGCATGAACATCGGTCAGGTGCTCGAAGTCCACCTGGGCTGGGCCGGCAAGGGTCTGGGCCAGCGCATCGGCGACATGCTGCAGCGCGAGGCCGCGACGGCCGAGATCCGCGGCTTCCTGGAGCAGGTCTACAACGGCTCGGGCCGCAAAGAAGACCTGGCCAAGCTCAAGGACGATGATCTGCGCCAGATGGCCCAGGAACTGAGCAGCGGCGTGCCCTTCGCCTCGCCCGTCTTCGACGGCGCGACCGAGGACGAAATCCGCGCCATGCTCAAGCTGGCCTACCCGGACGATGTCGCCAAGGCCAAGGGTCTGAACGAGACGCGCACCCAGGCGCAGCTGTACGACGGCCGCACCGGTGACGCCTTCGAGCGCACGACCACCGTGGGCTACATGCACTACCTGAAGCTGCACCACTTGGTCGACGACAAGATGCACGCCCGTTCCACCGGCCCATACTCGCTGGTCACGCAGCAACCGCTGGGCGGCAAGGCGCAGTTCGGCGGCCAGCGATTTGGCGAAATGGAAGTGTGGGCGCTGGAAGCCTATGGCGCGTCCTACGTGCTGCAGGAAATGCTCACCGTCAAGTCCGACGACGTGCAGGGCCGCACCAAGGTCTACGAAAACATCGTCAAGGGCGAGCATGCCATCGAAGCCGGCATGCCCGAGTCGTTCAACGTGCTGGTCAAGGAAATCCGTTCCCTGGGCCTGGACATCGAGCTCGAGCGCTCCTAATTCGCAAAGGATAGAGTCACATGAAATCCCTACTCGACCTGTTCAAGCAATTCACGCCGGATGAGCATTTCGATGCCATCAAGATCGGCCTGGCTTCGCCCGAGAAGATCCGTTCCTGGTCCTTCGGCGAGGTGAAGAAGCCCGAGACCATCAACTACCGTACCTTCAAGCCCGAGCGTGACGGCCTGTTCTGCGCCAAGATCTTCGGCCCGATCAAGGACTACGAGTGCCTGTGCGGCAAGTACAAGCGCCTCAAGCACCGCGGCGTGATCTGCGAGAAGTGCGGCGTTGAAGTCACGCAGACCAAAGTCCGCCGCGAGCGCATGGGTCACATCGACCTGGCCGCGCCCTGCGCCCACATCTGGTTCCTGAAGTCGCTGCCCTCGCGTCTGGGCCTGGTGCTGGACATGACGCTGCGCGACATCGAGCGCGTGTTGTACTTCGAAGCCTATGTCGTGACCGACCCCGGCATGACCCCGCTCAAGAAGTTCAGCATCATGAGCGAGGACGACTACGACGCCAAGGTCAAGGAATACGGCGACGAATTCCAGGCCAAGATGGGCGCCGAAGGCATCAAGGAACTGCTGCAAGGCATCGACATCGAAGTCGAGATCGAACGCCTGCGCAATGACCTGACCGGCTCCGAGATGAAGGTCAAGAAGAACGCCAAGCGCCTCAAGGTGCTGGAAGCGTTCAAGAAGTCCGGCATCAAGCCCGAGTGGATGGTGCTGGAAGTGCTGCCCGTGCTGCCGCCGGACCTGCGCCCGCTCGTTCCCCTGGACGGCGGCCGTTTCGCCACCTCCGACTTGAACGACCTGTATCGCCGCGTCATCAACCGCAACAGCCGCCTGCGTCGCCTGCTCGAACTCAAGGCGCCGGAGATCATCGCGCGCAACGAGAAGCGCATGCTCCAGGAAGCCGTGGACAGCCTGCTGGACAACGGCCGCCGTGGCAAGGCCATGACGGGCGCCAACAAGCGCGCGCTCAAGTCCCTGGCCGACATGATCAAGGGCAAGAGCGGCCGTTTCCGCCAGAACTTGCTGGGCAAGCGTGTCGACTACTCGGGCCGTTCCGTCATCACCGTGGGCCCGACCCTCAAGCTGCACCAGTGCGGCCTGCCCAAGCTGATGGCCCTGGAGCTGTTCAAGCCCTTCATCTTCTCGCGCCTGGAAGCCATGGGCATCGCCACGACCATCAAGGCCGCGAAGAAGGAAGTCGAATCCGGCACGCCGGTGGTGTGGGACATCCTGGAAGAGGTGATCAAGGAGCACCCGGTGCTGCTGAACCGCGCACCCACGCTGCACCGCCTCGGCATCCAGGCCTTCGAGCCCATCCTGATCGAAGGCAAGGCCATCCAGCTGCACCCGCTGGTCTGCGCCGCCTTCAACGCCGACTTCGACGGCGACCAGATGGCCGTGCACGTTCCGCTGTCCGTGGAAGCGCAGATGGAAGCCCGCACCCTGATGCTGGCTTCCAACAATGTGCTGTTCCCCGCCAGCGGCGAGCCCTCCATCGTGCCCTCGCAAGACGTGGTGCTGGGCCTGTACTACACGACGCGTGAGCGCACCAATGGCAAGGGCGAAGGCATGGTGTTCGCCGACGTGGCCGAGGTCCAGCGCGCGCTGGATTCGGGCACCGTCGAGCTGACCGCCAAGATCAGCGTGCGCCTGACCGAGTGGGCCAAGGACAAGACCTCGGGTGACTTCGTGCCCGAGACCAAGTTGGTCGAGACCACGGTGGGCCGTGCCCTGCTGTCCGAGATCCTGCCCAAGGGCCTGGCTTTCGAGAACATCAACAAGGCGCTCAAGAAGAAGGAAATCTCCAAGCTCATCAACGTCTCCTTCCGCAAGTGCGGTCTGAAGGAAACCGTGGTGTTCGCGGACAAGCTGCTGCAGAACGGTTTCCGCCTGGCCACGCGCGCGGGCATCTCGATTTCGGTCGACGACATGCTGGTCCCCAAGGAAAAGCAGGAAATCATCGAGGCCGCCGAAAAAGAAGTGAAGGACATCGAGCAACAGTACGTCTCGGGCCTGGTCACCGTGGGCGAGCGCTACAACAAGGTGGTGGACATCTGGGGCAAGGCGGGCGACAAGGTCTCCAAGGTCATGATGGACCAGTTGCGCGTCGAGAAGACCACCGACCGCCACGGCAAGACCGTGGACCAGGAGTCCTTCAACTCCATCTACATGATGGCCGACTCGGGTGCGCGCGGTTCCGCCGCGCAGATCCGCCAGCTGGCCGGCATGCGCGGCCTGATGGCCAAGCCCGACGGTTCCATCATCGAGACGCCCATCACGGCCAACTTCCGCGAAGGCCTGAACGTGTTGCAGTACTTCATCTCCACGCACGGCGCCCGCAAGGGCCTGGCCGACACGGCGTTGAAGACGGCCAACTCCGGCTACCTGACCCGCCGCCTGGTGGACGTGACGCAGGATCTCGTGGTGACGCAGGATGACTGCGGCACGCACGACGGTTCGCTGATGCGCGCCATCGTCGAGGGTGGTGAAGTCATCGAATCGCTGCGCGACCGTATCCTCGGCCGCACCGCCGCCGAGGACGTGCTGCACCCCGAGACGCGCGCCGTGCTGGTGCCTGCTGGCCAGATGCTGGATGAAGACACCATCGAGGAAATCGAACTCGTGGGCGTCGACGAAGTCAAGGTGCGCACGGCCCTGACCTGTGCCACCCGCTTCGGCATCTGCGCCAAGTGCTATGGCCGCGACCTGGGTCGCGGTGGCCTGGTCAACGTGGGCGAGGCGGTCGGTGTGATCGCCGCCCAGTCCATCGGTGAACCCGGCACGCAGCTGACCATGCGTACCTTCCACATCGGTGGTGCCGCCTCGCGCGCGGCCATCGCCTCCAGCGTGGAAGCCAAGTCCAACGGCGTGATCGGCTTCAACGCCACGATGCGCTACGTGACCAACAGCAAGGGTGAGCTGGTGGTGATCGCCCGCTCCGGCGAGATCGTCATCCATGACGAGCATGGCCGGGAGCGCGAGCGCCACAAGGTGCCGTACGGCGCGGTGCTGACCGTCAAGGCCGATCAGGCCGTGAAGGCTGGCGCCATCCTTGCCAACTGGGACCCGCTGACCCGCCCGATCATCACGGAATTCGCCGGTCAGGTGAAGTTCGAGAACGTCGAGGAAGGCCTGACGGTGGCCAAGCAGGTGGACGAAGTGACGGGCCTGTCGACGCTGGTCGTGATCGACCCCAAGCGCCGCGGTTCCGCCAAGGTCGTGCGCCCGCAGGTCAAGCTGCTCGACGCCTCGGGCTCGGAAGTCAAGATTCCGGGCACCGACCACTCCGTGACCATCGGTTTCCAGATTGGCGCGCTGATCCAGGTGCGTGACGGCCAGGACGTGGGCCCCGGCGAAGTGCTGGCCCGTATTCCGGTCGAAGGCCAGAAGACCCGCGACATCACGGGCGGTCTGCCGCGCGTGGCCGAGCTGTTCGAAGCCCGTTCGCCCAAGGACAAGGGCGTGCTGGCCGAGCAGACCGGCACGGTCTCCTTCGGCAAGGAAACCAAGGGCAAGGTGCGCCTGCAGATCACCGACCCGGAAGGCAAGGTCTGGGAAGAACTCGTGCCCAAGGAGAAGAACATCCTGGTGCACGAAGGCCAGGTGGTCAACAAGGGCGAAAGCATCGTCGACGGTCCGGCCGATCCGCAGGACATCCTGCGCCTGCTGGGTATCGAGGAACTGTCGCGCTACATCGTTGACGAGGTGCAGGACGTCTACCGCTTGCAGGGCGTGAAGATCAACGACAAGCACATCGAGGTGATCGTGCGCCAGATGCTGCGCCGTGTCGTGGTCGAGAACCCGGGCGACTCCAACTACATCCAGGGGGAGCAGGTCGAGCGTTCGGAGATCCTCAACACCAACGACGCGCTGCGCAAGGACGGCAAGATCCCCGCGAGCTACACCAACCTGCTGCTGGGCATCACCAAGGCCTCGCTGTCGACGGATTCGTTCATCTCCGCGGCTTCCTTCCAGGAAACCACGCGCGTGCTGACCGAAGCCGCCATCATGGGCAAGCGCGACGAGCTGCGTGGTCTCAAGGAAAACGTCATCGTCGGCCGCCTGATCCCCGCGGGCACCGGCATGGCCTACCACGAGGCACGCAAGGTGCGCGAGGCCATGGATGAGTCCGAGCGCCGCGCCATCGCCGATGCCGAAGCGGTTGAACTGGCGGCTGCCCAGAGCAACAGCGAAGGCGCCGCGACCACGGCTGCTGAACAGGGCGAGTAATCGCCGTTGCGTGGCCACCGGTCCGCAGTGGTCCATGCCCATGCCCCAAGGTTCACGCCTTGGGGCGTTTTTATTGCTGCCGCATGACTGACGCTTCCCCTCCTGTTCCCTCTGGTTCCGCGCGCGCGCCCGAGTTGTGGCAGCAGCTGCAGGCGGCGGCCCAGGTGCTGGCCGCCGTGCGCGCGGGCCGTTCCGCCAGCGACGCGCTCGAGGTCGTGGTCGCCAGCCTGCGACCAGGTGTGCAGGCGCTCGCTTATGCCGCGCTGCGCGGTCTGGGCCGTGCCGAGGCGCTGCGGGCCCTGCTCGCGCCACGCAAGCCCGTGCCTGCGGTGGATGCGCTGTTGTGCTTGGCCCTGGCCTTGGCCAGCACGGAGGCCCAGGACTACGACGCCCACACCCTGGTGAATCAGGCGGTCGAGGCGGCCAAACGCCATGGCTCGCGTACCGTCAGCAACAGCGCGGGTTTCCTCAACGCCTGCCTGCGCCGTTTCCTGCGCGAGCGCGTGGACCTGCTGGCCGAAATCGACGAAGACCCGGCCACGGCGCTGGTGGCGCGATGGAACCATCCGCGCTGGTGGATCGCGCGACTGCAGCAGGAGGCCCCCGAACACTGGCAGGCCGTGCTGGAAGCCAACAACCTGCCACCGCCCATGACCTTGCGCGTCAACTTCGCGCAAGGTCCCGTTGACGAGTACCTTGCCGAGCTGCAAGCAGCGGGCATCGCCGCGTGGCGCAATGGCGCCCACGGCGTGACGCTGGCGCAGCCCGTGCCCGTGCAGCGCATCCCGGGCTTCGCGCAGGGCCGCGTGTCAGTGCAGGACGCGGCTGCCCAACTGGCCGCCCCGCTGTTGCTGGACGAGCTGCTGGCCGAGCAGGCGCCGGCACGCCGGCTGCGCATCCTGGACGCCTGTGCCGCGCCTGGCGGCAAGACGGCGCACCTGCTGGAGCTGATCGCCGCGCGCGGCCTGGACGCGGAAGTGATCGCGCTGGACGTGGACGCCGAGCGTTGCCGGCGCATCGACGAGAACCTGCGGCGCCTCGGTCTGCAGGCCCGGGTAGTGGTGGCCGATGCAGGCAATCCTGCTGCCTGGCGCCAGGCCGGGCTGGCGGACGATCTGGCCTTCGACGCCATCCTGCTCGACGCGCCCTGCACCGCCTCGGGTATCGTGCGGCGGCATCCGGACGTGCTTTGGCTGCGCCGCGAGAGCGACATCAGCAGCCTGGCCGGCCAGCAGGCCCGACTGCTGGCGGCGCTTTGGCCGCGCTTGCTGCCTGGGGGCCGGATGCTCTACTGCACTTGTTCCGTTTTCAAAGCGGAAGGTGAAGAACAGGTGCGGGCGTTTCTTGCGCACAACAAAGAGGCGTCTTCGCGACCCGCTCCGGGGCATTTATGGCCTCTTTCCACGATCCAATCCGAGGCGCTCACGGACAATGCCATCCGTGAGCACGATGGCTTTTATTACGCGTTGTTGGCAAAAGAGGGGGGCTAAGGCTTCGGCTTGCCTGCGCCGTGCCCTGATTTGGAGCATCGTGCCCCTGCTCCTGATTGCGGGTTTGCCCCAGGTCGGGGCTGCCGCCAACGACGCGGATGAAGCCCCAGGCGCTGGCGCGCAGCCTGCCGCGCCCCCGGTGTCTGCGCCTGTGGCACCGCCCAGCGCACCCATACTGCCGGTTCCCGCCGCGCCAGCCCTGTCCCAGCGCCCGTCGGTCGGCCCCCTCGAATTGCGTCGCCAAGGGGATGCGCTTGAGCTCAGTGCCCGCCTGCGTTTCAACCTGCCGGAGCCTGTGCGCGACGCTCTGTACAAGGGGCTGTCCGTGATTTTCACGGCGGAGGCCGTGATCTACCGTGAGCGCTGGTGGTGGCTGGACGCCCGCGTCAGCCGTGCCCAGCGGCAGTGGCGACTGGTCTACCAGCCGCTGACCCAGCGCTGGCGGCTGAGCCTGGGCGCCACGCCGTCCGCCAAGGCCGGCAACGCGGCGCTGGCGCAGTTCTTTGACAGCCTGGACGAGGCCCTGGCCGTCATCCAGCACATCAGTCAATGGCGGGTGGCCGAAGGCAGTGCGTTGGACGCTGACGACACCTACCGCGTCGAGTTCCATTTCCATCTCGACACCGACAAATTGCCGCGCCCCTTGCAGATCGGCGCCCTGGGCGACGAGGACTGGGAGCTGGACCTGAGCCGCCAGCGTACCTTCAGCCTGGAGCGCCTGGATTGAAGGCAGGTGCCGGCGTGAAAGCCTTGCTGCCCCGATTGTCTGCCGTGGCCCGGGCCCCGGGCTCCCTGCGCCTGGCCCTCTTGGTGCTGCTGACCATCGTGGTCGCGCTCAGCCTGGTGTTGCTGTTCCTGCTCACGCAGGCGACCGGCAACCATGAACTTTATGAGCGCCATTACGCGCGTCTGTTCGCGCTCAACGTGGTGGTGGCCATTCTGCTGTTCATCGCCATCGCCTGGGTGGCTGCGCGCTTGCTATGGCATGTGCGCGAGCGCCGCTTCGGCAGTCGTTTGCTGGTCCGGCTCTCGCTGGTGTTCGTGCTCGCGGGCTTCGTGCCGGGCCTGCTGATCTACGTGGTGTCCTACCAGTTCGTCGCGCGCTCCATCGAAAGCTGGTTCGACGTGCAGGTGGAAGGTGCACTGGAAGCCGGTCTCAACCTCGGTCGTGCCACCCTGGATTCGCTCTCCAACGATCTGGCGGCCAAGGCCCGTCTCGCGGCGGGTCAGTTGCAAGGCGCCTCCGATGTGGAGAGCGGGCTGCTGCTCGAGCGTTTGCGTGAACAGTTGGAGGTGCACGACGCCGTGCTTTGGCGCGCCCAGGGGCAGTCCCTGCGCATGCTGGCCAGCGCGGGGGACTCACGGTTTGCCTTGCACATGGAACGACCCAGCGCCACCCAGCTGGAACGCGCGCGCCGCCAACAGGTGGTCACCTGGATCGAGGGCCTGGAGGAGGGCAACGCCATGGCGCCCGCGCCCGCGCGCATCCAGGCGCTGATCAGCATGCCCAACCTGCCCGGCCGCAACGGCATGAATCTGGGCATGCTGGATGAACCGCGTTATCTGGAGTTGACGCAAAAGCTTTCCGAAAGTCTGGTGTCCAACGCCCTGGCCGTGTCCGAGGCGCGCAACGAATACCAGGAACGTTCACTGGCCCGTCAAGGCTTGCGCCGCATGTACATCGGCACGCTGACGCTCAGCCTCTTCCTCGCGATCTTCGGCGCCGTGCTGCTGGCCGTGGCCCTGGGCAACCAGATCACCCAGCCCCTGCTGCTGCTGGCCGAGGGCGTGCGCCAGGTGGCGGCCGGTGACCTCACGCCCAAGGCCGCCTTGCAGGGACGCGACGAGCTGGGTGGCTTGACTCGCTCGTTCGCCGACATGACGCAGCAGCTCGCGGACGCGCGGCGCGCGGTCGAGGCCAGCATGGGCCAGGTCAGCGCCGCGCGCGAAAACCTGCAGACCATCCTGGACAACCTGACCGCCGGTGTGATGGTGCTGGACGCGCAAGGTGTCATCCAGTCCGTCAACCCCGGTGCCGAGCTGATCCTGCGCGGGGCCCTGCGCTCGCCGGTGGACCCGTGGGTGGGGCGTCGCCTGCCCGAGATCGCGGGGCTGGAAGACTTCGCGCGTCAGGTCAGGTTGCAGTTCGACCATTTCGTGGCTGAGCGCGCGGAGCAAGGTGAGCGCTCGCTCGACCACTGGCAGCAGTCCATCGAACTGGCGCTGGTGCGCGCCGATGAACCTGCCTCCGAGGTCGCCGATCTGATGGGCACCAAGGACCGCGACGTGCTCACGCTGGTGGTGCGCGGCGCCGAGTTGCCCGGCGGCGCGCCGGGCCGCAGCCTGTGGCTGCTGGTGTTCGACGACATTTCCGACATCGTCTCGGCACAGCGTGCCCAGGCTTGGGGCGAGGTGGCGCGCCGTCTGGCGCATGAGATCAAGAACCCGCTGACGCCCATCCAGCTCTCCGCCGAGCGGCTGGAGAAAAAGCTCACGGGCAAGGTCGATCCCGCCGAGCAGGCCGTGGTCACCAAGTCCGTCAAGACCATCGTGGACCAGGTCGATGCGATGAAGCGCCTGGTCAACGAATTCCGCGACTACGCGCGCCTGCCCGCCGCCGAGCTGAAGCCCTTGGACCTGAACGCCCTCGTGCAGGACGTGCTGCAGCTCTACGTGGGCGACGCCCAACCTTCGCCGCAGCTTTCGCTGCTTGCTGGGCCGACCCCCTCGCCCCATGTGCTGATGCGCGCCGAGCTGGACCCGGCCTGCCCCCTGATCCGCGGCGACGCCCAGCAACTGCGCCAGGTGCTGCACAACCTGTTGCAGAACGCGCAGGACGCCACCGAAACCGCTGGGCGCAGCGGGCCGGAATTCGCCGTGCTCGTGCGCACCCAATGGAATCCGGCGCGCAGTCGGGTGCGCCTCTCCGTGCTGGACTGGGGCACCGGTTTTCCGGACGCCATCCTCAAGCGCGCCTTCGAGCCCTACGTCACCACCAAGGCCAAGGGCACCGGCCTGGGCTTGGCCGTGGTCAAGAAAATCGTCGATGATCATCGCGCGCGCATCGATCTTTCCAACCGTGTCGCCGAAGATCAGGTGATCGGCGCGCAAGTGTCGTTATCATTCACCGTGGAGCCGCCCGCCGCGCCGGCCTGAAATCCTACCGTCCTGTCGCGCCTTTTCCATCGTTTCGAGATCACTGCGTTCACACCATGGCAAACATACTGGTCGTCGATGATGAACTCGGCATCCGCGATCTGCTCTCGGAGATCCTCAACGACGAAGGCCATGCCGTCGAGGTGGCCGAGAACGCGGCCCAGGCGCGCGAGGCCCGCCAGCGCGAACGCCCCGATCTCGTGCTGCTCGACATCTGGATGCCCGACACCGATGGTGTGACCCTGCTCAAGGAATGGTCCGCCGCCGGCTTGCTGACCATGCCCGTCATCATGATGAGCGGCCACGCCACCATCGAGACGGCGGTGGCCGCCACCAAGATCGGCGCGCAGGCCTTTCTTGAAAAACCCATCACCCTGCAGAAGCTGCTCAAGGCCGTGGAGCAGGGCTTGGCGCGCAATGGCACGGCCCCTGCGTCTGCGGCGGTAGTCCCTGCGACTGCACCGCGTGCCAGCGTGGTCGCACCCGTCAGCATGGCGAGCGCCACGTTGCCGGACGCCCCTGTTGCCGAGCCTGTGGACCCGGGCCCCCCCGCGAAGCAGCATTTCCAGCTCGACAAGCCCTTGCGCGAAGCGCGCGATGACTTCGAGAAAGCCTATTTCGAATACCACCTCGCGCACGAGAACGGCTCCATGACCCGCGTCGCCGAAAAGACCGGCCTCGAGCGCACCCATCTCTACCGCAAGCTCAAGCAGCTCGGCGTGGACCTGGGCCGCGGCAAGCGCGCCGCGGCCGTGGCGGCAAGTGGCGAGGACGGACGCGACGAAGGCATCGACAGTCTGCAGGGTCCGCCCTCTGGTTTCTGAAAGTTCGGCCTGACTTTGCTGCTATAATTCGCGGCTCACGGCCCGGTAGCTCAGTTGGTAGAGCAGCGGATTGAAAATCCGCGTGTCGGTGGTTCGATTCCGCCCCAGGCCACCAGAACGCTAAGCCCTTGATTCGTAAAGAGTCAGGGGCTTTTTAGTTTCTGCTGGGTTGCTAGCCGCTTGGATTGGTACACCAAGCAGGTACACCGTGGCATATGAGTGTGCGTAGTAAAATCTGCACGTCTGTGGTTCGATTCTGAATTGAACGCCTGACCTGTTCAAAACCGTCCTTTCTCTGGATGGTTTTTTATTTCCCACGCCATCCCGTTTCGCTGCCTTGAGCCGCAGCCGAGGCACCCAGATGGCGACTTTCCCGCCTGATCCAGCGCCTTTTCCGCGCAAGGTACACGCTACCACTGCGTGGCGGTAGTGTCAGGGTCACTGTCATGCATCCGTTAGTCCATCCACCCATGTGGCGGAAGGCCGATGCACTCCGCGCTCACCCGCGCCATCTCAACAGGAGTTCCCCATGAACCTGAACAATTCCGCGACCGATCACGCCGCGTCCATGGCCTACGTCATGAGCACCCTGAGCACCCGCACGCTGCACCACTTCGCGCAGGAAGCCAAGCTGAACGGCGAAAGCCTGAAGGACGCGTTTGAACGGTATGAGATCGACTACGCCTGGTACGTGCTCGGCTCGGACCGTCTGCGCGAGGCCACCGTGGACAGTCTGGCGCGACGCCATCACCATGTCGTGACCGAGGCGCAACGGGAGAGTCTGGCCGGTGTTCTGAAGTCCGCTGCCGAGGCGCAGGCGCCAGAGCTGCTGATGAGCTTTGACAACGACGTTCCGGACCAGTTGGCCGACTACCTGTTGGCTTCCTGGGGCGGTGGCGCGGCGGCTTTCGCAATCAAGCCTTAACTCCAAGTACGGGGCTGCGCCAGAGTTTCTGGCGTACTCCGTCATTGAATCGCTCGTTCAGCGGGCCCATCGGCTCGTCGCGGCGCGCATGCAGACCCCCCGGGCCTCAGCCCCGGAAGTAGTACACGCCATCCGCATCCCGCGTGCGCCGCAGCTTGCCCTCGTACCACAGCGCATGCAGGTGGGCAATGGCCTCGCCCATGGCGAAGGTGGTCTGGTGCAGGTCCAGCTTGCGCTTGAACATCAGGGGCAGGATGTCGGCCGCGCATTGCGGGCGTTCGGCGCAGGCCGCTATGACTTCGGCCAGGCGCTCGCGGTGGTGTTCATGCAATTGCCGAATGCGCTTGTGTAGACCGGTGAAAGGCTTGCCGTGCGAAGGCAGGGTGAGCGTGGCCGTGGGCAGGCATTCGAACTTGTCGATGGATTGCAGGAACTGCTTGAGCGGGTTGGATTCCGGCTCGGACTCGAACACGCTGATGTTGCTGGAGATGCGCGGCAGCATCATGTCCCCGCCGATCAACAAACCCAGGTCTTCGTTGTACAGAGCGATGTGCTCGGGCGCATGCCCGTGACCGCTGATGCAACGCCAGTGGTGGGCGCCGACGCGCACCCTGTCGCCGTCCATCAGACGCACGAACTGCGGGGGCACGGCCGGCACCAGGCTGGGGTAATACAGGGCGCGCTCACGCACCTTGGCCATGGATTCGGGGTCGCGCAGGCCGTGCGAGGCGAAGAACAAGGCCGCGCCCTCACCGCCGAAACCGTTGCTGCCAGCCGAGCCGATGCGTGCCAGGTAATAGTCCGTCGCGCTCATCCACAGCCGGCAGGGGCGTTCGGGCGTGCTCCAGCGCGTGCACAGCCAATGCGCCAGACCGACGTGGTCCGGGTGCATGTGGGTGACGATCACGCGCAGGATGGGCAGTCCTTCCAGTTGCGTGGCGAAGATCTGTTCCCACAAAGCCTTGGATTCGTCGCGGCTGACGCAGCAGTCCACCACCGTCCAGCCCTGCAGCTTGCCGCCAGGCTGGTCCGGTGCGTCGATCTCGTCGCGCAGCAGCCAGAGGTTGATGTGGTCCAGCGCGAATGGCAAGGCCATGCGGATCCAGCGCACGCCGGGCGCGATTTCCAGTGTGCCGCCGGCCGCGGGCAACGTGTCTCCGAGGGGGTAATGCAGTTCGCGTTCGAGTTCGTTCATGCGCAGCCAAGGTGTCCAGGGAGCGGGCCATTGTATGCAGCAGGCTGGTTTCGTGCTGTCGCGCCCGGGCGCGCGTCGCCAGCTTGGGGATGGTCATGGTGCACATCGGTGAAAATGCGCGCATGAGCAAGACACCCGCCGACCTTTTCGCCCACAACCGCGCCTGGGCCGCCCAGATGGAGCGCGAGCGCCCCGGTTTCTTCAGCGCCCTGCGCGCGCAACAGCAGCCCAAGTACATGTGGATCGGCTGTTCCGACAGCCGCGTGCCCGCCAACCAGATCACCGGTCTGGACCCGGGTGAAGTCTTCGTGCATCGCAACGTGGCCAACATCGTCGTGCCGTCCGACCTCAACGTGCTGTCCACCGTGCAGTTCGCGGTGGAGCGTCTCAAGGTCGAGCACATCATGGTCGTGGGTCACTACGGCTGCAGCGGCGTACAGGCCGCCCTGGAAGGCGCGCGCATCGGCCTGGCCGACAATTGGCTGCGCCACATCATGGACGTGCGCGACCGCCACCGCGCCCTGCTCGACAGCCTGCCCGAGCAGCACCGCCATGACGCGCTGGTGGAACTCAACGCCATCGAGCAGGTGGTCAACGTGGCCCAGACCACCGTCATGCTCGACGCCTGGTCCCGAGGCCAGAAGGTCACCCTGCACGGCTGGGTTTTCGGCCTGCACGATGGCCTCTTGCAGGACTTGAAGATCAACGTGGACAGCACCGAAGCGCTGGAAGAGACTTACCGCCAGGCCCTTGCGGGCGTGGCGGTGATGCCGAGGGGCTTGAGCCTCTGAAAGATCGGGCGGGTCAGGGCTGTGGACGAACTCCGAGCGATCACCACCTTCATCCGGGCCGCAGAGCTGGGCAGCTTCAATCGCGCTGCCCAGGTACAGGGCACGACGGCGCAAGCCGTGAGCAAGAGCATCCGCCAGTTGGAACAGCACCTGGGCGTGCGCCTGTTCCATCGCACCACCCGCAAAAGTGCCTTGACGGAGGATGGCCAGCGCCTGCTGGATTCGGTCCAGGACAGCCTGCAGACCTTGACCGGCGCCATCCAGGGTGTGAAGGATGCGGCCCAAGGGCACGAGGGACTGATCCGGATCGGCGCCGGGGGCGCGGTGGGGCGCAAGGTGCTGTTGCCGATCATCGCGGAGTTTCATCAGAAGTACCCCGAGGTCACCTTCGATCTGGTGCTCGAGGATGGGCCGACGGACATCGTCGAGGAGCGCATCGATCTGGGTTTCAAGGCGGGTAACCCGCCCACGGCCCAGGTCGTGTCCCGGCGGCTCTTTCCGATTCAGTTGATCGCCTGCGCGAGCCCGACCTACCTGGCCGAGCAGGGCGCGCCGCACACTTTGGCCGAACTGACCCAGCACCGTTGCATCGCCTACCGCCAGCCCGGAACGGGCCGGCCCATGCCCTGGGAATTCCTGGTGAAGGGGGAAACCGTTTACCAAGCGGTGCGGCATGTGGTCTGCTGCAGCGATCCAGAGGCCGAGATGCAAGCCGTGCTGCAGGGCCTGGGCGTGGGGCAGATCGACAGCATCAACGCGGCAGCGCCGATCCGGG
Organism: Hylemonella gracilis str. Niagara R; assembly: GCF_000600295.1. Classification (GTDB taxonomy): domain Bacteria; phylum Pseudomonadota; class Gammaproteobacteria; order Burkholderiales; family Burkholderiaceae_C; genus Hylemonella; species Hylemonella gracilis_A. Next base: position 675,321 of record NZ_JEMG01000001.1, read on the forward strand.
CCGGCGCCTTGGTGCCGCTGCTGGTGCGCCACACCAGCGAACGCATGGGGCTGCACCTCTTTTATGCCCAGCGCAAGGACATGCCGCTGCGCGTGCGGCGCTTCATCGATTTCACGGTGGAGCGCTTGCGAGGGCAGCAGCACTTTCATGTGCCTGCCACCGAGCTGAGAGCCTTGGAGCGGGGGCGGTCCGCCCTGTCCGACTGAGCGCCATCACGCGGGCCACGGGCCCGGCGATGGCCGGGCGCGGCTCAGATGCCTTCCTTGGTGGGCATGATCACGACCTGCTGCACATTGACGTGCCGGGGTAGGGACACGATGAAACCGACGGTGGCGGCGATGTCTTCCGCCTTCAGGAAATCCATGGACCGCGCCGCAGTCTTGATCCAGTCGATGGCGCCCTGGAAGGTGAAATGGCTTTGCAGCTCGGTGTCGGTGATGCCCGGCTCGATCACCGAAACCCGGATGTTCTTGGGGCCGAGTTCCAGGCGCAGGTGGCGCGTCAGGTGACTGACGAAAGCCTTGGTCGCCGAATACACGGCGAAGTAGCCGTAGACATACTGGCTGGCGATGGACGAGGTGTTGATCAGGTCGACCACCTGACCTTGGGCCGCGGCTTCCTCGAGCTGGGGCACGAAGGCCTGGATCACGCGCATCGCACCCGTGACGTTCAGATCGATTTGCGTTTCCCACTCGGCCTGGGGCTGCTGGCCGATGGCGCCGGGCAACATCAGCCCTGCATTGTTGAAGACCAGGTTGGCATTGCCGTAAGCGCGGCGGACCTCGGCCGCGGCGGCTTCCACCGAGGCTGCGTCTGTGACGTCGGTGGTGATGGCCAGGGCAGTTCCGCCGAGCCGACGGATCTCCGCAGCGACCTCGTCCAGCTGCGCCTTGCGACGGGCCAGCAGGGCGACCTTGGCGCCTCGCGCGGCCAGCAGCAGGGCCGCGGCGCGGCCCATGCCGCTGGAGGCGCCGGTGATGACGGCGACGCGAGAGCCCAGGTCCTGGGCGACGGGGGAAGTGATGACAGAGGTGGACATGATGATGCTCCTGAAAGTGAAAGGACGTCGTTGTTCGACGGGAGCAACTTTAGAAATCAGCGCGTGTTGTCGGTAGTAACTATTGGGTGATATCAATCATCACTGATGGTTGTTAATTGGAGTGCCGCGCAATGCAACCCTTCGCCTGCTTGTGCTGTTGTTCCCGGAAAATTGACCAGCGTCATGATTCGATGCATATGGATTGCGCTACAGTCCCTTCCGCCCGGGGTGCAGGCCAGACCTGCTGAGACGGTGATCCGAACCCGCGAACTTGATCCGGTTTGTACCGGCGTAAGAAGAGCCTGACCAGCAGCCTGTGTTCCCGCGCGCTCGCGTTTTTTGTCCCGGCGAGCATTCGTAGCTTCCGCTGCCCGTCTGTCCCGCCTTGCTGGCCTGGGGAGTTTCCCCGCCATCCACGGTTCGCGTTCGATGAACCATCGCGCAGATCGTCCGCTCCGAGCAATTTCTCAACTTGCACGGAGACTGACTGATGAACGCACCGGATCGCCTCGACCAATTCCTCTCCCTCACGCGCGCGCCCTTGCCGGCCTCGCGCAAAACCTGGCTGCCGGGTTCGCGGCCGGACCTGCGCGTGCCCCTGCGCGAGATTTCGCTGAGCAACGGCGAGCGTGTCACGGTCTACGACACTTCGGGGCCGTACACAGACCCGCAAGCCGCCATCGACGTGCGCAAGGGCCTGCCCGCGCTGCGCGAACGCTGGATTGCCGAGCGTGGTGACACCGAGTCCTACATGGGCCGTGCGCCCTACGCGCTGGACGATGGCCTCAAGCGGGGCGAGACCGATGCCCTGGCCGTGCTGCGCGCCGAGGCCGCAGGTTTGCAGCGCGCACCCCGCCGCGCTCGCGCGGCATCTTTGTCCGGGGCGAAGGTGGGCGCCAACGTTACCCAGATGCACTACGCGCGTCGTGGCATCGTCACGCCCGAAATGGAATACGTGGCGCTGCGCGAAAACCAGCGCCTGGAATGGACGCGCGCCTACATGGCCGACGCCGCGCGCGAACAACGCCTGGCCGGCCACAGTTTCGGTGCCAGCATTCCGAGCGTGGTGACGCCCGAGTTCGTGCGCGACGAGGTGGCGCGCGGGCGCGCCATCATTCCGGCCAACATCAACCACCCCGAGCTGGAGCCCATGGCCATCGGGCGCAACTTCCTGGTCAAGGTCAACGCCAACATCGGCAACTCGGCGGTGACTTCCAGCATTGAGGAGGAAGTGGAAAAACTCGTCTGGGCCACCCGCTGGGGCGCGGACACGGTGATGGACCTCTCCACCGGACAGTACATTCACACGACGCGGGACTGGATCGTGCGCAACTCGCCCGTGCCCATCGGCACCGTGCCCATCTACCAGGCGCTGGAGAAAGTGGGCGGCGTGGCCGAGGACCTGACCTGGGACATCTTCCGCGACACGCTGATCGAACAGGCCGAGCAAGGCGTGGACTACTTCACCATCCACGCCGGCGTGCGCCTGCCCTTCATCCACCTGACGGCCAACCGTGTCACAGGCATCGTCTCGCGCGGCGGCTCCATCATGGCCAAGTGGTGCATTGCGCACCACCAGGAGAGCTTTCTCTACACGCACTTCGAAGACATCTGCGAGATCATGAAGGCCTACGACGTGAGCTTCTCGCTCGGCGACGGCCTGCGCCCCGGCAGCGGCGCGGACGCCAACGACGAAGCCCAGTTTGCCGAGTTGCGCACCTTGGGCGAGCTGACCCAGATCGCCTGGAAGCACGAGGTGCAGACCATGATCGAAGGCCCCGGCCACGTGCCCATGCACCTGGTGCAGGCGAACATGACGGAGCAGCTCAAGCACTGCGGTGAAGCACCGTTCTACACGCTGGGTCCGTTGACCACGGACATCGCACCGGGCTACGACCACATCACGAGTGGCATCGGCGCAGCCATGATCGGCTGGTTCGGCACGGCCATGCTCTGCTACGTCACACCCAAGGAACACCTGGGCCTGCCCGACCGCGAGGACGTGAAGACCGGCCTCATCACCTACAAGATTGCTGCGCATGCAGCAGACGTGGCCAAGGGCCACCCGGGCGCGCGGGCGCGCGACGATGCGCTGTCCAAGGCGCGTTTCGAGTTCCGCTGGATGGACCAGTTCAACCTCTCGCTGGACCCGGACACCGCGCAGAAATTCCACGATGAAACCCTGCCCAAGGACGCGGCCAAGGTGGCGCATTTCTGCTCCATGTGCGGGCCGAAGTTCTGCTCGATGAAGATCACGCAGGAGGTGCGTGAATTCGCCAAGACGCAGGGTGTGAGCGAAGGCGAGGCACTGGACGCGGGCATGGCGCAGAAGTCGGCCGAGTTCCGCCGCCAGGGCGCGGAGATCTACATCCCGGTCGAGCCGGTGAAGCCCTCCTCGCGTTGAACGTGCCGAGGCTCACGCTGACGTCCTCGCCCATGTCTTCGTACTTGCCCGGGCGCATCGTCGTACCTGGGCGGCCTCTCGGAGTCAGGCGGCCGCCAGTGCCAGCGCGTCAGCACCCGCGGGCAGGCGCATCGGCGCGGCCGGGTCCGTCACGGCTCGCCACACGGCTTCAGTGACGTCTCTGGCTTGCGTGACGGGCGTGTCAGCGTCACGCATCGCGGCGAACATTCGGGCCTGGAAGTCGGTGTACGCCGCGTGGGGTTCACCGGTCATGCGCTGGCGGGCGTTGTCGCCGAAGCGGGTCTCGGGCGCGCGGCCCGGCAGAACGAGCCGCACGCGGATGCCGAAGGGCGCCAGCTCCAGCGCCAGCGACTCGGTGAACGCGTTCACCGCCGCCTTGCTGCTGGTATAGACCGACAGCAGCGGCAGGGGCTTGAGCGTCACGCTCGAGGTCACGTTCACGATAACGCCCGCTTTCCGTTGCCGCAATTGCGGCAGCACGGCTTGCGTCATCGCCATCGTGCCCAGCGTGTTGGTTTCGAAGAGCACGCGTGCTTGGTCCAGGGTCACGCCCTCCAGGGGGGCCAGCAGACCGATGCCCGCGTTGTTGACCAGGGCGTCGATCGGTCCGGCGGCCTCGACGCACTGGCGGATGCTGGTCGCGTCGGTCACGTCGAGCGGCAGCACCCGCAGCCGCTCCGAGCGCGGCAGCAGGTCGTCGCGCGGCGTGCGCATCGTCGCGATCACGTGCCAGCCCTGGGCTAGAAAGAAACGCGCGGTGTCGAGGCCGAAACCGGACGAGCAGCCCGTGATCAGGATGGTGGAAGTAGAGGAGGACATCACAAACTCCGTCGGGTGGTTGCAGAAGTCCAGACGATAAGGCGCAAGAGCAGGACTTTCTATAATGAAAAGTCCATCTATTTGTAGAGATAGTACGGAATGACCGACCCTCTGGCAGAAGTCGTCTCCCTGCTGAAGCCGCGCGCGCTCTTGTCCAAGCTCGTCGTGGCGTCGGCTCCCTGGGCCGTGCGCCGCGCCGAATTGGGCCGCCCCTTCTACATGGTCGTGCTGGAAGGCCGCTGTTTTCTGACGGTGGATGGCGAACAAGGTGGCCAGGCGGGCGGCAAAGCGGGGGGTGAAACCATCACGCTGAACGAGGGCGACTTTGTGCTGATCCCCGCAGCACGCGGTTTCGCGACATCCAGCCTCGACCGACTGCCACCCCGCGCTGGCGTAGCGGTCGCCACGCCGGTGGTGCCCATGCCTGGGGGCGCCCGGGTCGGCGACCCGGCGGGCGCGGTGGATGTGCGTCTGCTGGTCGGCCATTGTGAGTTCGGCTCACCCGACGCCGCGCTGCTGGTGCCCTTGCTGCCCCGGTGGCTGCACGTGCAAGGCGAAAGCCGCCTTGCGACGCTGGCCCGGTGGGTCGGCGAAGAGTCCCGCGCCGACCGGCCCGCGCGCGAGATCGTCATGGCCCGGTTGCTCGAAGTGCTGCTCGTGGAAGCTTTCCGTTCGACGGCCAGCGTGGCCGCGTCGCCGGGGCTGGTGCGCGGCCTGGCCGATCCCAGGCTCGCGCTGGCCCTGCGCCGCATGCACGAGCGCCCCGCCGACGGGTGGAGCGTCGCGCAACTCGCGCGCGAGGCGGCGCTGTCCCGTTCGGCTTTCTTCGAGCGATTCCAGCGCGCCGTCGGCATGGCGCCGATGAGCTACCTGCTGGCCTGGCGCATGGCGCTGGCCAAGCAGTGGTTGCGCCAGGGTGAGTTGGCCATCGCAGCCATCGCCGAGCGCATCGGCTACGGCTCAGTCAGTGCCTTCGGTGCGGCTTTCACGCGGTACGTGGGCATGCCACCCGGGCGCTACGCCCGACGACAGACCTAGCGCGGTTCCGGCGTTGGCGCCTGCGCCTGGCGACGAAACTCCGAGGGACTGAGGCCCGTCCAGGCGCGGAAGGCACGGGCGAAGCTCTTCTCGTTACGAAAGCCTGCCGCCAGCGCGACCTGCTTGATGGCGCGCGGGGTGCGCCGCAGCAGGTCCTCGGCCTGGCCGCGGCGTGCCTCGTCCTTCAGTGCTTGCAAGGTGAGGCCCTCGGCTTGCAGCTGCCGGTGCAGGGTGCGTGGAGACATGTGCAGTCGTGCCGCCAGTGCCTGCGCGGTCTGCGGCGGGGCATGGCCTGCATGGGAACCTGAGGTTGACCCCATGCCCGATCCCACGCTCGCACCGATGCCATGTGGGCGCAAAGCCTCGCGCACCTGCTGGCCCAGCAGGCGGTCGCGCCGGTAGGGGCGCACCGTCAGCGGCAGAGCACGCTGGAGCATGGTGCGCAGCGCGGCTTCGTCGCGCCGCAGGGGCAGGGCCAGATAACTCGCGTCGAAGGAGAAACCGGCTTGTGTCACTCTCGCCTGGGGCGCGTCGAAACGCACGGGCCCGGAGAACATCAACGCGTATGCGTCGGCATGCGCGGGCGCGGCATACGGGAAACACACCGAGCGCAGGGCCAGGCCCGAGTCGACGGCCCAGCTCGCGTAACCGAGCAGAAAGCGCAGCGTGGACACCAGGCAGAACTCGCGCAGTTCGGGGGCCGGAAAGACGCCGGGGCGCCGCTCCTCGAGCCACACCGAGGCCAGGCCTTGCGCGACTTCCAGGCGCAAGGCGAGGTCATCCACCAGCAGGCGGTGGTGGCGGCACCAGCGCTTGAGCGCCACACCCAGGTCGGGCGCCGTGATGGATGCACGGCACAGCAGCCCGTGGCTGCCCCAGGGCAGCCTGCGACTGAACCAACCCAGGGCCTCGTCGTCCAGTTCCTGCATGGCGTGCGCGTTCAGGGTTTCGAACTGCGCGGCGCTCACGCGGGCATCCGCGCGAGCCAATTCTGCTGGCGTGATTTGTGCCGATCGCAGGGCCGCCGTCGGGTCCGCACCCTGATTTGTGTAGGCCTGGACGATGGCCCGCACAAAAGCCATGGGCGTGGCGGCCCTGGCTGATCTCGTCGCGGCGTTGGCGTTTCTGACGGGGCGGGCCATGGTGAACGGAGGTCCGTATCGGAGGTGAGGGCTGGGCGGTGCGGCCCCCCCGGGGCTTACCCTGGGTTTGCCACGGTGGCGTGATTTGCAACCATTCTGGCACCAAATGCGACGCCGTCCGGCCTAAGCTGTGGCGCAAAACAAAGGGGCCGACCCGACCCAGGAGGCCCTGGTCAAAAGATTGCAACGATCAGGCCGTTTCCAAGACGAAAGGCCGAGGAGACCAGCGCATGCCCGCCCGCCCACTGCCCGGCCTGGACTTCGGTCTGGGCGACACCTTGAACGAATTGCGCCATGCCGTGGCGGATTTCTGCGCCCTGGAGATCGCGCCGCGCGCCGCCGCCATCGACCGGGACAACCATTTCCCGCGCGAGCTTTGGGCTCGGCTTGGCAGCATCGGCCTGCACGGCATGACGGTGGCCGAGGAATACGGCGGTGTCGATCTCGGCTACCTGGCCCACATCATCGCCATGGAAGAGATTTCGCGCGCCTCTGCCTCGGTGGGCCTCTCCTACGGCGCGCATTCCAACCTCTGCGTCAACCAGATCCACCGCAACGGCAACGCAGAGCAGAAGAAACGATACCTGCCCAAGCTGGTCAGCGGCGAGCATGTCGGTGCGCTGGCCATGAGCGAACCCAATGCGGGCAGCGACGTGGTGAGCATGAAGCTCAAGGCTGAGAAGAAGGGCGGCTACTACGTGCTCAACGGCGGCAAGATGTGGATCACCAACGGCGGGGATGCCGACGTGCTGGTCGTTTACGCCAAGACAGACGCCGAGCTGGGTGCCCGCGGCATGACCGCCTTCATCGTCGAAAAAGGGTTGCCCGGCTTCACGCACGGCGCCAAGCTGGACAAGCTGGGCATGCGCGGCAGCAACACCTACCCGCTGTTCTTCGACCGCTGCGAAGTGCCCGAGGCCAATGTGCTGGGTGGCGAGGGAAAGGGCGCCCAGGTGCTGATGAGTGGGCTGGACTATGAACGCGCCGTGCTCAGCGGCGGGCCGCTGGGCATCATGGCCGCCTGCATGGACGTGGTGCTGCCCTATGTGCACGAGCGACAGCAGTTCGGCCAGCGCATCGGCGAGTTCCAGCTCATGCAGGGCAAGTTGGCCGACATGTACAGCACCTGGCAGGCCTGCCGGGCTTATGTCTACGCCCTGGGCCGGGCCTGCGACAGTGCCACGCACGCGCGCAGCCTGCGCAAGGACGCTGCGGGCGCCATCCTCTACGCGGCGGAAAAAGCCACCTGGATGGCGGGCGAAGCCGTCCAGGCCCTGGGCGGCGTGGGCTACACCCGCGACTTTCCGGTCGAACGGCTGTGGCGCGACGCCAAGCTCTACGAGATTGGCGCGGGTACGTCGGAGATCCGCCGCATGCTGATCGGCCGTGAACTGTTTGCCGAGACGGCCTGACCCCAGCAGAGCCAGGGCAGCACGGATCACCGATTGCACAACACCGGTCGACATGAGCAAGCTCAATTCCCAACTCAACCCGCGCTCGGAATCCTTTCAAGCCAATGCCGCCGCCATGCGGTCGCTGGTGGATGACTTGCGCGCGCAGTTCGCCCGTGTGGAAGCGGGTGGCGGTGAAGCGGCCCGCGCCAAGCATGTCGCGCGCGGCAAGCTGCTGCCGCGCGAGCGCGTGCAACAACTGCTGGACCCGGGCTCGCCCTTCCTCGAAATCGCGCCGCTGGCCGCGCACGCCATGTACGACGGCGAAGCGCCGGGCGCGGGCCTGATCGCGGGCATCGGTCGCGTGAGTGGCGTGGACTGCATGATCGTCTGCAACGACGCCACGGTGAAGGGCGGTACCTATTACCCCATGACGGTCAAGAAGCACCTGCGCGCGCAGGAGATTGCTGAAGCCAACCGCTTGCCCTGCATCTACCTGGTCGATTCGGGCGGGGCCAACCTGCCCAACCAGGACGAAGTGTTTCCTGACCGCGATCACTTTGGCCGCATCTTCTACAACCAGGCCCAGATGTCCGCGCAAGGCATCGCCCAGATCGCCGTGGTCATGGGCAGTTGCACGGCGGGTGGTGCTTACGTGCCGGCCATGAGCGACGAGTCCATCATCGTGCAAGGGCAGGGCACCATCTTCCTGGGCGGCCCGCCGCTGGTGAAAGCCGCCACGGGCGAGGTGGTCAGCGCGGAAGACCTGGGGGGCGGCGATGTGCACACGCGGCTCTCGGGCGTGGCCGACCACCTGGCCCGGGACGACCTGCACGCGCTGGCCCTGGCGCGGCAGGCCGTGGCGAACCTGAACGTCGCGCGCGAGGCCCCAACAACCGGTGCGGACCTCACGCCCAGGCCCCCTGCCTACGCCGCCGAAGAACTGCAGGGCCTCATCCCGATGGACGAGGCAGGCCAGCAAAGCCGCAAGCCTTTCGACGTGCGCGAGGTCATCGCCCGCATCGTCGATGGCTCCGAGTTCCACGAGTTCAAGGCCCGATTTGGCGCCACCCTGGTCTGCGGCTTCGCGCACATCGAGGGCATGCCGGTCGGCATCGTGGCGAACAACGGCATCCTGTTCAGCGAAAGCGCGCAGAAAGGTGCGCACTTCATTGAGCTGTGTGGCCAGCGCAAGGTCCCGCTGGTCTTTCTGCAGAACATCACGGGTTTCATGGTGGGCCGCAAAGTCGAGAACGAAGGCATCGCCCGCCACGGCGCCAAGATGGTGACGGCGGTGGCCACGGTCAACGTGCCCAAGTTCACCGTCATCATCGGCGGCAGTTTCGGCGCCGGCAACTACGGCATGTGCGGGCGGGCCTTCTCGCCACGTTTCCTCTGGATGTGGCCCAACGCGCGCATCGGCGTCATGGGCGGCGAGCAGGCCGCCAGCGTGCTGGCCACGGTCCGGCGCGATGGCATCGAAGCCAAGGGCGGGTTATGGAGCGCCGAGGAAGAAGCCGCCTTCAAGGCGCCCATCCAGGCGCAATACGAGGAACAAGGTCACCCCTATTACGCGACGGCGCGCCTCTGGGACGACGGCATCATCGACCCGGCCGACACCCGCCGCGTGCTGGCCCTGGGACTGGCGGCGGCGCGGCATGCGCCCATCCCCGAACCGAAGTTCGCAGTGTTCCGCATGTGAAGCTTCACGGGCGAATCAGGAGGCAAGGCGCATGAAAGACTTCATCACGCTGGACGTGGACCTGCACGGCCCCGTGGCGCGGATATGGCTGAATCAGCCCGAAACGCGCAACGCCTTTGACGATGCCCTCATCACCGGCCTCACGCGCGCCTTCACGCTTGCGGGCGAGGCGCGCGAGGTGCGTGTCGTGGTGCTGGGCGCGCACGGGACAGCCTTCTGCGCGGGCGCCAACCTGCGCTGGATGCAGCGCATGGCCGGCTACACGCGCGAGGACAACCTGGCCGACGCCGCCCGCTTGGCGGACATGCTGCGCACCATTGCCGAATGCCCCAAGCCCGTGATCGCGCGCGTGCAGGGCGATGCCTACGCGGGCGGCGTGGGCCTCGTGGCGGCCTGTGACATCGCCATCAGCACGGACACCGCGGGCTACTGCCTGAGCGAGACACGCATCGGCCTCGTGCCCGCGACCGTCAGCCCCTACGTGATGCGCGCCATGGGCACACGCGCCGCGCAGCGTTACTTCCTCACCGCCGAGCGCTTCGACGCCACCGAGGCCCATCGCATCGGCCTGGTCCATGAGGTGGTGAGTGCCGAGGGGCTGGATGCCAAGGTGGACGAACTGGCCCGTGCCCTGTGCGCCACCGGCCCGATGGCCGTGCGCGCCTGCAAGCGGCTGATCGCCGAAGTGGCCGGCCGCCCCATCGATCAGGCGCTGATCGACTGGACGGTCGAAGGCATCGCCGACATTCGCGCGAGCAGTGAAGGCCGCGAAGGCGTGCTGGCCTTTCTGGAAAAACGCAAGCCGTCCTGGCTGGGGTGATGGGAGTGCGGCATGTTTAAAAAGATCCTGATGGCGAATCGCGGGGACCAACGGCGCCGCCGCGCAGCAGCGAAGCTAAATCGCGTGGCACGCGCAGCGTGCGTGGGCGATTTCGCCGCGGGAGTGAGGTATGTTTAAGAAGATCCTCATTGCGAACCGCGGCGAAATCGCCTGCCGTGTCGCCGCGACCGCGCGGCGCATGGGCATCCGCACGGTGGCCGTGTATTCGGAGGCTGACGCGAACGCCAAGCATGTCCGCGCCTGCGACGAGGCCGTGGCCATCAGCGCCACGCCCGGCGGGAATGCACCGCGCGACAGTTACCTGCGCGTCGAAGCCATCCTGGCCGCTGCGCGCGCCACGGGGGCCGAGGCCATCCATCCTGGCTACGGTTTCCTGTCCGAGAACGAGGACTTCGCGCGGGCCTGCGCGGGCGCGGGCCTGGTCTTCATCGGCCCGCCGCCGTCCGCCATTCAAGCCATGGGTTTGAAGGCCGAGGCCAAGCGCCTGATGGAGCAGGCCGGTGTGCCATTGGTGCCCGGTTACCATGGTGCGGAACAGAGCCCCGAGCTGCTGCGGCGCGAGGCCGAGTCCATCGGCTACCCCGTGCTGATCAAGGCCAGCGCGGGCGGTGGCGGCAAGGGCATGCGCGTGGTCGAGCGCGCGCAGGATTTTGACGCCGCGCTCGAGGCCTGTCGACGTGAGGCCGCGCGCAGCTTCGGCGATGACGCGGTGCTGATCGAGAAATACCTGCGGCGTCCGCGTCACATCGAAATCCAGGTCTTCACCGATACCCAGGGCCAAGGGGTCTACCTGTTCGAGCGTGACTGCTCCGTGCAGCGCCGGCACCAGAAGGTGCTGGAGGAAGCGCCGGCCCCGGGCCTGTCCGATACCTTGCGCCGCCAGATGGGCCGCGCCGCGCTGAGCGCGGCGCAGGCCGTCGGTTACGTGGGCGCGGGCACGGTGGAGTTCATCGTCGAGCAGACGGGCGATGACGAAACGCCTGGGCAGACCGCGCCCGTGTCGGGGGCGGGCGCAGGCCACACGGCCCTGAAGTTCTACTTCATGGAGATGAACACCCGCCTGCAGGTCGAGCACCCGGTGACAGAAGCCATCACCGGCCTGGACCTGGTGGAGTGGCAGTTGCGCGTGGCGGCCGGTCAGTCCCTGCCTCTGACGCAGGAGCAGCTGCGCATCACCGGCCATGCCATCGAGGCGCGACTCTGTGCCGAGAATCCGGACACCGGTTTCTTGCCCGCCACCGGGCGCCTGGCTGTCTACCGCAAGCCGCCTGCCGCCTGCTTCACGCGGGCTGACGTGGGGACGGGGTTCGTGCGCGTGGACGATGGCGTGGAAGAGGGCGACGAGATCACGCCCTGGTACGACCCCATGATCGGCAAGCTCATCGTGCACGGCGCCACGCGCGAGGAGGCGCTGGCGCGGCTGGACGCGGCGCTGGCGCGGGTGCGCATCGTCGGCGTGGCCAACAACGTGCAGTTCCTGCGCCACGTGCTGGCCACCCCTTCCTTCGCCCGGGCCCGGCTGGACACGGGCCTGATCGAGCGCGAAAGCGCGCGCCTGTTTGGGCGCGAGCCGCTGAGCCTGCCCTTGCAGGTCGCGGCCGTGGTGGCGCGTGTGCTGGCGGACGAAGCCGACCAAGTCGTCGGCGCGCACCTCGGCACCCCGTTTTCACCCTACGCGCGACCGGATGGTTGGCGGGCCTGGGGTCAGGCCACGCGTCGCTTTGACTTCGTGGTTCATGAGCAGCTGGTACACGCGCTCTTGCGTTACGGGCCCGCCGAGCAACGGTACCTGACGGTCCGGTGGGGGGGCGAACTGGCCGAGGGCCCGCTGTCATTCCTGCCGCTGCCAGAGGGTTGGCTGGACCTGGGCTGGGCTGGCAAGCGCCACGGCGTGGCCGTCCACCGTCAGCAGGCGCACTGGCATGTCTTCACCGCCGAGGGTGCGGGTAGCATCGCGCAGTGTGACACTCTGAGCGATGCGCAGGTGACCCACGAGGTCACGGGACGGCTGGTGGCACCGATGCCAGGCAAGGTGCTGTCGTTCGCGGTCCGCCCAGGGGAGACCGTCCGCAAGGGGCAGGTCCTGGCCGTGATGGAAGCGATGAAGATGGAACACGCCATCACCGCTCCAACAGACGGCACGGTGGAGGCGCTGCTGTACGCCCCGGGGGATCAAGTGGCGGAGGGTGTGGAACTGCTCCGACTGTCGTCCGCCGTGTCGCAGCAGGAGTCCGTTCTGCCTGGCCATTGACAGGGTGATTTCGAGTTCGCGATGCTGGTGTTGCCCAGGTTCCGAGGTGCTGCATGAATCTTCCTTCCCGTGTTCGGCTTGTCGACGTCGGCCCGCGCGACGGTCTGCAAAACGAAAAGCAGGCCGTGCCCGCTGCGGTCAAGGTCGAACTCGTGCGGCGCCTGCAAGCGGCGGGCTTGCAGGAAATCGAGGTCACCAGCTTCGTCAGCCCCAAGTGGGTGCCGCAGATGGCTGACAACGCCGAGGTCATGCACGGTCTGCGGCGACCTCACGGCGCCCCCCGCGACGTGCGCTATTCGGTGTTGGTGCCGAACATGAAGGGCATGGAGGCGGCACTGACTGCGCCGCGCGAGGCATGGCCGGATGAAGTCGTCGTCTTCGGCTCGGCCAGCGAGGCCTTCAGCCAGAGGAACATCAACTGCTCCATCGCCGAAAGCATCGAGCGTTTCGCGCCCGTGGTCGCGCTGGCGCTGGAACAGGGTTTGGCGGTGCGTGGTGCCATGTCCTGCACGGTGGGTTGTCCGTACGAAGGCGAGGTCGCGCCCGAGCGCGTGGCGATGCTGGCCGGACTCATGAAGGGCATCGGCGTGCAGCGCGTGGACGTGGCCGACACCATCGGCGTGGGCACGCCGCTCAAGGTGCAACGCGCGATCGAGGCCACGTTGGCGCACTACGACATCGACGACATTTCGGGCCACTTCCACGACACCTACGGCCAGGCCCTGGCCAACACCTGCGCGGCGCTGGAGATGGGCGTCTGGAACTTCCAGTCTTCCGTGGCCGGCCTGGGCGGCTGCCCCTACGCCAAGGGCGCGACCGGCAATGTCGCGACGGAAGATGTGGTGTATCTGCTGCACGGCATGGGCATCGAGACGGGCATCGACCTGGATGCACTGGTCGACGTGGGGGTCTACATCAGTGCTGTGTTGGGGCGCGAACCGGTGTCGCGGGTGTCCAAGGCGGTGCGGGCGAAGCGCGCCGTCTGATCTCCATCCCGCAGCGAGTCGTTTGATCTGCCGGATACCAGTGGGTAATACGGCACGGGCATCGGGTAGTCCCCCCTACGTAGTGCTGCGGACCCGTGACCGTGGGTGCCGATGACGCCCTTTCGCGGCACAATCGCCGGACTTGGCCGCAGAGGTTCCGGTCTTCCAAGCTTTGTCATTCATGCGGCCCACACCCAAGGAGCACACCATGTCCGATCCCATCGTCATCGTCAGCAGCGCCCGCACGCCCATGGGCGCTTTCATGGGCGACTTCGCCTCCCTCGCGGCGCACGATCTGGGGGGCGCGGCCATCAAAGCGGCGGTGGCGCGCGCCGGCATCGCGCCCGAGCTGGTCAACGAGGCCATCATCGGCAACTGCCTGATGGCGGGCCAGGGCCAGGCGCCCGCGCGGCAGGCCGGTTTCAAGGGCGGGTTGCCCAAGACCACGGGCTCGGTCACGCTGTCCAAGATGTGCGGCTCAGGCCTGCGCGCCGCGATGTTCGCGCACGACATGCTGGCCGCGGGCACGGCGGACGTGGTCGTCGCGGGCGGCATGGAGAGCATGACCAACGCGCCCTACCTGCTGCTCAAGGGGCGCGGTGGCTACCGCATGGGGCATGAGAAGGTCTATGACCACATGATGCTCGACGGTCTGGAAGACGCCTACGAAGCGGGCCGCGCCATGGGCACTTTCGGCGAGGACTGCGCGGCCAAGTACAAGTTCACGCGCGAGGCGCAGGACGCCTTCGCCATCGAGAGCGTCAAGCGCGCGCAGGCCGCCACGACCAGCGGGGCCTTCAAGGCCGAGATCACGCCTGTGACAGTCAAGACGCGTGCCGGCGAATCCGTGGTCGAGATCGACGAAGGCCCGGGCAAGGCCAAGCTGGACAAGATCCCCACGCTCAAGCCTGCGTTCAAGAAAGACGGCACCATCACCGCCGCGTCCAGCTCGTCCATCAACGACGGCGCGGCCGCCCTGGTGATGATGCGCGAGTCCACCGCCAAGAAGCTGGGCTGCAAGCCCCTGGCCAAGGTCATGGGCCATGCCATCAACTCGCACGAACCCGAATGGTTCACCACCGCACCCATCGGCGCGACGCAGAAGGCGCTGGCCCGCGCGGGCTGGAGCGTGAAGGACGTGGACCTGTGGGAAGTCAATGAGGCCTTCGCCGTGGTGCCCATGGCGCTGATGGCGGAGCTGAAGGTGCCGCACGAAATCCTCAACGTCAACGGCGGCGCCTGCGCGCTGGGTCACCCGATCGGCGCCAGCGGTGCACGCATCCTGGTCACGCTGCTGCATGCGCTGCAGGCGCATGGCAAGAAGCGCGGCCTGGCCACGTTGTGCATCGGGGGCGGCGAGGGCGTGGCGATGGCGATCGAAAGGGTCTGAGGCCCCTGTGAGCGCTGCGCACCGGTTGCGCGTCGCCACGCTGCGCTCAACACAACGGACGCCGCATCCTCGCGAGCCAGCCTTGGGCCGGCTGCGGTGCGGGGGCTTCAGGCCGGGTCGCGGTCGATCGCGAAGGCGGACCAGGCCTGGCGCGTGGGCATCACCTCCAGGCGGTTGATGTTGATGTGGTCCGGCAGCGTGGCGACGTAGTAGATCTGCTCGGCGATGTCCTCGGCCGTCAGCGGTGTGGTGCCTCGGTAAAGCTTGTCGCTGGCGGCTTGGTCACCCCCGGTGCGCACCAGGGTGAATTCCGTCTCGGCCATGCCCGGCGCGATATCGGTCACGCGCACGCCGGTGCCTTGCAGGTCGCAGCGCAGGTTGTAGCTGAATTGCTGCACGAAAGCCTTGGTCGCCCCGTAGACATGGCCGCCCGGGTAGGGCCAGCTGCCCGCCACCGAACCCAGGTTGACGATGCTCGCGCCCGCGCCTGTTTGAAGCAGGGAGGGCAGTACCGCGTGCGTCACGTTCACCAGGCCCGTCACGTTGGTGTCGATCATGGTGTGCCAGTCCTTCAGCACCACTTTTTGTGCGGGGATGGGCGCCAGGGCCAGGCCCGCGTTGTTGACCAGGCAGCGCACCGGGCGAAAGGCAGCGGGCAGGGCCGCCACCATGGCGGCCACGGCGTCGGCGTCGCGCACGTCCAGCGTGGCGGTGTGCACCGCAGCCTTGCCCGCCAGTTCCTTCTTCAACTCTTCCAGGCGGTCGGTGCGTCGACCCGAGAGCACGAGCGACCAGCCCGCTTGCGCGAAACGTCGTGCCGTGGCGCGGCCAAAGCCCGAGGTGGCACCGGTGATGAAGACGACGGGTGGGTTCATGGTGAGATTCCTGAATGCGAAAGAAGCGAGGGGGACAAAAAAAGGGGTGTGGGATTGTGCGTGCGGCGTGATCAGACCAGCAATTGCCAGCCCGCGCGCCCGATCAGTAGCAGCGCGACCGCGCCCAGCACCAAAATACAGACGCGTCGGTAATGGGCCTGGCCGTAGCGCTCGAACAGGCGCTGACCCAACAGGATGCCCAGCACCTGGGCCGGCAGCGCCAGCGCCAGGTGGGGCAGAAAGCGTGCAGGCACACCGTCGAGCGCGAAGATGGTGGCGAGCGAGACGATGTTCTGGCCCAGGAAGACAAAGGTCATGCTGGCGCGTGCCGCCGTGGCCGCGAAATGACCGCTCAGAAAGTAAGCCACCAGTGGCGGGCCGCCCATGGCCGAGAAGCCGTTGAGCAGGCCCGAGCTGCCGCCTGCCACGACCGTGGCCACCGTGCCGGGCGCGCGTGCCGCGCGCCAACCCGAGAGCAGCAGCACGGCCGTGGCCAGCACGATCACACCGATGGCCAAGCGCCCAGCGTCCGCCGGCACGCCCACCAGCAGCCAGGCGCCCAAGGGCGCAACCAGTACGCTGCAGGCCAGCAGCGGCCTGACGCGGCGCCAGAGGATGTGGGGCCAGTCCGCGCGCAGGGTCTGCAGGCCCGAGAAGACCTGCAAGCCCATCATCACCGGGGCGATGGCCGCGGGCGGGAACATCAGGGAGAGGGCGGGCGTGGCGAACAAGGCGGCGCCGAAGCCGCTGAAGCCGCGCATCACACCCGCGGCGAAGATGGCCAGGCCCACGAAGGCCAAGGTCCAGACCGAGCCTTCCATGGCTCAGGCCCAGCCACGGCCCGATCGGGCCGCAGCGCTCAAGACGGATCGAAACACGTGCTTACTTGATGTCCAGTTCGAGAAATTTGCGCACCCGCTCGGTCTCCGGATTCGTGAAGAACTTGTCGGGGGCGCAGCGCTCGATGATTTTGCCTTGTTCCAGGAAGACCACCTGGTCGGACACGGCGCGGGCGAAATCCATCTCGTGCGTGACCACCATCATGGTGTAGCCGCCGCCCGCCAGGTCGCGCATGACGGCCAGCACCTCGCCCACGCGTTCGGGGTCCAGGGCCGAGGTCGGCTCGTCGAACAGCAGCACCTCGGGTTCGATGGCCAGCACGCGGGCAATGGCCACGCGCTGCTTCTGCCCGCCCGATAGCGTGTGCGGGTATTGCTCGGCCTTGTCGGCCATCCCGACCTTGGCCAGCAGGGCCAGGGCCTGCTCGCGCACCTGGGCCTTGGGCTTGCCCTGCACATGCACGGGCACTTCCATCACGTTCTGCAGCACGGTGAAATGCGGCCAGAGGTTGAAGCTCTGGAACACCATGCCCGTGCGCGCGCGCATCGCCGCCAGCGCGCGCGGCGACAGCGGTTTGCCGGTGCGGTCGTCCACACCCATGCGCGCGCCGCCGATGCGGATCTCGCCCCGGTCAGGTTGCTCCAGCCAATTCACGCAGCGCAGCAGGGTGGACTTGCCCGAGCCCGAGGAGCCGAGGATGCTGACCACCTCGCCCTTGGCCACGCTGAGGTCGATGTCGCGCAGGACTTCAACGCCGTTGAAACTCTTGGACAGGTGGCGGATCGACACCGCGGGCGTGGTGCCTGGCTGTGGGGTGGGCGTGTTCTCACTCATATTCAAGTCCTCGTTGCCGCCCGTAGCGTCCAAAGCGGCGCATCAGCGCGTCCACCGTGATGCCCAGTGCCCAGTACAGCGCCAGCACCAACACGAAAGCTTCCATGGGGATGAAATAACGCGAGGACATCGCGTTGGCTGCCGCGGTCAATTCGGTCACGGTGATGATGCCCAGGAAGGAGGTGTCCTTCAGGCACATGATCAGCAGGTTGCCGCTCTCCCCGCGCGTGCGCATCACCAATTGGGGCAGCACGATGCGCAGAAAGGCCTTGCCGCGCCGGTAACCGTGCGCATAGGCCGCGTCCAGTGAGCCGGTGGGCAACACCAGGCGCGCGCCGCGCAGCACCTCCGCGTAGTAAGCGGCGTAGTAGCAGGACAGACCCAGCAGCCCCGCGTCCCAAGCTTCCAGCCGGATACCCAGGCTGGGCAGGCCGTAGTACAGCAGGTAGATGAAGATCAGGAAGGGCAGCATGCGCAGCGCGTTGATGCCCAGCCGCAGCGTGCGGCGCGGCGCATTGTCGCGGCCTTCCAGCAGCCAAGCGAGCATGCAGCCCAACACGAAGCTCGCCGTCGCGGCAAGCACGAAGAGCAGAACCGTCGTGCCCAGGCCGCCGAGCAGCAGGTCGCGGTGTTCCCAGAGCGAGGTCCAGTTGTTGGGCGTGTCGGACATGGGGCGTGCGGTCCTTACATCGCGAGCCGGTGGGCGTTGCGTTGCGCGATGCCTTGCAGCTTCACCATCAGCGCGATCAAGGCCATGTAGATCACGGCCGCCGCGAGGATGGGGGGCAGCGGTTCGTAGGTGACGGCGGCGATGCGGTTGGTCACGCGCGTCAGGTCCACCATGCCGATGACAGCGATGGCCGGGCTGCCCTTGACCAGGAAGGTCATCTCGTTAATGAGGCCTGGCATGCTGGTGACCGTCATCTGCGGCAGCATGATGCGGCGGAAGGCCTGCAGGCGTGTCATGCCGCAGGCCAGGGCCGCTTCCAGCTGCTCACGCGAGAAACCCCGGAAGGCCGAGCGCCAGACCTCGGCGTTGAAGGCCGAGGTGTTGATGGTCAGCGCCAGCACGGCGGCGACCTCGCGGCTCATGGACCAGCCCATCTTGGGCGAGGCCAGGAAGATGAAGAGCACCAGCGTCACCAGGGGCGTGGCGCGCGCGAAGCTGATCCAGGCCGCCAGCAGTGGGTCCAGCAGCGGCACGCGGGCCATGCGCAGCAGCGCCAGGCCCAGGCCGATCATCACCCCCAGGCCGATGGCCAGGCCGGAAGTCCAGGCCGTGACCCAGGCCCCGGCGAACAGCATGCGCCAGGCTTGTTCGTCCATTTTGTTGGTCCGGCTTGCCGCTCGTACCCCGACTGTCGAAGGGCAGGCCTCGACAGGCGCGGCGCGAGCGGCGTGGTCTTACATGCCCGCGAGTTTCTTGAACTGCTCGAAGTTGGTGATGGGCTCGGTCGGCAGGGCCGGGAAGGCCTCGCCGAACCACTTCTTCTGCAGCTCAGCCAGGCGGCCGCTCTTGCGCAGTTCAGCCATGAACTCGGTCATCAGCTTGAGCAGTTCAGGGTTGTTCTTCGGGATAGGCCAGCCCGCAAAACCGCCGCCGGACACGGCCACGCCCTTGGCGAAGACCTTGGGCTTGGCGGCCACGATGGTGTTGGCCGGCACGACCGCGTCGATCACGTAGTCCAGGCGGCCATTGGCCAGGTCGGCCATGGCTTCGGGGTAGGAGGGGTACTCCACGACCTTGCCGAGTTTGCCGCCGACCTTTTTGAGCATGGCTTCCAGCTCGGGCAGGCGTGCCAGCAGAGCGCTGCCGGCCTGAACGCCCACGGTCTTGCCCGACAGCGTGGGGATGTCACCCAGGCTCTTGTCGCCCGCGCGCTTGATGTAGAAGTGCTGGGCCGAGGCGAAGGGCGGCGTGAAGTTGAAGACCTTCAAACGCTCTTCCGTCACCAGCGCGCCGGTGTAAGCCATGTCGTACTGGCCCGCCGCGACAGAGGCGAGCAAGCCGGTCCAGGGCAAGATTTCCTGCTGGACCTTGACGTTCTTCTTGGCCATGAACTTCTGCAGGTCAGCCAGCATGTCGGCATGGAAGCCCACGGGCTTGCCGTCCTGGATGAAGTTGAAGGGCTGGTAGTCGTCCTCGGTGGCGACCTTGAACACGCCTTTTTTTTGAATCTCGGCGAGGTCTGCCTGCGCTGGCAGCGCGGCGCAGCCCAGTGCGAACGCGATCGCCAGCATGCGGGCAAGGGTGCGGGTGCTGCCGTGCAAGGAGGCAAGGACGGAAGAAGCGGTCAAGGGGGCCATGGTTGCTCCGGTCGGTCGTTGAGGATGCACTGCTTCATGCAAGGTTCGGGCCTTGGGCGACGCACGGCGGTCCGACCGGGGGCTGGTGATGGTGACAGTTGCGAGTGCTGTTTTGGACAGTTGCGCCGCAGGCCGCGTCGCCACGGGCATGCGGCGCGTGCCTCTTTTTTCCAGGTACGTCCCTTGCTTGACATCCACCGTGATCGACCACTACTTTCACCTGGATTTCCAGCGCACGCGGGGCTTGCAGGAACAGCTGCGCGAGGCGCTGGTGGGCGCCATCCTGCAAGGCGCTTTCCCACCCGACGAACCCCTGCCTTCCTGCCGAGACCTTTCGCGCCAGCTTTCGGTGGCGCGCAACACGGTGGCCCTGGTTTACGAGAGTTTGTTGGAAAAGGGTTTCCTGCAAAGCCGCCCGCGCAGCGGCTATTACCTGCACCCGGACTACCGCGAACTGGCGACCCGCCCAGCGGCCACGCCTGCGGCCGGACCCGACGGTGACGATGGGCAGGACCCGACGGTGGGATGGGCGCGCTCACCAAGCTGGGGCGAGCGCATCCGTCATCCGGCCGGGCCGCACCAGGGCATCCTGCGGCCCAGCAACTGGCGGCAGTATCAATACCCTTTCGCCTACGGCCAGGCTGACCCGAGCCTGTTCCCCGCCACCGCCTGGCGCCGGGCGGCGCGGGAAACGCTGCAGTCGAAACAGCACCGCGATTTCTGGATCAGCGACGCCGTTGATCAGGACGACCCCGAACTCATCACCCAGCTGCGCACCCGCGTCTTGCCCAAGCGCGGCATCCAGGCCGCGCCGGGCGAAATCCTCGTCACGCAAGGGTCGCAGAATGCGCTCTACCTGCTGGCGCGCCTGCTGATGGGGCCGGGCGTGCGCGTCGGCCTGGAAAACCCGGGCTTTCGTGATGCATGGAATGTGTTCGCCATGCAGAACGCAGACATCTCCCTGCACGACGTGGACGAGCACGGCCTGTGCATCGACGAGCGACTGGCCGATTGCGACTATGTCTACGTCACGCCCAGCCACCAGGTGCCCACCGGCGTCACGCTCAGCGCCGAGCGGCGCGCCCGGCTCTGGCAGCAGGCGCACGCGCATGACCAGGTGCTGATCGAGGACGACTACGATGCCGACCTGGACCTGTCCAGCCACCCGCCGCCCGCACTCAAGGCGGCGGACCGGCATGGCCGTGTCATCTACCTGAGCAGCTTTTCCAAGAGCCTGGGGCCGGGTCTGCGCCTGGGGTACCTGGTGGCCGACGAGGAGCTGGTGCGCGAACTGCGGGCCCTGCGCCGCCTGATGCTGCGGCATGCGCCCCTGCACGCCCAGCGCCTGCTGGCCCGCTTCCTCGCCGAAGGCGATTACGACGCGCACCTGCGTCGTTACCGCGCCGCGCACGCGCGCAAGCACGATGCGCTGCGCCACGCCATCGAGCAGCACCTGGGCGCTTGTGTTTACGCCTCGGGCTCAGGGGCGTCGGCATTCTGGCTGCAAGCACCAGAAAGCATCAGCGCGCAAAAACTGGCCTGGGCCGCCTCGCGCCGCAGCGTGTTGATCGAGCCGGGCGCGCCGCATTTCTTCGACGCCCAGCCCTCGGACCGGCATTTCCGCCTGGGCTTCTCTGCCATCGGCGCCGAGCGCATCGCGCCCGGGATTGAGTTGCTGGCGGATGTGATGGGGCGGGTTTAGATCTTCCCGTACTCCGTCAGCACCTCGTCCAGCACGCCCAAGGCCTGCTTCACCTGGGCCTCGTTCACGATGCAGGGCGGGGCGAGGTGGAAGCGGTTCTCCACCGCGAACACCAGCAGACCCCGGCGCAGTGCGGCGGCCTTGAGTTCGGCCAGGCGCGCGGGGGGCAGCGGGGTGCGCTTGACCGGGTCGCTCACGAATTCCAACGCCCAGAACAGGCCCTTGCCGCGTGTTTCGCCAATGATGGGGTGGCGCGCGGCCAGCGCCTTGACGCCTGGGCCCAGGTGTTCTTCGCCGATATGGCGCGCGTTGTCGACCATGCCTTCCTCGGCCATGGCGTCCAGCGTGGCGATGATGGAGGCCATGGCCAGCGGATGGCCGGAGTAGGTGAGGCCACCGGGATAGAAACGGTTCTGGAAGAACTCACTGATCTGGTCCGAGATCATCACGCCCCCCACAGGAACGTAACCCGAGTTCACGCCCTTGGCGAAGACCACGAGGTCGGGCTGCACGTCGAAGTGCTCCAGCGCAAGCCAGGCACCGGTGCGGCCGAAACCCACCATCACCTCGTCGAGGATCAACTGAATGCCGAACTCATCGGCCAGGGCGCGCACGCCTTTGAGGTAGTCCTGCGGCGGCACCAGCACACCCGCCGTGCCCGGGATTGATTCGAGCAAGATGGCCGCGATGCTGCTCGGCCCTTCGGCCTCGATCACCCGGCGCAGATGGCGCAGGGCACGTTCGCATTCCTCGGCCTCGCTCGTGGCATTGAACTCGCTGCGGTAGAGGAAGGGGTTGAAGAAGTGCACATGGCCGCGTGCATATTCGTTCGGCACGCGCCGGGCTTCGCCGGTCGCGACGATGGCCGAGCCCGTGTTGCCATGGTAGGAGCGGTAGGCCGAGAGGATCTTGTCACGGCCCGTGTACAGGCGCGCCATGCGCATCGCGTTTTCGTTCGCGTCGGCCCCGGCGTTGGTGAAGAAGATTTTCTTGAAGCTGCGGGGGCCGGACTTGGGGGCGCGCGCCAGGATGCGCCTGGCCGCCTCGCCACGCACGGCGGTGGCGTTGGAAGGCGCGAGCGTGCACAGCTGGGCCGCTTGGTCCTGAATCGCCTTGACCACCTTGGGATGCTGGTGGCCGATGTTGGTGTTGATCAGCTGCGAGCTGAAGTCCAGGTATTGGTTGCCTTCGTAGTCCCAGAGCATGCAACCCGAGCCGCCCGCGACGACCAGGGGGTTGAGCTGGCTCTGCACCGACCACGAGGACAACACCAGCTCGGTTTCAAGCTGGCGGACGGCGGCGTTGTTGAGCGGGGCGGCTGCGTTCATGGGTTGTGCTCCGGGGCGGTGGTGATGGCCAGGGCCATCACCGGGTGTCAGGGATGGGTCGACTATGGCGCCAGCCTGCCGTGGGTCTTAGAGCCAGTTGCGCGCGGTCCGCTGGCCAGATCGCCGCCGAGTCATCCCGCGCTTGCGCTGGCTATCATCGGCCGCATGGAAATCGAGACGATGAGCTACGAGGCCGTGTTGTTTGACTGTGATGGTGTGCTGGTGGACAGCGAGCCCATCACCAATGGCGTGCTGCGCGACATGCTGGAGGAGCGGGGCTGGTCCATGACCCAGGAGGAATGCGAGGCGCGTTTCATCGGCCGCGCGGTGCGCGACCAACGTGCGGAGATCGAAGCACGTACGGGCCTGCCCTTCACCGAAGAATGGTTGCAAGCCTTCTATGTGCGGCGCAACGCGGCGCTGGAGGCGCGGCTCACCGCCATCGCCCACATCCATGACACCGTGGCGCGGGTGCACCGGGCCTGCGCCGGGCGTGTGGCCTGTGCTTCGGGCGCGGACCGGGGCAAGGTGGAACTGCAGTTGCGCAAGGTCGGCCTGTACGACTATTTCGAAGGCCGCATCTTCAGCGGCCATGAGACGCCGCGCTCCAAACCCCATCCCGATGTGTACCTGGCCGCCGCTGCCGCGTTGGGCGTCGCCGCCGAGGGTTGTGCCGTGGTGGAAGACACGGTGGCCGGTGTGCAGGCGGGTGTGGCCGCGGGCGCCCGGGTGTTCGCCTACGCACCGATGGTCGTCGACCCGCGGCGGCATGCCGCCCAGCAGGCGGCCCTGCTGGGGGCTGGCGCGGCGCAGCTGTTTGCCGACATGCGCGAATTGCCGGGCCTGCTGGCCCGCTGAACTGGTGATCCGCTGAAAGGGGGCGTGCCCTCAGCGCGAGGCGACCGACGCGCCATCGACACTCGAGGGCGTGGGGATGTAGCCGCCGTGCGCCTGCAGCAGCGCGGTCATGCCAGCCTCGTCCAGGGGGCGCGACAGCAGATAGCCCTGGAACTCATCACAGCCCTGACTGCGCAGGAAGTCGAACTGCGCCTGGTTTTCCACGCCCTCGGCCACCACGGTCTTGTGCAGGCTCTGGCCCAGCGAGAGCACGGCACGCGCGATCATGGCCACCTCTTCCTCGCGCTCGATGCCGGTGACCAGGGAGCGGTCGATCTTGATGATGTCCAGCGGAAAGCGCCGCAGGTAGCTCAGGGCCGAGTAGCCCGTGCCGAAATCGTCCATCGCCAGCTGCATGCCCAGTTGCTTGAACAGGATCAGGGTTTCGAGCACCCGTTCGCTGCGGCTCATGAAGACGGTCTCGGTGATTTCCAGTTCCACCAGTTCGGGGGGCAGGTCGGCCTCGCGCAGCAGGCGATGGACATGGCCGACGATGTCGTCGCTCAGGAACAGGCGCGGCGAGAGGTTGACCGCGATGCGTAGCGGGTTGGTTTTCAGGTCGCGGCCTTCGTTCCAGCGTTTCGTCGCGATGAAGGCACGTTGGAGGATGGTCATGGTCAGCGGCAGGATGAGGCCACTGTCCTCCGCGATCGGAACAAAGCGGTCCGGGCTGATGGGGCCGTATTCGGGCGGACGCCAGCGCGCCAGTGCTTCCATGCCGATGATGCGGCGCTGGGCGTCGGTCTTCGGCTGGTAATGCACGTCGAAACCTTCGTGGTCGATGGCATGGCGCAGCGCCGCTTCCAGGTGCAGCCGTTCGGTCGCGACATGGTTCAGCTCGCGCGTGAAGAACTGGAAGTTGTTGCGTCCGGCGCCCTTGGCTGCATACATGGCCGCGTCCGCGTGCTTGAACAGGGCGAGCGCGTCCTCGCCGTCGCCCGGGTACATGGCCACGCCCAGGCTGGCGCCGACCTGGAACTCGCGGCCCGAGAGCTGCACCGGCCGCGCGATCTCGCCCAACACCCGCTGCAACTGGTCGATCACGGTGCTGGTGCGGAAGTGGTCGGCCAGCAGCAGCACGAATTCATCCCCGCCCAGGCGTGCCACCGTGTCCGAGGCGCGCAGGCAACGGCGCAGCCGCAGCGCGACTTCCTTCAGCAGTTCGTCGCCCGCGTCATGGCCCAGGCTGTCGTTGATGAACTTGAAATGGTCCAGGTCGATGAACACCACCACGAGGTGGTAGCCCAGGCGTTCGGCGCGCGCGATGCCCTGCTCCACCCGGTCGCTCAGCAGCATGCGGTTGGGCAGACCGGTCAGCGTGTCGTGGTTGGCCTGATGTTCCAGCTCCTGCTGGTAACGGCGGCGCTCCGAGATGTCTTGCACCGTGCCTTCGTAATAGAGCAGCTTGCCCCCGGCATCGCAGACCGTGTGCGCGTTTTCCGAGATCCAGATGCGTGAGCCGTCGGCGCGGTAGACCTCGGATTCGAAATTCAGCACCTCACCTTGCTCGGCCATCATCTGGCGGAACAATTCGCGCTGGCCTTCTTTGACGTAGAGCTGGCGGCTGATGTTGGCCAGCCCGCTGATCAGCGCTTCCGGGCTGGCGTAACCATACAGGCGGGCCAGCGCCGGGTTGACGGCCAGGTAATGGCCTTCGGGCGAGGACTGGAAGATGCCTTCGGACGCGTGTTCGAAGATGTGGCGGTAGCGTTGCTCGGCAGCTTGCTGGGCTTCGGCCAGTTCCCGCTGCGCCGTCACGTCCTCGATGAAGCCCTCGATCACCAGCGTGCCTTGCTCATCGGCCACGGCCACGCCGCGTTCGTTCACCCATTTGACGGTGCCGTCCTTGGTGACGATGCGGTAGTCCACCGCGAAACGCAGGTTGTTGGCGGACGTGGTGGCCACCGAGTTGCGCACGCGCTCGCGGTCCAGCGGGTGGGTGATCTGTTCCCAGCTCACCGCCGTGTTGTGCACCAGCTCCTGTGGGGTGTAACCGGTCAGCGCCAGGCAACCCTGGCTCACGAAGACCATGGTCCACTGCGCGTCGTTCAGACAACGGTAGGCCATGCCGTCCAGGTTGTTGATCAGCGTGTCGAGCACGCGGGCCCGGTCCAGCTCGCGCACACTGAGCAGGGTGTTGCGTCGAGAGCGGGTAGTGGGCGCGGCTGCCTGAGAGCTGGCCGGGACCTGAGGCTGCCCCGCGTAGGCTGCGGCAGGGTCGGACGGAATGGGCAGGGCGACGGGCATTTTTTTTGAAAGGCGAGAGCGCATGAGCAGCAAATCCCATGCCGGATAGCCCGGGGGCCAGACAGTCATGGGGGTGCCCTGACGTGGACCCAGGTGGGCGCAAGGCCTGCGGGCGCGTGGCACCGCGTGTCGCCGCCTGTGGCGGGCCTTGCCTGTCTCCGGTTTTTGTTACGATTTTGAAAGGCGGAAGCCTGCAATTTTCCCATCCGAGCCGGTGGAGGCTTGCCCGTCTGTTACACCTGCGGTCCCAACTCTGTTGAATTCTGCGCAGACGGCCGATCCAATCAATGACATGAACATTTATTTCCACGGCGAAGATTTCCGTCCCGAACCCTGGCTGTCCGCGCTGCGGCAGGCCCTGGCCGAAGTCGGCATCGTGGCGGAGGTGGCCGTGTGGGAGCCCGGTGCGCCGCCTGCGGACTACGCCCTGGTGTGGGCGCCGCCGCAGCGTCTGCTGGACGAACAGACCCGTCTGAAGGCGCTGTTCAACCTCGGCGCAGGCGTGGACGCCATCACGAAGCTGCGTTTTCCGCCTGGCATGCGCCTGGTGCGCCTGGACGACGCGGGCATGTCCGCGCAGATGGCCGAGTACGTGCTGCATGCGTTGGTGCGGCATTTCCGTGAGTTCGATGCCTACGAAGCCGAGGCCGCACAGGGCCACTGGGGTTTTCGCCGGCCGCGCCTGCGGCAGGACTGGCCGGTCGGCATCCTGGGCCTGGGCGTGCTGGGCCAGCGCGTGGCGCGGGCCGTGCTGGGCCTGGACTTTCCGGTGCGAGGCTGGAGCCGCGCACCCCGGCGTGCCGAAGACCTGGGGCTGCCCGGCCTGCAGTGTTATGCCGGCCGGGACGAGTTGCCCGCCTTCCTGGCCGCAAGCAAGGTACTGGTCTGCCTGCTGCCGCTGACCGCCGAGACGCAAGGCATCCTCAACCGCGACACGCTCGCGCAGCTCATGCCCGGGGGCTACCTGATCAACGTGGCGCGCGGCGGGCACCTGGTCGAAGAAGACCTGATCCCTCTGATTGACAGCGGACACCTTGCGGGCGCGACCCTGGATGTGTTCCGTCAGGAGCCGCTGCCTGCGGGCCATCCCTTCTGGACGCACCCCAAGATCACCGTGACGCCGCACACGGCCGCGCGCACCCTGCGCGAGGAGAGCGTGGCGCAGATCGCCGGCAAGATCGCGCGGCTGGAGCGCGGCGAGCCGATCGCGGGCTTGGTGGATCTGGACAGGGGCTATTGATTCGGGGGATGGCTCAGTCATCAATCCAGCGACCTATCGACCGATCGGCTCATCGTCAACACCAACAAGCACAAGGGAGGCGCGACCATGATGGACCCGCAAGCACTAGCCCGCCTGGTCGAGCGTGTGCGGCGCCTTTACCTGCCGCACGACGGTCTGCCCTTGTTCTGCGAAGCCTGCAATGTGGATGCCGACACGGGTCTGTGCAACGGTTGTTTGCGCAGCCTGCAGGAAATCACGAACTGGCCTGACCTCAGCCACGAAGACCGGCATGCGGTCTGGAACCAGATCATCGCGACGCGCTTGACCGCGGCGCGCGAGGCCGAGCGTGCCGAGCGCCAGGGGAGGGGGCGGCGGCGTTCCTTGCCGGCGGTGGAACCGGCGTCAGAAACGCAGGCCTTGCAGGCTCCCGAGATATCGCCGCCGCCCGATCGGGTGGCGGCGGATCTCGTCTCGGGGCGCGCGCCCGCCACCGAGGAGGTGGCGCCGGCCGAGGCTGCGCCCGCCGTGGCCAGCGAGTCCGGGCAAGGTGAACCGCCAGTGGTGGCCGCCGTCCCCGCGCCAGTCGCACCCGCGGCGACGCAAGCCGACCAAGCCGCCGCGCCGGGAACCCCCGCTCTGCAGCTGGCCTCGGCCGAAGAGACGGCCGACGCACTGGCCATGCGTGAGGGCATGCACAAAGACATGGGCGAGGTCAGGCCCCAGGCCGTGGTCGCGCAATTGGGCGAGCCCCCCACGCCAGAGACGGTGCCCGTGGATGTGGCGGCGGCGCGCGCGGCGCAGGTGAGGGCAGAGATGTTGCGGGTCGTGCAAGCGGCGCTGGCACGCGAACGCTTGGAGGCGGCCAGGGAGTCCTCCGGGCCCGACGAAATCAAACTCAAGCCCTTGGTCTGACGCCTGCGCGGGGAATTGTCATGGTGTTGCAAAGGAAGATCGCATGTGTGGTGCTGAACTGAAACCCTTGCCCGAGGGCGTGCAACGCGTGGCCGCGCTGCTGCAGACCCTGGGTCATCCCCATGCGCCGGTGCTGCTGGACGACGCCGCGCGCACGGCCCAGCAAGCGGCGGACGCGCTGGGCGTGGCGCTGGGCCAGATCGCCAAGAGCATCGTGTTCCGTCGCAAGGTCGCCGCGGCGGGGGCGGGCCCAGTGGCCGATGAGAGAGCGGTGCTGGTCATCACCTCGGGTGACCTGCGTGTCGACGAGCAGAAGGTCGAGGCCTTGGTGGGCAAGCTGGGCCGCGCGGACGCGGCCTTCGTCAAGGCCCGCACGGGTTTCGCGATCGGAGGGGTATCGCCTATCGGTCACAGCGAGCCGCCGCTGCTGCTGATCGACCGCGAGCTGTTCCGCTTCGAGGACATCTGGGCCGCGGCCGGCCATCCGCATGGTGTGTTCCGCCTGCGGCCTCAGGATCTGCCGCGCCTGACCGGCGGGGCACCCGTGGTGGACGTGACGGTGGCCGCGGCCAACTGACTGCGCATAGGCGCCAATGCGATGATGACGCCACCCTCTGCCGCCGTAGCGGATGGACACCAAGGAGACACGCCCATGAAACACATCATCTTCTACCTGGACTTCATATCGCCCTACGCCTGGTTGGCGTTCGCGCAACTGCCCCGGGCCCTCGAGGGCCTGAGCTACAGCGTGAGCTACCGCCCCATGCTGCTCGGCGCGCTGATCAAGCACCACGAGTCCAAGGCCCCGGCCGAGATCCCGGCCAAGCGCGCCTGGACTTATCGCCATGTGCGTTGGCTGGGCCATGAGCTGGGCGTGCCCCTGATCATGCCGGCCGAGCATCCCTTCAACCCCCTGCCCCTGTTGCGCCTGTCCGTCGCGTGCGGCCTGAGCGGTGGCGCGTCAGCCGCTGGTGGCGACCCAAACCGGTATGTTTGCGAGACCCTGTTCCACCATGTCTGGCGCGACGGGCTGGACGCCAACGACCCGCAGCGACTGGTCACCCTGCGTGAGCACCTGCTGGGGCCGCACGCGGCGCAGGGCGGGCCCGTGCATGCACCCGAGGACGAAGTGGTGAAAAACCGTTTGCGCGCCAACACCGACGAGGCCGTGGCTGCAGGCGCTTTCGGGGCGCCGAGTTTCGTGGTGCAGGGCGATGGCGGTGGACATGGCCGTCTGTTCTGGGGGCTGGACAGTCTGCCCATGCTGCGGCGCTGTCTGGAGGGCGATGCCTGGTTTGAGCAGGAGGACAGCGCCCCGACCCTCATGCCGTCCAGCGTGTTGGCCAGGGTGCAACCGGTGCAACAACAGCAGTGAGGTGCGGCCGGCCCGTGGTCATGCAAACGGCAATACCTGCATTTGCTGGTCGTCGCGGGCAAGGTTGCAGCTTGTCGTGTTCCGATCCCGCGCATGTCAAAGGGTGAACCCTTGCTTGCGCGGGTTAGTCCTAGCGTCCTATGTAAGTGGTCCGTCAGCCATCGCTCCAAGAATCCTCCAGCCATCCCCATGCTGGGGAATTCAGCTCAACAAGGAGACACAACATGGCTGCAACCGAGGCCGCACGGCCGATGACGTCCGGGGAGAAGAAGGTGATCTTCGCCTCTTCCTTGGGCACCGTATTCGAGTGGTACGACTTTTACCTGTATGGCTCGCTCGCGGCCATCATCGCCAAGCAATTCTTCAGCGGTCTGGATCAGGGCTCGGCCTTCATCTTCGCGCTGCTGGCCTTCGCGGCCGGTTTCATCGTGCGCCCCTTTGGCGCCATCGTGTTCGGTCGCCTGGGCGACATGATCGGTCGCAAGTACACCTTCCTGGTGACCATCCTGATCATGGGCATCTCGACGTTCATCGTCGGCATCCTGCCGAACTACGCCACCATCGGCGTGGCCGCGCCGGTCATCCTGATCATCCTGCGCCTGCTGCAAGGCTTGGCCCTGGGCGGTGAGTACGGTGGTGCGGCCACCTACGTGGCCGAGCACGCGCCGCACGGCAAGCGCGGCGCCTACACCTCCTGGATCCAGACCACCGCGACGCTGGGCCTGT
This sequence comes from Hylemonella gracilis str. Niagara R, assembly GCF_000600295.1. GTDB lineage: Bacteria > Pseudomonadota > Gammaproteobacteria > Burkholderiales > Burkholderiaceae_C > Hylemonella > Hylemonella gracilis_A. The sequence continues at coordinate 705,610 of NZ_JEMG01000001.1, forward strand.
TCCTCTCGCTGCTCGTCATCCTGGGCGTGCGTACCGCCACTGGTGAAGCAGCTTTCGCGGATTGGGGCTGGCGCATTCCTTTCCTGGTGTCCATCGTCCTGCTGGGCATCTCGGTCTGGATCCGTCTGACGCTGAATGAATCCCCCGCCTTCCAGAAGATGAAGGCCGAGGGCAAGCACTCCAAGGCCCCGCTGACTGAATCCTTCGGCCAGTGGAAGAACCTGAAGATCGTGATCCTGGCCCTGATCGGCCTGACTGCCGGCCAGGCCGTGGTCTGGTACACGGGCCAGTTCTACGCGCTCTTCTTCCTGACGCAGCAGCTCAAGGTGGATGCCATCACGGCCAACCTGTTGATCGCCGCCGCGCTCCTGATCGGCACGCCCTTCTTCGTGATCTTCGGCACCCTGTCGGACAAGATCGGCCGCAAGCCCATCATCATGGCGGGCTGCCTGCTGGCCGTGCTGACCTACTTCCCGGTGTTCCAGGCGCTGACCAAGGCCGCCAACCCCGACCTCTACGCCGCGCAACAGCAGAGCCATGTGGTGGTGGTCGCCGACCCGGCGGAATGCTCCTTCCAGTTCAACCCCACGGGCACGGTGAAGTTCACCAGCTCCTGCGACATCGCCAAGCAGGTGCTGGCCGCCAGCTCCGTGAGCTATGACAACGAAGTGGCCCCCGCGGGCACGCCGGCCGTCATCAAGGTGGGCGAGAAGGTCATCCCCAGCTACACCTCGCGCGGCATCAGCGCCGACGAAACCAAGGCCAAGGACGCCGAGTTCAAGAAAGCCGTGGCCGAGACGCTGAAGGAAGCCGGCTACCCTGCCAAGGCCGACCCGGCCAAGATGAACAAGTTGATGATGGTCGTCATCCTGGCCTACCTGGTGCTTCTGGTGACCATGGTCTACGGCCCGATCGCCGCCATGCTGGTGGAGCTGTTCCCGACCCGCATCCGCTACACCTCCATGTCCTTGCCGTACCACATCGGCAACGGCTGGTTCGGCGGCCTGCTGCCCACCACGGCCTTCGCCATCGTGGCGCAGACCGGCAATATGTACAACGGCCTCTGGTACCCCATCATCATCGCCGGCATGACGCTGGTGATTGGCACGCTGTTCGTGCGTGAAACCAAGGACGTGGACATCTACGCCAACGACTGAGGTCCCCGGCTCCAAGCTGCCTGCGCAGCTTGGGACGGACCGAAGCGCCGATGGCTTCGGGGCCAGCAAGGTCCTGAAGTCAAGTGCGCGGCCCTGGTGTCGCAGCCGGGGCCTACGAAGGCCCTCTCCCATCCGGCGGGGGCTTTTCTTTTTCTTTTGTTCTTTTCAGGAAAGTACCCGAACTATGTGGAAGATTGCTCTCGGTTTCGCCGTGTTCGCCGCCGTGGCGTTGTATTTCATCTCCGTCGCCGGTGACAAGGTCGACATGAGCGGCGAGAAACACGGCGCCGAGGCCGTGCACGCACCTGCGTCCGAACCGGCGCCCGCCAAGTAAAAAAGTAGCGCGCATCGCGCAGCAGCCTGGGCCTTCTTCGGAAGGCCTTTTTCGTTCTTGGGGGCGTGGCCGTCAGGCAAATGACAGCATCGAAAGACCTGTAATAAATCGTTAATGAAGTCGGTTGCGAATGATTTTTCCTTCACACAGCTGATACAAACAGCCAGGTTATCGACCCATTTTTTTTGGATTCAAGGAGGGCAGACTCATGCTGGTGAAGCACTGGATTTCTCGTTTGCGCCATGTTGGCGTGGTTTTGGCTGTGACGGCGTTGGCTGCTTGCGGTGGTGGTGGTGGTGGTGGCAGTGGTGGTGGTGGTGGTGGTGGTGGTGGTGGTGGTGGTGGTGGTGGCTCTGATCCAGGCACTGTCGTCAACATCGGAAACCTGCCGTATTCGGCCACGGCGTCCGGGCAAGCCAATGGCAAGATCACTTACAACCTGTCTTTGCTCGCCGGTTCGGACCCTGTGTCGGTATGGACAACGGGGGGCTCCGGCTCACTGACCCTGTCGGTCATCAATCCCCAAGGCCAAACAGTATGCCTGCGCACCAAGGTGGGTGGCCAGAGCGTCAGCTGCGGAATCGAAACTCCTACAACGGGCACCTGGAAACTGGTGGTGGCTGGTACGGGCAGTGGCTCTTTCAGCAGTATCTCCTTCACGGCGCTCAATGGGTCTCCGGTCAGCAGTCTGCCTCACACGTCGTCGGCGTTGACGGGGACGCTGAACTCCGTCAAGGACTACACCTTTGCTGTGTCCTCCGGCACGAATGCGGTGCGGACTCAACTCTCGGCTCACACGGGCGATGCGGATATTCGTCTTATCTCGCCCAGTGGCAAATTCTGTTCTTCTGTGGAAGCCGCTACGAGTGCCGAAGACTGCGCGTTCAATAACCCGACATCAGGGGTTTGGCGCGTGCGCGTTTTCGGTGAAACGGCTTACAGCGCGGCAACACTGTCGATCAGCACCAGCGGAACAACGATAGCGGGACGTGCTTCCGATTCGATAACGGCTACGACCGCTTCAGAGCCTGTCAGCCTGACGGACAATGCATCTCAAGCGTTGTCCGGTTTGTCTGATACAAAAGGTTCAACGAAGACCTTCAATTTCACTGTGGCTAGTAACGTGACGACAATCACGGCCCGACTCTCGGGGGGAACTGGCGACGCTGACCTGTATGTGTTTAGCCCGTCTGCCGACGGGCCCATCTGCCGAACTGTCGGAATAGGAAACGCGGAGACTTGCACGATCAATAACCCGGGGGCGGGTACGTGGCAGGTTCAGGTTTACGGCTGGGAGGCCTATAGTGGTGCAACCCTGTCGTTGACCGCCAGCAGCAACTAATGCTTCTTAACTCACGATGAAAAAGAGCCTGCTCCCCAGCAGGCTCTTTTTTTATGGGCCCATGCCCATGTCCCGCGCGCACGCAGCGCCCCCGCGCCCTAGAATGTTTGCCCCGAACATTTCACGGCCACCGTCATGACCCAGGGCAGCACCGCAGGCAAGCAAGCAGTAGACGCGCAGACGCAGGCGCTCCCACAAGACAACCCAGGGCCGGAGCAGGGCCTGATCCGCATCCGAGGCGCGCGCCAGCACAACCTCAAGAACCTGGACCTGGACATCCGCACCGGTGAGTTGACGGTTGTGACGGGGCCCAGCGGCTCGGGCAAGTCCAGCCTGGTCTTCGACACGCTGTACGCCGAAGGCCAGCGCCGTTACGTCGAGACCTTCAGCGCCTACGCGCGCCAGTTCCTCGACCGCATGGACAAACCTGCGGTGGACAAGGTGGAGGGCGTGCCGCCCGCCATCGCCATCGACCAGACCAACCCGGTGCGCAGTTCGCGTTCCACGGTCGGCACGATGACGGAGCTGAACGACCACCTCAAGCTGCTTTTCGCCCGTGCCGGTCAGCTGTTCGACAAGAAGACCGCTTTGCCCGTGCGGCACGACACGCCGGATTCGATCTACGCGCAGTTGGTGGAGCGGGCCCAGACCAGTGCTGATCCGAGGTTGGTACTGACTTTCCCTGTGGAGTTGCCGGGCAACACCACGGCGCAGGAAGTCGAGCAATGGCTGTCCGCCAGCGGCTTCACGCGCGTGCAGGCCGAGCGCGAAGTTGGCACGCCGTCCGGCCCCAGGAAAGTGCTTGATGTCGTGGCGGACCGTTTCCGCCTGGGCAACGCCGAACGCGCCCGTGTGGTCGAGGCCATTGAAGTTGCGCTCAAGCGCGGTGGTGGGCGGCTGAACGTGTATGCCTTGAAGGACGAAGGCGAGCTTCCTGATGTTTGGAAATATTCCACCGGCCTGCACTGCCCCGAAAGCGACCTGCGCTACGCCGAGCCCATTCCGTCGATGTTCTCCTTCAACTCGGCGGTGGGCGCCTGCGACACCTGCCGGGGCTTCGGCCGGGTGATCGGTGTCGATTTTGGTCTGGTCATTCCCGATGAAAAACTCACACTGCGTTCTGGGGCCATCAAGACCTTCCAGACGCCGGCCTGGGCCGAATGCCAGGACGACCTGATGCGTCACGCCGAGGCGGCAGGCATTCCGCGCGACACGCCCTGGTACAAGCTGACCCAAGCGCAGAAGGATTGGGTCATCGAAGGCGTGCCCGGCTTCAAGGAGCGCAACTGGAACAAGCAGTGGTACGGCGTGCGCCGCTTCTTCGGCTACCTGGAGAGCAAGGCGTACAAGATGCACATCCGCGTGCTGCTCTCGCGCTACCGCAGCTACACGCCCTGCACGGTCTGCGGCGGCGCGCGCCTCAAGACCGAGAGCCTGCTTTGGCGCATCGGCACGAAGGAAGACGCGGACGCGGTGCTGGCGCCAGCGTCGCGCCGGGCCATCCCAGGCGACGACGGCCTCCCCGGAGGCCAACGCTACGAGCGTTTCATGCCCGTGGGCGTGGACTGGACGCGCGCGCAGCTGGATGCCCTGCCGGGCCTGAGTCTGCATGACCTGATGCTGCTGCCGCTGGACAAGCTGCGACAGTTTTTTGAGCGCGTCGCTTCCGTTCGCCTTGAGCCCGTCGAAGGGCGAGGGGGTTCGACCAGTGCAAGCAGAACAGGGGAAGAACAAGCGCTCAAACTCCTGTTCGAGGAAATCAACGCCCGCCTTCAGTACCTCTGCGACGTGGGCATAGGCTACCTGACGCTGGACCGCCAGAGCCGCACGCTGTCCGGTGGCGAGGTGCAGCGCATCAACCTGACCACGGCCCTGGGCACGTCCCTGGTGAACACGCTGTTCGTGCTGGACGAGCCCAGCATCGGTCTGCACCCGCGTGACATGCACCGCATCATCGAGGCCATGCAGCGCCTGCGCGACGCGGGCAATACCTTGGTGGTGGTGGAGCATGACCCGGCCGTGATGTTCGCCGCCGACCGCATGATCGACATGGGGCCGGGGCCGGGCGAACGGGGCGGGCAGATCGTCTTCGACGGCAGCACGGAAGACTTGAAGAACGCCGACACCCTGACCGGTGCCTACCTGGGCGCACGCAAGCAGATCGGCATGGGTTTCAAGCGCATGGTGGCCGCGAACACCCCGCGCTTGATTCTGGAGGGCGCGCGCGAGCACAACCTGAAGAATGTGTCGGTGGAGATCCCGCTGCAGCGCCTGGTCTGCGTGACGGGTGTTTCCGGCTCGGGCAAGTCCACGCTGATCCAGGACGTGTTGGCCCCGGCCCTGATGCGCCATTTCGGGCAGGCCACCGAGACGCCGGGCGCGCACGAGCAGCTGCTCGGCGCCGAGCAGCTCGCCGGCGTGGTGTTCGTGGACCAGTCGCCCATCGGCAAGACGGCGCGCTCCAACCCCGTGAGTTACGTCGGCGCCTGGGACGCGGTGCGCGAGATTTACGCCAACGCGTCGCTGGCCCGGCAGCGGGGCTACACCGCCGCCAAGTTCAGCGCCAACAGCGGCGACGGCCGCTGCCCGACCTGCGGCGGCTCGGGCTTCGAGCATGTGGAGATGCAGTTCCTGAGCGACGTCTACCTGCGTTGTCCGGACTGCGATGGCAAGCGCTTCCGACCCGAGATCCTCGAAGTCACGATCGAGCGCGCGGGTCGTGCCTTCAACGTCGCCGACGTGCTGGAACTCACTGTTCATGAAGCCACCCAGTTGTTTGCCCAGGACCGCGAGGTCTTGCGTGCCTTGCAGCCGATCGCCGACGTGGGCCTGGAATACCTGCGCCTGGGCCAGCCTGTGCCCACTTTGTCCGGTGGCGAGGCGCAGCGCCTCAAGCTGGCCGGCTTTCTGGCGGAGGCCGCGCGCGCTGCGGGCAGCCGCCAGTTCATCGCCAAGAAGGGCACCCTGTTCCTGTTCGACGAGCCGACCACGGGCCTGCACTTTGACGACATTGCCAAGCTGATGCGTGCGCTGCGCAAGCTGCTGGACGCCGGTCATTCCCTGCTGGTCATCGAACACAATCTGGACGTGATGCGCGCCAGCGACTGGCTGATCGACCTCGGCCCGGAGGGGGGGGAAGCCGGCGGCCAGGTCGTGGCCGTGGGCACGCCGGAGGAGCTGCGCCAGCACCCCACGTCCCACACCGCGCGCGCGCTGCGGGAGTACGCGGCGGCGATGGGCGAGGCGCACACGGCCCACGAGGGTGATGCGGCGCCTTACCTGGGCGCGTTCACGCCCGGCCGTAAGGCCGCGCCCAAGAAGGCGGCTGGCGCGGACAACGCCATCCGCATCGTCAACGCCAAGGAGCACAACCTCAAGAACCTGAGCGTGGACATTCCGCGCGGCAAGTTCAACGTGATCACGGGCGTGTCGGGTTCGGGCAAGTCCACCCTGGCTTTCGACATCCTGTTCAACGAAGGGCAGCGGCGTTACCTGGAAAGCCTGAACGCTTACGCGCGCAGCATCGTGCAACCGGCGGGCCGGCCCGAGGTGGACGCGGTCTGGGGCATCCCGCCGACCGTGGCCATCGAACAGCGCCTGTCGCGCGGTGGGCGCAAGAGCACGGTGGGCACCACCACCGAGGTCTGGCATTTCCTGCGTCTGCTCTACGTCAAGCTGGGCGTGCAGCACTGCATCCACGATGGCGCGGCGGTGCAGCCGCAGACCGTGGAAAGCATCCTCGCCCAGTTGATGAAGCAGTTCAGGGGCCAGGAGATCGGCCTGCTCGCGCCCCTGGTGCTGAACCGCAAGGGCGTCTACACCGAGCTGGCCGACTGGGCCCGCCCGCGCGGCTACACCCACCTGCGCGTGGACGGCGCATTCCTGCCGACCACGGGTTTTCCGCGCATCGACCGCTTCAAGGAACACACCATCGAATTGCCGGTGGCCAGCCTGACCGTGACGCCGGCCAACGAGGCCCTGCTGCGCGAGAAGCTGGCCACGGCGCTGGAGCATGGCAAGGGCGTGCTCCATGTGCTGAGTGACCTCGACGGCCTGGCCGAGGCGATGACGAACGGAGGCAGCACGGCGGGCATCGGCCGGCTGCAGGTGTTCTCCACGCTGCGAGCCTGCCCGGTCTGCGCGACGAGTTATGCCGAACTGGACCCGCGCCTCTTCTCCTACAACAGCAAGCATGGCTGGTGCCCCGACTGCGTGGGCACGGGCGTCAAGCTGACCCGGGACCAGCGCAAGGTGCTCGACGATTCCGTGCGCGACGAGAAGGAGCGCGGCCGTGAGCAGACCTTTGCCGAACCCGAGGTGGAAGACGTGGGCGACACGGTCTGCCCGAGCTGCGAAGGCACGCGCCTGAACGCGACCGCGCGGGCCGTGAAGTTCAGCGGCTCGGGCATCGCCGACATCGCCCGCCTGTCCATCGGAGACATCCGGCGCTGGCTGGAAACGCTGGCCCTGCATGGCCGCATGACGCAACGAGAGAACGACATCGCGCGCGACCTGATTCCCGAGATCAAGAGCCGCCTGGAGTTCCTGGAACAGGTGGGCCTGGGCTACCTCACGCTGGACCGCGGCGCACCCACGCTGAGCGGCGGGGAAGCCCAGCGCATCCGTCTGGCCGCGCAACTGGGCAGCCATCTGCAAGGCGTCTGCTACGTGTTGGACGAGCCCACCATCGGCCTGCATGCGCGCGACAACCGCATCCTGCTCGACGCCCTACACACGCTGAGCGAGCGCGGCAACACCCTGGTCGTCGTGGAGCACGATGAAGACACCATCCGCCGCGCCGACCACCTGATCGACATCGGCCCCGGAGCGGGCAAGCGCGGCGGGCGGCTGGTGGCGCAGGGTGGCGTGGGTGATCTCACGCAGGCCGCGGATTCGCAGACGGGCCGTTACCTCCTCAACGCCATCCGGCACCCCTTGCAGCCGCGCCGGGCCGTGGGCGAAACCGGGTGGCTGGCCGTCATGGGCGCGAACCTGCACAACCTGCAATCCGTCGATGCCTTGCTGCCCCTGCATCGCCTGGTGGCCGTGACGGGTGTCAGCGGCTCGGGCAAGTCCACCTTGGCGCGGGACGTGCTGCTGGCCAATGTGCAGGCGGCGGTGGCGCAGCGCACCACCAAGGCCGGGCGCGACGCCCAGGGCCGTGGGTCACATCCGGCCTGGAGCGGCTGCGCGTCCGTCGAAGGCTGGCAGCAGATCGACCGCGTGCTCGAAGTGGACCAGACACCCATCGGCAAGACGCCGCGGTCCTGCCCGGCCACCTACATCGGTTTCTGGGACACCATCCGCAAGCTCTACGCCGAAACGCTGGAGGCCAAGGCGCGCGGTTACGGCCCGGGGCGCTTCAGCTTCAACACGGGCGAGGGGCGTTGTCCCACCTGCGAAGGCCAGGGCGTGCGCACCATCGAAATGAGTTTTCTGCCCGACGTGAAAGTGCTTTGCGAAAGCTGCCACGGCGCGCGCTTCAACCCCGAGACCCTGGCCGTGAGTTGGCGCGGCAAAAGCATCGGCGATGTGCTGCAGATGGAGGTGGACGAAGCGGTGGACTTCTTCGCCAGCATGCCCAGCATCGCGCACCCGCTGCAACTGCTCAAGGACGTGGGCCTGGGCTACCTCACGCTGGGCCAGCCCTCACCGACGCTGAGCGGCGGGGAAGCCCAGCGCATCAAGCTGGTGACTGAATTGAGCAAGGTGCGCGATGACGTGACGCGCCGCGGCCAGAAAGCGCCCCACACGCTCTACGTGCTGGACGAACCCACGGTGGGCCTGCACATGGCCGATGTGGAAAAACTCATCCGCGTGCTGCACCGCCTGGTGGATGGGGGCCACAGCGTCGTCGTCATCGAGCATGACCTCGACGTGATCGCCGAAGCCGACTGGATCATCGACCTCGGGCCCGAAGGGGGCAAAGACGGTGGTCGTGTCATCGCCGCTGCCACGCCTGAAGACGTGGTGCGGTTGGGGACGCACACGGGTGTGGCGCTGGCGCCCGTGCTGGCGCGCCACTGAGCCCGACCGCGCAAACGCATCGCCCCGCCCGTGCCTGTTGAACAGGCACGGGCCGCCAAGCCAAGGTTGGCGCGGCCCATGCGACTTGTTCAGGTACTTGTCCACAGCTTTAACCACGGTGGCGCTGGATAAGTGGCGGGTGCGCCCGCTTGCGGTGGCCGACCGGGAGCAACCGGCGGATGGGGCTGTTCAGCTCAGTAAATCGAGGTAGGCACCCCGCACGAGCTGGGCCTCCGCGATGCCCAGCGCCGCCATGATCTGTTCTGCCTCCTGCATGCCGGACTCCAGCGTCTCCTCGTCATCGAGAACGACTTCCAGTTCGATGAATTCGCCCAGGCCGATGACCCGGTCCAGGTGCACCCGCGTGCGCCCGATCAGGTAGAGCGTGCGCTGCTTGCGCACGCGGCCGATCTGCCCGTGCGCCAGCGTCAGTGCCTGCCGCAGCGTGTCCGGTTCCGCCGTCGGCGAGCGGATGTAAGACGAGGTCTTGGGGCCTGCGTCGTCCGCGCGCTGGTAGTGGATGAGCTCGCCCGTGCCGTCGCCGAATTCCCGCAGTTTCAGGCGCCCCGAAGCTGCTTTGAAGAAGGTGTCGTCCTGAGATATCTCGGTGGGTCCGGAGGTGGCGAGTGGCAACAGGCAGGCCAGTACCCGCGCGCGATCCGCCATCCGGGCTTTGATTTCGATGTTGCGTGCCATGTCAGGATGCTGGCACATCCTGCCGCAGTCGCTCCCCAAGAAAATCCAGCATGGCCTTGAGCTTGGGTGCGACATGCCGTGTGCGCGGGTACAGCGCCCAGGCGTCGCCGCTGTAGTTCGTCTGGAAGGTCCAGTCCGGCAGCACCGGGACGATGCGGCCTTCGGCCAGCGCTTGCTGGGCGGTGAAGCGCGGCAGGCTGCCGATGCCCAGGTGCCGCAGCACAGCGTCCAGCCGCACGCCGGTGTGGTTCGCCGCGTAACGGCCGCGCACTTGCACGATCGCGCTCTGCTCGCCCCGGCGAAATTTCCAGCGTGAGTCACTGGGCTCTTCACCCAGGTAAATGCAGTTGTGGGCCTTCAGTTCCTGCGGTTGTGCGGGCGCGCCGTGTTGTGCCAGGTACTCGGGTGTGGCACAGAGCAGGTGATCGATGCGCAGCAGGCGTCGCCCCATCAGGCCGGGCGGGGGTTGGTCGGTGATGCGGATGGCCAGGTCGATCTGCTCGTCGTACAGGTCCATGTAGCGGTCTTCCAGCCGAAGCAGCACATCCACCTGCGGGTAGCGCGCCAGGAAGTCCGGCATGTGCGGATGCACCAGCACCCGCCCGATGGCCTTGGGCACGCTGATGCGCAACTGCCCCCGGGGTTCCTCGCCCCGCTGGCCGGCAGCCTCGAGCGCGGCCTGCGCCGCATCCAGCATCTCGCGGCAGTGCGTGTAAACCTCCTGGCCGCCCTCGCTCAGGCGCAGCTTGCGGGTGCTGCGTTGCAGCAGGCGCTGGCCCAGCGCCTTCTCGAGCCGGGCCACGGCGCGGCTGGCCGCCGAAGGCGTGGCCGCCATCTGGCGGGCCGCTTCCGAGAAGCTGCCCGTCTCGACCACCCGGACGAAAACCGCCATTTCGTTCAGCAGATGCTGGGCCTGATTTGTGCTCATGGGGAACAAATGATTTGAAGCCGGGACGGATTATCACTTTGAACGCTAGCCTCTAGACTGCCTGCATCGTTTTGTGAATCGCTGCATGCCATGACCCTGCATACCTTTTTTGCCCCGTATTCCGTCTATCTCTCCGAGTTTCTGAGCCTCGCCCTGATCCACTTCCTGCTGGTGATGGCGCCCGGCGCCGACTTTGCCATCGCGGTGCGCCAGAGCGTGCGCCACGGCCGCCGCGCGGGGGTTTTCACGGCGCTGGGTTTCGGCGCCGGCACGGCGCTGCACGTGGCCTATACCTTGCTCGGCGTGAGCGCGCTGTTGCAGGCCACGCCCTGGCTGCTGCATGTCGTCCAGTGGCTGGGCGCGGCCTACCTGCTGTACCTGGGATTCGTGTTCATCCGCAGCCAGCCCATGGCCGTGGACCAGGCGAATGCCGCGCTGATGGCTGCGGGGCCGCAGGATGCGCAAAGCCTACGCACCTCGTTCTGGACGGGTTTCGTGACCAACGCGACCAATCCCAAGGCCACGCTGTTTTTCCTGGCGATGTTCACCACGCTGGTCAGCGCGAGCACGCCCCTGGCCGTGCAGGCTTTCTACGGGCTGTGGATGTGCGCGGCCATCGCGGCCTGGTTCAGCTTCGTGGCGCTGGTCTTCACCAGCCCGCTGGTGCGCCAGCGCTTTCTGCGCAGCGGCCATTGGCTGGAGCGCGCCATGGGGCTGGTGCTGATGGGTTTCGCGGCGCGCCTGTTGGTGGTTTGAACAGCGAGCTTGCGAAGCCGGACGACGGCTCAGCGTTTGCCGGAGCGCGGCGTGCCTGTCTTGGGTTGGGGTCTGGTCGCAGGTTTGGATTGGGACGCTGTGTTCTTGGCGGTGACACCGGATTTACGGGGCTTGTCGGACGCCGTGGCGGATTGGGTGGACTTGATGGCCCGGGGCGCTTTTGGAGGCTTGCGTGCCGCGAGCGCGGCTTCCATCGCCAGTCGCGCCCAGGGCAGCATCAGTGCGGGTGATTCAAGTGCTTCGGCTGGCGGTGTCCAGTAGCTCGTGACGACGGTGGGCTTGCGCGCCGAGCTTTGCTGGTAAGCAAAGGGCTGGCCACCCGCGTCAATGAAGCGCTGGCGTGTTGTCTCGCTGGTTTTCAGAAAGAGCCTGCCCTCCACGATGAAGGCGATGCAAAGCTCGTCCACGTAGAGGCCGTGCCCGCCGAACATGCGCTTGGCGTGCGCGTGCCCCAGGGGTGAGAACAGTTCGATGCAGTGCTCGGCAAGTGCTTCGTGGGCCATGGGGTTGACAAGGAGGACGTGTGAGGGGAGCGGTGCACGCGGTCTGAGCGAGGTCGGGCGTCGCGCGAGAATCACGTTCCATGATCCAGCGCATCATTCTGATCGAGACCGAGGCGCCCGCCAAGCCGGACATCGGCGCGCCCTGCAACGGCTGCGGTCTGTGCTGTCTGCACGCGCCATGCCCCTTGGGCGTGCTGGTTTCGCGGCGCTGGCGCGGGGCCTGCGCCGCCTTGCGCTGGGACGCGGTGCAGCGGCGTTACCTGTGTGGATTGCTCGTGCCCGCGCGCCCAAGCGGGCCGCGCTGGTGGCGCATCGTGAAACAGTTTTGGCTGCGCCGCTGGATCGCGGCGGGTCATGGCTGTGACGCGGACGTGGTGGCGGAAAACATTCCACACGGAAGGGATTGAGGAGCCGGTTTGGCGCATCAGGCGATAGCCGTTAAAACAGCGGGTTCCGAAAAATGAATCCAACGACTGCGCAAGGAGGTGCCGACATTGACCTGGATTGAAAACCTGCTGACTCCCGTATCTTCCACCTGGGGTGGGGTGCTGCTGGTGCTGGTGCTGGCGGTGACGCTGAGCGTGTTGACGTTTTACGCGGGGCGGCGCCTGATCGTGCGCGTCACCACGCCCGAGTCCATGCTGCGCCATGTGCTGATGTCCGTCCTGGGGCCCGCGCGCTGGGCCGTGCCCGTGGCGGTGGGTCTACTGGTCTTGCAAGCCTCGCCCGGGAGTCTGCCTTGGATGGACGGCGCGCGCCACATCACGGGCCTGCTGCTGATTGGCCTGTGCACCTCGCTGACCATGCGCGCGCTCACGGGGTTCGCCAATGGCGTGCTCGCGCGCTACCCGGTGGACGTGGAGGAGAACATGGAGGCTCGGCGCGTCCACACGCAAGCGCGCGTGTTATCGCGCTTGGCCCAGGTGGTCGTTTTCCTTGCCGGTCTGGCCTTCATGCTGATGACCTTTCCTGGTGCTCGCCAAGTGGGCACCAGTCTGCTCGCCTCGGCCGGTGTGCTGGGCTTGGTGGTCGGTATCGCGGCGCGTCCGGTGTTCAGCAATCTGATCGCGGGTCTGCAGATCGCGCTGACTCAGCCCATCCGCATCGACGATGTGCTGATCGTGCAGGGAGAGTGGGGGCGGGTCGAGGAAATTACCGGCACCTATGTCGTGTTTCGCGTCTGGGACGATCGACGATTGGTCATCCCCCTGCAGTGGTTCATCGACAACCCCTTCGAGAACTGGACACGCACCGGCTCGGCCCTGCTGGGCACGGTGTTCCTGTGGGTGGATTTCGCCCTGCCACTGGCGCCGCTGCGTGCCGAGCTGGAGCGAGTCGTCACAACCTTCCCGGAATGGGACGGGCGCATGGTCCTGCTGCATGTGACGGACACCAACGACCGCGCCATGCAGGTGCGCGCGCTGGTGACCGCGCAGGACGCGCCGCGCATGTTCGAGCTGCGTTGCAAGGTGCGCGAGGCGCTGATCGACTTCATCCAGAGCCAATATCCAGGTCGCTTGCCCCGGCTGCGGGTGGATGACCTGCGACTGGACGACAAGCAGCCCCTGGCTGCTTGAGCGTCGCGCGGGAACGCTCCGCCTGACTAAGACCGGCTCTGCAGCAGCGCGCGCGCCAGCTCGGTGAAGCCCGCGCCGCGTTCCCCCGTCGTCAGGTAACGCGGCCGGTGTGTCAGCTGGGGCAGGAAGCGCGCGATGTTGGCTACACCCACGCTGTGTCGGAAATGCTGAAACATGAGTTGGTCGTTGGTCGAGTCGCCGACGTAGACCCACTGGTCCAGCTCCTCGCCGAGCTCCCGGCCCAGCAACTCGCGCACGATCCAGCGCGCACCATTCCATTTGTCGTGCGCGCCGATCCAGCCATTGATGTGGATGCTGCTGACCGTGGCGTTCAGGCCCTCGGCCTGCATGATGCGCACCGCCTGGTCGATGGCCTCGGGTGGCAACTGCGTGAATTCGCTGTGGTCGATGGCGATGTCAGTCTCGCGCCCCGGGCTGTCCTGGGCCAGCGTCGTGCCCGGCACTTCGCGCAGCACGCGCTGCGCAACCTCTTGCAGACGTTCGTGGTTGCGGCGGCGCGTGGCTTCGTCCTGCTGGTAGATCTTGCGCGCGCCCCCATCGACCCAGGCGACCGAGCCGTTCTCCGCCACCAGGGCCTGCACCGGCCAGCTGCGCGCGTGCGGCGCGCTCCAGCCGATGGGTCGACCCGTGACCGGGATGACGGCGATGCCGGCCTCACGCAGCGCGTCCAGCGCTTGCCGCGCGTCGGGCGTGATCGCGCCTTCGGTGGTCAGCGTATCGTCGATGTCGGTCAGCACGCCGCTGATGCGGCGGCGTGCTTCGGCGGGCCAGGTGGGCAGGGCGAGCAACGTGGGCGAGGAGTGCATGAGGATTCGGGGAGAATGCGCGGCAACATTATCCGGGGCCGCCGAGCGGTGAGTGAGTGCGATGGAAGAAATACACGGCGTGGCACATGAGGTGCAGCACGAGGGGCTGCGCCTGCATGTCTGGGAGAAATACACGGGCAGTCCCCAAGGCAAGCCCGTGCTGGTGCTGGCCCATGGTTCGGCAACGGGGGGGCGTGAGAGTTTTGACCTGCAGGTGCCGGGCCAACCCAGCTACAGCACCATGGACTTTCTGGCGCTGCAAGGCTTCGATGTCTACGCGCTCGACGTGCGGGGTTTCGGCCGTTCTACCAAACCGGACGCCTTCCTGACAACCGAGCAGGCCGCGAGTGACCTGGGCCTGGTGGTGGACCATGTGCGCGCGCTGCGCGGCGTGGAACGTGTGCTTCTGTTGGCCTGGTCCTGGGGCACGCAGTATGGCGGGCAGTTCGTGATGGCCTATCCGGAGAAAGTGGCGCGTTACGCCAGCTACGCGCAGATGCATGCCGACAGCCCGGACCTGAAGACGCGCCGCCCGCGTCTGGCCGTGTTCCAGCGCAGCCCCTACATCCGCATCACCGAGCAGGGCTGGAAGCTGCGGTTCCATTCCCTGACGCCCGACGCTGTGAACGATCCGGCGGTCATGGACGCCTTCGCCCGCGCCGCCGTGGCGGCGGAAGAGAAATCGCCCACCGGCCCGCAGATCGATGTGCTCACCCGCCTGCCCCTGGTGGACCCCAGCCGCATCACCGTGCCCACGCTGATGGTCCACGGCGAGTACGACGATGTGGCCGATACCGAGGGTTTGCTGCCTTTTTTCGCGGCCCTGCCCAATCCGGACAAGCAGTACGTGGTCGTTCCCGAAGGCGGGCACATGCTGCATCTGCAGCAAGGCC
Organism: Hylemonella gracilis str. Niagara R; assembly: GCF_000600295.1. Lineage (GTDB taxonomy): Bacteria > Pseudomonadota > Gammaproteobacteria > Burkholderiales > Burkholderiaceae_C > Hylemonella > Hylemonella gracilis_A. Next base: position 720,671 of record NZ_JEMG01000001.1, read on the forward strand.
ATCGGCGTTTGCAGCGGGTGCTGGGGGCTTGGTTCTCCGCAAGCTGAGCGCTTGCCTCGGTGTTGCGGGTCGTTTAGTCGGCCTGGAATGGCCGCGTCGCTGTCGCGTCGGGGGGATGCCGGGCCTGTTGGACAGGTCGCCGCATCGGCCCCAGGGAGATCAAAAAACCCGGCATAGGGCCGGGTTTTTTGATCTCAGTGGCTGGAACTCAGTTGAAGTTCACTGCGCCGTCCTTGCGGGCGGCGGTGTTGGTGTGCGCCGCCACTTGCTGGGCGTACAGGCCGGGGAACTGCTCGTTCAGCGTCATGCGGTCTTCGCCAGCGGCCACGATGTCGCCGGTGCGCACGGCGTCGGTCAACTCGGCCAGGACCTGCTCACGCGTCTTGCCGGCCTTGGCGACTTGCTTCGGGTACAGATCGGGGAACATCTGGTTGAACTTGTTGGAGGTGCCCTGGATCACGTCGCCGTTGCGCACGGCGGTGCTCAGCTCGGCCAGGACTTGCTCACGGCTCTTGCCAGCGTCGGCGGTTTGTTGGGGGTACAGACCGGGGAATTGTTGGTTCAGCGTCATGTTGTCTTCGCCGATGGCCACGATGTTGCCGGTGCGCACGGCCTGGGCCAGTTCGGCCTGGACTTGGTCGCGGGTCTTGGCGGAGGTGTCAGCCAGGGCGGGGCCGGCTATCAGGGCGGCGGCGATGGCGACAAGGGAGAAGGAGGTGCTGCGGTTCATGATGGGAATCCTTTCGGTTGCTTCAATGGGCAGTGGTCGGCAGGTCGGACTGACCGAGCTCTAGGCCACATCGATGCGCGTTGTTGAAGAGCGCTGCGTCGATGGGATGAACTGTATGCTTGCTGAAACAATAGATAAACCGGCAAAACCGAATCTCGGTATTCCCAAAATAGAAACAATAGGGTCTTGAAACTCCGGGGAAATACCAGGGTCGTCAGCGCAGGCGGACCGGTGCCTTGCCTTCGGCCAGCAGGGTGGCCATGACCTGCAGGGTGACGGTGGTTCGGCCGCCTTCCGTCGGCATCGGCATGCTCTCGCTGGCCATGTCGGCGCCCTTGGCCATGGCCAGCACGCGCATGGGGCGCGGCATGGCCTGGGACTGGTCGAGCGCCAGCGTCTGGATGCGGTACTGCGCGAAACCGAAAGCCGCCGCCGTGGCGCGGGCCTTTTGGTCGACGCTGCGCGCCAGTTCGGCGATGAGCTGGTCCCGCGCCTTGTCGTGCGCGGCGGACGAGAGCGAGAAGTCGACGGACTGGATGCGCATGTCGCGGCTGAGTTCGGAACTCAGGGCGCCCAGTTCGGCGAAATTGCGCGACTGCAGCACGATGCTGCCGCTGACCGTCCAGCGCTGCGTCTTGCCCTTGGCGTCGTAGATGGGTTGTGTGGTCACGCTGCCGAGCCGGGCCTCGACGCCGCTGGTTTTTTGTGCCTGGGCCAGCGCCTCGTTCAGCCGCCCCAGTACCCGCTGCGTCAACGCACGGGTGTCTTCTCCATCCTCGGACGTGCCGAGCGTGACATGCATGCGGTCGTTGTCCACCTCGACCGAGGCATGCGCGTCCAGTGTGATCGTGGTCGCGGCTGCGGGGTTGGGCAGGAAGCTCTGGGCTTGGGCGGCGCCGGTCAGCAGCAGGGCGAGCAGGGCGGCAGTCAGGGCGAAACAGGCAGACAGGGTGCGGGTTTTCATGGCGGGTTCCTCGTGGAATCGTGCGTATGAGTTGTCAGGATGTGCAGAGGCGGGGCTCCGCGGGGCTGAGAAGCGGTGGGTGTCAGAAGGCGGACGCGATGAGTGCGTCCGCATCATGGCATCGTTGCGTGACGCTGTCAGTGCTGTTCCAGTGCCAGCCCGGCGTGCTCGCGCAGCGGATGGAAGTGGATCTTGGGGAAACGCTCCTGGGCCAGGCGCACGTCGTAGGGCGAGGTGCAGAGGTAGGCGAGGGTGTCCGCCGCGTCGCGCGCCAGGCGCTGCGGGTAGGCGTCGCAGAAGGCCTTGAGTTCGGCGGGCGTGTCGGCGGTGATCCAGCGTGCGCCCGTGTACTGGCAACCTTCGAGGCGCACGTCGGCGTCGTATTCGCTTTTCAGGCGGTGCTGCACCACTTCGAACTGCAGTTGCCCCACGGCGCCCAGCAGCATGTTGCCGCCCATCTCGGGCTTGAAGACCTGGATGGCGCCTTCCTCGCCCAACTGGGCCAGGCCCTGCTGCAACTGCTTGGTGCGCAGCGGGTTCTTGAGGACCACCGTCATGAAGAGCTCGGGCGCGAAGAAGGGCAGGCCGGTGTACTGCAAGGCCACGCTGCCATCGGTGATGGTGTCGCCCAACTGCACGCCGCCGTGGGTGGTGAAGCCCACGATGTCGCCGGCGTAGGCTTCTTCCACGGCCTCGCGGCGCTGGCTCATGAAGGTGACGACGCTGGTCGGGCGCAATTCCTTGGCCGTGCGCTGCACCTTGAGTTTCATGCCCGGCTGGTACTGGCCCGAGGCCACGCGCACGAAGGCGATGCGGTCGCGGTGGTTGGCGTCCATGTTCGCCTGCACCTTGAAGACCACGCCCGAGAAGGCGTCGTCTTCGGGTTGCACGTCCTTGGTGACGCCGTTGAGCGCGCTGGTGCGGGCCTTGGGGCTGGGGGCCAGGTCGACCAGCGCGTCCAGCACCTCCATCACGCCGAAGTTGTTCACGCCCGAGCCAAAGAACACGGGGGTCTGCTTGCCGGCGAGGAAGGCTTCGCGGTCGAATGCGGGGGATGCGCCGGTAGCGAGTTCCATGCTGTCCATGGCGGTGTCGAACTCGCTGCCGAAGCGGGCCTGCAGCGTGGCGCGGTCGCTGACCGGAATGGATTCGAAATCCTGCGGGCGGCGCTCGCTGCCCGACTCGAACACCGTCATGGCCTGGGTGCGCAGGTTGATGATGCCGCCGAAGCTCTTGCCCTGGCCCACGGGCCAGGTCATGGGCACGCAGGGCATGCCCAGCTCACGCTCGACCTCGTCCAGGATGTCCAGCGGGTCGCGCACCTCGCGGTCCATTTTGTTGACGAAGGTGATGATGGGCGTGTCGCGCTGGCGGCAGACCTCGATCAGGCGTCGGGTCTGCGCTTCCACGCCGTTGGCCGCGTCGATCACCATGAGCGCCGAGTCCACGGCGGTCAGCACGCGGTAGGTGTCTTCGCTGAAGTCCTTGTGGCCGGGCGTGTCGAGCAGGTTGATGACGTGTTCCCGGTACTGCATTTGCATGACCGAGCTGGCCACCGAGATGCCGCGCTGCTTCTCGATCTCCATCCAGTCGGACGTCGCATGGCGGCTGGCCTTGCGCGCCTTGACCGAACCGGCGATCTGGATCGCACCCGAGAACAGCAGCAGCTTTTCAGTCAGCGTCGTTTTACCGGCATCCGGGTGGGAAATGATGGCGAAGGTCCGCCGGCGGCGGACTTCTTCGGCGGTGCGTGGGGCGTGGGACACGGGGCGGTTCCAGAAAAAGCAAAAGCAAGCCCACTGTCGAAGCGGCCTGCTGGAAGGGCGGGATTTTATCTGGTCGTCACTGTCGGCCGACCCTGTTAACGCCACGGCGGCGGCAGGGCACAATGGGGAAAACAAAAAGTATTTCCTCTCGCTAGGAGACAACATGCCCTCGCTCACCCCCGGCCCAGCTTCGACACGTCACTTTTCGGTGGACGCGACGCCTGGCCCCATGCGCGCCCAACAGTTCCAGCGGGAAATGCGCTCCATTTTTGCCATCAACCTGGCCGTCAGCAGTCCGCCGGAAAGGCCGCTGAAGGCGGAGGTGCAGGGGTACCACGGGCGCAATCTGCGCTTCGCATCCTTGCGCTTTTCGCCTCATTCCACTGCTTCCCCACATGCCGCTCCGTTGGATGACTCGCGCTTGCTGGTCGCTTGTCACAAGCAAGGCAGCGCCATCGTTGCGCAAGGTGGGCGCGAAAGCCAGATCGAGGCGGGTGACTTCTTTGTGATTGATCCCTCGAAGCCTTTCCACATCCACACCACCGAGTGCCATGTGCAATCGGTCTACATCAAACCCCACGCCTTGCGTCGGGTGCTACCGCAGTGGGAGGCCTTGACCGCGCGCGCGATCCATCCCGACTGCAAGCTCGCGAACTTGTTCACCCTGATGCTGGACCAGCTCGTGTCGTTGGCGCCGTCGATGACCGAGGAGACCGCCGACGACATCGCCGAGGCCCTTCCGCATCTCCTGGCGCCGGCGCTACGCTCGCTCGAAAGCGAGCCCGAAGATGCGCCCACGCGCCTGAGGGAACTGCATCGCCATCGCATCCTGCGCTATGTGCGCGACAACCTCTGGGACAGTCAGCTCGACGCCAACGCCATCGCCCGCGGCGTGCAACTGTCCGCGCGACACGTCTACGATCTGTTCGCCGAGAAGGATGGCGAAACCTTGATGAAGTGGGTCTGGAAGCAGCGCTTGCAGCTGTGCCGCCGGGATCTGGAAGAGCCGACGCTGAGTGCCCGATCCATCAGTGAAATCGCCTACACCTGGGGTTTCAGCAATGTCTCTCATTTCAGCCGGGCCTTCAAGGCGGCCTACGGTATCGGTCCGCGCGAATTTCGCAACCAGCGCCAAGTCGCCCACTGAGACGGTGCCGCGCTGGCCGGCTTCAAATCGGGGCGGCCAGCACGCGCAGTGATTGTTCCACCAGTTCGGCCTGCTGCTCGATCGGTGCGCGGGTCTGTTCACGGCGGCCGATTTCCAGCGAGTTTTCGACCACCAGGCGGCAGCGCTCATAGCGCCGCGCCATGAACCCGGCGTAGGCCTGCTCCACCGTGGCGTGTTTGCCCAGTTCCTCGCCCAGCACCAGGGCGTCTTCCACGGCCAGGCCCGCTCCGGACGCCAGCTGGGGCGTGGTGGGATGCGCCGCGTCCCCAATCAGGATCACCCGTCCCAGTTCCCAGGGGCGCGGCAGGAGAAAACCCTCCAGGGGGCGCAAGACAATGCCGGCACCTTCGCTCAATCCGTCCCGCACATCCCCCACGATGCCACCGTAGTCCTTCAACAGCCGCCGCAACTCCGACAGCAATTCCGCATCCCGCATCACGGGTCGCTTGGGGCCGGTTTCCAGCGCGAACATGTACATCCGATCGCCTGAGACCGGGGTCAGCCCGACCTTGAGCGGGCCACCCAGAAAGAACATGCGCCGTGTCACCTCGGGAGGACGGGGCACCGTCACGCGCCAGACGCATTGACCCGTGTACACGGGCCCAGGTGCGGCGGGAAAGAGCAGACCGCGTACCCGGGAGTAGACGCCGTCCGCGCCGATCACCAGGTCGTAACGCGCGCGCCGCCCGTCGGAGAACAGCACGTTCACGCCTTCGGCGTCGGACTCCAGTTGGTCCACCGTCAGGCCCAGGCCGACCTTGGCGCCGGCGGCCCGTGTCTTCTCGGAGAGGATGCGGTGCAGCAGCGGGCGCATGATGCCGCCGCTGCCGGGGATGTCCTCGTCGGTGACGATGGGCGTGGGCACGATGTGCAGGGGGCGGCCCTGCGCGTCGCACACCTGGATGCCGTCACCCGTGAAGGCCAGGGCCCGGACCTGATCGAGGATGCCGAGGCTCTTGAAGGCACGCAAGGTCGGGCCGGTGATGGAGATGCCCGCGCCGTAGACGCGCCAATGAGGGTCCAGGTCGATCAGGTCCACCTCGTGCCCGATGGCGCTGAGCTGGATGGCGGCGGACATGCCGCCGATGCCTCCACCGACGATCAGGGCTTGGAGGGGTTTGTGCGAGGCCATGTTGTTTCCTGGGGATACGGATTGCGGGCGAAAAGTCGGAGCCGGGATTCCGGTTCGGCTGCGATTACGCCCAGAGGCGAGTTGCCGCGTCAACGGAGGAAGGTGCCCGGCGCTTCCCCAGGCAACACCGGCCGCAAACCTGGGCAAATGCGTGGGGCGGCGTCACGCCGCGAGCGGTGACACAGGCTGGCGCATGTGCATGCGGGGTCGATCGGGCCTCGCAAGCGCAGTCAAGTTCCGCTACACAACCAGCACAGCGTGTGTCGCAGCCTTTCCCTACCATGCGTGAACCCTATACCCCTTGAGGGCGCAGGCGCGGGCAGGGCGTTCGCCTTTGCTCGTGATGACCCCACGTGATCCCGCTTCCCATCCAACGGAGACGACAACTTGAGCCTCGCCGATCCGGTTGCCAGCGCAGCCCACCGCCCCAAGACCCTTGCCGAGTCCAAGCAATGGATGCATCAGCGCCTGAAGGCCCGCTTTCATCCAATGAACGCGCTGAGCCTGCAGGACGGCCCGGTCTACATCGAGGGCGTGCCGGGGCTGGACGGGCAGAGCTGGGGCGACTATTGGCATGGGCTCGGTGTACAGGCTCGCGCGGCGGCCCTCCAAGCGCAAGCCCAGGGTGATCGGCAAGCCGCCGCAGCTCTGTTTCAGAAGGCCAGCGGACTGTTTTTCATGGGGCGGTTTCCCTGCCCCAACCATCCGGCCAAGGCACGCTGCGCTGTCGCCGAGCGTGAAACCTATATCGCCGCCAGCCGCTACTGGCGCGAGCCGATTGAGCGCATCGAGATTCCGTTCGAGGGCAAGGCGGGAGAAGGCGCCAGCGTGGTGGTCCTGCTGAGGCGACCGCTAGGGATAGAGCGCCCCAAGGTGGTACTGATGTGGGGCGGGGTGGACGCTTGCAAGGAGCAGATGACGGCGGCCTGCGACGCGCTGCTCGAGCAAGGCATCGCCACCGTGGCCATGGACAACGCCGGAACAGGTGAATCCCCGGTGCGCGGCGTGCCTGACGCCGAACGCCAGTTCATCACCGTGCTCGACTGGCTGGCGACCCAGGACACGCTGGATGGCGCACGTCCCGCCTGCCTGGGGCGCTCCTTCGGGGGGTACTGGGCCACCAAGCTGGCCCATCTTCTGCCCGAGCGTCTGACGGCTGCGGTGAACTGGGGCGGCGGTGTGCACCACATGTTCCAGCCCGAATGGGTCCAGGCGTCCCGGTATCCGGACAGCTATCTGATGGAACTGGTGGAGACGCGCAGTCTCATGCTGGGCGCCCGCAACGACGAGGAGTATGTCCAGGCTTTTGGACGTCTCTCCTTGCTGGACCAGGGCCTGCTGGACCGCCCCTGTGCTCCCTTGCTGCTGGTCAACGGCAAGGAGGACAAGCAATGTCCGGTGGCGGACATCGAGCTGCTGCTCGATCACGGTTGGCCCAAATCGGTCCGCATGTTCCCGGGTGGGCACATGGGCTTGACCCCGCAGACCTTGCCCACCATCGTCGACTGGCTGGCCCGTCAGCTGCAATCCAGGAGTCCGGCATGAGCAGCAGCAACTGGCGTCAGCCCATGCCCACGCCCGAGGCCTACTGGATGAACCGGGTGCTCTACGACATCCACCATGTCAGCAGTGACCTGCAGCGCTACCTCGCCGATCCGGATGCCTACATGGCCGACATCCCCTTGCCCCCGGAGCGCAAGGCGGCCATCCGCGACAACGACATTGGCGCGATGTACCACGCCGGGGTCAACCCCCTGCTGCTCAGGGCCCACTGCCTGGGCCTGCGCATTCCAGAAGCCACCTTCGTGCAGTCCCTGCGCGCCGCCGTCCCCACGAAGGAGCATCCCTCCCATGGCTGAGATTGTTTCCATCCACGCCACCAGCCACACGCCGGTGATGATCAATTTTCCGGACGCCATCGCGGACGAGGATCGTGAACGGATCTTCGCAACCTTCCGCGAGTTGGGGGAGAGCATCTTGCAGGCCGATCCGGAGGTGGTGGTCGTCATCTCCGACGACCACATGCACAACTTCTTTCTCGATAACCTGCCAGCCGTCTGCATCGGCGCGGCCAATGTCTACGAGACGCCGGTGGAGCACTGGCTCAAGCTGGACCGGCGCACGCTGAACGGTGATGCAGAGCTGGGCAGTTACTTGGTCCGTCAGGCCCTGGACCAGGACTTTGATCCGGCGTTTTCGATGGAATTGATCCTCGACCACGCGACCCTGGCGCCCTTGCATCTGGCGGGTTTGGCGCAGCACGTGAACGTCGTGCCGGTGATGATCAACTGCGTGCAGCCCCCGCTGCCTTCGATGCGGCGGGCGTTGCAATGGGGGCGTTTTCTCGGGCGCGCCCTGCGTGCCTACCCGGGTTGCCGACGCGTCTCGGTGCTTGCGACCGGGGGCCTGAGCCACGACATCGCCACACCTCGCATGGGCCTGGTCAACGAGCGCTTCGACCGCGAGTTTCTGCGCCTCCTGGCGGCGAACGATGACGACGCGCTGCTGGCTTACGCAACCCATCATGTGAACGAGGCGGGCAACGGCGCGGAGGAAGTGCGCACCTGGTTGATGGCGCACGGCGTGGCGCTGGGTGGCCAGTTCGAACCGCTCTACTACAAGCCCATTCCCAACTGGTACACCGGCATCGGACTGGGACGCTGGGACGTCGGAGCGCGAGCATGAGCCAGGCATCGTTGCACCACCAAGTCAGCGGACCGGAGCATGCACCCGCCCTGGTTCTGCTGCATGCGCTGGCCACCCACGGTGAGCTCTGGCGCGCGCAGATCCCTGTCTGGGCCACGCGCATGCGCGTGATCACCATTGACCTGCCCGGGCACGGGCGCAGTCCACGGATCGAGGGCGTCTTGACCCTGGCGGACCATGCGCGCCAGGTGGCCCTGGTGCTCGACGACTTGGGTGTCCAGCGCGCCGCGCTGGTGGGCCTGTCACTGGGCGGCATGGTGGCCCAGGCCTACGCCCTGGCCTACCCCGAGCGCTGTCTGGCGCTGGTGCTGGCCCACACCAGCGCGCGGACGCCCGAGCCATTGCGCGCGATCTGGGCCCAACGTTGCGCGCAAGCTGCGGCGCAGGGGCTTCCCGCCCAGGTCCCCTCCATTCTGGAGCGCTGGTTTCCGCCCACGTTCGCTCAAACCTCGCCCTGGACGCTGCGATGGATCGCCGGGCAGATCACCAGCACCTCCGCCGAAGGCTACATCAGCGCCATCCGGGCGATCCAGGGGCTGGACCACCTGGATCGATTGCACGTCGTCGGTGCGCCCACGCTGGTGATCGCCGGGGAACTGGACGCGGCGGCCCCGCCCGACGCCGGCGCGCGCCTCGCCGCGCAGATGCCGAACGCGCGCCTGGTCGTGCTGCCCGGCGTCGCCCATCTGGGCAACGTCCAGGCGCCCGTGCTGTTCACCGAAACCGTCGGCACCTTTCTCCAGACGGTCGTCGCGCATTGAGCTTCACCCTGAAACCCTAGGAGACAACCATGGACAAGACCCAGATTCATCAACGCCGTCGGCTGCTTCAGTTGGCGGTAGGCACGCTGGCCGCCGGCAGCTGGCCTCTGGTTTCGGCCCAGAGCGTCGGGAACCCAGCCGAGTTGGCCAAGATCGTCATCGGCCCGCCACCAGGAACGCTGGTGGATCTGCTGGCGCGACGCGTCGCGGAAAGCATCGCGCCAGCCTACGCGCGCAGCGTGATCGTCGAGAACCGGGTCGGCGCCGCCAGCCAGATCGCGGTCAGCGCGGTCAAGACGGCGCCGGCGGATGGCAACACCATCCTGCTCACGCCCATGCCCATGATGGGCATCTATCCGCACACCTACACCCGACTGCCATACGACCCGCAGGCGGATTTCATCCCCGTGTCCATGGCCGCCGTGTTCGATCTGGCTTTCGCGGTGGGGCCCATGGTCCCCGCCAGCGTGAAGACCATGCCCGAGTTCTTTGCATGGTGCAAGGCCAACCCCGTGGTCGCGAACTTCGGCTCGCCCGCGGCGGGGTCGACGCCTCATTTTGTTGGGAGCATGGCGGCGCGCGCCGCGGGCGTCGAGCTCACGCATGTGCCGTTCCGCGGCACCACCCCGGCCATCAGCGACATGATCGGGGGGCAGATCGCGGCGGTCTGCGCGCCGCTGGGTGACTTCATTCCCCACATGGGCAGCGGCAAGTGCCGCGTGCTGGCCACCACCGGCGCCCAGCGCAGCCGCTTCACGCCGGAGGTGGCGACCTTCGTCGAGCAGGGCTACCGTGGCATCGTGATCAACGATTGGTTCGGTTTTTTCGTCGTGACTAATACCCCCGCGGCCAAGGTTCAGCTCCTGAGCAAGGCCTTGAAGACGGCGCTGAGTGACCCTGCCCTCGTCAGGGCCATGGACGAACGAGGGCTCGAATTGCGCTGGTCCACGCCAGACGAGCTCGACAAGCGCCTCAAGGCCGATCTGACGCTTTGGAAAACCATCGTCAAATCCTTCAATTTCACCGCCTTGACTTCCTGAGGGAGCTTGCTTGCGCGTTGCTGGCCTCGTTCTCATCCAGGGACGAGGTTGGTGACGGCGCAAGGCAGCGCTTGCGCTTAGACCCGTCGAATATTCTTCCCATGAAATCCCGCCTTCCCCTGCCCGCGCCAGACTCGTTCGATGGTGCGCAACGGGCTGTCTACGAGTCGATCCTCGCCACGCGCGGCAGTCTCGACGGCCCCTTTCTGGCCTGGATGCACAGCCCCTCCCTGGCCACGCGCGCCGAGAAATTGGGCGCCTTCTGTCGTTACCAGACCCAGTTCGAGCGGGTCGAGTCGGAACTACTGATCCTCACCGTCGCCGCGCACTTCGATTGCCTGGCTGAGCAGCAAATCCATGAACCCATAGCGGCCAGCGTGGGTATCTCCGCCGACGACATCGCCCTCATTCGCCAAGGCGACCAGCCCGCCCTGAGCACCCCACGCCAGCAGCTGATCCACGCCTTGGCCGAGGAACTCCTGCGCAAGAATCGTATATCGCCTGAGCTGTACGCGCAGGGGTTGAGACAGCTGGGTGAGCGTGGTCTTGTTGAGCTGGTCGGCATCGTGGGGTACTACGCATTCGTGGCCATGACCCTGAATGCCTTTGAGATGCAGGCCAGCTAGCACCCACCCGCCGTTTGTGGCTGGAAAGCGCAGCCGATGCACCGTCCAGCCGCGCTGTGAACCGGGTGGTGTTCATACGCCAGCGCGCTACAATCTCAACCGTTCGAGGAGCGTTGCAGCCCTTGCGCCTGCCTGGCAGGCCCAGCGGTGAGGCTCGAACCCCAGGGCGGCAGGCCCTGCCTTCCAACTGCGCTCACCCACCGGTCGTCGTGAGGTGAGGTCTTCCACGCGCGCGGCAACTCCGGTGGTGTTCAACCGCTACAGCTTTGGAGTTCACCATGAATGCCGTCGTCAAACCCGCCCACGATCACGCCATCCGTGACCTGTCCCTTGCCGCCTGGGGGCGCAAGGAAATCAAGATCGCCGAAACCGAGATGCCTGGCCTGATGGCCATCCGTGAAGAGTTCACCAAGAGCCAGCCGCTCAAGGGTGCGCGCATCACGGGCAGCATCCACATGACCATCCAGACCGCCGTGCTGGTGGAAACGCTGCAGGCGCTGGGTGCCAGCGTGCGCTGGGCCTCGTGCAACATCTTCTCCACGCAGGACCACGCCGCCGCCGCGCTGGTGGAAAAGGGCACGCCGGTGTTCGCGCACAAGGGCGAAACCCTGGCCGAGTATTGGGACTTCACCCACCGCATCTTCGAGTTTGGCCCCAAGGGCAGTCCGGACGAAGGCCCGAACATGATCCTCGACGATGGCGGCGATGCCACGCTGCTGATGATCCTGGGTCAGAAGGCCGAGAAGGATCCGTCGGTCATCAGCAAGCCCACCAGCGAAGAAGAAACCTGCCTGTTTGCCTCCATCAAGGCGAAGTTGGCCGTGGACCCGACCTGGTACACCCGCAAGGCCAGCCAGATCATCGGCGTGACCGAAGAGACGACCACCGGCGTGCACCGCCTGAAGGAAATGAGTGCCAAGGGCACGCTGCCCTTCCGCGCCATCAACGTGAACGACTCGGTGACCAAGAGCAAGTTCGATAACCTTTACGGCTGCCGTGAATCGCTGGTGGATGGCATCAAGCGCGCCACAGACGTGATGATCGCCGGCAAGGTGGCCGTGGTGGCCGGGTACGGTGACGTGGGCAAGGGCTCGGCCCAGGCCCTGCGCGCGCTCTCCGCCCAAGTGTGGGTGACCGAGATCGACCCCATCAACGCCCTGCAGGCGGCGATGGAAGGCTACAAGGTCGTGACCATGGAGTACGCCGCCGACAAGGCCGACATCTTCGTGACGACCACGGGCAACAAGTCCATCATCACGCACGACCACATGGTCAAGATGAAGGACCAGGCCATCGTCTGCAACATCGGCCACTTCGACAACGAGATCGACATCGCCTCGATCGAGAAGTACAAGTGGGAGGAAATCAAGCCCCAGGTCGACCATGTGATCTTCCCGGACGGCAAGCGCATCATCATGCTGGCCAAGGGCCGCCTGGTGAACCTGGGCTGCGGCACGGGCCATCCCAGCTTCGTGATGTCCAGCTCTTTCGCCAACCAGACCATCGCGCAGATCGAGCTCTATACCCAGCCGCAGAAGTACACGCCGGGCCAGGTCTATGTGCTGCCCAAGCACCTGGACGAGAAGGTGGCACGCCTGCACCTGAAGAAGGTCGGCGCGATGCTGACCGAGCTGACGGACGAGCAGGCCGCCTACATCGGCGTGCCGAAGCAGGGTCCGTACAAGCCCGACACCTACCGCTATTGATGCGCATCGACCAGCTCCTGGTCCAGCGTCAACTTGCCAGCACCCGCTCTCAGGCCCAGCGCCTGATCGCGGGGGGCGTGGAGTGGCGCCAGGGCGAGGAATGGCGGCGCGTCGCGAAGAATGGGGACGAGGTGCCCCACAACGCGGAGCTGCGTCTGCTGGACGATGCGGAGGCCCGCTACGTCTCGCGCGGCGGGCTCAAGCTCGAAGGCGCGCTGAAGCACATCGACCTGAAGCTTGCAGGATGGACTTGCCTTGACCTGGGCCAGTCCACCGGTGGCTTCAGCGACTGCCTGCTGCAAGCGGGCGCGGCGCAAGTGGTGGGGTTGGACGTGGGCCAGGCGCAGTTGCATCCAAGCTTGCGCGAGGACGCGCGGGTGGTCTGCATCGAAAGCTTGAATGCCCGCGATGCCGCCGCCGTGGCCGCTGCCCTGGACGGCGTTGCGCCGGCGGACGGTTTCGACCTGCTGGTGGGTGACCTGTCCTTCATCTCGCAGACCCTGGTGTTGCCGGCCGTCGTGCCTTGGCTAAAGGCGGGTGGTGTGCTTCTGACGCTGGTCAAGCCGCAGTTCGAGCTGCAGCCCGGTCAGGTCGGCAAGGGCGGCATCGTGCGCGATGCCGCCATGTACCCGCTGGTGGAGCAACGCCTGCGCGCAGCCTGCGAAGCACTGGGGCTGCAGGTGCGCGACTGGTTTGACTCAACGATCTCCGGGGGCGACGGCAACCGCGAATTTTTCATCCACGCGATCAAATCACCGTGAGGCTCGCATGAGCGAACAAACAAAACCGCAATCCTTGCCTCTGAGCATCGAGTTTTTTCCGCCCAAGACGCCCGAGGGCGTCGAGAAGTTGCGCGCCGTGCGCCAGCAGCTGTATGCCTTGCAGCCCGAATTTTGCTCGGTCACTTACGGCGCGGGCGGCTCCACGCAGGAAGGCACCTTTGCCGCCGTGAAGGAAATCATGGCCGAGGGTCGGGACGCGGCCTCGCACATCTCCTGCATCGGTGCCACCCAGGCCACCATGCGCGAGAACCTGGCCGCGTTGAAGGGCATGGGTGTCAAGCGTTTGGTCACACTGCGTGGTGATCTGCCCAGTGGATATGGCGCCGGTGGCGAGTTCCACTACGCCAGTGACCTGGTGGCCTTCATCCGCGCCGAGACGGGTGACCATTTCCATGTCGAAGTCGCGGCCTATCCCGAAGTGCATCCGCAGGCCCGCTCGCCCGAGGCCGACCTGCAGGCCTTCGCGGCCAAGGTCAAGGCGGGTGCGGATTCGGCCATCACCCAGTACTTCTACAACGCCGACGCCTACTTCCGCTTTGTGGAGGACGCCGACGCGCTGGGTGTGACCGTGCCCATCGTGCCGGGCATCATGCCCATCACCAGTTCCGCCCAGCTCATGCGCTTTTCCGACGCCTGCGGTGCGGAGATTCCGCGCTGGGTCCGTCTGCGCCTGCAAGGCTATGGCGATGACACGGCCAGCATCAAGGCCTTCGGCCTGGACGTGGTGACGGAACTTTGCGAGCAACTGCGCGCCGGCGGCGCGCCAGCCCTGCACTTTTACAGCATGAATCAGAGCGCGGCCACGCTGGAGATCTGCCGGCGGCTGGGTCTGGTCTGAGCCCGCGCATCACGCCTGGCTCGAGCGGATGGGGCCTTGAACAAGCTTCGGCGCGCGCTCAGTGCGATGTGCTTTCCAGGGTGTAGGCCGCGTTACGGTCCTGCCCCAACAGCTCGACCAGCTGTGGCAAGGTCGCTTTCAGGGCCGCTTGCAGGGTGTGGGGCGGGTTGACGATGAACATGCCGCTCGCGGGAAGACCCGTGGCGTCCTTCCCGGACTTGACGGTGAGCGTTGCATGGAGCCAGGGTTTGCCGGCCTGGTTGCTCAGGGTACGCAGGCGGCGGGGCAGTTCATGCGCCTCGGGGCGCGGGATGATGGGGTGCCAGATCGCATAACAACCCGTGGCGAAGCGTTTCAGCGCCTCAGCGAGCAGACCGGCGACGCGCGCATAGTCGGTCTTGATTTCGTAGCTTGGGTCGCACAGCAGCAGGGCACGCCGCGAGGGCGGGGGCAGGAACTTGGGGACGCAACCGAAACCGTCTTCCCGCAGCACGGCGATCTGCCGGTCCGCGTCCAATTGAGCGATGTTGGCCGCCAGGGCCTTGCCGTCCGTGGGGTGCAGTTCAAAGAGCTTGAGCCGGTCCTGTTCACGCAGCAGGCGATGGAGGATGAAGGGCGAACCCGGGTAGACCTTGGGCGTGGAGGATTGGGCGTAGGCGGCACCCGGGTTGAACGCGACAATCAAGGACAGGTAGTCCTGCAAAAGTTCAGGCAGAGAGTGGGCGCCAACATCCATGAGCTTGGCAATCCCAAAGGCGGCCTCACCGCTGGTCTGGGCGTAGTCGCCGTCCAGTCGGTACAGGCCCGCGCCGGCATGGGTGTCGATGACGGTGAGTGCCGTGTCTTTTTGCGTGAGATGCCGCGTGATCGCGATCAGTGTGCTGTGTTTGAGGACATCGGCATGGTTGCCGGCATGGAAGGCGTGGCGGTAGCTGAACATGGCCATCCGATGTTAACTGCCCGGCGGGCAAGGAATTTGTATAATGGCAGGCTTCGCAGCGCTTTTGTGGCTCCGCGGCGAAGACGGTCAAGGCAACGCCTGATTCAGCAATATCTGCGCACGCAGACATTCGTGCGTCGCCTTGGCTTTGATATCACCACCTAAGAGGCCCCCTCAAGAGGAGCACCGACCGTGGAAAAGAGCCCGCCAAACCATCCTCTGGAAAGAGAAAACTCATGACTACGTTCAGCGCCAAGCCCGCTGACGTGAAGCACGAGTGGTTTGTGATTGACGCCACCGATAAGGTGCTCGGACGTGTCGCCAGCGAAGTGGCACTCCGTCTGCGCGGCAAACACAAGGCCATCTACACGCCTCACGTCGATACCGGTGATTTCATTGTCGTCATCAACGCAGCCCGTCTGCGCGTGACGGGCAACAAGTCGCTCGACAAGATCTATTACCGCCACTCGGGTTACCCGGGCGGCATCACCGCCACCAGCTTCCGCGACTCGCAGGCCAAGCATCCCGGCCGCGCGCTGGAGAAGGCCGTCAAGGGCATGCTGCCCAAGGGCCCGCTGGGCTACGCCATGATCAAGAAGCTCAAGGTCTACGGCGGCGCCGAGCATCCGCACAGCGCGCAGCAACCCAAGCCGCTGGCCATCTGAAGGAGTCCGAAATGATTGGTGAATGGAACAATGGCACGGGCCGTCGCAAGTCCAGCGTCGCGCGCGTGTTCCTGAAGAAGGGCTCCGGCAAGATCACGGTCAATGGCAAGGACATCGCCGAGTACTTCGGCCGTGAAACCTCCATCATGATCGCCAAGCAACCGCTGATGCTGACCAACCATGCCGAAACCTTCGACATCCAGGTCAACGTACATGGCGGCGGCGAGTCCGGACAAGCTGGCGCGACCCGCCACGGCATCACGCGCGCGCTGATCGACTACGACGCGTCGCTCAAGCCCGCGCTGTCGCAAGCCGGTTTCGTGACCCGCGACGCCCGCGAAGTGGAGCGTAAGAAGGTCGGTCTGCACTCCGCCCGTCGTCGCAAGCAGTTCAGCAAGCGCTGATTGCGTTCATGCGCTGCCCATGCCCCCATCCCTATATGGGGGTTGGTGTGGCAACGTGGAATCGGCATTTCGCCAGGTTGCATCGCAATGGATCAAGCCACCTCCAAGCTGGATGTCGCGCTTCTTCATGCACGCGTCGTTGACCTGACAAAATGTTGCAATGTAAAGGCCGAGCGGGCTTCAATCCGCCGGCCTTTTTCTCTGCCTGGCTGCTAGACTTTTGCCCCTATGCGAATGCGTCTGCTACTTCGGCGTCTGACGGTGAGCGCCCCACGCATGTCCGTGCGCAGTGCGATGCCCTGGCCTGTGCGCTGGGTGATCATCGCCGTGACCATGGGCTTTTGCGCGGCAATCGGCCTATGGGCCTTCGAGTTTGGCCGCGACATCGCTGGCATCGAGGGCAGCAGCGTGGGTTACGTGGAGAAGCTCGAACAGCAGCTCTCCGAGTTGCGACGCCAAGCCCGCACCATGAAAGACGAGCGCGACGAGGCCCTCGCCAAGGCGAACACAGCTTCCATGCTGATGGCGGCAGAGCAAGCCGCGCAGGCACGCTTGACTGAACTCAACAAGCAGTTGGAAGCGGATAATCAGCGCTTGCGTGATGATTTGGGCTTCTTTGAGCGCCTCATTCCGACCGAAGGCGGGGGGGAGTCCCTCGCCATCCGTGGCCTGCAGGCCGTGGTGCAGCAGGATGGGCAGGGGCAGCAGGTGAAGTGGCAGGTGCTGGTGATCCAGCCGCAGAAGAATGCGCGGGAGTTCAGTGGACAGTTGGAAGTGCTGTTCATTGGTGTGCAGTCGGGCCGACCATGGTCGGCGCCCCTGCCGCAGGGTGCGCAACCGATACGCCTGCGTCAGTATGCGCGGGCAGAGGGCACCTTCCAGTTGCCACCTGACACCGAGATCAGGAGTATCAGCGCCAAGGTCATGCAAGGCGACGCAGTGCGCGCGGAGCAGTCCGTCAAGTTGTAATCTGAATTTGCAAGGATGTGCTCGCCGGCCCGCGCGGCAATCGATGCATTCCGAGGTTCTGTGTAGAAAGTTGTTCCCATGTTCAGCAAGCAAAAACCCCCGGCCATCCGCAGTCTCATCGCGGATGGCAACCACGTTGAAGGTCATGTGCGTTTTCGCGACGGCCTGCGCGTGGATGGCACCATCGTCGGCGATGTGCGCGCCCGCGAGGAAGACAGCAGCATCCTGGTGATTTCCGAAACTGCGTCCATCATTGGTGAGGTGCATGCGGACCATGTGATCGTCAACGGCACGATCAAGGGGCCCGTCTACGCGCGCCTGATGCTGGAGTTGCAACCCAAGGCGCGCATCGAAGGCGATGTCTTCTACACCGCTCTGGAAATGCACCAAGGTGCCATCATCGCGGGCATGCTGCGTCCGACGCCGTCCATGCTGGAAGACAAACCCGCGCTCAAGCTCGCCGCCGCTTCAGGCAACTGATCCCGCGTCGCAAGGGGGAGCAGGTGAAGGCGTCACTGGCGGTACGGGTTTGTGCTCCGGGCCCAGTGTGTGATCATCGTTGGGTGTAGTATCGCCTTCCCAGTCAACGAACATCCTGTTTGAAGGAGTTTGCCATGAGCGCCGTAGCCGAATCCGTCCAAACCGCAGCCGTGAGCGAGATGCCCGCGCCCATACTCTTCACCGACAGCGCGGCGGCCAAGGTGGCTGACCTGATCGCCGAGGAAGGCAATCCGGATCTGAAACTGCGCGTCTTCGTGCAAGGCGGTGGGTGCTCCGGCTTTCAGTATGGCTTTACCTTCGACGAGGTGGCCAACGAGGACGACACCACGATGACCAAGAACGGTGTGTCCCTGCTGATCGATGCGATGAGCTACCAATACCTGCTGGGCGCCGAGATTGACTACAAGGAAGATCTGCAAGGCGCGCAGTTCGTCATCAAGAATCCGAACGCCACCACCACCTGCGGTTGCGGATCGAGCTTCTCGGTGTAAGCCTCGACGGCCGTTGATTCGCCAAGCAGGCCACCTTCGGGTGGCTTTTTGCTGTCCGCCGCGTGGCCGCCGGCTTCCTTTCCTGGTCTTGATCTCTCCATGAACGCAACACACACCGCCGCTGCGCCCTCGGAAGGTGAGCTGCGCGCTTTGCTGTGGCTGGTGGCGGTGGGGTTTTTCATGCAGACGCTGGATGCGACCATCGTCAACACGGCCTTGCCCGCCATGGCGCGCAGCTTGGGCGAAAGCCCCTTGCGCATGCAGTCCGTGATCGTGGCCTATTCGCTGACCATGGCCATGCTGATCCCGGCATCGGGCTGGCTGGCGGACCGTTTCGGCGTGCGTCCCGTGTTCCTGGGCGCCATCGCGCTGTTTTCCGCCGGCTCTCTGCTGTGCGCGACGGCCGACAGCCTGGGCTTGCTGGTGGCCGCGCGCGTGCTGCAGGGGCTGGGCGGCGCTTTGTTGCTGCCCGTGGGTCGGCTCGCGGTACTCAAGACGTTTCCGCGCGAGCGCTTTCTGCAAGCCATGAGCTTCGTCGCCATACCCGGACTCATCGGTCCGCTGCTCGGCCCTTCGCTGGGTGGCTGGATCGTCGAGGTCGCGACCTGGCATTGGATCTTCCTGATCAATCTGCCCGTGGGTCTGATTGGGGGGCTGGCCACCCTGCGCTACATGCCCGTTTTGCGAGAGGCCACCTTGGCCCGCTTCGATTTGACCGGCTACCTGCTGCTGGCCTTCGGCATGGTGACGATCTCCCTCGCGCTGGACGGCCTGTCGGGTCTGGGCTTGCGCCAAGCCAGCGTGCTGGTGCTGATGATCTTCGGTCTGGCCAGCCTCGCCGCGTACTGGATGCACGCGCTGCGGCGCCCTGATCCGCTGTTCTCCCCCCGTTTGTTCGGCGTGGCGTCCCTGCGCATCGGCCTGCTGGGCAATCTGTTCTCACGCCTGGGTAGTGCGTGCATGCCCTTGATGATTCCGCTGCTGATGCAGGTCACCCTGGGCTACTCGCCGCTGCACGCAGGCTTGATGATGCTGCCTGTCACCCTGGCCAGCATGTCCATGAAACGTCCCGGAACCTGGCTGATCACCCGCTTCGGCTACCGCCGCGTGCTGGTGCTCAACACCTTGTTGGTTGGGCTGGCCACCGCCAGTTTTGCCTTGACCGCCTTGGACCAGCCCTTGTGGCTGCGCATCGCGCAGCTCATGGTCTTCGGCGCCGTCAACTCCGTCCAGTTCACGGCCATGAACACGCTCACGCTCAAGGACCTCGGCCCGGCGATGGCGAGCAGCGGCAACAGCCTGTTGTCCATGGTCCAGATGCTGGCCATGGGCATGGGCGTGGCGGCCGCGGGGGCGGTGCTGGCTGCCTTCACCGCCTATTTCGGGAATGTGGAAGCCGCAGCCGCGCTGCCGGCCTTCCGTGGCACCTTCATCTGCATGGGCCTGATCACCATCGCATCTGCCGCAATCTTCTGGCAGTTGTCGGGTGCCGAGGCCGCCGCAACGCGCAAGCAGGACCCTGCGGCCGAGCTGGAGTAGGCGCACGCGCCCAGTGCGCAGCCCAGTGGCTCAATGGCCTCGGCCTCGCCCACGACCTCAGACCGGATAAATGGCGCCCAGCACGCGCGCTTGACGCGCGCCGGTGACGCGGGTCAGGTTGCCTGTTTCGCCCGCCAGGCATTGACGCGCCAGCCAGGCAAAGGCGGCAGCCTCCACCTGCAGCGGTGGCAGACCCGCAGCGTCGGTGCTGCTCACTGTCATGCCGGGCAGGTGGGTGCGCAGGCCTTGCATCAGTGTGTCGTTGAGCGCGCCGCCGCCGCAGACGTACAGGGTGCGGCAGGTCGGCGCGTGACGCAGCAGGTCCGTGGCACAGCTGAGCGCCGTCAGTTCGGTCAACGTGGCCTGCACATCCACGGGCGTGACTTGGAGGTGCGGTGCCAGCTTTGCCTGAAGCCAATGCGAATGGAACAGGTCGCGGCCTGTGCTTTTGGGCGGCGACTGCTGGAAGTAGGGTTCATCCAGCAGGTCCCGCAACAGCGCGGCGTTCACCTGGCCGCTCGCTGCCCAGCGTCCCCCGGCGTCATAGGGCTCGCCCTGATGCAACTGGCACCAGGCATCGAGCAGGGCGTTGCCGGGGCCGCAGTCGAACCCGCCCACGGCCTCGCCTTGCAGCAGGCTGAGGTTGGCCATGCCGCCGATGTTGAGCACCGCCACGGACTCGCCAGTGCCGATGCCGCGCCCGAAGACTGCCTGGTGAAAGGCCGGCACCAGTGGCGCGCCCTGCCCGCCTGCGGCCACGTCGCGGCTGCGGAAGTCCGCCACCACGGTGATGCCCGTGAGTTCGACCAGTAGAGCCGGGTTGTTGAGCTGCAGCGTGTAGCCAGTGCCGCCAGCACCTTCATGCCGGGGGCCGGGTTGATGCCGCACGGTTTGACCGTGCGCCCCGATGGCGCGCACGGCCTCGCGCGCCACGCCCGTTGCCCGAAGCAGGTCGTCCACCACGGCGGCGTAGATCCGCACCAGTGCATTCGCCGCCAGCGCCGCGCGGTGCAATTCGTCACGTCCGTCCGGGGTATTCAGCGCCAGCAGCTCGGCAGCCAGCGTGTCAGGCAAGGGACGGGCCGCATGGCTCAGCACGCGCACCGGGGCCGTTCCGGCATCGGCCTGGATTTGCGCCAGCACGCCGTCCACGCCGTCGAGCGAAGTGCCCGACATCAGGCCGATGAAAAGAGGAGGCATGTTCAGAAGAACGCTGGCCGGTTCAACGCGAGGCGAGCAGCTGGGCCGAGGCCAGTTGCAGTCGCGCCTGATGGGCGAGTTGGTTGAAGGCGGGTCGGTTCGCAGCGGAAACCGGCGGAGCCGCCTCGCTGCGGCGCACGATCAGCAAGGGATTCTGATGCCGGCCGTTGATGCGGAACTCGTAGTGCAGATGGGGACCCGTGGCCCAACCGGTGGCGCCGCTGGCCGCCAGGGTCTTACCCTGTTCTATGCGCTGGCCGTGCCGCACGAGTATGCGGCTCAGATGGGCGTACAGGGTCTGGTGGCCGTTGCGGTGCCGCAGGATCACGACCTTGCCGTAGCCACCCTTCTCGCCCGCGAACTCCACCACCCCGTCGCCGACGGCGCGCACCGGCGTGCCGATGGGGGCCGCGTAGTCCACACCCAGGTGCGCACGCCAGGTCTTGAGGATGGGGTGAAAACGCATGCGAAAGCCGCTGGTGACGCGCGAGAAGGCCAGCGGTGAAGCCAGATAGGCGCGCTTGAGGCTTTGGCCGTCCAGGTTGTAGTACCCGCTGCGTCCCGTGGTCTGGGTGGGCTGGCCCACTACCAGGGGCACGGGTTGGTCCGCGTTCGGTTCGGTGAACCAGACGGCCTGGTAGGACTTGCCCGCGTTGATGAATTCGGCGCTCAGCACCCGACCCGCGCGCAGCGGTTCGCCGTCGCCTTCCAGCATTTCGTAGACCACGGCGTAACGGTCACCCTGACGCAAATCGCTGTGAAAATCGATGTCGGCCGAAAAAATCTCCGCCAATTGAACGGCCACCGCGTCGGGTATGCCGGCCTGGTCGGTCGAGGCGAAGAGCGAGCTGTCAATCACCCCGCTGGCCATGCGCAGCGAGGCCGTCAGCATGGCCTTTTCCATGCGGGAGCTGAAACCGTCGTCCGTGCGCTCGATGATCAGGCGCTCGAAGCTGCCATCGTCGCTGGGGCTCCAGCGGGCGGTGAGCTTGAGCAAGGTATTGCGTTCGGTGGCTTCCACGCTCAGTAGCCGTCCCGTGCGCCCCAGTAGATGGCGGTGCGTCAGGATGTCCCGCTTCAAAAAACCTGCAGCTTGCGGGTCATGGATGCCCAGGCGGTACAGCAGGCCTTCGGCCGTGTCTTGTGCGCGGGAGAGTTCGGATCGGTAGAGGCTGAAGCGGTAGCCGGTGTCCAGTTCGGAAGGTTGGGTGCTCGTCCGATCAACCGGGGCCAGGGGCGAGGACGCCTCCGGCGCGGCGAAGGGTGAAATGAAAGGCAGGGCCTGGACTTCCGCGCGCACTTCCTGCACGGGGAGTCGGGCCGGATCAGGGGCGAATGACACCACCACGGCCGCCACCGCATACGCGCCAGCGCCCAGGCCGATGCTGACCAGCCCCAGACCCAGCAGCAGGGGCCGCAGATCGTGCCGCACGCGCCTGCGCAAGCGGCGCGCCTTCAGCCGCGCGTGGATGCGCAGGGTCCGGAGCAGTCCTTGCAGCGGGGATGGCGCGGCGGATGGGGAAACAGAAGTCATCGGAGGCAGAGCGGCGGAGCAGCCAAAAAAAAGGGGCACGAAGGTTCAAGCAAGCGGTGGGCCAGTCCTGCCGTGTCAGCGAACGGTCACGGCGGAAACGAACGGTGGCGGCACGTAAAATCAGCCGCTTGTCCAGTTTTGCGCGCCCTCAGGTCTGCCCGGAGCGCCCCGTTGAGGCGCGCGATGAGTGTATATCGACCCCTCAGAGCCGGGGTGTAGAAAATTCCCTATGAACACATCTTCTCCCGCCGCTCCTTTCCCCGTTACCGATCGCGTGCGTGAGGCGCTGGCCGTGACCCGGCGCGGCTGCGAGGAGTTGATACCTGAGGATGACTGGATCAAGAAGCTGGCCCGCTCGGAGGCCACGCATACCCCGCTGCGCATCAAGCTTGGCCTGGACCCCACCGCGCCCGACATCCACCTGGGCCACACCGTGGTGCTCAACAAACTGCGCCAACTCCAGGACCTGGGGCACCAGGTGATCTTTCTGATCGGGGATTTCACCAGCCTGATCGGCGATCCGTCGGGCCGCAACAGCACGCGCCCGCCGCTCACGTCCGAGCAGATCAAGGCCAATGCCGAGACCTATTACAAGCAGGCCAGCCTGGTGCTGGACCCGCAACGCACCGAGATCCGCTACAACAGCGAGTGGTGCCTGCCCCTGGGCAGCATGGGCATGATCCAGCTCGCCGCCAAGTACACCGTGGCGCGCATGATGGAGCGCGACGACTTCACCAAGCGCTACCAGGCCGGCACGCCCATCAGCGTGCATGAGTTCCTGTATCCGCTGATGCAGGGCTACGACTCGGTGGCCCTCAAGGCCGACCTGGAGCTCGGCGGCACCGACCAGAAGTTCAACCTGCTCATGGGCCGCCACTTGCAGCAGGAACATGGGCAGGAGCCGCAGTGCATCTTGACCATGCCGCTGTTGGTCGGCCTGGATGGCGTGGACAAGATGTCCAAGAGCAAGCACAACTACATCGGCATCAGCGAGGACGCCAACACCATGTATGCCAAGGTGCTGTCCATCAGCGACGTGCTGATGTGGGACTGGTACACGTTGCTGAGTTTCAAGTCCCTGGCCGAGATCGCCGCGCTGAAACAGGATGTCGAAGCCGGCCGTAACCCCAAGGACGCCAAGGTGATGCTGGCCAAGGAAATCACCACGCGTTTCCACGGCGTACAGGCAGCCGAAGCCGCGGAGCAGGATTTCATCAACCGCAGCAAGGGCGGCATTCCTGACGAGGTCGAAGAGCAGACCTTGGTCCTGGACGGCGGCGTGGCCGTGGGCATTGCCGCCTTGCTCAAGCAGGCGGGCCTGGTGGCCTCGTCCGGGGAAGGCAATCGCCTCATCGACGGTGGCGGCGTGCGCGTGGACGGCAACACTGTCAGCGACAAGGGCCTCAAGCTGGGCGCGGGCGTCTACGTGCTGCAGGTCGGCAAGCGCAAGTTCAAGAAGGTCACCGTGAAGGCTTGAGCCTCGGCCTCGCGTGCGGACACGGACACGCAGGCCCATGCAACGCAAACACAAGGCAAATGCCCGACGACATGGCTTCTTCTGAACGCGTCCAGGTCCTGATCGATCGTCTCGGCCTGCAGCCGCATCCCGAGGGCGGGTATTACCGCGAGGTGTTCCGCTCTGGCGAGCAGATCCACCGTGGAGATGGTGCCGTGCGTCGGGCCTTGACCACCATCTTCTTCCTGCTGCCCCAAGGCGCCGTGAGCCGCTGGCACCGCGTGCGTGGGGCGGACGAGGTCTGGCACCACTACGAAGGCGGACCGCTGGAACTGCGCGTGCTGCCGCGCGGGCAGCCAGAGGTGCTGCGCTGGCTGCTCGGGCCGGTGTCGGCAAGCGCAACAGAGGTCGGCGGCGACGTATTGCCCGTACGCACCGTGCCTGCCGATGCCTGGCAAGCCGCGCGTAGCTTGGGCGATTACGTCCTGGTGGGGTGCACGGTCGGGCCGGGATTTGACTTCACCGACTTCACCTTGGCGAGCGATCTGCCACTGGACCAGCGCCCCGACGCCTTGGTCGCTGAGTTCCTGTGATGCCGAGCCACTGAGACGCGGGCCCTTGGCCGCCTTGCCATGACGGTGTCAGCGCAGCGGGGGCAGGGCCTGCGTCTCAAACGCTTCCCCGATGGCGAAGAAATGCCCGCCAGCCACGTAGTGCAGGGTGCGCAGCGCTGGATCGCTGCTGTCGTCGTACCGCCAGTGGCCGTCCGCGAACACCCGCGTATCGGCCCAGGCGGCGACCACCTCGCCGATGAACAGGTCGTACAGCTGCTGGTTGCGTGGTTCGGGGATCAGCCTGCATTCCAACCAGGCCACACAGCCTTCAAGCAGCGGTGCCTCGCAACTGCTGGCTGCGACGGTATCCAGGCCGAAGCGAGTGAACTTGTCCCCGCCATCGGCGTTCCCCCGCAGCTCGCGGCCCGAAAGCTGGCCCAGCGCGAGCACCGCGCCGGCCTGCGCGCGGCAGGGCACGTTGAGGCAGAAATGGCCCGAGGCCTCGACCAGTTCCCGCGTGTACGTGCTCTTGTCCAGCACCAGGCTGACCTTGGGCGGGGCAAAGTCCAGGGCCATGTTCCAGGCAGCGGCCATGATGTTGCGCTGGCCGCCGTGCGCGGCGCTCACCAGCACCGTGGGGCCGTGGTTGAGGAGGCGATAGGACTTGGCGAGTTCAACTGCGGCGCGCATGGCAGATGTCCGGTCGGGTTCAGCTCCAGCAGTATAGGAAGCGGATGGCGACGATGACGGCAAGACCTCGAACGCTTGAGCGATTTAAAATATGATAATCATCATATTTGTGCTATGATGCGGCCATCCTCACATCTGCCAGCACTCCATGCCCCTCGCCCCCAGCCGCAAGCAACTGACGCACGACCGCATCGTCGATGCGGCGGCGCGTGCCTTGCGCGGCGGTGGTTTTGCCGGGGTCGGCGTGGCGGACATCATGAAGCAGTCCGGGCTCACCCATGGCGGCTTCTATGCCCATTTCGCTTCGCGTGACGCGCTGATTGCCGAGGCGCTGGAACGCGCCGGGCACGACGCCCACGCGCGCATGCAGCAGGCGCTGGACGAGGGCGAGGCGCGGGGTGTGAGCCGTTTCCGGACCTTGGTCGACAACTACCTGTCTGAGCGGCACCTCAGTGCCCCCGAGCACGGGTGCGCCGTGGCCGCCCTGGCTTCCGAGATGCCGCGCCAGGCGGACGCCTTGCGCGAGGCCGCAGTCGCACGCGTGCGCGAACTGGTGGCCGATGTGCGCAAAGTGCTGCCGGCCAGCCAGCCCGAGGAGGCGGCGGGCGTGATCGCCGGCCAGCTCATCGGCGCGCTGCAGATCGCCCGCACCCTGGGCCCCAACGCCCAGGGCCGCAAGCATCTGGCGGTTGCACGGCGCTTCCTGCTCGCGCAGTTCGAGCCCAACCCCGTTTCCTGAAGGTTTTCACGTCCGCAGATCTCTGCGCTTTTTGTTCGCACTTGAATATGATGATCGTCATATAAACTGGAGTAAAGCATGAAACTCGACCAATCCGTAGTCCTCATCACCGGCGCCAACCGAGGCATTGGCCTGGAATTCGCCAAGCAAGCCCTGGCGCGTGGCGCGCGCCGTGTTTATGCCGCCGCGCGTGATCCGGCCAGCGTGCGTCTGGACGGCGTCGTGCCGGTGCGCCTGGACGTGACCGACCCCGCGCAGGTGGCCGCTGCCGCGCGGGACTGCGGCGACGTGACCCTGATCGTCAACAACGCGGGCATCGCCACCCCTGGCGGCTTCCTGGCCGACACGGACCTGTCCGCCACGCGGCGTCAGCTGGAGACCAACTTCTTCGGCATGCTGCACATGGCCCAGGCTTTCGCGCCGGTGCTGGCGAAGAACGGTGGTGGCGCCCTGCTCAACGTGCTGTCCATCGCGAGCTGGATCAACCGGCCCGTGCTCGGCACCTACGGCGCCAGCAAGTCGGCTGCCTGGGCCTTGACCAATGGCCTGCGCCACGAGCTGCGTGAGCAAGGCACCCAGGTCACGGCCCTGCACATGGGCTTCGTGGACACGGACCTGACGCGCGGCATGGAAGTGCCCAAGGCCACGCCGCAGGACATCGTGCGCCTGGCCTACGAAGGGCTGGAAGCCGGCGCACTGGAGGTGCTGGCCGATGAGATCACGCGCCAGGTGAAGCAGTCGCTGTCGACGCCGACGGCGGCGTATCTGGCGGAGGCTTGAGCTTCGCTGTCAGTGGCAGTTGCCCAGCCTTGCTCTGGCGTTTTCAGGCGCCGTCTTCGCCTCGGCTGGGTCGAGGGTGCTCAGTCCAGCCAGCGCTTGACCTTGTCCTGCGACTCCAAGGCCAGCCGCCAGGTGCTGCTGGTCTTGGGCAGGGCCAGCGGCAGGCGCAGGATGCGCTGGTCGCGGGCGACGAGCGCGGTCAGCTGCAACTGCGCCCCTGAGTAGAGCGGTAGGTCGTCCAGTTTGCGCAGGCGCCAGGAGTTAGGGCTGGCCGTAGCCTTGGCTTTTCCGGACTTGCCTGCCGCTGTGGTGTCCGGGATTTCCACGCCCAACCACTCGTCGCCCGCAGCGAAGCCCGCCTCCTCGGCCGCGCCGCCGCGCAACACGGTCTTGATTAGCAGGTTGCCATTGCTTTCCGCGACACGCAGGCCCAGGCGTTGCGCCAATTGGGCCGGGTCGTCGTGGATCGCGACGCCCTGGCCTTGCAGCAGTTCGCGCAGCGGCAGTTCGCGGGTGCTGTGCACCCAGTGCTGGAGTTCCTTCTTCCAGCTCCGGCCGCTGAGTTCCTGCAGCACGGCCAGCACATCGGCCTCGGTCATCGGACCGGCCTTGCAGCGGCGCCACAGCGCGCGCATCACGTCATCCAGGGATTTCTTGTGTTCGGTCTCGGCGCGCAGCGTGAGGTCGATGCACAGGGCGATCAGCGCGCCCTTGCCGTAATAACTGACGGTGGCGTTGGGCGTGTTCTCGTCCACGCGGTAGTACTTGACCCAGGCGTCCAGGCTGGCCTGGGCCACGGTCTGGACCAGGCGGCCCGGGGTCTGCAGCAGCTGGTTGATGTTCTTGTTGAGCAGGCGCAGGTAGGTGGCGTCATCGATCAGGCCGGCGCGGCGCAGCAGCAGGTCATCGTAGTAGCTGGTGAAGCCTTCGAAGAACCAGAGCAGCTCCGTGTAGTTCTCCCGGCTGTAGTCGTAGCGCGCGAACTCGGCGGGGCGCAGGCGCTTGACGTTCCACGTGTGGAAGTACTCGTGGCTGATCAGCCCCAGCAGCGTGGTGTAGCCCTCACCGGGTTTCTGGCCCATGCGCGGCAGGTCACGCCGGCCGCAGATCAGCGCGGTACTGTTGCGGTGCTCCAAGCCGCCGTAGTTGTCGTCGGTGGCGTTGAGCATGAAGACATAGTGCTGGAACGGCGGCGGTTGCACGGTGCCGCTGGCGCGGCCCTGGGCATGCCAGAAGCGGATTTCCGTCTCGCAGATGCGTTGCGCGTCGGCCAGCAGGCGCGCACTGTCGAAGCTCGGCGGCGCGCCCGCGACGATGAAACGGTGCGGCACGCCGCAGGCCGTGAAGTCGCCGCGCCAGAACGCGCCCAGCTCCACCGGACTGTCCGCCAGCTCGTCGTAGTCGGCCGCACGGTAGCTGCCCCAGCCTTGCTTGTCGATGGTCAGCGGCGAGAGGCCCGTGGCGACTTGCCATTGCGTCATGGGTTCTTTGCTGGCTGCCGCGCCACCGGGGCGGCGCAGCGTCAGTTCATGCGGCCTGTCTTCGTGACCATCCACCCGCAGGCACAGGCTGGTGGCGTTGAAAAAACCGCGCTGCATGTCCAGCCAAGCAGCACGCACCGAATTGTCGTAGGCGTAGACCCGGTAGCTCAGCAGCAGCGGCTGTTCCGGGTCGCATTCGACCAACCAGCTGCATTTGTCCAACTGCTGCGGCAGCAGCGTTTTTTTGCCTTGCCGCGCGGTGAGTTCCTGCAGGTGCTTGGCGAATTCGCGCACCAGGTAGCTGCCCGGAATCCACACGGGCAGGCTCACGCGTTGCTGCGATGCGGGTTCGGCGATGGTCAGCGTGACGCGGTAGAGGTGGGCGCGCGGGTCTTCTGGTTCAACCTGGCAGACCACGGCGGCTGCCTCGGGGCGGGCCTGGGTCGTCCGGGCGCGGGATACGCGGGCGGTGGAAGATGAACGGGCCATGAGGTCGACAGGCGCGGGCCTGGGAAAACGGTTGCGGAAACGAAACGGTGCGAGGTGACGCGCTGCGGCTTATTTGCTCGCCGCCGCGTTGGCGAACTGCTGTTCGATCTGCCGCGCGCTGAGTGCGCCCGGTGCGCGCGCGTCGTTGGCGAAGAACAGCGTGGGCGTGCCCTGGATGCGGTGTTTGCGGCCGAATTCCAGGTTGCGGGCCAAGGCATCCAGATTGCGTTGCGGGCAATTGGCCTGCGCCGCCGGGGGCGTGCCCTTGAGCATCCAATCCAGCCAGACCTGGGCGCGTTGTGCTGGCGCGGTGCACCAGACAGCTTGGGATTTTTCGGTGGATTGCGGACCCAGCACGGGATAGAGGAAGACGTGGATGGTCACGTTGTCGATGCCGGCCAGCTCACGCTCCAGACGCCGGCAATAGCCGCATTCCGGGTCGGAGAACACAGCGAGCTGGCGCTCACCCTTGCCACGGCGGATGATGAAGGCGTCGTCGAAGGGCAGATCCTGGAAGCGCACCGCCGTCAATTGCTCCGTGCGTTCCTCGGTCAGATTGCGCTTGCTCTCCAGGTCGATGATCTGCCCCTGGATCAGGTGCCGCCCCTGGGCGTCGGTGTAGAAGATGTCCTGCCCCACGCGGACCTCGTACAGGCTGGTGCCACCCGTCAGCGGCAGGGCGCGCACTTCGTCGATGGCAGGCATTTGCGGCAGGCGCGCGGCCAGGTTCTTGCGGATGGCCGCCGCCGCGGTGGGTTCTTGCACGCCTTTGGCGGCTGAGGACTTGGACTGGGCTTGTGCGGGTTGGACCGGGGCCAGGGTCAAGAACAAAGCGAGGGCCAGCATGCTTGTCAGCGCGAGCATCCGTGCTGTCGTGGCGACGACCGTGCGATGGGTGCTTCGAACAGCACGCAAGGAGAGGGATGGCGTCATCGTGTGGCTTGCTTTCTCATGTGTGTGTCGTCGTGCGGCGCTCAGGCCCCCATGGCCTGGCGGGCCAGCCAGTGCTTGAGCCAGCCGCTGTGCTCCACCCCGCGCAGGCCCCAGGCGCGCAGCCGGTTCCAGAACGGGCCTTCGCGGGTGTAGAGCCGCTGCAGCGCGTCCATGCCCAGGTCCAGCGGCAGCATGCCAGCCTTGCGGGCGCGTTCGTAACGGCGCAGCAGTTTGGGGTCGGCCACGCCGCGCCAGTCCTCGCGTTCGCGCAGCACGCGGGCCAACTCGGCCACGTCGGCCAGGCCCAGGTTCAGGCCCTGGCCCGCCAGCGGGTGCACGGCGTGCGCGGCGTCGCCCGCCAGCACCCAGGCGCCC
Organism: Hylemonella gracilis str. Niagara R; assembly: GCF_000600295.1. Taxonomy (GTDB): domain Bacteria; phylum Pseudomonadota; class Gammaproteobacteria; order Burkholderiales; family Burkholderiaceae_C; genus Hylemonella; species Hylemonella gracilis_A. Next base: position 750,630 of record NZ_JEMG01000001.1, read on the forward strand.
TGAGCCGCGCTGCCCGACCAGTGCCGGGCCTGGGCCCGCACCAGCGGCCAGGCGCGGCGCTCGCTCACCAGTTGCATCGCGCCCAGGGCGTGGCCGCAGGCGGTGGCCAGGACTTCGGCATAGGCCTCGGGCGCCAGCGCCTGCAGTTGCGCGGCACGTTGGGGAGAAACGGACCAGACCACGGCCACGGTGTCGCCCTGGGGGCCACCCAGCGGGAGCAGGGCCAGCACTTCACCGGCCGTTTCGTCGTGCAGAAACCATTGCCGCGCCACCTGGCCGTGCGGCCGTTCGCAGCGCACGCGGGCGGCCAGCGCGTGCTGGGTGTAGGGGGCCATGTCGTAGTCCACACCCAAGGCCGCGCGCGTGGCGCTGCCGCGGCCTTCGCAGATGACGGTGAGCGGCGCCGCGGGGGTGTGTCCGCTCCCCACTCGCTCGATCTGCGGCTGGTAGCGCAGCGCCGTGGCCAGGCCATCTTCGAGCACCGTGGCATCGACGATCCAGTTCAGCGCTGGCGTGCCCTGCATGCCGTGTCGATTCGGGCCGTGCAGGGCCGCGCTGAAGTTCAGTTCGCTGCCCTCGTCGCCATGCACCTGCATGGCCAGCACGGGCGTGGCCAGGGTTTCGTCTTCGGGCCAGGCGCGGATGCTTTCCAGCAGCGCGCGCGAGGCGGGTGTGAGCGCATAAGCGCGTATGTCGGTTGGGGCGCCCGGCGGGACGGGCTGGGAGGCGCTCAAACCCACGCGCAGCTTCTCACGCGCGAGCAACAAGGCCAGACTGCGGCCGACGATGCCGTCACCGCTGATGAAGATGTCCGGGGCTGGGGAGGGGGTTGCCATATCTGAGGGGCATTGTAGAAGCCGGGCCTGGGCCCAGACGGCAAGGCACAATCAATCCCATGCAAATCTCCGATGTCACGGGGCGGATTTCCAGCCTCCATGTGTACCCCGTCAAATCCTGCGCGGGCCTGGCCTTGCCCGAGGCGCTGCTGACCGAAACCGGCCTGGACCTGGATCGGGCCTGGATGGTCGTGGACGAAGCGGGTGAATTCCTCACCCAGCGCGAACTGCCGCGCATGGCCCTGGTCCAGACCGCCTTCAAGGGCGATGTGATGGGCGGCGGCGGTGAACTGGTGCTGCGTGCGCCGGGCATGCTGGCCCTGCATCTGCGCGTGGACGTGGTGGAAGCGCCGACCCGTGTGCGCGTCTGGCGTGACGAGGTGGCGGCCTACGACATGGGTGATGTGGCTGCGCAATGGTTCTCGGACTTCCTGGCGCCCGGTGGCTCGGGCCGCCCCTACCGCCTGGCGCGTTTTGACCCCGAGCACCGTCGTCTTTCCAGCCTGGACTGGACCAAGGGCGTGGAAGCACCCAACCAGTTTTCCGACGGTTATCCCTTGCTGGTGGTCAGCCAGTCCGCAGTGGACGACCTGAACACCCGTCTGAAAGCTGCTGGCCAGCCCCTGGTCGATGCGCGGCGCTTTCGGCCCAACCTCGTCATCGAGGGCTGGGAAGCCCACGACGAAGACCGCGTGGGGCCGATCACCATCGACACGGAGGAGGGCGAAGTGCAGCTCACGCCCGTCAAGCCCTGCTCGCGCTGCCCCATTCCCAACATCGACCCCGACACCGCGCAAAGCCACCCTTCGGTGACCGACACGCTGCAGGCCTACCGGCAGGACGCGCGCCTCAACGGCGCCATCACCTTCGGCATGAACTGCATCGTCACGGCCGGCGTGGACCGTTGGCTCAAGGTGGGGCAGGTGGCGCGGGCGGATTACACGTTCTGATTCGTCAGCGCGGCGCCGACTTATCCAGCGTCTGCGTGGCTAAACCTGTGGACAACTGCATGAACAAGTCGCGCAAGCCGCGTCTGCGCTGGGTTGCCATTGGACTGCCTGTTTGACGGGCATGCGCCGCGAGGGCGGGCGGTGCCCACCGCCGCCTTTAAAATACCGCCCCTCGAACAAGGAACACCATGAGTCTCAAGTGCGGCATCGTCGGCCTGCCCAACGTCGGCAAATCCACCCTCTTCAATGCGCTGACCAAGGCGGGCATCGCCGCTGAAAACTACCCCTTCTGCACCATCGAGCCCAATGTGGGCGTGGTCGAGGTGCCGGACCCGCGCCTGAAGCAGCTGGCCGAGATCGTCCAGCCCGAGCGCATCGTGCCGGCCATCGTGGAGTTCGTGGACATCGCCGGCCTGGTGGCCGGGGCCAGCACGGGTGAAGGCCTGGGCAACAAGTTCCTCGCCCACATCCGCGAGACCGATGCCATCGTCAACGTGGTGCGCTGCTTTTCCGACGACAACGTGATCCACGTCGCTGGCAAGGTGGACCCGATCGCCGACATCGAGGTGATTCAGACCGAGCTCTGCCTGGCCGACCTGGGCGCGGTCGAGAAAGCCCTGCACCGCGTGACCAAGACGGCGCGTTCCGGCGACAAGGAATCGATCAAGCTGGTGGCCATCCTGGAGAAATGCCAGGCCGCGCTGGACCAGGGCAAGCCCGTGCGCACGGTGGAATTCAGCAAGGAAGAACTGCCCCTGCTCAAGCAGTTCTTCTTCATCACGGCCAAGCCCGCCATGTTCGTCGGCAACGTGAGCGAAGACGGATTCGAGAACAACCCCTACCTGGACCGCCTGAAGGAATACGCCGCCACGCAGAACGCGCCCGTGGTGGCCATCTGCGCCAAGATCGAGGCCGAGCTGTCCGAGATGGACGATGCCGACCGCCTGGAATTCCTCAAAGAACTGGGCCAGGAAGAGCCGGGCCTGAACCGCCTGATCCGCGCGGCCTACAAACTGCTGGGCCTGCAGACCTACTTCACGGCCGGCGTCAAGGAAGTGCGCGCCTGGACCATCCACGTCGGCGACACCGGCCCGCAGGCGGCCGGGGTGATCCACACCGATTTCGAGAAGGGCTACATCCGCGCCCAGACCATCGCCTTCGAGGACTTCATCGCCCACAAGGGCGAGCAGGGCGCGAAGGACGCGGGCAAGATGCGCGCTGAAGGCAAGGAATACGTCGTCAAGGACGGCGACGTGATGAATTTCTTGTTCAGCAGCTGATGCTGTGCAGCGGGACTAAATGCCCGTCGTCATCTCGCGGGTCTATCCCCGGAACCCGAGGGCGGCAGTTTTGCTCCCCTGGACTTGCCTTGCCAGAATGCAGCAAAAGCCAATACATTGGCGCTCAACTACTGACGAGACGCTGCCATGTCGCGCTTGAAGCACGAAACTCCTTTCATCAGGAATTTCGTCGAGAGCAAGCTCTGTTCCGTCTTGTGGTCGGGCGCAAACGTCGTTCGATAGATGTGGATGTTTGAGACCCTAGTTCTGAACATCATGTTGCACCAACATTCGGTGCCCAAGCAGATGGACGCTTTGGTCGAAATACTCGATGGCATGGATGAACGGCAGGCTTCTTGTGCGTAGCGCAGCAGATCTTCTGGAAGAACTCAACGCGGTGGATGAGTCCACCCGCATTGAGGCCAAGCGGGCAACCGAGCTTGGCAAGTCGGTCATGCAAACCGTCATTGCCTTTGCCAATGAACCAGGGTTGGACGGAGGCTACTTGCTGCTGGGTGCAGACTGGTCGATCAATGAAAAGGGAGATACCGTCTACTGGGCCGCAGGTCTTCCTGATCCTGACAAACTTCAACGGGATCTGGCTACCCAATGCGCCAGCATGCTCAACGTCGCGCTGCGGCCCGAAATGCAGGTGGAGACGGTGGGTGGACAGTCCGTGCTGGTGGTGTACGTGCCCGAAGCCGATGTCACCCACAAGCCGGTGTACCTGAAAGCCACGGGCCTGCCTCGGGGCGCCTATCGTCGCATTGGCAGCAGCGACCAGCACTGCGTTGATGAAGACCTCTGGGTGCTGCGCGGTGAGAGCCAGCCCAGCCATGGGCCCGATGCGAGTTTGGTGCCCGAAGCCCGCCTGGAAGACTTCGACCCCGCAGCGATTGCTGCATACCGGCGCGACCGTGCGCGCATCAACCCGCAGGCCGAAGAATTGGCTTACGGCGACGAGGACATGCTCGAAGCCCTGGGGGCTCTGCGCCGCATTGACGGAATCCTGCAGCCCACATTGGCGGGCATGGTGCTGTTCGGTAGGCCGCTGGCTCTGCGACGGCTTTTGCCCATGGTACGCATCGACTACATCCGGGTGCCTGGCAATGAGTGGGTGGAAGACCCAGAGAACCGCTTCCAGTCCATCGATATTCGCAAGCCTTTGCTTCTGGCTCTGCCACAAGCAGAAGCCAGCATCATCGACGAGTTGCCCAAGGGCTTTCGCTTGCCCGAGGGGCAGTTGCAAAGCGTGCAAGAGCCTATCCTGCCGCGCAAGGTCATCCGCGAAGCGCTGGCTAATGCTGCGATGCATCGCAACTACACCCTGCATAGCCCAAGCCAGATCATCCGGTTCAGCAACCGCATCGAGGTGCGCAACGTCGGCTATTCGCTGAAGGAACCCGCCCAATTGGGCGAGCCCGGCTCACGCCTGCGCAACCCCATCATCGCTGCCGTGCTGCATGACTTGCACTTGGCCGAAGCCAAGGGCACTGGTATCCGTGCCATGCGTCGGCTGGCCACCGAGGCTGGCCTGTCCTCCCCGGAGTTCCATTCCGACCGTCGGGCCAACGAGTTCAAACTCACGCTCTTCCTCCACAACCTGCTGACCGAGGATGACCACGCTTGGTTGCGTGCTTTCGCCGGTGCTGGTACCAATGCCGATGATGCCAAGGTGCTGATTTACGCCCGTGAAACCGGCGCTGTGGACAACAGCGCCTGCCGCGATTTCTGCGGCCTCGACACCCTGGCCGCCAGTCAAGTGCTGCGCCGCCTGCGTGACCGGGGTCTTCTGGAAAAAGAGGGGTCCGGTAGTCGCACCTATTACGTTCTGAGTCGGCCCGAGACCACGCCCTGGGAGCTGCCGGCCCAGTTACCGCTGAACATCGACGCCGAGTCCACCCAAGGTGCCGTTCCGCCATATGGGGATTCCAGAAATCCCCATATGCTTGAATCCCAATCCCCACCTGTTCAGCTGGTGGAGATCCCAGCGCTTTTGCGAGAACGCATACAGGCGGCCGGCAAGAAGCCGCGTCAGACCGTGGTGCGAGAACTGATCCTCGCCCTGTGCAGCCAGCGGCCTTGCACTGCTGCCGACCTGGCCCGCCTGCTGGGTAACCGTGACCCCGGCGAACTGAAGCGCTTGCACCTCAAGCCCCTGCGCGAAGCCGGCCAACTGATCCTGAAATATCCCGAAACTGAAAAGCACCCGCACCAGGCCTACCTGACTGTGCGTGAACAGAGCGAGGATGACCCGCCGTGACACAGCAGTCCGGAGACGCCGCCTGCGAGCTATTGGCGGATGGTGACAAAAGGGGGCATCTCGAACCCAGTGACTTTCGCATCCGCAGTTGGGACGGTGTCGCTGAAGGCCTGTCTTGAGAATGCCACGGTTACATCCGGCAGTACTACGGAAGAAAGGCCAGCATGAATCCCACCGGCAATCCACAGAAAATAACACTGTCAACAGGGCTGTCATTGATTGAAAAAGCCCAAGAGCTGCGTTGGACAATTGAACTTGCCACAGCAGTTTTGTTCGCCGATCTCGTTCTTGCTTGGCGCACCGGCCAAGGCATAGTTCATTGGTCAATCCAGGCTGATCAACTGCTTGCCAACACAGGATTTGTACTTGTGTCCGTCCTCGCCTACGGGGTTCTGAAATCGGCCGTTGTCCCTCTCGCCGCTGAGTTTTTCCGAAATCTTCTGTGGCTGTTGTTGGTCAGCTTTCCTTGGCCTCAATGGTTGCGAACTAAGCGAGACAATAGTCGGCCCGTGGGGGGTGTTCTTCCCAGTGAACTACAGGACTACGGTTACAAGAAAAATGACCCCGCGTTGCTCGAGATTTACAGCGCTCACCAAAAGAAGAAGAGCGCGGAAGTTGCAAACGAACTGTCTGCCGGTCAAAGCGTATTCGGCGTTCTCGCGCTGGGTTTTGCCAACTATTTTCCATCCTGGCTTGGTGTAAATGGAATCACGCTGCTGCGCGAGTTTTCGACCACATTCACCAGTGTCAGTGAGTCTGCATTGTGGATCGCTTTGTGCTTTGGGCTTTTCGCACTCAAGATGACATGGTTCTCGCCGACCGAGCTGGATTGGATTCACTACCCGCCACTTTACGAAGAAATACAAAGAAGACGCAGACAGCAAGACGGAATAAGTTGATCCCGGGTAATGTCCAAAGCCATTTGCCTCTGCTGAAAGCGTTTTGTATGCCTTCGACAGCTGCTCGACAGTGAGTGACTGGCTCATTCGTGTGTGCAGACGGGTGAGCGGCCCCGGGGCTCAGGGACGGCTCCCGCGCGAGACTCTCGGGCCAAGTCCTGCAGCGCTGATCTACGCCTGGCCTAGCGACCGGTGGCCTTGGGCAGGGCCAAGTCGTGCAAGGCCAAGGCTAGCTCCTCCGCCTGCCAGACCTGGATCCCCTGCGCAGTCGCGTAAGGCTGGGCCTGCTCGCTGAGCGGGGCCAGGCCGATGTACAGCGCCTCGTCGGCCGTGCGGGCCTCGCGTGCCGCCTGCAGCGCGCGCAGGTTTTCGACCCCGGTTCGCGCCGATTTCCAGCGGCGTGCGCTGACCAGGGTGCGCCGTCCCTGGCGCTCCAGTTCAAAATCGAAGTCCTCCGTCTTGCCGCGTTGCACCGTGTGGCCCTCGCGCACGAATGCCTGCTCCAGCAGATTGGCGAAGGCGGGCCAGCTCAGGGCGGCGATGGCGTCTTGGATTTGTGCCACGCGTTCGGGGCTGGGCCGGCCCCATTGACGGATCGCTGCCACGATGGCGATCACGAAGAAGGGCAGGCCCGACAGCGCGCCCACCACGCGGACCTCATCGGGCAGCAGGGCCACGCTGATCAGTGTCAGCAGCAGGCCGATCAACAGGCTGATCCACCAGCGCGAGCGCAGCAGGATCGCGAACAGCGAGTTCTTCGCCATCTTTAGCTTCAAGAGGGACTCCGTGTTTTTTGCGGGAGCGAGAGCGTAGCGCATTCACTATCGTTCCATGGCATTCCCCTACTCCACCGTCACCCCTTGCCCCATGCGCGCCACGCTCGCCGGCCAGCCCAGTTCGCGCTCGATGCGCTGGCGCAGTTGGTCTGCTGCTTCGGGTTCGCCGTGGGTCAGGAAGACCTGCTTGGGTGGCCGGGGCGCGCTGTCCATCCAGCGCAGCAGTTGCGGCGCGTCGGCGTGGGCCGACATGCCGGGCAGGCTGGTGACTTCGGCGTTGAGGGGCACGTCCTGGCCGAAGATGCGGATGGTCTTTTCACCGGCGGCGATGCGGGCGCCACGGGTGCCGCCGGCCTGGTATCCGGCCAGCACGACGGTGTTGCGGTGGTCCGGCGCCAGGCGCTTGAGGTGGTGCAGCACCCGGCCTCCGGTGGCCATGCCGCTGGCCGAGATGATGACGCAGGGGTAGCGCACTTCGTTGAGCGCACGGGACTCGTCGGTGGTGCGCACCATCCGCGCGACGCGGAACATGCGCTGGCTGTCCTCCGGGCTCAGCCGGTGCGCCTGGTGGTGGCGGTGGTAGATGCCCGTCATGTCGATGGCCATGGGGCTGTCCAGGAAGACGGGCAGATCGGGGATGGCGTGGCTGGCCTTGAGCCGCGCGATCAGCACCAGAAGCGCCTGCGCCCGTCCGACCGCGAACGCCGGGATCACCACGCTGCCGCCCCGGCTGGCCGTGCGTTGAATAATCTCGCCCAGCAGGGCCTGGTTGTCCACCGTGGGGTGTACACGGTCGCCGTAGGTGGACTCGACGACCATGCAGTCCACCGCGCCGGGGGGCGTGGGCGGCTGCATGATCAGATCGTCGTCGCGGCCCAGGTCGCCTGAGAAGAGGACCTTGGTGTGGCCGTCCGAGAAGGTCGCATGGGCCGCGCCAAGGATGTGCCCTGCCGGCGCGAGGGTGACGTGCAGGCCGGGCAGCACTTCTTCGCTCACGCCGAAGTCCAGCGGCCGCAGGTAACGCAGGCTGTGCCGCGCGTCCGCTTCGGTGTAGAGCGCCAGGGCTGGGTGGTGCTTGCTGCTGCCGTGCCGGTTGGCATAGCTTGCGTCTTCTTCCTGCAGGTGGCCGCTGTCGGGCAGCAGCAGATGGCAGAGCTCGATCGTGGCCGGCGTGGCGTGGATGGGGCCCCGAAACCCGTGCCGCAGCAGCAGGGGCAGGGCGCCGGAATGGTCCAGGTGCGCATGGGTCAGCACCACCGCGTCCAGCTTCGCGGGGTCGAAGGGGAAGTCGTCCCAGTTCAGCTCGCGCAGGTTTTTGTAGCCCTGGAACAGGCCGCAATCCACCAGCAGCCGGCGTCCCTCGTGTTCCAGCAAGTAACGCGAGCCGGTCACGGTGCCGGCGGCGCCCAGGAAAGTGAGTTTCATGTGTTCCGCGCGGTGACCGCGTGTGTGTGCATCGGACTAGCCGAGCCGATCATAGGAGGTCTCGGTGTACACGGCCGTCTTCCCGGGCCTGATCAAGCACTGTTGCCTGCTTCTGCGTGCCGAGCGTGCAGCCTCAAGCTGCCCGGCGTGGCGCCCTGCACGCGCTTGAACGCCCGCGCGAACGCCACGTCCGACTGGTAGCCGGTACGCGCCGCCACCTCGGCCATGCTCAAGCCCTGAGACAGCCACGCCTGTGCCAGGTTCATGCGCCAACTGGTGATGTACTCCATGGCGGGCACGCCCACAAGTGCCGTGAAACGCTGGGCAAACGCCGAGCGCGACATGCTCGATGCCTGCGCCAGCGAGGCCACGCTCCAGTCCCTGGAAGGGTCCCTGTGGATCATCGCCATGGCCCGGCCTATCCGCTTGTCCTTCAAGGCCCCCAACCACCCGGACTGCGCGGTGGCGTCGTGCTGCACCCAATGCCGGATCGCCTGAATCACCAGTATGTCGGCCAGCCGCGTGATCACCGCTTCACCACCGGCCCGCATCTGCCGCGCTTCATCCGCCATCAGGCGCAGCAGCGAAGGCAACCAGTCGTCAGGCGTGAGCCCGGCGGCCTCAATGCAGATCACCGGCGGTAAGGCGGAAAGCAGCTGAGGCGCGACAGGGTGATCCAGCTGCACCGCAGCGCACACCATCTGGGTCGGTTCCCCTGAGCCGCCGCTGCGAAGAATCTCGAAGCGCTCGCTCACCAGCTCCCTGGGCAGCTCAAACAGATCGGGCGTGGCCGTCTGCGGCTCGCTTTGAATGCTGTGGCCCAGGCCATGTGGCACCAGCGCGAAATCACCGGCCTGCAGCCAGCGCCCGCCTGCCTCGCCGCTGTCTGTGCTCAGCCAGCAGCGACCCCGCGTCACCAGGTGGATCAGCAGGCAGCCCGGCATGGCTGGCAGGTGCGCCCCCCAGGGCGCCGTGAGCGCCGACTGGCAATAGAACACGCCGCTCATGCGCAGTTGGTGCAAGGCCTCGCCCAGGGGGTCGCAGAAGCGGTCGAGGGTGTCGGGTGTCATGCGGCGACTGTGCCGCAAACCTACCATTTGTCCAAGTGTTATGGACGAATGATCATGAAATTCGCTGTTCTGAACGTTGTTTTGAAACCCTTACGCCAGCAAACTGGGTGCCTTATTTGATTCTTTTGGAGATTCCCATGAAAGTCCTCGTCATCGGCGCCACCGGCGGCTCCGGCCTCGCTGTCACCCGCAGTCTGCTCGCCAGGGGGGCGCAGGTCACCGCCTTCGCCCGCCACCCTGAATCACTGCCGCCTCTCCATGGCCCGTTGCGCAAAGTGGCCGGCGACGCCACGCGTTTTGAAGACATCGACCGCGCCATGGCGGGCCACGACGCCGTGGTGGTGGCGCTGGGCATACGCGAAAACCCGCTGCGTGTGCGCCTGCTCGGCAGCGCCCGCACCGCGATGGACGTGCGCTCCCGGGGCACACGCCATGTGATCGAGGCCATGCACCGCCACGGCGTGCGCCGGCTGGTGGTGCAGACCAGCTACGGCGTGGGTGCGACAGCAGGCCGGCTGCCGTTCATGGTCAAGCTTGTGTTTGCCTTGATGCTGCGCCCTCAGATCCGTGACACCGGGCGGCAGGAGGACGCCGTGCGCGACAGCGGGCTGGACTGGGTGCTGGTACAACCCGTGAACCTCACCGACGACGCGGTGTTGGAGCCCGCATACGCTTCCTCCAACGGTGACTACCAGAGCATGAAGGTGTCGCGCCAGCAAGTGGGCGAATTCCTGGCCGACGCGGCGCTGAGCGACCTGTACGTGGGCACATCGGTGGCACTTTCCGCCCATGCGCCAGAAGGCAAATCCATTGCTGATCGTTCAGCGCGAGGTCGCCCGCAGGTGCGCTGAGCGCTTGCTTCGTTTGCAGCGCCAACCGCTCAAGCATCCGGTCCACCGCCGTGCTGTCAGCCAGCACCCCCAAGTGGCAGCAAAACACTTGGGGGCCGTCAAGAAAATACGCGCTGTTCTCTGCCACACTCAGTGCTGCCCTTGCCGCGTGTCTTCACACGCACAGGCATCCCGCAAACGCACACCGAACCCGAGATCTCATGAGCTTCACCGTCCCCGACGCCCTCGACATGTCCACCCCGGCCGCCAAGCGCGCGGCCTACGACACCCTGAATGCCCAACTTCAGAGCCTGCTGGAAGGCGAGCGTGACCGCATCGCCAACCTGGCGCAGTTTTCCGCCCTGCTTTACCAGGCCCTGCCGGCCTTGAACTGGGCGGGCTTTTACCTGGCCCAGGGCGAGACCTTGGTGCTCGGTCCCTTCCAGGGCAAGGTGGCCTGCGTGCGCATTCCCTTCGGCCGCGGCGTCTGCGGCACCTGTGCAGCGAGCGGGCAGGTCCAGATCGTGCCGGACGTGGAGGCCTTTCCCGGCCACATCGCCTGCGACAGCGCTTCGCGTTCCGAGCTGGTGCTGCCGCTGCGGGCTGGGGATCAATTCCTCGGTGTGCTCGACCTGGACAGCCCGGAACTGGCCCGCTTTGACGAGATCGACGCCCAGGGCCTCACGCGCATGGTGGCCACGCTGGTGGCGGGCACGGACTGGGGGCGTTGAGCCCTTGCGGCAGTGCCTGCGTGATTTGGCGGGCGGCCGCCAACCTGTGTCAGCGCGCGTCACCTGGCGCGGTGCGCGCGTGCCGGCTGGCCCACAGGCTGATGCCCAGTCCGATCAGGACCAAGCCCAGCCCGTAGACATGCAGGTTCGCCAGCAGGCCCTGGTCAATCAGGCTGGCGCCCAGTGCCGCGCCCAGGGCCTGGCCGGCGTAGATGGCCGAGGAATTGAGCGCGATCGTTGCCGAGGCCAGGGCCGGGGCCAGTTGCACCAGGCGCGCCTGTTGCGCTGAATTGCAGGCGAAGCCGCAGAGTGCCCAGGGCAGGGCCAGTAGCGCATGCAACCAGAACGAGGAGGCGCCGAAGGCGTGGCTCAATGGCCATAGGGCCAGGCTCAGGGCGATGCCGGTCAGGGTGATGGCCACGGCGCGCGCCGGGCCCAGGCGGTCAATGTGGCGTGACAGCAGCAGATTGCCCGCCAGCCCGAACACGCCGAACCACAGCAGGATCAGCGCCAGCGCCGTCGCGCCCATGCCCATCACTTGCTCGTGGTAGGGCGCGAAGTAGGCAAACAGCACCATCTGGCCGAAGGAATAAAACAGCGTCACGGCCACCACCCCCATCAGTGCGGGCGAACGCAGGGTTTGAGTCCAGCCCTGGCGCGAGATCGGGGGCGGGCGCACGCCATCGGGCAGTACGCGCCAGACCCAGACCGCGCCGACAAACGCCAGCAGCGCTACCAGCCCGAAGGCCCAGCGCCAGCCGAAGGCTCCGGCGATCCAGGCCGACAGCGGCATGCCCAGCACCGAGGCCAGCGACCAGCCCAAAAAGATGGTGGTGATGGCGCGCCCGCGCTGCGCCAGCGGCACCAGCAGGCCCACGCTGGCGGCCGCCTGCGGTGTGAAGATCGCGGGCGGCACCATGGCCAGGGCGCGCAGCACCAACAGCCAGCCGTAGCTGGGCGCGCAGGCGCTGGCCGCCATGAAGACCGCGTACCAAAGCAGGGAGAGGGCGAGCAGGCGCCTTCGGTCCCAGCCCGCCACCAGGCCCGCGGCCAAGGGCGCGCCCAGGCCGATCAGCACGCCGCCCACGGTGATCAGCAGGCCGGTGGCTGGAATGGACACGTCCAGCGACGCGCTGATGTCGTTGAGCGTGCCGGGCAGCACCATCACGCCCGCACCGATCACGAAGTTGCCGAACAGCAGGGCGCGCAGGGCCGGATTGGAAGCGGGGGACATGGTGCTGGTCATGTGAAGGGCATGGAGTATGCCGCTGGATGCGTGACCCTGCTGGACGCGCGTGGGAAGTCAGGCCGCGCCGCTTGCTGGATCGGGCGGGAAAGCGATGCGAAACACCGTGCCCGGCCCGCTGGGCAGCGGACTTTGCAGGCTGAGCTGGGCGCCATGCTGCTTCGCGATTTCGCGCGTGATGGCCAGGCCCAGGCCGCTGCCGCTGACCGTCGCCGGCGCGGCGCGGTAAAAACGCTCGAACACATGGGCCTGGTGTTCGGCGGCGATGCCGGTGCCGCCGTCTTCCACCTCGACCCAGCGCGGCCCCACGCGCACCGTGACGCGCGTGCCCGGCGGGGCATGGTGCAGGGCGTTGTCCAGCAGATTGCCCAGGGCCTCGTGCAGCAGCGCGGCTGAGCCCTGCACCACGCAGCCCACCACCAGCGCCTCGAAACCGAGGTCGTCACCGCGTTGCAGGGCGCGTGGCAGGAATTCTTGCGTGACCTGCCGCGCCAGCGCCACCAGGTCCACCGGCTGGTGCGATTGCATCTCGGGCGCGTGTTCGGCGCGTGTCATCGCCAGCAGCTGTTCGGTCAGCCGCACGGCATCGTCCGTGGTCTTGCGCGCGGCGCTCAGCAGCGCGGCGCGGTCCGTGGTCTGTTCACGCTCGGTCAGCGCCAACTGGGTCTTGAGCACGGTCAGCGGCGTGCGCAATTGGTGCGCGGCGTTGTCCAGGAACCGTTTGCGGATGTCGATCAGTCGGCCCAGGCGGGTCAGGTAGCCGTTGAGCGTGTGCACCAGCGGGTGCAGTTCGCGCGGCAGGCCGGGTGGCTCGATCGGGGTGAGGTCGTCGTCCGCGCGCTGTGCCAGGCGCTGGCGAAAGTTCTCCAGCGGGCGGATGCCGCGCTGCACGCCCACGACCACCAGCAGCGCTGCGGCCAGCAGCAGCAGGGCCTGCTGGCCCAGAGTGTCGCGCAGGATGTGCCGCACCATCTGTTGGCGCGTCTCCAGCGTCTCGGCCACGCTGATCTTGAGGATGCGGGCCTGCCCGTGCTCGTCTTCCAGCACATGGGTCAGGTGGGCCAGGCGCACGGGCTGCGCGCGAAACTGCGCGTCCTCGAACTGCACCAGGGCGTGGTAATGCACCTGCGCCGCCAGCGAGGGAGCGGGGCCGGGCAGGTCTTCCTGGCCGGCCAACCCCTGGCCCTGGGCATCGGCGATGCGGTAGTACAGGCGCGAGCCGGTGTGGTTCTCGAGCAGATAGCCGGCCGCCCGCTGCGCCTGCAGTTGCAGGCCGCCTTGGCGCCAGGACAGTTCTTCCGCCAGGGCGCGGCTGGCGAGGTAGAGCGCCCGGTCATAGGCCTCGTTGCTGGCGTCAACGGCATTGCCGTAACTGATCCAGGCGTTGAGTGCACTCAAGCCCACCAGCGGCAGCAAGATCCAGCCCAGCAGGCGGGCACGCAACGAGGCGGTGGCGTTCATGCGGGACGCACGGTGTCTTTGTGCGTGAGCAGATAGCCCAGGCCGCGGATGGTGCTGACCGTGGGCGCCGCCGCCTGCTCCGGTGCACGGGGCGCGGTGTCGAGTTTTTTGCGCAGGCGGTGGATCAGCACTTCCACGGCTTCAAGTTCGGTCGTTTCGTCGGCGAAGACCGCGCTGTGCAGCGCCTCCTTGCTGACGCTGCGGCCGGGGTGTTCCAGCAGCACGCGCAGGGCGGCGGTCTCGCGCGGGGTCAGCGCCAGCACCTGCTGGTGCAGGGTGGTCTGGCCCGATTCGCGTTCCATCTCCAGCGGCCCCAGGCGCAGGCGCAAGGACTTCATGCGTCCGGGCCGGCGCAGCAGGGCCTGCAGCCGCGCCTCCAATTCGCTCAGGTCGAAGGGCTTGGGCAGGTAGTCGTCCGCGCCCAGGTTGAGGCCCAGCACCCGGTCGGGCACGCTGGCGCGCGCGGTCAGGATCATCACCGGCACCGTGTTGCCGCTTTCGCGCAGTTCCTGCAACACGGACAGGCCGTCGCGGCCAGGCAGGTTGAGGTCCAGCAGCACGGCGTCGAAGGTCTCGCCGCCGCGCAGCAGGGTCAGGGCTTCGTCGCCGTCGCGCGCAAAGGTCACTTCCGCGCCGGCTTGGCGCAGGGCCGTGCCCAGCCACAGCGCCAAATCAGGGGTGTCTTCGACGAGCAGGAGGCGGGATGTCAGGGTATGCACCGGGGGGTTCTGACAGGTGTTTGAAAGCCTGGGCCGGGGCACAGGTCCAGAATCCCGGCACTGCGGGCTGGGCCTGCAAAGGGTTTTTGATTCTTACACAGGAGACGACGATGCAAACGAAGCGACGTGAATTCCTCGGCCTGGGTCTGGCCGCCGGTGCCGGTCTGGCCCTGCCCGTCTGGGCTCAGGGCCAGCCCCTGTTCGACACCCTCAATATGTTCGTGCCCGCCGCGCCCGGCGGCGGCTGGGACGGCACGGCGCGCGCCATCGAGCGCGCCGCCAAGGCCGCGGGCCTGGTGGGCAATATGCCCTTCGAGAACGTGGCCGGCGCGGGCGGCATGGTGGGTCTGCCGCGTTACGTGAACCAGCGCAAGGGCAAGGGTGACAACCTGATGGTGGGGGGCTCCGTCATGGTGGGCGCGGCCATCGCCAACAAGAGCCCGGTGACCATGAAGAACGTCACGCCGATCGCGCGCCTGACCGAAGAGGCTGGTGTGGTCGCCGTGCCCGCCGGTGGCCCGATCAAGACCTGGAAAGATCTGGAAGCCGCGCTCAAGGCCAACCCCCGCGCCGTGCCGGTGGCGGGTGGCAGCGCAGGCGGCACCGACCATGTGCTGCTGGGCCTGATCATCCAGGCCCTGGGCCGCAACCCGCGCGAGGCGGCCTACGTGGCTTTCTCGGGCGGCGGGCAGGCCAATGCTGCGCTGCTGGGGGGCCAGGTGTCGGCGGGCATTTCGGGCTACTCCGAGTTCGAGGAGCACATCAACGCCGGGCGCTTGGTCGCGCTGGCTGTCTCCGGCAACAAACGCATCCCCGGCGTCAATGTGCCCACCTTGAGCGAGCTGGGCGTGCCCGTGACGGCCGCCAACTGGCGCGGCGTGTTCGCGCCGCCCGGCATCAGCACCGCGCAGCGCGACGCCCTGGTGAGTTTCATGACCCGCCTGCATGCGTCCGAGGCCTGGAAGAAGGAACTGGAAACCCGCAAGTGGACGGACGTGTTCCTGACCGCGCCGGCCTTCGACAAGCAACTGGCCGACGACATCCGCGCGACCGAGGCCGTCATGAAGGACCTGGGGCTGGCCTGATGTCCGCATCCACCTCCACAACGGCTTCCACGTCCAAGTCCCTGGCAGCGGGTGCGGCCAGGCGCCGCGCGCGCTTCACGCCCGGGCGCCTGGCCCTGTTGCTGGTGGCCTTGGCCGTGGTGGCTGCCTGGCAGGTCACGGTGATCCCCGAGTCCATGATCCAGATGGCCGTCGGCCCCGTGCTGGTGCCCGGGGTGGTGGTGGCCATGCTGGTCGTGCTGGCCCTGGCCTATGGCTGGAGCGCCTGGCGCGGCCGCCAGGTGGACGATGCCCAGATCGAGGACCATGAGCCCCTGCCGGGCGGTGATCGGCGTTTGTTGTTTTTGCTGGGCGGCGGTGTGCTCTTCATGGCCCTGGTGCAGCCGTTGGGCTTCATCATTCCCGCTGCCTTGTGCGGCATGGGCGTGGCCCGGGCATTTGATGCGCCGGTGATCGGGCGTTCCGCCTGGCGCTCGGGCCTGATCTGCCTGGGCATCGCGGCCTTCTTCTGGTTCGTGCTGGCCTACCTGCTGGGCGTGGGCCTGGGCCCGGCGCTGAGCTGGCCCTGGACGGACTTGGCCACCGACGCTGTCGCGGCCTGATTTTTCGGAGCAAGCATGCAAGGATTCGAGGCTCTGCTGGCCGGGTTTGCCAGCGCGCTGCAACCCACGACCCTGCTCTGGGGTTTCGCCGGCTGTTTTCTGGGCACGCTGGTGGGCGTTTTGCCCGGCATCAGTCCGGCGCTGACCATCGCGCTGCTGCTGCCGTTGACTTACCAGGTGCCAGCCACCAGCATGTTCGTGATGTTTGCGGGCATCTACTACGGCGCGGCCTACGGCGGCTCCACCACCTCCATCCTGCTCAACACCCCGGGGGAATCCGGCTCGGTGGTGACCGCGCTGGAAGGCAACAAGATGGCGCGGCGCGGGCGCGCGGGCCAGGCGCTGGCGACGGCGGCCATCGGCAGTTTCGTCGCGGGCACCATCGGCACGCTGGCGCTGACCTTCTTCGCGCCCTGGGTGGTGCAGGCCGCGCTGGCCTTTGGCCCGGCGGAATACTTCAGCCTGATGGTGCTGTCGCTGGTCGCGGTGTCGGCGGTGCTGGGCAACTCCGTGTTGCGCGGGCTGATCAGCCTCTTCCTCGGTTTGCTCGCGGGCTTGGTGGGCATCGACCTGCAGACCGGCCAGCCACGTTTCACCTTTGGCCGTGCCGAACTGCTGGACGGGCTGGAGGTGACGGTGGTCGTCGTGGGTCTGTTCGCCGTGGGCGAGGCGCTGTACCTGGCCTGGCAGGGGCGTGAATCGCGCAATGCCGAGGTCATGAAGCTCACGGGCAGCCTGCGCCTGAGCCGCCAGGATTGGGGGCGTTCCTGGAAGGCCTGGCTGCGGGGCGCGCTCTACGGCTTTCCCATTGGGGCCATGCCGGCCGGCGGCGCCGAGCTGCCCACCATGCTCTCGTACTACACCGAGCGCAAGCTCAGCAAGCACCCCGAGGAATTCGGAAAAGGTGCCATTGAAGGCGTGGCCGGACCCGAGGCCGCCAACAACGCGGCGGCGGCGGGTGTGCTCATGCCGCTGCTCACGCTGGGCATCCCGACCTCGGCCACGGCGGCCATCATGCTCTCGGCTTTCGAGGGCTACGGCATCCAGCCCGGCCCGCAACTCTTCACGCAGCAGGGCGCCCTGGTCTGGACGCTGATCGCCAGTCTCTATATCGGCAACGTCATCCTGCTGGTGCTCAACCTGCCGCTGGTGGGCCTGTGGGTCAAGCTGCTCAAGATTCCGCCACCCTGGCTGTACGCGGGCATCGTCATCGTGTCCATCGCCGGTGTGTACGGCGCGAGCAACTCGGTGTTCAACGTGGGCCTGCTGTTCGCCTTCGGCATCCTCGGTTTCGTGATGCGCCGATTTGACTTTCCCGCCGCGCCGCTGATCGTCGGGCTCATCCTCGCGCCCATGGCCGAGCAGTCCATGCGGCAGGCGCTCATCATCAGCCAGGGGGACTGGTTCACCTTCTTCACGCGCCCGCTGTCGGGCACGCTGATGGCCATCGCCCTCGTGCTGCTGTTCGCGCCGCCGCTTTGGCGCGTGGCGCGGCGTCGGCTGCAGGCTTGATCAGCCGCTGACAACCAGGGGGCGCTCACAGGAGCTTGAGCGCCTCGGGGATCAGCCACAGCAGGGCCGCCGTCATGGTGACGTAACGCAGGAACTTGCCGACGGCCATGTAGGCCACGCAGGGCCAGAAGGGCAGCTTCAGCCAGCCCGCCACCGCGCACAGCGGGTCGCCGACGATGGGCAGCCAGGACAGCAGGCAGGCTTTCGGGCCCAGGTGTTCCAGCCAAGCCAGCGCGCGCAGGTGCGCGCGCGACTGCGCCTTGGCATGGGCCTGCAACCCCGCCCGGTCATGCCGCAGCTTGTCCACGGCCCGGTGCGCACCGTAACCCAGCCACCAATTCAGCGCGCCGCCCAGGGTGTTGCCTGCCGTGGCCACGAAGACGGCGGGCCAGAACAATTCGGGATTCAAATGCAGCAGTCCCACCAGCGCGGGCTCCGAGCCCATGGGCAGCAAGGTCGCGGAAATGAAGGCGATCACGAACAGCGTGCTCAGGCCGAATTCCGGCAGGGCCAGCCAGGCGAGCAATTGCTGCAGCGCCACATTGAATTGCTCCATCATGGTGGCGCAGTATAGAAAGCACGCATGCGCGAGTAAGGGAAAGCGTGGAACGTGGAGGTGGCAAAGCGGCTTGCGCGCCCGATTCCAACTGCTGAAAATTTGAGCAGATAGAATCCGCCGCTCCGTCTTCGCCCCCGGCTCCTTTTTTTTCCTGTTCCCGCATGAACTCCGGTCCTGTTTCCGGTGTGCGCATTGGCGCGCACCTGTTGCCGAACAATGTGTTCGCCGCGCCCATGGCCGGGGTGACGGACCGGCCTTTCCGCAAGCTGTGCAAGGCGCTGGGCGCGGGTTACGCGGTCAGCGAGATGGTGACGTCGCGCAAGGAACTGTGGAACAGCCTCAAGACCAGCCGCCGCGCCGACCACAGTGGCGAGCCGGGTCCGATCGCGGTGCAGATCGCGGGCACCGACGCCACCATGATGGCCGAGGCCGCGATCTACAACATCGAACGCGGCGCCCAGATCATAGACATCAACATGGGCTGTCCGGCCAAGAAGGTCTGCAACAAGTGGGCCGGCTCGGCACTGATGCAGGACGAGGCCCTGGCGCTCGAAATCGCAGAGGCCGTGGTCGCCGCCTGTGAGCCGCATGGTGTTCCCGTCACGCTCAAGATGCGCACGGGGTGGTGCCAGGCGAACAAGAACGCCGTCACCCTGGCCCGAGCCTTTGAAGGCGTGGGCATCCGCATGCTGACGGTGCATGGTCGCACGCGCGAACAGGGTTACGGCGGTCAGGCCGAGTACGACACGATTGCCGCGGTCAAGGCCGCCGTGCGGGTGCCCGTGGTGGCCAATGGCGACATCACCTCGCCCGAGAAGGCGCGCGCGGTGCTGGCTCATACCGGGGCCGACGCCGTGATGATCGGCCGCGCCGCCCAGGGCCGGCCCTGGATCTTCCGTGAAGTGGCGCATTACCTCGCCACCGGCGAGCATCTGGCCCCGCCGTTGGTGGCCGAAGTCAAGCGCCTGCTGCTCGACCACCTGCTGGAACATTACGTGTTGTATGGCGATGCGGGCTGGACTGCGGGCGCGGCAGCGCAGCCGAGCGCAAGCACCGGCGGACATCCGGGGGCGAACACCGGCGTCCGGAGCGCGCGCAAGCACATCGGCTGGTACGTGCGCGGCCTGCCCGGTGGCGAGGCCTTCCGCGCCCGCATGAATGGCCTGGAGGACAGCCGCGCCCAGTGGCAGGCCGTGTCGGATTATTTTGACGAGCTGGGTGCCGTGATGGACCGCTTGCCGGCGGTGGGCGCCGTGTTGCCCGGACCGGTGGAAGAAGCAGAAACGCCTGTGTGATCACGCGCTGGAGCGTGGGCCTGCGTGGGTGTGGCGAGCCAGCAGGACGCTGCGAGCCAGAACGGATGAGCCAAGAACAATGAGCCAGAAAAAATGAGCAAGAAGCAGATCGAAGAATGCGTGCGCAACAGCATGGAAGCTTATTTCAAGGACCTGCGCGGCGCCGAGCCGGACCGCATGTACGACATGCTGGTGCGTGTGGTCGAGAAACCGCTGCTGGAAGTGGTGATGACACATGCCGAGCACAACCAATCCCGCGCCGCCGAGTGGCTGGGCCTGAACCGCAACACCTTGCGCAAGAAGCTGGTCGAGCACAAATTGCTCAAATGATTTTCCGAACCGATAGATAAGACACCATGCAAGCACTGCTCTCCGTTTCCGACAAGACCGGCATCCTCGAGTTCGCCAAGGAACTCAACCAGCTCGGCGTCAAGCTCCTGTCCACCGGCGGTACCGCCAAGCTGCTCGCCGACGCCGGCCTGCCCGTGACCGAGGTGGCCGAGCACACCGGCTTTCCCGAAATGCTGGACGGCCGGGTCAAGACCCTGCACCCCAAGATTCATGGGGGCCTGCTGGCGCGTGCCGATCTGCCCGAGCACGTGGCCGCCATGCAGCAGCACGGCATCACGCGCATCGATATCCTCGCTGTCAACCTCTACCCGTTTGAGGCCACGGTCGCCAAGCCCGGCTGCACGCTGGAAGACGCCATCGAGAACATCGACATCGGCGGCCCGGCCATGGTGCGCAGCGCGGCCAAGAACTGGAAAGACGTGGCCGTGCTGACGGATGCCTCGCAGTACACGGGCGTGTTGGCTGAACTCAAGAGTGGCGCTATCACCCCCAAGACGAAGTTCGCCCTGAGCGTGGCCGCCTTCAACCGCATCGCGAACTACGACGCGGCCATCAGCAACTACCTGTCGTCCGTCACCCTCGGCGAGGGCGGTCAACCCACCACGCCCGCCGAGTACGCGGGCCAGGCCAACAGCAACTTCGTCAAGCTGCAAGACCTGCGCTATGGCGAGAACCCGCACCAGACCGCCGCTTTCTACCGCGACCTCCGCCCCGCGCCGGGGTCCCTGGTCACGGCCAAGCAACTGCAGGGCAAGGAACTGAGCTACAACAACATCGCCGACGCCGACGCGGCCTGGGAATGCGTCAAGACCTTTGACGCGCCGGCCTGCGTGATCGTCAAGCATGCCAACCCCTGCGGCGTTGCCGTGGGCAAAGATGCCTTGGAAGCCTATGGCAAGGCCTTCAAGACCGACCCGACCAGCGCCTTCGGCGGCATCCTCGCCTTCAACCGCACGGTGGACGCCGCAGTGGCGCAAGAGATCACCGTGGCCAACAAGCACTTCGTCGAGGTGCTGATGGCCCCGGCCTACACGCCCGAGGCGCTGGAGATCTTCAAGAGCAAGGTCAATGTGCGCGTGCTTGAAATTGCACTCGATGGCGTCAAGCGCGACGGCAAGAACGCCTGGGAGCGCGGCCTGAACAGCCACGACGTCAAGCGCGTCGGTTCGGGCTTGCTGATCCAGACCGCGGACAACCATGAACTCAAGCGCGACGACCTCAAGGTCGTAACGAAACTCGCGCCGACCCCGCAGCAGATCGCAGACCTGCTCTTCGCCTGGAAGGTCGCCAAGTTCGTCAAGAGCAACGCCATCGTCTTCTGCAGCGGCGGCATGACCATGGGCGTGGGCGCCGGCCAGATGAGCCGCCTCGATTCCGCGCGCATCGCCAGCATCAAGGCCGAGCATGCGGGCCTGAGCCTCAAAGGCACGGCGGTCGCCAGCGACGCCTTCTTCCCCTTCCGCGACGGTCTGGACGTGGTGGCCGACGCGGGCGCCACTTGCGTCATCCAGCCGGGTGGCAGTATGCGCGACCAGGAAGTCATCGACGCGGCGAACGAGCGGGGGATTGCGATGGTGTTCTCGGGGGTGCGGCATTTCAGGCACTGAACCGCACCGCCGGTCGAAACAAAAAAAGCGACCTTGAGGTCGCTTTTTTTGTGGTCGAAGATGCAGGCTTCAGCGCATGGACTTGAACACCTCGGTCGCCGCCGTGACGGTGGCCGCGATGTCCGCCTCGCTGTGCGCCGCGCTCACAAACCCCGCCTCGTACAGCGCGGGCGCGATGTAGACGCCGCGATCCAGCAGACCGTGGAACAGCGCATTGAACTTCGCGCCCTCGGTCTTCATGACCTGCGTGTAGTTCTGCGGCAACTGCGGCAGCAGGAAGAAGCCAAACATGCCGCCTTCGCAGTCGCTCACGAAGGGCACGCCCGCCTGATTCGCGGCTGCTTGCAGGCCATCGACCAGACCGCGCGTTTTCTTCGCGAGCGCTTCGTAGAAACCGGGCTTGGAAATTTCCTTGAGCGTGGCCAGGCCGCAGGCCGTCGCGATGGGGTTGCCGCTGAGCGTGCCGGCCTGGTAGACGGGGCCCAGCGGGGCCATCTGTTCCATGATGGCGCGCGGGCCGCCGAAGGCCGCCAGTGGCATGCCGCCGCCGATCACCTTGCCGAGCACGGTGATGTCGGGCTGGAAGCCGGGGATGGCTTTTGCATAGATGCTTTGTGCGCTGCCGAGTGCGACGCGGAAACCCGTCATCACTTCGTCGAGGATGAGCAGCGCACCATGTTGCGTGCAGAGTTCGCGGCAGCGCCGCATGAAGGGCAGGGAAGCGCGCACGAAGTTCATATTGCCCGCGATGGGCTCGATGATGATGCAGGCCACGTCCTTGCCGTGCAGGGCGAAGGCTTCCTCGATCTGCTGGACGTTGTTGTATTCGAGCACCAGGGTGTGCTGCACCACTTCCGGCGGCACGCCCGCGCTGGTGGGGTGGCCGAAGGTGGCGAGGCCGGAGCCGGCCTTGACCAGCAGTGAATCGGCATGGCCGTGGTAGCAACCTTCGAACTTGATGATCTTGGGGCGGTTCGTCGCGCCGCGCGCGAGGCGGATGGCGCTCATGCCGGCTTCGGTGCCGCTGCTGACCAGGCGCAGCATTTCCATCGAGGGCACGTGCTTGAGGATTTCCTCGGCCAGTTCGATTTCACGCTCGGTCGGCGCGCCGAAGGAGAAGCCCTCGGTCGCGGCCTTCTGCACGGCCTCCAGCACGGTTGGGTGACCGTGGCCCAGGATCATGGGGCCCCAGGATCCGATGTAGTCGATGTAGCGCTGACCCTCGGCGTCCCACATGTAGGCGCCCTGGGCGCGCGCGATGAAGCGCGGCGTTCCGCCCACGGCACGGAAGGCCCGCACGGGTGAGTTGACCCCGCCAGGGATGACGCGCTTGGCGCGTTCGAACAGGGTGGTGTTGAGGCTGGCGGGGTGAGTCGTGCTGGACATGGTGGCGTGTAGGAACAGGGGCTGTACGAAAACGGATGAGCGGATGCGATGACGTCGGGGCGTGCGGGGATGCGGTGGATGGCCAAGCCCGGCGGCCGTTCTTCAATGCCGGGTGCTGTGCGGCGGCAGGTCCAGAGGGTCGTCGGGGCGTGCTTCGTCGTCTGCGCCGATCTCGCTGACATCGACATCGCCCTGAGCCCAGAACATGCGTTCGGGGATGACCAGGCCCATGCCGGGCCGAAAGCCCGCGTCCAGGGCCTGGTCCAGATAGGCCAGGGCCTCGGTGAAGGCTTCGTCCAGGTCGTTGCCCGAGGCCAGCAGCGCGGTCAGCGCCGCGCTCAGCGTGTCGCCCGCGCCCGTGAAGGAGGCTTCGAAGCGCTCGAACTTCAGGCTGCCCAGCACGCTTTCAGGCGAAGCGAGCACATTGTCGATCTGCTGTTCACTCGGGTTGGACGGGTCGATCACCGGAATGCCCGTCACCAGCACATAGGCCGACCCATGTTCGCCCGCGGCGCGGGCGATGTCGCGCGCGCTGGGCGGCTTGTCGCTTTCCCAGTCCGGCAAGAGCCAGCGCGACAACGTGCTGTGGTTGCCGACGAGGATGGTGGTCTGCGGCAGGAGCAACTCGGCGAAGGCGTCTTGATACAGATCAATCTGTACCTCGTTCCACCACGATAGATTGGGCATGTAGGCGATCAGGGGCGTCTCGGCGTAATCGCTTGCGATTTCGGCGATGGTGCTCAGGTTCTCGGGCGTGCCCGCGAAACCGACCTTGATTGTCTGCACCTGCACGTCCTCCAGCAGCGCGCGCGCCTGTTCGGCCACGGCTTCTTCGTCCAGCGGATAGTGGTCGAAGGTCGTGGCCGTGTCGCGCGCGTAGGCGCCCGTCAGCACGGGCAGGGCATGCGCGCCCACCGAAGCCATCGCGGTGATGTCGGCCGAGAGGCCGCCAGCTCCGCTGGGGTCATTGGCGTTGAACACCAGCACGCACGGTGGCTGGTGTTCGCCCAGGTCCTGGTCTTGTGCGCGGGTGTCTGTGTCGGGGATTTGCATGGCTGACCTGTGAAGTTCATCAGGCAGAATAGTGCGTGAAGGTTGCGGCTGTCGCGCTTACCTTGGCGGGTAGGCCTGGACAGGTCAGCGGCTCTCGCGCGTTCCGTTTCAATTCTATAGAGAGAAAGTTGCAAGCTGTGAGTGATAACAACAAAACCTGGATGTGCCTGATCTGCGGCTGGATGTACGACGAAGCCCAGGGTGATCCCGAGCACGGCATTGCCCCGGGCACCGCCTGGGCCGACGTTCCCATGAACTGGACCTGCCCGGAGTGCGGTGCGCGCAAGGAAGATTTCGAGATGGTGCAAATCTGATCGGTGCCGTGGGCGGCGCAGCGGCGACAATCCGAAGCACGGAATTCACTTGATGCCGCCCGCCCCGCCCGAGTCAGAAAGGACGCCCATCCGCCATGCCGTCGATTCCCAGCGCCGTCCTGCAGGAAGAACTGCGCGTCACGCTGGACGCGGCCGGACGCGCGCTGCGCCGGCTGCTGCATGAGCGCGCGACCGGCGGCGCGGCGGGCACGGGCCACGCCCCCGAGGCGACGTCCCTGCCGGAGGTGCGCGATCGCCTGCTGCGCTGCGCCACCGCGCTGGAGCCCTTCAGCGGCTCCGCCAAATTGCTCTATGCCATGGCCTCGCTGGTGCAGAGTTATGCCGCGCATCCGCAAGCCCTCAGCGAGGCTTCGGCCGCTGCGGTAGAGCGCGCCAGCGACGCGCTGATCGAGCACCTGGCCGCGCTTGCGCGCGGCAAGCAGGTCTCGGCCGTGGCGCTCTTTCCCCAATACCGCGAATTGCTCATGCTGCTGGGCGAGGAGCGTGTGCACCCAGCCGAACTCTGGACACCGCCGCCCGCAGCCGTGCGCCCCGCGCCTGCGGTCGACTTCCCGCTCGAGGGGGCTGCTGCATCGGCGCGTGGGCCGGTCGGACAGGTCTGGACCTGGATCGACGGCACGCGGGTCGATCACGCCGCGCGTGCCACCCTCAAGGCCGAGCCGCTGGCCTATGCCCCGGCCCTGCGCTCACGCATGGACGTGGCCTTGCTGCAGATGGTCAAGGCCGGTGGCGGCGCGGCGGCCCTGCCGCTGCGCGACATCGCCCTGGGCCTGGCGGCGGGCGAGACCCAGTTGCCACGGCGTGCCTTCTGGCAACTCGCCTCCGCTTACTTCGAGGCACTGGCGCTGGAGCTGATCGCGGCCGATGTCTACGTCAAGCGCACGGCCAGCCGGGTGCTGCTGCAGTACAGCGCTTTCTCGCGCGACCAGTCCGGGGCTGCGGTGGCCGTGGCCGATGGCCTGGCGCAGGATCTGCTGTTTTTCTGTGCCCAGGCCGCCCCGGCCCATCTGATGACGGCGGTGCAGGCCGCACCCGTGCTGGCCACGGTGCGGCGCATCTACGGTCTGAGCGATGCCCAACCCGTCAACTACGAAGCCCAGCGCTACGGCCGTTTTGACCCGACCGCGTTGGCGCAGGCGCGCCAGCGCATCCGCGCCGCGCTCGAGGGCTGGGCCGGCTTCAACACCGAGCCGGACCTGCTCTACCCCAACAGCATCCCGGACAGCCAGCGTTTCGAGGCGCTGACCGCGCTCTTCAGCCAGTTGGGCGTGTCCCTGCTGACCTTGCAACCGGAGCGGCGCGAACTGGTGCGTGCCCTGTTGCAGGCTGCCGACTACATCGCGCGCGCCGCATCCTGGCGGCCCTCGCTTTCGGGTGCGCGCCTGGCCACCGAGATCGACCTGGCCCTGTGCTTCCTGGACGCGGCCTACGAGGACCTCGACCCCGAGGAGGACATGCTCAAGCAGGAGCGCGGCGATCTGTTGGCGCTGCGCATCGACCGCGCGGTGGACGCGGCGGAAAGCGGCCTGGACCAACCCGCCGAACCCTTCCAGCCCTGGATGGCCGAATTGCTGGGCCTGCCTGCGCTCACCGCCTCCGTGTTCCAACCCCTGTTCGAGCTGGAGCATGAGGGTCACCCCTTTCAGCCCACGCCCCCACACGAGTTTGCGTCGGCGTCTGTGCCCTCATCCCCCGAGCTGCCGGCCGACGCCGAGGCATCGCCAGACACCGCCCCGGCCTTCAGCCCCGAGGCTGAGGGGGACGGCGATGCGGTTACCCCACCGGCCCGGCCTGCCGCGGCTCGGGACAATGTGTCCTCATTGTCTGATTCGTCCGACCTGTCCGAGACTTCCGACCCGTCCGACAGCCCCAGCCCGGGCACCCATGATGATCAGGCCTCGCAACAGCCCGAAGCCGTGCTATCAATGGCGACCGATACGACGCTGGGTGAGCGGGATCCCGCGTTCCAGGCGGACTCACCATGGGATACGGGCCGTGGCAACAAGTCGGACCCCGTGCTGGAGTCGCTGCCGGACACGGCATCGGACCGCACATCGTTGGCCGAATCGGATGCCGCGCTGGACGCTCCTCATGAAACGGTGTCGGACCTGTCGGACCATGCGCCGGACCACTTGCCAGACACCCATGCCAACAGCCTGCGTGAGCCGCAGTGGTCTGCGGAGCCGGTACGCGTGTCGGCATCCGATGCGGTCCCCGCTGAGCCGCTGCTGACCGAGACCTGGACCGAGGGTTTGCCGCAGACCCCGAGCGAGGCCGACGCCCAGGCGTCAAACCCGATGGTGTCCCCCGAGGCCCTGCCGGTGCTGACCCAGGCCTTGGCGGGTGGCAGCGGGCTGGACACCTTTCTGGCCGCCGCGCGGGAGGCCGTGCACGCCGGGCTGGACGCCGTGGCCGCCCAACTGGCCGGCATGTTCGACCCGGAGCCCGTGGCCCAGACGTCCGCCGAGTCCGAAGATGGTCCCCTGGTCCAGGCCTTCGAGCCACTGGCCCAGGCCGCGACCGATGCGCAGGAAGCCGGTGTCGCCGAGGCGCAGGAACTGGTCCAGGCCGTTGCGGTCTTGTCGCCTTTCCTCTCCGGGGGCGGCACCGGTGCGCGGCCCGAAGTGTTGCATCTGGTGCTGGAAGCCCTGCACCAGATCGGTCTGTGGGTGGAGGACCTGGCTGCTGGCCGGGAGCCGCCCGCCTTGGTCGATAGCCTGAGGCAAGCGGCGGCGGCCATGGCCTCGCCATCGCTTGTGCAATCCGAGTCCGCCACCGGCTCGGAACCGGTGTTGGACGAACCCGCGCTGGACCTGGCGGCACTCGAATCCAGCGGGACTGCGGTGCCGTCTGAACTGGCGCAGGCCGACCCCCCCATGGCGTCGGCTGTATCTGACCCCGACGTGACGCCGGTGGGCGCCACCGCCGACGACGCCGTCGCGGCTGTGGCCGCGCAAGACGCGGCCAGTCTCGGTGAACCGCCGGCGTTCAGGCAGCACCGTTTCGTCGATGGGGAGTCGCTGTTCAAGCAGATCGGCCCTTTGCGTCTGCCCCTGGCCGACTACAAGGCATTCCTCAACGAAGCGGATGAATGGTCGCGCCTGCTCAGCGCCGGCCTGAACGAATGGTCGCTGGATCTGGGCCACCAGGTGCACCGAGCCCTGCCGGTCAATCTGCTGGCGCTGGCACATGCCCTTGCGGGCAATGCCTCGGCGCTGGGGCTGGACGCCATTGCCACGCTCGCGCGCACCCTGGAACAGGCCATGACCCAGCTGCGCGGTGAGCGCGAACTGCAGGTGCCTGCCGCGGAGGCGGCGCGCATCTTCCTGTTGGCCGCCGAGGACATCCGTTACCTGCTGCACCAGTTGGCGGCCGGCGAACTCAAGATGCCCGAGCCGGGCCTGCTGGACGAGTTGGCCGCCGCCGCCGGCATCGAGGCGCCCCAACTGCTGGCGCCCGCTGCAGCGTCGGCCCATGGGCAGCCCGCAGGCGTGTCCGACCTGCAGGTCGTGGCGACGGACGAGCCCGATCTGTTCACGCCCGCCCCGACGCAAGCCGGTCTGCACCATGAATGGGGTTACACCCCACTCCCTGATGCTCCCCCCGTCATGGATGCACCGGCCACCCCCACTGCCTTGCCGCTGCGCCAGCGCCTGGAAGCGCGGGTGGACGAGGTGCATGGCGGTCTGCACGAGCTGGACCTGATGTTGGAGCGCCTGCGCACGTACTTGAAGTCGGCGGGCCTGCCGCCCGAGGCGCTCAAGGAGATCGCCACCGTGCAGCGCCACCTGCAGGAGGCGCTGGGCGAACTGGAAGAAGATCTGCGCGAGTTGGACGACGAGTAAAGGTCGGGCCCACAGCCGGCTGGCGGTGGCCAAGAGGGGGCTGCCTTGCCGATGCCCGTAAGCCGGCCCACTAAAATCCGCGCATGGCCCACGATCGCCCTCCGGTAGACAGCATCAACCTGACGAATCATTTCCTGATCGCCATGCCCGGCCTGGGCGACGCCTTCTTCGCCAAGAGCGTGGTCTATCTCTGCGAGCACAGCGAACGCGGCGCGCTGGGACTGATGATCAACAAGCCCACAGACATCTCGCTGAAGAACCTGTTCGACAAGGTCGAACTGCCCCTGGGTCGTGCCGATCTGCGGGACGCGCCCGTGTTCCAGGGGGGGCCGGTGCAGACCGAACGCGGTTTTGTGCTGCACGATGCCTTGAGTGCGGGTGTCGTGGCCCCAGCAGCTTGGGCCGCAGTGCCACGTGCGAACGAGTTGGCCGACGGCGACCGTGAAGGCAGCGGAGAGGGCGACGACGCCCAGCACGAGGCGCAGGGCGATCGCGATGACGGGCCGTCCGACGCGGTGTATGCGTCCACCCTGGTGATACCCGGCGCCGCGCTGGAGATGACCACCTCGCGCGACGTGCTCGAAGCCCTGTCCCACGGCGCAGGTCCGCAGCGCGTGCTGATCTCGCTTGGCTACTCGGCTTGGGCCCAGGGTCAGCTGGAATCCGAAATCGGTGAGAACAGCTGGCTCACCGTGCAGGTGGACTCCGCGCGCATGCTGGCCCTGATCTTCGACACGCCGGTCGAGCAGCGCTACGAAAAGGCCCTGGCCCTGCTGGGCCTGGAAGCCTGGATGCTTTCCCCGGATGCTGGACACGCGTGAAATGGCACACCCCCAGGCTGCACACACTTCGTGTCGCTTCGCCCCCCCCCTTGCAGGGGGCAACGCCAGTAGCCCGGCAAAGCCGGCTCTACGGCGTTCCCCATTTGGGCTTCTGGCGCGCCTGTGGGGGTGACATGAATGCCACGACCTTGATCCCCTCCGCGCAGCAGACTTTCCTGGCCCTGGACTTCGGCCTCAAGCGCACGGGCGTGGCCGTGGGCAACCGTCTGCTGAAGCAGGCGCAACCCCAGGCCACCATCCGTGCCGAGGGGGACGCGCGTTTCACGCAGATCGCGGCGCGCATCCGCGAATGGCAGCCCGACGCCTTGGTGGTGGGCGTGCCCTTCCACCCCGACGGCGCCGCGCACGACAATACCGAGCGTGCCCGCAAGTTCGCGCGGCAGCTGCGCGGCCGTTTCGGCCTGCCGGTGCATGAGGTGGACGAGCGCTACAGCACGACGGAAGCCATCGCCGAGGGCGGTGGCAACAAGCGTTTCGATGCCGACGCGGGCGCGGCCTGCGTCATCCTGGAACAGTTTTTGAGGAATCTGGAATGAGAGCTGTGGAGTCGGGCGGTACGGGAGTCTTGTTTCTGGATGCGGAGGCCCTGTACCGCGAACTGCTCAAAGGCGTGCGCAGCCTGGTCACACCGCAGACCCGGCTCGTTGGCGTCACTTCCGGTGGGGCCTGGCTGGCCGAGCGCCTGCAGGTTGACCTGCAGCTTGAAGGCAAGCACGGTGTGATTTCCTCGGCCATGCACCGCGACGACTTCGCGCGCCGGGGCCTGAGCAGTTCAGCACAGACCGTGCTGCCCTTCGAGGTGAACGAGGCGCGCATCATCCTGCTGGACGACGTGCTCTACACCGGGCGCACCATCCGCGCCGTGCTCAACGAGCTGTTCGACTACGGCCGCCCAGCCAGCGTGCAACTGGCCGTGCTGGTGGACCGCGGCGGGCGCGAACTGCCCGTGGCTGCCGACTACGCCGCCGCGCGCGTCAGCCTGCCGGACGATCGCCTGCTGCAACTGGCGCGCGGCGAAGATGGCCGTTTCAGCTTCCGCGTGGAAAGCGCCTGAGCGCTGCCGCCGCGCATCTGTCCGGGCCGCAAAAGAACAACCATGAAACACCGCAACCCCCAACTCAACAAAAACGGCGAGCTGATTCATCTGCTCTCCACCGAAGGGCTGCCGCGTGACATCCTCACGCACATCCTGGACACCGCCGCGAACTTCGTCAGCGTCAGTGACCGCGAAGTGAAGAAGGTGCCGCTGCTGCGTGGCAAGAGCGTGTTCAACCTCTTCTTCGAGAACAGCACGCGCACGCGCACCACCTTCGAGATCGCGGCCACGCGCCTGTCGGCCGACGTCATCAACCTCGACATCGCGCGCTCCTCGGCCAGCAAGGGCGAGAGCCTGCTCGACACCATCGCCAACCTGAGCGCCATGGCGGCCGACCTGTTTGTCGTGCGGCACAGCGAGTCGGGCGCGCCCTACCTGATCGCCCAGCATGTCGCGCCGCATGTGCATGTGGTGAACGCGGGCGACGGTCGGCATGCCCACCCCACGCAGGGCCTGCTCGACATGTACACCATCCGGCACTACAAGAAGGACTTCAGCAACCTCACGGTCGCCGTCGTCGGCGACGTGCTGCATTCGCGCGTCGCGCGCTCCGACATCCACGCGCTGACCACGCTGGGTTGCGCCGAAGTGCGCGTGGTCGGTCCCAAGACCCTGGTGCCCGCCAACATGGCGCCCATGGGTGTGCGCGTCTGCCACACGCTGGAGGAAGGCATCAAGGACGCGGATGTCGTCATCATGCTGCGCCTGCAAAACGAGCGCATGAGCGGTGCCTTGCTGCCCAGCAGTCAGGAATTCTTCAAGAGCTTCGGCCTCACGCCTGAGAAGCTGTTACTCGCCAAGCCCGACGCCATTGTCATGCACCCCGGCCCCATCAACCGCGGCGTGGAGATCGCCTCCGCGGTGGTGGACGGCAAGCAGAGCGTCATCCTGCCGCAGGTGACCTTCGGCATCGCGGTGCGCATGGCGGTGATGAGCATCGTCGCGGGCAATGTGGCGAACTGAAGGTCGGAACAAGGGCATCGCATGAAACTGTTGATTCAAGGCGGTCGTGTCATCGACCCCGCCAGCAAGACGGACCGGGTCGCCGACGTGGTGATCGCGGCGGGACGCATCGTGGGCATCGGGCGGGCCCCAGCCGATTTCACGCCCGATCGGGTGGTGGACGCGCGCGGCTGGGTGGTCGCCCCAGGCTTGGTGGACCTGGCCGTGCGTCTGCGCGAGCCGGGTCATGAGCACGAAGGCATGTTGGAAAGCGAAATGGCCGCCGCCGTCGCGGGTGGCGTGACCAGCTTGGCGTGCCCGCCCGATACCGACCCGGTGTTGGACGAACCCGGTCTGGTGGAAATGCTGAAGTTCCGCGCCGAAAAGCTGCACCAAGCGCGTGTCTTCCCCATCGGCGCGCTCACGCGCGGCCTGCAGGGCGAAAGTCTGACAGAGATGGCCGAGCTGACCGAAGCCGGCTGCGTGGCGTTCGGCCAGGCCGACGTGCCCCTGCTCAACACCCAGGTGCTGCAGCGGGCTCTGCTGTACGCCGCCACCTTTGGCTACACGGTCTGGTTGCGACCGAACGATTACCACCTGGGGCAGGGCGTGGCCGCCAGCGGCGCGCTGGCCACGCGACTGGGCCTGTCCGGCGTGCCCGTGGCGGCCGAGACCATCGCCCTGCACACGATCTTCGAGCTGGTGCGCAACACCGGTTGCCGCGTGCACCTGTGCCGCATTTCCAGCGCGGCGGGCGTGGCCCTGGTGCGCCAAGCCAAGGCCGAAGGCCTGCCCATCACTTGCGACGTGAGCGTCAACAGCCTGCACCTGTGCGATACCGACATCGGGTATTTCGACAGCCGTGCGCGCCTGACGCCGCCGCTGCGCCAAAGCACCGACCGCGAAGCCCTGCGCGCCGCGCTGGCCGACGGCACCATTGACGCCCTGGTCTCGGACCACACCCCCGTGGACGAGGACGCCAAGATGCTGCCCTTCGCGTCCGCCGAGCCTGGCGCGACCGGCGTGGAACTGCTGCTGAGCCTCGCCTTGAAATGGGGCGAGACGCAGGGCGCCGATGGCCTGAGCCGCGCCCTGGCCGTGCTGAGTTGCGAACCCGCGCGCGTGCTGGGCGCGGCCCTGGGCACGCTGCAGGCCAGCATCGGCAAGCTCAGCGTGGGCGGCGTGGCCGACCTCTGCCTGTTCGACCCGCGTGCTGCCTGGACCGTGACGCCCGAGGCCCTGCGCAGCCAAGGCAAGCACACACCGTTTGCTGGTTATGAGTTGCCTGGGCGCGTGCGCTGCACCGTCGTGGGCGGGCAGGTCGCCTACCAAGGCGATTGAGCGGTCCGCAGACCAGGCGCATGACGAAGCAAGTTCAATCGGATCTGCGTGGCCGAAGCCCATCTGGCGTGGGCCGGCGCCAGCCTAGTCAGGTCTCACGGCTGCGCGCCAGCTGGCGCCTGGCCCGTGCCTTCCTGCACCTCTTCCATGGCCTGCTCATCATCGGCCTGATCTTTCCGCGTCTGAACGAGGAGGCCCGTGCCCTGCGTGTGCAGATCTGGGCACGCGCGCTGTTGCGCCACCTGGGTCTGCGTGTGGAGGTGCGCGGCGACGTGGTGCGACCCGGGCCCTTGCTGCTGGCGTCCAACCACATCTCCTGGCTGGACATCATGAGCCTGCACGCGGCGCGCTACTGCCGCTTCGTCGCCAAGGCCGACATCCAGCGTTGGCCGCTGGTGGGGCGACTGGTGACGGGCGCGGGCACGCTGTACATCCAGCGCGAGTCGCGGCGTGACGCGATGCGAGTCGTTCAGCACATCGCCGAGCGCCTGCGCGCGGGTGAGGTGCTTGCGGTCTTTCCCGAAGGCACCACCAGCGATGGACAGGACTTGCTCCCCTTCCACGCCAACCTGCTGCAGGCTGCCATCAGCGCCGAGGCGCCCGTGCAGCCCGTCGCCCTGGACTTTCTGGACAGCCGGGGCCAGCGCAGCCTCGCGCCGTGCTACATCGGTGACGACTCCCTGCTGGACACCGCCTGGCGCACGGCCCGCTCCAAGGGGCTGGTGGTGCGTGTGACCTTCGGTCCACCGCAGACGGCGCAGGGGCGGGATCGCCGAGCTTGGGCGGATGCGCTGCGCGACGAGGTCATCCGCCTGCGCGCGGAGTCTGTGCAGGGCTGAGTGAGCCGAATTGCGATCAGCCATCGGTTCGCTCCGGGCTTGATTTTTACGGTTTGTTTCGGTCCTCCGCGCGGGGCCTCAGGTCTCGCGCGTGAGAATGGCTGAACCATCCATGACTCAGGGAGCCGCAAGTTGCAGCACATCGAAGATCAGGGCGGCCTCGCGCCGTCCGAACCCCAGCCGGGGGAGCCGCGTCCGACCGAACTCGGCATCCGTTTCGTCGGCTCGGGTAGCGAATATTTCCGCATCTGGATCGTCAACCTGCTGCTCACGCTGGTGACCGTCGGCTTCTACTACCCCTTTGCCAAGACGCGGCGGCTGAAGTATTTCTACGGCGCGACCGAGGTGGGCGGGCACCCGCTGTCCTTCCATGGACAGCCTTGGGCGATGTTCCGGGGTTATGTGTTTGCCGTATTACTTGTGGGTGTGTACAACGCAGCAGACTACCTGTCGCCCGTCGTCGGGTTGTTGGCTTTTGCGCTTCTGATGTTGGCGTGGCCGGCCCTGTGGCATGCCTCCTTGCGATTCAGGCTGGCCAATACCGGGTGGCGAGGACTGCGCTTTCGGTTCACCGGCACGCGTGGTGGGTCATACCACGCGTTCTCGTTGCTGATTGCGGTGCTTTTGGTGTTTTTCATTGGCGTCACTTTGGCCAGCCTGCAGTCGCAGGTGCTCAGGAGCCACGCCTTGGTTTTGATCCTGTTGTCCTATCCCGTCGCTCTTGTATTGATCCCTGCCGGTTTCTGGCTGCACAGGCGTTATCAACAAGGTCATT
Organism: Hylemonella gracilis str. Niagara R; assembly: GCF_000600295.1. Taxonomy (GTDB): domain Bacteria; phylum Pseudomonadota; class Gammaproteobacteria; order Burkholderiales; family Burkholderiaceae_C; genus Hylemonella; species Hylemonella gracilis_A. Next base: position 784,560 of record NZ_JEMG01000001.1, read on the forward strand.
TGGCGATCGCCAACGAACAAGCCGCGTTCCATGTTGGCGCTAGCAAGTTCTATCGCCTGTTCGGTGTTGCCTTTGTTTATTTCCTGTTAGTGCTGCTGGTCGCGGGACTCGCGATTTTTGCGCTGGGTAAGGTCGGTGCCTTGTCGTCGAACTGGCTGCTCACGGCCATTCTGATCGTCGCGTATCTGGCGGTCTTGTGCGTGGTCGGCGGATACTTCACAGCCCGCCTGCAAAACCTGGTCTGGAACGGCACCCGCAGCCCGGGCCTGGCCTTCCGCAGTACCTTGTCAGCCATCGCCTTGATCAAACTCTGGTTCAAGAACTGGCTGCTGACCCTTCTCACGATCGGCCTGTACCACCCCTACGCCAAGGTGGCCAATGCGCGTCTGCGCCTGGAGGCCGTGTCCTTGCTGGCCACGGTCAACCTGGACGAACTGGTGGCTGCGCAGGATGCGAACGCCGCCACGGCCACGGGGGAAGCGGCCGGGGACCTGTTCGGCCTGGATCTGGGCCTTTGAGTTCGAGTTCTGTCTGACAGGCAAACCGCATGTCCAACGTCTCACCCTCAACATCCTCGCTGAACGCTGAGTCGCCGCAAGCGCTGTACTTCGATGGCCGCAGCGCGCGGCCATTGCCGGTGCGTTTGGACGTGGACCGTGGGGACCTGCGGGCCTGGTGTGTTGCCGAGGAAAGCGCGTCGACTGTGTCAAGGGAAGCGAGCGGGGTGGAAATCGCGCGGTGGCCACTGAAACAGGTGCAATGGCCCGAACGCACGCGCCACGGACAGCGCGTCATCCTGCTGGCTCACGGTGGTTCCTTGCAGGTGGCGGATGCGGCGGCCTTCGACGCCTGGCGTGTCGCCCTCGGGCACAGCGACGGCTGGGTGGTGCGCGCGCAGCTGCATTGGCGCGGCGTGCTGCTGGCCTTGGTCCTGCTGCTGGGCTTGCTCTTGGCCGGCTACCGCTGGGGCTTGCCCTGGGCGGCGGTGCAAGTGGTGCGGGCCTTGCCTGCGCAGGTGGATGAGGCTTTGGGCCAAGAAGCGCTCGGGTATCTGGACGCGCACCTGCTGTCGCCCAGTAGCTTGCCAGCGCAGCGCCAGGCCGAATTGCGCGCTGCCTTGGACCAGGCCCTGCGGGCGATGGACGCAGCGCCCGTGCCCTGGACGTTGCACTTCCGCGCGGGTGTGCCCGGGTCCGAGACTCTGGACCCGCCATCCGCGTCGAGCACGGACACCCCCAGCGTAGAACCCACGGACGAGGGCGGCACAGGCGAGGGCAAGTCCACCCGAGGCGGCATCGGTCCCAACGCGCTGGCCCTGCCCGGCGGCCACATCATCGTCACCGACGAACTGGTGCAACTGCTGGACGGCCGCGACGATGCCCTGCTCGGCGTGCTGGGCCATGAATACGGCCACGTGCGCCTGCGCCACGGCATGCAGTCTCTGGCGCGGCTGACGCTGGCCTCGGCGGCGGTGTCGGTGGTGGTGGGTGACTTCAGCAGCCTGCTGGGCGCCGTGCCTCTGCTGCTGGCGCAGATGGACTATTCACGCCATGCCGAGCGCGAGGCCGACGCCGAGGCGGTGCGCCTTTTGCGCGCCAACCGGCTCTCGCCCGAGGCCATGGTGGTGTTCTTCGAGCGCATGGCCGCGCGTCAGCCGGCGCGTCGCACGCGCGAGGAAGGCGGCTTGCCCATCGCTCTGTCCAGCCATCCGGCGGACGCCGAGCGCATCCGCTTCTTCACCGAGGCAGCGCGGCCTTGAGGGATTGAAGCGCTGAGCTACTGCGCTGTGCCGAGGCGCTGAAGTGAGCGCGCAGGCCTGTGCCCTCAGTCCCGTGCCGGGAACGTCACCACATGGTCCACCTCGGGCCGGATGCCGATCCATTCGCCGATGCGGTGGTTGTGATGGCTGGGCACATGGGCCAGCACGGTCTGGCCATTGGCCAGGCGCAGGGTGTAGAGGAATTCCGAGCCGCGGAAGGCCTTGCGCAGGATCTCCGCCTTCACTGGCGCGCTGTCGTCGTGCACGATGTCGTCGGCGCGCAGCAGGATGTCGCGGCCCTCGCCTGGGTGGGCGTCGGCGAAGTGGCTGGAATTCACCTCGCTCAGTTCTCCCAGCGGTGTCTGCACGACGACACGGCCATTGACCTCGCTGACGGTCGCGGGTGCGAACACGCCATGGCCGATGAAGTCCGCCACGAAGCGCGTGGCTGGCCGGTGGTAGAGCGTGTAGGCGTCAGCCCATTGGTGCAGGCGACCTTCGTGCATGACGCCGATGTGGTCGCCGATGGCGAAGGCCTCCAGTTGGTCGTGCGTGACGAACAGCGCCGTGGCCTGCGCCGCCTTGAGGATGGTGCGCACCTCGTGCGCCAGGCGCTCGCGCAGGTCCACGTCGAGGTTGGAGAAGGGCTCGTCCAGCAGCAGCAGCTGGGGCCGCGGCGCCAGCGCGCGGGCCAGGGCCACGCGTTGCTGCTGCCCGCCGGAGAGTTCATGCGGGTAGCGTGCCTCGTAGCCTTCCAGGCCCACCAGGGCCAGCACCTCGCGCACGCGGGCCTGGCGTTCCGCGGCGTCCGGCTTGGGCTTGAGGTGTTCCAGGCCAAAACCGACGTTGCGCGCCACCGTCAGGTGGGGAAAGAGCGCATAGTCCTGGAACACCATGCCGATGCGGCGTTCCTCGGGCGGCAACTGCAGGCCCGCGCTGCCGACCACGCGGCCCTGCAGGCGGATCTCGCCGCCGCTGACCTGCTCCAGACCGGCCACGGTGCGCAGCAGCGTGGTCTTGCCGCAGCCCGAAGGGCCGATCAACACACCGATGTCACCCGCGTTCAATTGCAGCGACACACCGCGCACGGCGGACTGGGGCGCGCCCGCGTAGCGCACATCGAGGTCTTGGACTTCCAGGAACATGGAGAGCATTGTAGATGCGTACAATTCTCAATTGCTCCGGGCGGCCTTGTGGCCCTGCGTTAACCTCGCCGAGCCCACTTCCGCTTCCGCCCCCGCCTTCCATCCCAAGTTCTCCCCCGTGCCTCTTTCTTTCCCGTCTTCCGCATGGTCCCAGTGCCTGGCCTGGCTGCGTCCGGTCCTTCTGTTGGTGTTCACGGCCTTGCTGATGCTGCCGGTGCTGGCCTTGTTCGTCGCCTGGTGGCCGGGCGACCTGACGCCCTGGATGGGCGTGGGCGGCCTGGAGGAGGGCGTGCGCGCGCTGGACGTGGTGCGCGAGATGGCGTCTTCCGTCCTCCCGCGGTACATCGGCACCACCTTGCTGCTGTGTCTGCTGGTGGGCCTGGGCGTGACCCTGGTGGGGCTCGCCACGGCGGCGGCCGTCACCCTGTTCGACTTTCCAGGCCGGCGCTTTTTTGAGTGGGCGCTGCTTCTGCCCCTGGCCATGCCGGCCTATGTGGTGGCCTACGCCTACACGGACTTCCTGCAGTACAGCGGTGCCTTCCAGCAGGGCCTGCGGGCGCTGACCGGCGCTGAGGGTCGCATGTTCCCCGAGATCCGCAACACCTGGGGCGCCGCCTGGGTGCTGACGTTCTCCTTGTATCCCTACGTCTACTTGTTGGCACGCACCGCACTGGCCGAACGCGCCGCGCATTTGATGGAAGCCGCGCGCCTGCTCGGCGCGCCGCTGCGCGCCCGCGTGCGCATGGTGGCCCTACCCCTGGCGCGTCCCGCCGTGGCCGCGGGCGTGGCGCTGGCCCTGATGGAGACGCTGGCCGATTTTGGCGTGTCCAGCTACTTCGGCATCCAGACCTTCACCGCCGGCATCTACAAGGCCTGGCTGGCCATGGACCACCGCATCGCCGCCGCGCAACTGTCGACCTTGCTGCTGGGCGCGGTGGCCGTGTTGCTGTGGCTGGAGCAACGCTCGCGCGCGCGCCTGCGTTTCGTCACGGCGCGCGGTGGCGCGGGCGGCGCCGCAGCCTCGGGCGAGCAAGCGCGGCCCGTGAATCTGCAAGGTGCGGGCTGGGGCGGGCTGTCCTGGGGACGGTGGGGGGCCTGGCTGGTCTGCGCGCTGCCCATCGTCATGGGCTTTGTCGCGCCCGTGCTCTTCATGCTGCACCCGCTGCTGGGCAACTGGGCCGACTTGCCCTGGGACCGCTTTCTGGGCTGGGCCGCCAACAGCGTGCGCCTGGGTCTGATCGCCGCCGTGCTGGCCGTGGCCGTGGCCTTGCTGCTGGCCTTCGCGCTGCGCCGCCGGCCCGATCCGCTGACGCGCGGCGTGGTCCGCATCGCCGGCCTGGGTTACGCCGTGCCGGGCGCCGTGGTTGTGGTCGGCCTGCTGCTGCCCGTGGGCTGGGTGCAGACGAACTGGCCGAGCAGCAGCCTCTCGTACTGGATCACCGCCACCTCGCTGGGCATCGTCTGGGCCTACCTGGTGCGCTTCACCGCCGTCGCGCTGGAGTCCGTGCAGAGCGGCTACGCGCGCATCCCGCCCAGCCTGGACGACAGCGCGCGCCTGCTGGGCGCGGGCGGCTGGGGCCTGCTGACGCGCGTGCACGGCCCGCTGCTGCGTCGCCCGCTGATCGCGGCAACCCTGCTGGTTTTCGTGGACGTGATGAAGGAACTGCCCGCCACCCTGGTGCTGCGTCCCTTCAACAGCGACACCCTGGCCGTGGTGACCTACCAGTTGGCACGCGACGAGCGCCTGGGTGAAGCCGCCCTGCCCGCGCTGGCCCTGGTGCTGGTGGGCCTGATTCCGGTGGTGATGCTGAGCCGGGCCTTGCGCAGCCGTCCGGCCTGAGGCTGCGGGCGGGAGCGCGCCAGACGCTTGGCTGCCGCGCTCAGCGCTTGAGCGTCGAGTAGTAGAAGGCCACGGCCTCGATCTCCGCGTCCGTCAGACCCAGGGTGATCTGCTGCATCACGGTGGACGGCCGCCGGCCGTCGCGGAAGTCGCGCAACTGCAGCACCATGTACCCCCGAGGGAGCGCGACCAGCGGAGGAATGATGGAATCCTTCGGGGGGCGGCCCTCGGTGCCATGGCAGGTAGCGCAGACGGCGGCCAGGGTGCGCTGCCGCGCCAGGCTGAACGCGGGCGGCGCGGCGCTCTGGATGGCCGGTGCACGAGCCTCGGCCGCCTGTTGCGCCTGCGCCCGGGCGTCGCCGGTGGAAGCGCAGCCTTGGACCACGAGCAACAAGCCCATCAGCAACGCGGTAGAACGGGGGCGGGTCAGCATGGGCCGGGTTATAAACCTTCTCATGCTCGCTTTACTGCAACGTGTGAAAGAAGCCCGCGTCGACGTCGCGGGCCAAACCGTCGGTGCCATTGATCAAGGACTGCTGGTGCTGCTCTGCGCCGAGCGCGGCGACAGCGAGGCCGTGGCCGACAAGCTGCTGGCCAAGATCCTCAAGCTGCGCATCTTTTCGGATGACGCCGGGAAGATGAACAAGAGTGTGGTGGATGTGGGTGGAGGCCTGCTCATCGTCAGCCAGTTCACGCTGGCTGCCGACACCTCCAGTGGCAACCGGCCCAGCTTCACCAATGCCGCGCCGCCAGACGAGGGGCGCAGGCTGTACGACTACTTCGTGGCCCAGGCGCGGAGTTCACATCCTGTTGTTCAGACTGGGCAGTTCGCGGCGGACATGCAGGTGCATCTGGTCAATGACGGGCCGGTGACGGTGCCTTTGGCAATCAATTGATAGCGCTAAAGGATGCCAATATTTGTCAACGTGAGAGGTGGAAATGAAGCTTGAGAGGGGTTTGATTGTCTCCGTAGTTGTTGGATTTTTAATCACGTCCCTTTTGTGGATATGGAACTTCCGTACCTCCACTATTTCAGGAAATCCTTCCGATTGGGGCGCATTTGGTGACTACCTTGGTGGTGTTCTTTCTCCAGTGTTGGCTTTCGTCAGTTTTGTAGGGTTGCTGTTAACTATCCGTACACAGCGTTCTGACGCAGACATAGCAAGAATTGTGAATGACGATCGAGAGTACTTTGAGCATGCTGTGCGTTGCATGCAGCGTGCGTATGAGGTGCTCACGAATGATGGGAAATCGTCAATCCCTGTGAGGGATAGATTGAAGTGGTTGACGTCAGCAAGGCTACTGCTGACGGGTGGAAAGAATGCGAGCCGAATCTCTTGTCACTCACAAGGGCTAAAAGATACTTACATTGGTGAAGAAGAGTACTGGCGTAGAAGGTTCTATGAACTACTGGAACCAATCTCACCTGGAAGTGTGGGGGCCCATAAGAACTATTTTGAAACAGATGAGTCTGAGCTGGCGGCTGGAATAGAAGAACGTTCTATCAAGGTGATCTATGACTTCATTGACTGGCCGAATGAAATGCCTGATCCGATTGATGAGGTACCGTATTACTCCAAGGAAGAGTTGCAACGAATGAAGGCAGGTATGCGGGGTATTGCCGACTATGTAAATTCTTGGAGGCAAGTGTAAGGATGATTTTTGTAGTCTTTTTAAGAAAAAATTAGTACGGACTTGTATACCCCATCCCCTCCATCAACAACACCTCCAGCGCCTCCATCTCCAGCGCATCGCTTTCGCTGGTCTCATGGTCGTACCCCTGCGCATGCAGGGTGCCGTGCACCAGCAGATGGGCGTAGTGTTCTTCCAGCGTCTTGTTCTGTTCCTTCGCTTCCTTGGCCACCACGCTCGCGCAGAGCACGAGGTCGGCGGTGACGACCGGCTCCTGCGTGTAGTCGAAGGTCAGGACGTTGGTGGCGTAGTCCTTGTTCCGGTAGTCGCGGTTGAGCGCGCGGCCTTCGGCGGCGCCGACGACACGCACGGTGATCTCGGCATCGCGCAACAGGGCCATGCGCATCCAGCGCGTGACGCGGGCCTTGCCCAGAAGCTTCTTGTGCGCTTCGGGCACGGCGGCGCCGAACTGCAGGTCCAGCGCAAGATCCGGCAGATCGTTGGACGGATGGGCAGACGAGCGAGTCGTGCGTGGGCTGGCTTTCATGCGCGGTCTCCGGCGTGTGTACTTTCAGTCCGGCGCTTGTCGTAGGCATCGACGATGCGCGCGACCAGGGGGTGGCGCACCACATCGATGCTGGTGAAGCGGCAGATGGCGATGCCCTTGACGCGTTTGAGCACGCGTTCGGCGTCGACCAGACCGCTCAGCTGTGTCTTGGGCAGGTCGATCTGGCTCACGTCCCCCGTGACGACGGCGCGCGCGCCGAAGCCGATGCGGGTCAGGAACATCTTCATCTGCTCGGGCGTGGTGTTCTGCGCTTCGTCGAGGATGACGAAGGCATTGTTCAGCGTGCGCCCGCGCATGAAGGCCAGGGGCGCGATTTCGAGTGCGTTGCGTTCGAAGGCCTTTTGCACTTTCTCGAAACCCATCAGGTCGTAGAGCGCGTCGTAGAGCGGGCGCAGGTACGGGTCCACCTTTTGCGTCAGGTCACCGGGCAGGAAGCCCAGGCGTTCCCCGGCTTCCACGGCCGGGCGCGTTAGCACGATGCGCTGCACCGCGCTGCGTTCCAGCGCATCGACGGCGGCGGCCACGGCCAGGTAGGTTTTGCCGGTGCCCGCGGGGCCGATGCCGAAGGTGATGTCGTGGTTGGCGATGCTCTCCATGTAGTGCGCCTGATTGGGCGTGCGGGCGCGCAGGTCCTGCCGCCGGGTGTGCAGGACTTCGCCACCGTCGTCCAGCGTCATGCTGCTGTCGCCCGCGAGCATGAGCTGCACATGGTCCGGCTGCACGGGGCGCGCCGCCATCTCATACAGCGCCTGCAGCACTTCGAGCGCGCGTTGCGCGGGTTTCTTCGCGCCGTCGATCTTGAACTGCTCGTGCCGGTGGGCGATCTTGACCAGCAGCGCGGTTTCGATGGTGCGCAGGTGCTCGTCGGCGGGGCCGCAGAGATTGGCCAGGCGTGTGTTGTTGGGCGGGGTGAAATCGTGGCGCAGGATCATTGGGATGCAGGGGTGGATAATTTCCGGTCGGTTTCAAACACAGTGAATGATAGGTTCCCCATGATCGGCAGGCTTTCCGGCACCCTACTCGCGAAAAATCCCCCCGAGGTCCTGGTGGACTGCCACGGCGTGGGCTACGAGGTGCAGGTGTCCATGAACACCTTCTACCACCTGCCCGCGCTGGGCCAGCCCGTGACGCTGCTCACGCACTTCGTGGTGCGCGAGGACGCGCAACTGCTCTACGGCTTCGGCGAGGACGCCGAGCGCGCCGCCTTCCGCGAGCTGATCAAGGTCAGCGGCGTGGGGCCGCGCACGGCGCTGGCCGTGCTCTCGGGCATGAGCGTGGCCGAGCTGGCCCAGGCCGTGACCCAGCAGGAGATGGGCCGCTTGCTCAAGGCGCCCGGCGTGGGCAAGAAGACGGCGGAGCGTCTGCTGCTGGAGCTCAAGGGCAAGCTCGGCGCCGACATCGGCGTGGCGGGGGCTGGCGCGGCTGCGGTGGCGCATGACGCGCAGGCCGATATCCAGCAGGCCTTGCTGGCCCTGGGTTACAGCGACAAGGAGGCGGCCGCCGCGCTCAAGGCCTTGCCCAAGGACGTGGACGTGAGCGACGGCATCCGCCTCGCGCTGAAGTCGCTTGCCAAATGAAAACAGGCCCTGCGTGCAGGGCCTGTTTCAGTTCAACTCAGCTGGGCTGGCCGTTTGGCCAGCGTGGCCCCGGACTCAGTTTGCGGGCATCGCGCCCGTGAGCGTGATGGCGTCGCGGATGGTGCGGCTGTTGCGCGGCTGCAGCGGACGGGCCGTTTTGCTGTAGAGCTGGTTGTACATGTAAAGCTGCTCGGGGCTGATCTGCACCGGCTGCTTGAGCACCAGCCACAACACGCCCTCAGTGCAGGGCGGCGTGGTCAGCGAACCGAAGTAGGAGTAATAACGCTGGTCCTTCGGCAGGATGTCGTTGATGTCCACCAGGTCGGGCGGCAGGCGCACGCTGTCGCTCGGTCCCAGGGGCATGTGGGTCCAGACTCTTTCGACCAGGGCGTTGGGCTCACCGGTCTCGAACAGCACCGTCACCACGGCCAGCTGGCCCATGTCGTTCTTGTGCACGAAGTGCGCGCCCAGTGGGAAACGCTGGCCGTTGATGGTTTCTTCGGCCGGGGCGTGGAAGTGGAACTGCAGTAGCCGGTACTTGGTGTTGCGCACGCTCAGCACGTTGTCGGTGTTGTAGACCTTGACTTCGATGCCGTGGCCCGTGTCGGTGACCGTGCCCTTGCTGGGTTTGTAGGTGAACAGCAGCGGCTCGGCCGGACCCTTGAGGGTGTCATCGTCGCGGATGGCGATGGGTGACTGCATCTTGCCCTTGCCGCACATGGCGTATTCGGGCTTGAGCTTGTGCCAGTTCTGCGGGCCACCCAGGCCTTCGTAGCTCCAGTGCTCGGGCAGTTCGGGTTCCGGCGGGGTCTTGGGTTTGGGTGCGGGCAGGGGTTTGGCGCGGATCACGATGCCCGGGGCGTTGCGCGGGTTCGAGGATTGCGCCAGGCGGGCCTGGCCCTGCTGTTCGGCCTTGCGCGTCTGCGCGCTGGTGGTGGGCTTGCTGCCTTGCGGCGCGGCGCCAGGGTTCTTCGGCGGTTGCGTGCCGGGAGCCATGCCGCCGCTGCTGCTGTTCTGGTCGATGATGATGTTGAGCTGCTTGCCCGTGGCGTCGCCGCCGTTCATCGCGTCCTTGATCTGGTTGGCGATGGTGTTGCTGCCGCCCTCCACGCGGACCGGGGCCGCTTCGGTCGCGGGCTGGCGTACAGGGCTGGTCGCCACGTCGGCCTGAGGGGCGACTGGAAGACTGACAGGGCCGCCAGCGCTTTGCGAGGAGGGCGCCTGGGCCTGGGCATGACCGAGTACGGGTGCCAGGGCGGTGGCGATCAGGGCCAGCACGGCGGCGCCGGTGAACAAGGCGTGCAACTGCTGGCGCAAGGACGGTGCGGTGCGTGTTTTCATGGTTGTCGTGATCCCGATTTCCCGTGGTCTGGTCCGGATTCGCGGATGAATTGCGAAATCCTATAGGACTCGTCATCCTATCGGCAAGCCGGGGGAGGTACTTGAGCGCTATATTTTCTGCTGCGCGCATGACAGCCGGGCATTTCGGGTATTTTCCCGCAGGTCACCCCATCGCGGCGGCGCCTGGCCCGGGATCGGCTCAGGCCGGGAAACCTTGCCGCCAGCCCGCCAGCAAGTCCTGCGAGGTCATGACCAGCCCCAGGTGCAGGGACACCATGGACAGCGCGGCCGACTCCAGGTGGTCGTCGGTCCCGCGCACCAGATCGCGCAGCACGATCACGCGGTAGTTGAGGTTGTTGGCGTCGAAGGCGCTGTTGAGCACGCAGCAGTCGGTGAAACCACCGTCGAACACCACGGTGCTGATGCGCTGGTTGCGCAGCAGGAAGTCCAGGTCGGTCGGGTAGAAGGCCGACAGCCTGCGCTTGTTCTCGACCCGCAGGTCCTGGGGCAGCACCTCGGTCACCCACTCGGTCCAGGGGCTCCCTTCGATGGCATGGGCCGCGGCGTTCGGAATCGGGCCGACATGCAGCGGGAAGGTGCGCCGCCATGCGGCCGGGATGCCGGCCAGGTCGTCCGCGCCACCGGCGCGCAGCACCGACTTGATGTGCACGATGGGCACGCCCAGCGCCCGCGCCTGGCGGTGAAAGGCGTCGATGGGCGCGACCACGTCGCGCGCACGCGGCGCGGGGCAAGGGCAATCGGGGCTGTCTTCCAGATGGCCCCGGTGCATGTCGATGGACAGAACCGCCGTGCTGGCCGGGTCCAGGTAATCGCGGAAATCGGCGGCCGGCACCTCGCGCGGCTGGTCGTAGACCCAGACTTTCATCGCCGTTCCTCCCGCACATACGGTTCGCCCAGGGCGCCGGGCTGGGCGTCGCTGCCCTGGCGCCGGCCCAGGGCCACCCAGACCATCACGCCCAGGGTGATGGCGTAGGGTGTCATCAGCACGAAGTACTGTGGCAGTCGGATGCCGGCCGCAGCCAGCTGCGGGATCAGCGCCTCCACGCAGCCGAACAGCACCGCGCCGGCCAGGGCCTTCCAGGGCGACCAGCGGGCGAAGATGACCAAGCCCACCGCGATCCAGCCGCGCCCGCCGGTCATGCCGGCGATCCAGAGCTTGGTGGACAGCAGCGAAATGTAGGCGCCGGCCAGACCCACCAGGGCCGCGCCCGCGAGCACCGCGACGAAGCGGTAGGCGCTGACCGGAATGCCGGCTGCATCCGCCGCCTGCGGGTTCTCGCCCACGGCGCGCCATTTCAACCCGGTGCCGCTGCGATTGAGAAACCACACCGCCGCCAGGAAGATGAAGGGCGTGAGGAAGGCCACGGGGTTTTGCACGAACAGGCCACCGATGACGGGCAGCTCGGACAAGGGCCACAGTGCCACTGGACCCTGTGCCGTGACCGGTACGCTGGTCCAGCCCAGCAACGTGCCCAGCAGGCTGGACAGGCCCTGGCAGAAGAACACGAGTACCAGGCCCGCGATCACCTGGTGGACGCGCAGCCAGACGACCATGATGGCGAACAGCACCGACACCAGGCTGGCCGCCAGCATGCTCAGGGTCAGGGACACCAAGGTCGAGCCGAAGGTGAGTTGCATGCCGATGGCCACCAGCGCGCCCACCAGCATCAGGCCCTCGGCGCCCAGCGAGAGAACCCCCGCCCGTTCGGTGAGGATCAGCCCCAGCGCGGCCAGCGCATAGGGCACGGCGAAGTCGGGGATGCTGCTGATCCAGTGACCCATCAGTTCCATGGTGACCTCATGCTGGCAACACGCGACGCAGGCGGTAGCGGATGAAAAAATCGGACGAGGCCACGCAGATCACGATGATGGCCTGGATCAGCTGCACCATCGAGAACGGCACCTGGTAGAAGACCTGCAGGCTGCGGCCGGCCACGAAGAGCGTGGCAATCAGCAGGGCCACGACCGTGGCCGCGACGGGGTGGTTGCGCGCGAGGAAGGCGATCAGGATGCCCGAGAAGCCGTAGCCATGGTGGAAGGCCTGGGTCAGGCGCCCCTCCTGCCCGGCCGCCACCAGAAAACCTGCCACGCCCGCCAGGGCGCCCGAGACCAGCACCGCCAGCAGCACCATGCGGTTCGTGGGCACGCCCGTGGCGTGCGCCACGCCCGGGTTGGCATCGACGAAGCGCAAGTAGAAGCCCGCCCGGCTGAGGTTGACCAGCCACCAGGCCAACAGCATGGCGAGCAAGGCCAGCGTGATCGCCGCGCCCGAAGGACCCAGGAATTCGGGCAGCCGCTCAAAGCTGCGGAACTGTGGCGAATGCGGGAAGGAGCTTTGCGGGTCTTTCCAGGCGCCATACACCATGTGCAGCAGGAAATTGCCCGCCACGTAGTTCAGCATCAGCGTGGCGATGATCTCGTTGACGCCCAGGCGCAGTTTGAGCAGCGCCGGCCCCAGCGCCCACAGCAGGCCGCAGGCCGCCGCCACGCAGAGCATCAGGGGCAGGCGCAGCGCGGGCGGCCCGACCTCCAGCACCGAGATCGCCGTCGCGCCAATCGCACCCCAGACCATCTGGCCTTCCAGGCCGAGGTTCCAGAATCTGGCGCGGAAGGCGATGGCGGCGGCCAGCCCAACCATGATCATGGGTGAGGCCTGGAACAACACCGCCTGCAGGCTTTGCGTGTCGAAGATGGTGGCGATCACGAATTCCTGGAACAGTTCACCCGCCGGCACGCCGGCCGCGACCAGGATGGCGCCCGAGGTGCCCAGGCCCGCCACCACGGCCAGCAGCAGCACCAGCACCTGCCGGGGCCAGGGCATGTGTTGGCGGACTTCGAGGGTGTAGCGCCGGCTGAGCAGGGGCTCGCGGCGGCGCGTGATCGTGGAGGTTGGGGAGGTGGCCGCGTCTGTCGGGGCCGCGAGCTCAGTCATGGTGGGTCATGGCTTGGCCAATCGCCTGGCGATCGGCCGGTGGTTCGAATTCGGCGACGATGCGTCCGCCAGCCATCACGCCGATGCGGTCGGCCAGTTGGAGCACTTCGTCCAGGTCTTCGCTGATCAACAACACGGCGGCACCGGTATCGCGGGCGGCGCGCAGGCGCGTGTGCACCTCGGCGCTGGCGCGCACGTCCAGGCCGCGGCTGGGGCTGTGCGCCAGCACCAGGCGGGGCTGCTTGCTGAACTCGCGCGCGATCACCAGCTTTTGCGCATTGCCTCCTGACAGCAGCGCGGCTTTCTGTGCCGGTGAGCGCACGCCTTGTACGTCGAAGGCCGCGACGGCCTGACGCGCGTCGGCGTCGAGCCGGCGTCGGCGCAGCCAGGCCCAGCCGCCGTAACGGCCGCCGCGCACCTGGCCGATGCCGAAGTTCTCGGCGACGGACAGGTTGCCGGCCAGGGCCAAGCGGTAGCGGTCGGCCGGGATGACGGCCATGCGCAGCGCATCGCGCCGCGCCGGGGGCAGGTTCCGGAGGTCCAGGGTCTGCAGGCGGATCTCGCCTTCGGTGGTGCCGGGCAGGCCCATGAGGGCGGCAGCCAGTTCGCTCTGGCCGTTGCCACCGACACCGGCGATGCCATAGATCTCGCCCGCGTGCACCGTGAGGTTGACGCCATCGAGCGCGCTGCGGCCTCGGGACTGCGTGCCACGCAGGTCACGGATCACCAGCAGCGGCACACCCGGAGCGTGGGCGGCGCGGTCGGGCTGGGCCTTGCCCGCGTCCACGCCGGGGCCCACGGTCAGTCGCACCAGCTCTGTCACCGAGGTCTCGGCCGGGTCCACCGTGGCCACGGTGCGCCCACCCCGCATCACGGTCACGCGATCGGCGTAGGCCTTGACATCGGCCATCTTGTGCGTGACCAGCGCGACGGCTGCGCCGTCCCGCGCCAGCGCGCGCACGGTTTCCAGCAGGCGAGCGGCTTCCTGGTCCGTCAGCACCGCAGTCGGTTCGTCCAGGATCAGGATGCGGGCGCCGGCCAGCAACACCTTGAGGATTTCGACACGCTGCTGCTCGGCGATGGACAGCCGATCAATGCGCGCCTTCGGGTCGATGGCGAAACCCAGGGCCTCGGCTTGCGCGCACACGCGCGCTTCGACCGCCGCGAGCCGCTGGCGATGGCTGGTCAGGGCTTCGGACTCGAATTCGGATTCGGGCAGGCTGAGCAGGATGTTCTCGGCCACTGTGAACGGCTGCACCAGCTTGAAATGCTGGTGAACCATGCCGATGCGCTGGCGGGCCGCGTCGCGTGGTCCCTGCAGGCGCACCGGGTTGTCATCCACCAGCAACTCGCCAGCCTCGGGTTTGTAGAGCCCGGCGGCGATGTTCATCAACGAGGACTTGCCCGCCCCGTTCTCGCCCAGCAGGGCATGCACCTCGCCCCAGCGCAGCTCGAAATGGGCGTCGGCCAGGGCGAGGAAACCGTCGAAGGTCTTGCGGATGCCCCGCAGGGCCAGCGCGTTGGTCATGAGGCCCCCACGCTCCCCACTGCGTGTGGTTCGCTGCCCCCCGAGGGGGCGCGAGCTTGCTTGGGGCGGCCCGGCGCGGCGGGCAAAACCGCCCCCCATGCTCCCCACTGCGTGGCATCGCTGCCCCCCGAGGGGGTGCGAGCTTGCTTGGGGCGGCCCGGCGCGGCGCTCATGCTCCCTCTCATTTCTGGGTTACCACGCCCTTGACGAACCAGTCCATCTTCCAGAGATCACCATCGGACAGAACCTGACCGGCGGCCACGCGCTGCTTGCCGTCGCGGTCGAGCAGCGGGCCGGCATAGATCTGCTTGCCCTTGAGCAGGGCGTCGCGCTCGGCCAGGATCAGCTTGGCCTTGTCGGCCGGCACGGCGGGGCCGAAACCTGCGATGTCGGTGCCGCCGTCCTTGAGCGGGATGAAGGCGCCGTAGGGCGCCGGCTTCCAGCCACCGGCGATGATTTTCTTGAGTTCGGTGACGAGGAACTTGTCCCAGACCCAGACGGACGAGCACAGCGTGGCCTTGGGCGCGAACTGGCGCAGGTCGCGGTGGTGGCCGGTGCCGTAGACGCCGCGTTCCTGGGCGACGATCTGCGGCGTGGGCGAATCCACGTGCTGGCCGATCACGTCGGCGCCCTGGTCGATCAGGGCCGAGGCGGCTGCGCGTTCCTTGACCGGGTCGTTCCAGGTGCCGGTGTAGATCACGTTCACGGTCGCGTTGGGGTTCATCTTCTGCGCGCCCAGGGCGAAGGCGTTGATGGTCCAGTTCACCACGCCAAAGGGGTTGGCCGCGACAAAGCCCAGCTTGCCGGTCTTGGAGGTCGCGCCAGCGGCCATGCCGCACAGGTACTGGCTTTCATAGGTGCGGCCGTAGAAGGATTCGAGGTTGGGGCCGTTGGTGGTGCCCGAGGCGTTCAGGAAGGCCACCTTGGGGTACTTGGCGGCCAGGTCCTTGAAGGCGTCGGAATGGCCGAAGGCGGTGCCGATCACGATGTTGGCACCGCGCGAGATGAAGCGTTCCGCCGCGGGCTTGATGACGGAGGCGTCCTCGGTGATGTTCTCGACGAAGTTGATCTTCAGGCCGAGTTCCTTTTCGATCTTGACGCGGGCCTCGTCGAAGGCCTGGGTCCAGCCGCCATCGTTCTTGGGGCCGTAGTACAGCATCGCGATGGACGGTTTGCCGGGCAGGGTGTAACCGTCGGCCGCGACAGCCGGTGTCACGGAGGCGGTGGTCGCCGTGAGGCTCACCGCGATGAGGGAGAACAGTTTGCGCAACATGGGAAGGCCTTTCTGATCAGGGGCGGGAGGAGGAAAGTGGGGGTGGAGGCGGAGTGATGGCGGGGCCTTGTGCTGGCCGTCACATCATGAAGTTGATGCGAAACACATTGCCTTCGGGGTCGAGCAGCACCGATTGGTACCAGTTGTAGTACGTCACATACGGGGGCTTGATCAGCGTGGCGCCGGCTTCGACCGCCAGCGGCACCCTGCGGTCCACCTCGTCCTTGCTGTCCACGTCGATGTTGAGCAGGAACTTCACGCCGCGCGTGTCCGAGAACTCGGAGAGCTGCAGCAGTTCGTAGGCGTCCAGCGCGTTGAACCCCAGGCTGGATTGGCCCGTGTCCAGCCCGCGGAAGATGGGCGAGCGGATGGACTCGATTTCAGGGAAGCCGAAGACCCGTTGGTAGAAGCCCGAAAGGGCGACCACGTCCTTGGCGAACACGTTCACGTAGGAGAGATGCGCCATGGTCGTTGCCCTGCCTCAGGCCGCGAGCTTGGTGCCGCCGAAGGTCGTCTGCTTGACGAACTTGGAGGTCAGGTGGTCGCCCGAGCTGATGGGGGCGTACTTGGGGGCTTCACCCGGGGCCAGGCACACGGGCAGGCACTCGATCATGGCGTCGTAGTTGGGCTGGTGAAAGAACACCAGCGACTGCCGCCGCGTGTTCTTCATCGCGTCGTCGAAGGGCGGGTTGACCACGCGGTGCAGCGTCGAGGTCCACTGGTCATTGGTCCACTGCATCATCAGGTCGCCGATGTTGACCGCGAAGGCATCGGGCATGTGCGGCACGTCCACCCACTGGCCGGCCTTGTTGAACACCTGCAGGCCTGGCCCGTCAGGCCGCACGATGGTCAGGCTGCCGTAGTCGCTGTGGGCGCCGGCGCGCATCTGGCCGGGCAGCGGCGGTTCGGTCTGCGCCGGGTAGCTCAGCACGCGGAACATGCTGATGTGTTCGTTGATCTTGTCGTCGAAGAAGGTTTCGGGCAGGCCCAGGCCGAGCGCGAACATGCACATGAGCGAGCGTGACAGTTCGCTCATGGCCTCGAAGTACGCGGTGTAGGCCTCGCGAAAGTCCGGAAGCGCCTCGGGCCACAGATTGGGTTCGAAGTGCGCGCCAGCGGCCGGGCCGCGATGGTAGTCGTCGTCCGGGACATTGCCGGGGCCGATGGAGAAGGACTCCTTGAGGTCACCGGGCGCGGCTTCTTCGAGGCTGTAGGACAGGCCTTCCTCGCCCACGGCGCTGTAGCCGCGCACCGCGTCATCCCGGGGACGGTCCACCTTGCGCTTGTTGGCCAGCGGCAGGGCAAAAAACTGGCGTGAGGCCTCGGACACGCGCTGGATCAGCACCGGGTCGATCTGGTGGTGGGTGATGACCAGGAAACCAATGCCCCGGCAGGCCTCGTCGACGGCGCGCGCCACCGCCGCCTTCCCCTCGGGCGTGCCTGAAAACCAGGGCTGCAGATCGATGACGGGAACATTCAGCACGGACATGACGGGCTCCAGGGTGAGGCGCGCGGGCTGCGGACGCGGAGGTCTTGCAACGTCCATGCCAACTTTGGACCAATTGGACAAATCTGCGGGACGGCCCGGCGCGCTGCGCTGGTGCGCTTGCGCGCTGGGCTGGTGCGCCGGGCCTGCACGCTTCATGCATGATGCGGGGCAACGCCGCAGGCGGGCGCCGCCATCGCCGCGCCATCTCCAAGAACCGTTGCCATGCCCACGCCCCTGCCCCGCAAATCCACCCGATCTCCGTCATCCGCGTCGCGCGCAACCCAGGCCAAGCAGCCGTCGTCCAAACGAGGGGAGCGCGCAGGTGCGCAGCGCAAGAGCGGTGTGCGCGCGGCGGCGCCGGGCAGCCGGCGGCTGCGGCAGATCGAGGACAAGCGCAGCGCCATCCTCAGCGCGGCGCTGGGGTTGTTCTCCCGCTACGGCCTGCATGGCACCACGGTGGACCAGGTGGCCGCGCGCGCCGACGTCTCCAAGAGCAACCTGCTGTATTACTTCGCCAACAAGGAAGAGCTTTATGTATCGGTGCTGCGTGAGCTGCTGGAGGTCTGGCTGGAGCCGCTGCGCAGTTTCACGGTGGAGCAGGACCCGCGCGAGGCCATTGCCGCCTACATCCGTCGCAAGCTGGTGATCTCACGCGACCGGCCCGATGCCTCGCGACTCTTCTGCCTGGAGATGATTCAGGGCGCGCCCCTGCTGCGCGACGAGCTGGCGCGCGAGCTGCGCGACCTGGTGAGCGCCAAGTCCGAGGTGATCCGTGCCTGGGTCGCCGCGGGCAGGCTGGCGCCGGTGGAGCCGCACCACCTGGTGTTCGCTCTGTGGGCGCTGACCCAGCACTACGCCGACTTCGCGGTGCAGGTGCAGGCCATCACCGGGCAGACCTTAGACAACCCCGCCTTCTTCGAACAGGCCGTGGACAATGTGCAGCGCCTGGTGCTGGAAGGCATCGTCGCACAGCGCTGAGCCTTCTCTTCAGCACTCAGCCGAAGCGCGCTGGCGAATACGGGCGCGGATCGACGCGTGGTGTGTCGCCGTCCACCATCTCTGCCAGCACCCGGCCGCTGATGGGGCCCATCGTGAAACCCTGGTGCGCGTGACCGAAGTTGAACCACAGGCCGCGATGCTTCGGTGCCGGGCCGATCACCGGTTTCATGTCTGGCAGGCAGGGCCGCGCGCCACGCCAGGGCTGGGCCTCCACCGGCGTGGGCAGGTCGATCAGTTCGCGCGCGGCGGCCTCGGCCCGCGTCAATTGCCAGGGGGTTGACGACGCATCGCGGTGCGCGAATTCGGCACCGGTGGTGATGCGCACGCCGCGTTTCATGGGCGCGATGACGAGCCCACGGTCCATGTCGAGCAGCGCTCGCATCGGCCCCACGGCGCCGGTGTAGTGTCGGTGGTAGCCGCGCTTGACGAAGAGCGGCACGCGGTAGCCGAGCGGGTGCAGCAGCGTGTCGGACCAGGGGCCCAGGGCGACGACCGCGTGTTCCGCCTCGAGCACGCCTTCCTCAGAGCGGACAGACCAGCCGGTGGTGCCCTGCCGCAGCGACCGGGCGTCGCCGCGCGCGATGCGGCCTCCACGGCGCAGGAACAGCGCGGCGTAACGGCCGACCAGTTCACCCGGGTCGTTCACGCTCCAGGGGTCAAGCCAGTCGATGGCGCCGGCCAGGCGCTGCCTCAGTGCGGGTTCGGCCCGCGCCAGTTCATCGGGCGTGAGCGCCGCATGGCGCAGTCCGTGCTCCGGTGCAACACGTTCGGCCGTTTGCAGCGCGGTTTCCAGGGTCGCGGGATCGCGAAATACCCAGCGGTAGCCATTGCGCTGCACCAGGTCGTTCGCGCCGGCGGCCTCGATCAGCGGTGCGTGCTCGGCGATGGCATGGTCGGACAAACGACCGTAGGCCTGCGCGATGGCCGGGTAGCGTGCGGGTGCCGAGTTGTGCCAGTAACGCGCCAGCGGGCCTGCGAGCGCCGGCAGCGCGGAGTAGTGGTAGTTCACGTCCCCGCCGCGTTTGAAGGCAGCGCGCAGCAGCTTGCCCAGCGCACGCGGAAATGGGTACGGCTCGACGGCCTCGCACTGGATGATGCCGGCGTTGCCATAGGACGTTTCCTCGCCCGGGTCGCGCCGGTCCACCAGCACAACGGCATGCCCGCGCTGCTGCAGGTGCAGGGCGGTGCAGGTGCCGACCATGCCGGCACCCAGAACGATGGTGGTCTTGCTCATGGTTGCGCGCTGGCGATGACGGTCAGTTCGAGCAGCGCCTTGGGCAGCATCAGGTCGGCGCGCACGGTGGTTCGCACCGGGCGCGGTTCCGGGAAGGCTTCGGCGTAGACGCGGTTGAAGCCGGCGAAGTCCGCCGGGTTCACCAAGTGGGCGGTGACCGACACCACATCGGCCAGGCTGAGGCCTTCACCGTGCAGGGTGGCCGCGATGCGTTGCAGGGTCAGCGCAGTCTGGGCCTCGATGCCCTCGGGCACGCTGCCGTCGGCGGCGATCGGCAGGTCGCCAGACAGGAAGACCAAGCCGGCGGCGCGGCGGACTTTGGAGAAGGGAAGTGCGGGGAGTGAGGTCATGAGGGGGAAGCCATCGGCACGCGTGAAGTCAGAGTGCTGATTATTCCGCGCGGGGCAGCCGATCACCAGTTGGAGAGGCTCAATCCTGCGTTGCGCCTGCCGCAATCCATGGACCGCGCGTGGGGGTACTCGCGTTGGGTGCCAGGACAAGGCGACCTCGCTCAGAAATCGTGCTGCACCGTCTCGCGCAGGTGGTTGATGAAGGCGCGCGCCGCCTCGGGCAGGTGGCGCCCAGCCATGGTCTGCACCTCGAAATGCCGTTCATTCATCTCGCGATCGCGCAGCGCCACGGCCGCAACGGTCCCGGCCTGCAGTTGCGGGCGCAGCGCGATTTCGCCGCAAAAGGTGATCGCGCGCGTGCGCGCCACGTACTGGATCAGGGGGTAGAGGTGGTCGCTGGTGACCATGGCGTCGAGCGCGAGCGCTTGCCGGGTGCAGCTGATGTCCAGCAACTGCCGCAGTGTGGAGGCGGGGGCGGGCAATGCCAAGGGGTAGGCGACCACCTGGGAGAGCGACAGCTGGCGCCGCTTGGCCAGCGGATGGTCGGGTGCCATCACCGCAAGAATGGGCGAGGGATGACGGAACTCGACGTTGAGCCCGCGCTCGGAGGTCAGGCTGACCGTCACACCGATGTCGGCCGCGCCTTCGCGCACGCGGCGGGCCACCTCGCTTTGCACGCACATGTCCACCGTGAAGCGTATGCCTTGGCTCTCGGTCTGGAAATCGGCCACCAGGGCCGGCAGGAAGTCATAGGCGAAACCTTCAGTGGCGGCGATGCGCACCTCGCCCTGTCGCAGCCCGCGCAGCGCGAGGATTTCGTCGGTGACGCGTTCGATGTCCAGCCAGGTGCGACGGGCATGGGCGGCGAGCAGTTCACCCGCGGAGTTGAGCGTCATGCCGCGCGCACGGCGTTCGAACAGCAAGGTGTCGAGTTCGCGTTCCAGCCGGGCGATCTGCCGGCTGACCGCCGAGGGCGCCACCTCGAGCCGGGCGGCGGCTTCGGTCACCGAGCCGGCGTGAGCCACCTCCATGAAATAGCGCAGTGACACTTCCTGCAGCACGCGCGGGTTGATCGGCCGACGGCCGGCGCCGGTCCGGGCGCTTGGGGTGCGTGATGTCGACGTCATGGTGACGTTTCAATCGTTGCGATTTCGGCAACGTAACTTTAATTCCATTGTTCTTGCTGCATGTATGCCGCGTTTCTACCATGAGGCTGTACCGAACCTGAAAGGCACTCACCCATGCATGCTTCCCGTTCCCTGGATCGTTCCCACGCTGCTCCTCACGCCGCGCGCCGCGCGGCGGGCGTGGTGTGCGCGCTCACGGCCTTGCTGCTGTCGCTCGCGGTTCCCGCGACCGCGCTGGCGCAGGCCGCCTGGCCATCGCGCCCGATCACCCTGGTCGTGCCCTTCCCACCCGGCGGCAGTGCCGACACCATCGGCCGCCTGATCGGCAAGCGCCTGTCCGACGAGTTGGGCCAGCCGGTGGTGATCGACAACCGGCCGGGCGCGGGCACGGCGGTGGGTGCAGGTTATGTGGCCAAGGCGCCTGCCGATGGCTACACCCTGCTGGTCAGCTCTGGCTCGACCTTCACCGCCAATCCAGCGATTCGCTCCAATCTCCCTTATGACTCGGTCAAAAGCTTTGACCCCATCGCCATCGTGGGCCGCATTCCCCTGATCCTGCTGGCCAATAAGGATGAGCCGGTCAGCACGGTGCAGCAGTTCGTCGCAGCGCTCAAGGCCCAGCCTGAAAAATACACCTACGCTTCATTCGGCAGCGGCACCACCTCGCACTTCACGGCAGAGATCGTCTTGCACGCGGTGGGCGCCCAGGCCTTGCATGTCCCGTACAAGGGCAGTGCACCGGCCATGACCGATTTGATAGGCGGCCAGGTGCCCTTTTCCTTCGACACGGTCACTGCGGCCATCCCCCAAGTCAAGGCTGGCAAGGTCAAGGCCATCGCGGTGACCTCGGCCAAGCGTTCCTCGCAACTGCCAGACGTGCCGACCTTCGCCGAAGCCGGCTACCCCCAGATCAATGCCGACACCTGGATCATGCTGGTCGCCCCCAAGGGCACACCCGCGCCGGTGATAGGGAAGCTTGAAAAAACCATCGGCAAGATCCTGGCCACGAACGAAGCCAAGGCAGCGTTGTTGGCGCAAGGTGCCGAACCGGCATTCGCTGGCGCAGCCGCGTCGGTCGCGCAGATTGCGAAGGAAATGCCCTTGATGCGCGAAGTGGCCCTGCGCGCGAAGATCCAGGCCGATTGACGTCCCATCGATGACATCCATCACCGAGACTTCCGCCGTCGAGCTGCGCCGCCTTATCGGCGCGCGCGAACTCTCACCGGTTGAGTTGCTTGAAGCATGCATCGCACGCATCGAACAGCTCAATCCCTATGTCAATGCGATCACAGCGACCTGGTATGAGCGCGCACGCGCAGAGGCGCGCGTCGCCGAAGCTGCAGTGTTGCGCGGTGAACCCTTGGGCCTGCTCCATGGCTTGCCCTTGGGCGTCAAGGACTTGGAGCCGACCGCCGGCCTGCTGTCCACCCAAGGCACGCCCAGCCTGCGCAACAACGTGCCCTCGCGTGACGTCGAACTGGTGCGCCGCTTGCGCGCGGCCGGCGCCATCGTGGTCGGCAAGACCAATGTGCCCGAGATGGGGGCCGGCGCCAACAGCCGCAACCCGGTGTGGGGCGCGACCGGCAATCCCTTCGACCCCAATCTCAACGCCGGCGGATCGTCTGGCGGCTCGGCGGCGGCGCTCGCGCTGGACTTGCTGCCGCTGTGCACCGGTTCCGACACCGGGGGCTCGCTGCGCATTCCGGCGGCCAAGTGCGGCGTGGTCGGCATGCGGCCCTCGCCGGGCGTGGTGCCGAGCGTGCGCAAGCCCATGGGCTTCTCGCCGATCTCGGTCGTGGGGCCGATGGGCCGTGACGTGGGGGACGCCTGCCTGCAGCTGGCCGCGACAGCCGGTCCGCATCCCGGGGACCCCCTGAGTTATCCGCTGGATGCAAAGGCGTTCCTCAACCTGGCCGAGGTCGACCTGTCGCGACTGCGTGTCGCCTGGACCGAAGATTTCGGCGCCTGCGACGTGGATCCCCTGGTGCGACGCGTGTTCCGTGCACGCATCTCGCGTCTGCGCGGGCTGTTCGCCGCCTGTGATGAGGTGCGGTTTGAGCTGGGCGAGGTGCACCGTTGCTTCGACGTGTTGCGGGCCGAAGCATTTGTGGCGGGCATGCGTCAGACCTACGAACGTGACCCGGCCAGCCTGGGACCCCATCCGCGCGCCAATTACGAGATGGGCGCGCGCATGAGCTTGCTGGATTCCGCCTGGGCCCAGACGGAACAGACCCGCATCGTGCAGCGTTTCCAGAGGGTGTTCGAAGGCTATGACTTGGTGCTGTCACCGACGACGCCGGTCTCACCCTTTCCATGGACCTTGCCCTACGCGGCTGAGATCGACGGGCGCCGCCAGGAGAACTACTACCGCTGGTTGGCGCTGACCTATGTGGTCACGCTGACCACGCACCCGGCGATCACTCTGCCGTGTGGCACGGATGGCACGGGCATGCCCTTTGGTCTACAGGTGACCGGCGGCTTCCGGGGCGACCTGCCGCTGCTCGCGGCGTCCAAGGCCATGGAGCAAGCCTTCGCGCGCGACCCCGATTTGCGCCGCCCCCGTCCGGACCTCACGTGCCTGCGCAAGGCCGAACCGGCGCTCGACTCCATCGTGACGGCTGCGCCGGACGACCGACACGCGCACGTGCCGAACGACGCGACGGCCGCCTCGGTGGTGTGAAGGCGGCACCGGCGGGAGGCACTTTGCTCGTCTTGTTCAGCGCGCCGCGCCGAGCGCGTGGTAGCGCCGGTTGAAGTAGATCAGGCCTAGCCCCGCGTCGTCGCCCATGGCCTGCGCGGTCACCTCGCAGAACAGCACATCGTGCGTGCCCATGGCGCTGTGGCGCAGCACGCGACAGTCGAATGACACCAGCGCGTCCTGTAACAGCGGCGCACCGGTGTCCAGGCGACGCCAGAGGGCGGCGGCAAAACGTTCGTCCATCGGGGTCTTGCCGCCAAACAGGGAGGCCAGGGCTTGGTGGCCTGGGCCCAGCACGTTGACGCACAACACCCCGTTGGCCTGGAAGGTCGGGTAGACCGAGGCCGAGCGGTTCAGGCAGACCAGCAGCGTGGGCGGCTCGTCGCTCACGCTGCAGACAGCCGAGGCGGTGAAACCCGCGCGTCCGGCGGGTCCGTCGGTGGTGACGATGTGCACCGCCGCGCCCAGACGTGCCATGGCATCGCGGTACTCGGTGCGGGTGACGGCGGGGTCTGCGGCGATGGATTGCATGGGGTTCCTTGCGACGCGTTGGTCAGGCCAGGCGGCAGGCTTCGTCGAACGACAAGCGGGGCAGCCGTTCGTGCAGGTGGCTGCTGTCGCCATGGCCAAGGTTGATGAGGAGGTTCGTGGTCCAGGAGCTGCCGGCGAAAAAGGCCGCGTCCACTTTTGCCTTGTCGAAGCCGGACATGGGGCCAACGTCCAGCCCCAGCGCGCGGGCTGCGAGGATCAGATAGCCTGCCTGCAGGGTGCTGTTGCGGAAGGCGGTCTCGTGCGCGGCAGCCGGGCTGCCGGTGAACCAGCTGCGCGCGTCCGCATGGGGGTACAGCCGGGGCAGGGCTTCGTAGAAGGCTGTGTCCCAGGCGACGATCACGGTGACTGGTGCGGAGAGTGTCTTGTCGAGATTGCCCTTGGACAGCGCGGGTGCCAGGCGTTGTTTCGCTTCGGGCGTGCCCACGAACACGAAACGGCCGGGCGAGCTGTTGGCCGAGGTGGGCGCCATGCGCGTCAGCTCGTAGAGCCGGCGCAACAATTCATCTGACACGGGTTCATCGGTCCAGTGGCCGTGGGTGCGGGCCTCGGTGTACAGAGTGGCTAGCGCGGCAGTGTCCAGGGGTGGTCGCATGGCAGTGTTCAGTGGGCTGTGCGCGCATGCTGCGCAAGGAAGGCGAGCAGCGCGGTGTTGAAGGCCTCGGCCTGGGTCACGCTGTGGGCGTGGCCGCCGTGGGGCAGGGTGTGCAGTTGGACCCGGGGCAAGCGATCCGCGAGGTGGCGCGAACAGGTCCAGGGCACCAGCGTGTCGTCCTGCGCAGCGCTGACCCAGACGGGGATGTCGAGGCCGGGCAGGGCCGCGTCGCAGTCGAAGGCGCGCAGGGCAGCGATGCGCTGGCGCATGACGGTCTCGCCGGGGAAATGCGCGATGGCGTGCTCCACCTCGGCCTGCACGCGCTCCGGGTGTTCGGCGCACCATGCCGCCGGGTACAGGAAGATGGGCTGCGCCTCGCAGTAGGCGCGGGCGCCGCCTGCGGCCAGCAAGGCCAGGCGCGCCTCAAAGCAGCGCGCCGAATGCGGGTTGGGGAGGGACCAGGCATTCACCAGTCCCAGGCTGGCCACGCGGGCCGGCGCGTCCAGCGCGAGCTGCAGACCCACCAGTCCACCCAGCGCATGGCCCACGAGGTGACAGCTCGGCGTGGCGGTGGCGTCCAGCAGCTCGAGCACGTCCTGCGCCATGTGGGCGATGCGGTAAGGCTCGGGCAGCGTGCCGCCGCTGCGGCCGGTGCCGCGCTGGTCGTAGGTGATCACGCGCCAGCCGGCTCCGAGCAGGGCGTCGAGCTGCGGGCGCCAGAACGCGGCCGCGCCGCCCAGACCCGAGGACAGCAGCACCGTGGGCCCGCTCGCGGGCCCGATCACCTCGTGCGTCAGCACCGGCATCGCGTTCAGGCCTTCTTGCCTATGTGGGCGATGGTGGCAATCTCCACCAGCGCGTCGGGTTTGACCAGGCCGCACTGGATGCAGAAGCGCGCGGGTTTGCTGCCCGGGAAGAACTCGGCGTAGACCGCGTTGATCTTGGCGTAGTTGGCCCAGTCGGTGATGAAGATGTGGTTCATGGTCACGTCGGCCATGGTGCCTCCGGCGGCTTGCACCACGCCCTGGATGGTGGTGAGCACATGGCGGGTCTGGGCGGCGGCGTCACCGACGTGGACGACGTTGTTGTCCTTGTCAAAGGGCAAGGTGCCCGAGACGTAGAGCACACCGTCGGCCAGGGTGCCGGGCACATAGGGGGCGAGCGGCACGCCGGTGCCGGGCGGGATGATGGCGGTTTGGGGCATGGGGTTCTCCAGTCGGGAGTAAAGGGGGTGAGGGAAAGGGTCAATCAGTCGGGCAGCGTCTGGCAGAAGGCGTCGACGCTGGAGACCCAGCCGAAGAAGGTCTCGACGTTGTAGACCACGCCTTGCTGGATCTGGGCCGAGCCGAGTTGGTGCGTGGCGTCTTCCAGCATGACCGCGAAGTATTCGAGGTGGAAAGCGTCGCGCAGCGTGGACTCCACGCAGACGTTGGTGGCGATGCCGGTGAACACCAGGTTGCGGATGCCGCGCCCGCGCAGCGTGCTGTCCAGCGTGCTGTTGAAGAAACCGCTGTAGCGCGTCTTGGGCACGACGATGTCACTGGGCGCGGGGCGCAGGGCGTCGACCAGCTCGTAGTCCCAGCCGCCCTTGGCCAGGAACTTGCCCGCGAGCTCGGGCCTGGCGCGCATGGTCTTGAGGGCGTTGGACTTGTAGTAGTTGGGCGAGCTGGGGCCGCCGGCTTCGACATACTGCGCATCCCAGCCGTTCTGCAGGTACACCACGAGTACGCCCGCCCGGCGCGCCGCCGCGATGCAGCGGCCGATGCGGGCGATGGTGCCCTGCGCACCCGAGATGTCGAAACCCGCTGAGTCCACGTAGCCGCCCAGCGAGGCATAGGCGTTCTGCATGTCGACCACGATCAGCGCGGTATTGGCCGCTTGCAGCAGCAAAGGCTCAGGCCGCGCGGGCAGCACCCAGGCGGGCCGCACGCCCGCCAGCGCGGGGATGCCCACCGGCGTGGTGGACGTGAGGGTCTGGTTGGTCTTGGGGGTGTTCACGTTGGCGCTCCTCAGGCTGCGAGCGCCTCGGCCCGCACGCGCGAGGGCACGGGGCTGTCGACGTGGGTGCGGGTCTTCATCAGCGGCTGGATATGCTCGCCGAAGGCGCGCACGCCGGCCACGAAATCGTCGAAGGTCAGCAGCACGCCCTCGGTGCCAGGGACATCGGCCATCTCGTCGAGCATGCGTGCCACGCTGGCGTAGGACCCGACCAGGGTGCCCATGTTGATGTTGACCGCCGAGGGCGTGGTCGGGTCGGTCATCTGGCGCACATTGGTGTCGCCACCGGACTTGGTGTCGGCCGCGCCCTGTTGCGCCATCCAGGCCACCGCTTCGTGGTCGATGCCGGCCTTGTAGTGTTCCCACTTGGCGAAGGCGGCTTCGTCGCTTTCGTCGGCGATCACCATCATCAGCACGTAGGTCGTGACCTCGCGCCCGGTCTTGGCCGTGGCCTCGATCAGCTTGTCGGCTGCGGGTTTGAAGGCGATGGGCGTGTTGATGCCCTTGCCGAAGCAGAAGTTGTAGTCGGCGTAGCGGGCTGAGAATTCCATGCCCGCGTCGCTCTGGCCGGCGCAGATGACCTTCATGGGCGCCTGGGGCTGCGGGCTCAGGCGGCAATCCTCCATCTTGAAATGCTCGCCCTTGAAGTCGGACCGTCCCTTCTCCCACAGGTCGCGCAGCACCTGGATGTATTCGGAGAGGTACTGGTAGCGGGTGGAGAAGAACTGGTCGCCGGGCCACATGCCCATCTGCGAGTACTCGGGACGCTGCCAGCCGGTCACGAGGTTGAGGCCGAAACGCCCCTTGGAGATGGAGTC
This sequence comes from Hylemonella gracilis str. Niagara R, assembly GCF_000600295.1. Taxonomy (GTDB): domain Bacteria; phylum Pseudomonadota; class Gammaproteobacteria; order Burkholderiales; family Burkholderiaceae_C; genus Hylemonella; species Hylemonella gracilis_A. The sequence goes on from NZ_JEMG01000001.1 coordinate 812,033, forward strand.
GATGGTGGAGGCCATGCGCGCGACGATGGCCGGCGGCATGACCAGGGAGGCCGCGGTGGCAAAGAGTTTGATCTTGGTGGTCACCGCAGCCAGGCCAGCCATGAGGGTGAAAGTTTCGAGGTTGTGGTCCCAGAACTCGGTCTTGCCACCGAAACCGCGCAGCTTGATCATGGACAGCGCGAAATCCATGCCGTAACGCTCGGCCTCCTGGGTGATCTGCTTGTTCAGTTCGAACGTGGGTTGGTACTGTGGCGCGTTTTCCGACAGCAGCCAGCCGTTGTTGCCGATGGGGATGAAGACGCCGACGTTCATGGGTAGCCTCGCAGTGGTAGGGAACCAGAGAACCCGCCCCCGTTGGGCAGGCCGATGACAGCCAAGTAGCAGGCACCGTGCCAGTTGATAAATCTGTTTAAATTCAATGGCTTACGAATGAATCAAAGGAGATTTTTGACCAAATGGTTCAAATTGATGCGCGGCGTTTCGCTGGGGCGACGGATTTGGTGCGCCTGCGCCCAGCGGCGGTGCGATGCGCAGGTGGTGGTTGCTGGACAGGGCGTGGGCTGCGAGCGCGGGGTGGGCCGGCGGGGCGGCAGGGGCGCGGGGCCGGCCGGGAATCACACGGATAATCCGCTGCAACAGCCACCATGACCATACAGACCGACGACTTCACTCCCACGCCGCGCGTGGTGTCCGCCGCCAGCGCCTCGCCCAAGGAGGAGGTCATCGAGCGTGCCCTGCGTCCCAAGCTGCTCGACGAGTACGTGGGTCAGACCAAGGTGCGCGAGCAGCTGGAAATTTTCATCGGCGCTGCGCGCAAGCGCGAAGAGGCGCTGGACCATGTGCTGCTGTTCGGTCCGCCCGGCCTGGGCAAGACCACGCTCTCGCACATCATCGCGCAGGAGCTGGGCGTCAACCTGCGCCAAACCAGCGGCCCCGTTCTCGAGAAGCCCAAGGACCTGGCCGCGCTGCTGACCAACCTCGAGAAGAACGACGTGCTCTTCATCGACGAGATCCACCGCCTTTCACCGGTGGTCGAGGAAATCCTCTACCCCGCGCTGGAGGACTACCAGATCGACATCATGATCGGCGAGGGGCCGGCGGCGCGCAGCATCAAGCTCGATCTGCAGCCCTTCACCCTGGTGGGGGCGACCACGCGCGCTGGCATGCTGACCAACCCGCTGCGCGACCGCTTCGGCATCGTGGCGCGGCTGGAGTTCTACACTGCCGAGGAACTGACCCGCATCGTCACGCGCAGCGCCAAGCTGCTCAACGCGCCCATGGATGACGAGGGCGCGGAGGAAATCGCGCGCCGGTCGCGCGGCACGCCGCGCATCGCCAACCGTCTGCTGCGCCGCGTGCGCGACTACGCGGACGTCAAGGGCGTGGGCCGCATCACGCAGGACATGGCGCAAAAAGCCCTGGTCATGCTGGACGTGGACCCGCAGGGCTTCGACTTGATGGACCGCAAACTCCTCGAGGCCGTGATCCATCGCTTTGACGGGGGCCCCGTGGGGCTGGACAACATCGCCGCCAGCATCGGCGAGGAAGCCGGCACCATCGAGGACGTGATCGAGCCCTACCTGATCCAGCAGGGTTTTCTGCAGCGCACCCCGCGCGGTCGCGTGGCCACCTTGGCCGCCTACCGCCATCTGGGCGTGGCGCCGCCCCAGGTGCAAGGCAGTTTGCCAGGCACGCCGGACGTGGGTTTGTTCGGCGCATGAGGGCGCGCGGCATCGACGCGGCGCGGCCCTGGACGGCGTGCCTTGCCGCCGCGCGGGTGAGTACGGCCTTGTTCTTGGTATTGGTCGCCGGATCGGCCTGGACGCAGGGCTTGGCGACTCAGGCAGAGTCTGTGCCGGAGGAGAAGGACTTCGTCGCCGAGTCCGGCCTGCCGCGCTGGGAACTGGGCGCGGGCGTGGCCATGGTGGACTTTCCCCTCTACCGTGGCGCGGCCGAGCGGCAGCGTTACTGGCTGCCCACCCCCTATGTACAGTACCGGGGGGACTATCTGCAGATGGACCGCGAGCGCATGCGCAGCCCCCTGTTTGAACGCGAGAACGTGGAAATCGACCTCAGCCTCAACGGTTCCGTGCCGGTCGATAGCTCGGAAAGCCGCGCGCGCCGTGGCATGGACGACCTGGACCCCACGCTGGAACTCGGTCCCGAATTGCGCTGGGTGCTGCTGCGCGACGAACGGCGCACGGCGCGGCGCGGCGACACCTTCATCGACCTGCGCGTGCCACTGCGCCCAGTGTTCGCCGTCAGCCTCGAACGCTTCGAGCATGTGGGCTGGCTGGCCCAGCCCACCCTGAACCTGGCCTACAAGAATGTTTTGGGCACGGGCTGGAACCTGGGTGCCTCGGTGGCGTGGTTGTATGGCGACGCAGGCTACCACCGGTATTTCTACGACGTGGGCGCCCGTGACGCGAGCGCTGAGCGCCCGGCCTACCAGGCCAGCGGCGGTGCCTCGGGACAGCAACGCACGCTGACCTTGAGCCGTGTGCGGGGGGATTTCTGGTTGGGTGCCTTTTTCCGTCAGGACGACCTGCACCACGCGGTGTTCGCCGATAGCCCGCTGGTGCAGCGGCGCAGCAACCATGCCATGGGCCTGGCCTTCGGCTGGACCTTCGCGCGTTCGTCCGAGAGAGTGCCGACGCGCGAGTGAACGCTGGTGTGCTTGTGTGTGTGTGCGAGCGCAGGCCCGCCGATTTCATTTCACTAGTGCGCGCAGGCCCGGGCTGTCTTGAGCAACCGCTCCATCAGCGCCTGCCCCTCGTCGGGGGACTTGAGCGCGAACTTGCTTTCGTGCCCCGAGCCCAGCGCGCCGCCGCCGTAGACGATCTTGAAATCGTCCTTGCCCACTTCGACGTACTGCACGATGTTGAGGTTGATGTAACGACGCTTGCCGCCGTCTTCTGGCAACTCGAACAGGCAGAAACCGCCTTGGCCTGCCTGCACCTCCTCGGTGGCGTGGGCCGGCAGGCCGAGACAGAGCGAAACCAGCAACAAGAAACGAGGGGACAGCATGCGCGGATTGTACGGGCGGGGTAAATACCGATCGTTAGGATCCTTTAATTAATAAAAAATTAACACACCTGACTTCCATGTCGGGAAACCCACTTACAAGAAAGACCACACCATGAGACTCCATCGAATTCTGCTGGCCTGCGGCATGGCCTTGTCCGTCAATCTGGCCCTGGCGGCCGATGTGGAAGTGCTGCATTACTGGACATCGGGCGGCGAGGCCAAGTCGGCGGCCGAGCTCAAGAAAATCATCAGCGGCAAGGGCCACACCTGGAAAGACTTTGCCGTGGCCGGCGGCGGCGGCGACAACGCCATGACCGTGCTCAAGAGCCGCGTGGTCTCGGGCAACCCCCCGGCTGCCGCGCAGATCAAGGGCCCGGCCATCCAAGAATGGGCCCAGGAAGGCGTGCTGGCCAATCTGGACGCAGTGGCCAAGGCCGAGAAGTGGGACAGCCTGTTGCCGGGCGTCGTGGCCAACGTCATGAAGTACAAGGGTGCCTACGTGGCGGCGCCGGTGAACGTGCATCGCGTGAACTGGGTCTGGGCCAATCCGGACGTGCTGAAGAAAGCCGGCGTGGCCGGCATGCCCAGCAACTACGACGAGTTCTTTGCCGCGGCGGACAAGATCAAGAAGGCCGGTTTCATCGCCGTCGCCCACGGTGGCCAGAACTGGCAGGACTTCACCACCTTCGAATCGGTGGTGCTGGGCGTCGGCGGCGCCAAGTTCTACCAGGACGCGCTGGTCAAGCTCGACCCCGCAGCCCTGGGCTCGGCCACGATGAAGAAGTCCTTCGAGACTTTCCGCAAGATCAAGAGCTACACCGACAGCGCCGCGCCGGGCCGCGACTGGAACCTGGCCACCGCCATGGTGATGCAGGGCAAGGCCGGTTTCCAGTTCATGGGCGACTGGGCCAAGGGTGAGTTCATCGCGGCGGGCAAGAAGCCGGGCAAGGATTTCCTCTGCGCCGCGGCGCCGGGCACGGCCAACGCCTTCACCTTCAACGTGGATTCCTTCGCCATGTTCAAGCTCAAGGACCAGGGTGCCCAGCAGGCCCAGGCCACGCTGGCCGCGGCCATCATGAGCCCGGACTTCCAGGAGGTGTTCAACCTCAACAAGGGTTCCATCCCGGTGCGCCTGAACATGTCCATGGCCAAGTTCGACGACTGCGCCAAGCTGTCCAGCAAGGACTTCGTGGCCACCGCCAAGAACGGTGGCCTGGTGCCCTCGGTCGCGCATGGCATGGCCATCGCCCCGGCCACCGAAGGCGCGATCAAGGACTTGGTGAGCCAGTTCTGGAACGACGACAAGATCACCGTGGACGAAGGCGTCAAGCGCCTGCTGGCAGCCGCGCGTACCAAGCCCTGAGTGATTGGGCTTTCATTTCCCTCTAGCAAGCAAGTAAAAATTCAACAGGAGACAACATGCACTACAAACGCGCCCTCATCGCGGCGGCCAGCTTGGCCGCCCTCACTGCGGCCGGCGCGGCCGACCTGGGTTCCGGCATCGAGTTCACCGGCTACAGCCGCGGTGGCCCGGTGTTGAAGTCTGACAAGAACATCGATGCCAAGAAAGATTCCGTCGGCGGCTTCAGCCTGGGCGGTGACCTGCAGGCCTACCGCCTTGGCAACGAAGGGACCCAGAGCGGTTACGAGTTCTTCCTGGGCAAGACCTTCGACGCCGACAATGGCGTGAAGTACAAGTTCGGCTACATGCCTGAAAACTGGGGCGGTGGTATCGGCACCGTGCAGGCCTACAGTGAAATCTGGGGCTTGGATTTCGCGCCTGAGGCCAAGTTCTGGGTGGGCCAGCGCCGCCTGCGCATCCAGGACGTGCACATCGTCGACAACTTCCTGATGGACCTGGGCGAGTACCAGGGCGCTGGCGTGCAGGACTGGAAAGTTGGCCCGGCCAGCGTCGCCTTGACCCTGTCCTCGGGTGACAAGTTCGACGCCAAGCTGCCGCAAGGCACCTCGGCCAGCAAGGTGAACCTCGATGTCGGTTTGCCGATCAGCGAGAGCGGCAAGCTCCGTCTGGTGGCGACCAGCGTCAGCACCACGGGTTTCGATAAGAATGGTGGCAGTGGCTTCTCGCTGCTGTACAACCAAGGCTTCGGCGCCTTGAAGAACAGCCTGTACCTGCAGACCTCCAGCGGTCTGGCGAATATCCAGGGCAAGTTCGTGGACCTTGAGCAGAGCGATGATGCATCCGGAGTTGCCGCTGACGTGATCGCTTACAAGGTGAGCCGCGTTGCTGACTCCGTCGACTGGCAGTTTGGCAACTTTGGTGGACAGGCTCTGCTGGCTTATCAAATCAGTGAGCCGGAGAACGGTGCGAACAAGGGTGTGGAAACCAAGGACCTGTCCTTTGGTGGTCGTGTCTCCTACGCTTTCACCAACAACTTCAAGCTCTTGCTGGAAGCGGCCACGACCAAGCGCTCGCGTGACGGCGAGGATGATCAGACGCTGAACAAGGTCACGATCGCCCCCACGCTCAGCACCGGGCCGGGCTTCTACAAGCGTCCGGAATTGCGCCTGTACGTGACCATGGCGAACTGGAACGGCGCGGCTGCGGCTGCCAATGCGGATTCCTTTGGCACTGACGACAACAACGCGACCCTGAAGAAGCAGACCATCGTGGGTCTGCAGTACGAGATCTGGTGGTAAAAACCTGCCGGATTGAATGATGGCCAGGGGAAGAGCCATGGGCTCTTCCCCGGTTTTTTTGTTTGGATGCGTGAACCTTGTGCGTTTGACTGATCGATTGGAAAAATGGCTGCCCAAGCTGGTGCTGGCACCTGGCCTGGTCTTGGGCTTGGCCTTCATCTATGGGCTGATGATCTGGAACGGCGTGCTGTCGGTCTCGGTCTCGCGCATGCTGCCGAACTACGAGTTCGTGGGGCTGGCGCAGTACGCCCGGCTCTGGGAGATGGACCGCTGGTGGGTGGCGCTGAAGAATCTGGCGATCTTCGGTTTCGGTTACGTGGGCGGCTCCATGGTCCTGGGCATCTGGCTGGCCATCCTGCTGGACCAAAAAATCCGTGCCGAAGGTTTCATCCGCACGGTCTACCTCTACCCCATGGCCCTGTCCTTCGTGGTCACCGGCACGGTCTGGAAGTGGCTGCTCAACCCCAGCCTGGGGCTGGAGAAGCTGTTGCAGGACTGGGGCTGGGAAGGCGCGAGCTTTGGCTGGCTGGTGGACAACGACATGGCGATCTACTGCGTGGTGATCGCGGGTGTCTGGCAGTCGGCGGGTTTCACCATGGCGCTGTTCCTGGCGGGCCTGCGTGGTATCGACGACAGCATCATCAAGGCCGCGCAGATCGACGGTGCCTCGCTGCCGCGCATCTACTGGCGCATCGTGCTGCCTGCCCTGCGGCCGGTGGTGTTTTCCACGCTGATGGTGTTGTCGCATCTGGCGATCAAGAGTTTCGACTTGGTCATGGCCCTGACCGCGGGTGGACCGGGGTACGCCACCGACGTGCCCGCCACCTTCATGTACGCCATGAGCTTCACGCGTGGCCAGATCGGCCTCGGCGCGGCCAGTGCGATGGTGATGCTGATGACGGTCGCGGCCCTGGTGGTGCCTTATCTCTACAGCGAACTGCGGAGCAAGGCCCATGAGCGCTAAAACATTGTCTTGGCGCTGGCTCAGTCGCGGTCTGATTTACGGCAGCTTGGGGCTGGGCGCGCTGCTCTTTCTCGCGCCGCTGTACGTGATGCTGGTCACCTCGCTCAAGGATGCCGAGCAGATCCGCGCTGGCAATCTGTTGGCCCTGCCGACCTTGCTGAACTGGGAGTCCTGGACCCTGGCTTGGTCCACGGCTTGCACGGGCGCGCAATGTTCGGGCCTGCAGCCCTATTTCTGGAACTCGGTGCTCATGGCCGTGCCGGCGGTGCTGCTGTCCACGGCCTGGGGCGCCATCAATGGCTACGTGTTGAGTCTGTGGAAGTTCCGCGGCAGCGACACCTTGTTCGCCCTGCTGCTCTTTGGCGTCTTCATGCCCTATCAGGTGGTTTTGCTGCCCATGAGTCAGGTGTTGGGCTGGCTGGGGCTGTCCAGCTCGGTGGGTGGGTTGATCCTGGTGCACATGCTGGCGGGTCTGCCCAGCACCACGCTCTTCTTCCGCAACTACTATGCGGCCGTGCCGCCTGAACTGCTGCGCGCGGCACGCATCGACGGCGCGGGTTTCTGGATGATCTTCTGGCGCATCATCCTGCCCATGTCCACGCCCATTGTGATGGTGACGCTGATCTGGCAGTTCACCCAGGTCTGGAATGACTTTCTGTTCGGCGTGGCCTTCACCGGGGCGGACTCCAAACCCGTCACCGTGGGCTTGAACAATTTGGCCAACACCTCCAGCAGCGTGAAGGCCTACAACGTGGACATGGCCGCGGCGTTGATCGCGGGCCTGCCCACCATGCTGGTCTATGTGCTGGCGGGACGTTATTTCGTGCGCGGGCTGACGGCCGGTGCCGTCAAGGGTTGAGGAAAGTAAAGACGATATGGCTTCTGCGCTGGATATTCGTGGCATCCGCAAGAGTTTTGGCAAGGGCGAGCGGCAGGTAGAGGTGCTAAAGCGCATCGACATCGCCGTCAAGCCCGGTGAGTTTCTGATCCTGGTCGGTCCTTCGGGCTGTGGCAAGTCCACCCTGCTCAACCTGATCGCGGGCCTGGACGACCCTACCGAGGGCGCCATCCGCATCGGTGATCGTGACGTGGTGGGCGTGCCCCCGGCACAGCGCGATATCGCCATGGTGTTCCAGAGTTACGCCCTGTACCCGACGATGAGCGTGGCCGAGAACATCGGATTCGCGATGGAGATCCGCAAGGTGCCCAAGGCCGAGCGCACGCAGCGCATCGCCGAGGTGGCCGCCATGCTGCAGATCAGCCACCTGCTGGACCGCCGGCCTTCGCAGCTCTCGGGCGGTCAGCGCCAGCGCGTGGCCATGGGGCGTGCCTTGGCGCGCCAGCCTGAGCTTTTCCTCTTCGACGAACCGCTGTCCAACCTGGACGCCAAGCTGCGCGTGGAGATGCGGGCCGAGATCAAGCGTCTGCACCAGATCAGTGGCATCACCAGCGTCTACGTGACGCACGACCAGATCGAGGCCATGACCCTGGGCAGCCGCATCGCGGTCATGAAGGACGGCCTGGTGCAGCAGCTCGGCACGCCCGACGAGATCTACAACCGGCCGGCCAACACCTATGTGGCGACCTTCATCGGTTCACCGACCATGAACCTGATTGCGGGCATGGCCGCACCGGATGGCCAGGGGTTCGCGTTGCCCGAGGCTCGGCTGCCCCTGGCCTGTCCGGCACCGGCGGGCCAGGCCCTGACCCTGGGCGTGCGGCCCGAGCACCTGCTGCTCAGCGACAGCGCCGACTGGCGCGGCGAGGTGCAGGTGGTGGAGCCCACGGGCGCGGACACCTACGTGATGGTCCAGACCGCGGCGGGTCGTGTGACGGTGCGCACCTCGCCGCAGACGCCGGTGCGTGCCGGCGACAGCGTGGGCCTGGCACTGAGCCCCGACCAAGCGCACTGGTTCGACGCCGCTTCAGGCGCGCGCCTCTGACGCGTCCGCCAGCCGGGGCAGCAGCAGGCGCACCCGCAGGCCGCTGCCGCCCGGATTGGCTTTGCTCGGGGGCTGCGCGGCCTCGATGAGGGCCTCGCCGCCGTGGCGGCGCGCGATTTCCTGCACGATGGACAGGCCCAGGCCGCAGCCGCCCGGCAGGTTGCTGCCGCGCCAGAAGCGCTCGAAGGCCTGGTCGCGCAGGGCGGCGTCCAGGCCCGGTCCGTTGTCTTCCACGCGCAACTCGATCCGGGGGCCATGCTCCAGCACGGCGATGGTGACGGTGCTCTCACCGTGCCCTGCGCCCTCCTGACGACCATAGCGCAGGGCGTTGTCAATGAGATTACCCAGGGCCTCGCGCAGCAGCAGTTCCGAACCCAGTACCCAGACCCAGGCCTGCTCAGGGCCTTCGTAACCCAGGTCCACGCCCAGGCTGACCGCACGCGGGCTGAACTCGCGCGCGACGGCCCGCGCCAGCTGGGCCAGGTCCAGCGGTTGCATGGGCACCTCGGCGCCGCTGCGCGCCAGCATCAGCAACTGGTTGAGCAGGTGGGCGCTGCGCTGCGCGCCGGCATGCACTTTCTGCAGGCGCACCTTGATGAGTTCGGGTGATTCTTCTTCCAGCGCCAGCTCGGTCTGGCTGATCAGGCCGGCCAGGGGCGTGCGCAGCTGGTGGGCGGCGTCGTTGATGAAGCGCTTTTCCTGCACCATGTTGCGCGCCACCGAGGCCAGCAGGCGGTTGATGGCGATGAGCAGGGTGTGCACTTCGCGTGGCGCCGTGGTCAGTTCGAGGGGCGTCAGGTCCTGCGGTGAACGCTGCTGGAGCTGGATTTCCAGCCGGGTCAGGGGCTGCATGCCCCGTTTGATGCCTGCATGGACCAGCAGGCTGAGCAGCAGGCCCAGCACCAGCAAGGGCGCGAGCAGGTCGGCGATCAGCTCGCGCGCGATGCGGTCACGCGCCACGTAGCTCTTGGCCAGTTGCACCCGCAACAGCTGCGCGTCGCCCTCGCCATAGGGCAGGTCCAGCACCACGGCGCGCATCGTGCGCCCATTCTGTTCGGTGCGGTAGACCGCAGGCGTGCCCGGGCGCAGGGGCAGAGGCGGTTCGGCGAAGGACAGGTTGCCGATCAGAAAGCGGCCGGGCGGCGAGGACACCATGTAGTTCACGCGGTCCTCGGGTTCTTCCTCGATGATGGCCTGCGCCGCCCGGGGGAAGTCCACCAACAGGCCCGAGCCGATGGGCTTCACCTGCCGGGCCAGCGAGCGCACCGACTGCAGCAGGGACTGGTCCAGGGCTTTTTCGGCCGAGATCAGCGCGATGCGGTAGGTCAGCGCCCCGCCCACCAGCCAGAGCACCAACTGCGGCAGCAGCAGCCAGGCCAGCAACTGACGGCGCAGCGAGGGAATGGATTTCATGCCGGATCGGGGCGATGCGGGTTCAGGCCAGCTCGAGCATGTAACCCAGGCCGCGGATGTTGCGGATGCTCAGACCCGTGCCCTGCAGCTTGCGGCGCAGTCGGTGCACGTAGACCTCCAGGGCATTGGAGGCGATGGGTTCGGCGCCGCCTGTCTGCCAGACCAACATCACATGGTCGCGGCTGACAACTTGGTTGATCTGGGCATGCAGCACCCCCAGCAGTTCGTATTCGCGCTGGGTCAGCAGGATGGGCTGCCCCCGGACCCAGACGCGGGGTTGCTCGGTGTCGAACTGCAGGCCGGGCGTGGACGTCGAGGCGGCGGCGCCCGTGCTCGCTTCGGCGCCGCGCGCTTCGAAGGCCGGCAGACGCGCGCGGCGCAGCAGGGCTTGTAGACGGGCGCTGAGCTCGGCATTGCCGAAGGGCTTGGTGAGGTAATCGTCGGCGCCGGCCATCAGTCCCTCGACGCGGTGGTCGATGCTGTCGCGCGCCGTCAGGATCAGCACCGGCAGGCTCTCGAAGCGTTCACGGATCCAGCGCAGCAGGCGCATGCCATCGATGCCGGGCAGGCCCAGGTCCAGCAGCACGGCGTCCACCGCCTGGGTCGAGAGCTGCTGCTGCGCGCCGAGTCCGTCGGCGCAGGCCAGGGTGCGGTGGCCGGCCTGGGCCAGCAGGTCCGACACGCTGTCGCGCAGCAGTTCGTCGTCTTCGACGATGAGGATGAGTGCCATGCCTGGGATTGTGCCGTGAAGCGGGGCGCGGCCGTTCCCGAGGGCGTGCGCTCACCACTGGGTGAGGTTCAAGGCTTTCGAGGCACCCTGCAAGGCAGGCGAGACCGGACTGTGAATCACCCAGGTCGGAATGGCGGCCAGGTAGGCGCGAAAGCGTCCCTTGTTCTCGAAGCGCGGGCGGAAAGGCGAGCGGTCGAAGCGCTCGCCCAGGCGGGGCACGATGCCCCCGCCGATGTAGATGCCGCCGCGCGCACCCAGGGTCAGGGCCAGGTCACCGGCCACGCTGCCCAGCAGGCCGCAGAACATGTCCAGGGCTTGTGCCGCCTTGGATTGGGGCAGGGCCTCGGCGCGCTCCATCACCTCGGCTGGCGTGGTGATCTCCCGGCCCTGTCCGTCCTGCAGCACGCACAGGGCGTGGTAGAGGTCGACCAGGCCCGGACCGGACAGCACGCGCTCGGCCGAGACATGGCCGTAGCGCACCCGCAGGTGCTCGATGACGGCGTATTCCTGCGCGTTGCCGGCGCTCAGCGTGACGTGCCCCCCCTCGCCCGCGATGGGTAGCCACTTGTCCTGGTGCCCCAGGGGCAGCAGGCCCGATACCCCCAGGCCCGTGCCCGCGCCGATCAGGCCGATGGCCGCCAGGGGCGCGGCCTGACCGCCGCCCACCTGGCGCAGTTGCTCACGCGGCAGATCGGGCAAGGCCAAGGCCAGGGCCGTGAAGTCGTTGAGCAGCAGCAGGCGCGGCAAGCCCAGGGCTTCGCGCGTGGCCGCAATGGAAAACTTCCAGTGGTGGTTGGTCATCGCGATCTGGTCACCCGTGACTGGGTTGGCGATGCCAAAGGCGGCGCAGGCCGGCCGGCTCAGGCCCTGGGCTTGCAGGTAGGCCAGGCCAGCGTCGACCAGGGAAGCGTGTTCCGCACAGGGCAGCACCTGCACGTGGCGGATGGGCGTGTCGGCGCTGTCCTGCCAGCCAAAACGCGCATTGGTGCCGCCGATGTCGCCCAGCCAGCGCGGGTAGGCGGCCTGGGGCGTGCTGGCTGGGGCGATCGATTCGAACATGGTGTGCGCTGAAACCCGTGGGGCTGTCTGTCGGAAGGTCAGGAAATCGTGGCGTGGGGTCTAGGGGGCCATCGAGCTGGTGCGCAGGCTCAGGCGGCCTCGAACCAGGCGCCATGCTCGCGCGCCATCAGTGCCGAGGAGGCCGCCGGCCCCCAGCTGCCCGCTGGGTAGTTGCGCGGCGGCTCGTCCCACTCGCGCCAGCCCGCGAGTATGGGGTCGATCCAGCGCCAGGCGGCTTCCAGCTCATCGCGGCGCATGAAGTGGGTCAGACGGCCCTTGATCACGTCCATCAGCAGCCGCTCGTAGGCTTCGGCCCGGCGCTGGCGTGAGGTTACTTGCAGGTCCAGGCTGAGGCGCACCGGGTGGAGGTTCATGCCCGAGCCGGGCTCCTTGACCATCATGGCCAGCTCGATGGATTCCTCGGGCTGCAGACTGATGATGAGGCGGTTGGCCTGTTGGCCCGGACTCTGGCCGAAGGGGGAGAAGGGCTGCTCGGCGAACTCGATGATGATCTCGGACTGGCGCTTTTGCATGCGCTTGCCGGTGCGCAGGAAAAAAGGCACCTGGGCCCAGCGCGCGTTGTCGATGTGCGCGCGCAGCGCGACGAAGGTTTCGGTGCGACTTTGCGCGGGCACGTCGGCTTCCTGCAGATAACCGGGCACGGCGGCGCCCTCGCTCACGCCGGCCGTGTACTGCCCGCGCACCGTGTCGCGCTTGACGTCGGCTGGGCTCAGCTTGCGCAGCGAGCGCAGCACCTTGAGCTTTTCGTCGCGCACGTCGTCGGGGTCCATCGAGATGGGGGGCTCCATGGCCACGATGCACAGCAGCTGCAGCAGGTGGTTCTGCACCATGTCGCGCAGCGCCCCGGTCTGGTCATAAAAGCCAGCTCGGCTGCCCACGCCCACCGATTCGGCCACGGTGATCTGCACGCTACGGATGAAGGGCGCGCGCCACAAGGGTTCGAAGATGGCGTTGCCAAAGCGCAGCACCATGAGGTTTTGCACCGTTTCCTTGCCCAGGTAATGGTCGATGCGGTAGATCTGGTCTTCGCGGAAATGTCGCGCGATCTCGGCGTTGATGGCTTGGGCCGAGGCCAGGTCGGTGCCCAACGGCTTTTCGACCACCACGCGGGCTTGGGCGTCGATGAGGCCATCGTCGTGCAGGCGCGCGCAGATCTGCGCGAACAGCGCGGGTGCCGTGGCCAGGTAGAAGACGCGCAGGGCGTCCGGGCTCAGGGCCTGGCCCAGCCGTCCGCAGCCTTTGGCCTGCCCCAGGTCCAGCGGCACATAGTCCAGGCAGTTCAGAAAGCCTTGCCAATGGACTTCTGACCACGCTGCGGGCGCGATCACACCGGCGGACCGCGTCTGGATGAACTGCAGGTAGCCATCGCGGTCCCAGTCCTCGCGGCCGATGCCGATGATGCGGGTGCGCTCGGGCAGTCGCCCGTGCAGATGGGCCATGTAGAGCGCCGGCAGCAACTTGCGCCAGGCCAGGTCCCCCGTGCCGCCAAAGATGACGATGTCCAGCCTGCCGGGTGTCGCGTCTGCGTTCATGCGTGTCTTGAATGGTGCGGCATGCAGGCATGAATCGGTCGGGTGGGAGTTCCGCGACCTGGCGCATGGCCCGTGTTGCCCTTGTCTCTGGGTCTTTTGTGGGAGTCTTGCCGTGTCCGGCGGTCTCGGCAAGTCTTTTAATAATACTGTAATTCAACGGACTGGCCGTTGAATCGGGCCTGCACGTCCGTCCATGGGCTGCACGGCGGTTCCGCGGTGGTGCCTTTCAGGCGCTGGTTTCATCCAGGCCTTGGCCTTCCAGGTGCGAGGTGTCAGCCCAGCCCACCAGGCTCATGCCCTCGGGCGTCCACAGCAGGTGGTTCAGGGCTGCGTTGCCCAGTTGCCAGCTGCGCGGGGCCTGCAGGTCCTGCGCGGTGGCGAGCCGGTAGAGCTGGTCCATCACGCCACCATGCGCCACCAGCACGATGAGTTGCCCCGCATGCGGCGCGGCCAGGGCCGCGAGGGTGTGGGTGATGCGCTCGCGTACCTGTAGCAGGGATTCGCCGGGCGCGACCACGGCGCGGTCGGGGGCGGCCGGTGGAGGCGCCCAGTCCGGGACCCGTTTGCGCCAGTGCAGGGCGTCCTGAGGCCAGCGCTGCTCGATCTCGGCGTAGGTCAGACCTTCAAAGGCGCCGAAACCCCGTTCGCGCAGACCGGGGTGCAGGTTCAGCGGCGCGCCCGTGGCCAGGCGGATGGCCTCGGCGGTCTGACGCGCGCGCTGTAAGTCGCTGCTGTAGATGGCGGTGATGCGGCCCGCCTCCGCGTCCGCTGAATGGCGCTCGGCCAAGGCCTGTCCCAGGCGCTGCGCCTGCCAGCGGCCGGTGTCGTTGAGCGGGATGTCCAGGTGGCCCTGGATGCGCGTGTCCACGTTCCAGGCCGTTTCACCGTGGCGCACAGCGATGATGCGGGTGGGTTGCTGCATGGGTCGATTTTAGTTTTAGCCCCGTGGGGGCTCGGTTTCGGCGCCGGGCCGTCCCAAGCCGAAACGCGGCCCCCTCGGGGGGCAGGGAGCTACACGCAGTGAGCGACCGTGGGGGCCTTATTTTTAGCGGGGAATCTGGATTTTCACGGGACCGGTGTGCGGCGCGGGAAAGTCCTGCAGTGCGGCCTTCAGCAGGGCCGGCAGCACCCGGTCGCTGTCTCCCCAGGGGCCTTCATGGCTGGCACGGGTTTCATAGACGATGCGCTGGCTCTCCAGGTCACGCATCAGCAGGGAAACGCCATAGGCATGCCGAACCGAGGGCGGCCAGCTGGTCCAACCCATGCCGATGCGGGTGCCGGGGCCGATGCGGCCCGGGCCGACGAACACGCCAAGTTCACCGAAAAAGCCCGGGCTGTAGGGAGGCATGCCGGGGTAGCGGCGGCCCCAATCATCGACGTAAAAAGCTTCGACGCTGGTTTGGATCTGCACGCTGTAGCGAGGCTGCTGGTCGTCCCTCACCATGCCCACGGCCTTCAGCGCCGCATCGGCCATGGCCTCGATGGTTTCGGCCCGGGCCGGGTCCTCGGCCTGCGAGGGCAGGCGCTCGTAGCGGTAGCGGGCACCGGGGCCGAGGGGCGCCGCAGCAGCCGTGGTCGTGGCGGCCGCGGATGACGATGCCCCTCCTGCTGGCACGGTGGCCTGCACCTGGGATTCGATCGTGCGCAGTCCAGAACAAGCCGTCGCCAGCAGCGCCAGCAGGACGGTGCAAATGAGCGCGGCGATCCGGTGTGGCATGGCGCAAGGCCTCAGAGGGTGACGACCTGGATGCCGGGCAGGCTGCCCGCCGCAGGCGTGGGTTCGGGAAACTCTTCCTCGTCGAAGGCCAGGTCGCCGTTGGCGTCCGGCACGCCTGTCGTCTGGAGGTTCTTGAAGTCGTGCAGCGTCGCGTCCATCAGGTGCGTGGGGGCGACGTTTTGCAGCGCGCTGAACATGGTGGCCAGGCGGCCCGGGTGCTTCTTGTCCCAGTCGCGCAGCATCTCGCCGACCTGCTTGCGCTGCAGATGCTCCTGACTGCCGCAGAGCGTGCAGGGAATGATGGGGTACTGGCGGTGCGCGGCCCAGCGGATCAGGTCTTTCTCGGCCACGTAGGCCAGCGGGCGGATCACGATGAACTCGCCGTTGTCGCTGACCAGCTTGGGTGGCATGCCCTTCAACTTGCCGCCGAAGAACATGTTGAGGAAGAAGGTCTGCAGCATGTCGTCGCGGTGGTGGCCCAGCGCGAGCTTGTTGCACTTCAGCTCGCGCGCCACCCGGTAGAGGATGCCGCGGCGCAGCCGGCTGCACAGGCTGCACATCGTCTTGCCCTCGGGGATGTTCTTCTTGACGATGGAATAGGTGTCCTGCGTCTCGATGTGGAACTCGATGCCGAGCTGCTTCAGGTAGGCGGGCAGGATGTGGTCGGGAAAACCGGGCTGCTTCTGGTCCAGGTTGACGGCCACCAGGGTGAAGTTCACCGGTGCGCGGCTCTTGAGCTTCATGAGGATGTCCAGCATGCCGTAGCTGTCCTTGCCGCCGGACATGCAGACCATGACACGGTCGCCTTCCTCGATCATGTTGTAGTCCACGATGGCGCGCCCCACCTCGCGGCACAGGCGCTTTTCAAGCTTGTGCGTCTCGCGCTCGATCTTCAGCGCCTTCTCGTGGCTGATCTCGGGGGCGGCGGTTTCGGCTTCGGTCCAGGGGGTGGTCATGGGCTGGGGTGGCGTGAGGGGATGCGCGAGCGTCAAGGGGCTGAATTATCCGGTGCAGGCTGACTTCCTGCCCGCTTCTGGTGCCGGCAACCCGGCGGTCCATTCTGCACCATGCAAATCAAGGGCTTAGGCCGCACCAGGGATCGCAAAACCTCATGGAGAGATTGCAATTTCCTCAGTGCATCACATGGCGGCTTGCTTTTCCAACCTGTGGCCGGAGGCAGGACCAGCATTCACCTCAGCGGCGCCAGACACGGCTGGCAATTCCCAGCGCCAAGACGCGCGCAGGCGCGGCAGTGCAAAGTCCAAGAACTGACGCACGCGGGGCGCGAGCTGCTGCGCATGTCCGAAGACCGCGTGCAGGGGTTCAGAGGGCACGTTGATCGTGGGCAGCACCCTGACAAGCTGGCCCGCATCCAGGTAGGCGCCCACATCCCAAACTGATTTATAGAGAATCCCCGCGCCTGACAGCGCCAAGGCCAATGCGGCCTCACCATCGCTGGCCATGAAGCTGCCACGAACCTTGACCGCGACAGGGGCGCCGTCCACCTGAAACATCCAATGGGCCGAGGGACGTGCGCCGTAGACGATGCAGGCATGCTCGGGCAAGGCCGCCAAGGACGAGGGCGCGCCATGCCGGGCAATGTAGGTGGGTGCCGCGCACAGCACCTGGTAGTGGGGGGCGATGAAGCGCGCGCTCAGGCTGGAGTCCATCAGCGCGCCGAAGCGAAAGGCCAGGTCAATCTGCTGGTCGACCAAGTCGACGATCTCGTCACGCAGCAGCAGGCGCACGGACAGCGTCGGATGCTGCGCCTGGAACGTGCTCACCAAGGGAACCACGTACTGGCGCCCGAAGATGCGCGGCGCGGTGATGCTGAGCTGACCGCTCACCGTTTCACGCCGGCCCGCGACAAAGGCTTCCGTTTCGCCCACCTCGGCCAGGATGCGCACACAGCGCAGATGGAAGTCGCGGCCTTCGGGTGTCAGGGACTGGCTGCGGGTGGTGCGCTGCAAGAGGCGCAGGCCCAGCCGTCCTTCCAGCGCCCCGAGGCGTTTGCTGACCACGGCCAGGGACAGCCCCAATTCCCGTGCTGCGGCAGACATGCTCCCCGTCACCACGGTACGGTCGAAGATGCGCAGGTCTTGCAGGTTGTCGATCACGGGATTATCAATTTTCCATTGATTCAAATTCAGCAGATGGCCAGTTTATCTCTTTGGTGGAAATTATCAGAATCCTGGGCTCTGTCCATTTCCAGGAGCTTGTATGCCAGCTTATCGTTTCCCCGTCGCCGCCGCCCTGGCCGCCTTGTCCATCCTGTCCGTCCAGTTCCTCACTGCGCCGGCTGCTTACGCCCATGCCCCGCAGCCCCAGCTGTCCGAAAGCCAGGCGGGTTATTACCGGCTCAAAGTCGGCGCGATCGACATCATTGCGCTGTCCGACGGCACCGTGACCCTCAACTCCGAGCTCTTGAGCCGCATGCCGCCAGAGCAGGTGCAGTCGGTGCTGAAGCAGTCTTACGTCGGCCCCCTGCTCAATGCCTCGGTCAACGCCTACCTCATCAAGCAAGGGGAGCGCTTGATCTTGGTGGATGCAGGCACGGGCGAGCTGTATGGCCCCACGCTCAATAAACTCCCGGCCTCGCTCAAGGCGGTGGGTTACACGCCCGAACAGATCACGGACATCCTGGTCACCCACATTCACACCGACCATACCGGCGGCCTGATGGATGGCAACACCCGCGTGTTCCCCAACGCCACCATCCACGTCGATCGGCGAGAAGTGGAGTACTGGTTGTCACCCGAAAAGCGCGCCCAGGCCCCGGCGCAGATGCAGCAGTATTTCGACCAAGCACAACTGAAGTTCGGACCTTCCGTCGCCGCTGGGAAGGTAAAGGTCTTTGATGGCGCCACCGAACTGTTTGCGGGCATTCGCTCCGTCCCTGCCTACGGTCACACGCCTGGGCATTCCTTTTATGTGCTCGAAAGCCTAGGCGAAAAAATCGCCTTCTGGGGCGACATCCTGCATGTGGCGGAGGTGCAGTTGCCACACCCAGACGTCACCATCCAGTTCGATGTGGACCCGACCGCCGCCGCCGCCGCGCGGGCGCGCGCATTTGCCGAGGCCGCCCAACAAGGTTATCTGATTGCCCCGGCCCATATGTCGTTCCCTGGCGTCGGGCATCTGCGTCGGGATGGCAAGGGTTATCGTTTTGTCCCCCTGCCGTATCTGAACGACTACTACCAGGCGAAATAAACCAACGGCTCGGGGCGCGAGGGTCACAGGTCGCCCCAGGCTTGGGCCGCATCAGACGAGGAATTCCCTCAAAGCGGCCCAGGCTCAGCGCTGGGATTCAAGTCAATTTTGTATCTGACCGCCGTTCGCGCCAGCGATTGCGTCATCATCGCGATGTCTTGTGTCCAGAACAATTGTTCGGCTGGATTGCCCAGGATGGCATGTTCGGCGAACACTGTCGACCACATCGAGACTATATGCTCGTCGCCCAGTTGGGCATGCTCGAAGTTGGTGTGATAACCGACTTTCTCGGCGCCAGAGAAAGTGAACCTGAAGACCTCCTTGAGCTTTTCGATGTCGTCCGGGCCGCTGACTTTCACGAAATAGATGACGCTCAAACGTTTGACGTTGAGACCGATCCAGAACTTCATTTGGAAGTCCGCCAAGGTGAGGTGGTAGTTGCAGCCAAAGATGTCCTTGCGGCGTCCATGCACGGTCGAGGCCCGAGTAACCGGCATGACGGTGACCGTCTGCTCCGCCTGCAGCTGAGGTATTTCGATGCGTGACAGACTCTCGACCAGGTGTCGATCAAGGAACAGGTTGGTCTTCTCATAGAGCCTTGTCGTGCTGAGCTGTCTCTCCGCGAACAGCACGAAGACCATGATGGCGAAAGCGCCGATGGCGGTTTGAGCGATCGCCATCAATGGAACCACGCGTTCACTCGCCTGGGGCGTGGAAAAAAGGAAATGGAGGCCCGCGCCAATCGCGCAGAGGCCAAGTAGTGCCAACAGAACCAATAGCGCGATCCGTGCCCAGAGTGGCAAAAAGATGATCTGTTGGGCATCCAAGTTGTTTGGTTGAGCAAGGCTGTCGCGCATGATGTCGATGACAATTGAGTTGGCAATTATGTGCTATATAAATCAAAGACTTATGGTGCTCTAGAAGTCCCAGAATTTCACGCGGAGTCTGCAATCTCATTTGCAATTCAATTGTCGGAAAGTCCTTTCGACAATTGCTGCTTTTATTGGCATCTGTCCAAACAATATCGAACACGCCGAGCTCGCACATAAGTTGGCCGCTCAGAGAATAGCCGTTCTTCCAATGCAACCTGTTAGGACAGATTCATGAAGTGGCTGTCAATGACAGCCCCGCAGCGGTTGCAGCCGGTCGCTACGGAAGCCTGACTGACCTGTTGCGGCTACATAGCGGTCGCTCAGCACCTGGACAGTTGGGCCTTTAACGTTTCGAGCTAACCGGCCCGTGGAGGCAGGCATCACCGGGGACAAGCTTCGAGTTGATTGCTTTGACCACCGCAGCCCTGTGCTTGCCTATGAGAAAGTGGCGGGGCAGATACTTCAAGAGTGGGTGACTGCGCTTGGCACGGATGACCGAGGCCACGTGTTCCCGAACTTCGATGAGCGTGGCTCGATCCCATGCCCAAAGCACTTGATCCTTAACCGCGATGGCGTAATAGGCATCTCTCGGCCATTGGAGTTGATGCTTTCTTAGAAGTGTGCAGCGCCGACATGAGATAACGCCCCAAATCGGATACTGACTGAGTCGGCGTTTTGGTGTTCCCCAGAACAAGCCCTTGAACGGGTTATCTGGGTCCCCCCATGCAAAGACTGAGGGGAATCGTTCTCGTACGAAGCAGTTATTCCACCTGACGAGGTCACTAGTGCCGGGCGTTCCTTCACGATGGAACTCAAAAGGTGGCTGAAAGCTAGCCTCGCTGGTGCAGCGCGGACACTCAACGGCGACATTGTTTGGCATTCCGTGAACGCTGCGGCCCCGCTGCGTTCCCCACGAGTACTCCATAGCGGTTCCTGTGATGCCTAACGTGAAGCGAAGGGGCACGTCGTAAGCGCGTTCCAGCGACCGGAGGGAGCGAGCTTGAGCATAGGGTTAGCGACTGCAGTCACTTGGGGATACCTCGCGAATGCTTGCAACTTTCTTGATATGAAAGAAAGCTGGATATGCTGAGATGAACTCACCATCGGTAGTTTTTGTTTTTCTTCCAAGCTCGCCATCTAATTCAACGAACACCCCATGCTCAGAAAGAGCGGAGGATTTTTTTAGCCCCTCGGAAATGAGTAAATTTCTTACCTTCTTTGGAGCTAAGAACCAGTAACCGGTCTTGCTCCCGCAAGGATAAAAAGCTTCATTCTCCGGGCCAACATATAAGTGTCCACGGGATGCTTCGGCAGCAGAGGAACTGGCAATCATTGTTCCGAGAAGAGCGGCAACAATTTTCATATCGCTAACGTGGAGCTAAGCGGCCGCCGCTTGCGGCGGTCTGCTTGAGCGCAGGGTTAGAACGTGGAGCTTGATGCAGAACACGACCAGCAACACACCGCCAAGAAATGCACCGACTGCAAGCGAGGTTAGGTAGGCAATGACCTGCCATGTTGCACTCAAAGTGGCGAAACCAAAAAATGCAATCGTGAGCACCGTGGCGATGCCACCAACAGTAGAACCGATAACGAAAACGAAAGTTATCCGAATGGCAATTGAGGTTGGCTGAGAGAAGCGAGCACCCGCAAACGCAATGACCAGAAGAACTACTGCGCCGGGAAGGACAACCAATGCTGAGAATATAGGCGCCATAGCGTTTTAACGTAATGTCCGGAGCAAAGTCTGCTCTATAAGTTGAGCGCTGCTCCATAAGTTGGTCATGTGTCCCTCCTGAGATTGGCTTGCAACGTGGCTTGACACTCAATGCGCTGGATATATGTCCAGCTATATGAATCCGACGAAAACCAGCACTCCTGTGCTGCAGTCCACACGGATTCTGGACCAGTTGCGCAAGCGGGTTCGGTACATCCACTATAGATATGGAAAGAGCATCCTACGGCTCCCTCAACTCGATGGGAGACCATCATGGAAGCAGTAGGAAATGCCACTCATCATGAGCCGTGGAACAAGGGAAAAATCGTTGGCCAGAAGGCACCATTCAAGCCAAAGGACATCTGGGCACTCCGTGTTCGACTCCAAATGCAAGGGCGTACGCGGGAACTTGCACTTCTCAATCTGGGCATCGATAGCAAGTTACGTGGGTGTGACCTGGTCGCACTCAAAGTTCGCGACGTATGCCATGGCGACCAGGTGGCGAGCCGCGCCATCGTCATGCAGCAAAAAACCCAACGACCGGTTCAATTCGAAATCACCGCAGCCACCCGAGAAGCCTTAGCGGCGTGGATCAGGCATGCCGGGTTGAAGCCGGACAACTTCCTATTCCCCAGCAGGCTTCACGAGTCGCCTCATCTCGGCACTCGACAGTACTCCCGAATACTCAGACATTAGGTGGACGAGCTGGGACTGGACCGGGCTGACTACGGAACGCATTCGATGCGCAGAACCAAGGCCACGTTGATCTACCGGCGGACTAAGAATCTTCGCGCCGTCCAGTTGCTCCTCGGGCATTCCAAGCTGGAGTCAACCGTGAGGTATCTGGGCATCGAAGTCGACGACGCCCTGGAAATCTCTGAACAGACGGAGATCTGAAGTAGTGGTGGTGTTGGCGCGACTGCGGGGTCGTGCTGACACCCCTGTTGTCCGCTACAGGGCACGACGCTAGACTGGCGAAAACGGCCAGAAGCGGACATCGATCATGCGAATCTTCTACATGTTTTGGTTTTTCTTCTGCTCCGGCTGGGGCTACCTTGTAGCGACATTTCCTGCCGAAGCCGCGCCGCCGCTCTCCCAATCTCTCGTCCCATTCCCGGTAGCAATGGCTATGGCTATGGCGTTCACCTGGTGGGAGTCGAGAGGGATCAAGAGTCGGAAACTTCCCGCACCCTCGTTACGTCTCAAGCCGTGGGATTTGCCGATAGGCTTGATGGTTTTCATTGGCCTGACCTTTACCTTCACGGGTATTTGGGGCGTCGCTCTGGCGATTGGTTTCGGCCTATCAAGTCCAACGCAGGCTTTGTACTTTCTGGCTCTGGGCCTTGGATTCGCCATTGGTTGCTATACCGCGAGTCGCCTCATGCCGGACCGCTTCACCAACACGGCTGCTCGCTCGGGGTAGGGCGTCCGCTTCGGGCCCGAAGCCGTCCCTCAAACTGCTAGAGGTGAGGGACTGCAATCAGCCTGAACCGGACCTCGCGCTTTGGACGGCGGCTGTGCAGCGATTGCTGGCGGTCGTCGTCACTGCGTAAAGGCGCGGTCATAGCCAAAGAGCGGCCATTCGGGTACCGCCATGTTCGCCACCCCATTGACCGGTTTCAGTGGAGCAATTAACGGTGACAACGGCCCATTGCCTAGCTTATCAAACCTCGCTACCTTGCCAAGCGCTGCCGCTTTTCGTGATAAGTGTTTGCGTGCTGGACGCCAAGTGTCACCGTCGAAAACACGGTCGATGAGATCGATCCGAAAATCATGCTCCGGCTGTTCGACCGCTTCTATCGAGCAAATCCATCGCGGGCACAGCCCGACTTAGAAGGTGCCGGGCTCGGCCTTGCCATCACGCGAGCCATCATAAAGACGCACGGAGGCAAGATCGAAGTTTCATCCGCTCAGGGCCGCACGAGATTTACGTTGGTTTTCATCAAAGTGCGCCCGACATGAGCGCAAACACCAGTGGCATCTTTGCGCACGCGACGCATCTGCAAATCCCGTACACATGCAAGGAGCAGTTCTTTCGGCATCTGCTGGTGCCGCAAGCCTTCACCTGATGGACCGTTGGGAATCTGAGAAATCAGACGCCCATCCAGGGCAGCACAAAGGCAAACAAGCCGCCCACAAAGTACAGCCCCACGCTGGACAGCCACACGCGCCAGGCGATGCGGCGGGTGCGCAGGCAGGCACCGCGCAGGGCCGGGTCGGTGGGACAGGGGGCGCTGCGGTGGTGCCATTGCCAGGCGCCGCTGGCCAGCAGCATCAGGCCGGCGAAGAGGAAGAGGCCCTCCTTGTGTTCGCTGAGCCAGACGATCTGCGGAAACACCGCCATCAGGCTGGAGAGCGCCGCCCCTGCGCCCAGGGCCACCAGCATCGCCGGCAGCGCACAGCACACCAGTGTGCTGGTGCTGGCGAACAACGCCACCAACGAGGACCAGAGGCCACCGCGCGTCTCGCTCAGGCCGTCGGCGCTCATTTGCGCGCTTTCAGTTCGGCCTTGATGTCAGCGACCGATTGCGACACTGTCTCGATCCTGACCACGTCGTAGCCCGAGTCCACGATCTCCGCGCTAATGGCCTGCGCGTCCAGGGTCTGGCCAGGCTTGGGCTGCACCGCCACGACCTTGTTCTTGAGGTCCACGAAGACTTCCTGGGTGGCGGGCATCTTGCCCACGCGTTTCTCGATGCCTTGCGCGCAGAAGGCGCAGACCATGCCGTTGACCGTGACCTTCAGCGTGGACGCGGCGTAGGCGGGCAATGCGCCCAGGGACAAAGCGAGGGTGAGGATGAAGTTGTTCATGATGTGCTCCGAATCAAAAGATGTACATGAAGTTGGCACGGGCCTGCGACATGGTGTTGACGCCCAGCTCGATGAAATAACGCTTGTGGATCAGGCGCAGCATGGGCGTGATCTCGGTCTCGTCCGACAGACCCTTCATGCGACGGGCTTCGAGGATGAACCAGGGCTGGACCTGGTCGTAGTCCACCTCGTAGAGAGAGAAACCCGCGCGCGCCGAGCCGTAGTCGTGCTTCAGGCCTTCGGCCCGGTACAGACGCGCCGTGGCCGACAGGTAGATCCGCGTGGTCTCGTAGTCCACCTGCAGGCCCGGTGTGGCCATGGGGCGGGCACCCGCGTAGTCGTTGCCGCTCACCGAACCCAGGCCACCGATGAACCACAGATTGGCCTGTGAATGCGGTGCGTTCCAGCGCTGGAGCAGCCGGGTGTAGGTCGCCTCGTTGAGCAGACGCGAGCGGGACTTGTCGTCCGAACGCATGTAGACCGAGGACACGCCGACCGCATCGCGCGCCGTGGGCGCGTAGTTGATGTAGGCTTCGCGCCAGTTGGGGCCGAAGTCCCCCATGGCCATCCAGCTCTCCTTGAACCCCATGGGGCCAGCCAGCGCGGGCAGTGCCGCCATCCAGGCCAGCGCGCCCAGGGCGCTGCGTAGACGACGCACGCTCATGGTTTGCGCTCCAGCGCGTCGATGACCAGATGGTCGTCGCGCTCCACAAAGGTGAAACGCACCTTGTCACCAGGCTTGAACCCGGCCAGTGGTACGCTGTTGTCCACCTTGAAGGGCATGGTCATGGCATCCATGTCGATGCGCGGGATGCGTTCGTGCTCCAGCACCACACGGGAGCGCTCCGTGTCCACCCGGACCACGGTGGCGTGCACCCAGGGCGGCGCGGCCCAGGCCAAGCCCGCGCAGGCGAGCGCGGCGATGGCGATCAGAAATTTCATGCAATCACTCCGGACAGCGAGCCACAGGGGCTCGTGAAAAACCCGCCCGCAAACGTGGCTTGCAGGCGGACGGGGGCTGTCAGGTCAGGTGATGGGAGGCTTGACCAGGCGCGCGAGTTCGGCGCTGGCGTAGCGGTCGGCGAGCGGGCTGGCCTCCGCCGGCAGACGCAGTCCGGGGGCCTTCAGCAGGGGCAGAGGGGCCGGGCTCAGCGACATGCAGAGCTGGCAGCTCTGGCAGCCGCGTTCGGTCTGGGGCTCCGTGTTGTCCTCGACGGCCGTCATGCGCATGGGACAGTCGGCCGGCATGCCCGCAGCGGCTTCGCCTGTCGCTGCCGCCACTTCGTTGGCCGCCATGTGCACGGCCATGCGCTCCACGCTCCAGGCGCGCAGGGGCAACAAGGCGATCAGGACGAGGATGAAAAGACGGCACACGGGCTGGATCATAGCCAGAGTCGTTCGGCCTTGCACCAAGCGGGCTGGACAAGTGCCTGCTGGTCCCGGCTCTCGCGCCTTTGCAGGCAGCTTGGCCGAAGAACCGTTGGGGTTTGCAGCCTTGTCAGAAAAGGTTTCCCAAGAGACGACGGCTGAGATGGGCGGATTCAACCGGTCGATGCAACAGCTGTCGCTGGATCGAACGGTGTGGCTCTCCAACTTCAATGACCGGTATCGACGCTAGCGGCCCTCAGGTCGCCAAATTGGAACGGCAGCACCAGCCTGAAGCTGCCAGTTGGCTAATGCTTGCAGTTTCTACTTTGACTGATGCCCGCTCAGGTCGGCGTCAGCATGCTAGTGAGGAATCGAAATTGCAAACCTTGTGAGTCAAGTTGCGTAACTCATTGATTTTGAATGACACAAATTGCAGACTCAATTGTCGGATTGCAGATTCAATTGTTCCCGACACATGATTTACCACTGACCCACGAGTTGTTCAATCGCGACTTCGCAATCGTCGAAGATTTCCAACTTCACGATTTTGACGCGCACGCCGATTACGCCGGGTAGCTGCAGCAGGCGATTGGCGAGTTTCCCCGTCAAGCTTTCCAACAGATTCACATGCCGTTCTGTGCATTCAGCGATCACGATGTCATGCACCTTCCTATAGTCCAGAACGCTGTGAATGTGGTCATCGACAGGCTGCAGCGGTTGCGAGCCTTGGTTGAGCTCCACATCGACTGCGATGGGTTGGGAAGCGCTGATTTCATGGTCCAGGATGCCCAGGTTGGCCTGGAAGCGCAGGCCGGTCAGTGAGAGTTTTTGCGTGCCTTTGTTCAGCATGTGCGCCTCACATCATTGAAAAATCACGATCGAAGCGTTGCAGATGCTGACCGCCATCGACCAGCAGGGTTGTGCCGGTGATGGAGCAGTTCTCCAGCGCGAATTTGACTGTTGCGACCACATCGGCCGGCGTGGAGGAGCGACCCAGGGGCGAGAGCCGATGCAGGGCGGCGAACTTTTCCGCACTCAAGTATTCGCTGTTCAGCGTCAGCCCAGGTGCCACGCCCACCACTCGGATTTGCGGTGCAAGTGCCAGCGCGAGCAGGGTGTTCGCGGTTTCTAGCGCGGCCTTGGCCAGCGTATAGCTGAGGAAGTCTGGATTGGGGTTCCAGAGCTTCTGATCTAGCATGTTGACAATCACGCCCGGCGCCTGTCGTTCCTGCGCATGGGCGTGCAGCGCCTGGGCCAGAAGGATGGGAGCGCCCGTGTTCACTCGCAAATGCCGTTCCATGGCGGCATAGCTGAAGTCGCTTGCGGTGTCATGTTCGAACAAGGCGGCGCTGTTGACGACGGCATCGACGCTGCCGAACGCCGAGATCACGCGGGGCAGCAACGCCCGCACCGCAATTTCGTCTGTAAGGTCGGCATCAAAAGTCTCTGCATCGCTTCCGAATCGACGGCAGTCTGCCACCGTGTGTCGAGCTTCCGTTTCCGAGCCCCGATAATGGATGGCCACGTGCCAACCAACTTGCGCCAGCGCGAGGGCGATTTCCCTGCCGAGGCGCCTGGCTCCGCCTGTGACGAGGACCGTTTTGGGTTCAGACGTGATCATGGGGAGTGGCTGTCCTTGTCGCGCGGGGTCAGAGTGTTGGCGGTTCGCAGCCGTCTCCATTTTCCGTTCATGGCATCGCTTCGGAGACAATCCGCGCGTGAGCAATACGACGCAGAGTTTAACGACCCATCTGTCCGCGCATCTGGCGCAGGCCCTGGCGGAGGCGGGCGGCTGGCTGGGGTTTGACGATTTCATGGCGCGCGCCTTGTACACGCCGGGTCTGGGCTACTACGCCAACGATCTGCGCAAGCTCGGCCTGATGCCCGGCGCCAGTGGGGGTGGCAGTGATTTCGTGACTGCCCCCGAACTCTCGCCGTTGTTTGGACAGGCGTTGGCGGCCCAGATTGGTGAAGCGCTCGAGCGCACGGCGACGGACCAAATTTGGGAATTCGGCGCGGGTTCCGGGGCGCTGGCCTTGCAACTGTTGCGCGCCCTGCGAGGCAAGGTCAGGCGCTACACCATCGTGGACTTGTCGGGCGCCCTGCGCGCCCGACAGCAGCAGACCTTGCAAGAGTTTGCCGATCAAGCCGATGTGCGCATCGACTGGGCTGCGACCCTGCCCGAGGCGATGCATGGCATCGTGGTTGGCAACGAGGTGCTGGACGCGATGCCAGTCAAGTTGCTGGCGCGCAAGCATGGTGTCTGGCATGAGCGCGGCGTGGCCGAGGACCGAGGGCATTTCGTCTGGGCCGACCGTCCCACGGAGTTGCGTCCACCGGTGGCGATCGCCGGCGAGCACGATTACCTCACCGAAACGCACGCACAGGCCGAAGCCTTCATGCGCACAGTGGCGGGCAAGCTGTTGCATGGTGCCAAAGAGGGTCGCCATGGCGCGGCCTTTTTCATCGACTACGGCTTCCCCGAGTCCGAGTACTACCATCCCCAGCGCCACATGGGCACGGTGATGTGCCACCGTGCCCATCAGTCCGACACCGATCCGCTGAGCGACGTGGGCCTGAAGGACATCACCGCCCATGTGAATTTCACGGGCATCGCCCTGGCCGGGCAGGAGGCCGGGCTGGACGTGCTGGGGTACACCTCGCAGGGCCGCTTTCTGTTCAACTGCGGTCTGGCGCGGCTGATGACGCTGGCCCGCACCGCGGACGATACGCCTGAGGCGCTGGCCCGGCGCGCGCAGGCCAGCAAGCTGGTGATGGAGCATGAGATGGGCGAGTTGTTCAAGGTGATCGGTTTCGCCACGCCCGACGCGGTGGGGCGGTCGCCCTGGGGGGATGCCGCCGCGCTGGGTTTTGCCTCTGGCGATCGCACGCACGCCCTCTGACAGGACAGGGAACAAGGACGAGTCATGTGGCGTTGGTTGCTGGCTGTTTTCATCATCGTGTTGATCGTCAATGCCTTGACGCCCTGGTTCCAGCGCATCGGTTTCGGCCGCTTGCCGGGTGACTTCAACTTCACGCTCTTCGGTCGGCGTTTCAACCTGCCATTCATGAGCACCATTCTGCTGAGCGTGGCGGCGGCACTGATCGCGCGCCTGATCTGAGGCGCTCAGGCGTCGTCCTGCGGCGCCCATCCCAGAGTCCACTGGGTTCGACGCTTAGCCCTCGACGAATCGACTTCGGCTTGTCTGGCCCGCGCGGCTTACCCCGTCTGTATCGCGGTCAGGGCCTGTTCGACGGCGCGCACACGCGCCGCATGGATGCGTCGACCCACGTCCGGGCCCTTCAGACCTTGCGCCATCGCGAGCGCCGAGATGTCCTGTGTGGGCAAGGCCAGCGCGGCGTCCAGCGCCGACTGCAGGCGCACGGCCTGAGGGTAGGGACGCTCTCGCAGACCGTCCTCAGGCAGACCGCGCCCACGCGCGTCGCAGGCGCAAGCCAGCAGCGCTTGGCTGAAGCGATCGGGCTTGCGCAGTGCATCACAGCGCTCCAGCAGGCGCAGCACGGCTTCGGCGTTGAGCTTGCCACTGGCGTGGATGTTGCCGTGCTCGCGTGCCACCACCTCGCCCAGCTCGCGGCAGTCCACGGGCACGCGCAGGCGTTCGGAGATGCCTTGCAACAGTCGCGCGCTGCGCCCCTCGTGGCCGAGGTGGCGTGGCAGCAGGTCCGCAGGCGTGGTGCCCTTGCCCAGGTCGTGGCCCAGGCAGGCGTAGCGCACGGGCAGGGGGGCGTGCAACTCGGCGGCCTGGTCCAGCACCAGCATCAGGTGCAAACCTGTGTCCACCTCGGGATGGTGCTCGACGGGCTGGGGCACACCCCAGAGCCGGTCCACTTCGGGCAGCAGGCGCTTGAGGGCGCCGCAGGCGCGCAGCACCTCGAACATGCGCGAGGGCTTCGCTTCCATCAGGCCCCGACTGAGCTCCTGCCAGACGCGCTCGGGCACCAGGTGGTCGACTTCACCGTCCTCGACCATCTCCCGCATCAGCGCCATCGTCTCGGGAGCGACGCTGAATTCCGTGAAGCGTGCCGAGAAGCGCGCCACGCGCAGGATGCGCACCGGGTCTTCGCGGAAGGCCGGGGTGACATGGCGCAGGATTTTGTGGTCGAGGTCGCGTCGGCCCTGGCAGGGGTCGACGACCTGCGCGGCGTCGAAGCCGCCGTCGGGTCGGCAATGCTCGCGCGGCACGGCCAGGGCGTTGAGCGTCAGGTCGCGCCGGGCCAGGTCTTCCTCCAGCGTCACGTCGGGCGCGGCGTGGACGGCGAAGCCCTTGTAGCCGCGCGCGGTCTTGCGCTCGGTGCGCGCGAGCGCATGTTCTTCGTGCGTCTCGGGGTGGAGGAAGACCGGGAAGTCCTTGCCCACCGGCGTGAAACCCTGGGCGGCCATGGCCTCGGGGGTGGCGCCTACCACCACCCAGTCCCGGTCCTTGACCGGCAGGCCGAGCAGGGCGTCGCGCACCGCGCCGCCCACCATGTAAATCTGCATGGGGACAGTCTAGCCGCTTGTGCCCGTGGCCACGCGGACCATGGTCTGCCCCTCGATGTGCGGCGGGCGAGGCGCCTTGGGTGTTCGGTCGTTAGGGTTCAGTCCGCTGCGGCGAACTGGTGCAGCAGCGCGTCGGTGGCAGGGTCCGAAGGGTAGAAAAGTTCGATGCTGAGTTCGGCCAGGGTGATGTCGCGCGGCGTGCCGAAGGCTGTCATGGTCGTGAACAGCGAGAGCCGATGGCCGCCGATTTCCATCTCGCAGGGGATCAGCAGCTCGGGCGCGCCGCTGGCGGGGCCTGGCGTTTCCAGCAGCGCAGCCACCTGCGGGTAAGCCAACACTTCCTGCTCCAGCGCCCTCAACTGAGGATCGCGCGATTCCTGCACCTGCCGGCGCAACGTGCGCAAGAGATAACCGCCCCATTCGTGCAGGTTTCGGGTGTGTGCCGCGTAGCCTTCGGGGTGCAGACTGGCGCGAAACATGTTGACGCCCGGTTCGCGCAATGCGGGTGGCAGCAGGGCGATCAGGCGCTGTGCGGCGCTGTTGGCCCGCACCACGTTCCAGCCGCCGTCCAGCACGACGCCGGGGTAGGGGTCGTGCGCGTGCAGCAACTTGTCCAGGGCGGCGTGGATCTGTGCCATCTGATCGGAGGCCAGGGGCTGCTCGGTGTAGCGCGGCGCGTAACCTGCCGCCAGCAGCCACACATTGCGGGTGCGCAGCGGCAGGGCCAGGCGCTCGGCCAGGGCCAGCAGCACCTCGACACCGGGCCGGGCACGTCCGGTTTCCACATAGCTCAGATGGCGGGTCGAGATGCCTACGTCCAGCGCCAGGTCCATCTGGCTCAGGCGCCGTTGCTGACGCCATTCGCGGATGAGGGTGCCAATGCCGCTGGTTGGGGCGTGGCTCGAAGGTGTGGCGGTTGGATGCAAGGTGTTCATGGGGACGGCGTTGTGTGGAGCACTCAAGGTACTCAGCTTGCGGCATTGTGCGCAGCGTTTCCATGACCTCGGAGGTCATCGACGTGCCGCGTCTCGGGACGGACACTGACAGCGTCATCAACGACGCAAAGGAGTTTCACCATGTCCTCTCTCACTTCCGTGCTCTCCTCGCCCCGCCTTCTCCACCTCGCGCTGCGCGGCGATGCGGTCAGCGGCATTGCCATGGGCCTGCCCCTGGTGGCCTGGGCCGATCCCCTGGCTGTCTGGCTGGGCATGCCCGCGCAACTGCTGCTGGCCTGTGGGCTGGCGCTGTTTCCCTTCGCGGCCCTGATGCTGCTGGCCGCCCGCAGCGCACGGCCCCCGGCGGCGCTGGTCTGGCTGGTGTTGCTGGGCAATGTCGGCTGGGTGCTGGGCAGCGTCTACCTTGGATTCGTGCTGCCGCTGACCGGTCTGGGGCAGGTGTTCCTGGCGGGCCAGGCAGTGGCAGTCGTGCTGTTGACCGAGCTGGAATACATGGGCTGGCGGCGCCTCACCTCCGCGCGTGGCTGAGTCCCTGTGCTGCAGGGTGTCAAAGGGCGCGTCAGCCGTGTCTGAACGCTCAGCGCCTCGCGCTGCGTCAGCGGGCGCGCAGGGTCTGCAGTCGGTCGGTTTGTCCCAGATAAGTGGGGGCGATCGCTGCTGGCGAGGTCGCGGTGATGCCCAGCGTGTCCAGGCCAGGCAGGCGCCCGGTGGCCACATTGGGTACTTTCATCGAGTCCAGGTTGTCCCGGCTCATCAGCGGCTCGCCGGGCGCGCATTCCATCAGCAGAGCCTGCAGCCGGCCGAGCGGCGCCGGCAGCGCGATCACCGGGCGCGGCACGCCGGCCGCGCGGCCGGCCAAGCGAACCAGATCGCGCAGACTCAGGACCGAGGGGCCGCAAAGTTCATAGGTCTGGCCGACCGTGCGCGGGTCGAACAGGCAACGGGCCACCGCTTCGGCCACGTCGACCACCCAGACTGGTTGGAAGCGCGCCTCGGCGCCGGCCAGCGGGACCAAGGGAAAGACGCGCTGCAGCGCGGCAAACAGGTTCAGGAAACGGTCGCCCGCGCCGAAGATCACGCTCGGGCGCAGCACCGTGAGTTGCAGGCCGGCTCCGTCTGTTGCCTGGGTTGCTTCCTGCAGAACGGCTTCGCCCCGGCTCTTGCTGCGCAGGTAGCGAGAAGGCGCGGTGGTGGCGGTCGCCGGGTCGGCACCCAGCGCGCTGATGTGCACGATGCGCTGCACACCCGAGGCCAGGCAGGCCCTGGCCAGCTTGCGTGGCAATTCCACATGCACGCGTTCGAAATCGGCCTCGCGCCCCTGCAAGATGGCCACCAGATGGACCACGGCGTCGTGGCCGGGCAGCAGGCGGCGCAGGGTGGCTTCATCGTGCGCGTCGCCCTCCAGCACGGTCAGGCCGGGCAAGTGCTGCACGGAGCGTGCATGCTCGGCACGGCGCGTCAGCACCGTGACGCCACAGCCTAGTCGGATCAGGTGTTCACAGACATGCCGGCCGACAAAGCCGGTGCCACCGAGCAGCAGCACGCGTTTCATGGCAGTTCTTCCACCGGTTCGGGCTTGGCCACGCCCTGCGGTCCGACATAACCCAACCGGGCCTTGAGCGACTGGGGCTGACCGCTGAGCACGGCAGCGTAGTTGACGGTGTTGGGCAACACCTTCTTCACGTAGTCCCGGGTTTCGCCAAAGGGGATGTTCTCGATCCAGATGGCGGCTTCCAGCACGGGGTCGCTGGCATCGCCGCGCCAGAGGCGGGCACGGCTCGGCCCCGCGTTGTAGGCGGCGGCGGCCATGGGCATGGAGCCGTCGAAGGCTTCGAGCACCAGTTGCAGGTAGCTGGAGCCCAGGGCGATGTTGGTGTCGCGATCGGTGATCTGCTTGGGCTTGTAGTTGCGCAGTCCGATGCGCCGCGCGGTCCAGTGCGCCGTTGCGGGCATGACCTGCATCAATCCCGCCGCGCCCACGCTGGACTGGGCTTCGGCGATGAAACGGCTTTCCTGCCGGATCAGGCCGTAGATGAAGGCCGGCTCCAGGCCAGTCTGGATGGCGCGCTGCTGCACTTCCTCGCGGTAGGGCGTGGGGAAGCGCTGCGCGTAGTTCATGAACGTGCGGGTGCGGTCGCTGGTGTTGATGCAGCGGTCCCAGACCTGGGCCTCGCAGGCCAGGGCCGACGCCGACAGCAGCTCACGGTCGCTCATGCCGCCCGGCACATGCAGGCCGATGGTGTAGTTCCATTCGCGCACGCCTTCGTCGCGTAGGCCGATGCGGATGGCCAGCAGGGCGCGCTGCAGGCCTGGGTTGTCTCGCGCCGCCTGCAGTTCGTCGGCGCTGGGGGCCGTCTGTTCGGTGGGCGCGGTGATGGTTTGGCCCAGTTCCTCCAGCGCGAGCTGGCCATAGAAGTGGCTGGGCGAGGCGATGGATTGCAGCAAGGCCCGGGCGCGCTGCTCGGCGTCCGGCATCTGCAGCGCCAGCACGGCGCGGGCGCGCCAATAGACCCAGGTCGGGTCACGCATCTGCGCGGGGCTCAGGGCGGCGATGGCGTCGTGCACCTGCTGCCAGTCATTGGCCCGCAAAGCGGCGCGCACGCGCCACAGCAGATGGTCGCTGTGCATGCCGGCGACATCGCCCTGCGCGTAGTACTCCAGTGCCCGGTCGGACAGCAGGCGCGCGGCGCGCTTGCCGATCACGCCCCAAATCCAGTTGCGTTCCTCGTCGGTCAGCTGGGCGCGCCAACGCAGCTTGTTCAGTTCCTCGGCGGCGGCATGAGGGTCGTTCGAGGCCATGCGCACGATGGCCAGCGTGACCCATTCGCGGGTCTTGGGGCGGAACGCCGTGAGGTTCTCGTCCAGGTAACGCTTGGGACCCGCGTACAGCTGGTTCAGGCCGACGGCCCAGGCTGGGTTGAGCAGGCCCACGGCCTGCTGGGCGATCTGCGGCTGGTCGAACTCAAAACCCAGGCGCGCACGCCGCCA
Source organism: Hylemonella gracilis str. Niagara R (assembly GCF_000600295.1). GTDB lineage: Bacteria > Pseudomonadota > Gammaproteobacteria > Burkholderiales > Burkholderiaceae_C > Hylemonella > Hylemonella gracilis_A. The sequence goes on from NZ_JEMG01000001.1 coordinate 845,520, forward strand.
GACCACCATGGGGTCCAGCTTGTCATCCTGCAGCAGGCGGCGGGCAGCGGCGGCGCAACCCTCGCCGGGCGTGAACAGCTGACCCAGCCACAAGTCGCTGACTTGTCGGGCGATGGCTTCGCTCACTTCGGCAGGGGTGTTGCTGCCTTCGCGCGCATAGGTCGCGTGCAGGGCGTGACAGCGCACCTCGGGGTCGTCGTGCATGCGGAACTTGGCATATTCCGTCTCGAACCGGGCCCAGTCACGCCGTTTGCCCAGGATCAGCAGCCAATCGTTGCGCAGACGGTCTTCCAGGTAGGTGCCCGCGTACCGGGTCAGGAAGGCTTCGATGTCCGCTGTCTTGGCGTCTTCGAGCCGGGCGCTCAGTTCCCAGTACGAGGCCCAGATTTCCAGGGCGTGGCCGCGCACCTGCGGCAGCAACTCGGCCATGCGGCGACGGTCCAACTTCTTGTAGGCCATGCCCATGTCGCCCAGCAGAACGTCCTGGCGGGACTTGCTCCAGCTTGCCACAGGCGCCGCCGAGGCGACCACGGTCTGCGCGGTTGCAGCGGCGCCTGGGTTGGGCGTGGCAGGCGCGGACACAAGAGGCGTCGAAGCTGCAGCAGGCTGGGCCGAGGACGCTGGTGTCACGGTGCCTGCGCTCACATGAGCGGGCGGGGTGAGCAGGAAAGCGGCTGGGACGTCCGGCGCGGCCTCTCCCTGCGCCGAAGCAACTTGGTTTGCGGCCAGCAGACCGCAGCCCAGGGTCAGGCTGACCGTCGATGTCAGAATAGCTCGAAACTTCATGCGCAAATTATGACCATGACCGGGCCCCGCGATATGTCAGAAAAAACCACAGGATTAAGGTCAGAAAAACAGGAACTGCGCAAGCGCCTGATCGCCGAGCGCCTGAACCTGCCTGACCGGATGGGCCGGGCGGCGGCCTTGCAGCAGGTCATGCGCATCTGGCTGATCGGACGCCCAGATTTGGTGATAGGCGCCTACTGGCCCATCAAAGGGGAATTTGACCCCTTGCCGGCCCTGCACCGCTGGAAGGAGGACGGTGAGTTGCTGGATCAGGCGCAGCGTCGCCGCATCGGCCTGCCGGTGATCGACAAGGTGCACAAAACGCTGACTTTCCACGCCTGGTACCCCGGCTGCCCGATGGAAGAAGATGCCTATGGCATTCCCAAACCCAAGGACACGGAAGTCATCGTTCCTACCCTGCTCTTTGTGCCCTGCGTGGGTTACGGCCCCGGTGGCTACCGCCTCGGCTACGGCGGGGGGTTTTACGACCGCACGCTCGCAACCCTGCAGCCCAAGCCCCATACCGTGGGTCTGGGTTATGCCCCGGGGTTTGTCGACGACCTCGAGCCCGAGCCCCACGATGTGCCGCTGGATGCCATCCTCAACGACAAGGGCGTGGTCTGGCCGGTGGGTATGGGCTGAGCCGTACCGAGCCTGAAATCCGCTTGGACCATCGCCTTCGGTCTGCGGTATTGATTTCCGAGTTTGGATTCCCAAGGTCTTGGCTTTGGCGCCGTGCAGCGACTGGATGAGGCTGGACAGAGGTGCTGGAATGAATGCCCCAGCAACTTCGTTCAAGAGGCTTCATCATGAAATCATCTTCTTTGAAATATGCACATTGGGCTTTTCAGCTCAGCTTGGCCCTGGGCTTGGCCGTGGGGCTGAGTTATGTCTGGGCGGCCGCGCCGACGCAGGCCGCCACGAACCCGCAGACCGGCGCCGCAGCCAAGCCCACCAAGCCGGCGGCCGTGGCGCAGGCGCAGCCGGGCAAGGAGGCGGAGAAGAAGCACACGCAGCAGGAACGCATGAAAAACTGCAATGCCGAGGCCAAAAGCAAAACTTTGAAGGGTGATGAACGCAAGACCTTCATGAGTCAGTGCCTGAGCAACAAGCCGGAGGCACAGGGGGCGAAGAAGTAGGTCGGCAGATGCGGGCTTTTTTGGGCTGCCGCATGAAAAAACCCGTGCAGCGTGAGCTGCACGGGTATTGCTTCGACTGTCTCAGGTCGGCGCCAGATCAAGGAACCGAACTGGAAACAATAATCAGAAGGTCAGGATCAGGCCCGCAGCGAAGCCGGATACATCTTCACCACCATTGTTCAGGCCAGTGAGAGATTTCTTGTCGGCGGCAGCGAATTCACCGTAGGCGTAGACGCCCTTGAAGATTTCCTTGCTGGCATACAGCTCATAGGACGAACCTTCGGTCTCGGTTTCCGTGCCGTAGCCGAAGCCGACGGACACACCGGAGATGGTGGTCACGGCGCCGAGCTGGATGCCGGTGGCAAAGTCACCACGGGTGTGGTAGCCGAGGTTGGCCTTGAAGGCGCCGAAGTCATACTGGAACGCTGCGCCCATGTAGTCTTCGCTTTCCTTCACGGTATCGTCCTCGGTACCGGCGGTGGCAAAAGCGGCGGAGACGCTGATGGGGCCGCTGGCGAAGGTGGCGCCGACGGAAACGATATCTTCCTCTTCGGTGTCGGGCTTGGCCTGAACCAGGCTGGCCGACAGACTCAGCGAACCCATGGTCGGTGCAATGTACTTCAGGACGTTCGACACCTGGGACTGGCCCCACATGTCGGTGCCAGCATGAACAGCCGAGCTGGTCGTGTTGGACCAGCCGTTGTAGTCGTAGCCAATGAAGTGATCGAAAGCGACGTTGTCTTGCACGCCGTAACGGACTTCACCCAGGCTGCCCGACAGGCCGGCCCAGGCTTGGCGATTGAATACCTTGTCAGCAGCACTTTGCGCGCCCGTCGAGCCGTTGAAGCCGCCTTGGTAGTTGAAGTTTGCCTTCACGCCATTGCCCACGTCGGTGCTGCTCTTGATGCCGAAACGGGTGGTGGAATTGCCATTGCTGCCGATGAGGGTGTCAGCATCTTCGGCGACTTCTTGCTTCACGCCGAAGTCAAACAGACCATAAACAGCAGTTTGGGCTTGGGCGGCGCCCGCGAAGCCCAGGGCGGCCACTGCTGCGGCGGAAATCAGAGCTTTTTTCATGTGAAAAGTCCTTGAGGGGTTGAACAAAGTCTTCGAAAGACCGTGGGGAATTATGACAGCCTAGTCACAGCCGTCTGGGTGAATCGGCATGCAAAAAGCATGCCTCGAGCCTGTACTAGTTGCGTTCTAGCAACAGGGAATAACGCGGACGGAATGCCGGTGCGGCCCATCTCCTCGTCCTCGCCACCCCATACGTGGACGAGACGAAGCTTGCAGCTCAGATTTCCACCTTGCTGCCCAACTCCACCACCGCGTTGTTCGGCAGGTTGAGGAAGTCGGCCGCCGCGCTGGCGTTGTGGTGCATCTGGGCGAAGAGTTTTTCGCGCCAGGCGGCCATGCCGCCGCCCAGGGTGGGCACCACCACGTCACGCGAGAGGAAGTAGCTGGTGTTCATCGCGTCCATCAGGCAGCCGCGGTTGCGCACCGGCTCCAGCGCGGCAGGCAGGTCGGGGTCGTTCTTGAAGCCGTAGTTGACGATGACCTGCCAGCAGTCATGGCCCAGGGGCGTGATTTCGATGCGCTTGTCCAGGCCGATCCAGGGCGTCTCGTGGTTGCGCACGGTGACGAAAAGGTTGTTCTCGTGCAGCACCTTGTTGTGTTTGAGGTTGTGCAGCAGGGCGTTGGGCACCGCCCCAGCCTCGGAGGTCAGGAAGACTGCCGTGCCTTCGACCCGCACGGGCGGGCTGATGAACACGGCGTCCAGGAAGCTGCGCAGGTCGATGGCGTCGGCATGCTGCTTGTCCGCCAGCAGGCGGCGACCGCGTTTCCAGGTCAGCATCACGGTGAAGATGACGATCCCGATGAGCACGGGAAACCAGCCGCCATCCACGATCTTCAGCATGTTGGAGGCGACGAGCAGCAGGTCGATCGCGAAAAACAGGCCCGTGGCGGCGACACACAGCGCCAGTGGCAAGCCCCAGGCGTAGCGGATCACGAAGAACGTCAGCACCGTGGTGATCAGCATGTCCGTGGTGACGACGATGCCGTAGGCCGAGGCCAGCGCGGTGGAATTGCGAAACAAGCCCATCGCCAGCACGATGGCCGCGAACAACAGCCAGTTGACCGCCGGGATGTAAATCTGCCCGGCCTCCCGCACCGAAGTGTGGTGTATCACCATGCGCGGCAGATAACCGAGCTGGATGGCCTGTTTGGTGACGGAGAAAGCCGCAGTCAGCAGCGCCTGGGAAGCGATGACGGTGGCCGCGGTGGCCAGCACCACCAAGGGCAGCAGGGTCCACTCACGCAACTGTGGCGGCACCATCAGGTAGAAGGGGTTGCTGACGGCGCTCGGGTCTTCCAGCAACAGTGCGCCCTGGCCAAAATAATTGAGCAGCAACGCGGGCATGACCACGGAGAACCAGGCCAGGCGGATCGGTTTCTTGCCGAAATGGCCCATGTCAGCGTACAGCGCCTCGGCCCCGGTGACGGTGAGCACCAGCGCACCCAGCAGCAGGAAGGCGATGCCCGGACTGCCCAGGATGAAGTCCAGGGCGTAGTGCGGGCTGACTGCATAGAGGATGGTCGGGTGGCGCGCGATCTGCGTGACACCCAGCACGGCCAGCACGATGAACCACAGCAGGGTGATGGGCCCAAAGAAGCGGCCGATGCGACTGGTGCCATGCTTTTGCACGAAGAACAGGGCGAACAGGATCAGCAGCGCGGTAGGAATGATGTACGGGTGCAGGCCGGGCGCCACCAGTTCCAGGCCCTCGATGGCCGAGAGCACCGAGATTGCCGGCGTGATCACGCCGTCGCCGTAGAAGATGGCCGTGCCGAAGATGCCCACCAGCAGCAGCACTCGACGCAAGGGCGGTCGGTCCTTCACTGCCTGCGAGGCCAGGGTCAGCATGGCGATCAGGCCGCCTTCGCCGTTGTAGTCGGCGCGCAGGATCAAGGTGACGTACTTGAGCGAGACGATGACTGTCACGGTCCAGAACACCATCGAGAGGATGCCGTAGACATTCTCGGGCGTGAAGGCGATCAGGCCCGAGCTGAACACGACCTTGAGCGCGTACAACACGCTGGTGCCGATGTCGCCGTAGACGATGCCGATGGCGCCCAGCGTCAGGGCGGCGAGGGATGATTTGGTGGCGCTCATGGGGATGGCGCTGGGCCTTGGTAGGTGGGTCCGGCTGGCCGCCGGTTCAGGCGTAGACCTCGGCCTCGGGGTCCGTGGCTTCCAGTTCGTAACTGGAAGCCAGCAGGCCCAGGCGGGCAACGACGCCGTACATGTAGAAGCGGTTGGGCACGGAGGCACCGGGCTTCGCGCCGGGCTGCGGCAACTGGGTGCTCTGGTCGAAGGCCAGGGGTACGTAGCTGGCGCCAGGCGCGTTCAGGTTTTCGTCCTCGCTGCGTTCGGCGTGGATGCGGTAGAAACCGCCGACCACGTAGCGGTCCATCATGTAGACCACGGGCTCAGCCACGGCGTCGTGCATGCGCTCGTGCGTGAGCACACCTTCCTGGATGATGACGCTGGGGATGTTCTTCTGCGCGCGCAGCTTGGCGCGGGCGCGTTCGTTCAGGACTTGCAGGTCTTTGGCGTCGCGCACGGTCATGATGCCCTTGCCGTCCGTGCCATTGTCGGCCTTGACCACGACAAAGGGCTTTTCCTTGATGCCGTATTCCTTGTACTTGCGACGGATGCGCGCCAGCAGGGTGTCCACGTTGCTACTCAGGCATTCCAGGCCGGAGTCCGTGTCGGTGTCCGAGAACGCCACGCCCTCGCATTGCTCATGCATCGGCGTGATCAACCAGGGATCGATGCCCAACAGCTTGCCCAGGCGTTTGGCGACTTCTTCGTAACTCTTGAAGTGGCGGCTCTTGCGCCGAAGGCTCCAGCCCGCGTGCAGCGGCGGCAGCAGGTACTGCTCGTGGATGTCTTCCAGGATGCCGGGAATGCCGGCGGACAGGTCGTTGTTGAGCAGGATGGTGCAGGGGTCGAAATCCTTCAGCCCCAGGCGGGTCTTGCTGCGCACCACGGGCTCCAGCGTGATGGACTCGCCGCCGGGCAGCGCGATGGTGGTGTTCTTCTTGATCGAGGGGCTGATGGAGCCAATGCGCACGTTCAGCCCGGTCATGTGGAAAATGCGCTGCAACTGCGCGATGTTGCTCAGGTAGAAGGTATTGCGCCCGGCGTTCGCGGGGTCGATGTTCTCGGGGATGAGCAGCAGGTTGCGCGCTTCCGGACAGATTTTCTCCACCGCGGCCATGGAGGCCTGCACGGCCAGGGGCAGCATCTCGGGCGTGAGGTGATCCCAGCCCCCGGGGAATAGGTTGGTGTCCACCGGCGCGAGCTTGAAGCCCGCGTTGCGGATGTCGACCGAGCAGTAGAAAGGCGGCGTGTGCTCCATCCACTCCAGGCGGAACCAGCGTTCGATGGCTGGCATGGAGTCCAGCACGCGCTGTTCTAGCTCGTTGATCGGCCCGGTGAGGGCGGTGATGAGATGCGGAACCATGCAAACCCTTTTTATTGATGGGGGGCGCGGACCGCCCGCATCCCGGAGGATGCGCGGCCCGCAGGAGTGTCACGTCCTGACTTCTCCCTGCCCCAGCACCACCCATTTGAGCGAGGTCAGCCCGGCGATGCCCACGGGGCCGCGAGCGTGGAACTTGTCCGTGCTGATGCCGATCTCGGCGCCCAGCCCGTACTCGAAGCCATCGGCGAAGCGCGTGCTGGCGTTGACCATCACGCTGGCCGAGTCCACCTCGCGCAGGAAACGCTGGGCATGGACATGGTCGCTGGTCAGGATGGCATCCGTGTGATGGCTGCCATAGCGGTTGATGTGGGCGATCGCCTCGTCCAGGCCGTCCACCAGCTTGATGCTGATGATGGGGGCGAGGTATTCGGTATACCAGTCCTGCTCGGTGGCGGTCGTCACGTTCGCGCCCGGTACCGAGGCCAGGATGGCCTGAGCTTCTGGGTCGCAGCGCATCTCCACGCCCTTGGCGGCGTAGATGGCGCCGATCTTCGGCAGGAATTCCCGGGCCACGTCGCGCGCGACCAGCAGGCCTTCGCTGGCGTTGCAGGGGCTGTATTTTTGGGTCTTGGCGTTGTCGGCCACGGCGACCGCCATCGCGATGTCACACGGCGCGTCGACATAGGTGTGGCAATTGCCGTCCAGGTGCTTGATCACCGGTACCTTGGCCTCGCGGCTCACGCGCTCGATCAGGCTGCGCCCGCCGCGCGGGATGATGACGTCGACAAATTCGGGCATGGCGATGAGCTGGCCGACGGCGGCGCGGTCGGTGGTGGCCACGAGCTGCACCGCGTCCTGCGGCAGACCGGCCTCGGCCAGGGCGTCCCGCACCAAAAGAGCCAGCGCCTTGTTCGACTCGATCGCTTCCGAGCCGCCGCGCAGGATGCAGGCGTTGCCACTCTTGATGGAGAGGCTGGCTGCCTCGATGGTCACGTTCGGGCGGCTCTCAAAGATCATGCCGAACACGCCCAGCGGCACGCGCATCTGGCCCACGCGGATGCCCGAGGGTTGCTGGGTCAGGCCGGAAATCTCGCCGATGATGTCGGGCATGGCCGCCAGCTGTTCGCAGCCCAGTGCCACGGTGTCGAGGATCTTGGGCGTGAGCTTGAGCCGGTCCACCATGGGGGCGCTCAGGCCCGCGGTCTTGGCGCGTTCCAGATCCACCGTGTTGTCGGTCAACAAGCTGGCGGTGTGTTCGCGCAGCCGCCGCGCCAGCGCGCGCAGCGCGGTGTTTTTGCTTGCCGAGCTGGCCTTGGCCATCAGGGCCGAGGCGGTCCGGGCCTGGGTGCCCAGGGTCTGCATCAGCGCGGTCAGGTCCCCCGCGGCAGCCTCGGGTGCGGCCCCGGACGCCGCCTGGGCGAGCAAAGGGGCTTTTTCTGGCGCGTTCATGGGCTCATTTTACGCTGGGGGCTATTGCACTGCACGGCAGACATCCATGGCGAGCCGGTGCAGGGCTTGCCAGCCGTCTGCGGGCCAGCCCGGTGCCTTCAGGCCTTTCACGATGCCGTCCACCTGGTGCGCGGCGTGGAGCAGATCGTTCAATTGGGCTTCCGACAGGCGTGGCAGCGCACGTTCGTAGAGCTTTTCCTTGACACCCCAAACGCGCTGTTCGCGCAGTGCCATGGGCAAGGGGCGCCCCTGGCGGATGGCGTCCTTGACACGTTTGAGGCCACGGATGTCTTCGGCGATGGCGTAGTGCGCCAGCACCCCGGCCTCGCCCTCGGCCTGCAGGCCGTCCAGCATTTTCTGCGTGCGTGCGGCCTGCCCGGCCAGCACGGCTTCCGCGAGTTTGAACACGTCATAGCGAGCGACGTTCAACACGGCGGATTCGATCTGCTCGAAGCTCAGGGTGCCTGCGGGGTAGAGCAGGGCTAGCTTGCTGATTTCCTGGTGCGCGGCCAGCAGATTGCCTTCGACCCGGTCGGCGAAGAATTGCAGGCTGCGCTGGCCTTCCTCGCCCTCGGTCACGCGCTGACCCTGGGCGCCCAGGCGCTGGGCGATCCAGGCTGGCAGCACGCGGCGCTCCACGGGGTCCACCTGCACGGTGACGCCAAAGCTCTCCAGCGCGCCAAACCAGGCGCCCTTCTTTGTTTGCATGTCCAGGCGGGGCAGCAGCACCAGGGTGAGTGTGCAGTCGTTGCTTTGCGCGGCCTCGGCGATCTGCTGCAAGGCGGCGCTGCCGTCCTTGCCCGGTTTGCCGCTGGGCACGCGGATTTCGACGATTTGCCGCTCCGCGAACAGGCTCAGACTACCGCCCGCAGCCAGCACGACGCTCCAGTCAAAATGCGCGCCGGACACCGTGTGCACGCTGCGCTCGCTATAGCCTGTGGCGCGTGCGGCCGCTCGGATGGCGTCTGCGGCTTCTTGCTGCAACAGGGGTTCGTCGCCGTGCACGGTGTAGAGGGGCTTGAGTCCCTTGCCTAGGTGAGCGGCCAGTTGCGCGGCGGCGACTTGCATGGTCAGAAGTTTTTGATCAACCCCAGACCCACGAAGTTGTAGGCCTTGTTGACGGGCGTGATGTCGCCGTTGGAGAAATGCCGCCAGTAAAGTTCCATGCTGTAGTCGTTATCGAAGCGATAGCCCAGGAACAGTTTTTCGCCGAAGGTGAAGGCCGAGTCGACACGCCCGTCGGTGCTGCGTTCCTTGATGTAGATGCCCAGGCCCAGGCCCGCGTAGAAACGCTCGAAGTTGGGTACAAGCAGGAATTCCTGCATCAGTCCGAAGACCACTTGCGTTTTGTCTTGGCCCACGATTTGCGCGACATGGATCGATGAGCGCGCGGGCAGACGGAAAAAAGTCGACGGTTGTGCGTACTGCAATTCGACCACGCCCAGGTCTTCCTGGACTTGCAAGGTGCTGCCCATGCGGGACACGGCGCCCGTCCCGGTGGAGCCGCCCGCATAAAGCCCGAACTGGTTTTGCTTCTCCCCGAACATGGGGTTGTCCACCGGACTGTCCGCCAGCGCAGGGCTAAGCAGGCAAGGCAGCAGCACAAGGGGGGCTAAGCAGCTTTTCAGCATTCTTGTCAATTTCGAATTCCGTCTCGTGGTGCCGCAGCTTCACTCCTGCGGCGGTTCCTGCATGGACTCGGCATCCAAGGCAGCGAGGCGACGCACGATCTGCTGCACCAGCGCGACCTGCATGTTGCGGTAGAGCGCGGCTTCCTCCGCTTCCTTGGCCAGCGCCAGGGTTTCGTCGTAGCTCAAGGTGCGCTGCTGCGTCAGCGTGGTCTCGGGAATGATGCTCCTGCCCTGGGGCGTGCGCAGGCTGAACTTCAGGGTCAGTTGTAATTGGAATTCGCGCGCCTGGCCCGCGATGGTGCCGCCCAGAAGGGTTTTCTTGCGCTGCTCGCCATACACGTCCAGGACCACCTGCGCGTCATGGGCCTTGGCGGGCGCCGTCATGTAGACCAGGGGACCGCTGCCGGGCAGTTGGCGTTGCAATTCCATGCCCAATGGCGAGTACGGCGAGGTGCTGCTGTACAGGCTGGCAAAAGGATAGTTGGCGTTGGCGCGCAGGCCAAAGCCGCACGCCGCGAGGGTCGCTGCCAGCAACAGACATGCGAATCGCGCCGTGCGTGTCAATTGCGGTATGGGTCCGTACATGTGCTACTAGACCACGACGTTGACCAGGCGACCTGGCACGACGATGACTTTTTTCGCCGGCTTGCCTTCCGCGAACTTGGCGAAGTCGGGCGAGGCCAGCGCCGCAGCTTCGATGACTTCCTTGCTCGCGCTCGCTGCCACGCGCAGCGCACCGCGCAGCTTGCCGTTGACTTGCAACATCAGGTCCACCTCGTCCTGGCGCAGGGCGTGGTCATCCACCTTGGGCCAGGACGCGTCCAGCAGGCCGCCAAACTGAGCGGCATAACCCAGCTCTTCCCACAGCACGTGGGTGATGTGGGGCGTGGCGGGGTAGAGGCAGCGCAAGAGGATGCCGAAACCTTCGATCAGCGCCACTTCCGCGCCCGCGCTGCCTTGCCCCTTGAAGCTTTCCAGGGCATTGAGCATCTTCATCACGCCCGAAACCACGGTGTTGTACTGCATGCGCAGGTAGTCGTAGTCCACCTGCTTGAGCACGCTGTGCACTTCGAAGCGCAGGGCCTTGGCCTGCGGGCTGAATGCCACATCGTTCAGCGATTGCTTGCCGGCTACGCTGGCTTCTGCGGCGCTCTTGTCCAGGGTCGCCAGCTTGACCCCCAAGGCCCAGACGCGCTTGAGGAAGCGGTGACTGCCCTCGACTGCGGTGTCGTTCCACTCCAGCGTGGCCTCGGGCGGCGCGGCGAACATGGTGTAGAGGCGCGCCGTGTCGGCGCCGTACTTCTCGATCAGGTCCTGGGGGTCCACGCCATTGTTCTTGGACTTGGACATGGTGCCCACGCCTTCGTAATCGATGGGTGTGCCCGCGGGCAGCGTCACTCCACCACTTTCCACGGCGTTCTTGAGCTTGGCGCCGATGATCTTGCCGGTCGCGTCGAGCACATGCTCCACGTCATGGGGCCAGAAGTACTCCTTGCCGCCCTTGTCGGTGCGACGCGAGTAGATGTGGTTGAGCACCATGCCTTGCGTGAGCAGGTGGGTGAAGGGCTCGTCGATCTTGACCAGACCCAGGTCACGCATCACCTTGGTCCAGAAGCGCGCGTACAGCAGGTGCAGGATGGCGTGTTCGATGCCTCCGATGTACTGGTTCATCGGCATCCAGTAGTCGGCGCCGTCCGCGACCATTTTCTCGGCGTTGGCCGGGTCGCAGTAGCGCATGAAGTACCAGGAGCTGTCCACGAAGGTGTCCATGGTGTCCGTCTCGCGACGCGCGGGCTTGCCGCAGACAGGGCACACCACGCCAGCGTGGAATCCTTCGTGCTTGTGCAGCGGATTGCCAGAGCCATCTGGCACGCAGTCCTGCGGCAGCACCACGGGCAGGTCCTGCTCGGGCACCGGCACGGCGCCGTGCTCCTCGCAGTGGATGATGGGGATGGGCGTGCCCCAGTAGCGCTGGCGGCTGACGCCCCAGTCGCGCAGGCGCCAGGTGGTTTTCTTCTCGCCCAGACCTTTGGTCCCGAGCAGTTCGGCCACCTTGTCAACGGCGGCCTTGTGGCCCAGGCCATCCAACACGCCGCTGTGGACACAGACGCCTTTTTGCTTGTCGCCATACCACTCGGCCCAGGCCTCGGTAGAGAAGGTCGCGCCTTCAACTTCGATCACTTGCTTGATCGGAATCCCGTATTTCTTGGCGAAGGCAAAGTCACGCTCGTCGTGCGCGGGCACGCCCATGACAGCGCCGTCGCCGTAACTCATGAGCACGTAGTTGCCGACCCAGACCTCGACCTTCTCACCCGTGAGCGGGTGCGTGACGAACAGGCCGGTAGGCAAGCCTTCCTTTTCCTTGAGTGCGAGCTCGGCTTCGGTGGTGCCGCCCTTCTTGCAGTCCTCGATGAAGGCGGCGAGTTTGGCGTTGCCCTGGGCGGCGTGCGTGGCCAGCGGATGCTCGGGCGCGACGGCGCAGAAGGTCACGCCCATGATGGTGTCGGCGCGGGTGGTGAAAACGTACAGATTGCCGCCTTGGATGAGGTTGCCGTCAGCGCCCTTGATCTCGTGCGGGAAGGCGAAGCGCACCCCCTCGCTCTTGCCGATCCAGTTTTCCTGCATCAGCCGCACCTTGTCCGGCCAGCCGGTCAGCGTGGCCTTGGGGTTACCGAGCTGTACTTGGTCCAGCAACTCTTCGGCGTAGTCGGTGATTTTGAGGTAATAACCCGGGATCTCGCGTTTCTCGACCAGGGCACCGGTGCGCCACCCGCGCCCGTCGATGACCTGCTCATTGGCCAGCACAGTCTGGTCCACCGGGTCCCAGTTCACAACCTGGGTCTTGCGGTAGGCGATGCCCTTCTCGAGCATCTTGAGGAAGAGCCATTGGTTCCACTTGTAGTACGTGGGGTCGCAAGTGGCAACCTCGCGGCTCCAGTCGATGGCCAGGCCCATGGCCTGCATCTGCCCCTTCATGTAGGCGATGTTCTCGTAGGTCCACTTGGCCGGCGGCACACCGTTCTTGAGCGCCGCGTTCTCGGCCGGCAGGCCGAAGGCGTCCCAGCCCATGGGCATGAGCACGTTGTAGCCCTTCATGCGCAGGTTGCGCGCCAGCATGTCGTTGATCGTGTAGTTGCGCACATGGCCCATGTGCAGCTTGCCGCTGGGGTAGGGCAGCATGGAGCAGGCGTAGAACTTCGGTTTGGGCTGACCTTGTGCATCCAGCGCGTTTTCCGTCACGCGGTAGGCGTCCTGCGCGAGCCAGTCGATCCGCGCGTCGTGTTCGACTTCGAGAGGCGAGTATTTTTCTTGCATGGTGCTGATGGAGAGACTTATTTCAGGCCGAGCACGTCGAACATGTCGTACAGGCCGTTTTGCTTGTCGGCGAGGAAACCCACGGCGCGCAGGCTGCCCTGGGCGTAGGTGGCGCGGCTCGCGGATTTGTGTGTGATCTCGATGCGTTCACCCGTGCCCGCGAAGAGCACGGTGTGGTCGCCCACGATGTCGCCGCCGCGGATGGTCGAGAAGCCGATGGTGGACGGATCGCGTTCCCCCGTGTGACCATAGCGTTCATAGACCGCGCAATCCTTCAGATCGCGGCCCAGGGCCTCGGCGATGACCTCGCCCATCTTGAGCGCGGTGCCGCTGGGCGCATCGACCTTGTGGCGATGGTGGGCTTCGATGATCTCGATGTCGTAGCCCGTGGACAGGGCTTGGGCGGCCATGGCCAGCAGCTTCAGGGTGACGTTGACGCCCACGCTCATATTGGGCGCGAGCACGATGGGGATGTCCCGGGCTGCCGCGGAGATCTCGGCCTTCTGAGCTTCGTTGAAGCCCGTGGTGCCGATGACCAGGGCCACGCCCAGTTCCCGACAGACCGCGAGGTGCGCCAGCGTGCCTTCGGGGCGCGTGAAGTCGATCAGCGTGCCGGCATTCTGCAGACCGGAGCGCAGATCGGCGGTGATGGTCACGCCGCTGGCCTGGCCGAGGAAGGCCGTGGCTTCCTGACCCAGGGCAGTGCTGTGGGCGTGGTCCAGCGCCCCAGCCAGTTCAAAGGCGTCGTCCGCCTGGACGGCTTCGATCAGCATGCGGCCCATGCGGCCGGAAGCGCCGGCCACGGCGATACGGCGGCGGCGCAGGCCGGAAGGCGAGGGAAGAGAAGTGGAGAGGCTCATGACTGGGGCGTGGATTCCAGGGGCGGATAGCTGCTGGGCAGAGGGGGCACGGGCGGGGGGGGCGCGGCGGGCGCGGGCGGCGGGAAGTCGGCGAGGTCCTGTTCATCGGCCTGCAGCAGAGGAACCCGTTTGGTGACGGGTTTGCTCAGGCTGGCGGCGAACTCGGCTTCGCTGGGAAGCTCCGCATCGCTTTCAAAGCGCTCCAGACGATCGTCCTGGAAAAAGACCGTGAGCCGGCGCGCTTGCGGCGCCACACCTTGTTGCTTGATGGTGAAGACATAGTCCCAGCGCTGGGCGTGGAACAGGTCGGCGACCAGCGGAGTGCCCAGGATGTCACGCACCTGGATGCGGCTCATGCCCGGGCGCAGCACGCCAAGCTGCTCTCGCGTGATCACATTGCCTTGCACAACGGTGGGGCGGTAGGGTGCGCAGGCTGCGAGCACAAGCGTGGCGCCGACCGCGCAAGTCAGTGTGGCGATGAAAGCCGCGCGATGAAGGCGGCGTAATGTGTGGAGCATGGGAAAAATGCGTGCGACGGGAAGGGTGGGGCGCGACAGTGACGGGTGGAAACCCGGCACCGAGCTGCCAGGAGCGGCGAACGCGCTATCATCAACCATTGTATTTTCTCTCATCCTGCCCACGAAATCCCTCAGTCCAGGAGCCTGCCCATGAGCACCATCGACGAACTCAAGAGCACCGGTCTGAAAGCGACCCTGCCCCGCCTGAAGGTGCTGGAGATTTTTCAGAAGGGTAAGCAAAGGCACATGAGCGCGGAAGACGTGTTCCGCGTGCTGCTGGACGAGCATTCGGACGTGGGCCTGGCGACCGTTTACCGGGTGCTGACACAGTTCGAGCAGGCCGGCATCCTGATCCGCAGCAATTTCGAGGGTGGCAAAGCCATCTACGAGCTGAACGAAGGCCATCACCACGACCACTTCATCTGCACCAAATGCGGCAAGGTCGAGGAGTTCTACGACGAACAGATCGAGACCCGGCAAAAGGCCATCGCCAAGGAAAAGGGGTGGCTGCTGCAGGAGCACACCATGTCGCTCTATGGCTTGTGTGCCGACTGCGCCAAGGGCGCTCAGCTGCAACGCTGATTCGTTTCGCCTTCTTCTTCTTCCCGCTGATGGGACGTACGCTTAGCCGCCCATGGCCTTGCGGTGCCGCTCTGTGAATTCCTTGTAGGTGTCGATGCCGCGCAGTTGCAGGATGGTGTTGCGCACCGCAGCCTCCACCAGCACCGCCAAGTTGCGCCCAGCCACCACCTGGATGATGGCCTTGCGCACCGGAATGCCCAGCACGTCCTGTCGCAGCGGCTCAGACGGGATGCGCTCGTAGTCTCGCTCCATCGTCTCCTTGCGCACCAGGTGCACGATGAGCTTGAGCCGCATTCGGCGGCGCACGGCGGTCTCACCGAAGATGGCCTTGATGTCGAGCAGGCCGATGCCGCGAACCTCCAGCAGGTTGCGCAGTAGCTCCGGGCAGCGGCCTTCGATGGTGTCCTGGTTCACGCGGTAGAGGTCCACCGCGTCGTCGGCGACCAGACCATGCCCGCGCGAGATCAGTTCCAGGCCGAGCTCACTCTTGCCCAAGCCCGATTCGCCAGTGATCAGCACGCCCAGGCCCAAGATGTCCATGAACACGCCGTGCATGGACGCGCGGTCCGCGAAGTGTCGAGACAGGTAGCTGCGCAGCACGTCGATCACGTAGGCGGACGATTCGGGCGAGGCGAACATCGGGATGTTTGCGTTTTCGCAGAAGTCCACCAGAGCCTTGGGCGCGGGCTGGCTGTCGGCCAGCACCAGCACCGGGGGCTCCAACGTGGTGATACGCGCCACCCGGCGCGCGCAATCTTCGTGCGTGCCGCGGGTCAAATAGGCGATTTCACGTTCACCCATGACCTGCACACGGTAGGGGTGGATGTAGTTGAGGTAACCCACCAGGTCCGCGCCCGAGCGGGCGGCCCGCACGGCCACCTCATCGAAGCGGCGTTCTGACGCTCCCAGACCGGCCACCCATTCCCACTTGAGCCGGCCACGGAACTCTTCAAACAGCACTTCGGCGCTGACAACGGTGGGCCTCATGGCGCTCCTTCAAGGGTGTGGGGGACGACGGCCTGCGCGGTTCGGCGCGGCGCTATGCGGAGAGGGACTGCGCGGAGCTTTGCGACGAACGCCAGCCGGCGATCAGCGCATGGAGCGACGTATCGTCGCCGTCGGCCGTGAGCTGTTCGCGCAGCGTGGTGTCGCTGAGCATCTCGGCGATTTCGGAGAGGATTTCCAGGTGCTTTTGCGTCGCGGCCTCGGGCACCAGCAGCACGATGAACAGACCCACCGGAAGGGCATCGGGCGCATCGAAGACGATAGGGTGCGTCAATCGCAGCACGGCGGCCAGGGGGGTCTTCAGTCCCTTGATGCGACCATGCGGTATGGCCACGCCATGACCCAAGCCGGTGGAGCCCAGGCGCTCCCGTGCGAACAGGCTGTCAGCCACCAGGGCCCGGTTCAGACCGTGCAGGTTCTCGAACAGCAGGCCTACTTCCTCGAACACCCGCTTCTTGCTGGTGGCTTCAACGCGCGTGAGCACTTGCGCGGCGGGCAGGATGACGGCGAGACGGTTCATGGGAGCGCTGATTATGCATAAGTAAGCGCTTTGGCCGCCGGTCATGAAAAAGCGCCTGTATCTGCATACAGGCGCTGGCTTGTGGAGCGCCCATCGGACGCCATCGCGGGACGAGTCGCTTATTGCAAGAGGTGTTTGGCGGGAGCGGCATGGTGGCTTTGCAGCCTGTCCTTGTGGCGTACCACCTGGCGGTCCAGCTTGTCCATCAATTCATCCACGGCGGCGTAGAGGTCCGCGTGCGTGCTCTCAGCGAAGAGATCATTGCCCTTGACGTGGATATTGCATTCGGCGCGCTGACGCCGTTCCTTTTCCTTTTGCTTTTCCACGCTCAGAAGCACCTTGATGTCGACAAGCTGGTCGAAGTGGCGCGTGATGCGGTCCAACTTGCTGGTGACATAGTTGCGCAGGGCCGGAGTGACATCGAGATGATGGCCGCTGATCGTCAAATTCATGGACGCCTCCATAGTCTTGAATGAAGAGAAAGCGCCGTACCCGGCAACCCCGAGATCGATCCCTTGCGACGCCGCTGAATGATCGGGGCTGCACGGCTGCGGACGAATTCACTATGCGCCCGACCTTGCTGAAATGCAATGCCTTTTCCCGTCGAATCATCCTGTTTTTTTATTCATGCGCGTGCGTGAAATTTGTCTCATTGCAGAATGCTGAAAGCGGCTTCATCTGTCGCGAGCACAATGCGCCGCGCCATGGTGCGGTGCGATAATCGAGCGCATTTCCTTCAACGTTTCCCGTCGCAGGCGCCATGCTCAACATCTTCACGCTCGTTAATGGCCGCTTGTTTCAGGAAGAGATCGAATCGCTGGAGGAACTGTCGCGATTCCAGCCCATCTGGGTCGACTTGGAGGCGCCCACGCTCGAGGAAAAACGCTGGGTCAAGCAGTATTACGGCCTCTCGATTCCCGAGGACGCGATGGACGAGGACATCGAGGAATCGGCCCGTTTCTATGAAGAAGACAACGGTGACCTGCACATCCGCAGCGATTTCCTGATCACCGACGAAGATCAGCCGCGCTCGGTGCGTGCGGCCTTCATCCTGAATCTCGCGAATGACCAGCTCAAGAGCAAGGGCGTGCTGTTCTCCATCCACGACGAAGACCTTCCCGTGTTCCGCCTGCTGCGCATGCGTGCGCGCCGCGCGCCGGGACTGATCGCCGACGCCCGGGAGGTGTTGCTCAAGCTCTTCGATGCCGACGTGGAGTACTGTGCGGATCGCCTGGAAAGTGTGTACGACGAACTGGAGAAAGCCAGCAAGCTGGTGTTGTCCGGCGAAGTCACCGATGAGCTGGCTGGCGCGGTGCTTGCGGCCATCGCGCGGCAGGAGGACTTGAATGGGCGCATCCGTCGCAACGCGATGGACACGCGCCGCGCCGTCAGCTTCATGATGCGCAGCCGCATGCTGGGCGCGGAGCAGTTTGAAGAGGCGCGACAGATCATGCGTGACATCGATTCGCTCGACGGCCATACCGCCTTCCTGTTCGACAAGATCAACTTCCTGATGGACGCGACCGTCGGCTTCATCAACATCAATCAGAACAAGATCATCAAGATTTTTTCCGTGGCCAGCGTGGCCTTCCTGCCGCCAACCATGATCGCCAGTCTCTACGGCATGAATTTCGAGCACATGCCCGAGCTGAGCCAGCCTTGGGGTTATCCATTCGCCCTGGGTTTGATGATCCTTAGCGCGGTGGTGCCCATGGTCTATTTCCACAAGAAAGGGTGGTTGCGACGATGAAAAAAAAGTTTCTGAAACAGGGTGTTCGACGCGGCATGCTGCTGGTCGGCATGGCCGTCCTGGCTTCGAGCGCACAGGCGGCAGGCGGACACCACGCGGTGGATGACGCCACGATCCTGGCACCCCGAGCCTGCGTGGCCGATGCGTGGGTGGGCGACAGTGCCACCACGTTGCTGCACCTGGGGGCGTCCTGTGGCGTCGGGCCGGTGGAGGTCGGCCTGTCGGCCGAGCATGAGCGCTCGCTCAACTCCGACTCTGACTACCCCTCTCAGACGGGCCTGGGCCTGGGGCTCAAATGGGCGCATGCCGTCGATCCCGAAGTGGGGCTGGGGCTGTCCTATGAGCTGGGGCTGGACGCGCGTCCTTTCCCGCCCGAGTACGCGCTGAGTTCCTTCAACGGATTGTTCACCTGGACGCCTTCGTGGTCGGCACGACGTGAGTACGCCCTGCATCTCAACATCGGAACCGACATCGTCGATGGCAGGAATGGGGGTGGCGACGAGGACTATTCCCGCTGGGGCGTGGCCCTGGAATGGACGCCGGACGGCGCGCGACTGCCCGCCATGATGACGGACATGGGGCAATGGTCCTTCATAGGAGAGCGTTTCCGCCGTTTCGAGGCCGACTACCTGCGCCTGGGTTTGCGCATTGGCGTTGGTCGCAATGGCAACATCGACATCAGTCGCCAGCAGGGCGTCAGTGGCACCGACGAAGGCGGGCGGTGGTTCTTCGGCGTGACGATGCCGCTCGAAATTCGCTGAGCGCAGTTCCACCACTTCTGGCCGGCTCGTCCCGAGCGAGGTCAAAGCACCGTCGGGTTTTGCGTACGATTTCCCGATCACCAGCAGGCGCTTGTACTTCCTCGGCAGGAAGTCGGTCGATAGGCCGTCCGAACCCAAGGCGGCACTGTCCGCTGCCTGCCGATGCCGGAATCATCGGGCGTGGCAAGGAGGGGCCAACCTTTTTGTCAAGTATCCGTTCGGCTAGCTGGCGCAGGCGTTGAGCTGAGGATGAGCTGCGAGAATTCGCGCCATGAACAACGTCACGCCGGTGATTCTCTGCGGTGGCTCGGGAACCCGGCTGTGGCCGTTGTCACGCGCGGGGTTTCCCAAGCAGTTCCTTGTTCTGACTGGAACCAGCAGCCTCTTCCAGCAAGCAGTGCAGCGTGTGCAAGCGGCGGGTTCCGATGTTGCGTTGGGAGCGACTCTGGTCGTCACCAACGAAGAGCACCGTTTTCTGGCACTGAATCAATTGAGGGAACTGCCGGATGTAACCACCACCTTCTTGTTGGAACCCGCGGGACGCAACACGGCGCCAGCCTTGACCCTGGCCGCCTTGCAGGCCACCGAGGACGGTGGTGATCCCATCCTGGTCGTCACTCCGGCCGACCAGACCGTGGGGGACGAGGTCGCATACGCGCAGGCTTTGCAGACCGCGCTGAACGGCGCCGCCGATGGCGCCATCGTCATCCTGGGCGTGACGCCTGATCGCCCTGAAACCGGCTACGGCTACATCCTGGCCGAGGGCGCCACCATCGGCGCTGTGTGCGACGTTCGTGCCTTTGTGGAAAAACCGGACCTTCCCACGGCCCAGGGGTATCTGACCCACGGGGGCTATTACTGGAATGCCGGTATGTTCGTGCTCCGGGCCAGCACATGGTTGCAGGCGCTGACGCGTTTTCGACCCGACATGGCGCAGGCGGCGCGCGCAGCCTGGCAGGACAGGACGGTTGACGCCGCTTTTGTCCGCCCGGGCAAGGAAGGCTTTGCCGCAGTTCCCGCTGAATCCATCGATTACGCCGTCATCGAAAAATGTCCGGGTTCGGATATCCCCATCCTCATGGTTCCCTTGCTCGCGGGATGGAGTGATCTGGGGGGCTGGGAGTCGGTCTGGCAGGTGAGCGCGCAGGACGCCGCTGGCAATGTGCTGCGAGGCGACGTTGTCGTCGCCGATACATGCAATACCTTGATCCACGCCAGCAGTCGCCTGGTCGGTGTGGTGGGAGTGGACAATCTGGTCATCGTCGAAACGGCGGACGCCATACTCGTGGCTGACCGCGGCAAGAGCCAGGATGTCAAGAAGCTCGTGCTGGCGCTGGACCAGTGCAAGCGCGAGGAACAAGCCCTGCACCGCAAGGTGCACCGTCCCTGGGGCTGGTATGACAGCGTGGACGCGGGCGAGCGCTTCAAGGTCAAGCGCATCATGGTCAATCCAGGGGCATCCTTGAGCTTGCAGATGCACTACCACCGCGCCGAGCACTGGATCGTGGTCACCGGAACCGCCGAAGTCACCTGTGGTGAAAAGAAAATTCTGCTGAGCGAGAACCAGTCGACCTACATTGCGCTGGGAGAGACGCATCGCCTATCCAATCCTGGCAAGGTGCCGCTGGAGATCATCGAGGTGCAAAGCGGCAGCTACCTCGGTGAGGACGACATTGTTCGCTTTGAAGACACCTACGGCCGTACTTGACGCCGGTCAGACCAGCAGCGCCTGCACGATGGCCGCCGAATAGCGGCTGGCGGTTTCATCGATGAATTGCTGAAAATCGCCATGCGCTGCATCGTCGGCGCGGTCCGAAATCGTTCGCACGGCGGCGTAGGGCAGGCCGTAGTCCAGGCAGACCTGGGCGACGGCGGCACCTTCCATCTCGACCGCCAGTGCATCGGGCAGCGCTGCGCGCAAACTTGCGCTGTCGGCGGCGCTGGCGACGAAACGGTCGCCGCTGACCACGAGGCCACGGTGCAGGCCGGCTTGTGGCAGCGCCCGCTGAACGGCTCGTGCCAGGCGCTCGCTCCAGCTTGGATCGGTGGGAAAACGGGCGCGTCCGTACAGTGGGGCCTCGAAGCGCGGGAACAGCGGCGAGGCATCCATGTCGTGTTGAAGGAACTCCTGGGCCACAACCACGTCGCCGCGCCGCACGCCCTCGGCCAACCCGCCGGCCACTCCGGTGAAGAGGATGGCGTCGACTTGGTAGCGCTCGGCCAGCACGGCGGCCGTCGCCGCCGCCGCGACCTTGCCGATGCGGGCCTGCACCGCCACGACTTCGTGGCCGTGCAGGCGACCCCGCCAGAACTCGCGCCCGGCCACTTGCTCCGACACACCGTCCTCGATGTTCGCGAGCACGGCGGCGAGTTCCTCGCGCATGGCGGAGACGATGGCGAGCTTCACCGGATCATGCTCACCTGTAGCTTCGGTCCGCTGCGCTTAACTGGGCGATGCCAAGTTGGCCTACACCGCAAAGCATGATTCTCTGGGTCATGCTTTGTCCCGCAGCTCGCGCCGCAGGATCTTGCCCACCGGGGTCTTGGGCAGCTCGGTGCGGAACTCGATGACCTTGGGGCGCTTGTAGCCCGTCAGGTTCTCGCGGCAGTAGGCCTGCACTTGTTCCTGCGTCAGGGCCGGGTCGCGCTTGACGATCACCAGCTTCACGGCTTCACCGCTTTCCTCGTTGGGCACGCCCACGGCGGCGACTTCCAGCACGCCAGGCATGCGCGCCACCACGTCCTCAACTTCGTTCGGGTAGACGTTGAAGCCGCTGACCAGGATCATGTCCTTCTTGCGGTCCACGATCTTGAAGTAGCCCTTCTCGTCCATGACGCCGATGTCGCCGCTCTTGAACCAGCCGTCGGAGGTCATGACCTTGGCGGTCTCATCCGGGCGCTGCCAGTAGCCGGCCATCACTTGCGGGCCCTTGATGGCGATCTCGCCGGGCTGGCCCTGGGGCACGTCGCGGCCATCGTCGTCGATGATCTTCATGTACGTGGAGGGCAGCGGCACGCCAATGGTGCCGGTGAACTCCTTGTTCGTCACCGGGTTGCAGCTCGTCGAGGGGCTGGTTTCCGACAGGCCGTAACCCTCCACGATGGGGCATTGCGTCTGCTTCAGCCATTTGTCGGCCACGGCGCTCTGCACGGACATGCCGCCGCCCAAGGACACCTTGAGGTTGCTCCAGTCCACCGTGTGGAAATCGGGGTGGTTGACCAGGCCGTTGAAGAGGGTGTTGACGGCGGGGAAGCTGTGGAAGGTGTGCTTGCTGAGTTCCTTCAGCACGGCGGGCAGGTCACGCGGGTTGGGGATGAGGATGAGCTTGCTGCCATTGCGCAGGCTGAGCATCATGCCCACGGTGAAGGCGAAGATGTGGTACAGCGGCAGCGCGCACACGCCCGTGGGTTGTTCGTTCGCCGGTACCTTGCTCATGACCGGCGCGTTCCACAACTCGGACTGCAGCGCGTTGGCGATGACGTTGCGGTGCAGCAGCACCGCGCCCTTGCTCACGCCCGTGGTGCCGCCCGTGTATTGCAGTACGGCGACGTCATCCGGCTTCAGGTCGGGCTGGTTCAAGGTCTTGCGCGCGCCCTGAGCCAGGGCCTCGTTGAAGCGCACCGCAGTCGGCAGCTCGAAGGGCGGCACCAGCTTCTTGACCTTGCGCACCACCAGGTTCACGATGTGGCCCTTGAGGCCGATCAGATCACCCATGGCGGCCAGCACCACATGCTTGACGGGGGTGTTGGCGATGCACTTCTGCAGCGTGGCGGCGAAGTTCTCGATGATGACGATGGCTTTTGATCCGCTGTCCTTGAGCTGATGCTCAAGCTCGCGCGCGGTGTAGAGCGGGTTGACGTTCACGACGACGTAACCAGCGCGCAGGATGGCGGCCACGGTCACCGGGTATTGCGGCACGTTGGGCATCATGATCGCGACGCGATCGCCCTTGGCCAGGCCCAGACCTTGTAAGTAGGCGGCGAAGGCGCGGCTCAGCCGGTCGGTGTCCGCATAGCTCAGTTCCTTGCCCAGGAAGCTGTAAGCGGGGCGGTCCGCGTACTTACGGAAGCTCTCCTCCAGCAAGGCCACCAGCGAGCTGTAAGGCAGTGGCGGCAGGTCGTGCGGCACGCCTTCGGGATAGCTTTTAAGCCAGATGCGATCGCTCATGTCTTGTCTCCTGTGTTGTCGGTTCTAACGATAGCGGAACAAAAAGACCGTGCTGGAAATTCCAGCACGGTCGTGCTTTTTCCGTCGCGGAATTATGCCCGTCAAATTTTCAGGGCGACCAGCACTTCGTCCAACATCTTCTTCGCATCTCCGAAAAGCATGCGGTTATTTTCCTTGTAGAACAGGGGGTTATCCACGCCGGCATATCCCGAAGCCATGGAGCGCTTCATGACGATGGAGGTGCGGGCCTTCCAGACTTCGAGCACCGGCATGCCGGCGATGGGGCTGGTCGGATCGTCCTGGGCGGCCGGGTTCACGATGTCGTTGGCGCCGATGACCATGGCCACGTCGGTGTCCGGGAAGTCCTCATTGATCTCGTCCATCTCCATCACGATGTCGTAAGGCACCTTGGCCTCGGCCAGCAGCACGTTCATGTGGCCCGGCATGCGGCCCGCCACGGGATGGATGCCGAAGCGCACGGTCACACCCTTGTCGCGCAGGGTCTTGGTGATCTCGTTGACCGTGTGCTGGGCCTGGGCCACCGCCATGCCATAGCCCGGCACGATGATCACGCTCTTGGCTTCGCGCAGCAGCTCGGCGGTCTCCGTGGCCGTCACCGGCACGACCTCACCTTGCGGCTCGGCGCTGACCCCTGCATTGCCCTTCTTGGCCGGGGCACTGGCACCGGAGCCGAAGCCGCCAGCGATGACGCTGATGAAGTTGCGGTTCATCGCGTTACACATGATGTAGGACAGGATGGCGCCCGAGGAGCCCACCAGCGCGCCGGTCACGATCAGCAGGTCGTTGCTCAGCATGAAGCCGGTGGCCGCGGCGGCCCAGCCCGAGTAGCTGTTCAGCATGGACACCACCACGGGCATGTCGGCGCCGCCGATGGCCATCACCATGTGCACGCCGAACAGCAGGGCGATGACGGTCATCACGATCAGCGGCGTCATGCCCTCGGTCACCGTGGGCGCGTGGATGAACTCACGACCGAACCAGATCACCACCAGCAGGGCCACGAGGTTGAGCCAGTGGCGCGCGGGCAGCAGCAGCGGCTTGCCGCCGATCTTGCCGTTGAGCTTGCCGAAGGCAATCAACGAGCCCGAGAAGGTGACCGCGCCGATCAGGATGCCGATGTAGATCTCCACTTCGTGGATGACCTTTTCCGCGTCTTGGTATTGGATCGAGGTGTCGACATAGCTGGCGAAACCGACCAGGCAGGCGGCCAGGCCGACCAGGCTGTGCATCAGCGCGACCAACTCGGGCATCTGCGTCATCTTCACGACCTTGGCCGCGTAGAGACCGATGCCACCGCCGATCAGCAGTGCGATGATGATCCAGGCGATGCCGTCGGTGCTCACGCGTGGACCAAAGATGGTCGCCAGCACGGCCAGCGCCATGCCGATGATGCCGAACAGATTGCCGCGACGCGAGGTTTCCGGGTTGGACAGGCCGCCGAGGCTGAGGATGAAAAGAATCGCGGCGCCGAGATAGGCCACCGTGGCGAGACTGAGTGACATGGTCGTTCTTCCTTCTTGTTCTTATTTGCGGAACATGGCGAGCATGCGGCGCGTGACGGCGAAACCGCCAAACATGTTGATGGCCGTCAGCACGATGCCGGCGAAGGCCAGCCAGCGGATCAACTCGTCGGGTCGGCCGGCCGTGCCTGCCTCAGGCGGCGCGATCTGCACCAGTGCCCCGATGGCGATGATGCTGGAGATGGCGTTGGTCACGCTCATCAGCGGCGTGTGCAGCGCGGGCGTGACGTTCCAGACCACCATGTAGCCGATGAAGCAGGCCAGCACGAAGACCGTGAAGTGACCCAGGAAGGCGGTCGGCGCATAGGCACCGATGAACCAGAAGGCCAGCGCGGCGACGGCGAAGAGGGTGGCCAGGGTCTTGGCGGGCAGCGGGCCCGTGCTGCCGTGACCATGACCGCCTTTCTTCTCAGCCACGGGCGCCGCAGTCGGCTTGGGCGCGGGCGCGGCAGCGGCTTTCAGGGGGGGCGCGGGCCAGGTGACCGCGCCGTCCTTGATGACCGTCAGGCCGCGAATGGCGTCGTCGTCCATGTTGACGTTGGCGACGCCGTCCTTGGCCTTGCAGAGTTCTTCCGTGAGGCGCAGCAGGTTGGTCGCGTACAGCGTGGACGACTGCTTGGCCAGGCGCGAGGCCAGGTCGGTGTAGCCCACGATGGTCACGCCGTGCTTGACGACAGACTGGCCCGGCTCGGTCAGCTCGCAGTTGCCGCCCTGCTCGGCGGCCATGTCCACGATCACGCTGCCCGGCTTCATGGACTTGACCATCTCGGCCGTGATCAGCTTGGGCGCGGGCTTGCCCGGGATCAGCGCGGTGGTGATGATGATGTCGACCTCCTTGGCCTGCTGCGCGTACATGGCACGCTGCGCGGCCTGGAAGCCCTCGCTCATGACCTTGGCGTAGCCGCCGCCGCCTGAGCCTTCTTCTTCGTAGTCAACCTTGACGAACTCACCGCCCAGCGAGATGACCTGGTCGGCCACTTCGGCACGGGTGTCATTGGCGCGCACGATCGCACCCAGGTTGGCGGCCGTGCCGATGGCCGAGAGACCGGCCACGCCGGCACCGGCGATGAAAACCTTGGCCGGTGGCACCTTGCCCGCGGCCGTGATCTGGCCGTTGAAGAAACGCCCGAAGGCATTGGCCGCCTCAATGACGGCGCGGTAGCCGCTGACACCGGCCATGGAGGTCAGCGCGTCCATCTTCTGGGCGCGCGAGAGGGTGCGGGGCAAGCAGTCGATGGCCAGCACCGTGGCCTTGCGCGCGGCCAATTGCTGCATCAACTCGGGGTTCTGAGCGGGCCAGACGAAGCCGATCAGCGTCCCGCCCTCGCGCAACAGGCCGACCTCGGCCGAGGTCGGCGGACGCACCTTGAACACGATGTCGGAAGCCGCCCACAGCGCCGTGGCACCGCCGATGACTTCGGCGCCTGCGGCGCGGTAGGCCTCATCGCTGAAGTTCGCGGCTTCGCCCGCCCCGGACTCGACCGCGACCTTGAAGCCGAGCTTGATGAGTTTTTCCACCACCTCGGGCGCGGTGGCGACGCGCTTTTCGCCAGGGAAGGTCTCCCGCGGCACGCCAATGCGCTGCGCCGCCGGAGCCGCCGAGGCTGTCGAACCAGCTTGCATGAAAATCTCCTGGATAGTTTTGAAACCTGTGGCGCGGCCGCGTGCTCTAGGTCAGGCGCCGCCTTTCGGGCGGCAAGCTTACCCGAGAAACTCATGCCACCCTGGAATAAACGCTATGGCGTTCCCAGGCGTTTCATAGAATTCCGTCCCATGAGCAACCGTTGGAATCCCAGCGTCACCGTGGCGGCCGTCATCGAGCGCGACGGCCGTTACCTGCTGGTGGAAGAGGAGACGCCCGAGGGCCTGCGCCTGAACAACCCGGCCGGGCACCTGGAGCCGGGCGAGTCACCGCTGGAGGGCTGCGTGCGTGAGGCGCTGGAGGAAACCACCCACCGCTTCACGCCGACCCACTTGCTGGGCGTCTACCTCTCGCGCTTCCAGCGCCAGCGTCCGGGCGAGGCGGCGCAGGACATCACCTACCTGCGCTTCGCTTACACGGGCGAACTGGGCGAGACCGTGGCCGGACGGGTGCTCGACACCGGCATCCTGCGCACGCTCTGGCTCACGCCCGACGAGGTGCGCGCCAGCCAGGATCGCCACCGCAGCCCCCTGGTGCTGCGTTGCATGGAAGACCATTTGCGCGGCCAACGCCATCCACTGGATGCCGTTTACACGGACCCCTCCGTTTTCCAGCCTTGAGGGGGCTTCCGAGGTGCGGCGCCAAATCCACAACGCGGCGCGAATCGGGATGACTGGGGATAATCCCAAGCATCATGGGCAAGTCGAACAAAGGTCAGCGGGTGGTGGTGGGTTTGAGCGGGGGCGTGGACTCCGCAGTCAGCGCCTGGCTGCTCAAAAAGCAGGGCTACGACGTGGTCGGCATCTTCATGAAGAACTGGGAAGATGACGATGACAACGAGTATTGCTCCTCCAACATCGACTTCGTGGACGCCGCCGCCGTGGCGGACGTGATCGGCATCGAAATCGAGCATGTCAACTTCGCCGCCGAGTACAAGGACCGTGTCTTCGCCGAGTTCCTGCGCGAATACCAGGCCGGGCGCACGCCCAATCCGGACGTGCTGTGCAACGCCGAGATCAAGTTCAAGGCCTTCCTCGACCACGCCATGCGCTTGGGCGCAGAGAAGATCGCCACCGGTCACTACGCACGGGTGCGTCTCAATGAACAGACGGGCAAGCACGAGCTGCTCAAGGGCCTGGACCCGTCCAAGGACCAGAGTTATTTCCTGCACCGCCTGAACCAGGCGCAGCTGAGCAAGACACTGTTTCCCGTGGGTGAGTTGCACAAGAGCGAGGTGCGCCGCATCGCGGAAGAAATCGGCCTGCCGAACGCCAAGAAGAAGGACTCCACCGGCATTTGCTTCATCGGCGAGCGGCCTTTCCGTGAGTTCCTGAACCGCTACATCCAGAAGGAGCCCGGTCCCATCAAGGACGGCACGCCGCTGCCCGGCAGTCAGGGTTTTGAACGCGCGCACGGCCGCGTGATCGGTAAGCATGTGGGCCTGAGCTTCTATACCCTGGGTCAACGCCAGGGTCTGGGTATCGGGGGCATCAAGGAAAAAGGGGCGCAGAGAGGCGGGGGCGAGCACGCGCCCTGGTTCGTTGCGCGCAAGGACATGGAAAAAAACCAGCTGTGGGTGGTGCAGGGCCACGACCATCCGCTGCTGCAAAGCCGTCAACTGCAGGCGCTGGACGCCAGCTGGATCGCGGGCGAGCCGCCCGTGCCCGGTCAGATGAACGCCAAGGCGCGCTACCGGCAGGCCGACGCAGCCTGCACGCTGGACGGGGTGGAAGACGCGCGTTTCAGCCTGCGTTTCCCCGAAGCCCAGTGGGCCGTGACGCCGGGGCAGAGCGCGGTCTTGTACGACGGCGATGTCTGCCTGGGCGGCGGCATCATCAACAAGGCTCAAGCCTGAGCGGTTTGGGCGATTGCCAAGGTTGCGCCGCCAGGCGAGCGCAATGGCGCCCCGGGTTGGGTGCTAGACGCCCCAGACCACGTCGGCATCTGCTGCCAGGCTGTGGCGCAGCATGTCGATGAAGGGCGCGGCCCGCTGGCGCAGGCTCACCGCCTGCTCGGAACCGTCTTCTTCCTCGGCCTGCGCTTCGGTGGCTTCCTGCTCTTCGCGCAGGATCGCGGTCTCCAGCGCCGTGATGGCCGCCGGCATGTCGCCGGGGCGCAGGATGCCGCGCCGGTCTTCACCATGCTTGCCGATGATCTGCAGAATGCGCCGCCCCTGCGGCTCCAGCATCAGCAGGTCGGAAGCAGCGCGGGACTGGAATTTGTAGAGCATGGTGTGCAGTCGGTAAAGCGGCGCGCCTCGCGGGTTAGGGCGCAGGGCCGCTGGGTTCAGCTCAGGGAGTCGATCAGATCGATGTATTCCTGCATGGCCACATCGGCGCTCTTGCCCTTGTGCGCATTCCAGGCGTCCCACTTGGCGCGGGCCACCATGTCGGTGAAGCTCGGGCGCGAACCGGTCGCGTCGCCCTCGGTGGCCTGCTTGTAGAGGGAATAGATCTTGAGCAGGGTGGCGTTGTCGGGGCGCTCGTCCAGTTCCTTGGACTGGGCGATGGCAGCTTCAAACTGTTTTTTCAGGTCGCTCATGGCGGGTTTCCACGTTCAGGGTTTGGTGTGCCCGAGGCGGGGCGGCTTCGGGCTGGTAAGCGCGCAGCAGATGCCGCAGCAGGGGCTGTTGCGCCGGGACCAGATAGGGTAACAGCAATGCCAGGGACTGCGCCGTTGCCCGCAGCACGGCGTTTTGCAACTGCTCCGGTTCCAGCGCCCGTCGGGGGTCGAGCGCGTAGTCGTGGCTCAGTCCATGGCTGAGCAGCACGCTCTGGGTGCTGGCCAACTGGTCGAGCTGCGCCGCGAAGTCCGATGCTGCTTCGGGGCCGTCGGCCAGTTGGCTGGGCTCCAGTGCGCCATGCGCCTGCAGGCTGTCCAGCAACTGGCGCAAGGCGGCGGCCTGCGCCAGCAGCACTTGGCGCATGCCTTGCTCCAGGTGGCGGTTGCGCTGCAGCAGGAGACTTAGGTCGCGGTACAGAAACCGGCAGTCCCAGATGCGTTCGGCCAGGCTGTGCGTGAAGAACCAGGCATCTTCCGCGTCGCGCGCGTCCGAGGCGGCGGTCAGCAGGGGAGACAAGGCCTCAAGGTGCTGGTCGAACAAGGCGTTGACCAAGCCGTCCTTGCTGGGATGGTGGTAGTGCAGATTGCCCGCGCTGATGCCCATCTCGGCCGCGATCTGACCTATGGATACCTGCGGTTCTCCATAACGGTTGAACAGTGCCAGCGCGGTTTCCAGGATGCGCTCGGCCGTGCGGCGCGGAGCTTTGCGGGTCATCGGAGCGGCCCGAATTCAGCGGGGTTTTCTGGCGGCTGTCTTGCGGGCGGGCGCCTTGCGCGCGGCGCTTTTGGCCGTCGGCACGGCTTTCTTGCGGGTCGTGGCCGTGGTCGTGGTCGTGGGTGGGCGTGTCGCCCGCCGGGGCGAGGCAGCGCCAGCTTCGGGCTGTGCCTCGAGCTCGGCCTCCAGCCGCGCGATGCGGTCCTTCAGCGCCTGCAGTTCCTGCGCCGTCGGCAGGCCCAGCCGTTGCAGGGTGCGGGCCACGCGCTCCTCGAACAGGCCTTCGAGCTTGTTCCATTGCTGGCCCAGGTTGTCGCTGAGCTTGTCGCCGAAGTTCTCGCCCAGCTTCTGGTTGAAAGCCGCCTGGGCTTTTTCCGCCACCGAGCCGGCCATGGCCTGGGTGCGGCGCTGCATGGCCAGCCCTTCCTGCACCAGCGCATCCAGCACCTGGCTGCCCTGGGCCTGGGCGCGGGCAAGCGCGTCCAGGCCGCCTTGCCAGATCTGGCGGGCGGTTTCGTCGAAATCAGGGGGTTTTTTCATGATGTCTCCTCGGCGGGTATTCACTGTAAGGTTTCAGAGAGGGAAGCACCAGAGGAGCTGCGATAATCTGAGCGGTCAAAAATATCGAGGGATGGCTGGAATGATTCTGGTGACAGGCGGGGCGGGTTTCATCGGCTCCAATTTCGTGCTGGACTGGTTGGGGACGGATCACGGGTATCGCGACGAGCCGGTGCTCAACCTAGATAAGCTCACCTACGCGGGCAATCTGGAAAATCTTGCTTCCCTGCAAAGTAACACGCAACATGTGTTTGTGCAGGGTGACATCGGCGACAGCGCCTTGCTGGCCCGCCTGCTGGTCGAGCACCGACCGCGCGCCATCATCAACTTCGCGGCCGAGTCCCATGTGGACCGCTCCATCCACGGCCCCGGAGATTTCATCCAGACCAATATCGTCGGCACCTTTCGCCTGCTGGAGGCGGTCCGGGCGTATTGGAATGGCCTGGAAGAGCCTGCCCGATCGGCCTTTCGCTTCCTCCATGTCTCCACCGACGAGGTCTATGGTTCCTTGGCGGCGCAAGACCCGGCCTTCACCGAGTCGCACAGGTACGAACCCAACAGCCCTTATTCCGCCAGCAAGGCCGCGAGCGACCACCTGGTGCGTGCCTACCACCACACCTACGGCCTGCCGGTGCTCACGACCAATTGTTCCAACAACTATGGCCCCTACCACTTTCCCGAGAAGCTGATCCCGCTGATGATCGTCAACGCCTTGGCCGGCAAGCCGCTGCCGGTCTACGGCGATGGCATGCAAGTGCGCGACTGGCTCTATGTTCGGGACCATTGCAGCGCGATCCGCGAGGTGCTGGCCCGCGGCCGGGTGGGTGAGACTTACAACGTTGGTGGCTGGAACGAAAAGGCCAATATCGACATTGTGAAAACCCTCTGCGGTCTGTTGGATGGGCTGCGCCCGCGCGGTGACGGCAAGAGCTATGCGGAGCAAATCACTTACGTCAAGGATCGGCCAGGCCATGACCGGCGTTACGCCATTGACGCTCGCAAGCTGGAGCGGGAACTGGGCTGGAAGCCTGCCGAGACGTTCGAGACAGGGATCTTGAAGACCGTCCAGTGGTATCTGCAGAACCCCGATTGGGTGGCCCATGTGCAATCTGGTGCCTATCGGGACTGGGTGCAGAAGCAGTACGCCTGACGTAGGCGTCGCCAAGGATGAAAATTCTTCTGTTCGGCAAGAACGGCCAAATCGGCTGGGAGCTACAGCGCAGTTTGGCGCCCTTGGGTGATGTGGTTGCGTTGGACCGTCAGGGCGCCAATGGTCTTTGCGGTGATTTGAGCGATCTGAAGGGCTTGGAGCGCACCGTTCGGGAGGTGCGGCCTGACGTGATCGTCAATGCCGCGGCCTATACCGCCGTGGACAAAGCCGAGAGCGAGGCTGCTCTGGCGACTTGTGTCAATGGGTTGGCGCCTGGCGTTCTGGCGAGCACGGCGGCAAGCACGAATGCATTGCTGGTGCACTACAGCACCGACTATGTGTTTGATGGAAGCGGCGACCGTCCGTGGGAGGAAGGTGGGCCTACTGGCCCGTTGTCAGTCTATGGTCGAACCAAGCTGGAAGGCGAGCAAGCCATACAGGCCAGTGGTTGCCGCCATCTGGTTTTCCGTACCAGTTGGGTCTATGCCGCGCGGGGTGGCAACTTCGCCAAAACCATGCTGCGCCTCGCCACTGAGCGGGACGAGATCAAGGTCATCCTCGACCAGATTGGCGCGCCCACAGGGGCCGATCTGCTTGCCGACGCGACGGCGCACGCAGTGCGCCAGTGCGCAAGGCAACAGGCTCCGGAAATCCTGGGGCTCTATCACCTCACCGCCGCGGGCGAGACCAGTTGGTTTGACTACGCGCGCTTCGTGCTCAACCACGCGCAAGGCCAGGGCAAGGTACTCAAGGTGGCTGCTCAGCAAGTGCAGGCCATTCCTAGCAGTGCCTATCCCACGCCTGCGCGCCGTCCGCAAAATTCCCGACTGAATTGCGAACGCCTGCAACAGGCGTTCAGTTTGACATTACCGCATTGGCAGGTCGGCGTGGCCCGCATGTTGGACGAAATACTTTAAGCAAAAGGCAAGACGCCATGACGACTCAACGCAAAGGCATCATCCTCGCCGGTGGCTCCGGCACGCGCTTGCATCCGGCGACCTTGGCTCTCAGCAAGCAGCTCATGCCGGTCTACGATAAGCCCATGGTCTATTACCCGCTGAGCACGCTCATGCTCGCGGGTATCACAGACATTTTGCTCATCAGCACCCCGCAGGACACGCCGCGCTTCACGCAACTTCTAGGCGACGGTAGCCAGTGGGGCTTGAATCTGCAATACGCCGTGCAGCCCAGTCCTGACGGGCTGGCGCAGGCGTTCATCATTGGCGAGAAGTTTGTCGGCCATCACCCCAGCGCATTGGTGTTGGGCGACAACATCTTTCATGGTCATGGCTTTCAAGATTTGCTTCAGGCAGCGGACCGTAATTTGGATGGTGCAACGGTTTTTGCCTACCATGTGAATGATCCCGAGCGGTTTGGCGTCGTTGCTTTTGATGCCCAAGGCAAAGCCACCAGCATTGAAGAAAAGCCCAAGCAGCCCCAAAGCAACTATGCGGTGACAGGGCTCTATTTCTATGACTCTCAGGTGGTGGACATCGCGAAATCGATCAAGCCCAGTGCGAGGGGAGAGTTGGAGATCACCACGGTCAACCAAACCTATCTGGAGCGGGCGCAGTTGCAAGTGCAGATCATGCAGCGAGGCTATGCCTGGTTGGATACGGGGACGCATGACAGTCTGTTGGAAGCCAGTCAGTTCATCGCCACCCTGGAGCATCGGCAAGGTCTCAAGGTGGCCTGTCCGGAGGAAATTGCCTGGCGTCAAGGTTGGATCAATGATGGGCAGCTGGAAGAGCTGGCGCGGCCCATGCTTAAGAACGGCTATGGTCAGTATCTGGTTCGGGTGCTGAAGGACGTGGTCCGATGAATATTGTGTCAACTGCACTGCCTGAAGTGCTCATCATCGAACCCAAAGTCTTTGGTGACGCCCGCGGATTTTTTTTTGAGAGCTTCAATCAGAAGATATTCAATCAAGCAACAGGCACGAACCATCAATTCGTGCAAGACAATCACAGCCGCAGTGCCAGGGGGGTGTTGCGGGGCTTGCACTACCAGATCCAACAGCCTCAGGGCAAACTGGTCCGTGTGGCACGAGGCTTGGTTTTCGATGTTGCTGTTGATATACGCAAAAGCTCGTCCAACTTTGGCAAATGGGTGGGCGTGGAGCTGAGCGAAGAAAACCAGCGCCAGCTCTGGGTGCCGCCTGGCTTTGCCCACGGATTTGTGGTGTTGAGTGAAAGTGCGGACTTCCTTTACAAGACCACGGACTATTACGCGCCGCAATTTGAGCGCAGCATTGCCTGGAACGACCCCACCTTGAACATCCAGTGGCCTCTTGATGGACTGGAAGTGAAGCTTTCAGCCAAGGATCAGCAGGGGGCGACGCTCACTCAGGCTGAGGTATTTGTCTGATGCAGACGTTTTCCACTTCACCGATCGAGATGCTTGCCAGCCTCTGGCGCTATCGGCAGTTGGCAATGCAGATGAGCAAGCGCGATGCAATCGGCCGTTACCGCGGCTCCATCATGGGCTTGGCTTGGTCGTTCTTCAATCCACTGTTGATGCTGGTCATATACACCATTGTGTTTTCAGGCATCTTCAAGTCCCGTTGGGGAGTGGATACCAATGAAAGCAGGGCCGACTTCGCCCTGCTGCTCTTTGTGGGCATGATCGTCCACGGCCTTTTCGCCGAGTGCGTCAACCGCGCGCCCACGCTGATTTTGCATAACGTCAACTATGTCAAAAAAGTTGTCTTCCCACTAGACATCATTCCTTGGACCGCATTGGCCGCAGCGTTGTTCCATGCGGCTATCAGCATGTTGGTGCTTTTGCTGGTGCAACTGATTTTGCGTCAGGCTTTGCCTTGGACGGTGGTGCTGTTGCCGGTGGTGGTGTTGCCTTTGATACTGGGGGTCATGGGCATGAGTTGGTTGCTGGCTTCATTGGGCGTCTATGTGCGTGACGTCGGTCAGGTGACCGGCGTGTTCAGCACGGTCATGCTTTTCATTTCCGGCGTTTTTTTTCCGATCAGCGCCTTGCCCCCTGCATACCAGTTCTGGGTGCGCATCAATCCCTTGGCGGTCGTCATTGAGCAATGCCGCGAAATACTTATCTTTGGTCGACTACCGAACATGCTGACATGGTCCATTCTGCTGGTTGCAGGCTTGTTGCTGGCGTGGCTGGGTTTTGCCTGGTTCCAGAAGACACGGAAGGGATTTGCCGATGTCCTCTGATGAAATCGCTATCCGCGTGCAAGGTCTGTCGAAGTGCTACCAGATCTACGATCGCCCTCAAGACCGACTCAAGCAATTCATTCTGCCGCGCGTGAGACCGCTACTGGGCAAGTCGCCACGGAACTATTTTCGTGAATTCTGGGCGCTGCGCGATGTGTCTTTCGAGGTGAAGAAGGGCGAGGTTGTTGGCATCATCGGGCGTAACGGCAGTGGCAAATCTACATTGCTGCAAATGATCTGTGGCACGCTGAATCCAACCAGTGGTTCCATCCAGACTCAAGGGCGTATTGCCGCTTTGTTGGAGCTCGGTTCCGGCTTCAATCCAGAATTTACCGGACGTGAAAATGTTTACATGAACGCGGCGGTGCTCGGGTTGAGCAAGGAAGAGACCGATGCAAGATTTGACGAAATTGCCGCTTTTGCGGACATCGGCGATTTCATTGAGCAGCCCGTTAAAACCTACTCCAGCGGCATGATCGTTCGCTTGGCGTTCGGTGTGATCGCCCACGTGGATGCTGACGTGCTGGTTGTGGACGAAGCACTTGCCGTCGGTGACGCAGTGTTCACCCAGAAGTGCATGCGTTTCATCCGTAGTTTTCGCGAGCAAGGCACCTTGCTTTTCGTGAGTCATGACATGTCGGCGGTGCAGAACCTATGTCAGACCGCGATCTGGCTGCATCAGGGGCAAGTACGGCAACGAGGCACATCGAAGGGCGTGGGCGAAGCATATCTTCAGTACACATTGCAAGAGGTATATGGGAGTGCAGAGAAGCTGATTTCCGTGGGGCAGGATGTACCCAAGGATGCGCTGAGCGCGCAGCCAGAGCATGCGGATGAGACTGAGAAAGTGGAGACGGTGGATGCACCGATCCTGGAGTATGGTGCGCGCTTTTCGGTGCGAGACAACTTAGCCCAGGCCAAGGGCTGGACAACGGGGGCAGCTGAAATATTGTCGGTTCAGCTGGAGCGACAGGACGGCAAAGACGCGGCTTCCTTCGAGGGCGGCGAGCGAGTTTGTCTACGTATTCGGGCGAAGGCGCATCAGTTTCTGGCAAGTCCCATACTCGGTTTTCTGGTGCGAGACCGTTTGGGACAGGACTTGTTTGGCGAGAACAGCCTGCCTTTCAGCAGCGCTTCCCTGACACCCGTGAATGCAGGGCAGGAGTTCGAGGCCAAGTTCGTTTTCCGCCTACCCATGCTGCCCAATGGGGACTATGCAATAACGGCTGCGGTGGCCGATGGAACTCTGCATGCCAACGTGGAGCACCACTGGCTGCATGACGCAGTCATCATCCATGTCTCGTCAAGCAAAGTGCGGTGGGGATTGGTCGGTGTTGCATTTGAGAGTGTGTCACTGATCGGGTGCGAAGAGGGTAAATGAAGTGGTGTGGCGCCCCACTGACTTTTTTAGAAGTTGCATGAATAAGATTTGTGCGGATATTTAATGATTTCTGTTATTTGAGAACGGGGTGTCTTATGACCTCTACCAATCCAGTCTCGCAGCAAAATGAGTTTGACGAGCAGGCGTATTTGGCGGCGAACCCGGATGTCAAGGCTGCCGTGGTCGCTGGGTACATGCGTTCGGGTGAAGAGCATTACCGGTTGCATGGGAAAAACGAAGGCAGGCCACTCAATAGAGAGGACGGATGGTTGAAGGAAGGATTGAGGCCGGTCTTGGATCAGCCCTATGTTTTCGACGGATTGACGTCTGTGCATAACCATGACTTCATGGCATTGCCTGAATTCGAATCTGCTTATGCGCGCGGTGTGAAGGCTGCGGGAGGGCGAGACTACAAATGGCATTGGCGCGTGCATATCGGTCTTTGGGCCGCTCGCTGCGCAATTCGTGTAGATGGTGACTTTGTCGAATGCGGTGTCAACCGGGGCTTTCTCAGTTCGGCGATCATGCATGACTTGGGTTGGAACGGTACGGGGCGAACGTTCTATTTATTGGATACATTCGCCGGGCTGGACGCGCGCTATGTCTCGGAACAAGAAAAAGACAGCGGTGTATTAGAAAGAAACGAAGACGAGCTGCAAAAAGGCTTTTACACGACAGACGTGCAGGTGGTGCGAGACAATTTTTCAGAATGGTCCAATGTGCAGATTGTCGTGGGGTCGATTCCAGAAACATTGAACTCTATCAAATCGGAAAAACTCGCCTTCCTGCATATTGATTTGAATAACAGTCCACCCGAAGTGGCGACGATTGATGCCTTGTGGGACCGCATGTCTGTAGGAGGCATGGTGCTACTGGATGACTATGCCTACTATGGGTATCAGCCGCAGAAGGAAGGCATGGACAATTGGGCGCGTCAGCATCGAGTGCCGATTGCCAGTTTGCCCACTGGGCAGGGTTTGCTTGTCAAGGCCTGAGACCAGAGTCTCAGAGTTCGTTGGTTGCTAGATCATTAGTTAACGAAGAATCGAGATGCCCATCTGGGCTGGTTCAGATATGGATTTGAAATGCACTTTGTTAGTGGTGCAGTACTGACAATGAAAAAGAATCTGCGCGAGTTTTATAACGAACATCTAGGCAAGCTGTCTGACAAATGGGCTGGCTATTTGGTTGCCTACGACCATACGTTCAGCGCCTATCGAGAGCAGCCCATACGCTTGCTGGAAATCGGTATCCAGAATGGTGGCTCTTTGGAGATCTGGTCCCGCTACTTCCCCAATGCTCAGGTTCTGGTGGGTTGTGACATCAATCCCAAATGTGCGGAGCTGAAGTACGAAGATCCGCGCATCAAGGTGGTGGTGGGTGACGCCAATGCGCCAGTAACGCAGCAGGAAGTATTGAGTCACTCGCAAAAATTCGATGTGATCTTGGACGATGGATCACATTTCAGCAGCGACATTGTTCGGTCATTCGCCTTGTACTTTCCGAAGCTGGAAGATGGGGGCGTCTATGTTGCAGAAGACCTGCATTGCAGCTATTGGCAATATTACGAGGGGGGACTATTCGACCCCTATTCCTCCATTGCGTTTTTCAAACGTCTGGCGGATGTCATCAATCACGAACATTGGGGCGTGGACAGAAAGCGCGAGGAGATCTTTAAAGGCTTTGATGCGCTGCGGGGTGTGGCGTCCTGGGAAGATGTTTTGTCGCATGTGCACTCGGTGGAGTTCAGCAACTCCGTATGCGTCATTCGAAAAAAGGCGCCGGCTGAAAATCGCCTGGGTGAACGGATCGTCGTTGGCTCTGTGGAGCGCGTCACTGAGGGACACAAAGCGCAACTCGGTGCATCGCCATCATTGATTAATGAAGCGGCGAACAAATGGTCTGCGCAATCCCTGGAGGAGATGCTGTCCGAGCGCGATTTGCATATCGCCGAACTCGAAGCGGAGGTAATGCGATTGAACCAGGGCTTGACAGACCTTCATGGAGAGTTGAAAGCCTTACTGACATCCAGAAGCTGGAGCATTACCGCGCCCTTGCGTTGGCTAGAAGAACGTGGGCGGAGCCTTAAGCGCAAAGTGGTGGGTACGCAATCGGGGAAGGACGTGGCTCATACAGCTGTGAAGACTCCGGCACGAAAGAGGCATGCCCAAGTTATGGGGCTGCCAGCAGACTTTGATGCAGATGTGTATCTTGAATTGTACCCAGACGTTGTACATGGAGGCATGGATGCGGCAGAACACTATCTGAGTCACGGGCGCTGGGAAGGGCGCAAGTACCATCGCCCTACCATGTTGTCGTCAAAGCGATTTGATTCCAGCAAGGCGACGGTTCTTGTTGTGAGCCATGAGGCTTCCAGGACGGGCGCGCCCGTTTTGAGTCTCAACTTGGTTGAGGAATTGTCCAAGCGATACAACGTCGTGGTATTGCTGTTGGGGCATGGCGAGTTGGTGAAGACATTTCAATCTGTCGCAACGGAAGTCTGGCTTGATACGTTAAGCCGAAACGACCCACGACTTGCGTCTTTCGTCGTCAATAAGATTTGCGAACGCCATGTCCTGTTGTTTGCCATTGTGAACAGCATTGTGTCGCACTCGGTTTTGGCTCCGCTTGCAATGAAATTTGTGCCGACCATCGGTCTATTTCACGAGTTTGCTTCCTATACACGACCACGGGATGTATTTGCGCAGGCTTTTTTGTGGTCTACAGAGGTCGTGTTTTCAACGCGTCTGACGATGGAGGATGCGTTAAAAACAGTTTTCTCCGACGGGCTGAGTGCTGTTCACGTGATACCGCAAGGGCGTTGTTCAATTCCGAAGGACAAGGATTGTGAACAAAGCCTGGTCAATGCTGAGCGAGCGTTCATTGCATCCAAGATGCGGCCGGCAGGATCTGCGGACGACAGCATAGTGGTGCTTGGCGTGGGAGCCGTTCAGATCCGCAAGGGTGTTGATCAATTTCTGGAGTGCGCTGCGCGTGTTGCAAGTTCTCCAGGTGGAGAGAACTGCCGCTTCGTGTGGTTCGGCCATGGCTATGACCCAGAAACCGACCTAGACTATTCGGTCTATCTCGCCGACCAGATTCAGCGTGCCGGCTTGGCGGAACGGGTCGTATTTGTGCGGGAGACAAGTGAAATTGAAAAGGCGTATGAAGAGGCTGACATATTTCTGTTGTCTTCGCGTCTTGATCCTATGCCTAATGTTGCAATTGATGCGATGAGTTTTGGGGTGCCGGTGGTTTGCTTCGCCGAGACAACCGGCATAGCTGATTTCTTGATCGAACATGATCTCGGGCAGAGCTGTGTTGCCAAGTATCTTGATGCTGACGATATGGCAGCGAAAGTTCTGAGAATGGCTGAATCCCCAGTCCTTAGAGAAACGCTCGGAAACGCTTGTCGTGAAGCTGCAAATAAGACTTTTCAAATGCAGAATTATGTGAAGCAGATTGAGCAGGTCGCGCTTTCCGCTTCCAATAAACGGGAACAGGAGTGGAAGGATAGGGGGGTGATTTCTGCGTCAGGGCAGTTTGATTTCGAAATGGGATCTGCCTCGTCTAGCATGACGCAAGATGAAGCGCTGAATCAGTATGTAAGAGGCTGGGCGAGGGGTATTGCTTTGGCGAGCGAAATGACGGTGAGGAAACCCTGCCCTGGGTTCCATCCAGGCGTGTTTCGGGAGTGCAATCCTGCCCTGGTCGGTAACGCGGATCCATTCGCCGTGTATCTTCAAAGAGATCGGCCAACGGGAGTGTGGACTTACCCGGTCATCGTTGGCCCTTATAAGAAAAAATCGGATCAGCCCATTAATAAGCGAGTTGCTCTGCATCTGCATGCCTACTATGTAGACATGGTTTCGGACATCATTCAGCGTCTTGATCAAAATCGTGTCCGTCCAGATTTATTCGTGAGCGTCAAGGATGACGATGCGCGGCAGACCGTATTCGAATTATTAAAGAACTATGGCGGACGCGTCATGGAGGTGCAAGTCGTTCCTAACCGGGGAAGGGACATTGGTCCGTTGCTGACGGCCTTTGGCTCTCGGCTTGCGCATGACTACGAAATCATTGGGCATCTGCACACAAAGAAGAGTCCCCATATATTGAAGTCCGATTTTTTGGCGAAATGGAATTCAGTTTTGCTGGAAAACCTGATTGGTGGACAAGTTGGCGGGTGTATGGCGGATGCCATCTCGGAAAAGATGTTCAATGATGAAAGCATCGGAATCGTTTTTCCTGAAGACCCGCACGTCGTAGGTTGGACTGACAATTTGCCGCGTGCAGAACCTCTGGCTAAGCGGCTGGGTATCCAGCATCTTCCAAAAGCGTTTAATTTTCCTGTCGGTGCGATGTTCTGGATACGCGCGTCGGTGCTGCAGAAGTTTGTTGAGCTGGATTTGCAATGGGCTGACTACCCGGATGAACCTGTGCCGATCGATGGAACCATACTCCATGCTATTGAGCGGTTGTTTG
Source organism: Hylemonella gracilis str. Niagara R (assembly GCF_000600295.1). Lineage (GTDB taxonomy): Bacteria > Pseudomonadota > Gammaproteobacteria > Burkholderiales > Burkholderiaceae_C > Hylemonella > Hylemonella gracilis_A. The sequence continues at coordinate 885,719 of NZ_JEMG01000001.1, forward strand.
GGTTGGCGCCAGCTCTACTTGGGTTGCGGAGTGCCGTCACACACATTCCTGGAATGACGCGAAGTGCGTCGTAGTTCTGGGCTGTGAGAGTTGCCTATTCGCGCTAATGGCGGATTGGGCGATTGAGGGTGTCGGAGCGGCTTGCGAGCCGCTCTATTCACGTAGAGATGCGGATTCATCTATTGTGAATCTCGCCGAAGTCAGGTTGACAAGTTGAGGTTAACCGAAATGCATAAGGGAGTTTCGCTGTGGAGCGTTTGCATCGCTATCTGAAGCACGCCATCGTTGTCCTGAAGGCCTTGAGGCATTACGGCATTTCTGGTCCCGTGCTCAAAAAGGCCTGGGATGTTTGGCGTCGACAGGGCTTGAGGCGATTGCTTTCCCATGCCAGTGCATTGTTTTCGCGCTCTGATGCGGTTTTTTCTTCCGTAAGGCCGTTCGATCCTCAAAAAGCCACAATTCTTGTCGTCAGCCACGAGGCGTCCAGAACCGGCGCGCCGGTTCTGAGTTTGAATCTGGTTGAAGAGTTTTCCAAACGTTATAACGTCGTTGCTCTGTTACTGGGCCATGGTCCATTGGTCGAGGCGTTTGCCGATGTTGCATCGGAATTGCACATTGATCCGATAAGTCGGGCTCAGCCCGAATATGCGCACCGTGTCATCAATAGCATCTGCGCGCGGCACAATCTCAAAGCTGCCTTCGTCAACAGCATCGAGTCTCGAGCAGCGTTGGTGCCGCTTGCATTGAATTTTGTGCCGACCATCAGCTTGATGCACGAATTTGCATCCAATACACGCCCGCTGGATGCATTCGGGCGTGTGTTTTTGTGGTCCTCGGAAGTCGTGTTTTCAACGCGTCTGACGATGGAGAACGCCTTGGCGGCGCATCGGGGTGCACATTACAGTTCGGGCTTCGTGCATGTCCTTCCGCAGGGGCGTTGCACAATTCCGCGGGAAGAGAAGCGTGCGCAGAACCTGGTCGATGCTGAGCGAGCATTCGTTGCGTCCAAGATGCGTCCGCGAGGATCCGCAGACCGCAGCGTTGTGGTGCTGGGGGTGGGAACCGTTCAGTTCCGCAAGGGAGTTGATCTGTTTCTGGAGTGCGCTACACGCATTGCAAAGGAACCTGGCGGAGAAAACTGCCGTTTCGTTTGGTTCGGCCATGGCTATGACCCCGAAGTGGACTTAGTCTATTCCGTTTATCTGGCTGATCAGGTTCAACGCGCAGGCTTGGCACAGCGGGTCGCCATTGTTCGTGAAACGAGTGAGATTGAAGAGGCGTACAAGAATGCAGATATTTTTCTGCTTTCATCGCGCCTTGATCCGTTGCCGAACGTTGCCATTGATGCGATGAGTTTGGGCGTGCCCGTGGTGTGTTTTGATGAAACCACGGGGATTGCCGACGTGCTTGCGCGACATGGCCTGCGTGATGCGTGCGTGGCGGATTATCTGGACACGCACGATCTGGCTCGACGGGTATTGGCTCTGTCCATTTCCCCTGCACATAGAAAATCAATTGGAGAAAAATGCCGAGAAATTGCGCGGCTGAACTTTCAGATGAGTGACTATGTGGCTCGCTTGGAAGCATTGATGCTTGCTGCAGGTGAGCGTAAGAACAAGGAGAGAATGAATGTGCAGTCTCTCGTGGATTCGGGCGCTCTTCTGCCCGGGTTTGCCGCACCAGCTCATATACAACCGGCTCATGCAGCCAAGCAATATGTCAGGGCGTGGGAGAGTGGCTACGCTAGGCGCAAACCTTTCCCCGGCTTTGATCCGGGGGTATATCGGGAACGTGCGGAGCCGTACGCTGAGGAGGATCCGCTCCTGTCCTTCTTGAAGGCTGGCCGACCCGACGGCCCGTGGTTGTTCCCAGTCATTGGGCCTGATGCGGGCGTAGCGGCTCCCGAGACAAAAAGTACGCGTGTGGCGCTGCACTTGCATGCTTACTATGCTGACATGCTTGGCCAGATAGCCCAGCGTCTTGAATGCAACCAAATTCGTCCGGATTTGTTCGTGAGCGTGAAAGACGAGGCCTCAAGGCAAATTGCCCTGGATGCGCTTCGCTCCTACCGAGGGCGCGTCGTCGATGTTCGCGTGGTTCCGAATCGTGGCAGGGATATTGGCCCTTTGCTGACCGCCTTCGGTGATCAACTCGTGCGAGACTATGACATAGTCGGTCATTTGCACACCAAGAAGAGTTTCGACATTAAGGATCGGCAAACCGTTGATGCTTGGTATGCGTTTGAGCTTGAAAATCTGCTTGGGGGCAAAGTTGGTGGCCGTATGGCCGATACAGTGATTGCATACATGGCCGACCATACTGCTGTTGGAATTGTCTTCCCGGACGATCCCTATGTCGTTGGATGGAGCAGCAATCGAGCGTGCGCAGAGCCGCTGGCAAAACGTGTGGGCTTGTCATCGCTACCCAATGAATTCAATTTCCCTGTGGGCACCATGTTCTGGGCGCGCACTGCGGTGCTCAAGCCGTTTGTTGCTCTTGGTTTGACGTGGGACGATTATCCACTTGAGCCGCTGCCTTACGACGGCACCATGCTGCACGCCCTTGAACGTCTGTTCGGATTGGTGCCCGCCGCGCAAGGTCTGTGTTGCGCAGTCACTCATGTTCCGGGGGTTACGCGATGAAGATCGTGGTTTTCGGCGGTGGCGGGTTCATTGGCTCGGCGATCGTTGATCGACTGCTGAAGGATGGTCATCAAATAAGGGTGTTCGAGCGTCCGCGTGTCGAACCCTACCGACCATTCACCATCGACGAGCATGTGGAATGGCTGTCGGGTGATCTGATGAGCGTTCACGACGTGGCGAATGCGGTTGAAGGTGTGGACGTCGTTGTACATCTGGTCTCGACCACGCTACCGAAGAGCTCCAATGACGACCCCATTTACGACGTACAAAGCAACCTGGTGGCGACCTTGCAGTTGCTGGCTGCAATGCATGCAAAAGGCGTACGAAAAATTGTTTTCATATCTTCGGGTGGAACCGTCTATGGAACGCCGCAATATGTGCCGATAGACGAGAAGCACCCGACAGAGCCACTGGTGTCATATGGCATCACCAAGCTGGCGATTGAGAAGTACCTGTTGATGTATCAGCACCTGCACGGTATCAAGGCGACGATACTCAGGGTGTCCAACCCCTATGGAGCGCGGCAGCGCATTGAGACAGCCCAAGGAGCCGTGGGTGTGTTTCTCCATCGCGCGCTACGCGACGAAGTCATTGACATTTGGGGTGATGGCAGCGTCACGCGGGACTACATTTACATCCAGGATGTTGCCGAGGCTTTTGCCCGTGCTGTCGTCTACGAGGGGCAGAAATCAGTCTTCAACATTTCTTCAGGCGCTGGCACGAGCTTGAATGCATTGACTGAATTGATCGAGCGCGTTCTGGGGCGGCGTGTGCGGCGCAACTACTTGCCCGCGCGTGCCTTTGACGTGCCGATCAGTGTGCTTGCTAACGCCGCAGCGCGAGTCGAGCTGGGGTGGGAGCCTCGCGTCACGTTGGAGCAGGGCATCGAAATCACGATGAACTGGATGCGGTCCGTGCATTGAGAAAACTCCCGTGGCATCGCAGGCGCCCCTTTTTAGGGCTTCTGACCGTCAAAGCCAGGGGCATGAAGATTTTTTAGGTACATCAACGCGCATCAAAGGGAGAATTAATGCTGCGTGAAAATTACAGCGACAACAAGTGGCAGGTCACTGTTGTGATTGCTTTAGGCATTCTGATACTTCTTCGCTTCGCGTTGTCCACCCGACTGCCTGTTTATATTATTTCGGACAGTCCGCATGACGACGCCTGGGTTGTCAAGCGTGCCCTGTACATCTTGCAGGGGAGGTGGCTGGGCCCTTACGATCAGTTCACGCTCATCAAAGGCCCGTTTTCTCCCCTGCTCATGGCGTTTGCCAGTGCCGTAGGGGTCACATTCACTGGTTTAAACACGGCTTTATATTGTTTTGCCTGTGTCGTCTTTGTCGCGGCGGTGCGACCACTGATCAAGAGCCAATGGTTGCTGGTCTTCTGTTTTGGGGTCTTGTTGTTCAACCCCCTTTCTTACGCGATCGAAACCGGGCAACGCATATATCGCAACGGCATAGGCCAGTGGGAAATTCTGCTGATTTTTGCTTGTCTGATTGCTGTTTTTTTGCGTCGCGACGAGGAGTGGAAAAAGCTCCTGAAGTGGGTGCTTGTGGCTGGCCTGACGCTGGGTGCTTTTTTCCTGACCCGAGAGGATGCAGCCTGGATCTACCCCTTCGTTTTTGGGGCGGTCATCTTTACGGTTGCGGTATTTTTGTTGGAAAAGAAGGGGGCCAGGAAGAAAGTCCTTCTCTTCGTGCTCCCGCTGGTGATCGCCTGGTCTGTCAGCGGGCTCGCGGCACTTGCGAACTATGCTCGCTACGGGGCCCTGCTAGTCAATGACCGCAATGGCGGCAATTACGCGAAGGTCGCGGGAGATTTGCATGCCATTGCGCCCAACGAGGAAGAAGATAGGTTCTATAGGTCTGAAATAGAGAAGGGGCGATATTTCAATATTTATGTGTCCACGATGGAGAAGGCGCTTGCTGCCAGCCCAACGCTGAACAGTGCGTCACAACCTATTCGGGCATCGATTCGGCAATGGGCCGGTTGGGGCGAGCACAACAACGGTCAGCTTTGGACGGACCACATGCTTTTTGCGCTCCGAGATGGAGTACGAGAAGCGGGTTACTACCGATCTCTGCCAGAGACGGAAGCATTCTTTGGCAAGGTCCATCAAGAACTGCAAGCGGCATTTGAGAATGGCTCCCTGGCTAAGCAGGGGGGCTTCTCTGTTTCGCCTCTGATCAAACGTGTTCATGTCAGTGATGTTGGGAAATCTCTTTCCCTCATGCCTCAAGCGACGCTAGACATCATCGGATTCAGGGGCGCAAGTGCCGAAGTTCGCCCCGCCACCGGGAATCACATTCAGAGCTTCAGTCTGATTGCGGGCGGAGAGCATATTACTTCGAGGGACGGGATCATTGGCGCCGGTTGGGCTTTCGCAGTGGATGATCGCATACGCCTCAATGCTGGCTTGTATCAACAAGATGTCTTGGTTGCCACCGTCCCTTTCGTCGCTGGTAAGGATGTTTTTTCAGCGTTCAATTTCAAGTACAAGAATGCGGAACTCTCCAGGTTCTCCTTTGATATTGACAAATATGGTTTGCAGAGCGGCGTATCGATGAGGTTTTATGACCAAAATGGCAAACTTTTCTGGGAACTACCTTTGGAGAAAGAGCTGGCCGTAGGTAATCCAGCTGCATGCGGTGGCAAGGAAGGGGTATTTCACTACTGCTTTGATCGTTTGACGCGAGCAGATGAGCCGTCGCTTCGGGGCTACTACGACAAGCTGGTCAAACGTGCGAACAGAGTGATCCGCGTGTACCAAGAGCTGATGCCCTACGTGAGTGTGCTGGCCTGTCTGGCATATCTGGCTGCAACGATTTCGCTTGTTCGAGACGCACGCAAAAAACAAGCAATGAATTCGTTCCCTGTGTGGCTGTTACTGACCGGTGTAGCGACAACTTTCGCCTTGTTCGTGTTCAGTATGTGCTTGATCACGGCGACTTCATTCCATGCCTTGCATTACCTGTATACGGCCCCTGCCTATATATTGCACCTGATGTTCTGCGTGGTTTCCGTTGCCTGGGGGGGTGACGCATTCTTGGAAATGGCAAAGAGGTCCGGGCTTGTACGCCCTGGTGCTCGAGTACGCTCCTAGTAGTCATGTCCTCAAATGTGTCCGCGTCCCGAATGAGTTTCAGAATCACGGAATTACGTCCAAGGTTCGATCAGGTCGAATCGAACATTTGCAGCGAATTGTCATGAAAACCATCCTCGTAATCGGTTCCGGCCCTGCAGGGGTATCTGTGAGCACGGCGCTGTTAAGTCGCGGTCTGCAAGTCACCATGCTGGACGTGGGGCGTACTTTGGAAAAAGGGCTCGAAGAAAAGATTGCAGGATTGCGAACTAAGACGTCCTTGTCGAGGGAGGATGTAGAGCAGCTGGCCTCGAGTGTGAAGGTGGATGTATCGGGGGTGGAAGAGAAAAAGGTTTTCGGTTCTACCTATGCGAACAGGCTAAGCGAAAGCTTCCGTGTCGAGAAGCACAACGCCATGGTCTATCACTCTTTTGCAAAAGGGGGGCTCTCCAACCTTTGGGGGCGACTGTTGATGCCCCTGGCTCGGGATGATATGAAAGACTGGCCGCTGCCAGATGGCGCGCTGGATCAGTATTACTCGCGAGTGCTTGATTACGTACCACTGGCGGGCAGAAAAGACCGCCTTGAGCAGCTGTTCCCACTTCACACCGACTGTCCAGGGTCTATGGAGTTGTCGGGACAAGCGAAAAAGCTGGACCAGCACATTCATCGCCATGCCGAAGCACTCGAGAAAGAAGGGTTTTTTTTCGGGCAGTCTCGTCTTGCCGCATGCTTTGATGGCTCGTGGGAGCGCTCTGGGAAATGCCGGCGGTGCGGTCTCTGTCTCTATGGATGTGTGTACAACGATCTGTACTCTGCGGCCTGGACGGTGGAGGACTTGTGCCGCAATGAGAACTTCAAGTATTTGAGCGGCAATATCGTTGACCACATAGAGCGTGATGAAGATGGCTTGATTGTCCACGGGACCAGGGATGCAGACGGCTCACCAACGACTTTCAAAGCAGACAAGGTATTTCTAGCGGCTGGTTCGGTAGGCAGTACGCGGATAGTCTTGAAGTCGAAGAAAATGTACAACGTGCCGATTGACTTCAGGGTGAGTGATTTTTACATCCTCCCTACGTTCTCTTTATTTTCCAAGCGGAACGTGGTGGGGGAAGAGTTGAACACATGCTGTCAGTATTTTGTTCAGCTCCAGGACCGGAAGGTCGATTCTCGGCTCATCAATCTGCAGATATACACGTACACTGACTATTACTACAAGGCGCTCAAGAAAGCGACGGGTGCTTTCTTCCCTCTTCTGAAATGGCCGATTCACTGGTTCCTGGACAGGTTTGTCGTGGTTTTCGGTTATCTGCATTCGGACAATTCTGCTCGCATGCAATTGCGCTTGAAAGACGATGACGTTCTTGAGGTGGTGGGTGTGCGTAACCCCGAGAGCCGCGGAGTGCTGCGAAGGTTGAAGCGGAAATTATGGAAAGCGGCGACCAAGATAGGACTGGTGCCTATCCCATTCCTGGGGCGTGAGCAGCAGATAGGACATTCCGTCCACTTTGGTGCGAGTTTGCCGATGAGCGCCAAAGCCGACGGCCTGCGCACTGACATGATGGGCGGTGTTGATGGACTGAGTGGGCTGCACGTGGTTGAT
>NZ_JEMG01000001.1:893074-908855 GCF_000600295.1 Hylemonella gracilis str. Niagara R
GCAGCTGCATTCCCCGCGATTCCAGCCACATCCCTCACATTTGTCATCATGGCTAACGCATATCGCATTGGCGCGGAAGTAGAAATATGACCTCTGAGCGTGACATTGGAACCTGTATTGCTTGTGGCAATGCCTATGTGCCAGGGTTGATCGGTTTTCTCCGGTGCCCTCGGTGCGGCTTGTTGTACTCCAGGCAAAAGGCAGGGTTCGGCAACCCGATCAAAGGCATGACTGCTATTGCGTTCCGGAACTACGCCATTGTGGCCAATGCCCTTGAACGGGTCATGCCGCTACGCGAAGCAAAGGTACTCGATGTCGGTAGCGCGGAGGGGGGGTTTACCGAATTGATTCAACGCAAAGGCGGTGTGGCTTTGGGGCTTGAGCCCGATCAAGAAGCCGCAACCGAGGCGTTGCAGAAGAAATTGCCAGTGGAGTTGGTCAGCTTTGAAAGCTTTGCAGGGGGAGAAAAGGAATACGATGCAATCGTGCTCAATGACGTCTTTGAGCATATGCAGGATCCGGACTTCTCGCTTGAGAAGAGTCACAAGCTGCTGAGGGATGGCGGACTCCTTCTGATCAATCTCCCGTTGAGCAGTGGCTTCGTATTCAGAATGGTAAGTGCGGCAGCGCGACTTGGCATGGAGTCGCCGTATCGCAGAATGTGGGCGCAAGGGCTTTCCTCTCCCCATATCTATTTTTATTCCGAAGCCAACGTAACGCGTCTTCTTGCCAAGCATAAGTTCGAACTTGTGGATCAAGGTCGGTTGGTGGCCATGGCAACGGAAGGTATGTACCAACGAGTACGCTCCACATACAGTCCGCTTCCCGCTTTGGTCATCAGTGCCGTTGCCAATCTTGTCGCCTTGACATCGAAAATCTTTCCGGCAGATGTCAAGTATCTGCTTTTCAGAAAAAAATGAACAAAAAACAAAAGCAGGCAATAGATCGTGCCGTCGGGTATGCGCTGAGCATCTTTCTGCGTATACCAGCCCTCATTCTTGAGAAAATTTTGAGGCGCGATCACACCGTGCCTCCGCGCGTGCCGCCCAAGAGAATCGTGGTGGCCAAATATCTGGGAATTGGCAGCATCTTGCAAGCTACGCCAATGTTGAGGGCGATCAAGGACAAGTATCCAGACGCGCAATTGACGTTTCTGACGCTGCAGTCCAACAAAAATTTTTTGTTGCGGTACGATTTTATCGACGATGTTTTGTGCGTGGATGACACATCGTTGCTGAACGTCGCCGCTACAAGTTTTCGTACTATTGCGAAGTTGATCCCGAGACGAATAGACCTCTTTATTGATTTGGAGGTGCATTCGACATACGGTTCGCTGATGTCTCTGTTTTCTTGTTCAAAGAACCGGCTGGGATTTTCATTGCAGGACAAAGATCACAGAGCTTTCCTGTATACCCATCTTCTCTATCTCAATACCAACTTCCCAATTCGTTACTGTTACAGCCAAATAGCGCAACTCATCGGTGCGGCGCCGCTCTCCCCTGAGCAAGGTCTGCTGGGGCCGCCGCCCACTGATTCAGAAAGTGAAAAGGTTGGCGCCAAGCTGGGTTTGATTTTCGACTTCGAGCATAAGGGGATAATTGTGCTCAATCCAAATGCGTCGGACTTGCGATATGAGCGCCGATGGGCTCGGGAGGGGTTTGCTTCCGTGGCTCGGTACTTTTCGCACCAGGGGTATGCTGTCGCCCTGGTAGGGTCTCCTCCTGAGCGCGAATACGTTCAAGGTATCATCGAGCTGCTTGGCGGTGACGCCAACAAGGTCCGGAATGTCGCTGGGGTGTTCTCACTGCCTGAGTTTTTTGCGTTTCTTGAGCAGTCTAGCCTGGTAGTCACCAATGACTCTGGTGTGATGAACATGGCGCTAACCTTGCGGGTTCCCCAGTTGTTGCTTGCTGGTCCCGTGGATCCAGAGCAGTATTTCATTCCCAATGAGTACAGAACATATATTTATTACCAAACGTATTGCAGCCCCTGCGCTCACTATGTGGATGTGCCACCGTGCGCGGGTGATAATGTCTGCATGAAGCAGATTAAAGCTGAGCAAGTCATAGACATATGCGAACGTCTGCTGCGCGGGGAAAGCGTAAAGCCCAAACGAACGGTGTCTCTTTCTTTCAACTCTGAGGTCCTTGGGGTTCTCAAGGATAAAGGACAGTGATGAAGCTATACAACGACCATGTTGAGAATTTCGGTGTTCGGGTTATTTATCTCTTCAACACTATCAATTCTTTTTGTGTGCTGTCGAGCATATTTGCCTTGGCAGTGGCATATTTTTTCGTCCCGTATCCCGTAGCCGTACTTCCGATGATTGGTGCTGCCATCATCGCTTTCGCGCTCATGAAAGTCGCTGACTGGCATCCTTATTATGTGCCATGTGCGCTTTTGTCTTTGCTCTATCTCTTCATCGCATACACGCCCGGTTACCAGACATATCTAATGGCGCTGCTGGGGGTCACGGTCTTTTATTTGGGCGTGCTTCTGGTCATCAACGGTGGGCCGCAGGTCATTGTTGGGCGTGACATCACCATCCCCTTCCGAATGTTGGTTCAGTGCATTACGACCGTGGTGCCTACAACCCTTTCCTTGCCTATCTCTGTCTTTTTCGGTTACTTCCTAACGTCTACTGTTTTGATAACCGGGCACGTGGCTCAAGGCTCACTGCCGCTGACCCCGCTATTGGCGACACTTGCTGTCAACATCGTTTGTGCGCTGATCGTCCGCAAATATCTTCCGGACAATATTCCTACCAATCAATATCGTCCCGACCAGCCCATTTCTAAGCCGTTCAAGAAAGTCGTCATTTTGAACATTGATGGCGGACGTTGGGACACAATTCAAAAGCTCAATTTGCCCAACATCAATCGCATGATTGGGGACGGCGCGCATGTGAAAAATGGCTTGCTCACTGTATACAGGGCACTCACCAACCCTGCATTCGGCACCATATTGACCGGGGCAAGGCCTCAGGAGCATGGCATTTTCGACAATAACATTGGCCAAAGTCTGAAGGTTGAGGGCTTGGGTGACTTGGCAAAGATAACCATCTATGGGTGCATGCACATGAAGCATTTTGCCAAGGATGGATGGGAAACCAAAATTGTCTCGTTGCCTACGATCGGAATTCAGAAAAGCGACGATGTAGCCATGGAATGGCTGTTGGATGATTTGCGCAACGATAAGAAAACTCAGCTGTTCGTTTTTGACTACAGTGAGGCGGATTTCTGTGGCCATAGCTACGGTGGCCAGTCGTCCCAATACCATGAAGCCCTCAAGAAGGTGGATGCCCGCATAGGCAAGGTCGTGGAAGTGATTGAATCGCTTGAGGATGCCGAAGATATCGCGGTCATCGTTTGTGCGGATCACGGCCTGCACAACCTGGACCATGGTTACCGCCTTTTCAAAGGTGAGAGCTACGTCCCCTGCATCTTCTACGGAAAACGAATCAAGCAGGGTTATGCCATCGAGAAAGATGGGATGATCAACGACATTTGCCTCACAGCAGCCTGGATGCTGGGTAAAAGGTATCCGGCCAATGCACAGGGGCAGGTGTTTGATACGGTCGTGGCGTGAGAGGTGTATTCCTCAGCTGCAACATAGGTAAGTGACAGACGTGCGCGCATTGATAAAAAACGGAATTGCAGGAAAGAGCTATTGGGAGCTATTCCGCTATCTCGTGATGGGGGGCATTGGCGCGCTGAGCTATTTGCTCTTCAGCAATCTTTATGACTGGCTGGGGGCGCCGACACATCTTTCCCCGCTTCTTGCTTGGCTGTCGGGTCTGGTCATTGTCTATTTTGGGCATATGAAGTTCACTTATCGGGTGCAGGCGCGGCACCGGCAAATGGGCTTCAGGTTTTTGGTTATGCAGTCGTATAACCTCGCTATGTCGACTGCTTCCACTATTTTCGTGAGAGACTGGCTTCAACTTCCCTATTTTGTGGCCTCGGTAGCTGCGCTAGCGACAACTGTTCCGGTGCTTTTCGTGCTTGGGAAGTATTGGGTATATGTAAGCGACCCTAAGAGTTCGCCGTGAAACCGCGTTTGTCTTGCCCCGGCGGTTTATGTACAGGTCAGGCTGATAAAGCATAAGCCTCAGCCAGCGGAAGTCTTCACTTTCAGGGCCTGTTGAGGGCGTCGGTGGCTGTGAAAGCCGATCCATTCAGCGATCACACAGGCTAGCGTGCTGTAGTGTGTGTAGATCTGTTTCAGATCGTGCCGCTGTTTTTGCGATTTGGTTGCCTCGATTGCTCGCCAGTTGGACGGCTTCTCGGCATAGGGATCGAGCTTGCTTGGGCTGCCCCGCCTTGCGTAGGTGGGTTCGATTTCGTCCGACCGCAGGTACTACTTCTTCACTGTGTTAAAGCTGCGAGGGCAGGTCTACGTGGATCAGCTTTGGATGGAAATTGCTGGTCCAAGTGGGTCAGATCTCGGCGGAATACAACACTCAGACATTCTCAAGCGGCCCGGACCGCCGTCGCAGGCCATCCAAGACGCCAAGCGCCATGAAACGCAGACGTTGCAAGCGAGGCGGCATGACAAGCGCAAAAAAAATCAAGAATTGGATCAGGCGCAGAGTATGCGTTAGCCGCCATGCAAAGGGCATGGGTGTCGTTCTAAGCATCAGCAAGGTATTGCGAAAGACGAAGTAATGACGCCATGGTGAGTGGATGGACACTTCACGCCAGCGTCCCCACCAAATCCGAATTACTTGATCACCGAGTCGATGCAGAAGTCGAGCGTTACATACCCCATAAATGCGGTAACCCCTTGCAATGGCACGCAAGCACCATTCAGTATCGACATGGTCGATGAAAAAGCCTTCATTCATCAGACCAATGTCATGTAGTGCCTGCATGGGAATCAGACTCCCAGAGGCGTTGAGGAAATCCGCCGCCACCAAGTTCTCGTCATCTTCCCCACAATGCAGTCGCTTGATGAATGGAGGCGCTAGTTTGACGAAGCCAGCTTGCGTCTTTGTCCTGACATCCGTTGTCATTGGTCCCAATGCCGCCACCTGCACGCCACGAGCCTCTAGGGTTTTATGCACCTCCAGTTGAGTCTGCACCATACCTGGCTCGATCAAGCTATCGTGATCCAGGAGTAAGACGAATTGGGCGCCTGCATGCTGGGCGTAGCGTATGCCCAGGTTTTGAGCTGCCGCGAGACCCAAATTTTTAGGCAAGGCGATCATGGCGGCCTGGTTTGCGTCGACCAGTTTTTGTTGGCCAGCGACCACAGAGGGAGAACTTCCGTTATCCACCACGACGACGAAAACACCCTCCTGCCGCAAGCGCCGAATCGAGTCTTCAACGACGCTGGCTTCGGCGTTGTATGTCACGATGACGGAGTACACCGCACTGGTTGAATATTCTTTAGGTTGCAAAACTCCGTCTCCCAAATCAAGTCCAGCAGCTATTTGAATCGCCTCGCAAATCGGGGCAGCCTCTCATGTATGAGTCAGTCTCTTCAGGCAGCCTGAAGCTCTTGCTGTCGCAAAAATACTCTTCTGCCCGGTGCGTGAAATATAGCTCAAGGGCTGCGTGAGCCAATAGTTGCTGAACGACTGCATTCAATTAAGGGGCAGCGCCCGGCGTAGTGTATGGACAAATACTGGCTACAACACCGTTGTGGAGGATCACTGCTGCTGCAGACTTTGAGCGCGATCCACGTCGGCGGCGCCTGATTCAGTGCGGATGGACTGGCTCGTATTCCACAGTGCTACGATATTACATTCCACCCCGAAGTGTTTCGTTTAGATGCGGCAAGAGAGGAACTGGTTGGCGGTCCGGGATAAGAAGCGAAGATACTTGCTTTACGGCCTTGGGTGATGGAATGTCGAAGCGGGTTGAACCTGACCTGGCCTTTAAGAAACGGCCCCCTCTTTGCTAACGTGTATTTAGGCGAGAGCAAACGAAAATAGTTAGGACGCCGTTTAACAGTCAAATTTGGATGGTTTGAGATTTCTTTATGAGCCTGTCTACCTGCGAGGTGCACTGTGGATGAAGTCTTCAACCCGGTGATGACGCACTACCGTCAAGAGGTGCTTCCGCTTTGGCGTGGAAAGGGTTTCAACGGAAATCTGCGCTTGCCGTTTGAAGCCGTATCGCCAGACGGAACACCGCTGCCACCGACACGCTACCGGGCCATGGCCTGTGCCAGGCAGCTTTTCGTTTTTGCATTGGTGGGGGACTTGGCTCATGCTAAGACACTGTTCAGTTCCTTGCTCCATTATTTGAAGACAAGCAACACGGAGGCTGGTTTTACAGCGTCGATGCCCTCGGCGTTCCTAAAGAGCGGCAAAAAGACCTTTATACCCACGCATTCGTGGTGTTTGCCACTGCCCACTACGCCATGCGCTCGCGCGACCCGATGGCGGTGGATGTCCTGACACGCACCGTGGACTGGATAGATGGCTTTGCCTTGGAGGGTGTTTTGCAAGCCGTGATGAGCGAGGACTTCGTGCACACGCAAGAGGGTGTATTGCAGAACCCCCTGATGCACTTGACTGAGGCTTGGCTGGCGGCACGGGACGCCACGGGTGATTCGGCTTTTGACATGCGAATCGAACAAGTGGCGACGGTAATTAAAGAAAAATTTGTGTCAATCAAGAATGGCTGTATCACGGAGCTGCCACAGGACGAGGCGGACAACTGGGTGGAACCTGGCCATCAGTTCGAGTGGTATTGGCTGGTTTTTGGCAGCAATGGTGGTGGCGGACATCCCGCACTGACCGCGTTACGGGAGCCACTTCGTCATGCGTATGAGTTTGCGATTCAGTATGGTGTGGACGCGGAGACCGGTGGCGTTTGCGCGGCCTTAGATGAAGGGGGCCGAATATTGAATGCCACCCAGCGCATTTGGGCGCAAACAGAGTATTTGCGCGCGCTTGCTTTCCAAATGCGTGACGACCCAGCCGTACGCATCCAGCTAGCGCGGCAGATCGATAGCTTCAGGAGGCGCTTCCTGCACCCAACTGGTTGGCATGAGTGCCTGGATGCCAATGGAACGATAATTCGGAACGACATGCCTTCCACGACTCCTTATCATCTGGCCACGGCATTGGATGTGGTTTCATGAGTAGTTTTTCAGACAAGATCTGTTCGCGCTTTAGGATCGTAGAGAGGCTGGCTACCCTACCCAAGCCGCTGGTTTTCACTAACGGCGTATTTGATGTTTTGCACCGAGGGCATGTAACTTATCTGGAGCAGGCCCGTGCACTTGGGGCTTGCTTGCTTGTTGCGCTAAATACCGATGCTTCTGCGCGGCGATTGGGCAAGGGGCCTGAACGCCCGCTTAACCGGGAGGAAGACCGTGCCTTGCTAATTGCTGCCCTGGGTATGGTGGACTGCGTGACATGGTTTGACGAAGACACGCCAGAAAAGTTGATTGCAGAAGTACGCCCTGACATCCTGGTCAAGGGTGGGGACTACGACATGCGCAAATTGCCTGAAACCGCCCTGGTTGAGTCTTGGGGTGGCAAAGCGCTGGCGCTTCCCTTTTCTGATGGTTACTCGACCACAGCATTGGTCAAGAAAATACAGGTAGGCTCATAAATTTCATCGTCGTTTTCCCCATGGCAGTTTTGCAAAGAGACCAACTTTCCCGGACACGCGTACTTGTTGTGGGCGATGCCATGCTCGACCGCTATTGGCATGGCGCGGTAGATCGCATCAGTCCTGAAGCTCCCGTTCCAGTTGTGCGAGTGACGCGCGAAGATTTGCGCATGGGTGGAGCGGCCAATGTCGCGGCTAACGTGGTGGCACTGGGTGCGCAAGCCACTTTGCTGACCGTGGTGGGCGACGATGACGCCAGTCACATGCTCGAAAAGCTCGTTGTGGAAAACGGAATCGCGCCGCATTTTGGACGTAACTCTGCGCTGCAGACCATAGTCAAGTTGCGAGTCATTGGTCGTCAGCAGCAATTGCTTCGCCTAGATTTTGAAAACAGTCCACGACGTGAGATGTTGGCCTCGCAGACGGCGGACTTTAAGAGATTGTTGCCCACGCACGATGTGATTCTTTTTTCCGACTATGGCAAAGGCTGCTTGGATCATGTAGACCAAATGATCGAACTTGCACGCGCCGCTGACAAGCCAATACTGGTTGACCCCAAGGGACTGGACTATTTGCGCTATGCGGGCGCAACCGTTATTACGCCTAACCGGGAAGAACTTCGACAGGTGGTTGGGACGTGGCGAGATGAAGACGATCTGCGCGCCAAGGCCCAAGCGCTACGCAAGAAGCTCGACCTATCTGCTCTGTTGCTGACCCGTAGCGAGGAAGGCATGACGCTCTACGAAAGCGACGTGGAAACAAGCGCGACTGCACAAGCGCGTGAGGTGTTCGATGTCACGGGCGCTGGCGACACGGTCATTGCAACGCTAGCCACGCTGGTTGGAACCGGCTTGCCCTTGCGCCAAGCTATGCCTTTGGCCAACAAGGCCGGTGGCATCGTCGTCGGTAAATTCGGTTCTGCCACCGTATCTTATGAGGAATTGTTCGCATGAAAGTCGTCGTCACGGGGGCCGCTGGCTTCATCGGCTCCAACATCGTCAAGGGACTGAACGAGCGCGGCATCAAGGACATCATCGCTGTAGATGATTTGACGCAAGGCGACAAATTCCGCAACCTCGTTGATTTGCATATAGCAGACTACGTGGACCGTGGCAGTTTTTACTCGTTGTTTTCCAAAGGCCACTTTGGTAAGGTCGAGGCCGTATTCCATGAGGGCGCATGCAGCGACACGATGGAACAAGATGGCAAATACATGTTGAACAACAACTACACGTTGTCTTGTGAGTTGTTCACAGCCTGTCAACTGCAGAAGACTCGCCTGCTTTATGCCTCGTCTGCCGCAACGTATGGCGGTTCAAAGACTTTCAAAGAAGCACCTGAATATGAAAATCCGCTCAATGTCTACGGCTACAGCAAGCTATTGTTTGATCAACACATGCGGTACGTATTGGGCAACAAGCTCGAAAATGCGAAAACGCAAGTAGTGGGCTTTCGCTACTTCAACGTCTATGGTCCGCGCGAGCAGCACAAGGGGCGAATGGCAAGCGTCGCCTACCATCAGTTCAATCAGTTTAAGAGCGAAGGTCGGGTGAAATTATTCGGCGAATACGGGGGGTATGCCCCAGGCGAGCAGATGCGTGATTTTGTTTTCGTGGATGATGTGACTGCCGTGAACCTTTGGTTCTTCGACCATCCCGACAAAAGTGGCATCTATAACCTCGGCTCTGGTCGGGCTCAACCTTTCAACGACGTTGCCTCTGCCGTGGTAAACGCCCTGCGTGAGTTGACGCCCGACAATCATGTGAGAGCTGCGAAGGCGCTCTCCCTTGCTGAGATGGTGGCCCAAGGTTTGATCGAATACATCCCCTTCCCCGATGCGCTGCGCGGAAAATACCAGTGCCACACGGAAGCTGATTTGACGGAATTGCGAAATGCAGGTTGTGAACACAGATTCCACAGTGTGCAGAAAGGTGTGGCCAGCTATATCAAGGCTCTTGCTACACCAATTGAGTGAGCTCGAATTTCTCCGAGAAAACCACGTGGGCGCCGCTGCACTTAGCGTCAATCTTTCAGTGTTCACACTTGTCCGAATGCACCGGAGTCCACACAGTCAAACCTCTTCTGCACGTGTTTCTGCACGAGAACTGCAGATGTGTTTGACCCCACCGCTAAGGCTTGCGCTGTGGCCATGACGGCGCGATCTGCGCAGAACTTTGGGGTGCAATACACGCGTTTGCTACGCGCTACCCTTCTTTTTGTTTTGGCTGGCGTGTTGATCTATCTTGCCCTTTTGTTGTGGGTGGGGTGGACCCAAACGATGGTGGCTATTCGGCAACTTGGTGCCGGCTTTTTGCTGGTGCTGGCAGCGCTGGCGTCAACGGGGTACCTATGGCGGTTTGCGCGCTGGGCGTGGTGCTTGCATATGCTTGGACTTCGTTTGCCACTGTGGTTCAATTTGCGCGTTTATGTATCCGGTTTGGTTTTGACCACGACGCCTGGCAAATTGGGCGAAACTTATCGATCGATGTTGCTGTTGCCCTACGGTGTGCCTGTTTCGCATAGTCTTGGGGCATTTCTTGCAGATCGGGGCTCGGATGTACTGGGGATGTGCTTGTTGGGCGTTTTTGCGGGAGCTGTGCTGCATGTCCAAGCTGGTGCGGTTTGGCCTTGGTTGTTGACGTCGGTGGAAGTGGTTTTGTGGGCGGCATCTCTGTTATTGGCCTATGCCGTTTTGCATCCGGCATCAGGGCGTGGCTGGGACTGGCTGGCGGCAGCAAGGCTGGGTCGTTGGCATGCCAAAGGCGTAACTGAAGGGGGGCGAGCCGTATTGGAAACATGGGCCACGCTCTGGAAACCTTGGCGAGTTTTGGCCTATGCATTGATAGCGTGCGTGGCTTACGGCACTCAGGCGCTGGTGTTCGCATGGATTTGCACCCGCTTGGATATGCCCGTCGGGGTGGCAAATGCAGTGCTCATCTTCGTAAATGCCGCGTTGTTTGGTGCTGTCAGCATGGTCCCCGGCGGGCTGGGGGCGATGGAAGCGGCGCTGGTTCTGCAGTTGATGGCGCAGGGCGCAGAGCAGGCCTCAGCTGTTTCTGCTGCCATCGCCGTGCGCCTGGTGACGCTATGGACAGGAATTGCTCTGGGGCTGTTGGCTTTGGGGGGAAATCCCCTACGAATTCACCAGCGTCCGAAATAGAACTCTTTCTGGGAGCTTCTGCGCGAAATAGTCTGAACTTCGCGAAAACCAGGGCATTGATGCACGGTACGTATGGGGAAGCGGGATTGCTGGTTGCAGGCCTGTTCCGAGGAACTAAGGCCTCAGAGAAGCCGCGTTTTACAAGTTTCTAGCCAAATCCGGTGGGATGGATACGCTTCTGGTGGTGTGCATGAAAGAGTTTGACGCCGAGAACGTGCCAGTGCCGAGTCATGCCCAAGGAAGTTGTGGCAGATCAAGGTACTGCGATCTGGCTGTTCCGCCAGCACGGTCAGCGAGTTCTGTTGCCAGCGTGAGTCGAAGGCGGATGAATGCTGGTCGATCCCTGAGCGGGAAATACCGCAACTCTTGGGATCGTCTTAAACCGTGCACTAATCTTGTGTGCTGCTCCGAGGCGATCAAAACAGCCGGAGCAATGAGCCAGTGGCACTGCGGGATGAAGGCGCACATAGGGGGGGAATGCGGGCTCCGGGCTGGTGCACACGGTGACGGCGGCGGCCAACGAAGCGGACTTGAAGCAAGTGGCAAATCTGATGCACGGCAAGGAGGCGCAGGCATGGGCGGATTCGGGCTATTGGGCGCGTCGTTAAGGGTGCCGCATGTGCAGTGGTACATTGCGGCGCGGCCCAGCGATATGGTCAAGATGCCCGATGGCGCAGCAAAGCACAGCGCACGCAGGCATAACCTCGGGAGGCGAGCGTGCGGGCCAAGGTTGAATACCCGTTTCGGGTGATCAAATCTCAGTTCGGATTGACCAAGGTGAGATCCATGGCATTGGCGAAGAACACGGCGCACGTGATCACATTGTTTGCGCTGTCAAATCTGTGGGTGGCGTGCAAGAAGCTGTTGGCGATGATGGGAGTTGTGCGTGTGCTGGGAGCGTAAGCCCATGCGTATGGGACCTGATGGCGCCGCGACGACCTTCTACTCGCTGGCGCTGCTGGATCGCCAGCCACCCTTTTATGACTTGATCAGATGTTCTTTAGTTTGCAATTTGACACCGAAATCGATATAGAAAAATTCTGAACTTGTCTGGCGTCTGTGAATAAGTGTCCCACAGTTTGACATGTATTTACGAGCTAAATGACGCTAGGTGGCTATTCAAAAAATATACGTATTTCCAGAATGATCTCTGTCTGCATGGCTAGTTTTAATGGGGCGGAATACATTCGCCCCCAGATTCAAAGCATTCTCTCGCAGCTATCGTCCAGTGATGAGCTGGTGATTAGCGATGATGGATCAACGGATGGGACTCTTGAAATCATCCGTGGCCTAGCTGACGAACGCATTCATTTGATTGAAGGTCCGCGACGGGGAGTGGCGGCTAATTTTGAGTGTGCTCTAAAGCATGCCAAAGGCGAGGTAATTTTCTTGAGTGATCAAGACGATATTTGGCTACCAGGTAAGGTCATCGCGGTTCAGGCTGAATTAGATAATTCAGATCTTGTCTTAACGGACTGCAAGGTAGTGGACGCTGATCTGAATGTGCAGCACCCATCGTATTTTCAGCTGATCGATTCAGGCCCGGGTGTTTTGAAGAACCTGCATAAAAATAGCTACCAAGGTTGTTGCATGGCAATGCGTCGCTCTGCTCTGGAGATTGCTCTTCCGTTTCCCGCCGGAATCACCGTGCATGACTGGTGGTTGGGCTTGATATTGGAGTGCACGGGGCGGGTTAAATTTATTGCTGAACCGCTTGTTTTATACCGTCGCCATGGCGCTAATGTCAGCATTACATCGGAACGCTCTCGCAATCCATTTTGGTTGCGCATATATTGGCGTATGTATTTGGTTTTTAACCTAATTGGTCGGTGCTTACGCGGATCAAACGCGCAGATGAGTGGGTAGTGCTTTTAGATAACCGGGGAAGGGATTGTCAGATGAATCGCCGACAAATTGCGGATTTGATCATTTCACGGATTCAGCCAGAGATTGGAGCGCTGCAAGCTTCCTTTCGCTCGAGTGGAGCAATCAAGTATTTTGCGCTGGATGACTTGTTGCCAGATGAATTGGCTTTGCGGATACGGCAGGTATTTCCAAGAGGTCAATCCATGAAAATTAAACGCAGTCTTCGAGAATTGAAGTTTATTTCAGCGCAGATGAATGAGCATGATTCTCTTCTTGAAGAGACTCTTTATGCGTTTCAGGATCAGAGAATTGTCGAGATCATTGGTCAGATTACAGGACTGCAAGAATTGGAGTCGGACGAGCAGCTCTATGCAGGAGGAATTTCGTTGATGGGGGCGGGGCATTTCCTGAATCCACACCTTGATAACTCACACGATAAGACGCGGGATAGATACAGGGTATTGAATCTTCTATATTACGTTTCTCCCGATTGGAAGCTTTCGAATGGGGGTAACTTGGAGCTTTGGCCTGATGGGCCCAAGAATAAGCAAATCACAATTGAGAGTCGCTGCAATCGCTTTGTTGTGATGGTGACGCATAAGACCTCATGGCACAGTGTTTCTCCTGTTCTCGTTGATGAGGCCCGGTGCTGCGTTTCCAATTACTATTTTTCTAGGCGATCTCCCGAAGAAATGGACTATTTTCATGTTACCTCCTTTCGTGGACGACCAGAGCAAAAACTCCGAGATTGGGTGCTGCGTTGTGATATTTCACTGCGCATGGGATTACGAAAGCTTTTCCCTAAAGGCGTAGTTAAGAATAAGCATTTTTACGATAAAGATAAGCGTTGAATTATTTAGCCAGCGATGAGATCTTTAGGTGAAACGCATTTTCCGCAGAAATGCTTGTACAAGTTGCTAGCAACTAGATGATCAATGCGAAGAGTCATAGTCCTGCTTGCGACGCACAACGGTTTTGCTTGGCTGCCTGAGCAGACGAAGAGTATTCTGGGTCAGCAAGATGTAGAGGTTAGGCTGGTTATCTCGGATGATGCTTCCAGTGACGGCACCGCCGTGTGGATACAAACTTTGGCGGCAGTGGAATCTCGTGTAGTTTTGCTCCCGAGCGCGGGACCTTTTGGCTCTGCTGCAAAAAATTTCTATCGGTTGCTGCTTGATGCAGATTTCGGTGATGTCGACTACGTTGCTTTTTCGGATCAAGACGACATCTGGTTTCCTGACAAATTGACGAGGTCGGTGAACTTTTTGCTGCGGCATGCGGCGACGGCTGTATCAAGCAATGTCACAGCTTTTTGGCCTGATGGTCGAAGAAGGTTGGTGAACAAAGCGCAGCCACAGCAAGGCTTTGACTATTTGTTCGAGGCTGCTGGCCCAGGTTGCACATATTTGATGACGGTCGCCTTTGCACGAGAAATGAGGTCGCAACTGATACAGCTCATCAAAATGGGAGGGGCTCTACCGGCGCATCACGACTGGTTTTGCTACGCTTTTTGCCGAATGCGTGGTGGGCGATGGCTAATCGATACCAAACCTTCAATGGACTATCGCCAGCATGGTCGCAATGAAGTGGGTGTAAACAGCGGCTTGAAAGCTGCCGCAGGGCGGCACAGAAAAATTGCTTCTGGTTGGTACCGCCGCGAGGTACAGGGTATGGCGAGTCTGGCGCGTGTACAGCGCCCAGATGACACCTCTTTGGCTAGTGCGACCCTGAGATTAGGGCGCGGGAGTTTGGTGGATCGGGTGGTCCTGGCTCTGCAGGTCCGAAGATTCCGTCGTCGTTGGCGTGATAGGCTGATTTTGGCAGCTTATTTTCTGACTGGGCTTTTTTGGTGTGACTCAAAGCGATAACGCTATGAGTTCGGCTGCCTGGCAACCCTCAGGCACAATTGCCGCCCATGAATATCTTGTTGACGGGTGGAAGTGGCTACATTGGCAGCCACACTGTCGCCCTGCTTGCAGGGGCGGGCAACCATGTTGTTCTCTACGACAATCTGTGCAACAGCCACGCTGATGTGGTGACACGCTTGAATCGTATTGTCGGTCGCTCGCTGGTATTGGTGCAGGGTGATGTGCGCGATGCTGACTTGCTCGAGCGCACTTTGCAAGAGCAGCGCATCGAAGCGGTTGTTCATTTCGCGGGACTCAAGGCCGTGGGTGAATCAGTGGCCGATCCGCTGGCCTACTATGACAACAATGTGACGGGTACTTTGTGTCTCCTGTGGGCCATGCAGCGCTGTGGCGTGCGCACACTGGTGTTCAGTTCCAGTGCCACGGTCTATGGCGATCCCCAGTATCTGCCAGTGGACGAGATGCATCCTACCAGCGCCGTCAATCCTTACGGCAGAAGCAAGCTGCACGTCGAGGAGATGTTGAGCGATCTCGCGGCTTCGGACGGTGACTGGCGTATCGCCTGCATGCGCTATTTCAATCCTGTGGGTGCTCATGAGTCAGGGCTGATCGGCGAAGATCCCAGCGGCGTACCAAACAACCTCATGCCCTACATCGCGCAAGTCGCGGCGGGGCATCGTGACCGGCTCAGTGTGTACGGGGGGGATTACGACACGCCAGATGGAACGGGTGTTCGGGATTTCGTTCACGTGGCAGATCTGGCTGACGGGCATCTCGCCGCACTGAACTACCTAGGAAGCAGCGAGGGGGCTGGCTGGCACGCTTTCAACTTGGGCACGGGGCAAGGCTACAGTGTGCTGCAAGTGGTGCGCGAATTCGAGCGCGCGAGCGGCCGTGAGGTGCCGTATGAGATAGTCGCGCGCCGCCCTGGCGACGTGGCCTCTTCGTATGCCAGTCCAGACAAGGCACGCTTAATTCTGGGCTGGCAAGCGAGGCGCGGCCTGGATGAAATGTGCGCGAGTGCGTGGCGTTGGCAGCGGTACGGAGAGCGGCTGTAGTTGAAGTTTCTGTAGAGTAGTTAAGGGATGAAATAAAAACCATGAATAGCGTCATTATTGCCGCATTAATTTCCTGGGTGATCACTTTGTTGATCATTCGCTTTAACCACTTGCACACCGACCTTACCTCAGACTGCATGGCCGGGGTGCAAAAGTTTCACGCGCGCCCGACCCCGCGTGTAGGTGGTGTCGGGCTGTACTGCGGCGTTGCCGCAGTGGCGCTGTATTTGACCTTGCGCAAGCTGGACATCGGATGGA
>NZ_JEMG01000001.1:909061-1369030 GCF_000600295.1 Hylemonella gracilis str. Niagara R
GCGTGGTGCTGCTCCTGCTTGCGGGGCTGCCGGCCTTTGCCGGAGGGCTGGTGGAGGACTTGACCAAGAAGGTCTCCGTGTTCTGGCGTCTGGGTTTGACCATGGTGTCCGCCGTGCTGGGCTATGTGCTGCTGGGAGCGGAACTGAACCGATTGGACGTTCCACTTGTGGATCAGTGGGTGGACTATGCGCTGAGTTGGTGGCCTTTGTCCTTGCTGCTGACCATGGTGGCCATCGGGGGCGTGGCCAACGCCGTCAACATCATCGATGGCTTTCACGGCCTTGCGGGGGTGTTCTGTCTGATGATCTTCGGCGCTTTGGGGTATGTGGCCTTCCTGTTGGGGGACACGTTGCTGTGGACCACCTGCGCGGCCCTGATCGGTGCATTGTTCGGCTTCCTGGTCTGGAATTACCCGCGCGGCCTCATCTTCTTGGGCGATGGGGGGGCCTATTTTCTGGGTTTCATGGCCGGGGAGCTGTCGGTCTTGCTGGTGCTGCGCAACCCAGAAGTCTCGCCCTGGTTTCCCATGCTGTTGATGATCTACCCGGTGTTCGAGACGCTGTTTTCTATTTACCGTAAGAAGGTACTGCGCGGCATGTCTCCTGGGCAACCCGACGGCGTTCACCTGCACATGCTGGTTTACAAACGTTTGGTGCGCTGGGCCGTGGGGAGCGTCGAGGTGGTGGACCGCAACAACCGCAACGCCTTGACCTCGCCCTACCTCTGGGTGCTGTCTTCCCTGGCGATTTTTCCGGCCATGTTGTTCTGGCGTTCGACCCCCATCCTGATCGGCTTCGTGCTGCTGTTCGCCGTGAGCTATGTCTGGCTCTACCGCCGTATCGTGCTGTTCAAGGTACCCAGGCAATTGGTGCTGCGCAAGACGCGAACCGAGGACGAAGACAATTCCGAACAAGATTCTGTGGACCGTTAGTCAGCTTCACGGGTGATCATCCGACCGGTTCTGACTGGTGATGCAAGCTACATGGGGAAGTCCCCCGCAACTTGCGGCACAATTTGCTCGTCCTCCCTCCTTGCGTTTGCTGCCGTGACCGACGCCCAGAACTCCCCCGCCTCCTCCCACGCCAAAGCCGCCATCCTGGCCCAGGCCTTGCCCTACATCCGCCAGTTCCATGGCAAGACCATGGTCATCAAGTATGGCGGCAACGCGATGACGGAGCCAGCGCTGCAGAAGGCGTTCGCAGAGGATGTGGTTCTGCTCAAGCTGGTGGGCATCAACCCCGTGGTGGTGCACGGCGGCGGGCCGCAAATCGAGACGGCCCTGAAGCGCCTGGGCAAGAAGGGTGAGTTTGTCCAGGGCATGCGCGTGACCGACGCCGAGACCATGGAGGTCGTGGAATGGGTGCTGGCCGGTGAGGTGCAGCAGGACATCGTGGGCCTGATCAACCAGGCCGGCGGCAAGGCCGTGGGCCTGACGGGGCGCGACGGCGGCATGATCCGCGCGAAGACCTTGAATCCCGAACTGGGCCAGGTTGGCGACATCACGGCCATCGACCCGTCGGTGGTCAAGGCCTTGCAGGACGACCAGTTCATCCCGGTGGTCAGCCCCATCGGTTTTGGCGAGGCCAATGAGAGCTACAACATCAATGCCGACGTGGTAGCCGCCAGGCTGGCCATGGTGTTGCAGGCCGAGAAATTGCTCATGTTGTCCAACATCCCCGGGGTGCTGGACAAGCAGGGCCAGCTTCTGACCGAACTGACCATGAAGCGCATCGATGAACTGACGGCCGATGGCACCATCTCGGGCGGCATGATCCCGAAGATCGCGGGCGCGGTGGACGCGGCCCGCAGCGGTGTGAACGCCGTGCACATCATCGACGGCCGGGTGCCGCATGCCATGCTGCTGGAAATCCTGACGGGTGATGCCTACGGCACCATGATCCGTTCCCACTGAGTGCCTGCCGGATGGTGATTCCTTCCCATCCGGAATCTCCGCGGCCGAATGTTGGACAATGGCCCGTACCCGCTCAACACTGATTCCCCGTACCGAATGTCCGACGCCGACCTTCCCTCCGCCGCCGAATCTCCCGCCACGGACGCCCCCGAAGTCGAGGCCGGGACGGAGGCCGCCCCGGCCCGCAAGCGCCCCAAGCCGGGTGAGCGGCGCATCCAGATCCTGCAGGCGCTGGCCGCCATGCTGGAGCAGCCCGGCGCAGAGCGCATCACCACCGCGGCCCTGGCGGCCCGGCTGGAGGTGAGCGAGGCGGCGCTGTACCGCCATTTCGCCAGCAAGGCCCAGATGTTCGAGGGCTTGATCGAGTTCATCGAGCAGTCCGTGTTCACGCTGGCCAACCAGATCGCCGAGCGCGAATCCCAGGCGACTGACCCGAGCGCTGGCCTGCGCCAGGCCGCCGCGGTCGTGACCATGCTGTTGCAGTTCGCCGAGAAGAACCCCGGCATGGTGCGCGTGATGGTCGGCGACGCCCTGGTCTACGAGAACGAGCGCCTGCAGCAGCGCATGAACCAGTTCTTCGACAAGATCGAAACCCTGCTCAAGCAAGGCCTGCGCTTCGGCGCGGCGGCCGATGCGTCCACACCCTCGGCCGACGCCCAGGTGCAGGCCTCGGTGCTCACGGCCTTTGTGGTGGGTCGCCTGCAGCGCTTTGCCCGCTCGGGCTTTCGCCGCCCGCCCACGGAATTCCTGGACGACAGCCTGGCCCAGATGCTGCGCTGAGGCGCTGCCCGCTGGGTTGGGGCAGGGCACTGTTTGTGGTGCGGGGTGGTGCCTGTTCGCAAGCACCCCAGCACAGAGAGAAAAGCAAGAGGAGACCCGCCATGAAACTCGTTCGTTACGGCAAGCCCGGCCTGGAAAAACCCGGCCTGATCGATGCCGAGGGCCGGCTGCGCTCGCTGGCCGGCGTGGTACCGGATATCGGTCCGACCCAGCTGTCAGACGCCGCGCTGGCCAAGCTGCAAAAACTGAACGCAGACAAGCTGCCCCTGGTGCGAGGCAAGGTCCGACTCGGCGCTCCGGTGGCCGGCACGCCCAAGTTCATCGCCATCGGCCTGAACTACAGCGACCACGCCAAGGAAGCGGGCATGCCCATTCCGGCCGAACCCATCGTGTTCACCAAGGCCATCAGCTGCATCCAGGGGCCGGACGACGACGTGATGCTGCCCAAGGGCAGCCAGAAGGGTGACTGGGAGGTGGAGCTGGGCGTGGTCATCGGCAGGACCGCGCGCCACGTCACGCAGAAGGCCGCGCTGGACCATGTGGCGGGTTATGTGCTGGCCAATGACGTGAGCGAACGCGCCTTCCAGCTGGAGCGCGGCGGCCAGTGGGACAAGGGCAAGGGCTGTGACACCTTCGGTCCGCTCGGGCCCTGGCTGGTGACAAAAGACGAGATTCCAAACCCGCAGAAGCTGGCCATGTGGCTGGATGTGAACGGCCAGCGCATGCAGACCGGCAACACGCGCACCATGATTTTCAGCGTGGCCAAGATCGTCAGCCACCTGAGCGAGTACACGACGCTCACGCCCGGCGACGTGATCATCACCGGCACGCCGCCCGGCGTGGGCATGGGCATGAAGCCCCAGCGCTTCCTGCAGCCCGGGGATGTGATGACGCTGGGCATCGAAGGCCTGGGCATGCAGACCCAGCGTGTGGTCGCCTTCAAGCGTTGAGTGCCCAGCCAAGCACGGATCGTCCGTCACAGGACGTTCAGCCGCCCGGCTCGCCCAGCCGGCGTTCGGCGGTGGCTTTCAGGCTGCGCCAGAGCGCGAAGGCCAGCACCAGAACGGCCAGCACGGCCATCAGTGCCAGCAGTACGGGGTGACCCGACAGCGGATACCAGATGGCCGTCCAGAAAGGCAGTTGACCCGTCGTGTAGCCGTGGCGGGCCGGCACACTGTGGGCCGCGGCGCCTTGCTTGCCCGGCAACAGCACCGCACCGCCGTGCAGCGTGTAGATGGCCGCGTCCTGGTCCAGCAGGTCCAGCACCTGCGTGTAGTGCTCGGGCTTGAATGCCGTCACGGCCACCACGCTGCGCCCTGGCGTCAAGGGTGACTCGAAACCCAGCAAGGCCGCCTCCGTGGTCCCGTGGTCGTCCAGGGTGGCTTGCCAGGCGTCGCGCCAGGTGTGCAGCAAGGGCAGGCGGTCGGGCGCGCCGACCATCAGCAGGTCGCGCCCCTGCAGCGCGGCCGGTTCGCCTTGGATCTCACCGCGTGCAATCTGCAAGCGCGTGGCGGGGTAACCCGTGCTTGCGCCCATGCGCGCCAGCAGCGCGAGCAGCACCTCGATTTCCGGCACGGCGGGCGCTTGCGGCAGCAGCGCCACGGTCTGCGCCAGGTCGGCGTGGATGGTGAAAGGAAAGCCCGAGGTCGCGAAATATCCCAGATGCGGCATCTCCGCGTAATGGGGGTGCCCCGAAAAATCGATGCGCGAGTCGGCGTCGATCATGGCGCGCAGGCTGTCCGGCCGCGTCTCGCCGCAGGCCGGGTCCGTCGGCGCGCCGAACTCGAACACATAGTCGAGCTGGTTGCGACTGCCGAGCTTGAAGGCCGGGATCAGCACTTCGCGGCTGTCGCTCAACAGGCCGGTGTCCAGCAGGGGCAGCACCACGCGCGCCGCCGCCCCGCCCCGGCCGCTGGGGCTCAGCGCCATCGTCTGCACCGCTTCGCCGTTGATGCGCATGGTCACGCGCGCCTGGCCGCCCGCCGCCGTGGCCTGCGCGTTGGGCGGGGTGTAGCGCAGCTTCAGGTCCACCGGCACCCCAGGGCTGCGCCAGGTGAAGAGATCGGGTGGGATGCGCAAGCTGATGCTGACTGGTGGCGGTGCCTGGCCGCTGACCTGCAACTGCCCGGCGGAGGTGATCAATTCACCGAAGCGCATCGGCCGGTCCAGTCGGACCCAGTTGGGTGCGTCATAGGGCAGGCGCGGCGGGGCCGGGGATGCGGTGAGCACGCGGGCTTGTGCACCGGACAGGCCGGCGGTGCCCAGCACCAGCGCCTGGGCCGCGCGCACGAGTTCTGCACCATCCCGTCCACCGATCAGCAGCAGCCTGGCCGTGGGATCACGCGGATGGTCGAGCAGGCGCAACTCAGGACCGGTAAAGGGCGGCTGGGCCAGGCCAGGCGCGGCCAGGAAAGCTGGGCTTTCGGTGTTGGTGGCGAACACCAGGGCATGGCCCGGGGGCAGGGTGTCGAGGTGGACGGGAAAGCGTGGTTTGCGCCAGTCGGCCAGCACGCCCAGCCAGGACGCGGCCATGCCTGCGGCCCGCAGCGCCGCGTCCGTGGGGGTAGCCGCGAACACAAAGGGCAGGCGGGGCGGCATCGTGTCGGCGGGGTCGAAAAAGGGCTCGGGCAGCAGCGCCAGGTCTTTCTCGACGGCTTGGGGCCGCACGGTCAGGCTGAGTCTGCTGTCGGAGGCGATGTCCACCCACGTTGCGTCGGCCGGTGCGGTGGCGCTTGGCGCGGGGCAGGTGTCGGTGGCCGCTTCCTGGCCCAGCAGTTCCAGACGCAGCTGGTTGTAGCGGCCCAGGGCCGAGGGGGCCAGCGGGATCTCGCGCGTGACGCCACCCGGCCGGCCTTGGCCATCCGGTGCTGGTGCCCTGGGCATCGGCAGCGTGGCGACCACCTGGCCATTGAGCAGCACCCGGATTTGCGCGCGCCCGGGGGTGAGCCCCGGTGAGAAGCTGTGACTCAGTCGCAACGTGGCCCGCGTCACCTGTTCGTCGGCGCGCAGACCAAAGAACCAGGGTGGCGCGGGCTGGCTCGGGCGCAGTCGCAGCGTGGCTTGCCCGTTCGGGGGGGCGAAGCTGACCAGGCGGGTCCGCTCCGTGGGGGGTGCGGTGGGCTGATTCGATGCGTTCAGTTCGGCCCGCGCCGACGGGGCCAAGACCGCCGACAGCGCCAGCGCGGCCCAGCAAGGCCAGAGCCGCAGGCCGAACAGGACCCGATCAAGGCGCATAGTCCTGCCAGCTTTGGCCTTTGCGCTGGACCAGGTAGTGGCCGGCACCCGTGTCACTGCCCGCGTCGGGCAAGGCCAGCATCACCGTGCCGTCGTTGTCGGCCACGTAGTGGGTGGCGGGCAGTTGCCGAGCGTAGTCGGCCATGCGGAATCCCGCCGACGCGGCAGCGGACGCGTCCTGCTGCGCTGGGTAGGGCGGCGTGGCGATCAGTTGGGCCAGCAATTGCGACAGGCCCAAGTAGCTGCTGGGCTGGTCGATGCGCAAGGCCGCGTCTTCGCGGCGCGCGCCGATGACCTTCACGCCCACGGGCACGTTGGTGATCTGCGGCGTCGGCATGTCCCGCAGCCCGGCGATCTGGTAGCGGTCGCCGCGTAGCGCGGCGCCGTGCTCGGGCGTGAGCACCACGATGACCCGTCGTCCGCTCTGCTCCAGCAGGTTCAGGAAGGCGTTGATGTCGTCGAACAGCTTGCCCGCGCGCAGGCGGTAGCTGGCTGCGGCGTCCAGCCGAGCGCCGGTGCTCAGCTTGTTGCCATCGTGCAGGCTGATGGTGTTGTAGTAGAGCGCCGCGCGTGCCTGCGTGCTCTGATCCGGGTCGCGGTGCGTGCGTCCGTCCAGCCAGCGCGCGAGCACGGCGAGATCGTCGTGGATGGGGGAGTCGTCGAAGCCACGTTGCGGGACGGGCGTGCCTTCCAAGGGTAGCGGTGGCGCGTTCAGCCCCTGCCGGCGCAGCACCGACAGGAAGTCATCGAAATGCCCATCGTGGTTCAGCGCCAGCTCGGGCGTGAAACCGGCGCGCTTCAGGTTCGGGAACAGATAACAGCTGTCCGCAGCGGTGTCGTACAGGCCTTGGTGGGGCGTCTGCCCGCACAGCGCGCGATGGATGCGGATGGCCGAGGGCCCGCTATAGGACGCCGCTGAATTGAAACGGGTGAACAGCGCGTCGAAGCGGGACCACAGCGGATGCCCGTCCAGCCCGCTGAACTGCAGATCGTCCCAGGACAGGGAGCAGACATGCAGGAACACGAGGTCGAAGGGCGGGGCCTCACCCCTGGCTGCCAAGTCTGGCAACGACACGACACGGCGCGCCTCGGCCGCGTAGAAGTCACGCAGCAGGGCATCCGGTCCCTGATCGCGCTGCGCCGTGGTGGCGGGCAGGGCGCCCGCACTGGCCAATGAAGGGCCCTTTGCCAGCATCTGGGTGTATGGCATGACCGCAAGGACGAGCAGGGCGGCGGTGACCAGCACGCCCACCCGGATGTAGCGCGACACGATGTGCTGCGCCGCCCAGGCCAGCACCAGCAGGGCGACCACTTCCACGTTCACGAAGCGCCCGGCCAGTTCCAGCAGGTAGTCGGCGCTGAAATCCGTGAGCAAGGTGGCCTGCGACCACAGCCGGGAAAAGGGCGGCAGCCAGGACTCGTGGTAGAGCAACGCCACCGCCACCGGCACGGCCAGCACCAGGCGCAGCCGCCGCCAGGCCGGTGGCAGGGGCGCCAGCAGCGCGGCGGCAAAGGCCAGGTTTTCGAGCGCGTGGAAGTCGATCAGCCCGCGTCCGTGGAGCAGAAACTTGGCGATGAAATAGAAACTCCAGCCGCCGAGCTGGATCGACGCTGCAGGGGACGCGGGACCGTGCGCCACCGGGGCCGGGCCGGTACGGGGCGGTTCAATCATGGGGCTGGGCACCGCGCGATGGGTGGGCGTGCTGGTTCGGGGTTCGTGCAGCAGCAGGGGGCAGGGCCTTGGGCTTGGCCCCTGGGCTGCGCGGGCCGGGTGTCCACGGGCGCAGCACCTCCCACTGGTAGCGACGGCGGCGCAGCAGGGTTCTCAGCGCACCCAGGGGGCGGTGCAGATGGTGGCCGATCAGCACGCCCAGGGCGAAGATCAGCAGGGCAACTGTGAAGGTCATGGATGTACGGGGGAAGCTGGAGGCTGGGTGCTGGCGGCGGACTCGGACTCGGACTCGGACTCGGACTCGGACTCGGACTCGGACTCGGCGCGGGGCGCGGTGCGCAGGGCCAGCGGGGCCGGCACGGCCGGGGGCGGCGCCGGATAGCGGGCCATGTCGCGTGCCGTGTAGTTCGACCTGGGGTGCGACCCTGGCGCGGCGGTGGTTTCGGGCCGCGCGGTCCCATTCTGGGGAGCGGGCTGCCCGGCCCAGGTCATGGGCGTGTCCATCAGGCGCGCCAGTTCGCCGCCCAGGTCGGGGAAACGAGCGCTGGTGTGACGGGTGTCCAGCTCCCGCAGCGCGTCCTCGATGGCGCGCGCCGAGAGCAGGCGGTCGTCGCCGGTGAAGAGCTCACCCACGGGCAGGGTGAAGAGGCGGCCCAGGGTGGCGTCCACGTCGTTCTCACGACAGGCATAGAGGAAGAGGTAGATGCTGGCTTGATCGGCGCAGCAGAGGTCGCCCGCGCGCTTGATCTTGCAGTAGCGCAGGGCGTCCAGGGGCAGCAGGCCGTAGGCCAAGGGCAGGCGCAGCAGCGCCACCTGCACGCCCAGCACCCGGCTCTGGGCCAGCGCGGTGCGCACCGCGCGCGTGAATTCGGCCGGTGGCAGGTAGCCACGCTCCTGCTCGGGCATGGCTTGTTGCAGTGCTTGTTCGTAGCTCGAGGGCAGGCTGTGCGGGAAGACCTGGCCTTGCACCATGGTGCTCAGGCTGAGAAAACGCGTGGTGCTGAGTTCGGCCGGCACCACCAGGTTGGCGCCCAGCCGCACGGCCAGCGTCTCCTGGTTGTAGCGCAGGCGCGAGCCGACCTCGCGCACCAGGATCTTGACCCGCGGTCCGCCGCGCTTGCGCAGGTCGAAAATGCAGCGCGCCCACGCGTCGAAGTCAGTGGCAGGCGTGAAGGCCAGCACGAAGGTCGCGGCCACCGCCTCCACCCCCAGCGCCTGCAGCAGGCCCGGGTCGTCGTCGGTGATGCGCCAGCCCGAGGGGGCTTTCTCCTGCGGCGCGAAGACCGAGCGCATGGCGATGAACTGTGTTTCGTCGGCGGCGGGGGCCAGCGCAGTGCTGGGCGCCAGCTCGCGGCCTGGCCTGTCGGGGCCCGCTTCCTCGGCTTGCAGCATGCCCTGGGCGTCGAGGCGCAGCGGCACGCTGCGGTCCATCCGCAGGCCTTCCGGGTGGAACCAGTGAAAAATGCCCAATGTGGTCGCGCCGTGGCGGCTTTTGAGTTCGATCAGGCCGGCAAAGGCCGCGACCAGCGGCCTCAGTGCGGCCAGCGCGCGGGCGTGTTCGCGAAACAGCAGGACCACGGCGCAATCGGCCTGTTCGGCGTGCGCGCGCCAGAACCGCAGCGTGGCCTCGTCCAGCGCGGGGAACAGGGTTTCGGCGCCGTTGATGACCAGCAAGCCGGGCGTCTGGCCGCCACGCCGCGCCTGGTGCGCCAAGTCGTGCGCCACGCGGCGCACGCGGACCTGTTGTTCCGCCGACGAGGGCGGAAGGGTTGCGCGTGGCGCGGGCTCCATTTCAAACACCGTGAGGGTTTTGTGGGACAGGGCGTTCTGAACGCGTTGCCACAGCCGGGTTTGTGCGAGGTTCTCGGCAATGCCGGGCGCTGAAATCAGGCTGGCCGGCCGCTCCTGTGCCGAGGCGTCCAGCAGGGTGTGCCAGAGCAGGGCTGCTGCTGCCCCGTCGTCCTCCGCGGCGATGGCGTACAACTTTCCCTGCTCCAAATTCAGCACGGGCGCCAGATGTCCGATGCGCAGACCGTGTCTGGAATGGGGATTTATTGTTACAACCATTGCTTGATTTGTAACATAATCGGGTTTTCCCTGCTTGGTTTCCTGTTTCCCGATGGCTGTTCCGACTCGATATTCCGACCCCCTCAGTGCAAGCGGCGCTCCGGGAAACGATGTGAACCAGCTCTACGCGCATGTGGGCGCGGCGACGCGCTCCCACCACTACCGTGAGTTGGTGCGCGAAGAAGCCGCCCGGGTCGCGGCCGCCCGCTGGCCCTTGCTGGCCGAAGTCGAAAACCTGTCCGCCCGGCCGAACGGCCAGTGAAGGCAGAGAGCGAAGCCGCGTGTGAGGGTCGTCGCAGTCCTGGGTGCCACCGGTGGCGCGGGTGCCACCACCACCGTGGCGCATCTGGCGTCCGCCCTCGCCGCGCAGCCGCGCACGGCCCTGGCGCTCGATGTCTGTCCGGCCAATGCCTTGCGCCTGCATTTCGGCATGGCTTGGGCGGAAGAGGGGGGCTGGGCCCGGCACGTGCTGGACGGCCAGGACTGGCAGACCGCCGCCTGGCGTGACAGCCAGGGGCGGCATTTCCTGCCATTTGGGACGCTGGACGAGGGCCGCGCGCTCGCGGGCCTGGCCCAGTGGCTGGGGGAACGCCCGGGCTGGCTGCGCGACCGTCTGGGTGAGTTGCAGTTCGAGGACGGCGCGGTCGTGGTCTGTGATGCGCCCGCCGGGCCCTCGGCCTGGCGAGACCAGGTGTTGGCCGCCGCCGATCTTGTGCTGATGCTGTGCGCGCCGGACACCTTGTCCTACGCCCACGCCACCCGCTTCGTGGACCGCGCGCGCCACCAAGGCTTCGGCGGGCGCGCCTCGCCCGAGGTGGTCATCGTGCTCAACGGCTTCGACCCCGCGCGTCAGCTCGACCGCGACATTGCCCTGCTGTTGCGCACGCAGTACAAGCCGGTCTTCTCGCCAGTCCTCGTGCACCGTGACGAG
This sequence comes from Hylemonella gracilis str. Niagara R, assembly GCF_000600295.1. Taxonomy (GTDB): domain Bacteria; phylum Pseudomonadota; class Gammaproteobacteria; order Burkholderiales; family Burkholderiaceae_C; genus Hylemonella; species Hylemonella gracilis_A. The sequence continues at coordinate 919,659 of NZ_JEMG01000001.1, forward strand.
TCCTTGCGAGAGGCCCTGGCCTGCAAGCAGACGGTGTTCGACTTCGCGCCGCGCAGCCAGGCCGCCCACGACCATGCCGCGCTGGGGACGTGGACGCTGGCGCGGCTCGGGCAGATCGTTCAGGGCATGCAGGGGGGCCAGGCGCTGGCGCCGGCCCCGGAACAACGCGCGTGATCAAACCGGCCGCCGCCTTGTCGTCCCTCCTGCGGCGCCTGGCGCGCGCGGCTGGCCTGCCCCCTGGTCTGGCCTGGCATGACCAACTGCTGTCCCTGCTGTTTCGCCAGGCCCCGCTGACGACCGTGGCCGGCTGGCGCGATGCGCTCGCGGCCTGCTTTCCCCACGTGAACCTGCGTCGCCCGCGCCTGGGCGACCTGCTGCGCGTGCCCCTGCAAGTGCTGTGGTTGCTCTTGGTGCGGGTATCGCCCCAGCAACGGCCCCGAGCGGCTGGGGCTTTGCTCGGCGCTGCGGTGCGCCGACCCGCGCGGGCGGCCACTGCCTGGCTGCGTCGCGCTTTGGCGTCGCTGCAGCCCGCGCGATCCGACTTGCGGCGGCTGCAGGCGCGTTCCGGCGCCATGTCCTTGTCCCTCGCCGCGCATGGTCTCTGGGATCGTCCGCTGATCCGTTACCTCGCTTACGCCCTGGCCGCCGTGCTGGCCTTGCTGTGCGTGACGACCCCGTTCAACACCCTGGCCCAACTGGTCTTTGTCACCCTGCTGTGGGCCATCGCCATGCTGGTGCGGCAGGTGCCGGGTTCGGTGGGGACGCTGCTGCTGATCGTGCTGTCGCTCACCGCCTCCTCGCGCTACCTCTGGTGGCGCTTTACGGAGACGCTGAACTGGCAGGAGAGCCTGGACCTGGTCTGGGGTCTGCTGCTGCTGGCGGCCGAGGTCTACACCTGGATCATCCTGCTGCTGGGCTACGCCCAATCGGCATGGCCCTTGAAGCGCAAGCCCGCGCCCCTGCCCAAGGACACGCGCGACTGGCCCACGGTGGACGTGTACATCCCGACCTACAACGAGCCGCTGAGCGTGGTCATGCCCACGGTCCACGCGGCCCTGGGGCTCGACTGGCCGCGCGACAAGATCAAGGTCTGGCTGCTCGACGACGGCCGCCGCGAGGCCTTTCGCCAGTTCGCCGAGCAGGCCGGCGTGGGCTACATCGTGCGCCCCGACAACAAGCACGCCAAGGCGGGCAATCTCAACCACGCGCTGACCCGCACAGAGGGCGAGTACATCGCCATCTTCGATTGCGACCACATTCCGGTGCGCTCCTTCCTGCAGGCCACCATGGGTTGGTTCCTGCGCGACCCCAAGCTGGCCTTGGTGCAGACGCCGCATCACTTCTTTTCACCCGATCCCTTCGAGCGCAACCTGGGCCTGTTTCGCAGCATGCCCAACGAAGGCGAGCTGTTCTACGGCGTGATCCAGGACGGCAACGACCTGTGGAACGCCGCCTTCTTCTGTGGCTCCTGCGCGGTGCTCAAACGCGAGCCCTTGTTGGAGGTGGGCGGCATCGCGGTCGAGACGGTGACGGAAGACGCCCACACCGCGCTCAAGCTCCAGCGCCGGGGCTACAACACGGCTTACGTCAATGTGCCGCAGGCGGCGGGGCTGGCCACAGAGAGCCTGTCCGCCCACATCGGCCAGCGCGTGCGCTGGGCGCGCGGCATGGCGCAGATCTTCCGCATCGACAACCCCTTTCTGGGCAAGGGCCTGAGCTGGATGCAGCGCATCTGCTACGGCAACGCCATGCTGCACTTCCTCAACGGCGGGCCGCGTCTGATCTTCCTGACCGCGCCGCTGGCCTTCCTGCTGTTTCACGCCTACGTGATCTACGCGCCGGCCATCGCCGTGCTGCTTTATGTGCTGCCGCACATGGCGCACGCCAACCTCACCAATTCGCGCATCCAGGGCGCGCACCGCCATTCCTTCTGGGCCGAGGTCTACGAGACCGTGCTGGCCTGGTACATCTGGCGCCCCACCCTGGCTGCCCTGATCGACCCGCGCCAGGGCCAGTTCAACGTCACGGGCAAGGGCGGCCTGGTCGAGCGCGACTACTTCGACTGGCGCATCTCGCTGCCCTACCTCGTCATCATCGGCCTGAATCTGCTGGGGCTGGGTTTTGGTCTCTGGCGCCTGTTCTGGGGACCGGCGGACGAGATCCCGACCACGCTGCTGAACCTGTTCTGGGTGGGCTACAACGTGCTGCTGCTGGGCGCGGCCATGTCGGTGGCATCCGAAACCCGCCAAGTGCGGCGCGCCCATCGCGTGGAGATGCGATTGCCTGCCGTGCTGCGCCGGCCCGACGGTCTGCTGCTGCGTTGCGAGACCGAGGATTTCTCCGAGGGTGGCCTGTCCCTCGCCGTGCCGGTCGAACAGGGCTTGGCGGTCCAGGTGGCGGTGCAGGTGTCCTTGTGGCGCGGCGAGGAGGAACATGTCTTCCCAGCCCAGGTGGTCGGCAGCTCGGCCACCCGTCTGCGCCTGCGCTGGACCTTGGAAAGCGCCGAGCAGCGGATGGCCCTGGTGCAGTGCACCTTTGGACGCGCGGATGCCTGGCTGACTTGGTCCGAGGGGCGGCGGCGGGACCGCCCCCTGGCCGGCTTGCGCCAGGTGCTGCGCACCGGTGTGGACGGCTACCTGCGCGTCGCCGAACATGTTTCTCCCCACACGGCGCCGCTCACGCGCGCCATCCGTGCCGTCACCGAGGGCCTCGGCAGTTTCTTGCCGCGCATGCCCGGGCCCATCACGCCGCAGTCTCTCGAGCCCCGCCCGGCGCCCGCCCGGGGCGGCGCCCCTCAGCCCAAAGAATTTGCATGAAACGATCGACCTACGCCAACTTGCGGCCCATCGGGCGCGCTGCAGCGCTCACCGTGCTTGCCACCGCGCCACTGCTGACCCCGGTGCCCGCCTGGCCACAGACCGTCGTGGCGGCGGCATCTGGCGCCACCAGCACCGCCCTGCTCGCGCCGACCGGCACACCGGCGGCGGTTAGCGCAGCCAGGTCCTCGCCACCGACCCAGGTGCGTCGCCTGAACCTGGGCCAGCTGGGCAACCAGACCGCTTTCCGCCTGCGCACCACCGAAGGCCGGGCCGACATCAACTTCGGCCTGCGCGCCGACGAGCTGGTCACGCGCGCCGTGCTGCGCCTGCGCTACGCCTATTCGCCCTCCTTGATTCCCGAGCATTCGCACATCAAGGTGCTGCTCAACGACGAGCTGATGACCACTTTGTCTTTCACGGCCGCCCAGGCCGGTCAGCCCGTGACGCAAGAAGTCCCGATCGACCCGCGTTTCATCGTCGACTTCAACCGCCTGACCCTGCAGTTCGTCGGCCACTACGCGCAAAACTGCGAGCTCACCACGCACAGCAGCCTCTGGGCCGACGTCAGCGGCGCCAGCGAATTGGAGCTGACCGTGCGCCCGATCGAGCTGCGCGACAACCTGGCCACGCTGCCCGAGCCCTTCTTTGATCCGCGCGATCTGGGGCGGCTGAATCTGCCCTTTGTGTTCGCCGCGCAGCCGTCCGCCGACACGCTGCGCGCCGCAGGCATCACGGCCTCGTGGTTTGGGCAACTGGCGGCCTGGCGCGGTGCGCGCTTCACGGCCCATTTGGACGGCGTGGATGGCGCGCCGCCCCCGGGGCACGCGCTGGTCTTCGCGACCAACAGCGAGCGCCCGGCCTGGCTGGCGCAGCAGCCGCCTTACAACGGGCCGGGCCTGAGCATGCAGAGCAATCCGGGTGATGGGTGGTCGCGCCTGCTGCTCGTCAGCGGTCGTGATGGCGAGGACCTGCGGGTCGCCGCCGATGCGCTGGTGCGCGGCGCCACCGGGCTGTCGGGTTCGCAAGTGGCCGTGCAGGCCAGTCCTGCGCCCGGCACGCGCACGCCTTACGACGCACCCAACTGGGTGCGCATGGACCGCCCCACGACCTTTGGTGAACTGGTGCAGGCGCCGCAGCAGTTGCAGGCGGCGGGCCGCCAGCCCGACCACATCCGGGTGGACCTGCGCATCCCGCCCGACCTCTACACCTGGAAAAGCCGGGGCGTGCCGGTGGACCTGAAGTTCCGCTACACACCGCCCGTGCGCGCCAGCGAATCGCGCATGACCATGAGCCTGAACGATGCACTGGTGCAGGCCTTCAACCTGCGCGCCTCCGAGCCCGGCCGCAGCGCGGACCGATCCTGGGCCCCACCCTTGATGGACCGGGGCCTGGCCGTCGAGCGCCAGCGCGTGATGGTCTCGCCCTTCCAGCTCGCGCCGCGCAGCCAGCTGCAGTACGCCTATTCCTTCGCCACGCACCGCGGCGGTGACTGCGAAAACCCTGCCGTGGACAACGCGCGTGGTGCGATCGACCCCGACTCGACGATCGACTTTTCGGGTTACCCGCATTACGCCGAGCTGCCGCAACTCAGCCATTTTGCCTCCCTGGGCTTCCCCTTCACCCGCTACGCAGACCTGTCCCAGACGGCGGTGGTGATGCCCGAGCAGCCGGGCCGCGAAGACATCGAAACCCTGCTCACCTTGCTGGGCCGCATGGGCGAATCCACAGGTTACCCGGCCACGCGGGTCGCGGTGGTGGGGCCGCAGCAGGTGGCCACGGTGCGGGACCGCGACCTGTTGCTGATCGGCGCTGCACCCGGCCAGCGACTGCTGCAGGACTGGAGCACACACTTGCCTGCCATGGTCATGGGCACGCAGCGCCGCGTCAGCCAGCCAGCGCGCCCGGTCTCGGCCTTGTACGGCGGCTTGGGCCTGCCGCGCGAGCCGGCCGCCGCGACGCAGGAACACATCGAAGGCACTGGCCCCCTGGCCGCGTTGCTGGGCTTTGAATCTCCCTTGACATCCGGTCGCAGCGTGGTGGCCGTGACGGCGGGCGAAACCCGCGACCTGCCCAAGCTGCTGGACGCGTTGGAGACCCAGGCTGGTGCCATGCACGGCAGCGTAGTCCTCGTGCGCAGCTTGAGGGATGGGATCACGGGGCGTGATGCCGTGAAGGTCGAGAGCATCGCGGTCGGGCCGACCTACACCATCGGCGTGCTGCCGTTCTGGATGGTCATGGGCCATTGGTTGTGGGAGCACCCCACGCTGTTGGGCCTGCTTCTGCTGGGCTTGGCCGCCACGGGCCTGCTGCTTTTGTGGAAACTGTGGCTGGCCCTGCGCTTGCGTCGGGGGCGCGCTCGGGCATGAAGCGGCGCGGGTCCTTCATGGTATTGCTGTGGTGCGCAGCCCAGGTAGCGCTGCCCGGTGCGGCCGTGGCCGACCCAGGCACCATGGCCACGGCCTGCCCGGTGACGCCGCGGACCGCCACGCCGCTGTCAGCCCCGGCCGACGCGCATTGGCCCGCCTGGGCGGTTTTCCGGGACCACTTCATCAGTGCGGATGGCCGTGTCATCGACGCGTCCACGCCCCGGCAGCAGACCGTTTCCGAAGGTCAGTCCTATGGCCTGTTCTTTGCCCTGGTCGCGAACGACCGTCCAACCTTTGACCGCCTGCTGCGCTGGACCCAGGACAACCTGGCAGCCGGCGATCTGGCCGCGCGCCTGCCGGCCTGGTTGTGGGGGCGGCGCGTGGACGCGGCGGGGCAGGTCAGCTGGGGCGTGATCGACGACAACGCCGCTTCCGACGCCGACCTCTGGATCGTGTACGCCCTGGGCGAGGCGGCCCGCCTCTGGGGCGAGCCGCGTTACGCCCAGCTGGCCCAGGCTCTGGGCGCGCGCGTGCTGCGCGAGGAGGTGGCGGACATCGCTCCGCTGGGGCCCACGCTCTTGCCCGGGCCGCGGGGCTTCGCGCCCGGTTCGGGCACCGAGGCCGGCAGCTACCGGCTGAACCCGAGCTATGTGCCGCCGCAACTGCTGCGCCGTCTGGCGCGGCTGTACCCCGATACCGCATGGCCTCGGGTCATGGACAGCGCCCTGGCCGTCCTGCTCGGGTCCGCGCCGCGCGGCTACGCGCCGGACTGGGTGCTGCACCGCGCCGGGGGCTTCGCCGCCGACCCGCGCACGCAGGGCGTGGGCAGTTACGACGCCATCCGTGTCTACCTGTGGGTCGGCATGATGCACGAGGCCGACCCGGCCCGGGGCACCTTGCTGGACGCATTCGCGCCCATGGTGCGGCAGCTCGTCACCACTGGGGAGCCGCCCTTGCGGGTGGACACGAGCAAGGGGCGGGTGGAAGGTGCTGGCCCGGCCGGTTTCTCGGCGGCGCTGTTGCCCCTGCTGCAGGCTATGGGGCAGGCGCAGGCCGCCGAGGCCCAGCGTCAGCGTCTGTCGCGTCCGCCCCTGGGGCCGGTGTTTGCGGGCCGTGACAACTACTACGACCAGGTGCTCGCCTTGTTCGGACTGGGCTGGTTCGAAGGGTTGTACCGTTTCGCGCCCGACGGCGCCTTGTTGCCTCGCTGGTCATGCGTCGCGCCCTGAGCCAACGCGCGCGCATTGGGGCCCTCCTGCTCGCTTTCTTGTGCGGCGCGGCCGGCGAAGCGGCGCGTGCGGCCCCGGGCGACGACAGCCCAGCGGCGCAAGAAGCCCTGCTCGCGCAGGTCAAGCTCTGGCAGGAACGCGGCCGCGATGACCGGGCGCGCGAGGCGCTGGCCAAGTTGCTGCGCGTCGCGCCCAACGATCCAGACGCCCATGCCCAACTGAGCTACATCGAGTTGCGCGCTGGGCAGCCCGAAGCGGCGCGCCTGTCGCTGGCGCGGTTGCGCGCCCTGCAGCCCCTGCATCCAGACATCGCCCGGCTCGATACCTTGTTCCGACTGGAGGGCGCGGACCAATCCAAGCTGGCGCAGGCGCGGGCCTGGGCGCGCGAGGGGCAGCCTGAACCGGCCCTGGCACTGCTGCGCCAGATCTACCCCGTGGGGCCGCCCACCGGCGATCTCGCGCTCGAGTACTGGCAGATCGTGGCCGCCACCGAGCAGGGCTGGGAGCCAGCCTTGACCGGCCTGCAAGAACTGATGGCCACCTACCCCGACACGCCGCGCTACCGGCTGGCCTGGGCCGAGCATGTCACCACGCGCCAGCCCGACGATGCCGCCGCTCTGCAGGTGCTGCGCGATCTGAGCCAGGACCCACAGTTGGAACGCCCCGCGCGCACGGCTTGGCGCAGCGCCATGCTGCGCCTGCCGCCGCAGCCCGCCAGCCTGGCGCTGATCGAAACCTATCTGGCCCAGGAAAAAGTGCCGGACAGCACGGTGCAGGCGCATCTGGCGGGTTTGCGCGCGACGATCGCACGTGAGCGCGCCCTGCAAGCCGACCCGGCGTACCGCGCGGGCCGTGCCGGCCTGGCCCTGTTGGAACAGGACGACCCGACCCGGCGTGAGCAGGCCGAGGTCTTGTTGTTGCGCTCCTTGGCGGCGCGGCCGAACGACGCCGAGGTGCTGGGCGGCTTGGGCCTGTTGCGCATGCGCCAAGGACGGCATGCCGAGGCCCAGGTGCAGTTCCGCAGGGCTCAGGCCCGCGACCCGGCCAACAGCCGCTGGGGCGAGTTGCTGGCGGTGTCCCGCTACTGGGGCGCCATGCGTGAGGGGGGGGATGCTTTCGATGTGCGCGACGACGCGCGGGCCGAGGCCCGCCTGAACGAGGCGATCGCCATCGACCCGGCCGAGCCTGCCGCCTGGGTGCTGCTGGGACGCTTGCGCGCTGCTCAGGGCCGTGACTCGGATGCCGAACGGCACTGGAAGCAGGCCTTGGCACTGACGCCAGACCATGCGGGGGCGACCGAGGCGCTGGTTGCGCTGTACTTGCGTCAGGGTCGCGAGCGGGATGTGAGGGTCCTGCTCAGCAGCTTGGATCATCCGCAAGCGCTGCGGGCCACCGTGGCGTCGGTCCGCGCCGACCTTTATCGGGAACAGGCGGACAGGGCGCTGGCCCAGGGGCGCGACGCGGACGCGGAACGGCACTTGAAGCTGGCGCTGGCACACATGCCCGACCATGCGGGCACGACCGAGGCGCTGGTGAGGCTGTACTTGCGCCAGGGCCGCGAGCGCGATGCGCGGGTCCTGCTGAGCCGACTGGACCGCCCCCAAGACGACTTGCTGGCCAGCGTGGCGGCAGGCCGTGCCTCCCTCCGTCAAGAGCAGGCGGCCCAGGCCTTGGCCCAGGGTCGCGACGACGAAGCCTTGCGGCTGTTGGAACGGGCCGCGCGCGACGATGCCGACGATCCCTGGCTGCGCCTGCGGCTGGCGCGCCTGTATGCCGCGCGCGGTGACCCGGATCAGGGCGACGCGCTGTTCACCGCCTTGCTCTCGCGCGTCTCGCGCCCCCTGGACGAAGCGGACCGCGCGGGCGCGCTGCATGCCTACGCGCTGTACCAGTCCGGTCTGGAACGGGACAGCGCGGCCCTGGCCACGCTGGACGGCATCGCCCCGGCGCGGCGCGATGCCAGCATCCGGGAGTTGCAGCGCCGCCTGCAGTTGCGCCGCATCGCCCGCGAGGCTCGGCTGGACCCCGCGCGCGCCGAGGCCGACTACCGCGCCTTGTTGCGCGACGACCCCGATCACCGCGAAGCCGTGCTGGGTTTGATCGAGCTGCTGGTGGCCGGCGGTCGCCATGCGGAGGCACGCGTGCTGATCGACGCACAACTCGACCAGATTCAAGAGGCCACGCCCGACCAGGCCGCCGACCTCGTCGCCGCCCTGCTTGCCTTGGGCGACACGCAACGCGCCTGGCATGTGATCCAGGCGCGGCTGGCCGAACAGCCGGATCCATCGCACGCGCGCATCCTGGCTTACGCGGCGCGACTGGCGCGCGAAGAAGGGCGCATGGGCCTGGCCATCGACTACCAGCGGCGCGCACTCGCGGCCGACCCGGCGAACAGCGCTGGGGATGACCGCAGCTTGAAGGAGCTGCTGGACCGCGACACCACCTGGTTGTCGGCCGGCATCGACCACCGCGCGCGCTCAGGCACGGCGGGCGTGTCGCGCTACGAGGCGACGGAGCTGCCCATGGAATGGCTGTTCCCCGAGCGCGAGGAAGGCCGTTGGGCTCTGCGGGCCGATCTGGTGCGGCTGGACGCGGGGCGCTTCGACTGGTCGCGAGCCAACGCTTATGACCGGCAGCAGTTCGGCAGCGCGGCCCTGTGCGCCGCGCAGGCCGACTGCGACAGTGCCTCGCCACGGCAGGTCGAGGGCCTCGCCCTGAATGTGGGCCTGGAGCGCGGCGCCACACGCTATGACCTGGGCACCACGCCCATCGGTTTTCCGGTCCAGGGTTGGGTGGGCGGCATCCTGCACAAGGGTGATCTCGGCCCTTTCGGTTATTCGTTCGACCTGTCGCGTCGCCCGGTGACCGGCAGCGTCTTGTCCTATGCCGGCGCGCGCGACCCGCGCACCGGTCGCACCTGGGGCGGCGTGCAGGCGACAGGCGTGCGCCTGGGCCTGAGCCTGGACGAGGGGGGCCGTTACGGCGCCTGGTCCTCCCTGGGGCTGCACCGGCTCAGCGGGCGCGACGTCCTGGACAACGACCGCCTGCAGCTGATGGCGGGTGCTCAGGTGCGTGTCATCAACGAAGACGACCGCCTGCTGCAGTTCGGCCTGACCGGCATGGTCTGGCATTTCTCTGAAAACAATGGCGAGTACACCTATGGCCATGGCGGCTACTACAGCCCGCGGCGCTACCGCTCGCTGGCGCTGCCCGTGAGTTATGGCGAGCGTACGCAACGGTGGTCCTGGCTGGCGCGGGCCTCGGTGTCCACCTCCTGGTCGACGATGGCGCGCGCGCCTTATTACCCAACCGACGCGAACTTGCAGGACGACGCGGTTGCTGCAGGCATCAACGCCTTCCACGACGGCGGCCCGAGTCGGGGCACGGGGCGCTCGTTGGCCCTCTCGTCCGAATACCAACTGAGCGCGCGCACCTTCCTGGGTGGGGTGGCCGAGCTGGACCGCTCGCCAGATTACGCGCCCAACCGCTTCCTGATCTACCTGCGCCACGCCTACGACCGCCCGGCCGCGCGCACCGTGCACTTCCCGCCGCGACCCTTCGGGCCCAGTTCGCAGTACTGAAGGCTGCGGGGAGGATCGGAAAGTGCGGCGGAAGGCGCGCGCCCGACCGAGGCCCGGTCGGATGGGCGCAAGATTGACGGGGACAATTTTTGAGGCAAAATAGAACGATCGTTCGTTTTATTTTTCTCCATGCCTCAAGTCGCCGATTCCGGCCGCAAGACCGTCCGCCGCCGCAGTGCCGCCCCTGATGCGGTGCCGAGCCGTGTCCTGCACAAGGGGCAGCAGACCCGGCTGGTCATCCTCGATGCCGCGCTGAGCTTGGCGGCCCAGGCGGGGCTGGAAGGATTGTCCATCGGCGCCTTGGCCGAATCCACCGGCATGAGCAAGTCCGGCGTGTTCGCGCATTTCGGTTCACGCGAGGAGTTGCAGATTTCCGTCATTCATGAATACTTCCAGCGCTTCGAGCAGGAGGTGTTCTATCCGGCGATCAAGGAAGCGCGTGGCCTGCCGCGCTTGCGCGCGCTGTTCGAGAACTGGATGAAGCGGGTGACGGAGGAAATCCAGTCGGGCTGCATTTTCATCAGCGGCGCGATCGACTTCGACGACCGGCCCGGCCCCGTGCGCGACGCCCTGGCCACGTCGGTGCGGGTCTGGCTGGCGGCGGTGGAGCGCGCCGCGACCCTCGCCAAGGAAGAGGGTCAGCTGGTGGCCGACGCGGATGAGCGGCAGATTTGCTTCGAGATCCACGGTTTGATTTTGTCCGTTCACTATGAGGCGCGTTTTCTTCAGACGCCGGGGTCCATCGAGCGCGCACAAAGGGCGTTCGAGCAGATCCTGGCGCGATATTCGTCCGGCGGTCCGTGAGCCTGCCGCACATCACAAGATACAGCGGTGCTTCCATCAGGCTTACACATACCGGTTCTTTAATCCAACCTTCGAACACACAAGGAGTACACCATGCCCAGCTACAACCCGCCCCTGCGTGACATGCAGTTCGTGATGCACGAGATGCTGAACGTGAGCGATGCGCTCAAGCAGATCCCGCGCCACGCCGACACGGACACCGACACCATCAATGCCGTGCTCGAAGAGGGCGGCAAGTTCGCCGCCGAAGTGCTGTTCCCGCTCAACATCAGCGGCGACCAGGAAGGCTGCACGCTGAACCCGCAGACGCGCGAGGTCACCACGCCCAAGGGCTTCAAGGAAGCCTATGCGCAGTACGTTGAAGGCGGCTGGGCCGCTCTGTCCTGCGATCCCGAGTACGGTGGCCAGGGCCTGCCCTTCGTGATCAACCAGTGCATGTACGAGATGATGAACTCGGCCAACCAGGCCTGGACCATGTACCCCGGCCTGTCGCACGGTGCCTACGAGTGCCTGCAGGCCCACGGCACCGACGAGCAGAAGAAGCAACTGCTGCCCAAGCTGGTCAGCGGCGAATGGCTGGGCACCATGTGCCTGACCGAACCGCATTGCGGCACCGACCTGGGCCTGCTGCGCACCAAGGCCGAACCCCAGGCCGACGGCACCTACAAGATCAACGGCACCAAGATCTTCATCAGCTCGGGTGACAACGACTTCACCGAGAACATCATTCACCTGGTGCTGGCCCGCCTGCCCGACGCGCCCAAGGGCAGCAAGGGCATCAGCCTGTTCGCGGTCAGCAAGTACAAGCTCAAGGCCGACGGTTCCCTGGGCGAGCACAACGGCATCTACTGCGGTGGTCTGGAGCACAAGATGGGCATCCACGGCAATGCCACCTGCCAGATGATCCTGGACAACGCGGTGGGCACCCTGGTGGGCCAGCCGCACAAGGGCCTGCAGGCCATGTTCGTGATGATGAACGCCGCCCGCCTGGGCGTGGGCAACCAGTCGCTGGGACTGACCGAGGTGGCCTACCAGAACGCCCTGGCCTACGCCAAGGACCGCCTGCAGATGCGCAGCCTGTCCGGCACCAAGGCCAAGGACAAGGAAGCCGATCCCATCATCGTGCACCCGGACGTGCGCAAGATGCTGCTGACCGCCAAGGCCTACGCCGAAGGCGGCCGTGCCCTGGCTTGCTACTGCGCGCTGCTGCTGGACCAGCACCTCTACCACCCCGACGAAAAGGTGCGCCAGGACAGCGACGAACTGCTGGCCCTGCTCACGCCCATCATCAAGGCCTTCCTGACGGACAACGGCTTCCAGGCCACCGTGATGTGCCAGCAGGTCTTTGGCGGCCACGGCTACATCAAGGAATGGGGCATGGAGCAGTTCGTGCGCGATGCCCGCATCAACATGATCTACGAAGGCACGAACACTGTGCAGTCCCTGGACCTGCTGGGCCGCAAGATCCTGGGCAACAACGGCGCGACGCTCAAGAAGTTCGGCAAGCTCGTCGGCGCGCTGATCGAGGAAGAGGGCGTGAACGAGAAGATGAGCGAGTTCATCAGCCCCTTGGGCGTGCTGGCCGAGCAGATGACCAAGTTCACCATGGAAATCGGCTTCAAGGGCATGCAGAACCCTGACGAAGTGGGTGCCGCCGCCGTGGATTACCTGCGCGTCGCGGGCCACCTGGTGTTCGGCTACTTCTTCGCACGCATGGCCTCCGTCGCGCTCAAGAAAATCGCCGCCGGTGACACCGATCCCTTCTACCAGGCCAAGCTGCAGACCGCGCGCTTCTACTTCGCCAAGCTCTTCCCCGAGACGGCGACGCTGATGCGCACGGCCCGCGCGGGCTCCAAGTCCCTGATGGACACCCACCTGGCCCTGGCCTGATCACGACGTCCAAGAAGAAGGAGACCGAGATGCGCAGCTATTGCAAGCTTTTGCTGACTCTGAGCTTGGGGCTGGCCGCCGCGGCGGCCTCGGCCCAGAACACCCCCGTGGGCAAGTGGCACACCATCGATGACGAAACCGGCGAGGTCAAGAGCCTGATCGCCATCACCGAGGCCGGTGGCGTGCTGGCGGGCCGCATCGAGCAGTTGCTGCGCAAGGGCGCGGACCCCAAGGCGTCTTGCCTGAAATGCGAGGACGACCGCAAGGGCCAGCCCATGGTCGGCCTTGAAATCATCCGCGGTGCCAAACAGGCCAAGGGCGAGACCATCTGGGAAGGCGGCGAGATCCTCGACCCGGAAAAAGGCAAGACTTACAAGCTCAAGCTCACGCCCATCGAGGGCGGGGCCAAGCTGCAGGTGCGTGGCTACCTCGGTCCCTTCTACCGAACCCAGGTCTGGAACCGGGTTCAGTAAACCAACACAACAAGGAACATCACCATGTCCCGATTTCAAGTCCGCAAGGTCGCCGTGCTCGGCGCGGGCGTGATGGGCGCGCAGATCGCGGCCCATCTGGTCAACGTCAAGGTGCCGGTCGTGCTGTTCGACCTTCCCTCCAAGGAAGGTCCCAAGAACGGCATCGTCCAGAAGGCCATCGACAACCTCAAGAAACTCAAGCCCTCGCCGCTGGGCGTGGCCGACGACGCGGCGCTGATCCAGGCCGCCAACTACGAAGAAAACCTGGGCTTGCTCGGTGAATGCGACCTCATCATCGAGGCCATCGCCGAGCGCATGGACTGGAAGCTCGATCTGTACAAGAAGATCGCGCCGCACGTGGCCAAGCACGCCATCGTCGCGTCCAACACCTCGGGCCTGTCGATCACCAAGCTGTCCGAAGCCTTGCCGGCCGAGATCAAGCCACGCTTTTGCGGCATCCACTTCTTCAACCCGCCGCGCTACATGTACCTGGTGGAGTTGATCGCGACGCCGACCACCCGGCCCGAGATCCTCGACCAGCTCGAAACCTTTGTCACCAGCAGCCTGGGCAAGGGCGTGGTGCGCGCCAAGGACACACCCAACTTCATCGCCAACCGCGTGGGCATCGCGGGCATGCTGGCCACGATGAAGGAGGTGGAGAACTACGGCCTGAGCTACGACGTGGTGGATGACCTCACGGGCAAGAAGCTGGGGCGCGCCTCCAGCGGCACCTTCCGTACCGCCGACGTGGTGGGCTTGGACACCATGGCCCATGTGATCAAGACGCTGCAGGACAACCTGGACGAGAAGAGCGACTCCTTCTACGGCAGCTTCGGCACGCCGGCCGTGCTCAAGACCCTGATCGAGATGGGCAATCTGGGCCAGAAGAGCAAGGCGGGCTTCTACAAAAAGGTGGGGCGCGACATCCTGCGCTTCGACCTCGAGGGCAAGGACTACGTGCCGGGCGGCGAAAAGGCCGACGCGGTCTACGAGCGCATGCTCAAGAAGCCCGCGGGCGAGCGCCTCAAGCTGCTGCGCAACGCCGAAGGCAAGCAGGGCCAGTTCCTCTGGGCCATCCTGCGCAACAGCTTCCATTACGCGGCCGTGCACCTTGCGACCATCGCCGAGACCGCGGCCGACGTGGATCTGGCCATGCGCTGGGGCTTCGGCATGAAACAAGGCCCCTTCGAGCTGTGGCAGGAAGCCGGTTGGCTGGAAGTCGCCAAGATGGTGCAGGCCGACATCGACGCGGGCAAGGCGCTCAGCAAGGAACCGCTGCCCAAGTGGGTGTTCAGCGACGCAGTGGTGAAAGCCGGTGGCGTGCACACGCCGCAAGGCTCCTACAACCCCACGACCGGCAAGTTCCAGCCGCGCCGCCGTCTGCCCGTCTATGAACTGCAGTACTTCCGCGAAAGCCTGCTGGGTGACGGTTCCCCGAAATACAAGACCGCGGGCATCACCCTGCACGAGGACGAGGCCATTCGCATCTGGACGCTGGACGACAACCGTGCCAGCGTGACCGGCAGCGTGCTGATCGCCAGCATCAAGAGCAAGATGCACGCGATCGGTCCCGGCGTGGTCGAGGGCCTGATGCGCGCGGTGGACCTGGCCGAGCAGAGTTACCAGGGCCTGGTGATCTGGTCGGGTGACGAACCCTTCAGCGTGGGCGCGGACCTGCAGGCTACGCTGCCCGCCTTCATGGTGGCCGGCGTGGGCGCGATCGAAGGCGCCGAGCAGGAGATGCAGACCATGATGCTGCGCCTGCGTTACGCGGGCGTGCCGGTGGTCTCAGCGATCCGCGGCATGGCGCTCGGCGGCGGCTGCGAACTGGCGGTTTACTCGCAGCGCCGCGTGGTCGCCATGGAAAGCTACATCGGACTGGTGGAAGTGGGCGTGGGCCTGGTGCCGGGTGCGGGCGGCCTGACCTACATCGCGCGCCGCGCGGCCGAGAACGCGGCTTACTCCACCAACAAGGAACTGCTGCCTTTCCTGACCGAGGGCTTCACCGCCGCCGCCATGGCCAAGGTGGGCACCAGCGCGCTGGAATCGCGCAAGCTGGGCTACCTGCTCGACAGCGACGTGATCGTCCCGAACAAGGATGAGTTGCTCTACGTCGCGCTCAACGAAGCCAAGGCCATGTACCAAGGTGGCTGGCGCGCGCCGCTCAAGCGTCTGTTCCCGGTGGCGGGCCGCAGTGGCATCGCGACCATCAAGGGCCAGCTCGTGAACATGCGCGACGGCGGTTTCATCAGCCAGCATGACTTCCATATCGCCAGCCTGATCGCCGAAGTGGTCTGCGGCGGCGATGTGGACGCGAACACTCTGGTCAGCGAGGAGTACCTGATGGCGCTGGAGCGCAAGGCCTTCTGTTCCCTGATCGTGCACCCCAAGACGCAGGAGCGCATTCTGGGCATGCTCAACACCGGCAAGCCGGTTCGTAATTGATGAAGCTACTGCGCGTTCCTCATGCCGCGTTGGGCAGTGCTCGGAATCCTCACGTACAGGAAGTACGTTCCGGTTCCTGCGCCCCGCTCGCCTTGCCTGAGGGCCGCTCGCCACGCTTCCTCAATGACGAAAAACCCTTTTAACGTGATGAAGAAAGACGCATCATGAAACAAGTACAAGACGCTTACATCGTTGCCGCCACGCGCACGCCCATCGGCCGTTCGCACCGTGGCTTCTTCCGCAACATGCGGCCCGACGACCTGTTGGCGACCACGCTCAAGGCCGCGCTGGCCCAGGTGCCCAACCTCGACCCCAAGACCATCGAGGACGTGGTGGCCGGTTGCGCCATTCCCGAAGGGGCGCAGGGCCTGAACGTGGCGCGCATCGCCGCGGTCATGGCCGGCCTGCCCGTGGGCGTGGGCGGCATCACGGTCAACCGTTTCTGCGCTTCAGGCCTGTCGGCCGTGCAGATGGCGGCCGACCGCATCCGCGTTGGCGAAGCCGAGGTGATGATCGCCGCTGGCGTGGAGAGCATGAGCATGGTGCCCATGGGGGGCAACGTGCCGTCCTTCTCGCCCAACTTCTTCGGAAACACCGACAACGTGGACGACTACGGCATCGCCTATGGCATGGGCCTGACCGCCGAGAAGGTCGCCACGCAGTGGAAGGTGAGTCGCGACGACCAGGACGAGTTCGCTTACAAGTCCCACATGAAGGCCGTCGCCGCGATGAAGGCCGGCGACTTCGCCAACGAGATCACGCCCATCGAAGTGGCGGACCGCTCGGTGAACCTGGAATCGGCCGAGGTGTCGATCAAGAAGCGCAGTGTGAACCTGGACGAGGGCGCGCGCCCCGACACCACTGTCGAGGCACTGGCCAAGCTCAAGCCGGTTTTCGCCGCACGCGGCTCGGTCACGGCGGGCAACAGCTCGCAGACCAGTGACGGCGCGGGCGCCCTGATCCTGGCCAGTGAATCCGCCGTCAAGCGCTTCAACCTGCAACCGCTGGCGCGCTTCGTGAGTTTCGCGTCCAAGGGCGTGCCCTCGCACATCATGGGCATCGGGCCCATCGAGGCGATTCCCGCCGCGCTGCGTTACGCCGGCCTGAAGCACGAGGACATGGACTGGATCGAACTGAACGAGGCCTTCGCCGCGCAATCCCTGGCCGTCATCCGTACCCTGGGCCTGAACCCCGCCAAGGTCAACCCCATGGGCGGCGCGATCGCGCTCGGCCACCCCCTGGGCGCGACCGGCGCCATCCGCTCGGCCACGGTCGTGCATGCGCTGCGTCGCAAGAACCTGAAGTACGGCATGGTCACGATGTGCGTCGGCATGGGCCAGGGCGCGGCCGGCATCTTCGAGCGCGTCTGAAAGCCTGCGGTCCGGCCCTAGCGGCCCGCCAGGTCCCCAGGGAGCTTCGCCATGCAAACCAGAACCCTCTCCGTCGACAACGCCGTGCTGGCCGTGCGCCTCTTCGAGCCTGCGGGCGAAGCACGGGCCACGGTGGTCATCGGCGGCGCGATGGGCGTGCCGCAGAGTTATTACGCGGCTTATGCCACCTGGCTGGCGCAGGAAGGCTACAGGGTCTGGACCTTCGATTACCGCGGGCATGGGGACTCCCTGGCGCAAGTGCCGGGTGGTCGGCTGCGCGGCTTCAAGGCCGATCTGTTCGATTGGGCGCGCGACTACGAAGCCGTCGTGAAGAACGCCTGGAATGAACGTCCCCAGCTTGCGCTTTACCTGCTGGGCCACAGCCTGGGCGCGCAACTGCCCGGACTGTTCGAACGTCCCGAGCGCGTGGACGGGCTGTTCAGCCTGGCAGCCGGCAGTGGCTACTGGCGCGAGAACGCAGCCCCGTTGCGGCGGCGTGTGTTGTTCTTCTGGTATTTCATGGCGCCGTTGGCGACGCTGCTGTGCGGCTATTTTCCAGGTCGCCGGCTTGGCATGGTGGGCGACCTGCCGGCGGGGGTGATCCGCCAGTGGCGACGCTGGTGCCTGCATCCGCGTTACATGGTCGCCGAGGGGCCAGAGGTGGAGCGACTCTACGCCAACGCACCGTACCCTATCCGAGCCTGGTCCTTCAGCGACGACGAGATGATGACCCTGGAGGGCACACGCAGTCTGCTCGGCCTCTATGCCTCCGCGCCTCAGGCGCTGGAAATCATCCGGCCTGCCGAGGTCGATCTGCCCCGCATCGGTCATTTCGGTTTTTTCCGCGACAGCATGCGCAAGGCACTCTGGCCGCGCAGCGCGCGGGTGTTGCAATCCTTCGCGGACGAGCATTACGCCCGCGATTCCCGTTTCTGAGCGGTATGGCCACCATGCATGCTTTCGACGCCGCGCTGCGACTGAACCCGATCGGGCAGGACCGTCGCCCCGCGCGATTCGCCGGGCACACCAGTGACGACTACTGGAACATGGTCGGCCCGTTTGGCGGTTGCACGGCGGCCGTGGTGCTGGCCGCCATCCTGCGCCATCCCGACCTGCTGGGCGCACCCCTGTCCATCACGGTCAACTACGCGGCCGCGCTGACGCAGGGACCGTTCGAGGTGCAGGTGCTGCCAGCGCGCACCAACCGTTCGACCCAGCATTGGACGGCGGCCATCGTGCAGAACGACGAAGAAGGCCAAGCCCAGATCGTCACCACGGCCACGGCCGTGACGGCGGTGCGGCGCGAGACCTGGAGCATGAGCGACCGGCCCATGCCCCAGGTGCCCGCGCCCGCCGAGTTGCCGACGCGGGGTTTCGAGCGGGCCATGGCCTGGCTGGGGCAGTACGAGATGCGTCCGGTCAGCGGTTCCGTGCCCGACACCTGGGACGATCGCCTGGGTGCGGACAGCACCACGCGGCTCTGGATCCGCGACCAGCCACCCCGCCCGCTGGACTTCTGCTCGTTGCTGGCCTGCTCGGACGTGTTCTTTCCGCGCGTCTGGCTCCGGCGCGCGACCTACACACCTGCCGGCACGGTGTCGATCACGACCTATTTCCACGCCAGCGCCCAGGAGCTGAAGGCCACGGGCGTGGGCTGGCTGCTGGGCCAGGCCAGCGCGCAGGAATTTCGCAACGGTTTCTTCGACCAGTCCGCGCAGCTCTGGAACGAGGCGGGCGTGCTGCTCGCCACCAGCCATCAGATCGTCTACTACAAAGCCTAATCCAGGAGACTTCCCATGAGCGACATCCTCGTGCATACCGAAGCCGGCATCACCACATTGAGCTTCAACCGCCCCGAGCGCAAGAATTCCATCACCTCCGCCATGTACGCGCAACTCGCCGACGCGATGGAAGCCGCGGCGGCCGATGCCAGCGTGCGCGTGCTGGTGTTCCAGGGCAGCGAGACGGTGTTCTCGGCCGGCAACGACATCGGTGATTTCCTGAACGCGCCCCCGGCTGATCCCAATGCGCCGGTCTGGCGTTTCATGCGGGCCTTGGCCGGCTTCCCGAAGCCTGCGCTTGCCGCCGTCAACGGCCCGGCGGTGGGCATCGGCACCACCCTGCTGTTCCACTGTGATCTGGTGTTCGCGGGCGACAACGCGGCGTTTTCCATGCCCTTCGTCAACCTGGGTCTGTGCCCGGAGTTTGCCTCCAGCCTGCTGGTGCCGCGCATGTTCGGTTACCACCGCGCGGCCGAGGCCCTGCTGCTGGGCGAACCCTTCATGGCCGAAGCCGCGCTGGAAGTCGGCCTCGTCAACCGCGTGCTCGCGCCGACCGAAACCCATGCCTACGCCCAGGCCCAGGCCCGCAAGCTCGCGGCCAAGCCCCTGAGTGCCTTGGTTGAGACCAAGCGCCTGATGAAACGCGGCCTGGACGTGGAGGTGAACGCGCGCATGAACGAGGAGGGCGCCAGCTTCGGCCGCATGCTGCGTGAACCCGCCGCGCAGGAAGCCTTCGGCGCCTTCATGGCCAAACGCAAACCCGACTTCAGCAAAGTCTGAAGTCGACTGCCTGCAGGGTCGCCACAATGGCCCATGTTCGTTCTTTCCAAGCTCCTTAACGTCCTCACCCAGCCTCTGGCCTGGGTCGTGGCTTTGCTCCTCCTCGGGCTCTTGCTGCAGCACCGTTGGCGTCGCGCGGGCCTGGGCCTGCTCTGGGCCGCGCTGTGCGTACTGCTCTTGCAGGGTTGGGAGCCCTGGCCCGATGCCGTGCTGCGCCGACTCGAAGCGCAACACCCCGCGCCTGCGCAGATCGATCTGTCGCAGTACGTCGGTGTGATCGTGCTGGGCGGTAGCACCGAATCCAGTTACGTCTGGGAGGGGCACGCGCAGCCCGCGCTCAACAACGCGGCCGAGCGCCTGACGGCGGCCTTACCCCTGCTGCGGCGCGCGCCCCAACTGGTGCTGCTCTACGTGGGCGGTGAAGGTGAACTGCTGGCCGATGGCCCGAGCGAAGCCGAGCGTGCGCGCCGCTTTTATGCCGAGCAGGGCGTGCCGCCGGGACGGCTGCTGCTGGAAACCCGCTCGCGCAACACCTATGAAAATGCCCTGTTGAGCGCCGCCTTGCCCGGCGTGGATCGGACACGTCCCTGGTTGCTCATCACCTCGGCCTGGCACATGCCGCGTGCCCTGGGTACCTTCAAGCAAGCTGGCTGGAACGTGACGCCCTGGCCCACGGACTATCGCACCGGTGTGGCCACGCCATGGCACCAGTATTCCTTGTCCCAGGGCGCCGCCAAATGGCAGATGGCGCTGCACGAATTGTTGGGGCTGGCGGCTTACCGACTGAGCGGTCGGCTCTGAAGCTGGCCGCCCTCAGGCCGTCAGCGGGGGCCGGTGCGGCACTTCGCGCGGCCGGCCTTGTTCGTCGATGCAGACATAGGTCAGCGTGGCTTCGGTGACCTTGACGAACTGGCCTTGGGACTTCATGCGCTCGGCAAAGACCTCGACCTTGACTGTCATGGAAGTCCGGCCGATACGCACGAGCTTGGAATAAAAGCTCAGCAGATCGCCCACGCGCACGGGCTGCTTGAACAGGAATTCGTTGACGGCCACGGTGGCCATGCGGCCGCCCGCGTAACGCGCAGGGATGACGGATCCTGCCAAATCCACCTGGGCCATGACCCAGCCGCCGAAGATGTCGCCGTTGGCGTTGCAGTCCGCCGGCATGGGGATGACCTTGAGCACCAATTCTTCGTCAGAAGGCGGGGTGGCAGGGCCGAGATTGGCGGGGAGGGCAGCGGGGACAAAGGACATGGAGGACAATTCCTGAAAACCGGTCCGCGCAAGGCGGATTTTCCGAATTGTCTCACTCCCTTTCCCCTCCTTCCCATGCGCAGCCACGCTGACTCCCCCGCGCGCCGTGCTGGCGCGCTCCTGAATGCTGCTGCTTCCGCCGGGCCCACGCAGGCGGGCGCGCAACGCTCCGACTGGGCCACCCTGGGCAAACTGTTCCCCTACCTTTGGCACTACAAATGGCGCGTGCTGGCGGCCTTGGGTTTCATGGTCTGCGCCAAGCTGGCCAACGTGGGCGTGCCGGTGCTGCTCAAGGAGCTGGTGGACCGCATGAGCGGGGTCACGGGCATGAGTGGCGTGGTGGCCGCGGCGGTGATCGTGCCGGCGGCCCTGCTGCTGGCTTACGGCGCGCTGCGCTTCATGACCTCGCTGTTCACCGAACTGCGCGAGCTGATCTTCGCCAAGGCGACCGAGGGCGCCGCGCGCAAGCTGTCCCTGCAGGTCTTCGGGCACCTGCATGCACTGTCGCTGCGTTTCCACCTGGAGCGGCAGACAGGCGGCATGACACGCGACATCGAGCGTGGCACGCGCGCCGTGCACACCTTGATTTCCTATTCGCTCTACAGCATCCTGCCGACCCTGATCGAGTTCGCGCTGGTGCTGGGCCTGCTCGCGCTCAAGTTCGATCCGATGTTCGTCTGGATCACCCTGGCGGCGTTGATCGCCTACATCGTGTTCACGGTCTCGGTGACCGAGTGGCGCACGCAGTACCGCCGCCGCATGAACGAGATGGACAGCAACGCGCACGGCCGCGCCATCGACTCCCTGCTCAACTACGAGACGGTCAAGTACTTCAACAACGAGGCCTTCGAGGCGCGTCGTTACGACGAGCATCTGGAGCAGTACCGGCGCGCCGCCATCAAGAGCCAGATGACCCTGAGCCTGCTCAATACCGGGCAGCAGCTCATCATCGCCACGGGCCTGGTGGCCATGCTCTGGCGCGCGGCGTCGGGGGTGGCCGAGGGCCGCATGACCCTGGGTGATCTGGTGATGGTCAATGCCCTGATGATCCAGCTCTACATCCCGCTGAACTTCCTGGGCGTGCTGTACCGCGAGATCAAGCAGAGCCTGGCGGACATCGACAAAATGTTCACCTTGTTGGAACGCGAGCGCGAGGTGGCGGATGCACCCGGCGCGGTGGAACTGGCGCTGCCGGAAGCGGGCCCGCCTTCCGTCTGGTTCGATCATGTCAGTTTCGCCTATGACCCGGCCCGCCCCATCCTGCACGACCTGAGTTTCGAGATCCCGGCCGGCAAGACGGTGGCCGTGGTCGGGCCTTCGGGCGCGGGCAAGTCCACGCTGGCGCGTCTGCTCTACCGCTTCTACGACATCACGGGCGGCAGCATCCGCATCGAGGGGCAGGACATCCGCCAGGTGACCCAGGCCAGCTTGCGTCGGGCCATTGGCATCGTGCCGCAGGACACGGTGCTGTTCAATGACACCATCGCCTACAACATCGGCTACGGCCGCACGACCGACCCGGCCCGTCCCGGCCAGGCCGGCGCGAGCCGCGAGGAGATCGAGGCCGCGGCCAAGGCCGCTCACATCCATGACTTCGTCAGCGCGCAGCCCCTGGGCTACGACACCATGGTGGGCGAACGCGGGCTCAAGCTCTCGGGGGGCGAGAAGCAGCGCGTGGCGATCGCGCGCACCTTGTTGAAGAATCCGCCCATCCTGATCTTCGATGAAGCGACTTCCGCCCTGGACAGCGCCAACGAACGCGCCATCCAGGCCGAGATGCAAAGCGCGGCGCGGGGCAAGACCACCCTGGTCATCGCGCACCGGCTGTCCACTGTGGTGGATGCGCACGAAATCCTGGTGCTGGAGCAGGGGCGCATCGTCGAACGGGGCGCGCACGTGGCCCTGCTGGAAAAGAAAGGGGTCTATGCGCGCATGTGGGCCTTGCAACAAAGCGTTTCGAACGGGGCCTGAGCC
Source organism: Hylemonella gracilis str. Niagara R (assembly GCF_000600295.1). Lineage (GTDB taxonomy): Bacteria > Pseudomonadota > Gammaproteobacteria > Burkholderiales > Burkholderiaceae_C > Hylemonella > Hylemonella gracilis_A. Next base: position 942,425 of record NZ_JEMG01000001.1, read on the forward strand.
GCGCGCGGTCCAGAGGTCATGGACTGGGGCCATAATCCGCTCCCGGTTTTCCCGTAAAGGAGACCCGGGTACGGTTTTTGCTCGTCTTTTTGCTGGATACTTCGCCGTCTCAATTTTTCCATCCCGGATTTTTCCGGAACACACAGAAGGAGCTCCTCCCATGAAAAAGCATTTGCTGGTTTCCGCCTTTGCCGTGGCGCTGACGACCCTGGCGGCAGGCGTGCAAGCCCAGGCCAATGACACCCTTGCCAAGATCAAGTCCTCCGGCAAGGTGGTGATGGGCGTGCGCGAATCGTCCGCACCCCTGTCCTACACCCTGGGCGACGGCAAGTACACCGGCTACCACGTCGAGCTCTGCCAGAACATTCTGAAGTCCATCGCCCCCGGCGCGACGGTCGAGTACACGCCCGTCACGTCCGCCAACCGCATCCCCCTGGTGCAAAACGGCACCGTGGACATCGAGTGCGGCTCCACCACCAACAACGCCACCCGCCAGAAGGACGTGAGCTTCGCGCTGACGACCTACGTGACCGAAGTGCGCACGGCCGTCAAGACCACGTCCAAGATCAAGTCCATCGCTGACCTCGAAGGCAAGACCGTGGCCACGACCACCGGCACCACTTCCGTGGCCCTGCTGCGCAAGCACAAGCGTGGCGCCGACGTGAAGTTCAACGAGGTCTACGGCAAGGACCACGCCGACAGCTTCCTGCTGCTCGAATCCGGCCGCGCCGATGCCTTCGTGATGGATGACAACATCCTGGCCGGCCTGATCGCCGGTTCCAAGAGCCCGAAGGACTTCACCATCGTTGGCGAGACGCTGAACATCGAACCCATCGCCATCATGGTCCGCAAGGACGACCCGGCCTTCAAGAAGGCCGTGGACGACTACATCCGCGCTGCCATCAAGTCCGGCGAACTGAACAAGCTCTACACCAAGTGGTTCCTGGCCCCGATCCCGCCCAAGAACACCAGCGTGAACCTGGCCATGGGTTCCGTGCTGAAGGACCTGCTGAAGAATCCGTCCGACGCGCCGGCCGAGGAATTCAACAAGTAAGAAGCGCCTGACCACGCCCGCCGCAGGAATGGCCGTGATGCGAGTCCCGGCGATTCGCCCGGCGGGCGTTTTCACAAGAGCAGTTAAAAACCCGAGCGAGAGTAACGTACATGGCGCTGGACTGGTCCATCTTCTGTGCTGACACCATCGACCAGCAGGTGCAGGCCACCTGCCTTGGTTTTGGCCGCAACCAGACCTACCTGGGTTGGCTGCTGGAGGCTTGGGGGCAGACCGTGCTGGTCGCCGTGCTGTCGCTCATCGTCGCCTTGCTGATCGGCACGGTCATCGGCGTGGCGCGCACCCTGCCCGATACCCCGCGTGGCAAATCGCGCATCGCGCGTTGGGCCAATCTCTGGGTGGAGTTCTTTCGCAACATCCCCCTGCTGGTGCAGGTCATCCTCTGGTACCACGTGGTGCCGGTAGTGTTTCCCTTGTTCGCCGACACGCCCAAGCTCTTGCTGGTGGTGATGGGCCTGGGCTTCTTCACCTCGGCGCGCATCGCCGAACAGGTGCGCGCGGGCATCCAGGCCCTGCCGCGCGGCCAGCGATACGCGGGCATGGCGCTGGGCTTCTCGACCTGGCAGACCTACCGCTATGTGCTGCTGCCCATGGCATTTCGCATCATCGTGCCGCCGCTGACCAGCGAAGGCATGAACATCTTCAAGAATTCTTCCGTGGCCTTCGCCGTCTCCATCACCGAGCTGACCTTCTTTGCCCAGCAGGTGGCGGAGGAAACCTCGCGCGGCGTCGAGATCTACCTGGCCGTCACCGCGCTCTACATCATCTCCGCCTTCACCATCAACCGCTTGATGGCCATGGTCGAGAAGCGCGTGCGCGTGCCGGGTTTCGTGGCCTCGACCGGCGGAGGACACTGACATGATGGCCCTCGATTTCTCCTTCTTCACCTGGGACGTTTTCCGTTCCTACATCCTGGGCGGCTTGTGGTTCAGCCTGGGGCTGACTGTGGTCGCGACGCTGGGCGGCATCTTCTTCGGCACGCTGCTGGCGCTGATGCGCCTCTCGGGCTTCAAGATTCTGGCGTCGATCGCCGCCATCTACGTCAATGGCATGCGCTCCATCCCGCTGTTGATGGTGCTGCTCTGGTTCTTCCTGCTGGTGCCCCTGATCATCGGCCGTCCCATTGGCGCCGAGGGCTCGGCGGTGATCACCTTCATCGCTTTCGAGGCGGCCTATTTCAGTGAAATCATGCGTGCCGGCATCCAGTCCATTCCCCGTGGCCAGGTGTACGCCGGTTACGCGCTGGGGATGAGTTATGGGCAGAACATGAAGCTGGTCATCCTGCCGCAGGCCTTCCGCAACATGCTGCCGGTGCTGATGACGCAGACCATCATCTTGTTCCAGGACACCTCCCTGGTCTACATCATCACAGCCCATGACCTGCTGCACGGCTTCACCGTGGCGGGCAACAACCTGAGCCACCCGCGCGAGGCCTACATCCTGGCCGCCGTGCTCTATTTCGTGATCTGCTACACCCTGTCCAACGGCGTCAAGCGCCTGCAGCAGAAGATCGCCATCATTCGCTAAAGCCAAATACTGTTTCGTCGGAGTTTTTCATCCATGTCCCAGCCCATGATCGAAATCAAGGAAGTGTCCAAGTGGTACGGCCCGGTGCAGGTGCTCAACCACTGCTCGGTCAGCATCAACAAGGGTGACGTGGTCGTGGTGTGTGGTCCCTCGGGCTCGGGCAAGTCCACCCTGATCAAGACCGTGAACGCGCTGGAGCCCTTCCAGCAGGGCGAGATCTTCGTCGACGGCGTGCCGCTGCACGATCCCAAGACCAACCTGCCCAAGCTGCGCAGTCGCGTGGGCATGGTGTTCCAGCACTTCGAGCTGTTCCCGCACCTGTCCGTGACGGAGAACCTGACCATCGCCCAGGTGAAGGTCCTGGGCCGCAGCGTGGACGAGGCCAAGGCCCGTGGCCTGAAGATGCTGGATCGCGTGGGCCTGATGGCGCACAAGGACAAGTTCCCTGGCCAGCTGTCGGGCGGCCAGCAACAGCGCGTGGCGATCGCGCGCGCGCTGTCCATGGACCCGATCGTGATGCTGTTCGACGAACCGACCTCGGCCCTGGACCCCGAAATGGTGGGCGAGGTGCTGGACGTGATGGTCAACCTCGCCAAGGAAGGCATGACCATGATGGTGGTCACGCACGAGATGGGCTTTGCCCGCAAGGTCGCCAGCCGCGTGATCTTCATCGATGTCGGCGGCCGCATCCTGGAGGACTGCTCCAAGGATGAGTTCTTCGGCAACCTCGAGGCGCGCCAGCCGCGCACCAAGGACTTCCTCAACAAGATCCTGGCGCACTGAGTTCCGGCGCGCCCTCGCGTGAACCCGGTCCTGCTGCGTCCCGCGCCGCTGTCGGCGTCGGCCTTCGCGCCTTTCGGGCTGGTGATCCAGCACCCGGGCGGCCCGGGCCGGGTCATCAACGCCGGCAGCGCGCAACGCTGGGATCTGGGTGAACTCTCCCTGCATGCCCACGACGGGCGCGCGGCACTGGCCCTGTTCCGTGCCCATGCCCGCGCGTTTCCGCAAACGCTCACGGTGTTGGAGCGTCACGCCTTGGGCAGCCAGGCCTTCATCCCGTTGGGGCTGCGGCGCTTTGTCATCGTCGTCGCGCCCGCAGGGGCCGCCCCGCGCGCGCAAGACCTGTCTGCCTTCATCACGGATGGTCAGCAGGGCATCGTGCTCGCGCCTGGTGTCTGGCATCACGCCTTGCTGGCGGTGGACGCGGGGGATTTCGTGGTGATCGAGCGCGCTGCAAGCGCCGTCGATTGTGACGAAGTGGATCTGCCGCAGCCCATGGTGCTGGCACTGGCGTAGAGTTGAATGGGCTGCGCGGGCGGCCCACGTCCTCAACCTCAATCAAGCGGCTGCGGCGATGCCTTCAGCCAACGCGATCAGTGAACGGTCACTGCCCGCGGGGCCCAACAAGGACAGGCCCAGCGGCGCGCCTTCACGTTGCGCCAGCGGCATCGACAGTTGCGGGAAACCAGCGAGCCCAGCGATGCACAGCATCTGGATGGCGCGGTTGCGGTAATCCTCCAGCGCGGATTCGGCAGTGCTGCGCAGCGGTGCGATGTCGGGCATGGTGGGCATCAGCAGCACACCATCCGTGCCCAGCAGCTGCGTCAGGTGCTGCCGAAAACGCGCGCGGAAGGTGGTGGCGGTCTGCACCTGTTCGTCCGTCACCTGGCGTGACCAGGCGAAACGTTCCGCCACACCCGGGCCCAGGGGCGGCGCGTGGCGTTCGATCAAGGAACCGTCGGTCGTCCAGGCTTCGCGGCCCTGGATGTAGCGGAAGCTCCAGTACATGGTGTCGAAGCTGTCCAGCGCGGCGTTGACGGCATCACTCCCGCCCAGCAGTTGTTCCACGCGTTGCACGGCGGGGCTCAACGCGGCGGTGACTTCCTTTGACAACAGATCCCAGACATCGGTGGGCCGCAGCAAGCGGACCTGGGCGGGCAGCGCTTGCGGATCGGCTCCCAGCAGCACGTCGGCCACGCGTGCAAATGTCTGTGCGTCGCGCGCGAACCAGCCGCAGGTGTCCTGGCTGGGCGCCAGGTCCAGCGCGCCCGCCAGGCTGACGCGGCCATGCGTGGGTCGGATGCCGTACAGGCCGCAATGGTTGGCTGGCGCGCGCACCGAGCCACCGGTGTCAGTGCCCAGCGCGAAGTCACACGACCGGGACGAAACCGCCGAGGCCGAGCCGGACGACGAACCGCCGGTGATGCGATCTGGCGCCGCGCCGTTGATCGGCGCGCCGAAATGCGCGTTGTTGCCGTTCATCGAGAACGCCAGTTCGTCGGTGACGGTCTTGCCCACGAAACGCGCCCCCGCGTCCAGCAGCTTCTGCACCGTGGGGGCAGTCCGGGTCTTGATGCCCGACAGCGCCAGCACAATGGGGTTGCCACCGCCCGTGGGGTAACCGGTCACATCGAACAAGTCCTTGACGGCAAAAGACAGGCCGGTCAGTGGGCCGGTGGATGCGTGGGCGACGGGGACGTCGGGGTAGGGGACAAAAGCGTGAGACGGGTCGTTCAGGGGCATGGCCGGGGCGGTCGGAAAAACGGTCAGGAAATCTCGTGCAGGCGCAGGCAGCGCACACGGTGGCCGGGGCTCAGTTCCTCGGCCTCGGGCTGCTGCGTGCGGCAGGCATCGTTCGCGTGCGGGCAGCGCGGCGCGAAAGCACAGCCCGTCGGCAGCGCGCTCAGGTCCGGCGGCGCGCCGGGAATGGTCTGCAGGGCCACGCCTTTTTGCATCGCACCATGGGCACGACCCTGTAAGAGGGCGCGTGTGTAGGGGTGGCGCGGCGTGCGGATCAGTTCCTTGGCCGTGCCTTCCTCGACGATACGGCCCGCGTACATCACGGCGATGCGGTCGGCCACTTCGACGGCGGCGCCGATGTCGTGCGTGACGAAGATGATGGACAAACCCAGTTCGCGTTGCAGTTCGCGCAGCAACAGCAGAATCTGGATCTGCACCGTGGCATCCAGGGCCGTCGTGGGCTCGTCGGCCAGCAGCAGTTGCGGTTCGCAGGCCATGGCCAGGGCGATCATGGCGCGTTGGCGCATGCCACCAGACATCTCATGGGGGTAGGCCGCCAGGCGCCGTTGAGGGCTGGGGATGCGCACGCGCTCGAACAGCGCCAGTGCACGCTGGCGGGCGACCGCAGCGTCCACACCTTCGTGGCGGCGGATCGACTCGATGATCTGCGCGCCCACCGAATACACCGGATCCAGCGCCAGCAGCGGCTCCTGGAAGATCATGGAGACCACCTTGCCCCGGTAGGCGGCCAGTGCCCGCCCGGACAGGGACAGTACTTCGCGTCCCGCCACGCGCACTTCGCCGGCCAGGAGGGTGCGGCGCTCGGGGTGCAGGCGCAGCAGGGTGCGCAGGGTCACGCTCTTGCCCGAGCCGGATTCACCGATCAGTGCGACCACCTCGCCGCGCCGCACCTCCAGGCTGACGCCGCTGACGGCACGCACGGGCTTGCGGCCGCCGGTGAAGGTCACGCTCAGGTCACGCAAGCGGACCAGCGGCTCGTCGGTGGAGGCGGTGTGGGTCATGGTGCTCAGGCCGCTTGCGTCAAGGCGAGGGGGTGGCCGCTGCCGGCCTCGTGGATCAGGCAACTGACGCGCTGCTGGGGCGTGATGGCTCCAAGCCGCGGCACGCGCTCGGCACACACCGGTGCGGCCTGCGGGCAACGCGGGTGGAAACGGCAGCCCGAAGGCGGGTTGATGGGGTTGGGTGGATCGCCGGCCAGCGGGGCCGAATCGGTGCGGTGGTCGGGGTCCATGGAGGGCATGGACGAGAGCAGCGCCCGGGTGTAAGGGTGGGCCGGTTGCTCATAGAGCTGGTCGGCCGCGCCGATCTCGGCCACCTGGCCGAGGTACATCACCATGACGCGGTCGCTGATGTAACGCACCACATGCAGGTCATGGCTGATGAAGACGTAGGTCAGGCCGAACTCGGCCTTGAGGTCCAGCAGCAGGTTGATCACCTGAGCTTCCACCGACTTGTCCAACGCCGACACGGCTTCGTCGAGGATGACCATGCGCGGCTGCAGCGCCAGCGCACGGGCGATGTTGACCCGCTGGCGCTGACCGCCCGAGAGTTCATGCGGGTAACGCTCGGCGAAACGGCCGGGCTCCAGACCCACCCGCGCCAGCAGGTCGCGCGCACGCGCCACGGACTGCCGGGCGTCCAGGCCATGCACCTGGGGGCCGAAGGCAATCGAGTCCTCGATGGTCAGGCGCGGGTTGAGCGAGGCGTAACTGTCCTGGAACACCATCTGCACCTGGCGGCGGAATTCCTTCAGCGGCAGGTCACGTGTGCCGACCACGCGGCCGTCGAACACCACCTCGCCGGCGGTGGGCGCGATCAGTTGCATCAACAGCCGTGCCGTGGTGGACTTGCCGCAGCCCGACTCGCCGACCACGCCCAGGGTCTCGCCCTTGAGGACGTCGAAGTCGACACCATCGACGGCGCGCACCACGCCCCCACCCCCGCCCAGAGGTCCTTTCTTGAGTGGAAAGTGTTTCTGCAGACCGCGGATGGTGAGCAGCGGTTGCGCGGGTCCGCCTACGTCGGCCAGGGGAGTCAGCAACTCGGTCACGGTGTCACCCCTTGTTGTCCATGGCCGAACGCAGACCGTCGGACAGCAGGTTGAAGGAGATCGAGGTGATGAAGATCATCACGCCCGGCAGCGCCGCCACCAGCGGCTGGGTGTAGATGGCCGTGCGCAAGGTGTTGAGCATCAGGCCCCATTCGGGCTCCGGTGGCTTGACGCCCAGGCCCAGGAAGGACAGGCCCGAGGCCAGGATCATCGACACCGCCACCAGGCTGGTGGCGTAGACGAAGATGGGGCCGAGCACATTGCCCAGCACATGCACCCGCACGATGGTGAAAGCGTTCGCGCCCGAGGCCCGCGCGGCTTCCACGTAGTCGCGCCCACGCACCTGGGTGGTCACCGCCTCGGCCACCCGTGTGATCTGCGGGATGAAGACGATGGTCAGGGAAATCAGGGAATTCAGGATGCCCGCGCCCAAGGCGCCTGACAGCGCGATGGCCAGCAGCACCGATGGAAAGGCGTAGAACACGTCCACCGTGCGCATGATGGCGGTGTTGGTCAAACCGCCCGCGTACCCCGCGACGATGCCCAGGGAGGCACCGATCACGAAGGCGCAGATCACCGGCGTGATGCCCATGAACAGCGACAGCCGGGTGCCCACGATCAGGCGCGACAGCAGGTCACGGCCCAGTTCGTCGCTGCCCAACGGAAAGCCTTCGCTGCCCACGGGTCGCAGACGCTTGAGCATGGAGGCCGCGTAAGGATCGGCCGGCGCGATCCAGGGGCCGAAGAGGGCCATCAGGACCAGCAGCAGCACGACGATGGCCGCGCCGATGGCGACCGGGTCGCGCCGGAAGCGCCGCACGACCGAAGTCCAGTAGCCGGGCGAGCGGGTGGCGGGCAAGGCTTGGACGGCGGCCGTGGCCAGGGTGGAGCTTTGTGCGTTCATCAGCGTGCGATGCGGGGATCCAGCAGCGTTTGCAGCAGGTCCACCAGCAGGTTGAGAATGACAAAGAACAAGGCCAGCACGAGTATGGTGCCTTGCAGCAGAGGCAGATCGCGCTGGAAGATCGCCGAGTTGAGCAGGAAACCCGTGCCCGGCCAGGAGAAGACGGTTTCGATCAGGATGGAGCCGCCCAGCAGATAACCCAGTTGCAAGCCCATCACCGCCAGCGCGGTGGGGGCCGCGTTCTTGACCACATGGCGGAAGATGCCGAACTGGGTCAGGCCCTTGGCGCGCAGGCCGACGATGAATTCCTGCTCCAGCAACTCGGCCACCAACGCCCGCACCGTGCGCGCGATGATGCCCATGGGGATGACCGACATGGTCAGCGCCGGCAGCAGCATGAACTGGATGTGCTCCCAGTTCCAGGCCCATTCATCGGAACCGCCGGGGCCCGCACCCGTGGCCGGCAGCCACATCAGCAGGCTGGAAAACACGATCACCATCACCATGCCCAGCCAGTAATGGGGCACGCTCACGCCCAGCACCGACAGCAGCGAGGCGGCGCGGTCGAGCAGGGAGTTGCGGAAATAACCAGCGACGAAACCGAACAGGCTGCCCAGCAGGAAACCGATCAGCGTGGCCACCACGGCCAGCCTCAGGGTGTTGGTCACCGCACGCAGCACCTCGTCGATCACCGGGCGGCTGGTGGCGATGGACGTGCCCAGATCGCCCTGCAGGGCACGCCAGATCCACAGCCCGAACTGTTCTGGCAGGGAGCGGTTGAAGCCATAGAGCTCACGCAGCTGGGCCTGCAACTCGGCCGAGGCGTCGGGCGGCAGGATGGAGACCAGAGGGTCCCCAGGCGCCAGGTGCACCAAGGTGAAGCAGACCAGGGCCACGCCCAGCATGATGGGCAGGGTGTAGACGATGCGTCTGAGCAGGTAGGCAAGCATGGTGGCGGGCGTGGGGCTGGCTCGGATGCGGATCACAGGGGCCGGCAGGCGTCGCGTTTGCGCACCTTGTTCGGTGGTGCCTGCCGGTTTGACGTCGATCTACAGCGGATCACGGGCTGGGGGAGAGGGCGCCCCCAGCCGCGCGATCAGTCCATGGTCATCGTGGCGATGTCGATGAACCAGCTGCGCGGTTGCACCACGTTTTTCACCTTGGCCGACATGGCGCGCGGGCCGACGTCGTGGGCGATGTAGACGAAGGGCGGGTCTTCGACCATGTGGGCGTGCAGCTTGGCCAGGGCCGCGTCACGCGCCTTGTCGTCGAAGCTGTTGCGGGCATCCGCCACCAGTTTGTCCACCTCGGGGCTGCCGTAATAGCCCCAGTTGTTCGAAACCGGGGGGAAGGCCTTGGTGGAGACGAAGCGCACCATGGCGAAGAAGGGGTCCATGGCCGCGAAGCTGATGTTGACCGCGTTGCTGCCGTTGGCGGACGGGTCCTTGGCGCCCTTGCGCCAGTTGGTGAACAGCGTGTTCCATTCGATCACGTCGAATTCCACGTCGAAGTAGCACTGTTTGAGCGACTGCTGCACGAACTCGTTCATGGGCAGGGGCTGCATCTGGCCCGAACCCGAGGCGGAGATCTGCACCTTGACCTTCAGCGGCTTGGCCGCGCTGTGGCCAGCCTGGGTCATGAGCGCCTGGGCGCCCTTGACGTCGTACTTGATGTCGAACTTGGGGTTGCCCCACCAGGGGTGGCCCGGCGGGACCACGCCCTTGGGCTCGGCCATCATGCCGCCCAGCAACTGCTTGAGACCGGCGCGGTCCACGCACAGATTGGCGGCCTGGCGCACGCGCTTGTCCAGCCAGGGTGAGCCTTCGGCGAAGGACAGCTGCCAGGGCCAGACATGGGGCTGGGCGTTGCTGTAAATCTTGAAGCCGCGTTGGGTGATCTGCGCCATGGCGTCGGGCGCGGGTGCCTCGATCCAGTCCACCTGGCCGCCCAGCAGCGCCGCGGTGCGGGCATTGGCCTCGGGCATGGGCAGCATCACGACCTTGTCGATCTTGGGCGTGCGCTTGGGATCCCAGTAGCCCTTGTTGGCCGCCAGTTCGAGGCGCTCGCGGGCCAGGAAGCGGGTGACGCGGAAGGGGCCGGAGCCCGCGGGGTCGGCGGCGAAAGCCGTCCAGGCGGCCTTGGCCTTGTCGGCCGGCGTGGCGCCCGCGGCGGCTTCGAACTTCTTCTGCCAGTGGGCGGGCGAGGCCATGAACAGGTTGGTCAGGTTCAGCGGCAGGAAGGCATCGGGTTCGCTGGTGGTCAGCTCCACCGTCAGGTCATTGACCTTGCGCGCGCTGCGCAGCGTGGGCATGCGCGAGGCGGTCACGCCGACCTGGCTGGCGTCGAAATGGACGGCTTCCTTGTCGAGCACCTTCTGCACGTTCCAGACCACGGCGTCGGCATTGAATGCGGAGCCATCATGGAACTTCACGCCGCTGCGCAGCTTGAAGGTCCATTTGGTCTTGTCCTTGGCGTCCACCGCCCAGGAGGTCGCCAGGCCGGGGATCAGCACGCTGGGGGCGTCGGACTTGGACAGATCCCATTGCGTCAGCGCGTCGTAGATGGGAATGCCAGTGAACCGATTGCCTTCAAAGCCTTGGTCGGGTTGGCCCAAGGTGCGCGGAATGTCAGCGGCCGTCATGGCGATGCGCAAGACTTTCTCTTGCGCCTGGGCGTGACCGTGCAGCAATGACAGGGTGGCGCTCAGGGCCAGGCCCAGCGTGGCCAGGCGCGCGGCGGAAGGGAACAGACGCATGTGACCTCCAGAAGTCAGCGGGTTGAGGATGCAGGCGTCGTTGCAAACCGCGTGCCAAAAAGATGATCAATGAATCGATTATCGATACTGTTGATTAACTTATCGATATTTGGCATGGTATTCGCTTCAAAGGGTGGAAGGAACTGTTACGTTTGTTCCGCGCCTTACCCCCACGCTTTCTCAAAGGCCTGCACCATGAACGCCCCCGCAAGCACCCCCGTCACGACTGAACTCCGCATCAATCCCGAACGCCTCTGGGCGTCCCTGATGGACCTGGCGCGTATCGGCGCCACGTCCCGGGGAGGCGTGCGGCGCTTGGCCTTGACCGAGGAGGATCGTCAGGGCCGTGACCAGGTGGTGCAGTGGTTCCGCGCTGCGGGGCTGGAGGTGCGCGTGGACGAAGTCGGCAATGTGTTCGGTCGCCGTGCCGGCACGGACCCCCAGGCGCCCGCCGTGGCCACGGGCAGCCACATTGACACCCAGCCTTCGGGCGGCAAGTTCGATGGCAACTATGGTGTGTTGGCCGGCCTGGAAGTGGTGCGCACGCTCAACGACCACGGCATCCGCACCCGCGCGCCGCTGGAGGTGGTGTTCTGGACCAATGAAGAGGGTTCGCGCTTCACCCCGGTCATGATGGGTTCAGGCGCGTTTGCCGGGCTGTTCGCGCCGGATTTCATTCGCGAACGCGCGGACCTCGAGGGCAAGACGGTGGGTGAGGAACTGGCGCGCATCGGTTACCGTGGCGCCCAGCCCTGCGGGCAGGTGCCGGGCGGCATGTACGCCGCGTACTTCGAGGCGCACATCGAGCAGGGTCCCGTGCTTGAGGACGCGGACCTGCCCATCGGCGTCGTCACGGGCGCGCTGGGACAGCAGTGGTACGACGTGGTCGTGACCGGGCAGGACGCGCATGCGGGCCCCACGCCGATGGCATTGAGGCATGACGCGCTGCTGGCCGCCGCGCGCATGATCGAGGCGGTCAACCGCATCGCGTTGGCCGAAGCGCCACATGGCCGCGGCACGGTGGGTTTCATCCAGGCCGCGCCCAATTCGCGCAACGTCATTCCGGGGCAGGTGAAGTTCTCGGTGGATTTCCGTAACCTGGCGCAAGCCGGGCTCGACCGCATGGACGCGGCCATGCGCGAGGCCTTTGCCTTGGCCGCCGCGCAAGGCCAGTGCGAGGTCGGCATCACGCAGGTCACCAAGTACAAGCCCTGCGTCTTCCACCCGGACTGCGTGGACAGCGTGCGCAGCGCGGCGCGTGCGTTGAACCTGCCGCAGATGGACGTGGTCAGCGGTGCCGGGCACGACGCCGTTTATCTGAACGGCGTCGCCCCCACGGGCATGATCTTCGTGCCTTGCAAGGATGGCATCAGCCACAACGAAATTGAGGATGCCAAGCCCGAGCACCTGGCGGCTGGCGCCAACGTGCTGTTGTTGGCCATGCTGGAGCACGCGCGCTGACAGTCCGGCTTGCCATGCCGGTTAGGCGCAGAGCACACGGTGACTTGTGGGTGGCGGCAGCCCTTCAGTAGGCGATCGAGCGCGAAATCGCGCGCGCGCATTCGATGACCAACGGCGCCAACTTGGTTTGCGCCTCTTGCAGGGACCAGCGACTGGTCGGCGGAGAGAGGTGCACGGCGGCCACCGCCCGGCCCTGGCTGTTGACCACCGGCGCGGCGATGCCCATGTCGCCGATGAACAGTTCTTCGCAGTTGGTGGCGTATCCCTGCTTGCGGCACAAGGCCACGTGCTCCAGGATGGCGTTCACGCTGGTCAGGGTGTTGGGCGTGCGCGCAGTTCGTGGCGTGCTGTTCAGCAGGCTGCGCACCTGCGCATCGGGCAAGGTGCTCAGCCAGGCGCGGCCCGAACTGGTGCAGTACATGGGAATGCGCATGCCCACCGGCGTGAGTACCGGAATGTGCTGTGTGGTCAGGAATTGGGCGATGTAGACCATGTCCGCGTCCACCGCCTCGGTCAGGCTGGCGGTCTCGCCGCTGGACTGAGCCAGCTGCGAGAGATAGGGATGGGCCGCACGGATCAGCGGATGCGCGGCCAGGTAGTTGAAGCCGAGATCGATGACCTTGGGCAGCAGTTGGAAGCGCCGCGTCTGGGGGTGCTTGCCCACATAACCCAGGGTCTGCAGGGTGTGCACCGCGCGCTGGGCCGAACCCTTGCTCATGCCCGCCAGTTCTGCCACCTCGCCCAGGGTCAGCGTGGGATGGGCCGCGTCGAAGGCGCGCAGCACGGCCAGCCCTTTTTCCAACGATTGATTGAACAGGGGATCGGCGAGCGCGGGCTGCATGGTGGGCAGGATTATCGATGCTGGGACAATACGGGCATGACGCAAACCATCACCCTGACCCGTCCCGACGACTGGCACCTGCACCTGCGCGATGGCGCGGTGCTGGCCACGACCGTGGCGCACGCGGCCGCGCAGTTCGGTCGCGCGCTCATCATGCCCAACCTGCGGCCCCCAGTCACAACCGCCGCGCAGGCACAGGCTTACCGGCAGCGCATCCTCGCGGCCGTGCCCCAGGACCTGCCCGACAGCGCCGGCTTCCAGCCCCTGATGGCGCTTTACCTGACCGACAACACGCCTCCCGAGGAAATCGCGCGCGCGAAAGACGCGGGCGTGGTGGCGCTCAAGCTCTATCCCGCGGGCGCGACGACCAACAGCGATGCGGGTGTGACGGACATCCGCAAGGCCTACAAAACCCTGGAGGCCATGCAGCGCCACGGCCTGCTGCTGCTGGTGCACGGCGAGGTGACCGACCCGGCGGTGGACGTGTTTGACCGCGAGGCTGTGTTCATCGATCGTGTGCTGCGGCCCCTGCGCCAGGATTTTCCGGAACTGAAGATCGTCTTCGAGCACCTGACCACCAAGGAGGCCGCGCAATACGTGGCCACCAGCGACCGCTACACGGGCGCGACCATCACGGCCCAGCATCTGCTCTACAACCGCAACGCGATCTTTACCGGCGGCCTGCGCCCGCATTTCTATTGTCTGCCCGTGCTGAAGCGTGAGGAACATCGCCTGGCCCTGGTGCAGGCGGCGACCAGCGGCAATCCGCGTTTTTTCCTGGGCACGGACAGCGCGCCGCACGCGGCCCTGCTGAAGGAGAACTCGGTCTGCGCCGCGGGTTGCTACACCGCCCACGCGGCCATCGAGCTGTATGCCGAGGTCTTCGACGCCATGAATGCGCTGGACAAACTGGAGGGTTTCGCCAGCCACCATGGCGCGGATTTCTACGGTCTGCCGCGCAACCCTCAGCGCATCACCTTGAAGCGCGAGAGCTGGACCCCCCCCGAGCGTTTCGCCTTCGGGGATGCTGAACTCAAGCCCCTGCGCGCAGGCGAGGCCTTGGCCTGGCGCCGGGCCTGATGCTGCATGCGTGTTGCATCGAAGCCTGTCGGCCCGGCCGCAGGCTGGGTGCCGCCAGCGATCGACTGGGCCTTGCCCTGGTTCCGGCCCTGGCGTGACACCGGGGCCGAGGCCGCGGCGTGGTGCCAGGGTGGTCTCGCCGTGCACCAGGCCTTGAATGCGTTGGGGCAGGAGGCCCATGGCCTGGCACCACGTTTCGTGTCCCAGCAGACCTTGCCTGTGGGCGCGCCTTACGAGCGCCACATCTTCGAGCAGGGCGCCGTTCCGACGCGCGACAACGCGCATGATTTCTTCAACGGTCTGGTCTGGTTGGGCTTGCCCCAGGCCAAGCGGCGCATGAACCAGCTGCAGGCGGCCGAGATCACGGCACGCGGCGTTGGCGCCAAGCGTGGGCCGGTGCGCGATGCGCTGACGGTCTTTGATGAAAACGGCGCCGTGTTGATGGCCCCGTGCGACATCTGGGAGGCTTTGATCGCCCGGGATTGGACGCGTCTTTTCCTGACGCTGCGTCCGCGCTGGCACGAGGCGCGCCTGCTGGTCTGCGGCCATGCCTTGCTGGAACAGTTGCAGCGGCCGCGCAAGGACCTGACGGCCCATGTTTTGCGCGCGCAGGCGCAGTGGTCCTCCATGGCCATGCTCGATGCTTGGCTGGCCGGTCAACTGCAGTCCGAGTGTTTGGCGCGCAAGCCCTTCACGCCATTGCCGGTACTGGGAATTCCAGGCTGGTGCGCCGACAACGAAGCGCCCGGGTTTTACGACGACACCCGGGTGTTCCGGCCGGCTCGGACCGGTGCTTCGCTGGCGTGAAAGGCGCGGTCCGCGCCCAGGTCACGAACCCAGGCCGTGCTCCCGCGCGATGGCGGTGTTCTTGGCATCCGCCCGCTGGTAGGCGGGGCGTTCGTCCAGGCGCCGCACATAGCTTGTGAAGACGGCGCGCGGTTCCATCATCTTGAAGCGCAGCATGTAGCGCAGGGTACCGCCGAAGATCACGTCGGCCATCGTGAAGTGCTCGCCCAGCAGCCAGGGGCCGGGGGTCAGTGCGGTTTCCATCGTGGTGAGCATTTCTTTGTAGCTGCCGAAACCTGCGGCGCCGGGCCTGAATTCCCAGCCCGACGCCTGTGCCATGGCGCCCGGTTCGATGACCGAAGGCGCGAAGAAGGACCAGCGCAGGTAGCTGCCCCTCGCCGGATCGTCCAGCGCGGGGGCCAGGTGCCCCGGGGCATGGCGGTCGGCCAGGTACAGGCCGATGGCCGCGCTTTCGGTCACGACCGTCGCCCCATCGGTCAGGATGGGGAGCTTGCCCATGGGATTCAGGGCCAGGATTTCGGTCATTTTCTGCGCGCCCTTCATGATGTCCACGAAGCGCAGGGCGTAAGGCACCCCCGTTTCCTCGAGCATCCACAGGGTATTCGCCGCGCGCGAATAGGGGTGGTGGTAGAGAACGATGGACATGAGGCATTTCTCCAACGGCGTGGGGGCTGACCGGGCGCCATGATAGTGGGCCGTGGTGCCGCCAGGGGAGGGGGCCGCCGGATCGGGAGCTGATCCCATACGGGGTGAAATCACGGGAATTGCCGGTGCCGCCTGTGGGATTGCACGGTTTTTCTTGAAACCGGGCGGCGCGCCCTTACCATTCGCGCCGTGGCCGCCATCCCCCGTGCGGTTTGTTCCAAGGAAATCATGAAACGCATCGTTCTTTTCGTTCTGACCAACCTGGCCATCGTGCTCGTGCTGGGCATCGTGGCGAACCTGCTGGGTGTCAACCGCTACCTCACGGCCAATGGCCTGAACTTGGGCGCTTTGCTGGGCTTCGCGCTCATCATGGGTTTTGGTGGCGCCTTCATTTCCCTGTTGATCAGCAAGCCAGTGGCCAAGTGGAGCGCGGGCGTGCAGATCATCGAGCAACCGCGCACGGCGGACGAGGCCTGGATCGTCAACACCGTGCGCAAGTTCGCCGACCAGGCTGGCATCGGCATGCCCGAGGTGGGTATTTTCGAGGGTGAGCCGAATGCCTTCGCCACCGGTGCATTCAAGAACTCGGCGCTGGTCGCGGTGTCCACCGGCCTGCTGCGCAACATGACGCGCGAGGAGGTGGAGGCCGTGATCGGTCACGAGGTGGCGCACATCGCGAATGGCGACATGGTCACCATGACCCTGATCCAGGGCGTGATGAACACCTTCGTCGTGTTCCTGTCTCGGGTGATCGGTTACGCCGTTGACAGCTTCCTGCGCAAGGGCGACCAGGAAAACAGCGGCCCCGGCATCGGCTATTACGTCACCACCATCGTGCTGGACATCATCCTGGGTTTCCTCGCCGCCATCATCGTGGCTTGGTTCTCGCGCCAGCGCGAGTTCCGTGCCGATGCGGGCGCCGCCCAGCTGATGGGCCGCAAGCAGCCGATGATCAACGCCCTGTCCCGTTTGGGTGGGCTGACGCCCGGTGAACTGCCCAAGAGCGTTGCGGCCATGGGCATTGCCGGCGGCATTGGCCAGCTCTTCAGCACGCATCCGCCGATCGAAGAGCGCATTGCCGCGCTGCAAGCCATGCGCTGAGATAGCTTAAGTCCTCCGAGGCGCCGTCGCGCGCGCTTCGTGTGGACGACGCCATCGCCACACGCAGCCCCGCCCGGTGCAAACCCGGGCGGGTTTTTTGCTTGTGATTGGTATGGTGGCGGTGTGCTCGGGGCCGACGCGCCACCCGCGTCACCAGCTTGACCGCGCTTGCGCCAGCCATGATGATGAAAGCCCTTGCATCGCAGGCCACGCGAAGTTCAGCCATCGTGCCGCACCCCAAAGAGCCATCCCCCTGGGGTCATCCCCGTCCGACCCGCCTCGCGCGCGGTTTCGTGGCCCGTCTATGGGGAGTCACCCTGGTTTTTAACCTGGTGCTGTTCGGATTGACGGTGGGCGCCTTGCAAGCCAGCCGCATGCGCTTCGAGCAGGGCACCATCGTGGCGTCCGAGAGTTTGTTGCGTTCCTTGGCGCAGAACACTGCCTACGCCCTGAACGGGCAGGACCCGCTGGAGCCCGAACGCGTGCTGGCGCAGCAGTTGCGCCTCCTGCCGGAGCTTCAGGGCTTTCTGGGCAAGCACGGCTATTTCGCGGTGTTTGACGCGGGTCTGCGCCAGATCGTGCGCCATCCGCCGTCGAGCCGGGCGCTGGAGGAAAGCTCGGCATCGTTCGAATCCCCTGAACTGCAGGCGATGGTGGTGGAGGGGCGGATGGCGGGGACTTTTTTCACCCCGGTGGGTACGAGGCAGCGTTGGACCCATCGCATGGGCGTCGGCGCGCATGAGCGCCTGTTCCTGGTTCGTCGCCTGGAAGGCAGCACCTTCTATCTCGCGCTGGGCCTGTCGGCGCAGGACTATCTGCATGACTGGCGCCTGGAACGCGACAAGGCCTTGGGTCTGATCCTGCTGTTCCTGTTGGCGAGCCTCGTCGTTTCCGTGCTCATCCATCGCGCCTGGCGTAGCCAGGCCGCCGCCTTGCGCGCCTTGCGCTTCGAGAAGGAACTGAATCAAACCATCGTGCGCTCGGCACCCCTGGCCATCTACACGCGCGACACCCAAGGGCGGGTCACGGCCTGGAATCCGGCGGCTGAAAAACTGTTTGGCTGGACCGAGGCCCAGGTGCTCGGGCGCTTTCTGCCCAGCGTCCCATTGGCCACGGAGTACCAGGATGAGGACAAGACCTTGCGTGGGCGAGTGCTGGCGGGGGAAAGCATTCCCGACCTGGAGGTGCAGCGGCAGAAGGCCACTGGCGAGCTGTTCGACCTGAGCGCATCCCTGACCCCCCTGCGTGACGATGATGGTGCCATCAGCGGTTTTCTCACCATCGCGGCGGACGTGACGGCGCGTAAGCGGGCCGAGCGGCAGGTGGAGTTCCTGGCTTACCGCGACGTGCTCACCGGCCTGCCCAACCGCTCCTTGCTGCAGGATCGGTTTGCCCAGTCCATCGCGCGGGCGGAGCGCCATCACTACAAGGTAGCGCTGCTGTTCCTGGATCTGGACCATTTCAAGACCATCAACGACTCGTTGGGGCATGCCACCGGCGACGCTCTGCTCAAGGAGGTGGCGCGGCGTCTGAGCGAGTGCATGCGCGAGATCGACACCATCAGCCGTCAGGGCGGCGACGAGTTCCTGGTGGTGTTGTCCGATCTGGAGGGCACCGAGATGATCTCACCCGTGTTGGTCAAGATCCGTGAGCGACTACAGCAACCATTCCTGTTCGACGGCCATGAACTGAGCATTTCCTCGTCCATCGGCGTGGCCCTGTACCCGGACGATGGCCGCGATTTCGAAACTCTGCTCAAGAAAGCTGACACCGCGCTGTACCGCGCCAAGGACGCGGGGCGCAACCAGGCGCGTTTCTTCGACGAGCAGATGAACGCCGAGGCGGTGGACCATCTGCACCTGAAAAACGGCCTGCACCGCGCCCTGAGCCGTGGCGAGTTGGAACTGCACTACCAGCCTCAGTTCGACCTGCGCACCGGTTGCGTGGTGGGCGTGGAAGCCCTGCTGCGCTGGCGGCACCCGGAGGAGGGGCTGATTTCGCCCGCGCGTTTCGTGCCCGTGGCGGAAGACAGCGGCCTGATCGTGCCGATCGGCGAATGGGTGATCCGGCAGGCCTGCGCGCAAGCGGTGGCCTGGCGCCAGGCCGGGCTGCCGCCCCTGCTGATGGCGGTGAACCTGTCAGCCGTCCAATTCCGGCGCGGTGAGGTGCAGAGCGTGGTGGCGCAGGCGCTGCGGGACAGTGGTCTGGCCCCCGAACTACTGGAGCTGGAACTGACCGAATCCATCCTGCTGCACAACACGGAACAGGTGTTGGCCAGCGTGGACCAGATCAAGCAACTCGGTGTGAAGCTCTCCATCGACGACTTCGGCACCGGTTACTCCAGTCTGGCTTACCTGAAGCGCTTCGCGGTGGACAAGCTCAAGATCGACCAGAGCTTTGTCCGTGATCTGGCGCATGACCCCGATGACGCGGCCATCGTGCGGGCCATCATCCAGATGGCCGCAGGCTTGGGGCTGCGCACCATCGCCGAGGGCGTGGAGGATGCCGAGGTGCTGGCCGCGCTGCGTCGTTTGGGGTGTGACGAAGCCCAGGGCTATCACCTGGCACGTCCCCTGCCGGCTGCGGAGTTCGCCGAGTTGGTGGCGCGGCTGGCTGCCACGCCCTACGATCTGGACGCCATGAGCCAAGCCTGATCCAGGGCGCCAGACCAGGGAGCTGCAGAGGCTGAGCCGGGTGTGCGTCGCGTCGCGCTCAGACGGTCTGAGCGACCGACAAGTCGCGTGACAGTGCGCAGGCCAGGGCCTCCGCGACCTTGATGCCGTCCACGCCCGCAGACAGAATGCCGCCCGCGTAACCCGCGCCTTCCCCCGCCGGGTACAAGCCGCGCACATTGCTGCTTTGGTAGTCCTCGCCACGCGGCATGCGCAGGGGCGAGGAGGTGCGTGTCTCCACCCCCGTCAGCACGGCGTCTGGCAGGTCGTAGCCCTTGATCTTCTTGCCGAAGGCCGGCAGCGCCTCCCGCATGGCCTCGATGGCGTAGGTCGGCAAAGCCAGGCTCAGATCGCCCAGCTTGACGCCCGGTTTGTAGGACGGCTGCACCGCGCCGAATTCCCGCGAAGGGCGCTGCGCCAGGAAGTCACCGACCAGCTGGCCGGGCGCCTCGTAAGTGCCACCTCCCAATTGGTAGGCCAGCGTTTCCAGCTTGCGTTGCAGCACGACACCGGCCAGCGGGTGGTACTGCCGTGGCTGCAATCGCGCGAGCGCAGCCGACTGGGTGGCGTAACGGCGACCGTCCTCCTCGCCGAAGGCCGCGATCCAGTCCGCCTGGTCATGCACTCCATCGGGGTAGTCGTCCGGCTCGATGCCCACCACCATGCCGGCGTTGGCATTGCGTTCGGCCCGTGAGTACTGGCTCATGCCATTGGTGACGACCCGGCCCGGTTCCGAGGTGGCGGCCACCACGGTGCCGCCCGGGCACATGCAGAAGCTGTAGACGGCGCGTCCGTTGCTGGCGTGGTGCACCAGCTTGTAGTCCGCCGCGCCCAAGAGCGGGTGGCCCGCGTGCCGGCCCCAGCGCGCGCGATCGATCAGGCTTTGCGGATGTTCGATGCGAAAGCCGATCGAGAAAGGCTTGGCCTCCATGGCCACGCCCTGGTCCCAGAGGCGCGCGAAGGTGTCCCGCGCGCTGTGGCCCAGGGCCAGCACGGCATGGCGTGTCGGCAGTTCGTAGGTGGTGTCCGTGGCGAGGTCGAGAACTTTCAGTCCGCGCAGGCTGTTCTGTCCGTCCGAGGGGGTGCCCCTGTCCAGCAGCAGGTCCGTCACGCGCTGCTGGAAGCGAATTTCCCCGCCCAGGGTTTCGATCTGCGCACGCATGGACTCGACCATCTTCACCAGCTTGAAGGTGCCGATGTGCGGGTGTGCCTCGGTCAGGATGTCCTTTGGCGCGCCTGCGGCCACGAACTCGTTCAGCACCTTGCGGCCCAGGTGGCGCGGGTCCTTGATCTGGCTGTAGAGCTTGCCGTCGCTGAAGGTGCCGGCGCCCCCTTCGCCGAACTGCACGTTCGATTCGGGGTGCAGCACCTTCTTGCGCCACAAGCCCCAGGTGTCCTGGGTGCGTTCGCGCACGGCCTTGCCGCGTTCCAGCACGATGGGGCGCAAGCCCATCTGCGCCAGCAGCAGGGCGGCGAAGATGCCGCAGGGGCCAAAGCCGATGACGACGGGGCGGTCTTCGGGATGGGACTGGATGCGTGCCGCGTAGTCCCCCGGCGCCTGGACAGGTGCCCGGTAGTGCAGGTCGGGGCTGGGGCCGATATGCGGGTGTGGTCCGAACTTGGCGAGCAGACTCGGTTCCAAGCCGGGTGCGACTTCCACGTCCACGATGTAAACCTGCAGCAGCTCGGCCTTGCGTGCGTCAAAGCTGCGCTTGTAGACCTGGTGGGTTAGGATTTCATCGGGGGAGATACCCAGGGTCCGTGCGATGAGCGCGGGCAGGGCATCAGGGTCGTGCTCCAGCGGGAGCTTGAGTTCGGACAGACGAATCATGGGTTCCTCGGGCTTGTGGTGATCAAGCAGAAAGAGGTGGAGCAAGACCGGAATGATAAGGCGAGGGGATAATGCGGCCCGTGAAGTCGGCTGGACCGCCGCTGGCACGATCAGGGAAACCTGGTGCTGGAGGAACGTCCGGACTGCGCAGGGCAGCGTAGGAGGTAATACCTCTCCACCGCGAGGTGAGGATCAGAGCAACAGAGACGAGTCACCTTGGGGCCGCACCGAGGGCGCAAGCCCGAGGCACGAGCACCAAGGTGGGTGAAACGGGCAATCTCTACGCGCAGCAACACCAAATAGGCACACGATGACGGGGCCCCCCGAGTGTGCGGGTAGGTGGCACCGAGCCGCACGGGTGACCGGCGGCCCAGATGAATGGCGGTCACGTCACGGGCGACCGTGATGCACAGAATCCGGCTTACAGGCCGACTTCACACTTTTCTCCGCGCGGCGCGACTGTTCGCAGCATGCCGCCCATGAAAAAGGCTGGACAGAGCCAGCCTTTCCGGGATGCATCGGGTTTTCGGTGCCAACAGGGCACCGAAGACCGATGTGTGCTCAGGACTTCGATGCCGCCGCCAGAGCCGCGCCCAGCGCGAACACCGAGTTCGGCGCCGTGGTGCGGGGGCGCTCCACGGGGCGTGGCGCGAAGATGCCCCGGCGGGTCTGGGTGCTGCGGGTTGCGGAGGGCTGCCCGCCATGGTCGGGCTCGGCGCCCAGGTCCACGCCCTTGGCGCGCTGCTCCTCGCAGAGCTGGTGCAGCTTGATGCCTTCCATGTGGTCCATCATGCGGCTGTTCAGGCCCGACCAGAGGTCGCGTGTCAGCTGCAGGCCGGCTTCGCCGGCATCCGCGACTTCCTCGCCCATCAGCTCCTGCGTGCCTTCCACGGCACGGATGATGTCGGCCACGCTGATGCGTTGGGCGCTGCGGCCCAGGGTGTAACCGCCGCCCGGGCCACGGGTGCTTTCCACCAGATTGGCTCGGCGCAGCTTGGAGAAGAGCTGTTCCAGGTAGGACAGGGAGATTTGCAGCCGTTGGCCGATGGAGTTCAGCGGCACGGGGCCGGTGGCCTCGCGCAGGGCGAGGTCGATCATGGCGGCGACGGCGAAGCGGCTTTTGGCGCTCAGACGCATGGGGAACTCCTTTTCTTTTGGCCAGAAAACTTCGAACCCGACCGAGTAGGCGGTTCGGACGCGTCCTGCTCAATCGGTGAGGGACTGAGTCATTCCAACATAGGGAAGTTCCCTTCAACTTCAAGGCTTTTTCGCTTTGGCGAGTGAAAATAGTTTCAATGCCTTGTTTTTATTGGTTTTTATTGAAAGTGATTGCCAACAACTGTGGTGAATAAAGTTATGTAAATGCGAGAAGCTTGCGTTGACCCCGTCTTCACCGGCCTGCACGCCCACGACTGGTGACCCAAGTCAGGAGGGTGTCGCGGTGGGTTCGATGCTTGCATGGCGATGCGGATGGCCGTCTCTGGCACAACAGGAACGGCATCAAGACCGAATGCCAGATCGGCGGCGGCCTCAGACCGCGCATCCGTCTGCCCGATAATTTGCAATATGCGCATACGCTTTACCAAGATGCAGGGCGCGGGCAATGACTTTGTCGTGCTCGATGAAACCCAGGGCTTGCTGGGCCTGAGTTCGGCCCAATACCGCTGGCTGGCGGACCGCCATTTCGGCGTGGGTGCGGACCAGATCCTCAGCGTGCGTCCCGCGCCGGTGCCCGGCATCGATTTCGAGTATGTGATCCACAACGCCGATGGCGCTGAGGTCGAACAATGCGGCAACGGCGCGCGTTGCTTCGCCCGTTATGTGCACGACCGAGGACTGAGCGGCAAGCAAGCCATCCGCGTGCAGACCGTGGGCGGTGTGATCGAACCCCGGCTCACGCCCGATGGCCGTGTCACGGTGGACATGGGCGCCCCCATCTTTGAACTCACGCGGGTGCCCTTTGACGCCGCTGGCCTGAGCGCCGTGTCCCATGGCAGCGGGCCAGGCGCCTGGCGAAGCTGGCGGGTGCCGGTGGATGGCCAAGAGGTGGTCCTGGCCGTGCTGTCCATGGGCAACCCCCATGCGGTGCAGCTCGTCGCGGACGTGGATGCCGCGCCAGTGCGCGAGCAGGGGCCACGCATCGAGCACCACCCGCGTTTTCCGCGTCGCGTTAACGCGGGGTTCATGCAGGTGCTGGGCCGCGATCAGGTCAAACTGCGCGTCTGGGAGCGGGGTGCGGGCGAGACCCTGGCTTGTGGCACCGGGGCTTGCGCTGCCGTGGTGGCCGGCATTCGTCTGGGCCTGCTGGATGCGCGCGTCGATGTGCAGACACGGGGGGGCGTGCTGACCATCGAGTGGCGAGAGGGGCAAGCGGTCCAGATGACCGGCCCGGCCACCACGGTCTTCGAGGGCGTCATCGACGTGCCTGAGCGGCCCGATGTTCCCGATCTTGTGAATTCCTGAGCCTGAATCTGCGCCCCATGACCGAAGAAGAAATCGTCCGCTACCTGCGTGGCAATCCAGCTTTTTTTGACCGCAACGCGGATGCCCTGGCCGAGATTGTGCTGGTCAGCCCGCACAGCCGACGCACTGTGAGTCTGCAGGAGCGCCAGGCCGAACTGTTGCGCGAGAAGATCCGCGCCTTCGAGACGCGGCTCATGGAACTCTTGCGCCATGGTGCCGACAACACCGTGCTGGCGGATCGCCTGCTGCGCTGGGCGCGCGACCTGTTCCTGGAGCACGATGCCACCCGCGTGCCCATGCTGATCGCCGACTCCATCCAGCAGCAGTTCGCCGTGCCACAAGTGGCCTTGCGTGTCTGGGACGTGGCTGCCGCGCACAGCAGTGCGCCTTGGGTCCAGGGTGCGACCGAGGACATCCGCCAGTTCGCCGACGCCCTGTACGAGCCTTTCTGCGGCGTGAACACCGGTTTCGAAGCCACCGCTTGGTTGCCGCATCCAGAGCAGGCAGTGTCCCTCGCCTTGCTGCCCTTGCGCATGCCACAGGCCGAGTCGGCCATGGGCCTCATCGTGCTGGCGTCGCCCGACGCGCAGCGCTACAGCAGCACCATGGGCACGGATTTCCTGATTCGCATCGCCGAGGTGGCCAGCGCGGCCCTGTCGCGGCTGAGGTGAGGCATGGCGCTGTCGGATACGCAACTCATTGAGCAGTATCTGGCCCATGTCCGCGTGGAGAAACGCCTCGCGCAGCGCACCGTCGAGTTGTACACGCTGGACTTGCACAAGCTCGGTGAGTTCGCGCAGCAAACCGGCCTGCCATTGCTGCAGGTCCATGGCGCGCATGTGCGGCGCTGGATCGCGCAGATGCACGCCGGCGGGCGCAGCGGGCGCGGCATCGCGCTTATCTTGTCCGGTTGGCGCGGTTTTTATGCCTGGTTGGGGCGTCAGGGACTGATCACCAGCAACCCCGTGCAGGACGTGCGCGCGCCCAAGGCCGCAAAACCACTGCCCAAGGCGCTCAGCGTCGACGACGCCGTGCGGCTCGCGAGTTATCGTGGCCACGCAGACGATTTGGCTGCGCGCCAAGGCGAAGAAGAGGATCCCTGGTTCACAGCCCGTGACGCCGCGATGACCGAGTTGCTTTACAGCAGCGGCCTGCGCGTGGGGGAACTCACCGGGTTGGACGTGGCCGCAAGCGAGGCGGCGCGCAAGGCGGGCAGGGGCTGGCTGGACTTGCAGGCGGGCGAAGTTGAAGTCCAGGGCAAGGGGGGCAAGCGCCGCGCCGTGCCCGTGGGCGCCGCCGCGCGCCAGGCCTTGTCGCAGTGGCTGGTCGTGCGCGGGCAGGGGCTACCGGCTGCCGCGCAGGACGAACAGACCGCGCTCTTCATCGGTCGCAATGGCACACGCCTGACGCCGCAGGCCATCTGGCAGCGCCTCAAGCGCCGCAGCCTGCAGGCCGGTCTGTCCACGCCCGTGCATCCGCACATGCTGCGCCATTCCTTCGCCAGCCATGTGTTGCAGTCCAGCGGCGATCTGCGGGCGGTGCAGGAACTGCTGGGGCATGCCAACATCGGCACCACGCAGGTTTACACCCGCCTGGACTTCCAGCACCTCGCGCGGGCCTACGACGAGGCGCATCCGCGCGCGAAGCTGGATGCCAAGTCGCAGGGGAAGACCCGCGCCAAGAAGTGATCCGCAGGCTGGCTTCGGTTCTGAGGACCTCAGGGCTGGCCCGGCATGGGCAGCCTCGGCGGGTCCGCAGGCGGCAAGGTGTCGTCTCCGATGGTCTCTTCTGTCTCGCCCGGGGGCGCCAGGGCCATCGGGCCGGAGGCGGTGGCGCCCTCTTTCAGCCTGAACACCCCGACCGTGCGCACCAGGGCCTGCGCCTGCGTCTTCATGCTGCCGGCGGCGGCGGCCATTTCCTCCACCAGCGCGGCGTTCTGTTGGGTGGTCTGGTCCATGTTGGTGATGGCCTCTTCGACCTGCGCCACGCCATCGCTTTGTTCGGCGCTGGCGGCGCTGATCTCGCCCATGATCTCGGTCACGCGCCGGATGCTGTCCACCACCTTGGCCATGGTGCTGCCAGCCTGGTCCACCAGGCTAGCGCCTTGTTCCACCTGGGTGACGCTGGCCGAGATCAGGGCCTTGATTTCCTTGGCGGCATCGGCGCTGCGGCCCGCCAATGACCGCACCTCGCTGGCCACCACGGCGAATCCGCGTCCTTGCTCACCGGCACGTGCGGCTTCCACCGCCGCGTTCAGCGCCAGGATGTTGGTCTGGAAGGCGATGCCGTCGATCACGCTGATGATGTCGGCGATCTTGCGGCTGCTTTCGCTGATGCCCTTCATGGTCTCGATCACCTGCGAGACCACTTCGCCGCCCTGTGCCGCGACGGCGGAGGCGTTGCGCGCGAACTCATTGGCCTGCTGGGCGTTGGCCGCGTTCTGCTTGACGGTGCTGCCCAGCTGCTCCATCGAGGCTGCCGTCTGCTCCAGTGAACTGGCCTGGGCTTCGGTGCGCGCACTCAGATCCTGGTTGCCCTCGGCGATTTCCGCGCTGGCCAGTGAAACGGCCTCGCTGCCGGCGCGGACCCGGGCGACCAGGTTCGTCAGCGCAGTCTGCATTTCCAGCAAGGCCCGCAGCAGCTGTCCGAATTCGTCACGGGTATTGGGCTGGATCTGCGCGCTCAAGTCACCCTGGGCCACCCGCAGCGCCAACTGGGCGGCGTGACGCGCGCCGCCCGAGATGCGTCGGCTCAGAGCGTGGCCGATCAGCAGCCCGAGCGCGCAGGTCAGCACCAGGGAACCCAGATTGCCGTACAAGACACGGTCGCGCACGGCGCCGTTTTGGGCGTGGACTTCACCCGCACCCAGCCTCGCCTGCTCGCCCAGCTTGCCGATTTCGGCCGTCAGACTGCCAAAGGTTCGCAGCGCCGGCCCTTTGAGGATGTCCAGGGCTTCCTCGTCCCTGCGTTGCCGCGCCAGCCCGACGATTTCCTCCTGCTGGGCCTGGTACTGCTTCCACGCCTCCTGCAGGGCCGTCACGGTCTGCTGCTGTGCGCCCTCGGTGAAGAAAGGTGTCAGGCTGCGCAGTTCCTGGTCGATGCCCTTGCGCATTTCTTCCATCTGCTTTTCAAGGGCACGGCGTTCGTCCTCGCCGAAGCTCAGCACATGCTGGAACTGCGCGGCTCGCAGCAGATTGACCTGCGCATGCAGCGCGCCCGCGTGTTGCGTGGCGGGCAACCAGCGCTCGGCCATCTGGCGCGCGTTGTCGTTCAGCGATCCGGCCCCGTAGATGGCGTACAGGGACTGCGCGGCGGCCAGCACCAACACCAGTATGAAGCCACCCATGAGCTGGGCGCCGATCTGCAAGTCCTTGATGCGCATGGCGCGCGGTCTCCTGGTTTTTTATATGACGGCCACTCTATGCCCAAGCCGTGTGCATGCATAGTTCGGGAAAGCCCCGGACTGTGGCGGTGGACTTCGCCTTGTCGGGGCACCACCGCGGATTTCTTCGCAATAGCCGCGACAATGATGCCCCATGAAGGTGATACGCATCAAAGAGGGCAAGGAGCGCGCCCTGCAGCGCCAGCATCCGTGGCTGTTCGAGTCGGCCATCGCCAAGGGCGGGGGCGACATGGGCGAGACCGTGCGCGTGGAGTCCGCAGCGGGGGCGTTCATGGCCTGGGCCGCCTACAGTCCGCAGTCCAAGATCCGCGCCCGGGTCTGGAGTTTTGACGCGCAGCAGCGCATCGACCCGGATTTCTTTCGCCAGCGCGTGGCCGCCGCCGTGCGGGCGCGCGCGCGTTTCGCGATTGCCAGCGATGGCCTGCGCCTGGTCCATGGCGAAGCCGATGGCTTGCCGGGATTGATCGTCGATCGTTATGGCGACACCCTGGTCGCGCAGTTCACCAGCGCTGGCGTTGAGCGCTGGAAGGCGGTGCTGGTCGATGCTTTGTTGGCGGAAACAGGCTTGAGCCGTCTTTACGAGCGCTCGGACGCCAGCGCGCGTGGGCTGGAAGGATTGCCAGAAGCCACCGGCTGGTTGCGCGGGCAGGGTGATACCTCCCTGATCCTGCGGGAACACGACTGGAAGCTGGGGCTGGACATCGCGCATGGTCACAAGACCGGCTTTTACCTCGACCAGCGGGACAGCCGCAAGCGCTTTAGCGATTTCACACGGCGCCTGCAGTTCCAAAGGGTGCTGAACTGTTATTGCTATACGGGCGGCTTCACGGTCGCGGCCTTGCAAGGCGGGGCCGCGCGGGTGACTTCCATCGATTCCTCCGCGCCCGCGCTGGCGCAGGCGCGGGCCAATGTCGCGCTCAATGGATTGGACGCGGATCGCAGTGAATTCCTGGACGCGGACGTGAACGCCAGCCTGCGCCGCTTCGCCGAGGAGGGGCGCAGTTTCGACGCCATCATCCTGGACCCGCCCAAGTTCGCTCCGACCGTGGCCCATGCAGAACGCGCGGCCCGGGCCTACAAGGACATCAACCGCTTGGCCTTCAAGATTTTGGAGCCCGGCGGGGTGCTCTTCACCTTCTCCTGCTCGGGTGGCATTGGCGTTGAGCTGTTCCACAAGATCGTGGCCTCGGCCGGCGCCGACGCTGGCGTGGATGGCTACATTCAGGAACGCCTGGGGGGCGCACCGGACCACCCCATGACGCTAGCCTTCCCGGAAGGGGAGTACCTCAAGGGGCTGGTGGTGATGAAGAAGTGATGCCGCGCCTGCTCTGAACCTTGGCGGGCAGGCTCTTGAAGTAATCGATAAACTTCCCATCTTCTCCTGGATGGGCCGCTTGCTTGCAGCGGCCTTTATTACTTCCCGCTTGCGAGACCCACCATGGCCCTGATTCCCGCCACCATCCTCACCGGCTTCCTCGGTTCCGGCAAGACGACCCTGCTCCAGCGCGTGCTCAAGGAAGCGCATGGGCAGAAGATCGCCGTGGTCGAGAACGAATTCGGCGAGGAAAGCATCGACAACGAAATCCTCGTCAACGACACCCAGGAACAGATCATCCAGCTCAACAACGGCTGCGTCTGCTGCACCATACGCGAGGATCTGCGCACGACGCTGCAGTTGCTGGCGGCCAAGAAGCGCCAGGGCCTGCTGGATTTCGAACGCGTGGTGATCGAGACCACCGGTCTGGCCGATCCGGGCCCGGTGACGCAGACCTTCTTCATGGACGATGAAATTGCCGAGAGCTATTTGCTCGATTCCATCATCACCCTGGTGGACGCCAAGCACGCGAACCAGCAGCTGGACGAGCGCCAGGAGGCGCGGCGGCAGGTGGGTTTTGCCGACCAGATCTTCCTGAGCAAGACCGATCTGGTCGCGGAGGAGGAGGTGGAGGCGCTGATCCATCGCCTCAAGCACATGAACCCGCGCGCGCCGCAGAAGGCCGTGCATTTCGGCGCGGTGCCGATTTCCGAGGTCTTTGACCTGCGCGGCTTCAACCTCAACGCCAAGCTGGAAATCGATCCGGACTTCCTGAACGCCGACGAGCACGACCATGATCACGGGCATGACCACGATCACCACGATCACGAACATGGCGAGCACTGCGACCACCCGCACCACCACCATCACGACGATGACGTGAAGAGCTTCGTCTTCAAGTCCGAGCGGGCCTTCGACCCGGCCAAGCTGGAGGACTTCCTGGGCGCCATCGTCAACATCTATGGCCCGCGCATGCTGCGTTACAAGGGCGTGCTGAACATGAAGGGAACGGACCGCAAGGTGATTTTCCAGGGCGTCCATCAGCTGATGGGCAGCGATCTGGGGCCGGAATGGGGCCCTCAGGAGCAGCGTCTTTCCAAGATGGTGTTCATCGGCATCGACCTACCCAAGGACATCCTGGTGCAGGGGCTGCAGCAAAGCCTGGTTTGAATCTTGCAAGCCTGAGCGGAGCCCTGCGGGATTCCTCTGGGGCCTGGGGCGAAGGGTCTGTAACGGGCATGCATTACACTCGCGCCCCTTGAGGCCGTTCCTGGCCTTGTCCGTGTTGCGTTCGTCAACACGGGGCGTCGCTGTCGTGCACCAGAAGAAGCAAGCCCGAGCTTGCCCGGAGGAGTCCATCAAGTGAAAGCCAAACCAGCCAAGTCGATGACCACATCGTCCCCCTCCAAGGCCAAGTCGCCTGCCAGCCCCGCGCGGGTCAAGGCCGGGGCCGCTGCGTCCCCGAATCGGGGCGCGACGGGGGCGAAGACGACCGGCAAGACCAGCGCATCACCGAAGGCCGCCGTGAAAGCGGCCGCCAAGCCGACGGTCAAGAAAACGGCGTCGACGGTTGTCAAGGCCGCCAAGTCGTCGGCCACTGCCAAAACCATCAAAACCATCAAGACCGGCAAGGCTGCTCCGGTCGCCAAGGTCCCGGCCAAGCCCACCGCCAAAGCTGCAGCCAAACCCGCAGTCAAGAAGCCGGTGAGCGCGAAGTCGGCGCCCAGCAAGACGATAGCCAAAACACCTGCCAAGACCGCTTCGAAAGCTGTATCCCGCGCCCCGGCCCCGTCCGTCGCCAAGCGACCCACCACCCCGTCGGCTCCGGTGAAGAAGGCGGCGGCGAAGACCGCGCCGCCGGCCCTGTCCCTCGCGAAGCCAGCCAGCACACAAAAACTCACACCATCGGTGCCCGCCAGGGCGCCAACTCCTGTATCCTCCGCGCCCGTCGTGTCCGTCTCGTCGGCCAGCGAAGGCTTGCCTCGCATGAGCAAGGCGAATGCCCGACTGGCGCAGATCACCGTGCCATCCATCGACCCGGCCGCGGCCCATGCGAGCAGGGCGAGCTACGTCTCGACCCTGACTCAACCTGTTCTTGACTCCCCTCTGATTGCGCCCGTGAAGAAAGATCCCAAGCTCGCCAACAACTGGAAAACCAAGTCCGCCGAGGAACTGAGCGATGAGGAACTCATCGCGATGCCCGACAGCGAGTACATGAACGACAAGCAGCTCGCGGCTTTCCGGCTGCGCCTGCAGCAGCTCAAGCAGGACATCCTGACCAATGCCGGTGAAACCACCGAGCACCTGCGCGAGGACACTGTGGTGGTGCCCGATCCGGCCGATCGCGCCACCATCGAGGAAGAGCATGCACTAGAGCTGCGCACGCGTGACCGCGAGCGCAAGCTGCTCAAGAAGATCGAGCAGTCCATCGCGCGCATCGACGCGGGCGACTACGGCTATTGCGACGAAACCGGTGAGCCCATCGGCGTCGGTCGCTTGCTGGCGCGCCCCACGGCCACACTGTCGCTCGAGGCGCAGCAAAGGCGCGAGCTGAAACAGAAGATGTTCGGGGACTGATGCCTCCGTCGCCGGAGGTGTTGCCTCGCCCCTGACCCCGCTGCCGCTTCGCACCCAGGGTCGTGCCATGAAGCCAGCCGCAGCAGGGACCGGACGCAAATGGCGCTGGTCCCGAGCCGGCCTGTTGCGCTGGCTGGCCCGTTGGCTGCGCTGGCGCAGCATCCCGGCCTGGCTTGAGCCGGAGGAAACCGGTCCCGGGCCGGGCTACAGCAAGGAAGCTCTCAAGGAACTGATCGAGCGCAAGCGCCAGAATGATTTCGTGCGCAAGCGCGAATTCGAGCACCTGCGGCGATTGCGTCGCCGCGAGCCGGTCGCCACGACCGAGACCGATCGCTTCACCTCCTTTCAAAGCAGTCTGGCGTCCTCGGATTTGCGCAACCGCGCCGCCACCATCCGCAAGATCAACGAGATCGAGGCGCAGATGTCGCGCCAGTGGCTGGGCGGGGAAAAAGATGCGGTTGCCGGGTCCATGCCCGCCTCGGCCGTGGGGCGGGGGCATGCACGCGCAGCCCAGGCCGCTCCGGTTCCTCCGCGGACTGACTCGGCCCCTTCGAAGGGTGCATCCGATGCCTCGGCCCAGGCGCCCTGGCCACGCGCGCGCGCGGATGACGCCGTTGAGCCCCTGTCTACTTTTTTTGGCGCGGACAGCGGGGACGCCTCCAAGGCCAGCGCACCGCCCTCCGCGCCGGATCT
Source organism: Hylemonella gracilis str. Niagara R (assembly GCF_000600295.1). GTDB lineage: Bacteria > Pseudomonadota > Gammaproteobacteria > Burkholderiales > Burkholderiaceae_C > Hylemonella > Hylemonella gracilis_A. Next base: position 974,163 of record NZ_JEMG01000001.1, read on the forward strand.
CGATGGCATGGCTGCGTTGTCCGGCCTGGCGTATGACCGTTCCGCGCCCCCGTCCGAGGACGACGGCCATGTCTGGAACGATGCAAACCCCAGCGCCTTGCCTGGCTTGCCCGCGCAGCCGGTTCCATCCCCCGCCTTGAACAGCGTGGGAACCAGTGCTTCGGCCTGGCCGGCGGTGCCCATGCCGGCCGATCCGGGGCGCGAGGCCTGGCGCGCCTCGCGACTGGGCGGCCCGGCGGGCCTGGGCGGGGTCGGCACCGTCGGTGGCGGGTGGCGCGGCGGCGTGCTGCCGCAACTCGGTGCCTCCGCGGCGCGCGCCATCTTCGCGCGCCCGTTGCCACCGCCCGCACCTGACCATCTGGCCGACCCCGATCTGGAAGATGCCGCCATCCGCTACGCCAACGGCGACCATGAAGGCGCGGCGCGCAGCTTGCACGCCGCGCTGGAATCGGCGCTGGAAGCTGCGGCGCAGGCGCCGCAGATCGCGGCCTCCTCGGTCTTGCAGGCTTTGGTGCGCGCGGCCCACGGCGGCAAGGCACCCCCGCCGCAACTGGTGGAGACCTGGCTGCTGGCCTGCGTGGACCTGGCTCGCGCGACCGGCCAGCAGGCCGAGTACGAGCGCGTGGCCCGGGACTGGCAGCAGCGCTACGCACCGGTGTACACCCACCTGGCCGCCTGCCCGGTGCCGCGTTGGTTTTCGATTCCCGACCGGGTTGGGCCGGGCAAGGGCGCGGTGCGCTTGCATCGCCCCGCGCTGCCGGCTGTGCGCGCGCCGGACTGGCGCAGCCCCGCCCGCTTGGATGCCCCGGCCGCGCTGGCATTGCAAGCCAAGTCCAGCGCGATGTTCGTGCCCTCGGACGTGCCCCCGGTGGTGGACGACAGCACGGCCGCCCTGGTTCTGGATTGGCAGGCACTGCGCGTCATCGCGGTCGAGGCGGTGCCCGTGCTGGCTCGCTTGTTCTCGCAATGGTGCGAGGCGCCCGCCAGCGCCTCCTTGGGTCTGGTCTTCCGGGGGCCCACGAGCCTGGAGCGGGCGTTGCTGGCCCTCACGCACGGAGCCGGGGTCCAGGCCCAGGCCAGCGCGGCGGAATGGCGTCTGCGCATGGATGCCTTGCGCCTGATGCGTTTGCGCGATGCCTTTGAACTGGCCGCGCTGGACTATGGCGTGACCCACGAGACCCAGGCTCCGGCCTGGCAGGAGCCCCTGGCGGTCTGTCTACTGCGGGGGCCGAGCGACCCCTTGGAAGCCGAGGCCGAGGACATCCGCGCCAACTGGGACACGATGGAGGGCTCGGCCTGGAATGGCGAGACCCTGCCTGGGGTCTCACTGGACCGCGACGCGCTGGGCACGCTGGATGTATGGATCGGCAGCGGCGCTGACGTGGTGGAGCCGCCGGTTGAGGGCAGCGCGGCCCAGCCGGTACGGGTCGATCTGTATGGGGAAATCGTCGGCGACGCCACCGAGGTACTGGCCAAGCTGGCCAAGGCCATCGCGGGGCGCACGCACATGGTGGTCTCTTGCACGGACCTGATCCGGGTGGATTTTCCCGCGGCGGGTGGTTTGCTCAACTGGGCGGCCGAGCAACAAGCCCAGGGACGGCAGGTGCAGTTGCGCGACGTGCACCGGCTGGTGGCGGCTTTTTTCAACGTGATCGGGATTTCCGAACACGCGCGGGTCGTTCCGAGATCAGACTGACCCCCCTGAGGCACCGCGCGCCTCGGTACCAATTGCCAGAGACCAAGGTTCTTCAGGCTGTCCAAGCCTGCGCAGACAGGCGTGGAGCCGCAGCCTTCAGCCCCCTGAACGCCAACCTTCGGTGGCAGGGGGGACGCATTCAGCGGCCTGGCAGAGCCAGTTCCGCGAGTGCCCGCGTATTTCCTGCAGCGGGGAGCGGTCCCCAAGTCCTCACGCCCGCGTGCGTCCATGCCGCCTTCAAACCCGATGCGGGACAATACCCCCATGGAACAATTTCACGGAACCACCATCGTCAGCGCGCGGCGGCAGACCCCACAGGGCATGCAGGTCGCCATCGGCGGGGACGGGCAGGTCACGCTGGGGCACATCGTCGTCAAGGGTACGGCGCGCAAGGTGCGCAAGCTTCACCATGGCAAGGTGCTCGCGGGCTTCGCGGGCGCGACGGCCGACGCCTTCACGCTGTTCGAGCGATTCGAGGCCAAGCTCGACAAGCATCAGGGCCATCTGCAGCGCGCGGCCATCGAACTCACACGTGACTGGCGCACTGACCGTGTGCTGCGCCGCCTTGAAGCCATGCTGGCTGTCGCTGACCTGGAAAGCTCGCTCATCATCAGCGGCAATGGCGACGTGCTGGAACCCGAGCATGGTGTGGTCGCCATCGGTTCGGGTGGCGCTTACGCGCAATCCGCCGCGATCGCCTTGCTCAAGCACACGCAACTGGACGCACGGGAGATCGTCAAGCAGTCGCTCGAAATCGCGGGCGAGATCTGCATCTACACCAACATGAACCACACCATCGAGGTGCTGGAGCCGGTAGAGCAAAAATGAGCAGCATGACCCCCCAGGAGATCGTCTCCGAACTGGACCGCCACATCGTTGGCCAGAAGGATGCCAAGCGTGCCGTGGCCATCGCCTTGCGCAACCGTTGGCGGCGCCAGCAGGTCGAGGCCGCGTTGCGGCCTGAGATCACGCCCAAGAACATCCTGATGATCGGTCCCACCGGCGTGGGCAAGACCGAGATCGCGCGCCGCCTGGCCCGCCTGGCCGACGCGCCCTTCATCAAGGTCGAGGCCACGAAGTTCACCGAGGTGGGTTACGTGGGCAAGGACGTGGACAGCATCATCCGCGACCTGCTCGACGTGGCCGTGAAACAGACCCGCGAAGCAGAGATGAAGAAGGTGCGTACCCGCGCCGAGGACGCCGCGGAGGAACGCATCCTGGACGCCTTGTTGCCGCCGCCGCGTGATTTCTCGCGTGATGGTTTTGGCGAGGAACTGGAACGCGGACGTTCCGAGGGCGCGGGCGATAGCAACACGCGCCAAATCTTCCGCAAGAAGCTGCGCGAAGGCCAGTTGGACGAGCGCGAGATCGAAATCGAACTCAACGAACCCAAGGCCCAGCTCGAGATCATGGGGCCGGCAGGCATGGAGGAAATGACCGAGCAATTGCGCGGCCTCTTCGGGCAGATGGGCGCGGGCAAGCGCAAGCTGCGCAAGATGCGCATCGCCGAGGCCATGAAGCTGCTGCTGGATGAGGAAGCCGCCAAGCTCGTGAACGAAGACGAAATCCGGGCGCAGGCGCTGAGCAACGCCGAGCAGAACGGCATCGTGTTCATCGACGAGATCGACAAGGTGACCTCGCGCAGCGAGGGCCAGAGCACGGCGGAAGTCTCGCGTCAGGGCGTGCAGCGCGATCTCCTGCCCCTGGTGGAAGGCACGTCGGTGAGCACCAAGTACGGCGTCATCAAGACTGACCACATCCTCTTCATCGCCTCGGGCGCATTCCATTTGAGCAAACCCAGCGATCTGATACCCGAACTGCAAGGTCGCCTGCCGATCCGCGTGGAACTGAGTTCGCTGTCCGTGCAGGATTTCGAAGCCATCCTGACGCAAACCCATGCCTCGCTCACCCGGCAGTACCAGGCCCTGCTGGCCACCGAGGGCGTGACCCTGGAGTTCGCGCCGGACGGCATCACGCGACTTGCCCATATCGCCTATGAGGTGAACGAACGCACCGAGAACATCGGTGCGCGCCGTCTGGCCACCGTGATGGAGCGACTGCTGGACGAGGTGAGCTTCGACGCTGCAAAGCTCGGCGGGCAGACGGTGAAAATCGACGCGGCTTACGTCGATCAACGCCTCGCGGCGCTGAGCAAGGACGAGGATCTGTCGCACTACATCCTCTGAGCGCCGCCTGACCCTGACCGGCGGCGAACGCCTTGCATCGCCACCGGGCAAGTGCTCGCAAGTCTGAACCAGGGCGTCCCAGGGACGCCCTGGTTTCTTTTTGTGGGCGCCCACTTCCTTCAAGCGAAACATGCACTTTACGATCTAAGTCCTTCATTTAGATCGATTTTTCATTCCTAATTGCCTTCAATTAAGCGTTTAAGTCTTTGATTTCATTGAAAAAATTCGCAGCCACCTCTTGCGCCCGTCGTTTTTGCTGATACAGTGCAAAAAAGTGCAATTAAGTGGTGGAAAGTGCGTGTGCGCTTTCCACCCTCCTGTGCTGGTGCAAACAAGAGGTGCTGCGCGTGTTTCAAGGGGCTTCGTCGCTGAGTCTGGATGCCAAGGGGCGGCTGTCCGTGCCGACCCGGCATCGGGACTTGCTCGTCTCCGACGCGGCAGGCCTGGGCGCTGGGCAACTCACCATCACCAAGCACCCGCACGGTTGCCTCATGGTGTTCCCGCGTCCCGAGTGGGAAAAATTCCGCGAGCGCATCGCGGCCCTGCCCATGGACGCTCAGTGGTGGAAGCGCATCTTCCTGGGCAATGCCATGGACGTGGAAATCGACGCCACGGGGCGCGTGCTGATCTCGCCCGAGCTGCGGTCCGCGGCCGGCATCAGCAAGGACGTGATGCTGCTGGGCATGGGGCGGCATTTTGAGTTGTGGGACAAGGCGCGTTACGAGGCCGAGGAGGCCCAGGCCATGCAGGCCAGCATGCCTGACGCCTTCAAGGACTTTTCCTTCTGAAGGGCGGCGGTGGAACAGACATGGACGCACACCACGGTCTTGTTGAACGAAGCGGTCGATGCCTTGCTCAACAGACCGGTGGAATTGCCGGACTCCCTGACGACGGAGGACGGGCACTACGTCGACGCGACCTTCGGGCGCGGTGGCCATGCGCGTCTGCTGTTGTCCCGGCTCTCACCTCAAGCGCGCCTGACGGCCTTCGACAAGGACCCGCAGGCGGTGGCCGAGGCGCGTGGCATTGCCGAGTCCGACTCGCGTTTCTCCATCCGGCACCAGGGCTTCGCGCATCTGAACGAGCTGCCCGCGCAGAGTTGCCAGGGCATCCTGATGGACCTGGGCATCAGCTCGCCGCAGATCGACGACCCGGCGCGGGGGTTTTCCTTCCGCGCCGAGGGTCCGCTGGACATGCGCATGGACCCGACGCGCGGACGCAGCGTGGCCGAGTGGCTGAAGATGGCCGAGGTGCGGGAGATCACGGAGGTGATTCGTGACTATGGCGAAGAACGGTTTGCTGGCCCGATTGCAAAGGCGATTGTCGAACGCCGCCAGACGGGCCGCCCCCTTGCCACCACCGCTGAACTGGCCCAGCTCGTGGCTGGCGCGGTCAAAACCCGCGAACCGGGCCAGAACCCTGCGACGCGCACATTTCAGGCTTTTCGGATTTTCATCAACGCCGAGCTTGAAGAACTGCAGGCGGCGTTAGAGGCGAGTCTCGATGTCTTGCAAACCGGAGGGCGCTTGGTCGTGATCAGTTTCCATTCACTGGAAGACCGCATCGTCAAGCAGTTCATCGCGCGGCACGCGCGCGAGGTCTACGACCGTCGCGCGCCCTTCGCCGCGCCGATCCCGACGCGCCTGCGCGCCGTCGAGCGGGTGCGCCCCTCGGAGGCCGAGGTGGCGGCCAACCCGCGCGCGCGCAGCGCGATCATGCGCGTGGCCGTGCGCACGGACGCCGGAAGGGCAGACGCATGACCGACATGATGAGCGCCGCCGGGCCGTCCCAAGTGTTGCGAGACCCTACCCCCAGCGAAGCGCAGGGCAAGCCTGCGCGTGGGGGCAGCGCAGTACACGAAGTGACAAGCGTGGGGGCTATGATGAGCGCCGCCGGGCCGTCCCAAGGCGTGAAGACCCCCTCGGGGGGCAGCGCAGTACACGAAGTGACAAGCGTGGGGGCTCTGCCATGACCCGCGTCAACTTCATGCTCTTCCTGGCCGTGATGGTCAGCGCCCTGTACCTGGTGCATGTGCAGTATGAGTCGCGCCGGCTTTTTGCCGCGCTGGACCGCGCCATGCTGGATGCTCACCGCATCGATACCGAGCGCGAACAGCTGGAGCTGGAAAAGCGTCGACAAGCCGGGGCGCAACGCGTGGAGCAATTGGCCCGTGACCGTCTGCAGATGCGCACCGCCACGCCGGCCATCACCGACTATGTGACCTTGGGTCGCAACGGCAGCGTGGCCATGGTGGAGGCAGGCGCCGCGCGCGAGGTGCAGGGACGCCTGAGCGGCGTCAACCTGCCGCGTGGCCTGGTCAACCCCGATGGCGGCGACACGGCTAGGGAGGGGCGCTGATGGCCGGCCCGCGCAACATCCGCTACAGCCTCAGCCCCCTGCTGACCAGCCGCACGCCGGTCTGGCGCAGCAAGATGGTGGTCGCCCTGGTCGCGCTGGCCTTTCTGGTGCTGGCCGCGCGCGCGGCCTACATCCAGGTCTTCTCGAACAATTTCTTCCAGCGACAGGGCGAGGTGCGTTACTCGCGCACGCTGGAACTGCCGGCCACGCGCGGGCGCATCCTGGATCGCAATGGCCAATTGCTGGCCACCAGTGTGCTCGCGCCCAGCATCTGGGCCATCCCCGAGGACGTCGAGGATCAGCCCCAGCAATGGCAGAAGCTGGCCCGCTTGCTCGACATGCCCCTGGCCGAGGTCAAGCGCAAGCTTCAGGCCGAGGACAAGACCTTCGTCTGGCTCAAGCGCCAGGTTGACGAGCCCACCGCGCGGCAGGTGGCCGCGCTCGGAATCAAGGGCATCTACCAGACCAAGGAATACAAGCGTCAGTACCCCGAGGGGGAGGCCGCCGCGCATCTGGTCGGTTTCACCAGCATCGAGGGCCATGGGCTGGAAGGCGTGGAGCTCGCATTCAATGCTACGCTGGCGGGCAAACCCGGCTCGCGCCGTGTCATCAAGGACAGGCTGGGACGCGTGGTCGAGGCCGTGGGCACCGAAGTGCCGCCGGTGGAAGGCCGGGACCTGCGCCTGTCCATCGACAGCAAGATCCAGTTCTTCGCTTACGAGCGACTGCGCCAGGCCGTGGAGGAACAACGCGCGCAGTCGGGCAGCGTGGTCGTCTTGGACGCGCAAAGCGGCGAAATGCTGGCCATGGCCAACTACCCCAGCTACACCCCGGACCGTCTGACGCGGCGCGGCAGCGTGGCCTTGCGCAACAGCGCGCTGACCGACACCTTCGAGCCCGGCTCCACCGTCAAGCCCTTCGTCGCGGCGCTGGCGCTGGAACGGGGCATCGTGACGCCCTCTACCCGCGTGGCCATCAGCGCCAGCGGCCAGATGCGTTTCGGTGGCGCCGTCATCAGCGACACCCATGCCTACCCCGTGCTCACGGTCTCGGAGATCGTGCAGAAGTCCAGCAACATCGGCGTGGCCAAGCTGGCGCTGCAGATGCCGGCCAGCGACCTGTGGGAGCTCTACAGCCAGATCGGGTTTGGCCAGCGCCCCCAACTGCCCTTCCCGGGCGTGGTCAGCGGGCGGCTGCGGCCCTGGAAAGGCTGGAAGCCCATCGAGCATGTGACCATGAGCTATGGGTATGGCCTGTCGGTCAGTCTGGTGCAACTGGCCCAGGCCTACTCCGTGTTCGCGCACGACGGCGAGATCATCCCCATCACCCTGCAGCGGGCACAGGGCGCCGAGGCCGACGCGGCGCAGGCTGTGCGCGGCGTGCGCCTGCTGCAAGCGGATCATGCGCGCGCCGTGCGCCAGATGCTGCGCATGGTCACCAGCACTGGCGGCACGGCCACCCGGGCGCAGGCCCAGGGTTATTCGGTCGGCGGCAAGACGGGCACGGCGCGCAAGCTCGACGACAACGGCACCTATTCCATGCAGAAGTACCGCAGCGTCTTCGTGGGGCTGGCGCCTGTGGACCAGCCGCGCATCATCGTGGCCGTGATGATCGACGAGCCTGGCGCTGGCCGCATCTACGGTGGCGACGTGGCCGCGCCGGTGTTCAGCGATACCGTGCAGCAGACCCTGCACCTGATGGGCGTGCAGCCGGACCTGGACGTGAAGCCGCAGATCGTCGCCGAGGGCATGAACCGGACCACGAGAGGGGGCCGGCTGTGACGGTGACACCGCTGCTGTTGCGCACCCCCGAGCAGGCCTCGCGCTGGCTGCGCGAGCGCGTCGCCCCCGCGCGCGGCCAGCTGTCCACCGACAGCCGGCGCATCGGCGCGGGCGATGGTTTCATCGCCTGGCCCGGCGCGGCGCGTGACGGCCGGGCTTTCGTGTCCGCAGCCCTGGCCCAGGGCGCGGCGGCCTGCCTGGTCGACGCGCGCGGGCTGGCGGCGTTTGCCGCGGGCTTCGGACTGGATGACCCGGCGCGCGCGCAACGCATCGCCGCCTATGACGGCCCCGAGGGCCTGAAGGCGGCCAGCGGCCTGATCGCGGCCGACTACCACGGGCAGCCATCGCAAGCGCTCGAGGTGCTGGCCATCACCGGCACCAATGGCAAGACCTCCACCGCCTGGTGGCTTGCCCAGGCCTTGTCGGCGCTGCGCCCCGCCGCGCCCTGCGCCATGATCGGCACCCTGGGGGTGGGACGCGTCACCGCCGCCGCCGAGGAGATCGTCGGCACGGGGCTCACCACACCCGACCCCGTGCTGCTGCAGCAGACCCTGCGTCGTTTCGTGGACCAGGGCGTTTCCGCTTGCGCCATCGAAGCTTCGTCCATCGGCATCGTCGAACGCCGGCTCGATGGCACGCGCATCCATGTCGCGCTCTTCACCAATTTCACTCAGGACCACCTGGACTACCACGGAAGCATGGCAGCCTACTGGCAAGCCAAGGCGGCCCTGTTCGACTGGCCGCTTCTGAGCGCGGCGGTCGTCAACATCGATGATCCCAAGGGCGCGGAATTGGCCTCCGCGCTGGGCGAGCGTCCTGACTTTGATCTCTGGACCTGCTCACTGCGCGCCGACAGCCCGGCCCGCCTGCTTGCCACCGACATCCGCGTGAACGCCGGGGGCTTGGGCTTTCAATTGCGCGAAGGCGCGCAGACGGCGAGTCTGCAAGTCCGTACATTGGGTGACTACAACGTCAGCAATCTGCTGGGCGTGGTCGCCGCCTTGCGCTGCCTGGGTTACGACCTGGCCGACGCGGTGGCGGCCTGTGGCCAGCTGCATCCGGTGCCGGGGCGCATGGAGTTCCAGGGCGGAGACGCCATGCCTTTGGCGGTCGTCGACTATGCGCACACCCCCGACGCCCTGGCGCAGATTCTGCAAGCCTTGCGTCCGCTGGCGGCGCAGCGGGGCGGCCGTCTGTGGTGCGTCTTCGGTTGCGGGGGCGATCGCGATCCGGTCAAGCGACCGCTGATGGGCGCGGCGGCGGCCCGGCATGCCGACCGCGTGGTCCTGACCAGCGACAACCCACGCAGCGAGTCACCGCAGGCCATCATCGAGCAGATCCGCAGTGGCCTGCCCACGACCAGCGGGGCCTGGATCGAGCCGGACCGTGCCCTGGCGATACAGCACGCCGTGAACGAGGCGCAGGCCTCCGATGTGGTGCTGGTCGCGGGCAAGGGCCACGAGGACTACCAGGAGGCGGCGGGTGTGCGCCGGCCGTTCTCCGACCGGCAAGAAGTGGGCGCGGCGCTGCGGGCGTGGCGCGAGCGTCAGTCCACACCGGCAGGAGCGCGGGCATGAACGGCAACACGGAAACCATGTTCGGCCTGCGCGAGGCCTTGCCCTGGATCGACGGTGCCCAGCTGTTGGCCGCGGGGGCGGACGGTTCCGTTGCGGACGAGGTTCGGGTGCGGCGCGTCCACACCGACACACGCACCTTGCGCGAAGGTGATCTCTTCGTGGCGCTGCAGGGCGAGCGTTTCGACGGCAACGCCTTCCTGGCCCAGGCCCGGGGAGCGGGCGCCGTGGCGGCCCTGTGCAGTGATGCCGCAGCCCTGCGCCAGGCCCAATTGCCCGGCCTGGTGGTGAGCGACACTCGGCGCGCGCTGGGGCAACTGGCTGCGGGCTGGCGCCAACACATCGCGCGCGGGCACCGCCTGCCACTGATCGCCGTCACCGGGAGCAATGGCAAGACCACGGTGACGCAGATGACGGCGGCCATCTTGCGTGCGCACAAGCCGCAGACCACGCTGGCCACCGAAGGCAATTTCAACAATGACATCGGCGTGCCGCTGACCCTGCTGCGCCTGCGGCCCCGCCACGAGCTGGCCGTGGTTGAGCTGGGCATGAACCATCCCGGCGAGATCGCGCAGCTGGCCGCCATCACCCGGCCCACGGTGGCGCTGGTCAACAACGCGCAGCGCGAACACCAGGAATTCATGCAAAGCATCGAAGCGGTCGCGCGCGAGAACGGCGCGGTGATCGCGGCCTTGGGCGCCGAGGGCGTCGCGGTTTATCCCTCGGATGACGCCTACACCGGCGTCTGGCGTGAGTTGGCCGGCGCACGGACCCGGCTCACGTTCTCCGTCACTGACGCGGCGGCCGATCTGCATTGCGCCGATCCCTCGCTGGCGGCACCCCTGTGGCGCGCCGATGAGCAAAGTGGCCGCTGGGAAGTCCAGGCGCGCACGCCGGCAGGCCCCTTGCGCTTCACCCTGCGCGTCGCGGGCCTGCACAACGTCAAGAACGCCTTGGCCGCCGCCGCCTGTGCCCTGGCCGCGGGAGTGCCGCTCAACGCCATCGCGCGCGGGCTGGAGACCTTTGAGCCGGTCTCGGGTCGGTCCCGGGCCCTGCACCTGACGGTGCGCGGGCAGGGCTTGACCGTGATCGACGACACCTACAACGCCAACCCGGATTCGGTGCGCGCTGCCATCGACGTGCTGGCTGGCCTGCCCGGCCCGCGCCTGCTCGTGCTGGGCGACATGGGCGAGGTGGGGCAGGAAGGCCCGCGCTTTCACGCCGAGGTTGGCGCCTACGCGCGCGAGCGCGGCATCGAACTGCTGCACACCTTGGGCGAGATGAGCGAGGCCGCGGCCCAGGCCTACACGGGGGGGATGCACCATGGCCAGGACATCGACGCGCTCAACCTCGTCGTGCTGGCCACCTTGCCCCAGGTGCGCAGCGTGCTCGTCAAGGGCTCGCGCTTCATGAAGATGGAACGCGTGGTGCAGGCCATCCAGGCCTACGCCACGTTGGAAAAGGAAAAACAACATGCTTCTTCGTCCTGAACAGGAGGGTCCGACATGCTGCTGAGTCTGGCCCAATGGCTGCAGACGCTGAATCCCGATCTGGGGTTCCTGCGCGTCTTTCAATACCTCACGCTGCGCGCCGTGCTGGCGGCGGTGACGGCGCTGCTGATCGGACTGATCGCCGGGCCCTACGTGATCCGTCGTCTGGCGGCGCTCAAGATCGGCCAGCCGGTGCGCGAGTACGCCATGCAGACGCATCTGGTCAAGAGCGGCACGCCCACCATGGGCGGTGTGCTCATATTGCTCTCCATCGCGGTGTCCACGCTGCTGTGGTTCGACCTGGGCAACCGTTTTGTCTGGGCCGTGCTGTTCGTGACCTTCGGTTTCGGCGCCATAGGCTGGGTGGACGATTGGCGCAAGGTCGTGCGCAAGGACCCGGAAGGCATGCGCTCGCGCGAGAAGTATTTCTGGCAGTCGCTCATCGGCATCGTCGCGGCCTTCTACCTGGTGTTCGCGATCTCGGCCAACGGCAACCAGAGCGTGTGGGAGCTATTGATGACCTGGATCCAGGCGGGTGAAGTAACGCTGCCCCCCAAGGCCGGTCTGTTGCTGCCGTTCTTCAAGCAGGTCAGCTACCCCTTGGGTGTGATTGGCTTTGTCGTGCTGAGCTACCTGGTGATCGTGGGGGCGAGCAACGCAGTCAACCTGACCGATGGGCTGGACGGCTTGGCCATCATGCCCGTGGTGATGGTCGGCTCCGCGCTCGGCGTCTTTGCCTACGTGAGCGGCAGCGTCTTCTATTCCAAATACCTGCTGTTCCCCTACATCCCCGGCTCGGGCGAGCTACTGATCTTCTGCGCCGCCATGGCGGGCGCAGGTCTGGCCTTCCTCTGGTTCAACGCGCACCCGGCCCAGGTCTTCATGGGCGACGTGGGTGCGCTGGCCCTCGGCGGCGCCCTGGGCACCATCGCCGTCATCGTGCGCCAGGAAATCGTGCTGGCCATCATGGGCGGCATCTTCGTGGCCGAGGCGGTGTCGGTGATGCTGCAGGTCACATATTTCAAGTACACGAAGAAAAAATACGGCGAGGGCCGGCGTCTGCTCAAGATGGCGCCCCTGCACCACCATTTCGAGAAAAGCGGCTGGAAGGAAACGCAGGTGGTCGTGCGTTTCTGGATCATCACCATGCTGCTGTGCCTGGCTGGCCTGGCCACCCTGAAATTGCGTTGAACCCGCCGCGATGAATTCAGAATCGTCCCACATCCCGCAAGACCCGCTGTCCACGGCCGCGCAAGCGCCGTTGGCCGGACTGCCCGTGGCGCAGCCGGGGGGGCGCACGCACGCCGTGCCCGGCATGGACACATTGACCGCGGGCCGCGAGGCGGCCGCTTTCGTCGCTGCCTTGTTCGCCGATGCGCCAGCAAGCGACGGTGCGGTGCCCGCATCGGCCGGTGTGACCGAACCAACCGACGCCGTGCCGGGTTCCGGTGATTTGTTGGGCCGCTCCGCCGAGGACGAGCTGGGCGAGGGGGGTGACAGCGGCGACAAGGCGGATGCCGCGCCCGTCTCCGCGCTGCAAGGTCAGCATGTGCTGGTGCTGGGCCTGGGCGCTTCTGGCCTGGCCATGGCGCGCTGGTGCGCGCGTCAGGGCGCACGCGTGAGCGTGGCTGACACACGCGCAGCGCCGCCGCAACTCGACACTTTGCGCACCGAGTTGCCGCAGGCCACCTTCATCGCGGGCGAGTTCAGCGCGGCTCTCGTCGAAGGCGTGGACCACGGTGATGTGCGCGCCGTCTTCAAAAGTCCGGGTTTGTCGCCCGCGCAGGTGGCGCCGGTGTGGCAGGCCGCGCGCGCGCGTGGCCTGTGGACGGGCGGGGAGCTTGACTTGTTCGCGCATGCGCTGCGCGACCTGCGGGACGGGCGGGCAGGCGCGGACAAGACTGAGGACTACCAACCCAAGGTGCTGGCCATCACCGGCACCAATGGCAAGACGACGACCACGGCGCTGACGGCGCTGCTCGTGGAGCACGCTGGCAAGACCGTGGCCGTGGCCGGCAACATCGGCCCCAACCTGTTGGACGTGCTGAGCGCAAAACTCGACGCGCGGGCACAGCGGGGAGAGGCCTTGCCCGAGGTCTGGGTGCTGGAGCTGTCCAGCTTCCAGCTTGACGAGGTGCAGGGTTTCGAACCGACCGCCGCCGTGGTGCTTAACCTCACACAAGACCATCTGGACTGGCACCCCGACATGGCGGCTTACGCTGCGGCCAAGGCGCGTGTGTACGGCCGTCAGGGCCTGGCCGTGTACAACCGTGACGACCCGGCCGTGGTCGCCATGCTTGCGTCACCACTGGGTGAAAAGACCCGCGCGGGCAAGGCGCGCGCGCGCGCCACGGTCAGCTTTGGCGTGGACATGCCACGCCGCCCGGGTGACTACGGCCTGGAACAGGTCAATGGCATGAGCTGGCTGGTGCGCGCGCAGGACGCGGACGAAACCCAGAAGCGCCGCAAGCCCACAGGCGAAGCGCAGGACGAGGAGCTGTTCATCCAGCGCCTGCTGCCCGCCGATGCCTTGCGCATCCGTGGCCGACACAACGCGACCAATGCCCTGGCCGCGCTGGCGCTGGCCCAGGCGGCGGGTTGTCCCCTGGGGCCCTTGCTGTACGGGCTGCGCGAATACCGGGGTGAGCCGCATCGCGTCGCGCCGGTGGCCATCGTGCGCGAGGTCGAGTATGTCGACGACAGCAAGGGCACGAACGTGGGCGCGACCGTGGCCGCGCTCGTGGGCCTGGGTGAGGCGATGAACACCGCGCCGGCCGGGGGCGCGCATGATCTGGTGGGCCAGGCTTCGGGGCCACGCATCGTCCTGATCCTCGGAGGCGTAGGCAAGGGGCAGGATTTCTCCCCGCTCGCCGATCCGGTACGGCGCTACGCGCGTTCGGTCGTCCTGATCGGGCGCGACGCGCCGCAAATCCGCGCCGCCGTGCAAGACAGTGGGGTGCCGATGCTGGACGCCCGGGACATGTCCGACGCCGTGCGGCTGGCGAGCGAGCAGGCCCGCGCGGGGGACACCGTGCTGATGTCGCCCGCCTGCGCCAGCTTCGACATGTTCGACCACTACGAACACCGCGCGCGCGTGTACGTCGAGGCAGTGCGGGTCCTGGCGCAAGACGCTGGAGGTGAATTGTGAACCAGCGCTCCGATCGCAATTCCACCCCCCTGGCGGCCCAGGCAATGTCACATCTGGGCACGATGGCCGCTTCCCTGGGCGGATTGATCAGCACCGGCGCGGGCCACGCGTGGCGCCTGGCCTCGGGGGGCACACGCTATGCCTGGCAAGGTCTGCGCGTCCGTCTGCAGGGCCAGCGTGGCGGGTCCGCGCCGCGTGAAGACGTCGAACCGCCCATGGAACTGCCGGTCAAGGTAGGCTTGTATGGCGCAGGCACGGGTTTTGGCACCAGCACCTTCGGCAACAGCAGCTTCGGTCTCGGTGCCTTGGGCGGCGGTGCGGCAACGGTGGACCTGGGTTCGGCGCGGCGCAGCTACCTCTATGGCCAGGGCGATGGCGGGCTGCCCGCCCGCCTGATGGCCTTCGACCAGGCCCTGTTCGGGGTGTTGGTGGCCTTGCTGGCATGGGGGCTGGTGATGGTGTATTCCGCCACCATCGCCCTGCCGGACAACCCGCGCTTCGCGCAATATGGACAGGGCTACTTTGTGTTGCGTCACGCGCTCGCCCTGGGCGTGGGCATCGTGCTCGCGGTGGTGGCCTTCCGCATCCCCATGGACCGCTGGGAGCAACTGGCGCCCTGGTTGTTGTTGGCGTCACTGGCGCTGCTGGCGCTGGTGCTGGTGCCCGGCGTGGGCCGCGAAGTGAACGGTGCGCGGCGCTGGTTCTCGCTGGGGTTCATGAACTTCCAGCCTTCCGAGGCGGCCAAGCTGGCCGTGCTGCTCTACGCCGCAGGCTACATGGTGCGCAAGATGGAGGTGAAGGAGCATTTCTTCCGTGCCGTTGCGCCCATGGGCCTGGCGGTCGCGCTGATCGGCGTATTGCTGCTGGCCGAGCCCGACATGGGCGCCTTCATGGTGATTGCCGTGATCGCCATGGGCATCCTCTTTCTGGGCGGTGTCAACGCGCGCATGTCCTTCCTGATCGCCAGCATCCTGCTGGTCGCCTTCGTGCTGATGATCGCCGCCAGCGACTGGCGGCGCGAACGCATCTTTGCCTACCTCGATCCCTGGAGTGAACAGCACGCGCTGGGCAAGGGCTACCAGCTCTCGCATGCCCTGATTGCCTTCGGGCGTGGGGAAATCTTCGGCGTGGGCCTGGGTGGCAGCGTGGAAAAACTCCACTGGCTGCCGGAGGCGCACACCGATTTCCTGCTGGCCGTGATTGGCGAGGAATTCGGCCTGATCGGCGTGCTGACCCTGGCCGGACTCTTCTTCTGGCTCACCCGTCGCATCATGCACATCGGCCGCCAGGCGATCGCGCTCGACCGCGTGTTCGCCGGCCTGGTGGCGCAGGGCGTGGGCATCTGGATCGGCTTTCAGGCCTTCATCAACATGGGCGTGAACCTGGGCGCACTGCCGACCAAGGGACTGACCTTGCCGTTCATGAGCTATGGAGGATCGGCGATCCTGATGAATCTTGTGGCGATGGCCTTGGTGCTCCGGGTGGACTTCGAGAATCGCGCCTTGATGCACGGAGGTCGGTCATGACCGTGAGCCACGCCGGGTCGCCCCAAGTGGCGACGGACCAAATCCCTTCGGGGAGCGGTGGGGGGCGCGCCAAATGCGCCCTGATCATGGCCGGCGGCACGGGCGGTCACATTTTCCCCGGGCTGGCAGTCGCCGAAGCCTTGCGCGAACGCGGCTGGCGTGTGCACTGGCTGGGCCACCGCGAGCACATGGAGGGCACGCTGGTGCCGCCCCGTGGTTTTGCCTTCGAGCATGTCGACTTCGGTGGCGTGCGTGGCAAGGGCCTGCGCACCCTGGTCCTGTTGCCGCTCAACCTGTTGCGCGCCTTCTGGCAGAGCATCGTCGTGGTCCGCCGGGTGCGGCCCGACGTGATCGTGGGCCTGGGTGGCTACATCGCCTTTCCCGGCGGCATGATGGGCGTGCTGCTGGGCAAACCCCTGGTGCTGCACGAGCAGAATTCCATCGCGGGCCTGGTGAACAAGGTGCTGTCGGGCGTGGCCGACCGGGTGTATTCGGCCTTTCCCTCCGACCGGCCAGGCGCCCTGCGCAAGGCGCAATGGGTGGGCAACCCCCTGCGCGCGGAGTTCCTGAACCAACCTGCACCCGCCGCGCGTTTCGCCGCTCGCACAGGACCGCTGAACGTGCTGGTGGTTGGTGGCAGCCTGGGCGCGCAAGCGCTCAACGACATCGTGCCCCGGGCCTTGGCTTATATCCCGCGCGGTGAGCGGCCCAAGGTCACGCACCAGAGCGGCACCAAGCAGATCGACACGCTGCGCGCCAACTACGCAACCGCGGGCGTGGAGGCCGAGCTGACGCCTTTCATCGAGGACACGGCCAGCGCCTACGCGCAGGCCGACCTCATCATCGCCCGTGCCGGTGCGAGCACGGTGACCGAGATCGCCGCTGTCGGCGCGGCGGCCATCTTCGTGCCCTTTCCGGCGGCGGTGGACGACCACCAGACCGCGAACGCGCGTTTCCTGGTGGACGTGGGCGGGGGCTGGCTGATCCAGCAACAGGATTTGACGGCTGCGGGCCTGTCCCTGTTGCTGAAGAACGCCTCGCGCGAGGAACTGCTGCGGCGCGCCGAGGCGGCTTACGCGATGCGCAAGACGGATGCAACGCAGCGGGTCGTCATGGCCTGCGAGGAACTGACGGGAGGCGTGGCATGAAGCACGCGATCAAGCAAAAGCTCATTTCGTCGCGCATTCGGCATGCCGACGAAATGAAGGAGTTCGCATGAAGCACGCGATCAAGCACATTCATTTCGTCGGCGTGGGCGGCGCCGGCATGTCGGGCATCGCCGAGGTGTTGCACAACCTGGGCTACACGATCTCGGGCTCGGACTTGTCCGATAGCGCCACGTTGCGGCGCTTGGCGGGCCTGGGAATACGGACCTTCGTGGGGCACGCGGCGCAGCATGTGGCGGACGCGGACGCGGTGGTCACCTCCACCGCGGTGAAGGCCGACAACCCCGAGGTGCTGGCCGCGCGCGAGCGGCATGTGCCCATCGTGCCCCGCGCCGTCATGCTGGCCGAGCTGATGCGCTTGAAGCGCGGCATCGCCATCGCGGGCACCCATGGCAAGACCACGACGACCAGTCTGGTCGCCAGCGTGCTGGCCGAGGCCGGGCTGGACCCGACCTTCGTGATCGGTGGCCGGCTCAACAGCGTGGGCGCGAACGCGCGCCTGGGGCAGGGGGAGTTCATCGTCGTCGAGGCGGACGAAAGCGATGCCTCCTTCCTGAGCCTCTTGCCGGTGCTCTCGGTGGTGACCAACATCGACGCCGACCACATGGAGACCTACGGGCATGACTTCGGCCGGCTCAAGCAGGCCTTCGTCGATTTCCTGCACCGCATGCCTTTCTATGGAACGGCCATCCTGTGCACGGACGACGCGGCCGTGCGCGAGGTGGCGGAGACGGTGAACTGCCCGATCACCAGTTACGGTTTCGACGAAAGCGCCCAGGTACGCGCGATCAATGTGCGCGCCGTGGACGGGCAGATGCATTTCACCGCGCAGCGGCGCAATGGGGTGGTGCTGCCCGACCTGGACGTGGTGCTCAACCTCGCGGGGCGGCACAACGTGCTCAACGCCTTGTCGGCCATCGCCATCGCGGCCGAGCTGGAAATTCCGGACGCGGCGCTGCTCAAGGCCCTGGCCGAGTTCAAGGGGGTGGGACGGCGCTTCCAGCGCTACGGCGACATTCCCGCCAAGGGTGGTGGCACCTTCACCCTGATCGACGACTACGGCCACCACCCGGTGGAGATGGCCGCGACGCTGTCCGCGGCGCGTGGCGCCTTCCCCGGGCAGCGCCTGGTGCTGGCATTCCAGCCGCACCGCTACACGCGCACGCGCGACTGCTTCGAGGATTTCGTCAAAGTCATCGGCGAGAGCGCCGATGCCGTGCTGCTGGCCGAGGTCTACGCGGCGGGCGAGAGTCCCATCGTCGCGGCCGACGGACGCAGCCTGGCCCGTGCCCTGCGCGTGGCGGCCAAGGTGGAGCCGGTGTTCGTGGACGACATCGCCGCCATGCCCCAGACCATTCTGGACTTGGCGCGCGCGGGCGACGTGGTGATGTGCATGGGCGCGGGCTCTATCGGAGGAGTCCCGGCCAAGGTTGTGGAGTTGACGAAATGAATTTGGGGAAAGTTGCCGTGCTGATGGGCGGCGCCTCGGCCGAGCGCGAGGTGTCGCTGATGTCGGGCGCGGGTGTGCTCAAGGCCTTGCAATCGCGCGGCGTGGACGCGCACGCCTTCGACCCGTCGGAGCGCGAGCTGGGAGAGTTGCAGCGCGAAGGTTACGCACGTTGTTTCATCGCCCTGCACGGCCGTTTCGGAGAGGATGGCACGGTGCAGGGCGCGCTCGAACTGCTGGGCATTCCTTACACCGGCAGCGGCGTGTTGGCTTCCAGCGTGGCCATGGACAAGGTGATGACCAAGCGCATCTGGCTGGCCGAGGGTCTGCCCACGCCGCGCTGGAAGAACGTGAGCAGCGCGGCGGAAACCGAAGCCGCATTGAAAGATCTGGGCGCCCCGATGATCGTCAAGCCTGCGCGCGAAGGCTCCACCATCGGACTGACCAAGGTGACGGACGCTGCGCAGTGCACGCGGGCCTACCAGCTGGCCGCCCAGCATGATCCGCTGGTGCTGTGCGAGCAGTTCATCGCGGGTGACGAGGTCACGGTGCCCGTGATCGGCAGCGGCGCCGAGGCACGGGCGCTGCCGGCCATCCGCATTGTCGCGCCCGGCGGCAACTACGACTACGAACATAAATACTTCAGCGACGACACCCAGTACATCATTCCCAGCGGATTGCCCGAGGGCGAGGAAGCGCGCATCCAGCAATTGGTGCTGCGCTCCTTCCATGCCCTGGGCTGCCGAGGCTGGGCGCGGGCCGACGTGATGATCGATGCCAAGACGCGGGCCCCTTATTTGCTGGAGATCAACACTTCACCGGGCATGACGGGCCATTCGCTGGTGCCCATGTCGGCCAAGGCGGCGGGCCTCAGCTACGAGGACCTGTGCCTGGCGCTGCTGCAATCGGCCGCGCTCGACCATGCGCGACAGGGTGCCAGCGCATGAAGAAAACGACAACGGCCAAATCCGCGTCCGCCGCAAGGGCGGCGGGACGGGCCGCGCCCGCAGCTGCCACTTTCGACGTAAGGCTGATGAACGGCCTGGCGCGCGCGCTGCTGCTGGTGTTCGTGCTGCTGGCCTTGGCGTACTTCGGGCGCTGGGTGATGCAGCATCCGGTGTTCTCGATCAGCGGCCTCACGGTGCTGGGGGACGTGCGGCACAGCAACGCGCCGACGCTGCGCGCGCGCGTGATGCCGTACATCGAAGGCACTTTCCTGACCGTCGATTTGCAGGCAGTGCAGCGTGTGTTCGAGGCGCAACCCTGGGTGCGGCGCGCCGTGGTGCAGCGTGAGTTTCCCAACCGTCTGCGCGTGATCCTGGAGGAGCACCAAGCTGCTGCCTACTGGGGCCAGGAGCAGGGCACCGACCAGGGCGCGGGCGCGCAAGCCCTGCTGAACGTGCAGGGCGAGGTCTTCGAGGCCAACCTGGACGAGGTGGAAACCGAGAACCTGCCGCGCCTGGATGGTCCGGTGGCGCGCGCCGCCGAGGTGCTGACCTTGCAGCGTGACATGGAGCCGATTCTGGCTGCGCAGGGCCTGCGCACGGCCAGCCTGGTGCTGACGCCGCGCGGCAATTGGCAACTCGGCGTGCGCCAACGGGCTGCGGCGCCTGCAGGCACATCCCGTGGTGGTGCCCCAGGCGTGGCCTTGATCGAACTGGGCGGTGGCGAAACGCCGGAGGTGCGGGCACGCCTGCAGCGTTTCCTGGACACGGCGGCGCAGGTGGCGGCGCATCACCGGCGTGATCTGACGGCACTGGAAAGCGCGGACCTTCGGTACGCCCAGGGTTATGCACTGCGCCTGCGTGGCGTGAGCACGGTCGCGGCCCTGGACAAGGCGCGGGGCCAATAAAGGACAAGCGAAGGACACGCACCCCCATGGCAAAGGAATACAAGGATTTGGTCGTCGGACTGGACATCGGCACCGCCAAAGTGATGGCGGTGGTGGCCGAGGTCTTGCACGAAGGCCCGCACGCGGGTGAGCTGCGGCTGGTCGGGCTGGGCATCGCGCCTTCGACCGGACTCAAGCGCGGCGTGGTGGTCAACATCGATGCCACGGTGCATAGCATCCAGCAGGCGCTGCGCGAGGCCGAGCTGATGGCTGACTGCAAGATCGCGAGCGTCTACACCGGCATCACGGGCAGCCACATTCGCGGCATCAATTCCAGCGGCATGGTCGCGGTGAAAGACCGTGAAGTCACGCAGGCCGACGTGGCGCGCGTGGTGGAGACGGCCAAGGCCATCAACATCCCGAACGACCAGCGCCTGCTGCTGGTCGAGCCACAGGAATTCATCATCGATGGCCAGGACGTGCGCGAGCCGGTGGGCATGAGCGGCATCCGCCTCGAGGCCAAGGTGCACATCGTCACTGGCGCGGCCAGCGCGGCGGAGAACATCGTCAAATGCGTGCGCCGCTGCGGCTTGGAGGTGGAGCAGCTCATGCTGAACCCGCTGGCCTCTAGTCTCTCGGTGCTGACTGAGGACGAGAAGGAGCTGGGCGTGGCCCTGGTGGACATCGGTGCGGGCGCGACCGACGTGGCCGTGTTCACGGGCGGCGCGATCCGCCACACCTCGGTCATCCCGATCGCGGGCGACCTCATCACCAGCGACATCGCCATGGCGCTGCGCACACCGACCAAGGACGCCGAGGACATCAAGGTCGAGAACGGCTGCGCCAAGCAGCTGCTGGCCGATCCGGACGGCCAGCTCGAAGTGCCGGGCCTGGGCGACCGTGGCCCGCGCATGCTGGGCAAGCAGGCGCTGGCGGGCGTGATCGAGCCGCGGGTGGAGGAAATCTTCACCCTGGTGCAGCAGGTGCTGCGCGAATCGGGCTGCGAGGAGGTGTTGTCCTCGGGCATCGTGCTCACGGGCGGCAGCGCGCTGATGCCGGGCATCGTGGAGCTGGGGGAAGACATCTTCCTCAAGCCCGTGCGACGCGGCGTGCCGAAGTTCGGGGGGCGCGGCGCCGAGCTGGTCGGCCAGCCCCGGGCCGCCACCGTGATGGGCATGCTGGAAGAGGCGCGTCTGGCCCGTTTGCGGGGGTACCGCGCTGGCACGGGAAATCCCTTGCACACGGTCAAGAGCAAGGTCACGCGTCTGCGTGACTGGTTCATCAGCAACTTCTGAGGCGAGGCCAGGACATGACGACGCTTTACCTGTGCCGACTGGCCCGAGGCAGCCCGGGCCGAAGTCCACCGCGGCGCTGGCGAAGACCGCGCGCGAGCGGATGAGGACTGGCGCATGAGAACAACAAGCCGAGAGGCAAAGACAGAAATTCAATCAAGGCAACTGACACGGATGGCAAGGAGCAAGTTATGAGCAGCATGAACATCGAAATCATCGACGAATCTGAATTCGACCGCGGCACCCAGATCAAGGTCATCGGCGTGGGAGGCGGTGGCGGCAACGCAGTCGAGCACATGATCGAGCGCGACGTGCAGGGCGTGGAGTTCATCTGCGCCAACACCGACGCCCAGGCCCTGGGCCGCAGCAGCGCCGCGCGCAAGATCCAGCTGGGCCGCAGCGGCCTGGGCGCGGGCAGCAAACCCGAGAAGGGCCGCGAGGCGGCCGAGGCGGCGGAAGACCAGATCCGCGAAGCCATCACCGGCGCGCACATGCTCTTCATCACCGCCGGCATGGGCGGTGGCACGGGCACGGGCGCTGCGCCGGTGATCGCGCGCATCGCGCGTGAAATGGGCATCCTGACCGTGGCCGTCGTCACCAAGCCCTTCGAGTGGGAGGGAGGCCGCCGCATGATCAACGCCGACGCGGGCCTGGCCGAACTGGAGGCCAATGTCGACTCCCTGATCGTGGTGCTCAACGAGAAACTGTTGGAAGTGCTGGGGGATGAAATCACCCAGGCCCAGGCTTTCTCCTACGCCAACGACGTGCTCAAGAACGCCGTGGGTGGCATCGCCGAGATCATCACCACGCCTGGCGAGCTGAACGTGGACTTCAACGACGTGCGCTCCGTCATGGGCGAGCCCGGCAAGGCCATGATGGGCACGGCCCGCGCCAGTGGCCCGGACCGCGCGCGCATCGCCGCCGAGCAGGCCGTGGCCAGCCCGCTGCTGGAAGGCATCGACCTGTCGGGCGCGCGCGGCGTGCTGGTGCTCATCACGGCCTGCAAGGAGAACTTCAAGCTGGCCGAAACCAAGCTGGCGATGAACACCATCCGCGCCTATGCCGCCCCCGAGGCCATGGTGATCTTCGGCACTGCGTACGACGACACCCTGGGTGAAGACCTGCGCGTGACCGTGGTGGCCACCGGCCTGTCCATCCGCCAGGGCGGGCGCCGCACCGCGCCGCCGCTGCAGGTCTTGCGCACCGGCACGCACGATGCCGTGGGGGCACCCCTGCAGGTGCCAACGCTGAATAACCCGATCAATGCCGCGCCCGTGACCGCGCCGCCCACGCTGACCCAGCCCCTGGGGCAGCCGATGCCCCAACCATCGGCCCAGCCATTTACGCCGTCCCAGCCCTTCAGCGCTCCGTTGGGTGCGTCCTCGTCCAGCGCCGCGCGTGCCGCCGCCCAGGCCCGCGTCGCCGAGCGCACCGCCGCCGCGCAGGGCAATCTGCCCGGCATGACTCCGCCCGCGCCGCCGCAGGCCGACTACAACCAGATGGCTTCACCCGCCGTCTGGCGCACCCGCGACCGCACCCAGGCCGCGGCCAAGGTGGACGCCTTGTCTGCGGGGGGCATGGAGGATCTGGAGATCCCAGCCTTCCTGCGCAAGCAAGCGGATTGACGGATGTAAAGCTACTGAGCGGGCCGATCTGCGGCTTGTGATGCTCGCCGTACAGGAAGTACGGCTGCGCTTCTCAACCGCACCTCGACCCGCTCGCCACGCTTTCCATTCCGTCCATCGTGAGAGGTGTTCAGAGACGCGATGGTTTGTCATCACAAGCAAACTATTGCCGCCATAGTCAAGGTTTCTGCCGTTGAACAGGCTCTGTGAGGGCTTGCTAACTTAAAATAGTCGCCATGTTGCAACAACGCACTCTCAAATCTCTGACTCGCGCGGTAGGCGTGGGCCTGCATGGCGGTCAGCGCGTGGAAATCACGCTGCGTCCCGCGCAGCCGGACACGGGCATCGTCTTTCGCCGCGTGGACCTGCCCGAGCCGGTGGACATCCCGGTCAACACGCTGGCGGTCAGCGACACCCGCATGGCCTCGACCCTGAGCCACGGTGGCGCGCGGGTGAACACGGTCGAGCACCTGATGTCGGCCTGCGCGGGCCTGGGCATCGACAACCTCTACGTCGACATCACGGCCGAGGAAGTGCCCATCCTGGATGGCTCATCGGCCAGCTTTGTCTTTCTGCTGCAGAGCGCCGGCATCGAGCTGCAGAACGCGCCCAAACGCTTCGTGCGCATCAAGAAGCCGGTGGAAGTGCGCGAAGGCGAGGGGCAGAACGTGAAGTGGGCGCGCCTCGACCCCTACCATGGCTACAAGCTGAGCTTCGAGATTGACTTCCATCACCCTGCGGTCGATTCCACCGGCCAGCGCGTGGAGTTCGACCTGAGCGTGCACAACTACTCACGTGACATCGCCCGCGCGCGCACCTTCGGGTTCACCAAGGACGTGGAGATGATGCGCGCCAATGGTCTGGCCCTCGGTGGTGGCATGGACAACGCCATCGTGATGGACGACTACAAAGTGCTCAACGCTGGCGGTCTGCGTTACGACGACGAGTTCGTGAAGCACAAGATCCTCGACGCCATGGGTGACCTCTACATCCTGGGCAAGCCGCTGCTGGCCAGTTACACCGCCTTCCGTTCCGGCCACGCCATGAACAACAAGCTGTTGCGTGAACTGCTGGCGCACGAGGACGCCTGGGAACTGGTGACGTTCCAGAACGAAAAGCTCGCGCCCAAAGGTTACGCTCAGCTGGCGCGTGCTTGGTAGCCGCTACATCGATCCGCGCTCGCCGAAGCGCTGACACGCCCACGTCTCACGGAGTTACATCGACATGCTGCTTTTCCGTTGGGCCATGCTCTTGCTGCTGCTGGGTGCGGCCGTTTGCTTTGCTTTCTACGCCGGCACGGGCCAGTCCCGCTATCGTCGCTGGGGGTTGCTCACGCTGAAGTGGACCATCATCGCGGCGTTGCTGTTCTTCGCGGTGCTCATCGTCACGCGCATCGCCTGAGTCTGTATCGGTGGTCTACCTGGTCCGCGCCGCGCAGCCGGTTCGTTGGTCTGAGTTGTCGATCAGACGTAGTGCGCGGTTGTCGTCATCACCTTGGCGGCGGCGCGCATCAGGCCCTTGACGGGGCCGGGCAGCTCCTCGCCGCCCGCGTCCAGCGCCTCAGAGGCGTGGCCGGCTTCGTCCTTGCTCATTTGCGCCACGATGGCGCGTGAGGCCGTGTCACCTGCGGGCAGGCGTTCCAGGTGGCTGTCCAGATGCGCTTCCACTTGGTGCTCCGTCTCCACCACGAACCCCAGGCTGATGGCATTACCCATGCGCCCGGCCAGCAGTCCGATGCCGAAGGCCCCGGCGTACCACAGCGGGTTGAGCAGGGAGGTGCGTGAGCCCAGTTCATCCAGGCGCTGCTTCGTCCAGGCCAAGTGGTCGGTTTCCTCGTTGCAGGCGCGCATGAAGTGTCGGCGCAATGCGGGGTCTGGCGTGGTCAGCGCCTGGGCCGTGTACAAGGCCTGGGCGCAGACTTCCCCCACATGGTTGACGCGCATCAGCGCGGCGGAGAGGCGCTTTTCTTCCGTGCTGAGCTCCCGGGGCCGGGCCGCATCGCTCGCGGACTGCATGGTGCGCGGCATAGGCCGGGCCGAGCGCGGCGGCGCGAACAAGGTGCGCAAGGCCGTGTCGGCGGCGGTGAGCAGGTCGTCGGGAAAAGACGAGGGCAACTGATTGGAGGGCATGACGGGATTGTGCATCGGCCTGTGGATGTGGGTCGCATCAAGGCATGACGCAGATCAAATGACAAGCGCGGTACGTGGTTCGATGACCTGTAACAAAAAGACGAGCCTGCGCCGTTTGCGTCTGCTGTCTGCGCAGGGTGCAGATGCCTTTGTGAGGCTGTCACTCGCTGACCAGCGGGTTATTAAAAGACGCACTGACATGCTGTGCTTTGCTCAAAGGTAGAAGTGGGCGATGTGCTGGGTGACATGGACCTCGTTGATGCAAATTTGGTCTGACGGCGATTGTTGCCTCAGCACCACAACCCATGTCGCAAAGCGGCCACTTCAGGGTTTTCACGTTGTCTAGCCCTGAGGGCTTCTGGTGCAATAGCGCCCAACTTCCTTGCTAGAGGAGGTGAACCAGGGGTCCACCCCAGCATCGCAGGCTTCACAGCCTGCGGCTGTTTAGGCCTCTTGAAGAACCCAGTCTTGGGACCTCTTGTTTAACCTTTGGAGAACTTTCCACATGAAAAAGACCCTGATTGCCGCAGCTGCCCTGTTCGCTGCTGCTGGTGCAATGGCTGAAGTGACGGTGTTCGGTACGCTTGACACAACCCTGCGCATCACCGACAACGGCACGGCGCAAAAGACCACCGTGGGCCGTGACGGTTCCGGCACCACGGGTCTGTACCTCCGTGTTAGCGAAGACCTGGGTGATGGCCTGAAGGCGATTGGTCTGTACGAGCACGATTTCAACTTCACCGGCGGTACGGTTGCTGACCAAGGTGCCTCGTCCAACGATGGCACGGGTGAGCGTTATGCTGGCCTGCAAGGTGCCTTCGGTACCATCAAGCTGGGCGCTCCCAACCAGCCGTCCTTGACGATCCAAAGCGGTCTGCGTGGCGCACCGTTCGGCACCAAGGACGGTGGTCGTAACTCTGCCGGCGGTGTCTACGCTTCTGGCCCCGGCACGGGCACGGGCACTCCGGCCCTGGTCATGTTCGGCAAGAGCCTGACTCGCCAGAACGGTTCCATCGTGTACGAAACACCCAACTTCAGCGGCTTCAGCGCGGCGGCGATGATTGTGCCTGGCTCGCAAGACAATGCGGGTGAAGACACTGCCGCACAAACCGACCTTGCCGTCTTCTACAAGGCCGGCCCGATCAACTCTGGCTTGGCCATCTACAGCCTGGGCGAGAACAAGTCCACGGGCGCTGTTGAAGAGCAACTGCTGCACCTGGGCTTCCAGTACAACTTCGGCTTTGCCACGTTCGGTGTGGGGTACCACAACTACACGGCCGACGGTGACGACGTCAACTCCGGCCTGAACCTGCAAGCCATTGTGCCGCTGTCGGAGCAACTGACCCTGGGCGTGAACTACCAAACGCTGACGGACGAAGTCGATGCCACCGGTGACGTGAACCAAGTCGCCGTGGGTGTGAACTATGCCCTGAGCAAGCTGACCTCGGTCTACGCTCGTTATGTGTCCACCACGGGTGACGACTACAACGGCGGCGACACCGTCAGCACCATGCTGGCCGGCCTGCGCGTCAACTTCTGATCTCCTGCTGACGTAAGTCAGCTTGTGATCTGAAAGTTCAACCCCCGTTCGCGGCAACGCGGCGGGGGTTTCTGCTTTTGGCGCCCGGAACAATCAGACATTTAAAAGAAGTGCCTGCGGAAAAATGACTCAGAGCACCAAGAATCCCAGACCCTGGCCCCGTTAGAATGCACGGCCGTGCCGCCTTAGCTCAGTTGGTAGAGCAACCGCCTTGTAAGCGGTAGGTCGTCAGTTCGAATCCGACAGGCGGCACCATTTCAGATGCTCGGATGGGCCTCAAAAGCGGCAAACCCCTGGAATCAGGTTTCCAGGGGTTTTTTGCTTTTTCGGGGGTGTTTCGGTCAACCGCCACCAGACTGCACCTTGATCCGGATGCCATCCACCGGCATGCCCTGGCTGCGCAGCCTCGCCTCGAAAGCCGGTAACAGTTGTCGAATTTTCGCGGCGGCTGCGTTATTTTTAACAATCAGACACCAATTGCGCCCCTCGATGGGGCCTGCCTGTACCGCTGCTTGTAACACGGCTGGTAATATCGGTTGAATGGTCAGCAGCCGGGCCTGGGATTCCCGGCTGAGCTCGCTCAGACGGGCCAACACCGGGGATGCTTGGGCGGCTTCCTGCAGGCTCAGGGGCGGGTGCTGACGCGAGGGATGGGGGTTCATGCGGGGCGGCGTGTTGCCGATATAGCTAGGGTGTGATGCTGCGGTGTCGCCGCAGGACTCGCGAGACCTCAGGCGACGAGCGCGGCCCGCAACGGAAAGGTAAGACGATGCATGTGATTATCACGGACCCCTCCTGGGTGTCCAAGCGGCGCTCGATTCATCTGAGCGGCACGCAGCTCTTGCTCGCGGGTGTGACGGCCATGCTCGTGCTGCTCATGGCCGCTGCGGGCCTGTACCACTGGGTGTTCCTCAAGGGCGCGCGTGAGAACTGGCCGGTGATCGGTTCCCTGGTCAAGTGGATGGTGCAAGATGAAATGGCCCTGCGTGACCGCTTCATGCGCGACAACCTGGACGCCATGGCCCGCCGAATTGGCGAGATGCAGGCCAAGCTGCTGCAGCTGGAATCCCTGAGCGAGCGCGTGGCCGGCATGGCGGGCATTGATCCGGCTCAGGCGCGCGCCAAGCCCGGCCAGGGCGGCGCCTTGGTCGAAGGGCTGGACAGTCGCCCGCTCTCGATGCAGGAGCTGCAGAAGATCATGGCGGACCTGGAGCGTTCCACGCGCCGGCGCACGGACATGATGGCGGTGGCCGAGTCCCGCCTGTTCGAGCAGAAGGTGCGCACCATGATGATTCCGACCTCGCATCCGGTCGAGTTCGGTTTCGGTTCCGGTTTTGGCTGGCGTATCGACCCGTTCACGGGCCGTGCGGCCCTGCACACCGGCATCGATTACCAGACCCCGATGGGCACGCCGGTACTGGCGGCCGCCGGTGGGGTGGTGGTGACTTCGGAAATGCGGCCCGATTACGGCAACCTGGTCGAGATCGACCATGGCAAGGACGTGATCACACGTTATGCGCACAACGCCAAGTTGTTGGTCAGCAAGGGTGATCTGGTCAAGCGCGGGCAAAAGGTGGCGCTCTCGGGCAATACCGGACGCTCGACCGGCCCCCACATGCACTTCGAGGTGTTGGTGCGGGGGGTGCCTCAAGATCCGAACAAGTTCATGAATGCCAGCCGCAACCGCCTGGATCAGCAATTGCGTTTCGCCGCCAGCATTCAACCGAACGGTCTGCCACCCCGCCCAGTGCGAGTGGTGGAGACTGGCACGGACGCTGCCCCGGTCGAATCCGCTTCCCTGGACGCGGCCGCTCGCGTGGCCGCGCAGCCCGGCACCGCGCCTGCGGCAGTTTCCGCGCCCCAGGCACCCCGCTAAGACGACACACCCGGCCCCCCCGAGGTGATTGACCTGCCGGGTAGAATGCGTCGTTCAGCTGCGCCCGCCGGCCTCGCTCGCGAGGGGCGGGCTTTCACACTCAAGGTATCGGTCATCGGATAAGTGTTCCGGCACCTCCGCCCAAACAGGCGCGGGGCCCGACCGGGACGCGTCGTGTTCATGGGCATCAACATCCTCACCAAAATCTTCGGCAGCCGCAACGAGCGCCTGCTCAAGCAATACCGCGCGGTGGTCACGCGCATCAACGCTCTGGAGCCGGGCCTCGCTCAACTCGACGATGCGGCCCTGCAGGCCAAGACGCAGGAATTCCGTCAGCGTGTCGCCCAGGGCGAGAGCCTGGACAAACTGCTGCCCGAGGCCTTTGCCGTGGTGCGCGAGGCCTCGCGCCGTGTGATGAAGATGCGCCACTTCGACGTGCAGTTGATCGGCGGCATGGCCCTGCACCAGGGCAAGGTGGCGGAAATGCGCACCGGCGAGGGCAAGACGCTGACGGCCACGCTGGCGGTCTACCTGAACGCTCTGAGCGGCCAAGGCGTGCACGTCGTGACGGTGAACGACTACCTGGCCAGCCGAGACGCGCGCTGGATGGAGAAGCTCTATAACTTCCTGGGGCTGACGGTGGGCATCAACCTGCCGCAGATGCCGCGCGAGCAGAAGCAGGCCGCCTACGCCGCCGACATCACCTACGGCACGAACAACGAGTACGGCTTCGACTACCTGCGCGACAACATGGTGTACGAGGCCAAGGACCGCGTGCAACGCGGCCTGCATTACGCCATCGTCGACGAGGTGGACTCCATCCTGATCGACGAAGCGCGCACGCCGCTGATCATCAGTGGCCAGGCCGAAGACCACACCGCGCTGTACCTGGCCATCAATCAGCTCGCGCCCCATTTGACCCGCCAGGAGGGCGAAGCCGACCCTCGCACGGGCCTGGGCGTCATCAAGCCCGGTGACTTCACGGTCGATGAAAAGAGCCACCAGGTCTTCCTGACCGAATCCGGCCACGAGAAGGCCGAGGCCCTGCTGGCCCAGGCCGGCCTGCTGCCCGAAGGCGCCAGCCTGTACGACCCGGCGCACATCTCGCTGATGCATCACCTGAACGCGGGCTTGCGCGCGCGTCACCTCTACCACCGTGATCAGCATTACGTGGTGCAGGACGGGCAGGTCGTCATCGTCGACGAATTCACCGGCCGTCTCATGACGGGCCGCCGCTGGAGCGATGGCCTGCACCAGGCCGTCGAGGCCAAGGAAGGTGTGAAGATCCAGGCCGAGAACCAGACCCTGGCCAGCATCACCTTCCAGAACTACTTCCGCCTCTACGGCAAGCTCGGCGGTATGACCGGCACTGCCGACACCGAGGCCTACGAATTTCAGGAGATCTACGGGCTGGAGACGGTGGTGATCCCGCCGCACCGCCCGAGCCGACGTCAGGACCAACTCGACCGCGTCTATAAGAGCACCCAGGAAAAATACCAGGCCGCGATCACCGACATCCGCGAATGCTACGAACGCGGCCAGCCGGTGCTGGTGGGCACGACCTCGATCGAGAATTCCGAGATCATCGACAGGCTGCTGGAGAAGGAAAAGCTCCCGCACCAGGTGCTCAACGCCAAGCAGCACGCGCGTGAGGCGGACATCATCGCGCAGGCGGGACGCCTCAAGGCCATCACCATTGCCACCAACATGGCCGGTCGCGGCACGGACATTGTGCTGGGTGGCAACGTCGAGAAATTGGTGGAAGCCGTGGAGGCCGACGCCTCGCTCGACGCAGCGGCCAAGCAAAAGAAGATCGAGGCCCTGCGCGCGCAGTGGAGCGAGGAGCACGATAAGGTGGTGGCGCTGGGCGGCCTGCGCATCATCGCCACCGAGCGGCACGAGAGCCGACGCATCGACAACCAGTTGCGCGGCCGTTCGGGCCGCCAGGGTGACCCGGGTTCCTCGCGCTTCTACCTGAGCCTGGACGACGCGTTGATGCGCATCTTCGCGGGTGAGCGCGTGCGCGCCATCATGGAGCGCCTCAAGATGCCCGAGGGCGAGGCCATCGAGGCGGGCATCGTCACGCGCAGCATTGAAAGCGCGCAGCGCAAGGTCGAGGCCCGCAACTTCGACATCCGCAAGCAGCTGCTCGAATACGACGACGTGGCGAACGACCAGCGCAAGGTCATCTACCAGCAGCGCAACGCCATCATCGACGCGCCCGAGCTGTCCGGCCAGATCGCTGGCTTGCGTGAAGGTTGCTTCACCGATCTTGTGCGCCAGTATGTGCCCGAAGGCTCGGTGGAGGAACAGTGGGATCTGCCCGGCCTGGAGCAGGCCTTGCACGACGAATGGCAGTTGAACCTGCCCCTGCGCCAGACCGTGGAACAGGCCGACGCCATCAGCGACGAGGACATCCTGGAACAGGTGCTGGCCGCCGCGCATTCAGCGTACAAGGCCAAGGTGGACTTGGTCGGGACCGAGCAGTTCACGCAGTTCGAGCGCATGGTGCTGCTGCAGAGCATCGACACGCATTGGCGCGAGCACCTGAGCGCGCTGGACTACCTGCGCCAGGGCATCCATCTGCGCGGCTACGCGCAGAAGCAGCCCAAGCAGGAGTACAAGCGTGAGGCTTTTGAACTCTTCGCCCTCCTGCTCGACGCGATCAAGAACGACGTGACCCGCCTGCTGATGACGGTGCGCGTCCAGTCCAGCGAACAGGTCGGCCAGGCCGCCGAGGCGCTGGAGCAGCAGGGCGAGCATCTCAGCAATGTGCGTTACACCGCGCCCACCGAAACCGGCGAGGTCGAGACCCGGCTGGATGCCGCCACGGCAGTGGCCGCCGTTCCCAAGGTCGGCCGCAACGATCCCTGTCCCTGTGGCAGCGGCAAGAAGTACAAGCACTGCCACGGGAAACTGAACTGACCCCCGACTCTCGCCCACTGCGTGTGGCTCGCATCCCCCCTTCCAGGGGGCGCACTCAGCGGCCTGGCAAAGCCAGTTCCGCGAGTGCCCGCGTACAGGGTACCTCTTTGCTGAAAGAGTTTTCTTATGCCCGTCAACCTCTCTGCACCGAACCCCGCTGAACTCTTGCCCATCGCGGGCGTGCGCATCGGTGTCGCCGAAGCCGGCGTGCGCAAGGCGAATCGCAAGGACCTGACGGTCTTTCTGCTCGACGAGGGCGCGACGGTGTCCGGCGTGTTCACGCAGAACCGTTTCTGTGCCGCACCGGTGCAGATCTGCCGCGAACATCTGGCGCACCCCGGCAACCACATCCGTGCCTTGCTGATCAACACGGGCAACGCGAACGCCGGCACCGGCGCCGATGGCTTGCAGCGTGCACGCGCAAGCTGTGACGCGCTCGCCAAGCATCTGAACGTCGCGCGTGAGCAGGTTTTACCCTTCTCGACCGGTGTCATCATGGAGCCGCTGCCGCACGACCGCATCATCGCGGGATTGCCGGCGGCCTTGGCCGATGCGAAAACCGACGCCTCGGGCGTGCAATGGCTGCGCGCCGCCGAAGGCATCATGACCACGGATACCCTGCCCAAGGCCGTCAGCGCGCGCGCCGAGATAGGCGGCGTGGCCGTCAGCATTACAGGCATCAGCAAGGGCGCGGGCATGATCCGTCCGAACATGGCGACCATGCTGGGCTACCTTGCCACCGATGCGCGGGTCAGTCCCACCGTTGCGCGGCAACTGGCATTCGAACTCGCCGAGGGCTCCTTCAACCGCGTGACGGTGGACGGCGACACCTCGACCAACGACTCCTTCATCCTGATCGCGAGCAACCAGGCCGCGCACGCCGAGATCACCTCGCTCGACAGCGTCGAGGGCCGCGCGCTCAAGGACGCACTGCTTGGCGTGGCGCGCCAATTGGCCCAGGCCCTGGTGCGTGACGGCGAGGGCGCGACCAAGTTCATCACCGTGCGGGTGGAAGGTGGCCGGACCGCCGAAGAATGTCGCTTGGCCGCCTATGCGATCGCGCATTCGCCCCTGGTCAAGACCGCGTTTTATGCGAGTGACCCCAATTTGGGCCGCATCCTCGCCGCCGTGGGCTACGCCGGCATCACCGACCTGGACCAGGGCGGCATCGATCTTTACCTGGATGATGTGCACGTGGCCGTGAAGGGCGGACGCCACCCCGAATACCGGGAAGAGGATGGCCAGCGCGTGATGAAGCAGAGCGAAATCACCGTGCGCGTGGTGCTGGGGCGCGGGCAGGCCGAAGACACAGTCTGGACCTGCGACTTCAGCCACGACTACGTGTCCATCAACGCCGACTATCGGAGTTGAATACCCCCAGGCTGCGCGCACTGCGTGTCGCTACGCCACCCCTGGCAGGGGTTGCACCCAGCAGCCCGGCAAAGCCGGTCCTGCGGGTGCCCGCGAATAAACTCTCACCATGAACGAACAATTCCTACGTCTGCTGGAACGCGCGGAACAGGTGCTGGCGCGCGTCGAGGCGATCCTGCCTTTGCCCTCGGGCGCGTTCGCGCAGCCGGACTGGGCCGCGTCCATCGCGTTTCGCTACCGCAAACGCAGTTCGGGCCAGGGGCTGATCGAGCCCGTGCGCCATGTCGGGCGCATGCAGCTGGACGATCTCAAGGAAATCGAGCCGCAGAAGGACAAGATCCTGCGCAACACCGAACAGTTCGTGCGCGGCTTGCCCGCCAACAACGTGCTGCTCACGGGCGCGCGCGGGACCGGCAAGTCCTCGTTGATCCGTGCCTGCCTGCACGCTTATGCCGACCAGGGTCTGCGCCTGATCGAGGTCGACAAGAGTGATCTGGTGGACCTGCCTGACATTGTGGAAGTGGTTGCGCAGCGGCCCGAGAAATTCATCATCTTCTGCGACGACCTCAGCTTCGAGGACGGCGAGGGCGGCTACAAGGCGCTCAAGTCCATCCTCGACGGCTCGGTGGCTGCGGCCACGCCGAACGTGGTGATCTACGTGACGAGCAACCGCCGCCACCTGCTGCCCGAACACATGAAGGACAACCTGAGCTACACCACCAGCGAGGACGGCGAAATCCATCCGGGCGAAGTGGTGGAGGAGAAGATTTCCCTCTCCGAGCGCTTCGGCCTCTGGGTGAGTTTCTACCCCTTCAGCCAGGACGAGTACCTGAGCATCGCCGCGCAGTGGCTGCGTTCCTTCGGTGTCGGCGAAGCCGACATCGCGAAAGCGCAACCCGAGGCGCTGGTTTGGGCGCTGGAGCGTGGCTCGCGCAGCGGGCGCGTGGCCTACCAGTTCGCGCGTGATTACGCTGGGCGGCACGGCGCATGACCTCCTCAGGCGCGTTACGCCGTTCATACGCCGCGGCCCGAGGAGGTCGGGCTCTCTCGTGCACGGCCCAGCGGAGCCCTGCATGACCGAACCCCGCCAGCACACCGAGGTCGCCGTCGGCATCCTGATCCGGGACGACGGTGCGCTGCTGCTGTCCAGCCGGCCCGAGGGCAAGCCCTACGCCGGTTACTGGGAGTTCCCGGGCGGCAAGCTGGAGGCGGGTGAAACCGTGGTCCAGGCGCTGCGGCGCGAGTTGATCGAGGAATTGGGCGTGACCATCGCCGACGCCGAGGTCTGGAAGGTCACCGAGCACGACTACCCGCATGCCCTGGTGCGACTGCACTGGTGCAAGGTGCGCGCCTGGTCGGGCGAGTTCGAGATGCGCGAAGGCCAGCAGATGGCCTGGCAGACCTTCCCGCTCACGGTGTCACCGGTGTTGCCGGGCGCTTACCCAGTGCTGGACTGGCTGGAAGCGGAGTATTCCCGAAATCCCTAGGGTGGTGTTTGCCTGCCTTGTCTCTGGCGCATGGCGTCATGGGCTTGGCGACCACTTTTCATACGATTCGCTGCGCGCATGCAAATCGTTGGGTTCACCAAGCCCATGTCACCGAGGGCTGGTGCACGGATGGCATGCCGGCGAACGAAGAAGCCACGCCGTTTCAAGCGTGCCAGGGGATCGTTATTTCTTCAGATAGACGGCCTGCTGCAGCCCTTTGGTGATGTCCCGGTTCAGATTGCCCAGCCATCCCTTGGGCTGACTTGGGGACTTGCTCTCGCTGCTCGTCCCTTGGTTGTAGAGGCGGTAGCCCACGCAATAGGCTTGAATCTGCTTGTCTGAAATCAGATACGTGACGGTGGCTTCATTGTTGCGATGGTTGAGGTAGATCACCACACGCCCGACCGAGTCTTCCTTGATGGTCCAGTCGCGGCCCATGGAGGCCATGACGACCGTCTTGTTCACTTCCTGTGCCGTCAGCTGGGGCGGTACCTCGATGCTGAAAGCCAGTTCGCCCTCCGGTGTCTCGGTGGCGTGCGCTGGCACCAGTGGCAGCAGCAGCCCCGCGAAAATTGCGACGAGCACTGCCCAGAATTTTTGACGCATCATCCCTTTTCTCCAGTTGGTTGAAACCGCTGGGCGATCCCTGCACACCCAGGGCGGTGCGTGCATCTTAATCTTTGCGAGACGTTTTGCCGCAGTTCACGCGTCGATCTGCATCGCCGGCCGCGCCTGCACGCGCGCGAGCCAGGCCTTGACGTGCGGGTGCACGTCCACCGGCGCCCCGACATAGACGCTGTAGCCGATGACGGAACCCACCACCAGGTCGACCAGCGAATAGTCCGCGCCCAGCATCCAGGGCTGCGCGGCCAGGCGTGCATCCAGCAGGGCCAGCAATTGGTCCAGTCCCTGGCGGGCGGCTTCGGCATGCGCAGAGTGGCGCAGCGCTTCATCGCCTTGCGTGCTGACCTGCAGGCGCACGAGCACCGCGCCGTAGGTGACGTAGGACCAGACACACCAGGACATGGCCTGCAGGTGTTCGGGCGTGCCGCCTTTCGGCCACAGTCCGCGTTCCACGCCGAAACTGTGGCCCAGCCACAGATGGATGGCCAGGGCCTCGAACATGGGCGCGCCGTTCACGGTCAGGGTCGGGACCTTGCCGTTGGGGTTGAGCGCCAGGTAGTCCGGGCGGCGTTGCTCACCCGTCTGGATGTCGATCTTCACGCGTTCGTGGGGCACACCCAACTCGGTCAGGGCGCAGGCGATGGGGGTGGCGCTGGACATGGGGTGCCAGTACAGGACGATGGACATGGAAAGCTCCTTGGAGGTGGTTGAAGTGGGTGCACTGTAGGTGTCATTGCGGACAGTTTTGGCCCTCAATGAAAGGTACAGTCGGGCCATGCTGAGTTCCTCCTCTCGCCTGCTGCGTCTGCTTTCCCTGCTGCAAACCCGCAGCCATTGGGGCGGCAGTGAACTGGCTGAGCGGCTGGCCGTGCACCCCCGCACCCTGCGGCGCGACATCGACCGGCTGCGCCAGCTCGGGTACCCAGTGCACGCGAGCAGCGGCGTGGCAGGGGGTTACGCCTTCCGGGCCGGCCAGGCCTTGCCGCCCCTGATGCTCGATGACGAGGAGGCGCTGGCGGTGTCGATCGCCTTGCGCACGGCCACGGCGGGTGCGGTCGGCGGCATCGAAGAGCCCGCCTTGCGCGCGCTGGTCAAGCTGGAGCAGGCCATGCCCGTGCGCCTGCGCCGCCGCGTGGATGCGCTGCGCTCGGCCATCCTTCCCCTGGACCGCGCCGGCCCCATTGTGGATGCCACGCTGCTGGCCACTCTGGCGGCGGCTTGTCGCGATCAACTGCGACTGAACCTGAGCTATACCGATATCAGGGGACGCAGCGCCTTGCGCAGGCTGGAGCCACAGGGCGTGGTGCACACTGGCCAGCGTTGGTACCTCGTGGCCTGGGATCTGACGCGCGCGGACTGGCGCACTTTCCGCATTGACCGCATCGTGGGTGAGCCGGTGGTGGGCGCGCATTTCGCGCCACGCGCCGGGCCCGAGGGCGGCGATTTGCGCGCCTACGTGTCGCGCTCCCTGGCAGTGGCGCCTTACCCGGAGCAGGCGCGTGTGGTATTGCACGCATCGCACGAGGTCATGGCGCGCCGCATTCCACCCTCGGCCGGTGTGGTGCAGGTGCTGGATGCCCAGCGCTGCCTGCTGGAGTGGGGTGCGCACGGGCTGGACCCGCTGGTGTACTGGCTGCTGGCGTTGGACGTGGATTTCGAGGTGCTGGAACCACCGGCCCTCAAGGACCGCCTGCGCGTGGCCGGGGAGCGGGCCGCGCGCTGCACGCGGGCTTGACGCCCGGACTTGAAAAGGCGTTAACCCCGGGGCGGCGTCACTGCAGCCGCGGGTCGCCGTACTGCTCGTCTTCCGGTGGCGCCTCGGTGGGCACGCGAAAGCTCTCACTGGCCCAGGCACCCAGGTCCACTTTCTTGCAACGGTCGCTGCAGAAAGGGCGGTAAGGGTTGCTGGGTGCGTAGATGCTGTCGCCACCACAGCGCGGGCAAGGGACCACGCGGGCCTGCGGCGGCGGCGTATCACTCGGATACCGATTCATCGCGGGAATCCAGCTCAGGCGCAGAGGGTCAGCTCGAAGCCCGTATCCTCGGTGCTGGCGTGCAGGCGGTCGTTGTCGTCCTTGCGCATGAGGCGGATCGACAGCATCAGCCGGTTGCCGCTGATCTCGGGGATGAGCCCCAGCGTTGGGTCGATCACCAGGCGCAGCAGCTGGAAGGCGCGGCCCTGAGGCAGGGCTTGTTGGTATTGGCCGCCGTTGGCCAGCACCTTCTGCGGCACGCCCGAATCGCGCTGCAGCGTGAGCAACAGGGTGATGGCAGCCGCCAAAGGCGTCAGGGGGCTGATCCAGCGGTGCAGATCGGCGCGCCGGCGTTCGGCGCTTTCGTTCTGCCAGGCGAAGTAGGCGGGCAGGTCGAAGGCGCAGGCCCCGCCGGGGATGTTGATGCGGCTGCGGATGCCCATCAGCCACTCGTTTTCCATCAGCATGGCGCCGGTCTTGCCCGTCAGGCTGGTGAGCTGGCCGTAGCTTTCGTCGAGTTGCTGCAGCACTTCGTCCAGCACGGCCTGCGCGATGCCGGGCTTGTCGCGATAGGTGTTGAGCAACTGCTTCTGCTTCTCGAGGTCGCGCAGCACTTCGGCGCGCAGGTCGGAGCGCATGCCGACCTCCATCACCTCGAACAGGCTGGAAAGCGCGTAGTGGTGGTCCAGCGCTTCTTCGCGCGCGACCAGCTCGAGCAGGCGGCGAAACAGACTCTCCAGTCGGAGGTAGGTCCGTATGCGTTCGTTGAAGGGGTATTCGTAAGTGATCACAACTGTTGGCGCGGACTCTGCGGCAATCATAGCCGGGCAATCGGTCCGAGAAGCCCGCACTGCGGGCAAATACCGTGTCAAAAACCTAGCAATGTCACCAAACCAGCGATCTCCGCTTCGAGCACCGCCAGACTGATACCTTCGTTACAAACAACGTGGTCAGCGGCATGCAAGCGCTGTGCCCGGCTGGCCTGTTGCGCGATGATGGCCTCCACCTCGGCACGGGTCAGGCCGCTGCGGGCTATCACCCGCTCGATCTGGGAGGCCGGGGTGCAGTCCACGACCAACACGCGGTCCAGCCGCTCGCGCCAGGGTCGTCGACCGTCCTCACGTTGGACCAGGCTGGACTCCACCAGCAGGGGCACGTCGTAGACGATGCAGCTCGCGCCGGCGGCGACTGCCCGCCGGGTCTGCGCATCGGTTTCCTGGGCGACGAGGGGGTGGACGATGGCCTCCAGCCGCAAGCGCGCCGATGGGTCCGCGAATATCCAGGCGCGCATGCGCGCGCGGTCCAGCGCACCTTCTGCCGTGAGGGCTTGCGCACCGAAAGCCGCGCGCAAGGCTCCGATCGCGGCGCCACCTGCCGCCGTGCTTGCGCGGGATATCGCGTCGGCGTCGATCACCACGGCACCCCGGGCCGCGAGCAGGGCCGCTACCGTGCTCTTGCCGCTGCCGATGCCGCCGGTCAGCCCCAGGCGCAAGGGCGCGAGCGGCATGGCCTGGGAGGAAGATGCGTTCGGCGGCATGGGCTTTATTTCAACATGAGCATCAGATCCGCCAGCCTCAAGCCCAGCGCGGCATACACAAGCTCGTGCCCCAGCGCCATCAGCATCAGGCCCGCGACGGCGAGGAAGGGACCGAAGGGAATGTAAAACGGCGCTTCTTGCGCCGGCTCATCACCTGCTATGCGCGCCGCTGCCCGCCGGTGCAAGCCGAGCAGCAGCAGGCCGATCAGCGCGCCCAGGCTGGAAGCGAACAGCAGCAGAGGCGGCAAGGCTGCCCAGCCCAGCCAGGCCCCGAGCGCGGCCAAGAGCTTGAAGTCGCCCTGCCCCATGCCTTCGCGGCCCGTGACCCAGCGAAAACTGTTGGCCAACAGCCAGAGGCTCAGGTAGCCGATCGCTGCACCCCAGAAGGCATCCGGCAGGGAGGTCCCGGTCCAGCCCAGCGCCGCACCACTCAAGCCCGTCCATAGCAGGGGCTGGGTCAGGCTGTCGGGCAGCAGGTGGGTGTCCCAGTCGATCAGGGCCAGGGCCAGCAGCACGGCGCAGAAGCCGGACCAGGCCAGTGCCATCGGCCACTGCGAGCCGCCCGCTTGGGCCGCGCACCAGGCAAACAGCAGGGCCGTGGCCAGTTCCACCAGGGGGTAACGCAGGCCGATGGCGCCGTGGCAGGCCGAACAGCGGCCCCGCAGCACCAGGTAACTCAGCAGGGGTACGTTTTCATGCCAACGCAGCACATGGCCGCAGCGCGGGCAGTGCGAGCGCGGACCCAGCAGGGAGAGCACGGGCTCCGAAGACTCAGGCGCTGAGGGGGCGTCGGAACTTGCCGCCGACGCCGCAGCGAGCTCGGCCTGCCACTGTTTTTCCATCATTCGGGGCAAGCGATGGACCAGCACATTCAGAAAACTGCCGATCAACAGGCCCAGCAGCGCGAAAGCCCCGATCCAATCCGCGTCCGGCGCGGTGATGCCCACGGTCAAGTGCATTTCTCCTCAGACGATCTGGCCCAGCTGGAAAATCGGCAGGTACAAGGCGACCACGATCCCGCCAATGACGAGCCCCAGCAGCAGGATGATCAGTGGCTCCAGCAGGCCGGATAGCCCCGTCACCAGATCACTGACCTCGGCTTCATGGAAGTCAGCGGCCTTGGCCAACATGGCATCGATCGCGCCGGACTCCTCGCCGATCGCGCACATCTGCAGCACCATCGGTGCGAAGGCTCCGCTGCGTTCCATGGCGACGGCCAGGCTGGTGCCCAGGGTGATTTCTTGCCGGATACGGTCGGTGGCTGCCTCATAGACCTGGTTGTCCGCCGCGCCGCGCACCGCCGTCAGGGCCTGCGCCATGGGCACGCCGGCACCATGCAGGGTGGCGAGCGTGCGTGTCCAGCGCGCCAGGCAGGATTTGTCCAACAGGGGGCCGACCAGCGGCAGTGTCAACACGGCGCGGTCTCGCAGGGCGCGCAGCGCCGCATTGCGACCGAGGGCGCGTCGCAGCAGGTAAGCGCCCGCGCTCAACACACCCAGCAAAGCTGCCCACCAGCGGGCCAGGAAGTCGCTCATGGCCATGAGCAGCAGCGTCGCATGGGGCAGCTCCGCGCCGAAGGAATGGAACACGTCACGGAAGGCGGGGATCACGAAAGCCATGATGAGCAACACCACCAGCAAGGCCGTGCCGACCACGACGGCGGGGTACATCAGGGCCGCGCGGATCTTGGAGTGCAGCGCCAGCGTGCGTTCCAGGTGCAGCGCCAAGCGTTCCAGCATCTGGTCGAGCATGCCCGCCGTTTCACCCGCCTCGACGAGGCTGCAGTACAGGCGATCGAAATGGCGTGGGTGCCGGCCAAAAGCCGCGCTCAGCGTCGCGCCGGCTTCCACGTCGACGCGGACCTGCCGCAGCAAGGCTGTCAGGCTGGCATGGGCACGACCTTGCGCCACGATGTCGAAGCCACGCAGCAGCGGCACGCCGGCTTTCACCATGGCGGCGAACTGGCGGGTGAACAGGGCAATGTCCTTGGCGGTGATCCGGCGGGACGGCGGGTTCCACCAGCGCCGCTGAATCCGGATGGGCAGGATGTCCTGGTCACGCAAGGCCACCCGCACTGCCTGCGTACTGGCCGCGCGCAATTCGCCGTGGACCATGCGGCCAGAGGCATCTTCGCCCGTCCAGATGTACAGGACGGGGGTAAGCGCGCGAGGGGCGTTGCGGGGAGGCGCGGCTTTGCTCATGCGTTCATCTTCGTCGATCCGTCGCGTGCCGTGAACGCGGCGCTGGTTTTGGAGGCATGCACGGCCTTCCAAGCGGTCAGCCCCGCCGTGTTGAGCGATGAAAGACCGGGCGGCTTCGTCAGCCTGGCGGCATGAGCACATCTGCCCTGTCATGCCCGATTCGCTCAGGTTTCGGCAGGATCGTCCAACCCCCGCTCCGAGACGCGGGTCGCCAGCACTTTGTCGATGGTGCGTCCGTCCATGTCCACGATTTCCAGGCGCCAGTTTTCCCAAGTCACGACGTCCGCCGTCTGCGGAAGGCGTCCCGTGAGCAACATCATCATGCCGCTGAGTGTGTGATAGCGGCCCCGCTCCTCGTCGGGAACCGCCGCCAGGCCGAGGCGATCCTTGAGCTCCGGAACGGGGATGTGGCCATCGAGCAGCCAACTGCCGTCCTCCCGCTGGACTGCCCACGAAGTCGCGGGATCACGCGGGCTGAATTCACCCGTGATGGCTTCGATCAGGTCCTGCAGGGTGACGATGCCCTGAATCTCGCCGTATTCGTCGATGACAAAGGCCATCTGCATGTCGGACTGGCGGAAGTTGTCGAGCAACTCCATGCCCGTGATGGTCTCGGGGACGTACAGCGGGGACTGCAAAGTCTGTTCGGCCAGTTCGCGACGCTCGCCGCGCAAGGCCCGGGCGAGCCATTGGCGGGCATTGATGACGCCCACCACATGACCGATGCCGCCCTTGACGACGGGAAAGCGCGCATGATCGGACTCCTCGATCCTGGCCATGTTGGCTTCGAAACTCTGTTCCAGGTCCAGAACCACCACGTCGCCACGCGGCACCATGAGGGAGGTGATCTGGCGGTCATCGAGCCGGAACACATTGCGCACCATCGCGTGCTCGTGGGACTCGATAACGCCCGCGGTCGTGCCCTCGGCCAGCATGGCGTGGATTTCCTCCTCGGTCACCGCGTTGGCCGCGTTTTCCTGGACGCCCAGCAGCTTGAGCAGGCCCCGCGTGGAGACCGTGAGCAGTTGCACGAAGGGCTTGGTGGCTGCGGCCAGCCAATTGATGGGGCGCGCTACGAGGCGGGCAAACGTCTCAGGGTAGGTCTGGCCCAGACGCTTGGGCACCAGTTCACCCACCACGATGGAAAAGTAGGTGATGAACACGACCACCAGGGCCGTGGCCGTGATCTGGCTGTAGCTGAGCGGCATGCCCATCGACACCAACCAGGTTGACAATGGCGCGGCCAGGGCCGCCTCGCCGACGATGCCGTTGAGCACGCCGATGGACGTGATCCCGATCTGAATGGTCGACAGGAAACGCGTGGGGTCCTCGCCGAGCTTCACGGCGGCGATGGCCGCCCGGTCGCCTTCGTCGATGAACTTTTGCAGACGGGCCTTGCGGGCGGACACCAGTGCCAGTTCGGACATGGCAAAAAGGCCATTCAGCAGGATCAAGGCAATCAGTAAGGCAATTTCCATGGGGGTGCTAAGTCAAGTGAGCCTTTGAAACGGGGCTGCGAAACCGAGTGTGCGCAAGTTCAGGATCAAGGCGAAATTGCGGGTCCAGGCGTGGCCCGCGAGGGAGTCGGGGGCGCGACCGATCGGGCGCTGGCCTGAACTGACCTCAGGCCACGGCGCAGGCGCAAGGAGGACGCTGCAATCCTTCCAGCGTGGGAGGGGCGAACTTGAGCGGCGCCGATGTGCTCGGTTGGCCAGGCGCACGGTCGGTACTGTGCCCGCTCACATGGGCTTGGACTGTGTCCGGCAGATCAGGCTGGCCATCGGTCAGCCCGTGATCTGGTGTGAGGTCCAGTTGCTCCACGTGCTGCTGTGGGTGGGTGGCGCCGCTGGCTTCGGTGGACGAGGAACCGGCAAACACCCGGTCCGGGATGTCTTGGCCCAGCGCATGGAATTGACCGAAGGCGAAAAGAACTACGCTTGCAAAAAAATGCAATGTCAGGATGGCGATGGGCCAACGGCGCATGATCTGGCGATTGTAGGACCTGCCCTGCCTGATCCTCAGCGCCAGAGCTTGCCACAGAGCCCGCGGTACACGAAGGGTTGGGTCGGCGCGCGAGGTTGCGTGCCCAGGGGTTCCGTCGACACGGCAAGTTCCACGGCGGTGAAGAACAGCTGTTCAGCGGGAACGTCCAGCGTCATGTGGGTCCATGGGCCGTTGTCCAGGGGGCCCAGCGGCGCCATGGCACCCGCCTTGTCGATGCGCCACAGGTACAAGGTCTGCCCTGGCGGGACGTGGACAGGCGTGACCTGCTTGATGTCCACCACCTTGCCTGCGCGCAGGCTGGAGACGATCAGCCCTGTTTGCCCCTGCGCCGTGGCGAGCACGCCCACGTAGCTGTCGGGCAGTTGCACGCCCCGTCCTGGGCTGCCCTGGGCCTGCCACAGGATGGGCAGGGCGGTGCCCAGCATCAAGCCCAGGGCCAAGGCACCGGCGGGCAAGGGCGTCAGCAGATGCCGCCACCAGGCAGTCCGGGGCACAGCAGGCGTGGTCGTGGCTGCGGCGATCCGGTGCCAGAGCCTGGTGCTCGGGGGCAAGGGCACAAGCTTGTCGTACAGCGGCGCCAGGCGGGTCGTCCATCGGTTCACCGCATCGACCAAGGCGGGTTGGCCTTGCATCACGTTTTCGAAGCGCCTGCGGGCTTGGCCCTGCAAGGTGCCCGCCACATAGGCAGCGGCCAACAAATCAATGGCTGATGGATTGCGGTACCAGTTCATGCCAGCGCCTCCATGCATCCTTTCAGTCGCATCAGGCTGCGCCGTGTCCAGGCTTTGATGGTGCCCAAGGGGCGTTGCATGCGCAGGGCGATTTCGGCGTGGGTCAGACCCTCGTAGAACGCGAGCAGCAATGCCCGCCGGGGTTCGGATTCCAGCCTTTCCATGCAGCGTCCCAAGCGCGCATCGTCCTCATGGCCCAGCAACTGCTCCATGGGAGAGGCGCCCTCGGCCGCGATGTCGTGCGTGCTTTCGTCGCCGGATGCGGTGCGCCATTGCAGCGGTTCTTCCGGCCTGCGTCTGCGCAGCAGATCTATGGCTCGGTGCCGCGTCACCACGCAGAGCCAAGCCAGTGTCCGGTGCTCGCCAGGCGCGGCTGCGGCGGATCGGTTCCAGATTCCGACAAACACCTCCTGCAGCACATCCTCGGCCAAGGCGCGATCCTGGGTCACGCGCCAGGCCACCGCCATCAAACGCCCGGCGACCCGACGGTAGAGCGACTCCAGCGCCTGTGCATCGCGCAAGGCCACGCGCGCCAGCAAGTGACTGGTTTCGTCTCCGTCGTCCATCTGGGCAGGGTCCCGGGTTGAGATGGGTCGAGCATACCGCGCCGGCATGCTCGACCATCCCCGAGCGCGGGCGAAGGTCTTACTTGGTTTCAGGCTTGACCACATGCCAAACGCCACCTTGGCCATCGCCATTGCGATCACCCGGCTTGGCGTCCCCGGCGTAGTAGTACAGCGGCTTGCCATTCACCGTCCACTGGCGTGCACCGCCGCTGGCGCTGATCAAGCCGAATTCGCCCTTGGCCACGGCT
The DNA here is from genome assembly GCF_000600295.1 of Hylemonella gracilis str. Niagara R. GTDB lineage: Bacteria > Pseudomonadota > Gammaproteobacteria > Burkholderiales > Burkholderiaceae_C > Hylemonella > Hylemonella gracilis_A. Next base: position 1,018,495 of record NZ_JEMG01000001.1, read on the forward strand.
TCGGGCTTGGCGAGGAAAGCCGGCCATGCACTGAGGCAGCCGCCGGTGCAATTGCTTTTGCCGGGTTCATCCTTGTCGAAGGTATAGACCGTGCGGCCCCCCGCGCCGGTCAGCACGCCATCGCGCACGACCAATTGGGCCTGGACGGCGCCGCTGAGCAAGGCCGAAATTGCGCAAGCGGCGATGAAGATGCTCTTTTTCATGAAGTGTGTCCTGTCATATCTGGTTGTGGAGTCGCACCATTGCGACTCTGCTGACAGAACGCCGCGATTGCTCATCTGGATGCAGGCATCTGAATTTTTTTGGTGACCGGTGGCACCAGGGCGGCATCCACGGGGCCCAGAAAATGAAAAGGGTTAGCAGCCGCTTGGCTGCTAACCCTTGAATTTGCTGGTCGGAATGAGAGGATTCGAACCTCCGACCCCTTCGTCCCGAACGAAGTGCGCTACCAGACTGCGCTACATTCCGACTGGTTCAAGGCAGGGCGTCGATGGGGATGCCCTGCCTTGCGGTTGTTTGACGCATCAAGACTGACGCGCAAGCAACTGAGTCGCCAATTGTACCAAACTGGCGCTGTATGGATTGACTGGCAAGCCCTGTGCCGCTGCGATGGCGCGCTCGGCTTCCCGGCTCGCGGCGGCGCGGGTCACGTCCAGAGCGCCGGTACGGCGCACGATATCTATCACCTCCTGCAGCACCTGGGCATTGCGCGCTTCGTCGTCGCCCAGACCGCTTTCAATGGCACCGCGGATCAGTTGCCGTTCCGACTCGGTACCGCGTTGCATGGCGGCAATCAGGGGCAACGTGGCCTTGCCTTCGCGCAGATCGTCGCCCAGGCTCTTGCCCATGACGGAGGCGTCGCCTGCATAGTCCAGCACATCGTCGATGACCTGGAAGGCCGTGCCCAGGGCTTGGCCGTAGTCGGCACAGGCAGTCTCAAGTGCTGCGTCGGCCCCCGCCAGGATGGCACCGCAGCGGGCGCTGGCTTCGAACAGTTTGGCCGTCTTGGAGCGGATGACATGCACATAACCGGCCTCGTCCAGGTCGGCATTGTGCATGTTCATCAGTTGCTGCACTTCGCCCTCGGCGATCACGTTGGTGGCCTCGGCCAGCACCTCCATGATGCGCATGCTCTGCGCTTCCACCATCATCTGGAAGGCGCGGGAATACAGAAAGTCCCCCACCAGCACGCTGGCCGGGTTGCCGAAGGCCTCGTTGGCGGTGGCGTTGCCCCGCCGCAACTTCGAGTCATCCACCACATCGTCGTGCAGCAGGGTGGCGGTGTGGATGAATTCCACCACGGCGGACAGCGCATGACGGCGCGGGCCCTGGTAACCCAGCGCGCCGCTGACCAGCAGCAGCAGGGCCGGGCGCAGGCGTTTGCCGCCCGCGCCAATGATGTAGCGGGCCACTTGGCCCACCAGCGGCACGCCCGAATCAAGTCGCTCGCCGATGACCCGGTCCACTTCCCGCATGTCGTCGGTGATCAGGGTGAGCGGGGAGGGTGCGGATGGGGAGGACACGACAGTGGATCGAAGCAAGCGATAGAAGAGCGGGATTATAGGAAGCAGGGTCATCACCCCGCTCGGTTGGAGCGCCGGTTCGTGGCAGATGCGACCCCGGCAGGAGCCTGCGGCAGCGTCGATGCGGGAGGGCTGGTCAGTGCTTGGCTAGAATGCGCGGGCCATGCTAGAATCGCCGGCTCCGTGGAAATCCGTCCGCGGGGTGCATCCATGGCGCGGCGCCTAGCGCGGCCCAAGCCGCTGTGTGTCATCGACATGAAGCGCGGCCACGAAAGCCAAGCGCCAAGGATACAGAAACCGATTTCTCAAGAGGTCAATATGTACGCGGTCATAAAAACCGGTGGCAAGCAGTATCGCGTTGCCGCTGGCGAAAAGATCAAAGTAGAACAGATTGCTGCGGACGTGGGCCAGGAGATCGTCATCGACCAGGTGCTGGCCGTCGGAAACGGCGCGGAGCTCAAGGTCGGGACGCCCCTGCTGTCCGGCGCGACTGTCAAGGCCACCGTGGTGGCGCATGGCAAGCACGACAAGGTGCGCATCTTCAAGCTGCGCCGTCGTAAGCACTATCAGAAACACCAGGGGCACCGCCAGCAGTTCACCGAGCTGCAGATCGGCGCCATCTCCGCATAAGGAGCAGCAGACATGGCACAGAAAAAAGGCGGCGGCTCGACGCGAAACGGGCGGGATTCCAAGCCCAAGATGCTCGGCGTGAAGGTGTTCGGCGGTCAGCAGATCAGCGCTGGCGCCATCATCGTGCGCCAGCGTGGCACCAAGTTCCACCCCGGCGTGAACGTCGGCGTGGGCAAGGACCACACCCTGTTCGCGCTGGCGGACGGCGTGGTGTCCTTCTCGACCAAGGGCGCGCTGAGCAAGCACATGGTGAACGTGACCACGGCATGATGCCGGCGGCCTGAACGGCCTTCCAGGGCACTCTCGCACCAAACCCTGCGCCCACGCTGCCCGTGGGGCGCAGGGTTTGTCGTTTCTAATCGCTGAAAACCAACGCACATCCCCGCCATGAAGTTTGTAGACGAAGCCTTGATCGACGTCGCCGCGGGCGACGGTGGGAACGGCTGCGTTTCCTTCCGGCACGAGAAGTACAAGGAATTCGGCGGTCCCAACGGAGGCGACGGCGGACGCGGCGGCCATGTCTATGCCGTGGCCGATCCCAACCTCAATACCCTGGTGGACTTCCGCTACACACGCCGCTTCGAAGCGCAGCGCGGCGAGCACGGCATGGGATCGGACATGTTCGGCGCGGCCGGATCGGACATCACGCTCAAGATGCCCGTGGGCACGCTGATTTGCGACGCTGAAACCGGTGAGGTGCTGTACGAGTTGCTGACGCCGGGCGAAGTCATCACCATCGCCAAGGGCGGTGACGGGGGTTTCGGCAACCTGCGTTTCAAGAGCGCGATCAACCGCGCGCCGCGCCAGAAGACGCCCGGCTGGCCCGGTGAAAAGAAGAGTCTGCGGCTGGAGCTCAAGGTGCTGGCCGACGTCGGCCTGCTGGGCCTGCCCAATGCGGGCAAGTCCACGCTGATCACCGCCATTTCCAATGCGCGGCCCAAGATTGCCGACTACCCCTTCACCACCCTGCACCCCAACCTGGGCGTGGTGCGGGTCGGGCCGGAACAGAGCTTCGTGGTGGCCGATATACCCGGCTTGATCGAAGGCGCGTCCGAAGGCGCGGGCCTGGGCCATCAGTTCCTGCGCCATCTGCAGCGCACGCGCCTGCTGCTGCATGTGGTGGACCTGGCGCCTTTCGACGACAGCGACCCGGTGGCACAGGCCAAGGCCATCGTGGCCGAGCTGAAGAAATACGACACGGCCTTGTATGAGAAGCCGCGCTGGTTGGTGTTGAACAAGCTTGACATGATCCCGATCGAAGAGCGCGAGGCCCGCGTTCAGGACTTCATCAAACGCTACAAGTACAAGGGCCCGGTGTTCCAGATCTCGGCGCTCACGCATGAGGGCTGCGACCTGCTGGTCAAGTCCGTCTACAAGCAGGTGCGGACGCAGCAAAAAGCCGAGCAGGGTCCTGCGCCGGAGGAAGTCGATCCGCGTTTCAAGGATTTGCCTGACGAAGCATGAACCAGCAAGCAACGCAGACACTGCTGCGCGAGGCGCGCCGCATTGTCGTCAAGGTCGGTTCCAGTCTCGTGACCAACGAAGGCCGGGGGCTGGACGAAGCGGCGATTGAGGAGTGGAGTCGCCAGCTCGCCGCCCTGGTGAAGGACGGCCGTGAAGTCATCATGGTGTCGAGCGGCGCGATTGCCGAGGGCATGAAGCGCCTGGGCTGGACGCGTCGCCCCAAGGAAATCCATGAGCTGCAGGCCGCCGCCGCCGTCGGGCAGATGGGGCTGGCGCAGATGTACGAAACACGCCTGCGCGCCCACGGTCTGCCCAGCGCCCAGGTGCTGCTGACACACGCCGATCTGGCCGACCGGGAGCGTTACCTGAACGCGCGCTCGACCTTGCTGACCCTGCTTGACCTCGGCGTGGTCTCCGTCATCAACGAGAACGACACCGTGGTCACGGACGAGATCAAGTTCGGCGACAACGACACACTGGGGGCCTTGGTGGCCAACCTGGTCGAGGCCGACGTGCTTGTCATCCTGACCGACCAGAAAGGTCTCTACACAGCTGACCCACGCAAGGACCCGGCGGCGCAGTTCGTGCACGAAGCCCGCGCGGGCGACCCGGCCCTGGAACAGATGGCCGGTGGTGCGGGCAGCAGCATCGGCAAGGGCGGCATGATCACCAAGATCCTCGCGGCCAAGCGCGCCGCAGGCAGCGGCGCAAGCACCGTGATTGCCTGGGGTCGGGAGCCCAGCGTGCTGCTGCGCCTGGCGCAGGGCGAAGCCATTGGCACCCTGCTGGTGGCTCAAACTGGCAAGACGCAGGCGCGCAAGCAGTGGATGGCCGACCATCTGCAGCTGCGCGGCGCGGTGGTCGTGGATGCTGGCGCTGTGCGCAAGCTGCGCGAGGACGGCAAGAGCCTGCTCCCGATTGGCATGACGGCGGTGGAAGGGGAGTTCTCGCGGGGTGAGGTCATCGCCGTGCGCGATGAACAGGGTGCAGAGATCGCCCGGGGCCTGGCCAACTACGCCAGCGCCGAAGCCCGGCTGCTGTGCCGCAAGCCTTCGTCTGAGATTGAAATCTTGCTCGGCTACATGGCTGAGCAGGAAATGGTGCACCGGGACAATCTGGTGCTGATGAAACCGGCCTGAGCCGCAGCTTTGCCCGGTCCGTTTTCCCGGCCAGGCTGCGTACACGGATCAAGTTCGGATCAAATATCCTTGCGGTCGCCGCAAGCCTCGTCCACGTCAGACTTCATGTCTGGGGGCTGCACATAGGCGGCTTGCGGGTCCGGGTCGAAGCTGGCACCCGGGGGGAGTTCCAGTTCCTGTCCGTGCAAGGCGGGCAGGCCGTTGTTGCGCAGGCTCGGTTCACGACTTTCACGTGAATCGCGCGTCGGGCGCTGTCCCTGGCGCAGGTAACGGTTGCGTTGTTCAGCACGCGGCAGAAAGCGGGCCAATTCCGTCAGCGCCATCTCGTAGACACCGCGCTTGAATTCGATCACGGCCTCCAGCGGCACCCAGTAATCGTTCCAGCGCCAGGCGTCGAATTCCGGATGGTCGGTGGCGCGCAGGTTCAGGTCCCAGTCCTGCCCCAGCAACTGCAGCAGATACCAGATCTGTTTCTGGCCCTTGTAGTGGCCCCGTGCTTCGCGTCGGATGTAGCGGTCCGGCACCTCGTAGCGCAACCAGTCACGGGTCCGGGCGACGATGCGCACATGTTCCGGCTTGAGCCCGACTTCCTCGCCCAGTTCCCTGAACATCGCCTGTTCCGGGGTTTCGCCCCGATCGATGCCGCCTTGCGGGAACTGCCAGGAATGGGTGCGGATGCGCTTGCCCCAGAAAACCTGGTTTTTCTGGTTGAGCAGGATGATGCCGACGTTGGGCCGAAAGCCGTCCCGGTCAAGCATAATCAAACCCCAAATTTTTAAACTGAGTCCATTATGCACGGCCCTTGCGCCGGATCAAAGTGGGCTTCTCTTGTGATCAGGCCTGTTTCGGGCCCCAGTTCTGCCGTTTTCCCCATGAAAGCCTCCCAATTCCTGATTTCCACGCTCAAGGAAGCTCCCGCAGACGCGGAGGTCGTGAGCCACCAGCTCATGACCCGTGCCGGCATGATCAAGAAGCTGGGCGCCGGCATCTACACCTACATGCCCATGGGCCTGCGGGTGATCAACAAGGTGGCGGCCATCGTGCGCGAGGAGATGAACCGCGCCGGTGCCATCGAGCTGACCATGCCGGTGATCCAGCCGGCCGAGCTGTGGCAAGAGACGCGCCGTTTCGAGACGATGGGCCCCGAGTTGCTGCGCATCCAGGACCGCCACGAGCGTGACTTTGTGGTCCAGCCCACCAGTGAGGAGGTGGTGACGGACATCGCGCGGCAGGAGTTCAAGAGCTACAAGCAACTGCCCAGGAACCTGTACCAGATCCAGACCAAGTTCCGCGACGAACGCCGCCCCCGCTTCGGCCTGATGCGCGGGCGTGAGTTCATCATGAAGGACGCCTACAGCTTTGACCGCGACCCGGCCAGCGCCCAGGTCAGCTACCAAGCCATGGCCCAAGCCTACCGCGCGGCGTTTGACCGCTTTGGCCTGCGTTACCGCGCCGTGGCCGCTGACAGCGGCGCCATTGGCGGTGACCTGAGCGAGGAATTCCAGGTCATCGCCGCCACGGGCGAGGACGCCATCATCTACTGCCCGACCAGCGACTACGCGGCCAATATCGAGAAGGCGGAAGCGCTGGCCCCGAAAGGCCCGCGCCCGGCCGCGAGCCAGTCACTGACCAAGACGCCGACCCCGGGCAAGAGCACCTGCGCGGACGTGGCGGTGCTGCTGAACGTGCCGCTGCAGACCACGGTCAAGTCCCTGGTGCTTGCGACCGACGAGCTGAACGACAAGGGCGAGATCGTCAAGAGTCAAATCTGGCTGCTGCTGCTGCGCGGCGACCACGACATGAACGAGGTCAAGGTCGGCAAGCTGCCGGGCTTCGAGCAAGGTTTCCGTTTCGCGACCGAGACCGAAATCGTCGACCACTTTGGCTGCAAGCCGGGCTACCTGGGGCCGCTGAATCTGAAGCAGCCGGTGCGTGTCGTCGCCGACCGCGAAGTGGCCGTGCTGGCCGACTGGATCTGCGGCGCGAACGAGGTGGACCTCCACCTGACCGGCGTGAACTGGGGGCGTGACCTGCCCGAGCCGGCGCTGGTGGCTGACATCCGCAATGTCGTCGAAGGCGATCTGTCGCCCGACGGCAAGGGCGTGCTGGCGATTGAGCGTGGCATCGAGATCGGCCACATTTTCTACCTGGGCACCAAGTACAGCAAGGACATGAACGCGACCTTCCTGGACGAGAACGGCAAGCCCCAGTTCTTCGAGATGGGCTGCTACGGCATCGGCATCACGCGCCTGCCGGCCGCAGCCATCGAGCAGAACCACGATGCCAAGGGCATCATCTGGCCCGATGCCATTGCGCCTTTCACGGTAGTGGTCTGCCCGATCAACCCGGACCGCAGCCCTGAAGTCAAGGCCGCCGCCGATAAGCTCTACACCGAGCTGCTGGCGGCTGGCGTGGATGTGATCCTGGACGACCGCGGCGAACGCCCCGGCGCCATGTTCGCGGACTGGGAGCTGATCGGCGTGCCGCACCGCATCACTATCGGCGACCGCACGCTCAAAGAGGGCAAGGTGGAGTACCAGCACCGCCGTGACACCGAAGCCACGCCGCTGGCCGTGGGCGACGCGGCGGCCTTCGTGCTGGGCAAGCTCAAGCGATGAGCCGCGCCTGCTGCGGCAGGCTAGCTACTGCAGAAAGCCTGCGCGGGTCTTGCCGTTGCCCGCGCGTGGCAGGTCTTCCGCCATCAGCGCGTCGCGTTCGGCCAGACGGGCATTGCCGAAACCCGTCATCAGCGCGCGCCGCATTTCGCGCGGCGCAAGCTCGGCCAGGGCATCCAACACCTCGTCTGACATATCGGGCGCGAAGCGCTGGCCCCAGCCGTGTTCCTCGCGGATCGCATGGTACAGCCGCTGCGCAATCGCGCGCGCCTGCTCGCGCGTGGGCGCGGGCACCTCGAACACATTCATGCGGTTCAGGATGGGGTCGGGAATCGCGCGCTCGTCGTTGGCCGTGCTGATCCAGATGACCTGGCTGGCGTCGATGGCTACCTCGGCGAACTCATCCACGAAGGCGTGCGCCGTGTCGTGCTCCAGCAGGCCGTAGAGCGCGCCCAGCGGGTCGTACTGGGCCTCACCGGCGGCCTTGTCGATCTCGTCCACCACGATCACCGGATTGGCGTACTGGCCGTCCACCAGGGCTTCGAAGACCTTGCCCGGGCGCGAACCCTTCCACTGCGATGAGGCGCCCGAGAGCAGCCAGCCCGCCGTCATCGCGCTCATGGGCACCAGGCTCATGCCCGTGCCGAGCAGGGCGGCGAGTTGGCGCGCGAAATGGGTCTTGCCCACGCCCGGCGGGCCGAGTAGCAGCATGGGCGTGATCTCCAGCCCGTCGCCGCTGTCCTGGCTCAGCGCGACGTGGCGTTTCACGTCATCCAGTACCTCGGTGAAATTGGGCAGGTCGTCGTAGAGCCCGCTCATGTCGGGCACTCCCGCGGGCTTGACCTGGAAGCGTTCCGGTCCACGCTCCAGCATGCGGGCGTAGGTGCTGCGCAGGCTTTCGTGTTCGCGTTCGGGCAGCTTGGCGAGCTTGCGCTCCACCTCGCCGGGCTGGAACACGCTGCGCATGCGCGCGATCGGCAGACGCAAGGCGGGACCTTGCGGAACCAGGGAATGCAGTGACGCCATCTTTGGACTCTCCAGGCAAAAGCCGATCGGCTAAGGCGATGGGGGATCGGCCTGGAAATATTCAAGCACAAGCCGTGCCGGTGCTCAAGATGGCAAAGCCGGGAACCAGGCCCGGCTTGCAGCTTTTTTGAAACGATCAGTGAAGGTGGAGCGAGCTGTCAAGCCTCGCTGCCGCAGCTCAGGCCGTGGCCAGTACCTTCTGCAGTTCGCCGCTCTCGTACATCTCCATCATGATGTCCGAGCCGCCGATGAACTCGCCCTTGACGTAGAGCTGCGGGATGGTTGGCCAGTTGCTGTATTCCTTGATGCCCTGGCGGATTTCATCGTCCTCCAGCACATTCACGGTTTTCACGGTCTTGGGGTCCACGCCGCTGGCCTTGAGAATCTGGATTGCGCGGCCCGAAAAACCGCACATCGGGAAGCTGGCGCTGCCCTTCATGAACAGCAGGATGTCGTTGCTCTTGACGAGCTGGTCGATGCGTTGCTGTGCGTCGCTCATAATTCGTTTCCTCCGGAAGATTCCCGCGATTATTTCACTTCCTTTCTGCGTCTGCATTCACCATGAAAATCACCAAGGACACCGCCGTCACCCTGCGTTACCGCCTCACTGAAGCGAGCAGTGGCCAACTGCTCGAGGACGGCAGCGAACCCAGCGCCTACCTGCACGGTGGCTACGGCAACATCTTTCCCAAGGTCGAGGCAGCGCTGGAGGGCCAGGAAAAAGGCTTCCAGCTCAAGATCACCCTGCCGGTGGAAGATGCCTTCGGCGAGCGCGACGAAAGCCTGGTGCGGGTCATCCCCAAGACGGAGTTCCCGCCCGGGGTGAAGGTTGGCGGCCACCTGGAGGGGCGCAGCGACGACGGCCAGTCCGTGCATTTCCGCGTCGTCAAGATCAAGGGCCCCGAAGTCCATCTGGATGCCAACCACCTGTTGGCCGGTATGGCCCTGAAGTTGGAATGCACTGTGCTCGACGTGCGCGCCGCCACGGCCGAGGAAATCGCCCATGGGCATGTCCACGGCGCCCACGGGCACCAGCACTGAACCGGCGCGACGCAACCACCTTCCATAGCCGCGCAGGTCATGAAACCGCGCCTCACCGTCATCACCCTGGGCGTGGACGACCTGGAAACGTCCCTGCATTTCTACCGCGACGGCCTGGGTTTCGCCACCGAAGGCATCGTCGGCCAGGAGTTCGAGTTCGGGGCCGTGGTGTTCATCCAGCTCCAGCCAAGCTTGCGCCTGGCCCTCTGGCCGCGCAAGAGCATCGCCCATGACACAGGGCTGGCACTGGCTCCGGCCAGCGCGACAGAAATGACCCTGGGCCACAACGTGGGTTCGAAGGCGGAGGTGGACGCGGTCATGGCCCAGGCCCGCGAGGCCGGGGCCAGGATCGTCAAGCCCGCGCACGACACCTTTTGGGGCGGTTACTCGGGCTACTTCCAGGACCCGGATGGCCATCTGTGGGAAGTGGTCTGGAACCCGCAGTGGACGGACCTGGCTTGAAGAAGCGGTGCCTGCCGCGCCTCACCCCGAGCCCGCCCGACGACACGAATCGCAGAACACCATGCAACTCATCGATTGCACCCTCGAAGCCCACGGCGAGGCCATCCTCACCATCCTCAACGACGCCATCGTCAACACCACGGCGCTGTACGACTACAAACCGCGCACCATGGATAGCATGAGCACCTGGTTCCAGGCCAAGCACGCGGGGGGCTTTCCGGTCATCGGTTTTGTCGATGGCGATGACGGTACAGGCGAGTTGCTGGGTTTCGCCAGTTACGGCACCTTCCGCAACTTCCCGGCCTTCAAGTACACGGTGGAACATTCCGTCTACGTGCACCACGCCCACCGCGGCAAGGGCCTGGGGCGCAAGCTGCTGCAGGCCGTCATTGAACGCGCGCGTGCCCAGCAGGTGCATGTGATGGTCGGCGCCATCGACGCCACCAACAGCGGCAGCATCGCGCTGCATGAGCAACTGGGCTTCAAGCCCTGCGGCATCGTGCAGCAGGCCGGTTTCAAGTTCGGACGCTGGCTGGATTTGGCCTTGTACCAGTTGATGTTGGAGACGCCCGAGCAGCCGGTGGATGGATGAGTCTGGGATTGTTCATGAAGTCACAGCCCGAAGATGATTGGTTTGACAGGGTGATGCTGTTCTTCTCAAACCACGCAGGTGCTATTGCAGAAGAATGGTTCAAACTGATTCAATGGCTTTTAGTGCTATCAACTTTCGCATTTCTTTGGGAGGCGACTGATAACTCTGCATACTTGATTATTCTCGTCGCGTCATTTTTTGTACTTTGGCTGTATTTGATGTTTGGCTATAACAGTCGTTGGCATCGCTTGTTCTATTCCAAGTACTATCGCGAAGATAAAAATCGGGATGGAGATTTAAGGAGCCTATTTGTTCAGATCTCAGGAGTAATAGCAATTTCTGTGTTCGCTGCGGCCATCATGGCGACTGCTTTTCTTTTGGGAACTGAGGCTTCGAAATTGTTGTTTAGCAAATGAGTGGGTTGCAGATGACATCACATAGTCTCAAGCCTTCAACAACCCCCGCTTCTCAATAAATCCCACCACCTGATCCAACCCTGCCAGCGTCTTGAGGTTGGTCATCACAAACGGTTTCGTCCTGCGCATGCGCTCGGTGTCTGACTTCATGATGTCCAGGTTGGCACCGACATGCGGCGCGAGGTCGGTCTTGTTGATCACGAAGAGGTCGCTCTTGGTGATGCCGGGGCCGCCTTTGCGCGGGATCTTCTCTCCGGCCGCGACGTCGATGACGTAGATGGTCAGGTCGCTCAGTTCTGGGCTGAAGGTGGCGGCCAGGTTGTCGCCGCCAGACTCCACAAACACGATGTCGGCGTTCGGGTAGTCCTTGAGCATGCGGTCGATGGCCTCGAGGTTGATGGAGCAGTCCTCACGGATGGCCGTGTGCGGGCAGCCGCCGGTTTCCACGCCCATGATGCGCTCGGGCGGCAGCGCGCCGCTGATGGTGAGCAGGCGCTGGTCTTCCTTGGTGTAGATGTCGTTGGTGATGGCCACGAGGTCGTACTGTTCACGCATGGCCTTGCAGAGCATTTCAAGCAGGGTGGTCTTGCCGGAGCCGACCGGGCCGCCGATGCCCACGCGCAGCGGGGGCAGGGTTTTGGAACGGCCGGGGATGTGGTGCAGTTTCTGAAGGTCGGCGGGTGCGTTCATGGCGTTTCCTCGTGGGAGTGCGGGCGCGTGGGCGTGCGTCCGCGGGATTCAGGAGCGGAACAGTCGTGAATACTGTGTTTCGTGCCGGCTGCTCAGGATGGCCAGCATGGGGCTGTAGGCTTGACGTTCTTCATCGGGCAGATGCAGTGCGTATTCGACGGCGGCAGGAATTTCTGCTGCCAGACGTGCCAGGATGCGCTGGCCCGAGGTCTGTCCCAGGGGCACGGCCTTGAGCGCGGCCTGCATCATGTTCTCGGCCCAGCCGAAGGCGTAGGCCAGCAGTACGTTGCGCTCTCCCACATTGCCGTCGTCTCGGACATCGGCCTGTCCCGCCGCGGCGCAGAGAGCGCAAAGTGCATACATCACAGGGTAGGCGGGCTCCAGGGTGGCGGCAAAGTCCAGGATGGCCGCGTCGGCGCCGGGCAGGTGGCGCAACCACTCGCGCAGCGAACGGCCCATCTGCTCGGTCTGCAGGCGCAGCTCGGCACTTTCGCGGGTTTGCAGCAGCCAGGCATTGAGGGCGCGGATGCGTGCGTTGTCGCCACGTCGCCAGGCGCGCAAGGCCTGGGCGATCACGGCCAGGTCCGAGCGCGCGAGCGTGAGATGCAACTGCTCCACCAGCCAATGGGTGGCCTGGGTTTCGTTGCCGACCAGCCCGGCGTCGATGGCGGCTTCCAGTCCTTCCGAGTAGGAAAACCCGCCCACGGGCAGGGCGGGCGAGGCCAGCCAGAGCAGATGCAGCAGGCTGGCGGGCGACAGCGCGGGTGCTGCCGTCTCAGTGCTTGTGATGGTGATGCGCATGTCCATGGGGGTGTCCATGGTCGTGGTCATGATCATGGTGTTCATGCTCAGCGTGATCGTGCCCGTGCGAGTGGCTGTGATCATGGCTGTGCCCGTGCGCATGGCCGTGGCCGCCATGCCCTTGTGCATAAGCGCCGCCTTCGGGCTCGAAGGCATCGTGCTGTTCGGTCACGATCAGGTGCATGGCGCGCAGCATGTCGGCCAGCACGTGGTCGGGTTCGATCTTCAGGTGGTCGGGCCGCAGTTCGATGGGCACATGGCGGTTGCCCAGGTGGTAGGCCGCGCGGGTCAGGTCGAAGGGCGAGCCATGTTCGGCGCAGGCGGTGATGCGCAACACGGGCTGAGGCGCGGCCACGACACGGATCAAGGAACCGTCCTCGGCCACCAGCACGTCCCCGCCGCGCACCAGGGTGCCACGCGGCAGGAAGACGCCGAGTTCACGGCCTTGGCTGTCGTTGGCCGCGAAACGGCTTTTCTGGCGCACATCCCAGTCCAGCTCGACGGTGGGCGCGCGTTGCACGAGGACCTTGGCCAGGCCCTGGCCTTGGGAGAGCAGTTTGGAGACGGTGAGCATGCCGGGGAGTTTAGTCCTCGCCCAGGTTGGCCCTGCGGCGTGCCTGGACGAGGTCGTGGCGGAGGAAGATCCGGTGCGTGCGCTTCGACCGGTTTCAGAACAGGAAATAACGCTGCGTCATGGGCAGGCTCTTCGCCGGTTCGCAGGTCAGCAGCACGCCGTCGGCGCGCACCTGGTAGGTCTGGGCGTCGATTTCCATCTTGGGCACATAGCTGTTGTGCACCATGTGGCGCTTGGTCACGCCTCGGATGTTCTTGACGGCCGAGAGCCGCTTGGACAGGCCGTAGCGCGCGCCGATGTCGGCCGCCAGGCCGGCTTGGGAGACGAAGGTCAAAGAAGTCCGGGCAATAGCGCCGCCGAAGGCGCCGAACATGGGCCGGTAGTGCACAGGCTGCGGTGTGGGGATGCTGGCATTGGGGTCGCCCATGGCCGCGAAGGCGATGAAACCGCCCTTGAGGATCAGCGCGGGCTTGACGCCGAAGAAGGCCGGTTTCCAGATCACCAGGTCAGCCCACTTGCCGGGGGCGATGCTGCCCACTTCGTGGCTGATGCCGTGCGCGATGGCGGGGTTGATGGTGTATTTGGCGATGTAGCGTTTGACGCGGGTGTTGTCGTTGCGTGCGCCGTCGCCTTCCAGGGCACCGCGCTGCAACTTCATCTTGTGCGCTGTCTGCCAGGTGCGCAGGATGACCTCGCCCACGCGGCCCATGGCCTGGCTGTCGCTGCTCATCATGCTGATGGCACCCAGGTCATGCAGGATGTCTTCGGCCGCGATGGTTTCCTTGCGGATGCGGCTTTCGGCGAAGGCCAGGTCCTCGGCGATGGCCGGGTCCAGGTGGTGGCAGACCATGAGCATGTCCACATGCTCGTCCAGCGTGTTCACCGTGTAGGGCATGGTGGGGTTGGTCGAGCTGGGCAGGAAGTTGGCCTCGCCCACCACCTTCAGAATGTCGGGTGCGTGGCCGCCGCCCGCGCCTTCGGTGTGGAAGGCGCAGATGCCGCGGCCCTTGACGGCAGCGATGGTGTTCTCCACGAAACCCGATTCGTTCAGCGTGTCGGAGTGAATGGCCACCTGCGTGTCGGTGGCCTCGGCCACGTCCAGGCAGTTGCTGATGGCCGAGGGTGTGGTGCCCCAGTCCTCGTGCAGCTTGAGGCCGATCACGCCGGCGTTGATCTGTTCGTGCAGGGCGGCGGGCAGGCTGGCGTTGCCCTTGCCCAGGAAGCCCAGGTTCATCGGGAAGGCGTCGGCCGCCTGCAGCATGCGCTCGATGTTCCAGGCACCGGGCGTGCAGGTGGTGGCGAAGGTGCCGGTGGCCGGCCCCGTGCCGCCGCCCAGCATGGTGGTCACGCCCGAGCACAGCGCTTCTTCGATCTGCTGCGGGCTGATGAAGTGGATGTGGCTGTCGATGCCGCCGGCGGTGACGATGTTGCCTTCGCAACTGATGATTTCGGTGCCGGGGCCGATGACGATGTCCACGCCGGGTTGCGTGTCGGGGTTGCCGGCCTTGCCGATGGCCGCGATGCGCCCGTCCTTGAGGCCGATGTCGGCCTTGACGATGCCCCAGTGGTCGATGATCAGCGCATTGGTCAGCACCGTGTCCACCGCGCCGCCGGATTCGGGGCCGCTGCCTTGGCCGTCACGCGTGCGCTGGCTCTGCGCCATGCCGTCGCGGATGGTCTTGCCGCCGCCGAATTTCACTTCCTCGCCATAGCCGCCCGCGCGCAGGGTGTAGTCCTGCTCCACTTCGACAATCAGCTCGGTGTCGGCCAGGCGCACACGGTCACCCTGGGTGGGGCCGTACATCTCGGCATAGGCGCGTTTGGTGATGAAGGACATGGCGTGATTCCGTTGAGCGTGGGGCTTCAGAGTTTTCCTTGCACGAGGCCACGGAAGCCGTGGACCCGGCGATCGCCGCTGTAGTCCACCAGTTCCACCGTGCGTTGCTGGCCGGGCTCGAAGCGCACGGCCGTGCCGCTGGCGATGTTGAGCCGCATGCCGCGCGCGGCGGCGCGGTCGAAGTCCAGCGCGCCGTTGGTCTCGGCGAAGTGGTAATGCGAGCCGACCTGGATCGGTCGCTCGGCGGTGTTCTTCACCACCACGGTCAGCGTGCGCCGCTCGGGGTTGAGCGGGTGCGCGCCGTCGTCGATCAGCAGTTCGCCGGGGATCATGGTCTCACCCCGCGACGAGCAGGGCGCCCGTGAACAGTCCGAAGGCCGCGATGGCCAGGCCGATGGCGCGCGCCAGCATCACGTGGCGTTGCTGTAGCCAGCGGCCCAGCAGCAGGCCCACGCCGTGCAGCAGGGCCGTGCCCAGCACCATGCCGGCCAGGGCGGGTGCACCGGTCAATTCATTGCCGTGCGCCGCGCCGTGAAAGAGCGCGAACACCGCGACCAGGGCGGCGGCCGCCGCCGCGCCCAGCCGGGCGCGCAGCGCCAGCAGCAGGCCCACGGCCAACAAGGAAGTGGCGATCATCGGTTCAACCGCCGGGAAGTGCAGACCGGCCTGCGCCAGCAGGGCTCCGGCCAACAGCGTGAGGGCGAACGCCAGCGGTGCCGCCCACACGCGGCGCACGGCCAGCGCGCTCCAGACGCCGACCGCCAGCATGGCGGCCAGATGGTCCAGGCCGAAGAAGGGGTGGCCGAAGCCCGCCATGAAACCATGGTGCTCGCCGCCGTCCCCACCCACATGGGCGGACGCGGCCAAGCTGGCGCCGAGCAGCAGGAGAGGGGAGAGACGGTGCAGTTTCATGCGGGTTCCTTGTGTGTCGTGTGCGTGTGAAGCAGGGGCGCGGCGAGCCTGTGCAGCGGACCGCGCAAGATGTTCAGGGAATGGGTTGGTGGACCGTCACGAGCTTGGTGCCATCCGGAAACGTGGCCTCGACCTGGATGTCGGGAATCATCTCGGGCACGCCGTCCATGACCTCGGCGCGCGTGAGCAGGTTGCGGCCTTCGCTCATCAGTTGCGCCACGGTCTTGCCGTCACGCGCGCCTTCCATGACGGCGGCGCTGAGGTAGGCCACGGCCTCCGGGTAGTTGAGCTTAAGGCCACGTGCCTTGCGCCGCTCGGCCAGCAGGCCGGCAGTGAAGATCAGCAGCTTGTCTTTTTCACGGGGGGTGAGTTCCATGGTTCTATGTCTTCCCTTTTTGAACAGCCGTGTATGCAATAGGCATGCCGCCAGTGCCCCCGCAGTCGCGCGGTGCAGGCAGGACGGAATGCACCAGAATAGAGCTATCGCAAATTATGTGATCTAAAGTGGTGCCCAATGAGCCGCCAATTGGCCTTGTCACGGTGCGGAACGCGCAAGAAGGTGATGGCAGCGCACTCCAAAGATGCGCCGGGTACGGGGGCTTGCGCCTGGGTCGGCGATCAGGCCGCAGACCAGCCGATGCCGTTGTGCGGCTGCGTGCAAGGCCCGGCGCGTGTCTTTGACCAGGTCGCACAGGGTCTGCGCGTCGGTGTCACTGGACGTGCCATCCCTGCGCACGAGCACGGCACGCTGTTTCTCGGCGTCAACGGGGGACGGCTGGTACGTTCGGGATGCCCTCGATCGGGCATTCGGGCGTGCCCACGGTGCTGCGTGTGAAGGACTCCACCTGTTTGCGTGTCCCTTCCGGATCGGTGATCCACTGCGCGTAGAAGCTGTAGGGGCAGGTGGCCACGCCGCTGTCGCCTTCACCCGAATTGATCTTGCCCGTGTAGCCGCGGTGCAGCAACTTGAAGAGGTGGTTCTCGCTCTGCCCGTTCTTGCGGAAGTCACGGATCAGGCTCTTGCTGAGCGCCGCGTACTGGATGCCCATTTCTTCCTCGCCGCATTCACCCAGCGTGCGGCCGTCGAAGCCGATCAGGGCGCTGTGGCCGAAGTAGCTGTACACGCCGTCGAAGCCGGCCGCGTTGGCCACCGCCACGTAGGTGTTGTTGGCGAAGGCCATGGCCTTGCTGATCAGAATCTGCTGCTCCTTGGCCGGGTACATGTACCCCTGGCAGCGCACGATGAGTTCGGCGCCCTTCATCGCGCAGTCGCGCCAGATCTCGGGATAGTTGCCGTCGTCGCAGATGATGAGGCTGACCTTGAGTCCCTTGGGGCCATCGCTGACGTAGGTGCGGTCACCCGGGTACCAACCTTCGATGGGTGTCCAGGGCATGATCTTGTGGTACTTCTGCACGATCTTGCCCTGGTCGTTCATCAGGATGAGCGTGTTGTAGGGGGCCTTGTTCGGGTGCGCTTCGTGGCGTTCACCGGTGAGCGAGAACACGCCCCACACCTTGGCCTTGCGACAGGCTTCGGCGAAGATGGCCGTTTCGTCGCCGGGTACGGTGGCGGCGGTGTCGTACATCTCCTGGGTGTCGTACATGATGCCGTGCGTGCTGTACTCGGGGAAGATCACCAGGTCCATGCCGGGCAGGCCCTGTTTCATGCCCATCACCATGTCCGCGATTTTGCGGGCGTTGGCCAGCACCTCGGCCTTGGTGTGCAGACGCGGCATCTTGTAGTTGACCACCGCGACGCCGACGGTGTCGTGGCTGCTGGAGATATCGCCGTGGATCATTGCATTGCTCCTTCGGAGTGATGGTGTTATCTGACATGGTCACTTAGGGTGAAGTGCAAGAAAGCGGTTTTCTTCCACCCCCTATCCCCCCGCCCCTTTCCACCCTCGCCAGGGCGGAAAGGGGAGCCTCATTTAGGCTCGTCGTTGCTGACAGGCTGCTACGGCATTACGACCCTGGAGGCTGTGGCTCATGGTGACTTCGGTGATCAGTGGCTGATCATCCAGGGGCGTTTGCCTGAGAAGGCTTTCGAGCCGTCAGGGGCACGCACTGTCGAACTGCGCTTGGAAGAAGAACCCGAGCAGCAGCCACAGCCGGCCGGATGCCGCATGCGTCCGTAGTCCCCATCGCGCGAGGAGCGCGGTGCGTGCGCGGCCCGTTCATTGGTCTCGTGCGCGGTCCGTGTCTCGCTGCTCAGGCAGGCCAGGCGCGGCGCGGCCACGAAGACACGCGGCGCGGCCGCGCCGCAGTCCGGGCAGGCACAGGGCTCGTCGCGCCGCGACAGGTTGCGCAGCGCTTCGAAGCCGCCGCAGTCCGGGCAGGCGTAGTCGTAGGTGGGCATGCGGGGCTCCTGGCGCTTACTTCACGTCGGGCGAGATCGGCATCTGGATGCTGCCGTCGATGAACTTCACCGGGCCGGCTGCCGTGGGGTTGATGTCGAAATCGAAGATCTCGGTCGGCAGCCAGAGCGTGGCGCAGGCGTTGGGCACGTCCACCACACCGCTCACATGGCCCTGCACCGGCGCCGTGCCCAGGATGGAATAGGCCTGCGCGCCGCTGTAGCCGAACTTCTTGAGGTACTCGATGGCGTTCAGGCAGGCCTGGCGGTAGGCGATGGTCACGTCCAGGTAATGCTGCTTGCCGGCCTCGTCCACCGAGATGCCTTCGAAGATCAGGTAGTCCTTGTAGTTGGGTGTAATGGGGCTGGGCTTGAAGATCGGGTTCTTGATGCCGTACTTGGCCACGCCGCCCTTGATCAGGTTGACGCGCATGTGCACCCAGCCCGCCATCTCGATGGCGCCACAGAAGGTGATTTCGCCGTCGCCCTGGCTGAAGTGCAGGTCACCCACCGAGAGGCCGGCGCCGTCCACGTAGACCGGGAAGTAGATCTTGGAGCCGCGCGACAAGTCCTTGATGTCGCAGTTGCCACCATGCTCGCGCGGCGGCACGGTGCGCGCGCCCTCGGCGGCGACCTTCTTGGCGGCGTCGCCCTTGAGCTGACCCAGGTGCGCGGTGCCGGCGAAGGGCGGGTTGGCCAGGCCGGGCACGCGCGTCGGGTTGGTGTCGATCAGGGCTTGCTCGCGCTGGTTCCATTCGTCCAGCATCTTCTTGTCGGGCAGGCAGCCGATCAGGCCGGGGTGGATCAGGCCCGCATACTCCACGCCGGGCACATGGCGGCTCTTGGTGAACATGCCGTTGATGTCCCAGATAGATTTCTGCGCCAGCGGAAAGTGGTCGGTCAGGAAACCGCCGCCGTTCTTCTTGCTGAAGAAGCCGTTGAAGCCCCAGAGGCTGTCGGGCTTGGCGCCGATGTCCAGCAGGTCCACGACCAGCAGGTCGCCGGGCTGCGCGCCCTTGACGCCGACCGGGCCCGACAGGTAATGCACCGTGGAGAGGTCGATGTCGCGCACGTCGTCGGCGCTGTCGTTGTTCTTGATGTAGCCGCCGGTCCAATCGTAGGTTTCCAGCACGAAGTCCTCGCCCGGGTTGACCCAGACTGCGATCGGGATGTCCGGGTGCCAGCGGTTGTGCACCAGCGGGTTGCTCGGCGCGGGTTGCTTGAGATCGACCTTGATCAGGGTGTCAGCCATGGTGTTGCTCCTTGTGGGCGGTTGAATCGGAAGTTGGAAGTTGGGGGTCTGATCGATGGGGAGATCGATGACTCAGACGGAGAGGTAGGACTTGATGCGCTGCACATCGGTTTGCGCGCGTGCGGTCTCGTGCACCAGGTGGCCGCCTTCGATGACGAAGAGGCGGTCGGCCACGTCCATCGCGAAGGACAGCACCTGCTCGGACACGACGATGGTGATCTCGCGCAGCTTGCGGATCTCGTTGAGCGCCTTGGCGATGTCCTTGATGATGGACGGCTGGATGCCCTCGGTGGGTTCGTCCAGTAGCAGCACTTTGGGGTCGGTCACGAGCGCGCGCGCGATCGCGAGCTGCTGCTGCTGACCCCCCGAGAGGTTGCCGCCCTTGCGCCGTCGCATGTCCCAGAGCACGGGAAAGAGCGCGTAGATGTCATCCGGAATGCGACGCACCTTGGCGTTCTCCAGCCCGGTCTGGATGTTCTCCTCCACCGTCAGCGTGGGGAAGATCATCCGGCCCTGGGGCACGTAGGCGATGCCCTTTGCGACGCGGCGGTAGCTCTCGTCCTTCGAGACGTCCTGGCCATCGACGTCGATCTGGCCGGACTTGAGCGGCAGTACGCCCATCAGGCTCTTGAACAGCGTGGTCTTTCCCATGCCGTTGCGGCCCATGATGGCGACCGTCTCGTTCTTGCGGCCCTCGAAGGAGATGCCGTGCAGCGCCTCGCTCTGGCCGTAGGCCGTGTACATGTCGGTGACTTTGAGCATCTCTTACTCCTTGGTGATCAGTTGTCCGCAGTGCCGAGCACCACACTTTGGGTATGCCACGGGTTCAATCGGGGAACGCCGCGGAACGGGCTGGGCCCGGCCGCTGGCGTTGCCCCCTGCAAGGGGTTGGCGCAGCGACACGAAGTGCGCGTAGCCTGGGGGTGTGTCATATCAATGGCCCAGATAGACGTCGATGACCTTGGGGTCGGCCTGCACCGTTTCCATGGAACCCTCGGCGAGGATCTTTCCCTGGTGCATGACCGTGACTTTGTGTGCGATCTGCTTGACGAACTCCATGTCGTGCTCGATCACGATCACCGAGCGGTTCTTGCAGATGCGCTGCAGCAGCGCGGCCGTCAGCTCACGCTCACGCGCGCTCATGCCGGCGATGGGCTCGTCCAGCATCAGCAGCTCGGGTTCCTGCATCAGCAGCATGCCGATCTCCAGCCACTGCTTCTGGCCGTGCGAGAGCAGGCCGGCTTCCTTGTCCAACACCTCGGCCAGGCCGATCTCCTCGGCCACGACCTGCACGCGGGCCTTCACCTCGTCGGTGCACTTGAAGGCCAGCGCGCCGAAGACCGAGCGGCCCGTGGGGTAGGACACCTCCAGGTTCTGGAACACGCTGAGGTTTTCGTAGATCGAGGGTGTCTGGAACTTGCGGCCAATGCCCCGGCGCACTCGGATGTGCTCGTCCAGCGTGGTGAGCTCCTCGTTCTTGAATTTGATACTGCCGCCGCTGGCCTTGGTCTTGCCGCAGATCAGGTCCAGCAGCGTGGTCTTGCCCGCGCCATTGGGGCCGATGATCACGCGCAGCTCGTTCTTGTCGATGTAGAGGGTGAGGTTGTCGATGGCCTTGAATCCGTCGAAGGAGACCGTGAGGTCTTCCACGGCCAAGGCGAAGTCGGTGTTGCTCATGGTGGGGCTCCTGGGGATGGGGGTCTCAGGCGCGTTGGCCGCTCAATGAGGTCGTGGCGCTGGGTCCGCCGCGGTTCGCGGTTGGCGTGGACGCGCTCTCTGCGGGGGTGCTGGCGTCGCGGCGCACGGCCGCGCGGATGGCCTGGCGCTCGGCCTGCTTGCGTCGCCACCAGGGCACGACCTTCTGCGCCCACAGACCGGCCAGGCCCTCAGGGAACGCCATGGTCACGCCGATGAACAACGCGGCCATCAGGAAGAGCCACAGGTCGGGGAAGGTCTCGGAGAAGTAGGTCTTGCCGAAGTTGACCAGCAGCGTGCCGTAGACCGCGCCGATCAGACTCATGCGGCCGCCCACCGCAGCGTAGATCACCATCTCGATCGAGGGAACGATGCCCACGAAGGAGGGCGACATGAACCCCACCTGCAGCGTGAACAGCGCGCCACCGATGCCCGACAGCGCCGCCGCCAGGCAGAAGACGAAGACCTTGAACATGGCCACGTCGTAGCCCGAGAAGCGCACCCGGTCTTCCTTGTCGCGCATGGCCAGCAGCAAGGTGCCCAGCTTGCTTTTCTGGATCCATAGGCCGAGCAGGATGGTGCCCAGCAGCAGCAGGGCGCAGAGGTAGTAGAGGATGTACTTGGCGCTGTCGGTGCGGATGTCCCAGCCCAATAGGGTCTTGAGGTCGGTCATTCCGTTGATGCCGCCGGTGTAGCCCTGCTGGCCGACGATCAGCACGGTGAGGATCAGCGCCACCGCCTGGGTGATGATGGCGAAGTAGACGCCGCCGACGCGGCGCTTGAACATGGCGTAACCGATGACAAAGGCCAGCAGGGTGGGGACCAGCACCACCGCGACCAGCGCGAAGGGCAGGTGCTTGAAGGGCTCCCACCACAAGGGTAGCGCCGTGAGTTGGTTCCAGTCCATGAAGTCGGGGATGCCCGGCGTGGACTGGATTTTCGTGCTCACCGGGTCGCTGGCTTCGAGCTTGAGGAACATGGCCATGGCGTAACCGCCCAGGCCGAAGAACACGCCCTGGCCTAGACTGAGCACGCCGCCGTAACCCCAGAGCATGACCAGGCCGAGCGCCACGAAGCCATAACTGAGGTACTTGCCCACGAGGTTGAGGCGGAAGATGTCGAAGGTCAGGGGGAAGAGGACCAGCAGCACCAGGGCCAGGATGCATACCTTGCCCAAGCCTTTGCTGGCGATCCACGCGGTGAATGGGTTCATGAGGGGACTCCGGAAATGAAAGGCGGGATCAACGACGGACCTTGCTAGCGAACAGGCCTTGCGGGCGGATCATCAGGATCACGACGATCAGCGAGAGCGTGAGCACCTTGGCCATGGAGCCGGTGATGAAGAACTCGCTGATGGACTGCGTCTGCGCGATGCCGAAGGCCGAGGCCACGGTGCCCAGCAGGCTGGCCGCGCCGCCGAAGGTCACGACCAGGAAGGAGTCGACGATGTAGAGCGAGCCGCTGGTCGGGCCCGTGGAACCGATGGTGGTGAAGGCCGCACCCGCCACGCCTGCGATGCCGCAGCCAATGGCGAAGGTGAGGCGATCGGTCCGGCTGGTGTTGATGCCGATGGCATTGGCCATGGTGCGGTTGCTGACCGTGGCGCGCACCCGCAGGCCCCAGCGGCTCTTGTAAAGCGCAATCAGCACGCCGCCAGTGACCAGGGCAGTGAGCGCCAGAACGAACAGGCCGTTGATGGGGATGTCCAGGCCTTCATGCGGCGCCCAGGAACCCATCAGCCACTCGGGCAGCGTGGGGCTGACTTCCTTCGGGCCGATGGCGGTGCGGAAGACCTGCTGAACTGCCAGGCTCAGGCCCCAGGTGGCCAGCAGCGTATCCAGAGGGCGTTTGTAGAGAAAGCGAATCAGCCCCCACTCCACCAGCCAGCCCGCGACGAAGGCCAGCAGGAAGGCAACGATGATGGACAGGGGAAAGTAGAAGGGCAGGAAGTCCGGCGCGAACTTCTCCGTCAGCGTGGACAGGAGGAAGACGGTGTAGGCGCCGATGGTCATGAACTCGCCATGCGCCATGTTGATCACGCCCATCTGGCCGAAGATGATGGCCAGGCCCAGGCCCATCAGCAGCAGCACCGAGAACAGACTCAGTCCCGCGAAGCCCTGCATGAGGGTGATGTTGAGTATGTCTGCGAATTCCATGTGTCACCAGCCTGTCTGAGCGTGTGCCCGCACCCCGGGGGGCTTCTGGGCGTAATGCGGAAAAACGAGGTGGCGGCCCTTCCCCGTTGCAAACCAGGCCGCCACCCCGACCCCTCACGGAGTCCGGTGCCCGCTTACTGGTAACCCTTGGGGAAGGGATCGGGTTCGATCAGCTTGGGAGACTCGGCCACCACCTTGAAGGTGCCGTCCTTGTTGCCGATGGCGATGCGCGATTTGCTCCACAGGTGGTGGTTCTCGTGCACCTTGACGTAGCCTTCGGGCGCGGTCTTCAGTTCGATGCCGGGCGAGGCGGCCACGACCTTGTCCACGTCGAAGCTGCCGGCTTTCTCCACGGCGGCCTTCCACAGCCAGGGGCCCAGGTAACCGGCCTGCGTCACGTCACCGATCACGGCGTCCTTGCCGTACTTGGCCTTGAAAGCGGCGACGAACTTCTTGTTGTTCTCGTTGTCCAGCGACTGGAAATACTTCATCGAGCTGTAGAAGCCCTCGAAGTTCTCGCCACCCACGCCGGTCATCTCGTCCTCGGTCACTGACAAGGTCAGCAGGAACTGTTTAGAACCCGTGATGCCCGCTGCCTTGAGCTGCTTGTAGAAGGCCACGTTGGAGCCGCCCACCACGGCGGCGAAGATGCAGTCCGGCTTGGCGACCTTGATCTTGTTGATCAGGGAGTTGAAGTTGGTGTTGCCCAGCGGGTAGTACTCCTCGCCCACCACCTTGCCCAGCTTGCCGACGGACTCGATGTGCTTGCGCGCGATCTTCATCGAGGTGCGCGGCCAGATGTAGTCCGAACCGACCAGGAAAAAAGTCTTGGCCTTCTTCTCCTTGGCGCCCCAATCCAGGCCGTAGATGATTTGCTGCGTGGCTTCTTGGCCCGTGTAGATCACGTTCTTGCTCTGCTCCAGGCCTTCGTAGAAGGTGGGGTAATAGAGCAGGCCGTTTTCCTTCTCGAACACCGGCAGCACGGCCTTGCGCGAGGCGCTGGTCCAGCAGCCGAAGACGGCCGCGACCTTGTCGTTGATCAGCAGCTTCTTGGACTTCTCGGCGAAGGTGGGCCAGTCGGAGGCGCCGTCTTCCTTGATCACCCGAATCTTGCGGCCCAGGATGCCGCCCATGGCATTGATCTGGTCGATGGCCAGTTGCTCGGCCTGGATGGATCCGGTTTCGGAGATGGCCATGGTGCCGGTGGAGGAATGCAACTGGCCCACCACCACCTCGGTGTCGGTGACGGCCAGCTTGGTGGTGTTCACTGCTGCGGTGGGCGGCGCGGCGGCGTGGCCGAGCGCGGGCAGGCCAGCGATGGACAGGGCCCCCAGGCCCTGCAGCAACTGGCGGCGCTGCAGGCCGGCGACCGGCGGCGGGGTGGGGACGGACGATTTCTTCATGGGGCACTCCTGCTGAGAATGGTGGGAACCAAGAGCACCGGCCTTCACCGTCAGCCAGGTGCCGCGCGACACGACGTCACCGCTGGCGTGAGATTAGGGAGAGCCCCGCCGCCGTCCCATACGTCAATCAACGTATCGCCGATGCAAGCCGGCGCGAGAACACTTCTTGCATGTGCACCCGTGTGGGCATTGCCATGTCCCCAGAAAGAGGCGCATCTATGAATACCGCCCGGCAGCGGATCTTTCCGATCCGCCGCGACTACAACTCCTGGGTCGCCAACGAGACCCTGGAGGACTACGCCCTGCGTTACACGCCGCGCGGCGCACGCAAATGGAGCGAATGGCGCGTGGCCAACACCGCCTTTGGCGGCATGTCCTTCCTGGCCCTGGAGGCCATCGGCGGCGCCATCGCGCTGAGCTATGGCTTCGGCAATGCGCTGTGGGCCATCCTGGTGATGGGGCTGATCACCTTTCTGACCGGCCTGCCCATCTCGGTCTACGCCGCGCGTTACGGCCTGGACATGGACCTGCTCACGCGTGGCGCGGGCTTCGGCTACCTGGGCTCGACCGTCACCTCGCTGATCTACGCCAGCTTCACCTTCATCTTCTTCGCGCTGGAGGCGGCCATCATGGCGCTGGCCCTGGAGATGGCCTTCGGCTGGCCGTTGGTCTGGTGCTACGTGCTGTCGTCGCTGGTCATCATTCCGCTGGTGCTCTACGGCATCACATTCATCTCGCGCCTGCAGACCTGGACACAACCGGTGTGGATCGTGCTGCTGCTCTGGCCTTTCGCCTGGTTCGCGCTTGAACAGCCTCAGCACTACCGCGATTTTACCGGTCTGTCGGGCCTCAGCTCGGGCAGCAGCGAGTTCGAGCCGCTGATGTTCGGTGCCGCCGCCACCGTGGCGTTCTCGCTCATCGTGCAGGTGGGCGAGCAGGTGGACTACCTGCGCTTCATGCCCGAACGCACACGCACCAATCGCTGGCGCTGGTGGGGCTGCGTGCTGCTGGCCGGGCCGGGCTGGATCGTCATGGGCATGCTCAAGATGCTGGCCGGTGCCTTCCTGGCTTTCGTGGCCCTGCAGTACGGAGCCTCGCCCAGCCAGGCCGCCGAGCCCACGCAGATGTTCCTGGTGGGCTATATGCGCGCGGTGGGCAGCCCGACGTTGGCGCTCTGGCTGATGGTGGTCTTTGTCATCATTTCCCAGGTCAAGATCAACGTCACCAATGCCTATGCCGGCTCGCTGGCCTGGAGCAATTTCTTCGCGCGCATCACACGCAGCCATCCGGGGCGCGTGGTCTGGCTGGTGTTCAACGTCATCATCGCCATGCTGCTGATGACGCTGGGCGTGTTCGGCGCCCTGGAGCATGTGCTGGGCCTCTACGCCAACGTGGCCATCGCCTGGGTCGGTGCCCTAGTGGCCGACCTCGTGATCAACAAGCCGTTGGGGCTCAGCCCGCCGGGCGTGGAGTTTCGCCGCGCCTACCTTTACGACCTCAACCCCGTGGGCCTGGGCGCCATGCTGCTGGCCGCGGCACTGGCGTGCGTGGCCTACGCGGGTTTGCTGGGCGTCTGGGCCGAGGCCTTCGCGCCCTTCATCGCGCTGTTCACCGCCATGCTCACTGCGCCGCTGCTGGCCTGGGCGACCCGGGGGCGTTATTACCTCGCGCGTACCGATCCCCCGCTCTGGAAACCGGGCGAACCCGTGCGCTGCAGCGTCTGCGACAACCACTTCGAGAGCGCCGACATGGCGCACTGCCCAGCCTACGACGCCCCCATCTGCTCGCTGTGCTGCTCGCTGGAATCGCGCTGCCACGACCGCTGCAAGAGCGAGGCACGCGCGGCTGACCAGGTGCGCCGGGCTCTGGCCTGGGTCTTGCCGGCGGGCCTGAACACGCGCTTCAACTTCCGCGTCGCACAGTACTTCGCGGTCTTCCTCGGCCTGTCGGCGCTGATGGCCTTTCTGCTGGGCGTGGTCTACGTGCAGGAGAGCCTGCAGGGTGCGGCGCATGCAGAAGCGCTGGGCCTGCCCTTCATCAAGGCCTTCTCGCTGATGGCCGTGCTGGCCGCGGTCTGCGCCTGGTGGGTGGTGCTGGCCAACGAGAGCCGGCGCATGGCGCACGATGAATCCGAACGCCAGACCCAGTTGCTGCAGAAGGAAATCGACGCCCACCAGCGCACCGACGAGGCGCTGCAGAGCGCCAAGGAGGCGGCCGAGTCCGCCAGCCAGGCCAAGACCCGTTACGTGGCCGGTATGACGCACGAGTTGCGCACGCCGCTCAACAGCATCCTGGGCTACGCGCAGATCCTGCTGCGCGGCAACGCGCTCAAGGGTGGCTCGCGCGAGGCCGTCACCACCATCCAGCAAAGCGGCCAGCACATGCACGCGCTGATCGATGGCCTGCTCGATTTGGCGCGCATCGAGGCCGGCCGCCTGCGGCTGGACCCGGCGCCGCTGCCCTTCCAGGAGTTCCTGTCCGAACTCGCGCGCATGGTCCAACCCCAGGCCGAAGGCAAGGGCCTGGCCTTCCGGCTCGAAACCCTGGGGCGGGTGCCGGCCTGGGTGCGCGCCGACGCAAAGCGCCTGCGCCAGATCCTCATCAACCTGTTGGCCAACGCGGTGCGCTTCACGGATCGGGGGTATATCGTGTTCCGGGTCGACTGCCGGCACGAGGTGCTGCGCTTCGAGGTCGAGGACACGGGCATTGGCATCGCGCCGCAGGACCAGGAGCGCATCTTCATGCCCTTCGAGCGGGGTAGCGCGGGGCGGCGCTCCAGCGAAGCCGGCACCGGCCTGGGCCTGGCCATCACCCACCTGCTGACCGAACTGATGGGCGGTGAGCTGCTGCTGCAGAGCGAGGTCGGGCGCGGCAGCACCTTCAGCGTGCGCCTTTATCTGCGCGAGATCGAACCACCCGCCCGCCCGGTCGTCAACGCCTTGCGCCCCATAGCGGGTTACCTCGATCCGCGCCGCACCCTACTGGTGGTGGACGACCAGCCGGTGCAACGCCAGTTGCTGGCCAGCCTCTTGCTGCCCCTGGGTTTTGTGGTGCGCGAGGCCGCCAGCGGGCGCGAGGCACTGGAGATCGTGCAGCAACGCCTGCCCGACGCGGTGCTGCTGGACATCAACATGGACGACCTCAATGGTTGGCAGACCGCACAGCTGATGCGCGGCGTGGCACCGGAGCTGCCCATCCTGCTGGTCTCGGCCGACCCCTTCGAGAACCGGCCCGAGTTGTTGGCGGCCGTCGGCGCGCGCGGTTTCGTGAACAAGCCGGTGATCGAGTCGGAACTGCTGGACCTGCTGGCACGCGTGCTGCAGCTCGAATGGGTGCACGAGGCGCAGCGTGTTGAGGCACAAGCCCTCACCGCTCTGGCCGCGACCGGATCCTTGCCGCTGCCGGAGGAACTGCGCGAACGCCTGATCGCGCTGGCCCGCCAGGGCAATGCCAGCGGGCTGCGCAGCCTGCTGCGTGGACACGCCGAGCAGGCGCCGGCCCTGGCCGAGACGCTGCAGGTGCTGGTCGCCTACGTGGACCGGTTCGACTTTCCTGCCCTGATCGCTCGCCTGAGAGAGACCGAAGATGCTTCCCCTGTCTGAGCCCATCGCCATCGTCGCCGCGCCGGTCTGCCATGTGGTGCTGGTGGTTGACGACGCGCCCGAAACCCTGCGCATGCTTTGCGATGCGCTGGCCTTGGAGGGCTACACCGTGCTGGTCGCGCGCGACGCCAGCGAGGCTCTGGAGCGCTTCGAGCTGGGCGTGCCCGACGCGGTGCTGCTGGACGCGCTGATGCCGGGCGAGGATGGCTTTTCCCTCTGTCGCCGGCTCAAGGGCGAACCCTCCTGGGCCCATGTGCCCATCATTTTCATGACCGGCCTGGCCGAGACCGAGCAGATCCTGCAAGGATTCGCCAGCGGGGGTGTGGACTACGTGGTCAAGCCTTTGCGCATCCCCGAGGTGCTGGCGCGCCTGGCCACGCACCTGCGCAACGCGCATGTGAGCCGCTGGGCGCGCGAGGCCGTGGACGTGGCCGGTCTGGGCGTCCTGCTGCTTGACAGCCAGGGACGCATCGCCTGGCGGTCGCCCCAGGCCACGCGTTGGCTGCAGCAGATCCCCGCGCTGCGCCAGGACGAGGCCGCGTTGCGGCGCTGGCTGCTGCAATTGGTGGACCAGGGAGAAGCGCACGTGGCTTTGCCAGACGGCAACCAATTGCAGGCCCGCCATCTGGGCCAGGGCGGGCCGGGCGAACGTATGGTGTTGCTGCGGCAGATTCCGTTGTCCGCCATCGCCGCGGACGCGGTTGCGCGTGATCCATCCCAGCGGCGCCTCAGCGGTGCAGCCCTCACTCCGCGCGAGACCGAAGTACTGTCCTGGTTGGCCAAGGGCAAGACCAACCGCGACATCGGCGATATCCTGGGCATGAGCCCGCGTACGGTCAATAAGCACCTGGAGCACATCTTCGAGAAACTCGGCGTGGAGACCCGCACGGCCGCGGCCGCCATCGCCAGCAGCCTGTTGCTGGAAGACTGAGCGCGAAAGCCGAAAAACTTCTGCTACAATGCGCAGCTTCGCGGCTGTAGCTCAGTTGGATAGAGTACTTGGCTACGAACCAAGGGGTCGTGGGTTCGAATCCTGCCAGCCGCACCAAAAAAGAAAAGCCCGCAACCGCAAGGTTGCGGGCTTTTTCCTTTTGTCTGATTCTTGCGCCATGAGCAAAGCCTTCACCCGCGAAACCGACGCCGATGACGACGAGGACATCGGTTTGCCCGCGCTGCCCGCAGGCGGCAAGAACTACATCACGCCCGCCGGTTACGCACGATTGCGCGCCGAGCTGATGCAACTGATCGACGAGGAGCGGCCCAAGATCGTCGAGGTGGTGCATTGGGCGGCCAGCAATGGTGACCGCTCCGAAAACGGGGACTACCTCTACGGCAAGAAACGCCTGCGCGAGATCGACCGGCGCATCCGCTTCCTGACCAAGCGCCTGGAAATCGCCGAGGTGGCCGACCCGAGCGTGCACCACGGCAGCGAGCAGGTGTTCTTTGGCGCGACGGTCACCTACGCCGATGGCGCCGGGGCGGAGCGCACCATCACCATCCTGGGCATCGACGAGGCGGACAATCTTCGTGGCCAGGTGAGCTGGATTTCACCCGTGGCGCGTACCCTGCTCAAGACGCGTGTCGGTGACGTGCTCAAGTTGGTGACACCGGCTGGCGTCGAGGAGATCGAGGTGTTGGAAGTGCGTTACCCCGAGCCGGCGGCCTGAGTCCTCGGGCCCGCAGTCCGGAGGGGCCGGGCGACGATTTCCGCTCAGCTTGATACCGCCCGGCGCGCGCGCAGCACAGCCGGGGTGCGCTTGAGCGCGCGCAGCGCCGCTGCCAGGTGGACGCGGTCGCGCACGGCGATGATGAAGCGCAGGTCGGTCACTTCCTGCGGGCCTTCCTGACCCATGTCGATGTGAACGATGTCGGCTTCCGCGCCAGCCAGAGCCGAGGCCACGCGGGCCAGCACGCCCTTGCCGTTGTTGAGCGTGACGATGATGGCGGTCTGGAAGGCGCGGGTCGGTTCGTCCGACCATTCCACCCCGATAAAGCGGTCGCTGTCCTTGTTCAGCAGCTTGCGGGCGGTGGTGCAGTCGGCGGTATGCACCACCAGGCCCTCGCCTCGACCCAGGTAGCCGATGATGGCGTCGCCGGGAATGGGGCGGCAGCAGGGTGCGTAGCGCACCGAGGCGCTTTCGCTGCCGTCGACGGTGATCGGGGCCTGGCGCTCCTGGCGGCGCAGGAACTGCTCCTGGCTGACGCGGATCGCGTCGGGTCGGATCTTGGCGCCTTCCATGCCCTCGGCGATGAGGGTGGCCAGGCGCTTGGCCACGATGTCCGCCACGCGCTTGCCCAGGCCGATGTCCTCCAGCAGCTCGGCGCGGCTGCGGTTGCCGGTGAAGTGCAGCAGCTTGCTCCACAGGGCGGTGCTGCCGGCTTCGTCATCGGCCGGGAAGCGCTCCACGCCTTCGCCGCGCAGGGCCTGCAGCAGGAGTTTCTCACCCAGCTTCTCGCTGTCGGCCTGGGCCAGGGTCTTGAGGTGGTGCCGTATCTTGCTGCGCGCGCGGCCCGTGCGCACGAAGCTCAACCAGGCCGGATTCGGTGAGGGGACAGTGGCCGTGACGATTTCCACGGCGTCGCCGCTTTGCAGCTCGGTGCGCAGCGGCACCTGCTCCCCATTGATGCGCGCGGCCACGGCGCGGTCGCCCACGTCGCTGTGGATGGCGTAGGCGAAGTCGACCACGGTGGCACCGCGCGGCAGCGAGATGATCTTGCTCTTGGGCGTGAAGACGTAGACCGATTCCGGGAAGAGGTCCACCTTGACGTGGTCGAGGAACTCGGCCGCGTCGCGGGTCTCGTTCTGGATGTCCAGCAGCGATTGCAGCCACTGCGCGCCCAGGCGGGCGGCCACGGGGCTGTCCGGTTCATTGGCCTTGTAGAGCCAGTGCGCCGCCACGCCCGATTCGGCCACGACGTGCATGGCCTCGGTGCGGATCTGGAACTCCACGTTCACCGCTGAGGGGCCGACCAGCATGGTGTGCAGCGACTGGTAGCCATTGGCCTTGGGGATGGCGATCAGGTCCTTGAACTTGCCGGGCACCGGTTTGTAAAGCTGGTGCAGCACGCCCAGCGCGGTGTAGCAGTCGGCCAGGCTGGGCACGATGACACGGAAGCCGTACATGTCCGAGATCTGCGCAAAGCTCAGGTGCTTCTCGTCCATCTTTTTGTAGATGGAGTACAGGGTCTTTTCGCGCCCGGCCAGGCGCACCGGGATGTGGGCGGCCTCGAAGGCGGCCTCCACTTCCTTCTGCACCTTGCCGATCAGGTCACGGCGGCGGCCGCGAGCGCGCTCCAAGGCCTTGGTCAGCACGGCATGGCGCCAAGGACGCAGATGGGTGAAAGACAGTTCCTGCAACTCGCGGTAGGTCTGGTTCAGACCCAGGCGGTAAGCGATGGGTGCATAGATCTCCAGCGTCTCGGAGGCGATGCGCGCCCACTTGCTGCGCGGCACGTCGGACAGCGTGCGCATGTTGTGGCTGCGGTCGGCCAGCTTGATCAGGATGACCCGCACGTCGCGCGCCATGGCCAGCAGCATCTTGCGAAAGCTCTCGGCCTGGTTTTCCTCGCGGGTGCTGAACTGCAGCTTGTCCAGCTTGGTCAGACCGTCGACCAGCTCAGCCACGGGGGCGCCAAAGCGCTCGATCAGTTCGGGCTTGGTGACGCCACAGTCCTCGATGGCGTCGTGCAGCAAAGCGGCCATCAGGGCTTGAGCGTCGAGTTTCCACTCGGCGCACAGCCCTGCCACCGCGATGGGGTGGGTGATGTAGGGTTCGCCGCTGTTGCGCAGCTGGCCCAGATGGGCCTCGTCGGCGAAGCGATAAGCCTGTCGCACCTGTTCCAGGTCGGCGGGGGAGAGGTAGTCCAGCTTGGTCGTGAGGTTGGCGAAACTCGCTGCCGCCGCGTTGGCCGCCGCAGCCGCGCTGACCGTCTGCGCCACGGCCGGGTCCGCCACCGAGGCCGCAAGGCCTGCGGGCAGCGCGCCCAGCCCGGCGGCATGGGCCGGGGGCGCGACGGTGGTGGGGGGCATGAAGTGGCTCACGGTCGAATGGTAGCGGGCAATAAAAAAGCACCGCGCTGGCGGTGCCTTATTTGTCGGTTATTTGACGTTTTTCTGAAGAATGCGACCGGAGCGGACTCAGGTCGGCACTTTCTTGAGCATTTCCAGGCCGACCTTGCCTTCAGCGATTTCACGCAGGGCGGTCACGCCCGGCTTGTTCTTGCTTTCGATCTTGGGCGCGTGGCCCTGGCTCAGCATGCGGGCGCGGTAGGTCGCGGCCAGCACGAGCTGGAAGCGATTGGGGATCTGCTGCAGGCAGTCTTCGACGGTGATGCGGGCCATGGTTCTGCTCCAGGAGCCGGAGCGGCGAGGTCGATCGCGCGGTCCAGCGGGTGATACAGGGAAAACGGTCAGGGAAGACGCAGCGCCTCGAAGGTCTCGGGTCGGGCCCGACGCTGGGCCGGATACCGGAGCCGCTGGGCTTGCACGACGAGCCGCAAGTCAGCCAAGGCGCGCTCGAACTGGTCGTTGATTATAACGAAATCGAAGTGCGGGGCCTGGGCCATCTCCGTCGCCGCGTTTTTCAGGCGCAGGGCGATCACATCCTCGCTGTCCTCGCCGCGCTTGATCAGCCGGGCTTGCAGTTCCTCCCAGCTGGGTGGCAGGATGAACAGGGTGGCCGCGGCGGGGAACAGCTTCTTGATCTGCATCGCGCCTTGGTAGTCGATTTCCAGCACGATGTCCGTGCCCGCCAGGATGCGGTCCGCGATGGACTGGCGGGAGGTGCCGTACCGGTGGTTGTGCACGTTCGCCCATTCGACAAAGGCATCGGCAGCGACCATGGCGTCGAAGGCAGCGGGGGAGATGAAGTAATACTCCCTTCCATGTTGTTCCTGACCGCGCGGTGCCCGCGTGGTGTGGGAAATCGAAAGCTGCAAGCGGGCGTCCTGCGCGAGCAACGCATTGACCAGGCTGGACTTGCCCGCTCCGCTGGGGGCGGCGATGACGAAGAGGTTGCCAGGGTATTCCATGGCGGGATTCTAGAGGTCTGATGGTCTGATGCCCATTGGGCGCCAAGCGTTATTCCAGGTTCTGGACTTGTTCCCGCATCTGCTCGATCAGCACCTTCATGTCCACCGAGATGCGCGTCAATTCCAGCGTCGCTGACTTGGAGCCCAGTGTGTTGGCTTCGCGGTGCAGTTCCTGGATCAGGAAGTCCAGCCGCTTGCCCAATTCGCCACCTTTTTTCAGCAGGCGCTCAATTTCGTCCAGGTGCGCGCCCAGGCGCGTCAGCTCCTCGGCCACGTCGATGCGGATGGCGTAAGCCGTGGCCTCCGTCAGCGCCCGGTCCTGCGCGGCCTCGGGGGTGGCGCTGCCTTCGGACAGGTTCATCGCCTCTTTCCAGCGCTCCAGGAAGCGTTGCCGTTGTTGTTCCACCAGTTGGGGCACCAGCGGCTGGGCCTGTGTGGTGAGCTGGCGCAGTTGCGCGATGTGACCCAGCAGCATCGTGGACAGCCGCGCGCCCTCGCGCTCGCGGGCCTGCAGCAGGGCTTCCAGGGCCTGCGTGGTGAGCTGCTGGGCCAGCGTGCCCCAGTCCTGGGGCTGGGCGCGGCGCTCGCTTTCATGTTGCTGCGCGGCCAGGCGCAATACATCGGCCACGCTGAGTTCGCGCGCGGTCGGCAGCCAGGTGCGCACGTTTTCCTGCAGCGCGCCCAGGCGCTGCAGCAGGCGCGGACTGGGGTCGCCCAGGGCCTCGCCGTCGCCGGTCTCGATGAAGGCGCGCAGCTCGACCTTGCCGCGCTTGAGCCGGCCTTGCACCAGCTCGCGCAAGGCGGGTTCGCTGGCGCGCAATTCCTCGGGCAGACGCAGGGTCAGGTCCAGGAAGCGGCCGTTGACTGAGCGGATTTCCAGGCCCAGGCGCGCGCCGGAAGGACCCGATGCCGGACTGGCGGCCGCAGCGGACGAGAAGGCTGAATGGTCCCCCGTGCCGGCGGCAGCCGTGGTCATGGCGGGGTCCTTGCGCGCCTCGTGCTGGGTGCTGGCGTAGCCGGTCATGCTGTAAACTGGCATGGCTGTCCTCTTTGGTGATGCGTGGCGTGGCGCCGCATGCCGACGCGGCGCGATGGATACGGGTGCGGCCATCCCCAAGACGCATCGCGCGTCAGCGTCGCGGCCGGCACCGGAAAAGCGGCGAGCATAACCGCAGCGCCATCCTTCCCCATCTCTTCCACGACACGCGTCACCTCCACGATGGCCAAGGTCAAGCCCGCTCCCTTGTCACCCGAAACCGTCATCGGCGGTGGCTACCGCATCGTGCGCAAGCTGGCCGCCGGCGGCTTCGGCGTGGTCTACCAGGCCACCGACGCCGCGGGCCAGCCCGTGGCCATCAAGGAATACCTGCCGTCTTCGCTGGTGACGCGCGCGCCGGGCGATTTGCTGCCCAAGGTCGCGGCCGAGCGTCTTTCGCTCTACCGTCTGGGGCTCAAGAGTTTCTTCGAGGAAGGGCGGGCGCTGGCACAGATTTCTCATCCCTCGGTGGTGAGCGTGCTCAACTTCTTCCGTGACAACGACACGGTCTACCTGGTGATGAACTATCTGGACGGCGCCTCGCTGCAGGAGTTCATCATCACCGCGCGCGAGCTCAAGCAAAGCAAGGTGTTTCGCGAATCGACCATCCGTTCGCTGTTCGACGAAGTGCTGCGCGGCCTGCGCATCGTGCACCAGCACAAGATGCTGCACCTGGACATCAAGCCGGCCAACGTTTTCGTGACCGACGACAACCGCGCCGTGCTGATCGACTTCGGCGCGGCGCGCGAGGTGTTGGCCAAGGAAAGCAATTTCGTGCGCCCCATGTACACGCCGGGTTTCGCCGCGCCCGAGATGTACCGGCGCGACGCGGTGCTCGGCCCCTGGACCGACATCTATGCCATCGGCGCCTGCATCTACGCTTGCATGCAGGGCTACCCGCCGCACGAGGCGCCGCAACGGCTGGAGAAGGACCGCCTGATCACCAGCCTGGCGCGCCTGCGCGGCGTCTACTCCGACAACCTGATCGACGTGGTGGCCTGGTGCATGGCGCTGGACCCGCTCTCGCGCCCGCAGTCCGTCTTCGCCTTGCAGAAGGAGCTGAGCCGCGAAAGCGAATTGCGCTACACGCGCCTGACCCCGCGCGAGAAGATGCGCATGCGTTTCGACACCTGGGTCTCCGAGCTGCGCAAGACCTTGCGCGGCGTGGCCGGCCTGCCTGCGGTCAAGACCCGCTGATCCTCGTTTTTCCCGAACCATGAACCAAATATCCCAAGGTGGTTTTGCCGCCCCCACGCGCTCCGAGAATCGCGCCCCCGACCAGCTGCGCACCGTGCGCATCACCCGCCACTACACCGTGCATGCCGAAGGTTCCGTGCTGATCGAATTCGGCCGCACCCGCGTGCTCTGCACGGCCTCGGTCGAGGAACGCGTGCCCCCGCACAAGAAGGGCAGCGGCGAAGGCTGGGTCACGGCCGAATACGGCATGCTGCCGCGCTCCACCCACACCCGCAGCGACCGCGAGGCCGCGCGCGGCAAGCAGAGCGGCCGCACGCAGGAAATCCAACGCCTGATTGGTCGCAGCCTGCGGGCCGTGTTCGATCTCAAGCAACTGGGTGAGCGCACGATCACGCTGGACTGCGACGTGCTGCAGGCTGACGGCGGGACCCGCACCGCCGCCATCACCGGCGCCTGGGTCGCTGCGCAGGACGCGGTGCATGCCTTGATCGCGCAGGGCAAGCTCAAGGCCTCGCCCATCACCGCGCCGGTGGCGGCGGTGTCGGTGGGCATCGTCGAAGGACGGCCGCTGCTGGACCTCGATTACACCGAGGACTCGGCCTGCGACACCGACATGAACGTGGTGATGACTGTCAACGCCGCAGGCGAGGGCCACTACATCGAGGTGCAGGGCACGGCCGAAGGCGCGGCCTTCAGCCGCAAGGAGATGGACGCCTTGCTGGCCCTGGCGGAACAAGGCATCACCGAACTCGTGGCCTTGCAGCGTCAGGCGCTTCTGGCGTGATGACCGGAGTAAAACTCGCGTCATGAAACTGGTTCTCGCTTCCAACAACCAGGGCAAGCTCGCGGAACTGCAGGAGCTGTTCGCGCCGTTGGGCGTGGAACTGATTCGGCAGGCAGACCTGAACATTCCCGAGGCGCCCGAGCCGCACCGTACCTTCGTCGAGAACGCCCTGGCCAAGGCTCGGCATGCGTCGAAGCTCAGCGGCTTGCCCGCCGTCGCCGACGACGCGGGCCTGTGCGTGGACGCTTTCGGCGGCTTGCCCGGCGTGGACACGGCCTACTACGCCACGCAGTTTGGCTACGAGAAGGGCGATGCCAACAATGTGCGAGCCCTGCTCGAACAGATGAAGGAGGTGCAAGGGCCGGGCAAGCGCCGCGCCGCGCTGGTCAGCACTTTGGTGGCCTTGCGCTCGGCCGACGACCCCGAGCCCCTGATCGCCGTGGGCCGTGCCGTGGGTGAAATCACCCAGGCGCCCATGGGTGAGAACGGTTTCGGCTTCGATCCGGTGATGTTCATTCCCGCCTTCGGCAAGACCTTCGCGCAATTGCCGACCGAGGTGAAGAACGCGAACAGCCATCGCGGGCAGTCGGCACGGCAGATGGTGGCCTTGATGCAGGAACGTTGGTTCTGAGGGCCAGAAATCAGAGGACGAAGCGCCGCACTTACGGTGCGACGGCGTTCAAGGTTCCGCTGATGCTGAGTTTGCGCAGCAAATCGCCACCGCATGAGCGTGCTGGCCTGGGGCAGGCCCTGCGCACATGCTTCGCTCCCATGCGAGGGGACCGCCTCGGTGTCTTGCCTGAAAATACGCGCCTCACCATGCACGACATCCAACACTACATGCGCCCCGGCACGCTGCAACTGCCCAGCCTGCCGCCGCTTTCGCTCTACGTGCACCTGCCTTGGTGTCTGAAAAAGTGCCCGTATTGCGACTTCAACTCGCATGAACTCAATCCTAGGGATGTGCCAGAGCAACGCTACCTCGACGCCCTCATCGCCGATCTCGAAGCCTCGCTACCGCTCGTCTGGGGGCGTCCGGTGCACAGCATCTTCATTGGTGGCGGCACGCCCAGCCTGTTCAGCCCCGTCGGCATCAACCGCCTGCTCAGCGACATCCGCGCACGGCTCAAACTCGCGGCCGATTGCGAGATCACCTTGGAAGCCAATCCCGGGACTTTCGAGAAAGACCGTTTCGCGGCCTTCCGCGCGGCGGGCGTGACGCGTCTGTCCGTCGGCGTTCAAAGCTTCAACGATGACCATCTGAAAGCCCTGGGCCGGGTGCACGACCGCGCTCAGGCCCTGGCCGCGCTGGAAGAAGCCGCGCGCAGCTTCGAGACCTGGAACCTGGACCTGATGTACGCCCTGCCAGGGCAGAGCCTGGCGCAACTGGACGCCGACCTGGACGCGGCGCTTTCCTTCGCGCCGCCGCACCTTTCGGTCTACCACCTGACCATCGAGCCCAACACCTATTTCGCCAAGTTCCCGCCGCAGACGCCGGACGAGGACACGGCCTACGCCATGCTGGACCGCATCACCGAGCGCACGGGCGCTTCGGGCCTGCGGCGCTACGAGGTCTCGGCCTACGCCCGGTCCGGCCACGGTTGCCGCCACAACCTCAACTACTGGGCGTTCGGCGACTACCTGGGCATCGGCGCGGGCGCGCACGGCAAGCTCAGCTTTGCCCACCGCGTCATCCGCCAGGTCCGTGCGCGTGACCCGCGCCTGTACATGGAGCGCGCCCTGTCGGCGGACCCTGCAAGCGCCGTGGTGCAGGACGAGGAAGTCAGCCGGGCAGATCTTCCCTTCGAATTCATGCTCAACGCCCTGCGGCTGCGCGAGGGTTTCGCGCTGCAAGATTTCGCGGATCGCACGGGCCTGGCCTTGACCGCGATCCGCAAGCCGCTCGAAGAAGCCGAGCGCAAGGGCTGGCTCACCCGCGACCTCAGCCGGGCCCGGCCCACGGAGCAGGGGTTTGATTTCCTGAGCGATTTGCAGGCGTTGTTTCTGCCTTGAGGCCCCCTTTTGGGGGCTTGAATCGCGCCCCAGCCCTGGCGCTTGCGAGGACACCGCACTCCGCGCTTCATTTAACTGCTCAGTCTGCCGAAATAGACAGCAGGGCGATGAGACCTGAGGAGTAGGCATGTTCTCGATCTATGGTGAAAACGGCCGCATCTTTCGCGGCGCGATGGAGGATCTCTGGCGCGTGGAGGCCTTGCGCGGCGTGATGCGCACGCGACGGCTTGCCGGGCAATCGCTCGACCCACGCAGCCCTCTTCCGTCCGTGATTCGCAGAACACCCGCCCATTGGGCGTACGAGGGCGGTGTGCCGCCTGCCCACACCGACGACGGCGTGCTGCAGCGGGCCGACGAAGCCCCGCGCCGCAGCCTTGCGGCAGGTGCTGCCTTGTCCGCCTACG
The DNA here is from genome assembly GCF_000600295.1 of Hylemonella gracilis str. Niagara R. Taxonomy (GTDB): domain Bacteria; phylum Pseudomonadota; class Gammaproteobacteria; order Burkholderiales; family Burkholderiaceae_C; genus Hylemonella; species Hylemonella gracilis_A. The sequence goes on from NZ_JEMG01000001.1 coordinate 1,057,146, forward strand.
CCCGGGCCAGCGGGCAGGCGCGTGAGCGCCAACCATTGCGGCGAGTGGCCGACGTCATGACACGCCAGCCGATTACCGTGAGCGCGGACGCCAGCGTGTTCGAGGCCTGGCGTCTCCTGGGTGAGCGTGGCGTGGGGCAGGCCCCCGTGCTGGCCGGCGCACGCAGTGCCACGCCGGGGCGTCTCGCAGGGCTGATCAGCCGGGCCGAGTTGCTGGACTTGCGCCGTTTGCCAGGGCCGGATGCACCTGCCGATGCCTGGCGCGAGTTGATGATGCAGCCGGTGTCCGAAGTGATGTTCAGCCCCGCGCCGGCCGTCAGCCCGGACGCGGACCTGCGTCGCGTCGCTCGCGTGCTGTTGGACACCCAACTGCCGGGATTGCCGGTGCTGGACACCGTGGACCGCAGCGATCAGCCTGGCGTGGGCGGGGCGGATGAGGGGGATCTCGTGGGCTTCATCTCGCGCAGCGACATCCTGCAGGCCGTGGTGCACGATCCGCCGCTGGATCTCTGGGGCTGATGCCTCGCCCCTGCGCGCAGAGGCAGACCCACATGCTGCTGGCGGGGTCACGCCGTTGTACTCGCAAGTACCGCGTGTCGTATAGCCAAATAACTGGTTCCCGGCTGCGGGGGCGATGAGCCGAGGGTCGGGACATAGTTCTTTACAAACGAGAAGCAATATCATTCTGGCCTGCGGGCATGATGCCGCGCTTGCCGTTTGTGTTTCCGTTTCCATTTCCGACCCGTCCCCATGCCATTTCTCCCTAGCTCACGTCGCCATCGATTGCGCCGGATTGCCCTCTTGCTGACGCCTGTTGTGCTGATCGGCGTCGCTTGGGGGAGCTGGCAATGGTGGCAAGGCAAGAGCGACGCCCAGGCCAGTTTGTTGACCGCGACCGTGCAGCGAGGGGACATTGAGGACGTGGTCACGGCCACCGGCCTGCTGCAGCCGCGTGACTATGTGGACGTGGGCGCCCAGGTCTCTGGCCAACTGACCAAGATCCACGTCGAGGTCGGTAGCGATGTGCAGAGCGGTCAATTGCTGGCAGAGATCGGCGCCGAGCAGTCGGCTGCGCGTGTCAAGGCCAACCGGGCTTCTCTGCGTGCCCAGCGCGCCACGCTGGCGCAGCGGCAGGTGGAACTGGTCAAGGCCGAGCGCGACTTGCGTCGCCAGAAGAACCTGCTGGCAGACGAGGCCACCACGGCCGAAGCCGTGCAGAACGCCGAAACCACGGTGCTGTCCACGCGCGCGCAGATCCAGGCCCTGGAAGCCCAGATCGAACAGGCCGACGCCAGCATGCAGGTGGAAGAGGCCAATCTCAAGTACGCCAAGATTTACGCCCCCATGTCGGGCACGGTGGTCAGCATCAGCGCGCGTCAGGGGCAGACGCTCAACGCCAACCAGTCCGCCCCGACCATCCTGCGCATCGCGGACCTTTCCGTCATGACGGTGCAGGCCCAGGTCTCGGAAGCCGACGTCAGCCGCCTGCGCGTGGGCATGCCGGTCTACTTCACGACCCTGGGCAGCGGCGGCCAGCGCTGGCAAAGCACTCTGAAGAAGGTCGAGCCCACCCCCACGGTGACCAACAACGTCGTGCTCTACAACGCCTTGTTCGACGTGCCCAACCCGCAGCGCCGGCTGATGACGCAGATGACGGCCCAGGTCTTCTTCGTGGTCGCGCAGGCCAGGGGCGTGCTGACGGCGCCGATGGCCGGGCTGACGATGCAGCGCGGGCAGGCCGGCGCGACGGGGCAACGTTCGAACAACGGCGCGACAGCCGGCGGCGGCGCTGGCGCCGGATCTTCCGTCGCCCAGGGCGGAGCCGGTGGCGGGGGGCCTCAGGGCCCGCGCCCGGACTGGCAGAACCTGTCGGCCGAAGAACGTGAACGCCTGCGCGCCGAACGGCGTGCGAATGCGAATGGGGGTGGCGTTGGCAATGTAGGCGGTGGCGCGGCAGCGGGGCCGCGTCGTGCCACGGCCAAGGTCTTGACCGCCGATGGCGTGCAGGAGCGCGAGGTGCAAGTCGGCGTGAGCAGTCGTGTGTTGGCCGAAATTCTTTCTGGCCTGGAGGAGGGCGAGCGGGTGGTCACGGGTCAGCGTCAGGGCAACACCACCGGCGGTTCCTCGGCAGGCGCGGGCCAGCGCGCCGGCGCGTCGGGTGGCATGCCCCCCGGCGGCATGCCGCCACGTTGAGGAAGGCACGCACAGACATGGATCGCGCCACGAACACGGTCATCCGCGCGGCGGCTGGCGGGGGCAAGGCCACTCAGGGCCCAAGCAGCGACGCCGAGCAGGCGGTCGCGCAAGAGGGCGCGCGCGTGCCGCTCATCGAGCTGCGCGGCATCACCAAGACCTATCGCAACGGCGAACTCGCTACGCGCGTCTTGCACGGCATTGACGTGACGATCTATCCGGGGGAGTTGGTCGCGATTGTCGGCGCTTCCGGTTCCGGCAAATCGACCTTGATGAACATCCTGGGTTGCCTGGACCAGCCGACCTCCGGCAGCTACCGCTTCATGGGGCGCGACGTGGCCGCGCTGTCGCGCGACGAACTGGCGGCGCTGCGGCGCGACGCTTTCGGCTTTGTGTTCCAGAGCTACAACCTGATCGCCACCGGCACAGCGGCCGACAACGTGGAAGTGCCTGCCGTCTATGCGGGCGCGCCGCCGCAGGAGCGGCGCGAGCGTGCGAGGGAATTGCTGGAGACCCTGGGTCTGGGTGAGCGCAGCCATCACAAGCCGAACCAGCTTTCGGGGGGGCAGCAGCAGCGCGTGTCGATTGCCCGCGCGCTCATGAATGGCGGGCCAGTCATTCTGGCCGACGAACCCACGGGCGCGCTCGACAGCAAGACCGGAGAGGAAGTCATGGCCCTGCTCAAGAGCCTGGCCGCGCAGGGGCACACCGTCATCATCATCACGCACTCGGCCGAGGTGGCCGAGAACGCGCAGCGTGTCATCGAGATCAAGGACGGCCACATCGTGGCCGATCCGGGGCCGCCGCCTGCGCTCCAGGAGCATGCGCGGCCCAAGGCGTCCCACTGGGCCAGCCATTCGGGTCGCGTCTCCTACGCCGACGAACTGCTGGAGGCTGCCAGGACAGCCATGCGGGCCTTGCGCTCCAACGTCTTCCGCGCGGTGCTCACCTTGTTGGGCATCGTGATCGGCGTGGCCTCGGTCATCGCCATGCTGGCCATCGGCGACGGCGCCAAGCAGGCGGTGATTGACCGCATCAGCGCCATGGGCAGCAACCTGCTGCTGGTGCGCCCGGGCGTACCCAATTCGCGGGGTTTCTCCAACGTGGCCACGCTGGTGTTGGCCGATGTGCAGGCCATCAACCGCGAAGTGCCCAACGTGCTGGCTGCCGTGCCCGAGCAAAACAGCAGTGCCACCCTGCGGTACCGCGACGCCGACTACAGCAGCAGCGTGCTCGGCACCTCCTGGCAGTACCCGCAGGTTCGGCAATGGCCGCTGGCCAGTGGCACCTTCTTCAGCGAGGAGGATGAGCAGAATTACGCCACCGTGGCCGTGCTGGGGCAGACCGTGGCGAAAGCGCTGTTCCCGAACTACGCGGCGGGCGGACAGGACCCTGTCGGTGAATTCATCCTGGTCAACAACCTGGTGTTCCAGGTGGTGGGCGTGATGAGCGCGCGTGGCGCCTCACCCTTCGGACAGGACCAGGACGACGTGGTGCTGGTGCCCTACCAGACGAGTCAGCTGCGCCTGTCGGGCCAGCGTTTCCTGCGCAACGTCACCGTGGCGGTGCAGGACGTGAGCCGCATCGATGAGACGCAGGCGGCGGTGGAGGCCCTGCTGGCCGAGCGGCACGGTGTCATCGATTTCCAGTTGCGCAACATGGCCTCCATCATCGACACAGCCAGCGAGACCCAGGACACCATGACGGTGCTGCTGGGCTCCATCGCCGCGATCTCGCTGCTGGTCGGCGGCATCGGCGTGATGAACATCATGCTGGTCAGCGTGACTGAGCGCACGCGCGAGATCGGCATCCGCATGGCCACGGGCGCGCACGAACGGCACATCCTGCAGCAGTTTTTGATCGAGGCCCTGCTGGTGTCCGCGCTTGGCGGCCTGATCGGCGTCTTCATCGGCCTGGGCGTGGCCGCAGTGATCGCCGCCGCTGGCACGCCCGTGCTGTACTCAGTGGCGCCGGTGCTGCTGGCCTTTGGCTGTGCCTTCGCGACCGGCCTGGTCTTCGGTTACCTGCCCGCACGCAAGGCGGCGCGGCTGGACCCGGTGGTGGCGCTGGCATCGGAATGAGCACGTGCTTGGCCAGATGGCATCGGCACGAAGCGTCCTGACATGGAACGAACAAGAATGAAGCAACACGCGAGGGGCCGCGTCGCACCCATCCTGATCCTGCCCGCGGCGCTCTTGCTGCAAGCTTGCGCGGGCACCGCGCCGCCAGCCGATCCCGCCGAGGCTTCGGCGCGCGCCAAGGTTGAGCTGCCGGCGGGCTGGCGCGCCGACGCGCCGGGCGTCGAGGCTCCCGTCATCGACTCGGGATGGTGGATGGCTTTCCAGTCGGCGGCCCTGGAGCGTTTGATCGCCGAGGCGCAGCGCGACGGCGTGGAGTTGCGCATCGCCTACGAGCGCATCCGTCAGGCCGAGATCTCCCTGCGCCAGAGCGGGGCCTCGCGCTGGCCCTCGGTCAACGCCAACGCGGGCGCCTCGCGCAGCCGCAGCAGCACCGGGGGCGTGGAGACCACGCGCGAGTCAACCAGCGCGGGCTTGTCGGTCAGCTACGAGGTGGACCTCTGGGGCCGTGTCGCCGACAGCGTGCGCGCGGGCCAGGCCAGCCTGCGCGCCAGCCAGCATGACTGGCAGGCCGCGCGCCTGAGCTTGGTGGCCGGCGTGGCCAGTCAGTATTTCCAGTGGTTGGGTCTGGGGGAGCGTGTCGCGCTGGCGCAGGCCAACCTGGCACGCACCGAACGCCTGCTCGCCATCGTCGAGTCCCGCCTGCGCAACGGCGTGGCCACGCCGCTGGAGGTCTCGCAGCAGCGCAGCACCTTGCTGAGTCAGCGCGTCACGTTGTTGGCCCTGCAGCAGCAGCGCAGCGAAAGCGCCACCGCCCTGGCTTTGCTGCTGGGGCGCCAGCCCATCGGTTTTTCGCCGGAGGACTACGTGTCGGCCTCGCGCGATGCCGCCGCCGACTTCGCGTCCTTGCGTGTGCCCGAACTCGCGCCGGGTCTGCCCGTGGCCTTGCTGACGCGCCGGCCTGACCTGGCCGCCGCCGAGGCGCAGCTGGCCGCCGCCGACGCCAATGTGGATGCTGCCCGCGCGGCCTTGCTGCCCACGGTGTCGCTGTCTGCCTCCACGAACCTGACGTCGGCCAGCCTCTTCAGCCTGGCCGACCCGACGCGCAGCGTGTCCCTGGGACTCGCCCTGGCGCAAAGCATTTTTGACGGTGGCCGTCAGCGCGCGCAAATCCAGCTCAGCGAATCACAGCGGGTGGTGCTGATCGAGAACTACGGGCAGGCCATCCGCACGGCCATCAAGGAAGTCGGCGATGCCCTGGGCCAGGCCAGCTACAGCCAGCAGCAGGAGGACCTGCAACGCGAGTTGGTCGCGCAAGCTCATGCTTCCCTGCGCCTGGCCGAGCTGCGTTACCGGGAGGGCACGGGTGACCTGATGTCCCTGCTTGACGCGCAGCGCAGCCTGTTCAGCGCCCAGGACAGCCTGAGCGTGCAGCGCCTGGCCCGCCTGCAGGCCGTGCTGGATCTCTACAAGGCCCTGGGCGGGGACTGGGCGCCGCCGCCGACGTCCGACACCTGAGGCTGCGGGCCCCGGCCTCACCCCGGCCTTGGGTGGGGCCGCTCCTGCTGGCCGTCCATGGCGAGGAGGACGCCATCCATGACCGTTGCGCAGATTTCTTTTTGAAATGGAATGAGAATGATTTTTAAATAGATATACTTCGGTGCGTGAAAAATCCTGGTGCCCATCCCTTGCCCGCAGCAACCGCCAAGTCCACGCCGCAGGGCGCGGCATCCCAGCGCGCCTGGTGGCTCAAAACCCTGCACCAATGGCACTGGATCAGTTCCGCCCTGTGCCTGATCGGGATGCTGCTGTTCGCTTTCACGGGCATCACGCTCAACCACGCGGCGGACATCGCCGCCCAGCCCGAGATCACGCAGCGCCAGGCGCAACTGCCGCCCAATCTGTTGGCCTTGCTGCGCAGCGAAGATGATGCCCAGGCATCCACCGGCGGCGATGCGCCGCTGCCTGCCGCCGTGCGGGTTTGGCTCAACGGCGCGCTGTCGCTGGAATTGCCTGTGCAGGCCCCTGCAGAATGGTCGCCCGAGGAGGTCTACCTCTCACTGCCCCGACCCGGCGGTGATGCCTGGTTGCGCATCGCGCGCGACAGTGGCGAGGTCGAGTACGAACTCACCGACCGGGGCTGGATTTCCTGGCTCAACGACCTGCACAAGGGCCGCCACACGGGCTGGGCCTGGAAGTGGTTCATCGATGTGTTTTCCGTCGCCTGTCTGCTGTTCTCCATCACGGGCCTGCTGATCCTCAAGTTCCATGCGGCCAATCGCCCCAGCACCTGGCCCTTGGTGGGCTTGGGCTTGGTGGCGCCGCTGCTGCTGATCATTCTTTTTGTCCATTCCTGAAGCCGAGGAGTCTCCTGTCCATGTCATCCGCCATGAAGATCTCTTACACCAGTGCCTGGTCTGTGCCAGGCCTCGCCCGTGCCCTGCCTTGGGCTGGGTCTCTCGCGACAGCTTTCGCGCCCGCAGCGGTGTTCGCCGCCGACCTGTCGCTGACCGTCGAAGTGCCGCGCCTCGATGTGGCCGAGTACCACCGCCCTTACGTGGCGATCTGGATCGAGAAGCCGGACCAGAGCTTCGCGGGCAACCTCGCCGTCTGGTACGACCTCAAGATGCGCAACAAGGAAGGCACCAAGTGGCTCAAGGACATGCGCTCCTGGTGGCGCAAGAGCGGGCGAGAACTCGACATGCCGGTGGACGGCATCAGCGGCGCCACCCGCGCACCGGGCGTGCACACCGTCAGCTTCGGCAACAACAGTGCGCTCAAGGCCCTGCCCGCCGGTGAGTACCAGCTCGTGATCGAGGCCGCGCGCGAAGTCGGCGGGCGTGAACTGCTGCGCCTGCCCTTTGCCTGGCCCGGCAAGGCCGGCGCCAAGGCCGTGAGCAGCGAAGCCCGCGGCCAGACGGAACTCGGCTCGGTCAGCCTGACCGTGCAACCCTGAAAGCCGCGAGCCGGCCCACCGAAACCCCAGGAACAAGACCATGAAAAAACGCCTTTCTCTCCTCGCATCGACGGCCGCGCTGGCGGCTTCGTTCGCCGTGCTGCTGCTGCCCACCGCCGCGCAGGCCCACCGCGCCTGGTTGCTGCCCTCGGGCACCGTGTTCTCGGGGCAGGAGCCCTGGGTGGCGGTGGATGCGGCCGTCTCCAACGACATCTTCTACTTCGAGCACAACGCCGGCAATCTGGACAACCTGGTCATCACCGGACCGGACGGCAAGCCGGTCGAGGCGCAGAACCAGGCCAAGACCCGCTACCGCAGCGTGTTCGATGTGAAGCTGGAGCAGGCCGGCACCTACCGCATCGCCCTGGTCAATGACAGCATGTTCGCCAGCTACAAGGTCGGCAACGAAACCAAGCGCCTGCGTGGCACGGCCGAGAGCCTGCGTAAGGAGATCCCCACGGACGCGCAGGATGTGCGCGTGACACGCTCACAGTCCCGCGTCGAAACCTTCGTCACGCGCGGCAAGCCCAGCACCGACAGCCTCAAGCCCACGGGCCGTGGCATCGAACTCGTGGCCGTGACGCACCCCAATGACCTGTTCGCCGGTGAGACGGCGACCTTCCGCTTCGTGGACGACGGCAAGCCCGCTGCGGGCTATGGTGTGACGGTGATCCTGGCCGGCAAGCGCCACCAGGACAAACTGACCGAGCTGACCCTGGACACCGACAAGAACGGCGAGATCAAGGTCAAGTGGCCTGCAGCAGGCATGTACTGGCTGGAGGTCGAACCGGCCCGCCCTGCGCGTCCACAAGGTGCTCCGCAGGCCGGTGGCCCGGGCATGCCCGCCGGTTCCGGTGCCCAAGGCGGGCCTATGGGTCCGATGGGTCCCGCAGGCACCTTGGACAAGCCGACCCGGCGCGCCGGCTACAGCCTGACGCTGGAAGTCCTGCCGCAATAAGTCCAGTCGCCCCGCAGGGCGCAGGCCCGTGTCCCGCGCTCGCGCCGCGCGTGCCGGGTCTGGGATTTTTGTGTTTCTGTCTGCTTCGCCGCATGCGCGTCCCCGATTCCCCCCAACCCATCGACGCCGTCCGGGTGCTGCTGCCGCAGCATCTGGACGAAACGCTGGTGCCCACGCTGGGCGCGCGGGTCTTGGGTCTGGAAGGCGCGAGCATGGGCACGACGTGGCGTGTGCTCTGGCTGGCGGACGGGGCCATGGCAGCCGATCCAGCGGATGGGCAGGAGGCAACCGTGCGAGCCGCCGTGCAGGCCGAGCTGGATTTGGTGATTGCGCAGATGAGCCACTGGCGGGTCGATTCCGATCTGGGGCGTTTCAACCGTGCGGCCCCGGGCACGGCGTTCCGACTGCCCGCCGCGTTCGCCGAGGTGCTGCGTGCCGGCCTCTGGCTGGCCGAGGTGTCTGGCGGCGCCTTCAATCCTGCAGCCGGTGCCCTGGTCAATCTCTGGGGCTTCGGTCCGTCTTCCGATCTGCAAGACCTGCCGCATGCGCACCCGCGCTACGACGAGCCGGGTTTTCGCATGCCCACGGAAACGGCGGCGCGCGATGCCCTGGCGCTGTGCGATTGGCGCGCGCTGAATTTCGATGGTCAGGATGGCATCGTCCAGTTCGGCGGCCTGCAACTCGATTTCTCCGCCATCGCCAAGGGCTACGCGGTGGACCGCATCACGCTGCGCCTGCAATCCCTGGGCCTGGCGCATCTGCTGGTCGAAGTCGGCGGTGAGCTGCGCGGTGCGGGTTACGGCCTGGGCGGCCAGCCTTGGTGGGTGGAATTGGAGGCGCCGACTTCTTCCACGTCGCATCCGGCCCTGCCGCGCACCCGTCTGGCCCTGCATGGCCTGTCCGTCGCGACCTCGGGCGACTACCGGCGCTGCTACACCCACGACGGCCTGCGCCTGCCCCACACCATCGACCCGCGCACGGGCCGTCCCATCGTGCACGGCCTGGCCTCCGTCAGCGTGGTGCACGAGCAATGTCTGTGGGCCGATGCCTGGAGCACGGCCCTGACGGTGCTGGGCTTGGAGTCGGGCCTAGCCCTGGCGCGCGAGCACGGCATCGCGGCCCTGTTCGTGCAGCGTGTGCCGGCCGTGGACGGCCAAGGCGGGGGTGAGACGTTGCGCGAGGTGCTCACGCCCGCGCTGCGTGCACTCGCCGATTGACGCGATGGCGTCAGCACGCGGTGCACGCGTCCACATGAAGTGGTTTCCATGAAGTTTGTTCAAGCCCTGTCCGTTCTGTTGGTCTATGGTGCCTTTTGCGGCCTCATCGTCTGGCGGCACCGTCAGCGCGTGCAGGCGGCCGCGCACCGCGCGCAGGCCCTGATGCACAGCGCCGTGCCCGATTCCAGCGCGGGTCGCTCGCTCTGGTGGGTGGTGCACGCCAGCCAGACCGGTCAGGCCGAGGCCCTGGCCGAGCAGACCGCGCAGGCCCTGCACAGCGCGGGGCTGGCGGTGCGCCTGCTGCCGCTGGGACGTCTGCGCCGCGAGGATCTGGCGAGCATGGAGCGCCTGTTGTGCGTGGTCAGCACCTACGGTGAAGGGGATGCGCCGGACAGCGCGGCGGCATTCGTGCGTGCTTGCATGGAGGCGAGGGATGGGGACGGGTTGCCCGAGCTGACGAGGCTGAAGGTCGGCCTGCTGGCCCTGGGCGACGCCAGCTACGCGCGCTACTGCGGTTTTGGTCGCGCGCTGGATGCATGGTTCCAGGAACGGGGCGCGCAGCCATTGTTCGAACGCATCGAGGCCGACCGCATGGCTCCCGAGGCGCTGTCGCGCTGGCGCGTGCAGTTGGGCGCCCTGATCGATGCCGGCAATCCGGACGCCTGGGCCTTGCCCGACTGGGAGGCGCCGCCCTTGCAGGCCTGGACGTTGCGCGCGCGTCGGCACATGAACCCGGGCAGCGCGGGTGGGCCGGTGCATCACCTGGAATTCGTGCCCGAGGTGGGTGACCTGCCGGATTGGCAGGCCGGGGATCTCGCGCAGATCGAGGTGCCGGGCGCACCCGGTGAGCCGCGCGACTACTCCATCGCTTCCGTGCCTGCCGACGGTGCCTTGCACCTGCTGGTGCGTCAGACACGACGGGTGCATGCCGATGGCAGCGACAGCCCGGGCCTAGCCTCGGGTTGGCTGACGGCCGCGCATGACCACGGCTTGCCGCTGAGCGGCCGCGCCATGCTGCGCTTGCGTGCGCACAGCGCCTTTCGCATTGGCGGCAACGCGCAGCGCCCCTTGATCCTGATCGGCAATGGCACCGGCCTGGCCGGCCTGCGCGCCCACATCCGCGCGCGCCTGATCCCGGCGCCGTATCCTGAACCGACCACCAAGCACCCGCTTCAGGATGCAGCGCCGGGTTCACCGCCCCTGTGGCTGATCTTTGGCGAACGCCATGCCGCCACCGATGCCTATTACCGTGAGGAGCTCGAGGCTTGGTCCGCGCAGGGTTTGCTGCGCGTGGACTGGGTGTTCTCGCGCGAGTCGTCCGCCGCGCACACGGGTTCGCGTCCTTACGTGCAGCACGCCGTGCGTGCCGCCGCGACCGAAATGCGTGCCTGGGTGCGGGGCGATCAGCACAGACCCGGCGCAGCCATCTATGTCTGTGGCAGCCTGCGGGGCATGGCGGGCGAGGTCGATACCGCCTTGCGGGATGTTCTGGGCGCGGATGTTCTGCGTGCGCTCGCGGACGAGGGGCGTTACCGCAGAGACGTGTATTGATGCCGCGATCAGACCGTTGATGGGTGGGCGATGGGGATGCCCTGCGGATGGCTGTGTTGACTCCAGCCCAGCGGCTCACCATGTTCTAGAATTGAGAACGATTTTGATTTGTAGATTCAAGCAGCGAGGAAACAGCATGAAATTTCAAGCAAGCAAACGCCTGTGGATGTTGAGCGCGACCGGGACCGCCCTGGTGCTGGCCGGTGGCCTGGGCAGCCTGAGTGCCGCCGCGCAAACACCGGCACAGCCCACGGTTCGCGGCGTGGTCGCCCACTACGCCACCCTGGTGCATGCGAACTATGAGGACACGCTGCTCGCCGCCCAGGAATTGCAGAAGGCGGTTCGCGCCTTCACCGCCGCGCCCACGCAAGCCCGCCTGGAGGCCGCGCGCAAGGCCTGGCTGGACGCGCGTGAGTACTACGGCCAGACCGAGGCCTTCCGTTTCTACGGCGGTCCGATCGACGACGAGGAGGGCCCCGAGGGCCGCATCAACGCCTGGCCCATGGACGAGTCTTACGTGGACGGCGTGGAAGGCAAGCCGGGCGGCGGTCTGGTCAACGACCCCAAGTTCAAGATCAGCAAGAAAACCCTGTCGGACGCCAACGAAAAAGGCGGCGAGGAGAACATCGCCACGGGCTGGCATGCCATCGAGTTCATGCTCTGGGGCCAGGACCTGAACGACAAGGGCCCGGGCGAGCGTGCCTACACCGATTTCGTCGACGGCAAACTGCCCAATGCGGACCGCCGCCGCCTCTACCTGAACGTGGTGACGGACCTGCTGATCGATGACCTGCGCTTCCTGGTGCAGGCGTGGGCGCCGAAGCAAAAGAACTACCGCGCCGAATTCGAGCAGGGCGGCCAGGAGTCGTTGCGCAAGATCATCGTGGGCCTGGGTTCGCTCTCGCGGGGTGAACTCTCGGGCGAGCGCATGGAAGTGGCATTGAACACGCAGGACCAGGAGGACGAGCATTCCTGCTTCTCCGACAACACGCACCGCGACATCGTGACGAATGCGACCGGCATCCAGAACGTCTGGCTGGGTAGCTACAAGCGCCGCAGTGGTCAAGCGGTGCAGGGCGCATCCCTGCGCGCCCTCGTCGCAGCCAAGGACAAGGCGCTGGCCGACAAAACCACGGCGCAGATCGCGCAGTCGGTGGCCCATGCCACCAGCATTCCCGCGCCTTTCGACCAGGCCATTCTGGATGGATCTCCCGGTCAGCCCATCGTCAAGAAAACCATCGCCAGCCTGGTCGAGCAATCCAAGCTGCTGGTCGAGTCGGCTTCGGCCATCGGCATCACCAAGCTGACCCTGGTGGAGCCCTGAGCGCCTCATGACCCCGTACGAACACAAGGCCCCGCGTCGCGCGACGCGGTGGGTGGGCGTTTTCGCGGTGCTGCTGGCCGCCGCAACCGGCACCCTGGTGGTGTCGGCCTTGCGGGCGCAGACCCGAGCGGATTCGGACCAGGCAGCCACCGAGGCCGCCGAACGCGAGGCCAGCGAAAGAACCGCCGGCAAGGGCACGGTCTGGGCCACGGGCCAGAACGCATTTTCTTTTCCCCTGGCCAATTTGAACGACGCGGAGCGCACACGCTTCGTGATCGGCAATTCCTTCTTCAAGCGCAACTGGGTCGAGGCACCGGCCTCGACCAAGGCGCGTGATGGCCTGGGGCCGCATTTCATCGCGCGTTCCTGCGCGGCCTGCCATCTGCTGGATGGTCGCAGCGCGCCGCCTGACTGGGCACGTACCCTGCTGCCCGGGCCGGACGCGGAAAGCAGCGTGGGCCTGCTGCTGCGCCTGTCCATTTCCGGTCAGCCCGACGCGCAGCACGGTGTGGTGCCCGAGCCCGTCTACGGCGACCAGCTCGGCACCGCCGCCGTGCAGGGCGTCAAACCCGAAGGCCACATCGAGATCCGCAGCCGGCCCATCGAGGTCCGTTTCGCCGATGGCAGCACGCACACGCTGCAGCAACCCATCTACAGCATCACCCGCCTGGGTTACGGCGCGATGGCGCCGAACGTGCTCATCAGCCCGCGCGTCGCGCCGCAGGTGATCGGCATGGGCCTGCTGGAAGCGATTCCCGAGGCGGAGATTCTCGGCAACGCCCGCGCGCAGGCGGCCCTGAACGGACCGCTCACGGCCGCGATCAAGGGCCAGCCCAACCGGGTCTGGGACGCTTATGCGGGGCGTGAGGTGCTGGGCCGCTTCGGCTGGAAGGCCAATGTGGGCAGTGTTGCTCATCAGACGGCGGGCGCTTTTCTGGGCGACATCGGCATCACCTCGCGCGTGAACTGGCGTGAGGCCTGCACGCCCGCGCAGACCGATTGCCTGCAGGCCGCGCATGGCGGCGGCAAGGGCATTGAACGCCAGAACGGTCGCAAGACCACGGTCCTGGTGACCGCCGCGCAGGCCAGTCCCGAGCAGCCCGAGATCGACGAGCAGACCCTGAACCAGGTCATCTTCTACACCGCGACCTTGGCGCCGCCCGCGCGCCGTCGTGTCAACGATCTGCAGGTTCAAAAGGGCCAGGCGCTGTTCCACCAGGCCCAGTGCGCGGTCTGCCACCGGCCCAGCTACACCACCTCAACGCAGGACAGCAGCGGCGCGGGCGGCTTCCCCCGCTTGGCCAGTCCGGCCCTCAAGGGCCAGCGCATCTGGCCTTACACCGATCTGCTGCTGCACGATATGGGTGAAGCTTTGGCCGATGGCCGGCCGGACTTCCAGGCCAACGGCCGCCAGTGGCGCACGCCGCCGCTGTGGGGCATCGGTCTGATCCGCGACGTGAACGGCCACCAGCGTCTCTTGCACGATGGCCGCGCCAAAGGCGTGCTCGAAGCCGTGCTCTGGCACGGCGGCGAGGCCGAGGCCAGCAAGCAGCAGGTGCTCAAGATGAACGCCGAACAGCGCGCCGCGCTCGTGGCCTTCCTGGAGTCCTTGTGATGACCCTGCGGGCGCGCTTGGCTGGGGCTCGTCTGCTGCCACGTGTGGGGGCCGTGGTGGGCCTGTGTGTGCTGGCTTGTGCCCATGCGCAGACCGCGCCACGCATCGCCTTCCCTTACTACACGGCCGAGCAGGCGCTGACCGGGCTCTACAGCCACCAGCTGCCGCCGCGCGCGCGGGCCTTCGAGGCCTCGGCGCTGGCCCTGGTGCAGGCCACGCAAGCGCATTGCCAGGGACGAAGCGGCAAGGGCGAGCTGCACGGGCAGTGGCAACAGACCCTCCTGCGCTGGCAGGCGCTGGCCACGCCCGCTGTCGGTCCGTTGGTCCAGCGGCGCAGCCAGCGGCAGATCGATTTCTGGCCCGTGCGTGCGAACCTGATCGACAAGGCCTTGAAAGCCACGCCGCGCGTCTTGAGTGAGATGGCGCGCGTGGGCACGCCAGCCAAGGGCTTCGCGGGGTTCGAATACCTGCTGGCCGAGTCCACGGCCATGGGGCTGCAGGGCGAGTCGCAAAAGCAGCGCTGCGCCTATGCCGTGCTGGTGGCCCAGGGCATCGCCGCCGAAGCGAGCGCCTTGCGTCGCGACTTCGACACGCTGGCCCAACGCGATTGGCAGGTGGAGGAGGAATCCGCCGACGCCGAGGCGCGACTCGCGCAGACCCGCGCGGCCTTCGCCGAATGGGTGAACCAGTGGCTGGGCGGGCTGGAGCGCCTGCGCTGGCTGCAGATGGAGCAGCCCCTGGTGAAGGCGCAGACCGCAGGCAAACCGCCCGCCTTCGCGCGTCAGGAGTGGGCCGACAACCTGGCCGACTGGCGCGCGCAATGGGACACCCTGCGCGCCCAGGCCCTGCTGGCGGACCCGCAAGCCGCCCCGCCCGTGCCGGGCCAGGCCTTGGTGCCCATCGAGGCCTTGTTGTACGGCAAGGGCCAGGTGCAACTGGCTGCACGCTGGCGGCAGGCCATCACCGCCGCCGATGCCGCGCTCGGCAAGCTCAGCACGAGCTACAACGGCGCCGAGGTGGAGGCTGCGGCGCGCCAGCTCAAGGAACTGACCGTGCTTTACCAGCAGCAAATCGCCGCCGCGCTGGACGTGCCCCTGGGCTTTTCGGACGCGGACGGCGACTGAAGGCCAGTCGGACATGCGGCGGCGTCTGCTACTGCGCTCGGGCGCGCAATTCCTGCTCGGCACCGCGTTGAGCCCGGTGCTGGGCCCGGCATGGGGCATGGGTTCGGGCCTCGGTGCTGACAAGGCCGAAGTCTCGTCCTCGTCTTCCGAGGTGACCCTGCTCGCCGCATGGCGCCACGAGGCGCGGGAATTCATCGGCCTGGTCGGTCTGGACGGCCGCGACAGTGCAACCTGGCGCGTGCTCCGGCAGCTGCCCGTGCCCACTCGCGCGCACGGCCTCTGGGCTGAGCCGGACGGTGCCTTCCTCGCTGTGGCGCGCCGGCCCGGGGACTGGTTGCTGCGCTGGCGCCCCGGGCTCGACGCTGCCGGGCAGACCAGCGAGGGCACAACACAATGGCTGTGGGTCGAGGACGACCGCCGTTTCAATGGCCACGTCATCGCATCGGTGGACCAGGGGCAACCGGGCCGCAGGCTCTGGACCCCAGAGACTGAATTGGAAGGCGGCCAGGGCCTGCTCGGTGTGCGCGACACCGCCACCCTCGAAAAAACCGATGAATGGCCCACGCACGGCCGCGACCCGCACCAGTTGCTGGCCCTGCCGCGCGCCGTGGGTAGGTTCCCCGCAGGCACGCTGATGGTGGCCAACGGCGGCATCCCCACCTTGCCCGAGACGGGTCGCGTCAAGCGGCTGGACCCGCGCCTGAAACAACAGCGCATGGACGCGTCGCTGGTGGCCCTGCATCCCGGCACGGGTGAGCTGCAGGGGCAATGGCGCCTGGCCGATCCCTACCTCAGCATCCGTCATCTGGCCTTCGACGCCGGCTCGAGCCGATTGGGCATTGCACTGCAGGCTGAGCACCCGGATGCCTCGCAGCGGCAGGCCGCGCCGGTGCTGGCCGTCTGGGACGGCCGCGACTTGCGCCCCGCCGAACCGCTGCCGCACAACCAACCCTCGCTGCAAGGCTACGGAGGCGACATAGTGGCTTGGTCGCCTGCCAGGGCGGGTGACCCTGGCGGCTTCGCCGTCAGTTGTGTCCGGGCCGACGCCCTGGTCCTGTTCGATGCACAGGGCCGCTGGCGGGAAACATGGCGCTATCCCGGTGCCTATGCGCTGGCGCGGTTAGACCAACAGATTTGGCTCGGCGGGGAACTTGGCATTTTGCGCGTGCAAGCGCGCGCGACCAATCCTCAAACCCAGAACATCGCTGCCGCGCAAGCGGATCTGGCCGACTGGTACTGGGACAACCACTGGTTCGCAATCAATACGGCCTGAGCTTGGCGGGGCGAGGCCGGACACCCACACAGTACAGTGCCCAGAGCACGAACACCGGCTGGAACAGCGGGCGAATCCAGAAGTACCAGGCGCCAAACTCCAAACCCAGCACGGTTTGCCCTTGTAGCGCGACGTTGATGTTGGCGACCACCACGCACGCCAGCATGACCGCCAGCCAGATTCCGGCCTGCCGTTGCAGATTGGGCAGACCCAGGCGTTCGAACACACGCACCGGCACCAGCAGGCCCACCGCGCCCAGCAGTTCCGCCACACCGGTCAGGTATACCCAGAACAGGGCTTGCTCAGCCAGCACCGGTGGCAGCATGGGCACGTAACGCGTGGCGCCATTGACGAAATGGTCCACGCCGGTGAACAGGAAACCCAGGGCCATGCCCCAGCGCATGCTGTCGCGCAAGCCCAGCCGCCGGCCCCTCAGTCGGAACGCCAACCAAGTGAGCAAGGAGGCCAGGGAGATCAGGAAGAAGAAGCTCATGACAACCACTAAGACTTGTTTACGATGGAAACATTTTATGATTAAAATGTTTCCAATGTCAATATTGAATCTGATCCACCCATGAGCACCTCTTACCACCATGGTGATCTGAAGGCCGCGCTGCTGGCCCATGCGCTGACCCAGCTGGAAACTCAGGGCTTGGAATCCTTGTCCATGCGGGAGATGGCCAAGGCCATCGATGTGTCGCACACCGCCGCCTACCGGCATTTCGCCGACAAGCGCTCCCTGCTGGACGCGGTGGCGGTGCAGGGCTTCGAGACGCTGCGCCTGAGCTGCGCGCAGGCGGCCGGGGTCACCGATCCTTCAGCGCGCGAGATGTCAGCGCGCGAGCGGCTGCGGGCCTGCGGCCTGGCCTATGTGCGTTTCGGACTGGGCCACCCCAAGCTGCTGGTCCACATGTTCAACGCCGTCGCGCAGGGTGAAGCCAGCGCTGAGCTGGCGGCCGCAGGCGCCGCCTTGTTCGCGGTCTTGCGTGAATTGGTGGTACAGGGGCAGGCGCAGAGTCAATTCCGCGCGGGGGATCCGCAAGCCTTGTCGCATGCCTGCTGGGCGATGGTGCATGGCTTGGCCATGTTGCTCAGCATTGGAGACGCCCAGGACGCGGCACCTGGCTTGCCGATGCTGATGGACGGCGCTGCCACGTCCCTGGATATTTTTCTGGATGGTTTGGCGCGCGCGGGGTCATGACGGTTTCCCCTCGATGACCATCCCCATCCCTGGGTAGGGCGCGTTGGTGGCCGCGAGATACCCCTCAGACTTCGGCCCAGAGGCGCACGAGGTTGTGGTAATTGCCGGTGAGGCTCACGGTCTCTTCGCAGTCACCCAGCCGGGCGCGCAGTTTCTGAATGTTCTGGTCCAGTTCGAACAACAGGGCGCGTTTGCTGTCATCACGGATCATGCTTTGCAGCCAGAAAAAGGAGCACACCCGCGCGCCACGCGTGACGGGCTCCACGCGGTGCAGGCTGCTGGAAGGGTAGAGGATCAGGTCGCCCGCGGGCAGTTTGACCTCGTGCTCGCCGTAGGTGTCGGCCACCACCAGTTCGCCGCCCTCGTAGTCCTCCGGATTGCAGAGGAAGAGGGTGCAGGAGAGGTCGGTGCGCAGGGGCAGACCACCGGGAAAAGCTGGGTTCGGCGCGTAGCGCACCGAGCCGTCGACATGCATGCCGTAGTGCTCGCCGCCCTCGTAGCGGTTGAACATTGGGGGCAGGAAACGCAAGGGCAGGGCGGCGCTGAAGAACAAGGGGCTTTTTTTCAGCGCATCCAGGATGACGGCGCCGAGTTCCTGCGCCAGCGGTGAGCGCTCAGGCAGTTGGCGGTTGTGTTTGACTTTGGCCCCCTGGTCACCGACGGAGGCGCGCCCGTCCACCCATTGCGCGGCGTCCAGCGCCTGGTCCAGCGCGGTGCGCATGCCGTGTACTTGCGCGATGGAAAGGACCTGGGGAACGTGCAGCATCATGGCAGGCTTGCCTCAAAGTGGAAGAGAGAGTTTATTGTCCAAAAAAAACGCGCCCCGAAGGGCGCGCACAGAGGTCCGGGGTTTGCCTGCCCTGACCTAATCTGATTTAGATCAAGGTTCTGGATTTCCGGTCGGCATGGCTCATACCCCGGAACTCAGAACGAATAGTTCGCCGCCAGTCGAACGGAGCGTGCGTCACCTGGCGTGGCCCAGCCGTTGTTGCGGACGCGCGTGTAATACAGCTCGTCGGTCAGGTTGTTCACGTTGAGCTGGAAGTCCAAATTGCGGCTGAAACGGTAGGCGACCATGGCGTTCTGCACGGTGTAACCATCGGCCTTGAATTGCGTACCTGTCCCGTTGTTCAAATACCAACTGCCTTGGTAGGTCACGCCATACCCCACTGTCACCTCCGGCAGCACGCGGTAAGTGGTCCACAGGCTGGCGGCGTGCTCAGGCGTGTTGGTCAGCGGATCGCCCTTTTGGTTGTCGACACCACCATTGCTGAGTGTGTAGTCCGAAACACTCTGGATCACTTCGCCTTTCAGGTAGGTGTAGTTGGCGAACAAACCCCAGGCCTGTGTCACCTGTCCCGCAGCGCCCAGTGCGACGCCATCCACGCGCGATTTGCCATCGGTCTGTTGATTCGGCTCGGTCGGATCACCGGATGTCACCTTGAAATTCTGCAGTTCGTTGCGGAAGACCGAAGCGGTCAGAGAGAGGCGGTTTTCCAGCACATCCCACTTTGTTCCGACCTCGATGTTGATCGCAGTTTCCGGATCGACGTTGCAATTCTGGGTGCCTGTTGTCGAGGTGTTGTTGCACCCGCCATTGACAGTGGATTGCGAAGGTGTTTGAGAATTGCCGTAAGCCGCATAGACGCTGCCGTTGGCTGCCGGCTTGAACACCACGCCGAGGCGGTAAGAGAACAGGTTCTCGCTGTTCTCTGCAGTCGGGTTTTCTGTCCAGGTGGTTGCGGTGGTGTTGGCCCGGCTTCTGACGTCCACGCTGCCGCTGTTGTGCTCAAACCGTGCGCCACCGTTGACCGACCACTGAGGCGTCAACTGTGCATTCTCGAAAACATAGACAGCAGCGTTGCTCAACTCGCTTTCGGTTTTTCCCGTGACGAGGAAGTTGATTGGCCCTCCGTAATGAGCGGCTGGATCCGAGATGCTCATTGACGGAAATGTCGGCGTAGTGCCGTCTGCGTTACGCAATGAATTGCCACTGCGCAGGTTGTAGGTTTCGCGCGTGAGCGCAACACCTGTGACGATGGTGTGGTCGATGTCACCCGTCTTGAAACGCGTCGTCAGGTCGGTCTGGTTGCCGATGTAGTTGTTTTCCGTGTCACGCGTGTTGCCGGCGGGGCCACCGGGCGTGAATGTGTTGGGCGTTCCGCAGGCGGTATTGGTGGGCGTAAGACCCGACGATAGACACCATGTGCCTTGTGGGGGGACGACCCGCGTGAATTGGGTGACCCTCTGCACGCGAGTCTGGTTACGCAGCGACATGGCGTCGCTGAAGCGATGTTCCACCTGCAACGTCAAGGCATCGACTTGGATCTCCTGTGCGGCGACGTCCTTGTAACCGTAATAGTTGCTGGATTTCGCCCCGGGCAGCAGACCATCGTGGAAGGCATTCTTGTAGTACGGCACCCCGTACTGGGGAATATTGTCGTCTTCCTGATGGAAATACGACAGCGTGGTCTGGGTTGGCGTGCCCAGGCCCATGGCGTAAGACGCCGCGACGCCCCAGCGTTCGTACTTCTCGACGTCGCGTCCCGGAACATCGTTCTGGTGCGTCATCAGGTTCAACCGCAGTGCCGAGGTTTCGCCCACGCGCTGATTGGCGTCCAGCGTAGCGCGGCCGTAGCTGTCGGTGCCCAGCGTGCCGCTGGCGCGCACGAAGTCCTCGGCTTTGGGCGTCTTGCTCAGTAAGTTGATGCTGCCGCTCACGTTCCCGGCGCCGCCGTAGACCGAATTGGCGCCGTTCGAGACTTCGATCTGTTCCAGATTGAAGGCGTCCGAGCGGTTGTACTGCGCGCTGTCGCGCATGCCGTCGATCGTGATGTTGTTGTTGGCCGAGTAGCCGCGGAAGTTGATGCTGTCGCCGTAACCGCCGCCGCCTTCGCCGGCACCGAACGTGATGCCCGGAACTGTGGACAAGGCCTCGACCAGCGACTGGCGGCCCTGTTCCTCCAGTACCCGTGCAGGGAGCACAGTGATGGTCTGCGGGGTGTCTACCAGCGGGGCGGTGTATTTGGGCGACGACAACTCTTCGGTTTTGTAATCCGCCGTGCTCGTGTCCCGCACCGTCACCGAGGGCAGTGTGCCGGCGCTTTCGGCGGTTTGAGCGCCTGCGGGCAGGGCCAGCGTCGCCAGCACGGCGGCGCCGATCAGGTTGCTGCGCAGGGGCGCGGGGGAGGTGGTTTGGCCGTGTTTGCGGCTCTTGATGTACGCCATGGAAAAGGATGCTCCGTCGCTGGGATCAGTGGATTTCTTCAGATTGCGTCGATTGCCGCGGGCTCCTGGACTGGTCAAGGCACGCGATTGCCGGTTTCAGCCGGTAAGGGGGTGGCAGGGAATTCCTGACACGCGATGCAATCAACAGGACAAATGATAATTATTTTTATTAAGATATGTCAAAGAATTTCAAGCAATGCCAAGAAAAACGAACTGCAGCGGTCCTGTAGGGGTGCTTTTGTGGCGGCAAGCCGCCCTGTGTGTGGGCCTGCGGCAACGCACTGGGCGTCAAAAGAGCCGTACCGGGCGAAGGCCTGACGGCATTGCCGTCTGGACTTTCTGGCACGACCAGGCAGGTTTTTGGGACAAACCAAGCCCCGTGCTAGAGTCGGCCGCATGTTTCAGGGTTGCCGTCCTTTCCGACCAAGCCAGGGTGCCGCGCTAGCGCGTCGCTTGGCTCATGTCGTGTCCGCGCCGGTCGCCCTGCAAACCGGTGATGCCGCATGGGGCCTGGGCCATCCGCGCCACAAGGCCCCTCTTGCTCGTCTGCTGCCCGCAGATTCCTGAGCCCGGCGACACCTCTTCTTCCTTTTTCACGCACCCCTCCTGTCGCCGGGCTCCCATCGCCCCGGTGCGATTGCGCCCTGTTTTTGACGCGGGGCCGGTTTTGCATGAGGAGTTGTCCATGTCCGTCCGCCATCAGGATGAGCTGTTGCTCACCGAATCCAATTACGCCCGTCTGTCGCAACTGAAGGATGGCGCACTGCTTGAGCTGCTCGATGCGGCCGATGTCGTGCCCGATGCCCAGGCGCCTGACGATCTGGTGACCATGCGGGGGCAGGTGCGTGTGCGCCACGAAACCAGCGGGCAAGAACAGACCTTGACCATGTGCTGGCCCGAAGATGTCAAACCCGAGGAGGGGCGCATCTCCGTGCTGTCGCCCATCGGCACGGCCCTGCTGGGCCGGCGCGCGGGGGCCTGGGTGGCCTTGCGCCTGCCCGGTGGGCAATCGCAACGCCTGCGCATTGAGGCTTTGCTGTGATTCGTTCGCCTTGAGCCCTACGGTTCACCCTTAGGCTCAGCTCTGAATGGGCTGGCCGAAGGGTCTTTCGCCTTGCTCAGTCTTGCTCAGGACAGGCTTTGACAGGCTCAGCCCAAGCGGAACGTTGCAGGGGCAAGCATGCCAACTCAATCGGGCCGCAAGGTCAGCCTGACCGCAGCAGGGCCACCAGAGGCGCGGCCCACGCGCCCTGTGTTTTCAGAACAGTGGTCATGGCAGGCGGCTCCGAAATCACAAGGCGATGGCGGCGCTGTGATCACCACCGGCCAAGGAAGGGTTGCGCGCGGCCAGCGCCACCGCATCCGCGCCGGCCGCGTAGCGCAGGCGCGGCGTGGCATCGTTCGCGGCCAGCCACACGGCTTCGGCCACATCCAGTTCGTTCGTGACGGCTTGGGGCTGGCCCATCGCGGCGAAGATGGCTTGTGCGTAGGGCGCATAGGCTTCAGGGATCAGCCCTTGCATGCGCTCGGCACCGTTGGCCGTGAACTGCGTGGTGGGCGCGTACCCCGGCTCGACCAGCTTCACGCGCACGTCGAAGGCCTGCAACTCAAAAGCCAGGGAGGCGGTGAAGCCTTCGATGGCGGTCTTGCTGGCGGTGTAGGCCGCCACCAGCGGGAAGGGCGCCAGCGTTGCGCTCGAGGTCACGTTCACGATCAGGCCCGCACGGCGTTCGCGGAACTGCGGCAACACGGCCTGCGTCATCGCCATGGTGCCGAATGTATTGGTCTCGAAGATCTCGCGCACCGTGGCCATGGGCGTGGCTTCGAAGGCCCCGAACAGGCCGAGGCCGGCGTTGTTGACCAGCACGTCGATGGGGCCGGCGGCTTCCAGCGCCTGGGCGATGCTCTCGGGCCGGGTCACGTCCAGCGGCAGCAGATGCAGGCGCGGCGATTGCGGCAGCCGGTCGGCGCGCGGTGCGCGCATCGTGGCGTAAACCTTCCAGCCCTGGGCGTGGAAGTGGCGCGCGGTTTCCAGGCCGTAGCCGGAAGAGCAACCCGTGATCAGAACCGTTTTCATGAAGAACTCCTGGTGGTGTGGTGGATGTGTCTGGTGCAGACAGGCGCAACGATATCGGCTGGAGTTCGGACTTAATACAATCAATAGTCTCTAATTAATTTGCAATCGTCCGGAGGTCGTGGCCATGGTGGATCCGCTTGTCGACGTCATCACCCTGCTGCGCCCGCGCGCGGTGTTCTCCAAGGTCATCAGCGGCGCGGGCGCCTGGGCCGTGCGCTACTCGGCCTTTGGCCAACCCAGCTTCTGCACCATGCTCGAAGGCCGCTGCGTGCTGACGGTGGACCAGCAGGAGCCCTTGACCCTGGAGGCGGGGGACTTCCTGCTGATGCCGGCCACGCCGGGTTTCACGCTGTCCAGCCCCGAGCCCGCCGTGCCGGTCTTTCTCGATCCCGAGCAGACGCGGGACACGACGGGCGAACTGCGCCACGGCCGCCGCAGCGGTCCACCGGACGTGCGCATGCTGGGCGGTTATTTCGCCTTCGACTCGCCCGACGCGGCCCTGCTCGTCTCCTTGCTGCCGGTGCTGCTGCACGTGCGCGGGGTCGAACGCCTGCCGGTGCTGGTGAAGCTCGTGCGCGACGAATCGCTCGATACCCGGCCCGGGCGCGACCTGGTGCTGCGCCGTCTGGTGGAAATCCTGCTGGTTGAGGCGCTGCGTTCCGGCGCGAGCCCCTCCGCGCCGGTTGATGGGCGGGATGCCGATGCGCCCCCCGGCCTGCTGCGCGGCCTGGCCGACGCCCGCGTTGCCGTGGGCCTGCGCCTGATGCACGGTGAACCGACCCGCGCCTGGACGGTGGAAGCGCTGGCCCGCCAAGCCGCGCTGTCACGTTCCACCTTCTTCGACCGCTTCTCACGCGCCGTGGGCCTGCCGCCCATGGAATACCTGCTGGCGTGGCGCATGGCCCTGGCCAAGGACCTGCTGGCGCGCGGCGACCTGGCCATCGCCGACGTGGCCGAGCGCGTGGGTTACGGCTCGGCCAGTACCTTCAGCACGGCCTTCAGCCGTTATGTGGGGCTGCCGCCGGGGCGGTATGCGAAAGCGCGTGAGGCGATGGCGGCGGCGGGCTGAAGCGCTTGCGTGTTCCGAAGGGGGCTGTCATTCCGGCGTGGCTGCACAGTACGCCCCATGGTTCACAGATAAGGCTGGATGTTCTGCATCGTGCGCTCGACGTAGGCTTCCTTCTCCCCGACAGGGGCCACGTAGTGGATCGCGCTCTGGGCTGCTTCTACGCCTTCCAGGCGCGCAATCAACCAGGCGGCCAGGTACTGCGACGACAGGCAGCCACCCGCGGTGGCGACGTTCTCGCGGGCAAAGAAGGGTTGGTTCAAGACATCAACACCCGCTTCCTCCACCCAGGGCTTGGTGGTCAGGTCGGTGCAGGCGGGGACGGCACCGAGCAAGCCCAGCTTGGCCAGCACCAGGGTGCCCGAGCATTGCGCACCCAGAAGCTGGCGTTGGGGGTCGAACTTCATCTGCCCCATCAAGGCCGGGTCCGCAACCACCTCGCGCGTCTTGATGCCGCTGCCGACGATCACCGCGTCGGCCGCCGAGGCTTCGCGCAGGGTGATCTGCGATTCAAGAACCACGCCATTCATGGATTGGACATAGGGCGCAGGACAGGCGAGCGAGACCCGCCAGCCGGGTTTCTTGACGCGGTTGAGGATGCCCAGGGCGATCAGCGAATCGAGTTCGTTGAAGCCGTCAAAGGTGAGGATGGCAATGTGCATGGCGAGGCCTGACTCTGCGTGCAGTGATGGATGCAGGCATCGTATAAGCTCACTTCAATACAATCAAATAATTGTCATGCATACATTGCGCCATGGGACAAGCCCGATACAAGACGCTGGTTGACATGCTGGCCGCCGAGATCCGTGCCGGAAAGCTCACGCCCGGCACCCGGCTGCCCACTCACCGCAAACTCGCCTCTGAGCATGGGCTGGCCTTGGTGACCGCCAGCCGCATCTACGCCGAACTGGAGGCCATGGGCCTGGTCGTCGGTGAAACAGGGCGCGGCACGTTTGTGCGGGACGGCACCTTGCCCGAGGGGCTGGGGATTGACCAGCAGACCGTGGCCAGCGACATGGTGGACCTCAGCTTCAACTACCCGGCCTTGCCGGAGCAGGCCGAGATGCTGCGCACCGCGCTCAGGCAAATCGCGCTGTCGGGTGATCTGGATGCGCTGCTGCGCTACCAGCCGCACGGCGGTCGTCCCCATGAGCGGGCCCTCGTGGCCCGTCACCTGGCGAGCCGGGGGCTGCGCGTCGACGCAAGCCAGGTGATGCTCACGGACGGCGCGCAGCATGGCCTGACTGTCGTGGCGATGGGACTGCTGCAACCCGGCGACGTCGTGGCAACGGATGCGCTGACGTACCCGGGCATGAAAGTGCTGGCCGAGTTGCTGCGGC
The DNA here is from genome assembly GCF_000600295.1 of Hylemonella gracilis str. Niagara R. GTDB lineage: Bacteria > Pseudomonadota > Gammaproteobacteria > Burkholderiales > Burkholderiaceae_C > Hylemonella > Hylemonella gracilis_A. Next base: position 1,082,346 of record NZ_JEMG01000001.1, read on the forward strand.
TGGAGCTCGTGCCGGTCCGTGCGGACGGCGCAGCGCTGGACTTGCATGCGCTGGAGCACCTGTGCAAGAAACGCCGCGTGCGCGCCGTCTATGTGCAACCCACGGTCCACAACCCACTGGGCTGGGTGATGAGCAAGAGCCACCGTGAGGCGCTGGTTGCCTTGGCGCGTCGCCACGGTTTCATGCTGATCGAGGACGCCGCCTACGCCTTCCTGGCGGAGCGCGCCCCGCCGCCACTGGCCGCCCTGGCGCCGGACCTGACGGTGCATGTGTCGGGGTTCTCCAAGAACGTTGCCACGGGCCTGCGCGTGGGGTACGTGGCCGCCCCGCAGGCGTGGGCCCCACGCATCGAACGCGCCATCCGCGCGACCACCTGGAACACCCCCAGCCTGATGACGGCCCTGGTCTGCGGCTGGCTCGAGGACGGTACCGTCCATGCGCTCGAAGTTGCCAAACGCAAGGACGCCACCAAGCGGCAAACCCTGGTCGCGAAGGCACTGCACGGGCTGCCGTATGTCTCGCACCCCGCGTCCTACTTTGCGTGGCTGCCCTTGCCCGAAGGCGTGCGCGCCGACCAAGTGGCGCGTGAGTTGTTGACCCATGGCATCTCGGTCAGCACGGCCGAGCCCTACTGCACCGCCGCCCAAGTGCCTCACGCCATCCGCCTGGCCATCGGCTCCGTGGACTTGGCGATGCTGCGGGCCGCGCTGTGGCGCGTGCGGGAGGTGGTGGAGTTGAGTGGGATGTGAACAATGGTTCCGCCACTTGCCTCAGTGGATGGGGTTCTTGATCCAGTTGGCGATCTGGTGGATGGCTTGTGGCTCCATGCCGACGAATCCGTGCCAGTGCTGGCTCCCGCAGGCATCGCCGCTGGGGCGGGACCCGCCATCCACCAACATCAGTTTTTTGATGGGCGCATTGGTCAACTTCGCGATGATCAGAGGCGTGTCGCTGGGCTTGCAGTGTGTACAGGCATCTTGAGCGTGGTGGTAGACCAGCACCGGAATCTGGATGGCCTTGAGGTCTTGGCTCGGTACCGCGCCCGGAGTGGCCATGCGAACCACGCTGGAGGTCAGCACCAGCCCGGCGATGGCGGGGTCGCGGACCTTGATCGCCATCGCAGTGGCAGAGACAGTACCGCGACTGGTGCCCACGATCCAGACAGGCAAGCTGCTTTTCTGCTTCACGAACGCCAGTACCTTGGCAATGTCGGTCATGTGATTGGCTTCGGTTCGATCAGCCCATCCCAGTGCTGTCGTGTCAGTCGGGCGTCCGAAGATGGCGACATTGAAGCCGTTGACGAGGAATAACGGCGTGGAACGCACGAGAAAGTTGCTGCTGGTGGCCTTGCCGTTCTCTAATTTGCCGAAGCCACCATCACCGCCAGGAAACAAGAGCACGGTGGCTTGGGCGTTGGGCGCAGTTTCCCAAAACAGGGTGGTCACGACGCCATCGCGGGTCGGAACCTTGAACAGCGAGCCTTCTGCATTTGCGCCACAAGCAGCAAGCAAGTGGGCCAGCAAAACAAGCAGTCGGCTGAGCGTGTGCATTGCCCATCTCCTTGGATACATCCCCATGTCCAATTCAATATACAGGGGGATACCAAGGAAAATTTGGTCTTAGTGGCTGCAATTAGCCACTAAGCCGCATAAGCACCTGGTTTTTGGCGGAAGCGGTGAGATTCGAACTCACGGATGGCTCACACCATCGCCGGTTTTCAAGACCGGTGCCTTAAACCGCTCGGCCACGCTTCCTGTTCGGTGCGGCCCGCGCGTGGTGCGCGGGCGCGGATGAAGAGCCGCAATTCTACGCGGCGCTTGCCTTGCCGCTGGCGGGTGTCGCAGCCGGAGGGCTCTTTTTTTCGGGCGCGGCGTTGATGGTGATGCCACCGGGCGGGCGGGCATTCTCGGCGGTGCCCAGGGCGGGTCGCTGACCGGGGCCGCCGTAATGGGCGCGCCATTCGTTGATGGCCTCAAGCTGCGCCGTCGCATCGGGGATTTGCTGGTCGTATTTCTGCAGCACCAGCAGCGCGGTGCTGACCAGGCGGGCGTTGAGCGTGTCGCGCCCGTTTTTCATCAACTGGCGGATGGCCTCGCCGGGGTCGCCATTCATGCCGAGCTTGACCGCGCTTTCCATCAGCTTGATGGGGCGTTCGCCCGCGATGCGCAGGCGCTCGGCAAAGGGCAGGTGGGCGCGCGCCGCGCCAGACAGCAACTCGTTCATCGAACGGCCGCTGACGAAGCGTTCGGCCAGGGTGTCCAGCACGGGCAGGAAGTCATCCAGGTCCAGGCCGAGCGAGAGGGTGCGCGCGGCCAGGTAGGACATGAGGACGATGAGGTCGGCGGCTATTTCGATGTCGAAGTCCGGGTCGCGCGCCCGCTTGGCCAGGTCGCGTGTGTAGTTGGCGGCGCGGCCGTATTCCTTGTCCAGGATGTCGCGCAGCGCGCCCAGGATGCCTTCCATGTTGCGCACCCGCGCGCCGTACTCGTCCTCGCGCAGGGTGAGCTTGGCCAGGTCTTCGCGGCAGCGTTGCAGGGCGCGACGGTCGTCGGACTGCATGGCGATGAAGGCCAGCAGCATCAGCGTCTGCGGGTCGAACATCTTGGAGCCCAGGCCCTGACGCGCGCTTTGGCTCAGGATCTTTTGCGCTTCTTCGTACTCGCCCTTGTAGTAATACAGGTGCCCCAGACTCTGCAGTCGTGTGATGGAGTAGGGCGTGACGGCGCACGCCAGTTTGTAGGCGGCCAGGGCCTGGTCGTGGTTGCCCAGCTCGAACTGGGCGCGGCCCAGCACGTCGTAGGCGTCGGCGAACTGGGGCTCTTCGCCGATCAGCGATTCCAGCGTGCCCACGGCGCGCTGCGTCTCGTTCTTGCCGATCTGCGCGCGCGCCACGCCCAGCTTGGCCCAGGGCAAGGTCTTGGCCTCGATCACGGCCTCGTACATGCGCTGGGCTTCGTCGTAACGCTGCAGGCGGATCAGCAGTTCCGCACCAATGCGCGCGGCGTAGAGCCAGTAGGACTCTCTCGCCTGGAAGCGCGCCAGGCAGAGGTCGGCGGCTTTTTCGTAGTTCTCGGTGGAAATAGCCGAGAAAATGTCGTTGAGCGCGGCCTTGCGTTGGCGCGCCTGGTGCAGGCGCTCGGCCAGGCGGGCGGCGGTGTGGGGCTTGATGAGGTAGCCGTCCAGCGCGGATTCGGCGGCCTCGGCCACCTTGGTGTAGCTGGCCTCGCTGGTGACCATGATGAAGATGGTCGAGAAGGGCAGGATCTGCTGGCGCCGCAGCTCGTCCAGGAAATCCTGACCCGAGGGTGTGCCGGGCTGGAAGTGCTGTTCGCACAGCACGATGTCGAATTTGCGGTTCTCCAGCATGCGCCGGGCCTCGGCCGTGCGCATGGTCTGCTCCACCGTGCCGACGCCGAATTCCCGCAACTGGTTGACCAGGATGGCGCGTGAACCGGGGTTGCTGTCGATGACCAGCGCAAGCAGGTCGGAGAGATCGTCGTCTTCTAGAGCCATGAACCGGTTTCCTTGTGTCCCCGGGCTGCTGTTCCACTTCTTCTCGTGGGCCGTCAGGGGCGGCCCGTCATGATAGCCGTGGGGGCATGCGTCGGGCCGGCGATGCAGCGTTTGGCCCGGCGGATTCCCGTAGCGGCGACGCAAGCTTGGTAAGGAAATGTATGTGCGCGCTTCTGGGGGCAGCCAGGTGGCCGGCCCAAGCTGTGGCCGTGGCCGGGCCTGTGGGGCTCGGGTGCGGCTTGGGCGGTAATGCTCAGCCACTGTCTTGCAAAATTCATCATTAATGATTACATTTTCAATGTTTTGTATTGATGAATGACATGCCTAAGTCTTCCGAGCACCATGATTTCCTGCCGCCCGAGGCCCGTGTGGCCTTGGCACGCCTGGGCGAGCACCTGGCGCTGGCGCGCAAACGCCGGCGCGAGTCGTTGCGGGCCTGGGCCGCGCGGCTGGGGGTGTCGGTCAGCACCGTCACCCGCCTGGAAAAAGGCGACCCGGGCGTGGGCATGGGCGTCTACGCGGCGGCCTTGTGGTTGGTCGGGCGGGTGCAGGCCTTGCCCGACTTGGCCGACCCGGCGCTGGATCAGGGCGCGCTGCTGATCAGCATCCGCGAGGCCGAGGGCCGTTCACGCCCGCGCGCGCGTCCGGCGAACAAGGAGTCTGCGTCATGAGCCCGCTGTCCTACACCCCGCGTGATGAACTCTTTCTCTGGTGGCTGGCCGAGCCCACCCAGCCGCGCCTGGTGGGCCGTTTGCGCCTGGTGCGACGCACGGCTGGCCACCCCGGTGGCGTCTCGCTGGAATACGACCCGGCCTGGCTGGCCGAGGGCCTGGCGCTGAGCGAGGACTTGCCGCTGCGCCCCGGCGAGTTCCTGCCGGTGGAGAACGACGCGGCGGCGGGCGCGGTGGACGACGCCCGGCCGGACCGCTGGGGCGAGCGCGTCATTCGCCACATCTACAAACCCCCGCGCCTGTCCACGCTGGAGTATCTGTATTTCGCGGGCGATGAGCGTTTTGGCGCTTTGGGCGTCTCCAGCTCGGCGCAGCGCTACGAACCGCAGCCCCAGCCCGTGCTGCCCGTGGTGGGCGACGTGCCGGCCTTGTACGAGTTGGTGCGCCGCATCGAGGCCGGTGAGCCGGTGGACGAGGCCTTGCAGCGACTGGTGGCGCCGGGCACCACCCTGGGCGGAGCGAGGCCCAAGGCGCTGATCCAGATCGATGGACATCCCTGGGTGCTCAAGTTCGCCGACGCGGGCGACCCGAACGACAGCCCCCTGGTCGAGCACGCGGCCATGACCCTGGCCGCCCGCGCCGGCATCGCGGTCTGCGAGACGCGGCCCATCGCCCTGGTCGATGGCCATGCCGTGGCGGTGCGCCGTTTCGACCGCGCCGACGGTCGGCGTCTGCACGCGCTGTCGGCCCATGTGGCCCTGCGCGCCGCGGCCAGCGAAGCGGGTTACCCCGAGCTGGCCTTGCTGTTGCGCCGCCGGGGAGACCCGGCGCAGATCGCCGCCAACGGCGCCCAGGTGTTCCGCCGCATGGTCTTCAACGTGCTGATCGACAACACCGACGACCACGAGAAGAACCATGCGGTGCTGGTTCAGGCCCGCAGCTACGCCCTGGCCCCGGCTTACGACGTGTTGCCGTCCGGCCAGGCGCTGGGCTACCAGCAGTTCCGCGTGGGGGCGCAGGGTCTGGACGCCAGCGCGGAGAACCTTTTGTCCGAACACACGGCCTTCGGCCTGCGCCGGCACCAGGCCCTGGCTCTGGCCCGCGAAGTGGCCGAAGTGGTGGACGGCTGGCAAGCGCACTTCGCGGCCTGCGGCGTCAGCGCCGGTGACCTGGGGCGGCTGGCCGAGCAGATCGACCGGCCTTACTTGCGGGGCGAGCGGCAGTCGCTGCTGTGAGACCGAGCTGAGGCATCGAGGCGATGAAGCCTCAGGCCAGCTCGGCCAGGGCCTGCGTGAGCGACACCTCACCCAGGAAACCACCCGTGGTCCGCGCCTCTTCCTGCCGCTCGACCGCATGGGCAAAACGGACTGCCGGGTCGTCCTGCAACCGTTGGTACAGCGCCTCGAGCGCCGGGTAGGGCGATAACCCACCGACGTCGTGGTACGTCGTCCAGCGGGCGATGCCGGCCAAGTAGGCGTCGGCCAGGCTGCGCTCTTCACCCAGCAGCCAGGGCCCAGTGCCGATCAGGGTGTTCAGGTGCGCATGGGCCTGGGCGACCTGCTCCGTGCCGTAGGCGCGCAGCGCTTGCGTGCTGAACGCGTCGCCCTGAGTTTCGTAGGCGTACCACAGCGGTGCAAAGGCACCGAAGTAGCTGGTGTTGAGAAAGGCCAGCATCTGGTTCAGATGGTCGAATGCCGGGCGGCCCGGGGCAAAACGTCCGCCTGGCTGTGCAGCCTGCAGCAGGTGGTTGAGGATGGCCAGGCTCTCGCTCACCGTGCGGCCATCGCTGGTGAGCAGGGTGGGCGTTTCGCCCACCGGGTTGATGCGGCGGTAAGCGGCGCTGGACACCACTTCGGGCATCTCGATGCGGCAAAGCCGGTAGGGCAGTCCCAGCCATTCGAGGGCGACGATGGAACCGAAGGAGCATCCCGAGGGGACGCCGTAGAAGAGGATGGGGGTCATGGACCGTGCTCCAGAAAAAAAGAAGAGAGGTGCGCGCGCTGACTGAAATCTATCTGTGTGGTTGATGATTGAAAATCCATCAGAATGGAAACCCAAAGTCCACACAATTGGGTTTTGATCGCCATGAACTTGAATGACTTGCAGTTTTTTGTCGCCTCGGTGGACGCTGGCGGTTTTGCGGCAGCGGCACGGCGCCTGGGCGTGCCCAAGTCCACGGTCAGCAAGCGCGTGGCGATGCTGGAAGACAGCTTGTCGGCGCGCCTGATTCAGCGCAGCTCGCGCCGCTTCGTGCTGACGGACGTGGGCACGGCTGTTCTGGACCATGCCCGCGCCGCGCTGATTGAAGCCGAGGCCGCGCAGGCGGTGGTGCGGGAGCGGCAGGCCGAACCCAGCGGGCTTGTGCGCGTCACCAGTTCGATCCCGACCGCCCAGGGCTTGCTGGCGCGGCACCTGCCCACCCTGGCCCTGCGTTACCCACGTCTGCAGCTGCAACTGGAGGTGACGGACCGCTTCGTCGACCTCGTGCAGGAGGGGTATGACCTGGCGCTGCGGTCCCACCGCGCGCCCTTGCCAGATTCGGGCTTGCTGCAGCGGCGGCTTTTGGTCGAAGCGATCGTTCTGGTGGCGGCGCCGGCCTACCTGGCTTCAGCACCTAGGCTGGTGCAGCCCCAGGACCTGGTCGATCACGCGGGACTGTTGGTGGGGCGCCAGGCCACGGTCTGGCGGCTGGAGGCCTCGGGCGCGGCCTTCTGCGAGGTGGCCCCTCGCCCCGTGATGGTGGCGAACGAATCGGTGGTCCTGATGGAGGCGGCACGCGCCGGCCTGGGCATCGCCTGCTTGCCGGAGCCGCTGTGCGAGCCGGCGTTTGCTTCGGGTGCGCTGCGGCGTGTACTGCCCGACTGGCACGCAGGCAACATCACCACGACCGCCGTCATGCCGCATCGGCGCGGGCAGTTGCCGGCCGTGCGCGCGGTGCTGGAGTTCCTCGTGGCGTGCACGGCCGCGACGTCGCCGGACTGAGGGGCCGGTTTCGCGCCCCATGTCAGCTCAGTGCGCGCGGGCCTTCTTCGGCACCGGCAGCGGAATGCCACCGGCTTCGCGGTTGTCGGCTGGTCCGCCGAGCGTGAGCGTGGTGCGCAGGGTCACGTTGCCATAGCGCCGACGCCAGTCCTGGATGGTGGAGTGGTAGGTGGCGGCGTCGGGAATCTGTGCCGCGTAGCGCTGCAGCACCAGTTGCGCGGTGGTGATGAGGCGCGCGTTCAGCGTGTCCTGCCCATGCTTGAGCAGATCCCGAACGGCGCTCACCGGGTCGCCGCCCATGCTGAGCTTGACGGCGCTTTCCATGAGCTTGATGGGGCGCTCGCCCGCTTCGCGCAACAGGTCCGCGTAGGGGGCATGGGCACGCGCCGCGCCGGCCAGCAGCTCACTCATGGAGCGGCCGCTGATGAAACGCGCGCCCAGGGTGTCGAGCACGAGCGGCAGGTCACTCAGATCCAGGTCCAGCGAGACGGTGCGCGAGGCGATCTGCGACAGCAGGAAGATCAGGTTGGAGGCGGCCTCGGCGTCGAATTCGGGTTCGCGGATGCGCTTGGCCTGCTCGCGCGCGACCTTGAGGGCTTGCCCGTATTCCTTGCGCAGGATGTCCAGCAGTGCGTTCAGCGTTGCTTCCATCGTGCGCTGGCGCTGGCTGTATTCGGTTTCACGAACGCCCAGCTTGGCCAGTTCGCCGCGCACCCGGTGCAGGCCCTGGCGGTCGTCCATCTGCATGTAGATGAAACCCAGCAGCATCAGGGTCTGTGGGTCGAAGGAGCGCGTGCCCAGGCCTTGGTTGACGCATTGGTTGAGCACATGCTCGGCCTCGCCGTACTCGCCCTTGTAGTAGTGCAGATGCCCCAGGCTTTGCAGCCGCGTGACGGAGTAGGGCGTGGCCGTGCATGCCATCTTGTAGGCGACCAGGGTCTGTTCGTGGTTGCCCAGCTCGAAATGCGCGCGGCCCATCACGTCGTAGGCGTCGGCGTAATGCGGCTCCTCGCTGATCAGCGTTTCCAGCGTGCCGACGGCGCGCTGCGCCTCGCCCCGACCCAGCTGCGAGCGGGCCACGCCCAGCTTGGCCCAGGGCACGGTCTTGGCGTTGATGATGGCTTCGTAGAGGCGCTGGGCTTCTTCGTAACGCTGCAGGCGGATCAACAGTTCCGCGCCGATGCGCGCGGTGTAGAGCCAGTAAGGTCCCTTGGACTCGAAGCGCTCCATGCAGAGGTTGGCGGCTTTTTCATGCTGATCGGACTCGATGGCCTCGAAGATGGGGGCCAGGACAGCCTTGCGCTGGCGGGCCTGTTCCAGCCGTTCGGCCAGCCGGGCGGCGGTATGGGGCTTGATGAGGTAGCCGTCGAGTGCGGATTCGGCGGCCTCGGCCACCTTGGCGTAACTGGCTTCGCTGGTGACCATGATGAAGATGGTCGAGAAGGACAGGATCTGGTTACGCCGCAGGTCGTCCAGGAAATCCTGGCCCGAGGGCTCGTCGGCCTGAAAGTGCTGCTCGCACAGGATGATGTCAAAGTGACGGCGCTCCAGCATGCGGCGCGCTTCCGAGGTGCGCGAGACTTGCTCGACGTTGCCCACGCCGAAGTCGCGCAGCTGGTTGACCAGGATGGCGCGCGAACTGTGGTTGCCGTCGATGATCAGCGCCTGGATGCCGGAAAGATCTTCGTCTTCTAATGCCATGGCCGTTGTTTCCTGTCTGCTGATCTTCTGGGCGCGCTGTGCCGGCGGGAACGCGGGGACTGTCGCTGGGGACTTGTGGGGCTGCAAGTTTAAGGCCAGAACCCGACCTTGTCGTGCTGGTCTGCCCGGGGATCAAGCAAAGCCAGGCTGAACCCGTCGTGGTATCGGCGCTGCCTTGCCTGGACGCAGAGGATGGGGGTGGGGCTAGGGGGACGCTACAACGGTCTGCCAAGCCCGCCGGCGCTCAGCGCCCGTCCGCGGACACCAAATGCACGCGCACCGGCTGCCAGCTCAGGGGCGGGGTGGCTGCCGCGCTGGCCGCCGCTTGGGGCGTGGTTCCGCCCTGGCTGGCGAGTTGTGTCGTGCCGGTGGTCGGGCTGCCGTCACCCTGGCCTTCGCTCAAGGTGCGGAGTTGGAAGCGTCCGCTCTGGTCCCACAGCCAGGTTTCGATGACCCGGGCCGAACCGCCCTGCAAGGCCGATGGCGCCGGGGCCGGGTAGGGCGCGGCCTGGCGCACCAGGCGCTCGATCTCGGCCATCACCTCGGGGGCATGCGAGGGTGCGCGCAGCCAGCGCAGGGTGTCGACCTGGCCTCGCGCATCCACACCCATTTCGAGCACGCCGACGGCGCGCAGGTAATGTGGCAGCACGCCGGCATAGATGCGTTCACGGTTCAGGTCGTACAGGTGTCGAGCCGCGTCCAGGCGGTAGCCGGATGGCATGTGGGCACCCGCAGGCGGTGTGAACGCCGCAGTGCGCGCAGGGGACTTCAGCCCCGCGTTTCCCTGTGTCGGGCGCGGTGACGCGCAAGCAGCCAACAGAATGCCGATCGCGCACAGCATCCCGAGCGCCAGCCTGGACGGACCAGGGCTGGTGTTGCAAGGACGGCTGTGAACTAAACGGCGCATGGCCGCCCACTGTGCCACAGCAACGCAGGCCCGATGGGCGGAAAACCAGGGGGTTTCGTCCCGGGCGCGGGCTTTAGGCCCTGGGCAAAACCCGGAGCCGCAAGCCCAGGCCGACGCCGCACTCAGGCGTCGGGTGCCACGGGGTGCTGGGCCAGGGCTTCAAGGGCTTTGACCAGGGCCGAGTGGTCTGCCTGGTCATGGCCCAGAGCCGCGCAGGCCTGCATCAGCTGGGCCGCGCCCGCCGTCTGGGGCAGCGCCATCTTGAGCGCCTTGGCACCTTGCAGCGCCAGGTTCAGGTCCTTTTGGTGCAAAGCGATGCGAAAGCCCGGGTTGAAGGTGCGCTTGACCATGCGCTCGCCATGCACTTCCAGGATGCGGCTGGAGGCAAACCCGCCCATCAGCGCCAGTCTTACCTTGGCCGGGTCGGCGCCGGCCTTGGACGCGAACACCAGCGCCTCGCTGACGGCGGCGATGTTGAGCGCGACGATGATCTGGTTGGCCACCTTGCAGGTCTGGCCCGCGCCGTTGCCGCCGATCAGCGTGATGTTCTTGCCCATCAGTTCGAACAGCGGCTTGACCCGCTCGAACACGGCCTCCTCGCCGCCGACCATGATGGTCAGCGAGGCGGCCTTGGCGCCCACTTCGCCGCCCGAGACGGGCGCGTCCAGGTAGGCCGCGCCGGTTTCATTGATGCGTTTCGCGTAGCCCTTGGTGGCGATGGGGTCGATGGAACTCATGTCCACCACCACCTTGCCCTTGCCGTTTTTACCCAGGCCCTGGGCGATGCCGTTCTCGCCGAACAGCACCTTCTCGACATCGGGTGTGTCGGGCACCATGGTGAAGACGATGTCGGCGCGCTCGGCCACGCCCGCGGGCGTGGTGCAGACGGTCGCGCCCGCGTCGGCCAGCTCCTGCGGTACCTTGCTGCGCGTGTTGACGAACAGCACATGGCCGCCCTTGATGAGGTTGAGCGCCATGGGCGTGCCCATGATGCCCAGGCCGATGAAGCCGAGTTTGAGTCCGGATTTGGTCATGTGCTTGTCTCTCTCGTGGTCGGTTTCTGCGTTCATTCAGGCTTGCCATGCACGCGGCGCGTTCATGGGTTCAGTGCCTTGATCCAGCCCAGGCCCTCGGTGGTGCTGGCGCGCGGTTTGTACTCGCAGCCGATCCAGCCGGGGTAGCCGATCGCGTCGAGGTGGTGGAAGAGGAAAGCATAGTTGATCTCGCCCGTGCCCGGCTCGTTGCGCCCCGGGTTGTCGGCGAGCTGGATGTGGGCGATGCGCGCCAGGTGTTTCTGCATCGTCGCGGCCAGCTCGCCTTCCATGCGCTGGGCATGGTAGATGTCGTACTGGATGTAGAGGTTGGGGCTGCCCACGCCGTCGAGGATGCTCAGGGCCTGGGCCGTGGTGTTGAGGAAGAAACCCGGGATGTCGTAGCTGTTGATGGGCTCGATCAGCAGCTTGAGGTTCGCGCCCTGCAGCTTGCCGGCCGCGTACTTCAGATTGCTCACGAAAGTGGCATGGGCCTGGGTGGCGCCCACGCCCTCGGGTACCTTGCCCGCCAGGCAGTTGACTTGCGGGCAGCCCAGGGCCTGGGCGTAGGCGATGGCCTGATCGACGCCAGCGCGAAACTCTTCCACCCTGTTCGGGTGGCAGGCGATGCCGCGTTCGCCAGCCTCCCAGTTGCCCGCAGGCAGGTTGTGCAGCACCTGCTTCAGGCCGTGGGTCTTGAGCAGGTTGGCCAGTTCATGCTTGTCGTAGGCGTAAGGGAAGAGGTATTCCACCGCCGTGAAGCCCGCCGCCTTGGCTGCCGCGAAGCGTTCCAGGAAGGGCACCTCGTTGAACAGCATGGTCAGGTTGGCCGCGAATTGGGGCATCGGGTCGTCTCCGTTGTTGTTGCGCTCAAAAGGTCAGGCCACGGCCGCGGGGGCGTCGGCGCGCTTCTCGGCCAAGTCTTCGAACTCGATGATATTGTCGATTTCGGTGCCCATGGCGATGTTGGTCACGCGCTCCAGGATCACCTCGATCACCACCGGCACCTGGTGCTCGGCCATCAGCAGCTCGGCCTTCTGGATAGCGGGTTTCAGATCGTCCGGGCTGTGCACACGGATGGCCTTGCAGCCCAGGCCCTCGACCACCTTGACGTGGTCCACGCCGTAGCCCTGCGCCACCGGGTCGCCCTGGGTATTGATGTTCTCGAAGGCCAGCTGCACGCAGTAATCCATCTCGAAATTGCGCTGCGCCTGGCGGATCAGACCCAGGTAGCTGTTGTTGACCACGATGTGGATGTAGGGCAGCTTGAACTGCGCACCCACGGCCAGTTCCTCGATCATGAACTGGAAGTCGTAGTCGCCGGACAGTGCCACGATCTTGCGGCCCGGATCGGCCGCGCGCACGCCGAGGGCTGCGGGCACGGTCCAGCCCAGCGGGCCAGCCTGGCCACAGTTGATCCAGTGACGCGGCTTGTAGATGTGCAGGAACTGCGCGCCCGCGATCTGCGACAGGCCGATGGTGCTGACGTAGCAGACGTCGCGCCCGAAGGACTCCACCATGTCCTGGTAGACGCGCTGGGGTTTCATCGGAACCTGGTTGAAGTTGGTCTTGCGGCGCAGGGTCTTCTTGCGTTCCAGACACTCGGTGGCCCAGGCCGTGCGCTTGCTCAGCTTGCCCGCGGCCTTCCATTCGCCGGCCACCTGCACGAAGAGTTTCAGCGCCGCCTTGGCGTCGCTCGCGATGCCGAAATCTGGTGAGAACACGCGGCCGATTTGCGTGGGTTCGATGTCCACGTGCACGAACTTGCGGCCCTTGGTGTAGGTCTCGACCGAGCCGGTGTGACGGTTGGCCCAGCGGTTGCCGATGCCCAGCACGAAGTCACTGGCCAGCATCGTCGCGTTGCCATAGCGGTGGCTGGTCTGCAGCCCGCACATGCCGGCCATCAAGGGGTGGTCGTCGGGGATGGTGCCCCAGCCCATCAGGGTCGGGATCACGGGGATGCCGGTCAGCTCGGCGAACTCCACCAGCAAATCGGAGGCATCGGCGTTGATGATGCCGCCCCCCGCCACGATCAACGGGCGCTCGGCCTCGTTGAGCATGGCCAGCGCCTTCTCGATCTGCGCGCGGGTCGCGACCGGCTTGTAGACCGGCAGCGGGGCGTAGGTCTCGGGGTCGAACTCGATTTCCGCCATCTGCACGTCAAAGGGCAGGTCGATCAGCACCGGGCCCGGTCGGCCCGATCGCATCAGGTGGAAGGCCTGCTGGAAGGCGCGCGGTACCTGGGCCGGTTCGCGCACGGTGACCGACCACTTGGTCACCGGCTTGGCGATGGACTCGATGTCCACGGCCTGGAAGTCTTCCTTGTAAAGGCGCGCGCGCGGCGCCTGCCCGGTGATGCAGAGAATGGGAATGGAATCGGCCTGCGCCGAGTACAGGCCCGTGATCATGTCGGTGCCCGCCGGGCCGCTGGTGCCGATGCAGACGCCAATGTTGCCTGCCGCGGCACGGGTGTAGCCCTCGGCCATGTGGGACGCGCCCTCGACGTGGCGCGCCAGGATGTGGCCGATGCTGCCCTGCTTGCGCAGCGCGGCGTAGAGCGGGTTGATGGCCGCGCCGGGCACGCCGAAGGCCTGGGTGACACCTTCTTTTTCGAGCACCCAGACAGCGGCTTCGATGGCTTTCATTTTGGCCATGACGATCTCCTGATTTGAACGGATGGACTGCACTGTAGGAAGGGATGGCGACTTGCGGAATACGGAGGGCGCCCATAACATCTATTCCTCCGTGGAATGAATCAGATGGGCGCGGATGGCGCGAACCGCTCTACAGTCAGCAGGCCTAAGGAACAAGCCAAGATGGATCGATTGCATGCCATGCAGGTGTTCGTGCGGGTGGTGGAGACCGGCAGTTTCTCCAAGACCGCGCGCGAATTCGCCACCACGCAGCCGACGGTGACCAAGCTGGTCGCGGCGCTCGAGGAGAGCCTGCGCGTGCGCCTGCTCAACCGCAACACGCGCGGCATCAGCGTGACCGAGTCGGGCGCGCTCTATTACGAAAAATGCAAGAACATCGTGCGCGACGCCGAGGAGGCCGACAACAGCGTGCGCCTGCAGCAGACGCAGGCGCAGGGCCTGTTGCGCGTCGGCACCTCGGTGGCCTTTGGCAGGCGCGTGATCACGCCGCTGGCGCTGGACTTCATGGCCAAGCACCCACAGGTGCAGCTCGACCTGAGTTTCGAGGACCGCTACACCGACCTCGTGGCGCAAGGCATCGACGTGGCGGTGCGCATGGGCAAGCTCGCGGATTCGACCCTGGGTGCGCGTTTTCTCACCACCAATCCCTGGGTGCTGGTGGCTTCGCCCAAGTATCTGCGCAAACAGGGCGCGCCGAAAAAGGCCAGCGAACTGAGCGAGCACCCGGCCCTGATCTACAGCAGCGTCTTGGGTGACGATGTCTGGCGCATGAGCAGCCCCAAGGGCGAGGCCGTCACCGTGCCAGTGGCCGGACGTCTGCGCTCGAACAACCTGTCCGCCGTGCTGGCCGCCGCGCGCAATGGCTATGGCATCGCGGCCATGCCGCGCTACGTGGCCAGTGAGTCGCTCAAGAGCGGCCACGTGGTCGAGGTGCTGCAAGGCCATGTGCTGCCCGAGCAGGAAATCCATGCCGTGTTCCCCAGTCCGAAGCTGGTGCCGGGCAAGGTGATGGCCTTCATCGCCTACCTGCAGTCCCGCCTGGGCGACCGCTGGTGGGATGACCTGCCGAAAGCCTGAAGCACGCGGGCTGCGTGCGCGACGAAGCAAGCATGCCGGTGCGTCTGCCGCACAATGCGCGCCGGAGACAAATACAAGACACCATGGCCCCCCAAAATTCGCCTTCTTCGCTCCCCCCCGGCCTCGACCCACGCACGCAGCCACGCGAGTTCCTGCAACTGCTCTACCAGACCGCCGTGCGCCGTGCCCTGCCGCTGCACACCATGGCGGCGCACTTGCCGCCGCCGCCTTCACGGGCCAGTGGCGGCCGCACCATCGTGATCGGCGCGGGCAAGGCGGCGGGCGCGATGGCGCAAGCGGTGGAAGCCTTGTGGCCGGCGCACGCGGGCCCCGACGCGCCGCTGGAGGGCCTGGTGGTGACGCGCTACGGCCATACGCCGCCGCGTCCGTCTGGCCTGCCGCAGCGCATCGAAGTGGTCGAGGCCGCTCATCCCGTGCCCGATGCCGCCGGCATGGTGGCCGCGCAGCGCATCCTGCAGACCGTGCAGGGCCTGACGGCGGACGATTTGGTGCTGTGCCTGATTTCCGGCGGCGGTTCCGCGCTGCTGACCTTGCCGGCCGAAGGGCTGACGCTGGCCGACAAGCAGCGCATCAACCGTGAGCTGCTGGCCAGTGGCGCCAACATCGGCGAAATGAACTGCGTGCGCAAGCACCTTTCGCGCATCAAGGGCGGGCGGCTGGCCGCGGCCTGCGCGCCCGCGCGGGTGGTGACCTTGACCATCAGCGATGTGCCGGGCGACGACCCGTCCGTCATCGCCAGCGGCCCCACGGTGCCCGACGCCAGCAGCTGCGCCGATGCGCTGTCGATTTTGCAGCGCTACCGCATTGCCCTGCCGCCGGCGGTGTTGACCGCGCTCGAACAGGGGGCGTACGAAACACCCAAACCTGCCGACCCGGTGTTCGCGGGGCAGACGGTGCGCCTCATCGCCACGCCCAAGGAATCGCTGCAAGCCGCCGCCGAGGCCGCGCGCGAGCTCGGCAAGGCGATCGGCCTGAACGCCTACATCCTCAGCGACGAGCTGGAAGGTGAATCGCGCGAGGTCGGCAAGGTGCATGCGGCGCTGGCGCGTTTCGTCGCGCGCGAGGGTCAGCCTTTCGCCCGACCCTGCGTCATCCTCAGCGGTGGCGAGACCACGGTGACCGTGCGGCCTCAGCCGGCGGAGGTGCCACGCGGGCGCGGCGAGATCCCGGAGGCCCGACCCGGCCGGGGCGGGCGGGCGGGCGAGTTCTGCCTGGGCCTGGCCTTGGCCCTGCAGGGCCAGGCCGGCGTCTGGGGCCTGGCCGCGGACACCGACGGCATCGACGGTATCGAGGACAACGCGGGTGCTTTTGTCACGCCCGACACACTGGCGCGCGCCGCGGCACTGGGCTTGTCCGCCGAGACCCATCTGGATCGCAATGACAGCTACGGGTATTTCCAGGCGCTGGGTGACCTGCTGGTGACCGGGCCGACCCACACCAACGTCAACGATTTTCGCGCGCTGCTGGTGTTGTGAGGAGTCGCTGCCTCAGCGTGCGACCTGTCGTGTCCAGAGGCCGCGCAGTCCATGCCAGCCGCGTGACAGCAATTGCGCGATGAGGACCACTCGGGACAGGCCCCGCAAGGTGCGGCTTGGCCGTTTCAGAAGCAGCAGGGCCAGGGCGAGCATCGGACCGACGGGGTGGCGACCCAGCCACTGCAGACCGGCCCGCAGCTGATCGGCCAGGGCCAGGGTGGGCTTGAGCACCTGGCTCTGAAGTGACAGGGCGACGCGAAGTTCGGCGTTGCGCTGGAGAAGTTGCTGCTGCTCTTGCACCAGTACACGACGGCGTCGGCGGTGCATGCTCACTCTTTCTCGCGCAGCGCGATGCGGTCGCGCAGCAGTTCTTCGGCGCTGCCGCTGAACAGGCCGCCGGGTTTGCGCAAGCGTGCCTGCGCAACGCAGAGCAAGCCGCCGCCCGAGCCCAGGAACAGGACGGTCAGAATGCCCAGGGCTTGCAGCCGATGGCTGTCCCAGAACAGAACGACCAGAAAGGCTGCCAGCAGCAGCGTGCCCAGGCTGAGCAGCATCAGGCCCAGACCAGCCCAGAGCAGGCCATCGAAGAGGCGCAGTTTTTCCTGCTCGACTTCGTTGCTGATCAGGGCCAGCCGGACTTGCACGCATTCCAGCGCCGTGTCGAGCAACTGGCGTGTCGAGGCAAACAGGCCCGGGCTTTTGGGAGGCGCGGTCATGCCTGGGTGTTCAGCGGCGGCGCGCGACGACCAATCCCACGACCAGGCCCAGGGCGGCGCCGATGCCGATCGAGGACCAGGGGTTCTGGTGCACGAATGCATCGGTGGCCGCGCTGGCCGCCTTGACCTGATCCACAGCGGCGTCCTGCAATTCAGTCAGCTTGGTCCTGGCCGAGCGTAGCCGTTGCTGGATCCGCTCGCGGGCTGCCGCGACGCCGTCGCCGGCCTGGCTCGCCGTCATGCGCAGCAGTTCTTCGGCATCTTCGATCACCTGATGCACGTCGCCGATGAGTTTTTCCTTCGGAGGGGAGAGGGATTCAAACATGACCATATTCCTTGAAACGAGTCGGGGAAACGTCCTCCCACGCCGGGCCAATCCGACCCGCACGGGAGGACGCAAGTTCATCAGTAGAGATAACGCAGGCCCAGGGCCAGGTTCGTGATGCGTTCCCGCCCCTTGTCCGCGAAGTCCATCCGGTAGCCGTCGTACTGAAGCACGCCGGAGACGCGGCGCGTGAAGACGTATTCCAGTCCGACGCCATAAGTCCAGTCCAGACCATGCTCGGTGCCCGTGTCGCTTGCGCCCGAACCCGGCCGCGACGACACATCCGTGCGGGAATACACCCCGCCGATCTGGCCGAGAACGTTGAAGGCGTTACCGAGCTGTGCCCGACCGATCAGGCTCAGGTTGATGCCCTGGGCCTCGGTGCTGCGGCCGAGCCGATGGACATCGCCGAAGTCGGTGTAGCCGAGTTCCATGCCCAGGTTGCTGGATTGGAAGTAGCGACCCATGGCGACGCCGTAGGACCGGTCGAGGTGGTCCGAGTGGTAGAAGCCGTTGCCGCCGCCGAGGCCGAAATGGGTCCGGCCAGTGGTCAGCTCAAAGTAGCTGTTGCCGTCGTCGTACATGCTGTTTTGCGCCGAGGCGCCTGTCGCCAGGGTCAGGGTGGCGAGGGCCACGCAGATGCCGGAGAGGAGGAATCGTGATTGAGTCATTGTGTAAACCTAGTGTTGATGGTTGAACGGTCCCGCTGGGTGGGTCCTGGAGCCAGGGCATGACACCGAGCTTTCTCGGCTGGCATGAGTTCCGACCTTAAGACTCGGCGCGACATCTGACTGTTCGAAAGCGCACATAGCGCGGACGTGGACCTGCGATTCACCGATCCTCGTATGTCGCGTGCAATCACCGCGGGGGAATCGCCTCGGTGTCGTTGGAGACGATGATCTCCACGCGCCGGTTCAACTGCCGTCCACCGGACGAGGTGTTGTTGGCGATCGGATGAGATTCGCCATAACCTCGCGCGGCGATGCGCTCGGGCTTCACGCCTTTGTCGATGAGGCTGGCGCGAACAGCCGCGCTGCGCCGTTGCGAGAGGTCCATGTTGAACGCATCGCTGCCAGTGCTGTCGGTGAAGCCCTCGATCAGAACGTTGCGCTGAGGATAGTTCTGGAGGAAGACCACGAGCTTGTCGATGTTGCGCATGCTGCTCGCCCGGAGTTCGGCTTGGCCGGAGGTGAACAGCACATCGTTGATGGTGATGACCAGGCCGCGGGGAGTGGCCCGGGCGTTCAGGTCCCTGATCTGCGACTGCAGCTCTCTGTTGCGGGCCTCGGCGTCGCGTGTCTGATTCTGCGCCGTCACGGTGTTCTGGCGCGCGGCGTCCGCTTCGCGGGTGCGAGCTTCGAGCTGCAGGCGGTCCCGCGCGGCGTTGGCTTCGGCCAGGCCCCGTTCGGCGGATTTCTGCTGGCCCACTTCCTGCGCGATGGTCGTGCGCTGCTGGGCCATGTAGGCCAGGTGGTTCACGGTGTCGTTCGATTCGCGAGCGACTTCTGCCTGATTGGCGCGTCGCATGGCGGCATCCGCCAGTTGCAGCTCGCTGGCAGCCAGCGCCACGGTTTGCGGATTGTTGTGGGCCGCCGCATTCGCGTCGCGTGCAAGCGCAAGCTGCGTCTTGTCGGTCGGAATCATGTTGCAGGCGCTCAGCGCGGCCAGTGCCACGGCGCTCAGAGACAGGGATAAGAAGTGTTTCATGGAGGATCTCGTTAGGGTGGTTTGGCGCTCGTCGCGCCTGATTTCTTCGCGCCGGACCCGGTGTCCGTTCATTGCAATCGGGTTGCCCGTGTCGCCTTGGCCGTGCGTGCGCGCGTCACGGCCAGTTGGGCGTCGACCTGTGCCTGTTCGGCCAGGATCAGGGCCTGCACGTTGTTGTTGTTTTTCATCGCGAGATAGGCGCGTTCGAGTTTGTCGCGGGCAGTGCTCAGTTCGGATGGCGCCAGATCGCTGGCGCCAGCGTCCACCGCCTGATCGATCGCCGCCGAGGAAGCGGCCAGCTGCGCGGTCGGCGCGGGCGGGCCCGATGCGCAGGCCGCCAGGATCAGCGTGGAGATGACAAGCAAGGACCGCAGGATCCCTTGCGCGGCAGGGGGCGAGATTCGAGGTTTCAAAAGCGTATTCATGGGTGTTCCTATTCCTGCATGGGGAAAGAATCAATTGGCCCGGCGCTGGAGGATGAGCTTCGGGAATGGACACCCAGCATGGGGGTTCGAACTTTTCGGGTCGGTGCGCCATCGAACAGAGCGGTGAGAACAGACCGTCGGACTTCAACCCTGTTCATGTTCGATACCGAACAGACTGCTTCCCACGCGTCGTTTTAAGGTCTGCGTTGCGTTGATCACTTCGATCGGCTTCTGCGGAAGGAGACCCCTCTCATGCGTGCAAGGTTCGCATCCAACTTCGCGGGTGATGTACCCGCCGTGCACCGACCCGAGGTCATTGATGTGAAAGAGCAGGTCCTGCGGCTGCTCAAGGATTCCCTGATCAAGGAGCTGGTGTGTGTGATTCGCTACAACCACCTGTCGGCCGATACTGGCATGCGGCCGCAGATGACCGCTGAGTTTCTGCTCCATACCCATGAAGAACTGGCCCATGCCTACAAGCTGGCCCGGTACATCGCCGCGCTGGGCGGAGACCTGGACTATTCGCCCGATCTGGTGATGCGCATGAGCCGCGCCACCCATGAATACCACCACGACCTGCCGTCGATGATCGCGTCCCATTTGAAGTCACAGCGCGCCCTCCTCGTCAAGTACGCGGAAATCGTCCATTGGATGGACGCGCAGGACGTATTTCCCCGGCGTTTGCTGGAGGAGATCGTGGAAGAGGAGCGTGCGCATGCGGAGGAACTGCAATCCTGGCTCGCCCACTGAGTCTGGCGGACCGCACGACATTTGTTTCAACCAACCCAAGGAAATCATCATGAAAAACAAGAACGCGATGGCCACTGTCGCGATCACCCTCACCCTGCTGCTCGTGTCCGGCTGCGCCGTCACCCGAGGCCAGGAAACCGTCGGCGCGTACATCGACGACTCGGCGATCACCACTTCCATCAAGGCGCGTTTCGTCGACAACAGACAGGTCGACGCATCGAGCATCAGCGTGGAAACCCTGAACGGCGTCGTCCAGCTTTCGGGTTTCGCCAAGAACGCGACGGAAAAGAGCACGGCGGAAAGCATCGCCCGCAATGTCAAGGGCGTGAAGGCCGTGAAGAATGAAATCTCAGTTCGTCCGTGAACGGCAGAGGCTGGTCGGAGATTTTTTGTCACATATCAAGCAAGGAAACAACATGAACTGGGATCGCATTGAAGGCAACTGGAAACAAGTCACGGGCAAGGTCAAGGAGCAGTGGGGCAAGCTGACGGACGACGACCTCAAGGTCATTTCCGGTAAACGCGAGCAATTGGCCGGAAAGATCCAGCAGCACTACAGCCTGGGCAAGGATGCCGCGGAGAAGCAGATCAGCGAATGGCAACGCCTGTTCAGTGATTCGTGGATCGACGGAAACAAGAAATGACGACCACGCGGCAATAGGGGCACCGCCGTCTGCCGGCGGCGGTGTGGAGCTTTCTGGCTCTTGTGTGCGCTAGCGCACATAATGGGTCATGCCCGCCGCTTGAATGCTTGCACTTCCAACCGGTTTGGCGCAGCGCTTGATTTCAGGAACTGGCCAATTGGGAGGTGTGACCATGGACCCGCGTGACCCTCTGAGCAATCAGCTGTTGGCCGCTTTGCCCGCCGAGGAATGGCTGCGTTGGTGGCCCCTGCTGGAACCTGTCGAGTTGAAACTCGGCCAGGTGATCTATGAATCCGGCCATGCGCAGGCTAATGTGTATTTCCCCACGTCGGCCATCGTCTCCCTGCTGTACGTCACGGAAAACGGTTCTTCAGCGGAGATTGCCATCGTGGGTTTCGAGGGCATCGTCGGCATCGCGCTGTTTCTCGGCGGGGAAACCTCGCCCAGCCGGGGCGTGGTGCAGAGCGCCGGACAGGCCTTCCGCCTCAGGGCCAACGTCATCAAGGAAGAGTTCAACCGTTCTCTCTCCGTCATGCACCTGATGCTGCGCTACGCCCAAGCGCTCATCGCGCAGATTTCCCAGACCGCCGTCTGCAATCGGCACCATTCCGTGGAGCAGCAGCTCTGCCGTTGGCTGCTGGTCAGCCTGGATCGCCTGTCCACGCCCCATCTGTACATGACCCAGGAGTTGATTTCCAACATGCTGGGCGTGCGACGCGAAGGCGTGACCGAAAACGCGAACAAGCTGCAGCGGATGGGTTTGATCCGTTATTCGCGCGGGCACATCGAGGTGCTGGACCGTCCTGGTCTTGAGCGGATGGCCTGCGAATGTTATGGCGTCGTCAAGAAGGAATACGACCGCCTGCTGCCGCCCGTCATGCCGAGTTGACGCGTGCCGGGCCCTTGCTACTGGTCCCGGGCACAGCCTGAGGTGCATTCCGTCATGCATTCCGGTCCTGTGTGTGTTGCAACACAGTCAAGCGTGGTTTTCTACTGTACTGTGGGCTGTTTGGCCTAGGTCTTGGTGGCGTTTGGTGATGCGCGTGTCGTGACTTTCGCCGGTTCTCAACCTCACGAAAGTCCGTATGAAAAGCTCTGGAAACCGTCTGATCCAATCACTGCCGCGCAAGGATCGGGCTCAATTCATGGCGGGATGCCAGTCGATCGATGTGCAACTGTCCGAGGTGCTTTGTGAGTCCGGGCAAGCGATGCGCCATGTCTACTTCCCGGTCGATTGCTTCATCTCCTTGATCGCGAGCAATGAAGGGCGGCCCAGCCTGGAGGTCGGCATGATCGGCAGTGAAGGCATGCTGGGTGAGCATCTGCTGCTGGGCGAGTCCCTGGCGCCTTTCCATGGCTTGGTGCAGGGGCCGGGAGCGACCTGGCAGATGAAGACCAGCATGTTTCGCCAGCAATTGCATGACAGCACCGCGCTGGTCCGTATCGTGCAGCGTTATCTGCATGTGCGCATGACGCAGCTGGGCAACCAGGCGGTGTGCGTGCATTTCCACCAGGTCAGTCCGCGGCTCGCGCGCTGGTTGCTCATGAGCCAGGACCGTTCGCATGCGGACAGCTTCCATATGACGCACGAGTTCATGGCCTATCTGCTGGGCGTTCGTCGCGTCGGCATCACCAAGGCGGCGAGCAGTTTGCAGCGTGACGGCTTGATCAAATACCACCATGGTTTCCTGTCGGTGCTCGACCGCCCTGGCCTGGAGGCCGCCGCTTGCAGCTGTTACGCCAAGGATGCCGCGGCCTACGACCGGCTGCTGCCCTGAGTCCCCGGGTCCGGGACACCCTTCGCGCAAGCCCTTGGTCGTCTGTGTTCGATAGCGCACAGACTTTGGGCGCGCGTCGGGAAACACTGCCCACGACGCACAACCCCTCCGCCGACCAAGGAGATGAAGCATGGCCAGACGCCTTTCGATCATTTTTCCATTGCGTCGCAGCCCTTGCGACTTCCTGGGGATCTGCCAGCAGCGCAGACCGCCCTGCAGGGGCTGTTCCTTCGTGGCGCGTTGGGATTCGCCGCAGCGCAAGCCGCCGTTTCGCAAGCGTCTGGTCGCGGTCTGGATGGCGAAGCTGCTGGGTGCATCCGTGCTGGCCTTTGGCAGCGTGCTCTGGCTTTGGCTATTGATCGTGGAGACCCCGAGATGAATCCACCCGAGCCCCCTCTGACCCTCGTGGCCAAGATGCCCAAGCGTTCGCCCTGGCCTGACCTGCTCCCAGTGGCAACGGCCAATCCGACACGTGCCGGGCTCACCCGCACGACCGACCTCGCCCGCGTGCCGATCGAGCACAACGTGCCAATGCGCACAGTGATCGCCAGCGCACGCGTGCAACGCATCGAGCTGTTGATGCGCATGGAGGTGGGGGACAGCGTGCTGGTGGACCATCGCACGGCCGCTCGCCTGCAGCACGAAACCTATGGCATCGACTGCGCGGGCATCAAGGTGCGTGTGCGCAGGGAGACACCGACGAGCTCGCGCGTCTGGCGCTTGAAATAGCAAACGCCTCGCCTGTTCATCGACCAAGCCCCGCGCGCGCTCGTGGCAGGCTCGCTCAGTTGCCTCGCCGGGCCAGGCCGTATCAGCGATCGCCGCGGATCGGGCCGAATTCCACCGGCACCCAGGCGTAACCCTGAGGGTCCTTGCGCACATGCCCCAGACCCGGGAAGGGCAGGTGGGCACCGGCGATGGCCCAACCCGCTTCGCTCGCGCGCTGGAACAGGGCCTTGCGCGTGGTGATGGCCTGCGCCTGGTTCACGTCGAACTCCAGCGACACCTCCGGGTGTCTGAATTGCACGGCGTGGCTGTGGACGATGTCGCCCCAGACCAGCAGCTTGCGCGTGCCGGAGCTGAACAGGTAGGAACTGTGGCCGGGCGTGTGGCCCGGTGTGCCGACCACGCTCACCCCGGGCAGCAAGGTGTCGCCAGCCTGGAAGCTGCGCAGGCGTCCGGCGCTCTGATACGGGCGCACCGCGTCCATGGCCATGCGAAAGAACGGTTGGTTGTCCTTCGGCGCCGCGTTGGCTGTTTTCTCGTCCAGCCAGAAGGCGATGTCTTGTTGCGCGGCCCAGAGCGTGGCCTTGGGGAAGGCGGCCTGGCCGCGCTTGTCGAGCACGCCGCAGAGGTGATCGGGGTGCAGGTGGGTCAGCAGCACCGCATCCACCTGCTCAGGCTGGTAACCGGCGGCGCGGATGTTGTCCTGCACCTGGCCCAGGCTGGGGCCGAAGCAGCTGGCCGCGCCGGCATCGACCAGCACCAGGTGCTCGCCGGTGTGCACGAGGTAGGCGTTGACCGCGGTCTGCACGCCCTGGCTGCTGTCGATGAACATGCGCGCCAGCAGGCTTTGGATCTGGTCGGCGCGCAAGCCCTTGAGCAGGGGCGTGCCGAGGTCAACGAAGCCGTCGTACAGCGCTGTCACTTCGAAGTTGCCGATGGCATGACGGTAATACCCCGGCACCTGGGTGTTCTGAGCAGGCGGTGCCGCGTGCAGGCTCAGGGTAGACAGAGCGAGGCCGAGGGCCAGCAGGCCGCGACGCAGGAGAAGGATGGGTGTATGCATGTCTGATTTCAATCTCAAGAAGGAGTGGCAGCGGAAGCTGCTGAAATCAGTGTAGGCAAGCGTGTCGACGCGAAGCGCTCAGAATCGCGCGCGATCCGTTCAGGGGCTGCCGACGCGCGAAGGCTCCACGCCATAACGCTGCGTGAAACGCTTGCTGAAACTGGCGGTCGAGGCGTAACCGACACGCATGGCCACCGATTTCACCGGCAGGCGGGTGCTTTGCAGCAATGTCAGCGCCTGGGCCAGGCGTGCGCCGGTGATGAGCGCGCGCAAGGAGGTGCCGGCAGCGGCGAGTTGGCGCCTCAGGGTGGCGCCACTGAGTCCGAGGATTTGTTCGATGTCGCCTGAACTCCATTCCCGTGCCGGATCGGCCACGACCATGGCGCGGATCTGCTCGGCCAGGCTGGGTGTCACTGGCGCCAGCAGGCTGCCGAAACCCAGCGTGTGCAGGCGCAGCACCACACCGGCCATCGCGTGGCAGGCGAAAACGGTTTCGCCTGCCAGCAGCGCGTCCACCCAGTGCAGCAAGGCCAGCGCCACATCGTCCAGGGCCAGCGTGGCCACGGGACCGGGTTCTGCGAAAGCGCGGCCGTGCAGCAACTGACGCGCCGCTTCCAGCGTTGCGGGCTCGATGGCGATGGTGATGGCCGAATAGTCGCCGGTGCCGCTGTCCGGAATGTTCTCCACGTCCAGGCTGCGCGCGCCCGGCACCAGCAGCATCTGGCCTGGCTCGACGCGCAGCCAGTCATCGCCCTCGCGGCAGCGCTTGACCCCGCGCAGCGGAATCACCAGCATGGGGCCGGTGATGTCCACGGCCTTGATGTGGTGGGCCTGAAGGGCGCGCACGCACAGGCAGGGCAAGGCGTTCTGCTGCTGGGCGAGTTCATCCAGACGAGCCAGCAGGAGGTGGCCTGGCGAGGGTTCGGCGTTCATGGCGTGCGTCAGCGTGCTGGGGAAGGCGAGGGGCCGTCCAAGATAGCACGACAGCGGTCTTGCCGCGTACGCGTGCGCGTGCGCGGGGCGGGGGCGGGGGCGGGGTGTCGCCGCTGCTGATCTGGACGGTCTTGCCGTTGCGCTGGTACCACCCATGCAAGGCGCGGGCAAGTCAGGGGCGCGCAGGCCGCCGCTCGCCTCGGAAGGCGGCCTCGCATGCGGCCAGATTGCGTGGCTGTCCGGGGGCTGTCCTCAACTGCACAGCGCCCGGATGTCAGCCGGAATGGGAATGGCCCGGATGCCCTCGCCGTCCTCGCGACGCGCCGCGAAGATGCGGACCTCGTCGCATTCCATGATGAGGTCCATCTCCGCGGTGGTCGTGTCAGGTTTCATGCGTTCGATGCGGTAGCGCTGCACAAAACTCCTCTCACGCCATTCGGCCACCTGCACGCGGATGTGCAGCACATCGCCATAGCTGGCCGTCTTGACGAAGCGCGCATGGGTGTCGACCAGCGGCGTGCCGATCAGGCCCGTGGCCTGTTCGGTCTCGTGCCAGGGCGGCACCCCGCATTCGATGAAGAAATGGCGCGAAGCCGCATCGATCCAACGGAAGAAGTTGGGGAACCAGACGATACGCGCCGGGTCGCAATCGCCGAACTCGACGCGCTGGAGGTAAGTGACCGTTTTCGACATGCTTGCACTCACCGGTCGCTGCGGGGCCGCCCCAAGGCGGGCGACGGCCCCGATTCCAAGCGAAGCGCAGGACAGGCCTGTGCTTGGGGGCAGCGACCCGTGCAACGGCGGAGCGTGGGGGCCAACATTTCTTAGTCGCCCTTGATGCCGCGTTCGCGGATCAGCTTGCCGAAGCGCTTGGAGTCTTCGTCCGCCTTGGCGGCGAACTGCTTGGGCGTCATGGGCGCGGCGGCGCCGCCCACGGCGTTGATGCGCTCCTTCACGGCGGTGGTGCCCAGAATCTTGTTGATTTCGGTGTTCAGGCGCGTGACGACGGCGGCGGGCGTGCCGGCCGGGGCATAGAAACCGAAGTAGCTGTCGGCGTCGAAGCCTTTCAGGCCCGTGGCTTCGTCCACGGTGGGCGTGTCGGGCACGATGGCCACGCGGTGCGGGCTGCCCACGGCCAACAGCTTGAGCTTGCCCGCCTGCACATGCGGCAGGGCGATGCCCGGGTCGAAGGAGAAGTCGATCTGGCCGGCCAGCAGGTCGTTCAGCGCCGGGGCCGCGCCCTTGTAGGGCACATGCAGGGCGTCGGTGCCCGTCATGCTCTTGAACATTTCACCGGCCAGGTGCGGCGAGCTGCCGTTGCCCGGTGAGCCGTAGGACAGCTTGCCTGGGTTGGCCTTGAGGTAGGCAACGAATTCCTGGGCGTTGTTGACCGGCAGGTCCTTGCGCACCACCAGGAACACGGCCACGCGCGCGACCGCGGCCACGGGCACGATGTCCTTGGTCGGGTTGAAGGGCATGCGCTCGTAGATGTGCGGATTCACCGACACCAGGCCGCCCGAGCCCATGAGCAGGGTGTAGCCGTCGGCCGGCGATTTGGCGACCGCGTCGCCGCCGATGTTGCCGCCCGAGCCAGCGCGGTTTTCCACCACCACAGGCTGTCCCAGAGCGTCCTGTAGCGGCGCCGTGACCAGGCGGCCCAGCGTGTCGGCCACGCCACCGGGCGGGAAGGTCACGATGACCTTGACCGGCTTGTTCGGGTAGGCCTGGGCGGCCACCTGTTGGGGCAGCAGGCCCAGGGTCAGGCCGCCGATGGCGACGCTGGTGACCAGCAGCGCGCGGCGCAGGGTGGAGGTGGATGGGGATGTCATGCTGGTGTCTCCTCGTTGAAAAAATCGTTGGTTCTGCATCAGGTGGTTTTTTTCATCGCCGGCTTGCGCACCCAGCGTATGGGTTGCGCTTTCAGCGGTCTTGCCGGTGCGCCGTGCTGCTTCAGGGTCTGGTCCAGGGCTTGCCCGGCATCGTCGGACAGCGCGGCTAGACGCGCAGCGGCGATGGCGGCCGCGCGCGCCGTGCCGTCGGCGAAATGCGGGGCCGCCGCCAGATGTCGCACGACGTGCAGCAGATTGTCCTTGCCGCGTTCGTTGGTGCTGCCATAGCCCTTGATCAGGCGGCCGCATTGGGCGATCTCGAAGCCGCTGTCCCAGTGGTGCGCCGTTTGCTGCGTGACGGCGGTCAGCCATTCGTCAATCAGGGCCTGCTCGGTGATGAAGCGGCTGCCATGCGGGCGCAGCCACCTGAGCCGGGCCAGCAGGCGCAGGGCCAGCATGCCCGTCACGGTGTGCGTGCCGATCTTGAGCGGCAGGGCCCAGGGCGTCTTGCCCGCGAGCATGCGGCTGCGGTCCCAGGCCAGCAAGCGCTGGGCCAGGCGCTGCGGCAGCAGGGCTGCGAACTCGGGCACGCCAGGCTTGAAGTGGTCGTAGAGTTTGAGCAGGTCTTCATCCTCGGCCTTGACTTCGCCGATCACGCGTTGCCAGCGGCTGGCGCGGCTCTTGAGGTCGGCCACGCGCACGATGTCGTCGAAGGCCATCCACAGTGCCAGCCAGCGCGCCATCTCGCGGGTGACGGCCCAGCCGCGCCGACCTTGTGGGTCGCTCTGACGCTCGGCCTCCAGCACCGCCTGCAGGCGATCGATGTAGCGCCGTGCATAAGCGGTGTTCTGGTATTCGGTCAGGCGCGCGCAGCCCAGCGTGATGAGCGCGTGCAGCGTGGACGGGAAACGTGCCGCCACGTCGGTCGGCGGGGCGGGCACGGCCTGCGCGGCCGCCGCGACATCGGGGGACGGGGCGGGCGGCGCGCTCAGCACCTGGCTGATGTAGTTCACCTGCTGTCGTTGCGCGCTCACGGCCTCGAAGCCCAGGGCGAAACCACGCAGGCTGGCTAGTGCCATGCTGCCTACGCCGCCGATGACCTGTTCATAGTCCGCGCGCTTCATGGGCAGCAAGCCACTGGCCGCGATGCAGCCCAGCAAAACGGCGCTGACCACGGTGCCCGCCTGGCGGGTGAGCTCGGCCATGTCGATCAGGTGGTGGGTCTGGCTGTGCGCGGCGATCAACTGCGCGAGCCGCGCTGTGTCGCGCCGGCCATCGCCCAGCTGCATCTTCTCCGCCGTGGTCAGCGTGCGCGCGGTGGAGCTGATCACCAGCGTGCGATCACGGCTGGCATGGCCCAGGCTGAGCTGACGTACCGTTTCCAACAACTCGCTGGAAACCAGAGCGTCCAGCCGGCCGGGCATGGGGTAGAGGCCCAGCACGGGGCGCAGCCCCTTCAGCTCGGATTGGAGGGTGGGAAAGACCTCGAGGTAATAAGTCGTCGCGCCCGTGCGCTGGGCCACGCCCGGGATGGAAGTGGCCTGCACGGGGTAGCCGGCGTGACGCGCCGTTCCGACCAGCCATTCGGTCAGCACACCGCCGCCTTCGCCGCCGAGGGCGCAGAGGAGGAGGGATATGGGTTGTTGGGTCATGTCTTTGGTCTCGGGTCAGGTTCAAGCTGGCTGCAAGACCCGCACGACGGACCGCCGCACCGATGCCAGCAGCCGCTCGTGCCAATGAGGGTTCTGCACCACTTCTGCCCGATAGAAGGAAGGACAGAGCGTGGCCGCATGCGCGTTGGCGCCGCAGAGCCCGCAGCCCACGCAACCGTCGATCACGGTCGCCACGGGGTCTACTTTCAGGGGGTCGGGGTTGTCCTTGAGCGTGAGCGTGGGGCAGCCCGAGAGCCGGATGCAGGCGTGGTCGCCGTTGCAGACGTCTTCGTCCACGCCGTACTTCACGCGTTCGACACGTTGGCCTTTTTTCAGCAGGCCCGCCAGCCAGGGCTTGATGCGGCGCTGGCGTTCGAGCTGGCATTCACCCTCGGCCACGATGACCTTGAGGCCGTTGAAGTCGGAGGTGAAGGCATCCACCAGGGTCTTGCGCACGTTGTCGACCTCGTAGGTCGTGACGGTGCGCAACCACTGCACGCCCAGGCCCTTGAGCGTGCTCTCGATGGTCTGGTTGGTGTGGACCACGCTGGCGCGCTTGTCGCTGGCGCTGGTCTTGGCTTCGTCATCGGGGGTGGAGATGATGTCCTGCGTGCCGGTGGCCGAGGTGTAGCCGTTCTTGAAGATCAGCAGCACCGCGTCGTCACCGTTGAACAGCGCACTCTGCACGCCGGTCAGCAGGCCGTTGTGCCAGAAGCCACCGTCGCCCATGACCGAGAGCACGCGCCGATTCATCATGGGTGAGACACCGGCACGGCTGGCCAGCGACATGCCGTAGCCCAGGATGGAGTGGCCGAAAGAGAAAGGCTCGAAGGTGGCGAGTGCGTGGCAGCCGATGTCGCCCGCGATGTGCACATCGCCCACCTGCTGCTGCGCGATCTTCAGCGCCGAGAACACGGGGCGCTCGGGGCAGCCGATGCACATGCCCGGCGGGCGGCCTGGCAGGGGCTGGCCGCCGTCCTTGGCGATCTCGCGGGCGATTGCGGTGCGCCGTTCGCGGTTGCCGGCCAGCCATTCGGGCACGGCCGCGGGCAGCAGCTCATTGCGGTACCGCCTCAGGAAATTCTCCAGGCCGCTGGCCATGACCTCGGCCGAATACTCGCCAGCCATCGAAAGCATGTCCTTGCCATGCAGCGGGGTCTGGATGTCGGCGCGGCGCAGCATCGTGGCGAGTTCCTGCTCGATGTACTCGGGCTGGCCTTCCTCGACCATGAGCACGGCGCGCTTGCCGACGCAGAATTCTGTCAACTCCTCGGGCACCAGCGGGTAGGTCACGTTGAGGACCATCAGCGGGACGTCGCTGCGGCCGAAGGCGTCGGCCAGCCCGAACTGCTGCAAGGTGCGGATCAGGGTGTTGTAGAGACCGCCCTGCACGACGATGCCCAGATCACTGTGCTTGCCGGGAAAAAGTTCATTGAGCTGGTGCTGGCGCACGTAGGCGCGCGCGGCCGGCAGGCGTTGCTCGATCTTGAGCTTTTCATGGCGGAAGGTCACGGGCGGGTGGGCCAGGCGGTCGTAATTGAAGGTTGCCGGCTCTTCCATCAGCGCGCGGGTGGAGATGCGGGGCGCCCGGTTGTCGCGCGCCGCGAAGCTGCCCCGCACGTGGCAGGCGCGGATGCGCAATTCCAGGATGGCCGGCATGTTGGACGCTTCGGACAACGCGAAACCGTGCTCCACCATGTCCACCATGCATTGCAGGTCGGGGCGCGGGTCCAGCAGCACCATGCCGGACTTGAGCGCATAGGCGTGCGTGCGTTCCTGGATCACGCTGGCGCCCTCGCCGTAGTCCTCGCCGACGACGATGAGCACGCCGCCTGTCACGCCTGGCGAGGCCAGGTTGGACAGCGCGTCGGCCGCGACATTGGTGCCGACGATGGACTTCCAGGTCACGGCGCCGCGCAGCGGGTAATGGATGGAGGCGCCCAGCATGGCGGCGGCCGAGGCTTCGTTGGAGCAGGCCTCGACGTGCACGCCGAGTTCGTCCATGTAGCCCTTGGCCTGCACCATCACGTCCAGCAGGTGCGAGACCGGCGCGCCCTGGTAACCGCCCACATAGGACACGCCGGATTGCAGCAGCGCCTTGGTGATGGCCAGGATGCCCTCGCCATGGAAGGTCTGGCCTTGCCCCAGCGCCAGGGACTTGATTTCCTGGCTGAATGAAACTTCCACGCGTGGGTCTCCTCGTGCGTTCTTTGTTGTTTGTCTACAGGCACCGGGCCTGAAACCTGCGGCAGTGTCGTGCCTGTCGTTTCATTCTTCAATAGCATCTGCGAGATATGTAATATGAGCGACATGCATATCAACGAGCTGGACCTCAACCTGCTGCGCCTGTTCGACGCCACCTACCGCCTGGGCAGCGTCAGCCGCGCGGCCGAGGCCGTGGGCCTGACCCAGCCCGCGGCCAGCCACGGGCTGGGTCGTCTGCGCCTGCTGTTGGGCGATGCCTTGTTCGAGCGTCGGGCGGGCGGTGTCAAGCCCACGGCGCGCGCCGACCGGCTGGCCGGCGCGGTCCGGCAGGCCCTGGGCACGCTGGAAGCAGCACTCAATGAAAGCGCGGCTTTTGACCCGCGCCAGTCCACGCGCACCTTTCGCCTGCACATGAGCGACATGGGCGAAAGCCGTTTCCTGCCCGAGCTGATCACCACGCTGCGCGAGCGCGCGCCCGGCGTGCGGGTGCAGACCTTGCCGCTGCCGCGCGGCGAGATCGGCACGGCGTTGGACGAGGGCCGCATCGACTTCGCCTTTGGCTTCCTCCCCATGGTGAAAGACACCCAGCGCGTGCAACTGCTGCAGGACCGCTACATCGTCATGCTGCGCGCGGGCCATCCCTTCCTGGTCGTGGCTCAACGCAAAAAGGGCGCGGCCCTGCTGGAGGCCCTGCGCACGCTGGAGTTCGTGGCCGGGCGGACCCATGCGGACACGCTGCGCATCCTGCAGGGGCTCAAGCTGGAAGACCGCATCCGCCTGACCGCCGAGCATTTCATGGCTCTGCCGGGCATCGTGGCCGTGACCGACCTGGCCTTGGTCATGCCGCGCAACATCGCCCGGGGCTTTGCCGCGCAGGGTTACGCGCTGATCGAGCCGCCGTTCCCGCTGCGCGACTTCACCGTCTCCCTGCACTGGAGCCGCCGTTTCGAGGCTGACCCGGCCAACCGCTGGCTGCGCGAGCTGATGGTGGGGCTGTTCGTGGTGCGCTGAGACTCGGTGGCCCCGGGCGCAAGGCGGGCCTAGCCGTGGGGACCAGTAGCGTCCCACCTACAATCCCACCCCAATTTCAGGAACACCCCATGAGCATCAAGAGCGACAAATGGATCCGCCGCATGGCCGAGCAGCACGGGATGATCGAGCCCTTCGAGCCGGGTCAGGTCAAGCACGCAGCCGACGGGCAAAGAATCGTGAGCTATGGCACCAGCAGCTACGGCTACGATATCCGCTGCGCGCGCGAGTTCAAGGTATTCACCAACATCCACAGCACCGTGGTCGACCCGAAGAACTTCGACGAGAAGAGCTTCGTGGACATCGAAAGCGATGTCTGCATCATCCCGCCCAACAGTTTCGCACTGGCACGCACGGTCGAGTATTTCCGCATCCCGCGCAGTGTGCTGACGATCTGCCTGGGCAAGAGCACCTATGCGCGCTGCGGCATCATCGTCAACGTCACGCCTTTCGAGCCGGAGTGGGAGGGATACGTGACACTGGAATTCAGCAACACCACGCCACTGCCAGCCAAGATTTACGCGGGCGAGGGCTGTGCCCAGGTGCTGTTCTTCGAGAGCGACGAGGTTTGCGAGACCAGCTACAAGGACCGGGGCGGCAAGTACCAGGGCCAAAGCGGCGTGACCCTGCCCAAGACCTGAAGGCGCTTGCGGGCTTGCGCCCGCCAAGGTGCGGGCTTCAGGCCACCGCCATTTCCTCGATTGCCACGGCCAGGCGGTTGCGGCCCCGGCGCTTGGCTTCATACAGCGCCGCGTCGGCGCGCTTGATGAGCTGCTCCATCTGGGCCGTGCCGCCGGGCGGCCCGCTTGTGGCCTTGCTGGAGGTGTCCTCCCAGCGCAAGCCGCTCCTCACGGGGTTGTAGGCGGCCACTCCGATGCTGAGGGTCACGATGCCGCCTGGGAGCGGCGTTGCTGCGTGCGGAATGCGCTGCGCCCGCACGGCGTCCAGGACTTTTAGCGCCAATTGTTCCCCGCCCGCGGTGTCCGTTTCCGGCAGGATGAGGGCGAATTCCTCGCCGCCGTAACGCGCGGCCAGATCACCGGGGCGTTGCGCGGCGGCACGCAGGATGCGGGCCACGCGTTCCAGGCAGCGGTCGCCTTGGGGGTGGCCGTAGTGGTCGTTGTAGGTCTTGAAGTGGTCGATGTCGATCATCAGCAAGGCCAGAGGCTGCCCGCGTCGCGTGGCGCGCGCCCATTCTGTGGCCAGCGTCTCGTTGAACTTGCGCCGGTTGGGCAAGTCGGTCAGGGCGTCGGTCTCGCTGATCCAGCGCAGTTGTTCCAGGCTTATTTCCAGTGCGGCGGAGCGCGTGCGTAGCTCCGCGTTCAGTGCCGCCATGTGCATGTTCATGAAGGCCGCGAACAGGCCCACATGCGCCGCCACCATGCCCAGCACTTGCAGCGCCAGCAGTCCGTAGATCAGTCCTTCGAATCGCAGGAAGAGTTCGGTGAAGTTCTCCGCGATCACGACGCGCGTGACCATCAGCACGATGAGCAGTGTCCAGAAGATCACGGGGTCGCGACGGCTGTGGCCGAGCCGGGTGATCTGTTCGGACTGGTAGCGGGCCCGTGCCAGCGCCGTCAGTCCGAAGACCGCGATCAGGCACAGCACAGCGGAATGCACCTGGGTCAGCCGGTCGGCGTCGGCACGGGCCAGCCACAGCGCCAGGGGTTCGATGGCGGCGAGCGTGTAAGGCCAACTCCAGCGCAGGGCGTCCCGAAAACGGCCTCGCAGTTCGCGCTGGCGCAAGATGGCGCATTGCCCCGCGTGCATCAAGGCCAGGCCCAGGGTGACCAGGGTGGCGCTACCGATGATGAGGGCCAGCGGCGTCAGCGGGGTCTGGCGCAGGGTGATCAGCAGGAAACCCGCGGCGCTGACGCCGAACCCCAGTGCCCACAGCATCAGGTAGGGTTGTTTCTCCCGGCGCCAGAGCAGGTACAGGCTGACGCCCTGCATCAGGTCGATGACGCCGAAGAAGTAGTACTGCGTGTAGAGATCCAAGTTCAAGGTGCAAGGGCTCCCGTGCTGCGCCGCCACTGTAGCGGCGGGGCCTTGTCCTGTCGATACGCTGCGCCAGAGGGCTGATTTCGGGCGAGATCGCCCCAATAGGGGATAATTCAGGGCAATGAACGACGACATTCGTGCCGAATCCCCCGAGCTGGCCGCTCCGGCCCCCAAACGCTACGCCGACCTGACCCTGGCCGAGCCGCTCAAGCGTGCCGTGGCCGAGATGGGCTACGAAACCATGACGCCCATTCAGGCGCAGGCCATCCCGGTGGTGCTGGCGGGCCAGGACGTGATGGGCGCGGCCCAGACCGGCACGGGCAAGACGGCGGCGTTCTCGCTGCCCTTGCTGCAGCGCCTGCTCAAGCACGAAAACGCCTCCACCTCCCCAGCCCGCCATCCGGTGCGCGCCCTGGTGCTGCTGCCCACGCGCGAACTTGCCGACCAGGTGGCCCAGCAGGTCAAGATGTACGCCAAGTACACCCATCTGCGCAGCGCCGTGGTCTTCGGCGGCATGGACATGAAGCCGCAGACCCTGGAGCTGAAGAAGGGTGTGGAAGTGCTGGTGGCCACCCCGGGCCGCCTGCTGGACCACATCGAGGCCAAGAACGCGGTGCTCAACCAGGTCGAGTACGTGGTGCTGGACGAGGCCGACCGCATGCTGGACATCGGCTTCCTGCCGGACCTGCAGCGCATCCTCAGCCACCTGCCCAAGCAGCGCACCACGCTCCTGTTCAGCGCGACCTTCTCGCCCGAGATCAAACGCCTGGCCTCGAGTTACCTGCAGAACCCGATCACCATCGAGGTCGCGCGTTCCAACGCCACGGCCGCGACGGTGGAGCAGCATTTCTACAGCGTGGGCGAGGACGACAAGCGCCACGCCCTGCGCCAGGTGCTCAAGGACAAGGACCTGAAGCAGGCTTTCGTCTTCGTCAACAGCAAGCTGGGCTGTGCCCGGCTGGCCCGCGCGCTGGAGCGCGACGGCCTGAAGACTGCGGCCCTGCACGGCGACAAGAGCCAGGACGAGCGTCTCAAGGCCCTGGACGCCTTCAAGAAGGGCGAGGTGGATCTGCTGGTCTGCACCGACGTGGCCGCGCGTGGCCTGGACATCAAGGATGTGCCGGCAGTCTTCAACATGGACATCCCCTTCAACGCCGAGGACTATGTGCACCGCATTGGCCGCACGGGTCGCGCCGGCGCGCTGGGCGTGGCGGTGAGTTTTGTTTCGCCGCGCGACGTCAAGTCGGTGGCCGAGATTGAAAAGCTGATCAAGACCAAGATCGAGATCGAGCCCGTCGAGTTCGACGAAGACCGTCCGGACATCCGCCGCCAGGGCCGCTTTAATGAAGGGCACCGCCTTTACGAGCGCGAGCCTGGCCGCGAGGAGACACGTGGGGAGGGCGGTGAACGCCCCCGCGAGCGAGCGGAACGCAGCGAAGGCAGCGCACCGCGCCGTCGGGACGCTGCACCGCGTCCGGCCTCGCGTGCCACGCCGGCCGATCCTTTCTTCGACCGCCCCTACGAGGCACCCGCCACCGAGGCGGCCGAACCCGCACCTTGGGAAGCGGCGGCCAAACCGGTCACCAACCGCGGCAATCTGTCGACCAATATCCGCCCCAAGCGCAAGGTGGCGGCGCTGTTCAAGCAGTCCTGATGCGGCACGGCGCACCGGCTGCGCTGCACCCGTACGCTCCATTTCCCTTTCATCGCGACCTGGACCGCCAGTTGGTCGGGCCGTCCCTATTTCAGGGCTGCCAGTTCCTTCCACACTTTTTCCTCGTCCACGATGGCGACCGAGATGCGTGCCATGCGCGAAGGCGCCTGCGTGGGCGAGAACAGTGAGCCCGGTGGGATCAGCAGGCCGCGGTCGGCGGCCTCGCGCGCCAGCTGCTCGCTGTCGCGGCCGCAGTCGGCCCAGATGAACATACCCGCCTGGGGCTCGTTCGGCACCGTGTAGCCGAGCTTGATCAGGCGTTTGAGGCAGCGCGCGCGCGCCTCGTCCACGCGCAGGCGCAAGCGCTCGACGTGGCGGCGGTAAGCGCCATCGGCCAGGATGCGGTGCACCACCCGTTCGCTGAGCTCGCTGGAGGTGAGCGCGCCCAGCATCTTGATGTCGCTCAGGCGCTGCACCAGGTCGTCCTTGGCGGCCAGCCAGCCCACACGCAGGCTGGCCGCCAGGGTCTTCGCGAAACCCCCGGCCAGAATAACGCGGTTCAAGCGGTCCAGCTCGGCCAGGCGGGTCAGATTGCTGCCGCTGTTCGGATGGAACTCGGCGTAGGTCAGGTCTTCCACCACCATGAAATCGTGTTTCTCGGCGATGCGCAGCATGTCGTAGGCCGCGCCGGCCGACAGGCCGTAACCTGTCGGGTTGTGCACCGTGCTGTTGGTGATGAGTAGCTTGGGCCGGTGCTGGGCGGCGGCCTGCTCCAGCCAGGCCATGTCCGGGCCGTTCGGCCCGCGCGGCACGCCGATCACGCGCGCGCCGAAGGCGGCGAGGCGGCCGAAAACGACGTACCAGGCCGGGTCTTCCACGAGCACGGTGTCGCCGGGCTGCACGAGCAGGCGCGCGACCAGGTCCAGGCCGTGCGTGACGCCGCTGGTGGTGAGCAGGTTGAGTTCGGGATGCACGGGCAAGCCCTGCGCCTGCAAGAGTGCGGCGATCTGCTGGCGCAGAGGGGCGTAGCCTTGCGGATGACCGTAACCCAACAGCGGGCCTTGCGCCGTGCGCCCCACGCTGCGTAGCGCGCTGCTCACCAGGTCCAGGTCCAGCCAATCGGGCGGCAACAGGCCGGCGCTACCCGGCATGGCGCCGTCGATGGGGTTGGAGCCGAACATGCTGCGCAACATCCAGCGGGTGTCGATCTGCGCGGGTGCAAGGGGTTTGGCGGCGTTGGCGCTCTTGTCGATCAACGGCGCGCGGCGGGCCTGCACGAAAAAGCCCGCGCCGCGGCGCGACTGCACCAGGCCCTGCGCGACCAGGCGCTCGTACGCCTCGACCACGGTGAAGCGGCTGACGCCGGCCTGCTCGGCCATCTGGCGGATCGAGGGCAGTCGGGTACCGGGGCGCAGGCCCTGGTCCTGAATGCGGCGCGCGAGATCCTGGCTGAGCTGAGCCACCAGGGTTGCATCGGCCGCGTGCACGAGCTGCGGGCCGGTGAGTACAGCGGTGGAGGTGGCAACTGTCATGGTGCTGCGACCGGGCCAGTGTCTGCGGGAAACCGTTTAACTGTACCGGTACTGTATTGGTGACTGGCCCTAGAGTGACAGGCCTACCGCTGACTGTCAAGGCCCTCTCATGTTGACCCACTCCCCGTCGATGTCCCTGCCTCGTGTCGAACCGCCCGGCGCGGCGAAGTCGGCGGCCGCGGCATCCACAGATTCCTCCAGCGCCCACGCCACGCCCCTGGCCACGCCCTGGGAGGGGTATGGTTTCGGCCTGCTGGGCGTGCTGATCTTCAGCCTCACCCTGCCCATGACGCGTGTGGTCGTGGCCGAATGGCCGCCGCTGCTGGTCGGCCTGGGGCGGGCCTTGGTGGCCGCCCTGCCCGCGGCCGTGCTGTTGGCCGTGAACTGCAGCCGCCTGCCCCGGCGCGAGGAATGGCCCGGCGTGCTGGGCGCGGCCCTGGGCATCGTGATTGGCTGGCCCCTGTTGTCCACCCTGGCCCTGCAGAGCGTGTCCGCTTCGCACGGCGCGGTCTTCAATGGCTTGTTGCCGCTGTCCACCGCCCTGTTCGCGACCTGGCGCAGCGGCGAAAAGCCGACCAGGGCGTTCTGGGCTTGGGCGGCCGTCGGTGCGGTGCTGGTTACGGGCTTTGGCCTGCGGCAAGGGCAGGGGGCCTTGCAGGCAGGGGATCTGTGGTTGCTGCTGGCCGTGGTTGCTGGGGGCCTGGGCTACGCGGAGGGCGCGCGGGCCGCGCGCACCCTGGGCGGGGGGCGCACAATCTGCTGGGCGCTGGTGATCAGCGCGCCGCTGATCGCGGTGCCCGTGGCCTGGATGGCGGGTGACGCGGCCGACATGGCGCGGGCCAGCGGCACCGTCACCTCCAGCAAGGCCTTGTGGGCTTTTGCCTGGCTGTCCTTCGGTTCGATGTTCCTGGGTTTCTTCGCCTGGTACCGTGGCCTGGCCGTGGGTGGCATCGCCCGCGTGGGCCAAGTGCAATTGCTGCAGCCTTTCCTCACCGTGCTGGCCTGTGCGCTGCTGTTCGGCGAGCCGGTGAATGGCGAGACCTGGGTGTTCGCCTGCGTGGTGATCGCGGTCATCATGGGCGGACGACGTGCCCTGCGTGGCGCCAGCGCGCAACCGAGCCCGCGTTCACAATCATGATGACGGAGACGATGACTATGACGATGGAGTTGGTTCCCATGCAAACGTGGTCCTGGATGCAACCCGCCCTGCTGGGGCCGTTGGCGCTGTTCACCTTCATCAGCACCATCACGCCCGGGCCGAACAACACCATGCTGGCGGCATCGGGGCTGAATTTCGGACTGCGCCGTACTTGGCCCCATCTCTGGGGCGTGAGCCTGGGTTTCACGCTGATGGTGGTCCTGGTCGGCCTGGGCATGGGCGCGGTCTTCGTGCAGTACCCCTGGCTGCACCCGGTGCTGAAGTACCTGAGCGCGGCCTATCTGCTGTTCCTGGCCTGGAAGATTGCCAACGCCGCGCCACCGTCACTGTCGGGTGACGGCGCTGTACACAGTCGACCGATGACGTTCTTGCAGGCGGCGCTCTTTCAATGGGTCAACCCCAAGGCCTGGGTCATGACCACGGGCATGGTGTCGGCCTATGTGCCTGCCGGTGAGGCCTTCTGGGGGCATCTGGGCTTGGCCGCCTTCATCGCCATCGTGGTGGGCCTGCCCTGCATCGTCCTCTGGGCCGCTTTTGGCAGTGCCTTGCGTCGCTGGCTGCACCGTCCGCGCATGATCCGGGCCTTCAACTGGACCATGGCCGCGCTGCTGGTGCTGTCGATCGGGTTCTCCTTGGCTTGATGCCTTGCCTGCTTGCCAACCAGCATTACAGTGCCTGCCATGAAAACCCAGTACTACACCGCGACCAGCCTGGACGGCTACATCGCCACCGAAGACCATTCGCTCGAATGGCTGTTCCCCTTGGGCGACATCAACGAGACCAGCTACCCCGGTTTCTTTGCCGAGGTGGGCGCGTTGGCCATGGGTTCGTCGACCTACGAGTGGCTGTTGCGCCACCACGTCAAGCCTGGCGATCCGCAAGGCGCGCCCTGGCCCTACAGCCAGCCGACCTGGGTGTTCTCGACGCGCACGCTGACGCCGGTGCCTGGCGCCGACATCCGTTTCGTGCGCGGTGACGTGCGGCCGGTGCACGCGCAGATGGTGCTCGCGGCGGGTGGCAAGAACCTCTGGGTCATGGGCGGCGGCGAGCTGGCCGGGCAGTTCCATGATGCCGGCCTGCTGGACGAGCTATGGGTCCAGGTCGGCTCGGTCACGCTGGGCCGGGGCCAGCCCCTGCTGCCGCGCCGCATCAGCGCGCCGTCCATGAAGTTGCTGTCGGTGCGCCAGGTCGGCACGGGTTTCGCGGAGTTGCGCTACGAGCTGCCCAGACCCGCACCGCGGCAAGGTGAGAACCCATGAAGCTGACCTTGCACGTCATCGACGCCTTCACCTCCCAGCGTTTCCAAGGCAACTCGGCGGCCGTGGTGCCCCTGCGTGCATGGCTGTCACCCGCGCTGATGCAGGCCATCGCGATGGAGAACAATCTGTCCGAAACCGCCTACTTCGTGCAGGCGGCGGACGGTTGTTACGACATCCGATGGTTCTCCCCCTTCAAGGAAATCGACTTCTGTGGCCACGCCACCCTGGCCAGCGCCTTTGTGCTCTTCGAGGGGCGCGCGTCATCCCTCATCACTTTCCGCGCGCCGGCGGTGGGTGAGCTGCCAGTCCTGCGCCTGCCGGACGGCCGCATGGAAATGAGCTTCCCGAACCGTGCGCCCACGCCAGTGGACGAGGTGCCCGCGGCCTTGCGCGCTGGCCTGCCCCTGGCGCCGGTGGCGGTGCTGCGCAACGGCCAGGCCTGGTTTGCGGTGTACGAGAACGAGGCGCAGGTGCGCGCCTTGCGCCCGGACTTCAAGCAGTTGGCCCAGCTCGGACCACTGGATGTGACGGTGACCGCGCCTGGCGTGGACTCTGATTTCGTGTCGCGCTATTTCTGGCCGGCCAATGGCGGCGAGGAAGACCCAGTGACCGGCTCCATCCACGCAGGCCTCGCGCCCTACTGGGCGGCCCGGCTTGGAAAGAACACGCTCGTGGCGGTGCAGGTGTCCTCGCGCACCGGTACCCTGCATTGCCGCGTTGAGGGTGGGCGCGTCTGTGTCTCGGGCGCGGCCGTGCGCTACCTGCGGGGCGAGATCGAGGTCTGACGCGTGCGCCACCTGGCGTGGCGCGGGGGTGCCCATCAAAAAGGCTTGCGCGTCGGCTCGCAGGCTTCCTGGATCAGGATGTGCGAGGCTGCGGTGTCTGGCATCACACGCAATGCACTCAATTGACCACCCCAGATGCAGCCCGAGTCCAGGGCCCACAGGCGCGCGCGGCGGAACACGTTCTGCGGCTCGGCCAGGCCCAGGGTGGACCAGTGGCCAAAGGCGATGGTCACGTCCTCCTCGGCCGTGCGCCGGCCTGGCACTTCGAACCAGGGCAGGTAACCCGGTGGCGCGGTGTCCAGCCCTTCCTTGGCGTTGAATTCCATCGCGCCTTCGCGCGTGCAAAAGCGCAGGCGCGTCAGGGCGTTGACGATGACGCGCAGGCGGTCGTCGCCTTGCAGGTCTTCGCGCCAGGCGGCAGGCTCGTTGCCGTACATCTGGTGGATGAAGTCCTTCCAGTCGGGACCGGCCAGCACGTCCTGCACTTCGGCGGCCAGGGCGAGGGTCTGCGCCGTGGTCCATTGGGGCAACACGCCCGCGTGCACCATCAGGAAATCATGGCCCTCCAGCCGGGCGCCCAGGGCCAGGGCCTGGCGGCGCACCCAGTCCAGCATGGCGGTGCGGTCAGGGGCGTCCAGGATGTCGTCCACCGTGTCGCCCCGGTGAGCGCGGCGCACGCCCAGCGAAACGGCCAGCAGGTGCAGGTCGTGGTTGCCGAGCAGGCAGCGCGCCGACGCGCCATAGGCCATGAGGCGGCGCAACACGGCCGCGGAGGACGGGCCGCGGTTGACCAGGTCGCCCAGCAACCAGAGCGTGTCGCGGCTGGGGGAGTAGTCGATGACGGCCAGCAGGCGGCCGAGCGCGGCATCGCAGCCCTGCACGTCGCCGATCAGGTAATGGGCCATGCGGCGTTTCTGTTCAGAAGCGGTGAGGATGAGCATTATCCAGTCGTGTGCCCAGGGCCGGCTCGCCGTGAAAAGCCCTCGATGTAAAGTCGTGGCATGGACTTCTTGTTGATCGCCTTGCTGATCGTGCTCAATGGCGCCTTCGCCATGTCGGAAATGGCCCTGGCTTCGAGCCGCAAGGCGCGCCTGCTGGCCGCCGCCGAGGCGGGCGACGGTGGCGCGAAAAAGGCCCTGGAGTTGATGGACAACCCCAACCAGTTCTTGTCCACCATCCAGATCGGCATCACCTCCATCGGCGTGCTCAACGGCATCGTGGGGGAGGCGGCCTTCAGTGACGACCTGGCAGCCCTGTTGCAGACTCTGGGTGTGAGCGTGGGGGCCTCGGGCGTCACGGCCACGGCCCTGGTCGTTACCCTCATCACCTTCCTGACCATCATCTTCGGCGAGCTGGTGCCCAAGCGCGTGGGGCAGCTCTATCCCGAACTGGTGGCCCGCTGGGTGTCCCGACCCATGGGGGGGCTGGCCCTGGGCGCCAAGCCCTTCGTCAAGCTGCTGTCGGCCAGCACCCAGGCGGTCCTGAAGCTGCTGCGCGTGCCCGACGTGGCGCGTGGCATGACGGAAGAGGAAATCCGCCACAGCCTGGAAGAGGGCGTGGACGCCGGCCTGATCGAGGAACACGAGCACCAGATGGTGCGCAACGTCTTCCGCCTGGACGACCGGCCACTGATCTCCATGATGGCGCCGCGCGCGGACATCGCCTGGCTGGACGCCGGACTGAACGCCGTGCAATGCCTGGAACAGCTCGCGCTCAGCAGCCAGACCGAGCAAGACGCGCAGCAGGGCGAGCAGGAGAGCGGCAGTGTGCATTCCTGGTACCCCGTGTGCCGAGGTTCGCTGGACGACGTGGTGGGCCAGATCAGCGTGGGCGCCTTGCTGGCCCTGGCGCGGGACCCAGCGCAGGCGGCGGACCCGGTTGAGCGCCATGTGCAAGCGGCCGTTTTCGTGCCTGAGACGCTGTCGGGCATGGAGCTGGTCGAGCAGTTCCGCGCCCGTTCCCTGCGCATGATGTTCGTGGTCGACGAGTATGGCGCGGTGCAGGGCCTGCTGACGCCAGCGGATTTGCTGGAGGCCATCACGGGCGAACTGCAATCGGCCCCGATCGATGCCTGGGCCACGCAACGCGAGGACGGCTCCTGGCTGCTGGACGGCGTGATGCCGGTGGACGAGCTGAAAGTCCGCTTCGAGATCCGCGAACTGCCGGATGAAGACCGGGGCCGCTACAACACGGTCGCGGGCTTGCTGCTGGCGGTCAGTGGCCGCCTGCTCAAGACCGGCGAACGCGTGAACTGCGCGGGCTGGGAATTCGAGGTGGTGGACCTGGATGGCCGGCGCATCGACAAGGTGCTGGCGCGGCCCCTGCCGCAGGCTGCACTGGTCTGACCTGCCGGTCGACGCGCCCGGGTCCACTGCGCCGCTCCTGGGCGCCGGTGCCTGGCCCGGGACGCCGACCGCAGTGCGTCGGGCGGCCTTGATTGGGGCGCGGCTCATAAAGCCTGCCTATCTTCTCCATAGATATGCTGACCGTGGAAGTCAACCCTGGAAAGCTAAACTTTGCCTTATCGGTTTTCCCAGGGGTGTTTCCCCTGAGCCGGTTGTTAAGCAAGCTAGCTTTCTTTCCACCTTCCACTACAGGAGATTTCCATGTCCCTCATCAACACCCAGGTTCCGGCGTTCAAGACCGAGGCCTTCCACAACGGCAAGTTCATCACCGTGAGCGATGCCACCCTGAAGGGCAAGTGGTCCGTGCTGATCTTCATGCCGGCCGCCTTCACCTTCAACTGCCCGACCGAAGTGGAAGACGCCGCCGACAACTACGCCGAGTTCCAGAAGCTGGGCGCCGAGGTGTACATCGTCACGACCGACACGCATTTCTCGCACAAGGTGTGGCACGAGACCTCCCCCGCCGTGGGCAAGGCCAAGTTCCCGCTGGTGGGCGACCCGACCCACACGCTGACGCGCGCCCTGGGCGTGCACATCGAGGAAGAAGGCCTGGCCCTGCGCGGCACCTTCGTGATCAACCCCGATGGCGTGATCAAGACGGCCGAAGTGCACTCCAACGAGATCGCACGTGACGTCAAGGAAACACTGCGCAAGCTGAAGGCTGCCCAGTACACCGCCGCCAACCCGGGCCAAGTCTGCCCCGCCAAGTGGAACGAAGGCGCCAAGACGCTGACGCCCTCGCTGGATCTGGTCGGCAAGATCTGATTCCGCCACGGCTTCGGACCGCGTGACACGCGGTCCCTGCGCAAGCAGTGCCGCGGCCGGATGGGCTGCGTTGGCCTGGAGTCTTCAGGACGGCGCGGCCCCTCTCACGGCGGTAGATCCACAGGCAAGGCAACACGGATATGGACCGTGTCGTTTTTCGCCGATGCATCCCCATATTTCAAACCTCACGCTTTCCAGGAGAACCCCATGCTCGACGACGCCATGAAGTCCCAGTTGCAGGCTTACCTGACCAAGCTGCAACGTCCCATCCGCCTGATCGCTTCGCTCGATGGTGGGGAAAAGTCGGCTGAGCTGCGCGAGCTGCTGCAGGAAATCGCCGGCCTGTCCGACCAGGTCCGGTTCGACGACTCCGGCACGGACGCGCGCAAGCCGTCCTT
Organism: Hylemonella gracilis str. Niagara R; assembly: GCF_000600295.1. Lineage (GTDB taxonomy): Bacteria > Pseudomonadota > Gammaproteobacteria > Burkholderiales > Burkholderiaceae_C > Hylemonella > Hylemonella gracilis_A. The sequence continues at coordinate 1,126,118 of NZ_JEMG01000001.1, forward strand.
CGTCATCGCCCGCGAGGGTGAGACCACGGGCGTGCGTTTCGCCGCCATTCCCCTGGGCCATGAATTCACCTCCCTGGTGTTGGCCCTGCTCTGGACCGGCGGCCACCCGCCCAAGGTCGAGCCCGAGGTGATCGAGCAGATTCGCAACCTGGAGGGTGAGTTCAAGTTCGAGGTCTACATGTCCTTGAGCTGCCACAACTGTCCCGACGTGGTCCAGGCCGTGAGCCTGATGAGCATCGTCAACCCACGCGTGCAAGCCACCATCGTGGACGGAGGTCTCTACCAACAGGAAGTGGATGAGCGCCAGATCATGGCCGTGCCCGCCACCTGGCTCAACGGCAAGATGTTCGCCTCCGGCCGCATGACGGTGGAGGAAATCGTCGCCAAGCTGGATGTCAAGAGCGAGGAGCGCGAGGCCGCCAAACTCTCCGCCAAGGACCCCTATGACGTGCTCATCGTGGGTGGCGGCCCCGCCGGCGCGGCTGCGGCCGTTTATGCCGCGCGCAAGGGCATCCGTGTTGGCATTGCCGCCGAGCGCTTCGGCGGCCAGGTCAACGACACCCTGGCCATCGAGAATTACATCTCCGTGCTGGAGACCGAGGGGCCGAAGTTCGCGGCGGCACTGGAAGCCCAGGTGCGCCACTACGAGGTGGACCTCATGAACCTGCAGCGTGCCGACAAGCTCGTTCCGGCCGCGCAGCCCGGAGGGCTGACCGAGGTGCACATGGCCAACGGCGGCGTCCTCAAGGCACGCAGCGTCATACTCTCCACTGGCGCGCGCTGGCGCAACGTCAATGTGCCCGGCGAGCAGGAGTACAAGAACAAGGGCGTGGCCTACTGCCCGCACTGCGACGGCCCCTTGTTCAAGGGGAAGAAGGTCGCCGTGATCGGCGGTGGCAACTCGGGCGTCGAGGCCGCGATCGACCTGGCCGGCATCGTTGAGCATGTGACCCTGTTGGAGTTCGGCGACCAGCTCCGCGCCGACGCCGTGCTGGTGAGCAAGCTCAAGAGCCTGCCCAATGTGCGCGTCATCACCCAGGCGCAGACCACCGAGTTCTCTGGCACGGGCGGCAAACTCGCCGGCCTGGACTACCTGGACCGTGCCACGGGCGAGAAGAAGCATGTGGATGTCGAAGGCGTGTTCGTGCAGATTGGCCTGGTGCCGAACACCGAATGGCTCAAGGGCACGCTGGAGCTGTCGAAGTTTGGCGAAATCGTCGTCGACGCCAAGGGGCACACCAGCCTTGCGGGCGTGTTCGCGGCGGGGGACTGCACGACCGTGCCCTACAAGCAGATCGTGATCGCGGCGGGCGAAGGCGCGAAAGCCGCCCTCAGCGCCTTTGATCACCTGATCCGCACGCCGGCGCAGCAAGCCGTGACGGTCTGAATCGTCGGTTTTCCGGACCGTCCAGGGGCTGCTTGCGCAGCCCTTTTTCATGGCACTTGCTTGAGCGCCTGCCTCAGCGCTTGACGGCCCGCCTGGCGCTCGCTCTTGGCTGTTTTGCGGTGCGCGCCGGCCTTGCGCTTGAGTGCCGGCGCCACCAGCGGATTGCGCGGCGCGGGTGGCTTGAGCCTGAGCGCGAGGCGGCGCTTGGTCAGTCGTGCGGAGTTCATGGTGTAATTCTTGCCCATGAAAGTTACTGCTTCGATCTTCAAGGCCTATGACATACGCGGCGTGGTGCCGTCAACTCTGGACGAATCCGTCGCCGAGAGCCTGGGGCGCGCGTTTGGCTTGGCCGCGCGCGCGGAAGGGGAGGGCTGGGTGGCCGTGGGCCGGGACGGCCGACTGAGTGGTCCCGCCCTGAGCGCGGCCTTGATTCGCGGCCTGCGCACCGTGGGCATGGACGTGATCGACTTGGGCATGGTGACCACGCCCATGCTCTATTACGCGGCCAGCACGGTCTGCAAGAGCGGCATCCAGGTCACGGGCAGCCATAACCCGGCCGACTACAACGGCTTCAAGATGGTGCTGGCCGGGCGCGCGATTTACGGCGATGAAATTCAAGGTCTGCGCAAGGGCATGGAGGCCGACGAGACGCCGCTGCTGGGTGCGGCCGGTGCGCTGCCCACGAAGGCCGGCAAGCTGACCAAGCTGGACATCCTGCCGTCCTACCGTGATCGTATCGTGGGGGACGTGCACCTGCAGCGTCGTTTGAAGATCGTCGTCGATTCCGGCAACGGCGTGGCCGGTGCTTCGGCGCCTGGCATCCTGCGTGACCTGGGCTGCGACGTGCGCGAACTTTACAGCGCCGTTGACGGCACCTTTCCCAATCACCACCCCGACCCGAGCAAACCCGAGAACCTGCGAGACTTGGTCAAGGTCCTGCGCGAGACCGATGCCGAGATCGGTCTGGCCTTCGATGGCGATGGTGACCGCCTCGGCGTCGTGACCAAGGACGGGCAGATCATCTATCCAGATCGGCAACTGATGCTCTTCGCGCGCGACGTGCTCAAGCGCGTGCCCGGCGGCTACATCCTGTTCGACGTGAAGTGCACGCAACGCTTGGCGCCCGCCATCAAGGAAGCCGGTGGCAAGCCGCTGATGTACAAGACCGGTCACTCGCTGATCAAAGCCCGCATGAAGGAAATCGACGCGCCCCTGGGCGGCGAGATGAGCGGCCACGTCTTCTTCAAGGAGCGCTGGTACGGTTTCGACGACGGCACCTATGCCGCCGCGCGCCTGCTGGAAATCCTGAGCCGTTCGGCCGATGTCAGCGCGGTGCTCAACGCCTTGCCGACCAGCCATTCCACGCCCGAGCTCAACGTGGCCTGCGCCGAGGGCGAGCCGCACCGGGTCGTGGCCGAGCTGCAGAAGAAATCCCTGGTCAGCGGTGCTTTCCCCAAGCCGGCCGAAGTCAGCACCATCGATGGCGTGCGCGTGGACTGGCCTGATGGTTTTGGCCTGATTCGTGCCTCCAACACCACGCCGGTGCTGGTGCTGCGCTTCGAAGGCCACACCCCGGAGGCGCTCCGGCGCATCGAGGGTGAGATGCTCACGCTGCTCAAGAGCGCGAAGCCCGACGCGACCCTCGGCGCCGCAGCGCACTGAATGGCGCGTCCCGCCCGCCAGCGCCTGGCGGTGGGGGCGTGTTCCCGGGTGCGGTGATTTACTTGGACTGGGCCGGCTTGGCCGCGGGCGCGATCGTTGCCGGCGCCGCCGGGGCGGTGCTCAACAGCGTATTGATGTCCTGCAGGTCCTTGCCGCTGAGGTCGCCGCTGGCCTGACGCAGGCGCAAGGTGGACAGCAGCACGTTGTAGCGGGCTTGCGCCAGGTCACGCTTGGTCTGGTAGAGCTGACTCTGCGCGTTGAGCACGTCGATGTTGATGCGCACGCCGACGCGGTAGCCGAGCTGGTTGGCGTCCAGCGCGCTCTGGCTGGACGCTTCCGCCGCTTCCAGCGCCTTCACCTGACTCAGCCCCGACAGCATGCCCAGGTAGGCGGCACGCGCGCCCTGGGTGACTGCGCGCTCGGCGCCCTGCAGTTGGGCTTGGGCCTGGTCTTCCAGCGCCAGGGTTTCGCGCAGGCGGTTCTGGGTGGCGAAACCGGCGAACAGGGGCAAGGTGAGCTGCACGCCGATCGTGGTGGCATTGGCGGAATCGGTGCCGTTGGCGTTGGGCCCGCCGTTGCTGTAGCGGTTCATGCTGCGGCTGGCCGTGAAGTCCACCGTCGGCAAGTGCCCGGAAATTGCCTTGGTGCTTTCCAGTTCGGCGTTGCGCAGGGCCACGCGTGCTTGACGCACCGAGGGATGCTGCGTGCGGGCCTGGTCCACCCAATAGTTGATGTCCTGTGGCGCGACCGCCGGCAGGGCCACGGCCGGCGCCAGCGGCACGGGGCGCGCGTCTTGCAGGCCCACGAGCTGGTCCAGCGCCAACTTTTTGATGCGCAGGTCGTTATCAGCGGCGATCTCCTGCGCCACCACGAGGTCGTAGCGGGCCTGGGCTTCGCGTGTGTCGGTGATGGTGGAGGCGCCCACCTCGAAGTTGCGTTGCGCGGCGGCCAGTTGCTCGCGCACGGCGGTCTTTTGGGCTTGCACGAAGGTCAGGCCGTCCTGGGCGGTGAGCACGTCGAAGTAAGCCTGGCTGACGCGCAGGATCAAGTCCTGTTCGGCGGCCAGCCACTGGGCCTCGGCCAGCTCCGCCTGCTGCGCACCCTGGCGGAAAGTCGCGAAGTTGGCCGGACGAAACAAAGGCTGGCTCAGGTTGAGGCTTGTGCTTCGGGTCTGGTAGTCGTGTGAAGTGGTCGCGCCGCTGGCCATGTCCGCCTCCTGGTCGGTTCGGTTCACGCCGGCGTTCAGGGTGACGGTGGGCAGCACGGCCGCCTTGGCCTGGTCCGCGCGTTGCAGGCCGGCCTCGTACTCGGCGCGCGCCGCCTGGTAGGTGGCGTCATGGCCGCGCGCGGCCTGGTACATGTCCAGCAGACTTTGCGCCTGGGCCAGCGGGGTGAAGAGGGCGGCGACGGCCAGGGCAAGGGTCGCGCGCGGGAACAGACGTTGCAGTTTCATGGGGGTGTGGAGGCGAAAGTGGGCGGACGCCGTGTCCGCGGAAATGACGGTCAATAACGCGGAATGCTCGGGTCGCGCTGCGTGGCCCAGGCTTCGATGCCGCCGCTGATGTTGACGACATGCTCGAAACCCTGGTGTTTCAAGTACTCGGCCACGCGCAGGCTGCGACCGCCGTGGTGGCAGAGGCAGGCAATCTGGCGTTGGGACGGTCGGCTCGGGTCCAACTGGTTCAGCGCCCCGGGCACCGTGTTCATGGGGATGTGCAGCAGCTCATAACCCGCGTCGGCGGCGGGCCGCAAGGCGGCAATCTGCAATTCGTGCGCCTCGCGCACGTCCAGCACCAGCGGGCCAGGCGCGCCCGCGCCCTGGGCTTGCGTGGCGGCTTGCGCCTGCCGCAGCCAGGTGTCGAAATCGCCGGGGTGGATGTGCTCGATCATGCGGTTGCCTTCAAACGTGAGGGGGTCAGTGCGCGCTGCGGGGGGGCGAAGCGTGCGGGAAGCAGATGGCGAGAAGCCCGGTTCAGAAATGGAAGCCTGCCGCCTCGGGAAAGTTGCGCAGGCGAGGCGCCACCGTGTCCCAACCCGGGTTGCTCTGGTAGCTCTGGTCCTGCACGCGGGTGATCAGGGTGGCGCGCATCATGGGCGCATTGGGTTCACCCACGATGGCAAACAGGCGCCCGCCTCCGGCCAACTGCGCCAGCAAGCCGGCGGGCACCTCGGCCACGGAGCCAGCCAGCACGATCACGTCGAAGGGGGCTTCGGCCGGCGCGCCCTGGCTGCCATCGGCCTGCTGCACCTGGGCGTTGGTGATTCCCGCCTTCTGCAGGTTGGCGCGGGCCAGCGCGGCCAGCTCGGCGTCGATTTCCAGCGCAATCACTTGCTTGGCGCGCTTGGCCAGCAGCGCGGCCAGATAACCCGAGCCCGCGCCGACCAGCAGCACCTTGTCAGTCGGCTTGGCCGCCACGTCCTGCACGATGCGCGCCTGCACCCGGGGCGCGAGCATCAATGGCGCGTCCTCGCCGCTCTTGAGGGGCAGTTCGGTGTCGGTGAAGGCCAGGGCACGCAGTCCGGCGGGCACGAAGTCCTCGCGCTTGATCTCGGACAGCAGGGCCAGCACGTCCGTGTCCAGCACGTTCCAGGGGCGGATTTGCTGCTCGATCATGTTGAAGCGGGCTTTTTCGGTGTTCATGAAGGTGTTCATGGCGTGGGGTTCCGTGGGGGTTGGAAGGTTAGACGTTTGGACGTGGTCAAAAATTTTAGTGAGTTCCGGTATCGCCGCGATCAATCCGGTTTCTGCGGGGCCGCAGGGGCGCTCCGGTGCGTGCCTGGACCTTGCCAGAGACGCCGCAACCAGTGCGCGAAGTCGTCCAGGTAGCAGTAGGCCACCGGCACCACCACCAGGGTCAGCAGCGAGGAGGTGATGATGCCGCCGATCACCGCCTGTCCCATGGGCGCACGCTGCTCAGACCCCTCGGACAGCGCGAAGGCCAGCGGCACCATGCCGAAGATCATGGCCAGCGTGGTCATCAGGATGGGGCGCAGCCGCACCTGCGCGGCGGTCAGCAGTGCCTGCTCGCGCGGCAGGCCCGGCACGGGGCGGCCCTCCGCGTCCTGCCCGTCCTCGCGCGCGCGGATCGCGAAATCGAGCAGCAGGATGGCGTTCTTGGTCACCAGGCCCATGAGCATCACCACGCCGATGATGGAGAACATGGACAGCGAGGAGCCAAACAGCATCAGCGCCAGCACCACGCCGATCAGCGTCAGCGGCAGCGAGGTCATCAGCGCCAGGGGCTGGAAGAAGCTTTTGAACTGGCTGGCCAGGATCATGTAGATGAAGATGATGGCCATGGCCAGGGCGGACAGCGCGTAGCCAAAGCTTTCCTCCATGTTCTTGGTGGCCCCGCCAAAGCGGTAGCGGTAGCCGGGCGGAAAATGCGTGGCCGCCAGCGCCTGGCGAATGTCGGCCGAGACCTCGCCCACGGAGCGGCCGTGCACGTTGGCGGTGATGGTGACTTCACGCATCAGGTCGCGCCGGTTGATCTGGCTGGAGCCCGTGCCTTCCACCAGGGTGGCCACCTGGTTCAGGCGGATTACGCGCGCGCTGCCGTCCGAGGCCTGGCCCACGGCGAAGGGCAGGCGCTCCAGGTTACCCATGTCGCGTCGGGCCTCGGGCGCCAGGCGCACCTTCACGTCATAGGTCTGGTCGTCGCTCGCGCGCCAGTTGCCCACCGTGTCGCCCGCGACCAGGGCGCGCAGGGCGGCTCCGATCTGGTTCACGTTCAGTCCCAGGTCCGCCGCGGCCTCGCGGTTGACCTGCACGGCAATGGTCGGGCGTCCAGGCTTGGCGCTGCTGTCCAGATCCACCAGGCCTGGGATGGGCGTGATTTGCTCCAGCACGGTCTGGGTCAGGCGTTCCAGCTCGCGCAGGTCCTGGCCTTGCAGCGAAAATTCCAGCTGCTTCTGGCCGCCCACCGCGTCCATCAGTCCCGCATGGGTGACGGTGATGCCGGGTACGGACCGCAGCCGTTCGCGCAGCACGGCGGAGATTTCGTTGACGTTGCGCTGGCGCTGCACGCGGTCCACCAGGCGCACGTAGATGCTCGCGTAGTTCTTGCCCTGCGCGGTGCCGGTGTTGAGCGTGGCCAGCGTGTAGCGCACTTCGGGAAACTCGCGCTGCAGGATGTCCTGCACCTGCCGCGCCTTGGCCTCGGTGGCTTCGATGGACGTGCCCTCGGGTGTGCGGAAGTTGACCGTGGTCTCGGAGAAATCCGCCGTTGGCACGAACTCCGAGCCCAGCAGCGGCACCATCACGATGCTGAGCACGAAGATGGCGAAGGCCACGGCCAGGGTGGCGAGTTTGTGCGCCAAGGACCAGCGCAGCAGGCGCTGGTAAACCTCGGCCAGGCGATCGGTGGCGCGGTCGAACCAGCCCGTGACGCGGCCCACGGTCCGGTCGTAGAAGTTGCGCGGCCCGTCCTGGCGCGCGCCGTGCTTGTGGATGCTCGGGTCGGGCCAGACCGAGGACAGCATGGGGTCCAGCGTGAAGCTCACGAACATGGAGATCAGCACCGCCGCGACGATGGTGATGCCGAACTGGTGGAAGAACTTGCCGATGATGCCGCCCATGAAGCCGATGGGCAGGAACACCGCCACGATGGACAGGGTCGTGGCCAGCACCGCGAGGCCGATTTCCTCCGTGCCCTCGAGCGCGGCCTGGTAATGCCCCTTGCCCATCTGCACGTGGCGCACGATGTTCTCGCGCACCACGATGGCATCGTCGATCAGCAGGCCCACGCAGAGCGAGAGCGCCATCAGCGTGATCATGTTGATCGTGAAGCCGAAGGCCTGCATGAACAGAAAGGTGCCGATCAGCGCGATGGGCAGCGTCAGCCCCGTGATCACGGTGGAACGCCAGGAGTTCAGAAACAGGAAGACGATCAGCACGGTGAGCGCCGCGCCTTCCAGCAGGGTCTGGCGCACATTGTTCACCGCAACGCGGATGGGGCGCGAGCCGTCCTGGATCGGTTCCAGCCGCACGCCGGCGGGCAGCAGGCCCTGCGCCTTCAGCTCGGCCACGGTCAGCGTCAGGCCGTCGATCACGGCGATGGTGTTCTCGTCCTGCGACTTCTGCACGGTCAGCAGCAGCGTGCGCTGGCCGTTGTAGAGCGCCAGGCTCTCCAGTTCCTGCGCACCATCCCGGATGGTGGCCACCTGGCCCAGGCGGATGGTGTCGGCGCCGTCCGTGCCGCCTTTTCTCGCGACGATGATGCGCGCGAAATCCTCGGGGCGCTGCATGCGCGCGTCGATCTGCACCGCGATCTCGCGCGTGCTGGAACGCACCGCGCCCAGGGGCAGTTCCTGGTTCTCGCCACGCACGGCCTCGGCCACCTGCGTGGGCGTGAGGCCGTAGGCTTCCAGCGCCTCGGGGCGCAGGTAGATGTTGATCTCGCGTTTGGTTCCACCCACCAGGTTGACCGCGCCCACGCCGCGCACGTTTTCCAGGCGCTTCTTCAGTACCTGGTCGGCCCAGTTCGTCAGTTCTACTGGACTGAGGCCTGGGCCTGGGCCTGGGTTGGGGTTGGGGTTGGGGTTGGGGTTGGGGTTGGGGTTGGGGTTGGGGTTGGGGTTGGGGTTGAGCCCCTGGCGAGACGCTGCAGGGACATCCGCCAACACCGCCAGCGACCAGATCGCGCGGCTGGAGGGGTCAAAGCGCAGCACGCGCGGCTCATTCACCTCCTCGCGCAGCGAAGGGCGCAGCGCCGCCACCTTCTCGCGCACGTCGTCGGCGGCCTTGCGGCCGTCAACGGTGAGCTGGAATTCGATGATGACAACGGACTGGTTCTCGTAGCTGCGTGAAGTGAGCGAATTGATGCCGGCGATCGAATTGACGCCTTCCTCGATCTTCTTGCTGACCTCGCTCTCGACGATCTCGGGCGATGCGCCCGGATAGGTGGTGCTGACCACGACCACCGGGAATTCGATGTTGGGGAACTGGTCGACCTGCAGGCGCTGGTAGGAGAACAGGCCCAGCACCACCAGCGCCAGCATCATCATGGTGGCGAAGACCGGGTTCTGTAGACTGACTCGGGTGAACCACATGGCGGATCGTTGACTGGGTGGCGTCGGCGTTCAGCGACCGGGCGTGAGTTGCGGGGTGGGCATGGGCGTGGCGCCCGCCTCGCGCACCACCGTGCCTTCGCGCAGCGCACCGAACACGCCCTGCAGCACCCGGCGCCCTTCCAGCGGGCTGCCGTCCAGCGCCTGCACGGCGACCCATTCTTCCTCGTCCTCGCGACCGGCCGGGCCCGGCTCGCGGCCGCGCAGGCCCAGGTTCACGCCGACATGCCGCACCTGGCCGTTGTCCAGCACCTGCAGATAGGGTTGCGGTTTGTCTTGACGCACCGCAGACAGCGGCGCGGCGACCGCCTGCACCGTCTCGGTCGCGAGCGCGCCTTGGGCGAACAGGCCTTGGCGCAAGCTGGCCTTGCCAGCGTCCTTGGGGTTGAGCTGCAGATAGATCAGCACGCTGCGACTGCCAGTCTGCGTGCTGGGGTTGATGCGCGCCACCCGCGCGGGCAGGGGTTCGGCCACGCCCTCGACCAGCAGGCGCGCCTGCTGGCCCACGCGCACGCTGACCGAGTCGGCGGCGCTGATGGCCGCCTCGATTTCCATGCGCGACAGGTCGACGATCTCGACGATGCGCGCGTCGATGGACACACGCTCGCCGGGCTGCACCAGCCGCTGCGCGATCTGGCCGCCCATGGGCGCGCGCAACACCGTGTCGTCCGCGCTCTTTTGCGCCACGTCGGCGGCGGCCAGGGCCGCCTGGTAACTGGCGCGCGCCGCGTTGAGCTGGGCCAGGGATGCGTCCAGCGCCGTCGAGGAAATAAAACCTTGCTGCACCAGCGCTGCGTTGTTGTCGTACTGACGCTGGTTGATGTCGAGCTGGGCCTTGGCTGCATCGGCCTGCAGCCGGGCTTGGCGCAGACGGGCCGTGTACTCGGCCGGATCGATGCGGGCGATGACCTGACCGGCCTGCACGGTGTCGCCTTCGCGCAGCGTCAGCTCCTGCAGCTCGCCGGAGACGCGGGCCTTGACCAGGGCGGAATGCACCGCCCGCAGCGTGCCTGACACCGGCAAGCTGCGCTGCAGGGTGCGTCGTCGCAGTTCCGTGTGGTCCTGCGCCTGCAGCTCGATCACCACGCCGGCGTTGGCGGGGACAGAGGGCGTTGGCGCCGGATTCGCGGGCGAGCGGGGCGTGGAGCGCAGCAGCTTGATCGTGAGCGCGCCCGCGACCAGCAGGACCAGGGCGACGATAAGCCATCGGCCCCGGCGCGTGCGCGATCGGGTGGGCAAGTTGGGACGCAGCGGGGTCATGGTCATGGGCGGCCGTCGTGGCTCCAGCTCACGCCGCCGCGGGCGCGGTGCTCGCGCACAGCCCATTCAGCAGGATGCGCGCTTGTTGCTCCAGGTAGCGCAAGGGGTCGATGACCTCGATCGGCGCGGCGCAGGCGCCGAAGGAATGCTTCCAGGTCATCAGGAACAGCATCGGCGCCATCACGGCGTAGGCTGCGTACTGCATGTCGGCGGGGGCGATGGGGCGGAACTCGCCCCGGGCCACGCCGAGTCGCAAAATGCGTTGCACCAGCAAGCGCCCAGGCACCATGACCTCGTTCTCGTAAAACGCCGCGAGCTCGGGAAAATTGGCGGCCTCGCTCATCATCAGCTTGGTGATGCCCGCGACCGGGGTGCTGCCGACCCGATCCCACCACGCCCGCAGGGCAAACTCCAGCAGTTCGGAGGCGTTGCCGGACCAAGCGTCGAACTCGGCGTTCCACTCCGGAAAGTGACCGGCGAGGTTTTCGCGCACCACGGCCTTGAAGAGTTCTTCCTTGTTGGCGAAGTACAGGAACAGCGTGCCTTTGGACACGCCAGCGAGTTGGGCCACCTCCTCGACACGGGTCGCCGCATAGCCTTTTTCCACGAACAGAGTCAGCGCCGCAGCCAGCAGTTCGCCTGGGCGGGCTTCCTTGCGCCGTGCGCGCTTGGCGGGCGCGGTCGCATCCTGGCCATCTTTTCCGCACAAGTTCAGCGCGGAAACAAGGGTGGCCGCGATGGGGCATGCTTTTCGGGTCATCGTTGCATTTTAATGACTAACTGGTCATTAAACAAGGTGGGGCGGGTGTTTCGGGCCCTGACTGTGCAACCTGAGTTTGTGATGCAGCGGGCGTGCATCAGATAGGTCTTTTGCGGGGCGGGGCAAGGAACGACCTCGCATCATGGCAGACTATCCGGCTTGCCTTGCGAGCCACAAGCTTGTCAAGCGACTGTATGACCCATGAACCCTTGGCGAACCACACACAGATGGAACACCCTTCCACTTCGGGCCTATCGGCGCCCGCGACCGAAACCATCGCGCTCGGCGGCGGCTGCTTCTGGTGCACCGAGGCCATCTTCACTCGCGTGCGCGGCGTGATCGATGTCGAAAACGGTTACTGCAACGGCCATGTGAAGCGGCCCAGCTACGAAGACGTCTGCACCGGCGAAACCGGCCACGCCGAAGTCGTGCGCCTGGTCTACGACCCGGCGCAGGTCAGTCTGCAGCAGCTGCTGGGCGTGTTCTTTTCCATCCATGACCCGACCACGCTCAATCGGCAAGGCAATGACGTGGGTCCGCAGTACCGCAGTGGCGTCTACACCACCACTGCGGAGCAGGAGCGTGTCGCCTGCGAGATGATCGCCGACCTGGGGCAGGGCCGTGTCTTCAACGCGCCCATCGTGACCGAGGTGCAACCCTTGAGCAACTACTGGCCGGCCGAGGACTACCACCAGGACTATTTCGAGCACCACCCCGAACAGTCCTATTGCGCCTTCGTGGTCGGTCCCAAGGTCGACAAATTCCGCAAGCACTTCGTCGGCCTGCTCAAGCCGACGGTTTGAGCGCGGGCGACACCGGCCTGCCTGCCTGCCGCAGCGCGTCCCTCAGGCGGGGCGACCGTGACGGTGCAAGGGCGGGGGGCTTGACAGCTTTGCTAGGCTATTGCCATGTTGTTCCAGCGTTGTGATGCACCCGGCCGCGCGGCTGCCCTGCCTGGGGCTGCGTTGCTGTGCCTGGGCCTGTGGGCTGGCGCGCCAGGGGCTTGGGCGCAGGCACCTGCGCCTTCGTCGCGGCCCATGCTGTCCGATGCGCCCGCAGGGTCGGCGCCGAACGGCGGCTTCGGCAGCCGCCAGGGCCTGTTCGGCGGACACCTCGTGGTGGAGCCGCTCGCGGCGCGTGGCGACGTCGTGCCCTGGGAGCTGTTGGGCAGCGTGCGCACGAAGTTCGAGAAAGTCGGGGACCGAGGCCAGGTGCGCGTCCTCTTTCCCGCCGAGCTGCGCGCGCTGGACGGCCGGTTCCAGCGCGTCCAGGGGTACATGATGCCGCTGGAGCCAGGGGACAGGCAGACCCATTTCCTGCTGAGCGCCGTGCCGACCAACTGCCCCGTCTGCCTGCCGGGTGGGCCGGAGAGCCTGATCGAGGTCCGCGCCGACACGCCCGTGCCTTACAAGGCCCTGGCGCCCGTCGTGGTGTGGGGCCGCCTGGCCGTGTTGCAGCAGGACCCGATGGGCTTTTTTTACCGCCTGAGTGACGCCCGTGCGGTGGATTGATGTCGCAATCCCATGCCAGCTTGGCTCGCACGTTTGTCCTCGCCTCTTCGTGATTTGACCCGTTTGTCCATGCCGCGCCTATCCCTTCTCACGCCTGCCCCGGGCCCGCGCAGCGGCCTGGGTCGACCGCTGCTGGCGGCGGCCTGGGCATGGGGCCTGGTGCTGGCCCTGCTTTGGGCGCAGGTGCTGGGCCTGGTCCACAGCGTGCGCCACGCTCATGGTCTGGCCCAAGCGCCAGGCCATGCGCACCTGCACGCGTTCGGCGTCACGCATGGGGGGCATGCGCATGGCCTGGATACGGGCGTGCTGGGGCATTTGCATGCTCCGGTCGACGACGCGCAGGACTGCCGTCTGTACGACCAGCTGGGCCATGCCGGCCCGGTGTCGGCCCCCTTCGGCCTGCTGGTCCATGCCTTGCCGCGGATGTCGGCCTGGGTCGTGCTGCAGTCCTTGCAGCCACGGGCCTGCGTGCCCTTCGCGGCGCGCGCGCCGCCTGCGTCTCGCTGATTCCCCTTTTGTTCCAGTCACCAGGCCGCCCGCACGGGCCGGCCAGGCGGCTGGGCCGTGCATAGGAATTACCGAGACGCATCCATGAATACCTTGTTTTCTTCCCGGCCCTCGCGGCGCGGGGTTTTTGCCTTGGCGCCCGTCGCCGCTCTGGTCTTGCTCAGCTGCCAGGCCTGGGCGCAGGAAAACGCCACCCTCCCGCCCATCGTGGTGACGGGCAACCCGCTGGGCACGGCCGAGCAGATCGCGCCGGCCGAGCAACTGTCCGGCACCGAGCTGCTGGAGCGCGGGCAGTCCACCCTGGGCGAGACGCTCAAGGGCCTGCCCGGCGTCAGCAGCACCTGGTTCGGCCCCAACGCCAGCCGCCCGGTGATCCGCGGGCAGGATGGCGACCGCATCGCCATCCTCAACAACGGCGGTGCCAGCCTGGACCTGTCCGCACTGAGCTATGACCACGCGCTCACGCTGGATCCGCTGCTGACCGAGCGCGTGGAAGTCCTGCGCGGTCCGGGCGTGCTGCAGTACGGCGGCAGCGCCGTGGGTGGCGTGGTCAACGTGATCGACAACCGCATCCCGCGCACCCCCGAGTTTGGCGAGGAGGGCGGCGTCGAAGGGCGGCTGGGCGCGTCTTATGCCACCGCCGGTGATGAACGCGGCGGGGTCGTTGCCCTGGATGGTGGCAACCACCGCTACGCCCTGCACGTGGACGCGATGGCGCGCAAGTCCGACGACGTGGACATTCCGGTGTCGCGCGAGTGCACGCCCGACGGCGTGACGCGCAGCGCCAAGCGCATCTGCAACTCGGCCAGCGAGTCCAGCGGCGGGGCCGTGGGCGGCACGCTGTTCTTCGACCGTGGTTACCTCGGTGCCTCGGTCTCCACCTACGACAAGGACTACGGCGCCGTGGCCGAGGACGAAGTCACGATCCGGATGTTCTCCGACCGCGTCGCGCTGGAAGGTGAGCTGCGGGACCTGGGGCCCGTGCTGCGCAGCGTGAAGGCCCAGTTCAGCCAGACCGACTACCAGCACACCGAGTACGAGGGTGACGAAGTCGGCACGCGCTTCAAGACCGACGGCCAGGATCTGCGCCTGGAAGCGCGGCATGTGCCGGTCCAAGCCTTGGGCGGCGCGCTGGACGGCGTGGTCGGCCTGCAGTTCGACCGCACGGACTTCTCGGCCGATGGCGACGAGGCCTACGCGCCCAGCAGCCGCACGCGCCAGAGCGCGGTCTTCGCCTACGAGGAACTGGGCCTGGGCTGGGGCAAGCTCAGCGCGGGCGCGCGCGTGGAATCGGTCAAGGTCGAGTCCTTCGGCATGGATGGCAACCCCGCCTTCACGCCGGGTTCGCGCAGCTTCACGCCGACCAGCTACGCCCTGGGTGCCTTGTGGAACGTGGCGTCCGAATGGAAGCTGACCTCCAACGTCTCGCTGAACGAACGCGCGCCGCGGCACTACGAGCTGTACGCCAACGGCGAGCATGTCGCGACCAACGCCGAGGAAATCGGCGATGCGGACCTGGACCTGGAGCGTTCGGTGAACGTGGACGTGGGCACGCAATGGCGGCGCGGCGCGCACCGCGCGCAAGTGCAGCTGTTCCAGCACCGCTTCAGCAACTACATCTCGCTGGAGAGCACGGACCCGGCCAGCGACCCGCCGCAGTACACCTACACCGGGGTGCGCGCGCGCTTCACGGGCGTGGAGGTGAGCGGCAATGCGCGGCTGCTGGATGCGCTGCACAAGCTGGACCTGGGCCTGAGCGCCGACCGCGTGGAGGCCGAGAACACCAGCACGGGCGAACCGCTGCCGCGCATCGCGCCCCTGCGCGTCGGCGCCACGCTGCGCTGGAGCCGCGCCGCCTGGAACGCGGGCCTGGGCGTGGACCATTACGCCGAGCAGGACCGTGTGCCCGATGGCCAGGAGACGACCGACGGCTACACGCTCTGGAACGCCTCGCTCAACTACAAGGACAAGCTCGGCGGCATGCCGGCTCTGTGGTATGCGCGGGTGGACAACATCGGCGATGTCGAGGCCTATTCGGCCTCGTCCATCCTGACGCAGACCGCGCCGGGCAAGTCGCCGCTGCCAGGGCGCAGCCTCAAGGTGGGCATGCAGCTGAACTTCTGAGCTGAGCGTGGGCCGCTGCCGTGACGCCCGCCGAGGGCGACGGCGGCGGCCGGCCTTGCGGGTGCGCGGCCAGGCCTCAGCCGTCGTCCGGTTGTCGCTTCGGCCCCTTGTCGCCTCGGGTACGATCACCGCCGTGAATCAACTCGCTATGACTCCGCACCCCGGGCAAGGTGGGTGTCGCGCTTGCGTGCAGCCCGCCACGGCGGCTCCTCCCCTGCGCATGCAGCGGCAGACGGAGGGTTGAGTTTCCATGCCGCGGTGGACCAAGATCGTGGCGGGTGCGCTGCTGGCGCTCGGGCTGCTGGCTGCAACCGTGCTGGCCGTGGCGGCGCTGCTCTTGCAGCAGCTTGACCACCCCTGGCTCAAGCCCCGCGTCCTCGCTGCAGTGGAAGCGGCCACGGGCCTGCGCATGGATTACCAGCATGCCAGCCTGTCCCTGACTTCCGGCCTGCGGCTGGAGCAACTGGTCGTGTTGACCCCCGCGCCTTTGGACGGTGCCGCGCCCGAATTGCTGCGCGTGGGCCGGCTGGAGGCGGATTGGTCCCTGGGCGCGCTGTTGTGGGGCCCGGTGCGGGTGGCGCGCGTGGCCGTGCACGACGTGGCCGTGGTCTGGGTGGCCGATGAGGCGGGCGCGAACTCGTTGTCCGTGCTGGCGCCGGACCCGCCCTCGCAGCAAGCGATCGACCAAGACCAAGACGCGTCGCCAGGCGCGTCGCGGCAATTCGCCGATCTGTTCTCTGCGGTTGCGCCGGTCGGCCAGGTCGAGCTGTCCGGCCTTGCGCTCGATGTCGTGCGGGTGCGCGGCGGGGCTGTGGTTGAGCGCTGGTCCTTGCGCGGGCTGGGCCTGGCTGTGCAGGTGCAGCCCCAAGAAGACCGGGGCTGGAAGCTGCAGGCGGAGCTGGGTCGGCCCGACGCGCCCTTGGTCTTGGCGCTGCAGCGCGTCCTGGCGCAGGGCGAGGGGGCGGGCAAGCCCCCGGCCTGGGCCCAATTGGCACTGTCGCTCGGCCTGCAAGCCAGTGCAGCGGGAGCGCAGGCCCAGATCAGCCTGGACCTGAGGCGGCACAACTTCGACGCGCGCATTCCGGCGGGCACGCTGTTGCGCGGTGCCGTGACGGCGAACGTGGATGCCGCACGGCAAGGGCTGGCCATCGCGCTGCACCCCACGCGCCTGGCCGACAGCGCCGACGCGCAGGCCAGCCTGTTCCTGCCCGACGACCCCAAGGCACCCATCGTCGTGTCACAGGCCCGGGTCGATGCCGATCTGGCGCGGGTGCTGCGGCTGTTCCCCGCCGACTTGCGTCCTCTCACGCTGGAACGCGGCCAACTGCATCTGGAAGTCACCGGCTTGGCGCTGGCGCTGGGGGACCTGCAAGGCGGCTTGGCGAAGGGGGCTGGGAGCGGCCCTGCGACGGGCCCTGCACGCGGGCGTGTGACCCTGCAAGCCGATGCCGCCCATGCCGAGTTGGCGGTGGAACAGACGGGGGACGCACTGCGCTGGACGGCCACCGCCCAGGCGCCCGATCTGACATTGGCCCGGCCCTTCCTGTCCGATGCCCTCCTGGCCCGTCTGCCCTGGCGGCGCCTCGGTGTGAACCTGCAGTCCCAAGGTCGGGTCGAGGCGCTGTGGTCATCCGCGCCGCGCATCGCGCACCGCACCGAGCTGCAATTGCTGCGCCCGGCCTGGGATGGCACCGTGTCGGCCCGGGAGCTGGTTGCCGTGCTGGACTCGCAAGGGGATGCCTGGCAGCACCGGGGCGAATTGCACCTACGTGCCGAGGGCTTGCGCGTGCATGAGCAGGACGCGGGCGCGCAGCGGCACACGCTGGCCTTCGAGGTCGACCGCCGGCCGGCGGCCCCAGGCGCACCCAGCGCCGCGAAATTCGAGGCGCGCGCCCGGTTGTCCAACCAGGCCGGGGTGCAGCTCATGTTCGACGCCGCGCTGGCCTTCGACCCGCAGGCCCACGCCTTGCGCGGCCGTCTGAAGGCGCGGTGGCCCGCCCAGCCGCTGCTGGCGCCCTTGCGGGCCTACCTGCCTGCTGCGCTCGATGCCGAAGGGCTGGCGCTGGAGCTGGATGCGCAGGGCGCGCTCACCGGCGTTTTCACCCGCATTGGCGACGACGGCTTGCCCCAGCTTGCCCCCGATCCGATGGCCAGCGCCGGGTTCGAGGGGCGCGCGCTGATCGAGGCCGGGGGCTTGCATTGGCAGCAGGACGGCTTGGAGTTGCAACTGCCTTCCGTGCGCTGGCAGCTCGTGTCGCATCCGGGTGCAAGCGCCAAGGTGCGCCGCCAACTCAGCACCGAACTGAGCGCCGAGCGCGTGAGCGTCACCCTGGCCGAGCGCGGGCTGACACTCACCCGCGTGACCGCCACCACGGAAACAAGCTTCGGCGCGAATCCCGAGGACGAACCCGAGCTCGCGCTGCACCTCAAGGTCGACTCGCTGGAGCAGCAACCCGCGCTGCCGTATCCGGTGCGACAGCTGGAATGGCGGGTGCGCGCCCGCCGCGATGCAGAGGGCACCTTCCATCTGCCCGAATTCGCGCTGACGCATGCGGCCACCCGCAGCCGCCTCACCGCGCAAGGGCGGCTCGACCTCGCGCCCGAGCGGCGGCGGTTCGCGCTGCAGGGCGTTCTGTCGCAGGACCTGGCGGGCCTGAGCCAGCCCGGTGTGGTGGAAGGCCGTGGGCATGCCAGCGTCGATTTCGATCTGGCCTCACCCGACCTCACCACCTTTCGCACGCAGGCCAGTTTGCGGCTGGACGACGTGAACCTCAGCCTGCCTGGGCTGGGCGTCGTGGTCGAGGGGCTGGACGGCGACATCCCCGTGGACGAGGACGTCCGATGGACCGGCGGCCGCCTGGAACTGCTGGGCAATCTCGCGCTCAACCCCTATGCCATGCTGCGCCACACCGACCAGTCCCCGCTGCTGTCGCGCGGCGGTTATGTGTCAGCGCGCAGCATCAACACGCCCTGGGTCCGCATTGCGCCGCTCGCGGGCAATCTGTCGGTGCGGCAGAACGTGTTGGCCCTGAACCAGTTCGAAATGGGTGTGCGCGAAGGCCGCGTCACCGGCCAGAGTCGCCTGGATTGGCGCGGGCGCGACTCGGTGCTGGAGCTGCGCCTGCGCGCCACCGGCGTGCGGTCCTCGCATGGCGAACCTTTTGATGGCCACGCGGCGGTGGTGATCGCCGCCCGCGACCGCAGCGTGAACGGGCGCGCGGAAATCCTGCGCATCGGCAGCCGTCACCTGCTGGACTTGCTCGACCTGGTGGACCCGCAAGCCGCCGACCCCAGCATCAACCGGGTGCGCTTCGCGCTGGGGCTGGGTTACCCCGAGCATGTGCGGCTGCGGTTTGACCAGGGCTTCGGCCGCCTGCTGGTCAAGCTGGGCGGCGGGGCGGGGCTGGTCCGCATCGACGAGATTCGCGGCATTCCGATGGGCCCCATCGTGGACCGGGCCCTCCACACGGTACAACTTTCGACGGACTGAGCCATGATGCATGCCATGAAAATTCCCACCGTGACACTGATGGTCTGCGCCGTGGCCTGGACGCTCACGGGCTGCATCAGCGCGCCAGAGGTGGTGCTGGTGGACCGGGCCACGGCGCTCGAAGAACAGGCCGCGGGTTCGTTCGACGATCTGGAGCAGCGCCTGGCGCGCGCGGGCATGAACCCCACGCCCATCCCTTTCACGCCCAACCAATTGGAAGATCTGGGCATGCAGCCGTCGCCGCTGGTGGACCCGCTGAACAAGACTCCCGCCGAACGGGTCGATGAACTGCTGCTGCGCCACTGCATCGGCGAAGGCAACGAGGGCCTGCTGGTCGACACGCGCCGGCATTGCAAGGCCGGGCGCATGACGGCGGAGGACACCGCGCTGGTGCAACGCGTGAACCGCGCGCGCCAGCAGCTGTGGGCGTGGATGCGCGCGCAAAAATCACGCACCACGCCGGGGGTGAGCGAGGACGACCTGCGCGGACGCTGGCAGCGCGTGCATGCCGAGGGCCTGGTCTGCGGCGCGCGGGTGCAGGCGGTGGACGGCAGCTGGGGCGAGAAGACATGCTGATGCCGTGGGCGCGCCGCTTGCCGCGGTTGCTGTGCGCCACCATCGCCGTCATCTGCACGGCGTGGGCCGCTTGCATCGGCATCGCCCATGCCCAGGATGCCGATGATGGAGGCCTGCGCGTCCCGGCGCGGCTGACCGTGGGCGTGGGGGACCAGTTCCTGGGCCAGCTCGCGCCCCCCAACTCTCCATTGAGCAACATGCTGCTCTTCGTCTCCAACCGCAGCATCGTCACCGAGATTTACGTGCAGGACCTGGAACAGGGGCGTGAGCGCCGCCTGTTCGACGAAGGCGCTGACGTGACCTGGCCGCGCATCAGCCCGGACGGCCGGCGCCTGCTCTACATCTCGTTTCGCCGTGAGGCGGGCGGGCAGTTGTGCGTGCGTGAGCTGCCCAAAGAGGGCAGCCAGGACGACGCGGTTGGCAACCGCCGCTGCCTGGGCGCGGAAGTGCTGGCCTTGCAGGCCGAATGGAAGGACAGCGCGCAGATCGTGCTGCTGCACCGCACGACCATCCAGGACGACCTGCAGTTGTCGCTCGTCGAGGTCGTCCGCGCGAATGACGGTGACAAAGACGGCGAGGTGGACGGGGAAGGAGACGGCCAGCCCGTTGGCAAACTGAAGGCCAGCCCGATGCCCAGCCGCAACCTGAGCAGCCCCGCCGTCTCGCCCGACGGGCGCTGGCTGGTCTATGTGCCGGTTCAGCGGTCGGCCAAGCCGGTGGGGCCGGGTTTCGCTTCGCGCGCCAGCGCCCAGCTGGAGGCCTTGCGCCTGGACCTGCCCGGCGCCGCGCCCATGCCCTTGGCCCTGGACTTGCCGGGGCAAAGCGGCCAGCCCGTGTTCTCGCCCGACGGGCGCTGGCTCTATGTGACGCAGTTCTTCACCGATTCCAACGCCGACGGCGTGATCGACGCCGACGACCGCGGCGTGCTGTTCCGTCTGCCTTTTGACACCCGCCGCGACGATGCGGCCGTACAAGCCGCAGCGGCCAGCCCGGACCAACTCACCAGCCAGGCATGGAATTGCCAGTACCCCGCCCCGGCGGCCGAAACCCTGGTGGCGACCTGCGAGCGTGGTGGCTCGCTGGATGTCTACCAATTGCCGCTGGACGGGCAGGTCCCCGCCGAGTGGGACATCCCGCGCCTGCGCACCGAACTGGGCATGGCGGGCCGCAAGGCCGACGAAATCCTGCTGTACCGCCATCGCACGCAACTGGAAACCCGCCCCAGGCCGCGCCGCTTGCTGCTGATGCGCATGGCCCGATTGCACTTGGGGCTGGAGGACTTTGATGCCGCCGCCTTCTATGCCCGCCGCATGGGCGCCGTGGAAGACCCCGCCACCGCTGGGCTGGAAGCGCCGCTGCGGGTCTTGATCGAACACCGGCACGGGCTCAAGCTGGCCGAGCAGGGGCGCACGCTGGCCGCAGCGGGGCGCATGACGCAGGCCGAGCAAGGGGCCGCGCTCGACACGGCCGCCGCGCCCAGCCCATCCGCCGCCGCCCTGCGGCACGTCGTGCGCAGCGAATTGGCGCAAGCTGCGGGCGATTTCGGCCGGGCACGCCGGGAGTTGGAAGCGGCCACCAAGATCTTGATGAACGCCTCGGTCGACAGAACCCCGCGTGCCGTGCTGGAAGCCTGGCACGAACGGGCCGACGCGCTCTACCGCCTGCTCGGCGAGCGCGCGGCGCTGGTGGCGGCCAGCCGGTGGTTGTCGCAACACCCGGTTCTTAACGCCGATGACCAGTTGGACCATGCGCGCGCCGCCGTCCGCGCCCTGTACCGGGGCCGCCCCTACAGCGAGGCCGATGCGGCGCTGGTCGAGGCGTTGGCGCAGTCGAAGGCGCAGGCTCCATCCGGCCCGGCGGGGGCCGGTCAGGGCTCGGATTCAGCCTGGGTTTTCGCCCTGGAACTGGGGCGTCACCTCAT
The DNA here is from genome assembly GCF_000600295.1 of Hylemonella gracilis str. Niagara R. Taxonomy (GTDB): domain Bacteria; phylum Pseudomonadota; class Gammaproteobacteria; order Burkholderiales; family Burkholderiaceae_C; genus Hylemonella; species Hylemonella gracilis_A. The sequence goes on from NZ_JEMG01000001.1 coordinate 1,147,385, forward strand.
CGCGCTGCGCGAGGAGCGCGTGCCCCGCGTCCAGCGCGAGCGCTTGCTGGCCTTCTACCGCCAGCAGGGCGAGCACCCTGACGCTGCCGTGGCGGTTTTGCGCCAGCGCGCCCTGGTGCAGGACGCCGTGGCCCGCGCCTCGGAACTGGGGGCGGACACGGTGATCGAGTTGCTGGCTTCGGCCTATGTGGACGACACCCGCGTTGGCACCCAGGAACGCCGCCGCGCCGAGCGGCTCTACAGCCGCGCGCTCTTGGGCCGCGCCTATCGGCGTCTCGCCAACCAGCGCCATGACGAGGCCCGCGCCGACTTCGACCTGGTGACGCAACGCACCGGCGCGCTGGAGGCTGCCGTCGAATCCGTCAACCTGCGCTTGCGCGCCGGGGTGGCCCCGGCGGTAATCGAGCAGGAGGTGACAACCACCGTGCCGGGCATGGCCGAGCCCTTGCAGCGCTTCGTCAAGGCCTATGTCATCACGCGCCAGCTCGGCCGGATCGAGTACGCGCTGGTGCACCAGCAAGCCACCGCGTCGGCGCTGGCCGAACTGCGTGCCGCCTGGCCGGTGCTGAAGAACCGGCGCGAGGCGCAGGCGCTGCAAGGCGCCATCTGGCACGAGGACTTTCTGCGCAACCGTGATGCCGCCTCGGCCGAGCGGGCCAACCGGCATTACCGGGTGGCGCTGGACCTGGTGCGCAACAACCTGCGTTACCGGGCCATGCTGCTGGGCGCCCTGGGGCTGCTGCATACCGAGGCCGGCAACTTTGCCATCGCCTTGGGCTACCTGGACGAGCGCGACAAACTGCCCTACACCGACGACGCTGCGGGCTTGGCGGTCTCGCTGGCGCGCGCCCGCGCGCTGCTGCACACAGGCCGCGATGCCGAGGCGGCGCGGGCGGCCGACGACGCCCTGGAGATGGTGGATGCCGCGTCCCAGAATCCCGGCTCACGGCTGGCGGCTCGTTACAGCCCTCTGGTGCTGGACCGCGCCGCCCTCTACAACCTGTCGGCGGGGCACTTTGACCGTGCGCTGGCCCTCTACGACCGTCTGTTGCCCGCGCCGGCCGCAGGGGCAGGGGACGAGGCGGCGGCCTCATCACCGCTTGAGCCCCTGCGCGACACCGCGCGCGAGCCTGCGGCGGCGCCGTCGTCATCCCCCCGCAATGCGCTGGTGCAGCGCCTGGCCCGCAGCGCCGCCGCGCTGGGCGCGAATCAGCCCAAGCGCGCGCTGGCGGATCTGACGCAGCTGGAGCGTGAACTGGCCCAGCCCGCAGCGCAGGCCGCTCTGCAAATGCCCGGCTCCCGCGCCACGCCCGCACAGGCGCTGCGCGCGCAACGCATCGTCGCCGCAGGCCTGCGGGCCCAGGCCCACACGCGGCTGAGCCAGCTGGACGAGGCCGCGCTCGCGCTGGAGCAGCGGCGCGATTTATTCTCCGCGCAGTTCAGCGAAACGGACCGCGACCAGGACCTGAGCGAGCTCACCCTGGTCGAACTGCAGCTGGCCGAGAACGCCGTGGACCGTGGCGATGCGACGCAGACGGCACGCTGGCTGGGCCGGGCCATGCGCCATGCCGACACACTGGCCAAACGCACCGGTGCCCCGGTCGACGCCGGGCAATTGAACACGCTCTGGTTCGCCGCGCAATGGCAGGTGGGGGTGCAGGCGGCGGGGCCGGGAACTGCAAAGGCCCGCCTGCCGTTCGACCTGCCGACCCGGCTGGAACAGGCGCGCCGCGTGCTCGCCCAACGGCCCGAGCGAGACGCGGCATGGCGTGCCTGGTTGGCCTGGTTCGAGGTCTATCAGGCGCTTGCAGAGGACGATTCGGTGCCAGCAGCCAGTCGCAGGCCGGCTGTGCAGTGAGGGATGGCAGAAGTGCAGCGGTGGCTTTCTGTCAGACAACGCTGCCGGGGGACGGCTCACGGCCAGAAGCGGAAGTTGGCCCTGGAGGCGCAAAGCAGACGCTGGATTGACGGGTTTGGCCTGTTTGTTAACACTACTGAATTTCCGTCAAAACCAAACAACCCATTGACTCCAAAAGGGATTTCGTTTGGTCCGCCGACTTTGCTATTCGTCAGTCGAACATATTAGTAAGACAGGTTTGCTGGGTTTGTGGACTTTGTTCATAGCCTGGGCCAGGCGATGAAGCCAAAAATGCCTGATATAAATCAGTTACTTAGAACAAATCACAGGAGGAAACTTGATGAGCTACGGCTTTGTTATACAGACAGGTTTGACGTCTATATCAAGTTAGGCCTCTTCAAACACACGATGCAACCAGGGTAAGGATTCATGGCCGAGGATTTATATGCCGTGATCGAGAGGATCACAGATGAACATGGCTTTCTGGAGTTCGTAGCTCTGCTGGCGGATGACTGGCAAGAGGAGCGCGACATTGAAAGCATGAAGCCATCCTCGCCCCATAGTTCCGGCGCGCTTGGGTGGGAGAACGGAACCATTGGGGCGTTCCTAGATGCCACTTACCGTTGGGGAAGTGCATCCATCAACGGATTAGCCCATTACAAGAAGCCGGACAACCCATGGCAGCGCATGGCGCAGCTATTGCACGCGGGAAAATTCTATGAATAACGTTCGGTGCTCACTCTTGCACCCTGCCTCCGCGCCCCAGCCTAACTGTCGGTTCAACGCGGACGCCAACACTGGCCATGGCTTCGCCATTTTTATGGCCAATGTTGGTACCCTCCAGCCTTCGGCTTCCGGCGCCGGTTAACCTGGGCGTTAGATCCGTATGACTCGCGTGAAGGTTTTGACTACTCTCGGTGCGCTTGGTTTGATCGCCACGGTGCTATTCGCGGTTGCCATATTCTTCTCAAGTGTTGAATCAAGGTATGAGTGCTCCGGCACGTTTTCAAAGAAAGAGGCCACGTCGAAGGACGTGATTTTCATCAAAATCAATCGTTATCGATGGTGGGTGAAGCTGTGGTCTCCTTCGGATGGAGCGTTATGGGTGGAAATTCCTGGCCGAGGTTTTGACTACTACTCGAGTCTCACTACCGTTGGCGATCAACTACAGATTTCTCGCACCGACGAGGAACTAAAAGGCTTGTGGGGCTACTACTCATCACTGAGCAACACCTTGGTTCTGGAAACTTTCGGCGGAATGTTTACTGGTCAGTGTTCAAAACTCAAAACCTAACTATCAAGCGCCGATCGCCTACGGCGTCGGCTTACTTCAAACGTTGAACGTCCGCTTTCATACTTTCCGACCGGCTGCTATGGGTCGTAAGTGTCTAGTCAGACAAGGACGATTCACCTCAGATCATGACGCACCAAAACACACCGATACTCGACGACCGCGACCTGACTAGCGAAGAGCGTGACCTCATCCGCTGGATGCTTGAGAACGGAAACAAAGGCGGCCGCAAGTTCCTAGGCCAACTGGAACGCGCACGTGTGCACGCGCGCTGTCCGTGTGGATGCGCAAGCATTGACCTCACGATCGACGGAAAGACACCGACGGATTTTCGGATGCACATCTTGGGTGATTTCCAGTGGAAGAATGAGGCAGGTAACCTGTTCGGCGCGTTTGTATTCGAGCAAGATGGCCTTCTTGGAGGCTTGGACTTGTGGTCTGTTGACGGAGCAGAAACACCCAGTGCCATTCCAAGACCCGAACAACTCGTCTCTCTCGAATGAACCGCACAACTTCGACGTTGTGAATCAACAAGCCATGATTAGCCACGTCGCGGATTTCCAGCCAATGCTCCATGCGGCGATCGCTGAAGCAAAGGCGGCAGGCTTAAGTGACGCTGCATCTAGGTTAGAGGCACGAGCGTTTGCGGCATACACAACCTCGGCTGAGCTTCTGGGTGAAACGGGCCTTGCCATTAAAGACTTCTTGCAGACAGAAGGTCGTTCTGTTCCGAAATCCGTCGCTGCCAAGCTGAGTAGTTGTTTGATCGAGGTAAACAAGGTGTGGGCTTCTCTATGACAAGTTGCTGCACAACACGTCACTGCAGCGGACGCCATCGGCTCCCCGCTGAGCTTTGACGTTGAACGTCTGCTTTCTAAAAGCCTGACCGTCCGCAACGGGTCGGAAGCGTCCTATAAGCCATGGATGAGTCGTCCGTAGGTTATTCAATATCACGTAGGAATCAATGGCAAAGCATTTGGCGTTATCGATTGTTGCCCCTCACGGTGAAAATATCGCGCGTGGAATCAAGACACTAGAGGTCAGATCATGGCAACCTCCCAGTCTTCCTCTCAAGAGCATCCTCATCGTAGAGAATGAACGCTACTTACATGCAGAAGGTGATATCGATCCCAACGGAAGGGCTGTTGCCATTGTGGATGTTTCGCATGTTGAGCCATGGTTGCCCACAGAGGTTGAGGCAGCGTGCTCAAGCGGTTGGCAGCCAGGTTTCTTTGCTTGGCACCTCGAGAATGTGAGGCCTGTTTTGGGCAATCGCCGGGTTACTGCCGCACGAAAATTGTATGAGGTCGAATTTTCGGACTGAGTATCTTGATTCTTGACGTGTGACCGACCGCAACGGGTCGAGATCTGCCGGGCATCTACCGAGGCTGAAGGTCCGCTCTCAGCCTTTGGCCATCACAGCCACCCCTTATACTGATTCGATCCTATGACTTTCCTCAAGCGATTGCTGATGATGGGCGGCCGCGCCCCCTTGATCGGCATGACGGTGCTGGCCGTGTTGGTGCTGGTGGTGGCCGTGCTGGGTTTCGGCTTCAGTCCCGCGCCGAGCAACACGCTCACCATCGCCGCCGGGCCGAAGGACAGCAACTTCGCCCGCACCGCGGCGCGTTACCAGAAGATTCTGGAACAGCAGGGCGTCACCCTCAACATCCTGACCACGGGCGGCTCGCGCGACAACCTGCGCTTGCTGATGGACGCCACGCAGAAGGTGGACGTGGCCTTTGTGCTCGGTGGCCAGGCTGGTGAGGCCGAGGTCGAAAAACTGGTGTCGCTGGGCAGCGTGTCCTACCAGCCCATGATGGTGTTCTACCGGGGCCAGCCCAAGAAGCTGCTGTCGGAATTCAAGGGCTTGCGGCTGGACATCGGCGAGGAGGGCAGCGGCACCCGCACCTTGGCGCTGGCGCTGCTGGCGGCCAACGGGATCAAGCCCGGCAGCGAAGGGGACAATACCGTGCTGGTCGAAACCCCCGACCCGGACATCGCCAAGGTGCTGGACAGCGGTCAGGTGGATGCCGTCTTCGCGATGAGTGAATCCACGCCCACGGCCATGATCCGCAGTCTGCTGCGCAGCGGCAAGGTGCATCTGTTCGACGTCGCGCAGTCGGAGGCTTACACACGGCGCCTGCCCTACCTGAACAAGCTGGTCCTGCCGCGCGGCGCCATCAACCTGGGCGAGGACATCCCCGCCGCCGATGTGCGGCTGGTCGGCCCCACCGTGCAACTGGTGGCGCGCGAGGGGCTGCACCCGGCCCTGTCCGACCTCTTGCTGGAGACGGCGCGCGCGGTGCATGCGCGACCTGGCCTGTATGCCCGGCCGGGCGAGTTTCCCGCGCCGCTGGAGCGCGACTTCCGCATCAGCGAGGACGCGCAGCGCTACTACAGCTCGGGCCGCAATTTCCTCTACCGCACTTTCCCGTTCTGGGTGGCGAGCCTGATTGCGCGGGTGGCGGCCATCCTGGTGCCCATCCTCATCGTGCTGATCCCGGGCATGCGCGTGCTGCCCGCGCTCTACCGCTGGAGCATGACCCGGCGCATCTACCGCTATTACGGCGAGTTGCAGAAGCTGGAGAAGGAATGGCCCGGAGCGGACGCGGCGCGGCGCGTGGAGCTGCTCCAGCGCCTGGACCGCATCGACGCCTCGGTGTTCAACACCCGCGTGCCCTCGGCCTTCGGTGACCTGTTCTACGACTTGCGTGGTCATATTGCCGATGTGCGCCGACAGCTGCGGCAGGCACCTCCAGCCTGACGGCGCCCATTCCCGTTTTTGTTTTTTCTCATGAACCATCCCGTCATCGCCGCGCTGGCCCCCGTCGTCCTGCTCGTGGCCCTGGGTTATGCGGCCGGGCGCTTGCGCGTGCTGCGGGCCGAGGCCGCGAAGGACCTGTCCAACCTGGTCTTCTTCCTGCTGATGCCCGCGCTCATGTTTCGCACCATGGGTAAGGTGGACATCGCGCACCTGGACCCGTTGCCGCTGCTGGGCTACTTCAGCGCCGCCTTGCTGCTGTTCGCGTTGATGCTGGGCTACCACGGCCTGCGCCGACTCTCGCTCGTCAGGGGGGCCGTGCTGGGTGTGGCCGCGACCTTCAGCAACCTGGTGATGATCGGCATCGCCTTCATGAGCCTGGTCTACGGGGAAGCGGGGCTGGTGGTGCTGCTGTCCATCGTGTCCGTCAATGCCCTGGTGCTGCTGACCACGGGCGCGGTGGTGCTGGAACTGGCTGTGGCGCACGAGGCGCTGCGGGCGCCTCAACCATCGGGTGCCGCGCAGGCAGGGCGGCTCGGCATGCGCTCGCTGGGTCGCACGGTGCTGCTGGCGGCGAAGAACTCCCTGCTGCACCCCGTGCCCATCCCCATCGTCGCCGGCCTGCTCTACGGCCAGACCGGCTGGGGCATCCCCGAGATGATCGACAAACCCCTGTTATGGCTGGGCAACGCCATGGGCCCGCTAGCCCTGCTGCTGGTGGGCGTGACGCTCGCCGGGGCCAAGGCGCGTGAACACCTGCGTGGCGCCCTGGCCTTGGCCATGGTGAAAAACCTCGTGCTGCCCGCGCTGGTGGCGGGTTTCGGCCTGCTCTACGGCGTCTCGGGCCTGCCGCTGGTGGTGATGGTGGTGGCCGCCTCCTTGCCTGCCGGTGCCAATGCCTTCTTGTTCGCGCAGCGCTACAAGGTGGCCGAGGATCTGGTGACGGCCGGCATCACCGCCTCCACCCTCACCGCGCTGCTGACTGTGCCGCTGGTGATGGCGCTGGCGGTGCGATTGGGTTGAACCAGGCCAGGACAGGAGGCCTCCGGTCACTGGGCACAGGCTGCGCCTGCAGCCTGCCTGGCTCGGGCGCCGGTGTCATTCCGGCTGAATGTTGGCCGCCTTGATCACCTGCGACCATTTCCGGGCTTCCCGGTCCAGGAAGGCCCGGAACTCCGCTGCGGTGCCGCCACGCAGTTGCAGGCCGGCGGCCTCGGTCTTCCTGCGCACTTCGGCATCGGCGATGGCCGCATTGGTCTCGGCATTGAGCCGCTGGACGATCGCGGCCGGCGTGCCGGCGGGCGCCATCAGGCCGTACCAGCCGTAGCCCACGACGCTGGGCAGGCCCGATTCCACAAACGTCGGCGTGTCAGGATACGAGGGCGAGCGCGTTTCATTGGCCACGGCCAGCACACGCAGCTTGCCGGCCTGGATGTGCGGCACGGCGGTCGAGATGGCGGTCAAGGTGGCGTCGATGCGGCCGGCCAGCAGCTCGGTGTAGGCGGGTGCATCGCCCTTGAACTGCGCCACCACGCCCTTGACGCCGGCCGCGCGCATGAACAGCTCGGCGGTCAGATGCGGTGCCGAACCGGACCCCGGCGAGCCGAAGTTGAGGCCCCCGGCCTGGGCCTTGCCCCATGACAGGAACTCGGCCACGGTCTTGTAGGGTGCCTCGGCATTGACCACCAGGAAGAGCGGCGCGATGGCCGTGCTGACGATGGGCGTGAAGCTCTTGCGCAGGTCGTAGGGCAGGTTGGGATACAGCGCTTCCCCGATGGCGATGGGTGCCGCCGCGTGCAGCAGGGTGTAGCCATCGGGCGCCGCCTTGGCGATGTATTCGTTGGCGATGCGCGTTCCGGCGCCGGCCTTGTTCTCCACCACGACGGGCTGTCCCAGCCGGGGGGCCATGAAGTCACCGAGCACCCGGGTCAGGATGTCGCTGGGCCCGCCTGCGTTGTAGGGCGAAATCAGGCGGATCGGTCGGCTGGGCCAGGCTTGGGCCCAGGCGGGTGCACCCAGGGGGGCGAGGCTGGCCGCGGCGGCGGCGCCCAGCAGATGGCGGCGGGTGATGTTTCTGTCTGTCATGGTTGTCTCCTTGTTGTCCTCGTTGTCGTGCCCTGGCCCTAGGTGCGGCGCAGGGCGGGATAGGCATAGCGGTAATCCAGATGTTCGCTTCGCGGCTGGTAGAGCCTCAGCACCACGTAAAACCGCTCGCGGGGGGGCGTGGGCAACCAGTTGCGGCCCGGGCCGGGATCGTCCGCCTGCAGGCGGATCACTAGGCTGCCGTCCGCTTCCCGCTGCAACCCGGGCGTGCGGTCCCCGATGGAGTAACGGTGGATCGGGTTGGCCACGAGCAGGCAGTCGCTGCGGCGGTACACCGTCAAGGACCAGAAGGCATCCACGCGCGGGCCGCCGTCCGCGGCAAACCGCAGTTCGTAGGTGTTCGATCCGTGCAGGGCCTGGCCCTCGGCGTCCACCTCCGCCGTGGGGTACATCGCCTCCTCCATGCCGAGCGCCCCGATGAAGTTGCGCGCCACGCGCGCGCGCGTCAGCACATCGTCGCCCCAATGGCTGCGCACCGCCACGGGCAAGGCCCAGCCGCCGCCCAGGGCGTGGGGCTGATCCTTCTCGCGCAGTTCCTCGAAGACCCTCGGCAGTGCCGCCATCAGGTCGGCATCGCTGTCTGTCCAGCGCAGGCGCTCTCCGTCGGGAACCGGGTTGCGTTCCAGGGCTTCCTCGACGATGGCGCGGTAGAGCGCGACCGAAGGAGCAGTCGTGGCGCCGGATCGGCCGTTCAGCCGCGTGTCCACCCGCAGGGCCGCATCGCTGCCGTCCAGGCGGCGGGCCGTGATCTGCGTCTGCAGGCCGCGCACCTGTTCCAGGTCGGCGGCACTGTCGTTCACCAGGACACGGCCGATCACCCAGATGTCCAGGCCGGGCGCGGCGATCACGTTCGACACATCGGCCGGCACCTCGCCGCGCCATTGCGGCCCATGCACCAGCGTGCGCTGGCGGCGGTTGCCCGTGGTGCGACGACCGACATAAGCGAAGGGGTTGGTCCAGGCGTCGAGCAGGCCCAGCGTCCAGTAACGATCGCCCATGTCGGGGGTGTCGATCAGCACCGGGCCTTGGGACAAATCCAGCCAGGCGTTGCTGAACACCGTGTCGTTGTTCGGGCTCACCACTTCGCTGTCGTCGGGGCCCAGACGGCGGTGGGTGTGGGTGAACTGGTTGACCCAGCGCAATCTGGAATCACGATCGACCGAGGCGAAACCCAGGGTGGGATGGCGTCGCGCGGTGGTGGCTGCGCGCATGCGCATCATCTCGAAGAGCGGCAAGGTCTGGATGACTGCCGCGCGGGCGGCTGTGTCGTCGGTCACGGGCATGGAAAGGACGGAGGAAGTCATGGTGTTCAGGCGACCACGCGGTTTTGCCGCAAGGTCGCGATGTCTGCTTCGGAGTAACCGGCTTCGGCCAGCACGGCGGCGCCATCGGCGCCACAGTCTGGCGCGGCTGGCGGGGCGGGCCGGGGTGCGGCGCCCAAGCGGTAGGGCAGGCCCAGGGCGCGGTAGCGCTCGCCGTCGGCGGATGCGGCCTCGACGAGCAGGCCGCTGGTGGCCACATCCTGGCTCGCCAGCACCTCGCTGTAACGGCGCACCGCGCCGGCCACGATCTGGTGCCGGCTGAGCAGGGCGACGCATTCCTCGCTGGTGTAGCCGGCCAGGCAATCGCTCAATACCGCGCGCAATTCGGCACGATGGGCGACGCGGCGCTCGTTGCTGCAAAAGCGTGGGTCGTCCGCCAATTCTTCACGGCCCACGGCCCGGCAGAAGCGCCGCCAATGGTCTTCCGCATAAGCGGAAAGCACGATGTGGCCATCGCGCGTAGCGACCACTTCCGCCGCCGGAGCATTGTGGGGCTGGCCATCACCCAGGCGCGTGGGTTCGGGGGCGCCGCCCAGGTACTCGCACCAGGTCGCGGCCTGCAGGTGCAAGGCCGTTTCCAGCAGCGACACCTCCAGCGTCTCGCCCACGCCGCTGCGCTCGCGTCCATACAGCGCCGCCAGCACGGCCTGCGCGCCCAGCTGCGCGGCCGCCGCATCCACGATGGGCACGCCCACCTTTTGCGGCAGCCGGTCGGGCTCGCCTGTCACCGACATCAGGCCGCTTTCGGCTTGCGCCGCGATGTCGTAGCCCGGCCGCGCGTGCGAGGGGCCGCTGCTGCCGAAGCCCGAGATGGAGAGGTAGATGAGGCGTGGATGCAAGGTCCGGACTTCGGCGGGGCCGAGACCGAGCTTGTCCATCACGCCGGGGCGCAGGTTCTGGATGACGATGTCGCTGCGCGCGATCAGACGCAGCGCGACTTCCCGGCCGGAGGTGTTCTTGAGGTCCAGGGCGATCGAGCGCTTGCCCCGGTTGTAGGCCCGGATCATCGATTCGCCGTAACGACCGATGTGGCGTGCCTGGTCGCCGGTGAGCGGTTCAACCTTGATGACAGTGGCGCCCAGTTCGGCCAGCGCCATCGTCGCACCGGGGCCGGCGATGTACTGGCCGAAGTCCAGCACCCGCACCCCGGCCAGGGGAGCGGCAGGTGCCTGGGCGCCAAGGGAAGAAGGAGAAGGCGACATATGGGGCACGACGATAGGTGCGGGTGGCATTCCTGGAAATTGAATAATGCTGATAACACGATCACCAAAGCTGATCACCCGGAACTGAAGACCAAGGACCCGCCGTGACACCCAACGCCGACTACCTGGTGCGCCGCCTGCGCCTGCGCCATCTCGAATTGCTGGTGGCGCTGGCCGACGCGGGCACCCTGCGTGCCGCGGCCACCCGCCTGAATCTGAGCCAGCCCGCGCTGAGCAAGATGCTGGGCGAGATCGAGACCGGGTTTGGCGCTCGCCTGTTCGAACGCAGCCCGCAGGGCGTGAGGGCCAACGCCCTGGGGGATGCCGTGGTGTACCGGGCGCGGGTGATGCTCGGCGAACTGTCGCGCGGCAAGGACGAGGTCGACGCCTTGCGCACGGGCGCGACCGGCGTGTTGCGCGTCGGGACCTTGTCGGTGACCTCCGCGGTGCCCAAGGCGGTCGTGCACTTGCGCCGTGGCCTGCCCGCCGCGCGCGTGCAGATCCTGGAGGGACGCGTCCGGGAACTGATCCAGAGGCTGCTGGACGGAGAACTGGATTGCGTTTTTGGCGCCATCACGCCCGAGCTGCTGACCAGCGATCTGCTGCCGCAACTGCGCCCGGAAGTGCTGCTCGAAGACGAACTCTGCGTGCTGTGCGGGGCCGACCATCCCCTGGCGCGGCGCCGCCGTCTGCGCTGGGCCGACCTGCGCACCACGGCCTGGGTGGCGCCACCCAAGGACACCCTGGTGCGCCAGGCCTTCATGACCGCCTTCCTCAATGAGGGACTGGAGCCGCCGGAACCGGCCATCGAGGTGCTTTCGTCGGTGAGCGTGGGCAGCCTCCTGCGCATGGATGCGGCGCTGCTCGGCGCGGTGCGCCTGGAGCACGCGCAGGACGAACTGTCGCGCGCCGGCGTGCGCCGCCTGACCCTCACGCCCGCCATCCCACTGCCCTCGCTGGGCTTGTACACACGTCGTGCCACCGAAAGCCCTGCGCCGCTGGTGCAGGCTTTCGCGGGCGCGATCCGTCGGGTGGGGACGCGTGCGCGCGGTGTGGACGTCTGAAGGTACAGACCGGTGCGCGCCGCGCGGTCAGGCCGGTGCCAGTGCGCTCACGGGAAAAGGTTCGCGCCACGCCGCGAGTTCATTCATCCGTTCGTGCCAGCGGCGAATCGCGGGAAATTCCTGCAGCGGAAGCTGGGCGCGCTCGGCATAGGGCAACGTCACGGCCACAGCGAAGTCGGCCACGCTCAAGGTTTCACCGACCAGGAAGCTGTGCGTGCGCAGATGCGCGTCGAGCACCTGGGCGCTGGTCTCGAAGAAAGTGGTGGCGCTTTTCACCGCCGCCGCATCTGGCGCGCCCAGGCCCAGCGCCGGCTTGATCAGATACTCAAAGTACAGCGTGCCGCCATGGCGCGTGAAGTGCGCCATGTCCCAGCTGAGCCAACGCAGCACCTCGATCTGCCGCGCATCGTGCGGCCAGAGGTCGGCACCGGTCAGGTCGGACAGGTGGCACATGATGGCGTTGGATTCCCACAGTGTGCCGCTGGCGTGTTGCAGCACCGGCACCTTGCCATTCGGGTTGAGCGCCAGGAAGTCGGGCCGCAGGTGCTCGCCCTGGGCGAGGTCGACGCGCACGAATTCCACCGGCGCCTTCATGTACCGGGCCGCCGCGCAGGCTTTGCGCGGGTTCAGCGTTTCGGCGTAGAAGAGCTTCATGCGCCTTGCTCAGCGGCCAGCAGATCGACCAATTGCTCGAAGCTGCTGGTCCAGCCACCGTCGTGGCCGTCACGCGAGGCCACGGAATCGAAGCCGGTCTGCAGGAAGTGCATCCGCGTCTTGCGTGGCCCCAGTGCCTCGAAGGTCACGGTGATCAGCGTCATGTGGCCGGGCTGGCCCCGCTCGTCGAGCCAGCCGTGGGTCATGACCAAGCGTTCGGGTTCCACGATCTCGCGGTACACGCCATGCACCCAGTGGTCTTGTCCTTCGGGCGAGCGGATGCAAGCGCGGTAGCTGCCACCCACCCGCACATCGGAACTGGCTGCGCCGCGGCTGAAGCCGCGCGGGGCGGCCCAGCGCGCCATCTGTTCGGGGTCGGTCCAGGCGCGGAACACCAGGGCACGTGGGGCTTCGAAGATGCGCGTGATGGTGAGTTCGCTGTCGGCGGAGGTGAGGGCCTCAGTCCTTGCGTTCATGGGATGGCTCCTGCTGTTGAAGTTCATCGAGGTGGGCGGCGAGCTGGTCGAAGCTTTGTTCCCAGTAGCGGCGGTAGTAGGCCACCCAGTCGGCTGCGGCCTTCAGCGGCACCGCTTCCAGGCGGCAGGGCCGTGACTGTCGGGCGCGTGAGCGGGTGACGAGGCCGGCGCGCTCCAGCACCTTCAGATGCTTGGAGATGGCGGGCTGGCTCATGGCAAAGGGCTCGGCCAGTTCCGTGACGTTGGCTTCCCCGGCGGCCAGACGGGCGAGGATGGCGCGGCGCGTCGGGTCCGCCAGGGCGGCGAAGGTCGTACTCAAGGCGTCCATGTGCATTTTTATAACCAATTGGTTTTATAACTGTTTGGATTTTTAATGAGGAAAAGCGCCCTGTCAAGGGCCTTTGCGAGGGTGGGCCACGGGCGAAAAAAAGAGGGGGCTGGCCGCTGCGGCCACCCTTACGGCGAGTGATGCCCGGGCGAGCATGGGCGCGTGCGCGGCGCTGACGTTTGAACCAGCTGACCGGGGAAGGGTGCGGCAAGCACGAAGTTCAACAGCCGGTCAGGGCCGCGCCGTACCCGTCCGTTCGCGTTGTGCCCGTCGAAACGCGCTCTTGCGTATCAAGCACAGGCAGAAGACTTCGACCAGCTCAGTCCGAATGGGCGGACTGGGGCGACATGGTTTGTGGCGGTATTCAGCCTCAGGGCGCCAGCCGCTCGCGCACCCAGGTTGTGCCCGTCGCGCCCCGCTCCAAGCGATAGCGCAGCCGGTCGTGCAGCCGGCTGGGTCGGCCTTGCCAGAATTCCCAGCGGTCTGGCACCAGGCGGAAACCGCCCCAATGCGGCGGGCGAGGCGGGTTCAGCAGGTACTGCGCGCCGTAACGGGCCGCATTGGTGACCAGCACGCCGCGTCCGCTGATGACCTGGCTCTGCGGGCTGGCCCAGGCGCCGATGCGTGAATCGAGCGGGCGGCTGTGGAAGTAGGTGTCGCTTTCCTCGGCACTGACCTGTTCCACGCGGCCTTCGATGCGCACCACGCGCTCCAGCTCGACCCAGTGGAACTGCAGGGCGGCGTAAGGGTTGCCCGCGAGTTCGCGGCCCTTGCGGCTGTCGTAGTTGCTGTACCAGACGATGCCGCGCTCGTCATAGCCTTTGATCAGCACGACGCGCGATGAGGGCCGCAGGTCACTGCCCACGGTGGCCAGCGTCATCGCATTGGGTTCGGGCAATTGAGCCTGCACCGCCTCGTTCAGCCATAGTGCGAACTGGCGCAGAGGGTCCGCCTGCGAGGCGTCTTCGCTGAGCTCGGCGCGCTCGTAGCTTTTGCGCAGTGCCGCCAACTCGGTGGCGTTCAAGGACGTGGCGGGTCGGGTCGGGCTCATGGCGAGATTGTAGGTAGACGCTCGCGCAGGAAGTCCAGGAACACGCGGGTTTTGAGTGGCAGGTGCGCCTGCTGGGGGTGGTAAGCGTAGAAGCCAGGAAATCCCGCGCTGTAGTCGGCCAGCACTTCGACCAGTGCGCCGGTGCGCAGCGGCTCGACCAGGGTCAGGTCCCACCCCATCGTGATCCCCAGGCCCGCGATGGCCGCGTTCATGCCGGTTTGCCAGTGGCTGATGATCAGCGGGCCGCGCACCGCGTACTCGGTGATCGCGCCGTCGACCAGGAACTCCCATTTGTAGATCGCGCCGCTGCTGCGCATGCGGTAGTTGATGCAGCGGTGCGCCGCCAGTTCTTGCGGGTGCTGCGGCGTGCCATGTGCTCGCAGGTAAGCGGGCGAGGCCACGCAGCGCATGCGGAATTCACGCGTCAGCGGAACGGCGACCATGTCGCGTTCCAGCGATTCACCGATGCGCATGCCCAAGTCCAGGCCGTCGCGCACGATGTCCACGAAGCCATCGTCGTACACCAGTTCCAAGCCGATGTGAGGGTGCCGCGCGAAGAACTCTGGCAGCAGTGGCTCGATCAGAAAGTTGCCGGTCATGTAGCCCAGCGTCAGGCGCAGGGTTCCGCCCTCGACGCCGGCGCTGGACTGCAGGTCTTCGGTGGCGGCCTTCAAGCTGGCCAGCGCGGGCGCGACGCGGGCCAGGTAGGCGTGGCCAGCCTCGCTGAGGTTGACGCTGCGGGTGGTGCGCTCGAACAAGCGCACGCCCAGGCGGGTTTCCAGCTTCTTGATGGTCTGTGACAAAGCCGCGGGGGTCACGCCCAGGGCATGGGCGGCCTGCGTGAGGCTGCGGTGGGCGGCCACTTGCTCAAAGGCCGCCAGCGCGGCCAGAACTTCGGATTGCATGGGGTGCGATTGTTAAGTGGAAGTTGATAACCTAGGTAGACACTTGGTATTTCTCTTTGCGACGTGCTGCGGCACACTGCCGCCGTTTCTTGCGTCCGCGGCCTCTCCCTCGCTCGGACGTTTCGCCTGGTCCACTTTTCCGCAGACCCCTACAGCACAAGGAGCCTCCATGGCTGTCTCATTCACCCTCAACGGCAAGCCCGCCTCGGTCAATGTCGACCCTGGCACCCCCATCCTCTGGACGCTGCGCGACACCCTGGGCATGACCGGGACCAAGTTCGGCTGCGGCATGGCCCTGTGCGGCGCCTGCACCGTGCACCTCAACGGCGCGGCCATCCGTTCCTGCGTCACCCCGGTGGCCTCGGCCGAGGGCCAACGGGTCACCACCATCGAAGCGCTGGCCACCGACAAGGTTGGCCGCGCGGTGGAGGACGCCTGGGTCAAGCACGACGTGGCTCAGTGCGGTTACTGCCAAAGCGGCCAGATCATGAGCGCGACCGCGCTGCTGGCCAGCAACAAGAAGCCGAGCGACGCAGACATTGACGCCGCCATGGCCGGCAACGTGTGCCGCTGCGGCACCTACGCGCGCATTCGCGCCGCCATCCACGACGCGGCCCGCTCGCTGGCCTGAACGAAGGGAGAAACCAACATGACCACCCACACCCCCTTCCATTCCCGACTGATCGATGCCCAACTGATCGGTGCCCTGCCCAAGGGTCTGCAGGCCCTGGTCCAGCGCCAGGCCGGAGATGCCCTCGACGCCGACGACGGCCTGCCGCGCCGCAGCTTCCTCAAGCTGGCGGCCGGCTCGGGCTTCGCGCTGGGCGCCTTCCCCCTGGTCGCATCGGCACAGGGCGCGTCCGGCGCTGCGGCCAGCGGCCTCAAGCCCACGCAACTGCCTGCGGCCTTCGTGCGCATCACGCGCGACGGTATCGTCACCGTGACGGTCAATCGCCTGGAGTTCGGCCAGGGTACACACACCGGCCTGGCCATGGTGCTGGCCGAGGAGCTGGACGCCGATTGGTCCCAGGTACGGGCCGTGCATGGTGATGCCAACCCGGCCTACGTCGATCCGGCTTTCGGCATCCATCTCACGGGCGGCTCCAACGCGCTCAAGAACAGCTACACCCAGTACCGTGAACTGGGCGCGCGCACCCGCGCCATGCTGCTGGCCGCGGCGGCGCAGCAATGGAAGGTGGCACCTTCCGCGCTGCGTACCCAGGCTGGGCAGGTGATCGGCCCCGGCGGCCGCAAGCTGGGTTACGGTGAACTGGCCGAGGCCGCGATGCAGCTGCCCGTACCCGAGCAGGTCACGCTGAAGGACCCGAAGCAGTTCCGCCTGATCGGCCTGCCGACGGGGCGGCTGGACGCGCGAGCCAAGTCCAGCGGCCAGCAGGACTTCGGCATTGACCTGAAGCTGCCTGGCATGCTGACCGCCGTGGTGGCCTACCCGCCCGTCTTTGGCGCCAAGCTGCAGTCGGTGGACGACGCGGCGGCCAAGGCCGTCCCGGGTGTGCGTGCCGTGCTGCGGGTGCCGCTGGACCGCGGCGCCGAGGGCGTGGTCGTGGTCGCCGAGGGCTACTGGGCCGCCAAGCAAGGGCGCGACGCGCTCAAGCTGGACTGGAACACCAGTGCCGTCGACAAGGTGGACAGCGCGCGCCAACTGGCCGCGTACCGTGAACTGGCGACCAAGCCGGGCGCGCTGAAGTACGACGCCGACCTGTCCAAGCTGGACGGCGCACCCCGCAAGATCAGCGCCGAATTCGTGTTCCCCTACCTGGCCCACGCACCCATGGAGCCGCTGAACTGCACGGTTCAGCTCACGGGCCAGGGTGCGACTGCCCGGGCCGAGCTGTGGACTGGCACGCAGATGCCGGGGCTGGATGCACTTGCCGCCGCTGCCGCCCTGGGCGTCACACCGCAGAACCTCAAGATGAATGTGCAGATGGCCGGTGGCGGTTTCGGCCGCCGCGCCGTGCCGAGCAGCGAGTACGTGGTCCATGCCTGCCAGGTGGCCAAGGCCGCGCGTGCTGCCGGTCTGGCCGCCCCGGTGCGCACGCTCTGGAGCCGCGAGGACGACATCAAGGGTGGGTATTACCGGCCCATGCACCTGCACCGCGCCGAGATCGGTTTTGACGCCCAGGGCGAGATCCTGGGCTGGAACCACGTGATCGTTGGGCAATCCATCCTCAAGGGCTCGCCTTTCGAGGCCTTCATGGTGCAGAACGGCGTGGATGCCACCATGGTCGAGGGCATGAAGGAGCCCTATGACCTGCCCATGAAGCTCTCGGTCCATCACCCGCAGCAGAACGTGCCCGTGCTCTGGTGGCGCAGCGTGGGCTCCACCCACACGGCCTACGTGATGGAAACACTGATCGATGAGATCGCCCGCGCCACGAAGCAAGACCCGGTGGCCTACCGCCTCAAGCTGATGGAAGGCAAGCACCCGCGCCACCAGGCGGCGCTGCAACTCGCGGTCGAGAAGTCCGGCTACGGCAAGAAAAAACTCGCCGCTGGCCGCGCCTGGGGCGTGGCCGTGCACGAGTCCTTCAGCACGGTGGTGGCTTACGTGGTCGAAGCCTCGGTGAAGGACGGCATGCCCAAGCTGCACAGCGTGACCGCGGGTGTGCATTGCAATCTGGCCGTCAACCCCAAGAGCGTGGAGGCGCAGGTGCAGGGCGCGGCCCTGATGGGTCTGGGCATGTGCTTGCCCGGTGCGGCCATCACGCTCAAGGACGGCGTGGTCGAGCAAAGCAACTTCCACGACTACACGGTGGCCCGCATGACCGACATGCCGCAGATCAGCGTGCACATCGTGCCCAGCGCCGATGCGCCGACCGGCGTGGGCGAACCCGGCCTGCCGCCGCTGGCGCCGGCCTTCGCCAACGCGATCGCGCGTTTGACGGGCAAGACACCACGCCAGCTGCCCTTCAAGCTGGACGCGGCCTGAGGTTCGAGCAGGCGCTGACGCAACGACGAGGAGCAGAGCATGGACAGTCTGGACTTGCGCGTGCTGGCCGATGCACTGGCCTGGAAGCAGGCTGGCCATGCCGTGTCCCTGGTGACCGTGGTGCAGACCTGGGGCAGCGCGCCGCGCCCGCCCGGCGCGCTGCTGGCCGTGCGCGGCGACGGCCTGGTCAGCGGCTCGGTGTCGGGTGGTTGCGTCGAGGATGACCTCATCGCTCGCGCCAAGGCAGCTCTGGCCTCGGGTGCGCGGGCGGATGCAAGCCGCCCCGAACTCATCGTCTACGGCGTGGACCAAGCCGAAGCCGCGCGCTTTGGCCTGCCCTGCGGCGGCACGCTGCGCCTGGTGCACGAACCGCTGCAGGCGGTGGGCTGGATCGAGGACGTGTTGGCCCGCACGGCAGCCCACCAACTGGTGGCGCGCACGCTGGACCTGGAGACGGGTACCGTCACCCTGGCCCCGGCCGTGCGTGGTCAGGAATTGGTCTTCGATGGGCGGCAACTCACCACGCTCTTCGGCCCGCGCTGGCGCCTGCTGCTGATCGGCGCGGGCCAGCTCTCGCAGGCCGTGGCGCAGATGGCCACCTTGCTGGATTTCGAGGTGCTGGTCTGCGACCCGCGCGAGGAATACGCGGGCAGCTTCGACGGCGCGGTGGTGCGGCGCATCGCCGGCATGCCGGACGATGTGGTGCGCGAGCTGATGCCCGACGCCCACACCGCCATCGTCGCGCTCACCCACGACCCCAAGCTGGATGACATGGCGCTGCTGGAAGCGCTCAAGTCCGCCGCCTTCTACGTGGGCGCGCTGGGTTCGCGCCGCAACCAGGGCGTGCGCAAGCAGCGCTTGGCCGAGCACTTCGACCTCAGCGCCGAGGAACTGGCGCGCCTGCATGGCCCGGTCGGCCTGGACCTGGGCGCGCGCACCCCGGCGGAGATCGCCGTGTCCATCCTGGCGGAGATCGTGCAGGTGCGCAACGCCACCTACCTGCGCGCGCGGCGCGAGGCCGCTGCGGCATCGCGTGCCAGCTTGGACACCGCCGTCGTTGCCACGCCCGGCATCGTGGCCTCCACCTGCGCGGTCGCGCGCTGAGCCTGGCCGAGCGATGAGTTTTGTTGTCCTGGTTCTTGCCTCAGGCCGGGGCGAACGTTTCCTCGCCTCGGGCGGCGCCGCGCTGGCGCCGCACAAGCTGCAGGCACCGTTGGGTGGCCAGACCGTGCTGCAGCGCACGCTGGGTGCCGTGCAGACCAGCGGCCTGCCCTGGCATCTGGAACAGAGCAACCACTCGGGCATGGGCGACAGCATTGCCGCCGCCGTGCGCGCTGCCTTGGTGGCCTACCCGGACGCGCAAGGCTGGCTCATCCTGCCGGCCGATCTACCCCTGATCCGGCCCGAGACCTTGCGTCATGTGGCCCAAGCGCCTCTTGCCTGGCCAGTGGTTCGGCCGGTCCACCAGGGTGAGGCCGGGCATCCGGTACGGTTCGGCAGCGCCTGCACGCCCGAACTGCTGGCCTTGTCAGGCGACGCGGGGGCGGCGTCGGTGGCGCGCCGCCACGGCCCGCCGCGGGCGATCGAGGTGGATGACCTGGGCTGCATCACCGACATCGACACGGTGGCGGACCTGGCTCGTGCCGAGGCCCTGCTGCGGGCGCGACACTGAGTCAACCAACCTGAACGGGCGTTTGCCAGTTCAAGCACTCAAGTCGCGTGCTTCAGCAGCGCCTCCAGCGCCCGGTCTCGGATGCCGTGGGCACGCAGGCTGTCCAGGGTCTGCCGCGCATAGTCCTGCGTGCTGCCGTAGATGCCCTGGGCATGCTGGAAGATGTGCCGGTACTGTCCCTCGCTCAGCGTGCCCGTGTAGTTGGGGCTGCGGCGTGACAAGGTGAAGGCCAGGGCCTGTACCGGGCCTTGCGGCGTCTCGCAACGCAGCCACCGCGGGTCGTAGACGCCGGTGGCCATTTCGCGTTGCCACAGCTGCGCGAGCGTGGCGGGGGCCTGCGCGCGTGCGATCCGGTAGACCACGCCCTGGCAACTGCCGCCCGAGAGCAGGGCGAAGACCAGGCCGGGCTGCTCGACCGTGCCGCGGTTGATGCGGCTCCACATCTTCAGCGCCCGGTGCCAGCCGCGCACCCGGGCCATGCGGCGCTCGACGTGGTCGAAGTCGGGCCGCCAGATGAGCGAGCCGTAGCCGAAGAGCCAGAAGTCTCCTTGGTGGTGGCCGTGTTCGGGGTGATGGTGCTGCCACTCGTGCAGCGTGCGCGCGAGCATGGGGCCGGGGTCGCGCAGCGGGCGGGGCCGGGTGGCGTTCATGCGAAAGAGGTGTTCAGTTTCAGGCCCGCTCCAGGCGGCCGCGATTGGCCAGCCAGCGCTCCAGCGATTGGGGCCGCGCGTGCAGATAACCCTGCTGTGCCGTGCAGCCGTGGGACGACAGAAAGTCCGACTGGGCACGCGTCTCCACGCCTTCGGCCACGACCTTGAGTTCGAGGTGGCGGGCCATGGACAGGATCATCTGCACGATGGCCGTGTCGCCCGGGTCGTCCGGCGTGTCGGTGATGAAGCTGCGGTCGATCTTCAGCTCGTGCAGTGGCAGGCGCTTGAGGTAGGCCAGGCTGGAGTAACCGGTGCCGAAGTCGTCGATCGAGAAGCGGATGCCGCGCTCGGCCAGGGCTTCCATGCGCTCGATGGTCTGCTCCAGGTCGTCCAGCAGCAGGCCCTCGGTGACTTCGAAGATCAGCTGCGTGGGGTCGGCTTGCGCCTGGTCCAGCAGGGCCAGCGCGTGCTCGACGAAATCATGCTGGTGGAATTGCTGCGGGCTGACGTTGATGGACACGGGCACTGGGTGGCCAGCTTCGCGCAGCTGGCGCTGAATGCGGCAACCCTGTTCCAGCACCCAGTCGCCCAGGCTGAGGATGAGGTTGCTTTCCTCGGCGATGGGGATGAAGCGTGAGGGCGGGATGGCGCCCAGCGTGGGGTGAGTCCAGCGCAGCAGCAGTTCCACGCCCACGATCTCGCCGCTGGCGTCCACCTGAGACTGCAGGTGCAAGTCCAGCTGGTTCTGCTCAATCGCCTGGACCAGCTCGCTTTCGAGCTTGAGCTTGGCCTCCACCTCCCGCTGCATCTCGGCCTCGAAGTAGGCCACGCGGTTGCGGCCCGCCGACTTGGCGCGGTACATGGCGGTGTCGGCATTGCGCAGCAATTCCTCGGCGTGCTGGGCCGTGCCGCCCAGCACGACCACGCCGATGCTGGCCTGGGTGTCGTAGGGCTGACCATCGAGGATGAAAGGCCGCTCGAACGCCTCGCGCACCTTGTCCGCCACCACGCGGGCGGCGCGCGCCTCGCCCAGCGCGTCGGTGGGGCTGTGCGGCGAGAGGATGACGAACTCATCGCCGCCCAGGCGCGCCACCGTGTCTTCCTCGCGCAGCAGGCCGACCAGGCGCTGCGCCACTGCGACCAGCAGCGCGTCGCCGGCGGCGTGGCCACGTGCGTCGTTGATGTTCTTGAAGCGGTCCAGGTCCAGGTAGAGCAGGGTGCCCCCCTGGGTTCCGCGCCGCGCGCTGTTCTGAGCCTGGTTGAGCCGGTCCATCAGCAGGCGGCGATTGGGCAGGCTGGTCAGCTCGTCGTAATAGGCCAGTCGGTTCAGGGCCTGGGCCGCCTGCTGCAGCTCGGTGTTGAGGCGCCGCAGATCGTCCTGGCCCTGCGCCAGTGACTGGGCGATCTCCCGTTGGCGTTCCAGTGAGCGTTCCAACTGCTGCAGCAACACCGCGCAGGAGAGCGTGATGACGGCGTTGACGAAGAGAAAGTTGATGGTGATGACCACCCACTCGATGAAGGGGCGGTCGTCAAAACCGGCCACATGCAGGTCGGTGTTGCCCAGGTAGCCCAGGGTCATCAGCGTGACCGCGTTGACGACCAGCGCGAACAAGGCCGGCCGCAGACCCAGCAGCAGCGCCGCCATGACGGGAAAAGCGATCAGATAGATCTGGCTGACGGGACCGACGAAGAACAGAAACCAGACGCCGATCAGGTAGATCAGGGCCAGCAGGTTCCAGGTGCGCGCCTCGTAGCTCAGGCGGCGTGATTTCCAGAGCACCAGCACCCAGATCAGCGCGGCCAGATCGACCCAGGCGATGCCCCACAGGTCCTGCTGCGCGGCCAGCCAGATGCCCGGCGCGGCCGTCAGCACGCCCAACACGGCCACGAAGGCCAGGATGGTGGAGAGGATGCGCGCGCGCCAGTCGTGCAGTACCTCCGGCTCGGACGCAGTCGAAGCCAGGGCGCGCTGGAGCAGGGTGGTCGCTTTCAAGGGGCGGAACCTCGCGTTGGACTGGCCTGCGGAAGACGCTGGCCAGCCCTCATCCTACCCGGCGCCGGTATTCAGCGCAGGCCAGCGCCTTCGGCGTGTTCGGCGCGCTGGATCAGCTCCACCTTGTAGCCGTCCGGGTCCGTCACGAAGGCGATCACCGTCGTGCCACCCTTGACCGGGCCGGCCTCGCGCGTCACGTTCCCACCGGCGGCCTTGATCTTCTCGCAGGCCGCGTAGGCGTCCGGCACGCCGATGGCGATGTGCCCGTAGGCCCCGCCCATCTCGTACTTGTCCACGCCCCAGTTGTAGGTCAGCTCGATCTCGGCCTGGTCCGGGTTGCCGTTGCCATAGCCGATGAAGGCGAGCGAGTATTTGTACTCGGGGTTTTCCGAGGTGCGCAGCAGGTTCATGCCGAGCACTTGGGTATAGAAGTCGATGGAGCGCTGCAGGTCACCGACGCGCAGCATGGTGTGGAGGAGGCGCATGAGAGAGATCCCCTGAGGTTGAAGCAAAAAACGAAGGGAAGGAGCATAGCGCGCAGAGGATGGGTGCGTGGGGCGGCCGGGAATTGGCGGGGTGTTTGTTGAGGCGGGCGGTGAGGGTCTGCAAGGTCGCACGCAAGGGTGTTGCTAGACTCGATGCCCCCGAGTGCCCGCGTCACCCATGAGGAACCACCTGCCCACCCACCCGGCCGCCGTGCTGGCGCTTGCTTTCCTGGCCGCCATCGGCTTGGGCACGGCGCTTCTGATGTTGCCCTGGGCCAGTGCAAGCGGTGAGAGTGCCCCGTGGCTGACGGCGCTGTTCACGGCCACGTCGGCGGTGTGTGTCACCGGCCTGGTCGTGGTGGACACAGGCACCTATTGGAGCCCGCTGGGCCAGGGGCTGGTGATGGCGCTGTTCCAGCTGGGAGGCTTCGGGATGATGACCTCGGCAACGCTCATGGGCTTGTTGATCGGTGGTTACATGAAGTTGCGCACGCGGCTGCTGCTGCAGACGGAAACGCACGCGCTGTCGCTGGGTGATGTGCGGTCGGTGGCGCGCATGGTGTTGGTGGTGACGGTGCTGGTGGAGGGCGTGGTGGCGCTGTGGCTGGCGGTGCGCTTCGCCACGACGATGGACCTGGGCTGGGGCGAGGCGCTGTGGCAGGGCGCGTTCCACGCGGTCTCGGCCTACAACAACGCGGGCTTTTCGACCTGGCCCGACAGCGTGATGCGCCATGCGACCGACGGCTGGGTGCTGACGCCGCTGATGCTGGCTATTGTGGTGGGGGGGCTAGGGTTCCCCGTCATCACTGAACTGTGGGCGAACCGGCGCAAGCGGCATGCGCGCTGGTCGATCCACACCACGCTGACGGTGTGGGGTTCGGCGGCGCTGGTGCTGCTGGGCACGCTGATGCTGTGGCTGGTGGAGCACAACAACCCCAAAACACTGGGCACGCTGGGGCTTGGGGGCCAGTGGCTTGCGGCTCTGTTCACCTCCGTGTCGGCGCGCACGGCGGGTTTCAATGCGGTGGACATCGGCGCGCTGGAACTCGAATCGCTCGTGATGCACTACGTGCTGATGTTCATTGGTGGGGGCAGCGCGGGCACGGCAGGCGGCGTGAAGGTGACCACGGTGTTTCTGCTGCTGCTGATCGTGTGGAGCGAGATCCGTGGCCGGGCCGATGTGGAACTGCGCGGACGCCGCATCGGCACGCAGGTGCAGCGCCAGGCGCTGTCCATCCTGGTGCTCAGCGGCGCGGCGGTTTCGCTGGGGCTGATGCTCATTGTTCCGCTGGCTGATCACCTGCCGCTGGACAAGCTGATGTTCGAAGTGGTGTCGGCGTTCGCGACGGTGGGCTTGTCCACCGGCATCACCACCGAGCTGCCGCCTGGCGCGCAAGGCGTGCTCATTGCGCTGATGTACGCTGGCCGGGTGGGCGTGGTCACGCTGGCGCTGGCGCTGGCGATCAACCAAGTGCCCAGGGCTTACCGTTACCCCGAGGAGAAACCGATTGTTGGCTAAATCAAACTCGACGCGACGCGACAGCGTGGTCGTCATTGGTCTGGGGCGTTTTGGCGCCAGCGTGGCGCGCTCATTGGTGGCTTCAGGGCACGAGGTGTTGGCCATGGACACCGACGAGGACACAGTGCAGTCGCTTGCCGCCGAGCTGCCCCATGTGGTGAGAGCCGATGCAACGGACCTGGGCGCGCTCAAGCAACTGTCCGTGACCGATTTTTCGCACGCGGTGGTGAGCATCGGCGCCAACCTGGAGGCGAGCGTGCTGACGGTGCTGAACCTGGCGCAATTGGGCATGAAGGACATCTGGGCCAAGGCCAACAGCCCTCAGCACGGGCGCATCACCGAGCGCGTGGGCGCGCACCATGTGATCTATCCCGAGGCCGACATGGGCGAGCGGGTGGCGCACCTGGTGACGGGCAAGATGATGGACTTCATCGAGTTTGATGACGGCTTTGCCATCGCCAAGACGCGCGCACCGATGGAGACACACAGCAAGACGTTGGCGATGTCGAACGTGCGCAAGAAGCATGGGATCACGGTGGTGGGCATCAAGCGCCGGCACCAGGATTTCATCTATGCCAAGCCCGAAACAGAAATCAAACCAGGGGATCACCTGATCGTGGCCGGGCCAACACCGTTGATCGAGAAGTTCTCGGCGCTGTACTGATGACAAGGCTGACTCGGGCGAAGTCGTGAGCGCCGCTCAGGCGCTGCGCACAGCGTAGGCCCTGCGGACACCGCAGAGACCAGGCTGATCGGGCCCACGCGTGTTTCCTTGGCCTACGTGCCGAGTCACTGAGGCGTGAGCTTCTTGGCCACAGTCAGTGCATCGGCTGGCCGAGCCGCTTGCTCACCCTGGATATCGTGTAATTCACAAGACAGTAGAGCACGGCCACCACGAGGTAGACGGGCACCAGCGAGTGGTAGTTGGCGATGAGCACCTTGGCGTTCTGCATGAGTTCACCATAGGTGACGACGTAACCGAAAGTGGTGTCCTTGACCACGATGACCAACTGCGCGACCAGTGCCGGAACAATGTAGCGCAGGGCCTGGGGAAAGACGACGTGGAAGAACACCTGGGTTTCGGTCAAGCCCAGGCTGCGCGCGGCATCGGTCTGGCCCCGTGGAACGGCAAGCACGCCGGCGCGGTAGACCTCGGCCACCACGGCGGCGGTGCTGAGACCGACGGGCAGTGTCAACATCCAGTAGGTGCTCAGCTTGATGCCGACCTGCGGAAGTACCAGAAAACACACATAGATGAGCAGCAGCGTGGGCGTGCCTCGCAGCAACTCGATGACCGCGATGCTCGGCCAACGCAGCAGTCGCGGTTGAGCCATGCGCCCCAGCAACAAGAGCAACCCGAGCGTCAGCGCGATGACGGCGGCCATCGCCGCCGATGCGAGCGTGCCCAGCAGGCCCTTGCTCAGGAAGGCCCAGGTCGTTGGCCAGGCAAAGAAATTCCAGAATCGGGCGTCGAGCTGACCTGCGGCATGGAACCCGGACACGACACCCGCAGCCAGCAGGAGCAGCAGCATCGCCGCGATCACGCTCGCCGCCCGCGTGACGGCCTGGGCCCTGGGGCTGGGCGCGGCAAACAGCATGTCTTCCAGCGGGCGGCTCATCGCAGTATCCGTGCTTTCTTTTCCAGGGCGGCACCGGCCCAGGCGATGAGCAAGCCCGTCGCCACATACATCGCGGCCGCCAGCGCGAACGCAGCCATGCCGGCCGCGGAGTCGGTGGCGATCTTGGATGCGAGCGCCGTGAGTTCCCGGCCTGGCAACGGCACCTGCGACGCCAGCGAGGTTGACAACATCAGCGCGATGAGCAGGGAGGTCATGGGCTGCACCACCGCGCGCAGCGCCTGCGGCAACACCAGCGCAAGGATGATCTGCATCGGTCGCAGCCCCAAGCTGAGCGCGGCCTCGATCTGGCCACCGGCGATGGTGTTGATGCCCGCGCGCAGGTAGTCCGCCGTGAACGCGGAGCAGACCAGCACCAAGGTCAGGATCACGCTGGGTTCATAGTCGATCACGACCTCGAGATCGGGCAGCGCGAACACGATGAAGATCAGCAGGGCCACGCTGGGAATGTTGCGGAAGATCTCGACGTAGACGGTCAAGACAAAGCGCAGCGGCGGCAGCGGCAGGAGCCGAAGCACCGTGACGATCAGGCCCAGCAAGAAGCCTGGCACGAAGGACAGGACCGTGAGCTTCCAGGTCAGCAAAAGGGCCTGCCCGAAGGCAGGCCCATGGTCGGCCAGGAGCCTGGATACCTCGCCCATTGTTCACATGTTCACATTGCGTTCAGGGAATGGCGGGCGGCGTTGGGACCGTCGTGCTGCCGGTGCGCTGTCCGATGGAAATCGTCCAGAGCTTGGCCCAGGTGCCATCGGCTTGCAGCTTCTTCAGGAAGGCATTGATGAAAGCCACGCCGTCCGAGCCCTTGGGCAGTCCGATGCCATAGAAGTCCTGCGCCCCAAAGGGCGCGCCGGCCAGCTTGGCATCGCCGGTTCCGAGGCTCAGGGCGTTGAGCAGCAGTGTGTAGTCCGTCACGTAGGCATCCACTCGCCCCTGGCGCAGTGCGTCGAGCGCTTCCTGGTGCGTCTGGAACTCTTGCACGACCCCCTTGGGCGCGTACTGCGCCAGGATCGCGGGCCCCGTGGAGCCTGCTTGCGTGGCGACCTTCTTGCCGGCCAGATCGTTGTAGGACTGGATCGTCTTGTTGTTGGCCTTGACCAGCACGCCGGCCTGCGAGCTGTAGTAAGGCCCCGCGAACGAAATCTTCTCGGCGCGGGCGGGGGTGATGGAGTAGGTGGCGAGCACCATGTCCACCTGATCGTTGAGGAGTACCTGCTCGCGCGTGGACGAGGTCACCTGACTGAACTGGACCTTGGCCCCATCGCCCAGGATGTAGCGCGTGATCAGTTGGGCAAGACCTGCGTCGAAGCCGCGGGTCTTGCCGTCTTTCTCGTTGAGCAGCGCGAAAAGATTCGAGGTTTGCAAGCCACCCAGGCGCAGCGTGCCCGCCTGCTTGATCTTGCGCGCCCAGTTGTTCGATGCAATGGTCGTGGCGCTGGCGACCGGACCCCGCGCAATCAGCGCGTCAAACGCCGCCGCATCAATGGGCGTGCCCTGCGCGAAAAGCGAGCCACCTGTGACGATTGCCAGGGTCACCACGGTGGATTTCAGTATGGATTTGATCGACATGCGGTCCTCTTGAATGGCGTGTTGCGCAATTCAATATACAGCAGGCATGGAAGAAGCGGGTTGCCCGTGGGGTCTGCCCATCCATGTGGCGAACGGTCTGAGATTGCGGGGGCACTGCGGACTGAGAGGGACAGATCGGGCGTTGGCCAATGAATGACGTGAATGCAGGGCGGATTCAACCGGTCGTAATCATGTGCTGACTGGCTACTATATGCCGCTCTACGCTCTACGCTCTACGCTCTACGCTCTACGCTCTACGCTCTACGCTCTACGCTCGTCGAGAACGCGGGAGGCGGGCGCTCAGAAACGTCCTTGGTTGGATAGTTGCATCTGCTCCCTCAATGACCGCTTCCGGTTCGGCCAACCTGCTCAGACGCGACCTCTGCATCGGTAGCACTGAGCGTTTCAAGCTGGACCATAGGCCCTGCCGCAGCACCACCCAACGCCCCGGCAACGGCGCCCACCGTGGCTCCCACCACTCCTCCCACTGGTCCTGCAACCACAGTTCCAATGACCACCCCTGTGAAAGTACCAACGATCACGCCGCCGCCAGCCAGCACTGAATTGGCTTCGCGCCTGGCTTCCCCGGGTTTTTGTGGCACCTGCGCCGCCGGGTCTGGATCCTGGGAAGGAATGCCGTACCCGGGCTTGGCCTGCTTGGAGAGATCCGGGTCGACGGGTACCAGCGCGGACCGCGGGGTATTGCATGGATTCATGAGATCTCCTCTGGGACGCAGAACCTGCAGATTGCTGGATTTCGGCCAGAACGATCCGCGGATTGGGTCGAGATCATTGCGCTCGGAGTAGCTCTAAGTCTGTACGGCCTCACACACCCGGCATTGACCCTTAAGCCAGACATCGGAGTCGACATGGCAATGAACGCGCGCATCAAGGGAGGAGTTCAACCTCGAGAAGGCGATGGGTCCAACATCTCCAAATCCCCGCGAGCCGAGCGAACGAGCCTGACCGACCAACAGGACCAGCGGCCATTCACGATGTGAGCCCGCATCATCGATTGTCGTAGTCGCTCAGGTCAGTTCGAAACCTGCCCACCTCTGAGGCCGTGGGTTGCCGCACAGACCATGAGCTGCTTCGACGTGAAGATTGCCTTGTCCAGCCCGAAACATGTCGCCCGGCGACGCCAGCATGAGGCAGTTCGACGGTTGCAGACATCGCTGAGAACCCCTCGCAAACGTATTGCCATCGATTGCACAGACTGGGAATGTGCCCCAGATCAACCATCAGGACCTCCATCGCCATGAACCAGAGAACGCCACCTCCCAAGAAAAGCGACACGGAGTGGTCAGGAAAACGCCCAAGCAAGCGCCAGATCGCCACCCAACCCCGTGGCGCGAAGGCGCCGCTGTCCGTACCGGGTTTGGCGTTGCCTCACGAACGGGACGAGTCGGCCACAGGAGCGACTGCCGTGAAGCCAGACCCCATGATGCTTCAGGCCCAACGCGATATTGAGGCGGGGTTGGTGGACACCGACATGCGTGCGACCCCGGGCGTGGATGCAGCGGCGCGCGCACGCCTTGTGCCCGGTGCAGGCGGAAAGCCCACTTCCAGAAACTTCTGAATGCGTGGCAACAGGCGCGCACGGCGAGAGGCGCTTTTCGCATGACTGACGATCGGTTCTACCTGTTCTTTCGGTCGTGGCGTGCACTCCGCGCCCAGACAAGGGGGTCACCATGAAACAGAACGCACGTATTACAGGACACGTTCAGTACCGAGAAGGCGATGGGGTCAACATCACCATTCGACTGGGTCCCTGCGAAGTGCATGTGGCGGCGCTGGACGTGACGATCAGCTGGACGGAGGGGGACTCGCGCGGGTCAGCGGCCATTCCCATCGCCGATTACAGAAGTCACTTGGCCAGCGGGTCGATTCAGACGACTGGCAAGGGCATCACATAGCTGCCTGAAGTTGGATGGTGCACATTCTCACGGCCCTATTGCTCGCCGGCGACAGACGTGAAAATGTTGGTCAATGCGCAGGACACTGCGCGAGTTTCCTGACCATCAAGGGCGAAGTCACCCAGAGAGACAATCCCTACCAGCCGTTTGTTGCTGTCCATGATGGGCAGCTGACGCACCTGGAACTGGCCCATCATCCGTGCAGCCCTGCTCGACCGCTGCACTCAGCCTCAAACCGCAATCGCCCGCCAGAGCGCGACGCACCAACTGCCCCGGAAGTTTGACATCGACCGCACGAAACGGCTCCAATTGCGTCAGGCGACCTGACGCGGCACCGTCCGGCCATCGGTCAGAGCGTTGTTTGTCACGAAGGCGCGCACGCAACTTCGGTTTGGAGGTTCTATGACGATCCACACAACGATCCTTTTCATCGGTGTGTTTGCACTCATCCAGGTGCCGCTCACCGTCATGGTCGGTTACCGACGGGTGCAGACCAACATCCAGTTCCTGGATGGGGGCGATCAGACGCTGCTGCGCAGGATGCGCGCCCATGCCAATTACACGGAGAACGTGCCCATCGTGCTTCTGGCGATGGCCGCGGCAGAGCATGCGCAGGCCCCGCAATGGTTGTTGTGGGCCGGTGGCGTCAGCCTGCTGGTGGGGCGACTGATGCACGCGGCCGTTCTCATTTTGAGGGGTTGGGGCCTGCCCAGGGCCCTCGGCATGATCCTGACCTTTCTGCCCATGCTGACCTTCGGCGGCTGGTGCGTCGCCCAGGCTTTCAGGTAGCCCGCGTCCGCGCCATCGGCCTCTTACCCGCTGCAACACCAGCATCGGGTTGGTCCCGCCAAACCAGAAGCGCTTATCTGGGTTTCTGTCACAAGATGATGCAGTCAGACGTCTTTCTGGTGAGGGTCGGACATCTCTGTCCCTCTTCATACCTCCCATGAAAGGAAACGTGACTCATGAATCGCGCTGTCTGGTTTCAAACATCCCCGGAAGGTGCCAAGGCCGTGACCGTCTTGCACAACTTCACCACGACGGGAACCGCCTTGCCAAGCTTGCTGACGCACCTAGTGTTTCTGCGCGTCTCTCAGATCAACGGGTGCGCCCACTGCATCGACATCCACGCCCGGGACCTCGTGGCCGAGGGCATGTCCGTCGACAAGGTGCTGCTGGTGCCCGTGTGGCATGAGGCGGAGTACCTGTTCTCGGAAAAGGAGCGCGCAGCGCTCGCGTGGGCCGAAGAAGTCACGCGGGTCAACGAAACGCACGCGTCGGACGAAGCCTATGCCGCCGCGCTCAAGGTGTTCGGCGAAAAGGATCTGGTGGACCTCACCATCACCATCGCGACCATGAATGCCATCAATCGCATGGGCATCAGTTTTCGCATGAAGCCCAGGGCCAAGGCCTAGTTTGTTCGAGTGACTGCACACTTGCAGGCCGATGCATCGCATATCTTTATGCGGTGCTTGCACGCAAGCGGGATTGACTTCGGTATTTTCTGCTCGGGAATAATCCCGCCCCTTTGAAAATCAGGGGGCAGTCATGGCATTGGAGATCGCGCAAACAACACCCACTGCCCATGCAATTGCCGCGATTTTTGAACGCGCACCGGGGTGCCGTGGTGCACGCGGAGTTCCTACGGCGTAGCTTCAACCAAGTCTATGGCTTGCGTTTTGCCAATGGGGAGCGGGGGTCATCGCCAGGCTTGCTTCGGATCGTCCGCGGGGCCTGCCAAATCTCGAGTACGAAGCCGCGCTGCTCGACCATCTGAACGTCCAGGGGCTGCATGGCTTGGCTCGGCTCCACGCGGCTGCCGAGAGTTTTATCGGCCCGCAAAGTTTCTACCGCCATGACCTATCGCATTTGATCGACACGCCACTGAAGAGGATGTTGAAGGCACCCGCAATGACCGGTGGGTCGCTGCTTGTAGTGAAGGGCAAAGCAGCGGGGCTCGGATTGCCGTCGCGGAAAAGCACTGGGGCGTCTTGGAGATTCAAGTCGCTACAGATGGTCTCGTGGTGTAACAAGAAGAACTCGACATGCAGGGATACGTCATTGCCTGCAAATTGCTTTCGAAGTTTCCGAGCGCACACCTTTATGGATAAAGACCAAAAGCATCTATCCGCAGAACCATCCCATTGCACGGTCTACGGATGCTTTTTGAAACATTTGGCAACCAAAGCTCGTCCAGACTAATACAAGCAGGTATTCCGGCTTGCTATTGCTGTCTCAACTTAAACCAAATAGCCCGGTCGAAGACCTAGGCTCATAAAGGAGGAAGAATGAAAATCATCCCGGTCGCATCTGCCGAGCGCCCGTTCATTTTTTGCATCACTCTTGCAGCCATGCTGGTGCTTTCAGCGTGCGGTTCGAACCCCAAAGATTCACCGGCATCACAAAACTCGGCATCAGAAGAAAAGCCAGATCAAAGCAGCAGCGTCAAGCTCTTGGATGAACTTTCTGAACGCGATCGCCGGCTTTGCATTTTTGACCGTGCCAAACCACCCGCACAACGCTATCAAGTCATTCAAGCGCTGAAACCCATCTTCAGAGGCATTGGTGTAGCCACCAATACGGTTTACGTTCCAAAGCTGATTCAACAAGCGACTGAGCTCAATGCCGACGCTCTCATATCCTACGACAGCGTTCTCTACAAAGACACAATTGGAGCTCCACATGCATTCGTTACCGGGCAGGCGATCAGGTGGCATCAACCAACCAATCTGTCATGCCAGGAACTCGGCGGAATGACTGCTGAAGAGATGTTGCAAAAGAACCTTACCTCCGCCGGCAACCCCGTGCTTCCATTCCGCCGAGTTGGGGGGCTCATTGACGCCATGCTCTCGACACCATTGCAGGAGTCTGGTGTCATTCTTCTGAAGTCATCCAAAGGAAAGCCTCAAAGTGTCGAGGCAGTGAGGGGCGCCATTCTGAAAGCAGCCGCCGATGTACCCTGGACTGTGAAACGCGATGAGTCAGGGCAACTTCATCTGCAAAACTCATGGAAGCGCTTCGGCAAGAGCTTTGATCTTGTTCTATCGGTAACTTATGATGCAGAAAGTTTTGAAGTGAAATACCTCGACAGCAATGGACTTGGTTTTGATCCTAAAACTCGCATCGCTTCCAACGCCGTCAATGATTCGATTGCCAACCTTGTCAAAGGCACGGTGAAGGCTTACGCACAGTAATTCTTCTAGTTTCAGAAAAGCCGAGCAGTCTCAAATACTGCTCGGCTTTTTTTATTTCAGTAAATTCAGGTCGGACATCGGGCGTCGTAAGCTCGACTGCTACTCAAATTCGGGGGACATCGGGCTTTGCGCCGCACCCACGGAATGGTGGCTCTGGTATCACCAGCCATGAGCGCATGGCGCTTGTTTGAAACAGCGGAGTGAAGCGGACATGAAAGCATTTGTGCTCGACGCCTATGGACCGGGGCGTTTGCTGCGCGCGACGGAACTGCCCGAACCCGACTTGCACGACGACGAGGTGCTGGTCGAAGTCCACGCGGCTGGCCTGAACCCCTTGGACGTGAAGATCAGGAGTGGGGCGTTCAAGCTCATCCTGCCCTATCGCCTGCCGCTGGTGTTGGGGCATGACGTTGCCGGTGTCGTGGTCAAGACAGGGCCAGAGGTTCGGCGGTTCAAGCCGGGTGATGAGGTCTATGCACGGGCCGATGATTTCCGCATCGGCAGCCTGGCTGAGTTCATCCCGATCAAGGAAGCGTCGCTGGCGCTCAAGCCGCGCGGCCTCTCCATGGAATCGGCTGCGGCGGTGCCCCTGGCCGGGTTGACTGCCTGGCAGGCGCTGGTCGAAAGGGCTCGCTTGCAGCGGGGGCAGCGGGTGTTCATTCAGGCCGGTTCTGGCGGAGTGGGAACCTTCGCCATCCAACTGGCCCGCCATCTGGGTACCACCGTCGCCACCACGGCGAGCGCGGCCAACGCGGCCTTGGTGCGGCGGCTGGGCGCGGACGTCGTCATCGACTACAAGACCCAGGACATCGAGGAGGTGCTGCACGGCTATGACGTGGTGCTGCACAGTCAGGACACCATGGCGCTCGAGTCATCGCTGCGCGTGTTGAAACGCGGCGGCACGCTGGTCTCCCTGTCCGGACCGCCCGATCCCGCGTTCGGCCAGGCCATTGCCGCGTCCTGGCCCTTGCGCTTGGCCGTGCGGCTGCTGAGCGCCGGTGTGCGGCGCCGGGCGCGACACCTGGGGGTGAATTACGCCTTCCTCTTCATGAGGGCGAACGGGCAGCAACTCGGTGAACTCACCCAGCTGATCGAGGCCGGGGCCATCCACCCGGAGCTAGACCGCGTTTTTCCGTTCGCATCGACGAATGAGGCCCTGGCCCATGTCGAAGCGGGCCGTGCCAAGGGCAAGGTGGTCGTCCGGGTGAAGTGAGCGTGAGGCCGGCGCGAGGTGGGAAGCGCCGGCGGCCGGGTGAGCGGCATTTTGATATCGAAAATATACCTGCTATATTGCCGCTACATAAACTTGGAGGCACCACCATGTTCAAGCCCGGCATCACCGTCTGGTACAGCGTCAAGGATCTGCAGCGCAGCCTGGACTTCTACACCCAGAAACTCGGTTTCTCCGTCACTTTCCACGACCCGGAGTCCAGCATGGCCATGGTCGACACCAACACCCCCGGCGTGTTGATCGGTTTTTCCGAGGCGCAGGAGGTTGTGCCCTCGACTTCGTCCACGGTCTTCGAGGTGCCGGACATCGTGGCGGCGCGCCAGGCCCTGGAAGGCCGGGGCGTGAATTTCCAAGGCGAGATCGAGACCGTGCCGGACATGGTGAAGCTCGCCACTTTCACCGACCCCGACGGCCACAGCCTGATGCTGTCGGAAGACCTGACGCAGTCTTGACCGCGCCTTGACCGAGCAGAAGACCGTTCTGCAACTGGCGCAGGCGTTGTCCGGCCAGTGGACTGTGCCCTTGCTGCTGGCGATGGCGCCGGCGCGCGGGCGTTTCTCGCCCTTGCAGAAAGCGCTGGGCATCACGCCCGCGCGCCTCAGCGACAACCTCTGGCGTCTGGAAGCCAACGGCCTGCTGGTCCGACTCTCGCCCCAGGAGCGCCGCCACCCGGCCCTGCCGGAGTACGTGCTGACCGAAGAAGGGCAGCGCGTGCGCGAGGCCGCTCAGGCGCTGCAGCTGACGGAGCAACGCCTGGGCCTGGGGCGCCTTTCGGCCCAGGCCTGGAACATGCCGCTGCTGCTGGCCCTGCACTATGGGAACGAGCGTTTCCAGCAGATCGGCAAGGCGCTGGACCCCGTGACGCCCCGCATGCTGTCCGCCCGGCTGGACTCGTTCCAGCAGCTCGGTGCCATCCAGCGGGAGCTGGAGCCCGAACCGCGCCCGACCTTTTTGTACCACCTGCAGGCCATGGCCCGTGCACCCGTTGGCCAGTTCGCGCTGGATCTGGAGTCACTGGCCTGATTGCTTCGGCGCGCGTGGCGTGGACGCTCCGATGGCGCCAATACGCATCCCCAGGCGGGGCTGCTTCACGTCCTGCCACGGCCTGTTCGAGCGCTGGCGATAATCCCCACCATTCCTTTTCGTTTCTTTCCCGTTCGGCCACAGGCCCAAGCAGCGCATGTCCACCTTCACCAAAACCATTCTCTACACCGACACCGATGGCCGCGCGCGTTTCCGCGAAGAAAGCGTGCCGCTCACGCAGGGCACGCCGCAGTCCATGTTGTCCGAGGTTTACGCCAGTGGCGGTTACCAGCTGCGCATGAGCCCCGTGGGCTTTCGCAGCAGCTTCCATTGCACGGGCGCGCCGCAATGGTGCTTCATCCTCGGCGGGCAGATGGAGATCGGCCTGCAGGACGGCAGCTCGCGCATCTTCAAGCCGGGTGAGCATTTCTATTCGGCCGACCTGCTGCCCGCAGGCGCGACCTTTGACGACAAGGTGCACGGGCACTGGAGCCGCCAGGTGGGCGACCAGCCGCTGTACACGCTGTTCGTGCGGGGATGACACCCAGCGGCGCCGACGCCAGGAGCGCCGCAGGCGGTTCAGGCGCGGGCGCGGGGCTTCGTGGTCGTTGCGGCCTGGGTCGCCTGCGCCGCGCATTGCTGCATTTCCCGCTGCACCCAGGACGCGAAGCGTTGGCGTTTGGGGTCTTCCGCCAGAGGGCGCGAGGACAGCAGGCAGTAGTGCGAGCCATCCTGCACGAAGCCCTGCGGCGCGACCAGGTTCTTGCCACTCAGCTCATCCTGGACCATGAAGAATGAGGCCATCGCCACACCCTGTCCGGCCAGGGCGGCCTGGATGCAGAGGTAGAAATGTTCGTACTGAATCCGGCCGCTTTCCCACGGAGCCGAGCCGGAACTGCGCAGCCAGGTCTTCCAGGCGGAGGCGCGGCTTTGGGTGTGCAGGCAAGGCAGCGTCTGCCAGGAACGGGCTTGCGCCTTGGAACAGACGGGGCCAATCCACTCCTCGCACAGCGTGAGGGCATGCACATCACCTTCCCATTTGAAATCATCCCGGCGCAGGGCCAGATCCACGCCGGACTTGTGCACATCGATCGGCCCGCCTGCGGCCGACAGATGGAGCCGGATGTCGGGATGCGCCTGCTGGAAAGCCGGCAAGCGGGGAATCAGCCACTTCATCGCGATGGTGGGTTCGCATGACAGCACCAGCACATCGTCATGCGCCCGTTGCCGCAGCCGTTGCACCACGCTGTCCAGCTGCTCAAAGACCGAGGCCGTGGTTCCCTGGAGCGCGCGCCCCGCATCCGTGAGAAAAACAGCACGATTGCGGCGTTCGAACAAGGGCAGGCCCAGGTTCTCCTCGAGCTGGCGGATTTGCCGACTGACTGCGCCATGCGTGACATGCAGCTGCTCAGCAGCCTTGACGAAGCTGCCGGCCTTGGCCGCAGCGTCGAAAACGCGCAAGGCGCTCAAGGAGGGGAGTTGCATGAATGCCGTGATCGGTGAGAAAAATTCACAGGATGCGGTGACTATAAATCGATTTTCCCGAGCGACGAAAGCGGGAAGAATTCACGACAAGGCAGATGCATGAATCACGATCATTCACCGATGGAACCCCTATTGAATTCCGCTGAAGTCCTGGCGGAGCAGGGTTACGTCCTCTTGCCCGCCGATGCGGCCGAACCGCTGCTGCGTGGCGTCAACGCTTATTCGCCGCAAGACTGGCGCTTGTTCCAGGCCAGCTGGGACCGTTTGGAGCGCGACCGTTACATGGCCGATGGCGGCACTTATCGTTATCGACGTCATGGCACCTTCAGCGCGCCACCTTCCGGCCGTTCAATCCGGCAGGAGCCTCACCAGCCGCACTACCAGAGCCTGGCCTACAACCGCCTGAACGGGGGCATCGCGCGGCACTTCGCGCCGCTCGAAACCGAGGTCGCACAGGGCCCGGTGCTGAATGCCGTGCTGTCGTTCTGTGCTGATCTGTTCGGCCGTCTTGCGCCGTCTCTGGCCTGGCACATCGAGGTTCACCAGTTCCGCATCGACGCCAGTGGGAGCATCGCCAAGCCCACGCCCGAGGGTGTCCATCGGGATGGGGTGAACTTCGTTTTCATGATGCTGGTCCAGCGGCTGAACGTCCGTGGTGGCGAGACCCGTATCCACGATCAGGCAGGTCGTCCGCTGGTTGATCACACACTGTCCGCACCCATGGACACGGCCATCGTCAATGACGAGCGCGTGCTGCATGGCGTGACCCCCATCGCGCCGCTGGACGCGAGCCTCCCGGCCTGCCGCGATGTGCTGGTCGTCACTTTTACCGGGAAACCCCCGCAAGACCATGACTGAGCTGCTGTCCGTCGCCCTCATCACCGTTCTCGCCGTGGTCAGCCCCGGGCCCGACTTCGCCATGGTCACGCGCAACAGCTTTGCTCATGGGCGCAAGGCGGGTTTGCTGGCTTCGCTGGGAATTGCCTTGGGCGTGCAAGTGCACGTTTTTTATACCGTGTTCGGCATCGCCATCGTCATCGCCCATACGCCGCTGGCCTTCGCGTTCATGAAGTATGCGGGCGCTGCCTATCTGATCTATGTCGGTTTCAAGTCTTACACGAACAAGACGCCCATGTCGCTCTCGTTGGAGCAGGCCGCCGATGCCTGGAGCCCGTGGGCAGCTCTGCGCTCAGGGTTCCTGACCAATGCGCTGAATCCCAAGACGATGTTGTTTGTCGTCAGCACCTACACGCAGGTGGTGCGTCCGGAAAGCTCCTTGGGCTTGAATCTCGCTTATGGATTTTTCATGTCGTTCGCGCATTGGGCCTGGTTCAGCCTGGTCGCCGTGTTCTTCTCATCGGATGGGCTGCGCCGGATTCTGCTCGGCCAGCAAAAAGCCGTGGACCGGGTGATCGGCGGGGCGCTGATGGGGCTGGGGTTGTCACTGGCCTTCACGGCAGTCAAGTTGTAAATACTCGGAATCGCAGCGTTCAAGCGACTGAGTGAGACATTTAAATCAGCCGGAATCTGATCAATGGATGTTTTGCTTATAAGCAAGCAATTTTTAATTCGTTCCCAATGAGATTCCGCATGCCTACAGTGCGAGCCTTCATCGCATTGCAGTCACGCCATGAGTCTCTCCGCCGCTTTGGATCGGCCAGCCGCCACGGCGGTGCCGACCTCTCCGATTGAAATCCGTCCCTTGACCGCGGGTCAGGGGCGCGGTCGGCTGGGCGCCGAGGTGCTGGGCCTGGATCTGTCTCGGCCGCTGTCGGACAGCGACTTTCGCCGCATCCACCAGGCGCACCTGGACCACCATGTGCTGGTCTTCCGGGATCTGCGCATCACGCCCGCGCAGCAGGTCGAATTCAGCCGCCGCTTCGGGCCGCTGCAGATCCATGTGCTGCACCAGTTCGCGCTGGCCGGGCACCCGGAGATCCTGATCGTCTCCAACATCAAGGAGAACGGCCAACCTATCGGCCTGGGCGACGCCGGGCATTACTGGCACTCGGACTTGTCCTACGTCGAGAAGCCCAGCCTGGGCTCCATGCTGCACGCGCAGGAACTGCCGGCCGAAGGTGGCGACACGCTGTTCGCCGATCAGCATGCGGCTTATGACGCGTTGCCGGAAAAGACGAAACAGCGCATCGCGCATCTCCGCGCCGAGCATTCCTACCTCTGCAAGTACGAGGAACTGCGCGCGCGCAGCCCCTGGCGGCCCAAGCTCACGCCCGAGCAGATCGCCAAGGTGCCGCCCCACGTCCACCCTGTGGTGCGCACGCACCCGGAAACAGGTCGCAAGGCGCTGTTCGTCAGCGAGCATTTCACGACCCGCATCGTCGGCCTGCCCGAAGACGAAAGCCGCGCGCTGCTCGATGAACTCTTCGCGCACAGCACCCGCGACGAATTCGTTTACCGCCACCGCTGGCAAGCCCACGATATGGTGTTCTGGGACAACCGTTCCGTCATGCACCTGGCCGCAGGCACGCCCGAGCACCTGCGCCGCAAGCTATACCGTAGCACCATCGAAGGCGACGCTGTTTTCTGATGCCACAGTTTTTTGATTCCACAAACTCCACCAGCAAGAACATGAAGCACCTCTTCCGCACCTCCCTTTCTTTGTTGACGGGTCTCGGCCTGCTGCTCGGCGCAACGGCCGCGCAAGCCGAAGGCAAGATCCGCGTCGCCCAGCAGTTCGGTATTGCCTACCTGATCCTGGACGTGGTGCAAGACCAGAAGCTGATCGAGAAGCACGGCAAGGCCCAGGGCCTGGACATCCAGGTCGAGTGGGCGCAGATTTCGGGCGCCACCGCCATGAACGAGGCCTTGCTGGCCGGTTCGCTGGACGTGGTGTCGGCCGGCGTGCCGCCCATGCTCACACTGTGGGACCGTACCAAGGGCAAACAGAACGTCAAGGCCGTGGCCGCCCTGGGATCGCTGCCCAACTACCTGATCACCACCAACCCGAACATCAAGAAGCTGGCCGACTTCGGCGAGAAGGACCGCATCGCGGTGCCCGCCGCCGGCACGGGTTTCCAGTCACGGACCTTGCAGATCGAGACGGCCAAGCTCTTTGGCAAGGACAACGCCAAGAAGTACGACGCCATTTCGGTCAGCTTGCCGCACCCGGATGCCACGGCGGCGTTGATCGCGGGCGGCACGGAAATCAATGCGCACTTCTCCAGCGCGCCCTTCTATTACCAAGCTCTGGCGGGCAACCCCAAGGTGCGCAAGGTGCTGTCCAGCTACGACATCCTGGGTGGTCCCGCCACCTTCAACGTGCTGTACAGCACGCAGAAGTTCCACGACGAGAACCCCAAGACCTACAAAGCTTTCTACGCCGCGGTGCGTGAAGCGGCGGAGTTCGTCCGCAAGGACAAAGCTGCCGCCGCCGACATCTTCATCCGTGTGCAGAAGTCCAAGCTGGACCCGGCGCTGGTGAAGAAGATCATCGAGGACCCTGAGAACGACTTCAGCGCCAACCCCCAGAACACCTACATCTACGCTGACAAGCTGCACGCCATCGACGTGCTCAAGAATAAGGCAACGTCCTGGAAGGAGTATTTCTTCGAGGAAGCTTGGGCCCATCCGGGCAGCTGAGTGGACATCGGTCGAGGCCCGGACATGACTGCTGTGACACCCCTGCATCCCTCTCCCTTGCTCGCGGTCGATGGCGTGAGCCTCGAGTACCGCACCCCGGGCCGTGTCGTGCGCGCCACGCACCGCGTGAGCTTCGACGTGCACGCTGCCGATCGTTTTGTGCTGCTCGGGGCCTCGGGCTGCGGCAAGTCCACGCTGCTCAAGGCGGTGGCGGGTTTCATCGCGCCGGTGGAGGGAGAGATACGCCTGGATGACCAGGTCGTGCGGGGGCCGGGCCCGGACCGCATCGTCGTCTTCCAGGAGTTCGACCAGTTGCCGCCCTGGAAGACCGTGCGGCAGAACGTGATGTTCCCGCTGCTCGCGGCGCGCAAGCTGGGCCGCAAGGAAGCCGCTGAGCGCGCCGCGCACTACCTGGACAAGGTGGGCCTGTCGGCTTTCGCCGACGTGTATCCGCATCAACTCTCTGGCGGCATGAAGCAGCGCGTCGCGATCGCCCGCGCGCTGGCCATGCAGCCGCGCGTGCTGCTGATGGACGAGCCCTTTGCCGCACTCGACGCGCTGACCCGCCGCAAGATGCAGGAGGAACTGCTGGCGCTGTGGGACGGCCATGCCGCGGATGGTGGTCGCTTCACCCTGCTGTTCGTGACGCACTCGATTGAAGAGGCGCTGGTTGTGGGCAATCGCATCGGCCTGCTGTCGCCGCACCCGGGGCGCATGCGGGCTGAAATCAACAGCCACCAGTTTGACCTGCATAGCGCTGGCAGCCCGGAGTTCCAGGCCACGGCCCAACGCATCCACGGCCTGTTGTTCGAGGCGCCGGTGGGTGAGGGTGAGGCACCCGGACAGACCGGCGCCGAGACCCGGAGGTACGCATGAGCACGCTGTCTGCCACGCCCTCGTCTTCGTCCTTGCCATCGGCCTTGCCGCAGCCCCCCGTGCGTCCCGAGTACGAGCGCGCGCTCGAGCCTCTGAACGCGGTCTCGGTCGAGCGTGAACTGTCCTGGCCCCAGCGTCTGTGGGGACAGGGCTGGCTGCGCAAGAGTGTCATCCTGCTGCTGCTGGCCCTGCTCTGGGAAGGCGTGGCACGCTGGCAGGACAATGAGCTGCTGCTGCCCACCTTCTTGCAGACCGCGCGTGCGCTGATCGATGGTTTGGCCAGCGGCGAGTTGCTGGTGAAGCTGCGCATTTCCTTGGCCGTTCTGCTGCAAGGCTACGCCATTGGAGTGATCGCGGCGCTCGCCCTCACCACGCTCGCGGTGTCCACGCGCATCGGGCGCGACCTGCTGAGCACGTTGACCTCGATGTTCAACCCCTTGCCCGCCATTGCGCTGCTGCCGCTGGCCCTGCTGTGGTTTGGCCTGGGGCAGCCGAGCCTGGTCTTCGTGCTCGTGCATTCCGTGCTCTGGCCCCTGGCGCTCAATACCTATGCGGGGTTTCAGAGCGTGCCCGAAACCCTGCGCATGACCGGGCGCAACTACGGCTTGCATCAGCAGTGGCTAGGTTTGCGCTACGTGTTGCAGATCCTGTTGCCCGCGGCCTTGCCGGCCATCCTGTCGGGTCTGAAGATCGGCTGGGCCTTCGCCTGGCGCACATTGATCGCTGCGGAGTTGGTGTTCGGCGCGTCCTCGGGCAAGGGCGGCCTGGGCTGGTACATCTTCCAGAACCGCAACGAGCTCTACACCGACAAGGTCTTCGCAGGCCTGGCCATGGTGATCCTCATCGGCCTGCTGGTGGAAGGCCTGGGCTTCCAGACGCTGGAGCGCTTGACGGTACGGCGGTGGGGCATGCAGCGCTGACGGGGAGCGCTGCTGGCGGGGCCTCGTGCGCCCACTTCGGCTACGATGCCCTTCGCGTCGTGCCAGCAACCAGCACACTCCCCCGCATGTTCCACTACTCTGACACAGGCCGCCACTGATGAATACCGCTGCCCTCCAGCGCCTGAGCGCGACCTTCGAGGCTGCCATCACCGCGCGCCGCCTGCCCGGCGCGGTGCTGTACATCTCGCATCGAGGCGAGGCGCGCTGCTTCCAGGCGCTGGGCTGGCAGGACGCGGTGACCGGCCAGCCCATGCGGGAGGACTCGATCTTCCGCATCTACTCGATGACCAAGCCCATC
Organism: Hylemonella gracilis str. Niagara R; assembly: GCF_000600295.1. Lineage (GTDB taxonomy): Bacteria > Pseudomonadota > Gammaproteobacteria > Burkholderiales > Burkholderiaceae_C > Hylemonella > Hylemonella gracilis_A. The sequence continues at coordinate 1,189,439 of NZ_JEMG01000001.1, forward strand.
GTGTCCCTCGCGGCGCTGATGCTGGTGGAGGAAGGCCGGCTGATGTTGAGCGACCCCGTGGCCCGTTACCTGCCTGAATTCGGCACGCTGAAAGTGGCCGTGCAGCAGGGCGACACCTTGCAGCTCGAGCCCACTGTGCGGGGCATGACTGTGCAGGACCTGCTGCGCCACACTTCCGGCCTGACTTACGAATTCCTGGGCGATGACCCAGTCCAGCGGCTTTACCGCGAGGCGGACGTCGCGTCCCGTGCACGCAGCAACCGCGACATGTGCCGGCTGCTGGCCACCCTGCCGCTGGCGCGGCAGCCGGGCGCCGCGTGGCTGTACAGCCGCTCCACCGACGTGCTGGGCGCGGTGTTGGAAGTGGTGAGTGGGCGCACGCTGGGCGAGCTGCTGGGCCAGCGCATCTTCGAGCCTCTGGGCCTGCGCGACACCGGTTTTCACGTGCCGCCCGAGAAACAGCAGCGCATCGCCCAGGCCTTCGCCACCGACCCCGACAGTGGCGCGACGGTGAACCTGATTGATGTGCGCGAACCGCCCGCCGGCGAGTCGGGTGGCGGCGGATTGGTCTCCACCGCAGCGGACTACGCGCGCTTTCTGCAGCTCATGCTCAACGGTGGCCAATTGGAGGGGGTGCGATTGGTGTCGCGCCAGACCCTCGCGTGGATGACCGCCGACCATCTGGGGAGCATCGGCATCGAGGGTGACTTGTTGGCGCCAGGCCATGGTTTCGGACTCGGCGTGGCGGTGCGCACCGCGCCGGGCCTGGCTCCCACGCCGGGATCGGTGGGCATGTACCACTGGAGTGGCATCGGTGGCACGACCTTCTTCGTCGACCCGCAGGAAGACCTGTTTGTCATCCTGCTCACGCAGGCGCCGGGGCAGCGGATCTATTACCGCAACCTCTTGCGCAGCATGGTGTACGCGGCGCTGGAGTGAGTGGCCCCTGGCCCTGGGGCCGGCGCGCCACCATCCTCAGGTGGCAACGGCACCGCGTCACTTCACGTCCAGCAAGGCCTGGATGTCGAGCAGGGTGAGTTCGTTGTCGTCCGGCTTGCCGAGCTGGCGGCCGGAGGAGCCGGGGTAGTTGTTGTCGTTGACGACGACGATGTGCCGGGCGTCGACGATGGCCAGACCTTCCGGACCGAGGTGCGGCAGGCTGAACACCTCTTCGTTGGGGCCGCGCTTGGCGAGCCGCTGGGGGTTGGTGATCTTGAGCAGGTCGATGTAGGCCACTTTGCGCACGAAGCCATTGGCATCGATGCTGCTCAGATCGATCTTGTAGACGCGCTTGAACTTCGCGGGCCGCGCGAAGCAGTCCGGCCGTTCCTCGCCAGCGCACGCAGGTGCGACGCCTTCGGACGCATCGTCACGCTCGATCACCAGGCCTGTGGTGGCGTCCAGCATCTGGAAGTCGGCCATCACGTGGCCGCTTTCCTCGAAGGCGTATTTCCATTGCTTGCCGGTGTAGCGACGGCTGGCTACGTCGAATTCGAGGATGTGGGTGTAGATGCGGTCATTGGTCTTCTCGAAGGTCTTGGTCTGAGCGTCGTACAGCGGCCACTCGAAGGCGGGGTACAGCGTCTTGCCGTCCGGTGACTGGGCCATGGGCTCGAAGCCACCCGAGCGCCGCACTTCCCATAACGGCATCGCGTCGCTGGGCAGATTCGGCAGGCGGCTGTTCAGGTAATGGTCGGGCGAGCGGTAGGCCTTGCCGTTGACCACGGTCTCGGTCACACCCAGCACCTTGCCGTTCAGATCGGTCTGCAGGATGTAGGGGCCGAACTCGTCGCCGATCCACAAGGTGTTGCCGACCTTCTGGATCGATTCGACGTCGAAATCCACGCCCGTGAGGTAGCGCCGCTCGCTGGCCTCGTTCTGGATGGCAAAGGGCACCTTGCGGTCCGGATCGTGCAGGAAGACGGTTTTGCGCAGCGTGACTTTGCCGCTTTTCCAGTCCACCTGCGCGGTGTGCACCATCAGCAGCGCATCTTGCGAGTTGATCTTGCTGCCGAAGCCGTTGTCGGTCAGCACCAGGTAATGCTCGCGGTCCAGCGCGACGATGCCGGAAAAGCCTTGCACGGCCTGCCCTTGGATGGGCAGTGCGCCGCCGGTGGCGCGCGGTTTGGAACCGCCCACGGCGGTGAAGGCCGGTTCGCTGCCGAGCTTCTCGTTGCGCGCGCGTGCGCTGTTGGCGAACTTGCCGGAGGTTGCGAAGAAGGCGCCCGCGTCACGCGGTGCGGGTGTGCTGGTGTCGGTGGGGAGCGCGGCGTGGCCGACCAGCGTGGCGCTCACGGCCTGCTGGGCTTGTGCGACGGGAATGCTGCTGAGCAAGACCAAGGCGTACAGCAGGGGTTTGATTGAGGAGGACCGATGGGCAGGGTGCAGTGGCATGGAACGACTCCGAGAGAGAGAAGTCCCGCAGCCTAGGCAGGGGCGATGACAGCGCGATGAAGGTGCAGGCAAGGATCGGAACCCATGTCATGCGTCGACGCGAATACCGGTCGAAGGTGGTTCGTGCGGTAGTTCAGGCTGAAAAAAATCTGCCACCTGTTGGAAATAACCGACACCATGAGTTTTACGGGGCATGCAAACTTTCTTCCATGCTTGTCCAACCCACACCTGCCGGGTCCCGACTCTGGGACATTTCACCGCCCGTGCACCCGGGCAGCCCCGTATTTCCAGGCGACACGCGCTACAGCCAGCAATGGAGCGCTACCATCGGACCCGGATGCCCGGTGAACGTGAGCGCCATCACCCTGTCACCCCATGTGGGCGCGCATGCCGATGCACCGCTGCACTATGACGCAGGCGGCGCCTCCGTGGGCGACCTGCCGCTGGATCCCTTCCTTGGCCCCTGCCGCGTGATCCATGCCATCGGGCGTGGCCCCTTGATCGAGTGGGACCATGTGGCCCATGCGATCGATGCCCACCTGCCGCGGCGCGTGCTGGTGCGCACCTACGAGCGCATGCCCGTGGACCATTGGGACGGGGCGCTCACCGCCTACGCGCCTGACACCATCGCGCGCCTGGCCGACCTGGGCGTCTTGCTGGTGGGCATCGACACGGCCAGCATCGATCCGGCCAATAGCAAGACGCTGGACAGCCACCAAGTTATCCGCCAGCGAGGCTTACGCGTGCTCGAAAACCTCGTGCTCGACGAGGTGCCCGAAGGCGATTACGAGCTGATCGCCCTGCCGTTGAAGCTCACCACGGCCGATGCCTCGCCTGTGCGTGCCGTGCTGCGCGCCTTGGCCTGAGCACATCGCAGCCCAGTCCCATTCCCGGCAGAACAAGTTTTTCCCGCGACTCTCCCATGACAACACGACAAGACTGCCGCGCGCTCGACGCGCAAGACCCCTTGGCCCCGCTGCGCGGGCATTTCACCCTGCCGGACGGCGTGATCTACCTGGACGGCAACTCCCTGGGCGTGCTGCCCAAGGCCACCGCCGCCCGCGTGGCCGATGTGGTCACGCGGGAGTGGGGGCAAGACCTCATCCGTTCGTGGAACACCGCCAGCTGGTTTGACCTGCCGCAGCGCCTGGGCAACCAGCTCGCGCCGCTGATCGGCGCCGGTCCCGGCGAGGTGGTGTGCACCGACAGCACCTCGGTCAACCTCTACAAGGTGCTGAGCGCGGCGCTCAACATCGCGCGCGAGGACGGCCCCGAGCGCAAGAGCGTGGTGAGCGAGCGCAGCAACTTCCCGACCGATCTGTACATCGCCGAAGGCCTGTGCAAGGAACGTGGCCTGGAGCTGGTGCTGGTGGAGCCCGAGGAGATCACGGCCGCCTTGACGCGCGATGTGGCGGTGCTGATGCTCACGCATGTGAACTACCGCACCGGGGCCATGCACGACATGGCCGCGATCACCGCGTCGGCGCACGCGGCGGGTGCCCTCACAGTGTGGGACCTGGCGCACAGCGCGGGCGCCGTGCCGGTGGACCTGAACGGCGCGGGGGCGGATTTCTCCATCGGCTGCGGCTACAAGTACCTCAATGGAGGCCCGGGTGCGCCGGCCTTTGTGTGGGTCCACCCACGCCACGCCGACCGTTTCTGGCAACCGCTGTCGGGTTGGTGGGGCCATGCCGCGCCCTTCCAGTTCACGCCGGATTACCAGCCCGCGCCTGGCATCCACCGCTATCTGTGCGGCACGCAGCCCATCATCAGCCTGTCGGCCTTGCAGTGCGGGCTCGACGTGTTCACCGCCGCCGAGGCGCTGGGCGGCATGGCCGCGCTGCGCGCCAAGTCGCTCGCGCTGACGGACCTGTTCATCCAACTGGTGGAAGAGCGCTGCGCGGGCCACGGCCTGGGGCTGGCCACGCCCCGCCCTCATGCCCAGCGCGGCTCCCAGGTGTGCCTGACGCGCGAGGAGGGCATGGGTGTGCGGGGACAAGGCAGCGGTGCTTACGCCATCGTGCAGGCGCTGATCGCGCGTGGCGTGATTGGGGACTACCGCGCCGGGTCCGGTGCGGCTTCTGATGCGGGAAAAGGGGATGGCGGTCCAAGGCCGCACAAGGACATCCTGCGCTTCGGCTTCACGCCGCTCTACATCGGCTACGAGGATGTCTGGGACGCGGTGGAGCACCTGCGCCAGGTGCTCGACGCGGGGGAGTGGCAACGCCCTGAGTTCAACCAGATCCACGCGGTGACCTGAGCATGTGCCCCCATTCCAACCCGAATGCAACGCCCGGCGCCGGCATGACCGGCGCCAGCGATCCGGTCGCGGGTACACCCGAGTCCATCGTGCACGAGGAGCAGGCCCAGCTCGACTTCAGTCAAAGCATGAGCTACGGCGACTACCTGCGGCTCGACGCCATCCTCGCAGCGCAGCAGCCCCTGTCGGCCGCGCACGACGAGATGCTCTTCATCGTGCAGCACCAGACCAGCGAGTTGTGGATGAAGCTCATGCTGCACGAGCTGCAGGCCGCCATCGGCCACGTCGCGCGGGATGAACTGCCGATGGCCTTCAAGATGCTGGCGCGTGTCTCCAAGATCATGGAGCAGCTGGTGCATGCCTGGGACGTGCTGGCCACCATGACGCCGCCCGAGTACAGCGCCATGCGTCCTGCCCTGGGCAATTCCAGCGGTTTCCAGAGTTACCAGTACCGTTGCATCGAGTTCGCGCTGGGCAACAAGAACCGCGCCATGCTGCGACCGCACGAGCACCGGGCGGATCTGCTGGCGCGGGTGCAGGCGGCGTACGAGGCGCCGTCGCTCTACGACGAGGCGCTGCGCTTGCTCGCGCGCCGCGGCCTGCCCGTGCCGGCCAGCCATGTCGAGCGTGATTGGACCCAGCCTTATGGGGAGAGCGAGGGTGTGACGCAGGCCTGGCTCACCGTGTACCGCGCGCCTGAAAAGCACTGGGACCTGTACCAGCTGGGTGAGGAACTCACCGACCTGGAAGACGCCTTTCGCCTGTGGCGCTTCCGCCATGTGACCACGGTGGAGCGCGTGATCGGCTTCAAGCGCGGGACCGGCGGCACCGGCGGTGTGAGCTACCTGCGCAAGATGCTGGACGTGGTGCTGTTCCCCGAAATCTGGAAACTGCGCACCGATCTGTGAAGCGTTGACTGCGGCAGGGTCGGCTGATCGTTGTACTGACAGCGCCGATCACGCGGCCCGCCATCCGCGCGCGGGCGTCGCGGATTGGCCAGTTCGAGGTGGAACGCGTCACCTTTCGGACTGCCACGCCTTGCATGGATGAAAAAAACGGCCCGGGGGATTCCGGGCCGTTTTTTGTGTCGGTGTCGGCGTCAGTGGCTGATGCGCCCGAAGTTCGTGCGCAGCGGATCAACACCGCCGCCCCCCTGGCCCTTGCCACCACCTTGGCCACCCCGGTTGCCACCGCCGCCGCCACGGCGGCGATTGCCTTGGCTCAGGGCGTCGGTGCGGGTGCGCAGCGGATCGGGCTGGCCACCGCCGCCGCCGTAACCGCCACCACTGCCGCCGCCTTGTCCGCGGCCACCACCGCCGCTGTTGGCACGGCGCTGCTCGTTGTTGCGGTTGCCGCCCTGGCCGCCGCCTTGCGGTCTGCCTTGGCGCTGGCCTTGGCCTTCAGGGCGATCCTGACGGTCCGAGCGGTTCTGGTTCTGACGGCCTTGGCCGTTGCCGTTGCTCCGGCCACCACCGCCGTTGCCGCTGGCGCCGCGTTCACCCTGGCCAGCCTTGTTCTCGCGAATGCGTTGCACCATCTCCTGGCGCGCGGCCTTGGCGGCGGCGGCCATCACCTCGCGGCTCGGCGGCTTGCCCAGGCCGCCCCACAGGGTCTGGCGGCCCATGGCGATGGGCTCGGCACGTTCACCATCTTCTGGGGCGAATTCGGCGGGGGTGTCCACCACGGCAATCTGCTGCTTGGTGAAGCGCTCGATCTCGGCCATGAAGCCTTGCTCGTCCAGGCAGACGAGGTTGACGGCCTGGCCTTCACGTCCTGCGCGGCCCGTGCGGCCGATGCGGTGCACGTAGTCCTCAGGAATGTTCGGGATTTCGTAGTTGACGACGTGTGGCAGCTCGTCGATGTCGATGCCGCGCGCCGCGATGTCGGTGGCGACCAAGGCGCGGATTTCGCCGCTCTTGAAGCCAGCCAAAGCCTGTGTGCGCGCGCCCTGGCTCTTGTTGCCGTGCAGGGCCATGGCGGTGACACCGTTCTTGTTCAGGTACTCAGCGACGTGGTTGGCGCCGAACTTGGTGCGCGTGAACACCAGCACCTGGCTCCAGTCCTGCGCGTTGATGATGTGCGCGAGCAGGGCTTTTTTCTTGCTGCGGCCCACCGTGTGCACGCTCTGCGTGATGCGCTGCACCGTGGTGTTGCGCGGCGTGACCTGCACGCTCTGCGGGTTCTTGAGCAGGCCCTCGGCCAGCGCGCGGATTTCGTCGCTGAAGGTGGCGGAAAACAGCAGGCTCTGCTTTTCCTTGGGCATCAGGGCCAGCACCTTCTTCACGTCGTGGATGAAGCCCATGTCCAGCATGCGGTCGGCTTCGTCGAGCACCAGCATCTGCACCTGGGACAGGTCCATGAAGCCTTGCTGCTGCAGATCCAGCAGGCGGCCCGGCGTGGCGACCAGGATGTCCACGCCCTTCTTGATGCGGGCGATCTGCGGGTTCATGCCCACGCCGCCGAAGATCACGGTGGATTCGAGCTGCAGGTACTTGCCGTAGTTGCGCACGGACTCCTCGACCTGCGCGGCCAGTTCGCGTGTGGGGGTCAACACCAGGGCGCGGATGCCGTTGCCGCCCCACTTGTTCTGCACGCTGCGGCGCATGCTCAGGTTGTGCAGCAGGGGCAGGGTGAAGGCCGCAGTCTTGCCGGTGCCGGTCTGGGCGCCGCCCAGCAGGTCGTTGCCCTGCAGGATCAGTGGGATGGCCTGTTCCTGGATCGCGGTGGGCGTTTCATAACCCTGTTCACGGACAGCCTTCAGGATGGCCGGGGCCAGTTTCAGTTCTTCAAAGTTCATTGGGATGGTCGCGCCCGGTCCGGGGCGCAGGGATATCGGCCAGTACGGCGCTCGGAAGGACATTCCGGTCGACGGTCAGTCTAAGGCAGACATGGGTTCACAAGAGCGGGCGGGTCAGCCAGTGCGGTGACAGCCCCCAGCGGATTGCTGGTGTCGCGGCCAACTGAAGAGCGCGACGGGGCGTATTGTCGCACGTTTCCCAGAGCCGTGGCCCTCTGCGGGGCTCGGCGCTCAACCGTGCAGCGAGGACAGAAACTGTTGCAACTCCGGCGTCTGCGGCTGGCCGAAGATCTGGGCGGGCGGGCCGGATTCATGCACACGGCCCTGGTGCATGAAAATCACGCGGTCGCTGACCTTGCGCGCGAAGCTCATTTCGTGCGTCACCATCAGCAGCGTCATGCCCTCTTGGGCCAGGGACTCCACCACGCGCAGCACTTCGCCGACCAGTTCAGGGTCCAGCGCGGAGGTGATTTCGTCGCAGAGCAGCACGGCCGGTTCCATGGCCAGCGCGCGGGCGATGGCCACGCGTTGCTGCTGGCCGCCGGAGAGCTGGTCGGGCATGGCATCGAATTTCTCGGCCAGGCCCACGCGCGCGAGCAGGGCGCGCGCCTGCTTGGCGGCGTCGGCCTTGCCGCGCTCCTTCACCAGCGTGGGCGCGAGCATGATGTTGTGGCCCACCGTCAGGTGTGGAAAGAGGTTGAAGCTCTGGAAGATCATGCCCACGCGTTGGCGCAATTCGCGCATGGCCATGGCGCTGTCGTGCAACAACTGCTTGCCGTCGACGGTGAGTGAGCCTTCTTGGAATTCCTCCAGCCCATTGATGCAGCGCAGCAGCGTGCTCTTGCCCGAACCGCTCTTGCCGATGATGGCGATGACCTCGCCGCGCCGCACATCGAGGTCGATGCCTTTGAGGACTTCGTTACTGCCATAGCTTTTGCGCAGGGCAGTGATGCGAACGATGGGGTCCGCATGGACAACGGGGGTATCAGCGGCGGCTTGCATGGAGTTTTCTTTCGAGAGACTGGGCGTACAGACTGATGGGCCAGCACAGCGCGAAATACAGCAGGGCCACGCAGGCGAAGACGGTGAAAGGCAGGTAGGTCACGTTGGAGATCATGTTGCCCGCGCGCGTGAGTTCGACGAAACCGATCACGGATGCCAGCGCCGTGCCCTTGACCACCTGCACCAGGAAACCCACGGTGGGCGGGATCGCGATGCGCAGGGCTTGCGGCAGGATGACGTGGCGCAACTGCTCGCCGAAACTCAGGGCCAGGCTTTGCGCGGCTTCCCATTGGCCTCGGGGAATAGCGGCCACGCAGCCGCGCCAGATTTCGGTCAGGAAGGCGCTGGTGTAGAGCGTGAGTGCCAGCCCGGCTGCCGTCCAGGGCGAGGTCTGCAGGCCCAGCAGGGCGAAGCCGAAATAGGCAAGGAAAAGCTGCATCAGCAGCGGCGTTCCCTGGAAGACCTGCACATAGGCACTGACCAGCGGACCCACACCGCGCAAGCGGGACAGTCGCAGCACCAGCAGCAGGCCACCCACCAGGCCGCCGCCAATGAAGGCGATCAGTGACAGCGCCACCGTCCAGCGCGCGGCCAGCAGCAGGTTGCGCAGGATGTCCCACAGACTGAATTCAGGCATGGGCTTGCAACTCCTTCAGCGTCCGAAGATGAAACGCGGACCGGCCCAATGCAGCAGGCGGCGCAGCGCGATGGCCAGCAGCAGATAGACCGCCGTGACCACGATGTAGGCCTCGAAGGTGCGGAAGCTCGCCGCCGAGATCACGTTGGCGGCATAACTCAGCTCCTCGGTGGAGATTTGCCCGCACACGGCGGAGCCCAGCATCACGATGATGATCTGACTGACCAGGGCGGGCCAGACCCGTTGGAGCGCGGGCGGCAGCACCACGCGCGTGTAGACCTGCCAGCGGTTCAGCGCGAGGCTCAAGGCGGCCTCGATCTGTCCGCGCGGCGTGGCCTGCACACCGGCGCGAATGATCTCGGCGGAGTAAGCGCCAAGGTTGAGCACCATCGCGAGGATGGAAGCCGCCTCTGGCGAGAGCCGCAGCCCCGCCGAAGGCAGACCGAAGAAGATGAAGAAGAGCTGGACGATGAAGGGCGTGTTGCGGATCAGTTCCACGTAGGCGCCCGTGAGGGCACGCAGCCAGAGTAGGCCGCGCGCGTGGGTCGTCCGGGCCCAGGCGCAGGCGATACCGACGACGAGGCCCAAGGCCATGGCGATCGCGGTCAGCCCCAGCGTCCAGGCCACGCCCTTGAGCAGAAAAGGCCACTGGGTGAGCAGCAGGCTGAAGTCGAGGGTGGTGGCGGTGGCCATGGTGGGGCGATGTGTAGGTCGTGGTCGAGGACCGAGCGGTCCTTACTCGGATAGCGGCAGATCGCCAGCCGGGCGGCCCAGCCATTGCTGGGACAGCTTGTTGATGGTGCCGTCCTTGCGCGCGGCCAGCAAAATTTCGTTGACCTTGATGCGCAGCGCGTCCTGGCCCTTGGCCACGCCGATGAAGTTGGGGCTGTCCTTGATCAGCAGCTTGTATTCCGCGCCGAGCTGTGGGTTCTTCTGCATCATCAGGCCGGCGTTGGAGACGCTGGTGGCGATCACCTGGGTCTGTCCGGCGACGAACGCGGCGGTGCTGGCGGCCTGGTCTTCATAGCGCTTGAACACCATGCTGGACGGGCCGGCCTTGACCAGTTCCTGTTCTTCCATCGCGCCCTTGGCGACGGCGATGGTCTTGCCGCCCAGATCGGCGAAGCTCTTGATGCTCAGGCTCTTGGGCGCGTAGACGGCCTGGAAGAAGGGCGAGTAGGCATGCGTGAAGTCGATCACCTTCATGCGATCCGGGTTCTTACCCAGGGTGGAGATGACGAGTTGCACCTGCCCGGTCTGCAGGTAGGGGATACGGTTCGCGCTGGTCACGGGCACGAGTTCCAGCCCCACGCCCAGCTTGTTGGCGATCAGCTTGGCAACCTCGATGTCCAGGCCCTGGGGCTGCAGGTCGAGGCCGACGAAACCGTAGGGCGGGTAATCGGTGGGCACGGCGATCTTGATCTTCTTGGTTTGCATGACCTGGCTCAGCGCGTCCTGCGCCTGGGCGGGCGTGCCCAGCAGGGTAAGGGCCATGGCGGCAATGCCGAGGGCAGCGTGGACGAAGGGGCGGCGTTGCATCAGGGAACTCCTATCGATGGAAGGTTGTGGAGGTGAGAAGCGAAATCCATGCCGTGCCTGTGACACTCGATCCATGCAGTGGCCATCGTGATCGGGGCTGGAGTTCGCGCGGGTCTGGGTGCAAGGTCAGTGGTGCGGGCTGGGGGCTTGCCAGAAATCACGGTGTAGGGCGGCGATGTCTTCCTCCACGGCGCTGACCGGGCCAATGACTTCGATGCGCTTTTGGCCCGCCGCGAAAACCGTGCGGCAGGGCAAGTCCATGGTGGGATTCTCGTCGTGGCTACCCGTGAGGGCGAGCAGCCGACGTTCGCTCAGGCCGTAGACCAGGCGGCCGATGCCGGCCCAGTACTGCGTGCCGGCGCACATGGCGCAGGGCTCGACCGTCGTGACCAGGGTGCAGCGGCCCAGGTATTCGGCCGGGTAGTTCAGCGCCGCCGTGCGCGCGAGCACGGACTCGGCATGGTTCACCGTGTCCACATTGCCCTGCTCGGCCAGCACGGTCTCGCCATCCGGCGCGACCAGGATGGCGCCGAAGGGGTGGCGACCGAGTTGATCGCGTGCGCGACGCGCGACTTCGTTGGCGCGCGCCAGGTGGCGGATCACTTGTTCCGGGTTCATGGTACTGGCCTGCGCCGGGCCGCTCCCAAGGAGGCCGGGACCCCCTCGGGGGGCAGCGACCCGCGCAGCGGCGGAGCGTGGGGGTCAACCATTTTGCGAGCCGCGATGCGCCCAGGCCGTGGTGTGCTTCTCGATGAAGCTGAATAGCTCGTACATCAGCATGGCCATCACGCCCACGACCAGCAGGCCACTGAAGGCCAGGCCCATCTTCATGGCCGAGCCGGCCGAGATCAGCAGGTAGCCGATGCCCTCGTTGGCTGCGGTCATCTCCGACACCGTGGTGCCGACGAAGGCCAGGGTGATGGCGACCTTGAGCGAACCGAAGAAGTAGGGCAGGCTGCGCGGCAGGCCGACCTTGATCAGCACGTCCCAGCGGCGCGCGCCGAGCACGCGCAGCACGTCTTCCAGTTCCGGCTCCAGCGTGGCCAGGCCGGTGGCGATGTTGACCATGATGGGAAAGAAGCTGATCAGGAAAGCCGTGAGGATGGCCGGGCCGATGCCGATGCCGAACCAGACCACCAGCACCGGCACGAACGCCGCCTTGGGCAGGGCGTTGAAGGCCGTCATCAGCGGGTAGACGGCGGCGTAGGCCAGGCGCGAACTGCCGATCAGGAAGCCCAGCAGCACGCCCACCACGATGGCGATGCCGAAGCCCGCCATGGTGACCCAGAAGGTGCGCCATGCGTGCCCGGCGATGGTGGCCTTGTGCTCCAGGGTCTGTTCCCAGATGCGCAGCGGGCTGGGGAAGATGAATTCCGAGATGTTGAAGCCCGAGCAGATGATCTGCCAGAGGATGACGATGAAGGCCAGCAGCAGCAGCGGGGCCCAACGTTCGACGTTCTTGCGGTGGTTCATGGGTCCGGCTCGCGCTTATTGGTTGATCACGGTCCCGGCTTTGCGCATGGCGCCGATGTGCCCGCGCAGTTCGTGGACGATGTTGGTGAACTCGGGGGTGTAGGTCACATCCAGTTCGCGGGGACGCGGCAGATCAATCTCCCGTTGGACGATGAAGCGGCCAGGACCCTTGCTCATCACGTACACCGTGTCGGCCAGGAACACGCTTTCCCGCAGGTCGTGCGTGACCAGGATGACGTTGAATTTCTGGGCGGCATGCAGGTCGCGCAGCGTGCACCAGAGCTCTTCGCGCGTGAAGGCGTCGAGCGCGCCGAAGGGTTCGTCCAGCAGCAGCATCTTGGGTTCGTGGATCAGCGCGCGGCAGATGCTGGCGCGCTGCTGCATGCCACCCGAGAGTTCCCAGGGGAACTTTTTTTCGTAGCCGGCCAGCCCCACGGTGGCCAGCAGATTGCGGGCGCGCTCTTCGTACTGTTTGCGGTTCTTCTTGAGCAGCGAGCGATGGGGCTCCACGATTTCCAGCGGCAGCAGCACGTTGTCCAAGGTCGTGCGCCAGGGCAGCAGCGATGGTGCCTGGAAGGCCATGCCCGAAATCTTCAGCGGCCCGGTCACGGGCTGGCCATCGACACGGATGCGGCCCATGCTGGGCATCTTCAGGCCGGTGGTCAGCTTCATGAAGGTGGACTTGCCGCAGCCCGAGGGGCCGACGATGGCGATGAACTCACCCTGGTGGACCTTCAGGTTGATCGCTTCGACGGCGAACTGGTTCTGCGCCAGCAGTTCGTCGTTGTAGGCCAGCCAGACGTCGCTGAAGTCGACGAAGGGTGTGTCGGGGTAGGGGGCTTCGTTGGGCATGTCGGCGGAGGCGCTGCTTGAAAAAACGGCCAGCAGTCCCGGGAACTGGCTGGCCGCAAGATCAGAAGAGAAAAAGCGACGGTTGCTTACTTCTTGGGCAGGACGTCCAGATCGGCCTTGGCGGGCAGGAAGCTGCCGTTCCAAATCACCTTGGCGTCGACCGGGGTCTTGGTCTTGAAGGCGTCCGACACCTGCGTGGCCATCAGGGCCAGGCGCTTGGCATCAACCTGACCGAAGCCTTCCTTGTAGGTGTCGGGCGTGGCGATGGTGGAGTCGATGGCCATCTTGAGGCGGCGTGTTTCCAGGGCCACGTCAATGATGCCGTCGCGTTCCTTGATGTAGGCCACGGATGCGGCCGGGTCGGCGATGACTTCCTTGGCGCCCTTGGCGAAGGCTTTGAGGAAAGCCTTCACGGCCTCAGGCTTCTCCTGCAGGAACTTGGGCGAGACGATGATGGCGTTGGCGTAGAGCTTCACGCCATGTTGCGGGTAGGGCAGGATGACCACGTCTTCGGCCTTGACGCCGCGGGCTTCCAGGTTCAGCAGCGAGGTGAAGGAGAAACCCGTGATGGCGTCCACGTCGCCGCGCGCCAGCATGGTTTCGCGCAACGGTGGGTCCATGGCCGTCCAGGTGACGCCGGTGATGTTGTTGGCGGCTTCGAAGATGGGGAACGCTTTGCGGCCCGCGTCAAAGACGGGCGCGCCCAGTTTCTTGCCCGACAGGTCGGCCGGCTTGCTGATGCCCGATTTCTTGAGCGCCAGCACCGCGGCGGGCGTGCTGTTGTAGACCATCATCACGGCCACGGGCTTGTTCGGGGCGTCCGGGTTGTTGGCGTGGAACTCCATCAGCGAGGCCATGTCGGCAAAGCCCATGTCGTAGGCGCCCGAGGCCACGCGCGTGACCGTGCCGCCCGAGCCATTGCCCGCATCCACCGTGACGTCGAGCCCAGCGGCCTTGAAGTGGCCCTTGGCCACCGGTTGCAGGAACAGGGCCGAGGGGCCTTCGAAGCGCCAATCGAGTTGGAACTTGACCGGGGTCTGGGCCTGGGCCAGGCCCAGGGTCAATGTAGCGGCCAGCACGGCGGAGGCTTGCAGGAAGGAACGCTTGCGCATGATGAGGTGGCTCCTGTTGGAATGACGGCGCGGCGGACCGCGCGGGAGTGAAGGCCGCGTGTCGAACGACGCGCAGGAATCAGCACGGTGAATCAGCAAAAACGATGCCAGATCGACACCGGATCGAAAACCTCTTTGGAAACATGAATGTATACAAATTGGGTCCGGTATGGGTTGGTTGGCGGACCGGGTTTTCGCGGGGGCGTGGGGATGGTTGAGCGAAGAATGCCCTGATTTGGTGCGTGCTGTGCCATGGTGCGTTTCAGCGGTGCGTACTGTGCTGGGACCAGCGGTCACAAGAGTCCGGTCGCCGTGCTCGTTATCATCCCGGTCGATGTTTCTCGCTCGCTTTTTCCATTCTGGGCGTGGCCGCATGGCGGGGCCTGCGCTGGCTGTCTGGGGCTCGCGCATCGTGAGTCTGTTGTTGTTCCTGCTCTGTGGCGTGCAGATGGGGTACACCTTGCGCGCGCAGGGGCTCAATCCCTTGCCTGAGTCGGCGCAGGACGTGGCGCGCTGGCCGGTGGTGCCGATCGAAGTCTTGCATGTGCTGGAGGAGGGCACGGACGGGGCTCGCGGATGGTTGGCCGGCGCCCGGCCGGCCTTGAGCGTGCGCTTGGCCGATGACAGGCAGCAAGGCATGGAGTTTCCCGTGCCCTTGACTTGGCCAGGCCAGCGCAGCCTGGCCCCGGATGAGTCGGCCTTGCGCAAGTTGCCGGGCTGCATGGGGTATGTGCGCGGGCAGGTCTTGCGCGGGGTAGGCGCGCCGGACCGCTTCCGCATCTGGGAGTTGCATTGCGGGCCGGTTCATCAGGGCTACGAGGACTTCAGGTCGGCTTACGAGGCAGAACGTGCACACAGCCCGGTGCCCGCGCGCTGGCAGTGGGGCTTGTTGGCCGCGCTGATGGTGTGTGTCGTGCTCGCCTGGGTGCCTTGGGGTCGGCGCTCGGCCCCAGCGTCGCAAGCATGAGCCCTGGTGTTGAATACAGGCGATATGGCCCGGAGCTCGAACCCGGGTTGTGCTTACGCGGGGCTCATGCCATGCCGTTGCGCTGACCCAGCGCGAGGTGCAGGGCTGAATGGTCCAGATCGCCGAGGCCGGTGTTGACACCGCTGGCGTACAACTGCTCCAGCAGGGTGGTGATGGGGGTTTGCAGCCCCAGGTCTTGGGCGGTGGTGAGCGCGTTGCGCAGGTCCTTGAGTTGGACACTCATGCGCGCGCCGGGCGTGTAGCTTTGTTCCACCATGCGCTGCCCGTGCACCTGCAGGATGCGGCTGTCGGCGAAGCCGCCAGTGATGGCCTCGCGCACCTTGGCCGGGTTGGCGCCGCCTTTTTCGCACAGCAGCAGGGCTTCCGCCACTGCACCGATGGTGATGCCCACGATCATCTGGTTGGCCAGTTTTGTGAGCTGCCCGGTGCCGCTGCCACCCACCAGGGTGGCGCGGCCCAACGGCGCGAAAACAGGGCGGGCGCGCTCGAAGGTGGTGGCCTTGCCGCCCACCATGATGGCCAGCGTGCCGGCCGCCGCACCGAGGGTGCCGCCTGAGACCGGCGCGTCCATGTGCACGATGCCCATGCTGCCCAGGCGCTCGGCATGGGCGCGGGCCTGGGCGGGCTGGATGGAAGACATGTCCAGCAGCACCGTGCCCGGGTGCATGGCGCGGGCCACGCCCTGGGAAAACAGCAGGTCTTCCACTGCGGCGCCGTCCGTCAGCATGGTGATGACGAATTCCGCATCGCGCGCTGCCGCTGCGGGGCTGTCGTGGACCTGCGCGCCCAGCGCAGCAAGGCTGTCCGCCTTGGCGCGGGTGCGGTTCCAGACGCTGACCGTGTGACCTGCCTTGCAGAGGCCGCACAGACGTTCCGCCATCGGGTAACCCATCAGGCCAGTGCCCAGCAGCGCGATGTTCATCAAATTTCCCCTTGTTTGTTATGACTCGCATGGCGTGCCCACAACCGGGTTGTGGGGCGCTGCGCGGTGGTGCAGGCAGCATGCGCGTGCTGCGATGCCGGTACGGGATTGTGATGGATTTGCATTGAATTTCCATCCCTGTTACCGCTCCGGTAGGTCATGCTGGTCATGAGCGCGGATTTTTCCTTCTGCATTTGTCGTCGACTGGCCGAGGGGGTGGCCCAAGACGCCTTTCTACAATCCCGGTATGTCCTTTGATTTGCCTGGCACCGGTCCGCGCCCAACCTTTCCTCCCTCCGCCGAGATGCCTCTGCTGGTGGGGCTGAACACCGAGCAGCGCGCCGCCGTGACGCTGCCCGCCGAACCCGCGCTCATCCTCGCGGGCGCGGGCTCGGGCAAGACCCGGGTGCTCACCACACGCATCGCCTGGCTGTTGCAGTCAGGGCAGATTTCCCCCGGTGGGGTGTTGGCGGTGACCTTCACCAACAAGGCCGCGCGCGAGATGATGACCCGGTTGCAGTCCATGCTGCCCGTCAATGTTCGGGGTATGTGGATTGGCACCTTCCACGGCCTGTGCAACCGCCTGCTGCGCGCGCACCACAAGACGGCGGGCTTGCCCCAGACCTTCCAGATCCTCGACACCCAGGATCAGCAAAGCGCCATCAAGCGCCTGTGCAAGCAGTTCAATGTGGACGAAGAGCGTTTTCCGCCCAAGCAGTTGCAATGGTTCATCGGCGGCTGCAAGGAGGACGGTCTGCGGCCTGGCGATGTACAGGCACACGACCCCGACACGCGCAAGAAGGTGGAGATCTACCAGCTCTACGAAGAGCAATGCCAGCGCGAGGGCGTGGTCGATTTCGGTGAACTGTTGTTGCGTTCTTATGAATTGCTGCGCGATCACGCCCCCGTGCGTGAGCACTACCAGCGGCGTTTTCGCCACATCCTGATCGACGAGTTCCAGGACACCAACAAGCTGCAGTACGCCTGGATCAAGCTGCTCGCGGCGCAGGGCACGGCGCATGAAAACGCCGTCTTCGCGGTGGGCGACGACGACCAGAGCATCTACGCCTTCCGTGGCGCGCGCGTGGGCAATATGGCCGACTTCGTGCGCGAGTTCGAGGTGCGTCACCAGATCAAGCTCGAACAAAACTACCGCAGCTACAGCAACATCCTCGACAGCGCGAATGCGCTGATCAGCCACAACAAGCACCGCCTGGGCAAGAACCTGCGCACCGAGCAGGGCGCGGGCGAGCCTGTGCGCGTGGTCGAGTCCACCAGCGATTTCGCCGAAGCCCAGTGGCTGATCGACGAGATGAAGCAGCTCATTCGTGACGATGTGCCACGCAAGGAGATGGCGGTGCTGTACCGCAGCAACGCGCAAAGCCGCGTCATCGAAACAGCGCTCTTCAACAGCGGCATCCCCTACAAGGTCTATGGCGGCCTGCGCTTCTTCGAGCGTGCCGAGATCAAGCATGCGCTGGCCTATCTGCGCCTGCTGGAGAACCCGAACGACGACACCAGCTTCCTGCGCGTGGTGAACTTCCCGCCGCGCGGCATCGGCGCGCGCAGCATCGAGCAGTTGCAGGACGCGGCACGGGCCGCGAACCAGGGTGCTGGATCGTCGCTGCATGCCGCAGTCAACGCCATGAGTGGCAAGGCGGGCGCCAATCTCTCGGCCTTCGTCGCCAAGATCGATGTGCTGCGCGAGCAGACCCAGGGCCTGACCCTGCGCGAGATCATCGAACTCGTGCTGGCGCACAGCGGCCTGGTCGAGCATTACCGCAATGAGCGCGAAGGCGCGGACCGCATTGAGAATCTGGAGGAACTGGTGACGGCCGCCGAGAGCTTCGTCAGCATCGAGGGTTTCGGTCGCGAGTCGGATGCGACCGCCGCATCGGAGAACATGGCGCCCGACGCCGATGGCGAAGTACTGTCCCCGCTGGCGGCTTTTCTCACGCACGCCGCGCTCGAAGCCGGTGACAACCAGGCACAGGACGGTCAGGACGCCGTGCAGCTGATGACGGTGCACGCCAGCAAGGGCCTGGAGTTCGACGTGGTCTTCATCACGGGCCTGGAGGAAGGCCTGTTCCCGCACGAGAATTCTTTGAGCGACTTCGATGGCCTGGAAGAAGAGCGCCGCCTGATGTACGTGGCCATCACGCGCGCGCGCAAGCGGCTCTACCTCAGCCTGGCCCAGACGCGCATGCTGCATGGCCAGACCCGTTATCACATCCGCAGTCGCTTCCTGGACGAACTGCCCGAGGAAACGTTGAAGTGGGTCACTCCCAGAAACCAGGGTTTCGGCAGCGGCTTCACGCCGCAGAACAGCTACGGGCCAGGGCGTGGAAATAGTGCTGGTGGAGGCGGTGCCTGGAACAGCGGCTGGGCCAACACGACCCGCTCGGGTGGTGTGTTTGGACGTGATGCGAGCCTCTCAACCAGCAAGGTGGTCGAGCAAGCCCAGGAAGCTGCCACCGGCCTGCGCATCGGCATGAACGTCTTCCACAACAAGTTCGGGGAAGGCACGGTGCTGACGCTCGAAGGCGCGGGCGATGATGCGCGCGCGCAGATCAATTTTCCCCGGCATGGGGTGAAGTGGCTGGCGCTGTCGGTGGCGAAGTTGACGGTGGTGGAGTGATCGCCATGTCGCTCCGTGCTCATCTGGATCACGCGAGCTAGACGCAAGGGCAAGGCATTTCGTCGCCTTTGCTCTGCGATGACCGATCCCGTGCAAAGCCACATGGGACAATCTCGGCCTATGCACCCTCAAACTTTGCTGGACCTCTGCGCTGAACTGGTCCGGTTGACCCTCAAGTTCGATCACCCGGCTGACGCCGTGGTGTCGCATTTCTTCCGTGATCACCGTGGCCTGGGCCCGCGCGAGCGCGCCACGCTGGCGGAAACCGCGTACGCCGTGCTGCGCAAGAAGTTGTTGTTCGAGCGCTTGGCGCTGTCGGGCAGCGGGCCGAAGGAGCGACGCCTCGCCATTCTGGGTTTTCACGGTTCACGCGATTTCATCAAAAGCGTGCTGTCCGAGCAGGAAAAGCAGTGGCTGGACGCCTGCGATGGGGTGAAGCCCGATGAGCTGCTGGACCTGCACCGCCACAGCCTGCCCGATTGGCTGGCCCAGCCGCTGAAAGAACAACTGGGTGACAAGGAATTCTGGGCCTTGGCCGAGAGTCTGAACCAGAACGCGGGGTTGGATGTGCGCGTGAACACCTTGCGCGACAAGCGCGAGGACGTACAGCGCGAACTGAAGGCGGCGGGCATCACCGCGCAGCCCACGCCCTATTCCCCCTGGGGTTTGCGCATCGCGGACAAGCCCGCCTTGAACAAGCTGGACGTCTTCACGCGCGGTGCGATCGAGGTGCAGGACGAAGGTTCTCAACTGCTGGCCTTGCTGGTGGAGGCCAAGCGTGGCGAGATGGTGGTGGACTTTTGCGCAGGCGCGGGCGGCAAGACCCTGGCCCTGGGCGCGGCCATGCGCAACACCGGGCGGCTCTATGCTTTCGATACCTCGGCCCACCGGCTGGATGCGCTCAAGCCCCGGCTGGCGCGCAGCGGTCTGTCCAATGTGCACCCGGCGGCCATCGCCCACGAGCGCGATGAGCGGGTCAAGCGCCTCTCGGGCAAGATTGACCGGGTGCTGGTGGATGCGCCTTGTTCCGGTTTGGGCACCTTGCGGCGCAATCCGGACTTGAAGTGGCGGCAATCCGCCCAAGCTGTCCAGGAAATGGCCGCCAAGCAGGCCGCGATCCTGACCAGCGCGGCGCGCTTGCTGAAGTCGGGCGGGCGCTTGGTTTATGCCACTTGCAGCCTGCTGAAGGAGGAAAACGAAGCCGTGGCCGAAGCGTTTGCGACCGCGCACCCGGATTTCGAGGCGGTCCCGGTGGCCGATCTGCTGGAGCGGCTGCTGGCGCCTTCGGCTGCTGGGGCTGTGGCCGGGCTGTGCTCAGGCGGCGAAAACGGCCGAAATTACCTTCGTTTGTGGCCTCACCAACACAATACGGATGGCTTTTTCGCCGCTGTTTGGCGCAAAAAGTAAGTATTTGATCTAAGTTAATGTTTTCCACCCTAAAACGGGGAGAATTCAGAAAGAGCCCGTGGGGTCTTCTAAAATGGCTCACCAAACAGATCCAGAATGAAACCAAAAGAGGGTCGGAGACTCCAACGGGGGGTTGGGAAGTTGCCCCCGTATCCAATTTCCATATCTTGAAAGAATTCTATGTTCGTAACTGACTCGGTTGTGTTCAACGCCATCGTCGATTGGCTGGCGAACGGCCTGCTGAATCTGAGCTGGTGGCAGATCATTCTGTATGCCCTGGCGACGACGCACATCACGATCGCCAGCGTGACGATCTTCCTGCACCGCCATCAGGCGCACCGCGCGCTGGACCTGCACCCGATCGCCTCCCACTTCTTCCGCTTCTGGCTGTGGCTATCCACGGGCATGGTGACCAAGGAATGGGCTGCCATCCACCGCAAGCACCACGCCAAGTGTGAACAGGCGGAAGACCCGCACAGCCCGCAGATTTACGGCATTCGCAAGGTTCTGACCGAGGGCGCCGAGCTGTACCGTGCCGAATCCAAGAACAAGGAAACCATGGCCCGCTACGGCCACGGTACCCCTGATGACTGGATTGAGCGCAACCTCTACACCCGTTACTCCTGGCAAGGCGTGGGCCTGATGTTGATCATCAACCTCGCCCTGTTTGGCGCGGCAGGCGCGGCTGTCTGGGCCTTGCAGATGGCCTGGATTCCGATCACCGCCGCGGGCATCATCAACGGCATCGGTCATTACTGGGGCTACCGCAATTTCGAAGCGGTCGACGCCAGCACCAATATCTCGCCCTGGGGCATCATCATCGGCGGCGAGGAGTTGCACAACAACCACCATACCTACCCGACCTCGGCCAAGCTGTCGGTCAAGCCCTATGAATTTGACATCGGCTGGCTCTACATCCGCATGCTGAGTGCCGTAGGCCTGGCCAAGGTCAAGAAGACGCCGCCCAAGCTCGAATTGGGCGACATCAAGCCCGTGGCCGACGACAAGACCCTGGAGGCGCTGATCGCCCACCGCTATGAGATCATGGCGGAGTACGCCAACGGCATGAAGCGAGCCTTCCGTGGTGAGTTGACCGCGCTCAAGACCCGTGTGACCGACAGCTCCGCGCTCAAGGCTGCCGCCCGTTGGCTGCACCGCGACGCGGAAAAGGCCCCTGCCTCCGCCGCGCCGCAACTGGCCCAGGCCCGTGCAGCTTCGCCCGTGCTGGACAAGATGGTCACGATGCGCGAGGAACTGCGCCAGCTCTGGCTCAACACCTCACTCAGCCGCGAGCAGTTGCTCGCGAATCTGCAAGCCTGGTGCCACCGCGCCGAGGAAAGTGGCATTGCCGCGCTGCAGGAGTTCGCGCGCAAACTGCGCATGGTCCGTACCTGATCCTGCACACGGCCTGAGACCAGGCTTCGGCCTCGTCTCTCTCAGCAGCAAGGCCCGCGACCGCAAGGTCGCGGGCCTTGGTGTTTGCGGCGCAGCCTTGGGTTTAAGGCGGGTAAAGGGTATTGCGGCCATCGGCGAGGCGGTGATGACCAACCGCCCCAGACGGATCAGGGGAGCGGGACGGTCGTCAAATTGCCGCTGTCACGACCACCTCGATGCGCCAATCCGGATTGCCCAGCCTGGCCTGCACGGTGGCGCGCGGCGGCGTGTGTCCTGGGCTGACCCAGCTGTCCCAGACCGCGTTCATGCCCGCGAAATCCGCCATGTCGGCCAAGTAGATCTGCACCCGTAGCAGTCGGGTCTTGTCGCTGCCCGCCTCGGCCAGCAGCTTGTCCACCATGGCCAGCACCTCGGCGGTCTGACCCTGGATGTCCTTGGTGGCATCGTCGGGGACCTGGCCGGCGAGGTAGACCACCCCGTTGTGGATGGCGGCCTCGCTCAGGCGCGGTCCGACGCCCAGGCGCCGGATGTCGCCTAGCTGCTCGTCGCCCGTGCTCATGCTTTGGAGCCCTTGAAGGACAGCAGCTCCGCGCCTTCACCGGCCGACAGCAGACCGGTCTGGGTGTAGATGCCCAGCTTGGCGCGGGTGTCGGTGATGTCCAAGTTGCGCATGGTCAGCTGGCCGATGCGGTCGGCGGGGCTGAAGGGCGCGTCCTCCACCTTTTCCATGCTCAGGCGCTCGGGCGCGTAAGTCAGGTTGGGCGACTCGGTGTTGAGGATGCTGTAGTCATTGCCACGGCGCAGTTCCAGCGTGACCTCGCCGGTGATAGCACGCGCCACCCAGCGCTGCGCGGCCTCGCGCAGCATGATGGCCTGCGGGTCGAACCAGCGGCCCTGGTAGAGCAGGCGGCCCAGCTTCATGCCGTTGATGCGGTACTGCTCGATGGTGTCCTCGTTGTGGATGCCGGTCACCAGGCGCTCGTAGGCGATGTGCAGCAGGGCCAGTCCGGGGGCTTCGTAGATGCCGCGGCTCTTGGCCTCGATGATGCGGTTCTCGATCTGGTCGCTCATGCCCAGGCCGTGGCGGCCGCCGATTTCGTTGGCCTTGAGGATGAGGGCCACCGGGTCGTTGAAGGACTGGCCGTTGAGCGCCACGGGCTGGCCTTCCTCGAAGCGCACGGTCACTTCCTCGGGCTTGACCACCACGTCGTCTTTCCAGAACGCCACGCCCATGATGGGGTTGACGATGCGGATGCCGCTGTTCAGGTGTTCCAGGTCCTTGGCTTCGTGCGTGGCGCCCAGCATATTGCTGTCGGTGCTGTAGGCCTTTTCCACGCTCATCTTGTAGTCGAAGCCGTTGGCGATGAGGAACTCGCTCATCTCCTTGCGACCACCGAGTTCGTCGATGAAGGTCTGGTCCAGCCAGGGCTTGTAGATTTTGAGCGAGGGGTTGGTCAGCAGGCCGTAGCGGTAAAAGCGCTCGATGTCGTTGCCCTTGAAGGTCGAGCCGTCGCCCCAGATGTTGACGTTGTCTTCCTTCATCGCCGCCACCAGCATGGTGCCGGTCACGGCGCGGCCCAGCGGCGTGGTGTTGAAGTAGGTCACGCCGCCCGTGCTGATGTGGAATGCGTTGGACTGCAGCGCGGCGATGCCCTCGTGTGCGAGCTGGCGGCGGCAGTCGATCAGGCGTGCGAGCTTGGCGCCATAGGCCATGGCCTTCTTGGGAATGGCGTCGTAATCGCTCTCGTCGGGCTGGCCCAGGTTAGCCGTGTAGGCATAGGGCTCGGCGCCCTTCTTCTTCATCCAGAGCAGGGCGGCGCTGGTGTCCAGTCCGCCGGAAAAGGCGATGCCGACCTTCTGGCCGGTGGGGAGGGATTGCAGGATGGTGGCCATGGGGGTTGTTCTTCGTGAGGCGTCAGCGGAGGGCAAATAGGGCTGGTCTCAGCCGAAATGACAGATGTAGTGGTACGGCTGGCCGCTCACGCGGATCTCGAAAGAGGTGTTGCCTGGAACGCTGAATTTTTCCCCAGCACCCGATTTGACCCAGGTCTCGCTGCCCTTGAGCTTGTATTCACAGGAGCCCGCGACGCCTTCCATGACTTCGGGCGCCCCGGTGTTGAAGGTCAGGGTGGCGGGCAGGATCACACCCACCGATTTTTTGGTGCCATCAGCCAGGGAGATGCTGTGGCTGACGCATTTGCCGTCGAAATAGACGTTGGCTTGGGTGGTGACGGAAACGCTGTTGAGGGTTGCAGTGGTCATGGATGAATGAGGAGCGGCAGATGCAAGGGGGAAATAAAGACGGAAACCCGATTCTAAAGACCTCGATTGGCTGGTAAAACGTGGCTGTTGATGGAACACAGCAGTCTCAAGCAAACTTGACCAGATGCCGATAGAGGACGTATGAACCCCATGATCAAACTAAAACATGCATTGGCCGCCGCCACGTTGTCGGCTGGTGGCTATGCGTTGGCCGCTGAACCCGTTGCGGCTCCAGTCCGCGCTTTGTATGCTTCGAGCACGGCCTGCAAGGGCTGGCTGGCTTGCGGTCCCGCCGATGCCGCGAGAGCGGCCCCAGAGCCCAAGGCCGTCAATACCGCTGCACAAACTTCCGCCTGCAAGGGCTGGTTGGCGTGCGGCCGGTCTGATCCCGATGTTTCTGTTCTCTCGGACACGCCGGCCGATCAAGAGCGCTCTCCTCAACTTGTAGAAAAAAGTGCGCCAACTGGCATCCTCTTGGCTCAGCTTGCAGCGCCGAAGGCGCAGGAATCTGCTGTTCCAGGCGTGGCTGCCAAGCCGGCCCCTTTGCCGGACGCAACGGTTAAAACCGTCGAAGGCGGTGATCGACCCTCGCCGGTGTCGGCGCCTCTGGTCAGCCCTTTCGGGCGGGCCGCGACTCGCAACCCGGCCTCGCCCGCAGCAGTGCTTCAGCAGGGGCGGGGTGGTCAGTTCCGCGCAGGTCTCCTGTCGTTTGGCCTGGGGTACGAGATTGGGGCGCTAGATGATGTTGAGGATCAAATCGATGACGCAAGTGAGCGCTTGGAGCGGTTCACGATCACCGAGGCTGAGTTGACCTCCCAATTAAGCGGAAATTCAAGCCAGGCCGAGGCAGAAACGGCACTGAAGAATTACGTCGTCAACAGAGTCAACACCGACGTCATCGATGTGGTCAATCCAGTGCTGCGGTCCCTGGCTCGAGAAGGCCATGTGACCGTTTTTGGCGAGGCCCAGGTCCCGCTGACACCTTTTGTGATGACGGTGGAGGCCCTTGGCGGGAGCGTAGTTTTCGACGCGAGCTTTCAGGCTGTTGCCAATACAAGTGTAGTGACGCGATCGCTGGCCGCGCTGGATTCCAGCGCCATCACGGTGTCTGCAAGCTATGTAGGGCCGGGGCCAGACGCAACGCCCGGCACATCGGATGATGTGTACGAAGCAAATGCCGACTTTGACTACGAAGACGCAGAAAACAATGAAAGTTCGGTGCTCGTCAAAGGCGCGCTGGTGAAGCAGTATGGCGTGGGTTACAGCCACAATGTCTGGAAATCGGCGGCCTCACCGGAGTCATGGGCGTCAGGATGGTTGACGGTCGGTGGACGGCTCAAGTACTACGATCTCCGCTTGGTGCGGGCCACAGTCAGACTCACTGACGAAGATGACGCCGAAGACGCGCTGGACGATGCACAGTCGCGCGACAGCACCGGCTTGGGGCTGGACCTGGGGGCGCAGTGGACCAGTCGTCACTACACGGCTGGAGCCTGGGTGAACAACCTCAACAGCCCCCAATTCAAGTTCAACAGGCTGGACCTGTCCGGCTACAGCGATCCCGATGTAAGGGCTGAGCTGCAATCCGGTGCGACCTACACCATGAAGCCGCAGATGCAACTCGCGGGCGCGCTGCACAGTGCGGACCAGCATTGGGTGCTCGACCTGGCGACTGACGTCAATGCCATCAAGGACCCGATGGGTCGGGAGTACCAGTGGTTCTCGGTCGGTGCTGGGTATGTGAGCAATACTTTCTGGGTTCCGGGCCTGCGTGCCGGTTACCGCGCCAACCAGGTGGGCACACAGCTGAGCTACCTAACCGCCGGGCTGACCTGGTTCGGCGTGAACCTGGACCTGGCTTACGGCTTGAAGGAGATCAAGTACGAAGGCGACACGGTACCGCAGAGCTTCATGCTCAACCTCAGTTCGTCCATGACGTTCTGAACTCGACCGTGCAAGGCATGGGCCGCCGTCGGCTCGTGCCTTCGCCCAGGCCCGTGAGCCCTGTCGACTTTGCCTGGGGCTGCTAGAGCTGCCGCGCCCAATCGGTCGCGTCAAACCCCACAGTCACCTCTGAGGCTGACCACTCCACCACCGGCCGTTTGATGATGCTGGGCTGAGCCAGCATCAAGGCGCGGGCGCTTTGCTCGTCCGTGACGGCTGCCTGCGCGGCGGCGTCCAGCTTGCGCCAGGTCGTGCCTTGGCGATTCACGAGCTTTGCCCAGCCCACGGCAGCCATCCAGGCATCCAGCCGCTGCTCGGGTACGCCTTGCTTCTTGAAATCGTGGAAGGTGACTTCCACGGCCTGTTCAGCCAGCCAGGCACGGGCCTTCTTCACCGTGTCGCAGTTGGGAATGCCGTAAAGAGTGATGCTTTTCTTCATGGGGGACAATTCTGGCCTATGTCGGAATTGAACACATTGCAAGACTGGTTGGCGCACTGCGAGCGCCTGCATCCCAAGGGCGTGGACGGCATCACCCTGGGCCTGGAACGAGTGCGGACCGTCGCTCGGCGCATGAGCCTGAAGCTGGATTGCCCCGTGATCACGGTGGCTGGCACGAATGGCAAGGGTTCGACCTGTGCCATGCTGGAGGCGATCCTCGGCCAGGCGGGCTACCGCACTGGGGTTTACACCTCGCCGCACCTTGTGCACTTCGAGGAACGCTTGCGCCTGGGTGGTGAGATCGCGCGGGCCGAGGCCCTGCTCCCTGGTTTCGCGCGTGTCGAGCGCGCCCGCATGGGCGAGGGCGCCGAAATCACCCTGAGCTACTTCGAATTCACCACGCTGGTGATCCTCGACTGCATGGCCCAGGCCCATGCCGACGGCCGGCTGGACGTGGCGATCCTGGAAGTGGGGCTGGGCGGTCGCCTGGACGCCGTCAACATCCTGGACGCCGATTGCGCCGTCATCACCAGCATCGACTTGGATCACATGGAGTTGCTCGGGCCAGACCGCGAGAGCATCGGTCGTGAAAAGGCCGGCATCATGCGCGGGGGGCGGCCGGTGGTGGTCAGCGATCCGATGCCGCCCCAGAGCGTGATTGACCACGCGCGCGCCATTGGGGCCGAGCTTTGGTGCTCAGGATCTGATTTTCACTATGCAGGGGACAAGCAGCAGTGGAACTGGGCCTCCAGCGCGGCCAAGGGTGGCCGGCGCTACAGCGGCCTGGCTTACCCTGCCCTGCGTGGCGCCAACCAGCTTGTGAACGCTGCGGGCGTGCTGGCCGCACTGACGGCTTTGCGCGATCGTCTGCCCGTCACCGCGCAGGCCGTGCGCAATGGCCTGGCCTTGGCGGCCTTGCCGGGGCGCTTCCAGATCATCCCGGGCCAACCCACCCTGGTGCTGGACGTGGCGCACAACCCGCACGCTGTGGCCGCGCTCACCGCCAATCTGGATGCCATGGCTTATTTCCCCCGTACCCACGCGGTGTTCGGTGCCATGGCGGACAAGGACTTGGCCCCCATGTTCGCGCGCATCATGCCCCTGGTCGATCACTGGTATTTCACCGATTTACCCACGCCGCGCGCCGCCACGGCGGCGCAGCTGCAAGCCGGCTGGCAGGCTGTGAAGGCGACACGCCCGGCTGGCCCGGCCTGGCCGGCCCAGGCTGTGGCAACGCTGCATGCCGATCCCCTGCAGGCCCTGCACGCAGCCATGGCTGCGGCAGACCCCGCTGATAGAATCGTGGTCTTCGGGTCTTTCCACACCGTGGGCGGCGTACTTAGAGATGGCGTGCCGCGCTTGCCGGCACGACACCTGACGTCCGCCCCCTGAGTCTGCCCCCGAGTCCGTACCTTCGCACGCCAGCCCGCCTGGCCCTCTAGCCTGAACGCATGGCCTTTTTCAAGTTCCGCAAGGGCGGTGATGAGCAGCCCGCACCGGCTGCGCAGCCCGAAAGCGTGGAGGCGTTGCGCCGCCGCGCCAAGAATCGCCTGATCGGCGCGACCATCCTGGTGGTGGCGGGCATCGTGGGATTTCCTCTCCTGGTCGATAAGGAGCCGCGCCCCGTGGCCCAGGATCTGCCCATCCTGATTCCCGCGCGTGACCAACTGGCGCCGCTGGGCTTGCCGTCCGGCCCTGCCGGGCCAGGTGGAAGCTCGGCGCGTGCGGAGGCAGCGCGCCCCAGCGGCACGGCCCGATCTATTGAGGATGAGGCGCCCGCCGTCACGGCGAACCAGGACGCGAAGAGCCCATCAGCCACTGAGGCCCAGGTGCGTTACGTGGTGCAGGTCGGTTCCTTTGGTGACGCGGCCCGTGCCCGGGCCGCACGCGGCAAGCTCGAGCGCGCGGGCCTGCGCCACTACACCCAGGTGATCGAAACCAAGGAAGGCCAGCGCATCCGGGTTCGTGCGGGGCCATTCGACAGCAAGGCCGAGGCCGATCGTGCCGCCGCCAAGATCCGGCAGCTGGACATGGCCGCCGACGTGCTGAGTCTGTGAGCGCCGCTACGCGGCACCGTAGTCCATCGCCATGGCCTTGCTCGACACTTTTTTCCTGATTGGCCTGCTGGTCTCGATCAGCTTGGGTCTGTGGCGCGGTTTCGTCTACGAGGTGCTGGCTGTGTTGAACTGGCTGCTGGCCTTGTTGCTCGCGCAATGGCTGGGCGAGGATGTCGGCCACTGGTTGCCGCTGGATGGGCAGCCCTTGGCACTGGTGCGTGTCGTGGGTTATGTGCTGGTGTTCGTGGTGTCGGTGTTCGTGGGCGGGCTGGTGGTCTGGGCCATCCCCAAGTTGGTGGAGCAGGCTGGCCTGCGCCCGGTGGACCGCATGTTGGGCGGAGCCTTCGGCGTGCTGCGCGCCGTTATCCTGATGCTGGCACTGACGGTGGGGGTGTTGATGACTTCGTTCCGTCAAAGCGCCTGGTGGGAGGAATCCCGCGCAGCCCATGCCTCTACCTGGGCATTGCAGCAGCTCAAGCCCTTGTTGCCCGCAGGTGTGGCCCAATATCTGCCGTGATCGATCGCGGCTGTTTGTTTTCGTTGGGAAAGTTGCCCTGAAGGGGGATGCCTTATGTGTGGAATCGTCAGCGTTGTCAGCAACGCGCCCGTCAATCAACTGATCTACGACTCCTTGCTGTTGCTGCAGCACCGCGGGCAAGACGCTGCGGGCATCGTCACCCAGCAGGACCGCAAGTTCTTCATGCACAAGGCCAAGGGCATGGTACGGGACGTCTTTCGCACGCGCAACATGCGCGCGCTGCCGGGCAACTGCGGCCTGGGCCAGGTGCGGTATCCCACTGCTGGCAATGCCTACAGCGAGGAGGAAGCCCAGCCTTTCTACGTCAACGCGCCCTTTGGCATTGTGCTGGTGCATAACGGCAACCTGACCAACGCGCAGGCGCTCAAGGCCGAGCTGTTCAGCACCGACCACCGCCACATCAACACCGAGAGTGACACCGAGGTGCTGCTGAATGTTCTGGCCGATGAGCTGGAAAAAGCCACGCGCGGCAAGACGCTGCGCGTGGGCGATGTGTTTTCCGCAGTGCGCCAGGTGCACAAGCGCATCCGTGGTTCCTACGCCGTGATTGCCTTGATCGCGGGCCATGGCGTGCTGGCCTTCCGCGACCCCTATGGCATCCGCCCGCTCTGCTTCGGCCGCAACGCCGAGGGTGGCGTGATGATCGCGAGCGAATCCGTGGCCTTGGATGGCACAGGCCATGCCCTGGAGCGCGACATCGCGCCCGGCGAGGCGATCTTCGTCAACCTGGAAGGTCAGATCAGCGCCCAACAGTGCGTGGACCTGCCGCGCCTCAACCCCTGCATCTTCGAGTTCGTCTACCTGGCCCGGCCCGACTCGGTGATGGACGGCATTTCGGTCTACCAGGCCCGTTTGAATCTGGGCGAGTCGTTGGCCAAGCGCGTGATCTCCACGGTGCCGCCGAGCGAGATCGACGTGGTGATCCCGATTCCGGAATCCAGCCGCCCCAGCGCCATGCAACTGGCGCAACTGCTGGGCCTGCCCTACCGCGAGGGTTTCGTGAAGAACCGCTACGTCGGCCGTACTTTCATCATGCCCGGCCAAGGGGTGCGCAAGAAGAGCGTGCGCCAGAAACTCAACTGCATCACCAGCGAATTCAAGGGACGCAACGTGCTGCTGGTGGACGACAGTATCGTGCGAGGAACAACCAGCAAGGAAATCGTGCAGATGGCGCGCGAGGCTGGGGCCAACAAGGTCTACATGGCCAGCGCCGCCCCGCCCGTGCGTTACCCCAATGTCTACGGCATCGACATGCCGACGGTGGAGGAGTTGGTGGCGCATGGTCGCACGGTGGAGGAGGTGCGCCAGATCATCGGCGCCGATGCGCTGATCTACCAGGATGTGGATGGCATGAAGCAGGCCATAGGCAAGCTTGGCCCCAAGCTGGCGAGTTTCGAGGCTTCGTGCTTCGATGGTGTGTACGTCACCGGCGACATCCAGGCCGAGGACATCGAACGCATGAATTCCAACCGGGTCAAGGCCGAGGAGGACGATGTGGACACTTCTCGACTGGCCTTGCCCAACCATCGAGGCGACTAGATGAGCGGCCATCGACACGAGGGCCTGCGGCTCCAGACCCTGGCGGTGCGCGCCGCCGTCGAGCGCAGCCAGTACGGTGAGAACTCCGAAGCCCTGTACCTGACCACTGGCTATGTGCAGCCCAGCGCCGAGGCGTCGGCGCGCCGTTTCGCGGGCGAGGAAGAAGGTTACACCTACGGCCGCTCCGGCAACCCCACGGTGACGAGCTTCGAGCAGCGCCTGTCCGCGCTGGAAGGCAGCGAGGCGACCATGGCCACGTCCACGGGCATGTCGGCCATCATGCTGATGTGCTTTGCCCTGCTCAAGTCGGGTGACCACGTCGTGTTCTCGCAGTCCATGTTCGGCTCGACCATCAAGCTGATCGGTTCCGAGTTCGCGCGCTTCGGTGTGGAATCGACCACGGTGCCGCAGACAGATCTGGCCGCCTGGAAGGCGGCCATCCGTCCGAACACGAAGTTGCTGTTCGCCGAGACGCCAACCAATCCGCTGACCGAAGTCTGCGACATCGCCGCGCTGGCCGAACTCGCGCACAACGCCGGTGCGCTGCTGGCCGTGGACAACTGCTTCGCCACGCCCGCCCTGCAACGCCCGATCGCGCTGGGTGCGGACATCGTCATGCACTCCGGCACCAAGTACCTGGATGGCCAGGGTCGTGTCATGGCGGGGGCCTTGTGCGCCACCGAGAAGATGGTGATCGAGAAGTTCCTGCCGGTGCAGAAAAACAGCGGCATGGTGCTCTCGCCCTTCAACGCCTGGGTCGTGCTCAAGGGCATGGAGACGCTGGACATCCGCATGAAGGCGCAAAGCGCGCTGACGCTGGAACTGGCGCAGTGGCTGGAACAGCACCCCGCCGTGGCGCGGGTCTATTACCCGGGCCTGGCCAGCCACCCGCAGCATGCTCTGGCGATGCGGCAGATGAGCCTGGGCGGCGCCGTGTTGTCCTTCGAGGTCAAAGCCAGCAATCCCGAGCAGGCCCGTGCGCGAGCCTTCCACGTGCTGGACTCCATGCAGGTTTTGTCGCTCTGCACCAATCTCGGCGACACCAAGACCTTGCTGACCCATCCCGCCAGCACCTCGCACGGCAAGCTGTCCGAAGCACAGCGCCAGGCCGCCGGCATTGGCCAGGGACTGATCCGCGTGGCTGTGGGCTTGGAACATCCGCAAGACGTGCAGGATGACATTGCGCGCGGCCTGAACACCTTGGTCTGATATGACGACAAAAATTAGAACCCGTTTTGCACCGTCCCCGACGGGCTTCATCCACCTCGGCAACATCCGTTCCGCGCTCTACCCCTGGGCCTTTGCGCGCGCGAATCAGGGCACCTTCATCCTGCGCATCGAGGACACCGACCTTGAGCGCTCGACCCAAGCTGCCGTGGATGTGATCATCGAAGGCATGCAGTGGTTGGGCTTGGACCACGACGAAGGTCCGTTCTACCAGATGCAGCGCATGGACCGCTACAAGCAGGTGCTGGCCGAGTTGCAGGCGGCGGGCCATGTCTATCCCTGCTACATGAGCGTGGAAGAGCTCGATGCCCTGCGCGAACGCCAGATGGCGGCCAAGCAGAAGCCGCGTTACGACGGTACCTGGCGGCCCGAGCCGGGCAAGACACTGCCTCCCGTGCCCGAGGGCGTGTTGCCGGTGCTGCGCTTCAAGAACCCCCTGGGCGGTTCGGTCGTCTGGGATGACAAGGTGAAAGGCCGCATCGAGATCAGCAACGAGGAGTTGGACGATTTGGTGATCGCCCGCCCGGCTCAGAACGGCGAGGCCGTGGGCACGCCCACCTACAACTTCTGCGTCGTGGTCGATGACATCGACATGGCCATCACCCACGTCATCCGGGGCGATGACCACGTGAACAACACGCCGCGCCAGATCAACATCTTCCGCGCGCTGGGCAAGGAGCCCCCGGTCTATGCCCATCTGCCCACCGTGCTGAACGAGCAGGGTGAGAAGATGAGCAAGCGCAACGGCGCCAAGCCCGTCACGCAGTACCGGGACGAGGGTTACCTGCCCGATGCGATGGTCAATTACCTCGCGCGCCTGGGCTGGAGCCACGGAGACGACGAGATCTTCAGCCGCGCGCAGTTCCTGGAATGGTTCAACCTCGACCACCTGGGCCGCAGCGCGGCTCAGTTCGACGAAGCCAAGCTGCGCTGGGTCAACGCCCAGCACTTGAAGGTGATGTCGGACGATGCGCTGGCCGAGTTGGTGGCGGCGCAACTCCAGAAGCGGGGTGTCGCGGTGGACGCTCGCCTGGCCGGCATCTGCGGTCTGTTCAAGGACCGGTGTGATACCACGGTGGCGTTGGCGGACTGGGCTGAAAAATTCTATGGCGATGCGGTGGAGATTCGGGCGGAAGACCGCGCGTTGCACCTGACCGATGCGATCCGCCCGGCCTTGTCGCAATTGGTGGACAAGCTGCAGGTCTTGACGGTCTGGGACAAGACGACCATTGCGGCGGCCATCAAGGATGTGCTGGCCCAGAACAAGGAGCAGGGCTTGAAGATGCCGCAACTGGCCATGCCTGTGCGCGTGCTGGTGCTGGGCACGCCGCAGACGCCGTCGCTCGACGCCGTGCTGGCGCTGCTACCGCGCGAAAAAGTTTTGGCCCGCTTGCAGAAGGTGTGATTTTTCCCCTATAATTTGAGGCTCACGACGCTTCGGCGGGGTAGATACCTTAAAGAAATTTAAGGGGGTATAGCTCAGCTGGGAGAGCGCTTGCATGGCATGCAAGAGGTCAGCGGTTCGATCCCGCTTACCTCCACCACCTAAGCGTCGAGAGATGGTTAAGAAACTCCTTGAGTTTCGAGTCCCAAGGTTTTGACCCTATCGTCTAGAGGCCTAGGACATCACCCTTTCACGGTGAGTACCGGGGTTCGAATCCCCGTAGGGTCGCCAAGTTTTGTGGCACTTGGCCCGTAGTGCGAGAGCAATCAAGCACCATGGGCGAACGTCACACCAACGCGGAGTGGTAGTTCAGTTGGTTAGAATACCGGCCTGTCACGCCGGGGGTCGCGGGTTCGAGTCCCGTCCACTCCGCCAAGATACAAGGGCTTGCCGCTCACCAGTGGCAAGCCCTTTTCTTTTGTCCTGAGCCGGCCCCTTTCGCGAACGAACTACCAGCATCGTCATGCGCCTGTCCATTGCCGTGTTTCGTGGCCTGCTCGTCTGGCGGCGGCGCCCGTTCTTGTCCATTGCTGGCTGGTTGCTGATGGCGATGTCCGTCGTCACACTGGCGGGGTTTGCGAAAGCCGAGGTCCGGCCTGCGGCCTTGCCCGTGCTGCTCAAGGTGCGTGGGCCGGTCGAAGGTGGCTTGGCACTGTTTCCTGATCGGGTCATCACCCGTAGCCCGCATCCGGTGGGCGGGGCGGTCTGCGTTGCCTGCGACACCCATTCCTTGCACGACCGCGGGGACTGGCACACCACGCCGCTCTACCCAAGGGTGTACACCCGGGAAATCGACGCCGCGGCCCGTCGGCACCGACTGGACCCCGCCCTGGTGCGCGCGGTGATCCACGCCGAGTCTGGCTTCAACACCCATGCACGCTCACCCAGAGGCGCTCGCGGCTTGATGCAGCTCATGCCCGCGACGGCGCGTGCCCTGGGTGTGCGACGGCCCCATGATCCGCGCGAGAACATCGACGGAGGGGCTCGTTATCTCGCCGAGATGCTGGCGCGCTTCCGCAACGACGTGAGCCTGGCCGCAGCCGCCTACAACGCTGGACCGCAGGCCGTTCAGGCCCATGCGGGCGTGCCGCCCTATGGCGAAACGCGCGCTTACGTGCAGCGCGTGCGGGTGCTCTTGTACCGTTATCGTCGCGCGGCGCAACTCGACTGGCAGGGATGAACTGCCCGGGGCAGGGTTGTTCGCCCAGCCTCTGCGCAAACGAAGGGCTTGGCCGACAATCTTCGGCCATGGATACCTCGCAGCAGCATTTGGCGCCGGCTGGCGCATCCGATGGCGCGTCGCGCCTTCCTTCCTATTCCATGCTGGACCTGGTGGCCGTGCGCGAAGGTGGCACGGTGCGCCAAGCCCTGGACCTCGCAGTGCGCACGGCGCAGCACATCGAAACCCTGGGCTACACCCGGTACTGGCTGGCTGAGCACCACAACATGCCCGGCATCGCGAGTTCGGCCACGGCCGTGCTGATTGGCCACATCGCGGGCGCCACGCAGCGCATCCGCGTGGGCTCGGGCGGCGTGATGTTGCCCAACCATGCGCCCTTGACGGTGGCCGAGGCCTTTGGCACCCTGGCCGAGTTGTACCCGGGCCGCATCGACCTGGGTCTGGGGCGCGCCCCCGGCACGGACCCGATGACCATGCGCGCCTTGCGGCGTGATCGTGTGGAGCGCGAGGAAGATTTTCCCCAGGATGTGGCCGAGCTGCAGCGTCTGCTGGCCCCGGCCCAGCCAGGGCAGCGCCTGACGGCCACGCCTGGCGCGGGCACCAATGTGCCGATCTGGCTCTTGGGTTCCAGCCTGTTCTCAGCTCGCCTGGCTGCGGAGCTGGGCCTGCCCTACGCCTTCGCGTCCCATTTCGCCCCGCGGTATCTCTCGCAGGCGCTGGAGCTGTACCGCAGCTTGTTTCGCCCCTCGGCGGTCCTGAGCCGCCCTTATGTGGCCATCGGCGTGCCGGTGGTGGCTGCACCCAGCGACGACGAGGCTGATTACCTGGCCAGCAGCACCTTCCAGCGCGTGCTGGGCATCGTGACTGGCAAGCGCGGTCTCTTGCCACGTCCTGTGGAGAACTACATGGACAACCTGCACCCCCAGGAGCGTGCCGCCATCGCGGATTTTCTGGGCGTGGCCGTGATTGGCGGACCGCAGACCTTGCGGGAAGGCTTGGCGCAGTTGGCGCGGCTGACCCAAGCCGACGAATTCATCGTGGTGTCCGATGTCTACGAGGCCGAGTTGCGGCTGCGCTCGCTGGAACTGACGGCGGCGGCCATGCGGGCCCTGCCCATGATCGAGGTCGAGGCAGCCTGAGCTGCTGAAGGACAATCTGGGGCATGAACACCAACACCGAACCCCAGGCCGGGTCTCAGGCCAACCGCCCCGAATTGCCGGACCATCTGTCCATCGATGCCCGCAGCCCGCATCATGTGGCGGCTGTGTTTCAACACGATGTGGGCATACGCTTCAACGGCAAGGAGCGTCACGACGTCGAGGAATACTGCGTCAGCGAGGGCTGGATCAAGGTGCCCGCCGGCAAGACGCTGGACCGCAAGGGCCAGCCCCTGCTGCTCAAGCTCAAGGGCAAAGTCGAGCCGTTTTACCGCTGACCAGGTTGGAAAAGCCTGTCGTCCGGTGACGGTGGCGGGCTTTTCGGGATGCATGGCGCTGTGCGGTTGACGGTGGGTTTACGCCTTCTGCGCTCAGGGCTTTGGCTGGCCCCTACACTGGGCGCCCATACCACGCATGTGCAGGAGGTTCCCATGTTGAATGCCGATCTCGACAGCGAATTCAAGTCCCTTTTGTCGATGCCCGCCGACCCGTCTGCCCAGGCCGGCGCCAGTCGGCGCACAGTCATCAAGACCGCCCTGGGGGTCGGTTACGCGGCCTCGGTGCTGCCCATCATGGCGCAGACCGTGATCACCACGACAGCCGATGGGCTGACTGCGGGCGAGGTCACCATTCCCGCGCAAGGCGGCTTCAAGCTTCCAGCCTACCGGGCGCAGCCTGCGGGCAAGACGGGCCTGCCCGTGGTGCTGGTGCTGTCCGAGATCTTCGGCGTGCATGAGCACATTGCCGACGTGGCCCGACGCTTCGCGCACGCGGGCTATCTGGCCGTCGCGCCCGAGCTGTTCGTCCGCCAGGGCGATGCCAAGAGTTATACCGAGATCGGCAAGCTCATGAGCGAGGTCATTTCCAAGGTGCCGGATGCGCAGGTGCAATCTGATCTGGACGCCACGCTGGCCTGGGCCGGCGCGCATGGCGGTGACCTCAGGCGCGTCGGTGTCACGGGCTTTTGCTGGGGCGGCCGGCAGGTCTGGCTGTACACCGCCCACAACCCCGCCATCAAGGCCGGTGTGGCCTGGTATGGCCGACTCGTGGGCGCGAGCAGCGACCTGACACCCAAACAACCCGTGGACGTGGCCGGACAGTTGAAGGGCCCCGTGCTGGGGCTCTATGGCGAGGCCGACACCGGCATTCCCCAGGACAGCATCGCCCAGATGAAACAGGTGCTCGCGGCGGGCAACACCAACGCCAAGGCCTCGCAATTCGTGGTCTACAAGGATGCGCCGCATGCCTTCCACGCCGACTATCGGCCCAGCTACCGCAAGGAAGCGGCCGAGGACGGCTGGAAGCGCGCCCTGGCCTGGTTCAAGCTGAACGGCGTGGTCTAAAGCCCTAGCGCCCGCTGGGGCGGTGCGGGCAGCACGCCACCCAGGCGCAGCGTCGGTGCAGACCTCAGGGGCTTGACAGGTCTGGGACAATCCCGGACATGACGACCTTTTTCGCGATTCTGCTTGGCACGCTGGCGGCCGGCATCGGCAGCGTATGGCTGGCCGCCGCGCTCAGCCACAGCCTGGCGCGTTACACCCAGCACATGCTCAGCCTGGCCGCAGGGGCCTTGCTGGGGGCCGCCTTCCTGCACCTGCTGCCTGAAGCCTTTGAAAGCGCCGCCCATCTGGCGCGGCTGGTGGCTGTGCAAGACGCCCATGTGCACAGCATCGATGCGCACACCCTGTTCATCATCCTGCTGGGTGGTGTCCTGTTCTTTTTCCTGCTCGACAAGGCGGAACTTTGGCACCACGGCCATGAACATCACCATGGGCATGCGCATCACCACGACGCCCATGATGAGGAGGGGCATGGCGGCGGGCACTCCCACCATGCAGACCATGACGCCGGGCACGGCCATGGCCGCACCGGGGTCGCTCCGATGTCCGGGGGCTGGACCGTGCTGGCGGGCGACAGCGTGCATTGCTTTGGCGACGGCATCCTGATCGCCTCCGCCTTCATGGCCGATCTGCGCCTGGGCGTGATCGCCGCCGTGGCCGTGCTGGCGCACGAGGTCCCGCATCACATGGGCGACCTGGTGGTTCTGCGGGCCGCCAGTGGCACCCGCCGTGCCGCCTTGCTCAAGGTGACATTGGCCGGAGCCATCACCGCGCTGGGTGGCGTGCTGGGCTGGTGGCTGCTGGACTGGTTGCACGATTATTTGCCGTACTTCCTTGTGATTGCCTCCAGCAGCTTCATCTATGTCGCCTTGGCCGATCTGATTCCTCAACTGCAAAAGCGCCTGAGCTTGACCGCGACCCTGGCCCAGATCAGCTGGCTGCTGGCGGGCATCGGGCTGGTCATGCTGACGGGTACCATGGCCCATGCCCATTGAACTCCGAGGCTTCCTTCATGCGTTTTGAACGTCTCTTTTTCGCCGTCTTCGGTTTTTTCCTTCGCCTCGGACTGCTGCTGCTCGGTCTGCTGGTGATGGTGTTCGTGCTGGCGCTGAGCCTCTTCATGATCCTGGGCTGGGGCGTGTATGCACTCGTCGCCCGCCTGATGGGACGGTCCGTGCAGCCCCTGGCCTTCACCATCCTGCGTCAGACGCAGGCGCAGTTTTTTCGGCGAGGCGCTCGGTCCGATGCGCGCGATGCCGGTGAGGTCATCGACGTCAACTCACGCGAGGTCGATGCCTCGCCTTCCGACCGGTTGGGGCGCTGACGGGGCACGAGCGCGCACGGTGCATCAAAGAGGCCAGGGCGCTGCCGCCCCGGGCTTTCACGGGCGCTGCAGCGTCAGCCCTTGGCAACGGGGCGTGCCGGGTCGCTGCACCATTCGCTCCAACTGCCAGCGTACAGCGCGGCGCGTCCAAGCCCGGCCAGTTCCATGGCCAGCAGATTGGGCGTGGCGGTGACGCCGCTGCCGCAATGGTGCACCACCGTGGCCGGGCGGCGCCCGCCCAGGAGGGCGTCAAACTCCGCGCGCAACTGAGCCGGCGACTTGAATCTGCCGTCCGGGCCGAAGTTGTCGCTGTAAGGCCGGTTGAGCGCGCCCGGAATGTGGCCGGCCACCGGGTCGAGCGGTTCCAACTCGCCGCGAAAGCGGGCCGGGGCGCGGGCATCGATCAGGGTTTGCAGGCTCGACTGGTTGAGGTGGGTGCGCACATCTTCCACCGTGGCCAGCCGTGCCAGCAGCTTGCCTGGCTGGAAGGGCGGGTTGCCGCTTGGGGTTGCCGCTACGACCGGGCCGCTGGCCACGGGGCCCTGGATCGCCTGCCAGGCGGGCAGGCCGCCATCGAGCACGGCCACGGCCTCGTGGCCCACCCACTTGAGCATCCACCACAGGCGCACGCAGAAACTCGAACTCTGGCGGTCGTAGACCACGGCCTGCATGCCGGCATGAAAACCGACACGGGTCAGCCATTGCGCGAAGACCTCGCGTTGGGGCAGCGGATGGCGGCCTGCGTTGACTGCCTGGGCCGGGTCCTGGGCACTCAGGTGCCGATTCAGGTCGGCGCGCACGGCGCCGGCGATGCGCAGTCGTTCGAACTGGGCGTCACCTTCGGTGGGTTGGGCCAAGTCGAAACTGCAGTCGAAGATCATGAGCGGCTTGCGCTCGCGCAGCAGGCTTTGGAGTTCGGCGGCGGAAATCAGTGTGCTGTAGGACATGTGGGGGGTGTGGCGCGTGGTCTTAGTGGTCTTCGGCGGGCGTGTTCGGCACGGTGCGCTCGCGCAGCAGGATGGCGGCGACGCCGGTTGCGAGTATGAGCGCGATGCCCAGCCAGCCCGACAGCGGCAATTGGTCGCCAAACAGCATCAGGCTGTAGATCGACGCGAAGACGATGCCGGAGTACTGCAGGCTGGCCACCGTGAGCGTGTGGCCGCGGCTGTAGGCACGGGTCATGCACCACTGGCCCAGCGAAGCCAGGATGCCGATGGGCACCAGCCAGACAGCGGCCTCCCATTGCGCGTGGGCCCAAGGCGTGAAGCCCACGATGAAGCAGCCGATCAGGCCCATCACCAGGGTGCCGAAGGCGAAGTAGAAGATGGTGCGCCCCTCGGGCTCACCCACGCGTCCCAAGGCCGTCACCTGCATATAGGCCAGCGCGCCGCTCATGCCGGACAGCAAGCCAATCAGTCCGGCCAGCAACTGGTCGTGGTCGATGGTGGGACGCAGCACCAGCACCACGCCCGCGAAGCCCAGCAGGACAATGAACAGCATGGGGCCTTGACGTTGCGCCTGGGTGAGGCTGAATGTGGTCAGCAGCGCGCCGCCGATGATGAAAGCCGCCACCCAGATGCTGCTCATGTAATTGAGCGTCATGGCCGTGGCCAGGGGTAGGTGGGCGATGGCGTAGAACCACGCGATCATCGAGAAACCGCCGATCAGGCTGCGCCAGACATGCATGCCGGGTACCGGCGTGGCGAGCCTGACCCCTTGCCTGCGCAGCACCAGGCCCAGGAAGATCAGGCTGACGATGCTGCGGTAGAAAACAAGTTCAAAGGTGTTGAACGACGTTGATGCGTACTTCACCGCCACACCCATGGTGGCGAAGAAGAAGGCGCCCAGAACCATCCAGAGGGCTTGCATAGGAAAGCGGCCCAGGGCGGCGCCGCAGAGTTGCGAAGCCCGTATTACACCCGGAATTTCGTTTGGCTTCCGACCCTGGATCGCTGCGACGGACGGGTCTGCCGTCGTGGACACGTCGCGCGTCCGTTTGACCCCGCCTGCGGCGGGGTCGGGGCAATGACGCGCCTTACAGACCCAGCTGCCTGCGGTACCACTCGTGGAAGTGCTGCATGCCGTCCTCCATGGGGCTCTGGTAGGGGCCGACTTCGTTCTGCCCGCGCTGCATCAGGGCCTTGCGGCCCGCGTCCATGCGCTCGGCGATCTCGTCGTCCTCGATGCAGGTCTCCATGTAGGCGGCCTGCTGAGCCTCGACGAACTCTCGCTCGAAGGCGGTGATCTCCTCGGGGTAGTAGAACTCCACCTTGTTCAGTGTCTTGTCCACGCTGATGGGGTGCAGGGTGGAGACCGTCAGCACATGCGGGTACCACTCCACCATGATGTGTGGGTAGTAGGTCAGCCAGATGGCGCCGCGCTCGGGTTTCTGTCCGTTGCGGTACTTGAGCAAGGCATCGTGCCAACGTTGGTAGGTCGGCGAACCCGGTCGCTCGAAGGCCTCGGACACGCCCACGGTCTGCACGGAGTAATGCTCCTTGAACTCCCACTGCAGGTCGTCGCAGGTCACGAAACGGCCCAGGCCCGGGTGGAAGGGGCCGACGTGGTAGTCCTCCAGATAGACCTCGATGAAGGTCTTCCAGTTGTAGTTGCACTCGTGCAGTTCCACGCGGTCCAGGGTGTAGCCGCTGAAGTCCAGCTCCGCGCGCGGGCCCATACCGGCCAGATCGGTGGCGATGTCACGGCCACCGCGTGGGCCGTTGACCAGCCCGTCCTCGAACAACAGGCCGTTCCATTCTTGCAGCCGGTACTGGCTGAGGTGCAGGCAGGGGTCCTCGGCGAAATGCGGGGCGCCGATCAACTGACCACTGCCCGTATAGGTCCAGCGGTGCAGCGGGCAGACGATGTTGCCCCCGGCATGGCCCTTGCCCTCGGCTTGCAGATTGCCGCGGCCCTGCAACATCACGGCCTGCCGATGGCGGCAGACGTTGGATTGCAGGGTGATGGAGCCATCACGCTGGCGCACCAGCACACGACCGTTGCCTTCGTGGGCGAGCACATGGTAGTCGCCCACCTCGGGCACGCTGGCGGCGTGACCCACGTAACGTGGGCCACGGCCGAAGAGCTCTGTCATCTCACGCTGAAACAGCGCCTCGTCGAAATAGCTGTTGACGGGTAACTGGCTGTGCGCCTGCTGCAGTCGAAGGCTTAAATCAGACATGGTGTCCTGACCTAAAGCTCCCCACAGGGAGGTTGGCACGCTTGGGAGCGTGAGAGTGAGGGGATGGTTTGCGGAGCTTAGACCCTCGGGGCTCTGTGTCAGCAGAAGTCCTGGGCGCGCCGCGAACCGTGGCGAAAAAAGAGCGCGATTGTACCCCCGGGGTTGTC
Source organism: Hylemonella gracilis str. Niagara R (assembly GCF_000600295.1). Classification (GTDB taxonomy): domain Bacteria; phylum Pseudomonadota; class Gammaproteobacteria; order Burkholderiales; family Burkholderiaceae_C; genus Hylemonella; species Hylemonella gracilis_A. The sequence goes on from NZ_JEMG01000001.1 coordinate 1,230,654, forward strand.
AGGGGCAAGCTTTATCTCGCAGCGGAGCACAAGGGCTTTGCACATTGTGCGCTGTGTGTCCTTGGGGCTTGCCCATCGGGTCTGTGCAGCGCGGGTATCGACGCGCCCCAGGCTGAGGCCTGGGCAGGGATGGATACTCCGAGTCCGAAAGGAATGGGGCGTATGACGAGATTCAGAGTGCTTGTATTGCTCGGTGCCGCATGGCTGGCTGGGTGCGGCGATGGTTCATCGGGGGGCGATGCTTCCTGGTGGAAGCCCTCGGTGACGGATACCTGGCAATGGCAACTGAAGGACACGATCAACACTGGCTACGACGTCGCGGTGTACGACATCGACCTCTTCGATACCAGCACCGCGCAGATCGCTGCCTTGCAAGCGGCTGGGAAAAAGGTGGTGTGTTATTTCTCGGCCGGCAGTTCCGAAGATTGGCGCGACGATTTCCAGGATTTCGAGGCCGCCGACATGGGCAATCCACTCGACAGTGTCTGGGTCGGTGAAAAGTGGCTGGATACCCGTTCGTCCAATGTGCGGAACATCATGCGCAAACGGCTGGATCTGGCGCAAACCAAAGGCTGCGATGGCGTCGAGCCGGACAATGTGGACGGCTATGACAACGACACGGGGTTCCCGTTGACGGAGGCGACCCAACTGGACTACATCCGCCATCTCGCGGCCGAGGCGCATGCGCGCGGGTTGGCCATCGGCCTGAAGAACAATGTGGCGCAGCTGAATTCGCTGGTGGACGACGTGGATTTCGCGGTCAACGAGCAATGCCACGAATACGAAGAATGCGAGGCTTATGAGATCTTCATCACGAAGGGTAAGCCGGTGTTCAATGCCGAGTACGCGGACCGCTATGTGAACAATGCCACGGACCGGCAAATCATGTGCGAAGCCTCGCGGGTGCTGAATATCCGCACGCTGGTGCTGCCGCTGGAGTTGGATGATGCCTTTCGTCAGAGCTGCGATCCCTGATGGCGCCGCTGTTTGCACTGCCGGGCGCTGTGGGCTGTGGAGGATTTAGGCCTGCGGCCCGCCCAGCGCCTAAAATGCCCGACCTTTGTATGAAAAGCCGTATCCATGCCCAAGGCTCCCTCCCCATCTTCTCCTCCTGCGTCCGAACCAGGTACCCCGCCGTTGCCGGCGAACTACGAAGAGGCCATGCGGGAACTTGAGCAACTGGTGGTCCAGCTGGAATCGGGGGAACTGCCCTTGGAGCAATTGCTCGCGGCCTACCAGCGTGGCGCCGAGTTGCTGCAGTTCTGCAATGGTCGGCTTGAAGCCGTGGAGTCGCAAATCAAGGTGCTGGACGAGGGCATGCTCAAGCCATGGACACCCGAGTGAAGACCGTGACCGAATGGGATCTGCGCGTGTGGATGGACGCCCGACTGGCGCGCGTGGAAAGCGCGTTGCAGGGCTGGGTCGGCGTAGACGCGCCTGGGCAGCCCGACGTGGGATTGGGCGAGGCCATGCGCTATGCCGTGCTGGACGGCGGCAAGCGCCTGCGGCCGCTGCTGGTGCTGGCCGCCTGCGAGGCGGTGCGCGGCGAGGAACAGGCGGCGTTGCGCGCCGCGTGCGCGGTGGAGTTGATCCATGCCTATTCCCTGGTCCATGACGACATGCCCTGCATGGACAACGATGTGCTGCGCCGCGGCAAGCCCACGGTGCATGTGAAATTTGGCGAGGCCCAGGCTTTGCTGGCGGGCGATGCTCTGCAGGCCCTGGCCTTCGAACTGTTGACACCTGTGGACGAGGCCGCCGTGCCCGCCGCCATGCAGGCCCGCTTGTGCCGTCTGCTTGCGCGCGCGGCAGGCAGTGCGGGCATGGCCGGTGGCCAGGCGATCGACCTGGCCAGCGTGGGCGTCAAGCTGGACGAGGACCAATTGCGCCAGATGCATCGCCTGAAGACCGGAGCCTTGCTGCAGGCCAGCGTGGTGATGGGGGCCGCCTGTGGCGAGACGACCCCGGCCCAGCAAGCGGCGCTGAGTGATTACGGCGCGGCCATCGGCCTGGCCTTCCAGGTCGTCGATGACATCCTGGACGTGACGGCTGACAGCGCGACCCTGGGCAAGACGGCGGGCAAGGACGCGGTCCAGGACAAGCCCACCTATGTTTCCCTGTTGGGCCTGGCGCGCGCCCAGGCCCATGCGCATGAGCTGCACGCGCAGGCCCTGGCCGCGCTGGCGCGTTTCCAGGCGCTGAGTCTCGCGCCGACCGCTGGCCTGGACGACACCCGGGCGCTGCGGGCGTTGGCCGATCTCGTGGTCGAGCGCGCGCACTGAGAGTCGAGGTACCCGACATGAGCAATTCCCTGCTGCAAAGCATCAACGACCCGGCGGACCTGCGCCAGCTGTCGCGCCCACAACTCAAGCCCCTGGCCGACGAGTTGCGGGCCTTCGTGCTGGACAGCGTGTCCAAGACCGGCGGCCATCTGAGTTCCAATCTCGGCACGGTGGAACTGACCGTTGCCTTGCACTACGTCTTCAACACCCCGCATGACCGGCTGGTGTGGGACGTGGGCCATCAGACCTATCCGCACAAGATCCTGACGGGTCGGCGCGAGCGCATGGCGGGGTTGCGCCAGCTCGGTGGCATCAGTGGCTTTCCGCTGCGCAGCGAGAGCGAGTACGACGCCTTCGGCACGGCGCACAGCAGCACCTCGATTTCCGCCGCCCTGGGCATGGCGTTGGCCGCGCGGCAGAAGGGCGAGGACCGCCACGCCATCGCGGTGATCGGCGACGGTGCGATGACCGCCGGCATGGCCTTCGAGGCCTTGAACCACGGCGGCGTCGAAGACTGCCGCCTGCTGGTCATCCTCAACGACAACGACATGAGCATCAGCCCGCCCGTGGGTGCGCTCAACCGCTACCTCGCGCAATTGATGAGCGGCCGTTTCTACGCGGCGGCCAAACAGGTGGGCAAGAGCGTGCTCAAGGCCGCGCCGCCGCTGTTCGAACTCGCCAAGCGCCTGGAAGAGCAGGCCAAGGGCATGGTTGTGCCCGCGACCTTGTTCGAGAAATTCGGTTTCAACTACATCGGCCCCATTGATGGGCATGATCTAGATTCCTTGATCCCCACGCTGGAAAACATCAAGCAGCTCAAGGGACCGCAGTTCCTCCACGTTGTCACTAAAAAAGGCCAGGGCTACAAGCTGGCCGAGGCCGATCCGGTGGCCTACCACGGCCCCGGCAAGTTCGATCCGGCGGTTGGCCTGGTCAAGCCCAGCACGCCACCGAAGCAGACCTTCACCCAGGTCTTTGGCCAGTGGCTGTGTGACATGGCCGAGCAGGACATGCGCCTGGTCGGCATCACGCCGGCCATGCGTGAAGGCTCGGGCATGGTGGAGTTCCACCAGCGCTTCCCAGGTCGTTATTACGACGTGGGCATCGCCGAGCAGCACGCCGTCACACTCGCGGCCGGCATGGCCTGCGAGGGGCTGAAGCCGGTGGTGGCGATCTACAGCACTTTCCTGCAACGCGGTTACGACCAACTGATTCACGACGTGGCGCTGCAGAACCTGCCCGTGGTGTTTGCCCTGGACCGCGCTGGTCTGGTCGGCGCGGACGGTGCCACCCACGCTGGCGCCTTCGACATTCCCTTCCTGCGCTGCATTCCGAACATGGCCGTGGCCTGTCCGGCCGATGAACGTGAGTGCCGCCAGTTGCTGAGCACGGCCTACGGGCAAAACCATCCGGTGGCCGTGCGCTACCCGCGTGGTGCGGGCGCGGGTGTGTCGCCCTTGACCGATCTGGCACCCTTGCCCTATGGCAAGGGTGAAGTCCGACGCTGGCGCTCGGGTGGCACGACGCAGGACAAGCCGAAGGGCATCGCCATCCTCGCCTTCGGCACCCTGCTGTACCCTGCGCTGACGGCGGCCGAATCACTCGATGCCACCCTGGTCAACATGCGCTGGGCCAAGCCACTGGACACCGAGCTTCTGCTCCAGGTGGCCGCGCAGCATGAAGCGTTGGTGACGGTCGAAGAGGGCGTGGTCATGGGCGGCGCGGGCAGTGCCGTGAGCGAGGCGCTGCAGGCTGCGGGGGTGCTTAAGCCCCTACTGCAACTGGGCCTGCCCGACCACTTCATCGAGCATGGTGATCCGGCCAAACTGCTGGCCCTGCAGGGGCTGGATGCGTCGGGCATCGAGGCCGCCATCCTGGCCCGCTACCCCCAACTGAGCGCCAACGCGGCACAGAAGCCCGCCTTGAAAGTCGTGGCGCGCTGAGATCGCTCATGCATGTGCGCCGCACGAGTGCGCGCGCCACGACTGATAACTCAAGTCCCTTGCCTGGATGGTGACACCTTGGGTGTCAATGCTGCGGCGTGAACGGCACTAATAAAATCGACGCTCTTTTGTCTCATCTCTCTGGAGATTGTTTGAATGGATCGTCGTTCCCTCATTAAAAATGCCGGCCTCGCTGGCGTGTTGGCCGCAGGTGTGGCCCCGGCCGTGCAGGCGCAGACGCCCGCCATCCGTTGGCGCCTGGCTTCGAGTTTCCCCAAGGCCTTGGACACCATCTACGGTGGCGCCGAGGCGTTCTCTCGCAAGATCAAGGAAATGTCCGGTGGCAAGTTCGAGATATCGGTGCATGCGGCCGGTGAGCTGATGCCTGCGCTGGGCGTGGTCGATGGCGTGCAGAGCGGCACCACGGAAATCGCGCACACGGCGCCCTACTATTTCTTCGGCAAGAACGAAGCTTTCGCCATCGGTGGTGCCATTCCCTTTGGCATGAACAGCCGCCAGATGACGGCGTGGATGAACCACGGCAATGGCCGCAAGCTCATGAACGAGTTCTACGCTGGCTACAACCTCGTCAGCTTCCAGGGCGGCAATACCGGCGCGCAGATGGGTGGCTGGTACCGCAAGGAAATCAAGAGCCCGGCCGACATCAAGGGTCTGAAGTTCCGCGTGGGCGGTTTCGCGGGCCGTGTGATCGAACGCATGGGCGGCGTGCCGCAGAACATTCCGGGCGGCGAGATTTACCAGGCGCTGGAAAAAGGCACCATCGACGCGGCCGAGTGGATCGGTCCGTATGACGACCAGAAGTTGGGCCTGGGCAAGGTGGCGCCGGTCTACCACTACCCCGGCTGGTGGGAAGGTGGCCTGGAAGTCAGCTTCTATGTCAACAACAAGGCCTACGAGGCGCTGCCGGCCGAGTACAAGGCGATGATCGACGCGGCCTCGGCCTACGCGCATGTGGACATGCAGGCCAAGTACGACGCCTTCAACCCGGTCGCGCTCAAGCAGATCGCCGCCTCGGGCGTGAAGGTGCTGCCTTTCCCGACCCCCGTGCTGCAAGCCTCCTACAAGGCGGCGATGGAGGTCTATGCGGAGTTGGACAAGAAGAACCCGCAGTGGAAGAAGATCTACGACGACTACCGCAAGTTCCAGCGTGACCAGCTGTTCTGGTTCCGCGTGAACGAAGCGCGTTTCGACGGCTTCATGCAGAGCATCAAGGGTTTCTGATGGCGCGGGCCGGCAACGGCCCGATCCTCAGGTTTGACCCAGCGCCCCGTCGGCATCATGCCGGCGGGGCGCTTTTTCTTGTTTTCCTGTGCGGGGAGTCCCCATGTCCTGTTTTGGTGCGGGCTCGGCTTCGGCTCGCGGGTAAGCCCCAATGCCGATCTAGCACGAGGCGGCTGGTAGGCGCACCTCGCACCGATAGAATCCCGCAACCTTTCCGGGTTATCCATTTTCTGGTTTTGATTCCAAGGAGACATGCATGGATCGTCGTTCCCTCATCAAAAACGCCGGCATTGCTGGTGTGTTGGCCGCAGGTGTGGCCCCGGCCGTGCAGGCGCAGACGCCCGCCATCCGTTGGCGCCTGGCCTCGAGCTTTCCCAAGGCCTTGGACACCATCTACGGTGGTGGCGAAGTGTTCGCCAACAAGATCAAGGAAATGTCCGGTGGCAAGTTCGAGATCTCGGTGCATGCGGCCGGTGAACTGATGCCCGCCTTCGGCGTGGTGGACGGCGTGGGCAACGGTACCGTGGAGATGTGCCACACCGTGCCGTATTACTTCTTCGGCAAGAACGAAGCCTTCGCCATCGGCGCTGCCATTCCCTTTGGCATGAACAGCCGCCAGATGACGGCCTGGATGTACCACGGCAATGGTCGTAAGCTCATGAACGAGTTCTACGCTGGCTACAACCTCGTCAGCTTCGCGGGCGGCAACACCGGCGCGCAGATGGGTGGCTGGTACCGCAAGGAAATCAAGAGCCCGGCCGACATCAAGGGTCTGAAGTTCCGCGTGGGCGGTTTCGCGGGCCGTGTGATCGAACGCATGGGCGGCGTGCCGCAGAACATCCCGGGCGGCGAGATTTACCAGGCGCTGGAAAAAGGCACCATCGACGCCGCCGAGTGGGTGGGTCCGTACGATGACCAGAAGCTGGGCCTGGGCAAGGTGGCGCCGGTCTACCACTACCCCGGCTGGTGGGAAGGTGGTCCGGAAGTGGATTTCTTCGTCAACAACAAGGCCTACGAGGCGCTGCCGGCCGAGTACAAGGCGATGATCAACGCGGCCTCGGCCTACGCGCATGTGGACATGCAGGCCAAGTACGACGCCTTCAACCCGGTCGCGCTCAAGCAGATCGCCGCCTCGGGCGTGAAGGTGCTGCCTTTCCCGACCAGCGTGCTGCAGGCTTCGTACAAGGCGTCGATGGAGGTCTACGCGGAGTTGGACAAGAAGAACCCGCAGTGGAAGAAGATCTACGACGACTACCGCAAGTTCCAGCGTGACCAGCTGTTCTGGTTCCGTGTGAACGAAGCGCGTTTCGACGGCTTCATGCAGAGCATCAAGGGTTTCTGATGGCGCGGGCCGGCAACGGCCCGATCCTCAGGTTCGACCCAGCGCCCCGTCGGCATCATGCCGGCGGGGCGTTTCCAATTGCGCGCCCCGCTCACATCATGGGCCTGGAGCGGTGACCATGCGGCGGCAAAAAAAAGGACGCCTCGCGGCGTCCTGGATGGAGCGTTCAGCACGCCCCTGGCGATGGGCGCTGGCCCATCGGAGGGCGGAACTTAGTCCTTGGGGATCTCCAGCGGCGCATCGTCGTTGAGGTTCTGTTCCTCGAATTCGGGTTCCGCACCTTCGCCCGGTTTGGCATCCGGATCGAAAGACTCGAAACCACTCGAGGTACCGAAGTCGGCACTGGGGATGTTGATCTCCACATGTTCCAGGTCCAGCACCTGAGGCTGGTCGCGCGAGACGATGCCCGGGAAGGCGATGATCAGCCCGACCATCACCAACTGGATGAACACGAAGGGCAGGGCGCCCATGATGATCTGGCCCGTGGTGACCGGCGCGATGCGCTTTTTCGTCACCTTGTCGGTGTATTCCTTGTCGGGAGCGACGCTGCGCAGGTAGAACAGCGCGAAGCCGAAGGGCGGGTGCATGAAGCTGGTCTGCATGTTGACCGCGAGCAGCACACCGAACCACACCAGGTCGATGCCCAGCTTGTCGGCCACCGGGGCCAGCAACGGGACCACGATGAAGGCCAGCTCGAAGTAGTCAAGGAAGAAGGCCAGCAGGAAGACCATGATGTTGACCACGATCAGGAAACCCGTCGGGCCGCCAGGCAGGTCGGACAGCAGGTGTTCCACCCAGCGGTGGCCATCCACGCCCTGGAAGGTCAGGCTGAACATGGTCGCGCCGACCAGGATGAACAGCACGAAGCAGGACAGCTTGGTCGTGGCGTTGAGCGCCTGCTTGAGCAGGGGCATGGACAGGCGACGACGCACCAGGGCAAGGATCAGCGCGCCCACCGCGCCCATGGCGCCACCCTCGGTCGGCGTGGCCACGCCCAGGAAGATGGTGCCCAGAACCAGGAAGATCAGCAACAGCGGTGGCACCAGCACGAAGGTGACACGTTCGGCCAACAGGGACAGCAGGCCCAGCTTGGTCGTCTTGTTGATCAGGGCCAGCACGAAGGCCAGTGCCACGCCTGCGCAGAGCGAAACGACGATGGTCTCGTCCAGCGCCACGCTCTCGACGACTTCACCTTTCCACCAGCTGTGCACGGCGACATAGTTCTCGGCGAACAGCAGGGCGACGGTCGTGCACAGCAGGGCCAGCACCGCCAGCGAGGTGTAGCCGCTCGTGCCATTGGGCTGGCGGAACACGCGCGCCTCAGGCGGCAGGGCTGGCACCATCTTGGGCTTGAAGATGGCCAGGAAGGCGACCCAGAGCACGTAGAAGCCCACCAGCATGAAGCCCGGAATGAAGGCGCCCTTGTACATGTCACCCACGCTGCGGCCCAGCTGGTCGGCTAGCACGATCAGCACCAGGGACGGCGGAATGATCTGCGCCAGCGTGCCCGAGGCCACGATGGTGCCCGAGGCGATGCGACGGTCGTAGCCGTAGCGCAGCATGATGGGCAGGGAGATCAGACCCATCGAGATCACGGAGGCCGCCACCACGCCGGTTGTCGCCGCCAGCAGCGCGCCAACCAGGATCACCGCGAAGGCCAGGCCGCCGCGCACCGGGCCGAAGACCTGACCGATGGTGTCCAGCAGATCCTCCGCCATGCCGGAGCGCTCAAGGATGAGGCCCATCAGCGTGAAGAAGGGAATGGCCAGCAGGGTGTCGTTCTGCATGATGCCGAAGATGCGCAGCGGCAGGGCCTGCAGCAGCGCCTCGGGTAGCACACCCAGTTCAATGCCGATGAAACCGAAGAAGAGGCCGCAAGCCCCCAGGCTGAAGGCCAGCGGAAAGCCGATCAGCAGAAAGGCGATCAGCCCCGCGAACATGATGGGGGCCAGATTGTTTGCAAAGAATTCCATGATGAATGTGGCTCCGTCGCGTTAGTTCTTGGCTGCGGCGGCAGCTTCGGCCTCGCGCTGGCGGATGGCTTCGGCCAGCGCTTCCTCGGCAGTTTTCTCGCCCTTCTTGACCATGGGGTCGTCGATCAGGCCTTGCAGAAAGGCCAAGCGCTTGATCAGTTCCGACCAGCCCTGCAGCAGCAGCAGCGTGAAGCCCAGGGGCATCATCAGGTAGACCGGCCAGCGGATCAGCCCGCCCGCGTTGCTCGACACCTCGCCCGACTGGAAGGCTTGCCAGAAGAAGGGCAGGCTGAAATACAGCACCACCAGGCACACCGGCGTGAATAGCACGGTGAAGCCGAAGACGTCGATCCAGGCGCGCGCGCGGTTGGACAAGCGGCTGGAAATCACGTCGATGCGCACATGCTCATTGTTCAGCAGGGTGTAGCCAGCGGCCAGCAGGAAGGAGGCCGCGAACAGATACCACTGGATCTCGAGGAATGCGTTGGAGCTGGTGTCGAAGGTCTTGCGCACGACGGCGTTGGTGGCGCTGATCAGCGTCGAGGCCAGAATCAGCCAGATGAGCACGCTGCCCAGCTTGCTGCTCAGGCTGTCCATGAGCCTGGAGAACTTCAGGAGTTGCTGCATGGGAAATCCCACTGTAAGGGTGACTGAAAACCGCAGCGACCGTTTCTTGCCTCTTTTGTGAAGAGAGAACGGCCCGGCGGGCAAACCTGTCATTCTACGAGACAGAGTGTTGGGGTTTTTACGGGTGCGTTACAGGGGGCGAGGGGGTGTATCGGGAGCTAGGAGCCGCCGGAGAAACAATGCGCGGTGAATCCCCCCATAATGGTTCGCATGGCGCAAGCAACCCCATTGCCTTCCCCCACGCCGCACCTGAGCCGGGCCGATCTGCGCCACGCGGGGCGTGATGTGCTGGGCCTGGCCCTGATGGATGCGCGCAACCACACCCTCTTCCTCGTGGGCGAATTCCAGAAGGCCATGGAAGAAGGCGGGGAGGAGCTGGAACTGCCGAATGTCCCCGATCTGCACTTGCCAGGCCTGTCGCCCGCGCTGAATCCGCCCTTGTGGGAACTGGGCCGCATCGGCTGGTTCCAGGAGCGCTGGATCGGTCGCAATCTGCAACGTCACCAGGGGCCGCGTGCCGATCCGCAGGCGCCGCCCCTGGCCTCGGTTTTCCCGCGAGGCGATGCGCTCTGGGGCGAACCCGGCCTGCCGCCCGCGCGCCGCTGGGAGGCGACATTGCCGCCCCTGGACGACATCAAGGCGTATCTGCTGTCCACACTGGAAAGCACGCTCGATTTGCTGGCCATGACACCGGACGAGGCCGACGCCTTGTATTTTTACCGTCTCGCGCTGTTCCACGAAGACATGTGCGGCGAGGTTCTGGTCAATCTGGCGCAGACCCTGGGTTTGCCCTTGCGCGTTCCCCTGCCCAAGCCCGGCCTGGTGCTGGACCCGATCACCGTGCCGGCGACCCGCTGGCAGTTGGGCTGGGACGAAGAACGCAAGGGGGGCGGCGTTTTCGTCTTCGACAACGAAGTTCCTGCGCACGAGGTCGCTGTGCCCGAGTTCGAGATCGACGCCCAGCCCGTGGGCTGGAACCAGTACGTCGAGTTCGTGATGGACGGTGGCTATGACCGGCCTGAGTTCTGGTTGCCCGCTGGCTGGGAATGGCTGCAGGTGCAGCAGAAGCAGGACGAAGGCCGCCGAGCGCCGCGCCATGTGCAGCAAATCGGCGCGGTGCGGGGCGATGCGCTCAACGGCGGCGTTTTCCAATCCTGGTTTGGCCAGACCCTGCGCATGGCCCTGTGGTCACCCGTGATGCACCTGTCCTGGTGGGAGGCCGATGCCTGGTGCCGCTGGGCGGGCCGCCGCCTGCCGACCGAGGTGGAGTGGGAACTGGCTGCGCACCAGGCTGCGGGCCGCGGCTTTCGCTGGGGCGATGTCTGGGAGTGGACCGCCACCACCTTCGAGGGCTACCCGGGTTTCGCGTCCGGACCCTGGCGCGCTTATTCCGAGCCGTATTTCGGCCGACACAAAGTCTTGCGCGGGGCCTCCCTGGCCACGCGCCTGCGCCTGGAGCACCCGAAGTTCCGCCACCATGCTGCGCCCGAGGCGGACCACCTCTTCTGCGGCTTCCGTTCCTGCGCCTTATAAGTAACGCTGCAGGCTCAGGGCATAGGGAAGGCTCAGCACACCCAGCGCGGTGGACAGCGTGACCATGCTCGCCACCAAGGCCCCGTTGTAGCCCATGCGTGCCGCGAGCACATAGGCGCTGGAAGCGGTGGGCAGCGCCGAGAAGAGCAGCAGCGTCGCGGCTTGCATCGTGTCCAGTCTCAGCACGACGCACAGGCCCAGTGCCACCAGGGGCAGCAGCAAGTGGCGTACCGTCAGCACCCCAGCGGCCAGGGCCTTGCTGCGCGCCAACGTGCCGAACTGCATGCCCGCGCCCGCAGCCATCAAGCCCAGCGCCAGCGAGGCCGCGCCGATGCGCGAGAGGCTGGGCGCGATCCAGTCCGGGATGCGCAGGCCCGCCAGATTGCAGGCCAGGCCTGAGACGGTGGCAATGATCAGCGGGTTGCGCACCAGTTCCCTTAGCACACCGCGCCCCGCATGCCGCGCCATGGGCCAGACCGCGGCCACGTTCACGAAGGGCACGCAGACTCCGATCAGCAGGGCCATCAGCAGGGGGCCGCGCCCATCCGATTCCTGCATGGCCAGGCGCTCGGCCAGTCCCAGGGCGATGAAGGAGTTGAAACGGAACGCCACTTGCGCGCTGGCCGCGTGGTCGCGCGGGTCGTAAGCCGCGCGCGTGCCTTGCCACGCGCGCAGCAGCCAAGGCAGGGTGTGGGTCAAGGCGACGCCTGCGGCCGTCATGAGCAGGCCGCCCAGCACCAGGCTGGCGTCGGCGTCGAGCTGGATCGGGCTCTTGACGATGCTGTGGAACAGCAGCACCGGAAACAGGAAGTAATAGACCAGGCTTTCCACCGGCTCCCAGACCCGCCGGTTCAGCGCGGTGTAGCGGCACAACAGACAGCCGCAGAGGATCATGGAGAAGTCGGGGAAGAGCAGGACGGCGTAATTCACGCGCGGGAGAATAGCAGGCGGTGTGGTGTCCCCCTCGGTCACGCGCGTTTCTGCGGAGTGCGCGAGGCAGTTCTGCGCCCTAGAATGCCCGCTTCACTTCCATCCTTGTTTTCAGGAGACCCGATCATGCTGCTGCGACGTTCCTTCGTCACCGCTCTTTCCTGCGCCGCCGCCCTGGCTGCCCTGGCCTACGGTCCGGTGGCCCAGGCCCAGGCTTGGCCGGCCAAACCGGTCAACTTGCAGGTGCCCTTCGCGCCGGGTGGCACGACGGACATCATCGCCCGCGTCATCTCCGAGCCGCTGGGCAGGGAACTGGGTCAGGCCGTGGTGGTGCTCAACAAGGCCGGCGGTGGCGGTGTGGTCGGTGCGACCGAACTGGCGCGCGCCACGCCTGATGGTTACCTGATCGGCATGGCCACCGTGTCCACCACGGCGGCCAACCCGGCCATCAACACCAAGATCCAGTACAACCCGTTGACGGACTTCGTGCCCATCGTGAACATCGCGGCCACGCCCAACGTGATCATGGTCCACCCGAGCTTCCCGGCCAAGGACTTCAAGGGCTTCGTTGAGGAAATCAAGAAAAACCCCGGCAAGTACTCCTACGCCTCGTCGGGAACGGGCGGCATCGGTCACTTGCAGACCGAATTGTTCAAGAGCCAGAGTGGCCTGGACATCGTTCACATTCCCTACACTGGCGCCGGCCCAGCGCTCAATGACATCGTCGCCGGCCATGTGCCGATCATGTTCGACAACCTGCCTTCGGCATTGCCGCACATCCTGGGCGGCCGTTTGGTGGCCATCGCCGTGGCCTCGCCCCAGCGTGTGGCCAGCTTGCCCAACGTGCCGACTTTCAAGGAGGTCGGTTTCGAGGGAGTCAACCGCCCGGCCTACTACGGACTGCTGGCGCCCAAGGGCACGCCGGTTGCCATCGTCAACAAGATCAACGCTGCCACGCTCAAGGCCCTGCAGGACCCGGCCGTGCGCAAGCGCATCGAGGACACCGGCTCCTTCGTGATCGGCAATACGCCCGCGCAGTTCGCCGACCAGATCAAGGCCGAGCTCGCTGTTTACAAGAAGGTCGTGGAGACCCAGAAGCTTACGCTGGACTGATCACGTTTCCGCGCACGCAAACGCCGCGCTGCTGCTCGCAGCGCGGCGTTTTTTTATGATCGCACCCATGAACTCCGAGTCGCTTGCCGCTTCTCTCGATGCCGTGCAGGCCTTTATCGACGCGCTCTGGCTCGAGGAAGGGCTGTCGCGCAACACCCTCGACGCCTACCAACGCGATCTCGCCTTGTACGCCCGCTGGCTGGCGGAACCCGGCGAGGGGCGGGCGTCCAAAAACTTGGATGCCAGCGGCGAGCCCGATCTGAACGCCTACTTCGCTGCCCGACACGCCCAGACCCGAGCCACCACCGCCAACCGGCGTCTGACCGTTTTCAAGCGGTACTTCCGCTGGGCCGTGCGCGAACGTCGCATCCAAGCCGACCCGACCTTGCGCCTGCTCGCTGCCCGGCAGCCCCTGCGCGTGCCCAAGACCCTGAGCGAAGCCCAGGTCGAGGCCTTGTTGGCCGCGCCCGACCTGGGCACGCCACTGGGTCTGCGCGACCGCGCCATGCTGGAGTTGATGTACGCCAGCGGCCTGCGCGTGAGCGAACTGGTGGGACTCAAGACCTTCAACGTCGGCCTGAACGAGCATGTGCTGCGCGTGACCGGCAAGGGCAGCAAGGAGCGCCTGGTGCCTTTCGGCGAGGTGGCCGCGGATTGGCTGGGGCGTTATTTGCATGAGGCGCGCCCTGAGTTGCTGGGTCAGGTCGGCGCGACGCCGCACGCGGCGAAACAGACCGATGACCTTTTCGTGACCCTGCGCGGCAGCCGCGCGGGCGAGGCCATGACCCGGGTGATGTTCTGGGCGCTGGTCAAGAAATATGCGCGGGTCGCAGGCGTCACCTCGCCCCTCTCGCCACACACCCTGCGCCATGCCTTCGCCACCCACCTGCTCAATCACGGCGCCGATCTGCGGGCCGTGCAGATGTTGCTCGGGCATGCCGACATTTCCACGACCACCATCTACACCCATGTGGCGCGCGAGCGGCTCAAGACCCTGCACGCCCAGCATCACCCGCGAGGGTGAGCCTGTGGCCGAGGGCGTTCTTTCGCGGTGTTCCAACCCTCTGAGCAAGCAGGCAGGCGGCGGGCCGCGCCGCCGATTTCGGAGCGCGCAGCGCTCCATGAGGCGGACGGCCCGCCGCCTGCCTGCTTGCGTGCGTTGCCCGGATCATGACCTTGCCGCGTGCACCGCTACCATTTGCAGCCATGAACAGCGACAGCGCCCCCGAACTCCGCGCCACTTGCCTGCGCCTGCTCACCCTTGCCGACCCTGTTGGCAAGGCCGCCGAAGTCCTCACGCTCGACGTCCGCGCTGGCCACCTCGACACGGACACCGTGTTCAGCACCCAGGCACCGCATGGCCAACCGGGCCGGACTGACAAACCGCCATTGCTGCCGCACACACAAATCAAATTCGGCAGCCTCAACACACCCCGCGGCCATGCCGCCCTGGTGCATTCCATCGTGCACATCGAGCGCAACGCCATCGACTTGGCGTTGGACATCTGCTGGCGATTCCCGGGCCTGCCTGAGGCCTTCTACCGCGACTGGCTGCGGGTGGCGCGGGAAGAGGCCAAGCATTTCACCCTGCTGCGCGCGCATCTGCAAACCCTGGGTTTTGACTACGGCGACTTCCCGGCCCACAACGGCCTGTGGGAGATGGCCGAACGCACCCGGGACGACCTGCTGGCCCGCGTGGCGCTGGTGCCGCGCACGCTGGAAGCGCGCGGTCTGGATGCCTCGCCCGGCGTCAAGGCCAAGCTGCTGTCCATCGGTGACCTGCGCGGTGGCGAGATCCTGGACCTCATCCTGCGCGAGGAAATCGGCCATGTCGCCACCGGCAACCACTGGTACGCCTGGGTCTGCGCGCAGCGTGGGCTGGACCCGCTGGTCACGTATGCCGAGTTGACGACGCGCTACCAGGCCCCACGCTTGAAGCAACCCTTCAACCTCGAGGCGCGCCGTGCCGCAGGCTTCACCGACACCGAATTGGAACGCCTGCAGACCGGGGCTGCCTGAGCCTAAGCCGTTTTTGAGAGAATGATTCGTCTTTCGCGGCATACGACAAGGAACTACAACATGAAATACTCCCATCTGAAGATAGGCACGCGCTTGGGCGTGACCATCGGCATCCAACTGCTCTTGATGGTCGTCATGGGGCTGATGGGCTACATCAGCCTGAAGAAGATGGATGAGGCCGCCTACGCGATTTACCAATCGCAGCAACGCGTCACCTTGGCCACGGATTGGGTGCGCACCCTGGAGGCGCACCAAGAGGTCTTGACAGCCTACGTGCGCAGTTTCAACCCCGCCGAAAACAGTCGGCTGGAAACCGTGATCGCCTCCCATGCCCAGCGGGTGCTGGCGATCGACAAGCAACTGAACGCCTTGTCCACCGAGGAGGGCCGTGCGGCGCTGGCGGTTGTCAACCAGGTCGCCCAGTCCTACCGTGACGCGCGTGACGATCTGATGAAGCTGAAGAAGAACTTCAGCCAGGAAGACCTATTCCAACTGGAAAACCTGAACCAGACGCGCATCGTTCCTGGCTTGCAGGCCTATGCCGCCCAGGTGGGCAAGCTCGCCGAAGTGGCCGGGGCCGAGGCCACCGCAGCGGGCGAGGACGCGCGCGCCACTTGGCAGCGCGGTCGTGTCGTGTTGATTCTGTGTGGTGTCATTGCGCTGAGCGCTGGCCTGGCGTTGGGCCTGACCCTGACCCGCAGCATCACCCGGCCCATTGCCGAGGCTGTGCGCCTGGCCGACACCGTGGCTGCGGGGGATCTCAGTCAGCGCATGGAATCGCAGGCCAAGGACGAAACGGGACAGTTGCTGCGTGCCCTGGGCACCATGAGCGAACGCTTGCGCACCGTGGTGTCGGAGGTTCGTGGTGGTGTTGAATCGGTCTCCTCCGCCTCCGGCCAGATCGCCTCGGGCAATCAGGATCTGTCGGCCCGAACCGAGCAGACGGCGGCCAGCCTGGAGGAGACCGCCGCCAGCATCGAGCAGCTCACCAGTTCCGTGGTGCAGTCCGCCGACACCGCCTTGCAGGCCAACCAGTTGGCCAGCGGCGCCGCCCAGGCCGCCCAGCGCGGCGGCGAGGTGGTGCAGCAAGTCGTGGCCAGCATGGCCCAGATCACTGAATCGTCCCGCAAGATCGGCGACATCATTGGTGTCATCGACGGCATCGCCTTCCAGACCAACATCCTGGCGCTGAATGCTGCGGTGGAAGCGGCCCGTGCGGGTGAGCAGGGTCGTGGCTTCGCGGTGGTGGCCGGGGAGGTGCGTAATCTGGCGGGGCGCAGCGCGGAAGCCGCCAAGGAAATCAAGGGCCTGATCGGCGATTCGGTCGATGCCGTGCAGATGGGCTCGATCCAGGTGGCTCAGGCCGGTCAGCGCATGGACGAGATCGTGAGCAGCGTGCGCCGTGTCAGTGACCTGATCGGCGAGATCAGCACGGCTTCTGCCGAGCAGCGCGACGGCATCAACCAGGTGAACCAGGCCATCAGTGGTCTGGACCAGATGACGCAGCAGAATGCCGCGTTGGTGGAGCAATCCACGGCCGCGGCCACCAGCATGCGCGACCAGGCCCAGCGGCTGGCGGAGGTGGTGGCGGTCTTCAAGGTCGGGACCAATACCCTGGCGCAGCAGACGACGACCCCGCCGACCCAACCCCCCTCGACCACGGCATCGAGTCGGCCATCCCGTTTGCCGGCGACGCCGCCAACAAGCACTGGGAAGGTGGCTTCGATTGGTGCCATTGCCCGCCCTTCGGCCGCCGATAAATCGACGCCCGGCATCTCGCCCCGCCCCGCACCTTCCTTGCCCGCAGCCAAGACCGAGGGGCGCAAGGACGCCGTGGCGGGCCAGGGCGCGACCACGGACGACGGGAGCTGGGAAAGCTTCTGACGCGACGGGTTGAACCTGTTTCTGCGCGTTCAGTGCGCAAGGCAGGAGCCGCTGTCCAGCGGCTCCTGCCTTGCGCCTTAGTCTTTTTTCTCCTTCTTGCGCCAGAGCCATCGGCGGGTACACCAACATTGCGTGTCGCCCGCGCCCTTGACCTGTGTCAAGAATCGTGAAATCCAGGGGGCTGCGCGTCAGGCCGAGGCGCGGCCGCTGCGCCTGCGCCACGGCAAAACTTCCAAAACTTGAATCGCCTTACGCCCGCGTGTGGGCGTGGCTAGCCTGATGCGCGCTCGGGAGGAGTGGGTTTGATGCCCATGATCGTACGGATGCTCATGGAGGGCACCCGGCGAGAACCGGGCCAGATTCAAAGGGATGGAGAGAAAAATGGATTACTTCAGTCACCTGAAGATAGGCACGCGCCTGTCGCTCGCCTTGGCCGCGCTGACACTTTTGTTGATGGTGGTCGGTCTGCAGAGCATTCTGGGCTCAACGGACATTCAGAAGCGACTCGTAGACATCGTTGATCGGCGCATGGTCATCATCGAGGAGGTGAACGACCTGCGCCTGGAAGTCAATGAGCAGGCGCGCAGCATACGCAACCTGGCGCTTTTCACCAATCCAGAGCAGATCAAGGCCGAGCTCGCGGAACTGGCGGAATCACGCCGCATGGTCAATGAGTTGGTCTCGCGTGTCGAAGCCAGAATCGAGTCACCCAAAGGCCGTGAACTGCTTGCCCTCGCGGCCGATGGGCGGGGCAAGTTCCGCGATGGCGTGGACCGGTATGTCGCGATGCTCGAAGCCGGTCAGCGCGACGCTGCGGTGGCCTATTTGCTGTCAGGCGTGCGTCCGGTTCAATTGGCCTATCTGGCGGCGCTGGATCAGCAGATCGAGCTCCAAAAAACGCTGTCACATGAAGCGGGAGCCGTCGCGCTTTCAGAGGTGAAGACCTTGCGGCTGTCTGTGGCTGTGGCCATCGTCATCGCGCTGGTGCTGGCTTTCAGCCTCGGCGTCTGGATCGTCCGCTCCATCACCCGCCCCATCGCGCAGGCCGTTGCCTTCGCCGAAGCAGTCGCGGCCGGTGATTTGAGTCGTGAAGTCAGTTCAAGGCAGCGGGACGAGACGGGGCAGTTGCTCCAGGCACTGGGCACGATGCAGCACAGCCTGGTGAGGGTGGTGGGCATTGTGCGCCAGGGTTCGGACGAGGTGGCGACGGCCAGCGCACAGATCGCGCAGGGCAACCAGGATCTGAGCGCGCGCACCGAAAGCCAGGCCAGTTCCCTGGAAGAGACAGCGGCGTCGATGGAGGAGCTGTCATCCACCGTGACGCAGAACGCGGACAACGCTCGGCAAGCCAATCAGCTCGCGCAGAACGCTTCCTCCGTCGCCCTGCAGGGGGGCGAAGTTGTTTCGCAGGTGGTTGAGACCATGAAGGGTATCAGCGACGCGAGCAAGAAGATCGCCGACATCATCAGCGTGATCGACGGCATCGCCTTCCAGACTAACATCCTCGCCCTGAACGCGGCGGTGGAGGCCGCACGTGCCGGCGAACAGGGTCGCGGTTTCGCCGTGGTGGCCAGCGAAGTGCGCAGCCTGGCGGGTCGCAGCGCGGATGCGGCCAAGGAGATCAAGGCACTGATATCCGACAGCGTGCACCGGGTCGAAGCCGGCACCACGCTGGTGGATCAGGCGGGGGCGACGATGCAGGATGTGGTCAACAGCATCAAGCGCGTGACCGACATCGTGGGTGACATCAGCGCGGCCAGCACCGAGCAGAGCCAGGGCGTGGCGCAGATCGGCGAGGCCGTGCAGCAGATGGATCAGGTGACCCAGCAGAATGCGGCACTGGTCGAGGAAATGGCGGCAGCTGCCAACAGCCTCAAAACCCAGGCCAAGGAACTGGTCGACGCAGTGGCCGTGTTCAAGCTGGCGCATGGCGTTGAACTTCGCGCGTCCACGCCTTCGTCGATGTCAGGGCAGGCGGAGCATCCCAATTCCCTCACAACGGCACCTCACCCGTTGGCACGCGCAGGCTCAGGCAGCCATGCGCCTGAGCCCATGAAGGTACCGCCAGCTGTGACTGCATCCAAACCCGCAGTTCCCAGGCCCAAGGTTGCTCTGAAACAGGCGCCACAGCCTTTCCTGGCGGCCGAGCCTGCCAAGGCGCGTGCCACCACAGGTGGGGCCAGCGAAGAGTGGGAGTCCTTCTAGTCAGCGCCCTGCCAGCTTCAGGCGTGGGCCGCGCTGCGAGTCGCGGTGCGTGCTTGCTGTCGGCAGTCGCTGCAGGAGCCGTACAAGGTCAGTTCGTGGTCGTCCACCACGAAACCTCGGGGCGCCAGTTTCTGCATATTGCCCGGGCAGGCGTGCACGTCGAAGACCCGATCGCAATGGCGGCAGCGGAAATGGTGGTGGTGCTTGTGGCCGGCGAGTTCGTAGCGCGGCGGCTCGCCCGGCAGCTCCACGGGCCGGATTTCCCCGGCTTCGACCAGCTGCTTGAGATTGCGGTAGACCGTGGCCAGTCCGAGGGCTGGCACCTCGTGTTGGGCGGCCAGTTGGATCTCCACCGGCAGCAAGGGGCGGCCTGCGACGTCCAGGGCGGCGCGGATCGCGTGGCGTTGGCGGGTAGAGCGTTCCATGGCGCAATTGTGGCAGGTGGTCCGGGGCGGCTTGGCGAGGTCGATGGGAGAGCGCCGGCCCGAGGCATTCAGGCCCTGGGTGAGTCACCTCGAGGGCGTTTCATTTGCCCGTGTACTTCACGACACGCGCGGCCTGCAAGCTGTAGCCGCTCACGCCCATGTCCGAGCCCTTGCGTTCCCGACCCAGGGTGCCGCTGACCCAAACCGCGCTCATGGTCTCGAAGCCCTTGAGGGGGGTCTTAGAGCGCACGAGGATGATCTGGTTCGCGGGCGGCGGCGGTGTGTGGATGCAGGCGCCGAAGTAGGGCACCAGCAGGAACTCACGCAGTCCATTTGCATTGCCTTCCAGTGGCACGATGAAGCCGGGTATCTTCACCGCCTTGCCTTCGAGCTGGGGCACCGTGGGCGCTTCGTCCCAGACCTTGCGCATGCGGTCGTAGAGTTCCTGCACGCGGTCGTCGGAATCGGGCAGCCCCGCCAGGTGCTGCAGGTCCCGGAAGGAGTCCGCCGGGTTCCAGTCCCGCGGCACCAATTCTTCCCACTGGATTTCCGGGTAATCGGCGGCCTTGCTGCCTTGCGCCAGCGCACCCAGGCTCAGCAGGGCCAGGGCCAGGCCAGTCAGCAGGCGACGGGAGATCGGGGCGATGGAGGGGAGGGCAGGGCGCATGGTGTTGTCAGATCCTTGGGGAGAGGCCATCGGCCAGCGACAGGCGGTAGGCCCGCCAGCCGGGCAGCAGGCTGGCCAGCCAGCCCGCGATGAGCAAACCGGCCAGCAGCCAGCCCTGCGCGAGCGTGGGTTGCGCCAACTGTAGCGTCAGTCCGAATTCCGATTGCAGCCAGGGGCCAAGCGCCAACACACAAGCCGCCAGCGCAGCGATGCCCAGGCCGGTGCCGACCAGGGTCATCAGCATGCCTTCGAGCGCCAGCAGCAGCAGCACATGATGCAGGCTGGCCCCGACCGCGCGCAGCACCGCCAGCTCGCGCCGCCGTTCGTTCAGGCCGGCGAGCACCACCGACATCAGGCCCGCCATGCTGACCAGGGCCACCAGCCCGGACATCAGCATCAGCGCGCGTTCGCCGGCGCCCACCACGTCCCAGAGTTCGTCCAGCGCCACGCCGGGCAGGATGGACATCAGCGGTTCGCCGCCGAAGTTGTTCACCTGGCGCTGCACCGAGAACACCGCGGCGCGGTTTTGCAGTCCCACCAACGCGGCGGTGACGCTGCGAGGCTGCAGGTTCATGCGCCGCGCCTCCTCGGCGCCCACGCGCAAGCCAGGCAGTGGGGCGCCCGCGATCCAGTCCACATGCAGGGCTTCCATGGCCTCCAGGCTGATGTGCACCGTGCGGTCCACCGGCGTGCCGGTGCGCGCAAGCACGCCCACCACGGTGAAGGGTTTGTCCGCGTGCTCGGAGAGGCTGATCTCGCCCGTGCCGTGGGCCAGGGTGATGCGCTGGCCCACGCGGTAGCCCAACTGGTCCGCGACCTCCGCGCCGATCACGGCGTCGTACAGATCGCGGAAGCGCTCGCCCGCCTGCAGCCGCAGCGGCTGCTGCTCGCCGTGACGGAAATGGTCGAAATACCCGGTGGTGGTGCCCAGCACCGGAAAGCCCCGGTGCGAGTCGCCCAGGGACAAGGGCACGACCCAGGCCACGCCGCGCAACTGTTGCAGTGCTTCGATGCTGCTCCAGCGGATGTTGTTGGTGGCCGCGCCGACGCGGAACACCGCATACAGCAAGAGTTGAACGGAACCGGTGCGCGGCCCGACGATCAGGTCGGTGCCGGACACGGCCGAGGAGAAGCTGCCGCGCAGGTCCGTGCGCACGCGCTCCACACCCAGCAGCATGAAGGTGGACAGGGCGATGGAGCAGACGGTCAGCGCCAGCGTGAATCGCCGGTTCCAGGCGCTGCGCCAGGCCAAGCCCAGCAGAAAGCCGCGTCTCATGCCAGGACCTCCTCGGGGCGCGTGGCCCGGTTGATCGAAGGCAGCAGCACTTGCCGCCCGAAGCGCGTGGCGATGCGCCGGTCATGGCTGACCAGCACCAGCGCGCTGCCCGCGCGCGCGCAGGCCGACAGCAGCAGGTCGAGGAAAACGTCGCGGCGGTCCTCGTCCAGCGCCGAGGTCGGTTCGTCGGCGATCACCAGGTCCGGCTGGCCGATCAGCGCGCGCGCGGCGGCCACGCGCTGCTGCTGGCCGACCGACAGGGTGTGCGCGGGCCGGCGCCACACCGAGGCGTCCAGCCCCATGCCCGTCAGCCAGTGCTCGGCCCCCGCCAGCAAGGAGCCGTTCGCTTGCTCAGCCGCCGCGTGGCGCCGCGCGGAGAAGCGGCAAGGCAGCAGCACATTGTCCAGCGCGGTCAGGTAGGGCAGCAAGTTGAACTGCTGGAAGATGTAGCCGACATGGTCAACCCGGTGCCGGTCGCGTGCCATGGGGCGCAAGGCGCGCCAGTCGGTGCCCAACAGGGCGGCACGCCCGGACTGGGGCAGCAGGATGCCAGCCATCAGCGACAGCAGGGTGCTCTTGCCGCAGCCGCTGGGGCCATGCAGGAACACGGTCTCGCCGGGCGCCACACCGAGCTCGGTGATGTCCAGGCAGTCCTGCTCTGTTCGCGGCCAAGCGTAGCGCAGGTCTTTCAATTCGAGGAGCAGGCGTGCCATGACTGTGGTTCAGCGGCCCAACTGCAGGCGGGGTGCGTTGGGGCGCAATGTGCGTTTGAACTGACCCTGGGGCGAGGCCACCTGGGCATCGATGGCGCGGATGCGCGGGAAGGCCTCGAACAGTTTGACGTCGACATGGCGGGCCTGCGGGGCCTGGGCGCAGTTGAAGACGATGTCGATGTCAATGTCGGCGTGCTCGTCCTTGGCGTGGCCTGGCTTGTCATCGTGACCATGACCTTGGCCATGGACGCCCTCCTTGTTTTCCTCGCCCAGGCCCAGCACGGCCGAGTGCAGCGTCACCTTCGACAAGGTGCAGGCAGCGGCCGGGTCGGGCAGGAACAGCTGGTCGGCGGCGTTCAGGCGGGCCACCATGTCCGACACGCGCTGGCGCTCCGCATCGTTGCGCGGCGCGCGCTCGAAGCCGAGGAAGCCGTCCAGCGGCGATTCGATGGTCAGCGTCAGGGTCTGCGCGTCGACCGCCACGTCCATGGACAGGCGACCATGGGTGTGAGCGTGCTGCTGGGCCAGGGACGGCAGCGCCAGGGCCAAGGCTGTCGTGAGCAGAGCGAGAGCACGGACTGCGTGGCGGGAGGGAAATGCGGACATGGAGGCTCCTGTAGGGTTGAAAAACGACAAGTCGATAACGTTATCAATTATTCATTATCATTTGTGAGGGGTGTGTGTAGAAAAGAAAATGGACTGGAACCCGTCCGTTTTCTTGCGCCAAATCGATCCGAGCGCGCACGCCCGCATTCTCGCAACAAGCGGGGTCAGCCCCGAGGAAATGAACATGAGCAACAAGGACTTGGGCGCCGATGTCCCCCAAATGTTTTTTGACGTGGCCGTGGTCGGCGGCAGCTACGCTGGCCTGTCGGCCGCGATGCAACTGGCCCGCGCGCGCAGGCGCCTGCTGGTGATCGACGCGGGACAGCGTCGCAACCGTTACGCCGCTGCGTCCCACGGTTTTCTGGGGCAGGACGGCCGCGCGCCAGCGGAGATCGCGGCCGAGGGCAAGGCCCAACTGCTGGCCTACCCCACTGTGTCCTGGCTGGAAGACACGGTGCTCCAGGCGGAAAAGCATGGCAATGGCGCCGGCAATGCCGAGGGATTTGTCTTGCGCACGGGCCAGGGCCGAAGCGTGCGGGCCCGGCGGCTGATTCTGGCGCTGGGCGTGGTGGATCAACTGCCCTCCATCGAGGGCCTGGCACCGCGCTGGGGCCGCAGCGTCTTCCATTGCCCCTACTGCCACGGTTACGAACTGGGACAGGGGCGCATCGGCGTGCTGGGCGTTGGTGATTTGTCGCTGCACCAGGCCTTGATGCTGCCGGACTGGGGCCAGGTCACTTTCTTCACCAACAACGGGGCCTGTGCGTTGGACGACACCCAGCGGACCCAATTGGCCGCGCGGGGTGTCACGCTCGAGCCACGACCCATCGCCCGCATCGTGGACCAGGCGACCGTGGAACTCGCGGACGGCACGCGCGTCGAGATGGACGGCCTGTTCACCGCGAGTCAGACCCGCGTGGGCAGTCCGATCGCAGAGCAACTGGGCTGCGCCTTCGAGACCGGCCCGCTGGGTAGCTACATCCGCACCGACGCCCTCAAGGAAACCACCGTGCCTGGCGTCTTCGCCTGTGGTGACGCCGCGCGCGCGGCCGGCAACGTGGCCTTCGCCGTGGGTGACGGGGCACAGGCGGGCGTGGCCACGCACCAGTCCCTGATGTTCCGCTGAACTGGTCCGGTGCTCTCTTTTCAGTAGCGCACGACGCGGGCCTGCGCCATCTGGTAGCGCACGGCCACCTGACCCTGGGCCTCGACCGGGTTCGACGAATTTTCGACGCGCAGCACGCCCTCGATCCACACCGCGTCCATGGTGCGCAGGCCCGCTGGCGCGGTGGCGGTGTGCACGTGGATGATCTGGTTGGCCGGCGGTGGCGGCGTGTGGATGCAGGCGCCGTGGTAGGGCACCAGCAGGAACTGCTTCAGGCGTCCGTCCGCCCGCTCCAGTGGAACGACGTAACCGGGGATGCGGATGCGCTGGCCGTCCATGGCCGGGTTGGCCGGTGCGCTTTCTCCCGCTTCGCGCAGCTCGGCGTAAAGCGCCACCGCGCGCGGATCATCGTCTGCCAAGGCCGACTGCGCGCGTACCCGTTCCAGTACCTCGCGCTGCCGTGGCGACATCTCGGCTGCCAGCGCCTGCCAAGCGAGGGTGAGAGGGGCCGAGCCAGAACTCGGGATCGCGCCTGGGAGCGTGGGGCTGGGCCTGCCTGCGGCATGGCCTTCGCCGCGTACCTGGGCTGGGTCGCGGAAGTCTGGCGTGGCGGGTGGTGAGGGCAGGAACACCCCGATCAGCACCAGTACCAGCAAGGCGCCCAGGCCCAGCAGGCGCGGGTCCCGCAAGCCTGCACCCAGGCGGCGCCAAGCGCGCAGCCGGGACTGCGGACCCGCCGGCCTGCTGCTGTTTGCTGGCATGGCGATCGGCCTCTGGGGAGGGGCGGGTTCCGTGGTCCGGGAGTTGGGCATGGTGGGAGGAAAGAGACAGGGCGCGTGCGGTGCGCCAGCAATGCATGCGTCTGGCCTTGTGCCTGTGAATATGTCTTTGAATGCGCCTAGGGACGCGCCGAATGCGTGAGAGGCTGCATGGGCAGCGATGTGTCCGTAAGAACGGTGGTCAGAACCAGGCCGGGGCGGGCCTTGGGGGTGGCACCGAATCGGCGATGATAGGCAAGTCGCAAGCATGCAGCAAGGTAAGGGCCATGTGAGAGTTATGTGGGGGCCATGTGGAGGTGCGTGCACTGAGCATGTGGGGACCGTGGGTCAATGGAAGTCCCGGCTGTGTGTGCTCAGGCGGCCCAGCCAGGGTGTCAGGTCTTCCAAATGCGCCGCGATCAGGTGGCAGACCTCGCCCTCGCGCTGCCAGGTGCCGCGCACCGCGAGCAGACGGGCCGTGAGCAAGGTCGCGCGCTGCTGCTCGCGCAGTGCCTTCCAGACGATGACCTGCACGTGACCGGTCTCGTCTTCCAGCGTCACGAAAACCACGCCCTTGGCCGTGCCCGGTTGTTGCCGCGCCAGCACCAAGCCGCAGGCTTGCGCGGGGCGTCCGTTCGCCCAAGTCTGCAGAGCCTGGGCCGTCTGCAAGCCCCGGCGCGCCAGGCGCGGGCGCAGCAGGGCCAGTGGGTGGCGGCGCAGGGTCAGCCCCAGGGCGGCGTAGTCGAAGACGATTTCTTCCCCCTCGGGCGCGGCGGGCAGGACCAGCGCTGCTTCGGCCACCGGCGCGTCACGCAGCAGGGCCGGCGTGGCGTGCAGCGCCGCTGCGTCCCAGACTTGCTGGCGGCGGTGGCCCGCCAGGCCCAGCAACGCATCGCCGCTGGCCAGCGCGCGCAAGGTCGCGGCGTTCAGTCCGGCGCGCAGCGCCAGCGTTTCGGTGTCGGGGCAGGGCCCTAGCGCACGTGCCTGCACGATGCGCCGGGCGCTGCTTTCGTCCAGGCCCGCGACCAGGCGCAGGCCCAGGCGCACGGCGGGCTGGGTCGGGGTCGTGTGGCGATCTGGGTTGGGTAGCTCCGCAACGGCGTCAACCGGCGCCTCGTCGTCCGGCGGCTCCAGCGTGCAGTCCCAGTCGCTGTGCAGCACATCGGGGGGGCGCACGGCCACGCCATGGCGCCGGGCGTCCTGCACCAGTTGCGCGGGACCGTAAAACCCCATGGGCAGGGAGTTGAGCAGTCCGGCCAGGAAGGCTGCGGGCTCGTGGCGCTTGAGCCAGGCGCTGCTGTAGACCAGCAGGGCGAAACTGGCCGCGTGGCTTTCAGGAAAGCCGTACTCGCCGAAGCCCTCGATCTGTCGGAAGATGGCCTCGGCGAAATCGCGCTCGTAACCGCGCGCCGTCATGCCATCGATCAAGCGCTGCTGGAACTTGTCCACGCCGCCCTTGCGCCGCCAGGCCGCCATGGCGCGGCGCAGCTGGTCGGCTTCGCCGGGCGTGAAGCCTGCGGCGATGATGGCGATCTGCATCACCTGTTCCTGGAAGATGGGCACGCCCAGGGTGCGCGCCAGCGCCGGGCGCAATGCTTCATTGGGCAGGCTGAGGGGCTCGCCACGCCTCTGGCGCTCCCGTTGTTCGAGGAAGGGATGGACCATGCCGCCCTGGATGGGGCCGGGGCGCACGATGGCCACCTCGATCACCAGGTCGTAGAAGCAGCGCGGCCGCAGGCGCGGCAGCATGCTCATCTGCGCGCGACTCTCGATCTGGAACACGCCCACCACGTCGGCGCGGCAGACCATCTCGTAGGTCTCGGGGTCCTCGGGTGGGATGTCCTGCAAGCGAAAATTCCGGCCGCGCCATTGACTGACGAAATCCAGGCTGCGGCGGATGGCGCTGAGCATGCCCAGGGCCAGCACGTCGACCTTCAGCAGGCCCAGTGCGTCGATGTCGTCTTTGTCCCACTCGATGGTGGTGCGCCCTTCCATGGCGGCGGGGACCACGGGCACCGTGCGCGTGAGCTTGTCGCCCGTGAGCACGAAACCGCCGCTGTGCTGCGAGAGATGGCGTGGAAACCGCAGCAGGGCGCGCGTGAGTTCCATCAGCAGGCGGATCGGGCGGCTGTCTGGGTCCAGTCCCAGTTCCCGCAGGCGTTCGTGGTTCACTTCGCGTCCGTCCCACCACTGATGCGCCTTGGCAAGCGCGTCGATCAATTCCTCTTCCAGGCCCAGCGCCTTGCCCACGTCGCGGATGGCGCCGCGCGCGTGGTAGGTGTGCACGGCCGCTGTCAGCGCGGCGCGGTCACGGCCATATTTTTTGTAGAGGTACTGGATGACCTCTTCGCGACGCTGGTGTTCGAAATCCACGTCGATGTCGGGTGGCTCATTGCGCTCCTTGCTGATGAAGCGCTCGAACAGCACGCTGGTGCGCGCCGGGTCCACCTCGGTCACGCCCAGGCAGTAGCAGACGGCCGAATTGGCGGCCGAGCCCCGGCCCTGGCAAAGGATGTTTCTGTCGCGCGCGACACGCACGATGTCG
The DNA here is from genome assembly GCF_000600295.1 of Hylemonella gracilis str. Niagara R. Taxonomy (GTDB): domain Bacteria; phylum Pseudomonadota; class Gammaproteobacteria; order Burkholderiales; family Burkholderiaceae_C; genus Hylemonella; species Hylemonella gracilis_A. The sequence goes on from NZ_JEMG01000001.1 coordinate 1,257,842, forward strand.
TAGACCGTGAGGAAGTATTTCTCGTAGCGCAGATCGCTGATCAAGGCGAGCTCGTGCTCCACCTGCTGGCGCACCACCGCTGGCATGCCTTGCGGGTAGCGCCGCCGCGCGCCTTCTTCCGTGACCCGGCGCAGGTAGGAGGCCGGCGTCTCGCCCGCAGGCACCACTTCTTCGGGGTACTCGTACTGCAGCTCGTCCAGGCTGAAGTGGCAGAGCTGGGCCACGCGCTGTGTCTCGGCCAGCAGCTGGGCCGGGTAAAGGGCGGCCAGACGCTGGCGCGAGCGCAGGTGGGCCTCGGCATTGGCTTGCAGCGCAAAGCCGCATTCGGCCACGGGCCGGCCCAGGCGGATGGCCGTCATCACATCGTGCAGCGGCTTGCGCGAACGCAGATGCATGTGAACGCCGCCCGTGGCCACCAAGGGCACGTCCGTGGCCTCGCCCGCGGTCGTCAGGCTGGTCAGCCACAGCGCGTCATCCAGCCGTTGTTGCAGTTCGACGGCCAGCCAGCAATGGGCGAAGCGCTGGCGCAGCCAGCTCAGGCGAGCGGTCAACAGGGGCGCGAAGGCTGGATGTTCGGGGCGCAACCCCGCGCGGTCTGGCAACAGCAGGGCCAACACCTCGCGGCTGTCCAGCGCCAGGCGGTCCCAGTCCCGTGCATGCAGGCGGTAGCGGCGGTGGTGTTTCGGGTCCGCTTGCGCTCGCAGTCGCGTGATGAGCTCGCACAGATGCCCGTAAGCCGCGCGGCTGCGCGCGAGCAGCACCAGGGTGAAGCTGTGCTCATCACCATCGGCCTCCACCCGCAACTCGGTGCCGATCACCAAGGGCAGACCCAGGCGTTTGGCCTCGCCGTGCGCGCGCACCACGCCGGCCATGCTGCACTCGTCCGTGATCGCCAGTGCCCCGTAACCCAGCGCCGCTGCCCGCGCCACCAGTTCCTCGGGGTGCGAGGCCCCGCGCTGGAAGCTGAAGTTGCTCAGCGTGTGCAGTTCGACGTAACCGGGGAGGGACAAGGACATGGACCCAGGTTGTCGTGTGGCGGCGCGGGCAGGAAAGCGGGTCTGTATTTTACTGTATATAAATACAGTCATCACGACGCCATTCCCGTTCGGTTGAGCCAGCCATGCTGAGGTCTTCCAGAAAGAGAGGCGCTGGGCGCCTACGGGAATGCCCATCAAAGGCATTAGAGTGCGGGCTCCCTGCCCGTGCCGCATCCCATTTCCCCACGCACCGTGAATTCAGCCCGCCCCACTTTTCCCGAAGTCCAGTTCTCCGACGAGGGGCGCATCCGCCATCTGCATCTGGACAGCATCTGGATTCAGGGCTCCATGGACACGCGCGACCCGGTCCGGCTGGTGCACGAGTACGTGCAGCGCATGATGGTCTGGTTGTTGTTCGTGGAACCCGACAGCGTGCCAGGGCGCCGCGCCATGCAGCTGGGCCTGGGCGCGGGCTCGCTGACGAAGTTCTGCGTGAAGATGCTGCGCATGCCAACCACGGTGATCGAGCTGAATCCCGGCGTGTTGCATGCCTGCCGGGGCTGGTTCCATCTGCCCGAGCCAGGGCCCCTGCTCGACATCGTGCTCGCGGACGCGGAGCAGGAAATCAACAACCCGAAGTGGTGGGGCACGGTGGACGCCCTGCAGGTTGATCTGTACGACCACGAGGCCGCCGCACCGGTGCTCGACAGCGTGGCTTTTTACACGGCCTGCCGGCGCCTGTTGACGGAGGACGGCTGCATGACGGTGAATCTGTTCGGCCGGCGCGCGAGTTTCCAGCAGAGCCTGGCGCGCATGGCCGAGGCTTTTGGCGCGCAGGCCTTGTGGCGCTTCAAGGCCACGCGCGAAGGCAACACCGTGGTGCTGGCTTTCAAGCAGGCCGCGCGGGGGCTGGATTCGGGTCTGAGATCGCGAGACCGCACGGCACGCGCGGGTCTGAGCGCGCGCGCCGAGGCCATCGAGGCGCGCTGGGGCCTGCCCGCGTTGAAGTGGTTGAAAGGCTTGGAACCGGTGTCCGATGCCGCCTGAGGCACACAGGCGCGCGGTAGTTGCATGTCGCATGCAGCAAGAGCGATTCGGTGGATGAAATGCCACAGTTGCAGCGCTGGGCGCCACATGGATCGGTAAAGATGCGTAAAGAGAGCGCCAATTCACCCCGCAATAGGCTCCCGGTTCATGTGAGATGACGACAGAAGCCGGGATATTTTTTGCAAGATGAATTCCCTTGACGGAAGAAGCGGTCCGAATAGGTGGAATCCAGAACAAGCCAGCCTGGCAATCAGGTGCACAATGCCCCCCTTTTTGGGCCGGGGTATTTCGTCCCCGGCGGGTTCAGGAGAAGAGTGCGTGAAAGTGATCAAGAGCGAGAAGGACTTCTTCTCGGGCCTGATGTTCGTCATCGTGGGCGGCGCCTTTGCCATCGGCGCAACGGGATACACCATCGGAACGGGCGCTCGCATGGGGCCGGGATACTTTCCGTTGCTGCTGGGCATTTTGCTGACGGTCCTTGGCCTGTTCGTCATGCTCAAGGGCTTACGCAAATCCCAGGATGGCAAGGGCGACAAGTTGGGCGGGGTGGCCTGGAAACCATTGGTGTTCGTCATTGGTGCCAACTTGCTTTTTGGCGTGTTGCTGGGTGGCTTGCCCAGCATTGGCTTGCCGTCCTTCGGGCTGATCGTCGCCATTTACGCGCTGACCGTCGTCGCCAGCCTGGCTGGTGAGCGGTTTTCCCTGAAGGGTGCACTGATTCTGGCCACCATCCTGGCAATCACCAGCTACGTGGCGTTCGTGAAGCTGCTCAATCTGCAGTTCCAGGTCTGGCCTGCTTTCATCACCGGTTAAAGGGTCCGCATCATGGAATTGTTTGATCACCTGTCGATGGGTTTTGGCGTCGCCTTCACCTTTCAGAACCTCATCTACGCCCTGATCGGTTGCGTTCTGGGCACCCTCATTGGTGTGTTGCCGGGCGTGGGGCCGGTGGCCACCATCGCCATGCTGCTCCCCGCCACCTATGCCCTGCCGCCGGTGGCCGCCCTCATCATGCTGGCGGGCATCTATTACGGCGCGCAGTATGGTGGCTCGACCACGGCCATCCTGGTCAACCTGCCGGGTGAGTCGTCCTCGGTCGTCACCGTCATCGACGGTTACCAGATGGCACGCAAGGGCCGCGCGGGCCCCGCGCTGGCGGCGGCTGGCCTGGGCTCCTTCTTCGCAGGCTGCGTGGGCACCCTGGTGCTGGCGGCCTTTGCCGTGCCGCTGACCGAGGTGGCCTTCAAGTTTGGTCCGGCCGAATACTTCTCGCTGATGGTGCTGGGCCTGATTGGCGCCGTGGTGCTTGCTTCGGGTTCGCTGCTCAAGGCCATCGCGATGATCGTGTTGGGCTTGCTGCTGGGCCTGATCGGCACCGATGTCAATTCGGGTGTCGCGCGCTATAGCTTCGACATCCCTGAGTTGACGGACGGCATCGGCTTCATCGTGATCGCGATGGGCGTGTTCGGCTACGGCGAGATCATCCAGAATCTTTCCCACTCGGAAGAGAAGCGGGAAGTCTTCACGGGCAAGGTCAAGAACATCTACCCGACGCTCCAGGATCTCAAGCTCATGGCGCCCGCAGTGCTGCGTGGCACCACGCTCGGCGCCTGTCTGGGCATCCTGCCCGGCGGCGGCGCGTTGCTGTCGTCCTTTGCCGCCTACACGCTGGAAAAGAAGACCAAGCTCAAGCCGGGTGAGGTGCCCTTCGGTGAGGGCAATATCCGCGGCGTGGCGGCGCCCGAGTCCGCCAACAACGCAGGTTCGCAGACCTCCTTCATTCCGTTGCTGACGCTGGGCATTCCGCCCAACCCGGTGATGGCGCTGATGGTGGGCGCGATGACCATCCACAACATCCAGCCGGGTCCACAGGTCATGACCAGCAACCCCGAGCTGTTCTGGGGCCTGATCGCCTCCATGTGGATTGGCAACCTGATGCTGATCGTCCTGAACCTGCCGCTGATTGGCATGTGGATCAAGCTGCTGTCGGTGCCGTACCGCTGGCTGTTTCCGTCCATCGTGCTGTTCTGCGCCATCGGTGTTTACTCGACCAACAACAACACCTGGGATATCTGGATGGTGGCCATGTTCGGCATCGTCGGGTACGGCTTCATCAAGTTGGGCGTGGAACCCGCGCCCTTGCTGCTGGGCTTCATCCTGGGGCCGATGATGGAAGAAAACCTGCGGCGTGCCTTGCTGCTGTCGCGCGGGGATTGGTCCGTGCTGGCCACCCGGCCGATCTCGGCCGGCCTGCTGCTGGCGGCCCTGCTGCTGCTCACCATCGTGCTTTTGCCGGCGGTCAAGTCCAAGCGGGCGGAAGCCTTCGTCGAGGACTGATAAGCTCGGGCGAGCAGACCCTCAGTGAAAACGGCGCTGCAGGCGCCGTTTTTTCTTCCGTCGTTCCTTTATTGAAGACCCCTGCCATGTCCTTCGGCTACAGCAACCCCTATCCCAGCACGCGCCTGCCGGTGTTCGCGCGCAACATCGTTTCCACCTCGCACCCGCTGGCGGCCCAGGCAGGGCTGCGCATCCTGCAGCAAGGCGGCAACGCGGTGGACGCCGCCATCGCCGCCGCCGCCGCCATGACCATCGTGGAGCCGGTCAGCAATGGCCTGGGCAGCGACGCCTTCGCCATCCTCTGGGACGGTCAGCAATTGCACGGTCTCAATGCCTCGGGACGTGCCCCGCAGACCTGGACACCCGACTACTTCCGCCGCAAATACGGCGCCGATGCGCTGAACCCGCCCAAGCGGGGCATGGACAGCGTGACCGTGCCGGGTGCGGTGGCTGGCTGGGTGGCCCTGAGCGAGCGCTTCGGCAAGCTGCCCTTCGCCGATCTGCTCGCGCCTGCCATCGATATTGCCGAGCGTGGTTACCTGATGCCCGTGGTGGTGCAGCAGAAATGGGCTGCCGCCACGCCCGAGCTGCAAGACCTGCCGGGTTTCGCGCAGAACTTCCTGCCCTGGGGCCGTGCACCCGAGGTGGGCGAGCTGTTCAAGTTCACGGCCGCCGCGCGTGGCCTGCGCGCCATCGCCGGCACCAAGGGTGCAGCCTTCTACGGTGGTGAAATCGCCGAGGCGATCGTGAAGTTCTCAGCGCAGAACGGCGGCAGCCACGCGGTGAGCGACTTCGCGAACTACAAGCCGGAATGGGTGACGCCCATCGCGCAGGATTACCGTGGCCACACCCTGCACGAGATTCCACCCAATGGCCAGGGCATCACGGCCCTGATCGCCTTGGGCATCCTTGCCCATTTCGACCTCAAGAGCCTGCCAGTGGACAGCACCGCCTCTCAGCACCTGCAGATCGAGGCGATGAAGCTTGCCTTCGCGGATGTCTACCGCTACGTGGCCGAGCCGGGCAAGATGGAGGTCACGGCGGCGCAGCTGCTGGACCCGGCCTACCTGGCCCAGCGTGCCAAGCTGATCGACATGAAGAAGGCGCAGGATTTCGGCGCCGGCAACCCGGTCAAGGGCGGTACCATCTACCTGACCGCGGCGGACGAGAGCGGCATGATGGTCAGCTTCATCCAGAGCAACTTCATGGGGTTTGGCTCGGGCTGCGTGGAGCCGACCTTTGGCATCAGCCTGCAGAATCGCGGCCACGGCTTCACGCTGGACGCCAAGGCCGCAAACCCCGCCAATCTGGTCGCGCCGGGCCAGCGGCCTTTCCACACCATCATCCCTGCCTTCCTCACCAAGAATGGCCAGCCCGTGATGAGCTACGGCGTGATGGGCGCCAACATGCAGCCGCAAGGCCATGTGCAGACCCTGGTGCGCATGCTGGACTACCGCCAGAACCCGCAGACTGCCTGCGACGCGCCGCGCTGGCGCTACAACGCGGGGCTGGAGATCAACGTCGAGCAGCAGATGCGCGCCGACACCGTGGCTGGTCTGGCCGCCTTGGGCCACCGCATGGAGGTCATCAACGACAACTACCAGGATTTCGGCGCGGGCCAGTTCATCTGGCGCATGGGCGATCCGGCTGTCGAGGGCTACATGGCTGCCAGCGACGCGCGACGCGATGGCCTGGCTGCGGGTTATTGAACCTGTGCGCAGCTTGAAAGTGTCCTGATGCAGGCGGCGCTCGCGCACAAGGGAGACCGGGCCACCGGTCTGGTCTATGCCACCGTGGGCGCGGTGGCTTTCAGCGGCAAGGCCATCATCGTCAAGCTGGCCTACCGCCACGGCGTGGACGCAGTCACGCTGCTGATGTACCGCATGCTGTTTGCGCTGCCCATCTTCCTGGGCATGGCCTGGTGGAGCGGCCGGGGCCAGGCCCCGCTGACCCGCAAGGACTGGCTCGGAATCTTGGGCCTGGGGCTCACGGGCTATTACCTCGCGAGCTTTCTCGATTTCGCTGGGCTGGCCTACATCACAGCCTCGCTGGAGCGCCTGATCCTGTACCTCAACCCCACCCTGGTCATGCTGCTGGGCTGGCTGTTCTACCGCAAGGAAGTGTCCACGCGGCAGATGTTGGCCATGGCCATCAGCTACGCGGGTGTGTTCCTGGTCTTCGGCCATGAAGTGAGCCTGCAGGGCAGCCACGTCTTGTTGGGTGTGCTGCTGGTCTTCGGCAGCGCGGTGAGCTACGCGGTCTACCTGGTCTACAGCGGCCAGATGGTGCAGCGCTTGGGCACCTTGCGCCTGGTGGGTTGGGCGACCTCGGCGGCTTGTCTGTTCTGCATCGCGCAGTTCCTGCTGTTGCGACCGGTTTCGTCGGCCATGCAGGTGGCGCCCCCGGTGCTCTGGCTTTCACTGCTCAACGCCACGGCCTGCACGGCCGTGCCGGTGCTGCTGGTGATGATGGCGATCAAGCGCATCGGCCCGGCGGCGGCGGCACAGGCCGGCATGGTCGGGCCGTTGTCCACCATCCTGATGGGGGCGCTGCTGCTCGATGAGCCGCTGACCTTGTGGGTGTTGGCGGGCACTGCGCTCGTATTGACGGGCATCTTTCTCTTTGGCAAGAAATAAGACCAACTACCCGCAGGCTGCGCGCCTCACTGGGCGCTAGGCCGGTCCCCTCCCGCACGCGGAGGGGGCGCACTCAGCGGCCAGGCAAAGCCGGCTCCGCGAGTGCACTGGGTCGGGTGTGGGTGTTCAAGCCTTATTTATCATCCTTCTAATTTTTCAAAGAGGCACACCATGGATTTGGGCATCAAGGGCAAATGGGCTTTGGTCGGCGGCGCGAGCAAGGGCCTGGGCTACGGCTGCGCACAAGCGCTGGCGCAGGAGGGCGTGAACGTGGTCATCGTCGCGCGCGGCAAGGACGCCTTGCTGGACGCGGCGACCCGTCTGAAATCGGAATGTCCCGGCGTGGAGGTGATCGCCGTGCCGGTGGACATCACCACGCCCGAGGGGCGCGCGGCCATCTTCGCCGAGCGCAAGGACTACGACATCGTGGTCACCAACGCGGGCGGTCCGCCGCCTGGTGACTTCCGCACCTGGGATCGCGAGGCCTGGATCAAGGCCGTGGACGCCAACATGCTCACGCCCATTGAACTCATCAAGGCTACCATCGACGGCATGGCAGCGCGGGGTTACGGGCGCATCGTCAACATCACCTCCAGCGCGGTGAAGGCGCCGATCGACATCCTCGGGCTTTCGAACGGCGCGCGCAGCGGTCTGACGGGTTTTGTCGCGGGGCTGGCCCGCAACCCTCAGATCGCGAGCAAGGGCGTGACGCTGAACAACCTCCTGCCCGGTGCCTTCGACACCGATCGCCTGCGGGTCACCATGGTTGGCGCGGCTCAGAAAACCGGCAAGCCGATCGAAGCCATCGCCGATGCCCGTCGACAGACCATTCCCGCGCAGCGCTTTGGCACGCCTGCGGAATTCGGCGCGATCTGCGCCTTCCTGTGCAGCTTGCACGCGGGCTACATCAACGGACAGAACGTTCTGGCCGACGGCGGCGCTTACCCAGGCACGTATTAATTTAAAACACCCCCAGGCTGTGCGCCTCGTTGGGTGCGTACGCCAGGGCATGGGCTCGGGATCTGGTCGGGGGACACCGCCGATCCGGCTTGGCCGGGCGGCTGGTGTCGTCCCCCTGGGGGGAAGGCGCCGCAGGCGACTCAGGGGGGCTTACCGTTTCGACGCGACCACGATGCCGCCGACCAGCAGGATGAAGGCCGCGCCGTGGTAGAGCTGCGGCAGCTCGCCCAGCAGCAGGGCCGAGAGCAGGGCGGTGAAGAAGGGGATGAAGCAGATGAAGAAGCTGGCGATGGTGGGGCCGGCGCGCTGCACGGCCGCGCCCCAGGCGCGGTAGGCCAGGATGGCCGGGCCGATGACCACGTAGAGCAGGGCCGCGGCCAGCGGCCAGCCCCAGACGATCGCGTGGTCGGACAGCGCGGTTTCGCCCACCGCGAACATGCCGGCCCAGACCGAGCCGTAGAGGGTCTGCGCGAACAGAAAGGCCGCCCAGTTGCCGCGTATGGCCTGCGGTTCACCTTGGGGCCGCACCAGCATCCAGCTGTAGACGGCCCAGCAGAGGGTGGCCATGAGGATGTAGAAATCCCCAGGCAGCAGGTGGAAGTTGCGCAGCGTCTCCAGGTCGCCGCGGCTGAGCACCAGCACGACCCCCGCGATGGACAGCAGTGAACCCACCATCTGGCGGCGCGAGACCGGTTCCTTGAAGAAGACGCGGCCCACCAGCTGCATCCAGATCGGCATGCTGCTGCCCACCAGGGTCATGTTGATGGGTGAGGAGGTCTGCAGCGCCATGTACTGCAGGGCGTTGTAGGCGCCCACGCTGAAGAGGCTGAGCCAGGCAAAGCGCCAGCGATGCGCCCACAGGCCGCTGCCAGGCCGCAGCACCCAGGCCGCCAGAGGCAGTAGCAGGAGGCTGGCCAGCGACCAGCGCAGGAAGTTGAACATCAATGGCGGCACCAGGTCGACGACCAGGCGACCGACGATGGCGTTGCCGGCCCAGAGAATCTGGGGCAGGGTGAGCAGCGCGAGGGTGGAGAGGGTGAGCCGATGGGGACGGGAGAGTGAAATGTCTGACATTGCCGCACTGTAGCAAGCGCCGCCTCACCTCGCGCGCCTACCACTGCCCCGGGGCATTGCGTATGTCGCCCGGGCAACAGCAGGCGGCGCCTTAGAATGCCCCGGCTTGTGTACCGAGGAGATGTTTTCCATGAGTCAGATCCGTTCCCGCGCCGTGCGCATCGATCAAACCGGCGGCCCCGAGGAGATGAAGGTCATCGAGGTCACGGTGGGTGAACCCGGGCCGGGTGAAATCCGCATCCGCCACCACGCGGTGGGCCTGAACTTCATCGACGTCTACCAACGCAGTGGCCTCTATCCCTTCCCCATGCCCCTGCAGCTGGGCATGGAAGGCGCGGGCGTGGTGGAAGCCGTGGGCGCGGGCGTCACGCACCTGAAGGTGGGGGACCGCGCCGCCTATGCCAGCCAGCCGCCAGGGGCTTACTGTGACGTGCGCGTGATGCCCGCCCGGTGCGTCTGCAAGCTGCCCGACAGCATTTCCTTCGAAACCGGCGCGGCCATGATGCTCAAGGGCCTGACCGCGCAGTACCTGCTGCGGAAAACGCTGCCGGTGGAAGGCTTGACCCGGGGCGACTTCGTGCTGTTCCACGCAGCCGCAGGCGGCGTGGGCCAGATCGCCTGCCAGTGGGCGCGTGAACTGGGTCTGCAATTGATCGGCACGGCAGGATCGGACGCCAAGTGCGCCCTGGCCAAGGCCAATGGCGCGGCCCACGTCATCAACTACAACACCGAGGACTTCCTCGCGCGCGTGAAGGAGATCACCGGCGGCCAGGGCGTGAAGGTGGTCTATGACAGCGTGGGCAAGGACACCTGGGACAAGTCCCTGGACTGCCTGCGTCCCTTCGGCCTGATGGCGAGTTTCGGCAATTCCTCCGGCGCGCCCGCGCCCTTCGCCCCGGGCATGCTGGGGCCCAAGGGCTCCCTCTACGTGACGCGGCAGACCTTGTTCACGCACATCGCCACGCGCGAGAGTACCCAGGCCATGGCGGACGATCTGTTCGCGGTCGTGGCCAGTGGCAAGGTGAAGATCAACATCGACCAGCGCTACCGCCTGGAAGACGTGCAAGAGGCGCACCGCGACCTGGAAGCGCGCAAGACCACGGGCAGCACCATCCTGACGCTGTGACCGTGAATTGGATGGCGAGAGGGAGAGGCCTGTGACGAGCGCGCCGGCGGCATCGTTGTTGCGCTACGAGCGCGCGCCGCTGCGGCCGCGCGACCCGCTGTGGCTGCGCATCGGCGCTGCTCCGCCGCTGCGCATCGGTTCGGTCGAGCCCGAGGTGGCGCAGGCGCTGGCCCTGGCTTCCTTCGACGCGGGCTGGTGCATCCATGCCTTCAGCCGTCCCGACGCCACCCTGGCCACCCTGGCGCAGACGCTGCGCGAACGTGGCCTGCTCGGCGCCTGGCGCGATGAGCTGCTGCCGGTGCATGCCGAGTCGGGCGGGGCGCAGTTGGGTGAGCCCGTGGGTCGCATCGAACGCGCCGCCGTGCGTGCCCTGGGCATCGCCACGCGGGCGGTGCATCTGCATGGTGTGTCGCCTCAGGTGCAAGGGCCGCACGGCGTCTGGGTGCAGCTGCGGTCCTTGAACAAGGCCAACGACCCGGGCCTCTGGGACACGCTGATGGGCGGCATGGTCAGCGCGGCCGACACGCTGGAGCAAGCCCTGGCCCGTGAGACCTGGGAGGAAGCCGGTCTGCGCCTGGATGCGCTGCGTGACCTGGCGCATGCTGGCGTGCTCGAAATCCGAAAGCCCAGTGACAGCCCCAGCGGCGTGGGCTACACGGTGGAGCGCATCGACTGGTACCGCTGCACCGTGCCGACCGAGGTCCTGCCCGTGAACCAGGATGGCGAGGTGGAGCGTTTCGAGCTTGTGTCGCCCGAACGCGTGCGCGCGGACGTGAGGTCGGGGCGCTACACGCTGGAGGCCGCGCTGATACTCGCGCCGGACCTGGTTCAGCCACGCGCGTGAGCGCGCATCTTCAACCTACCTCAGCAGCGCCAGCACGCCTTGCGGTATCTGATTGGCCTGCGCCACCATGGCCGTGCCGGCCTGTTGCAGCACTTGCGCGCGTGACAGCGCTGCGGTTTCCTGGGCGAAGTCCGCGTCCACGATGCGCGAGCGGCTGGCCGTCAGATTCTCCGCCGAAATCTGCAGGTTATTGATGGTCTGCTCGAAACGCGACATCTGCGCGCCGAGGTTGGCTCGCAGGCGACTGGTGTACTCCAGCGCCTGGTCCATGCGCAGGATGGCCTTGTTGGCGCCGTTGACGTCGCTGATGTCCACGTCCGTGAGGTTGAGCGCACCCAGGTTCATGCCGCCGATGGCGGTGTCGATGGTCTGGTTCGCGTTGGCGCCGACGTGAAAGCGCAGGATGTTGCCGGTACCACCGCCGCTGCCTTCCTCCCACTCATTCCAGATCTCGTTGAAACCTGACAGCACATTGGTGCTGATGGTGCTGCCCGCGTCGTTGACGATGTCCTCGGCATTCATGACTGGGCCACCATCCACGTCCGCGCCGCCGATTGCCCCAGTGTCTGCGTTGCCGAAATTGAAGCCCGCGATGAAGGCCGCCTTGTTGGCGTTGTAGTCCGCGACGAACGCTGCCGTGCTGGCATAGGGTGTGACGGCGGCGAATGCGTTGCTCAGCGTCTGGCCCGGCGTGTTTTGCAGGTGCTGCAGCATGTTCGTGACACCCGTGCCTCCGGTCGTCGCGTGCAGATAACGCACGGCGGTGTAGGCGGATGAATAGTCCACGCTGGTGCTACCCCAGGCCAGAATATTGTCCGCCAACGTCGCGGCCACGCCATCGGCCTGAACCCGTTCGTCCGCGCCATGGATGAACTCGGCCACGCCTTCGAGGAACCAGGTGGCGGTGCCATCGTTGGCCAATTCGCCCCAGCTCTGGCCCGTGGCCATGATGGCATGCACCATCTCATGCGCGATGATGCGATCGCTGTAGAACGGCGCCGTTCCACCGTTGGGCAGGTTGGGCGGCACGAAGTCCGCCATGTCGATTTCCAACGTGATGTTGGTGCCTGGGCCGCTGGGGCCGACCAGCGAGGTCACCCGTGCCGCGGTGCCGCCCGCGCCGTCCGAGAAGACGCTCAAGTCAATGGTGAAGCTGTTGCCGCTGCCACCGATGCCATAGGCCGCCTGGATCATGGCTTCGGTGTTCTCCAGCCAACCGCCTTGCAGACCTTCGATCACCGCGTCCTTGTCCGGATCACCCGTGGTGCCTCCAGCCACCATCTTGTTGCGGAACTGGTCGAAGACCTTGAGCGTGTTGAATTCGGTGCTGACGCCGACCCGGTCGATTTCGGCCAGCAATTGGCTGACCTCCTGCTGCAGGGCCTGCCGGTCGGAGACCGAGTTGGTGGCGTTGGCGGACTGGATGGCCAGTTCACGTATCCGCTGCAGGCTGCCGGACACGTTCGAAATGGCGCCCTCCGCCGTCTGGAGCAAGGACACCGCGTCGTTGGCGTTGCGCATGGCCTGGTTCTGACCGCGGATCTGACTCGTGAATCGGTCCGAAATCGCCAGTCCCGCCGCGTCGTCGCGGGCGCTGTTGACGCGCAGGCCGCTGGACAGGCGTTCAATCGTGGTCGTGAACGATGCGTCGCTGCTGGCCAGATTCCTCCGGGCCGTCAGCGACAGCAGGTTGGTGTTGATCGTCAGGGTCACGGGAAATGCCGTTTTTTTTCTTCGAGTTGACTGCGTCGTCCAAAAAGCGTTGACCACGACCAAGCCTCGCCCAGGGGACCGGGCGAGGCGCAAGCCGGGGGCTCATCATCGTTTTCGGCACCCTGACGTGGAACCTGAGCGGTTGGCGTTCAAAACTAGCGGTATTGCCCAGAGGCTAGGTATGCGTCCGGGGTTGTGCCAGCAGTCGCCTGGAGCCACCCTGCCGGCGCTGGGTCTTGACGTCGGTGGCGAAGCTCAGGTTGAGACCCCGTGCCTGTTCGGTCAGGGTCCGCAGGGCGCGGTCCAGCGCGTCGAGGGTGGTCTCGTCCAGCACCGACACCAATTGTCTGTTGAGATCGGCGACCTGCGGGAACACGTCTTCATACAGACGCAACCCCGCCGCCGTGAGGCTGATCCGGGCGCGTCGGGGGTCGGCCGGCGAGGTCTGCCGCAGCACCAGGGCCTTGTCCACCAGCAGGCCGATGGAGCGCGAAGTACGTGTTCGGTCGAGTTGGCCTTGCTCCGCCAGTTCGGAGGGAGAGAGCGGGCCACGGTCGGCCAGCAGGGCCAGCAGCCGCCATTCGCGGCGGGTGATGCCGTGGCGGCCTTCGAGCAGGCGCACGACGGGCGCGCCGCTGAGGGTGTGCAGGCGGTGCAGCCGGAAGTTCAGCAGTTCGTCGAGTCGCTGGGGCTCACGCAGCGCGTTCATGGGCGGGTTTCCCCTGATCATGATGGATTAGATCAATTCAAGGCTTGCATCCTACGCTGTCGGTCACACAACACCATCTGTCGAGGAGACAAGCCATGTTGAACAGGAACACACTGGCCCGAAGATTTGCCTTGCTCGTCGTGTCCAGCCTCTTGCTTCCGCTGTGCTGGGCGCAATCCGGACCGCTCAAGATCATCGTGGGGTATCCGCCGGGCGCGACCTCGGACGCGCTGGCACGGGTGGTGGGCGAAGCCATGTCGGCGCGGCTCAAGCAGGCCGTGGTGATTGAGAACAAGACGGGCGCGGGCGGGCAAATCGCCAACCAGTTCGTCAAGGCCGCGCCCGCCGATGGGACCACGCTGCTGATGACGCCCGTGGCCACCATGTCCATTTTTCCGCACAGCTACGGCGAGCGCCTGAAGTACGACCCGTTCAAGGATTTCGCGCCGGTGGCGCACCTGAGCAATTTCCAATTGGGCCTGGGCGTGGCCAGCACCGTACCCGCGCGTACCTTGGCCGAGTACGTGAGCTGGGTGAAATCCGATCCCGGCAAGAACGGCTTCTACGGTTCGGCCGCCGCCGGCAGCCTGCCGCATTTTTTCGGCGTGATGTTCGCGCAATCCGCTGGCCTGAAGCTGGAGCATGTGCCTTACCGCGGCACGGCGTCGGCCATGCAGGCAATCGGCGGCGGCGAGATCGCCGCGCTGTCCACCGTGACCGCCGACATCCAGGCTCTGGTGCGGGCGGGCCGGGCCAGGCTGTTGGCCGTCGCGGGTGAGGCACGCAGCCCGCAGTTTCCCGAGGTGCCGACCTTCCGTGAGCAGGGCTACGACCTGGTGGCCACCCCCTGGTATGGATTGTTCGCACCGGCCGGGACGCCGCCGGCCATGGTGCAGCGGCTGGCGCAAGCAGCCATCGATGCCGTCAAGGACCCGGCCACCCAGCAGCGCCTGCAGGAGATGGGCGTGGAGCCCACCGGGTACGGACCCGGCAGGCTCGGGGAGATCATGAAGGCGGACTACGAGCGTTGGCGCAGGCCGATCCGTGAATCCGGTTTCAAGCCCGAATGAGCAGCGTCATCCTGGCAAGCCGAGGGCCGCGACCGTTCCGGTGGTCCGCGGCGGAGCGCGTCGACTTATTTGCCGAGCACCGAATTGCCCGGATCGTCTTCATCCCGCTCGGACTTGCGCGGCGGCGGGCGCAGCCGGCTGGGCGCGAGCGCACCGGCCGAATCCAGGATGGGATAGGCGATCGAGCAGATATGTGAGTTGATGCGTTTGAGGTCGCTGATCAGGTCCAGATGCAGGGAACTGGTTTCCATGCTTTGCACGGTCTGGTCGCTCAGGCGCTCCAGGTGGGTGGTGGCGTAGGCGCGCTCCAGATCGCGAAAGCGCATCTTCTCCTCCAACAGCCGCTGCGCGTCGCGCATATTGCCGTTGAGGAAGACGCTCATGCCCAGGTTCATGTTGGCGATCAGGCGGCCGTGCATCTCGGTGATCTCGGCCATGCCGGCTTCGGAGAAAGTACGTCCGGAGCGGATTTTCTTGTCCTCGATGTCGAGCAGGATGCGCTCCACGATGTCACCGATCTGCTCCATGTTGATCGTGAAGCTGATGATGTCGGTCCAGCGGCGGCTGTCGGCCTCGTTCAACTGCTGGCGCGAGAGCTTGGTCAGGTAGTACTTGATGGACGAGTACAGGCTGTCCACCGTGTCGTCCATCTTGCGCAGTTCCTCGGCCAGCTTGAGGTCGTTGTCCTTGATGACGGCGAGCACGCCGCGCAGCATGGTTTCGACCACGTCGGCCTGGTGGATGGCCTCGCGCGCCGCGCAGGAAATCGCCAGCGAGGGCGTGGCCAGCGCGGACGGGTCCAGGTGCTGGGGGCGTTCCAGTGCGGAGGTTTTGTTGCGCGGCAGCAGGCGCTCGACCCAGCGCGCGACGGGGTGGGTCAGCCCCACGAAGATCAGCGCCGTGGCGATGTTGAAGCTCAGATGGAACAGCACGGTCAGCAGGGCCGGGTCCTGCACATGCAATTGCGCGCCGCGCAGCCAATACGGCACCAGCGGAATGGCCGCCAGCACGCCCAGGACCTTGAAAATCAGGTTGCCCAGTGGCACCTGGCGCGTGCTGGGGCTGGCGCGCAGGGTGGTCAGCACGGCCAGCAGGCCGCTGCCCAGGTTGGCGCCCAGCACCAGGCCCAGCGCCACGTCCACCGTGATGACCTGCAGGGCCAGGGTGGCCACCAGCAGCACCACCGCCAGGCTGGAATAGGCCAGCACGGTCAGTGCCGCTCCGATCACGATTTCCAGCAGTCGGTCGCTGGCGAGCTGGCCCAGCATGAGCTGCACGGCCGGGTTGCGGGTCAGCGTCGTGGTGGCCTCGCCCACCAGTTGCAGGGCCAGCAGCATCAGGCCCAGGCCGATCAGCACGCGGCCGATGTCGCCCGTGGTGGTGCCCTGGCGCGCGATGAAGAGTGTGACACCCAGGAAGATGAACAGCGGCGACAGCCAGGACAGATCGAAGGAGAAGACAACCGCCATCAGGCTGGTACCCATGTCCGCGCCCAGCATCACGGCCAGCGCGGCGGGCAGGGCGATCAGACCCTGGCCGACGAAGGCCGAGGTGATGAGGGCGGTGGCCGTGCTGGACTGCACGATCGCCGTGACGCCCAGGCCCGAGAGCATGGCCGTGAAGCGGTTGCCCATGCTGGCGGCCAGGAAGTGCCGCAGGTTGCTGCCGAGGACCCGCAGCACGTTGGTGCGCACGAGGTGGGTGCCCCAGACCAGCAGCGCGATGGCTGCGAGCAGATTCAGCAGGTGTTTCATAAGACGGCGGACTTGGGACTATACGCCTGTACGGCGTGCGCGGGCCGCTTGTTTCACCGGGTGCGTCGCACCCGGCGCAGCTCATCGATCAGCAGGAAGACCACGCCCAGGGTCAGGGCGGCGTCGGCCAGGTTGAAGGCCGGGAAATGCCAGCGCCCGATGTGGAAATCGATCATGTCCACCACGTAGCCGTGGATCATCCGGTCCAGCACATTGCCCAGGGCGCCGCCCATCAGCAGGGACAGGGCGAAGCAGAACAGGCGCTGGCCCGCGTGGCTGAGCAGCAGGTAGAGCATGAACAGCACGGCCACGATGCCTAGGCCGATGAAGAACCAGCGCTGCCAGCCATCGGCGTTGGCCAGGAAGGAAAACGCCGCGCCGCGGTTGTGCACGCGCACGATGTTCAACCAATCGGTCACGTAGGTGGACTGACCGTAGTTGTAGTTCATCAGGATCAGCAGCTTGGTGAACTGATCGAGCAGCAGGGTCAGGGCGGCGACGCCGAGCCACTGCAGCAGGCCTTGGCTTCCACGGGAGGACATGGGCGGAGAGTGCTTTCTTTCGGGTTGTGGGTTCAGGCGTGGACGCGTGTTTCGCCGGCGCCGTACAGATTGCTGGTGCAGCGGCCGCAGAGCGTGGGGTGCGCGGGGTTGTGGCCCACGTCCTCGCGGTAGTGCCAGCAGCGTTCGCATTTGATCGCCTCGCTGGGTGCGACGCGCACGGTGAAGTCGGCGCCGGCTTGCAGCGTCACCGCAGAGCTGATGAAAACGAACTTCAGGTCCTCGCCCAGGCTGGCCAACAGCGCGTGGTCAGCGGCGTTGGCGGTCAAGGCGACTTCCGCCTGCAACGAGGCGCCAACCTTGCCCTCGGCACGCAGGGCCTCGATTTCCTTGTTCACGGCGTCGCGGATCTCGCGGATGCGCTGCCACTTGGTCAGCAGTGCGGCATCTGGCGCGGGGAAGCTGCTGAAGGTCTCGAAGAAGATGGAATCGTTGCCGGTTTCCGGCTGGCCGACCATCTTCCAGGCCTCCTCGGCCGTGAAGGAAAGGAAGGGTGCCATCCAGCGCAGCATGGCGTGGGTGATCTGGTGCAACGTGGTCTGGGCGCTGCGGCGCGCCAGGCTCTTGGGGGCCGTGGTGTAGAGCCGGTCCTTGAGCACATCCAGGTAGAAACCGCCCAGATCTTCCGAGCAGTAGAGCTGCAGCTTGGCCACCACGGGATGGAACTCGTAGACCTTGAAGTGCGCGAGGATCTCCGCCTGCAGTTCGGCCGCGCGCGCCAGTGCGTAGCGGTCGATCTCGAGCAACTGGTCGGCCGGCACCGCGTCTTTCGCGGGGTCGAAGTCGCTGATGTTCGCCAGCAGGAAACGCAGGGTGTTGCGGATGCGGCGGTAGCCGTCCACCACGCGGGCCAGGATTTTGTCGTCGCCCGCGATGTCGCCTGAGTAGTCGGAGGCCGCGACCCAGAGGCGGATGATCTCCGCGCCCAGCTTCTTGCTCATCTCCATCGGGTCGATGCCATTGCCCAGCGACTTGCTCATCTTGCGGCCTTGCGCGTCCACGGTGAAACCGTGGGTCAGCAGGCCTTTGTAAGGCGCGCGGCCATGGATGGCGCAGGCCAGCAGCAGGGAGCTGTGGAACCAGCCGCGGTGCTGATCGTGGCCTTCGAGGTAGAGGTCGGCCTCCGGCCCGGTTTCGTGGAAACCCGGAGCGTGCGTGCCGCGCAGTACGTGCCAGAAGGTCGAGCCTGAGTCGAACCAGACTTCCAGGATGTCGCTGCTCTTGTCGTAGTTTGGCGTGTCGCTGGCACCCAGGATGTCTTGCGTCGTCACGCGGCTCCAGGCTTCGATGCCGCCTTGTTCGACGATGTCCGCGGCCTGGTCCAGGATCTCCATGGTCCGCGGGTGCAGTTCACCTGTGGCCTTGTGCAGGAAGAAGGGAATCGGCACGCCCCAGCTGCGCTGGCGCGAGATGCACCAGTCGGGCCGGTTGGCGATCATGTCGTGCAGGCGCGCCTTGCCGTTGGCGGGGTAGAAGCTGGTCTGCTCGATGGCGTCCAGCGCGAGCTGGCGCAGGGTCTTGGCCGGCTTGTCGCCCGCCTTGGTGAACACGCCCTCGCCCTCGTCCATGCGGATGAACCATTGCGCGGCGGCGCGGTAGATCACCGGCGTCTTGTGCCGCCAGCAATGCGGGTAGCTGTGGGTGATGGTGGTGGTGTGCAGCAGGCGGCCCGCGTTCTTCAGCGCCTCGATGATCACCGGCACGGCCTTCCAGATGTGCTGGCCACCGAACAGGGCCAGGTCAGCCGCGTAGACGCCGTTGCCCTGCACTGGGTTGAGGATGTCCTCGTACTTCATGCCGTGCGAGACGCATGAGTTGAAGTCATCCAGGCCATAAGCGGGCGACGAGTGCACGACACCCGTGCCGTCGGTGGCCGTGGCGTACTCGGCCAGGTACACCGGTGCCACGCGCCGGTAGCCGGCGTCCACGTCGTGCAAGGGATGCTCGAATTCCAGCGCGGCGAGCTTCTCGCCCGGCACCACGGCCAGCACGTTGCCCTGGAGGCCCCAGCGTGTCATGCAGGATTCGACCAGGGTTTCGGCCACGATGTAGAGGCCACGCTCGGTGTCCACCAAGGCGTAGGGCAACTCGGGGTTGAGGTTGAGTGCCTGGTTGGCGGGGATGGTCCAGGCCGTGGTGGTCCAGATGACGATGTAGGCGTCCTTGGCCAGGGCGGGCAGGCCGAAGGCTGCGGCCAACCTGGCCGGGTCGTGGGCCTTGAAGGCCACGTCGATGGTCTGGCTCTGCTTGTCGGCGTATTCAATTTCGAACTCGGCCAGCGAGGAGCCGCAGTCGAAGCACCAGTAGACGGGTTTGAGGCCGCGGTAGACGAAACCGCGCTCGATCACGCGCTTGAAGGCGCGGATCTCACCCGCCTCGTTGGCGTAGTTCATCGTCTTATAGGGTCGGTCCCACTCGCCCAGCACGCCCAGGCGCTTGAAGTCGGCCATCTGCTGCGCGATCTGCTCGGTCGCGAAGGCGCGGCTCTTGGCCTGCATGTCGTCGCGCGACAGGTTGCGTCCGAACTTTTTCTCGATGGCGTTTTCGATCGGCAGGCCATGGCAGTCCCAGCCCGGCGTGTAGAGCGCGTCATAGCCTTCGAGCTGACGCGCCTTGGTGATCATGTCCTTGAGGATCTTGTTGACCGCGTGGCCCATGTGCAGCTGGCCATTGGCGTAGGGTGGGCCGTCATGCAGGATGAACTTCGGTTTGCCTGCGCGCGCCACGCGCAGGCGCTTGTACAAGCCCGCATCGCCGTCCTTGGAGTTCCACCCATCTACCCAACCGGGCTCTCGCTTGGGCAGGTCGCCGCGCATGGGAAAGGGTGTGTCAGGCAGGTTGAGGGTGCTGCGAAGGTCGGACGTGTTCGAAGTGTTGGGTTCAGACATGGCTAGCTTGTGAGTGGGCTTGGACAGGCTCAGCCCGAACGGGGCGAGGGTTCGCGCGAGGAAGGAGGCCGTTCGCCCTGAGCTTGTCGAAGGGCGCCTGCGCGTAGGCAGGCACGAGGCGGCGGCCCGGTGCGGAACCTCAAATTCGGTCGCGCGTGGTCTGGCGGCGTGTCTGGGCGTGGGTGGCGAACCAGGCGCGCGCGTCCTCGCAGTCCCGGGCGATGCCCGCTTGCAGGGCGTCCAGGCCGTCGTACTTCAGTTCGTCGTGCAGTTTGTGCAGCAGTTCCACCCGGATGATTTTACCGTAGCCCCCTTCGGGGCCCAGTTCGGCGGGCCAGTCGAAGACATGGGTTTCCAGCAGCACCCGGCCACCGTTCACGTCGTTCGGGTCCAGCGAGGGCCGCACGCCCAGATTGGCCACGCCTTGCAGCGGGTGTTCAACCAAGCCATGCACCCGCACCACGAAGATGCCGCTGGCGGCAGGCTTCCAGTGTGCGAAGCGCAAGTTGAGCGTGCGAAAGCCCTGGCCACCGCCCGGCGCGCTGGGCCCCAGGTTCTTGCCCAGTTCGCGGCCGAGCTTGCGTCCGTGCAGCACATGGCCGCTGATGTGGTACGGCCGGCCCAGCAGCTTGGCCGCGTCGTCCATGCGGCCTTCGGACAGGGCAGCACGCACCAGGGAGCTGGAGACCCGTTGGCCCGCGCCGCCCGAGCCCGGGCCGGGCACGTGCACCTCATAGCTGTTCATGCGCGCGACGTCAAAGCCCTGGGCCTGACCGGCTGCGTCGAGCAGGGCGTAGTCGCCCGCGCGTCGGGCGCCGAAGCGGAAGTCGTCGCCCACCAGCAGGTAGCGGGTGTTCAGGCCGCGCAGCAGCACCTCGTCGATGAAAGCTTGAGGGGACAGGCTGGACAGTCGGGCGTCAAAGGGCAGAACGACCACCTGATCGATGCCGGCGCGTTGCAAGTCGGCCAGCTTGTCGCGCAAGGTCGAAATGCGCGCCGGCGCCAGCTCGGGCTTGCGCGCCTGCGCAGCGAAAAAGTCGCGCGGATGAGGTTCGAAGGTCAGCACGCAGCTGCGCACGCCGCGCTGCTCGGCCTCGCTGCGCAGCAGGGCCAGCATGGCCTGGTGGCCCCGGTGCACGCCATCGAAGTTGCCAATGGTGACGGCGGTGCCGACGGGTCGGCCTGGTTCCTCGGGCGCGGGCATGCCGGCGAGACCCGGTTGGTGTAAACCGCGAAAGATTTTCAAGGCGGGGACGGTCGGTGGACCGCAGGGGTTTGATACGGTTTTGATAGCGGCGCGGCGAGTGATGACGGGCCATCAAAGGGCCCCGTCGCGCCACAGTCACGAATTGGGGGTATATTGTCGCATCGCCCGACATTCCCGTTTGCTGGCTTGGTCTGACCATCAGGAGGCACGTGTTGAAGGTATTGAAGCTCTCGGCCCAGGGACTGCCCCAGTCCTGGATTTCGCTGGAAGAAGCGGTGCTGCACTATGCCGCCGACGAGGTGCGCTGGGAGGCAGGCGGGGAAGTGGCCGTCTTCCACGGTGGGCACAACGCCATCACGGGCCTGCAGTCCGTGGTCACGGTCAACAGCATCATCGGCACCAAGGGCGTGCCCAACATCAACCCCTTTGACCTGCGTCCGAGCCTGACCAACGCCAAGCTCTTCGCCCGTGACCGCAATGTCTGTGCTTATTGCGGCCAGCACTACCACGAAGAGGAATTGACGCGCGAGCACATCATTCCTTTCGCCCAGAACGGCATCGACACCTGGATGAACGTGGTCACGGCCTGCCGCGCCTGCAACCACCGCAAGAGCAGCCGCACCCCCGAGCAGGCCGGCATGCCCTTGTTGTACACGCCTTATGTGCCCAGTCTGTGGGAAGACTTCATCCTGCGCAATCGCCGCATCTTGGCGGACCAGATGGAATTCCTGATGGCCCACGTGCCCAAGTCCTCGCGACTGCTGGCCTGAGGGCGCGTGCCCTGTCTGCCCCGCTGCGCGGGGGCGCGCTCACAGTCCGCCCGAATCGAGCACGACCGGGCCTTTGCGCGTCTGCAGCAGGGCACTCAGATTCGCCTCCCCCTCCTTCACGGCCAGCTGGCCCAGCCCTATGGCCGCGCAGGCGGCGCGCAGTTCCTTGGCCTGGGGATGTGTCGCGCGCAGTGACTGCAGGCGCAGGCCCCGGTCAGGCAAGGAAGCCGAGGGATGCATTTCACCCCACTGGATCAGCGTGGGCAGGACGCCATTGAAGAGGCGCTGCCCGTCCTCGCGCACCGTGATCTTCCATTCGAGCAGGCCCTGCGCCGTCTGGCGCGAGGCGTCGCGCAAGGCGCCACGATCGATGCCGTGCGCGGACAAGGCCCGGCTGGCCTGCGCGGCATCGGCGCATTGCGCGACGAAGTGAATCAGGCGCGGTGCGTCGCGCAAGGCCGCCTGCAGGCCCGGATCGTCCAGGTCAAACCAGCGGCGGTGTCCGGGGGCGGGGGCCTGCGGGTTGATCGCGATGATTTCCAAATAAGCGTTCGGATGCGTGCCATTGCCCAGGGCCAGCAGCCGGTTGTGCGTGCCCATCAACGGGTGTTCGCCGCCCGGGCCGGGCTCGACCCCGAGCACGGCTTCGCACCACGCCACGCCCTGAGCCAGGCTGTGCGCCGCGATCACCAGGTGATCGATGTGGGCTGCCGCGCTCGAGCTAGAGGCCATGCGCGATGCCTCAGGCGAATACGCCCGCCGTGTCCTGCATCCGCGCTGACACTTCGCTGACCGCGTGCAGGGTGTCACCGTAAGTGAGTTCCAGCTGCGTGAGCTTCTTGAAGTAGTGGCTCACGATGAATTCCTCGGTCACGCCGATACCGCCGTGCAGCTGCACGGCCTGTTGCCCGATGCAACGCATGGACTGCCCCAACTGCACCTTGGCACGGGCCAGGGCCCGCCGGCGCTCGTCGGCCGGTGCGTTGAGTTTGAGGCTGGCGTAATAGCTCATGGAACGCGCCAGCTCCAGCTGCATCTTCATGTCAGCTACCCGGTGGCGCAGGGCCTGGAAGGTGGCTAGCGTGACGCCGAACTGCTTGCGGGTGTTCATGTAGTCCACCGTGGCGGCCAGGGTCTGGTCCATCACGCCCACCGCCTCGGCGCAGAGCGCGGCGACGCCGATGTCCACCGCGTGTTCCAACGCGGGCAGGCCGTCGGCGCTGACGAGTTGGGCGGAGGCCGACTTGAGGGTCACTTCCGCCGCACGTGAACCGTCGACCGTGCCGTAGCCTTGCGCGGTCACGCCGCTGCTGGTGCGCTCGACCAGGAACAGGCCGATCTTGCCGTTCACCTGGGCCGGCACGAGGAAGGCGTCCGCCTGGTCACCCACGGGCACGAGGCTCTTGAGGCCGCTGACTTCCCAGTGGCCGCCGGTTTGCGTGGCCGTGGCCGTACAGAGATCCAGCCGGTAGCGGGCCTTGCGTTCCACATGCGCCAGCACCACGATGCGTTCGCCGGACGCAATGCTTGGTAGCCAGGCTTGCCGCAGCTCGGCAGGCCCATACCCGGCCAGGATGCCGCCCGCGATCAGCGATTGCGCCAACGGCTCCAGCACGATGCCGCGCCCGAGTTCTTCCATCACCACCATGCCTTCGATGGGGCCCATGCCCAGGCCACCCTCGTCTTCGGGGATGTAAAGGCCCGTCAGGCCCAACTCGGCCAGCTCACCCCAGGCTTCGCCGGAAAAGCCCCCTTCCTTGACGATGGCGCGGCGGCGCTCGAAGCCGTAGGCACGGCCCACCCATTTGCGCACGGCGTCGCGCAGTTGTTCCTGGTCGTCGGAAAAATCAAAGTCCATTTTTAACTCCTAGCGTAGCTCTTGCTGGTGCCCCCTCTTGGAGGGGGCGCGGGGGAGCAGTTCTGTCGCGCAAGGCGCGGACTGTTCTACGGCCTTAGCCGAGAACAGTCTGCGCCACGATGTTGCGCTGCACTTCGTTGCTGCCGCCGTAGATGGTGGTCTTGCGCGTGTTGAGGTAGGTGGCAGCCAATGGGGCGTTGGCCACCTCGCCACCGGGATACCCGCCCGGGAAGTCGCCCTGCCAGCCCGCTTCCATGGCCTCCAGGATGAAGGGCAGGCTGAAGGGGCCGGCGGCCAGCATCATCAGCTCGGTGTAGCGCTGCTGGATTTCGCTGCCCTTGATCTTGAGCAGACCGGCGATGTCCAGCGAGTTCTTGCCGCTCTTCTCGGCCGAGAGCACGCGCAGCACCAGCATTTCCAGCGCCACCACATCCACTTCCAGCAAGGCGATCTGGTCGCGGAAACGCAGATCGTCGTAGACGCCTTCGCGTTTGGCGATGGCCTTGACGCGCTCCAGCTCGCGCTTGGCGCGGTTCACGTCGGCGATGTTGGTGCGTTCGTGGCTCAGCAGGTGCTTGGCATAGGTCCAGCCCTTGTTCTCCTCGCCGATCAGGTTCTCGGCGGGCACTTCCACGTTGTCGAAGAAGACCTCGTTCACCTCGTGCCCGCCGTCGAGCATGATGATGGGCCGCACCGTCACGCCTTTGCTCTTCATGTCGATGAGCAAGAAGGAGATGCCGGTCTGCGGCTTGCCCTCGGTGCTGGTGCGCACCAGACAGAAGATCCAGTCGCCGTACTGGCCCAGCGTGGTCCAGGTCTTCTGGCCGTTGACGATGTACTTGTTGCCCTGCCGTTCGGCGCGGGTCTTGAGCGAGGCCAGGTCCGAGCCTGACCCCGGCTCGCTGTAACCCTGGCTCCACCAGACCTCGCCGCTGGCGATGCCGGGCAGAAAGCGCCGTTGTTGCTCGGGCGAGCCGAAGGCCATGATCACGGGTGCCACCATCACCGGTCCGAAAGGAATGATCCGCGGCGCACCCGCCAGCGCGCATTCCTCCTCGAACAAGTGTTTTTGCACCGCGGTCCAGCCCGGACCGCCGAATTCCTTGGGCCAGCCGTAGCCCAGCCAGCCCTGCTTGCCCAGCAGCTTGGCCCAGCGCTGGTGGTCGTCGCGGCTCAGGTGCAGGGCGTTGCGTACCTTGTGGGCGATGTCCTGGGGCAGGTGCGTGCGCACCCAGGCGCGGATGTCGTCGCGGAAGCGTTGTTCCTCGGGGGTGAAGGCCAAGTCCATGGGCTGTCTCCTGAATCGTCTAGTTGGCGCAGGCCGAGGTTTTAGCACGACCGTTCGCTTCGGGCTGTCCAGGCTGCGACAAGGATAATCCCGGGCATGAGAAACATCGTGATCCTGATTTCGGGGGGCGGCTCCAACATGGCCGCCATCGTGTGGACCGCCGCGCGCGAGGACTGGAAGACGCGCTTGAATGCCCAGGTGTCCGCCGTGATCAGCAACAAGGCCGACGCCAAGGGCCTGGTCTTCGCGCAGGGTGAGGGCATCGACACCGCTGTGCTCGACCACAAGGCTTACCCCGATCGCGAGGCCTTTGACGCGGCGCTGATGCAGGCCATCGACGCCCATGCGCCCGCGCTCGTCGTGCTGGCGGGTTTCATGCGCATCCTCACGCCCGGCTTCGTGGACCATTACGCTGGGCGCCTGCTCAACATCCACCCCTCCTTGTTGCCCGCGTTTCCGGGCTTGCACACCCACCGCCGCGCCATTGAAGCCGGCTGCAAGTTCGCCGGGGCCACGGTGCACCAGGTCACCGCGGAACTGGACCACGGTCCCATCCTCGCCCAAGCCGTGGTGCCCGTGCTGCCAGACGACGACGAAGATGCACTGGCCGCGCGCGTGCTCACGCAGGAGCACCTGATCTACCCGCGCGCGATCGCGCAATTCCTGAACGCCACGCGGTGAGCCTCGCACCATGAGTACTGCCAGCCTTGCCGCCGCGCCGGTTCCCTTGCGCCAGGACGCCAGCCTGATCGGCCTGATCGGCGTGGCCCACCTGATCAGTCATTTCAGCCAGCTCTTGCTGCCGCCCTTGTTCCCGTGGCTGCGCACCGAGTTCGGCGTCAGCTACGCCGAGCTGGGTTTCCTGATGTCGGTGTTTTTTGTCGTGTCCTGCGTGGCACAGACGCTGTCGGGCTTTTTCGTGGACCGCTTCGGTCCGCGCCCCGTGCTCTACGCCGGTCTGGGCTTATTGGCGCTCGCGGCGTTTGGCTACGCTTCCAGCACGAGCTATGCGATGTTGCTGGTCTGCGTGGTGGTCGGTGGTCTGGGCAACGGCGTCTTCCATCCCGTGGACTACACCCTGATCAACCGCAAGGTGAGCGGACCGCGCCTGGGTCATGCCTACAGCGTGCACGGCATCAGCGGCAATCTGGGCTGGGCCGTGGCCTCGGCCTTGGTGGTGCCGCTGGCCATGCTGCATTCCTGGCGCGTGGCCCTGGCGGTCGCGGGCTGCGTGGTGCTGGGCGTGCTGCTGCTCTGCGTCTGGCAGGGCCAGCGGCTGGCTGCGCCGCCGCCCGTCGGGGCTGCGCGTGCTCAGGTCGCGCAGGCCACGCGGTCCGAGGGCGCGCTGGATTTTCTGCGCATCCCGGCGGTCTGGATGTGTTTTGCCTTTTTCTTCATCTTCGCCACGGCGCTCAGTGTGGTGCAGGCCTACGCACCCGAAGCGGCCCGCCAGTTGCACGCCATGCCCCAGGCCTGGGTGGCGGTCTGCCTGACGGCCTACATGGTGGCCAGTGCCTGCGGGATGGTGGCGGGCGGCTTTCTGGCCACGGATGCCGTGCGCAGCGAGCGTCTGGTGGGGACGGGGTTCGGGGTGGCTGCCTGCATCTCGCTCGTGCTGGGTTTTGCGCCCTTGCCTGCGCTGGCAGTGCCGGTGCTGTTCGCTGGCATGGGGCTGGCGGCGGGTTTCGCGGGCCCCGCGCGTGACCTGCTGATCAAGCGTTCCACGCCGGAACACGCCAGCGGCCGGGTCTACGGTGTGGTGTATGCGGGCCTGGACATCGGGCAGGCGGTGTCGCCCCTGGTCTTCGGCTGGCTGATGGACCACCAGGACTGGCGCGCTGTGTTCGTCGGACTCGCCCTGGTGCAGCTGACCCTGGTCGTGACGGCCTTGCGCGTGCGGCACACGCGACGCACCCACGTGGCGGTGGCGCGCTGAGTCTCTGAGTCGCTGAGTCGGCCTGGGCGGACGGCCGCCGCAAGTAGCCGTTGCGGCGGACGGTCCTTCGTTCCAAGCGTTCAGGCCGTGGCGTTCACCGTGCTGCCGGTGCTGCTGAACGTGGCGCTGAGTTGGGCATAGGCTTGCTGCACCAACAGGGTCAAGCGCTGCGTGCTGGAGCCCGAGCCTTGGCCGCTTTGGGCGGCCTTTTGCTCTTCGTTCAGCTGGTCCAGAAAGCTCTGGGCTTCGTCGTCGCTGACCTGATGGTCGCCATTGCTGTCCAGGGCATCGAGCAGCGCTTGCAAGGCATCGGTCGTGCTGTCGCTGGCGTCCGCGCTTGGCAGAGGCGGCGGTGGCATGCCGCCAGCCTCGGGTCGGCCGGCTTCGAACTCGGCCTGGTTGAGGCTGCCATCACCATCGGTGTCCAACTCGGCGAAGCGCTCGGTGGCGTCTTCCTCGACCCCCATTTTGTCGAACAGCGTTTGCAGTTCGTCGCTGCTGACCTTGCCGTCGCCATCCGTGTCGATCTTGCCAAACAGGTCGTCGCCGCCACTGCCGCCTTCAGCGCCGCGCGACTGGGCGAAGTCCATCGTCGAGGGCGGGGGCAGCAGGTTGCGCATGCCTTCGTCGAGTTCGGCCTGGCTCAGGCTGCCGTCGCCATCGCTGTCCATCTTGCTCAGCAGCTCGCTGGCGCTGGCGTCTAAGCTCGTGCCGGTTTTCTGGGAGATGTCGTCCAGCATGGTTTGCAGCTCGGCCTCGTCCACGCTGCCATTGCCATCGGTGTCGACCTTGGCGAACATTTCGGCGGGGTCTTTGCCGCCGGGCGGCCGGTTGCCGCGCATGGCGATCATGGAAGACCAGGCGCTGCTTGCGCCGCTGATTCCACTGATGCTACTCATGGTGATTCCTTTCAGTTCCAAGAGGGTTGCGCCGCCGGTTCCGAGCGGACGCACGGCGACTGATCGATTGTTCGAAGAGGCCGTAAAGCCCTGTTGTGCGCCTTGTATCGAGGCCGATACGAAAGCCCTTCCTAAGCCATGAACAGCCGGGCGGTCCGCGTCCAGTTTTTGGGTTCTCGGCCGGTCGCGCTGCCTACACTTTTGGCCCAGCTGCGGCGTTTTCCGACCTCGCCGCCATTCCTCTTGTCCATTCCGTAGCCCCGTGCCATGAGTTCCAAGCCGCGCGTCCTGATCGTCGACGACGATGAGAGCATCACCGGACTGCTTTCTGATTACCTCGCGGGCTTTGGGTTCGAGGTACGCACCGCGGGTGATGGCGTGGCCATGCGCGCCGCGCTGGCGCAAGGCGAAGCGGACCTGGTGGTGCTGGACGTGATGCTGCCGGGCGAGGATGGCTTGTTGCTGTCGCGTGACCTGCGTCGTCAGCGCGCCCGCTTGCCCATCATCATGCTCACCGCCCGTGCCGAGGCCTACGACCGGGTGATCGGCCTTGAAATGGGCGCGGACGATTACCTCTGCAAACCGTTCGAGCCCCGAGAACTGGTGGCGCGCATACGCACCGTGCTGCGCCGCGCCAGTCGACCCACGGGCGAGCCGCCCCTCATCGGGCGCGTGTGCTTCGACGGCTGGGAGCTGCGCTTGCAGGAGAGAAACCTGCTGTCGCCGCGCGGTGTCGTGGTGCCCTTGTCGAACGCCGAGTTCCGCTTGCTCAGCACCTTTTTGCGCATGCCGCGGCGGGTCTGCACGCGTGACCAACTCATGGAGCAAGCGCGTGGCCGGGCGATGGACAGCTTCGAGCGCAGCATCGATCTGCTGGTGTCACGCCTGCGCCAGAAGCTGGCCGAGGACGCGCAGGCGCCCTCCTTGATCAAAACCGTGCGCGGGGCGGGCTACCTGTTCAACGTGCATTCGGTGCAGGGGATGGCGTCGTGGTGATGCCAGCGTGGTTGCGCTGGCTATCCGCCTTGGCATCGCGCCTGCTGCCCGCCACACTCTTTGGGCGTTTGGCCTTGCTGCTCTTTGTCGCGGTGCTGGCCAGTCATTTGCTGGCCTTGACGCTGATGTTTGAGTTGCGTCCCGTGCCCGAGTGGCGCACGCCACCGCCGGGCCATCCTGAGTTCGCGCCGGGTTTCCAGGGGGCCGCGCCCCCATCGTGGCCGAACTCGCCCCCGAGGCCGGCTGGGCCACCCCCGCCGCCCGGCGGGCTCTTGCATCTGGGTGCCAGCATGTTGCTGGACATTGGGGTACGGCTGGGCGCGCTGATGTTGGCCGCGTGGGTGGGCGCGCGTTGGTTGTCCCGTCCGATCCGTCGATTGGCCCATGCCGCGCGGGAGCTGGGACAGGACGTGCACCGGCCCCCGCTGCCGGAGGAGGGTGCCCAGGAGTTCCGGGAGGCCAGTCGGGGCTTCAACCAGATGCAGGCCCAGCTGCGCCGGCAGTTGGAGGAGCGCGACCGTTTCGTGGCCGCTGTCTCGCACGATCTGCGCACCCCACTCACGCGCTTGCGCCTGCGCGCGGAGTCCCTGGCCGATCCGCGGGAGCGGCAAGGCTTCCAGCACGACATCGCGGGCATGGAGGAGATGATCCGCGCCACGCTGGACTACCTGCGCGGCGTGGCCGACGAGGAGCCTTTCGTCTTGCTGGACGTGGTGGCCTTGTTGACCAGCCTGGCCGACGACCATCCGGCCGGGCCAGACGCCGTGCGGGTCGAGGGCACGGCGCGTCCGGTGCGCGCCCAGGCCTCGGCGCTGCGGCGAGCGCTGGTGAATCTGATCGACAACGCCGTCCGCTACGGAGAGCAGGCCCATGTCCGTCTGCGTGACGACGCCGCGTGCCTGCGCATTGAAATCTCCGACCGCGGGCCGGGCATCCCGCCGCAGCGGCTCGAACAGGTGTTCGAGCCCTTCTACCGTCTGGAGGCCTCGCGCAACCGGCACACCGGCGGCGTGGGCCTGGGTCTGGCCATCGCCCGCGATCTTGTGCGCCGGCAGCGTGGTCGCTTGAGCTTGCACAATCTGGCGCAGGGCGGTTTGCAGGCGGTGATCGAGCTGCCCAGAGACTCAGCATCGCCAAGTCCCAGGCCTGTTGGCCGCGCGTGACGGTGGCTGTGGCGAATGGGGATCGCGGTGCTTGCGCCGCAGAACCCTTCAGCCCGCATGGGTCGCGCGAGCGGGGGACAATGCGGGCTTGATGCAGGCGGTTCAGGCCGCATGTACGGGAAAAGCCCATTCCTGGGCTAGGCATCGAGGACATCCGCATGAACGATAAGACCATCCTGCAACAGTTCCCCCTGGGCGCGCCGCCGTGGCCTACCCTGGACCCTTTTTTGTTCTGCGTCCACCACAAGGACGCCTATCCCAAGGGCAATGGTGAATTCGGGCCGGCGGCCTCGCTGGCGGGTCGTGCCATCGGGCAGGACTTCGCCAACAAGGATGGCTGGAACATGTACCACGGCGAGACCGTGCCTGGTTTTCCCGCCCACCCGCACCGTGGCTTCGAGACCGTGACCATCGTGCGCGATGGCCTGATCGACCATTCAGACTCCCTGGGCGCGGCCGCCCGATTCGGCGAGGGCGATGTGCAATGGCTCACCGCCGGGCGCGGCATCGTCCATTCCGAAATGTTTCCCTTGCTGCACGGCGATCGTGAGAACCCGGCCGAGCTATTCCAGATCTGGCTCAACCTGCCGGCGCGCAACAAGATGGTGGCGCCGCACTTCACTATGTTGTGGGGCCCTCAGATTCCGCGCATCGAGGCCGAGGGCGTGAACTTGCGCGTGATCGCGGGCGTGTTCCCCAACGTCGGTCAGCCTCTGGCGCCGCCGCCCGATTCCTGGGCTTCGCAGCCCGAGGGTGACGTGGCGATCTGGACCCTCAAGCTGGCGCCGGGCGCCGGGCTCACGCTGCCGCCCGCGCGGCCGGGCACGCGCCGTGTGCTTTATTTCTTCGAGGGGCACAGCCTCAGTCTCAATGGTGAGACGGTCGAGGGCCGCGCAGGCATCGAGACCTCGGTGGCGCAGCCCGTGGCGCTGGTCAACGGCCCAGTGCCGGCGGACATCCTGGTGCTGCAAGGTCGGCCGATCGCGGAGCCGGTGGCGCAATACGGCCCCTTCGTGATGAACACCCAGGCTGAGATTCAGCAGGCCTTCACGGATTACCGCCGCACCCAGTTCGGCGGCTGGCCCTGGCCGGCTTCCGATCCGGTGCATGGCGCCGAGGCAGGGCGCTTCGCGCGCCACCCCGATGGTCGCACCGAGGCGCCGGCGCTGGAACAGGCGTGAAAAAACCGCGCGGGGCGCGGCCGTGGTGTCGTTGGGTGGGCGGCGGGTTCAGGTCTGGGGCCGCACCGACGCACTGATGTCACTCCCGCCGTCCGCCTCGCCGATCCAGGTGAAGCGGGCTTGGCGCACGCCGTTCACCACCACCTCTTCCTGGAACATGGCTGCAGGCCGCACCCACAGGCCGCGCTCGCCATACAGCGCGCGGTACAGCGTCATGGGCTCCAGCGTCTCGCTGTGGCGCACGGTGCCCAGCACCTCGTAGGGCAGGTTCTTGTAGTGCCGGTACAGGCCGGGTCGGATCTCGATCAGCGGGGGCAGGGTTTCGCTCGTCATGCAGCGTGCTGCCTCATGCCTCGGCCGAGGCGGTTTCCGACACGACAAAGCTGTCCTGGAAGGTGAACCAGATCGAGGTGATGAACATGGCGCCCATCAGCAGGGACACGGGCATCATGGCCAGCCCAAGCAAGGCGGGCTGGTTGAGCAGGGCGGTCAGCAGGACCAGGCCGAAGGCCACCAGCAGGCTCAGGCCCGACCAGGCCAGGGTGTAGAGCGCGAAAGCCCAGAAATTGCGCGTGCAGGCCACGAAGCTGAAGAAGAGGCTGCGCACCGGCGGCACATCGTGCCAATGCACCAGCGCTGGCGCATGCCAGAACAGCATGTTCAGCGGTACATAGAGCGCCATGGAAATCCAGACGGCGTTGCGAAAGGCGCTGGAATTGACGAGCTCCGCTGTCATCGGGCTGCCGAAGAGGTACATGCGCGCGAACTGACCATCATCGGCCAGGGCCGACAGGCCCAGCAACAGCAGCAGGCCGATGGCGTAGGCCAGGCCCAGAACCAGCATGGCGCGCGCACGTTGCCGGCCGGCGCGGAAGGCGCTGAGCAGGATGGCGGGCATGGGGAATTTGCCAGAGGCGGCTTCGCGCGTGGCCGCCATGAAACCCAGGGTGGCGGCCGGCAGCAGGGCCAGGGCCAGCACGCCGCCCAGGTAGGGGATCAGGCTGACGACCGAGACGATCGCGATGAACAGGATGAAGAGACCGACGAAGGCCAGGGGCTGGCGCCAGAAGGTGCGCAGGCCGGCCCGGAACCAGGCAAAGCCCGTGCGGGCGGGGACGAGGTGGAGTTTCATTCGGCAAGAGCGGCAGCGGGCGCCGGAGCAGTCAGCAGGTCGGCGGTCAAGAGGGGGCGCGTGACGCGCTGGCGCAGCACGCGCTCGAAGTGGGTGGGGTCGTGGGGTTTCAGCAGGCTGGCCTCACGGGGAAGGTAGAAGTCCCACAGGCGGGAGATCCAGAAACGCAAGGCACCCGCGCGCAGCAGCGCGGGCAACAGCGCGCGCTCGGCAGCGCTCAGCGGGCGCACAGCCGCGTAGGCTCGCAGCAAGGCCAGGCTGCGGGGCAGGTCGCTGGCGCCCGTGGCCAGGTCGATGCACCAGTCATTGAGGCAGACTGCCAGGTCGAAGAGCAGGGTGTCCACGCCCGCGAAATAGAAATCAAAGAAGCCCGTGAGTTCAGGCGCCTCGCGCGGACCGTCGAACATCACGTTGTCGCGGAACAGGTCGGCGTGGATGGGGCCGCGCGGCAAGGCAGCGTATTGCGAGGAGGCCGCGACATGGTTCTGGTAGGCCAGCTCGGCGAGGATGAGCGTGCGTTGCGCGGCATTCAGGTGCGGCAGCACCAGAGGCACCGTCTCGTTCCACCAGGGCAGGCCGCGCAGATTGGGTTGGCGGCGCCCGTAGTCGAGACCCGCCAGGTGCATGCGCGCCAGCATCGCGCCCACCGCCTCGCAGTGCGCCACGTCCGGGGCGAGTTCGCTGGCGCCGCGCAGGCGGTTCACCACGGCGGCGGGCTTGCCGCAGAGTTCGTGCAGGATGTCCTCGCTCTCGGGGGCGGCGCCAGGCGCGGCATCCGCCTTCGGCCGGGCCGCCGGGTCTGGCACAGGGATGCCGGCCCGCGCCAGGTGTTTCATCAGGTGCAGGTAGAAGGGCAATTGCGCGGCGCTCAGGCGCTCGAACAGGGTGAGCACGTAGTCACCCCGTCGGGTTTGGCCGTCGGGGCCAACCTGCTCCGTGGTCACGAAGTAGTTGGTGTTCTCAATGCCGCCCTGGATGCCGCGCAGTTCTTGCAACTCGCCCAGGCCGAGTTGCTGCATCAATTCGCGGGCCTGGTCGGGCGTGACTTCGGTGAAAACGGCCATGCTGGAACTTGGAAGAGGAGGGCGCGGGGCCGGGGTGAGGCGCGGCGTCGGGTGGGCGGTGAGGGGGATCGAGCGGTGTACGAGCGCGGTCAGTAGGAAAAGACCTTCCAACGCGCGCGGCCTTCGCCGCTGCCGTCACTGGTGGCGGGGCTGCGGTTGTTGCTCTCGGGCGTGACCTCGTAGGCCGGGGCTGTGCCCTTGCCAACCTTGGGACTGACGGTGATGTTGCGTGTTTCGCCGCCCACGCGCAGTTCCTCGATGCGCGAACCCTTGTCCTCGTGCTGGATCTGCTCGACGCGCTGGTCGGTGCCGCGTTCAGCGGACGGGGCGGTTGACGCCTTGCCCGCAACTTCCGGCGCGGGCGCCGTCTGCGCCTGCGCGCAGGCCAAGCCCAGGGTCAGCAAGGGGAGTAGAAGGTGGCGGGCGAACATGAAGCAATTGTAGAGTGCGGCCGCGGGGGCGGCGCCCGCGAGCGCCTGGGCTTCTTCCTTCGGCGCAGGCACAATCCTCGCCCATGAGCGACAAGAAAACCCTGCTGCTGGTGGACGGCTCCAGCTACCTCTACCGCGCCTTCCACGCCATGCCGGATTTGCGCGCCGTGCCGGGCGATCCGGCCAGTCCGCCCACGGGGGCCATCCGCGGCATGATCAATATGCTGCAGAGCCTGCGCAAAGAAGTCACCGCCGACTACGCGGCCTGCGTGTTCGATGCCAAGGGCCCCACCTTCCGCGACGCGATCTACCCCGAGTACAAGGCCCAGCGCGCGCCCATGCCCGATGATCTGCGCGCGCAGATCGAACCGATCCACGAAGTCGTGCGCTTGATGGGTTGGACCGTTCTGGACGTGCCCGGCGTGGAGGCCGACGACGTGATCGGCACCCTGGCCGTGACCGCCGCCGCCCAGGGCGTGGAGGTGTTCATCAGCAGCGGTGACAAGGACCTGAGCCAACTCGTCAACGAGCACATCGTCATCGTCGACACCATGAACGGCAAGCGGCGTGACGTGGCGGGCGTGACGGCGGAATTTGGCGTGCCGCCCGCCTTGATGGTGGATTACCAGACCCTGGTGGGCGATGCGGTGGACAACGTGCCGGGCGTGGACAAGGTCGGACCGAAGACTGCTGCCAAGTGGCTGACGGAATACGGCTCGCTGGACGCCCTGGTGGCGCGCGCGGCCGAGGTCAAGGGTGCGGCGGGCGAGAACCTGCGCAAGGCGCTGGACTGGTTGCCCACGGGCCGCCAACTGCTGACCATCAAGACGGATTGCGACCTGAACGGCTGGGTGCCGGGCCTGCCCGCGCTGGATGCGGTGCGCGTCGGCACGCCCGACAATGATGCGCTCAAGACCTTCTACGAGCGCTATGGTTTCAAGGGCCTGGCCAAGGCCTTGGCGGACAAGGCCTCGGCAGCCAGAACCGCTGCCGAAGCGCCAGGCCTGTTCGACGAGCCCGCGCCGGTGACGCCATCGATCACGCAGGTGGTCTACGACACCATCCTCGATTGGGAGGCCTTCAACACCTGGCTGGCGCGCATCGAGGCTGCGGAACTCGTGGCCCTGGACACCGAAACCACCTCGCTCGACGAGATGGTGGCCGAGATCGTGGGGATCAGCTTCAGTGTGACGCCCGGCGAGGCGGCCTACATCCCGCTGATGCACGACTACCCCGATGCGCCCGCGCAGTTGCCCCGCGACGAAGTGCTGGCGAAGCTCAAACCCTGGCTCGAAAACCCCGCGAAGAAGAAACTGGGCCAGCACGTCAAGTACGACCGCCACGTGTTCGCCAACCATGGCATCGAAGTGCAAGGGTATGTGCACGACACCATGTTGCAGAGTTACGTGCTGGAAGTGCACAAGCCGCACGGCTTGGCCAGCTTGGCCGAACGCCACCTGGGGCGCAAAGGCATCAACTACGAAAACCTGTGCGGCAAGGGCGCCAAGCAGATTCCATTCAGCCAGGTTGCCATCGACAAGGCGGCGGAGTACTCCTGCGAGGACAGCGACCAGACCCTGGACGTGCACCGCACGCTCTGGCCGCGTTTGGAAAAGGACGCCCAGGAGGGCGGCAAGCTCAAGAGCATCTACGAGCTGGAGATCGCCAGCAGCGAGACGCTCTACCGCATCGAGCGCAACGGCGTGCTGATCGACGCGCCCACGCTGGCGCAGCAAAGCCACGAGCTGGGGCAACGCATCCTGCAACTAGAGCAGGAGGCCTATGAGCTGGCCGGCCAGCCCTTCAACCTGGGCAGTCCCAAGCAGATCGGGGAGATCTTCTTCGGCAAGCTGGGCCTGCCGGTCATCAAGAAGACCGCGACCGGCGCGCCCAGCACCGACGAGGAGGTGCTGGAGAAGCTGGCCGACGACTATCCGCTGCCCGCCAAGATCCTGGAACACCGCGGCCTGTCCAAGCTCAAGGGCACCTACACCGATAAGCTGGCGCAGATGGCCTTGCCCGGCACGGGGCGGGTACACACGCACTACGCGCAAGCGGTGGCGGTGACAGGGCGGCTGTCCAGCAATGACCCCAATCTGCAGAACATCCCCATCCGCACGCCCGAAGGCCGCCGCGTGCGCGAGGCCTTCATCGCTTCGCCCGGCTGCCTCATCGCCAGCGCGGACTACTCGCAGATTGAGCTGCGCATCATGGCCCACCTCAGTGGCGACGCGGCCCTGCTGCTGGCCTTCCATGACGGCATGGATGTACACCGCGCCACCGCCTCGGAGGTGTTTGGTGTGCCCACCAGCGCCGTGACCAGCGAGCAGCGACGTTACGCCAAGACGATCAACTTCGGGCTGATCTACGGCATGAGCAGCTACGGCCTGGCCAAGAGCCTGGGCATCGACAACACCGCGGCCAAGAACTACATCGAGCGCTACTTCGACCGTTTCGCTGGCGTCAAGCGCTACATGGACGAGACCCGCGCCTCGGCCAAGGCCAAGGGCTATGTGGAGACCGTGTTCGGGCGCCGCCTCTACCTGCCCGAGATCAACTCACCCAACGGCCCGCGCCGCAGCGGCGCCGAGCGCGCCGCCATCAACGCGCCCATGCAGGGAACGGCGGCCGACCTCATCAAGCTCAGCATGAACGCGGTGCAGCGCGTGCTTGACGCCGAGGGGCGCAAAACCAAGATGATCATGCAGGTGCACGATGAACTGGTGTTTGAGGTGCCCGAGGACGAGGTGGATTGGCTCAAGCGTGAAATCCCGAAACTCATGGCCGGTGTCGCCCAACTCAAGGTGCCGCTGCTGGCCGAGGTCGGCGTCGGGGTGAACTGGGACAAGGCGCACTGACGCACCGGGAGCGGATGCGCCTGAACTGACCCGGGGCGATGCACGGGGACGGATGAGGAACCGAAGCAAAGAAAGAGGCTGAGACGATGAGTGAACTGCTGTTTTACGAAAAACTCGTGGCTCTGAACCGCGAACGGCACAAGAAGCTGCGCTTGAAGGCCTTGGACGATGGTTTTGCGTTTTCCGCGGGCGTGAATTCCGTGCCGCTGGCAGGCATCGAATTCTTCGAGGCCAGTCGCGACATGACGGTGCTGTTCAAGAAGGGCGACGACGGCCGTTTCTTCCCCGTGGTGATGATGTCCCTGTCCAACAGCGGTCACGAGCTGGTGGACGTCCAGGGCAATTGGCAGGGCAGTTACGTGCCCGCTTTCATCCGGCGTTACCCCTTTGCCCTGGCGGCGGACGGCACGGTCTGTGTCGACGAAAAAAGCCAGGCGCTCTCTGAAAGCGAGGGTGAATTGCTGTTCACGGAGAGTGGCCAGTCCGAGTCGCTTGAGAAAGTGCTGGCCTTCCTGCGTCAGTTCGACACCGAGATGCGACGCACGCGTGACTTCTGCGACGCCCTGGCACAGAAAGGACTGCTGGCGCCCTTCGAGGTCGAAGTCCGGCCCCGGGATGGAGGGCGCCCTGTCAGGCTG
Organism: Hylemonella gracilis str. Niagara R; assembly: GCF_000600295.1. GTDB lineage: Bacteria > Pseudomonadota > Gammaproteobacteria > Burkholderiales > Burkholderiaceae_C > Hylemonella > Hylemonella gracilis_A. The sequence goes on from NZ_JEMG01000001.1 coordinate 1,294,958, forward strand.
CAAGGCCTGCACGCCGTCAACACGCAGAAGTTTTCCGAGCTGCGCGGCGACACGCTGGAGCTCTGGTTCACCAAGAGTTGGGTGGCCTGGATTTACGCCCACCTGCATTCCATCGGTGCCCTGGGCAAGCTCTCGTCCGACAAGGCACCACCGTCCCGTACGCACTGAGGTGCGCGCCGTCGCTCAGGCTTGCCGCGCTGATTTTTCTTCCCGCGGTTTGTGCGTCATGACCCAGTCGTACAGACCCTGCGCGGCGGGTGAGAGGCCACGATCGCGGCGCCGCACCAGGTAGATCTGGCGTGTCAGACCCGGCCAGCGCAGGGCACGGATCTCCAGCCCAGGGGATCGGAATTGGTAGAGCGTGAGCGTCGGGACGATGCTGACGCCGAGGCCGGAGCGCACCATGCCCGCGACCGTGGCCAGTTGTTCGACTTCCAGCACCGCACGCAGCGGCTGCGGGTGTGTTGCTGCGTCCAGGTACTGGCGCACGCTGGACGTGCGGGACAGGTGGATGAAGGGCCAAGCTGCCACATCACGCGGGCGTGGATTGCGCAACTGGGCCAGCGGATGGCCGGCTGGGCAGACGAGATGGAAGCCGTCGCCGCAGAACTTCTCGGCACGCAACTCCGGCGTTTCTGCGCGCGTGGCCGCGAGCGCGAAGTCAAAGCGCCCGCCGCGCACGAGTTCGATGCAGGGTTCGGACAGCACATCGGCCACTTCGATCTCGATACCCGGGTAGGCGGCATGAAAACCCGCCAGCACCTGCGGCAACCAGTCCGCGGCCAGGGAGGGCAGCAGCGCGATCGAGACCCGCCCGCGTTCCCGCGCGGCCCGCTCGCGCATGCCGGAAACCAGGGCATCGAGTTCGGCAAGTACGCGGCGGGCAGCGTGCTCGAACTCCACGCCATCTTGGCTCAGCGCGACATGGCGCGTGCTGCGGTCGAAGAGGCGCACGCCCAGGGTCTCCTCCAGTTGCTGCACCAGGGCGCTGAAAGCCGGTTGTGAGAGATGGCAGGCCGCGGCGGCGCGCGTGAAGTTGCGTTCGGTGGCCAGGGCCATGAAGGCGCGCAGGTCGCGGGATGAGATATTCATCTGAATGGTGGATGAATTGATTTGAATATTCGATTTCACGGATGACAGCGTAGCGCCTAGAGTCCTCCTCCGACAAGCACCCAGAGTTCCGCCCTTGCCGGGCAGTGGTGGCGAGGAGACATGAACCAACCCCTGTTGCGCATCGGCTGCGCCGCCGGCTTTTCCGGCGACCGCGTGGACGCGGCGGCCCCCGTCGTGGAGGCGCTGATCGCCAGCGGCGGCCCGTCCGTGCTGATCTTCGAGACCCTGGCCGAACGCACGCTCGCGCTGGCGCAACTGGCACGCCGCGGCAATCCGGACGGGGGTTACGAGCCTCTGCTCGACGAATTGCTGCGGCCCGTGCTGGCGCGCTGCCTGGGTGCCAACGTGCGCATCGTCAGCAACTTTGGCGCGGCCAACCCGGTCGGCGCCGCCCGGCGCATCCATGCCCTGGCGCATGAGCTGGGCCTGCCGCCGCCGCGCATCGCCGTGGTGGAGGGCGACGATCTGAGTCCGGCCAACCGCCGCTCACTGTGGGCGGATTCGGCCACCGGCCTGCAGGTGGTCTCGGCCAATGCCTACCTTGGCGCCGAGGCCATCGCCGACGCCTTGCTGGAGGGCGCGCAGATCGTGGTCTGTGGCCGTGTCGCGGACCCTTCGCTCACCGTCGGGCCTGCCCTGGCCCACTACGGCTGGCGGCGCGACGATTGGGATCGCCTGGCCCGCGCGACCATGGCGGGCCATCTGCTGGAATGCGGCGCCCAGGTCAGCGGGGGGTATTACGCCGACCCCGGTTTCAAGGATGTGCCCGGTCTGGCGAATCTGGGTTACCCGATCGCCGAGATCGACGCCGAGGGCCATTGCACCCTCACCAAGCCGCCCGGCACGGGCGGGCGCATCGACGAACACACGGTCAAGGAACAACTGCTCTACGAGGTGCACGACCCGCAGGCCTACCTGACGCCCGACGTGGTGGCCGACCTGAGCGAGGCCGAGGTCACGCAGCTTGCAACCGACCGTGTGCGGTTGACGGGCGTGCGCGGCCACCCCCGGCCTGCCACCTTGAAAGTCAATATCTGCCACGAGACCGGCTGGCTGGCCGAGGGCGAGATTTCCTACGCTGGCGCCCGGGCTGAGGCGCGCGCGCGGCTGGCCGCGCAGGTGCTGCGCGAGCGCCTGCAGGGCCTGGGGCCGTTGCGCGTGGACCTGATTGGCGTGAGCAGCATCTTCGGCGACGACGCCGGCCGCTGGCTGGACACGCAGGCCCCAGGCGACGCGCGGGACGTGCGCCTGCGGGTGGCCCTGCGCCATGCCGACAAGGGCAGCGCCGAGCGCCTGGCGCGCGAAGTCACGGCGCTCTACACCTGCGGTCCGGCTGGCGGGGGGGGCGTGCGCACGGCCTTGCGGCCTCGCCTGGGCACGGTGTCCTGCCTGGTGCCGCGCGAGAGCGTGCCGGCCTCACACCGCTTCATTGAGGAGGCCGCATGAGCGCGCCCACGATCCACGTGCCCTTGCACCGCCTGGCCCATGGCCGCACCGGCGACAAGGGCGACCGTTCCAACATCAGCGTGATCGCTTGGCACCCGGTGTTCTGGCCGCTGTTGGTCGAACAAGTCACGGAAGAAGTCGTGGCCCGCCAGTTCGCGCACCGTCGTCCGGCCTCGGTGCGGCGCCATCTGTTGCCGCGCCTGCAGGCGATGAACTTCGTGATCGACCAGGTGCTGGACGGCGGTGTCAACGATGCGCTCAACCTGGACAGCCATGGCAAGGCGCTGTCCTACCTGCTGTTGGATCTGGTGGTCGAGGTGCCGGTGGAACACGCCGCTCACCTGGTCGGTCCGGCAAGGGATGACTGATTGTGTTTTCTTTCACCACAACCCTGAGGAGACTTTGATGAACATGTCCCGTTGGACCCGACAACTCGCCTTGGTGGCGGCTACCACGCTGCTGGGCCTTGGCCTGGGCCAAGCCCATGCGCAGAGCTACCCGAACAAACCCATCACCTTCGTGGTGCCCTTTGCCGCAGGCAGCGCGACCGACCTGTTGGCGCGCGCGCTGGGCAAATCCATCACCGAACAGACTGGCCAGGCGGTGGTGGTCGAGAACAAGGCCGGCGCCAGCGGCATGCCGGCGGCGTCTGGCGTGGCGCGCGCCACGGCCGATGGCTACACCGTGCTGATCACGACCAACACCACGCATGCGGCCAACGAGCACCTCTACAAGAAACTGCCCTACGACCCCGTCAAGGACTTCGTGCCCCTGACCGGTCTGGGCAAGGGTGGGCAGGTGCTGGTGGTCAACGCCAATTCGCCCTACCAGAACCTGGGCGATCTGCTGGCCGCGGCGCGCCAATCGCCGGGCAAGCTGACCTTCGGCAGCGGCAGCTCCTCCAGCCGCGTGGCCGGGGAAATGCTCAAGCAGATGGCGGGCATCGACCTGCTGCACATCCCCTACAAGAGCAACCCGCTGGCCATCACCGATCTGCTGAGCGGCATGATCGACCTGATGATCACCGATGCCTCCACCGGCGTGCCCCAGGTCAAGGCCGGCAAGTTGCGCGCCCTGGGTTATTCGACGCCGACCCGCAGTGCCATGCTGCCTGACGTGCCCACCATCGCAGAGGCCGGCGTCAAGGGCTACGACATGGGCTATTGGTTCGCGGCCTATGCGCCCGCCGGCACGCCCGCGCCCGTGGTGTCCAAGCTCAACCAGTTGCTGGTGACCGCGGTCAAGAGCGCATCGACCCAAGCCTTCTTTGAGTCCAGCGGCAGTGTGGCCTGGACTACCACCCCCGCCGAACTCGCGCGCTTCCAGGCGGCAGAGACCGGCAAATGGGGCAAGGTCATCAAGGCAGCGGGGATCACGGCCGAGTAAGCCGGATGCATTGATCAGGACCAAGAAAAAGCCCGTCATCCGCGAGGATGGCGGGCTTTTGATTTGTTGATGCACTCAAGTTTCAGCGCAAGGTGCCGATCTCCGATGACGAAACCTGATAACAGGCTCATACAGGGGGACGAAAATGAGCGTGAGTACAAGTATTGCTGCATTCAGCAGCGCAGTGAAAGATTGGGCTTCGGAACTGCGGGCGACGCAGGCCAGGGCCGCCAGCAGCAAGGTGACCGTAGCGGAAACCGAGACCACACCCGATGGGCTCTCACTGGAGCAACTGGTCGAGGATAAGCGCAGCGCCATCCTGAAGATCAACCTCGAGCAAGTGCCGGAAGTGACATATTCCAAGGCGACCATCAAGGCTTTGGTCTATACCGGACCTCGCAACGCAGAAGAAGAGGCCGTCTACAAGCAAAAGAGACTTGAACTCGAGGAATTGACGAGTACGACGGGCGATGCGTGGGAAGCCTTCAAGGTGAAGAATGGCTTCGTCAACACGGATTTTGGCTTCACGCTGGCCCAGGATGGTTCCGTCGTCATTACCGATGGCAAGAACACCAAACTGACGTGGATGCAAAGGGACAGCATCAAAACACTCGCCAATCAGTCCAAGGAGTTTTCTGACAACGCTCGGGACTTGGCGAAATCCATCATCGAGTACGTCGGGATGAGTGACAACACGAGTGGTCGCGCCGGATTGGGGAGATTTCATCTGGATGTCGAGAACTTCAGTCAGATGATCGATCTGGGTCGGCAATTCAATACGGAAGCGGCCTTCAGCATTGCGATTGCAATGAACAATAGCGATCCCAGCCGACCCAAAATGCTCGTCGTTCCTACGTGGCGCTGGGAGACTCAATTGCGAGCAGCGGGTGAAAACCGCTACGAGATGGGGACGGACGCCGCTGCGCAACGAGGGTCCGTATGGGATGGGAAATTCGTTCCATTCACCGGATGGAAGACAGTTTGATGTCGTGGGTGGAGTGGGAAATGAAAAAGTCGGCGTTTGCCGACTTTTTCATTTTCATAGCGCCGTCTGTGCTTGTACTTCGCATACCCATGGATACCGGCAAACTTTGATGAGCACAAACGGAATGCGAGAGGCCGTTTTTCCGGGGGAAAAGGAAAAGCCCGGAAGCGCTTGGACGCTTCCGGGCTTGAACCTGGTGCCGGAGAAAGGAATCGAACCCTCGACCTTCTCATTACGAATGAGCTGCTCTACCAACTGAGCTACACCGGCGAAGCCCTGGATTATAGGATATTTGCTGCGGCGTTCAGGGACTGCCTCGGGGTGGGAACGGTGGCCTCGGCCTCAGGCCTGGTGGTAAGTCGTCACGCGCTCCACCTCGTTCTTGCTGCCGAGGATGACGCTCACACGCTCGTGCAGCTTCTTGGGTTGAATGTCCAGGATGCGCTGGCGGCCGTTGGTGGCTGCGCCACCGGCCTGCTCGACCAGCCAGCTCATGGGGTTGGCCTCGTACATCAGGCGCAGCTTGCCGGGTTTGTCCGGCTCGCGCTTGTCCCAGGGGTACATGAAGACGCCGCCGCGCGTGAGGATGCGGTGCACGTCGGCCACCATGCTGGCGATCCAGCGCATGTTGAAGTCCTTGCCGCGTGGACCTTCCTTGCCTTGCAGGCATTCGTCGATGTAGCGTTTCACCGGGGCGTCCCAGTGGCGCATGTTCGACATATTGATGGCGAATTCCTTCGTGTCTTCGGGGATGCGCACGTTTTCCTGCGTGAGCACGAAGGAGCCCTGCTCGCGGTCCAGCGTGAACATGGCCACGCCGTCACCCACGGTCAGCACCAGCGTGGTTTGAGGACCGTACACGCAGTAGCCGGCCGCGACCTGCTGCTTACCGGCCTGCAGAAAGTCGGCTTCGGTGACGGGTTCGATCTTGTTCGGGTCATCGTGGTGCTTCTTGAGCACGCTGAAGATGGTGCCGATGCTGACGTTCACGTCGATGTTGCTGCTGCCGTCCAGCGGGTCGAACAGCAGCAGGTACTCGCCTTGCGGGTAGCGGTTGGGCACGGCGTAGATGCTGTCCATCTCCTCGCTGGCCATGGCGGCCAGGTGGCCGCCCCATTCATTGGCCTCGATCAGCACCTCGTTGGCGATGATGTCCAGCTTCTTCTGCACCTCGCCCTGCACGTTCTCGCTGTCGGCGCTGCCCAGCACGCCGCCCAGAGCGCCCTTGTTGACGGCGTGGCTGATGCTCTTGCAGGCGCGCGCCACCACCTCGAGCAGCAGGCGCAGCTCGGACGGGATATGGCCGTGGACGCGCTGTTGCTCGACGAGGTATCGGCTGAGGGAAATCTTCTGACTCATGGTTCGGTTCTCGTTCATTCTTCGGCCAGCGCACGCGTGACCACCTCGCGCACATCGTTGCTCAGGTCCGGCTTGGCGGCGACACGGGCGATGGCCTCGCGGGCGGCGTGGCGGTAGGGCTCGGCCAGCTTCTTCCAGCGGTCCAGCGCGCGCGCAAGGCGGGCGGCGACCTGTGGGTTGAGGGCGTCGAGTTCCAGCACGCGCTCGCTCCAGTACACATAACCGGCCGCGTCGGCGCGGTGGAAGGCGCCGGGGTTGGCGCTGCAGTAGCTGAAGATCAGGCTGCGCGCACGGTTGGGGTTCTTGAGCGTGAAGTCCGGGTGCTTCATGAGCTGCTTGACGGCGGGCAGCACGTCGCCGCTGCGGTCGGACGCGCCGGCTTGCAACGCGAACCATTTGTCCAACACCAGGGCCTCGTTCTTGAACAGGGTGTGGAAGCGCTGTAGGGCGTCGCGCGCCAGCGTGTGACCGCTCTGCACCAGGGCGGCCAGGGCGTTGAAGCGGTCTGTCATATTGCCCGCGTCCTTGAAGCGCTGGTAGGTCTTGCCGGGCCAGACCACGTCGCCGGTCTCGCGCGCGGCCAGGCAGAGCATGGCCAGCGACAAGCCCGCCAGCGCGCGCCGGCCGGATGACAGGGCATCGGGCCGGTAGGCGCCCGTGTCTTGGTGCTGTTCGTAGGCCCAGGCCCAGTCCTCGCGCAACTCCAGCGCGAGCTGGCCACGCATGGCCTCGCGCACAGCGTGCACGCGCTGCGGGTCCACCACGTCCAACTGCTCGGCGATGTAGGTCTCCGAGGGCAGGGTGAGGACGAGTTCCTTGAAGGCGGCGTCGAGCTGCGGGTGGCGCAGCACGGCGCCCATCGCGTCCAGGTAGGCCGCGTCCAGCGGTCGTTCGACGGTGCCGCTCTCGATGGCAGCCAGGGCGCGTTTGAGAGCCAGGCGCTGGCCGGCTTCCCAGCGGTTGAAGGGGTCGCTGTCGTGCGCCAGCAGGGTCAGCAACTCGGCATCGCTGTAGTCGTAGCGCAGCACCACGGGCGCGCTGAAGCCGCGCAGCAGCGAGGGCACGGGCTCGGACACCACGCCTTCGAACACCACCTCGGTCTGCGTCTCGCTGAGCACGACCGTGCGGGCGCTGTCGGGGATTTCACGACCATCGGCGTACAGCAGGCCCAGGGCGACGGGGATCACGAACGGCAGTTTCTCGGCCTGGCCTGGCGTGGGCGGGCAGCTCTGCGTGAGCGTCAGCGTGTAGCGCTGCGCCGTCGCGTCGTAGCGGCCGTGCGCCGCGACCTGGGGCGTGCCCGCCTGGCTGTACCAGCGCTTGAACTGCGGCAGCAGGCGCGCGAGTTCAGAGCCGGGGTTGGCGTCGGCGATGGCCTGGGCGAAGTCGTCGCAGGTCACGGCCTGGCCGTCATGGCGCTGGAAGTACAGCGCCATACCCTTGGCGAAACCCTCGCGACTCGTCAGCGTCTGCTGCATGCGCACGACTTCCGAGCCTTTTTCGTACACCGTGACCGTGTAGAAATTGTTGATCTCGATGTAGCTGTCGGGGCGCACCGGGTGGGCCATGGGGCCCGCGTCTTCCGGGAACTGGGCGGTGCGCAGCACGCGCACGTCCTCGATGCGCTTGACGGCGCGGGCGCTGGCCTCGCCCGCCAGGTCCATGCTGAATTCCTGGTCGCGGAAGACGGTCAGGCCTTCCTTGAGCGAGAGCTGGAACCAGTCGCGGCAGGTCACGCGGTTGCCGGTCCAGTTGTGAAAGTACTCGTGACCCACCACGCTCTCGATGTTGGCGTAGTCGACGTCGGTGGCCGTGGCTTGGCTGGCCAGCACGAACTTGGTGTTGAAGATGTTGAGGCCCTTGTTCTCCATCGCGCCCATGTTGAAGTCGCTGGTGGCGACGATCATGAAGCGGTCCAGGTCCAGCGGCAGCTGGAAGCGTGCCTCGTCCCAGGCGATGGAGGCCATCAGCGAGTTCATCGCGTGCTCGGTCTTGTCCAAGTCGCCAGGGCGCACATAGACCTGCAGCAAGTGTTCGCGGCCGTTGCGGGCCTTGATGCGCTGTTCACGCGCGACCAGCTGGCCCGCCACCAGGGCGAAGAGGTAGCAGGGCTTCTTGTGCGGATCGACCCACTTGGCGTAGTGGCGGCCGCCTTCCAGCTCGCCTTGCTCGACCAGGTTGCCGTTGGACAGCAGCACGGGGTATTTCTTCTTGTCCGCGCGCAGGGTGACCGTGTAGCTGGCCATCACGTCCGGACGGTCGAGGAAGTAGGTGATGCGGCGAAAGCCCTCAGCTTCGCACTGCGTGAAGAAGGTGCCCTGGCTCACGTACAGGCCCATGAGCTTGCTGTTCTTCTCGGGCGTGCAGGTGGTGAAAATTTCCAGGTCGAAGGCGTCTGTGCCCGTGGGCAGGTTTTCCAGCACGAGCTGGTCACCTTCGGTCTTGAAGCTCGTTCCCTGGCCATTCACCAAGACGCGGGCGAGGTTCAGTTCCTCGCCGTCGAGCTTCAGGGCCTGCGCGGCAACCTCGGGGTTGCGACGCAGGCGCATCTTGTTGAGCACACGGGTCTTGGCCGGGTCCAGGTCGAAGGTCAGCTCGACGCTGTCGATCCAGAAGGCGGGGGCCGTGTAGTCCTCGCGCCGGATGACGGTGGTTTGTCCTTCACGCATGATTTCAGACTCCCTGCTTCAGTGAAGCTTCGATGAATGGGTCGAGATCACCGTCCAGAACCTTCTGGGTGGCCGAGGTCTCGTAGTTGGTGCGCAGGTCCTTGATGCGGCTCTGGTCCAGCACGTAGCTGCGGATCTGGTGGCCCCAGCCCACGTCGGTCTTGGTGTCCTCGAGCTTCTGCTGTTCGGCCATGCGCTTCTTCATCTCATGGTCGTACAGGCGGCTGCGCAGACGGCGCCAGGCCACGTCGCGGTTGCTGTGCTGGCTGCGCCCGTCCTGGCACTGCACCACGATGCCGGTGGGGATGTGCGTCAGGCGCACGGCCGAGTCGGTCTTGTTGATGTGCTGGCCGCCCGCGCCGCTGGCGCGGAAGGTGTCGGTGCGGACATCGGCCGGGTTGATTTCGATCTCGATGGTGTCGTCAATCTCCGGGTAGACGAAGATGGACGCAAAGCTGGTGTGGCGCCCCCCCGAACTGTCGAAGGGCGACTTGCGCACCAGGCGGTGCACGCCGGTTTCGGTGCGCAGCAGGCCGAAGGCGTAGTCGCCTTCGATCTTGATGGTCGCGCTCTTGATGCCGGCGGTGTCACCCGGGGTTTCGTCTTCCACCGTGGCCTTGAAGCCCTTGCGCTCGGCGTACTTGAGGTACTGGCGCAGCAGCATGCTGGCCCAGTCGCAGGCCTCGGTGCCGCCCGCGCCCGCCTGGATGTCCAGGAAGGCGGGCAGGGGGTCTGCCGGGTTGTTGAACATGCGGCGGAATTCGAGTTTCTCGACGATCTCCGCGAGCTTGCCCGCCTCGGCCTGGATGGTGCGCAGGCCCGCCTCGTCACCGTCTTCCTTGCTCATTTCAAAGAGCTCGGAGTTGTCGGCCAGTTCGCTGGTGAGACGGTTGAGCGTGACGACCACCTCGTCCAGCGACTTTTTCTCCTTGCCGAGTTCCTGCGCCTTCTTGGGGTCGTTCCAGACCGTGGGGTCTTCCAGGGACGCGTTGACCGTCCTCAGTCGTTCAGCCTTGGCATCGTAGTCAAAGATACCCCCGAAGTTCAACCGTGCGCTGGCTGAGGTCGGCCAGTTGAGCGCCGATGGCGTTGATCTGTTCTGCGTCCATGGTGGGCAATCCTGTCGTGTTCTGAGGCGGTCCGGGAGGAGTGGGCGCGCCATTCCATGCCATGCGCCCGTGAACCGGGTATTTTAGTTGGACAGGAAGTCCTCGATCAGGGCCGCCAATTGCGCGGGCTGGTCATGGTGCAACATGTGCGCCGCGTCTTGAATGACTTCGCGCCGCAACCCTGGCACAGCTTGCAGCCGTTCGTGGAATTCCGCCAGGCTATAGCGTCCTTGCCACCACTGTTCCATCTGCGTGTCGGAGGCTTCGACGACGAGCACAGGGGCTGTGATGGCGGCATAGGCGGCTCGCACCTCGTCCACGCGGTAGAGCTGGGCGTTGACGATCTTGTGCGCCGCGTCACCCAGGATTTCCCAGGCTCCCTGGTTCGGCCCCTGCGTGATCGGCCGAGCCCATTGCCGTGCCAGCCATTGCGCCTTGTCCTCAGGCAGACGCGGGTTGGTCTTCATGAGGCGGCGGGCCACCCCATCGGCATCGGCGTAGGTCTTGAGCGCCATGTCGCCGCGATGAAATTGCTTGAGTTCGTCCATCCAGGTCGCGTGACGCGCGGGGGCTTGCTCGGGCCGGGTCGCCGGCAGGCCAAAGCCTTCAAGGTTGATCAGACGGCGGATACGCTCGGGTCGAGCCCCCGCGTACAGCATGACCACATTGCCGCCCATGCTGTGGCCGAGGAGGTCCACGGGTTGGCCGGGGGCAATCTGGTCGAGCAGGAAATCCAGGTCGGCTAGGTAGTCGGGAAACCAATAGTGGTCTTGCGACGGGCCTTCGGTCAGGCCGAAGCCGCGCCAGTCCGCCGCGATGATGGGGCGGCCCTGCACAAAGGCCTCGCCGAAGGCGTCAACCACGAACTGGAAGGATGCGGCCACGTCCATCCAGCCATGCATCAACACCAGGGGAGGCTGGGCGGCGGCCTGCAGGGAATCGGGTCCCCAACGCAGCACGTGGTAGTTCAGGGTGCGGACGGGAACGTGGCCGCTGCGGGCGATGCGACGAGGCTGGTACATGGCACCGATCATACGAAGGCCGCAGGGCCGGCTCAGTCAATGGCGTGACTTCGGCGTGGCCCCAGGGCAGGTCGTAAACTCGCCGGGCATTCCTACGAACCCGAGAAAGAAACACACCATGACCCCTGCGATGAACCTCGTCCCGCTAGGCACCAGCGACCTGCGCGTCACGCCCATCTGTCTGGGCACGATGACCTTTGGCGAGCAGGTGAACGAGGCGGACGCGCACGCCATCCTGGACCGTTCCCTGGAGCGGGGCGTGAATTTCCTCGACACCGCCGAGATGTACTCGGTGCCCGCGCGGGCCGAGACCTTCAATGCGACCGAGAAGATCATCGGCAACTGGCTGACCAAGCGCCCCGATGCCCGCAAGAAGATGGTGCTGGCGACCAAGGTGGCCGGGCCTTCGCGTGGCATGCCCTGGGTGCGCAATGGCTCCACGAACCTGACCCCGGAGGACATCATTGCGGCGTGCGAAGGCAGCTTGAAGCGCATGAAGACGGACGTGATCGACCTCTACCAGATCCACTGGCCGGTGCGCCACGTGCCGGCTTTCGGTGCCATGTACTTCGACGTGGAGAAGTCCAGGAAGGAAGACGCGGCGCTCACGCCCATCCTCGCCCAGCTGGAGGCCATGGACAAGCTCGTGAAAGCCGGCAAGGTCCGCGCCATCGGCCTGTCGAACGAAACGCCCTACGGTGTGCATGAGTTCGTGCGCCTGGCCGAACAGCACGGACTGCCGCGCGTGGCGACGGTGCAGAACCCGTATTGCCTGAGCAACCGCACGGTCGAGAATGGCCTGGATGAAACGCTGCACCGTCTGAACGTGGGCCTGTTGGCCTATTCGCCGCTGGGTTTTGGCGCCTTGACGGGCAAGTACGACGCGAGTGGTTTCATCGGCCCGGGTGCGCCCGAGGAGGCTCGCCTGACCAAGTTCGAGTCATCGCGCAAGCAGCGCTGGGGACGCCCTGAGGCGCTGGAGGCCGCTCGCCGTTACAACGCACTGGCGCGTGCGCACGGTCTGACGCCCACGCGTTTGGCGCTGGCCTTCTGCTACACCAAGTGGCAGGTGGCGAGCACCATCATCGGCGTGACCTCGGTGGCGCAGTTGGACGAGGATCTGGACGCCTGGGGCACGACGCTGTCGCCCGAGTTGTTGCAGGCGATCGACCATATCCGCAAGGAGATCCGCGATCCGGCGGTGTGAGTGGACGTTTTTTCATGGCGAAGAAAGAGCATGTTTCGGAAACGCCCGCCACGGCCTTGTTGAAGGCGCGGGGGGTGGCGTTCACCGAGCACCTGTATGACTACGTGGAGCACGGCGGCACGGCGGAATCGTCGCGGCAGCTCGGGTTCCCGGAGCACGAGGTCGTGAAGACCCTGGTCATGCAGGACCAGGACGCGAAGCCATTGATTGTGTTGATGCATGGCGACCGCAAGGTGTCCACCAAGAACTTGGCGCGGCAGATCGGCGCCAAGTCGGTCGAACCCTGCAAGCCCGAGGTGGCGAACCGGCACAGCGGTTACTTGGTGGGTGGCACCTCGCCTTTCGGCACGAAGCGGGAGATGCCGGTCTACATCGAGGAGAGCATCTTGGCCTTGCCGAAGATCGCCATCAACGGCGGGCGGCGGGGGTATCTGGTGGGGATTGCGCCGTCGGTGTGCCTTGAATTGCTGAATGCCAAAGTGGTGAATTGCGCGATTGGGGATTGACGTTTTAGGTCGGGTGCTTGAGTGAGTGGCGGGCGCGTGAACCGGGCCGGCCGCCAGCGCGCTCATACGGGGATGGTCGGCTGCGCCGACTTCGCCTTGCCCAAAGGGCGAAAAGCCGCTCCGGCATAACTCACTGCGCGCTCTGCGAGCGCTCCGTTCAGACAAGATGCCGGAAATCAGATCACAAAGCGCGCCGACTTCGGCGCGCAGCGGCTTTTCGCCCTTTGGGCAAGGCCATCCCCGAAATCGCGCCCCGGCGGCCGGCCCGGCTCACGCTTTCTGCCAGGGGGAGTTCCTACAACTGCGTGCCTGCGTTCTTGCCGTGCGCGAGCTGGGCTGTGTGCCGTGGTGCGATTTCGGGGGCGGCATCGTCAGGGTGGTGCACGCCGTGGCGCGCTGAAGTCAGCGCGCTTTGTGATCTGATTTCCGGCAACTGTCTGAGCGTAGCGCTCGTAGAGCGCGCAGCGAGTTATGCCGGACAGGCGTGTGCCACCCTGGCGATGCGAAGTCGGCAAAGCCGACCGCTCCCGTATGAGCGCCTCGGCACACAGCCCAGCTCGCGCACAGCCAACCAAGTGTGAACACCTAGTCAGGCCCGCCCAAACGCTAGCGAAGCAGAAACTTCAGCAAGCGATTCGCCAGCTTCCCATAAGGCGGCGCCAGCAAGGCGGCAGTAGAGAACCGTGCCTGCATGAACACAGGCCGCAATTTTGAGAAGGTGAGGAAACCTTCGAACCCGTGGTAATGCCCCATGCCCGAGGCGCCCACGCCGCCGAAGGGCAGCTCGTCTTGGGCAACATGGAACAAGGCATCGTTGAGGGAGACGCCACCGGACATGATGCGAGTCAGTAGTTTCTCCTGCTGCGCCTTGTCGTTCGTGAAGGGGTAAAGCGCCAGCGGGCGGGGGCCGGCGTTGACGCGCTGGATCACCTCGGTCTCCAGATCGTCGTAGGCGATGACGGGCAGGATGGGGCCGAAAATTTCGCGCAGCATCAGTTCACAATCGGCGGGCGCGTTCAGCAACAGGTGCGGCGCGATGCGGTGCTTCGCCTCGTCGAAAGCTGGGCCAGGAATCAGCGGAATCAGTTGCGCGCCGCGTGCCTGTGCTTCGTCCATCGCGTTCTTCAGGCGTGTATAGGCCCGGGCGTCGATGATGCTGGTGTAGTCCGGCGTGTCCAGCGCGGGGTAGCGTTGCGCGACGATCTCGCGCGCCAGTCGCACGAATTCCTCCACCCGGGCGCGTGGCACATAGGCATGGTCCACCGTGGTGCAGATCTGTCCTGCGTTCAGGAACTTCACGTAGACCAGGCGCTCCGCGGCCGTGCGCAGCGGGAAGTCGTCCAGCACGATGGCGGGCGACTTGCCGCCCAGCTCAAGCGTCACGGGGCAGAGGTTGGCGGCCGCAGCCGCCATCACGGCCTTGCCCGTCTGGCCCGAGCCGGTGAAGAGCAGGTGGTCGAAGGGCAGCTTGGAGAACTCGATGCCGACGCCGCCGGTTTCATCGAACACCTGCAACTGGTTTGCCGGGAAATAACGCGGCAGCTCGCGCATCATCAGCGCGGCCAAGTGGCGCGAGTTCTCGCTCATCTTGACCATGGCGCGGTTGCCCGCCGCGAGGATGGCCGAGAGCGGTACCAGGCTCAGGTTGAGCGGGAAGTTCCAAGGCACGATCACGCCTACCACGCCCAGGGGTTGCGGAATCACCCGGTTGCCGGCCAGGCCGAAGGCCAGGCGGTCGATGCCGCGGCGTTGGGGGCGCATCCAGCGTTTGAGGTGCTTGCGTGCGTGGTGGATGGCGTGGAGTGTGGGCAGCACCTCGGTCACCAGTGTTTCATGGCGCGAGCGGTGGCCATAGTCCGCGCTGATGGCTGCGCAGATCGCCTCCTGCTGTTCGCGCACGAAACGCTCCAGCTGCTTCAGGTCGGCCAGGCGCCTGGCGTAGCTCGGAACGGGGTCGGCAAGGTAAGCGTCGCGCTGGGTCTGCAGCGCGGCTTGCAGCAGCTTGGGGGGGGTGACGGTCATGGCAGTCTCCTCTGGCGGTGCCTGGATGTGGTTTGTGAACCTTGTTCAATGGGCCATGTAGCGTCCGGCCTTGTGGTTGACGATGAGCGTGAGGTTGAGCACCACGGCGCCGATCACGGACAGCAGTACCTGCGCGATTGGCATGGTCAGCAAGGCCAGCAGCAGCACCAGACCATCGGTGGCCATCTGCACCTGGCCCGCGCGCCAGCCGCGCGTTTCCTGCAGCCAGTAGGCCAGAATGCCGACGCCGCCCAGACTGGCCTGGTGGCGAAACAGGATGAGGAAACCCACGCCCAGCAGAACGCCGCCGATGAGCGCGGCGTACAGCGGTTGAACCTCCCCGAAATCGATGCAGCGTGGCGTGATTTCCGTCAGCGCGGACAGCAGGGCCACGGCGATCATGGTCTTGACCAGGAAGGCGCGCGGCATGCGGCGCCAGGCCAGGAGATAAAAGGGCAGGTTGAGCACGAAGAACACCAGGCCATAGTTCCAGTCCAGGCCGTAGTGCAACAGAAAAGACAGTCCGGCGACGCCGCCGCCGAGCAGGCGCTCGTGCTGGAACAGGGCCACGGCCAGGGCGATCAGCGCGGTGCCGAACAAGAGGGCCAGGGCGTCTTCGGCCAGGCTGTGGCGCAGGAGCGGTGGCACCTTGTCATGCACAGCTCGGGTGTTTTCAGGGGGGGAATCAACAAAATCGGTCATGGGACGGATTGTGGCATTCGGCCCTGCGACCGCCCGCTCCTTGGCGCGCCGCTCGGGGCCTGAAATCCGGGGCGGTGCTGGCGGCTCGGGCACAATACCGGCCTTTCTTTGTCGGCTTGTCACATCTTGACTACTGCTACCTATACCTCCTACCTGCTGCCCGCGCTGGTGGCTCTTGCTTCTTACCTGCTCGGTTCCTTGTCTTTCGCCGTCATCGTCAGCCGTGTCATGGGGCTGAACGATCCGCGCACCTATGGCAGCAAGAACCCGGGCGCCACCAATGTCCTGCGCTCCGGTTCCAAGAAGGCGGCCGTGGTCACCTTGCTGCTGGACGGCGCCAAGGGCTGGTTGCCAGTGGCACTGGTGGTCAGCTTCGGCCCGTCTCATGGCCTGGGTGAAGGCACGCAGGCGCTGGCGGCCCTGGGCGCTTTCCTGGGCCATTTGTACCCGGTGTTTTTCCGCTTCGTCGGCGGCAAGGGCGTGGCCACGGCGGCCGGTGTGTTGCTGGGTTTGGACTGGGTGCTGGGCCTGGCGGTGCTGTTCACCTGGGTGCTGGTGGCCGTGGTGTCGCGTTATTCCTCGCTGGCGGCGCTGATCGCGGCCGTGGCCGCGCCGCTCTATTACATGCTCGGAAATGGTGAACTCTGGATCATGGATCCGGCCGTCTTGTTCACGGTCTGCCTGATGTCGCTGTTGCTGATCTACCGCCACGCCGAGAACATCGGGCGACTCGCGCGCGGGCAGGAAGGCCGGCTCGGCCAGAAGAAGAAATAAGCCTCCCGCATCGGGCTGTGGCAGGCGCTTGCACGATGTCCGTGCGCCGTTTCGCGCCGACTCTCAACGCGAGGGCGTCTGCGCGCCGAGCCTCAGGATGTGGTGGTGGTTTGGCCGCAATCGCACCAGGGCGGTGGCCAACGCGGACTTGATGGCTGGCCGGCCCTGCAAGGTGTGGTGCAGGCGCGGCTGGGGCAGGGTCTGGCCGTCCGGTCCGGTCAGCACCGCCACATGGGGCAGGTTGGCGCGCTCGCTGCGCCGCACCACCAGCGCCAGCGCATTGTTTTCCAGTTGCACATAAGTGCCCGGTGGGCACAGGCCCACGGCGCGCACCAGGGCATGGCCGACTTCGTCGGCGGCGGCGTGGGCGCCGTCCATAATGGCGCGCACGGATTCGGTGGTGCTGCGTCCGGCGCGTGACTTGCGCGGCGAAATCATCGCCGCGTAGCGGTCCACTGCGTGCAGGATGCGCACCAGCCGCCGCAGTGGCGGCAGCGCTTGCAGGGGCAGGGGCGTTTTGTCCACGTCATGGTGGCGCCGCACGATTTCCACCCAGAGGGGGTCGCGCACGCCCAGGCGTTCGGCCAGCAGGTGGGCGCCGCGCGGCGCATGCGTGCTCACGGCTTCCTGCTGCTCGGCGCTGGGTTTATCAGTCTGCAGCGCCAATTGGTCCTGTAGCTCGGTCATGGCGATGTTCATGGTCAGCGCGGCGTGCACCAAGCTGTCGTGCTCGCCTTCGTCCAGCTGCAGCTCGCTGGCCAGCAGATGGCAGAGCGTGGCGCAGACCAGGCTGTGCGAGGCGCTGTAGCCGACCCAGGAATTGGTGGCCAGCTGGAACAGCAGGTACAGGCCCAGGTCCGCGTCGCGTCGCAGCAGGTCGCGCAGCCAGCGGTCGTACTGGAGCACGCGCTGCTCGAACTCGCGCACGGACAACGGGTTGGAAAGCAGGACGCCCAGGCCGGATTCCAGGTCGGACCAGAGTCCGAGCAGGTCTTCGTATTCGTGCTCGTCCTGGACGCTCATGGCGCGGCGGCGTCCCGAGGGGGGGAGGGGCGGCGGCGCGTCATGCTCGCCTCAGTCGCGGAAGTTGTTGAAGTCCAGCGGGGTGTCGCTGATTTCCTTGCGCAGCAGGGCGATCGCGGCCTGCAGGTCGTCGCGCTTGGTGCCGGTGACACGCACCTTGTCCTCCTGGATGCTGGCCTGCACCTTGAGCTTGCTGTCCTTGATCAGGCGCTGGATCTTCTTGGCCAGTTCGGATTCGATGCCGTTCTTCACCTTGACGATCTTCTTGACCTTGTCGCCGCCGATCTTCTGCAGATCGCCGATGTCGAGGAAGCGCACGTCCACCGACTGCTTGGTCAGCTTGCCGCGTAGCACGTCGAGAATCTGTTCGATCTGGAAGTCGGCGTCGCCGATCAGGGTGATTTCCTTGTCCTTGATCTCGATGCTGGCCGAGGTGCCCTTGAAGTCGAAGCGTGTGCCGATCTCCTTGGCGGCGTTGTCCACGCCGTTCTTGACCTTGACCATGTCGGCTTCGCAAACGGTGTCGAATGAAGGCATATTGTGTTTTTGGGGGTAGCTGGGTGAGAAAATCAGGGGCTTACGATGAGCCGCCCTTTATGTTAGTCGAGAACAACGTCGCGCTGGAACCCTACAACAGCTTTCACATCGTCGCCAAGGCGCAAACCTTGATCCGCGTCAGGAGCGAAGCCGACGTGGCCGAAGTGCTGGCCGATCCGGTGCTGGGACCCGCGCCCAAGTTCGTGCTGGGCGGGGGCAGCAACATCGTGCTCACGGGCGACGTCAAGGCCGTCACGCTCAAGGTGGAAATCATGGGCCGCCGCCTGGTCGCCGAGGATGAGCGGGCCTGGATCGTCGAGGCTGGCGCCGGCGAGTCCTGGCACGAGGTGGTGGACTGGACCCTGGCCCAGGGCTGGCCAGGGCTGGAGAACATGGCGCTGATCCCTGGCACCATGGGCGCGGCCCCGGTGCAGAACATCGGCGCCTACGGCCTGGAACTGCAGGACCGCTTCGAGTCGCTGGATGCCGTTGACCTGCAGACCGGGCGCACTTTCACGCTGAACGCCACGCAGTGCGGGTTTGCCTATCGGGACTCGGTGTTCAAGCACGGACCGGTGGCCGGCGCCTCGGCGGAGACGAACAGCCTGGGCCTGAAGGACCGTGCCCTGATCACCCGCGTGCGCCTGCGCCTGCCCAAGGCCTGGAAGCCTGACCTGGGCTACCTGGACCTGCAACGCAAGCAGGCCGAAACCGGCATCACCAAGCCCAGCCCACGCCAGATTTTCGACTGGGTCTGCGAGATCCGCCGCGCCAAGCTGCCGGACCCGGCTGTGATCGGCAACGCGGGCAGCTTCTTCAAGAACCCGACCGTCACGCCCGAGCAGTGCGCGGACATCATCGCCCGAGAGCCCAACATCGTGCACTACCCGATGCCCGACGGCACGGTCAAGCTGGCCGCAGGCTGGCTGATCGACGCCTGCGGCTGGAAGGGCAAGAGCATTGGCCAGGCCGGCGTCTATGAAAAGCAGGCCTTGGTGCTGGTCAACCGGGGCGGCGCGGCCACCCAGGCCCCGGGCGGCGCCACGGGGGGAGAAGTCATGACCCTGGCACGCGCCATCCAGACCAGCGTCTACGAGCGCTTCGGCATCCGGCTGGAGCCGGAACCGGTGGTCATCTAGGGGTGGGGGTTCAGGCTCCGCTGGCCGTCTGTGTTTCGGGCGGAAGTTCCCAGCCGATGTCGCCCAGGGCCCGCTCCAGCGCGCTGCGGCTGGGTTGGTCCAGGAAGACGCAACGCTTGCCGGTGCGCTTGCAGTGATCCTTCACGCGCCAGTAGGCGTTGTGGCTGATGCAGCCGCTCTGGCAAATCACCAGGTCGGCCGCGGCCAGGGTGGCGTCCAACAGGCTGGCGTTGTCTTCCGCGCCGCCGTCGTGGTGCAAGAAACGCGCGCCACGGTGCTCAATCAGTTCGCGGTAGACCGGAACGCTGGCCTGGCGGCCGCCCACGCAGAGCACGGCGCAGCCTTGCAGAGGAATGGGAGGCAGGTCGGTGGTGTCCGAGGTGGTCGCTGCCCTGGGCGTGAGCTCCGCGCTTTCTTGCAGTGCCCGGTTCGCCCGGTTCGCCCGGTTCGCCCGGTCCGCGCGCTCGCGTTCCTGCTCGCGCAGTTCCCGGGCTTCGCGCAGCTCCTGCCGGGCTTGCCGCAGTTCTTCCTGCAGGGCCCGGTTGCGTTGTGCCAGTGCCTGCCGTTCCGGCAGATGGGGTGAGGCGGCGCGCAGGGCTTCATGTTCTTCCTGCAACTGCTGCAGACGGGTCTGGGCTTGGATCAGCTCGGCGCGCAGGCGCAAGGCGGCGGCCTGTTGCGCTTCCAGTTGCGCGCCGTAGTGACGCGCCTGCTGCTGGCTGCGTTGCTGCGCGCCCGCCAGCTCGCGCGCCAGGATGGCGTTTTCGTCCTGCAGGGCTTCCAACCGGCTCAGGTCGGCGCGGCTGGCGGTGCCCACCTGGTGCTGCAGCATGTGCACTTCGCCCAGGATGCGCTGTTCCAGCAGGTAGTCGCAACGCGGGTGCGTCAGGGCAGCCCAGAGCGCGCTGGCCAGGTCGGCGCGTCCTTCGTGGGCGCGGTCGCGGCAGTCGTCCCACCAGCGGGCCAGGGCTTCGGTGGATTTGAGGGGCTGCGCGGCCTTGATCACCAAGGCATACCGCTGGTCCAGGTCTTTTTGCACGGCCTCGGCCAGAGGGGAGCGGCGCCGGCATTCGGTGACGGCCATGCAGTGGACTTCGTAGTCGCTGTGGGCCGGCACCGTGCCCAGCGACTTGGCGGTCAGGCGGCGAAGCAGGGGCAGAGGCAAGCAGACGCCGATGATGGGGCAGAAGGCGTGGCCTTCGAGTTCCCAAAGTCGACGCCGCCGCGAACCCGAGGGTGTGCCCAGGGCAGGCGAGGTCGTGGTCAAGGGTGCGCCGAGGGCGGCGGTGCTGGGTTGGGGCAGTGCCACGATGGGCGCCGAGGGACGGATGTCACACATGCTGGGGTTCCTCTCAGTGCATCAACGTGCTGGTGGACAGCAGGCCCATTGGGTCAGCCAGTGCCGGGTCCGGCGGCGTGACGACCGAGGCGTCGCTGCTGGCGTCACTGGCCAGGATCCAGCGCTCGTGCGCCATGGCCATCACGTGGCGCAGGCCCGGGCTGGCGTGTGGGTGGTGCTTGAGCAGGTAGAGGTTGGCGACGATCTTGCGCGCCATGGCCGTGCGCTGCTGGCGTGGCGAGGTCGGTCCGCTGTCGAGGGGCGCGGCCCAACAGCTAATCAGGGCCACCGTGCCGGCCACCAGGGCTTCAAGACAAGGCGGGGTCAGGTCATCGGTGGCACAGGACATGAAGGTCTCCAGAAGTTGAAGTCATTGTATTGAGAATTATTCTCAATCATAAGAATGACCCTGAACCTGGAGAGGAATCGTGTGGTAAGTTCCAAAAACACAAAGGCCCGCGCACCGGAACGGTGGGCGGGCCCAGAGAGAAACCGGGGCTGAATTACTTCAGCTTGATTTCCTTGTATTCCACATGCTTGCGAGCCTTGGGGTCGAACTTCATGATCGACATCTTCTCGGGCATGGTCTTCTTGTTCTTGCTGGTCGTGTAGAAGTGACCGGTGCCGGCCGTGGATTCCAGCTTGATCTTTTCGCGTCCGCCTTTGGTGGCCATGGTGCTTCTCCTTGATTAGGCTTGGCCGCGCGCACGCAGGTCGGCGAGCACGGAGTCGATGCCGTTCTTGTCAATCAGTCGCAGGGCGGCGCTGGAAACGCGCAGACGCACCCAACGGTTTTCGCTCTCGACCCAGAAACGGCGGTATTGCAGGTTCGGCAGGAACCGGCGCTTGGTTTTGTTGTTGGCGTGGGAAATGTTGTTCCCGACCATGGGCTTCTTGCCCGTGACTTCGCAGACGCGTGCCATGTGGACTTTTCACTTTCTTCAAAACGGCGGTTGCTGGCCCGAAACCGGTTGACCCGATCTCAATCGCAAGCGCCTCACCTCGCCAAGTAGGGTGGCGGTGGCCCCATAGCTGCCAAAACTGCCTGCAGTTCCAGCAAAGCCGGCGATTATAGCCAATTTGGCGGATGGCTGGGGCATGCGCTGGATGGGTTGAGCAGGGCGCGGGGAGACGGCCGTTGCGGGCACCCGGCGCGGCGGGCTTGGGGACCCTCCTCATGAGATTTGCTGCGCAAATCAGAAATCGTCGGGATCCCCAAGCCCACCGCACCGGGTGCCAGCCAGAGGGTGGGCGCGGTTCAGAAGTGCGACGGCAAAAGTCGTGCGGGCTCAAGCGTATCGGGGGCGGGGCGGGTCGCGCCGCCGATTTTGATTTGCGCAGCAAATCTCATGAGGCGGACGGCCCGCCCCGCCCCCGATACGCGTCGTGAAGCGCCAAGATTGGGCGGAGTACCGCTTACTCCTGCTGCTCCAGAAAACGTTGCGCATCCAAGGCCGCCATGCACCCCGTGCCTGCACTCGTGATGGCCTGGCGGTAGACATGGTCCTGCACGTCGCCAGCCGCGAACACGCCCGGCACGCTGGTCATGGTGGCGAAACCCAGCAGGCCCGAGCGCGTGACGATGTAGCCGTCCTTCAAGTCCACCTGGCCCTGGAAGATTTCCGTGTTGGGCGAATGGCCGATGGCGATGAAACAACCCTTGAGTTCCAAGTCCTCGGTGCTGCCGTCCACCGTGCTCTTGAGCCGGATGCCCGTCACCCCGCTGGCGTCGCCCAATACTTCTTCGAGCGTGCGGAAGGTCTTGAGGACGATCTTGCCTTCCTTCACCCGCTCCATCACCTTGTCGACGAGGATGGGTTCGGCGCGGAACTTGTCGCGGCGGTGGATCAGATAGACCTTGCTGGCGATGTTGGACAGGTACAGCGCTTCCTCCACCGCCGTGTTGCCACCGCCCACCACGCAGCAGACTTGGTCACGGTAGAAAAATCCGTCGCAGGTGGCACAGGCCGAGACACCCCGGCCCATGAAGGCCGATTCCGACGGCAGGCCCAGGTACTTGGCCGAGGCGCCGGTGGCGATGATGAGTGCATCGCAGGTGTAGGCGCCGCTGTCGCCCCAGAGCGTGAAGGGGCGCTTGCTGAAGTCGACCTTGTTGATGTGGTCGAACACGACCTCGGTCTTGAAGCGTTCGGCGTGCTCGAGCAGCTTTTGCATCAGTTCAGGACCCTGGATGCCGTCGACCGCGCTGGGCCAGTTGTCCACTTCGGTGGTCGTCATCAACTGGCCGCCCTGGGCCATGCCGGTGATCAGCAGGGGCTTGAGGTTGGCACGCGCCGCGTAGACGGCGGCGGTGTAGCCGGCGGGGCCGGAACCGAGGATCAGAACCTGTGCGTGGCGGGTGGCGGTCATGGAGGAACTCTTGAGATGGATGGGGAAAGCGGGGTCGGGCCTGGCTGAGAGGCGCATGCCTCGAGGCAGGGTAGACTGGTGTTTTATTCAGCCCGGTGCATGGACTTCGTGTCGTGATGCAACAGACCTGTCATTGTAAGAATCCTTGCAAGACATCGCTGTCTGTCAGTCTATGCTCGCGGGACGCGCCAGGCTGGCGAGTGAGCAGAAAAACGAGTAGTACCCATGTCGATGTTGAGCAATCTGGATCTGTTGCGCAGGGTGTCGTTGTTTTCCCTGTTGAGCGAAGCACAATTGCAGGCCTTGGCGGACTCCGTGTCCAAGCGGCGCTACAAGCGTGGCGACCGGGTCGTCGTCCAGGGCCAGAAGACCGGCGCCTTGTTCGTGATTCTTTCGGGTCGGGCGCGGGTGTTGATGAGCAGTGGCAGCCGGCGCCGCGAGGTGATTCTGGCTTCGTTGCAGACGGGCGACTATTTCGGCGAGATGAGCCTGATCGACGGCGAGGCCCACTCGGCCTCGGTCGACGCGGAGTCCGAACTCGACGTGCTGGCGCTGGAGCAGGCGGCCTTCATCCAATTGCTGGGCGAGAGCGCGGCCATGGCGCACGGCATCATGCGCGGACTGGTGCGGCGTCTGCGTCAGGCCGACCGCAAAATCGGCACGCTGGCCTTGATGAGCGTCTACGGTCGCGTGGCCAACGTGCTGCTGGACATGGCCAAGGCCGCGCCGGCGGGCGACATGATCATCCGCGTGCGCTTCTCGCGCCAGGATCTGGCCCAGATGGTGGGAGCTTCGCGCGAGATGGTGAGTCGCGTGATGAAGGATTTCGAGGAGCAGGGGTTCGTGATCCCGCTCGAAGGGGGCGCGCTCTACGTGAAGGAGCGCCGCACCACCCCGCGTCATTGAGCCTGGTGCTGGGGCGCGGTCCGGGCCGGTTTGCCGGCCGTTTGTTTTTTTCGTTTGCATGACTGATCGATCCGACACGCTGAGTCCCGGCCCCACGGCTCTGGGCGCCTTGCGCAGCCGCTACGCGGGCGAGCTGCTGCTGTTCCTCGGCCTGGTACTGCTGGTGTATTGGGGCCTGGCGCTGGGCACGCACAGCCTGAGCGACCCCGCCTGGTCCACCTCGGGCAGCGGTGTGGGATCGGTGCGCAACCAAGGTGGCCTGCTGGGGGCCTGGGTGGCGGATGCCAGTTATTACCTGTTCGGCTTTTCGGTCTGGTGGTGCTGGGCGGCTGCGGTGCGCAGCTGGTTCTCGGCCCTGGCGCGGGCCTTGCGCTCCCCCCGACTGGAGGCCAGGCGAGCCGATGGCTGGGACGAGGAGGTCACCGATGCCGAGGGTCAGGCGCCCACAGGCTGGGCTCGTCGCGCCACCCAGTTCATCGCCGGACGCTGGGGCTTCTGGAGCGGGTTGACCTTGCTGATGCTGGCCAGCAGCTCTTTGGAGTGGTCGCGCTTTTACAGCCACGAATCCCTGCTGCCTGGTCACGCGGGCGGGGTGCTCGGTTACTGGATGGGGCCGCTGGCCATCCATTGGCTCGGTCCGACAGGCTCGGCCCTGCTGGCCATTGGCCTTTGGGTGCTGGCCGTCGCCTGGGTCTTCCGTTTTTCTTGGGGCGAGGTGGCCGAACGGCTCGGCGCCCTCGTGCAGATGCTGGTGGATGCGCGGCGCGCCTGGCGCGAGCGCGCGCAGGATCGTGCCTTGGGCGCCCAGGCCGCACGTGAACGCGAACGCGAAGAAGCGGCCCGCGCCTCGGCCGCGCGGTTCGCGCAGGCGCCGCAGGCCCTGAGCGATGAAGACGAGGGGGTGGACCCGGTGGCGCCCGTTCCGCTCGCCGTGTCCACCGTGCCACAAGCCACGCGGTCGGCCGTGGCACGTGCCGAGCCCATGCTGGATCCCGTGGTCTCGCCCGTCAAACCCAGTGCACGGGTGGTCAAGGAACGGCAGAAGAACCTGTTCGCGGACATGCCGGACACCAAGCTGCCTCAGGTCGATCTGCTCGACAGCGCGCAGGGCCGACAGGAAACCGTCTCGCCCGAGACGCTGGAGATGACCAGCCGCCTGATCGAGAAGAAGCTCGGTGACTTCGGCGTGCAGGTGCGCGTGGTGACGGCCCAGCCCGGCCCGGTGATCACGCGCTACGAGATTGATCCCGCCACGGGCGTCAAGGGCTCGCAGATCGTCAACCTGGCCAAGGACCTGGCGCGCTCGCTCTCCCTGGTGTCCATCCGCGTGATCGAGACCATCCCCGGCAAGAACTACATGGCGCTGGAACTGCCCAACGCCAAGCGCCAGAGCATCCGCCTGTCCGAAATCCTGGGTTCCCAGGTCTACAACGAAGCCAAGAGTCTGCTGACCATCGGCCTGGGCAAGGACATCGTGGGTTTGCCCGTGGTGGCCGATCTGGCCAAGATGCCCCACGTGCTGGTGGCCGGCACCACGGGTTCTGGCAAGTCCGTGGGCATCAACGCAATGATCCTGAGTCTGCTCTACAAGGCCGAGGCCAAGGACGTGCGCTTGTTGATGATCGACCCCAAGATGCTGGAAATGAGCGTCTACGAGGGCATTCCGCACCTGATCGCCCCGGTGGTGACGGACATGCGGCAGGCCGCGCACGGCCTGAACTGGTGCGTGGTCGAGATGGAAAAACGCTACCGCCTGATGAGCAAGCTGGGCGTGCGCAATCTGGCGGGCTACAACGCCAAGATCGACGAAGCGGCCGCGAAAGAGGCCTTCATCTACAACCCCTTCAGTCTCACGCCCGAGAGCCCAGAGCCTCTGAAGCGCTTGCCGCACATCGTGGTGGTCATCGACGAACTGGCCGATCTGATGATGGTGGTGGGCAAGAAGATCGAGGAACTGATCGCCCGCCTGGCGCAGAAGGCGCGCGCGGCGGGCATCCACCTGATCCTCGCCACCCAGCGCCCGAGCGTGGACGTGATCACGGGTCTGATCAAGGCCAACATCCCGACGCGCATCGCCTTCCAGGTCAGCAGCAAGATCGACAGCCGCACCATCCTCGACCAGATGGGCGCTGAAGCGCTGCTGGGCATGGGCGACATGCTCTACATGCCCAGTGGCACTGGTTTGCCGATCCGCGTGCACGGCGCGTTCGTCAGCGACGAAGAAGTGCACCGTGTGGTGAGTTACCTCAAGACCCAGGGCGAGCCGGACTACATCGAGGGCGTGCTCGAAGGTGGCACGGTCGAGGGCGAGGACGGCGGTCTGGGCCTTGGGGGCGAGGGTGGCCCCAGCGGCGAGAAAGACCCGATGTACGACCAGGCCGTGGAGATCGTGCTCAAGAACCGCAAGGCCAGCATCTCCCTGGTGCAGCGCCACCTGAAGATTGGCTACAACCGCGCGGCGCGCCTGGTCGAGGACATGGAAAACGCTGGCCTGGTCAGTCCCATGAACACCAACGGTCAGCGCGACATCCTGGTGCCCGCGCGCTCGGAGTGACGATGAACCCATCTTTTGTTGCCATCAGCATGCAGCGACATTTCTTTTTCTCTGCCGCGCATGGAGCGCTCGCCCGCTGCACCGGTGCATGCGCTCGGGCCGGTGCCTTGGTCTTGATGGGTTTGCTGCTGCAGATGTTCGCATCTGGCGCGGCCCAAGCGCAGGACAGCAAACCCCAAGACGGATTGAGCGCCCTCTCCGTGTTTTTGCAGAGCACGCGCAGTGGCCGCGCCGATTTCACCCAGGTCGTGACCTTGCCGCCGCGCGCCAGCGACAGCGGCACCCGCGTGGCGCGCACGCGCAGTTCCAGCGGCAGTTTTGCTTTCCAGCGACCGGGGCGTTTCCGTTTCGTCTACGCCGCGCCCCTGCCGCAGACCATCGTGGCCGACGGCAAGACGCTGTGGCTGTACGACGAGGATCTGAACCAGGTCACCGTGCGCGCTCAGGCGGGTGCCCTGGACGATACGCCCGCAGCCCTGATCGCGGGCGCTGCGGACCTGAACACCTTGCAGAAGAGCTACGAGTTGGCGAACGATGGCGCGCAAGATGGCCTGCTCTGGGTACGGGCCACGCCCAAGGCGCGCGACGGGCAGACCCAGCAACTGCGCGTCGGCCTGCGTGCCGTCACGCCCAACCAGGTCGAGCTGGGCGCCTTTGAAATCCTGGACAGCTTCGGGCAGCGCTCTCTGCTGACCTTCAGCCGCATGCAGGTCAATGTGAGCCTGTCGGCCGACACCTTCCGCTTCACGCCACCGGCGGGCGCGGACGTCATCCGCCCCTGAGCAGCTGTGAGCGTCTGTTGAAATCCTGAGGTCGCTCCGGCAGGAGTGGCTTGCCGCTCAGCGATCGGCCGGGGATTGCGCGGGTGTGCCCAGGCGCTTGCGCACCCGGATGTTGAGCATTTCCACCACCACTGAGAACGCCATCGCGAAGTAGATGTAGCCCTTGGGCACATGGTTGTCGAAGCCCTCGGCGATCAGCACCACGCCGACGACGACCAGGAAGGACAGGGCCAGCATCTTGACGGTCGGATGGGCGGACACGAAGTTGCCGATGGCGCTGGCGAAAACCATCATGAGCGCCACGGACACCACCACGGCCGCGATCATGATGGCGACCTCGTCCACCATGCCCACGGCGGTGATGATGGAGTCCAGCGAGAACACCAGGTCGATGAGCATGATCTGCAGGATCACCGCGCCGAAGGTGGTCTTGACGGTGCTCGAGGCCTTGCCTTCGGCGCCTTCCATCGCATGGTGGATTTCACCTGTGCTTTTCCAGATCAGGAACAGGCCGCCGCTGATCAGGATCAGATCGCGCCCTGAAATCTCCTGGCCCAGCACGGTGAACAGAGGTGCCACGAGGCCGATGATCCAGGACAGCACCAGCAGCAGGCCAATCCGCATGAACATGGCCATGAACAGGCCCAGGCGGCGACCGAGCGCGCGTTGCGCGGGTGGCAGCTTGTCCACCAGGATGGAGATGAAGATCACGTTGTCGATGCCCAGCACCAGCTCCAGCGCGGTCAGCGTGGCGAATGCGATCCAGGCCTGGGGGTCCGTCAAGAGTTCCAGCATGGTTGTCTCCTTGTATTGGCTGGGGGGTCGATAGAATCCACGCAATTATGTCCACCCCCAATCAACTCGACAAAAAATCCGAGGCCTGGTCGGCCCTGTTCTCCGAACCCATGAGCGAACTGGTCAAGCGCTACACGGCCAGCGTGTTCTTCGACCAGCGCCTGTGGCAGGCCGACATCGCGGGCAGTCTGGCCCACGCCGACATGCTGGCGGCGCAGAAAATCATCGGCGCCGACGACCTGGCCGCGATCCAGAAAGGCATGGCCCAGATCCGCGCCGAGATCGAGGGTGGTCAGTTCGAGTGGCAACTCGATCTGGAGGACGTGCACCTCAACATCGAGGCGCGCCTGACGCAATTGGTCGGTGACGCGGGCAAGCGCCTGCACACCGGCCGCAGCCGCAACGACCAAGTCGCGACCGACGTGCGCCTGTGGCTGCGCGGCGAGATCGACCTCATCACCGGCCTGCTGTCCGACCTGCAGAAAGCCTTGCTGAGCGTCGCGGAGCAGAACGTGGACACCATCCTGCCGGGCTTCACCCACCTGCAGGTAGCCCAGCCCGTGAGCTTCGCCCACCACCTGCTGGCTTATGTGGAGATGTTCGCGCGTGACGCCGAGCGCATGGCCGACGTGAGGAAACGCGTCAACCGCTTGCCCCTGGGCAGCGCGGCCCTGGCCGGCACGACGTACCCGCTGGACCGTGTGCGCGTGGCCAGGACCCTGGGCATGGTGGACGAGCAAGGCCAGGCCTGCATCTGCCAGAACAGCCTGGATGCGGTCAGCGACCGGGACTTCGCCATCGAATTCAGCGCCGCCGCCTCGCTGGTCATGGTGCATGTCAGCCGCCTGAGTGAGGAACTGATTCTGTGGATGAGCCAGAACTTTGGCTTCATCAAAATCGCGGACCGCTTCACCACCGGCAGTTCCATCATGCCGCAGAAGAAAAACCCGGACGTGCCGGAACTCGCGCGCGGCAAGACCGGGCGTGTGGTCGGTCATCTGATGGGATTGATCACACTCATGAAGGGCCAGCCTCTGGCCTACAACAAGGACAACCAGGAAGACAAGGAGCCGCTGTTCGACACCGTGGACACCTTGAAGGACACGCTGCGCATCTTCAGCGAGATGGTCGGTGGCCAGGTCAACCCCGCCACGGGCAAGCTCGAAGGTGGTATCACGGTCAACGCGCCCGCCATGGAACAGGCCGCGCTCAAAGGCTACGCGACCGCGACCGACCTGGCCGACTACCTGGTCAAGAAAGGCCTGCCCTTCCGTGACGCGCATGAAACCGTGGCCCACGCCGTCAAAGCCGCTGTCAGCCACAGCTGCGATCTGTCCGAACTGCCCTTGACGGTGCTGCAGCAATTCAACAAGAGCATTGACAAAGACGTGTACGAGGTGCTGAGCCTGCGCGGCTCGCTCAACGCACGCAACACCGTGGGCGGCACCGCGCCAGCCCAGGTGCGCCAGCAGATCGCGCGTCACCGCGCGCGCCTGGGCTAAGGCGATCCGCTAGGCGCAGCCTGAACCCGACATCGGAGGAACCATGTCTCTCTCTCCCAACACCCTGAGCTGGAGCGACGAACTCGCGCTCGGCGACGCCCGCACCGACCACACGCACCAAGAGTTCGTGGACCTGGTCAACGCCACGACCGCCGCCGCGCCCACGGACAAGCTCATCGTCTACCAGCAACTGCTTGCGCACACGGTCGAGCATTTCGGGCAGGAAGAGCGGTGGATGCTGGCTTGCGGCATTGCCCCCGACTTCTGCCACTTCAGCCAGCACAAGAACGTGCTGGAAGTGATGAAGGAAGTCGAGCGCCGTGCCTTGGCCGGAGAGACCGAGTACATCGGCAGCATGATCGAAGCCCTGGTCGAATGGTTCCCGGGCCATGCGAATTCGATGGATGCGGGGCTGGTGGCCTATCTGCAGGAGAAAGGCTACGACACCAGCGCGGAGGCCTTCCATGCGGGGCCGCCGAAAGCGGGTGAGGCGGGCGAATCCGCCACCCTGGCTTGCACGCACCATGCACCGGGGGAGTCCTGCGCTTGAGATGGGACCTGTCCCTCACTTGGCCAGCAGATAAGTCATTCGAAATGAATCTGACGAAGAGGAAAGCATGGATATGAGGAAATGCTGGGCTGCTGGCGCCAGTTTCATCGTGATTTTTCTGTTGTCTGGTTGCGTCACGATGTCGGGTACATACCTCATCACTGCGCATCGTTTTGACGGAACCCCTCTCAACAGCATGATGGCGGAAGGTAGTGGTATCTACACCGTGAAGAACGCCATCTGTATGTCGGAGCCGGGGGCCGTCATAACGATCAAGGATGCGAAGACGGGGCAAGAGATCCAGAGCGAGAGCCCGCATCAGTGCGGAGGCATGCCCTTTGCTGACGTGAGTCTTCAGGCGGCGAATCAGAAACTGGAGAAACAGTTTTCGCCCATCCGTTTGGTTACCAGTGCGGGAGCAAACCAGTCTGGCAAAGCCACCGCCGAATGGGCTGGTACGCCCGGCCCCAGCATTGTTGAGAACGCCACCTTGTTGAAGGCAGACGTGCTTGGAGGTTTCAAGAGCAAATGTGGGCTGGATGCCGTGCAGCTTTCTGAAACCAGGGTCGTGAAATACGCTGTACCCGTTTTCTATGAAGTCTGGGTTTTTGATGACCCGCTATCCGAGCGTGATGACAAGAAAACAGCCCTGTCCCTTGTCTTGAGGCAGCGGCCGAACAACGGAGGGGTTGATTTTTCATTCCACGGTGCCTGTCACGGCAAGAAGATGCCTCTGTTTCAGCTCGCCAAGTAAGCCGTTTCTCGGTTGAGCGGACACTTTAGAGCTATTGGTGCTCGTCTTCGGCGCAGTGCTTCAGTTTGGCTGATACGGCGTTTCTTCTTGAGTGTTGATCATGTTTACCTACGTCTGCCTCGGTGCCTCGGACCTGGAGCGCTCCGCGCGGTTCTATGACGCCGTGCTCGGCCCCTTGGGCCTGCAACGCTGCGCAACAACGGGTGAGGAAGACTGGGACGGCTGGGTGGGCTGGGGCACTTACGAAGACCAGGGCCAGCAGGAAGTGGCGCTGTGGTTGTGCCGCCCCTACAACGGCCAGCCGCCCAGCGCGGGCAATGGCACCATGGTTGCCTTCAAGGCCGCGTCATGGTTGCAGGTGGACGCTTTCCATGCGGCGGCGCTGGCGCAAGGTGGTGTATCTGAAGGCGCGCCGGGCCTGCGCCCCCAGTACAACGACGATTTTTACGCCGCCTATGTGCGCGACCCGGATGGCAACAAGTTGGCCGCGGTCTGCCGGGGCCGGACCGCGCCGGATGCGGCGCCAGGCGCTGTGTCGCGGACGGCCTGATCGTCGCTTGGTGGCATTTCAAGGCGTGTTCTGGGCGCGTCCGGAGCCCGTGCCGCTACGGACATAATGCGCGCTTCCTCGATCACCTCGCAGCTCCCATGACCGTCATCACGAACCTTGAAGACCTCCGCCGCTTGGCCGAGAAGCGCGTGCCGCGCATGTTCTACGACTACGCGGACAGCGGTTCGTGGACGGAGAGCACCTATCGCGCCAACGAAGCGGATTTCCAGGCCATCAAGTTCCGCCAGCGCGTGGCAGTGAACATGGAAGGCCGCAGCACGGCGGTGAAGATGATCGGCATCGATGCCAAGATGCCCGTGGCCATCGCGCCGGTGGGGCTGACGGGCATGCAGCACGCCGATGGCGAGATCCACGCCGCGCGCGCGGCCGAGAAGTTCGGCATCCCCTTCACGCTCTCGACCATGAGCATCTGCTCCATCGAGGACATCGCCGAGCACACCAGCGCGCCCTTCTGGTTCCAACTCTACATGATGCGCGACCGCGAGGCCATGAAGCGCATGATCCAGCGCGCCAAGGACGCCAAGTGCTCGGCCCTGGTGCTCACCCTGGACCTGCAGGTCATCGGCCAGCGCCACAAGGACTTGAAGAACGGCCTGACCGCACCACCGCGCCCCACGCTGAAGAACATCCTCAACCTCGCGACCAAGCCGCGATGGTGCCTCGGCATGGCCGGCACGCGCCGCCACACCTTCCGCAACCTCGTGGGCCACGTGCAGGCGGTCAGCGACATGAAGTCACTGGCGGTCTGGACCAATGAGCAGTTCGACCCGCGCCTGTCCTGGGCCGACGTGGCCTGGGTCAAGGAGCAGTGGGGCGGCAAGCTCATCCTCAAAGGCATCATGGACGTGGAAGATGCCAAGCTGGCCGTGGCCAGCGGCGCCGACGCCATCGTGGTCAGCAACCACGGCGGGCGCCAGCTCGACGGCGCGCCCTCGTCCATCGCGGCCTTGCCCGCCATCGTGAGTGAGGTCGGATCGAAGATCGAAGTGTGGATGGACGGCGGCATCCGCTCGGGCCAGGACGTGCTGCGCGCCTGGGCCCTGGGCGCGAAGGGCACCATGATCGGCCGTGCCATGGTCTACGGCCTGGGTGCCATGGGCGAGGCCGGTGTCACCAAGGCCTTGCAGATGCTGCACAAGGAGCTGGACACGACCATGGCCTTCTGCGGCCATCGCAATCTGCAGGGCGTGGACCGCAGCATCCTGGTGCCAGGGACCTATCCCGTGGCCTGAGCGCGACGGTGCAGGTGCCCGAGCCTAGTCTGTTCGACGCGGAGGACGACGCGCCTCTGACGGAGCGAGCCGCTTCCGCGCAGGCGACGTCGAGGCGCATTGCCCACCTGGACATGGACGCTTTCTACGCGTCCGTGGAACTGCTGCGCTACCCGCAGCTCAAGGGCCTGCCCGTGGTCATCGGTGGTTCGCGCCGGCGCGCCGACGACGCGCTGCTGAAACAGCACGAGGGCCTGCCGCTGTCGGAGATTCCCGTCGAGGCTTTTCCGCTGTTGAAGGACTACACGGGGCGTGGTGTCATCACCACCGCCACCTACCCGGCGCGCCAGTTTGGCGTGGGCTCGGCCATGGGGCTGATGAAGGCGGCCAAGCTCTGCCCGCAAGCCATCCTGCTGCCGGTGGACTTCGATGAATACCGCCGTTATTCACGCCGCTTCAAGGAAATCATCCGGGAGATCGCGCCTGTGATGGAAGACCGCGGGGTGGACGAGGTCTACATCGATTTCACCGAGGTGCCGGGGGGGCAGCGCGAGGGCGGGCGCGTGCTCGCGCGCCTGATTCAGAAAAGCATCGTCGAGGCCACAGGCCTCACTTGCTCCGTCGGCGTCGCGCCCAACAAGCTGCTGGCCAAGATGGCGAGCGAGTTCAACAAGCCCAACGGCATTTCCATCGTGCAGGTGGAGGATCTTCAGGAAAAAATCTGGCCCCTGCCTTGCCGCAAGATCAATGGCATCGGACCCAAGACCGACGAGAAGCTGCAGGCCCTGGGCATCCACACGATCGGCGAATTGGCGGCGCGTCCGCGGGCTGAGCTGATTGAACGCTTCGGCAAAAGCTATGGCGCCTGGTTGCACGAGGCCGCCTGGGGGCGTGACGAGCGCCCGGTGGTGACCGAGAGCGAGCCGGTGTCCGTGAGTCGCGAAACCACGTTCGAGCGCGACCTGCACGCCGTGCGCGACAAGGCCGAGCTGGCCGCCATCTTCACCAGCCTGTGCGAGCGCGTGGCCGCCGACCTGCAGCGCAAGGGCTACGAAGGCCGCACCATCGGCGTCAAGCTGCGCTACGCGGACTTCAAGAGCGTCACGCGTGACCAGACCCTGGACTTTCACACCGCCGACCCGCGGGCCATCCGCCGCGCCGCGGGGCTGTGCCTCAAGCGCGTGGACCTGGAGCGCCGGTTTCGCCTGCTCGGCGTGCGCGTGGGAGGTTTGCGCAAAGTTTGACGTGGATCAAACCCTGCTGGCGCCAAGACCTGAAGTGGTTTTACGGCAAGGCATTTCCTCATTAGCATCGATTCCTGAGGAGAAATTTGCACATCGCCCAAGCGAAAATGTCTGAGCGATAAGCAGTCGCCGTATCAACAGCAACAAGGAGTCCGCGTGCGCGTCAATCTGCCCGTCATCGATCAGGAGTACGACTACCCAGCCCACTTGATGCTGGTGTCCATGACCGACACGCGCGGCCACATCGTGCACGGCAACGCGGCTTTCTTCGAGATCAGCGGCTACGCCGCCGAGGAGCTGATCGGCCAGAACCACAACATCGTGCGCCACCCGGACATGCCCGCCGAAGGCTTTCGTGACCTCTGGCGCACCATTGGGCGCGGTCGACCCTGGACGGGGCTGGTCAAGAACCGCCGCAAGGATGGGCGTTACTACTGGGTGCGCGCCAACGTCACCCCCATCATGGAAGACGGCAAGCCCATCGGCTACCTGTCTGTGCGCACCAAACCTTCCCGCGCCGAGATCGAGGCCACGGCCGCGCTCTACCAGCGCCTCAACGAAGAGACCCAGGCCGGTCGGCCCAGCTTCTATCTGGAACACGGCCATGTACGCTGGCACGGGTTCAAGGGCCTGGTCAGTGGCTTGACGGTGGGTTGGTTCGAGCGCAGTCTGTCCCTGCGCATGGGTGCGGCCTTGCTGATGGTGGTGGCGCTGGGCATGCTGCCCTGGGGTCTCGGCACTTGGCTGGGTTGGGGACCAGGGCTCACGGGCGGGGTGCAACTGCTCGGTCTGCTGTTGGGGGTCGGCATCATGCTGGCCTGGTTCCAGAAATTCCTCGTGCATCCGATGCGGCAGGTGGAGCGCTTCGCACGTGACCTGGCGGCCTGCAACCTCAAGACCGAGCTGGACCCGAGCCCCTACAGCGACATGGCGCGCACGCTGGGCAATTTGCGCCAGGTGCAGATCAACCTGCGGGCCGTGATCGGCGACGTGAACCGACAGGCCGCCAGCTTCTACACAGCTGCCAGCGAGATGGCCGACGGCAGCAAGAACCTGGCCTTGCGCGCCGAGTCTCAGGCCAGCAGCCTGGAGCAAACCGCCTCTTCGATGGAGGAAATCTCCGGCACCATCAAGAACACCGCGCAGATCGCCTCCGAGGTGTTGGGCCACAGCGAGCGCAGCACCCAGGTCGCGACCCAGGGCGGCGCGTCCGTGCAAGAACTGAGTCAGCTGATGGGTGAAATCCAGCGCTCGGCCAGCAAGATGGGCGACATCGTCAACACCATCGAAGGCATCGCCTTTCAGACCAATCTGCTGGCGCTCAATGCCGCCGTCGAAGCCGCGCGCGCGGGCGACGCGGGCAAAGGCTTCGCCGTCGTGGCCAGCGAGGTGCGCGCCTTGGCCCAGCGCAGCGGCGCCGCCGCCAAGCAAATCCGCGACTTGATCGCCCAGTCCTCCGCCCAGATCGGCAACGGCGCGCAACGCATGCAGCATGCCAACCAGACCATCGCCGACGTGGTGGCCGCCGTGCGCGAGGTGGGCGCGCTGATCAACCAGATCAGCACCGCCGCGCACGAGCAGACCCTGGGTGTCGCGCAGGTCAACGACGCCATCAACCGCTTGGACGAACTCACGCAACAGAACGCGGCGCTGGCGGAGCAATCCGCTGCGGCGTCTGCCGATCTGAAATCCGGTGCGGACACGCTGGCGCACGCGGTGCAGGTGTTCCGGCTGTAGGTGGAAGTGGCTGGGGGCATGGCCCCCCCGGCGCGCTGCTGTTCCTGAGTCCCTTTTCGGGCATAGACCGCGCGATGCATGCTCCAAGTCTATCGCCGACTACTGCCGCCAGACTCTTTGTCAAAGCGATGACAGTTTCAGGCTGGAAGGAGTCATACGAGCTGCGCCATGCCCAATGACCGCTCTACTCTCTTGCCCGATCCGGACCGGATCTCCTGACCACACCGCGAAATCAGTTGATAAAAACTACTTCGAGAACACTCACTCGAGTCCGGCGACCAAGTCGATGTAACGCTGCATCGCCTCCTCTTGAGACAGTCCTTTGCATTCCGTCCAGGCTGTCCACTTCGTGCGCGCCATCATGTCGCCAAACCCGGGTTTTGGAGTGGCGTTATCTCCTGCCGTGCCCTGCTTGTACAGACCGTACAACTTGAGCAGCATGGGGCTGTCGGGCCGGCTCTTCAGCGCTTTTGAACGCTCGATGGCGACGGTGAATTCTTCGATCACGGTAGGCACAGGTCGTCTCCCGGTTCAGGCGAATTGATTGAACAGTTCTTCTTCGTTTTCCATGGCCGCTATGAAGGCAGGCCGCTCCAGC
The DNA here is from genome assembly GCF_000600295.1 of Hylemonella gracilis str. Niagara R. GTDB lineage: Bacteria > Pseudomonadota > Gammaproteobacteria > Burkholderiales > Burkholderiaceae_C > Hylemonella > Hylemonella gracilis_A. Next base: position 1,330,870 of record NZ_JEMG01000001.1, read on the forward strand.
AGGCGGCCCCAGTAGGCGAGCAAATCGCCCTTCGGCTCCCACAGCCCGCCGCGCAGGGTGAGCATCAGCGCCCAGCCGAAGTAGGCGTCGGCGACCGAGAAGGCATTGCCGGCCAGATAAGGGGTGTGGGAAAGACGCTTGGAAACGAAGGCGAGCTTCGTTCCCAAATTGACCTTCGCCCACGCCTGTACTTCTGCCGGCACGCCTTTCGTGAAGATCGGGTAAAGGCAGTGCTTGTGTAATTCCGAAGCCACGAAGTTCAGCCATTCAAGAGTGGCCTGTCCGTTCGGGCTTGATCGCGCCGGAAGGTGACCGAATTCGGGAGCCATCTCGGCGAGCACCTGCAACACAACGCTGTTTTCGGTGAGGATGCGACCATCGTCGAAACGCAGCACCGGGACCTGGCTCTTGGTCGAGATGGTCTCAAACGCAAGGCCATCGCTTGTCTGCTTTCGCAACAGCGATACAGGCTGCATCTTGATGGGTAACGAGGCTTCGAGAATGATCACATGCCCCGCGAAAGAGCACGCCATAGGCGAGAAGAAGTAGTCCATGGAGTTCCCGCAGAGTGATTGCCCGGCTCAGGCCGGCGGGGTCAGGCTGCGAATGCGCTCGGCGCCTTCGGCTTCGAATTGCTTGACGATGGACTTGGCAAAGTCCGATGCACTGTCGGGCGTTCCGTTGCCAAAGGGAGGGTCGGGGTAATACTCGATTCCGAGTTGCAGCGTCTTGGCCAACTCCTCGCCGGCCAGCAGACCGGCCAGAAACAGTCCTGCGTCGATGCTGGCCGAGACGCCGGCACCGGTGATGAGCTGGCCATCGCGGATGAACCGGTTTGTGCTGACATTCGCACCATAGTCGGCAACCCTGTCGCGCACCGCCCAGTTCGTGGTGACCTGCTTGCCATACAAGAGCCCAGCCGCGCCGAGCAGCTCAACGCCGTTGCAGATCCCCACCGTCCATTTGGCACTGACGGCCAGTCGCCGGATGGTGTCGAGTACATCCTGGTCGCTCATAGCAGGAATGACACCCGGGCCACCAGGTACGTACAGGATGTCGGTGCTGTCGATGTCGGCGAAGCTTCTGTACGCTGTCAACGCCAGGCGTCTTGTATCGGCCCAAACGGGGCCGCATTGCAAAGCTGCAAATTCTGTTTCTACCCCAGGTATGTTGGCCAAGACTTCGTAGCCGCCAACAATGTCCAGCGCAGTGAATCCATCAAAAAGAACAATCGTCAATCGCATAACAAGGCCTTTGCTCAGTGGTTGAGTGAGGCTTCATCTTGTTCGTTCCCAGCGTGATCAGCCAGTGTCGTTTCAGACTATATTTTGTGCATTTAAGACATTCGGACAAATAAATGATCAAGGAGATCGCCATCCTCGTCTACCCGGGCTGCATGGGCATGGAAGTGTTTGCCTTGACGGACCTGGTGCTCATGGCCAATCACCTGGCCAAGAACATGCACCCGGGAAAATTCTCTGCGCTGCGGGTCAAGCTCGTCACACTCCGGCCAAACCCTGTGGCCATCGCAGGCGGGTTCAAGGTGGCGGCGCAGCGCCTGCGGGGCAAGCCGGATCTGATCGTGGTTCCCGGTTTGGAGGTCTCCCGGTTCGGTGAGTGGGACGAGCGCTTTGCTCGGCTAGGCCAGGAACTGAAGGCAATTCGCCGCTTCCATGGGCAAGGCACAGAGCTGGCCTCGGTCTGCATCGGCAGCTTCGTCCTGGCGGAGGCGGGCGTACTCCAGGGTCGACGCGCCGCCACCGCCTGGCCCTTTGTGAGTGAGTTCCAAGACAGGTATCCCGACGTACAGATTGAGAAGGATGCTGTGATCCTGTCAGACGGTGGTGTCACGACCACCGGAGCTGTGAGCAGCGTGATGGATCTGGGCCTGCACCTGATCCGTGAGAGCATGGGCTCCGCTGTGGCCCGCGCGGTGAGCAAGCTGGCGCTGATCGATGGGGGGCGCGTCAGTCAGCGGGCCTACGTTGACACGGCGTTGATTCCACAGAACCGCGCGCCGTTTTCAACGCAGGTCAATCGGTGGCTGGCACAACGCCTCAGTGAAACGTACAACCTCTGCGCTCTGGCCGACGCCTTCAACGTCACTTCACGTACGGTACTTCGACGTTACCGCCAGGAAACCTGCATGACACCTCTTCAGTGGCTGCAGAAGGCCCGTATCGAAAAGGCCAAGCACTTGCTGGAACTCAGCTCCATGTCCGTCGCTGAAGTCGTGGTTGCCGTTGGCTACCACGACCTGGCGACATTCTCCAGGTTGTTTGCGCGCGAGACGGGTCAAACGCCGGGGCACTACAAACGGTTGTTCCAGGGAAAACGGGTTGCGACGTTTCCCCGTGGGTGAGGCATCTACGCATCGGCATTTGAGCAGGTTGACGTGTCTTAACACGAAGTTGACAAACTGAACAGCCGCTTCGTGGGAACAGGGTAAGCATACCTGACCTCGCCCTACGGCAGCAACCGCTGCCAAGCAGCCCCTAGGATCTAGTCGGCCGCGCTGTCGGAGTGCTTTCGACTTGGATCGCAAGCAATCGCTTCCCGGGGCAGCGCCTCTCGCGCCCCCCCGTCACCACTCCGCAAAGCTGCCGTCCGTGTGCCGCCAGATCGGATTGCGCCAGCGGTGGCCGACTGCGGCGCGCTCCTTCACATAGTCCTCATTGATCTCGATGCCCAAGCCCGGGCCTTGCGGGATGGTCACCATGCCGTTCTCGTAGGCGAAGGCCTCGCGGTTGACCACGTAGTCGAGCAGGTCGTTGCTCGCGTTGTAGTGGATGCCCAGGCTCTGTTCCTGGATGAAAGCGTTGTAGCACCCGGCGTCGAGTTGCAAGCAGGTGGCCAGCGCGATGGGGCCCAGCGGGCAATGCAGGGCCAGGGCCACGTCGTAGGCCTCGGCCATCATGGCGATCTTGCGGGTCTCGGTGATGCCGCCTGCGTGCGACGGGTCGGGTTGGATGATGTCGACGTAACCTTCCGACAGGATGCGCTTGAAATCCCAGCGCGAATACAGGCGCTCGCCCAGGGCGATGGGTGTGGCGCTCAGCGGCGCCAGTTCCTTCAGGGCCTCGTAATGCTCGCTGAGCACCGGCTCCTCGATGAACATCAGCTTGTAGGGCGCCAGTTCCTTGATCAGCACCTTGGCCATGGGCTTGTGCACGCGTCCGTGGAAGTCCACCCCGATGCCTACCAAGGGGCCGACCGCCTCGCGCACCGCAGCCACGTTTTCCAGGCATTTGTCGACCTTGTCGTGGCTGTCGATGTACTGCAGTTCCTCGGTGCCGTTCATCTTGACGGCGGTGAAGCCGCGTTCGACCGCGCGCAGTGCCGCCGCGGCCGTGTCGGCCGGCCGGTCCCCACCGATCCAGGAATAGACGCGGATTTTGTCGCGCACATTGCCGCCCAGCAGCTGCGAGACGGGCACGCCCAGGTGCTTGCCCTTGATGTCCCACAACGCTTGGTCTATGCCGGCCAGCGCACTCATGTGCAGGGCGCCGCCTCGGTAGAAACCACCGCGGTAGAGCACCGTCCAGTGGTCCTCGATGTTGCGCGGGTCCTTGCCGACGAGGTAGTCGGCCAGTTCCTCGACGACCGCGGCCACGGAATGGGCGCGGCCTTCGACCACCGGTTCGCCCCAGCCGACGATGCCCGCGTCGGTTTCGATCTTCAGAAAGCACCAGCGCGGCGGGACGATGAAAGTGCTGAGTCGGGTGATCTTCATGCTTGTATCTCGTGTTCGCCGCGTGTCTCTCGCCAGGCCGCGACGAAATCGCGGGCACGCCGCCCCACTTCCATCGCGTCGAAGCCGGGTTTGTACAGGGCCGAGCCCAGTCCAAAACCGCTGGCGCCGGCCTGCACGTAGGCGTTCAGGTGCGCGGGCGTGATGCCCCCGACCGGCAGCAGGGCCACCGGCGGGCGCAGCACGGAGCGCCAGGCTTGCAGCACCTTGGGGCTCAGTTGTTCGGCGGGAAAGAGTTTGAGCGCGTCCGCGCCCGCGGCCAGCGCGGCGTAGGCCTCTGTCAGCGTCGCCACGCCGGGGCAGCAGGCCAGGCCGGCGGCCTGGGCGGCGCGGATCACGGCGGCGTCGCTGTGCGGCATCACGATGAACTCGCCACCGGCGCGGTGGATGCGCGCGCAGTCAGCGGGGTCGATCACCGTGCCCGCGCCGATCAGGCAGTCCAGGGGCAGCCCGATGCGCAGGGCGCGGATGCTCTCCAGCGGGTCGGGCGAATTCAGCGGTACCTCGATCAGGCGCAAGCCCGCATCGTAGAGCGCCAGCCCGATACGGGCGGCTTCGACCGGACGCAGCCCGCGCAGGATGGCGATCAAGCCGCATTGGGCCAGGGCGGTGTGCAGGGCAGGGTGTTTCATGGTGGGGTCTCGGTGGTGCTCGCTTCGATCAGTCTGGCCGCGAGAGCCAGTCGCCAGAGGCCGCGTGCCGTGGCCTGCTCCGCCAGCGTCGGCTCGGGCAGGCCGTGGAGGCGCAAGGCCAGCATGTAGCGCTGGCACAGATCAGGTTCACCGCAGAGCAGCAGGCGGGGGTGCGCACCCCGTGCGCGCAGCAAGCCCGCCAGCGCGCCGACTTCGTGGCCGATCAGCAGGCCGGAGAGGTAGTCGGCCTGGGAGGACGGAGCCAGCGCACCGGTCAGGCCCAGGGTACGGGTGCTGAAGATGGTCGACAAGGGGCCAGCCGCGCCAGTGGGTTCAGCGGCCACGCGCACGCCACGTTCGAAGGCGGCGGGATCGGCGTCCGGTGTCGCGCTCATCGTGCGGCCCAGGATGGTGTGCCCGCGCAGCGCTGCGTAGACCTCGCCGGTCATGAAGGTTTCGAAGTGGGTCACGCGGGCGTCTTGCACGGTCCGGCTTGGCGCCGATCCGAGGCTCACGCTCACCCATTTCGAATGCGTACCCGGCAGGCCGATCAGCAGCTCCTCGTCGGCGGAGGCTTCGTTGCCCAAGCCGTCCACCACGCCGAGGATCTGGGTCTCCTCGCCGCGCATCACATTGGGCAGGCCCTGGCGCTGGATCAACCCGGGTGCGACATGCACGGGCGCGTGGCCTGGGCGTTCGATCACGGTCAGCCGTTCGCCGATGCGCGTCAACGGCAGCGGCAGTTCCAGGTAGGCGGCTTCCTTCCAGCCCTGGGCACTGCCTACCATGCCGCAGGCGATCACGGGCAGCGTGGGATCGGCGTCCAGCCAGTCACCGCAGCTTTCCGCGAAGGCCAGTTCAAAGCCCGATGTGGGGGAGTCCGTCTTGGCGCGCGTTTCGTTGGGCTGGGGCAGGCGCATGATGCCCCAGGGGCGCTGGCGGGTTTCCAGTACCTGGCCCGTCGTGTCCATGCGGTAGGCGCGCAGGGACGTGGTGCCCCAGTCCAGTCCGATCAGACCGTTGCCGTGGGGCGCGTCGCGTGGAGCCATGACCGATCAGCGTCCCCAGCGCAGCACCAGGGGGTCGAGCCGGCGCGCGATGTCCAGCAGACCGCGGCGCACCTCGGGGTGCATGGGCGGGAAGGGGTGACGGCCCGCGTCGCAGGCGATCACGCCACCGGCCTGCATCAGGGCCTTGGCGGTCAGGATGCCGCCTTGGCGGTTCTCGTGGTTGATCAGGGGCAGCCAGCGCTGGTACAGCTCGAAAGCCAGATCCGCCTTGCCCTCGCGGTGCGCCACGATGATGGGGCGGATGCCGTCGGGAAAGCCACCGCCTGTCATGGCACCGGTGGCGCCGGCGTCCAGGTCGGCCAGCAGGGTGATGGCTTCCTCGCCGTCCCAGGGGCCTTCGATGGCCGCGCCGCCCAGGCGGATCAAGTCGCGCAGCTTGTTGGCCGCGCCGGGCACCTCGATCTTGAAATAGGCCAGGTGTTCGATTTCCTGCGCCATGCGCGCGAGGAAGGGCGCCGTCAGCACCGTGCCGCTGGCGGGGGCGTCTTGCACCATGATGGGAATGTCGATGGCGTCCGAGACCCGCGCGTAGAACTCGTGAATCTGCGCTTCAGGCACCCGGAAAGTGGCGCCGTGGTAGGGCGGCATGATCATCACCATGGCCGCGCCCATGTCTTGCGCGCGACGACTGCGCGCCGCACAGACGCCGGTGCCGTAGTGGGTGGTGGTGACGATCACCGGCACACGACCGGCGACGTGGGTGAGCGAGGTGCGCGTGAGGATTTCGCGTTCCTCGTCGGACAGCGAGAACTGCTCGGAGAAATTGGCCAGGATGCACAGGCCATCGACGCCTGCATCGATCATGAAATCCAGGCAGCGTTTCTGGCCGTCCAGGTCCAGTTCGCCGTTCTCATGGAAGATGGTCGGCACCACGGGAAAGATGCCTCGATACCGAGGGGATGACAGAGAGGGGGGTGTTGCTGGCATGGGGTTGCGGAGTTGTTGCTCAATCAGTTTTCGAGAGCGCTAAGCGCTGCCCGTAGTCCACGAAACAGGCGCGGCAGCCGCGCAAGGGCCGCCCCGCCGCGCTGGCTGCGTCCCCCTGCCCGCAACGCGCAGCGTTGCGAGAGCGGGGGGAAGGCGCGAAGCGACTCAGGGGGGTGTCTCATTGCCTCAATGCGAATGGCGCGGCACAGCAGACCCGCGGCAGCCGACCAGGAAATCGAAATCGCAGCCTTCATCGGCCTGCAGCACATGGTCCACGTACAGGCGCTGGTAGCCGCCACGCCCGCCCATGTCGGTTTTCTGCAGCGCCTGCATGCGTTGAGCCAGTTCGGCCTCGCTGATGTCCAGGTGCAGTCGGCCCTGCTCGCAATCGAGTTCGATGAAGTCACCGTCACGCACGATGGCCAGCGGTCCGCCGGCGGCGGCTTCGGGTGCGACGTGCAGCACCACCGTGCCATAGGCCGTGCCGCTCATGCGCGCGTCGGAGATGCGCACCATGTCCTTCACGCCCAGTCTTAAGAGCTTCGGGGGCAGACCCATATTGCCGACCTCGGCCATGCCCGGATAACCGCGCGGGCCGCAGTTCTTCATCACCATCACGCAGCTGGCGTCGATGTCCAGGTTCTCGTCGACGATGCGTTCCTTGTAGTGCTCCAGGTTCTCGAACACCACGGCACGACCCCGGTGCTTGAGCAGTTCGGGCGAAGCGGCCGAGGGCTTGAGTACCGCGCCACGCGGCGCCAGGTTGCCGCGCAGGATGCAGATGCCCCCGTCGGCAATCAGTGGCTTGTTGATCGGGCGGATCACCTCGTCGTTGTACTGGGGCGCTTCGCGCACGTTGTCCCAGAGGCTCTTGCCGTTGACGGTCAGCGCGTTCGGGTGCGGCAGCAGCTTGTTTTCACCCAGGCGGCGCAGCACGGCGGGCAGGCCACCGGCGTAATAGAACTCCTCCATCAGGAAACGGCCCGAGGGCTGCAGGTCCACCAGGGTGGGCGTGCCACGGCCGATGCGCGTCCAGTCTTCCAGCTCCAGTTGCACGCCGATGCGCCCGGCGATGGCCTTGAGGTGGATCACCGCATTGGTCGAGCCGCCAATGGCCGCGTTGGTGCGGATGGCGTTCTCGAAGGCCTCGCGCGTCAGGATCTTGGACAGCGTGAGCCCTTCGTGCGCCATCTCCACGATGCGCCGGCCCGACATGTGGGCCAGCACGTAACGGCGCGCGTCCACGGCGGGAATGGCCGCGTTGTGCGGCAGCGAGGTGCCCAGCGCCTCGGCCATGCAGGCCATGGTGGAGGCTGTGCCCATGGTGTTGCAGGTGCCGGCCGAGCGAGACATGCCGGCCTCGGCCGCGAAGAACTGGTGCTCGTTGATCTCGCCCGCTTTGAGCGATTCATGCAAGCGCCACACGGCCGTGCCCGAGCCGATGTCCTTGCCGTCGAGCTTGCCGTTGAGCATGGGGCCGCCGGTGACCACGATGGCCGGCACGTCGCAGCTGGCCGCGCCCATCAGCAGCGCGGGCGTGGTCTTGTCGCAGCCGACCAGCAGCACCACCGCGTCGATGGGGTTGCCGCGGATGGCTTCTTCCACGTCCATGCTGGCCAGGTTGCGCGTCAACATGGCCGTGGGGCGCAGATTGGATTCACCGTTGGAGAACACCGGAAACTCGACCGGGAAACCGCCGGCTTCAAAGATCCCGCGCTTGACATGCTCGGCGATCTTGCGGAAATGCGCGTTGCAGGGCGTCAACTCCGACCAGGTGTTGCAGATGCCGATGATGGGGCGGCCATCGAACTCATGGTCCGGGATGCCTTGGTTCTTCATCCAGCTGCGGTACATGAAGCCGTTCTTGTCGGCGGTGCCGAACCATTCGGTGGAACGGAGTTTCTTTTTCGTGGGGGTGGTCATGATGGGACAAAAAAGGACGATGGAAATCAGACGTGTTGGGCCGGCCGGCGCGCGAGCACGCGCTGCAGCAGGCAGAAGATGAGCAGCAGCACGCCGACCACGATGCGGGTCCACCAGGAGCTGAGCGTTCCGTCGAAGGAAATCAGCGTCTGGATGATGCCCAGGGTCAGCACGCCGAACAGGGTGCCTGCCACGTAACCGACACCGCCGGTGAGCAAGGTGCCACCGATCACGACGGCCGCGATGGCGTCCAGCTCCATGCCGGTCGCGTGCAGGCCGTAGCCGGAGAGCATGTAGAAGGTGAAGACCACGCCGCCCAGCGCCGAGCAGAAACCCGAGAGCAGGTAGGCGCCCACCAGGGTGCGACCCACGGGCAGGCCCATCAGCAGGGCGGATTGTTCGCTGCCGCCCACGGCATACACCGCGCGTCCAAAGGACGTGTTGTGCGCGACGAAGATCGCCACCAGCAGCAGGGCAATCGCGATCAGCGCGCCCAGCGACAGTGAGGCGCTCTCGCCGAAGTACAGGCGCCACTGGGCCAAATCCGAATAGCCTTCGTGGGTGATGGTGATCGAGTCGATGCTGATCAGGTAGCACAGGCCGCGGGCCAGGAACATGCCGGCCAGCGTCACGACGAAGGGCTGAAGCCGGTAACGTTGGATCAGGAAACCCATGAAGGCGCCCAGGCTGGAGCCCATGAGCAGCACCACGGGAATGGCCGCCGCCGGGCTCCAACCATGGTGCTCGACCAGGGTGGCCAGCACCATGGTGCTCAGGGCCACCACCGAGCCCACCGAGAGGTCGATGCCGCCGGTGAGGATCACGAAAGTCATGCCGATGGCGACGATGATCAGGAAGGCGTTGTCGATCAGCAGGTTGAGGAACACCTGGGTCGAGAAGAAGCCGGGGTAGAGCAGCGAGCCCAGGGTGGCCATCAGCACGAAGAGGGACATCGTGGCGACCAGCGGCAGGTATTTGGCGTTCATGCTGGAGGACCGGACGGGGGAGGCAAGAGCTTGGGCCTCGGTGGCCGCGGGGCTGCTCGCGGCCATCGTGGAAGTGCGGGGGGAGGCGGTGTGCATCACCAGGCCTCCCGCGTCGTCTTGCGGCGGATGAGCAGACCCAGCTCGGCGCGGAACTCGGGTGACTGCAGCAGCATCACCAGGAAGACCACGGCCGCCTTCACCACCAGGTTGATCTCGGGTGGAACCCCGAGCGAGTAGATGGCGTAAGTCAGGGTCTGGATGATCAGTGCGCCGATCACGCTGCCCACCAGGCTGAAGCGCCCGCCCAGCAGCGAGGTTCCGCCCAGGGTCACGGCCAGGATGGCGTCCAGCTCCAGCAGCTGTCCGGCGTTGTTGCCGTCCGCACTTTTCACGTTGGAGCTGATCAGCAGCCCGGCGATGCCGGCGCACAGGCCGCAGAAGACATAAGCGCCCAGTATCAGGCGCTTGGAGCGCACGCCGGCCACGCGGGCCGCGGACGGGTTGATGCCCACGGCCTGGATGAACAGGCCCAGCGCCGTGCGCGTGACGGCCAGGTAGAGCAGCACGAAGACGGCGGCGACGATGAAGAGCGAGAAGGGCAGACCGGCCAGATAACCCCCACCCAGGAAGAAGTAGGGTTTGTAGTAAATGGTGATGATCTGCCCGTCGGTGATGAGCTGCGCGATGCCGCGGCCCGCCACCATCAGGATCAGCGTGGCGATGATGGGTTGCATGCCGATGCGCGCGACCAGCACGCCATTCCACAGGCCGCACAGGGTGGCCACGCCCACCGCGGCCAGCAAGGCCAGGGGCAGGGGAAAGCGGCTTTCGTCGCCCGCGACCGAGCCGCCGATCATCCAGGCCGCCACGGCGGCGGCGATGGCCACCACGGCGCCCACCGAGATGTCGATGCCGCGCGTGGCGATCACCATGGTCATGCCCAGCGAGACCAGGACCAGGGGTGCTGCGCGGTTCAGGATGTCGATCAGGCTGCCGTACAGATGGCCGTCACGCCACTCGATGCGCAGGAAGCTGTCGTTGAAGGCCGTGTTCACGGCCAAGAGCAGCAGCAAGGTGATGATCGGCCAAGCCAGGCGATGGCGCAGCAGCACGCCGATGTAAGAGGGGGAGTTGCGTTCTTCAGGCATGTTCGTTGGCGATGAGTTCGTAGACGGCATCCTCGTTGCTGCCCGCGGGCAGTTCGCCGACTTTGTGGCGGTCACGCAGCACCACGATGCGGTGCGCCACGCGCACCACTTCGCTCATCTCCGACGAGATGAAGAGCACCGCCATGCCGGCCTGCGCCAGGCGCAGGATCTGCTCCATGATTTCCTGCTTGGCGGCCACGTCGATGCCGCGCGTGGGTTCGTCCAGGATCAGCAGCCGGGGTTCGGTGGCGAGCCAGCGCGCCAGGATGGCCTTCTGCTGGTTACCGCCGGACAGCAGGCCGATGGGCGTCTCCACGCTGGCGGTCTTGATGCCCAGCAGCTGCACGTAACGCTCGGCCAGCGCGCTCTGTTCGGCGCGCGAGAGGAAGCGGCCCATGCCCTGGCGGGCCTGCAGGGCCAGCGCGATGTTCTCGCGCACCGACAGGTCGGCGACGATGCCATCGGTCTTGCGTTCTTCCGGGCACAGGGCCAGGCCCTGACGGATGGCGTCCATGGGGTTGGAGAAGGTCACCACCTGACCGTCGACACGCAGCACGCCCCGGTCGGGCAGTTCCAGGCCGAACAGCAGGCGCGCCAGCTCGGTGCGCCCGGCGCCCAGCAGCCCGGCCAGACCGACCACTTCGCCGGGGCGCAGGCGCAGATCCACCGGCTGGAGCTGGCCGCTCTGGCCCAGGCCTTCGGCCTGTAGCAGCGCGGGCGTGGCGTCGTCGAAGGCAGGTGCGTCGGGTTTGCTGGACGAAGAAGCGGCCAGCTCACGGCCCAGCATGGCCGCGATCAGGGCGGGTGCGGGCAGGTCCGCAACCGGCCACTCGCCCACCCAACTGCCATTGCGCAGCACGGTGATGCGGTCCGAGATGGCATAGACCTGATTCAAGAAGTGTGTGACGAACACGATCGCCAAGCCGTCGTCGCGCAGGCGGCGCAGCACCTCGAAGAGCTTGCGCACTTCCTCGTCGTCCAGGCTGGACGTGGGCTCGTCCAGAATCAGCACGCGCGATTCGATGCTCAGGGCGCGGGCGATGGACACCAGCTGCTGCACGGCCACGGGGTAGTCCGAGAGCAGGCGTGTCACGTCGATGTCCAGGCCGACGCGGGCCACCAGCTCACGTGCTTGCCGGTTCACCCGGGCCCAGTCGATGCGTCGGCCTTGGAACCAGCCCTTGCGCGGATAACGGCCGGCGTAGATGTTTTCCGCCACCGTCAGGTTGGGGCAGAGGTTGACCTCCTGGTAGACGGTGCTGATGCCCAGGCGTTGCGCCGCCAGGGGCGATTCGGGCCAAGCGGAGATCGGTTCGCCGGCTGACTCAGCTCCCGCCAGCCGCATCTGCCCGCCGTTGGGCGGGATCGCGCCGGTGAGCACCTTGATCAGCGTGGACTTGCCCGCGCCGTTCTGGCCCATCAGCGCGTGGATCTCGCCGGGGTAGAGGCGCAGCTGCACATCGCGCAGCACGGGGATGCCAGCGAAGTGCTTGTGGATGCCGCTCAGTTCCAGTACGGGCACTCGGTCGATGGGGGTCATGGCTCAGGCCTTGTTCTTGCCGTAGACATCGACCAGCACGGCCGCCAGCAGCACCACGCCCTTGATGACCTGCTGGTAGTCGATGCCGATACCCAGGATGGACATGCCGTTGTTCATCACGCCCATCACGAAGGCGCCGATCACCGCGCCCAGCACCTTGCCCACGCCGCCCGAAGCCGAGGCGCCGCCGATGAAGCAGGCTGCGATCACGTCCAGCTCGAAGCCCAGGCCGGCCTTGGGCGTGGCGGTGTTCAGGCGCGCGGCGAACACCAGGCCCGCCAGCGCGGCCAGCACACCCATGTTGACGAAGGCGTAGAAAGCCAGGCGCTCGGTCTTGATGCCGGACAGCTTGGCGGCCTTCTCGTTGCCGCCCATGGCGTAGAGGCGCCGGCCGATGGTGGTGCGGCTGGTGACGAAGTCGAACAGCACGATCAGCACGGCCATCACGACCAGCACATTGGGCAAGCCTTTGTAGGACGCAAGCAGGTAGCTGAAATAGACCAGCAGGGCGACGAAGACCGCCGTCTTGAGCAGAAACAGCGAAGCGGGCTCGACCTGCATGCCATGGCGCAGGCGCTTGGCGCGCGTGCGCAGCACGGCCAGGGCCAGCGCGGCCGCGGCGGCCACGCCCAGCAGCAGGGAGGTGAGGCGCAGGTTTTCCGCGTTGAAGAGGTCGGGGATGAAACCCGAGCTGAGCATCTGGAAGGCGTCGGGGAAGGGGCCCACCGACTGGCCCGCCAGCAGGGCCAGCGCCAGGCCCTTGAAGACCAGCATGCCAGCCAACGTGACGATGAAAGAGGGAATGTGGGAGTAGGCGACAAACCAACCCTGGATGCCACCGATCAGGCCGCCGCACAGCAGGCAGACCAGGGTCGCGGGCAGGAAGTGCCACTCGAACTCCACCATCAGCACCGCCGCCAGCGCGCCGATGAAGCCGCAGACCGAGCCCACCGAGAGGTCGATGTGGCCCGCCACGATCACCAGCAGCATGCCCAGCGCCATGATGACGATGTAGCTGTTCTGCAGAACCAGGTTGGTCAGGTTCAAGGGCTGCATCAGCGTGCCCTCGGTCATGACTTGGAAGAAGGCCATGATCGCGATCAGCATGATCAGCATGCCGTACTCGCGGAAGTTGTGCTTCAGATGATCGAGCGCGGACCGACCGGCTGCGGCCTTGGGCGCGGCGGCCTGGGGCATGGAGGAATGGGTGGAAGCAGGAGACTGGGACATGGTCAGGCGGTTTTCACGATGGCTCGCATGATTTTTTCCTGGGAGGCCTCGGCCGTGGGCATCTCGGCGACGAAGCGCCCTTCGTCCATCACGTAGATGCGGTCCGAGATGCCGAGCAGTTCCGGCAGCTCCGAGGAGATCACGATCACGCACTTGCCCTCCTGGGCCAGTTGCGCGATGAGGGTATAGATTTCGTACTTGGCACCCACGTCGATGCCGCGCGTGGGTTCATCGAGGATGAGCACCTCGGGGTTGGTGAAGAGCCACTTGCTCAGCACCACCTTCTGCTGGTTGCCCCCCGAGAGGTGGACCGTTTTCTGGTCCACGCCCGAGCAGCGGATGCGCAGCCGCTCGCGGTAGTCCTGCGCGATCTGGTGCTCGCGCGCCTCGTCGATCACCGTAGCGCTGGACACGCCCTCCAGGCGAGCCAGTGGCAGGTTGAAGCGGATGTCCTCGTCCAGCACCAGGCCGTAGCCCTTGCGGTCCTCGGTGAGGTAAGCCAGGCCGTGGCGTATGGCCTTGCCCACCGTGCTCACGTCGATGGGCTGGCCGTTGAGCAGCACCTGGCCGCTGATGCGCTGGCCCCAGGAACGGCCGAAGATGCTCATGGCCAACTCGGTGCGGCCCGCGCCCATCAGCCCCGCGATGCCCACGATCTCGCCGCGCTTCACCTGCAGGTTGACGCCCTTGATGAAGACATCTCCGCGTTGCGGATGGTGCACGCACCAGTCGCGCACTTCGAAGGCCGTTTCGCCGATTCGGGGCTGGCGGCGCGGGTAGCGGTCTTCCATCGTGCGGCCGACCATGGCCTGGATGACACGGTCCTCGCTGACCGGTCCGGCGCGGCAGTCCAGCGTCTCCACGGTGCTGCCATCACGCAGCACGGTGATGGCGTCGGCCACGCGGGCAATCTCGTTGAGCTTGTGGGAAATCAGGATGCAGGTGATGCCCTGCGCCTTGAGTTCCAGCAACAGGTCCAGCAGGGCTTGGCTGTCCTCCTCGTTGAGACTGGCCGTCGGTTCGTCCAGGATCAGCAGTCGGACCTCGCGCGACAACGCCTTGGCGATCTCCACCAATTGCTGCTTGCCAATGCCCAGGTGGCCCACCAGCGCGTCCGTGGGTTCGCGCAAGCCAACCTTCTTCAGCAGGGCCTGTGTCTTGGCGTGCGCGACCATCCAGTCAATCACGCCGTGGCGCGCCGTTTCCTTGCCAAGGAAGATGTTCTCGGCGATGGAGAGCAGCGGCACCAGCGCCAGCTCCTGGTGGATGATGATGATCCCCAGGCGCTCGCTGTCACGGACGCCTTCGAAACGGCGTTCCTGCCCATCGAAGAAGATCTGTCCCTCGTAGCTGCCGTGGGGATGGATGCCCGACAGCACCTTCATCAGCGTGGACTTGCCGGCGCCGTTCTCGCCGACGATGGCATGGATCTCGCCGGCCTGGACCCGCAGGTTCACCCGGTCCAGGGCGACCACGCCCGCGAAAGTCTTGCGGATGTTCCGCATCTCGAGCAGCATGAGGAAAACGCTCCGTCGAACAGTACCGGATTACTTGAGCTGGGCTTCGGTGTAATAACCGCTGCCCACCAGCACCTGTTTCCAATTGGAGGCATCCACCGCCACCGGCTTGAGCAGGTAGGAGGGCACGACCTTGACGCCGTTGTTGTAGGTCTTGGTGTCGTTGATCTCGGGGGTCTTGCCCGACAGCACGGCGTCCACCATGTTGGCGGCGACCTTGGCCAGCTCACGCGTGTCCTTGAACACGGTGGAATGCTGTTCGCCACGCAGGATGGACTTGATGGACGGAATCTCCGCGTCCTGGCCGCTGACCACCGGGCAGGGCTGTTGCGCCGTGCAGTAGCCCACGCCCTTGAGCGAGGACAGAATGCCGATGGACAGACCATCGTAGGGCGAGAGCACGGCATGCACCTTGTCCTTGCCGTAGTAGGCGGACAGCAGGTTGTCCATGCGGGCCTGCGCGACCGCGCCGTCCCAGCGCAGCGTGCCGACCTTGTTCATGCCGGTCTGCTTGCTGCGCACCACCAGCTTGCCGCTGTCGATGTAAGGCTGCAGCACGCTCATGGCGCCGTCATAGAAGAAGTAGGCGTTGTTGTCGTCGGGAGAGCCGCCAAACAGCTCGATGTTGAACGGGCCCTTGCCCTGCTTCAAGCCCAGCTTGTCGACGATGGAGGTGGCCTGCAGCACACCGACTTGGAAGTTGTCGAAGGTGGCGTAGTAGTCCACGTTCTTAGAGCCGCGGATCAGCCGGTCGTAGGCGATGACCTTGATGCCCTTGTCGGCCGCGTTTTGCAGCACGCGCGACAGGGTGGTGCCGTCGATGGAGGCGATCACCAGCACCTTCACGCCCTTGGTGATCATATTCTCGATCTGGGCCAGCTGGTTCGGAATGTCGTCTTCCGCGTACTGCAGCTCGGTGCGGTAACCGCGCGCCTTCAGCACCTGGACCATGTTGTTGCCGTCGGCGATCCAGCGCGACGAGGACTTGGTGGGCATCGAGATGCCGATGCTGCCCTTGTCCTGCGCGGACGCGGTGTGCGCGAGGCCCAGGGTGCCGAGCACGCCCAGGGTCAGGGTGGCCAGCATGGCCTGAAGAGTGGTTCGTTTCATGGCTTGATCTCCTGCATGTTGTTCTTGGTGCCTGATCGCGCGGAATGCGCGAGGCGGTGTGTTTCAGGCGTGCCCGGGCGGGCGCGCCAGCTCTGTCCATTCATTCGGGAGCGCAATCGGCGCACCCCGCCGATCCGTGGATCAGCGGGGCGATGCCTGCGCCCACCGCTTGATCAAGTCGATCAGTACTTGCGCTTGGGGAATTCCCGGGCGGCGATTTCCATGGGGAAGATGCCTTCCTCGGTCACGATGCGCTTTTGCACCGGCTTGCCAGCCTTGATGTCCTTGGCGGCGGCCATCAGTTGCGGGCCCAGCAGGGGGCTGCATTCCACGCTCACATTGAGCTTGCCGGCGATCATGGCCTCGAAGGCTCCCTTCACCGCGTCGATGGAGATGATGATGATGTCCTTGGCCGGCTTCAGGCCCGCTTCTTCGATGGCCTGGATGGCGCCGATGGCCATGTCGTCGTTGTGCGCGTACAGCACGTTGATCTTCTTGCCCTCGGCCTTCAGGAAGGCTTCCATGACTTCCTTGCCCTTGGCGCGCGTGAAGTCACCGGTCTGCGAGCGGATGATCTTGAACTTCGGATCGGCCTTGATGATTTCCTCGAAGCCCTTCTTGCGGTCGATCGCGGGCGCGGAACCCACGGTGCCTTGCAGCTCGACGATGTTGACCGCGCCCTTCTCGTTCTTCATCTTCTCAACCAGCCAGCGGCCCGCCTTGCGGCCTTCCTCGACGAAGTCGGAGCCGATGAAGGTGACGTACAGCGAGGTGTCCTTCACGTTGACCGCGCGGTCGGTCAGGATGACCGGGATCTTGGCGGCCTTGGCTTCGCGCAGCACCGGCTCCCAGCCCGACTCCACCACCGGCGAGAAGGCGATCACGTCCACCTTTTGCGCGATGAAGGAACGGATGGCCTTGATCTGGTTTTCCTGCTTTTGTTGGGCGTCCGAGAACTTGAGCTCGATGCCCGCTTCCTTCGCGGCGGACTTGATGGACTCCGTGTTGGCCGTGCGCCATTCGCTTTCGGCGCCCACCTGGCTGAATCCCATCACCAGCGGTTTCTGAGCCCAGGCGCTCGCGGGCAGCAGGGCGCCCAGCGGCGCGCAGGCCAGGGCGATGGTGAGGATGCGGCGGTTGAATCTCATGGTCTTGTCTCCTAGGTTGTTGAAGTGAGAAAAAATGATCAAGCCAGCATATAGCCGGTCTTGACCGTGGTGAAAAACTCGGCGGCGTAACGGCCCTGTTCGCGCGGCCCATGGCTGGAGGCCTTGCGTCCGCCAAAGGGCACATGGAAGTCCACCCCCGCCGTGGGCAGGTTGACCATGGTCATGCCCACGTCCGCGTGCCGCTTGAAATGCATGGCGTGCTTGAGCGAGGTGGTGCAGATGCCCGCGCACAGGCCGAAGGGCGTGTCGTTGGCCAAGGCCAGGGCGTGGTCATAGTCGTCGGCGCGCAGCACGCAGGCCACGGGGCCGAACACTTCCTCGCGGGCGATGCGGTGCTCGGGCCGCGCCAGGAAGAGGGCCGGGCTCATGTAATGCCCGGGGGTCGCGCGTTGCAGGCGTTCGCCGCCCCAGACATGTTCGGCGCCTTCGTTGCGCGCGATCTCGATGTAGGCCAGGTCCTGGTCCAGCTGGGATTTGTCGACCACCGGTCCCATCTCGATGCCGCGCTCCAGGGCATGGCCGACCTTCAGGTCCACCAGACGCTGGCGCAGCTTGGCCACGAAGGCGTCGTGCACCTTGGCTTCCACGATCAATCGGCTGGATGCCGTGCAGCGTTGGCCCGTGGAGAAATACGCGCCTTGCAGCGCGCATTCCACGGCCTGGTCCAGTTCGGCGTCGGCCAGCACCACCAGCGGGTTCTTGCCTCCCATTTCCAGTTGCACCTTGGCGCGTCGCGCGCTGGCCGCCTGCAGGATGCGCTCGCCGGTGGGTACCGAACCGGTGAAGCTCAGTGCGTTGATTTGGGGATGGTCCACCAGGGTCTGGCCGACTTCACGGCCACTGCCCATGACCAGGTTGAAGACGCCAGCGGGCAGGCCGCTGCGGCTGATGATCTCGGTCAGCGCCCAGCCGCAGGCCGGCACCAGCTCGGCCGGCTTGAAGACCACGGTGTTGCCGTAGGCCAGGGCGGGCGCGATCTTCCAGGCGGGAATCGCGAAGGGGAAGTTCCATGGGGTGATCAGGCCCACCACGCCCACGGGTTCACGCGTCACGTCCACCTGCACGCCCGGGCGCACCGAGGCGATCGTGTCACCCGGCACCCGCAGCGCCTCGCCTGCGAAGAACTTGAAGATTTGCCCGGCGCGCGCCACTTCGCCCACCGCTTCGGGCAGGGTCTTGCCTTCTTCGCGCGCCAGCAGTTTGCCCAGCTCGTCCTTGCGCGCCAGGATTTCACCGCCGATCTGGTCCAGCGCATCGGCGCGGCGTTGGGGCGTGCTCAGGCTCCAGGAAGGCAGGGCGTCGGCGGCGGCCCGCACGGCTTCTTCGGCTTGGTTGCGGTCGGCCCGCGCGTATTCGGCCACCACTTCACGCGTGTCCGAGGGGTTGCTGCTGATGCCCGTGGTGCTGCCACTGACCCAGCGCCCGTTGATGTAGTGCCGGGGGTTGGGTTGGATCTCACCAGGTTTCATGAAACGGTCGCCTTTGCGGGGTATGGCGGCGGAGTCTAGGGTTGATTTTGATATCAATCCAATAGATTTTTGTGCAAAATACATATCACTATCTGCATTCTGGAAAACCAGATGAGCACCTACAACCACTGGTTCATCCGCGCCCGCCTCAAAACCCGCCAGCTGCTGCTGCTGGTGGCCCTGGCCGAAGAGGGCAATATCCACCGGGCCGCGCAAGTGCTCAGCATGACCCAGCCGGCCGCCTCCAAATTGCTCAAGGATCTGGAGGATGTGCTGGAGGTGCCCCTGTTCGAGCGCCTGCCGCGCGGCATGCGGCCGACCTGGTACGGGGAAACCATGATTCGGCACGCCCGTATGGCCCTGGCCAGCTTGAACCAGGCGCACGACGAGCTGGGCGCGCTCAAGACCGGGCATTTCGGTCAGGTGGGCGTGGGCGCCATCACCTCGCCGGGCCTGCGCGTGCTGCCGGCGGCCGTGGCCCTGGTCAAGCAGGAGCACCCGACCCTGCGCGTGTCTCTGGACATCGAGACCAGCCCGGTGCTGCTGGAGCGCCTGGAGCAGGGGCGGCTGGACATCCTGGTGGGGCGCCTGTTCGCCGAGCACGACAAAGCCCACCTGCGCTACGAGCCGCTCACCAGCGAACAGGTCTGCGCCGTGGCCCGGCCCGGCCATGCCTTGCTGGGCATGAGCGGTCTGACCTTGCGCGACGTGGTGTCGGCGGGTTGGATCGTCCCGCCCTCGGGCAGCGTGCTGCGCCACCGCTTCGACCTGATGTTTCAGCAGGAGGGCCTGCCCCCGCCGCTCAACACCGTGGAAACCTCGTCGCTGCTCTTCATCACCCGCATGCTGCAGCAAAGCGACATGGTGGCCGTGCTGGCGGTCGATGTGGCGCAGTATTACGCCGCGCACGGCCTCATGTCGGTGCTGCCCATCGACCTGCCTTGCCACATGGACGACTTCGGCATCATCACCCGCACCGACCGCCTGCTCTCGCCCGCGGCCAAGGTGATGATGAAGGCGATCAAGCAGACCAGTCTGGCGCAATATGGGCGCCGGCTGGACGCTGGCGACTAGGCGTTGCCTTCATCCGGACCTCACGCCGGTCGACGCTGCTTGGTAGCGGCGCGGCCCAGGCCAGAACCGCCGCGCAAGGGCCGCCCCGCCGCGCTGGCGGTGTCCCCTTCCCGAATTGCGCAGCATTTCGAGAGAAGGGGGAAGGCGCGCAGCGCCTCAGGGGGTTGAGCCGAATTCAAACCCAGCCTGCGTCCACCTTGAATTCCTGGGCGGTGCACATGGCCGCGTCGTCCGAGGCCAGGAACAGCACCATGCGCGCGATGTCGTGCGGCTGCAGCTTGTCGGGCAGGCACTGGTTGCGCTTGATTTCCTGCTCGCCCTCCGCGTCCAGCCAGAGCTTGATCTGGCGCTCGGTCATGACCCAGCCGGGCGAGACGGTGTTGATGCGGATGCGGTCCAGCCCCAGGGGCTTGGCCAACCCGCGCGTCAGGCCGTTGACCGAGGACTTGGCGATGGCGTAGCAGGGGTAGGCCCCGCCCTTGCCCTGCCAGCCCGTGGAACCCAGGTTGATCACCGAACCGCCGCCCAGGCGGCGCATGCCCGGCACCACCGCCTGGATGGCGAAGAAGGCCGGTCGTTCGTTGATGGCCATGCGCTCGTCGTAGTACTCAGGCGTGACGGATTCCAGGGTGTGGCGGTCGTCGTTGGCCACGTTGTTGACCAGGGCCGAGAAGTCCCCCAACTCTTTCTCGGCATCGTGGACCGCCGATTGCAGCGCCCGCACGTCCCGCACATCGCACACGCGCCACCATGGGCGGGCATGACCGGCATCGGCCAGTTGCTGGGCCAGCGTCTCGCTGGCATCACGGGCCACGTCCACGAAGGCCACGCGCGCACCCTGTTCGGCGAAGGCGCTCACGATGGCGGCGCCAATGCCGCTGCCGCCGCCAGTGACAAAGACGTTGCGGCCTTTCAGGCTGGGAAACTGGCTGAACTGGCGGGGAGCAGAAGAGGTAGCAAGAGTGGTCATATCAATTAAGTTATCAATCAATAGGAAAAAAATAGATTCCGTGTATTAATGTGCGTTGATAAGATGGGCCGTGTCAAGAGGCCTGCGCCGGAGCCTTGCCCGGAACAGGTCAAAACAACAGATGGAGACATGCATGCCGGCCCTGGAACATCCTCCCGCCACGCCCTGGCGGCCTGAGTCCCTCGCGCCCGTGATCGGTGCGCCGCGTTGTGTGCAGGCCGCCGGCGCCGAACTCGGCGAGGGCCTGCTGTGGTCGGTGCGCGAGCAGGTGCTGTACTGGGTGGACATCCTGTCGCGCCAGCTGCACCGCTGGGACCCGCGCAGCGGCGTCCAGACCCGATGGACTTTCGCCGAGGAAATCTCTGCCCTGGCCGAACGCGCTCATGGGCCTGGCCTGGTGGTGACCCTGCGCCGGGGCTACGCCCTGTTCGACCCGGCCAGCGGTGGCGAACCCCGTTATCTGCACCAACCCGAACCCGAGCGCACCGGCAACCGCTTCAATGACGGCAAGTGCGACGCCCAGGGGCGGTTCTGGGCCGGCTCCATGGATTTCGCCTGCGAGGCGCCCAGTGGCGCGCTCTATCGCCTGGACCCGGACGGCCGTTGCACGCGCCACGAAGACGGCTTTGCCGTCACCAACGGGCCGACCTGGAGCGGGGGCGGACCGCAGCGTCCTCGTTTCATGTACTTCAACGACACTGTGCAGGGCTGCGTCTACCGCTACGACTACGACCCTGTCGCCGGCTCCCTGTCCCACAAGGTGCTCTGGAAGCGGTTCGCGCCCGACGAGGGCCTGCCCGACGGCATGACCACGGACGCGTTGGGCCGCCTCTGGATCGCCCATTGGGGCGGCGCCCGGGTGACTTGCCATGACCCGCAGACCGCGGATGAACTGGCCCGCGTGAGCTTGCCCACGGCCCAGGTCACCAATTGCGCCTTCGGCGGCCCGGACCTGCGCACGCTCTACATCTCCACGGCCCGGGTTGGCATGGGGTCGGCGCAATTGGCAGCCGAACCGCTGGCCGGGGGGCTGTTCGCGGTGGAGGTGGACAGTCCGGGCTTGCCCGCCCACCTCTACGGTGGTTAGCCGGTTCGCGCGCCGGTGCTGTCCGTGGCCTCACTTGGCCCATCGTTTTGTGTGCCCAGGTCGCTTGGGTTTCGCGCTGCTTCTTTCTTATTGTGTTTTTAACCTTCTTGTCTTGATGAAAGTGATTGCATGAGTACCCCCGCCCATCCCGTCGTCTGGCTGCACCACGCGGGGCAGCATCTGGGCCTGGTCCCTACCCTGGGTGGTGGCATGGCCGCCTGGCAGGTGGACCATCCCTCGGCTCCCCAAGGTCGGCTGGACCTCTTGCGTCCCTGGGACGGCCACACGCCGGACCAGAACAGCCTCGCCTCCTTCGCGATGGTGCCCTGGTCCAACCGCATCAGTGGCGGTGGCTTCGAGCAGGACGGCCGTTTCCACCCCATGCAGCCCAACCGCGCGGGCGAGCCTTACCCCATCCATGGCGATGGCTGGCTGCAGCCCTGGACGCTGAGCCAGCCCGCGCCCGACACGCTGGAGATGTCGCTGCGCTCACGCGGCTTCCAGGGCAACCCCTACGACTACGAGGCCGTGCAGACCTTCCGTCTGGTTCAGGGCGGGTTGGACCAGGAGGTGCGGCTGAGCAACCTCGGTGCTCAGCCCCTGCCGCATGGCATCGGCCTGCACCCCTGGTTTCCGCGCACGCCCCGCACGCGGGTCACGGCCCCGGTGCAGGGGGTGTGGCTCAGCGGCAAGGACCCCTTGCCCGTGGGCCATACCACGCAGTACCCCGACGGTTGGGATCTGAACCAGGGCGTCTTGGCCCATGGTGATCTGATTGACAACGGCTACTCGGGCTGGGGTGGCCAGGCCCGCATCGAATGGCCGGAGCACGGCTTGGCGCTGGACGTCCACATGCCGGATTTCGAGCAGGACGGCGGCGCGGCCCAGCATTTCTGCCTGATCTATCGCCCGCCGCAGGGGCCGGCCTTCTGCTTCGAGCCCATCACCCAGCCCATTGATGCCTTCCACCTGCCAGGCCGTCCGGGCCTGCGGGTGCTGGGCCAGGGCGAGAGCATGACCCTGCGCGTGTGCTGGCGCCTGGCCCCGCTGGCGCAGGCGTGAGCGACGTGCCGCGCAGTGGCTGCGCGCCAGCGGGTTCAACCGCGGCCACGCATGTTTGTTGAAACTATCAATTGAATTTATGGTTCAACAGCTAGTGCATTTCCCATGCCGTCGAAATTTAGTTTCCGGGCATGGACAACAAGCTCGAATTCGCCCGGCGCCTGCGCGAGGCCATGCTGGCGGCGGGATTGGACTCGAGACCCAGCGTGCTGTTGAACTTGTTCAACAGCCGCTACTGGGGCCGCTCGGTCACCTTCCAGGCGGTGTCGCGCTGGTTGAAGGGCGAGGCGATTCCCGCCCAGGACAAGCTGGTGGTGCTGGCCGAGCTGTTGCGTGTCGAGCCCAGCGTCTTGCGTTTCGGGGTCCAGGCGCGAGCCCGCCTGCAGGCCAGGGAGCAGCGCTGGGAAGATGGCGTCGGCTACACCGAGCGTGAAACCTTCGAAGCCTTTCTGAATCTGCCCCCGTCGCAACGCAAACTGGTCGGGGACATCATCCGGGCCTTCTCCGCCCTGGCTGGCAAAGGCGCCGAACACGGAAAACGATAGGCGCGGGCCTGGCGTGGGGTCGCCTCACGGGGTATCTGCGCGCAGCGCGAGAACCGCCTCACTGCCGCGCCGTGCGCACGTTGGGCGGCAAGGTCTGCGGGTGGCTGCTGCGCCAGGGGTTGATGTCCAGGCCGCCGCGGCGCGTGTAGCGCGCGTAGACCGTCAGTTTGGTCGGTTTGCAGCGGCGCATCACGTCCATGTAGATGCGCTCCACGCATTGCTCGTGGAATTCGTTGTGCTGGCGGAAACTCACCAAGTACTGAAGCAGGCCAGCCTGGTCGATCTGCGGGCCGCTGTAGCTGATCTGCACGCTGCCCCAATCGGGTTGCCCGGTCACCAGGCAATTGCTCTTGAGCAAACCGCTGGTCAACGTTTCCGTCACCGGCTGTTCGTCGAAGGCGGCGCTCAGCAGTTCGGGCGCGGGTTGGTACTGCGTGCATTCCACGTCGAGGCGGTCGATGCTCAGGCCGTCGAGTTCGTGGATGGGTTCCTGGTCGAACTGCTCGGGCGTGAGCAGGCGCAGGCCCACGAAGCCGGACTTGCCCGAGCCGCGCCAGACAGCCTCGCTCAGGTCCATGCGCAGCCTGACCTTCACCTCGTCGGCGTCGGTGAACTTGGTGTTGTTGAAGCTGTTGAGGTAGAGCTTGAAGGACTTGCTCTCGACGATGTTGGGCGTCTCGCAGGGCACGGTGACGTGGGCGATGGCCACCTGCGGTTTGCCGCGCGCGTTGAGCCAGCTCAGCTCATACGCGGTCCAGAGGTCCGCCCCCAGGAAGGGCAGGGTGCTGCCTTTCTTGAGCTGGGGGATGCCAATCTCTTCGCGCTTGGCCGCGCGCGGCAGCGGGAACAGCAGACGGGGGTCGTACTGGTCGGTGTAGGCGGAGGCCTTGCCGAGCTGGGAGTCTTCGGGCGTGGGTGCGGGGGGGGTCATGGCCATGAGGGTCAGTCCTGGACTCTGCGACGGAATACCAGGCGGTCCGGCTCGGACGCCGCGGCGTCGAAGCCATACCCGTCCACCTTGAACTTTTCCAACTGCTTGGGCGTGGTGACACGCTTGCTGGCGGCGTAGCGGGCCATCAGGCCGCGCGCGCGCTTGGCGTTGAAGCTGATCACTTTGTACTGGCCGCCCTTGTAGTCCTCGAACACGCATTCAACGACACGGGCCTGCAGCACCTTGCGGTCCACGGACTTGAAGTACTCCTGCGAGGCCAGGTTGACGACGATGGGGTTCTTTTCGTCTTCAAGGCGCAGGTTCAGGTGGTCGGCGATCGCGCGACCCCAGAACTGGTAGAGGTTCTTGCAGGCTTTGCCGTTTTTTTCTGTCGGCAGGGCCGTGCCCATCTCGAGGCGGTAAGGCTGCATCCAGTCCAGCGGACGCAGCACGCCGTAGAGGCCGCTGAGGATGCAGACATGGTCTTGCATCCAATCCAGGGTTTCGCGTGGCAGCGTCTTCGCGTCCAGCCCTTCGTACACATCGCCGTTGAAGGCCAGCACGGCCTGGCGCGAGTTCTTGGCGGTGAATTTCGGTGTCCAGGCCGCGTAGCGTGCCACATTGAGTTGCGAGAGCGCATCGCTCAGGTCCATCAATTCGGCGATTTGCTGCGGTGCGTAGCCGCGCAGGACTTGGATGAGCTCGGTGGCCTGCTTGATGAACAGGGGCTGGCTGTGGGGCAGGTCTTTGTCGACCGGACTGTCGTAGTCCAGGGACTTGGCGGGAGAAAGAAGAAACAGCATGGAGCGGATTATGCGGATGACTCAGGGCGCTTCACGACGGGGCCCAGACCTGAACGCCCAGTAGCGGCTGGCGAGGAAAGTCAGCACGGCCTGCACGATCAGAATGCCGGCCAGCAGCCCGTCGTAAGGCAGGTCGGTGCCGCGCAGCAACGCGACGTAGGCGATTTCGTTGAGCACGAAATTGCCGGACGAAATCAGGAAGAGGCGACGCGCGGCCACATTCCAGCGTGCCCCACAGGAGCGGAAGGTCAGGAAGTGGTGGCCTGCGAAGGACACGACAAAGGCGATCAACCAACCGGCGACGTTCGCCAGCGGGGGCGTCCAGTCCAGCCAGGTCACCAGCAGCACAGTCACGCTCCAATGTGTGAGGGCGGCCGTCACACCCACGGCGACGAAGCTGGTCAACTGTCGGACGAGCTGGGCGAATTGGGTCCTGCGTGTCATCAACGTGGCCTCTTGCGGATGTCCCGGCCCCAGGCTTGCATCGCCTGCTGCGCGGCCTTTTGCCCGGGCGATAGCATGGCCCGCGCCTGCTCGGCCGTGCGGTAAGGCCCCGAGACCTCGAACTGCCGTATCGCGGCCCAGGTGCCTTCGTACCAGCTCATCATTTCGTCATTGAAGAACTCAGTGAATGGTTCGGACTCGTCGCGCAAGAGTGGCAGCCAGTGGTACTTCGGAATGAAGATGTAGACATCACCGCGCGCCATGCCCTCGTGGATGATCTGCTGACGCACGGTGTTCTGCTGCGCCACCTGGTGGTAGGCGCGCAGCATCAGGCCATGAGACAGCGCGAACACCAGCGCCAGGCCCACCGTGAAAACGTTCAAGCCACGCCGCAAGCGACGCGTGGTACCGGCATCGCCGCCGTGTTGTTCCCAGGAGACCAACAGGGCACTGATGGCCAACAACAGATACATGTGGGTGCCGGCGAGCGACCGTTGCGGCAGCACCGGCGACGCGACCATGATGGCCAAGGAAAACACCGCCGCCAACATGAAAAGCCAGCTCAGGGCACGGTGTTGCCGGTTGGGTGCCGCCGTGAGTCGTTGCGTGATCAGCAAGAGCACCAGCACAGTCAACAAGACCAGACCCAGATGGTGCAGGGCCAGGGGCACGCGCTCGGTGAAGTGCAGCAGGATCCGGTCGTCCCAGCCCAGCTTGTTCCACTTGATGAAGATCTGCTGACGGACCGCATTGCCCGGCGCGAGCAGCAGGGCTGCCATGCCCAGCGCGTAGCCCACGCCGTAGGCCAGGAGCCTGCCATGCACGGCCCGCCAGCGTCCGCCGTCCCGCACCAACAGCACATGAAGACCGACCAGGCCCATCAGCAGCAGGGTCGAGAGGCTGGTGTTTTCGTTGGTGCATCCCGCGATGGGGGAGAGCAGCAGCGTCAGAACCGAGCGCCAGGAGTTGCCCGCGCGGCTCGCAGGCGCCACCGCCCTGACTGCCAGCGCCTCGCGGAGGTAGAGGCCGAGAAACAGCAGCTGCAGCACGTTCGTCCACACGTAGTTGGCTGAGCCGACGAGCCAGAAATTGATTTCACCCAGAGCGGGGTTGCCCAGCCAATACAGCAGGAACAGCAGGGCGAAAGTCTGGACTGCGTTCGCGGCTTGGGATGAGGGCGACGACGAGGGACCCGCAGGGGTGGCCTGAGCGCGTGGAGCGCACTCAAAACGCGGGAGCCACCAGAGCAGCGCGATCAATGCGACAAAGGCCAGGGTGTTGACGGTGGCGGCAAAGCCATGGCTGCGCTGACTGAGCACGGCGCTGGACAGGAAGTCGGCCACCAGCCGACCACTCCAGCTGGTGTAGTGCTTCCAGGTCGCGGCCCAGCCGATGCCCTTGTGCGTGTAGGCGTAATCGTCCGAATGCATGGGCGTGAGCCACTGCAGCGGCCACATCAGCGCGAAGCAGGCGAGCAGCGCCAACGACATGAGCATCCAGGTCTTGCGTGCCTGACGATCCTGAAAGGGTTGGTACAGCGCTGGCCGCGTCATGGCAGCAGGG
The DNA here is from genome assembly GCF_000600295.1 of Hylemonella gracilis str. Niagara R. GTDB lineage: Bacteria > Pseudomonadota > Gammaproteobacteria > Burkholderiales > Burkholderiaceae_C > Hylemonella > Hylemonella gracilis_A. Next base: position 1,357,821 of record NZ_JEMG01000001.1, read on the forward strand.
CCGACAGTTTGCGCAGTTGCACGTTCGCGGCGCGCAGTGCTTCGGGGTAGGCCGAAGACATGAAATACCGGTGCTCCACGAGCCGCTGGGCTGCGATCGAGTCGGGCGCGCCATCGGCTTCTTGCGCCTCGCGCGCCGGGTGGCACATGATCAGCATCCCCGGCTGGGCGGCTTGCAACCACTGCGCGAAGCAGGCGCCATAGTCCGGGCGGTCAAACCCATAGACGCCTGCGAAGCCCCGGTTGCTTGGCACGCCGTGGCGTGACAGCTCGGTCGCGAAGGCATGACCGCCCAGCAGTGCCAGGACCCTGGGTTTGCCGCGCCAGCCTGGGTCGGCCGGCACCGTGTTGCGCACCCAGGGGCCGGTAGCGGCGAGGCCGCCCACGCCCTGCGTGGCGAGGCCCGAACCAGACGGACTCCCCCGGGGGTAGCGTCGCGCCAGAACCTCCAGCAGCACCTCGCGCACGCCTCGGAGCTGGTGCACATGCTGGTGGCCATCGATGAAATCCGGTCCGCGACCCAAACCCTGTTCAAAGGCGTCGAGTTGTCGTTGCAAGGCCGTGGAGATCATCGTCCGAACGGCTTTGCGGCGCAGTTCGCCCGCCAGGCTGCGCAAGACGAGGCCCGGCAGGGAGGCCATGGCGGGCGCGCCGAAACCCTCCGTGAGATTGAAGTGCAGGCCCAGGTCCGCCACGGGTTGCGTGCTCCCGTCCTCGGCCAAGCGCTCACGCAAGGCGGGGGCCGCCCATGCGTGCCAACGCGTGGCCGTGCTGAAGCAGCTGATCGCGCTCAGGCGGTCTCGGTCCAGCAGTTCCAGTATGCCCGTGCTGATCGCGGTGTTCTGCGCGTAGTCATCCGCGCAGACGGTGATGGGGGTCATGGCCCCCGGCCTTGTTTCGCTTCGGCTTGGGCACTTGCATGCGAACCCGCATCCGGATTCGCATGTGCCGCCACACCGCCGTCCACGTCCCGTGCGAGCAGGTACAAGGGCCGGCGCTTGACTTCGTCGTACACCTGGCTCAGGTACTGCCCGACGATGCCGATCGAGATCAGCTGGATGCCGGAGAAGAACATCAGCCCCGCCGCCAGCGTGGGCCAGCCGCGCACATCGTTGCCCCAGATCAGGTGTTCCACCACGATGTACAGGCCGTAACAGAAGGCCCCCAAGGAGATCATCGCGCCTATGCCACTCCAGACGCGCAGCGGCAAGGTGGTGAAGGCCATGATGCCGTTGACCGCCAATTGCGCCAGCCGATGCAGGTTGAAGCTGGAATGGCCCGAAGCCCGCTCGGCCGGTGTGAAGGGCAGTCCGATGCTGCGGTAGCCCACCCAGGCGTAGAGCCCCTTCATGAAGCGGTTGCGTTCGGGCAACTGGCGCAGCGCGTCGGCGACCTTGCGGTCCAGCAGTCGGAAGTCCCCCGCATGACGTGGCATGCGGATGGAAGAACTCAGTTCCATCAGGCCGTAGAACATGCCCACGCCCCAGCGTCGCCACAGGCCTTCCTTCTCCCGGCTGGCCATCACGCCGTACACCATGTCATAGCCATCGCGCCAGAGCCGGATCATCTCGGGCAGCAGCGTCAGCGGGTGCTGGTAGTCTGCGTCGATCAGGATCACCGCGTCGCCGCGCGCATGTTCGATGCCCGCTGTCAGCGCGACTTCCTTGCCGAAATTGCGCGCCAACGACAGGTAGCGCAGACCGGGCCGGGGCAGCAGGGAGGCCATCACGCTGTCCGTTGCGTCCGTGCTGCCATCGTTCACGACGATGATTTCAAGGGAGGCGCACAGGGGCTGCAGAGCCCGGGCCAAGTCATCGATGAAGGCGGCCAAGTGCCCCGCCTCGTTGTAGGCTGGGACCACGCAGGACAGGGTGCAGCGTGCTGGCCGATCGGGCGAAAAGGCAGGGGTGATGCTGGATGGCAGCGCCATGCGCGAACCTGATCGAGTGAATTTGGGGCGGGAGTGTAGCCGAAGGCCGCGACCCTGCCCGGAGCGTCAGGGCGCGGCCGCGTCACGCAACAGGGCCAAGGCGGCCAGCGCTTCCGCGTCCGTGCGGTACAGCCGGTGGGCCGGGTCGTCCGCTCGCCAGCCCGCGCGCAGCAGGGTTTGCTCCACGGGGAGTTTCAAACCGCTGAGGTGCAGCAGCACCTGGCGCTCGCGCAGATGCTGGGCCAGCTTCAGAAAGGTCTCCGCGCCCGTGGCGTCGAGCCGGTTGATGGATTGGGCGAACAGCACCAGGTGTCGGGTGTCGGGGTGGGCGGCCAGGTGTTCCACGATGGCACGTTCGAATTCGGCCGCGCTTGCGAAATCCAGTGCGGCGTCCATGCGCAGGCCGCTGGTGTGCGGGGCCAGCGGCGGCAGCTGCCAGAGGTGGCGGTCACGCAGGCTGCCGTCGGGGTGCAGCCCCACTTCGATGATGCGCGGGTGCAGGCGCGTGTAGAGGAAGTGGCCGAGCGAGAGCACGACACCCGTCAACACACCCCAGTAGAGCTGGGGCGCGGCCAGCAGGGTGACGGCGAAGGTGAGCGCGGCGATCGCGGCCTCCACCCGGGCCATGCGCCAGACCCGCGTGAACTCGTGGGGCTTGAGCAGGCCCAGCACCGCGACCACGACGATGGCCGCCAGCACGGCCAGCGGCACATGGTGCAGCACCGGTATGAAGAACAGCAGGGCCAGCAGCACGACCACGGCGCTGAACACGGTGGCCCAGCCGGTGCGCGCGCCCGCGTAGAGGTTGAGCGCCGAGCGCGAGAAAGAACTGCTGACCGGGAAGGCCCCCGAGAAGCCCGCGGCGATCTTGCCCAGGCCCTGGCCGATCAGGTCTTGGTCCTGATCCCAGCGGGTGCCGCTGCGCTCATGGTCCACCTTCGCACTGGAAGCCGTTTCCAGAAAGCTGATCAGCGTGATCACCAAGGTGGGCAGCAGCAAGGCGCCCAGCAGCTCCCAGCCCGGCCAACCGGGCAAGGTCAGCGCGGGCAGGCCGGCGGGCAGGGCCCCTACCACGGCGCCCCCTGAGGTCTCGAAGCCCATCAGGTAAGACAGGCTGGCCGTGGCCAGCACGGCCAGCAGCACCGCCGGGAAACCCGGGCGCCAGCGCCGGGCCAGAAGCAGCCAGGCCAGCGTGCCCGCGCCGTAGGCCAGGGCGCGCCCGTCGATCGCGGTGATGACGTTTTGGGGCGTGGCGAGCAAGGACAGCCAGTCGGAGGCACCATGCGATCCGGCGCCCAGGCCCAGCAAGGCGCGCAATTGGGAACCAATGATCAGCAGGGCCGCAGCCTGGGTGAAGGCCGTCAGCACGGGGGCGTTGACCACATTGAGCAACCAGCCGAAACGCATGAAGCCCAGCAGCAGCTGCAGCAGCCCGGACAGGAGGGCCAGCCAGACGGCCAGCTGCACCCACTGTGCCGAACCGGGCTGCAGGCCGGGCACCGCGCCCGCCAGCCCGGCACCGACCAGCAGGCCGGTGAGCGCCGTGGGGCCGACGGCCAGCCGGGTCGAGGAGCTGAACAGCACGGCGATGATGGCCGGCAGGATGGCCGCGTAGATGCCGGTCACGGGCGGCATACCCGCCAGCGTGGCATAGGCCACGCTCTGCGGGATCAGCATCAGGCCCACGGTCAGCCCGGCCAGGGCTTCGCCGCGCAGCAGCGCGCTCGTGGGGCGTGGCCAGTTCAGGAAGGGGAAAAGGGCGGGCAGGCGTGCGCGCCAGGGCGCCAGAGGGGAGGGCATGGTGGGATTATTTCAAAACCGATGCCCGCCCGCCCTGCTCCAGGTCTGGCTGGGGCCGTGCACCCAGGAAGGGACTTTGGCCCATGTCCTAAAATCCCTTGCTTCGAGGGTGCACCTACGGCGCAGAAAGCGCCCGTCCCTGCGCGATGCCAGCCAGCCTGGCCGCATCTTTCCCCACTCTTCCCATATCTCTCGTCTCACGGCATCCACACCATGACCGAAGCCATCCAGCAACCCGGCCTTGCCAGTCTGTCCAAGTCCTTTGAACCCTCCGCGCTGGAAGCGCACTGGGGCCCTGAGTGGGAACAACGCGGCTACGGCAAGGCGGGTGTCCGTGGCACGGGCCAGCCGCAGGCCGGCGCCCCGTCCTTCGCCATCCAGCTGCCGCCGCCCAACGTCACGGGCACGCTGCACATGGGCCATGCCTTCAACCAGACCATCATGGACTCGTTGACGCGCTACCACCGCATGCGCGGCCACAACACGCTGTGGGTGCCGGGCACGGACCACGCGGGCATCGCCACCCAGATCGTGGTGGAGCGCCAGTTGCAGGAGCAGAAGGTCAGCCGCCACGACCTGGGTCGCAACAACTTCGTCGCCAAGGTCTGGGAGTGGAAGGAGAAATCCGGCAACACCATCACCACGCAGATGCGCCGTTTGGGCGACAGCGTGGACTGGGGTCACGAGTACTTCACGATGGACGAGAAGCTGTCCACCGTCGTGACCGAGACCTTCGTGCGCCTGTATGAGCAGGGCCTGATCTACCGCGGCAAGCGCTTGGTGAACTGGGATCCGGTGCTGCAGTCCGCCGTGTCGGATCTGGAGGTGGAAAGCACCGAGGCCGAAGGCAAGATGCATTACGTGCTCTACCCCTTCGTCGACGGTCCGCAGATCATCAAGGGCATCGACGGCGCGGCCGACGAGGTGCGCCCCGGCATGGTGATCGCCACCACGCGGCCTGAAACCATGATGGCCGACGGGGCGCTGGCCGTGCACCCCGAGGACGAGCGCTACAAGCACCTTGTCGGCAAGCGTGTCGTGCTGCCGCTGATGGACCGCACGATCCCCATCATTGCCGACGACTTCGTGGACCGCGCCTTCGGCTCGGGCTGCGTCAAGATCACCGGTGCGCATGACTTCAACGACTACGCTTGCTCGCAGCGCCACAACCTGCCGTTGATCACCATCTTCACGCTGGACGCCAAGGTCAACGAGAACGGTCCCAAGGCCTACCAGGGCTTGGACCGTTTTGATGCCCGCAAGGCCGTGGTCAAGGATTTGCAGGAGCAAGGTTTTCTGCAGGACATCAAGGCCCACAAGCTGATGCTGCCGATCTGTGCGCGCACGGGTCAAGTCGTCGAGCCCATGCTGACCGACCAATGGTTCGTGGCCATGAGCAAGGTCGGCGAACAGGACCCGACACGCAAGAGCATCGCCCAAAAAGCCATCGACGCCGTGGCGTCTGGCGAGGTGAAGTTCGTGCCCGAAAACTGGGTCAATACCTACAACCAGTGGATGAACAACATCCAGGACTGGTGCATCAGCCGCCAGCTCTGGTGGGGGCACCAGATCCCGGCCTGGTACGACGAGGACGGCAAGGTCTATGTGGCCCGCAACGAAGCCGAGGCGCAGGCGCAGGCCGGCGCTGGTAAAAAGCTCACGCGCGACGAAGACGTGCTGGACACCTGGTACTCCTCCGCCCTGGTGCCTTTCAGCACCATGGGCTGGCCCGAGGCGCTGAACGACGCCTCGCCGACCAAGGACTACGACCTCTACCTGCCCAGCACCGTGCTGGTCACGGGCTACGACATCATCTTTTTCTGGGTCGCCCGGATGATCATGATGACGACCCACTTCACCGGTCGCGTGCCTTTCAAGCATGTCTACATCCACGGCCTGGTGCGCGACGCTCAGGGCAAGAAGATGAGCAAGAGCGAGGGCAATGTGCTCGACCCGGTGGACCTGATCGATGGCATCGCGCTTGCCCCCTTGCTGGACAAGCGCACCACCGGCCTGCGCAAACCCGAGACCGCGCCCCAGGTGCGCAAGAACACGGAGAAGGAATTCCCCGAGGGCATTCCCGCTTACGGCGCGGACGCGCTGCGCTTCACCTTCGCGGCCTTGGCCTCGTTGGGCCGCAGCATCAACTTTGACAGCAAGCGCTGCGAGGGCTACCGCAACTTCTGCAACAAGCTCTGGAACGCCACGCGTTTCGTGCTCATGAATTGCGAAGGTCACGATTGCGGCCTGAAGGAACACACCAAGGAGCAGTGCCAGCCCGGCGGTCAGTTCGCCGGCTACATGCATTTCAGCCCGGCCGACCGCTGGATCGTCTCCGCCCTGCAGCAGGTGGAAGCCGAGGTGGCCCAGGGTTTCGAGGAATACCGCCTCGACAACGTGGCCAACGCCATCTACGACTTCGTCTGGAACGAGTTCTGCGATTGGTATCTGGAAATCGCCAAGGTACAGATCCAGACGGGCAATGAAGCGCAGCAACGCGCGACGCGCCGCACACTGATACGCACGCTGGAAACCATCCTGCGCCTGGCGCACCCGATCATCCCCTTCATCACCGAGGAGCTGTGGCAGAAGGTGGCCCCCGTCGCCGGTCGATCGGGTGTTTCGGTCAGCGTGGCCGACTATCCCGTCAGCCAGCCCGAGCGCATCGACGACAAGGCCGTGGCCGAGGTGGCCCGTCTCAAGCAGTTCATCGACGCCTGCCGCAACCTGCGCGGTGAGATGAACGTTTCACCCTCGACTCGCTTGCCGCTCTACGCCCTGGCCGCCAACTCGACCGATGCTGATTTCCTGCGGCAATGGGCGCCGGTGCTGCAGTCCCTGGCCAAGCTCAGCGAGCTGCGTGTCTTCATGGCCGAGTCCGAATGGGCCAGCGCCGCCCAGGCCGCGCCGGTTGCCGTGGTGGGCGAGGCCCGCCTGTGCCTGCACATGGAGATTGACGTCGCCGCAGAGAAGGTCCGCCTTGGAAAGGAGGCCGCACGCCTACAGGGTGAGATCACCAAGGCCACGGCCAAGCTGGGCAACGAGGCCTTCGTGGCCAAGGCCCCGCCGGCCGTGATCGAGCAGGAGAAGAAGCGCGTGGCGGACTTCACGGCCACGCTGTCCAAGGTCCAGGCCCAGTTGGGGCAACTGGAAAAAATCGCGTCATGAAAGGCTGGCATGCTGCCGGCTGGATTGCACGCATTCAAGAAGGAGTGAAGAGCGCATGAACAATGAGATCAAGACGGCCGTGTTTCCCGTGGCCGGCCTGGGCACCCGTTTTCTGCCTGCCACCAAGGCCAGCCCCAAGGAGATGCTGCCCGTGGTGGACAAGCCCTTGATTCAGTACGCGGTGGAGGAGGCCTACGCCGCGGGCATTCGCCACATGGTCTTCGTGACGGGGCGCAACAAGCGCGCCATCGAGGACCATTTCGACACTGCCTACGAACTCGAGAACGAGCTGGAGCACGCGAACAAGAAGACCTTGCTGGCCGTGGTCAACTCGGTGGTGCCGGACGACATGCTCTGTTCCTACGTGCGCCAGCCGCGCGCCCTGGGCCTGGGCCATGCCGTGCTTTGTGCCGAGCATCTGACGGAAGGTGCGCCGTTCGCAGTGCTGCTGGCCGACGACCTGATGATCGGCCCGGATGAAGGACCGATGCAGGGACAGCATGTGCTGGCGCAGATGGCGGACATCTTCCGTCGTCAGGGACGCAGCGTGCTGGCCGTGCAGGAGGTGCCGCAAGACCAGGTCAAGCGTTACGGCATCGTGGCCGGCACGCCGGCCGGGGATCGCCTGATGCAGATCGAGCGCATTGTCGAGAAACCCTCGCCGGAGCAGGCGCCTTCGCGCCTGGGCGTGTCGGGGCGCTACATCCTGACGCCCGCCGTGTTCAACCAGATCCGCCAGCAGCCGCGTGGCGCGGGAGGCGAGATTCAGCTGACCGATGGCATTGCCGGGCTGTTGGCGCAGGAGACGGTGTACGCCTACACCTACGCGGGCAAGCGTTATGACTGCGGTAGCAAGGAAGGTTTTCTGCAGGCCACGGTGGAATTGGCCCTGGCCCATCCGGAAGTGGGTGGGAGCTTCCGCGAGTACCTGAAGACCTTGGCCGTTTGATCGGTTACTTCAGCCACCGGGGCAGAGCGGCGTGCTCAGCGCCGCTTCAGCACATGGATGAAATCCGCACCCTCGCTGCTCTGGTCCAGCAACGCATTGCCGGTCTGCTTGGCGAAGGCCGCGAAGTCGCGCTTGGAGCCCGGGTCAGTCGAGACCACGCGCAGCACCTGGCCGCTGCTCATCTCGGACAGGGCTTTCTTGGCCTTCAGGATGGGCAGAGGGCAGTTCAGCCCCCGCGTGTCCAGCTCACGGTCGATCTGCATGGGCGGTCCGTCGTCTCGCTCAGCTCACCACGGTGGAGGTGCCACGCGAATCGATGTGCAGGATGTGGCCACTCGGGTCGAGCGTGAAAGCGCCGGCGTCATAGGGTTTCTGAACTCGGCGTGAGCGCTTGCCGAAGATCAGGGCGACCGAGCCTTCCATCCCCTGGGTGACTTCGATACGCGCATCCTGGAACATGGCCAGCTGTTCCTCCAGCTTGTTCTTTTCCTTGAGCAGCTTGGCCCAGGCCTGCAGCGCCTGTTGCAACGCGGTCTGCGCGCGCGGCAGTTGGTTGTTCTTGTCGCCACTGACCTTGAGGTGCTGCACGGCCTTTTTCAGGTTGTCCTGTTCGGCTTCCACCTTGACAATCTCGGCCAGCACATTCTGCAGCTTGGCTTCCAGGATGGGGTTCACGCCCACTTGCACCGTGGTCAGGCCACTGGCGTCGTCCGCGCCGATCTGCGGAGCGCGCACCAGCATCATGCTGCGCGTGGTGCCGCCGACGATGCGGCCGCGCTTCTGGGCCTTGATGCCCACGATCACCTGGTTGAGCGCCTGCAGCTCGCTCTGTAGCACCATGTCATCGATGGAAATGACCGTGCCAGCCGAGATTTCTGAGTTCTCGACAAACTTGGCCGACACCGCGCCCTCGGCCTTGACCTTGGCATGGGCGATGATGCCGCGACCGATCTGGATATCGCCGCCGGCTTCCAACTCCGCGCCCTCGACCGTGCCGCCGATGACGATGTTGCCGGTCACCTTGACCTTCATGTTCGCCATCACGTCGCCCTTGATTTGGATGCTGCCATCGAAGCTGATGTTGCCGCTGTCCATGTCCACCGTGTCAAGCGACAGCAGGTCTTCCACCAGCATGCCGTTTTCCACCTGCACGGGCTGGCCCTTGATGTCGGCTTCCAGCACGTTGAAGTCGCCCGGTGCATAGCGCACGCCCTTGAGCACGTTGGCGAATGGCGTATCGATGCCTGGCGTGGGCTGCACGGCGTTGCCGCGCACGTCGCGCCCAGGCACCCCTTGGGTGGCGGGGATGCGGCGCATCAGCGGCGTGCCCGGATGCACGAAGGGGATGTCGCCCAGTTCGCGGAAGTCGATCAGGCCTTGCTCGTTGACCTGGGGCACACGCACGGCCACGGTCTTGATCAATAGTTTGAATTCGGCGTCGGCGCCGTCCACGGGGGGCTTCTGGAAAGCCACCTCGATCTTGGTCGGCATCACGGCCTTGCAGGCCAGCAGCACGGCTTTTTCGTCGATGCCAAACACCACGCCGGCCTGCTGCATGGCGCGTGCCACGTCGGCGCGTTGCAGCGACTTGCCGCCGCGCGCGGGGGCCACCTGCAGCCAGGCGACCGAACCGTCGGCGGCCACCCCCACCATCACGGAGGCATCGCGTTTTTCGGCGATCGCAACCTCGAAGCTTTCGGGCGAGTTTTCCCACCGTTCGGCCAGTACAGCAACGCCATCGTCCAGGATCATCCAGGCGCCGTAGCCGGCCTGGTCAAGCAGGTTCCGTATCGTGCCACCGGTCAGGGGGGTGCGGCTCTCGGCCGCGCTCACCTGCGCGATCACGCGCATGCCTTGCTCCGACAGGACCAAGCTGTCAATGCCTTGTTGTGCTTCGCTTCCGTCATCCGACATGGGAAAAATTCTCCTTTTTGTTCTCGGATCGGCGTTTTTTTCCGCGCATCTCGGTCACACCGCCGGTTGACGGGTAGTGTAGGGCCTCTTGAGCCTGTTTGATCCGCTCGGTCGCCCTGGCCTGGCATGTCCGGGTCTACCCCTGATCGGGGCAGGGTTCCTGCGGCCCGTCAACGCCCCCCAGGTGGGAAGCGACCCTGAATTCGGGCCATGTATCAGGCCGGGAAGACGCCCGTGGACAGGTAACGGTCACCCCGATCGCAGACGATGAACACAATGGTGGCATCGCGCACCTGCTGGGCGACCTGCTGGGCGGCCCACAGCGCCCCGGCAGCCGAAATGCCCGCGAAGATGCCTTCTTCCCGCGCCAGCCGGCGGCACATGTCTTCCGCGTCGTCCTGGCCGACGTAGATCAGCTCATTCACCAGGCTGGCGTCGTAGATCTTGGGCAGGTATTCCTGTGGCCATTTGCGGATGCCGGGGATGCGTGCGCCTTCGGCCGGTTGCGCCCCGACGATGCGGATGGCCGGGTTCTTTTCCTTCAGGAAACGCGCCACCCCGGTGATGGTGCCCGTGGTGCCCATGGCGCTCACGAAATGGGTGATGCGCCCGCCGGTCTGCTCCCACAGTTCGGGTCCGGTGGTCTCGTAGTGGATGCGCGGGTTGTCCTGGTTGGCGAACTGGTCCAGCACCCGGCCCTTGCCTTCGGCCACCATCTTGTCGGCCAGGTCGCGGGCGTATTCCATGCCGCCCGCGCGGGGCGTGAGGATGAGTTCCGCGCCGAAGGCCTTCATGGTCTGGGCGCGCTCGATGGACAGGTCCTCCGGCATGATGAGCACCATGCGGTAGCCCTTGATGGCCGCCGCCATGGCCAGGGCGATGCCCGTGTTGCCCGAGGTGGCCTCGATCAGGGTGTCGCCCGGCTTGATCTCGCCGCGTTCTTCCGCCCGGCGGATCATGGACAGCGCCGGGCGGTCCTTCACCGATCCTGCCGGGTTGTTGCCTTCCAGCTTGCCCAGGATCACGTTGCCGCGTTTCGTGTTCTCCGTCGCGCCGATGCGCTGCAGGGCCACCAGGGGGGTTTTGCCGATGGCGTCCTCGATGCTCGGGTAGCCGGATTTCAGGGTCTGTGCTGCGTCGTTCATGGGCCGCACTGTGCCATAATTCGCAGCTTCTCTCTCCGTGCCGGAGTGGTGAAATTGGTAGACGCAGGGGACTCAAAATCCCCCGCCGCAAGGCGTGCCGGTTCGATTCCGGCCTCCGGCACCACGCTTCAAGCCCGCTTTTCAAGCGGGCTTTTGCTTTGGTACCTACAGCCGGAACCGAACCGGCACGCCTTGCGTGCGGCCGAATGTGAAGCGCGCTTTGCGCGCGGGTTCGATTCCGGGTTCCGACACCACGCTTCAAGCCCGCTTTTCAAGCGGGCTTTTGCTTTGGTACCTACAGCCGG
>NZ_JEMG01000001.1:1369164-2038084 GCF_000600295.1 Hylemonella gracilis str. Niagara R
AACCGAACCGGCCCGCCTTGCGTGCGGCCGAATGTGAAGCGCGCTTTGCGCGCGGGTTCGATTCCGGCGCCCGGCACGATCGAACCGGCCGCCTCACTCCTCCCAACCCAGCAGCGCCTTCACCTCGAGGTATTCCTCGAAACCGAACACGCCGAACTCCCGCCCGTTGCCGGACTGTTTGTAGCCGCCGAAGGGCAGGCTGCGGTCGAAGGGGGCGCCGTTGAGGTAGACGCGGCCCGCGCGGATGCGGTTGGCCACGGCGCGGGCGCGGCGCACATCCTTGGACTGCACGAAACCGGCCAGGCCGAAGGGCGTGTCGTTGGCGATGGCGATGGCTTCTTCCTCGCTGTCGTAGCTGATGATCGAGAGCACCGGGCCGAAGATTTCCTCGCGGGCGATCAGCATCTGGGGTGTCACGTCACCAAAGACCGTGGGGCGCACGTAATAACCGCGCTGGGTCTGTGGTGGGCGCCCCGTGCCGCCGGCCACCAGAGTCGCGCCTTCGTCCTGGCCTGAACGGATCAGGGCCTGCACCTTGTCGTATTGCGCCTGGCTGACCAGGGGGCCCAGGGTGGTGGCCGGGTCCAACGGGTCGCCCAGGCGGATGGCGGCGACGGCTTCGCGCGCGGCCTCGAAGGCGGCTTCGCGCCGCGCCCGGGGAATGAGCATGCGGGTGGGCGACTGGCAGTTCTGGCCGGCGTTGGTGTAGCAGGCGTGCACGCCCTGGATCACCGCCGCCTTGATGTCTGCGTCGTCGAGGATGATGTTGGCGGACTTGCCGCCCAGCTCCTGCGCGACGCGCTTGACCGTGTCCGCCGCCAGCTTGGCCACCCGGATGCCGGCCGCCGTCGAGCCAGTGAAGGACACCATGTCGATGCCGGGGTGCGCGGCGATCGCCTCGCCCACCGTGGGGCCGTCGCCGTTCACGAGGTTGAAGACGCCCGGCGGCAGGCCAGCCTCGTGCACGATCTGCGCGAACAGCAGGGCGCTCAGCGGCGCGACCTCGCTGGGCTTGAGCACCACGGTGCAACCCGTCGCCAGCGCGGGCGCCACCTTGGAGGCCACCTGGTTCAGCGGCCAGTTCCAGGGCGTGATCAGCCCGCAGACCCCGATGGGTTCGCGGCGCACGATGCCCTTGCCCATGCGCTCCTCGAAGGGGTAGTCGGCCAGCACGCGCGCGGCTTCCTCGAAATGGAAGAGCGCGACGGTGGCCTGGCGCTCGGTCGCGAAGGTGATGGGCGAACCCATTTCCAGGGTCATGGTCCGCGCCAGTTCCGGCAGGCGGGCCCGAAAGCCCGCGATGATCTTGTGCAGCCAGTCCAGGCGCTGCGCGACGCTGGTCTCGGCATAGGCGGGGAAGGCGCGCCGCGCCGCCTGCACGGCGCGGTCCACGTCCTGCCGTGTACCCAGGCTGATGTGCGCGAAGGTCTCCTCCGTCGCGGGGTTGAGGACGCCGAGGGTCGAGGGCGAGGCCGGCTGCACCCAGGCCCCGTCGATGTAGAACTTCAATGGATCCATGGTTCCTTCTGTCGTGACGCACGCGCGAAGCGCGCGGCGGTTCATTCGAGCGAAATCTTGGCGCTGTCGATGACGCGTTTCCACTTCGCCGATTCGTTTGCCATCAGCTCGCTGAGCTGGGCCGGCGTGGCGGCCAGCGGCACCATGCCGAGCGCCGTCAGCTTGGCCTTGCCCTCGGCCGAGCTGGTGTACTGGTTGATCTCCTTGTTCAGCGCAGCGACGATGTTCTTGGGCAGACCGGCCGGGCCGACAAGGGCACTCCAGACGGTGGCTTCCAGCGGAACGCCTTGCTCAGTCGCGGTGGGCAGGTCCGGCAGGCCCGGGTAGCGGGTCTTGGACGCGACGGCCAGGGCCTTCAGGCGGTTGCCCTTGATGTTGGGCTCCAGGGCCGTGACTGGCGCCGACACGCCATCCACCGTGCCGCCGATGGCGTCGGTCATCGCGGGTGTGTCGCCCTTGTAGGGAATGGAGCGCAGCTCGGCGCCGGTGTTGAGCCGCAGGTACTCGGTGGCCAGGTGGCCGATGGTGCCGTTGCCCGGGTTCGAGATGAACAGCGGGTTGGGCCGTGACTTGCTCAGGGCGACGAACTCCTTCAGGTTGTTCGCCTGCACCGAGGGGTTGACGGCAATGACCAGGGGGATTTCACCCACCAGCGCGATCGGCGTCAGGTCTTTCTGGGCGTCAAAAGGCATGGGCTTGTACAGCCACTTGTTGTTGGCCAGCGGCCCCGAAGTGCCCAGGGCCAGGGTGTAGCCGTCCGGCGCCGACTTGGCGACGAAGTCCACGCCGAGGTTGCCGCCCGCGCCGACCTTGTTCTCGACGATGAACTGCTGGCCGAAGCGCGTGCTCAGGTGCTGTGCGATCTGGCGCGCCACCAGGTCCGAGCTGCCGCCGGGCGCGAAGATGGCGATGATGCGCACCGGCTTGTTGGGCCAGCCGCCGGTGCTCTGGGCTAGCGCAGTGCCCAGCAGGGCGAGGCATGTCCCGAGGACCGTGGCGAAGGTGCGGAAGAACGTGGCGAATTGCATGGTTGTCTCCAGGTGTTGTGCGCACAGTGTCCGTAGAAACAGGGCCGCCAACAATTCGCCATTTCGAGCTTTCCGTGGGACGGAATCTCCGTGACGTCTGTGCGCGTGGTGTCCGGCGGTGGCACAGCTTTCTGCTGCGCGGAAAGTCCGTAAATCGCGCTTGTGCCCGGAAACGGCCCGCGCCATCCTGCGCCGGCCCGGTAACACCAAGACACAACACGAGGAGACAAACCCATGAACCACGACAAGACCCCTTCCGGCTGCTGGAGAGCGCACTGCCAGCGCCTTGCCTTGGCGAGCCTGGCCGTAGTGCTCGCTGGCACCGCCGTCGCGCAAGGCACGCGCGCGCCCGCTGCCTCGGGCTCCAAGCCGCCGATCGTCCTGGAATCGACTGGCGCCTATGAAGTGGGCGGCAAGGTCATCCGCAACCCCGACAACCCAGCGCAGACACTTTCTTGTGACCACGGTTACGTCGAGTACTTCATCCCGCAGAACCGGCGCCAGGTCGGCCTGATCCTCTGGCACAGCTCCAGCACCAAGGTTTGGGAAAACCGCTGGGACGGCGGCGAAGGCTACAAGAGCCTCTTCCTGCGCCAGCGTTACCCGGTCTACCTGTGGGACGGCCCGCGTGTCGGCCGCGCCAACTGGAGCTGTGAGCCGATCAACTACAAGCCGGATTACTTCGACCAGCGCAACTACCTCGCCTGGCGCTTCGGTCCTTCGTTCATGAACTGGCACCCGGGCGTGCAGTTCCCCACCGGCGACGCCGAGGCCTGGAACCAGGCCACGCGCGCGCGTTATGACGAATTCGACACGCTGGACAACGCGCTGCTGCAGGGCGAGGCCGGTGGCCAGGCGATTGACAAGCTGGGCCCCGTGGTCGCGGTGACCAACTCGGCCGGCGGCTGGCGCGCGCTGCTGTCGGCCTTGAACGCGAAGACCAACAACATGAAAGGCATCGTTGCCTACGAAACCCCGGGTTTCGTCTTCCCCGAGGGCGAGGGCGTGCCACCTGCCCCCAAGGCGCCCTTCGGCCCCAACGCCGTGCCGCTGGTCGAGTTCATGAAGCTGACCAAGTTCCCCATGCAGATGGTGTTCGGCGACCACACCGCCACGCACCCGACCTGGTCGGTCCATCTGAAGAACGCGCGGACCTTCTGCGAGGTGGTCAACAAGCACGGCGGCGACTGTGAAGTGCTGCTGTTGGCCGACGCCGGCCTGCAGGGCAACACCCACATCCCCTTCGCCGACCTGAACAACGAGGCGGTGGCGGCCGAGCTGTCCAAGTGGCTGCGGCGCAAGGGGCTGGACAAGTGATCGGCCAGCGGGCGCGGAAGGGGCCCCTGCATTCCGCGCCACGGAACAAGCCAACAATCCGCTTGGGGCCAGGCCGAGGCTGATGCATCCTCGGGCGCAACAGAAACAGATGCAGCCGCACTGTGTTGCGCAGACTTTGAGGAGCCCCATGCCCGCGCGTTTTTTTGAAGACTTCCAACTGGGCGAGAGCTGGGAAAGCCCCGCCTTCCCCGTCTCGGCGGACGAGATCGTGGCTTTCGCGCAGCGCTTCGATCCGCAGCCCATGCACACCGACGCGGTGCGCGCGGCTGCGGGCCCCTTCAAGACCTTGGTCGCGAGCGGCTGGCATGTGGCCTCGCTGGCGATGCGCGAGTTCGTGCGCGCTGGCGGTTATGGCGACACACCGATGGTGGGGCTGGGCATCGACGAACTGCGCTGGCAGGCGCCGGTGCGCGCGGGTGACGTGCTCACCGTGCGCCGCGAGATCGTCGAGCTGCGGCGCTCGGCCTCCAACCCCGGTCACGGCATCGTGCGCACCCGTGTCACGGTGCGCCGGCAGGACGGTACCGTGGCCATGTCCTTGGTCAGCGCCGGGCGGGTGCCCGCGCGTGTTGCCACGCCGGCGTCCAGCGGGGAGGGCGCATGAACCTGCCGGACCGCCTGGTGCTGGAACCCGACACGGTGGGCACCTCGGCCGGCGCAACGGCCATTGTGACCGTGGAACATGCTGCCGACCTCGCGGCCTACGTGGGCCGCCCGCTGGGCACCAGCGCCTGGGTCGTTCTCGACCAGGCCAAGATCGACGCCTTCGCAGCGCTTACTGGTGACGACCACTGGATCCACGTTGACGTGGAACGCGCGGGCCGCGAGATGCCGGGCGGCAAGACCATCGTCCACGGTTTTCTCGTCCTCTCCCTCATTCCCTTCCTGCAGCGCGGCATCTACACGGTGCGCCAGCGCGGCAAGGGCCTGAACTACGGCTGCAACCGCGTGCGCTTCACCGCGCCCGTGCCGGTGGGTTCGCGCGTGCGCCTACGTCAGTCGCTCAAGGACTGCCAGCGGCTGGCGGACGGCGTGCGTCTCACCTTCGAGTCCACCATCGAGATCGAGGGGCAGGAACGCCCCGCGCTGGTGGCCGACACCCTGCTTCAGATCTTCGACCTTTAGCGCCACGACACGCATGATGACGAACCCCGACGACTCCCTCCAGGCCTTCAAGCCCTTTGCCGACATCATCGCGGCCCACGCGCAGGCGCGCCCTGAAGCCGTCGCCTTCCGCGTGGAGGACCGCACCCTGGACTGGCGCGCGCTGCAAGGCCGCGTCAACGAGGTGGCGCGCGCGCTGCTGCGCGATGGCATCGCGCCCGGCGACCGCGTTGCCCTGCTGGGTTTCGCGTCCCTGTCCTACGTCGAATGCTTCTTCGGCATCGTCGCGGCCCGTGCCTGCGTGGTGCCGCTGCCCGTGTCTGCCAGCGTCGAAACGCTGGAGGCCCTGCTGGCGGACTGCGACGCCAAGTTGCTCTTCGTTGATCCCGATGTGGGCGACGCGATCCTGGACATGACCGGGCGGCTCGCTGCGCTGCAGGTTGTTCCCTTCGGCCGCGCGGGCGCGGAGGGTGGGGTCTACGCGGCGTGGCGCACGCATGGGCAATCGGTGGGGCAAGCCGTGGGACTGGCAGGCCAGGCAGTGCAGGAAGGACTCAGCGGCGCGCCCCTGCCGCAGTCCCAAGCCGAGGACCCGTTCAACATCATCTACAGCTCGGGCACCACGGGCCTGCCCAAGGGCATCGTGCACCTGCACGGCATGCGGCAGCAGCAGGCCAGCCGCAAGGGTTTCTTCACGCCGCAGGCGCGCACGCTGCTGTCCACCCCGATGTACTCCAACACCACCCTCATGCCCATGCTGGGCACGCTGGTCAACGGCGGCACGACCTTGCTGATGCGCAAGTTCGACGCGGGGCGTTACCTGGCCCTCGCCCAGGCGCAGCGCGCCACCCACACCATGCTGGTACCGGTGCAGTACCAGCGCCTGCTGGCCCATCCCGATTTCGCGGGCAGTGATTTGTCTGCGCTGGAACTCAGCCAGTCCACCGGCGCGCCCATGGACCTGGCCCTCAAGCGCGACATCCTGTGGCGCTGGCCCGGGCGCTTCCTGGAGGTCTATGGCATGACCGAGGGCGGCGGCTCCTGCTTCCTCGATGCGCGTGCGCACCCGGACAAGCTGGCCACCGTGGGCCGGCCGGCGCACGGCTCGGAGGTGTTCCTGATCGACGAGACCGGGCGGCGTTTGTCCGAGGGACAGCCTGGCGCTGTGGGTGAGGTCGTGGGCCGCTCGCCCTACATGATGGCCGGTTACCACAACCGTCCCGAAGCGACGGCGCAGCTGCGCTGGCTGGACGAGCAGGGCCGCGTGTACCACCGCAGCGGCGACATCGGCCGTTTTGATGAAGACGGCTTCCTGATCTTGCTGGACCGCATCAAGGACGTGATCATCTCCGGCGGCCACAATATCTACGCTTCCGACCTCGAAGCCGTGCTGGCCCGGCATGCGGACGTGGCGGATTCGGCCGTGATCGGCGTGCCCAGCAGCGCTTGGGGCGAAACCCCGCTGGCCCTGGTCGTGCCCAAGCCCGGCGCCCGTCTGGACCCGGACGCCCTGCGCGACTGGGTCAATGCCCAGGTGGGCAAGACCCAGCGCCTCTCGGGCGTGGAGTTGCGTGCGGCGCTGCCCCGCAACGCCCTGGGCAAACTGTCGAAAAAGGAACTGCGCACGCCGTACTGGGAGACCCGTGGGGAAACCAGCGGGGAAACCCGGGACGGCGCGCGGCAAGAGCAAACCAAGGCGCCTTCACCATGAACACCAACGACCGATCTGCCACTGCAACCTCCAAAGAACGCCGGCCCGTGTGCATCGTCACCGGCGCTTCGTCCGGCATCGGCGCGGCCACCGCGCTGCTGTTCGCGCAACGCGGCCACGACGTGGTGATCAACTACGCCAGCCAGGCCGATGCCGCCGAGCGCGTCGCGGACCAGTGCCGCGCGGCGGGCGCCGAGGCCCTGGTGGTGCGCGCCGACGTGGCCGACGACGCGCAATGCCGCGCCCTGGCCGAGGAAGTGCGGCGGTTCTGGGGCCGGGCCGACGTGCTGGTCAACAGCGCCGGCATCACGACGAAGTTCGCCGACCTCAAGGACCTGGACGCGCTGTCCGCCGCTGACTTCGAAGCCATCTACCGCGTCAACGTCATCGGCACCTTCCAGATGTGCCGCGCCGTTGCGCCCCTGATGAAGGGCGCGCCCGCGCCCGCCATCGTCAACATCTCGTCCATGGGTGGGCGCATGGGCACCGGTTCGTCCATGGCCTACGCCGCCTCCAAGGGCGCCGTCAACACGCTGACGCTGTCGCTCGCGCGCGCGCTGGCCCCGGCCATCCGCGTCAACGCCGTGCTGCCCGGCATGGTGGACGGCCAGTGGCTGCGCAAGGGCCTGGGCGAAACCGTCTTCCAGGAGCGCCGCAAGCGCTACGAAGCCCGCGCCCTGCTCGGCGCCGTGGTGCAACCGGAGGACGTGGCGCGTGCCGCTTACGGGCTGGCCACCGAGGCCCTCAAGCAGACCGGGCAGTTGATCGATCTGGAGGGAGGATTTCTGCTGGGGGCTTGAGTTCAGCGCGCGCGCCGGTAGTGCATGACAACCGCGCCGCAGCGCAGCGGCTTTGCCGAGATCAGCTCGAGCCGTCGTGTGCTGGTTAGCCCGCCCTGGTACAGGGTCGGGCCGTGGCCCGCGATTCGAGGGTGGACGAGGAACCGGTACTCGTCGATCAAATCCAGCCGGTCCAGCGCGGCCGCGAGCTTGCCGCTACCAAGGAGCACGCCGTCCGGCGTCGCGTCCTTCAGCTTGCTCACTGCGGTGCGCAGGTCGCCGGCGATGAGGTGGCTGTTGTTCCAGGGGAAGTCCTTGCGCGTCGACGAGACCACATACTTCAGCTTGGCCTCCAGCTTGACCGCCCATTCGCGCATCGCCGCCGGTGCCTCCGTGTCGCCCCGGGCCACCGCCGGCCAGTAGCCCTCCATCATCTCGTAGGTGACGCGGCCCCAGAGCATCGCTCCGCTCTCGTTCATGAGCTGGGTGAAGAAGGCGTGTGTCTCGTCATCGGCGATGCCTTCCTGGTGGTCGACACAGCCGTCCAGGGTGAGGTTGAGGCTGAAGGTCAGGAGTCCCATGGTGGTTTCCGTTCAAGATGTGCGATGGGATTGATACGTCCAGGTTTGGCAAGCCCCGTTCCACCCATGGACGCCACTCCTGGCGGCGCAATGCATCAAGCTAGCTTTTTGGTTTTGAAAAGAAGCGAGCCAGTTTTTTGCCAAGTACCGCACCAGCGGCGCCGGCAATTCCTGCGCACATCACCTGCAGCCCGTTGATGCCGCCTCCACTTGGGCGGCCAAAAAGGAAGGGAGCAGCCATTTGAAAAGTGAGCATGGATAGCCCAAGACCGACCCAACCACCAATGCGCTCCGCAGATGTGGGTTTGCTTGTCGTAGATGACGGTTGTTGTTCAACAGGTAGAGAGGTCGCGCAGATGACGCAGTGAGAACGGCCTAGCGTGTTGTCTGTTCCGCAGTTTGAACAAAGCATGGTTAGATCAGAGTTTTTTGACAAGAATTGGCTACTGAATCGCCTAGTGTTTTGGATCAATTTCGACCCATAGAAGCCGGACACCAACTTAGAAATAGAGGTGAGGGTCGGTCGGAGCGCAACGTAGAGAACCACAAGCGTAGATTTTGGCTGTGCACCTTAACTGCCGTGTTGTGCTGTTTTCTCACTTCGCTTCCCACTCCGTCCTCAGCAGGGAAAAAAGTCGTACATCTTGAAATTTGTCTTTCCAGAAGCCGAACTGCCGGAGAATTCCCTCTTCGGAAAAGCCCAGCCTTCGAAGTAGCTTTATTGATCGCTGACTATCGAGGTCTGTAGTGGCTGCGACCCAATTTACATGAAACGGGAAGTGGCTTTCAAAGCAAAACTTGAGCATGGTGGAAACAGCTTCAAAGGCAATTCCTTTGCCCCAATACTGCGGGTGAAGCTCGTAACCGATCTGAATAGAATGAAAATCTTCATTTGTCGAGTGAAATCCACAAGAGCCAATTACTACTTCAGGGTTGGTTGAAAGGCATATTGCCCACCTAAACCATGTGCCGTCTTGCTTTTCATTACGACGCATTCGTGACGCGACCATACTTTTCGCTTGATCGAGACTTGAGAAGGCGTCTATGTCATAGAACTCGGCGACGCTTTCTTCAGAAAAGATTGCGTATACAGCCGGCACATCACTCTCAACAAAGTTACGGAGAGTAAGACGATCAGTAGTAAGAAATGGGAACTTGCTCAAGCTAAGGCCTAACGTGAGGTAGATCGCGAGATAAAACTGTGACTTAGTCTTAAGCATCTGCGAGTGCGCTGCCCAGGAACGCGAGCATTTTCGGCCACGAGTCCTGTCGTGCCCGCGCCGTACCTTCGGGCGTCCCACCCATATCCATTTCTTCTCCGGACACCGGATGCCTCGACTTGAGCATCGTTGTCGGACCGTTTGGCCATGCGATGCTGTGTCCCGCGCCCGCATACGCTAGGTGCTCCACGCGATGGCGGAAGCTTTGTCGTTTGAAGCGCTCCACGGCGAACGCTGTCAGTTCTGTCGATGGCCACAGCTTGTCGTCGATGCCGGTAATCATGAGGACCGGCCCATTGATTTTTTCCACTCGAATGGCCGCCCTGTCTGCGTATGAAGCATCTCTCAATGGGATGAAGTACCAGTCAAAGCTGTCACCTCTTGCTTCGCCAGCGGCCAAGGCCTGGTCCCATTGCTCGTAGCTAAGTGTTTGGGCGTACGGAATTTCATGGCCGTTCAGCGTCCACGCGCCATATCCGCTTTCTGGGTATGCAGGCCACAGTATGCCGCTAGGAACATAGGCGACAACCGCCCGAATTTTGGGGTAGGTCGCACCGAGTAGCAAGGCCAGTTCCCCACCTCGCGAGACGCCCACGACCCCGATGCAGTCCGCAGCCACGCTAGTCTGCGCCGATAGCCACGCCAACGCTGTTTCAAAGTACTCGAGCGGGATGCGGTCCAGCGTTGGCGGCAAGCCTTCCGCGGCGAAGTACGCCAACGCGAGAGCGGCGTATCCGTGTGAGGCCAGCAGCGCCGCCATTTCCTGAGACCAGGCCAACCCGCCGTTGGAACCTCCCACCACAAGGACAGCCCGATGTGGACCGGGTTGCGCCGGCTCGAACATCTTTCCAACCAGGCCGTTTTCTCGGACCTCCCGCGAGACGACTCCGGGTCCAAGATAGACACGCCGGATGGAATGAGCGATAGACGTGCCGCCATCTTTTGCTTCCGCAACCAGTGTGGCCGTGAGCGGGTCCCTGCTCACGCTCTCAAAGCCTTTGGCAATCTCACCGTCCACGGGCGCACGAGACCAGAATAGCCCCATGGCATCCACCCCATCATATGAACCCGAGTCAGGCGCGTGACTACCTAGGTCCACCACGCCATTGGAATCGGCGGTGAAGTTGGCGGTCGATAGGAGGGTGATTTGGTCGAGACGGCTCCAGAGCTTGAGGGAGACTCTTGCGCCAGGCTGCAGGTCCAAAACGCGGATGACGATGGTCTCGTCAACAAGACAGGTCTCAGGCAACGTGTCGAACTTCATGAGCTGAGGTTGAATGTCGGATCTTGAGCATATCCGTAAGCGTTCGCGAACGAGCGGACATGGCCGCTTTCAGTCTACGCGGCAACCCCCAAGCCCTCAAGCGTCGTAGCCTTGCGTGTTCGCACCTCGTCCCAGGAAATTCCGCGCCCAGCAGCCCGGACCAGGGACAGGTGCCTTGGCGGCTGAGGTAGCGACTGAGGTGCCGCAGCCCCCTGTCGGCATCGTTTCCCTTGATGCACACTCCGCACATGCCCATCGAACAGTCTGCCGATACCCCGACCTTGTTCAAGAGCGACCAGGCGTTTGAAGCTTGGTTGAAACGGCACCACGCCACGTCCCCGGGCATCTGGCTCAAGCTCGCCAAGCGCGGTGCCGAGGAAACCAGCGTCACCTACCCGGAAGCGGTGGAGATTGCGCTCTGCTGGGGCTGGATCGACAGTCAGAAGAAGGCGCTGGACGCGCACTATTTCCTCCAGCGATTCACGCCCAGGCGCCCGCGCAGTGTGTGGTCGAAGATCAATGTCGAGAAGGTCGAGGCGCTCGTCAAGGCGGGTCGCATGCAGGCGCCGGGCCTGGCGCAGGTCGAGTCCGCCAAGGCGGACGGCCGATGGGCTCAGGCCTACAGCAGTGCAAGTATGTCCGTGGTGCCCGAAGACCTGATCGCGGCGTTCGACGCTGCACCTGCAGCGAAGCTGTTCTTCTCGACGATCGACGCCGCAAATCGCTACGCCATCCTGTGGCGCATACAAACGGCCGTGAAACCGGAGACGCGCGCACGGCGGATTGCACAGCTCGTTGCGATGCTCGCGCGGGGCGAGACCATTCATGAGGTCAAGCCCAAGGCCGAATCCAAGGGCAGTGCCAAGGGCAGCGCTAACAGCAGCGCCCAGGGCTGAGCGAGCCTGCCATTGGCAAGAAGGGCGGGTTCAGCCCCGCCGCATGGCTTGCAGCCCCTGTTCCCGCGTCACCGCGGGGCGGTAGCCGAGTTCGCGTTGCGCCTTGCCGATGTCGACCGTGAAGGGCTGGCCGATCAGGCGCAGCATCTGCCGTGTGATCGGCGGTTCGCCGGGGCGGGAGAACGTGCGCCAGGCCCATTCCATGACGGTCGCCATGATCCAGGCCATGCGCAGCGGCGCGGAGGCGCGCGGCGGTTCGACGCCGCGGGTCTGCATCAGGCTGGAGAGGAAGGACTTGAGCGTGGTATCGGCCCCGTCGCTGACGAAGTAGGTCTCGCCGCCGCGGCCCTTGGCGAGCGCCAGCTCCACCGCGTGGCAGACGTTGTCCACGTGGACCGTGGACATGGCCTGCGAGCCGTCGCCCACCCAGCGGAACTGGCCGGCGCGCACGGTGTCGATCATGTGGTCCAGGGTCGGCATGCCGGCGCCCCAGATCATCGGGGGGCGCACGACGACCGTCTCAAAAACCCCGGGCCGGTTGGCGCCGATCACCAGCGCCTCGCTGCGCGCCTTCGACGCGCTGTAGGGCGCCCAGGCGCGTTCCTGGCGCGGCAGCGACTCGTCGACCCGCAGCATCGGTGCCATGTCACCCATCACCACGGCGGCGGCACCGACCTGAACGAAGCGCTGGACGGACGCGGCTGCGGCGGCCTGGAGCAAGTTGGCCGTGCCTTGCACATTGGACCGCTCGAACTCGTCGGCCTCGCCCCACAGCTTGAACAAGGCGGCAACATGGATCACGGCGTTGCAACCCGCCACGGCCGCCGTCAGCGAGGGCAAGTCGTCCAGGGAGCCCCGGACCGCCTGTGCGCCGTGCCTGCCTACAATTCCCATGGCTTCCTCGCTGCGCGCCAGCGCCCTGACCTGCCAGCCCTGTGCGACGAGACGTTCGATGAGGCGGCCGCCGACGAAGCCCGAACCGCCGGTGACCAGGCAAGTGGATGTCATGGTGTGTCCAATGTAGTTTTGATATGCCAAATGTATAACGACGTTATAGTCACTGTCAAGTGAGCTGGAATTTCAATGGCAAAGATGGAGTCCGAGACCGCGATCCTTGACGCCGCCGCCGCGCTGCTCGAAGCGCAGGGCGCGGCGAGCCTGACGACACGCGCGGTGTGCGAGGCCGCGGGGGTGAAGGCGCCCACGCTGTACCACTACTTCGGCGACAAGGATGGGCTGGAACGGGCACTCGTTCGGCGCGGGTTGGCCGAGTTCATGCAGCGCAAGCGGCTGCCCCCGGCGTCCGCGGATCCTCTGGAGCAGTTGCGCGCGGGCTGGGAGGTGGCGCTGGAGTTCGCGCTCAAGCGCCCCGCGCTGCACGAATTGTTCGCCCGCCATGCGCGGGTCGAGCCCGATCTGGTCGCGGATGCCTACGCGCTGATGCAGGCGCGGGTGCAGCGGCTGGTCGACATGGGGCGGTTTCGCGGCCCTGTGGACGAGGCCACGCGGGCCATCTGGGCGGCGTCGAACGGCGCCTTGTCGCTGCTGCAAGGCGGCGCTTCGCGCAAGGAGATCGAGGCCACCAGCGAGCTGCTGTTCAACGCCGTAGTCCGGGAGCTGTCGGCTCCCGGCGCCTAGCGGCCTTGCATGATCAGAACCGCAGGGTGGTCACGCCTATCCCGGGAAACTCCGCGCGTACCTCGTCCCCCACCTGCGCATCCAGCAGCCCGCACCAGGTCCCGGTGCTGACCACCGTGCCCGCGGGCACCGTGGCCCCATGCCGGCTGAGGTGGCGCAGCCAGTCGGGCAGCACCCAGCTCGGGTCGCCCACGCCCAGGCTGCCGCGGAATGCGCGCACGGTCTGGCCTTTTGCCGAGATGAACTGAACTTGGCATTCCTGCTGGGACCAGTCATGTGACTGGAAGGGCGCAAAGGGCCGGAAGTCACCGAGCACCAGCGCGCCGTGCACCTGCAGGTCGGCCAGCTTGAGCAGGGGCGGCACTGCCCGGCCGGCGGCCCAGCGCGTGTCCACGACCTCGATGGAGACGCACAGGGCGTCCACCAGGGCCGGGGCGTCTTCGGGCGTGAGGCGCCAGGCTTCGTCCGGCGTCACGGCCTGGCCCAGGCGCAGCGCGATCTCGGCCTCGACCCAGCGGTGGCGCAGGGGCAGCGCCCCCAGTGCGCTGCCCGATGGCCGCACGCCAGCCACCGGCAGGGGCGCGTGCCGCATCGGATCGGACCGCGAGGGCCCGCCGGATTTCCAGTACGGAGGCACGCCCGGCGCATGGCCGAGCGCTGCATACAGCCGCTCTTGCAGGGCGTAAGCCTGTTCGAGTGAGGTGATGTGGGCCAGGGCGGCCTGTTCGTCCACGGCGTTGCCGCCCTGGTGGGCACGCAGCAGGCTCTGGACGATGGCTTCGTCGGCCTCGGTGAGTTGGGGGAGGGTGGGGGTAGGGCGCATGGGGCGATTCTCACCGTGGCGCCGGCGCGCGTCATTGGGGCTTGCCGGGATTCCGCCGCGCGGAAAGCGGGGCCACATCGCTGGTGCCCAGTGGCGCTCGGGGCTAGCATCGCGCGCCACCCCTGCTTTGCCACGCTCTCTGACCACGATGCCCACGCTGCTCATCACCCCCGAGGTTCACCACGATTTCGCCGCCGAGCTGCGCGCGGCCGGGGGCGCCGAACTGCGCTTCGCGTTCGCCGACACCGAGCGCCCCTTGTCCGCGCGGGAACTGGCCGAGGTGGACATCGCGCTGATGTCCCTGGACGTGATCGGCCCGTCCAGCCGCACGGTGCTGTCGCCCCTGATGCAGCTTTACTCGGAACAATTGCGCGCGGCGCCCCGGCTGCGCTGGCTGCACGTGCCCACGGCGGGCGTGGACCGGCCCATCTTCCAGGAGATGCTGCGCCGGGGCGTGCGGGTGACGACGTCTTCCGGCGCCAACGCCGAGGCCGTGGCGCACAGCGCCCTGATGGGCGTGATGCTGCTGGCGCGTGGCGGGCTGCGGTGGCTGCACTCGCAGCGCGCGCACCGTTGGGAACCCCTGCGCGGCCTTGAGGCCCAGGCCGACCTCGCGGGCCAGACCGCCATCGTCATCGGCCACGGGCCCATCGGGCGTGACATCGCGCGCCTGCTAGAGGCGCTGGGCCTGCGCGTGCACAAGCTGCGCCACGCGCCACGGCCGGGGGATGCGGCCCTGGGCATACACGGCTATGCCGCGCTGCCCGCGCTGGCGCCCGAGGCGCACTGGCTGGTGATCGCCTGCCCGCTGACGGAGGCCACGCGGTACCTGGTGGACGCGGCCGTGCTGCGCGCATTGCCGCGCGGCGCCTGCGTCGTCAACGTGGGGCGTGGTGGCGTGCTGGACGAACAGGCGTTGCTGGCCGCGCTGGCCGATGGGCAGATCGCGGGCGCGCACCTGGACGTGTTCGAGCAGGAGCCCCTGCCGCCGGATTCGCCTTTCTGGGATCTGCCCAATGTGCTGGTGTCGCCGCACAACGCAGGTTCCTCACAGCGTTATGGCGAGCGCTGCGTGCGCCTCTTCCTGGACAACCTGGCGCGCTGGACGCGGGGCGAAGCCCTGCAACAGGAGGCGGCGCGCGACCAGACGTTGCGGGCCGCGCCGTGAAGGGCGAGGAAGAACGCGGCCAGGACGTGGTGCGGGAGGATGCGCCGGGGGAGGCCGACCGGGGCCAAGCTACACTGCCCGCCACCATGCCCACGCCCCGTCCGGTCAACGTCGTGCTGCGGGCGCTGCAGATCCTGCGCGCGCTCAACCGGCAGCCGGTTTCCTCCGTCGATGCCATCCACAAGCACACGGCCATCCCCAAGTCCACCATCGTGCGCCTGCTGCAGACGCTGGAGGCGGATGGCCTGGTGCGCCGCGCGCCGCAGTATGGCGCCTATCACCTGACCTCGGAAGTCACGGCCCTGACCAGCGGTTACCACAGCGAGCCGCGCATCGTGGAAGCGGCGGCGGCGCCGGCCGAGGCGCTGACGCAGGAACTGAAGTGGCCGGTGGCGGTGGCGGTGCACGACGGCGACGCGATGGTCGTGCGCTACAGCACCATCCCGCATTCGCCGCTGTCCTTCTTCCACTCCACCATCAACATGCGCCTGAGCCTGGTCACGCAGGCGCTGGGCCGGGCCTTCCTGGCCTACTGCGGGCCGACCGAGCAGGACGCGCTGATCGACCTGCTGGTGCGCAGCAGCGGTGAGCCCATTGCCGGCCAGGAGGCGTCCATCCGCCACATGCTGGCCCAGGTGCGCGAGCGTGGTTACGCGCTGCGCGACCCGCGGGTGCGGCCCGAGTCCTCCACCATCGCCGTGCCCATTTTCGAGGAAACGCGCGTGGTCGCCACCATCGGCCTGACCTGGTTCAGCTCCGCGCTGGACGCGGAGCAGGCGGTCGCGCGCTTCCTGCCGCCGCTGCAGGAGGCCTCGGCCGAGATCTCGCGCCAGCTCGCCGCCACGGCGGGTTGAGGCCGTCGCGCCTGTTCTTCCGGTTGTTCTTTTTGCGGCCCTGACGGCCAGGGCCTGGCTGCGCCGCGCATGCACGGCCAAGCATGCTGCACCGTACCGCACCGCATGATGCCGCCTCGTATTCCGCGCGACGGAATGTCCCGAAACGGGCCTTGGCGCAGGGGGCCGCAACGCCCATGATGGGGGCCTGACAACGCAGACCCGCGCATTCACCGCGCTCAGAGACGAGACACACGATGAGTTCCCCAGCCCCCTTGCTGTTCGATTCCCACGCCCACCTGGTCGCACACGACCAGACCCGTTACCCGCGCAACCCCATGCAGCGCGCCGCCGATGCGCCCTACCGCCCGCCGGGCGTGATCGGCCGGCCCGGCGGCCACCACGGCCCCAACCCCATCAACGAGGTGCCCGACGCCGAACCCATGCTGCGCTGGATGCGCGAGGAGAACGTGGACGGCGCGGTGGCCGTGCAAAAGCGCATGGTCTACCGCTACGACAACAGCTACATCCTCGATTCCTCCGACGCGCACCCGGACATCTTCTCGGCGGTGGTCATCCTCGATGCCGAGGACCCGGGAACGCCGGACCTCGTGCGGCGCTGGGTGCGTGACCACGGCCTGGCCGGCCTGCGCCTCTTCGGCGGTCGCAAGCCCGACGGCAGCATGCCCTGGCTGAATTCGCCGCAGGCGCTCAAGAGCTGGGAGGTCATCAACGAGGCTGGCCTGGTGATGGACCTGGAGGTGCTGGCGCAGGGCGGGGGCGGGCCGTCGATCCCGGCCATCCTGGAACTGGCCGAGCGCTACCCGCACACCCGCATCGTGCTCGACCACCTGCTGGAGCCCGAGCTGCACGACGGTGAGCATTTCGGTCTGGACGCGCGCTGGGAAATGCTGTCTGGCCACCCGCGCATCTTCTTCAAGTTCACCTCCATCAATCTCGACCACTGCCGCGAGGAAGGCTACCCAGCCAACCAGGTGCTGCGCCGCGCGGTCGACCTGTTCGGCGCCGACCATGTGATGTGGGGCTCGGACATCGGCACGTCCTCCGGCACCTACAAGGACATGGTGCAGCGCATGATCGTCGCCTCCGACCTGCTGACGCCGGACGAGCAGCGCGCGGTCTGGCACGACACGGGGCGGCGCGCCTTCGTCAAGGGCGGGGACCGGCAGCGTGGTCATGCCGGGCAACAGGTCGCGAACAAGGCCGGCGCATGACGGCACCGCACCACTACACCACCGTGACCGCAGAGGGCATGGACACGGCCACGGCCTACCGCCTCATCTGCGGCGTGGTGGTGCCGCGCCCGGTCGCGTGGATCACCACCATCGACCACGACGGGCGCGTGAACGCCGCGCCCTTCAGCTCCTACAACTATGTGGCGCACAGCCCGCCCATGGTGGCGGTCAACATCGGCACCCGCCTGGGCGAGCTGAAGGACACCGCGCGCAACATCCGCGAGACCGGCTGGTTCTGCGTGAATGTGGCCACCGAGGACGTGATGGAGACCCTGCACCGCTGCGGCGCGGACTACCCGCCCGAGGTCAGCGAACCCGAGGCGCTGGGCATCGCACTGCTGCCGGGTGTCGCCACGCCGGTGCCGCGCATCGCGGCCTCGCCCATTCACCTGGAATGCAAGCTGGACCAGGCCGTGGCGTTGGGCCGTGGACTCAACACCCTCTACATCGGCGAGGTGCTGGCCTTCCATCTCTCCGATGCCGTGTACGACGGCCGCCATGTGGACAGCGTGAAGCTGCGGCCGATCGCGCGCCTGGGTGGCCCTTGGTATGCGGCCCTGGGCGAGACCTTCCACCGCCCGGCGCTGCAGCGGTCCCCGGGTGAACCTGAACCTTCGACGACACAGAGCGGCAAGGCATGAGCTATTCACTTCCACTCGGTGCGGACCACCACGTCGGCACCTTCGTCAAGACCACCTCGCCCCAGGTCATCGAGATCCTGGGCGGCAGTGGTCTGGACTTCGCCGTGCTCGATGCCGAGCACGCGCCCTACGACCGCGCCGCGCTCGATCTGTCCTTGCTCGCGGGCCGCGCCGCCCAACTGCCGCTGTTCGTGCGGGTGGCCGAGCACACGGCGGCCTGCCTGCTGTCCGTCCTCGACCTGGGCGCCACGGGTGTGCTGGTGCCGCACGTGGACACCGAGCAGGACGCCCGCGCGGCGGTGGCGCATTGCCGCTACGTGGGCGGTGACCGCGGGTATTCCAGTTCGCCGCGCGCGGCCGGTTACGGCGCGCTGGGCATGAAGCAGGCCATCGCGCATGGGGACCGCAGCATCGTGGCCTGTCAGATCGAGAGCGTGGCCGCCGTGGAGAACGCGGCGCGCATCGCCGCCGTGCCGGGCGTGGACGTGCTCTTCATCGGCCGCGCCGACCTGGCGCTGTCCATGGGCCTGGACAACGCGCAGGACCCGCGCGTGAGCACGGCCACGGAAGGCGTGATCTGCGCGGCGCTGGCCGCCGGCAAGACCGCCGGCATGTTCGTCGGCAGCACGGCCGAGCGCGAGAAGTACCGTGCGCTGGGCGTGAGCTGGTTCATCCAGGGCTCGGACCAGTCGCTGTTGCGCCAGGCGGCGCAGGCGATCGCCCGACCCCATTCCCAGGAGACATCGTCATGAGCACTGCCCCATCCACCCTCCGTCCCGCCTCGGTCGCGCGCTGGCACGACCAGGCCCCGCAGATCGCGGATGCGACCGTGCCCACCTGGGTGGCGCGCGGCGCCAACTTCGTCGTCACCGTGACCGATGCGAAGGCCGGTGCGCGCCTGGCGCGCCGGGGCCAGCCGGACGAGTACATGGTCTTCCTGCCGGAGAGCGGCGCCACCTTCCGCGCTGGCGGCGAGACGCTGGAAGCCGGACCCGAGTCGTTGACCATCGTTCCGCCTGGCGACAGCGAGCTGGTGCTGCAAGGCGCGGGGCAGGTGGTCTGCCTGTTTTCGCACCTCGCGCAGGACCTGCTGGCCCTGGCCGGCAACGCGGCCGACTACGCCGAGGCCACGCCCGACGTGGCGCCGCTCGTGCCTTGGCCCACACCCGCCGATGGCTTCAAGCTGCGCAACTACCCGCTGGCGCAGTACACGCAGGCCGACAGCAATATGCGCATCTTCCGCAGCACCAACCTGATGCTCAACATCATGACGCCACGGATGGTGGCGCGTGACGTGCGCAAGCTCAGCCCACATTCGCACGTGGATTTCGAGCAGGGTTCGCTGGCCTTGCGCGGCCAGTGGATGCACCACATGCGCTACCCCTGGGTGCCCGACATGACCGCTTGGCGCGAGGACGAGCACATCGAGGTGGGCAGCCCCTCGCTGACCGTGATTCCGCCCAAGGTGGTGCACACCAGCCGCAACCTGAACGACGGCGGCGCCTGGCTGCTGGACATCTTTGCGCCGCCGCGGATGGACTTTGCCGGCAAGCCCGGCAAGGTGGCCAACGAGAAGGACTACCCGCTGCCGGTGGCCTGAGCCCCGGCAGGCCGAGGCGCACCGCGACCCAGGGCAACACCACCATGGCCATCACCCGCGAGCAGATCACCCAGCTCACTGCGGACCTCTACGAGTGGTCGCTCAAGAAAATCCCGGACGACACCCGCGCGGCGCTGGCCGCTGCCGCGCCGCGCGAGACCAACACGACCGGCCGCAAGACGCTGACCATCATGCTGCAGAGCGCGGACACGGCGCAGCGCACGGGCAGCCTGGTGTGCTCCGACGTCGGCATCCCGACCTACAGCGTGAAGATCGGCACGCGGGTGCACTTCGACGGCCCGGTGCGCCAGGCCATCGTGGACGGTTTCGCGCGCATGGCCGCGCGCAGCGATCCACCCATCCTCAAGATGGTCACGCACCCGCTCACGCACGAGCGTGGCTACGCCGGCAAGGACATGCCCCTGATCAGCTTCGACGTGATCGACGAGGCGGACTACGTGGACATCAGCTGCGCGCCCAAGGCCATGGGCACGGGCCGCTGGGAGGCCACGACCACCTTCGTCTACCCCAAGGCGCAGGAGATCGAGGCCTATGTGCTGGACACCGTGCTGAACGCCGGTTCGCAAGCTTGCCCGCCCATCGTCGTGGGCGTGGGCATCGGCGGCACCATGGACTACGCGACGCGCCTGGCCAAGGAGGCTGTGCTGCGGCCTGTCAGTGAAAAGGGAGGGGTGAACCCCGAGCCTCTGTTGGCGGACATGGAACAGCGTCTGCTGCAGGCCATCAACAGCCTGGGTTTCGGCCCCATGGGCACCGGCGGCGACACCACCGCGATGGCGGTGCACGTGGACTACGCCGCCTCGCACGGCTTCGTGCCGGTGGCCGTGAGCCTGAACTGCTGGATCAACCGCCGCACGCGCGCGCGCATCCATCACGATGGCCGGGTGGAGCGTCTGGAATGAAAGACCTGAACCTGCCGCTGACGCGCGCGGATGTCGAAAGCCTGGAATTGGGCGAAATGGTCACGCTCAGCGGGACCGTGACCATGAGCATCGGCCTGCCCACGCACCGGCGCATGGTCGAGCTGCTGGATGCGGGCCAGCCCTTGCCCGTGGACCTGCGCGACGGGGCCTTTTTGCACCTGAGCTGCTACAACCGCGAGCGCCCGGACGGCGGCCACGATGCGCTGTACCTGAACCCGACCACCAGCACGCGCTACAACGCCTACATGCCGCGCCTGGTGGAGGGCGCGGGCCTGCGTCTGGTGGGTGGCAAGGGCGGCTTGGACGAGGCCAGCGTGGCGGCCCTGCAGCGGCAGGGCTGCGCCTACCTGTCCTTCCTGGGTGGTGGCTGCGCCTTGCTGTCGCAGGCGATCCGCCGGGTGGTGTCCGTGCACTGGCCCGAAGAGATCGCGCAGTTCCGGTTGCTGACCCTGGAGGTGCAGGCGCTGGGCCCTGCCACCGTGGCCATCGACGCGCATGGCCACAGCCTGTACGAACAGCTGCGGGCACAGGCCGTGGCACGGCTGCGGGGTGGGCAGGCCGTTCAGGCCCTGCCGTGAAGAGTCAGGCGGCCTGACACTAGGTTACCGAGATCGCTGAGGTTGCCGAGGCCACCGACCTCGTCACCGTCCCGCGTTCGCGCCCAGGGTGAGCAGCAGCTCGTCCAGCTGACCAAAGGTCTCCACCAGCGCTTCCGCTGCGCCCGTGCCGGCCGCGTCGAGCGCTTCCTTCGAGGGATGGAACTCGTGCATGACAACCCGCGTCTTGCCGTCCTTTTCCTCGAAGGTCACCGTGGTGATGGGGCCGTCCGGGCTTTCCTCATTGGTCCAGACCAGGCGCGCGTTCGGTATCACTTCCTGGTAGGTGCCGAAGAAGGCCGCCTGGGCGCCTTCGTAGCTGAACTCAAGACGGTAGCGGCCCCCGACGCGCACATCCATCTCGCAGGACAGCAGGGTCATGCCCATGGACTTGGGCACCCACCAGCGCTGGAACAGATCAGCCTGGGTCCAGGCCTGGAACACGAGCCGTGCCGGGGCGTTGAACAGGCGCGTAACGACGACCTCGCGCTCGGACTTCCGTTCCACTGTGGTGTGGTGCTTCATGGGGCCGGGCTTACTTTCTTTGCTGGCGTTCATGGATTTGTTCCTTGTGTTTCAGTTCCTCGATGACCCCGTCCAGCGCGTCGTAGCGCGCGGCCCAGAGCTGGTGGTAGCGCGCGATCCACGCCGCCTCTTCCTCCAGCCGGCGCAGGCCGAGCTTGCAGGTCCGCACGCGCCCGATCTTTTCCGTGGTGACGAAGCCTGCTTGTTCCAGCACGTCAACATGCTTTTTCATGCCCGTGAGGGTGAGGTGGAACTTGTCGGCCAGGTCCGTGATGGACGCGTCCGAGTGCCCGAGCTGTTCCAGAACACCACGTCGGGTGGCGTCGGAGAGCGCGGCGAAGGAGGCGTTGACGCGGTTAGATGAATACTGAGCCATTTGGTTCAGTATTGCGGCGAATCGGGGAAAGTGCAAGAGACCTAGGGTTTACACTGGTACGACCTCAAGATGCTTGAACGTTCAAGCAAGGTGTCCGTGCACAACGGCCGCCAAGGTGTTTTCCAGCATGCCGAACCTGTCGTTTTTGCAGCCCATAGTCCCGGCACACGATGTCGGGTACCTCCTGGCCGCACACCGCACCTACCCGGGCTGAGGCCGGTTCCCGCTACCGATTGTTTTTTCTCTCTCGTTATTTCTTCCATGTCTGCTTCTGCCTCCACCGCTGCGTCGGCTCCCGCCAACTCGCCGCGTCAAGTCGCCATTGCCTCGCTCGTGGGCACGGCCATCGAGTTCTACGATTACTACATCTACGCCGCCGCCGCGGTGCTGGTCTTCAACTCCCAGTTCTTTCCCAAGGGCAACGATTCGGTCGCGATGCTGGCCTCGCTGTCCACGCTGGCGCTGGCCTTCCTCGCGCGGCCCTTCGGCTCGGCGCTGTTCGGCCACTTCGGCGACAAGCTGGGCCGCAAGCAGACCCTGGTGGCCTCGCTGCTGACCATGGGCTTGTCGACGGTGGCCATCGGCCTGCTGCCGACCTATGACAGCATTGGCCTGTGGGCGCCGGTGCTGCTGTGCATCTTCCGCATTGGCCAGGGCATCGGCCTGGGTGGGGAGTGGGGCGGCGCGGCCCTGGTGGCGACCGAGAACGCGCCCCAGGGCAAGCGCGGCTGGTTCGGCAGCTTCCCGCAGCTGGGTGCGCCCATCGGCTTGTTCGCGGCCAATGGCGTGTTCTTCCTGGTGACCGCCATCCTGGGCGTCGAGGCCATGGTGGAGTGGGGCTGGCGCATTCCCTTCCTGCTCTCCATCGTGCTGGTGGGCGTGGGCCTCTACGTGCGCCTGAACCTGCACGAAAGCCGCGTGTTCCGCCAGGCCGAGCAAGCCGGCCGCAAGGTGCACGCGCCGGTCAGCGTGGTGTTCAGCAAGCACGGCATGGTGCTGCTGCAGGGCACGCTGATCATGACGACCACCTATGTTCTGTTCTACCTGATGACGGCCTTCGTACAGGTGTACTCCAAAAGCCCGGTGAACTTGTCCGCGGCCGGGCATGTGCTGGGCCTGGGCATACCGGCCAACACCTTCACCGGCATCCTGCTGATCGGCGCCGTGGTGTTCGGCATCTGTACCAGCCTGGGCGGCGTGCTGGCCGATCGCATGGGGCGTCGCAAATGGTTGATCCTCGTGACTTTGGCGATCGCGGCCTTCGGCCTGTCCATGCCCACCATGCTGGCCGGTGCCACGCCGGGGCCGCTGCTGGGTTTCGTCTGCCTGGGCTTCGTGCTGATGGGCGCGACCTTCGGCCCGATGGCGGCGCTGCTGCCGGAGCTGTTCCCGACCGAGGTGCGTTATTCCGGCGCATCGCTGGCCTACAACCTGGCCTCCATCCTCGGGGCTTCCGTGCCCACCCTGGTGGCGCTGCAGATCAACGCCAGCTACGGTTTGTCCGGCGTGGGGCTCTACCTGGCCGCGAACTGCCTGCTGACCCTGGCCGCGCTGGCTGCCACGCGCGAGACGCGTGATCTGGATCTGAACCGGGTCTGAGCGCGGGCAGCGCCGAGCGCGCTTGAGACGACTTCAGCCGCTGCACCGTTGACCATCGTCTGTCGGGCGCGCGGTGCCGTCAGAGCCCCTGGGCCACGGTGGGATGGCGCAGCGCCAGGTGCAGTTCCTGTTTCAGCCGCCGGTTATCCAACTGGCGGGATTCCCGCAGAAAACTCATGCGCTCCGGCGTGAGCGCTTGTTCCGCTTGCGCGCGCGTGAGGCGTGGCGCGCGGGGCAGGCCGTAGCGCTGCGCCGCGAGGTCCAGGTAGTCCCCCAGTTTCATGCGGCTGTCGTCGCTGGCGTGGTAGACCCGTTGGGGTCGACCGCGCCAGAGCGCGGCGATGCAGGCGCGCGCCAGGTCGTCGGCATGGATGTGGCTGGTGTAGACATCGTCCTCGGCGCGCAGCGTGGGCGTGCCGGCCAGCAGGCGTTCACGCGGGGTGCCACCGGGCCGGTCCGGCGCGTAGATGCCGGGGATGCGCAGGATGCAGGCACGCAGGCCGCCACCGGGCGCCAGGGCTGGCTGGCGGCCTTGGGCGCGCAGCGCCTGCTCGGCCGCCACGCGCCGACGCGCGCGCGCCGTCATCGGGCGTGGTGTGCGCGTCTCGTCGATCAGTGCGCCCGCGCAGTCGCCATACACCCCGCTGGTCGAGCCGTAGACCAGGGTCGTGCCGAAACCATGTCCCGCACCAGCCCGGCCGCGCGCCAGGGCCCGCAGCAGGGCGCGGGTGCGCGGGTCGCCTTCGCCCTGGCCGGGCGGCGGGGCCAGGTGCAGCACATGCCGCGCCAGCCCGGCCAGGCGGCGCAGGCTGGCCGGCTGGTCCAGGTTGCCGGCCAGCGGCGTGATGCCGCGCGCGCGCAACTCGGGGTAACGCGCCGGGCTGGAGCTCAGGGCCAGCACGCGCACCCGGGCGGGCAGGGCGCCCACGGTGCGCAGGCCCACGTCGCCACAGCCCACGATCAGGAGGCGGGTACGCTTGAACCGCATGGGCAGGGCAGGGCGGGGGGCGGGGCGGCCAGACCGGGGTAGGGGTGGTCCGGGGCGACGCCGGGGGGCTGGCAAAATCATGGGTTCAACGCAGTTTTCTTCTGGAACCGAGCAAGGATAAAGAGAGCATGACATACCAGGTCACGGTGCAGCCGAGCGGGCGCAGTTTTGGCGTGGAGCCGGGCGAGGCGATTCTGGCCGCCGGCATCCGGGCGGGCATCGGTCTGCCCTATGGCTGCCGGGATGGCGCCTGCGGTTCTTGCAAGAGCAAGAAGATTTCCGGCACGGTGGTGCATGGCGCCCACCAGGCCAAGGCATTGAGCCCCGATGAAGAAGCCGCGGGCATGGTGCTGACCTGCTGCGGCGTGCCGCACAGCGACGTGGTGCTCGAATCGCGCCAGGTGGTGGAGGCGGGGGCTTTTCCCATCAAGAAGCTGCCGGTGCGCGTGAGCACGCTCGAACGGCTCTCGCCCGACGTGATGCGCATCGTGCTGCAACTGCCGGCCAACGACGGCTTCCAGTACCACGCCGGCCAGTACGTGGACTTTCTGCTGCGCGACGGCTCGCGCCGCAGTTATTCCATGGCGACCGCGCCGCACACCCGCGCCGGCCAGCCGGACGCGACCCCGCCGGTCGGCGCGATGATGGAACTGCACATCCGCCACATGCCCGGTGGAAAGTTCACCGACCATGTGTTTGGCGCGATGAAGGAAAAGGAAATCCTGCGCGTTGAAGGCCCCTTCGGCAGCTTCTTCTTGCGCGAGGACAGCGACAAGCCCATGGTGCTGCTGGCCTCGGGTACGGGCTTCGCGCCCATCAAGGCCCTGATCGAAGAGATGCAGCACAAAGGCGTCACCCGGCCCGCAACCCTGTACTGGGGCGGCCGCCGCCCCCAGGATTTCTACCTGAACGACTGGGTGCAGCAGAAGGTCGCAGAAATGCCCAACCTGAAGTACGTGCCCGTGGCCTCCGACGCCCTGCCCGAAGACCACTGGACGGGCCGGACCGGTTTCGTCCACGCCGCCGTGCTGCAAGACATCCCCAATCTGTCGGGCTACCAGGTCTACGCCTGCGGTGCGCCCATCGTGGTCGAATCCGCGCAGCGTGACTACGTGAAGGCCGGCTTGCCGGAGGAAGAGTTCTACGCCGATTCCTTCACTAGCGAGGCTGACAAGCATGGCGCGTAGCGCCATGCTTGCGGCGAAGACTCACTTTGCGAAGCAAAGTTAAGGTGCGATAGCACCGTGTCGTAGCCACAAGCACCTGCAGTGCAAGCGAACGAATATTTCAGGAGACACCATGCAACGCAGACACCTCTTGCTCGCTGGCGCAGCCGCCGGGGCCGCCCCATTCGCAACGCGCGTCTTCGCGCAGCAGTCGCCCATCCGCCTGATCGTGCCCTATGCGCCCGGTGGCCCGCTGGACGTGACCGCGCGCGCCCTGGCCGAGCGTGTGCAGGCCAGCCTGGGCACCGTGATCGTAGACAACCGCCCTGGCGCGGGCGGCAACATCGGCGCGGACGCCGTGGCCAAGGCCACGCCCGACGGCCTGACCATCGGTCTGGCGGCCACCGCCACGCACGCGGTCAACCCGTGGTTGTTCAGCAAGATGCCTTTTGATGCCGCCAAGGATTTCGCGCCCATCACGCAGATGGCGCGCGTGCCCAATGTGCTGGTCATGAACGCGCAGACCGCGCAGCGTCTCGGTATCCAGGATCTCAAGGGTTTGGTTGCCTACGCCCAAGCGCACCCGGACAAGCTGAACTACGGCAGCGGCGGCAACGGCAGCGCGGGCCATCTGGCGGGTGAGCTGTTCAAGTCCGGTGCCGGTATCTCCGTGCTGCATGTGCCTTACAACGGCGCCAACCCCGCGCAACTGGCCCTGGTGAGCGGGCAGGTGGATTTCAACTTCGACAACCTGGCTGCGGCCTCCGCCAACATCAAGGCGGGCAAGCTGGTCGCCCTGGCCGTCACGTCCGCGCGTCGCAGCGCCATGCTGCCCGAGGTGCCGGCCGTGGCCGAGGTGCTGCCCGGCTTCGCCATCGACACCTGGTGGGGGCTGGTCGCGCCCGCAGGCACGCCCAAGGACGTGATCACGCGCCTGAACCGCGCCTTCGTCGAGGCCCTGAACGCCCCCGAAACCCGGCAGCGTTTCGCGACCCTGATGGCCGAGCCGGTGCCCACCACGCCCGAGGCCTTTGGCGCCTTCATGCAGGGTGAATTGGCGAAGTACCAGCAGGTGGTGAAGCTGAGCGGGGCGCGAGTGGATTGAGAGGCGCTCGCCTCGGCTTGGATGCTTCTCCTGCGGAGAGCCGCACCGGGCCTGCCGCCCACGCGCTCCTACGGGGATGGCCTTCGGCTCCGCGCTTCAGCCGTGCCTGAAGCCGCTGCGGCATAACTCACTGCGCGCCCACCTTGTCAGGTGGACGCTCCGTTCAAACACGATGCCGCAAATCAGAGGACGATGCGCCGCACTTGCGGCGCTGCGGCTTCATGCCCGGCCAGGCGATGCTGAATGAGTCTGCCGATGGGCTGCGCCGCATGGCGGGATGGGATGCTAGGCGCAAACCGCAGCCATAGCCCAGCTATGGCGAGGATTTGCAACGCCGCAGACCGCCCGCGATGCGGATGCAGCACGCGGCGAGACTTGTTCAGCATCGCCTCATCGCCATCCCCGAAATCGCGCGCGGGCGGCAGGCCCGGTGCGGCCGGGGCATGCGATTGACATGCAAATTTAATGTAGCTACATTAAATAATGCGAATTGAGTTCGACCTTGCCAAAGACGCGAGCAATCAGGAGAAGCATGGTCTATCGCTGGCACTGGCGGCGGAACTTGATTGGGATGCAGCACTGGTGTGGGTGGATGAACGGCACGACTATGGAGAGTTGCGCATGATTGCCTTGGCGCCGGAGACCGGAATCCTGTACTACGTGGCATTTGTTGACCGTGGCGAGGTGCGCAGAATCATCAGCGTGCGCAAAGCCAACCGACGCGAGGTGAAGCACTATGTCCAAAATATCTAAGCGTCCCGCCATCGTCATGCCGACGGTTGCGGAAGACAAAGCGATCACGGCGGCCGCCAAGGCCGACCCGGATGCTCGGCCCCTGACCCCCAAGCAGTTGCAGGCGATGGTTCCGATGAAGGCGGTGCGCGGTCGCCCTAAGTCTGAAAACAAGAAGCTGCTGGTGTCGATCCGCTACAGCCCGGAAGTCGTGGCGTACTTCAAGTCAACCGGCGAGGGCTGGCAGTCTCGCATGGACGGGGTGCTGCAGCAGTACGTGGCGCGTCACTCGCGGCGAGCGTGAGGCCGATAACCAGCTGCTCTGCCTCCACCGATGAGAACACCGAAGGCAGTCCCAATCGTTTTGCGCCATCGCAACCACAGGGTAGAGGTTCTCGTTTTTCTGCACCCACAGGCTGGCACTCAACTCGTCAAAGGAACGATCGAGCCGGGAGAGTCTGTTGCACAAGCGTCCACAAGAGAACTCGCTGAAGAATCAGGCATCTTAGGTGCGCAGTGCGTCAGAGATCTGGGTACCTGGGAACAATGCCCGCGCGGTCAGGTGTGGCATTTTCGTGAAATGGCTGTGCCGGTCGATCTCGCAGACTCGTGGAGCTTCTTCACCGAAGACGCTGGAGGCCACCTTTTCGAGTTCAGCTGGCACCCGCTGGACGAACCCGCACCTTCCAGTTGTCACGCAGTCTTTGTTGACGCCCTGGACTTCCTGCGTAAGCGGATTGCAGCAATCGGGCATCTCCCCCCGACAGCAAAGGCTCCAGGAGCTGCCTAAAACCTTGTAGTGACGTGGAATGAACCCGATTGGCCATGATGGAAAGGGTCGTTCACTCATGGAGTGCCTTGCTACTGCAACTAACACCGCGCCGGGCCTGCCGCCCGCGCGCGATTTCGGGGATGGCGCTTCAGTTGGGCCTGAAGTCGCAGCGCCGCAAGTGCGGCGCATCGTCCTCTGACTTGCGGCATCGTGTTTGAACGGAGCGCTCACCTGACAAGGTAGGCGCGCAGTGAGTTATGCCGCAGCGGCTTCAGGCACGGCTGAAGCGCGAAGCCGAAGGCCATCCCCGTATGAGCGCGCGGGCGGCAGGCCCGGTGCGGTGCTCCAGATCAAACGCTACTTTTTCGCCCAGCCTACGCTCTTCGCGGGCCAACACGTTCACCTGATCCGCAACACCGCCAGCCGATCGGTCAGGAGTTGTGTCCAATGCCCCAGGCGCGCGCCATGCGCAGAGCGCACCGGCGCCGGCAACACCTGCACCCGCGCCGCAGAGCGGGCCACGACCTCGATCCAGCCGCCACGCTCCACCACGTGCAGGTCCTCCGCGCCCAGCTCGGCACTGGCGTTGAACACCGTCTCGCCCAGCCAAGCGGGCGGTGACAGCAGTTGAACTTTGCCCTCCACCACCCGCACCCAAGCCCCCGCGTCCACGGCCACGCGCAAGGTCTGGCCCGGTTCCAGGGCTGTGAATTCGGGGAACGATGTGGTCATGAAAGCACCTCGTGGAGTGAGTGGGGGAGGGCTTCATCGTAGAAATCCGGGCGCGCAAAAAACAGGCACAGCGCCACGTTAAGCGCAGCGCAACAGAAGCGCGTGCGGCCATCTGTTATGGTCTGCTTGCCTGGAATCTGCATCTGTTTTTGGCGCGCCGCGCGAGGGAAGATCAGCCACCCGTGCATCCACATTCACCGCCATGTCCGACACCATCGAGTCCCGACTGCACGCCTTAGGCCTCGTGCTTCCCGCTGTGACTGCGACGCGCGGCAGCTTCAAGCCCTATGTGATCCTGGGCAACACCCTCCACCTGTCTGGCAAGGGAGCGCCTTTGCGAGAAGCCGTGCAAAAAATCCCCAAGGTGGGGGCCGAGGTCTCGGTGGCCGAAGCACAGGCGCATGCGCGGGACATTGCCCTGTACCTGCTCGCCGTGACACGGCAAGCCCTGGGTGATCTTGAGCGCATCAAGCAGGTGGTGAAGGTCTTTGGCATGGTCAATGCCACCCCGGACTTCACGCAGCACACCGAGGTCATCAACGGCTGTTCGGACCTCTTGGTGCAGGTGCTTGGCGCGCGGGGCGAGCATGCCCGCTCAGCGATCGGCGTCGCTTCCCTGCCCAAGGGCTTCGCGGTCGAGATCGAAGCCGTCGTCGCGTTCACTTGAACTTGTGAAGAATCCCTGAAGCCCGCCATGGACACGCCGCCGCTCTACCGCAAACTCGCTGCGCATTACCTGGATGCGATCCGCGCCGGTTCGCTCCAGCCCGGCGACAAACTGCCCTCGCTGCGCAGCCTGATGCGCAAACACGACATCAGCCTGTCCACCGCGCTGCAACTCTGCCGCGCCATGGAAAGCGAGGGCTGGGTCGAGGCGCGTGACCGCTCGGGCTACTTCGTGAAGCGCCCGCGCCGCCTCGCGCTCGCGGCGATGGAAGAGCCTGCCACCGATGTCGCGCCAGATCCGGCGCAGTACGTCGGCATCCACGCGAAAGTCTCGGACTTCGTCGCGCGCCGCCGCCAGGATGAAGTGCGCATCGATTTCTCCACCGCGCGCGGCGCGCCCGAGATCTACCCCGGCGAGGCCTTGCGCACGATCATGATGCGGCTGTTGCGTCAGAAGCCCGCGCTGCTGACCACCGCCGCGCCCTCGCGCAGCCTTAACCCCTTGCGGGAAGCCGCCGCGCGGCGCGGCCTGCGCACGGGCATGACGCTGGCACCCCAGGAGGTGCTGACCACCAACGGCTGCATCGAGGCGCTCAACCTCGCGCTGCGTGCGGTCGCTCAGCCCGGCGATACCGTCGCCGTTGAGTCACCTACCTTCTACGGTTTGCTGCAAGTGCTCGAAAGCCTGGGCATGCGTGCGCTCGAAATCCCGACCAGTCCGCAGACCGGTCTCTCGATCGAAGCACTCGACATGGCACTCGGTGCCTACGACAACATCAAGGCCGTCGTCACCGTGCCGCACCTGCAGAACCCGCTGGGCAGCGTGATGCCCGACGCGCACAAGGAGCGGCTGGTCGCGCTGTGCGAGCGCCACGGCATCCCGCTGATCGAGGACGACACTTACAGCGAACTGCTGGACATGGACACCCCGCCGCGCGCGATCAAGTCCTGGGACCGCACGGGCAACGTCATCCACTGTGCCTCGTTGCACAAGATCCTCGCGCCCGGCATGCGCTTGGGCTGGATTTCGGCCGGGCGCTGGCAGAGCCGGGTGGAGATGCTCAAGTTCACCCAGTCCCGCAGCAACGAAGAGCTGTCGCAATCGGCGGCGGGCGAGTACATGAACACCGGGGATTACGATCGGCACCTGCGCCGTCTGCGCGAACATTTGCGGCAGCAACGCGAACAGACCGCCGACGCGATCGCCGCGCATTTCCCGGCCGGAACGCGACTGAACTATCCGCCGGGGGGCTTGCAGCTGTGGGTGGAGTTGCCGGACCGGCTCTCGTCGATGACGGTCTTCGACCGGGCGCTGCGCGACAAAATCTTCGTGGCGCCTGGCACGCTGTTCTCAAACTCCTCGCGTTTCGACCACTACCTGCGCATCAATTGTGGCTGGCCGATCACCGAGACCATCCAGGCCGCGTTGCGGCGGCTGGGTGAGATCGTGGGAGAGTGCGCAACGGTGCAGCGCAAGGCGGCGTGAAGAGGTG
The DNA here is from genome assembly GCF_000600295.1 of Hylemonella gracilis str. Niagara R. Classification (GTDB taxonomy): domain Bacteria; phylum Pseudomonadota; class Gammaproteobacteria; order Burkholderiales; family Burkholderiaceae_C; genus Hylemonella; species Hylemonella gracilis_A. The sequence goes on from NZ_JEMG01000001.1 coordinate 1,400,257, forward strand.
TAAGAAAGCGCGCGGGCGGCAGATCCGGCGCGCTTCTTCAGTTCAACCTTCGCCGAGGTAGGCTGCACGCACCGCCGGGTCGTGCAGCAACTGGTCGGCCGGGCCGGACAGGCTGATCAGGCCGCTTTCCATCACATAACCCCGGTCCGCGATGGACAGGGCACGGCTGGCGTTCTGCTCGACCAACAGCACCGTGACGCCCTGGCTGGACACCTCGTTCACCACCTCGAAGATCTTGTCCACCATGATGGGCGACAGGCCCATCGAGGGTTCGTCCAGCAGCAGCACCTGCGGGCGGCTCATCAGCGCGCGACCCATGGCCAGCATCTGCTGCTCACCGCCGGAGAGCGTGCCAGCGAGCTGTTGATGGCGTTCCTTCAGGCGCGGGAACAAGGCGTACATGCGCTCCATGTCCGCACCGATGCGGTCCTTGTCGTCGTGCACGTAAGCACCCATCATCAGGTTCTCGGCGATGGTCATGCGCGTGAAAACGCCACGGCCTTCCGGCACCATGGCCAGACCCTGGCGCACCAAGTCCCAAGGACCTTGGCCACGGATGCTCTTGCCCAAGTAGCTGATCGTGCCGCCGCAGGGCAGGCCGCCGGTGATGGCCTTCATGGTGCTGGTCTTGCCGGCACCGTTGGAGCCGATCAGGCTGACCAGTTCGCCGCGCCGTACCTCGAAATCCACACCCTTGACGGCCTGGATGCCGCCGTAAGCCACGGTCAGGCCGCTGACCTGCAGCAGTACTTCGTTTTGTTTCTTGTCGCTCATGATGTTTATGCAGCGGTGGCTTCAGCGGCCGTCTTGGCGCCGCCGTGGCCCAGATAGGCCTCGATCACTTTTTCGTTCTTCTGCACTTCGGCGGGCGTGCCCTCGGCGATACGGCGGCCGTAGTCGAGCACGGTCACACGGTCGCACAGGCCCATGACCAGCTTCACGTCATGTTCAATCAGCAACACGGTGACGCCGTCCTGGCTGATGCGCTCGATCAGGGCGCGCAGTTCCACCTTCTCGGTGGCGTTCATGCCGGCGGCGGGTTCGTCCAGGGCCAGCAGCTTGGGTTCCGTCGCCAGGGCACGGGCGATTTCCAGGCGGCGCTGGTCGCCATAGGACAGGGTGCGGGCCTTGTAGTCCGCGAACTGGCCGATGCCCACGTAGTTCAATAGTTCCTGCGCGCGCTGGGCAATCGCAGCTTCTTCTCGCTTGAAGGACTTCGTGCGGAAGATGGCGCCGAGCAGGCCCGAGCCCGAGCGGATGTGACGCCCGACCATCACGTTCTCCAGCGCCGTCATGTCGGCGAAGAGGCGGATGTTCTGGAAGGTACGCGCGATACCTGCCTTGGCAACGTCGTGCACCGCCGTGGGCTTGTAGGACACACCGCCGAGCACGAACTCGCCGCTGTCGGGCGTGTACAGGCCCGTGATGACGTTGAAAAAGGTCGTCTTGCCCGCGCCGTTGGGACCGATCAGGCCGTAGACCTGGCCACGTTCAATCATCAGGCTCACGTCGTTCAGGGCTTGCAGGCCACCGAAGCGCTTGGACACGCCGTTGACGAAGAGCAGGGTTTCCTTGTTCTGGCTCATGCTGCGCTCCCTTGGGTCGAGGCCTTGTTCTTGCCTTTGTTGGCGTCCCTGAGGGATTTGCCGTGTTCCGGCGAAGGCCACAGTCCGCGCGGGCGCAACAACATGATGATGATCATGGCCAGTGCGATCAGCAGCTGGCGCAGGATGGACGAATCCAGGCGGCCGTCCGTCATGGCCTGCAGCGGGCCGGCGACGTAACGCAGCATTTCCGGCAGCGAAGCCAGCAGCACCGCGCCGAGCACCACGCCGGGCAGGTAGCCGATGCCGCCCAGCACCACCATGGCGACGATCATGATGGATTCCGTCAGGCTGAACGACTCAGGCGAAATGAAGCCCTGGAAAGCCGCGAACATGGCGCCCGACACACCGCCGAAGGTGGCGCCCATGGCAAAGGCCATCAGCTTCATGTTGCGGGTGTTGATGCCCATGGCCTTGGCGGCGGTTTCATCCTCGCGGATGGCCATCCAGGCGCGTCCGATGCGCGACAGCTCCAGGCGATGGCAGATGATGACGCTGACCACCACCAGCACGAGGAACAGGTAGTAGTACATCAGCACCGGCGTGACGGTGTAGCCGAAGAAGTCCCAGCGCTGGCCCAGGCTGAAGCCGAAGAAGTGGATCGGGTCGATCTGGCTGATGCCCTTGGGACCGTTCGTGATGTTGTAGGGATGATCCAGGTTGTTCATGAACACCCGGATGATTTCGCCGAAGCCCAGCGTCACGATGGCGAGGTAGTCACCCCGCAGCTTCAGCGTGGGCGCGCCGAGCAGGATGCCGAAAATGCCCGCCAGCGCCGCCGCGAGCGGAATGACCACCCACAGTGGCATGTGCACGCCGTTGGGGAAGAGGGCCGCGAAGGTCGGGAAGTGGTCGGAGAGGTGCGGCGAAGCCAGCAGGCCGAACATGTAGGCGCCGACCGCGAAGAAGGCGACGAAGCCCAGGTCCAGCAGGCCGGCGTAGCCGACCACGATGTTCAGGCCCAGGGCCAGCAGCACGAAGAGCAGCGCCATGTCGGCGATGCGCACCCAGGCGCTGCCGAAGCCTTGCAGCAAGATGGGCAGCACCAGCAGGCCCACGGCCGCCAGCACGATGCCGATGAGGCGCTGCCGGTTAGTCATTTGGGAGAAATTCATAACAACGTTTCTTTGTCAAGCAACGGAGGTGAGGTCAGGCACGGTCCGCGACGCGTTCACCCAGCAGGCCGGAGGGACGCAGCGTGAGCACGACGATGAGCACGGCGAAGGCGAAGATGTCCACGTAGTGGCTGCCGAACACGCCGCCGGTGAGGTCACCGATGTAACCCGCGCCGATGGATTCGATCAGCCCCAGCAGGATGCCGCCGACCACTGCGCCAGCCAGGTTGCCGATGCCGCCGAGCACGGCCGCCGTGAAGGCCTTGAGACCGGGAATGAAACCCATGGCATGTTGCACGGTGCCATAGTTGCTGGCCCACATCACGCCGGCCAGGGCGGCCAGCATGGCACCGATGACGAAGGTGGCGGAAATCACGCTGTTGGGTTTCACGCCCATGAGCGCAGCCACGCGCTGGTTCTCGGCGGTGGCACGCATGGCTCGACCCAGTTTGGTGCCGTGTACCAGCCACATCAGTCCGGCCAAGGTGATGGCCGTCACGACGAGGATCATGATCTGCGTCGGCGTGATGCTGGCGCCGCCCAGAGGGATCGGTTCGCTGGGAAGCAGCGTCGGGTAAGACTTGTAGTTCGGCTTCCAGATGATCATGGCCAGCGTCTGCAGCAAGATGGACATGCCGATGGCGGTGATCAGCGGCGCCAGGCGCGGGCTGTTGCGTAACGGCCGGTAGGCCACGCGCTCGATGGTGTAGTTGAGGGCGGCGGCGACCAGGCAGGCGACGACCAGGGCCACCAGCAGCACCAGCCAGGGTGGGAGCAAGGGCTGGATGAAGCCGATGACTGTCCAGCTCACGAGCGCGCCGACCATCAGCACTTCGCCATGGGCGAAGTTGATGAGGCCGATGATGCCGTACACCATGGTGTAGCCCAGGGCGACCAAGGCATACATGCTGCCCAGCACCAGTCCGTTGATGATCTGTTGAAAGAAAATATCCATAGAAAAGCAGGCCTCGGGGTTTTGCACCAAGGTGGTTGCAAGCTTTATGCCACTTATGGTGGCGGGGGGTGTGTAGAGTGCCCGCGCGCGCGTGTCGTCACCCTGCGGGTGGCCGTCAGCGGCGCTGAGCGCTCTGCTCGTTCAGCGCGCGTAACTGGCGCAGCTTTTCCGCGATTTTAATCTCCAAACCGCGCTCCACCGGCTGATAGAAACCCGGCTGCGTCATCCCTTCGGGCAAATACTGCTCTCCCGCCGCGAAGGCATCGTCCTCGTCATGGGCATAGCGGTAACCCTTGCCGTAGTCCAGTTCCTTCATCAATTTCGTCGGCGCATTGCGCAAGTGCATGGGCACGGACCGCGTGCCGTCCTTCTTGACGAAGGCTTGCGCGGCCTTGTAGGCCTTGTAGACCGCGTTGCTCTTGGGCGCCATCGCGAGGTAGATCACGGCCTCGGCCAAGGCCAGTTCGCCCTCGGGTGAGCCCAGTCGCTCGTAGACTTCCGCCGCGTCCAGGGCCAGGCGCAGCGCGCGCGGGTCGGCCAGGCCGATGTCCTCCGCCGCCATGCGCACGAAACGCCGCGCCATGTAGCGCGGGTCCGCGCCGCCATCCAGCATGCGCACGAACCAGTACAGCGCCGCGTCCGGGTCGCTACCGCGCACGCTTTTGTGCAGGGCGCTGATGGTGTCGTAGAACTGCTCGCCGCCCTTGTCATAGCGGCGCATGCGTTCGCCCAGCACCTTGAGCAGCCATTCATCCGTGATTGGGTCCTGCTTTTGCTGCCGTGCCGCCACGCTCAGGGTTTCCAGCGTGTTCAGCAGGCGGCGCGCGTCGCCATCGGCGTAGGCGATCAGGCGTTCCAGTGCAGCGTCTTCTAGCGGCGGCACGGCGTCGATGCCGCGCGCGCGCTGCACGATCAGTTTCAGGTCGTCCTCGGTCAGAGCCTGCAGCACGTACACGGCAGCACGCGAAAGCAGGGCGGAGTTGACCTCGAAGGACGGGTTTTCCGTCGTGGCGCCGATGAAGGTGAAGAGGCCGCTTTCCACGTGCGGCAGGAAGGCGTCCTGCTGGCTCTTGTTGAAGCGGTGCACCTCGTCGACGAAGACGATGGTGCGCTGTTGTTGAAGACCGTCGCGCGCGGCCTCGGCCAGCTCCACCGCCTCGCGGATGTCCTTGACACCGCCCAGCACCGCGCTGATGCTGATGAACTGGGCGCCGAAAGCATGGGCCATCAGCCGCGCGATCGTCGTCTTGCCCGTGCCCGGCGGCCCCCAGAGGATGCAACTGTGTGGCTGGCCCGACTCGAAGGCAATGCGCAGCGGCATGCCCTCACCCAGCAGGTGCTGCTGGCCGATCACCTCGCCCAGTGTGTGCGGGCGCAGGCGCTCGGCCAGGGGTTGGTGCAGCGGGCTCGGAGGCGCTTTGGACATGGTGCGGGGATTTTAGGTGGCGGCCGTTGGCGCTTTTGGCATGATGCACGCTGCTTGCGAACATCCGACACGGGGACTTCCATGTTCATGATCCTGTTCACTGTCTTTTTTGTCTTGCCGTCCATCCTCTTCCTGGTGGGGGCGCTTGTTTTTCAGTCCTTCCATTTGCTTATTGGCGGCCTGGTGATGGCGACAGTCTCCGCTGTCTTTTTCGTCGTGTCCAAAGGGGTCGAAAGGAAAAAGCAGGGACAAGACGAGGCGCGGCTCCGCGATTCGCACCCGCGAACCAAGCCCCGTGCGCGCTGAGTCCGCTCCGGAGCGAGTGCATGTCCGCCGTCAGCAACATCCAACTGCTCACGCGCTACAACGCGTGGGCGAACCGTCGGCTCTTTGACCAGCTGGCGTCGCTGCCGGCCGGGGAGGCGAGCGCCAAGCGGGTGACTGGCTTTGGCAGCATGGTGAACACCCTGAATCACGCCTACGTCGTTGACCTCATCTGGAAGGCGCATCTGGAGAACAGACCTCACGGATTCACAAGCCGGATCACGGAGGTCGAACCCACGCTGCCGGACTTGCGCAACGCGCAGACCGAAGTCGACCAGTGGTACATCCACTATGCTTTGATGCTCACGGAGCAGGCGCACGACGAGTCCGTTCCGTTCACGTTCGTGGACGGTGGTGCCGGGGTCATGACCCGTGGCGAAATGCTGTTGCATGTGGTCAACCACAAAACCTATCACCGAGGCTATGTCGCGGATCTTCTTTACCAGATCGGGTCGCGTCCGCCGGTGATGGACCTGCCCGTTTTCCTGCGCGATGGCGGCACGGCGCCATGAACGAGCAGCAATCACTGTGGGCGGCCATCCACGAAGAGGTGAAGCTGTATCCCCACGATCCTTACTGGCCTCTGGCCTACGCCATTGAGCGGGAGCGCCTGTTGTCCGTGCTTCCCGGCGTGTTCATTGACGTGGAGCACATCGGAAGCACCGCGGTGGCCGGCCTGGCGGCCAAGCCCATCATCGACATCCTGGCCGGCGTGGCGTCCATGGCGGTGGCAGATTCCGTCATCGCCCCGCTGTGCGCCTCGGGTTACACCACGTCGGCCGAGTTCAACAATACGCTGAGCGATCGCAAATGGCTGATGCGTTGGGCCGATGGTCGCCGCACGCACCATCTTCATCTGGTCGTCCACGATGGTCAGGTCTGGCGTGAACGACTGCGCTTTCGCGATGCGCTGCGTTCGAGCGCCGCGCTTGCAAGCCGTTACGCCGCACTCAAAGCCGACGCAGCTGGAATGCACCCGACTGACAGAGAGGCGTATACCAATGCCAAGACGGAATTCATCCACAGTGTCTCGGGGCCGGCGTGATCATGGCCACGCTGCCGTACCAGTTGCTGGCCGATGCCGTTCTGATCCTGCACTTCGGCGTCGTCCTGTTCGTCGTGGGTGGGCTGATGTGCATCCTCGTGGGCAATGCGTGGCGCTGGCGCTGGGTCAATGCCTGGGGCTTTCGCCTCGCGCATCTGGCCGCCATCCTGATCGTGGTCGCGCTGTCCTGGCTGGGCGAGGTCTGCCCGCTCACGGCCTTGGAGTCCTGGCTGCGCGTGCAGGCCGGCGCTTGCGGGTACAGCCAGAGCTTTGTTGAACACTGGGTTCAGGCGGTCCTGTACTACGAAGCACCGTTCTGGGTGTTCGTTCTTGCGTACACGCTGTTCGCCTTGGCGGTGCTCGCCTGCTGGTGGCGTTATCCGCCCCGGCGCGCGCCTCATGAGCCCCATGCCTGACCTCCTGTTTCAGAAATTCATTGCGCGACACAAGCTCGCCACATGCGCCATGCACGTTGAACATCAGATCACCATCGCGGCCTCGCCTCGGGTCATTTTCCAGATCTACGCCGACGTGTCGAACTGGCACACCTGGGACCCGGACACGCGAAAAGCCTCGCTGGACGGGCCCTTCGAGATCGGGACGCGTGGCCGCCTGACACCCACCCAAGGCAATACCGTGCCCATGCTGCTGACCGAACTTGTGGCCGATCGGTGCTTCACGGTGGAGTCAAGGATTCCGCTGTTTCGCATGTGCTTCGAGCATGAACTCAGTCCCGTGGCCGGCAACACGGAAGTCACGCACCGGGTCACCTTCTCCGGTCTGCTGTCCGTCGTGCTGGGCCCCATGCTGTGCAAACGGCTGAACGCCGGGCTTCCGGTCACGCTGGCCCGCTTGAAGGCGATGGCGGAAAGCGGCGAGCGTAAGGCCTTGGGCCAGATGGGCGCGCCGCCTCGGTGAGGCCCGGTGGGGCGAAGTGCGAACAGGCTCTCAAAGCGCCGCGACGGGAATGACTTCGGGGTCCTTGATCACCTGGCGCTGCGGGATGTAGTCCAGCAGCAGATCGGTTTCCTTCTTGACCACGGCGTAGCACTCGCAGCTCAGGGTCTCAAGCTTGGCCCGGTCCAGCACCTTGATCAATCCGCGTTGGTACGAAATCACCCCTTGTTGCTGCAATTTTGAAGCGGCCTGGGTGACGCCCTCGCGGCGTACGCCGAGCATGTGGCTGATGAATTCTTGCGTCATGGTCAGGTGGTTGTGAGACAGACGGTCCATGGAGAGCAGCAGCCAGCGACAGAGCTGCTGGTCGATCGAATGGTGACGATTGCAAACGGCGGTCTGGGAAACCTGGGTGATCAGCGCCTGTGTGTAGCGCAGCATCAGCATCAGCAACTGGCCATGGCGGTTGAACTCTTCCTTCACGCGCAGGCGGGGGAGTCGATAGGCGTAACCGGCGCTCTGGACCACCGAGCGGCTGGGCGTGCTTTCGCCACCCAGGAACAGGGTGATACCCAGCAAGCCCTCGTTGCCCACCACGGAGATCGCGGTGGAGGCCCCGTTTTCCATCACATACTGCAGCGAGACGATGGAGTCGGTCGGAAAGTAGACGTGACGCATGGGGCGCTTGGATTCATACAGCAGCGCCCGCAAAGGCAGCGGCACCAATTCCAGGTAGGGGAACAGACGGCTTTGAACCTCCGGTGACAAGGCGGCCAGCAGATGGTTCTGCTGGGGTTCGGGTGGAGGCTGGGGTTTGGCGGACATGTTGGTGCTCCTGGAGGGGCTCTCGGGAAATGCCCCGCCCAACTCCGTTGGAGTGTATTTTTTGTCCCGCACGCTGTATGTTCGCCAGCGCACATTGGGTCACGAGGAGCCCATGCGAGGGCCCCTCTGATTGCCAGAGTGGCCATGCCAGCCGCAGCCCCAAGCGTGGAGGGCGGTGCGGCCTCAGCCGGTGTTTCTCAAACCCGCCGCAATTCCGTTGATGGAAATGTGGATGCCCCGCCGCACGCGGTCCAGGTCCTGGGGATTGTCGGCTAGGCCCGCCCGGTGGCGGCGCATCAGCTCGATCTGCAAATGGTGCAGCGGGTCGATGTAGGGAAGGCGGTGCTGGATGGAGCGCTGCAGCGCGGGGTTGTCGGCCAGACGTTCCTTGTTGCCGGTCAGAAGGCTGAGGGCCTCGGCAGTGCGCTGCCATTCGGCTTCGATCTGCGCGTAGATCTTGCGGCGCAGCGGCGCGTCGACCAGCCCGGCGTAGCGTGAGCCCAGGGCCAGGTCGCTCTTGGCCAGGGCCATGTCCATGTTGGAAAGCAGGGCCCGCAGAAAGGGCCATTCACGCGCCATCCTGCGCAGCAGCGCCAGACGGGTCTTGCGCGTGCTCGTGCCTTCGGCGTCGAGGAAGCTGGCGACGGCCGAGCCGAAACCGTACCAGCCCGGCAGGTTGATGCGGCTCTGGCCCCAGCTGAAGCCCCAGGGGATGGCGCGCAGGTCCTCGATCTTCTGCGTGGGTTTGCGCGAGGTCGGGCGCGAGCCGATGTTGAGCTCGGCGATTTCGCGCAGGGGCGTGGCGCTAAAGAAATAGTCGGCGAAGCCAGGGGTGTCGTAGACCAGCTTGCGGTAGGCCGCCATGCTGGCGTGCGAGAGTTCTTCCGCCGCCCGCAGCCAGGCCGGCGCGGCGGCTTCGGTGGGCTGCAGCAGCGTGGCTTCCAGCGTGGCGGCCACCAGGGTCTCCAGGTTGCGCCGCCCGATCTCGGGGTTGGCGTATTTGGATGCGATGACCTCGCCCTGTTCGGTCAGACGGATCTGGCCGCGCACCGTGCCCGGTGGCTGGGCCAGGATGGCCTGGTAGCTGGGGCCGCCGCCGCGACCCACGGTGCCGCCGCGGCCGTGGAAGAGGCGCATCTTGACCTTGGGCATGCCGTCAAACAACGCAGCCAGCTCGGTCTCTGCGCGGTACAGCTCCCAGTTGCTGGTAAAGATGCCGCCGTCCTTGTTGCTGTCGGAATAGCCCAGCATGATGTCCTGCTCGCCACCGCGTTCCACCAGGGCGGTGATGCCGGGCAGGGCGTAGTAGTCGCGCATGATGGGTGCGGCGTTGCGCAGGTCTTCGATGGTTTCGAATAGGGGCACGGTGATGAGCCCGGCCACGCAGTCCGCGTCGTCCAGGGTGCCGCTGCGCGTGCCCCGTAGCAGGCCCACTTCTTTCTGCAGCAGCAGCACTTCGAGCAGGTCGCTCACGGTCTCGGTGTGGCTGATGATGTAGTGCCGGATGGCCTCGGCACCATAGCGCTCGCGCATGGCGCGTGCGGTCTCGAAAACCGCCAGTTCGCTTTGCGTCCAATCGCTGTAGCGCGCACCCACCACGCGCAGCGCTCGCGCATCGTTCAGCAGGCGCAGCAGCAGGGTACGCTTGGCGCCCTCGGTCAGCGCTGCGTAGTCGGCCTCGAGGCGGGCCACGCGCAGCAGTTCGGCGATGACCTCCTCGTGCTTGTCCGAGCTCTGGCGCAGGTCCAAGGTGGCGAGGTGGAAGCCAAACACTTGCGCGGCGCGGATCAGCGGGCGCAGGCGTGTCTGGGCCAGCGGCACGCCATGGCGCTCGGCCAGCGAATCGTCGACGGTGCGCAGGTCTGCCAGCAGCTCGGCCGCGCTGGTGTAGGCAGGGCGTTCCGCCATCGCGAGGCGTGGCGCGTCGGCGTCGGCGTCAGCGTAGGCGCGCAGCGTCGCGGCCAGGCGGGCGTAGATATGGATCAGCGCGCGGCGGTAGGGCTCGTCCTGGCGGTGATCGCTCTGATCAGGCGAGGCCTCGGCCAGGGCGCGCAGCGCGGGGCTGCAGCCGGCCAGTCGCTCGGAGACCGAGAGCTCGACGCCGAGCAGATGCACCTCGTGCAGGTAGTGGCGCAGGGCCACCTCGGACTGGCGGGCCAGGGCCTGGCGCATGGTCTGGGCCGTCACGTAGGGGTTGCCGTCGCGGTCGCCGCCAATCCAGTGGCCCATGCGCAGGAAGTCGTGCACCGGCGCGTCCAGTGCCTCTTCCAATTGGGCGTAGATGGCGGGGATTTCGCGCAGGAAGGTGGGCTCGTAATAGCTGAGCGCGTTGTCGATCTCGTCGGCCACGGCCAGCTTGCTGCCGCGCACCAGGCGCGTCTGCCACAGCTGCAGCACGCGCGCGCGCAGCAAGGCTTCATTGGCCGCGAGTTCGCGCGGGGTCAGCTTGTCACGGCGCGGGTCCACTCCGGCCGCGCGGGCCTTGATTTCGTCGCGCTGCGCCAGCAGGTGGGCGATGGTCCGCTCTGCATCCAGGATGCTCTTGCGCTGCACCTCGGTCGGGTGGGCCGTGAGCACCGGCGAGAGAAAACTCTGCGTCAAGGTGTCGGCGATCTCCGCCTTCCCAATGCCCGCGCCGTGCAGCCGCGTCAACGCTGCGGCGATGCTGTCCTCCTCGGTTTCGCCCGCGCGTTCACGCCCAGCGTGCAGGCGTATCTGGTGCCGGTCCTCGGCCAGGTTGACCAGGTGGCTGAAGTAGGTGAAGGCCCGGATCACGCTCACGGTCTGTTCGTCGCTCAGGCGCTTGAGCAGCTTGTTCAACTGCTGGCCGGCCTCGGCATCGGCGTCCAGGCGAAACGCCACGGACAGCTTGCGGATCTGCTCGATCAGCTCGTAGGCGCTTTGGCCTTCCTGCTCCCGGATCACGTCCCCCAAAATCCGGCCCAAGAGGCGCGTGTCTTCGATCAGGGGCTGTTCTTCGTCTCGCGGTTTATGCATGTTCTGCGGTCTCGTCGGGTGTCGCGTGCATGCTAGCATCGACGGCTGTTCCGTCGCGCCCCGAGTGGCCCCGGCGGTACGAATAACGCTCATGTTCGCGGCGAATGAATCCGCCCGCCGATGCGCCGTTTCCCTAGTGCCTGGCCTGGACGCCTCTCGATTGCCATGAACCTCACCATCGCCACCCGTGAAAGCCGCCTTGCCCTCTGGCAGGCTGAGCATGTGCAGGCTCTGCTGCGTGCCCGGGGGCACGCGGTGACCCTGCTGGGCATGACCACCCAGGGCGATCAGATCCTGGACCGCGCCCTCAGCAAGGTGGGCGGCAAGGGCCTCTTCGTGAAGGAACTCGAAGTCGCGCTGGACGAGGGCCGTGCCGACCTGGCCGTGCATTCCCTGAAGGACGTGCCCATGGAACTACCGGCTGGCTTCGTGCTGGCCTCGGTGCTGGAGCGCGAGGACGAGCGCGATGCCTGGGTCTCACCGCACTGCGCCGACTTGGCAGACCTGCCGCGTGGCGCCATCGTGGGCACCTCCAGCCTGCGCCGCGTGGTGCTCCTGCGCGAGGCCTTGCGGGCCCTGGGCCGGGACGATGTGCGCATCGAGCCCCTGCGCGGCAACTTGGACACCCGCCTGCGCAAGCTGGACGAAGGTCAGTACCAGGCCATCGTGCTGGCAGCTGCGGGGCTCAAGCGCCTGGGCTTGGCGGCCCGCATCCGCAAGGTCTTCGAACCCGACGAAATGCTGCCCGCCGCGGGGCAAGGTGCGCTGGGCATCGAGATCAAGCAGGGCGTGACGGTGCAGGCTTCGGCGTTGGCGCAGGTCTTGGCTGCGCTCGCCCACCAAGCGACTTGGCTGCGAGTGGCCGCCGAGCGCGCCGTCAGCCGTGCCATGGGCGGCAGTTGTTCCATGCCCCTGGCCGCGCATGCGGCCTTCCTGAATTCGACCGCGGACGTTGCCTTGGGTGAAGCAGCTGCGCCGCTTGCTGCCGTGGAAGCCTTGGCGCCGCACGGTGGACGCCTGCGCCTGCGCGCTGCCTGGGGTGACGTCGGTGGCCGTCTGCCCTTGGTTCGGGTGGAGGACGAGGCCCCCGTGCGCAATCTGGACGAGGCCGATGCGCTTGGGTTGTCCGTGGCGCGTCGACTGCAAGATGCCGTGCGCCAGGCCGGCGGGGTCTTGCAGGTCTGAGCGCGTGCACCGCTCGCCGCCAGCCCACTCCATGCGCGTCATCGTCACCCGTCCCGCGCGCGAGGCCCAGGATTGGGTGACCGCCTTGCGGCAGTCCGGTTGGCTCGCCGAGGCCTTGCCCTTGATCGAGATTGGACCCGCGCCCGATCCGGAGGTCGTGCGGCGCGCGTGGTCACAACTCGACGCCGATCCGCAGCGCTGCTTGGCTTTGATGTTTGTCAGCGCGAATGCGGTGGAGGGTTTTTTTGCCGAGCGACCGACCACGGCGCCGCCCTTGTCATCCATGCCCCTCCAGGCGTGGGCCACCGGGCCGGGCACGGCCCGTGCTCTGGCGTCGGTCGGCTGGCCCGCCGAGCGTGTAGTCATGCCGGCCCAGGATGCGCCACAGTTCGATTCCGAGGCATTGTGGGCGAGGGTGGCCGCCCTGGTGACGCCGGGTGCGCGCGTGCGCATCGTGCGTGGCGCGGATGTGCCGGACCGGAGCGATACGGCGGCACCAGCGCATGTTTGCGCGTCGGGCCAGCCCGACCAGGTGCAGGCCAGCGATGGTGCCGGCCGGGACTGGTTCGCGCGCCAGCTCCGTGCAGCCGGGGTGGAGGTGGATTTCGTCGTGAGTTATCAGCGCCGTTCGCCCTGCTGGACTTCCGAGGCGCCGCAATGGCAGCGCGCGCGCGCGGCGGCCCAGGGCGACGCAGTCTGGCTGTTCAGCAGCAGCGAGGCCGTGCGTCATTTGCGCAGCCTTCTGCCCGACCAGGATTGGGGTGCGGCGCGCGCGCTGGTGACGCACGAGCGCATCGCGCGGGCGGCGCGCGACGCCGGCTTCGCCGAGATCGCCGTTTCCAGGCCGGCCTTGGTCGATGTGCAAAATGCCTTGATGGCCTGGACGGGCCGGGCGCCTCGATAGAATCGTCGCGATGAGCACGCCGCCCAATCCCATCGGTCCCGAGTCCTCGCCCAGCGAGGCCTCGCAGTCCCACCTTGCGGAGGGCACTCCTCCGGTCGCGCCCCGCAGCGCCCAGCGTCCGGCGCGTTGGCCGTTGTGGTTGCTGGGGAGCTTGGCGCTCTTGGCCCTGGTGCTGGTGCTGCTGCTGGGCGTGCGCCAGCACGTCACCGGAGACCAACTGGCGCGTCAGGCGTCCGATGCCCTGACAGCGGCCACCGAAGCCCGCGCGCTGGCCCAGCAAGGCCATGCCCGCGAACAGGATCTGACCGCGCGCCAGGCTGTGCTGGACGCGCGCTTGAGCGACACGGCGCTGCAGCGTAGCCAATTGGATGCGCTGATGCAGAACCTCTCACGCTCGCGCGACGAATACCTGATGGCGGACATCGAATCCACGCTGCGCCTGGCCCAAGAGCACACGCAGTTGAGCGGCAGTGCCCAGCCCATGCTCGCGGCCCTGCGTTCGCTGCAACGCCGGCTGCAGTCGGCCTCGCCCCGCTTCGCACCGGTGCAGCGCGCGGTCGCGCAGGACCTGGCGCGCATCGAATCCTCTTCTTACTTGGATACACCGGCCTTGCTGGCCAGGCTGAACGAGTTGCTGCGCCTGGCACCTGAACTGTCCTTGGCCAACGCCTACGCGCAGGGCGGCGGCAAGGTTGCCGCGTCCCAACCGCCGAAACCGGTTCCGCCGTCGACGCCGCCGGCCGTCGCAGCGAGCTGGGGCGAGAAGCTGCAAACCTGGTGGCAGCGGCAGTGGGACCATGCCTGGCAAACCCTCAGTGGTCTGGTGCGCGTGAGCCGCATCGACGGACCGGAGGCGGCCCTGCTGTCGCCCGACCAGGCCTTTTTCCTGCGCGAGAACCTCCAGTTGCTGCTGCTCAACGCGCGCCAGGCCTTGCTGGCCCGTCAACCCGAGGCAGCGCGCACGGATCTGCTGCGGGCGGAGTCCTTGCTGAGGAAGTACTTCAATCCGGATGCCGAGGCCACGCGCCAGGCATTGGAGCTGCTGCGTGGTGTCCAGCTTCAGGTGCAGAACCTGAACCTGCCGCGCGCGGACGCAACGCTGGCGGCCTTGACCGCCGTCATGCCATGACGTGGGCTCGAACCGGACCCGTCCCACCAGCAAGGAGTAAGGGCGAGTGATGCGCAGTCTGGTTTGGCTTTTGTTCTTGTTCGCGTTGGCCGTGGGTGCCGCGCTGTTCCTGGCCGATAACGCAGGCATGGTGACGGTCTTCTGGCCGCCTTACCGCTTTGACATGTCGGCCAATTTCGCCGCGCTGGCCTTGCTGCTGGCGTTTGTGCTGCTGCATGCCGTGCTGCGGGGTCTGGCCATGTTGCTGGACATGCCCGCCCAGGCCCGGCGCTGGCGACGCAAGCACCAGGAGCGCGCGCAACAGCAGGGATTGCTGGACGCCATGGCGCACTGGACGGCCGGGCGCTATTTGCGCGGTCGCAAGGCGGCCGAAATCGTGATCGAGCAGACCCGGTCCCTGATGCGCGACGAGCAGGCCCTGCCGCTGAGCATCCGCATCATGGCGCTGGCGCATCTGCTGGCCGCCGAATGTGCCCACGCGCTGCAGGACCGTGCCCGGCGGGACGAACATGCCCAGGCGGCAATGGAAGCCGTGGCCGGAGAATTGGCGGGCTCCGGCGACAGTGTCAACCGCGGCGCGGTGCGCATGCGCGACGCGCAGGAAGTGCGCGAGGGTGTGCAGCTGCGCATGGCGCGCTGGGCCTACGAGGATCGTGACGCCCAGACCGCCCTGCGCCGCATGGATGAATTGCCGCAGGGCGTGGCCCGTCGCCTGGCGGCCCTGCGCCTGCGCCTGCGCGTCACGCGCTTGGCAGGCAAACCGCTGGCGGCGCTGGAGACCGTGCGACTGCTGAGCAAGCACCGTGCCTTCTCGGACACGGCGACCCAGGTCATCGTGCGAGGCCTGGTCTCCGAGGTGCTGCGAGACGCCCATGACCAGACGCAGCTGCTGCAGGCCTGGGAGGCGCTGGAGCCCGCCGAACGCGAGCTGCCCGAAGCGGCCCTGCAGGCGGGCGAACGCATGCTGGCGCTGGGCGAGGGCACGGACAAGGGTGGGAGTGCATTCACGCGGGTGCTGCGCTGGCTGGAGCCGGTGTGGGAACAACTGGTGCGGCCCGCCCTGCCAGCCTCGGCCATCGCGTCGATGTCGGCAGCCTCGGTCGTGCAAGGCGCGGCGACGGCGTCGGCCCTGCGCCTGCGCCTGGTGCTCCTGCTGGAGCGGGGGTTCGATCGCATGCCTCCCGACGCGGCATGGCTGGGGCGCATTGAAACCGCCCAGATGACCAATCCGGGTGATCCCTTGTTGCAATATCTGGCTGGCGTGACCTGCATGCGCCTGAGCCTGTGGGGCAAGGCGCAGCAGTTGTTAAAACAGTCGCTGACCCAGCTGAAGGACGAAGGTCTGCGTCGGCGTGCCTGGGTCGCGCTGGCGCGGCTGGCCGAGCAGCGCGAGGATCCCCAGGCCGCCTTGGAGGCCTGGAAGCAGGCTGCGCTGGGTTGAGTGACCGGGGGCCGGCGGCACTGCCGCCGCCCGGCGTGCCCCCGGCGCACCCCGGCGGAAGCATTGCCTTGATCCCTGGGTTGCATACCCGTGACAGCTGGGCCGCGCCCGGCTACCATGGTTGGCACCATGCCGACCTTGATCGATCACCTCATCCGTCTGACGGATCACCGCGACCGCGAGCCGCTGGACCTGTCTCTGGCCAAGGCCCTGCTTGACCTGACCACCATCCAACGCGTGGTGATCGCGCGCCTGATGGTGGACGAGGAGCAGAAACGCTGGCTGGACAAAGTCACCCTGGACGCCGGCGGCGGAGGGAAGGTGGTGGACCCCCTGCGCGTCAATCTGAAGCGACTGCCTCGTCTGGACGACGAACCCGACCGGGTGCGTTGCCTGCGCGACAACGCGGAGATCGAGGTGGCCTGGGCGGGCGAGGACGGCCCGCGCATCTATTACCACCCCTTGCTGGACGAGGTCCGTGATGACGAGCGAGGGGTGCTCGAAATTCACGCCTCCGGCACGCTCGACGATGGCGCGCGGCAGATCATCGCCCAGGTGCATCATGTGTATCGCAACATGCATGTGCTGTTGGCTTACAGCGACCATGATCCCTTGACGGGCCTGCTCAATCGCAAATCGCTGGATGACACTTTCTACAGCGCCATGCTGGAGGAACTGAGCGGCAACTCTTCAGCGATGGCGAGTTCCGACCCGGCCGCCGTGGCGGGGGATGCGCAAGTTGCGGCGTCCGAGCGTCGCCATCGCGTGCCGCCGAATTACTGGCTCGCCACCATTTCCGTGGACCATTTTCAGCTCCTCAACGACAAGCACGGACATCTGCTGATGGAGGAAAACACGCTGCTGATCACGCGCATCATGAACAACACCTTCCGCACCCATGACCGGCTCTATCGGCTTGGGGGGGACCGGTTCGCGGTCATGTTCCATTGTCCCGAGGAGTCCCTGGCGCAGAATCTGCTGGAACGTCTGCGCAACAGCATTGAGCGTTTCAGTTTTCCGCAGATCAGTCGCGCCACCGTCAGCATCGGATTCACCCGCATTCAGGCGGATGACACGCCGGACGCGGCCCTGGAGCGCACGGAGCAGGCCATCGACTACGCGCAGAAGAACGGCCGCAACCAAGTTTGCAGCCATGCGGGTCTGCTGCGCCGGGGTTTCTTTGGCATGGTGCAGCGCGCGGGCACGGTGGACGTATTCGATTGACGGGGGGCCGGGCCGCGCTCCGGCTGGGCGTAGACAAAAAAACCGCCAGGGTCTCTGGCGGTTTTTTCATGGCCGACCTGGCGCTTTGAGGCACCGGTCAGCGTGGGGGTAGAGTCATTGCTGCTCGAAGGGCAGCTTCAGATCACTCAGATCCTTGCGTGTTTCCACCAGGATCAGCGGGCCTTCGTCGAGCACCACCGGCGCGGGCCGCTCACGCGGCACATGCACGGGCTTGGGTTCAGCGGCGATGGCGGCTTGCACTGCGGCCACCTTGTCGGCGTCGGAATTCACCCATTGCAGACCGGCCGTCGAGGCCACCTCGTTCAAGGCGCTGACGGGCAGCTTGTAGGCTTGCACGCGCGGAAGTCGAGTGCCACTGGTGCTGTTCGCGGATGCGGCCTGGATTTCGGGTGTCCCCAGGGACGCGGCCATCTCCGGGGCGGGTGCCGAGGCTTGCGCCCGGTCGTTGCCCTCGGTCGTTGCCGGCTCGCCCTGTGATTCGCCACTCCGGTTCTGTCCACCGTTGCGCTCACCGCGCTCACGCCGGTCACGACCGTAACGGTCGCGTGAACGACGCTCGCGCGGGGCCTGGGCCGCGCCGGCTTGGCCGGCGTCGTCCACGTCCGCACCAGCACCTTCCACGGCCTGCGCTGTCATGGCTGCGGCCTGACCCGCTTCCAGCATCTCTTGCGAGGCGCGTGGCTCTTGTTCGCCACGACGGGGGCGTTCCTGTCGTTCACGACGCGGTGGCTCAGCGCCTTCGACGCGCTCCGTGCGTTCCTGGCGCTCGCCGCGTTCCGAGCGCTCGGGGCGTTCCGTACGCTCGGGACGCTCAGCGCGATCGCTGCGGCCGTTGCGGGTCGGTTCACCTCGGTTGTCCTGGCGACCGCGTACTTCGCCGTTCTCACGGACCGCACGGTCCTGGCGTTGCTCGCCGCCTGCACCACGGCGGCTGTCGTTGCGAGCCTGGCCTTCACCGCGCTCGGAACGCTCATTGCGTTGCTCGCCGCGTTCGCCACGCGTCTGCTGCTCCTGGCGACCCCGGCCGCCATTGCTGCCATTCGTGCCGCCATTGGCGTTGCCGCGCTGTCGACCTTCGCCTCGAGCCTCCTCGCGTCGGCCTTGACCGTCCTCGCGGCGCCCACCTCGGCCGCCATCACGCCCACCATCGCGGCGCGTGTCTTTCTTGTCACCGTGCGCACGACCCGTCGCGGGTTTCGTTTCCGCACCGCCGAACAGGCGCTTGATCCAACCAAAGAAGCCGCTTTCGGCATCGCCACCAGCGGACTTGGCTGTTTTTGGCGCAGTCTGTTTGGCACCGGGAGCTGCTGACTTGGGCGCGGGGCTCTGGGGCAGGGGCGGAGGCGGTGCATCCGGCAGGAAGCCCTTGAGCACGGGCGTCTGCTTGTTGGTCGGCTCCTGCGAGCGGCGCGTGATGGCGGTGGGATCTTCGATCTCCTCAGCCATGGCGTAGCTGGCCTCGACGCGGTCCAGGCGGGGGTCGTCGTGCTTCAGGCGCTCCAGCTTGTAGTTGGGCGTTTCCAGCGACTTGTTGGGCACCATCAGCACGTTGAGGCGCTGCTTGAGCTCGATCTTGGTGATCTCGTTGCGCTTCTCGTTGAGCAGGAAGGACGCGACATCCACGGGCACCTGCACATGCACGGCGGCCGTGTTGTCCTTCTGAGACTCTTCCTGAATGATGCGCAGGATCTGCAGCGCGCTCGACTCGGTGTCCCGGATGTGGCCGGAGCCACCGCAGCGCGGGCAGGGGATGGACGCGCCTTCGGACAAGGCCGGGCGCAAGCGCTGGCGGCTCATTTCCATCAGGCCAAACTTGGAGATGGTGCCGAACTGCACGCGCGCGCGGTCTTGGCGCAGGGCATCGCGCAGGCGATTTTCGACCTCGCGGCGGTTGCGCGACTCCTCCATGTCGATGAAGTCGATGACGATCAGGCCGCCCAAGTCGCGCAGGCGCATCTGGCGCGCCACTTCGTCGGCCGCTTCCAGGTTGGTGCGGGTGGCGGTTTCCTCGATGTCGCCGCCCTTGATGGCGCGCGCGGAGTTCACGTCCACCGAGACCAGGGCCTCGGTGTGGTCGATCACGATGGCGCCGCCCGAGGGCAGGGTCACGGTACGGGCGTAGGCCGATTCGATCTGGTGCTCGATCTGGAAGCGGCTGAACAGCGGCGCGTTGTCACGGTAGCGCTTCACGCGTGCCGCGTGCTCGGGCATCACGTGGGCCATGAACTGCTGGGCCTGCTCGTACACGTCGTCCGTGTCGATCAGGATGTCGCCGATGTCGCTGTTGAAATAGTCGCGGATCGCGCGAATGACCAGCGAGCTTTCCTGGTAGATCAGGAAGGCGCCCTTGCTGGCCTTGGAGGCCGCGTCGATGGC
The DNA here is from genome assembly GCF_000600295.1 of Hylemonella gracilis str. Niagara R. Lineage (GTDB taxonomy): Bacteria > Pseudomonadota > Gammaproteobacteria > Burkholderiales > Burkholderiaceae_C > Hylemonella > Hylemonella gracilis_A. The sequence continues at coordinate 1,419,725 of NZ_JEMG01000001.1, forward strand.
TTCCCAGAGCTTGAGCAGGTAGTTCAGGTCCCACTGCAGTTCCGGCGCGCTGCGGCCGATGCCGGCCGTGCGGGCGATGATGGACATGCCGTTGGGGTATTCGAGCTGGTCCAGCGCTTCCTTCAGCTCGGCGCGATCATCGCCTTCGATGCGCCGGCTCACACCGCCGCCGCGCGGGTTGTTGGGCATCAGCACCACGTATCGGCCGGCCAGGGAGACAAAGGAGGTCAGGGCCGCGCCCTTGTTGCCGCGTTCTTCCTTTTCAACCTGGACCAGCAGCTCTTGGCCTTCCTTGATCACGTCCTGGATCTTGGCCTGGCTGGGCGAGACGCCTTGGGCGAAATACTGGCGGGAGATTTCCTTGAAGGGGAGGAAGCCGTGGCGGTCCTCGCCGTAATCGACGAAGCAGGCTTCGAGTGAGGGCTCGACGCGGGTGACGACGGCTTTGTAGATGTTGCCCTTGCGCTGCTCGCGCCCTTCGATTTCGATTTCGTAGTCGAGGAGTTTCTGTCCGTCGACGATGGCCAGGCGGCGCTCTTCGGCCTGCGTGGCGTTGATCAGCATCCGTTTCATGGGATGGTTCCTTTGCATCACATATCAGCACACCCGCGCGAAGCGGGAACCGCGCATGCGCGCCTTAGGCGGCCTGCGCAACGGGTGGTGATGCCGGGACTGACGCGAGGAAACGGGGAACTGCCGGGGCGACGTCGACTCAGGGTAAGAGTCGCGGCGCGGGCGTGTGGACGAAGGCGAGGGATGCCGTGGGTACGGCGGTCCGTGTGGCCACCACCGGTCCGACCGGCTTGGGCACGACGCAGGCACCACGCTCGGGCGTGGACACGCGCGGTGGCTGCGCCAGCGCGAGCAGCGCGTACACGACGCGCTGCAGGGGCGGCAGGAGCAGACTCAACAACACAAACATTTCGCTTTGATCCGCCCGCCTGCCCTGATGAATGGCTGTTTCACGATCAGGGCGGACGGGCTGGGGTATTCCGTTCAGGGTTTCCTAACGCAGGTCTTGGCCTCTGCGGGTGGGGGCCACGGCGAACTCGGGTTCGCGCATTTGCCCTCATGGCGGAGGCGGCATCGACCGGCTGGCGCGGCCCGAACTGCCGGTTGATGAAAGCGTGAAATAAAATTCAGGCAAATCAACCACTTACGGCGCGGCGCCAGTGAAACACATTATAGAGGGCAAAACGGCAGGCGTCAGCCTTTCCGCGCAGGCGGCGAGGATGGTGACCGTGGACGAGGAATCGGCCGGTCAGCGCCTGGACAATTTCCTCCTGCGCCATCTCAAGGGCGTGCCCAAGACCCATGTCTACCGCATCATCCGCAGCGGCGAGGTGCGTGTGAACAAGGGGCGTGCGAGCGCGGAAACACGGGTGCAATCCGGTGACGCCGTGCGCTTGCCGCCGCTGCGGCTGTCCGAGCGTGCGGCGGACAAGGCCGAGGCCATGGCGCAGGGCTCCGGGGTGCCCGCCCGGGAATTCCCCGTGCTGTTCGAGGACGAGGCGGTGCTGGCCGTGGACAAGCCCGCGGGCGTGGCCGTGCACGGGGGCTCCGGCGTCAGCTTTGGCGTGATCGAGCAACTGCGGATGGCGCGGCAATACGGGCAGGTCGGCGGCGCCAAGTTCCTGGAGCTGGTGCACCGGCTGGACCGCGAAACCAGCGGCATCTTGCTGCTGGCCAAGAAGCGCAGTGCGCTCAAGGCCTTGCAAGACCAGTTCCGCGAGCGGGAGACCGGCAAGACCTACCTGGCCCTGGTGACGGGCAGTTGGCCCTTGAACAAGAAGGTGCTGGACAAGCCACTGCACAAATACCTGCTGGAGGATGGCGAGCGCCGTGTCCGGGTCGTGGCCAAGGATGATCCGGATGGCATGCGCGCCGTGACCCTGGTGAAGGTAAGACTGCGCTCGGACACTTACAGCCTGCTCGAGGTCACCATCAAGACCGGCCGCACACACCAAATCCGGGTGCATCTGGCTTCCGAGGGGCATGCGATCGCGGGCGACGACAAGTACGGCGACTTCGAGCTGAACCGGGCCTTGCAGAAAGGGGCATCGCCGCTCAAGCGCATGTTCCTCCATGCCTGGCGGCTACAGTTCAGCCATCCGGTCAGCGGCGAGCGCATCGAATTGATGTCCGAACTGCCACCCGACCTCACGCCCTTTCTGAACCACGTTCTGCCACCCACCCATGACTGACCGCCTCCGCCGCTACGACCTGATCGCCTTCGATTGGGACGGCACGCTGTTCGACTCGACTGCGATCATCATGCGCAGCATCCAGGAGGCCGTGCGTGACGTGGGGGGCACGGTGCCCAGCGACGAACAGGCCTCCTATGTGATTGGCATGGCGCTCAGCCAAGCGCTGGCCCATGCCGCGCCCGACGTGCCGCCCGAAAAATATCCCGAACTTGCCGCGCGTTACCGCCACCACTACCTGGCGCACGAGAACGACGTCAGCCTGTTCGACGGCGTGCTGGAGATGCTGGACGCCCTCAAGGGGCGCGGTTACCGGCTGGCCGTGGCCACGGGCAAGAACCGGGTCGGCCTGGACCGCGTGCTGCAAGTCGCGCGGTTGCAGGGCCTGTTCGACGGTTCGCGCACGGCGGACGAGACCGCAGGCAAACCGCATCCCCGCATGCTGCTGGAGCTCATGCTCGAATTCGGCGCACCGTCAGAACGCACGTTGATGATCGGCGACACCACGCACGACCTGCAGATGGCGCTCAATGCTGGCTGCGACAGCGTGGGCGTGAGTTACGGCGCGCACGAGCCGGGAACCTTCCATGTGCTGAAGCCGAGGACGATCGCGCACAGCACGCGTGAACTGCATGCCTGGCTGGACGACAATGCCTGAACACCATCGATCCATCCGTCTCACCCACCAGTCTTGAACACCATGAACGAATCTTCCCGCGACGAACCCCGCTTCGACGAACCCCGCCCCAGCGCACCCGCGGCCGACACTTCCGACGCGTCCGCAGTCTCTGCCAGTGGCTCGGGCGCCGCCGACACCGGGGCGTCTGGATGGACCGATCCCAAGGCGTCGGCGGGCGCCACCACCGCAAAGTCTGTAAAAGCCACGACGTCGTCGGCCCCTGCCGAACCCGGCTGGGAACGCGCCGTGTTGGAAAAACTGGCCTTCGCGTCCTTGAACGAGCAGCGCGCCGCGCGCCGCTGGAAGATCGCCAATCGCATGATCTTTCTGCTGCTCTTCCTGTTCGTGCTCTGGCTGCTGTTGCGTCCCAGTCATCCTGGCACGGCCACGCCCCAGCGGCACACGGCCGTGGTCAGCATCCGGGGCGAGATTTCATCGGACAGCGAGGCCGGCGCCGATCTGGTGCTGGCGGCCGCGCGCGAGGCCTTCGAGAACAGCGATGCTCAGGCCGTGGTGCTGCTGATCGATTCACCCGGCGGCAGCCCCGTGCAGGCCGGCATCATCAACGATGAGATCACGCGCCTGAAGGCCGTGTACAAGAAGCCGGTCTACGCGGTGGTGGAGGAGTCCTGCGCTTCCGCCGCCTATTACATTGCCGTGTCGGCCGATCGCATCTTCGTGGACAAGGCCAGCATCGTCGGCAGCATCGGGGTGCTCATGGATGGCTTCGGTTTCACGGGCCTGATGGACAAGCTCGGCGTTGAGCGCCGCCTGATGACCGCAGGTGAGAACAAGGGCTTTCTCGACCCCTTCAGTCCGCAGACCGCGCCGCAGCGTGCCCATGCCCAGGCCATGCTCGATCAGATTCATCAGCAGTTCATTGCCGTGGTCAAGGCCGGTCGGGGGCAACGGCTGAAGGAAGCCCCCGAGACTTTCAGTGGGTTGTTCTGGACCGGCGAGCAGGCCGTGCAGATGGGCTTGGCGGATCAGCTCGGCAGCCTGGGCTACGTGGCGCGCGAGGTGGTGCAGGCCGAGGCTCTGGTGGACTACACCCGCACACCCAATGTGGCAGAACGTCTTGCCAAACGGTTTGGCGCGGCGGTGGGCGCGGGTGCGGTGCGGGCCTTGCAACTTCAGCCCGTGCTGCGTTGACGCGGTGTCGCGCCAAGCGCGACCTGGAGCTCAGAAGCGCAAGATCCCGCTGAGGGTCGTCAGGGACACGTCGTTGCTCTGCCGGCCCAGTGCATAAGGGCGGCTGTCCCGACCCAGACGCAAGGCGAAGTTGCGGCTGGTGGCGTACTGCACGCCCAGGCCGTAGTTCAAGCCAAAGTCATCCACCGTGGCTGCACCGTCGTTGCCCTCGTAGAGGGCGCTGGTCTGGCTCAGGCCGAGCTTGCCATAAATGGCCCAGCTGTCACGGCTGCCGAGGCCCAGAGGCAAGATGAACAGACCGGCCGCGCCGATGCTGCTGAGACTGAAGTCCGTGCCCGGCGAGTCATATTCTGTCGTGAAAAGGTATGAAACTTCCACCGCGAAATTGCGGTTGAACTGCAAGCCAGCCAGCAGCTGCATGCCGGGCGCGGTTTCGCTGTCGCTGCCAATTTCCGCGTGTGCCAAGCCACCGCCCATGCCCAGATAGGGCCGGGTGCTCTGGGCTTGGGCCGGGCTGGCGATGCAGCCCAGGCTCACCAGCATGGCGGAGATGGCCGTTGCCAGCACGGGGCGGCGGCTGCCGGGAAGAGGGCGTTGGACTTCGGTGTGTTGCATGGGGCCAGTCTACCGGCCGTCCTGTTTTTCCAGGGGCCGCGCTTGCACGTTGTAGTCCTTGTTACATGCGGTCCGGACGGACTTTTCCCCGACCCAGCGTTCGAACGCCAGCGCGGGCATGGGTGGCGCAATCAGATAACCCTGCAGCGTCGTGCAACCGCTGTCTAGCAGGTGGCGGCGCTGGGCCTCGGTTTCCACGCCCTCGGCGATCACTTGCTGCCCAAGACTGTGACCAATCCTGAGCACCGCGTCGGTGAGGGCTCGCGCCCGTGGGCTCTCCTCGATGTCCAGCACAAAGCTGCGATCGAGCTTCAACTCCTGGATGGGCAGGCGATGCAGCAAGCTGAGGCTGGAGTAACCGGTGCCGAAATCATCGAGCGACAGCGCGATGCCCCGTTCGCCGATGGCGTGCACCGTTGCCATCACCACCGGGTCGTGCGTCAGCATCACGGATTCGGTCACCTCCACCACCAGGTCGTTCGCTTGCAGACCATGCTGGTGCAGTGACCGGATCAATTGCTCGGGCAGGTCGGGGTGGTGGAAGCAACTGGCCGAGAGGTTGATGGCGACATGGGGAATGGCCAGGCCCCGGCGGCGCCAGAGGCCCAGCTGGCTGCAGACTTGGTTCAAGACCCAGCGGGTCAGCTCGCGCATCAGGCCGCTTTCCTCAGCCAGGGTGATGAAACGGGCGGGGTCGATCGACCCCTGGCGGGGATGGGTCCAGCGCAGCAGAGCCTCGACGCCGTGCAGCACCTGTAAATCGCGACTGTCCACTTGGGGCTGGTAGTGCACTTCCAGCGCATCGTCACGCAAGGCCCGGCGTAAATCGGCTTCCAGCTGAGCGCGTTCCTGGGCTCGCTGGTTCATCGTGGCGTTGTAGAAGCGCAGGCTATTGCCCCCGGCGGCCTTGGCCTGGTACATCGCGAGGTCGGCGTGGCGCATCAACTGGCGGGCGTCCAGACCGTCCTCGGGGCACAGGGCGATGCCGATGCTTGCACTCGGGTGCAGCGTGCCGTCCGCCCATGCGACGGGTTCGCGCCAGGCGGCGAGCAGGCGTTCCATGCAGGCGTTCGCCTGACTGGCATCGCAGCTCGGCAGGATGAGCACAAACTCGTCGCCTCCCATGCGTGCGATCACGTCGCCGGGTCGGGCCGAGTCGCGCAGTCGTTGCGCCAGCGCGCGCAACAGGGCGTCACCGGCGGGATGGCCGTGCGTGTCATTGACCTGTTTGAAGCGATCGAGGTCGACAAAAGCCAGTGCCAGCCTGCCGCCGTCTCCCCGCAAGTCGTGCAATAGGCGTTCCAGCTGGGCCAGCAGCAAGCGCCGGTTGGGCAGGCCAGTCAAGGCATCGTAGTAGGCCAACTGGCGGATCTGTTCGCGCTCACGTTCACGTTCCAGCAGCAGGGCGCCCAGATGCAGGCCCACCTCCATCAGGCGCTGGTGCAGCGCGGTGGGCGTGCCGGGCTCGCGGTGCAGGAAGGCGAGAGCCCCGAGCAATGTGCCGTCGCTTGCCCGGATCGGGCGGGTCCAGCAGGCGTGCAGGCCCTGTCCGAGGCAGATCTCGTTTGATGGCCAGCGCAGGGCACTCTCGACTTCGTCTGCTTGCAAGGCGGCATTGCAGGTCGCCGCCGTGTCGCGACAGGCGAGTTCCGCGCCGACGGCCATGCCATCGATCAGGGCGCGGATTTCGGGTGGCAGGCTGGGTGCGGCCAGGGTGCGCAGGCCGCCTTCGCCGTCCACGGTCGCCAGGCAGACGGCAAGTTCCGGCGCGATGTGCTCGGCTTGCATGCACAGCATGTGAGCGATGGCTGCTGTGGCCTGGTCGTGCGCCATGGCGGCCAGCACCTGGGTCTGCAGCAATTCCGGCATCTTGGTGTGGGTGATGTCGATCAACACCCACACCATGTTTTGCAGACGGTCCTGCGTGTCGCGCACCGGGTTCAGGGTGAGGGAGATCCATAGCGGCCGCCCGCTCTTTGAGTAGAACAGGACTTCGGTGCGCAGGCTCTCGCCCGCCATCGCGGCCTGGCGAGTCGCCTCGAGCACGAGGGCGTCGGTGTGCGCGCCGCGCAGCAGGTCCTGGATGGGGCGCCCCAGTGCCTCCGAGCTGTCGTAGCCCAGCCACTGGGTGAAGCCCGAGTTCACGTAGACGATGCGCTGGTCGGTGCCGGTGATGGTGATCGCGCCGCCGCTGTGGTCGGCCACCTGCGACAGCAGCCGCATGCGTTCCCGCTCGGCGCGTTGCGCCGTCACGTCCTTCAGGAAGGCGGTGTAGAGCACCTGCCCGTCCACGCGCACGCGCGAGATGGACATGGAGGCCCATCGCAACTGCCCGTCGCGACGCTGGATCGGCACCTCGCGCGAGGTGCCCACGATGCGGTCGACGCCGGTGTCGCGGTTGGCGTTGATGTAGCCGTCATGCCGGCTGCGCAGCTCACTCGGCACCAGCATGCTGACATTGCGCCCGAGCGCCAGATCGCGTGGCCAGCCCCAGAGCGCCTCGGCGGCGGCGTTGATCAGGGTGATGCGGTTGTCCTGGTCGATCACCACGACGGCGTCCACCGCCTGTTCCAGGGTCTGTTCCAGGGTTTCCTTGTAGAGGCGCTCGCCGGAGGCGACGCCTTGGGTCTGGCCTGCATCCATGCGGCACCGGTCCTCCTTGGGGCCGCCGCGCTGGGTGCGAGGCGGTGGCCCAGCATAGGACCGCATGGCCGTGCCGGTTTGCGCTACATCAAACCGGGCCCAAATACCGGTGGAGGGAGATGGCTCAGAGGCCGATGCCGAAGACCGTGGGCAGATCCAGCGCCAGGCCCGCATCGGTGCCGCGTCCTTGCTTCCACTGCTGGACCGAGGCGCTGCGCAGGCGGGCCCGTGGCAGCGTCAATCCGCAGGCCAGGGCGAGGCGGGTGTCCTTGCGCAGCGTGGCGAGCAGGGCCTCCAGCAGGGCAGTGTTGCGGTAGGGTGTTTCGATGAAGAGCTGCGTCTGGCCGGTCTGGTGCGCCAGCGCTTCCAGCTCGCGGATGCGCTGGGTGCGCGCCTCGGCATCCTGCGGCAGGTAGCCGACGAAGGCGAAGTTTTGACCGTTCAGGCCGCTGGCGGCCAGGGCCAACAGCAGTGAAACCGGTCCGACCAGGGGCACCACTTCCAGGCCCAGGGCATGCGCGGCGCGCACCACCGAACTGCCTGGGTCCGCTACGGCGGGCATGCCGGCCTCGCTCAACAGACCCATGTCCGTCCCCTGGAGGACCGGCGCCAGCAGGGCGCGAGCATCGAAACCGAGGAGGGCATCGGGACGATGGTCGCCTTTCTTATGAACCGCGCGCGGTAGCTCCTGCATCGCCTGGGCCTGCAGCGGCGCGGCCAGGGCATGGTGTTCGTTCACGCGCTTCAGGTAGGCGCGGGCGCTCTTGGCGTTTTCGCAGATCCAGTGCGTGAGGCGGGCGGCGGTCTGCAGGGTTGCATCGGGCAGCACCTGGTCCAGTGGCGTGGGGTCGCTGGTTCCGAAGTCCAGTGGCGCCGGCACCAGGTAGAGCCGGCCATGCGCCGCGCTTGCCTGTGTCTGGGCGTTCGCGAGGGTGTGAGCGCTCATGCCAGTTGGGGTAATCCGGCGGCGCGCAGCATGCGCGCGGTGCGGATCAGTGGCAGGCCGATCAGGGCGGTCGGGTCGTCGCTGTCGATCGCGTCCAGCAGGGCGATGCCCAGGCCTTCGCTCTTGGCGCTGCCCGCGCAGTCATAGGGTTGTTCGGCACGCAGGTAAAACTCAATTTCCGCGTCGCTCAAGTCGCGGAAGCGCACGCGCACGGCGGCCAGGTCCAGTTGCTCGAAGCCGCTGTCCTGGCAGACCACGGCGACCGCTGTCTGGAAGATCACGGTGCGACCGCGCATGCGACGCAATTGTTCCGTGGCGCGTTCGTGGGTGCCCGGCTTGCCCAGGGGTTCTCCGCCGAGGTCAGCCACCTGGTCGGAGCCGATCACGACGGCTTGCGGGTGGCACGCCGCGACGGCACGCGCCTTGGCCAGGGCCAGGCGGCGGGCCAGTTCGGGCGGGCGTTCGCCGGGCTGGGGGGTTTCGTCCACGTCCGGAGCGGCGACATCGAAGGGCAGGCGCAGACGCTGCAGCAATTCACGCCGGTAGACCGAGGTCGAACCAAGCAGCAAGGGGCGGGGTAGGGCGGAGGGCATGGCGCGATTCTCTTACACTGCGCCGTTGTCGATCCCGCTTCCCTGTCCCGTTGCCGAGCTGTCCGCCCATGAGCACCCACCACCCCCGCCACATCGATGTCGCTGCCTTCGCGGGCGCGGGCGCCGTGCTGGAGCGCGACGACGCCCAAGCCGGGTTCGAGCGCCTGTTGACAGAAACCGGTGGGCGTAACGCGGAACGCGCCGTCCATTGGCGTGCCGAGGGCGAGCGGGAGCAGGACGCCAGCGGGCACGCGCGTCACTGGCTGCACCTGCGCGCACAAACCGTGCTGTCGCTGACGTGTCAGCGTTGCCTGGAACCGGTGGACATGCCCTTGACCGTGGAACGCAGCTTCCGTTTCGTGGCGACCGAGGCCCAGGCCGAGATCGAGGATGAAGAGTCGGAAGAAGATGTGCTGGCCGTCAGCCGGGAATTTGACCTGCTGGCACTGGTCGAGGACGAACTGCTGATGGAACTGCCCTTGGCGCCCACGCATGCAACTTGCTCGAGTCGGCCCGCCTTCAGCGTGTCCGACGCGGACTTCGACGCCGCCGAGCCGGACAAGCCCCATCCCTTCGCCGCCCTGGCGGGGCTGCAGCCGGACAAGGGCGGGCAGGGGACGGGCGATTGATGGCTTTTACTGGCTGCTGACGCTTTCCGGCTCTGCGCTATAATCGCTGGCTTCGTGCGGCTACGGGCATCTCCAGTGTGTCGCGCTTTGTGTCCAACCCGTTCTTACCCTTGCGCCATGGGTGCCATGCATAGGCATCCTGTCCTGGGAATCCAAGGAGTCCATCATGGCCGTTCAACAGAACAAGAAGTCGCCTTCCAAGCGCGGCATGCACCGTTCCCACAATGCGCTGGGCACGCCCGGTCTGGCTGTCGAGCCGACCACCGGTGAAACGCATCTGCGCCACCACATCAGCCCCAACGGCTTCTACCGTGGGCGCAAGGTGCTGAAGACCAAGTCCGAAGCCTGAGCCGCGCCTCAGTCTTTTTGGTCCGCTGCCCTTTCGACGGCGCGGGCCATGTCTTGATGCAGACCGTCCCCTCCGCGTCAGCCATGCGCAGTGCACCTATGTACTGCGCATTTTCATATGGTGTGTCGCCATCCGGCGTTCGCCCTGTCCGCGTGGTTGGCGCGTTTCGCACGTCTATTTCACGCGCGCTCTCAGAGCGCGCGCTCCGCTCATGATCACCCTTGCTGTGGACTGCATGGGGGGCGATCACGGCCCCCGCGTCACGCTGCCCGCGTGTCGCCGCTTCCTCGAACAACACCCTGACGCGCACTTGCTGCTGGTTGGCAAGAGCGAAGCGCTGGCTGGCTTCAAGCATGAGCGCGCCCGCGTTGTGCCCGCTGCCGAAGTGGTGGGCATGGACGACCCGATCGAGGTCGCCTTGCGTCGCAAGCGTGATTCTTCCATGCGGGTCGCCATCGAGCAGGTCAAGGACGGCGCCGCCCAGGCGGCGGTGTCGGCTGGCAACACCGGCGCCCTGATGGCCATCGCCCGGTACGTGCTCAAGACCGTGGAGGGCGTCGATCGCCCGGCCATCGCGACCCAGTTGCCCAACGCCCAGGGGGGTGCCACCACGGTGCTGGACCTGGGCGCCAACGTGGACTGCACCGCCGAGCACCTGCTGCAATTCGCCGTCATGGGTTCGGCCCTGGTGGCGGTGCTGCGGCATGTGGACGGGCAACCCGATACGAACCCGACCGTGGGCCTGCTCAACATCGGCGAGGAAGTCATCAAGGGCAATGAAGTCATCAAGCGCGCGGGTGAACTGCTGCGCTCGGCAGCCGAGTCTGGTGACCTGAACTTCCATGGCAATGTGGAAGGCAACGACATCTTCAAGGGCACGACGGATATCGTGGTGTGCGATGGTTTTGTTGGCAACGTGGCGCTCAAGACCACCGAAGGGCTGGCTTCCATGATCGGCGGTTTCCTCAAGAAGGAATTCGCTCGCAACCCGCTGACCTGGATTTCCGCGCTGTTCGCCTTGCCTGTGCTGCTGTCGTTCCGAAAACGCATTGACCACCGTCGCTACAACGGCGCGGCCTTGCTGGGCTTGCGTGGCTTGGTGTTCAAGAGTCACGGTTCGGCCGATGAACTGGCCTTCCGCCATGCCTTGAGCCGCGCGTATGATGCGGCCCGCAATGAGCTGTTGGCGCGGGTCGAGGCCCGTATCGCGCATGCGGCACCGCTGCTCAACAGCGTGACGACATCCTCCGCAGCCGCGACCTGACTGCCAGCCTGCGACTGGAAGGGGCGCCGAGGAAAGTCGTGTGGGCGGGTGGGGCCATGCCACTGCCTCCAAGCATTTGTTGTAATGCGCGCGACGCGGCACTTCGTCACACTGACAAGCCGGGTCTCGGACCCAGGCACAGAACAAACCAGAACCAATCCATGAGACTCTATTCCCGCATCTCCGGCACAGGCAGTTTTCTGCCGCCCCAGCGTCTGACCAACGCGGACCTCGCTGCCCGGCTGGCCGCCGATGGCATCGAGACTTCCGACGAATGGATCGTGGAGCGCACCGGCATCCGCGCGCGCCATTTCGCCGCCGAAGGCGTGATGAGCAGCGATCTGGGCGCCGAGGCCGCGCGCCGCGCACTGCAGGCCGCTGGCTTGGCGGCGAGCGACATCGACCTGATCATCGTGGCGACTTCGACCCCCGACATGATCTTTCCCTCGACCGCCGTGATTCTCCAGAACAAGATCGGCGCGAACGGCTGTCAGGCATTTGACGTGCAGGCCGTGTGCAGCGGTTTCATCTATGCGCTGACAGTGGCGGACTCCATGATTCGCGCTGGCGCCGCGAGCAAGGCCCTGGTGGTGGGGGCGGAAGTGTTCTCGCGCATCATCGATTTCAAGGATCGCACGACCTGCGTGTTGTTCGGTGACGGCGCGGGTGCCGTGGTGCTGCAAGCCAGCGAAACCCCGGGCATCCTGGCCAGCGACCTCAAGGCCGATGGCAAGCACGCGGGCATTCTGTGCACGCCGGGCACGGTGGCCGCGGGCAAGGTGCTCGGTGATCCTTTCCTGAAGATGGACGGCCAGGCCGTGTTCAAGCAGGCGGTGACCGTGCTGGACGAAGCCTCGCGCGCCGTGCTGGCCAAGGCCGGCAAGACCGAGGCCGACATCGATTGGCTGGTGCCGCACCAGGCCAATATCCGCATCATGATGGGCGCGGCCAAGAAACTGAAGCTCGCGCCAGAGAAGGTCGTGGTCACGGTGGATCAGCATGGCAACACCTCGGCGGCCTCGATCCCGCTGGCCTTGGACCATGGCGTGCGCCAGGGGCAGATCAAGCAGGGCGACACTCTGCTGCTCGAAGCGGTGGGTGGCGGTCTGACCTGGGGTGCGGTGTTGCTGACGTATTGACACGACGCGTGGCCTCGGCGACGGGTCCGGGCGACCCGTCGCCTGATGCCAGGCACAAACAACGAGGAAGAAGAACAATATGAAGTCTTTCGCTTTCGTCTTTCCGGGCCAAGGCTCGCAATCGGTGGGCATGCTGGATGCCTGGGGCGATCATCCCGAGGTCGTCAAGACCTTGCAGGAAGCCTCCGCGGCCCTGGGCGAGGATGTTGCCAAGCTGATTCACGAAGGCCCCAAGGAAACGCTGGCGCTGACCACCAATACGCAGCCAGTGATGCTGGTGGCCGGTGTCGCGGCCTACCGCGTCTGGATGGCCGAGACCGGTGTCGCGCCGGCCGCAGTCGCGGGCCATTCGCTGGGCGAGTATTCCGCACTGGTGGCCGCCGGCGTGCTGACCCTGTCGCAGGCCGTGCCTCTGGTGCGCTTGCGCGCTCAAGCCATGCAGGAGGCCGTGCCGGTGGGCACGGGCGCGATGGCCGCCATCCTGGGGCTGGACGCGACCAAGGTGCGCGAAGTTTGTGCGGCGGTGAGCCAAGCCAGTGGTGAAGTGGCCGAGGCCGTGAACTTCAACGACCCCAGTCAGACCGTGATCGCGGGCAGCAAGGCCGGTGTTGATCAGGCCTGCGAGGCGCTGAAGGCCGCGGGCGCCAAGCGTGCCTTGCCCCTGCCGGTTTCCGCGCCGTTCCATTCCAGCCTGATGAAGCCGGCGGCTGAAAAGCTCAAGCTCAAGTTGGCCGAGGTGGAACTCAAGACGCCCCAGATCCCGCTGGTCAACAACATCGACGTCGCGGTCGAAACGAATGCCGACCGCATCCGTGACGCGCTGTACCGCCAGGCCTACGGTCCGGTGCGGTGGGTGGAATGCGTGCTGGCTCTCAAGGCCAGTGGTGTGACGCATGTCGTGGAATGCGGGCCTGGCAAGGTGCTGGCCGGCATGGTCAAGCGCATCGACGCGGAATTGACGGGCCTGCCGTTGTTCGATCCGGCCACCCTGGCCGAAGTGAAAACCGCTCTGGCTTGAGCGGAGGAAGAAAAAATGAGTGACATCAAATTCGAAGGGCAGATCGCCCTGGTGACGGGCGCGACCCGCGGTATCGGTGCGGCCATCGCGCTCCAGTTGGCGAGCCGGGGAGTCAAGGTCATCGGCACGGCCACCAGCGAGGAGGGGGCGGCCAAGATCGGCGCGGCCCTGACCGCGCACGGTGGCAAGGGCATCAAGCTCGACGTGAACGATGCTGCCGCAGCCGAGGCTGCGGTGGACGCCATCGTCAAGGAGCACGGTGCGATCCATGTGCTGGTCAACAACGCAGGCATCACGCGCGACAACCTCGCCATGCGCATGAAGGACGAGGAATGGGACGCGGTGATGGACACCAACCTCAAGGCCGTGTTCCGCCTGTCCCGTGCCGTGATCCGGCCGATGATGAAGCAGCGTTATGGTCGCATTGTCAGCATCACCTCGGTGGTGGGGGCGTCGGGCAATCCGGGCCAGGCCAACTATGCTGCCGCCAAGGCGGGCCTGGCGGGCATGACCCGTGCGCTGGCGCGCGAATTGGGTAGCCGCAACATCACCGTGAACTGCGTGGCGCCGGGTTTCATTGAAACCGATATGACGGCGGTGCTGCCTGAAGAGCAGCAGAAGGCGCTGCTGGGCCAGATCCCGCTGGGACACCTGGGCAAGCCGGCTGACATCGCGCATGCGGTGACCTATCTTGCTTCGCCCGAGGCCGCTTACGTCACAGGCCAGGAGCTGCACGTCAACGGCGGCATGTTCATGGCATGAAATTTCGGCCTGCCGGTCTGAGCATGGCCCGGGAATTGCAGGCTTTTGCCTGGCGATGAACGGGGATGGTGGACCGGGCGGCCGTAACATTTCCCGTCAGTGATTCGGGCTAACCCTGAATCCAGGGCGGGTAAAATCATCCTTTCCTCACAACCCTAAGGAACCCGTTTAAGGGGCATCAGAAAATGAGCGATATCGAAGCACGCGTCAAGAAAATCATCGCCGAGCAACTCGGCGTCGAAGAGTCCCAGGTGACCAATGAGAAGGCTTTCGTGGCCGATCTGGGCGCTGACTCCCTCGACACCGTGGAACTGGTGATGGCCTTGGAGGACGAGTTCGGCATCGAAATCCCGGACGAAGACGCCGAGAAGATCACCACGGTGCAGGCTGCGGTCGATTACGCCAAGGCGCACCAAAAGTAATCGGGTCATCGGCTCGTCCGAGCCGGCTCACTTGATGAGGGCGGCGCGTGTCCGCGCCACCTCATATCTTTCCTAGATTGCACAAAAATCTATGTCCCGTCGTCGCGTCGTCGTCACAGGACTGGGCTGCGTCAGCCCGGTCGGCAACACTGTGGCCGAGTCCTGGACCAATCTGCTGGCTGGCCGCTCTGGCGTCACGCTGGTCACCAAATTCGATGCCGCTGCCCTGAGCACCCGGTTCGCCGGTCAGGTCCAAGGCTTTGAGCTGGAAAAGTACATCACGTCCAAGGAAGCGCGGACGATGGACACCTTCGTGCACTACGGCATCGCGGCTGCTGTGCAGGCGGTGGAGGACGCGGGTCTCCAGACGCGGGACGCGCTGAGCGATGAGCAGGCCGAGCGCATCGGCTGCATGATCGGCTCGGGCATCGGCGGCTTGGCTCTGATCGAGGAAACCCACACGGAATACCTCAATCGCGGGCCTCGGCGCATTTCTCCATTCTTCATTCCCGCAGCCATCATCAACATGATTTCCGGTCATGTCTCGATGCGCTACGGCTTCAAGGGCCCGAACATGGCCATTGTGACGGCCTGCACCACGGGCCTGCACAACATCGGCGATGCTGGCCGATTGATCGAATATGGCGATGCCGATGTGATGATCGCGGGCGGCGCGGAAGCCTCTGTCTCGCCCCTGGGCATCGGCGGTTTCGCCGCCATGCGCGCGCTTTCCACTCGCAACGACGATCCCAAGACGGCCTCCCGTCCCTGGGACAAGGACCGCGATGGTTTCGTGTTGGGCGAGGGCGCGGGCGTGCTGGTGCTGGAAGAGTACGAACACGCGAAGAAGCGTGGCGCCAAGATCTACGCCGAGCTGGCTGGTTTCGGCCTGAGCGCGGATGCCGGGCACATGACGGCGCCCAATATGGATGGTCCGCGTCGCGCCATGGTCGGTGCGCTGCGTAATGCGGGGCTCAACCCCGACCAGGTCGATTACCTGAATGCCCACGGCACCTCGACGCCCTTGGGCGACGTGAACGAAACCAATGCCATCAAGGCGGCCCTGGGTGATCACGCCAAGGACAAGCTGGTGGTCAGCTCGACCAAGTCCATGACCGGCCATTTACTGGGTGGCGCGGGCGGTATTGAATCGGTTTTCACGGTCCTGGCCCTGCACGAGCAGAAGATTCCGCCGACCATCAACATCTTCAACCAGGATCCGGAGTGCGATCTCGACTACTGCGCCAATACGGCGCGGGACGCGAAGATCAACGTCGCGCTCAAGAACAATTTCGGTTTCGGCGGCACCAACGGCGCGCTGGTGTTCAAGCGCGTCTGACACCAATCCCAAGCCTAGCTCCATGCGCAACGCCCCCTCGGTGAGTTACCCGGTGGGGCGTTCGTTCTTGCGGACCCTGATCCATGGCCTGACGCTTGCCTTGATGTGGCTGGTTTGCGGCGCCTGGGCCATGCTGGCCCGGACGGACGAGGGCGACCTGGGGATCGTGCTCCTGAGCTGCCTGCTGGTCACGGTGGTGCTGGTCTGGGCCTTGCTGCGCCCAACGCGAGGCCGGTTGCGCTGGGACGGGCAGGACTGGTTCTGGTCCGATGCTGGCCGAGCGGCTGCCGAGGACATCCGTGGCCAGCTCAAAGTCCGGCTGGACTGGCAAGGCGGCATGCTGCTGGAGTTCATGCCCCAGCAGGCGGAGGCGGCGTCCACAGCCCTCGGGCAAGACGCTGCTCCTGAACGTGGGGCCGCGTTGCCCTGGCGCAGCCGTTGGCTCTGGGTTGAGCAAGTGCAGGCTCCCATGTACTGGAACGCCTTGCGTCGCGCGGCCTGGGCGGATGGGGGCCATCGGCCCAGGGTTTCGGCATGAACGAGGACCAAGACCCCCCCGTCGACGACGTGGCGGCATCCGCCGGGCAGGTGGATCTGCAATTGGTTGAACGCACCCTGGCAGGGGACGTGCGGGCCTTTGATCTGCTGGTGTTGAAGTACCGGCGACGCATCGAACGACTGATCGGACGCATGGTGCGCGATGTGGACCTGGTGGAGGACCTGGCGCAGGAGACCTTCATACGCGCCTACCGTGCTCTGCACCAGTTTCGCGGGGACGCCCAGTTCTATACCTGGCTGTACCGAATCGCTGTCAACACCAGCAAAAAAGCCCTGCTGGGCATGAAGAACGATCCTTTGTCGACGGGCTTGGCCCTGGCGGGTGCCGCGGAGCACGAGGACGATGAAACTTTTTTGACGGCGCAGGAACCAACCGCGGAGGACACACCGGAGACTTTGCTGGCCGCGCGTGAAATCGCCAGCGCCGTGCAGGACGCGCTCAACGCCTTGCCCGAGGACCTGCGCCAGGCCCTGGTGCTGCGTGAATTGGACGGGCTGAGCTACGAAGAAATCGCCTCGGCCATGGACAGTCCCGTTGGAACGGTGCGTTCGCGCATCTTTCGCGCGCGCGAGGCGGTGTCGGCAAGGGTGCGCCCGCTGCTAGAGCGGCAGGGTGGCAAGCGTTGGTAGGTCCGCTGGGTGGGTCATGGGAAGGGCTTATGGAGCATGAAAAATTGGCATCGCTGAATCCAGATTCGCCTTCGGGCGGCTTGCGCGACGTTGGCGCCAACGATCCGGCATCCCCGTCGGTTCTGGCGTCAGCCCTGCTCGACGGTGAGTTGCGTGGCGAGGAGTTTGCTCGGGCTTGCTCGGTGCTGGCGTCGGATGCGCAGGCTCGACAGTGCTGGCGCGACTACCATCTTGTGGGGCAGGTGCTGCGCAAGCGCATGGGCGAACTGTGTGCTGCCGTCGCCGACAAGCGCACGGACGACGATCTGTTCCTATCCCGTTTCCATGCGCGCCTGGCTCAGGAAGCCGCCTTGGCGGCTTCGCCGCAAGAGCGCATCGAGCAACTGCCGAGCCGGCAGATCCCTGGCCGGCGCGCTGCCGCACGTCATGGCGCCAATGATCCCTACGGAGCCTGGCGCTTCACCGCCGGTTTGTGTGCGCTGCTGGTGGTCGGCTTGCTGGGGTGGCAGGGCGTCTCTGGTTTGCAATCCGCCTCCCAAGCCCGCCAACTGGCGCAATCACGCCTCGACACACGTGCCCAGATCCTGGCCGACGTGGTACCCCAAGCCATGCCGCAGCGGGTATCGCAGCCTCTATACGCATCATCGATGTACACCACACCCGCCCGCACCGCTCAATCCTTGCTGTCCCCGCAGACGCCTGGTCTGGAGGGGCCTTTGGTCATGCTGCGTGATCCGCGCCTGGACCATCTGATGGCGCGCCAGGGCAGCGGCGCTGCGCGCTCCGCCGCGGAAGGGCGTTTTTCCAGTCCACGACTGGGACGGGCCGGCGTCGCCGCGCAAGGCGTGCTGGTCAACCTCGACAAGAGCCCGGCACTGCCTCGCTGATGTCGAGCCCCGGATTCTTTTCACAACTTCATCTGCCTGCTGCGGCCGGTTAAAGCCGCAGCCCCAGAATTTTCCTCAGGAATCATCTCGCATGAGGTTTCGCATGTTCATTTCTTCGTCGCGCTTTTCGTTTTTCGTGCGCCTTCCCGTTCTGCTGCTCATGGCCTTGGTGTTGACGGCAGGGCAGTCGTCGCATGCGCAGGCCCAGAGCCGGGGGCTGCCCGACTTCACCGACCTGGTCGAGCAGGTGGGGCCCTCGGTGGTGAACATCCGCACGCTGGAAAAAGTGTCGACCGCACGGGGCGGCATGAATGGCATGGACGAGGAAACACTGGAATTCTTCCGTCGTTTCGGCTTGCCCTTGCCCCCGGGCGCCGGACCGCGCTCCGAGCGCAATCAACCAGCCCAGCCCGAGGAACCACGGCCGCGCGGCGTGGGCTCGGGCTTCATTCTGTCGGCAGATGGTTTCGTGATGACCAATGCCCATGTGGTGGATGGCGCCGACGAGGTCTACGTCACCTTGACCGACAAGCGTGAGTTCAAGGCCAAGCTCATCGGTTCCGACAAGCGCACCGACGTGGCCGTGGTGAAGATCGAAGCCACGGGCTTGCCCGCCGTCAAGGTGGGCGACGTGAACAAGCTCCGGGTGGGCGAGTGGGTGATGGCCATCGGCTCCCCGTTCGGCCTGGAGAACACCGTGACCGCCGGCATCGTCAGCGCCAAGCAGCGAGACACAGGCGACTACTTGCCGCTGATCCAGACCGACGTGGCCATCAACCCCGGCAACTCAGGCGGGCCGCTGATCAATCTGCGCGGCGAAGTGGTGGGCATCAACAGCCAGATTTATTCTCGCTCGGGCGGCTACATGGGCATCGCCTTCGCCATCCCGATCGACGAGGCCATGCGGGTGAGTGACCAGTTGCGCGCCACCGGCCGGGTGACGCGCGGGCGCATCGGCGTGCAGATCGATCAGGTCAGCAAGGACGTGGCCGAGGCCATCGGCCTGGGCAAACCTGAAGGTGCGCTGGTGCGCGCGGTGGAGTCCGGTTCCCCGGCCGAGAAGGCCGGGGTGGAGGCTGGCGACATCATCCTGCGGCTGGACGGCAAGGCCATTGAAAAGGTGTCTGACCTGCCGCGCATGGTCGGCGGGCTGAAGCCCGGCACGCGTGCCTCGTTGACGGTGTACCGGCGCGGTGCGCGCAAGGATTTGACCATCACCATCGGCGAGGTGCCTTCCGAGCAGGTGGCCGAGGCGCAGCAGCAGGAAGAGCCGCGGGTTGCTTCCACCGATGCGCTGGGACTGCGTGTGGTGGACCTGACCGAGGCCCAGAAGCGGGAGCTCAAGCTCAAGGGCGGTGTGCGCGTGGAGGCGGTGGGTAACGCGGCCGCGCGCGCGGGCCTGCGCACGGGGGATGTGATCCTGGCGCTGGCGAATGTGGAGGTCAGCTCGGTGCGTCAGTTCGAAGCCGTGCTGTCCAAGCTGGACCAGAGCCGCCCTGTGCAAGTGCTCTTCAGGCGTGGTGATTGGGCGCAATACGCCGTGATTCGCCCACAGCGTTAATGCCCTGAATACTGTACAAAAATACAGGGTTAAAAAGTGGAAATTTCGAGTCCCCCGGAGGGATCCACAAAAAAATTCACTTTTTTTCGAACCTGACAATCCAATCTGATTAAAAGTTTGTGCACGCTCACAAACTTTTAATCAACTGGTTTGGGTAGAATAAGCGCCTTGGATACCTTGGTTTGATGCATAAGCAGCCAAGCGAAAACCACCATACGGGATTTTTCCTGAACCGGACGGCTTGCTCCACAGATCTCCCACAACTTGTCCCAGGCGTCGCTCACACAACATGTTGATAAGCTGTTTATAAAATCCTTGTTGTGGCGTCGCAACGAAGGGTTGGACGATTTTTGGGGCTGTACTCGGGGGGCTTTTTGCCTACAATGAAGCTCCAACTATCGCAGTTGCCATAGATTGTTGGTTCAGGGCGCGTCACAACTCGACGCGCCCTTTTTTCTTGCCGTTGTCGTGTTCGTGCCCTGTTAAATCAATCACTTAAGCGTTTCCCTTGATGAAGCACATCAGAAATTTTTCGATCATTGCGCACATCGATCACGGCAAATCCACGCTGGCGGACCGTCTGATTCAACGCTGCGGCGGCTTGGCCGAGCGCGAGATGGAAGCCCAGGTGCTCGACTCGATGGACATCGAGAAAGAGCGTGGGATAACTATCAAGGCGCAGACCGCCGCGCTGCAATACAAGGCGCGTGATGGGCAGGTCTACAACCTCAATCTGATCGACACACCAGGTCACGTGGACTTCTCCTACGAAGTGTCGCGTTCGCTTTCCGCGTGCGAGGGTGGACTGCTGGTCGTCGATGCGTCGCAGGGTGTGGAAGCGCAGACGGTGGCGAACTGCTACACCGCGCTCGACCTTGGCGTCGAGGTGCTCCCCGTGCTCAACAAGATGGACCTGCCCCAGGCTGACCCCGAGCGTGCCAAGGAAGAGATCGAGGACGTGATTGGCATCGATGCCTCGGGCGCGATTCCCTGCTCGGCCAAGACCGGCATGGGCGTGGACGAGATCCTGGAGGCCATCGTCGCCAAGATCCCGGCTCCCCGGGGCAATCCGGACGCGCCCCTGCGCGCCATGATCATCGACAGCTGGTTCGACAGCTACGTGGGCGTGGTCATGCTGGTGCGCGTGGTGGATGGCCGTCTGCAAAAGGGCGAGCGCATCAAGTTGATGGCCAATGGCTCCGCCTACGAAGCCGGTAGCCTGGGCGTCTTCACGCCCGCCAACCAGCCACGCGACAGCCTGGAGGCGGGCGAGGTGGGCTACATCATCGCCGGCATCAAGGAACTGACGGCCGCCAAGGTGGGCGACACAGTGACGCTGGAAAAGAAGCTGCCCAACAACCTGGGACCGGCGACCGAGGCGCTCCCGGGTTTCAAGGAAATCCAGCCGCAGGTCTTCGCCGGCCTGTACCCGACGGAAGCCAACCAGTACGACGCGCTGCGCGACAGCCTGGAAAAGCTCAAGCTCAACGACGCCTCCCTCCATTTCGAGCCCGAGGTCAGCCAGGCCCTGGGTTTTGGTTTCCGCTGTGGTTTCCTGGGGCTGCTGCACATGGAAATCGTGCAGGAGCGCCTGGAGCGCGAATTCGACCAGGACCTGATCACCACGGCACCCAGCGTGGTCTACGAGGTGCTCAAGGGCGATGGCGAGGTCGTCAAGGTGGAGAACCCGTCCAAGATGCCGGAGCAGGGCAAGATCGAGGAAATCCGCGAGCCCATCGTCACGGTACACCTCTACATGCCGCAGGACTACGTGGGCCCGGTCATGACCCTGGCCAACCAAAAGCGCGGCACGCAGATCAACATGAGTTACCACGGGCGCCAGGTCATGCTGACCTATGAGCTGCCGCTGGGCGAAATCGTGCTCGATTTCTTCGACAAGCTGAAGTCGGTCAGCCGTGGTTACGCCAGCATGGACTACGAGTTCAAGGAGTACCGCGCCTCCGACGTGGTGAAGGTGGACATCCTGCTCAACGGCGACAAGGTGGACGCGCTGTCCATCATCGTCCACCGCAGCCAGGCTGCCTACCGCGGCCGCGCCGTCGCGGCCAAGATGCGCGAAATCATCAGCCGTCAGCAGTTCGACGTGGCCATCCAGGCCGCGATCGGCGCACAGGTCATTGCCCGCGAAAACGTCAAGGCCTTGCGCAAAAACGTGCTGGCAAAATGCTACGGCGGTGACATCACCCGCAAGCGCAAGCTCCTGGAAAAGCAGAAGGCGGGCAAGAAACGCATGAAGCAGATCGGCGCCGTCGAGGTCCCGCAGGAAGCCTTTCTCGCCATCCTGCAGGTGGAAGACTAAGAAACAACATGGTTATGCAATATCTGACGGCCTGCGTGCTGGCCGCCTTCGCGGGCTACATCGGTGCCTGGTACCTGGGTGCGGTCGAAGGCAATTTCGCCCTGTTGCTGTTCCTGGCCACCTTCGTGACCGGCCTGTACTGGTTGGGCGAGCGTTTTTATTTCCTGCCGCGACGCAAGGCGGCAGCGACCCGGCTGGAGGCCGAGGTCGAAGAGCGGCGCAAGGTGTCGGCTGAGGCGGGCGTCGCGGGCGAAGAATTGGCGCAGGCGCGCAACCGCCTGCTGGCCCAGCCCTGGTGGCTGGACTGGACGGCGGGCCTGTTTCCCGTGATCGCCGTGGTCTTTCTGCTGCGCTCCTTTTTGTTCGAGCCCTTCAAGATCCCCTCCGGTTCCATGATCCCGACGCTGCTGGTTGGTGACCTGATCCTGGTCAACAAGTACCACTACGGCATCCGCCTGCCAGTCGTCAACACCAAGCTCACCGAGGGACATCCCGTGGAACGTGGTGATGTGATGGTGTTTCGCTTTCCGCCTCAACCCAGCCAGGACTACATCAAGCGCGTGATCGGCTTGCCGGGCGACGAGGTGGTGTACGCCAACAAGCGCCTGGCCATCAACGGGCAGCCGGTGGCGACCCGCGATCTGCCGGAGTTTTTCGACGAGGACGCCATGCGCTACTTCAAGCAGTACGGCGAGATTCTGGGTGCGCCGGCCCAGCCGAAAGCGTACCGACTGATCGTGGACACAACCCGGCGTGGCGGCTTCGCCGAGGCGGAAATCGGCAACTACCCCTTCCGGGAAGCGTGCAGCTACAACGAGGAAGGTTTGCGCTGCACGGTGCCGGCGGGCCACTATTTCGTGATGGGTGACAACCGGGACAATTCGCTGGATTCCCGCTACTGGGGTTTTGTGCCAGACGAGAACATCGTCGGCAAGGCCTTCATGATCTGGATGAATTTCAGCGACTTCAAGCGCATCGGTTTCTTCGATTGAAACTCCTACCCACGGATGCACTTCGTCAGGCCGGCGATGGCGCACAACAAACTGAGGCAACGTGGCTGATTTGAGCACTTTGCAGGCGCGTTTGCAGGATCATTTGCAGCGCCCCTTTTCCGACGTGACGCTGCTGCAGCGCGCGTTGACGCACCGCAGCTTCTGCGCCGACCACAACGAGCGCCTGGAGTTCCTGGGTGACTCGGTGCTGAACCTGGCCGTGGCCGATCTGCTCTACCAGCGCTTGCACGCGCTGCCGGAAGGTGACCTCTCGCGCATCCGCGCCAACCTGGTGAAGCAAGAGACCCTGCACCAACTGGCCATGGAACTCGGCCTGCCCGAGCTGTTGCGCCTGGGCGATGGCGAGCTGCGCTCCGGTGGCAACAAGCGCCCGTCCATCCTGGCCGACGCGCTGGAGGCCTTGATCGGCGCCGTCTACCTGGACGCTGGTTACGCCGCCGCGCAGGCCCTGGTGCATCACCTCTATGAAAAGGTCGAGGTCACGCCTCAGATGCAGGCCAGCGCCAAGGACCCCAAGACAGAGTTGCAGGAATGGCTGCAGGCGCGCAAGCTCAAGCTGCCCCTGTACCGGGTGGTGGCGACCACAGGCGCGGCGCACCGGCAGACCTTCGACGTGGAATGCGAGGTCGCGGAATTCCAGTTGATCGAGCGTGGCATCGGCGGTTCCCGCCGGGCCGGGGAACAGGCCGCTGCTGCGGCCATGCTGCAGGCCTTGAAGGCCAGAGGCCACGAATGAATACACCCGCAAACACTCTCTCCACACCTGCCAGGCGCTGCGGCCTGGTGGCCATCGTGGGCAAGCCCAACGTCGGCAAGTCGACCTTGCTCAACGCCTTGGTGGGGCAGAAGATCAGCATCACCTCGCGCAAGGCTCAGACCACGCGCCATCGCATCACCGGCATGCGCACCGAGGGCCAGACGCAGTTCGTCTTCGTCGACACGCCCGGTTTCCAGACCCGGCACGGCAACGCACTCAACCGCTCGCTCAACAAGACCGTGCAGGGCGCGGTGGGTGACGTGGATCTGGTGCTTTTTGTCGTCGAAGCCGGCAGCTTCAACCAGGCCGACGAGCAGGTACTGAAGCTCCTGGCCGAAGGCGTGCCCGTGCTGCTGATCGCCAACAAGCTCGACACCATCAAGCATCGCGCCGAACTGGCGCCCTGGTTGCAGGAGATGCAGCACCGCTTCGAGCGCCTCGGCGCCAAGGCTGAGATCGTGCCGCTCTCGGCCAAGAACGCCAAGGACATCGCGCGTTTGCTGGGCATCTGTGAGAAATACTTGCCCGAGCAAGACTGGTGGTACGACCAGGACGAGTTGACCGACCGCAGCGAAAAATTCCTGGCCGGTGAAATCGTGCGCGAGAAGCTCTTTCGCCTGACCGGCGACGAACTGCCCTACACCTCGACCGTCGTGGTCGACAAATTCGAGGAGGAGCCCGGCAAGACGGCGAGTCGTTTCGTCAAGATCGCCGCCACCATCGTGGTCGAGCGCGACGGCCACAAGGCCATGGTGATCGGCGACAAGGGCGAGCGGCTCAAGCGTATCGGCATGGAGGCGCGCCAGGAGCTGGAGAAGTTGATGGACGCCAAGGTGTTCCTGGAACTCTGGGTCAAGGTGCGTTCCGGCTGGGCCGACGATGAAGCGCGGGTGCGGAGCTTCGGCTACGAGTGACGCCGCATGGCGATCAAACGCATCAGCGACGAACCGGCCTTCGTGCTCCACCGTTATGACTGGAGCGAAACCAGCCTGATCCTGGAGGTCTACACGCGCCACCATGGGCGCGTGGCGCTGGCGGCCAAGGGCGTGAAGCGACCCACATCCAGTTTCCGCCCCGTGCTGCTGCCCCTGCAGCCCCTGCGCCTGAGCTATGGCGGCGAGGGCGAGGTGCGCACCCTCAAAAGCGCCGAGTGGGTGGGCGGGCATGTCATGCCCACGGGCGACGCGCTGCTCTCGGGTTATTACCTGAACGAGTTGCTGATCCGCCTGCTGGCCCGCGACGACCCCCACCCGACGCTGTTCGACATCTATGCCCAAGCGGTGCGTTTGCTGGCGTCTGAGCATGGCGAGGTGTTGCAGGCGGCCCTGCGGGCCTTTGAACTGCTGTTGCTGCGTGAGGCGGGGCTGTTGCCGGCCCTGGACATGCAGACCTTGACCTTGGGACCGCTGGACGCCGACGCCGCCTATTGCCTCGTGCCCGAGGGGGGGCTGCGCCTGGCGCAGACCCAGGACCGCGTCACGCTCAATGGCGCCCAATGGCGGCTCCTGCATGCGGCGCTGGCCCCCGAAGCCTCCTTTCTCGACACCTTGCGTGCCTGTGCCGGCGTGGCGTCCGAGCTCAAACCCCAGCTGCGAGCTTTGCTCCACTACCATTGCGGCAGCGGCACTCTGCGCACCCGCCAACTGATGATGGACTTGCAGAATCTGTGACCCTGCGCTTGGCCGGCCGCTGAGCCCACTCCCGATGACAGCCATGATTCCCACCACCGCTCTTTCGGTCAACGTCAACAAGGTGGCGCTGCTGCGCAATACCCGCCACCTGGACATCCCCAGCGTCACCCGCGCGGCCATGCTCTGTCTGCAGGCGGGCGCTCAGGGCATCACGGTGCATCCCCGTCCGGACGAGCGGCACATCCGCGGGCGCGACGTGTTTGAACTCGCGGAACTGTTGAAAGCCTGGCCCGACCGCGAATACAACATCGAAGGCAACCCCTTCCACAACCTGATGGATTTCATCCGCGAGCTTGCAGGCCGGGGCATGCGGCCCCACCAGGCCACTTTCGTTCCGGACAGCGAGGGCCAGTTCACGAGTGACCACGGCTGGCGCCTGTCCGACCACGATGCGAAGGACGCCGAACGCCTGCGCCTCCTGATCGCCGAATGCCATGCGCTGGGTGTGCGCGTGAGTCTGTTCATGGATGCCGAGCCGCAGGCCATGGTTGCGGCGAAGGCCCTGGGTGCGGACCGGGTCGAGCTCTACACCGAACCCTACGCAGCGGCCCACGGCGGCGCCGGGCAAGCCGCGCAGCTTCAGCGCTTTGCCGATGCCGCCCGCGCTGCGCAGGCGACTGGTCTGGAGGTGAATGCCGGTCACGACCTCAACCGCGATAACCTCACGGATTTCCTGCGCGCCGTGCCGGGCGTGAAGGAGGTCTCCATCGGTCACGCCTTGATCGCCGATGCGCTGGAGCTCGGCTACGCCGCCACGGTGCGGGACTATCTGCGTTGTATTGCACAGGCGCGGTAACCAAGCTGGGAGCTTCATTCGCATGATTTACGGCATCGGCACCGACATCTGCGATGTGCGCCGCATCCGGGCCAGTTTCGAGAGGCGCGGCGAGCGTTTCGTGCGGCATGTGCTGGGCGAGTCCGAGCTGAAGGTCTGGCAGGCGCGCAGCGCGCGCTGGCCCGACCGCGGTCTGCGTTACCTGGCCACCCGTTTCTCGGCCAAGGAGGCCTTCAGCAAGGCCATCGGTCTGGGCATCCACATGCCCATGACCTGGCGCAGCTGCGAAATCCTCAATCACGCCAGCGGACAACCTTACATCCGACTCGGTGGTGACCTCAAGACCTGGTTCGAGGCGCAGGGCCTGCGTGCCCATGTGACCGTGACCGACGAGACCGACTACGCCGCGAGCTTCGTTGTGGTCGAGAAAGATTGACCCCCAAACGCACAACACCATGACGCAACACGCACCCCTCATCATCGACGTGACGGGCTTGTCCCTGACCGACGACGACCGGCGCCGCCTAGACCATCCCTTGGTCGGCGGCGTGATCCATTTCGCGCGCAATTGGCAGAGCCGCGCGCAGCTGACCGCGCTCAACGACGAGATCAAGGAGCTGCGCCCCGACCTGCTGATCTGCGTGGACCACGAAGGCGGGCGCGTCCAGCGCTTCAAGACCGATGGGTTCACGCACCTGCCCGCCATGCGGCGCCTGGGCGAACTCTGGATGCAGGACGCGATGGCGGCCACCAACGCCGCCACGGCCTGCGGTCAGGTGCTGGCTGCCGAGTTGCGCGCCTGTGGGGTCGATCTGAGCTTCACGCCTGTGCTTGACCTCGACTATGGTGGCAGCACCGTCATCGGCGACCGAGCCTACCATCAGGATGCGCGTGTGGCCACGTTGCTGGCCAAGGGCCTGATGCACGGCCTGCTGCAAGCCGGCATGGCCAATTGCGGCAAGCATTTCCCCGGCCACGGTTTCGTGGCGGCGGATTCGCACACCGAGGTTCCGGTGGACAAACGCAGCCTCAAGGCCATCCTGGCTGATGATGCCAAGCCCTATGAATGGCTCAACACCACGCTGACCAGCGTGATGCCCGCGCATGTCATTTATCCCAAAGTGGATGCGCGGCCCGCCGGTTTTTCGAGCCGCTGGCTCAACGATATCTTGCGAGCCCAGCTAGGCTTCACCGGCGCGATCTTCAGCGACGACCTGAGCATGGCCGGCGCGCGCGTGATCGAGGGCCGGCCAGTCAGTCCGACGGAGGCCGCCCTGGCGGCCCTGAGCGCGGGCTGTGACCTGGTGCTGCTGTGCAATCAGAGCGTCGTCGAGGGCGGCACGCCGATCGATGAACTCATCGATGGTCTCTCCGAGGCGCAGATCAAAGGCCGCTGGTTGCCCTCCGAGGCCAGCGAGCAGCGCCGCCTCGATCTGCTGCCCCAAACTCCCGCGCTGGACTGGGATGCGCTGATGGTCGACCCGGCCTATGTGCGCGCGCTGGAGCTGCTGCCATGAGCGCGCAGACACCAACACCGTTCGCCCGCCTGCCCGAGCCACCGTATTACGCGGTGATTTTTTCCTCGCGCCGCACGCCGGGCGAGGCCGGCTACGGTGCCATGGCGGAACGCATGGTGGAACTGGCCGCGCAGCAACCCGGTTTTCTGGGCGTGGAGAGCGTGCGCGGTGCCGATGGCTTCGGCATCACCGTGTCCTATTGGCGTAGCGAGGAAGACATCGCCGCCTGGCGCCGCCATGCCGAGCACCGGGTGGCGCAGGAGCAGGGGCGCACGCAGTGGTACGAACACTACGAGCTGCGCGTGGCCCGGGTCGAACGGGCCTGGGGCGGCCCCTGAATCTGGACTGAGGTCTGGCCCAGGCGCTTGGTCGCCCTTGGCATGCCATGCAAGCCAGGTCACGGGCTGTGTGTTAGGGCCCAGGCCGACGCCTGGGCGGAAGTTGCCGCGTCTCGCCGATGGCCATCACGAAAAAAGCTTCGTCCTTGATGGCTTGCTGGCGCAGCACTTTGGCCAGGGCCCGGGGTGGCTCATCCAACGCTTCGTCGGTCAGCGCAAACGTGCCCCAATGCATGCCCAGCGAGCGCTTGGCCGCGAGGTCGCGGTGGATCTTGACGGCTTCTTCCGGGTTCACATGCTGGTCGCGCATGAACCAGCGCGGCTCGTAGGACCCGATGGGCAGCAGGGCAAGGTCAAAACCACCCCCCTCGGCCTCCGACTGGCGTTCGGCGTATCGGGCACGCAACGCGGAGAACTCGCGGCTATAGGCAGTATCTCCCGCGAAGAACAGGTGAAAGTCGGGGCCGAACACCGCAAAACCGCCCCAGAGCGTGGCCATGCGGTCGCCCAGGCCGCGCGCGGACCAATGCTGGGCTGGCACCAGCACCACGTCCACCGTGCCGCTGGGCGCTTGTACCGGGTGGCTGTCCCACCAGTCCAACTCCACGGCTTGGTCGACGTCTATGCCGCGTGCCACCAGCCAGGGACGCAGTCCCAGGGGCACGACAAACAGCGGCGCGCCACCGGCTTGCCGGTTCAAGGCCTGCACCGACGCCGCGTCCAGGTGGTCGTAGTGGTTGTGCGAGGTCAGCACCAGATCGATGTGGGGCAGGTCGCCCAGCGCGACGCCGGGGGGCTGGTGGCGCTTTGGTCCGAGGAAGGAGAAGGGCGACGCGCGTTCCGAGAAGATCGCGTCCGTGAGCAGGGTGATGCCACTCATCTGCACCATGACCGTGGCGTGGCCGATCCAGGTCACGGTGGGTTGCATGGTTGCCCCGGCCCCGGCATTGCGGTGCAGGAAGTCCAGATCGGGCGGCACGGCCGGAATCGGGGCCGAGGGCGGCGGTGGCAATGACCTTCGGCTGGCTTCGATCTTCCAGCGCAGCACCTCGGCCAGGCTTTTGCCTGGGAACTCCCGGTCGACGTTCTGGAAACCCTGGGGCCGATGGTGCGGTTTGGCTGGGTCGTAGTAGGGGTTCCGTGCCATGACGACCCGCGCTTGAACAGGCGAGGCGCCTGGCTCAGCCTTCCCTCCGCAGGGCCGGGAACAGAATGATGTCGCGAATGCTGGCGCTGTCGGTCAGCAACATCATCAGGCGGTCGATGCCGATGCCACAGCCGCCCGTGGGCGGCATGCCGTATTCGAGCGCGCGCACGAAGTCATGGTCGAAATACATGGCTTCGTCATCGCCGCTGTCCTTGGCCTCGACCTGGGACTGGAAGCGCCGGGCCTGTTCCTCGGCGTCGTTCAGCTCCGAGAAGCCGTTGCCGAATTCACGGCCCGTGATGTAGAGCTCGAAACGCTCGGTCACCTCGGGGTGCTTGTCGCTGGCGCGCGCCAGCGGCGAGATTTCCACCGGATGCTCCATCACGAAGGTGGGTTGCCAGAGTTTTTCCTCGACCACTTCCTCGAAGTACAGCACCTGCAGGCCCGCGAGCGACTTGGCAGACAGCTTGTTCTTGGCTTCCGAGAGGCCCAGCTTCTGCAAGGCATTGATTAGCCAGGCGCTGTCATCCACATGCGCGCTGCCGGCCTCGCTGTACTTGATGATGGCCTCGCGGATGGTCAGGCGTTCGAAAGGCTGGGAAAGATTCACGGCCTTGCCACCGTACGTCAGCTGCAGCGAACCCGTGGCCTGCAAGGCGGCGTGGCGGACCAGGCCCTCGGTGTAGGTCATCAGGTCCTGGTAGTCCCAGTAGGCCGCGTAGAACTCCATCATCGTGAACTCGGGGTTGTGGCGCACCGAGATGCCTTCGTTGCGGAAGTTGCGGTTGATCTCGAACACGCGCTCGAAGCCACCGACCACCAGGCGTTTGAGGTAAAGCTCGGGCGCGATGCGCAGGAACATCTCCTGGTCGAGTGCGTTGTGGTGCGTGACGAAGGGCTTGGCATTGGCGCCGCCCGGGATGGGATGGAGCATGGGCGTCTCGACCTCGAGGAAGCCGTGTTGCACCATGTAGTCGCGGATCGAAGACACGGCCTTGCTGCGCGCGGTGAAGCGCTTGCGGGCTTCCTCGTCCACCATCAGGTCGACGTAGCGCTGGCGGTACTTCACTTCCTGGTCGGCCACGCCGTGGAACTTGTCCGGCATGGGGCGCAGGCTCTTGGTCAGCAGGCGGATCTGGCTGACGTTGATGGAGAGTTCACCCGTCTTGGTCTTGAACACCGTGCCTTCGGCGGCCAGGATGTCGCCCAGATCCCAATGCTTGAAGGCGGCGTAGACCTCCTCGCCCACGGCGTCGCGCGTCACGTAGAGCTGGATGCGGCCCGTGGCGTCCTGCAAGGTGGCGAAGCTGGCCTTGCCCATCACGCGCTTGAGCATCATGCGGCCGGCCACGCTGGCGCGCGGCGCCTGTTCCAACAGACCTTCTGGCGTCTGACCCGCGTGGGCGGCGTGGATGGCGGCGGCTCGGTCGGCGGGCTTGAAGTCGTTGGGGAAGGCCACGCCCCGGCCTTGCGCCTGCTGCTCGCGGATGGCTTTCAGTTTCTCGCGTCGTTCGGCGATGAGCTGGTTGTCATCTTGCGCGGCGTTGGCCTGAGAGGTCGCCGAGGCGGAGGTCTGGTGTTCGGACATGGACTTGCTTGGTGAGGATGGGGCCGCCCGGCGGCCCGAACCCACCATTTTATGAGAGGCTATCATCGGCCTTCCCCGCCGGGGTCCGGCGCCGGTCCGGACCGATGTGTTCCCACTCTGCCGATCGTCCACCCATGCTGTTCCAGATCGTTTCCCTCCTGCTTGAAGTTGCCGCCAGCGTGCTGGGCGGCGCCTGCCTGCTGCGCCTGTACATGCAGCAGCAGCGTATACCCATGTCGGCCAGCTCGGGCAACCCGCTGGGGCGTTTTGTCTTTGTGCTGACGGACTGGATCGTGCTGCCACTGCGGCGTGTCATTCCGTCCGCCGGACGCTGGGACCTGGCCAGCCTGATCGCCGCCTGGCTGATCAAGCTCGCGCAATTCAGCTTGCTGTGGGCCTTTCAGGGCATGGCCTTCAGCTACGTGGGCGTGCTCATCCTGGCGCTGTTCGGGGTGCTGCGCTTGGCGGTGTCGGGCCTGACGGTGCTGGTCATCATCTACGCCGTGCTGTCCTGGGTGCAGGCGCGCAGCGCCCTGGCGGACCTGCTGGACCGGCTGGTGATCCCGGCCCTGGCCCCCATACGCCGTTACATGCCGCTGGTGGGCGGGATTGATCTGTCCCCGCTGGTGCTGCTGGTGCTCTTGCAGATCATCAGCATCGTGCTGGGGCACTTCGAGCGGTCCGCCTTCTATTGAAGCAGCTGGTCCAAGTCGGTTTCAGCCGACAGCAGCGCAATCTGTACCGCCCATGAAAAACGCCAGCCTTCGGGCTGGCGTTTTCGCTTGTGCAGCTCGGGTACGCCGCGGGCGGCGCAGGCGCCCGGGCTCAGATCAGCGCGTCGGCGGGCTGGCGCAGCAGCATGGCCAGGGCGCTGGCGACGGTCTTGCGG
Organism: Hylemonella gracilis str. Niagara R; assembly: GCF_000600295.1. Lineage (GTDB taxonomy): Bacteria > Pseudomonadota > Gammaproteobacteria > Burkholderiales > Burkholderiaceae_C > Hylemonella > Hylemonella gracilis_A. The sequence continues at coordinate 1,451,150 of NZ_JEMG01000001.1, forward strand.
AGTTCGCGGCGGTCGCAGATGAAGTCCACGGCGCCCTTTTCCTGCAGGAATTCGGCGCGCTGGAAACCTTCGGGCAACTTGACGCGCACGGTGTTTTCGATCACGCGCGGGCCGGCGAATCCGATCAGGGCCTTGGGCTCGGCGACCACGATGTCACCCACGAAGGCGAAACCGGCGGACACACCGCCCATGGTCGGGTCGGTCAGCACGCTGATGTAGGGCAGCTTCTTCTTGGCCAGGCGGGTCAGGGCCGCGTTGGTCTTGGCCATCTGCATCAGCGAGAGCAAGCCTTCCTGCATGCGCGCGCCGCCGGTGGCAGTGAAGCAGACAAAAGGCACCTTCTGCTCGATGGCGGTTTCCACGCCGCGCACGAAACGTTCGCCGACCACGGAACCCATGGAGCCGCCCATGAAGCCGAATTCAAACGCCGCCGCCACGACGCCGATGCCGTGCACCGCGCCGCCCTGGACGATGAGCGCGTCGGTCTCGCCCGTCGCTTCCATGGCTTCCTTCAGGCGCTCAGGATATTTGCGGCTGTCCTTGAACTTGAGTGCGTCCACGGGCAGCACTTCCTGGCCGATCTCATAACGGCCTTCGTTGTCCAGGAAGAGGTTGAGCCGCGTGCGCGCGTCGATGCGGTGGTGATGGCCGCAGGTGGGGCAGACGTTCTGGTTGTGCTCCAGGTCGGTCTTGTAGAGCACGGATTCACAACTCGGGCACTTGATCCACAGGCCCTCGGGCACGGTGCGGCGCTCCGCCGGATCGCTGGGCTGGATTTTCGGGGGCAGAAGTTTTTCGAGCCAACTCATGTTGGATTCCTCTCAGATCGGAAAAGATCGGGATGGGGCGCGCCGGCTGGCGCCGGCAGGGGCCGGCTGTCGCCAATTGGCGACGGGCGCGCGAGGCGGGGATTATCCCTCCAAACTGTCCAGGGCCCGGCGGATGCCCCGCAGGAAGTCCATGGCAACGGTAACGACTTGTGCGTGGGGCTTGTCACCGATCAGCTGCAGGATGCGGCTGCCGATGACCACCGCGTCGGCGCTGGCGCCGATGGCTTTGGCGGTTTCCGCATCCCGTATGCCGAAACCGACACCGACCGGGATCTTCACGTGCTGGCGTATGCGCGGCAGCATGGCCTGCACGGCCGAGGTGTCCAGCGCGCCCGAGCCGGTGACGCCTTTGAGCGAAACGTAGTAGACGTAGCCGCTGGCCAGTTGGGCCACTTGGGCCATGCGCTCGTCTGTGCTGGTGGGCGCGAGCAGGAAGATCAGGTCCATGCCCTGGGCCTTCAGCCGGGCGGCAAAGTCCTGACACTCCTCGGGCGGATAGTCGACGACGAGCACGCCGTCCACGCCGGCCGCCGCGGCGTCGCGCACGAAAGCGGAGTCCGCCTGGGCACCGGCAGAATGGCTGGCCCCATGCAACTGGTCGTAGCGTTCGATGGGATTGGCGTAGCCCATCAGCACCACGGGCGTGGTCTGGTTCTTGACGCGGAACTCGCGCACCATGCTCAGCACCTGCTTGAGGCCGATGCCCGCGGCCAGGGCTTTGTCTCCCGCCGCCTGGATCACCGGTCCGTCGGCGCTGGGATCGGAAAAGGGCACGCCCAGTTCGATCACGTCGGCCCCGGCCTCGACCATGCCCGCCATCAGCGCGGGCGTGATGTCGGGGTAGGGATAGCCAGCCGTGACGAAGGGAATCAGCGCCTTGCGTTTTTCGCTTTTCAGCTGTTCGAAGGTGTCGGTGATCCGGCTCATGCCTTGGTGCCTCCCATGCCCGCGTTCTGGGCCGGTGCGGTCGGACCTGTGCCACCCTTCACCGTATGGCCGCGCATCGACGGCCGGTCGTAAAAATCCACGCCTGAGAGGTCGGCCACGGTACCGATGTCCTTGTCGCCCCGGCCTGAGAGGTTGACCAGGATGCTCTGGTCGGTCCGCATGGTTTTCGCCAGTTTCATGGCGTAGGCCAGGGCATGACTGGATTCGAGCGCGGGAATGATGCCTTCGGTGCGGCAAAGGTAGTGGAAGGCGGCCAGCGCTTCCTCGTCGGTGATGCCCACGTACTCCGCGCGGCCCGTGTCCTTGAGCCAGGCGTGTTCGGGGCCAACACCGGGGTAGTCCAGGCCGGCGCTGATGCTGTGGGTTTCCGTGACCTGACCATCGTCGTTGTGCAGCACGTAGGTGCGGTTGCCGTGCAGCACACCGGGCGTACCACGCTGCAGGGACGCGGCATGCTTGCCCGTGTCCAGGCCCTCGCCCGCAGCCTCGATGCCGATCAGCCGGGTCTGCGCATGGGGGATGTAAGGGTGGAAGATGCCCATGGCGTTGCTGCCGCCGCCCACGCAGGCCAGCACGGCGTCTGGCTGCGTGGTTGTGCAGCCCGCGCGCCGGAGCATCTCGGGCATCTGCACCAGGCATTCCTCGCCGATCACGCTTTGGAAATCGCGCACCATCATCGGGTAGGGGTGGGGGCCAGCCACGGTACCGATGATGTAGAAAGTGTTGTCCACATTGGCCACCCAGTCGCGCATGGCCTCGTTGAGCGCGTCCTTGAGCGTCTTGCTGCCGGACTCCACCGGCACCACGGTCGCGCCCAGCAGCTTCATGCGGTAGACGTTGGGCGACTGGCGTTTCACGTCCTCGCTGCCCATGTAGACCACGCACTCCAGGCCATAGCGCGCGCAGATGGTCGCGGTGGCCACGCCATGTTGGCCCGCACCGGTTTCAGCGATGACACGCGGTTTGCCCATGCGTTTGGCGAGCAGCGCCTGACCGATGGTGTTGTTGATCTTGTGCGCGCCGGTGTGGTTGAGGTCCTCGCGCTTGAGGAAGATCTGTGCGCCGCCCTGTTCGCGGCTCATGCGCGCGGCGTGGTAGATGGGGGAGGGGCGGCCGACGAAGTGGGCCAGTTCGTACTGGAACTCCGTGAGGAATTCCGGGTCGTGCTGGTACTTGGCGTAGGTGGCCTTGAGTTCGTTGACGGCCTGGGTCAGCGTTTCGCTGATGAAGCTGCCGCCGTAAGGGCCGAAGTGGCCGGATGCATCGGGCAAGGCCGCAGCGCCCCGCAGGGCGTCGGAGTGGGAATGATCAGACATGGTGGTTTCCAAACGGTTTATGCCTGCGTCGCTGTCGCGTCTTGCGCGCGCACGGCGGCGACGAAGGCCTGGATCTTCCCGGCGTCCTTCACTCCCTTGGAGGCTTCGACGCCGGAGCTCACGTCCACGGCCAGCGATTTACAGCGCGGCCGCAGCAGGCGGATGCCATCGCCCACATTTGCAGGCGTCAACCCACCACTCAAGACGAGGTGAGCGTCGACGTTTGGAGGAAGCTGTGACCATTCGAAAGTTTTGCCGCCGCCGCCATAACCTTCGACCTGTGCGTCGAGGAGGATGGCTTGGGCATGGGCGTAATCGTGCGCGTATTTTACGAGGTCAAACGCCTCGCCGATTTCACCAAGCCCGTTCTGCAGGGGAATGCGGGCGGCACGCAGGAAGGCGCGCGGATGGGGCCGTTCGCTGGCGGCCTTGGCCAGCATCAGGCAATGTTGCGGCGTTTCGTCGCCGTGGAATTGCAAAACGGCGTTGGGAATCAGCTCGCAGGCCAGCCGGACCTGGCCCGGCGTGGCGTTGACGAAGAGCAGCACGGGTGTGACGAAGGCCGGCAGGCGCCGGGCCAGGACCGCGGCGCGGTGCGGCAGGACGTGGCGCGGGCTTTTTTCATAGAGCACGAAGCCGGCGGCATCGGCCCCGGCTTCGGCCACGGCATCCACGTCTTGTTCGCGGGTCAGGCCGCAGATCTTGATTCTTGTCCTCATGGGGTGATGTTAGCTGGCGTACGCTGCTTTGGTGACACGCAGGCGCACGGGTTTGGGCGACCACTCCTCATACGATTTGCTGCGCAAATCCAAATCGTCGGGTTCACCCAAACCCGCGCGCCTGCTTGGAGCCGGCACTCAATGCATGCGGACAGTTGAGATGCAGGTTCAAGCACATGGGGGCTACGCCGCCTGCCGATTTCGATTTGCGCAGCAAATCATATGAGGCGGGCGGCGTAACCCCCATGTGCGCAGTCAACGCGGTGGCGTCCGGATTCTGTGGGGCAGTGAGTGCCCAAAGCGTGGACACTCAAGGCAACCAGTCAAACGCTGGTGTGCGCTCCGGCAAACCCCAGTGCGCGTCGTAACGCGGCCCGAGGAAATAGAGACCATCGGGCATGAAGGTCGGAGCGGCGGCGTCCCGACTGCGGGCCGCGACGACCTCGGCCATCCAGGTGGGCGGCTTCTTGCCCTGACCGATCACGATCAGGCAACCCATGATGTTGCGGATCATGTGGTGCAAGAAGGCGCTGGCCTCGAACTCGAAGCGCCAGTAACAAGTGTCTGGTGCGTGGCTGCCATCGCGCGCGCCGTGCCGGCTGATTTCCACCCGCATCAGGTTCTTGATCGGGGACAGGGCCTGACAGGCCGCGGCGCGAAAGGAGGTGAAATCCCGCTCGCCCAGCAGATGAGGCAAGGCGGCCTGCATGACATCCAGATCCAGCGGCTGGAACACCCAGCCCACGCGCCGCGCTTCTACGCTGGGCCGCACAGGGGACTGCAGCAGAACGTAGGCATAACGGCGACTGGTCGCGCTGGCACGGGAATGGAATTCGTCCGGCACCGGCTGCGCCCACTGCACGGCGATATCGGCCGGCAGATGGGTGTTGGTGCCGCGCACCCAGGCGTAGGGCGTGCGCTGCGCGCTCGTGTCGAAATGCACCACCTGCATCAGGCCGTGCACGCCCGCGTCGGTGCGGCCCGCGCAGAGGGTGGAGATGGGCTCATCGGCGAACCGGCCCAGGGCGTGCTCCAGCCGGTCCTGCACCGTGCGGCCCGAGGACTGGCTTTGCCAGCCCTCGTAGGCCGCGCCGTCGTAGCTCAGGCCCAGGGCGACGCGCATGCCGCGGTTCTCAGGTCCGCGCTGCGGCACACCGCCGGCGCATCAACCGAGGGCCGCCAGGGCCTGCTCGGCGCGCGCCTTCATCTCACCCTCGGCCTCGGCGATGATTTCTTCGATCAGCGCGCGTGCGCCGTCGGTGTCGCCGATGGCCTTGAACTCATCCGCCAGGGCCAGCTTGGTGGCCAGCGGGTCGTCCTCATCCTCGGCCGGCGTGGGGGCCGCGCTCAGGCTGGGCGAGGGCGCGTCCAGGTCCAGCGACAGGCTGCTCAGGTCGAAGTCCACCGGCGCAGGTTCGGGCCGGGCGGCAGGGGCCGGGGCGGCCATCGGAGCCGGCGGCGCGTCGCCAAAGTCCAGATCCGCGTCAGGCGAGACGTTGAGCAGAGCGTCACCGGACTGGTAGAGGGCGTTGTCCGGATCGAGTTCGCGGCCCAGCGTGCTGATCACGTCCCACTCGGGGCCGCTGCCGCCGCTGGCTTCGTGCGCCTGGGTCGCGATCAGCGTGAAATTGGCCAGGTCACCGCGCTTGGCATAGATCTCGGCCAGTTTCTGGTGAATGGCCACGCGCCTGGGTTGGCGCGGCAGGGCATCCTTGAGGATGTCTTCGGCTTGCTGGTCTCGGCCATAGGAGAGGTAGAGCTCGGCCTCGGCCACCGGGTCCACGTCATCGCCCGCAGGCACCGAGGGCGCGCCTTGCGCGTCGGCCGGCCCGTCGTTGGCCTGCATGCTGTCCTGGAATTCGTCCTGGGCAGGGCGTTGCTTGCGTCGGCGGTAGACCAGCAACCCGATCAGCAGGGCTGCCAAGCCCGCGCCGACGGCGGGCACCACGGGGTTGGCCAGCAGGTCGTTGACGAGTTCATCGAAAGACAGGCTGTCGTCCGGCGCTGCGGCGGCTGCGGCATCCTGGGCGGCCGCGCCAGCGGCCGAGGTGACGGGGACGGACCCTGTGGCCGGCGCGGCGGGGGCCGCCGTGGCACCGGGCTGGGTTGTGGGGCCAGAGCCGGGCGGGGTGGGGGTGGTGGCCTTGCTGAGCTGTTCCAGCTCGGCGATGTTCTTGTTCAAGGCTGCGCTGCGTTCGGCGGCTTCCCGGGCTTTGCGTTCCTCGGCCAGGGCTTGTGCGCTCTGCGCCTGCACTGCACCCTTGGAGAGGGTGAGTTGGTCGGGCGTCGCAGGGGCGGCCCGGCGGTCCTGCACCTGAGGTTGCACGCTGCCGCCAGTCTGGCGCTGGGCGGCGGTGGCGCTTGCGGGGGCGGCGTCAGCCAGGCGGCGGCGGTATTCGTCGAAGTCCAGGTTCTGGGCAATGACCAGCTGGCGCGCTTGCGTGCGGCTCACGTTCTGGGCGGTCTCGGCGCCGGGAAGCGTGAGCACGACACCGGCGCGCAGGCGATTGACATTGCCGTTGACGAAGGCGTGCGGGTTGGCGCGCAGCATGGCCACCAGCATCTGGTTCAGCGAGACTTGCACATAGGCTGGTTGTCGGGCCAGCTGCGCCAGCGCGATCTCGCCCGCCGTGTCGCCGGACTTGACGTTGATGCGCGTGTCGCGTGCCGGTGCAGCCTGACGGGGCCTGGTCTGGGCGGCCGCCGGTGCGGGTGTCGCGCTCTGAGTCGCGCCGGCTGGCGCTGCTTCGCTGGTGGTCGCTGGGGTCGTCGCCGAGGCTGCCGCGTCCGCAGGCGCGGACGGCGCGGCGTCGGATGACGTGGCCTGTGTGGCGGGCGGGGTATCGGAGGTTGCAGGTTCGGCTGGGCCGGGCTCGGTGGGTGCCACCGCCACGGGTGCGGCAGTCACATCTGCGGGCGCAGCGTCGGGCAAGGGCGTGACGGGTGTGGGCAGCGCCGTCGTGACGGGCGGCGTGAACACGGGGGCAGGGGCTGCAGCCTCGGGCGTTGCGGCACCGGCCTGGGTCGGGTCCGTCGAGCTGGGAGTCCGTCCGCCGCCGGGGGGGGGATCGAACAGCAGGGTGTAGTCGCGCACCAGACGGCCCGAAGCCCAGGTGGCTTCCAGAATCAGGTCGACATAAGGTTCGCCGACGCTCTGCGGGTTGCTCAGGCGCAGGAAATAGCGGCCGTCCTGCTGTTGCAAGGAGATCTGCAGACCATTGAGCGCCGGGCTGTATTCCATGCCGCTGGCGGCGAAGGATTCGGGCGTGGCCAGGCGCGCGCGCAGCGTGGCAGCCTCTTCGTTGCTGATGTCCAGCAGCTCGACTTCGGCGCGCAGCGGTTCACCCAGCGACGACTGGACCACCGCGCGGCCCAGGGACAGCGCATGGGCTGCGGCGCTGAACAAGCCGAGCGCCGTCGCGCAGGCCAGGGCCAAGGCGCTTTTCTGAAGCACGCCGGATGGCTTGCGGGCGCGGTGGGGTTGGGCGGAAATCACGAGGGCCTCCGAAGATCGGGCAGGGGCTGAAAATCAAAAAGTACCATAGCATCAATGACTTGGCTTGACAAGCTGAGAAGATGCTTAATCTTTGCGTTTTATCTTGCTTTGGGCAACGCCTGGGCCTGTAAGGGGCCCAGAGGGGCGTGTGCCCATGCGCTGGGGGTTTCAGGCCTCCAGCAGGATGCGCAGCATACGACGCAACGGTTCGGCCGCGCCCCAGAGCAACTGGTCGCCAATGGTGAAGGCGCCCAGGTATTCCGGCCCCATGGCCATCTTACGGATGCGACCCACGGGGATGGTCAGCGTGCCCGTCACGGCCACGGGGGTCAAGTCGCGGATGGTGGCTTCCTTGTTGTTGGGCACCACCTTCACCCAGGCGTTGTCAGCGGCGATCATGGCCTCGATGTCGGCCAAGGGTACATTCTTCTTCAGTTTGAAGGTCAGGGCCTGGCTGTGGCAGCGCATCGCACCGATGCGCACGCAGAAACCGTCGACCGGCACGGCTGGCGAGCCGAAGCCTTCACCTTGGCCCAGGATCTTGTTGGTCTCGGCGCCGCCCTTCCATTCTTCGCGGCTGACCCCATTGCCGAGGTCCTTGTCGATCCAGGGAATCAAGGAGCCGCCCAGCGGCACGCCAAAGTTGGCGGTTTCCTCAGCCGACAGGCTGCGCTGCTTGGCGATGACCTTGCGGTCGATCTCCAGGATGGCGCTCTTGGGGTCGGCCAGCAAGTTCTTGACCTCGGCATTCAAGGTGCCGTACTGCGTGAGCAACTCGCGCATGTGTTGCGCGCCGCCGCCGCTGGCGGCCTGGTAGGTCTGGGTGCTCATCCATTCGACCAGGCCCGCCTTGTACAGCGCGCCCACGCCCATCAGCATGCAGCTCACGGTGCAGTTGCCACCGATCCAGTTCAGACCGCCCTTGGACAAGGCGTTCTGGATGACCGGCAGGTTCACCGGGTCCAGGATGATGACCGCGTCGTCCTTCATGCGCAGGGTGGAGGCCGCGTCGATCCAATGTCCCTTCCAGCCCGCCGCACGCAGCTTGGGGAAGACCTCGGTCGTGTAGTCGCCGCCCTGGGCAGTGATGATGATGTCGCAACGCTTGAGCGCGTCGATGTTGTGCGCGTCCTGCAGCGTGGTCTCGTTCTTCGCCATCGTCGGGGCCTTGCCGCCCGAGTTAGAGGTGGAGAAAAACAACGGCTCGATCTGGTCGAAATCCTTCTCCGCGACCATGCGATCCATCAACACCGAGCCGACCATGCCGCGCCAGCCGACCAGACCTACCAACTTGCTCATTACCGTGCCCTTCACAACATCAGGTTTAAAACAAACAGCGTCCATGCACACCGGACGTCGCTGCGACGCAACCATGGGAATTCGGGGCTGTGGCCCGGCTCCGACTCGTCGTTCGGTGCCGGAAAGGGCGCGCGACGAGCCGGGGCGAGGTCAGCCCTTGATCGTCGTGGTTTTGGTGATGTCCGCGCGCGCGACCGCGCCGGCCAGGATGGCGGCGGTGTTCAGGGGGAACAGGCAGGCGGGCGACATGGCTGGGGATTGTAGCGGATGGGCTGGTCGCCGCAGTCCCTGTGGAACAATCGTGGCCGGGCGGCGCGTCGTGCGCCTGACCGAAGTTTCATGCAATTCCCCATTTCCCTTCCCTTGCGCAAGCTCCCCGCGCGCCACGCCGGCGTGGTGATGCCCTTCTTTCTGTCGTTCATGATGTCCGGCATCATTTCCTTCATCAGTATCCTGCGAGGCGTGGGTTGGCGGGGTCTGACGCTGCCGGGCTGGCTGGGCGCCTGGGGCCTGTCCTGGGCGGTGGCCTTTCCGATGGTGCTCTTGCTGCTGCCCGTGGTGCGTCGCCTGACGGCCCGGGTCGTGCAGATGGACCGGCCTTGAGTGCTTGCTGCCAACATGAACTCGCCCACCGTGCATCTTCTGCTGTCGGCTGCGGAAGTCGAAGGCGCTGGCACGCCAGAAGTTTATTTCCTCGCGCCCGAGAAACTCATCACTGGCAATCCGAAGCAGACCCTGTGGATGCAGTACACCGACCCGACGCAGCAGTACGTCGTCGGCCTATGGCGCAGCGAGCCCGGCAAGTGGCGTATCCACTACACCGAGGAAGAGTATTGCCGCATGCTGGACGGCGTGAGCGTCATAACCGACGAAGCGGGCCATGCGGTGACGCTGCGTGTGGGTGACGAATTCGTGATCCCGCGTGGTTTCGTGGGAACGTGGGAGGTGGTCGAAGCCACGACCAAGCGTTTCGTGATCTATGAAAAAGCGGGCTGAGCCGCGTGAGGAAACTGAAGCCGTGCATGAAAAAGCTGCCTTGGGAGGCAGCTTGTATGACGGGGTGAAGAGCCTGCTCAAGCCAGCGCCTTGACCACCGCATCCCCCATCTGCGCCGTGCCGACCTGGGTCGTGCCCGCGCTGTGGATGTCCGGCGTGCGCAGTCCCTGGGCCAAGACCTTCTGCACGGCGGCTTCAATGCGCTGGGCGGCGGCTTCCTGGTTCAGGCTGAAGCGCAGCATCATCGCGGCGGACAGGATGGTGGCCAGCGGGTTGGCCACACCCTTGCCCGCGATGTCGGGCGCGCTGCCGTGGCTGGGCTCGTACAGGCCCTGGTTCTTGCTGTTCAGGCTGGCCGAGGGCAGCATGCCGATGGAGCCGGTCAGCATCGAGGCCTCGTCGCTCAGGATGTCGCCAAACATATTGCCGGTGACGATCACGTCGAAGGACTTGGGCGCCTTTACGAGCTGCATGGCCGCGTTGTCCACGTACATGTGGTCCAGCTTCACATCCGGGTACTGCTGGCCGATTTCGGTGACGATGTCCTTCCAGAACTGGAAGGTCTCCAGCACATTGGCTTTGTCCACGCTGGTGACCTTCTTGTTGCGCTTTCGCGCGGCCTGGAAGGCGACGTGGGCGATGCGCTCGATCTCGGGGCGGGTGTAGCGCATGGTGTCGAAGGCTTCTTCCGCGCCGGGGAAGGCGCCATCGGTGGCCGTGCGCTTGCCACGCGGCTGGCCGAAGTAGATGTCGCCGGTCAGTTCACGCACGATCAGGATGTCCAGGCCCGACACCAGTTCGGGCTTCAGGCTGGAGGCGTGTGTCAGCTGCTCGTAGCAGATGGCGGGGCGGAAGTTGGCGAACAGGCCCAGGTGCTTGCGCAGGCCCAGGATGGCCTGCTCGGGGCGCAGCGCGCGCTCCAGCTTGTCGTACTTCCAGTCGCCGACCGCGCCGAAGAGGATGGCATCGGCTTCCTTGGCGAGCTTGAGCGTGCTCTCGGGCAGGGGGTGCCCAGCGGCTTCGTAGGCCGCGCCGCCGACGGGGGCGGTCTCCAGCTCGAACTTCAGGTCCAGGGCCTTGAGCACCTTGACGGCCTCGGCGATGATTTCGGTGCCGATGCCGTCACCAGGCAGAACTGCGATTTTCATTCTTAAGTTTCCAGTGGCTTATTCGGGGAACGCTGCGGAACCGGCTTTGCCGGGCCGCTGGCGTTGCCCCTGCAAGGGGGGGGGTGGAGCGCCCAACGAGGCGCGCAGCCTGGGGTGTGCTTACATCACGTGCGCCAGCCAGGGCTTGGTCGCCAAGCGCTGCGCTTCGTAGGCCTGGATCTTGTCCTTGTGGCGCAGGGTCAGGCCGATGTCGTCGAAGCCGTTGAGCAGGCAGTACTTGCGGAAAGGTTGCACGTCGAAGGCGATCTCCTCGCCCTGGGGCTTGACGATCACCTGCCGCTCCAGGTCGATGGTGAGCTGGTAGCCGGGGAAGGCTGCGCATTCGTCGAACAGCTGTGCCACCGTGGCCTCGGGCAGCACGATGGGCAGCAGGCCGTTCTTGAAGCAGTTGTTGAAGAAGATGTCGGCATAGCTGGGCGCGATCAGCGCGCGAAAGCCGTACTGCTCGATGGCCCAGGGCGCGTGTTCACGCGATGAGCCGCAGCCGAAGTTCTGCCGCGCCAGCAGGATGGAAGCACCCTGGTAACGCGGCTGGTTCAGCACGAAGTCCGGGTTGGGCTTGCGCGAGGCTGGGTCCTGGCCGGGATAGCCCGGGTCCAGATAGCGCCATTCGTCGAAGAGGTTGGGGCCAAAGCCCGTGCGCTTGATCGACTTGAGGAACTGCTTGGGAATGATGGCGTCCGTGTCCACGTTGTCGCGGTCCATGGGCGCCACCAGGCCCTGATGCACGGTGAACTTTTGCATGGGCTTATTTGGTGATGTCCTGGATCTTTTCGCCGGCCTTTTCCAGGCCCTTGCCAACGGAATGGCCGATTTCCTTGGAGTCTTCCTTGACGCCGGACCAGGTGCTGCTGCAGGCGGCCAGGACCAGGCAGGTGGCGAGGGCGGTTAACCAGACGGTGATGCGTTTCATGTGACTGTCCTTTCGTGAGGAGGGTGGGCGTGCAAGGCCTTACTGCTTTGGCCTTGATTCAGGCGATCGTGCGGATGTCGATGAAGTGGCCGTGCACGGCGGCGGCGGCGGCCATGGCGGGGCTGACCAGATGGGTGCGTCCGCCCGCGCCCTGGCGGCCTTCGAAGTTGCGGTTGCTGGTCGAGGCGCAGCGCTCGCCCGGCTCCAGCCGGTCGGCGTTCATGGCCAGGCACATGCTGCAGCCGGGTTCGCGCCACTCGAAGCCGGCGGCCTTGAAGATCTCGTGCAGGCCCTCGCGCTCGGCCTGCTCCTTCACCAGGCCCGAGCCAGGCACGACCAGGGCGAGCTTGATGTTCTTGGCGACTTTCTGGCCCAGCTTCTTGATGACGGCGGCGGCCTCGCGCATGTCCTCGATGCGGCTGTTGGTGCAGGAACCGATGAAGACCTTGTCCACGTAAATGTCGTTCAGAGGCTTGCCCGGTTCCAGCGCCATGTAGGCCAGGGCGCGTTCGATGGCGCCCCGTTTGACGGCGTCTTTTTCCTTGTCCGGGTCCGGCACGCGGCCATCGATGCCCAGCACCATCTCGGGCGAGGTGCCCCAGGTCACCTGCGGCAGTATCTGGGTGGCATCGAGTTCGACCACGCGGTCGAATTTTGCGTCGGCGTCGGAGTGCAGCGACTTCCAGTAGGCGACGGCCTGGTCCCATTCCAAACCGGTCGGCGCCATGGGACGACCCCTGACGTACTCGATGGTCTTCTCATCCACGGCCACCAAGCCGGCGCGCGCGCCAGCTTCGATGGCCATGTTGCAGACCGTCATGCGGCCTTCCATGCTCAGGGTGCGGATGGCCGAACCGGCGAATTCGATGGTGTAGCCCGTGCCGCCGGCGGTGCCGATCTTGCCGATGATGGCCAGCACGATGTCCTTGGCCGTCACGCCCTTGGCCAGCGCGCCCTCGACCTTGACCAGCATGTTCTTGGCCTTCTTGGCCAGCAGGGTCTGGGTGGCCATCACGTGCTCGACTTCGCTGGTGCCGATGCCGTGCGCCAGCGCGCCGAAGGCGCCGTGGGTGCTGGTGTGGCTGTCGCCGCAGACCACGGTCATGCCGGGCAGGGTCGCGCCGTTCTCCGGGCCGATCACGTGCACGATGCCCTGGCGCTTGCTCATGAAAGGGAAGAAAGCCGCCGCGCCGTATTCCTTGACGTTCTTGTCCAGCGTGGTGATCTGTTCCTTGCTGATCGGGTCGGCGATGCCTTCGTAGCCGCGTTCCCAGCCATTGGTCGGTGTGTTGTGGTCGGCGGTGGCCACCACGGAACTGACGCGCCAGAGCTTGCGGCCCGCCTGGCGCAGGCCCTCGAAGGCCTGCGGGCTGGTGACTTCATGCACCAGGTGCCGATCGATGTAGAGGATGGCGGTGCCGTCTTCCTCGGTGTGGACGACGTGCTCGTCCCAGATCTTGTCGTAAAGCGTTTGTCCCATGGTGGCTACTTTGCGTGAGTCTCTGGAGAAAGGGGCATTTTATGCGGGGCGACGTCGCGGACATTCCCGCCGTGCAGTGGCGGTTTTCCTGCTGTAGAGGGCGCGGCGCACTTTTGTGGCAAGCTCGCCGTCATGTCCATCCCTGAACACGAGGTCGAATTCAGCGCGGTGCGCGCCCAGGGCCCGGGCGGGCAGAACGTGAACAAGGTGTCGAGCGCGGTGCATCTGCGCTTCGATATCCGCGCTTCGACCCTTCCCGCCCGCGTGAAAGACCGCTTGCTGGCCTGGCCGGACCAGCGCGTGAGCAAGGATGGCGTGGTGGTGATCAAGGCCCAGAGCGCCCGCACCCAGGAGCAGAACAAGGCCGAGGCTTGGGCACGCCTGGCCGAACTGGTGGCGCTCGCTTCGCACATCCCCCGGCCGCGCCGCGCAACGAAACCGACGCAAGGGGCCAAGCTGCGCCGTTTGCGTGGCAAGGCTGTGCGTGCCGAGGTCAAGGCGGGCCGCGGCAAGGTCTCCGTCTGAATCGCGCGAGGTGCCGCGCCGACGGGCCGAGCCTCTGACGGATCAGCTTGCTCTGGGGGTTGCCGTCCCGTCAGCGCTGAAGAAAGGCTGGCACGCCGCGTCCTTGGGAGGCAAGGAAACACATCATCGAATCCACCACCGCGCGCACCGCGGGCCGCTCGCCCACACGGTCGCGCCAGGCCACCAAGCGAGGCGTCGCGGCCGTCATGCCAGCACCCTTGCGGTCGGCGAAGACGTGGGCCATGTAGAGGGCGATGTCGGCGTAGGAATAGGGGCCAGCCAAGTAATCGCGCGTGGCCAGCAGCGCATCCATCTCGCCGTAGTGACGCGCGCAGGCGGCGCAGGCCGCGACCGCCGGGGCGCTTTGCATGTCGTGCTGCAGGCCGAAGAGCCTGACCACGTTCGGAAAAAAGACCTCGTCTGACTGTAGCTCCAGTTGCCGCGCACGAGCCCGCTCGGCGACGCCTTGAGGCCACAGTGCGAGGTACGCGGGGCCGGGGTAGCGGTCTTCAAGGTATTCAAAGATCTGCGTCGAGTCGAACAGCGCCACCTCGTCGTCGACCAGCACCGGCACCTGTTGCTTGATCGGGTTGACCCGCAACACCTCGGGGTGCTTGGGTTCGTAGGCGTCGTCGGTGGTGAAAGGCACCATGATCCGTTCGAAATCGATGCCTTTTTCGCGGGCCGCGATTTCGGCTTTCGCGCCGAACATGCTCAAGGGGCCGGAGTAGATGCGGGTCTGCATAGCCCCGACTTCAACAGAAATCGGCCTAGGGCGCATCGGGTGCAGACCCGGTGTGGGCGGGCCTCAGCTCGCTTGCACGTCGATGGCCCAGGCGGTTTTCGCCCAGGCTTGTGCTTCCTCATGCAGCAGCCAAGCGGATTGCGGCCAGGCGCGTCCCCAGCCTTCGGGGTACTCCAGCCGGACCGAGCGTAGCCCGTCCCAACTCAGTCGCAGGCCTTGCAAGTCCGGCTCGCGCCGGGCGTGGCAGAGGATGACGGCCAGCCGCAGCGCCAGCAGTTGCAGCACGAAGTCCGGGTCGTCGAGCTGCAGGCCCTCCAGCTTGCGCAGCTTGCCACGGTGGCCCAGCACCAGCTGGCTGAGCCGGTGCAACTCGTTCATGGTGAAGCCGGCCGCATCGGCGTTGTCGAGGATGTAAGCGCCGTGCCGGTGGTAGTCGGTGTGTGAGATGGCGCTGCCGATTTCGTGCAACTGCGCGGCCCAGTTCAGCTTGCGCAGCAAGCGCTCCAGTCCGTCCTGCTCCAGCGGGTCGTGCTCGCGCACCAAGGACAGCAGCAGGAATTCGGCGACCCGGCCCACGCGTTGGGCCTGACGTTCGTCCGCGCCGAAGGTGTGGGCCAGTCTTTGCACGCTGAGGCTGCGCTGGTCGCTCTGGGCATGTTCACGGTCCAGCAGATCCACCAGCGCGCCGTGTCGCAGTGCGCCCTGGGCGACATGCATTTCCTCGATTTGCAGCAGCGAGAACACGGCGCGCAGCACAGACAGGCCGCCGCCGATCACGGCCCGGCGGTCTTCCTTGATGCCGTCGAGACGCAGGCGTGAGGCGTCGCCCGCCTTGAGGAGTTTGTCCAGCAGCCAGTCCAGCCCGGCGCGGGTGATGCGTTGCGCAGGCACGCTGGTTCGTGGATTGAATTCGGCGTCCAGCACATCGCCGACCGCACCCACCGTGCCCGAGGCACCGTACACCGTGTCCCAGCCGCCTTCGCCTTGGCTCGCGGGCTGGCAGTGGCCCAGCACTTCTTCGAGCACGGCCTGGGCCGCGACCTCGGCCGTCTCGAAGGCTGCGGCACTGAACACGCCTTCCGGGAAGTAACGCATGGACCAGGCCACGCTGCCCACATGGTAGGAGTCCATGAAACGTGGACGTCGGCCCTGACCCAGGATCAGCTCGGTCGAACGCCCGCCGATGTCCACCACCAGGCGGCGTTCGCTGGACTGGGGCAGCAGGTGCGTGACACCCTGGTAGATCAAACGCGCTTCCTCGCGGCCCGAGATCACCTCGATCGGAAAGCCGAGCAGGATCTGTGCGCGCTTCAGAAATTCGTCACGGTTGCGTGCTTCGCGCAGCGTCTGTGTTGCGACCGCGCGCACCTGGGCGCGCTTGAAACCGGCCAAACGCTCGGCGAATCGGCCCAGGCAGTCCCAGCCGCGTTGCATCGCTTCTGCGGTGAGGTTGCGGTCCTCGTCCAGGCCGTTGCCTTGGCGCACGGTTTCCTTGAGGTATTCACGGCGCTTGAGCAGGCCATGGTCCAGCTGGGCGATTTCGAGTCGAAAGCTGTTGGAGCCCAGGTCGATCGCGGCGAGTTCGGTTCCGTTTTTCATGTCAGGGCCGCACTATATGGCAGGGCAATGACGGTGCCGTGACGCAAGCATGAGGCGCCTGCGTGGGGCTTTCATCGCGGGCACCCGCGGAACTGGCTCTGCCAGGCCGCTGGGTGCGCCCCTCCGCGTAGCAGCAGGGGGTGGCGAAGCGAACGAAGGGAGCGGAGCCTGGGGAGGTCACACTCCAATTTTTCCGCCATCGTCGCGCGTGATGACCACGGTGGCAGAGCGCGGGCGGGCGTTGCCGCCGTCGGGCCAGTGGCTCTCGAACTTGGCCGGGTCGCCGATGTCCGCGTCCGGGGTGTTCTCGCCCGGGTGCTGGATGTTGACGAAGAGCGCGCGGCCGTCGCCCGATTCGGCGATGCCGGTGATCTCGCAGCCCTTGGGGCCGACCAGGAAGCGGCGCAGCTGGGTGCCTTTTTGGCCGACTTGCGCTCCGACATAGGTGTCTTGCGTGCGGGTGTTGCCCGCGCCCACGTTGACGATGGTCTGTTTGCCACCATCGCCGACCTGACCGGGCACAGCGGCCAGCATCATGCAGTTCGTCACGTCGGTGTAGGCGCCGTCGTCGGTCTGCAGCCAGGCCAGGCCGGGCACGGCGTCGCTGAACCACAGGCCGTCAGGGCTGGAGAAGTCGTTGTCCGCCGTGAGGCCCGACAGGTTGATGTCGGGCGAGCTGCCGGCGCGCGCGCCGAAGAGGTACACGTCCCACTGGAAGGCGAGGGCGGCAGGATTGCCGGAAGGGGCGTTGAGGGGGGCATCAGCGAAGCGCACGATGTGGCCGTTGGGATTGCCCTCTTGCGGCTTGCCGTTTTTCGGGTCGTTGTAATAGCGCGGATTGGCCGCGTTGGTCTTGTCCACGGGGCGTGACCGGCCGTTGGTGTTGGTCAGCGTCACGTACACATCGCCCGTGCGAGGGTGGATGGCGGCCCATTCGGGGCGGTCCATGCGGGTCGCGCCCACGGCATCAGCGGCCAGGCGGGTGTTGACCAGCACATCGGCCTGGTTGGCGAAGGCGTAGCTCTTGTTGTTGGCGTCGATGCCGTTCTTGCCGAAGCTCAGTTCCAGCCATTCACCGCTGCCGTCTTCCTTGAACTTGGCCACGTAGAGCGTGCCCGCGTCCATGTACTTGTCGCCGGCGGCCATGCCTTGGTTGGCGTCTTTCGGGTCCCAGTTGCGGGCGGAGACGAACTTGTAGATGTATTCGTTGCGAGCGTCGTCGCCCATGTACCAGACCAGGGGTTTGCCGGGTGTGACTGGACCGAGGCAGGCGCCTTCGTGGCCGAAGCGGCCCAGGGCGGTGCGCTTCTTTGGCGTGCTCTTGGGGTTGAAAGGGTCGATTTCCACGACCCAGCCGTAGGTGTTGCTGACGTTGCGGTAGTCCGCAGCGGGGCTGGCGCCGCGCACCTCGGTGTTCCAGCGGGCGTAGAGGTCGTCGTCGCTGACCGTGGCCCAGCCTTCGCGGCCGACGCCGCCCACGCCATAGCGTTTGAACGATGCCAGCTCCTTCGGCGTGCGCTGGGCGTCGTCAGCGGGCAGACGGCGGAAGTAACCAGCCCAGTTTTCCTCGCAGGTCAGGTAGGTGCCCCAGGGCGTGGTGCCGTTGGCGCAGTTGTTCACCGTGCCGCGGGTCTTGCGGCCATCGGGCGAGTATTTCGTCTTCACGAACTCCGACCCGGCCACCGGACCGGAGAGTTGCATGTCCGTGAGCGTGTGGATGCGGCGGTTGTAGCGCGAGTCCTGCTTGTAGCGCCAGGCACGGCCTTGCTTCTGCGTTTCGATCACGCTCACGCCGTGCAGATAGAACTCGCGACGCACTTCGTCGGCCACCGTGCGGCGCGCGGCGTCCTTGTCGCCGCTGATGGTCGGACCCATGGGGTGCAGGAAGGCCGGGGTGATGGCCTCATGGTTCATCACCAGCAGGCCGAGGTCGGCCGACTTGGGCGTCCATCGGCCCTGGGCATTCATGCCGAACCAGGTCATGCCATCGTGGTGGTCGCCCCCGCGGCGGTCGTAGCTGGTTGGGTCATCGGTGCCGTCGTTTTTGTATGCCGGCACTCCGGCGGCGATGGGATCGCCCAGGCGGTAGAGCACGGTGGCGGTGTAACCTGCGGGCACGCTCACGCTGTCCGCCAGATGCTTGGCCACCGGGTTGAAACTGAGGGTCAGTCCGGGGCCGTCGGTGGGGGTGGCTGCCTGAGCCAGACCAGCAATGCCGCTGAGCATGGCGGCGCCCGCCGTGCCTGCGCGCAACAATCCGCGACGGCTCATGCGCGTGGCGATCAGGGTTTCCAGCGCGGCCTGGCCGCAGGGGTTGTAGCCAACGTCGTCAGGGTCGACGGCGGGGGTGAAGGGGGTGTGGCTTCGGTTCATGGTGCAGGCCTTCTCGTCGTGGGCGTCATGGGTTGGCTCCAGCCAGCGCTGGAACAGTGGCTTGGGAAAAAGCGGCCCCATCTTGTGCAGGCAGTGTGACAAGGCCATGAACCCCGCGCTACACTGCGCCCCGCCCGTTGTCACGGTGGTGTCACAAAAGGTTCTTAAATTCAAGCGGCTTTCCAAACAACCTCATAGGAGTCCTCGATGAAAGCTCGTTTGAATTTCCGCATCCTGGGTCTGAGCGCTGCCCTGGCATTCGCCACCGTGGCGTCGGCCCAGAACGTGACCGGCGCGGGCGCCAGCTTCCCGGCCCCGCTGTACGCCAAGTGGGCGTCTGACTACGCCAAGGCCACCGGCATCCAGGTGAACTACCAATCCGTGGGTTCGGGCGCCGGCCTCAAGCAGATCGATGCCAAGACGGTGGACTTCGGCGCTTCCGATGCGCCTCTGAAGGATGAACAACTGGCCGAAAAGGGCCTGGTTCAGTTCCCGACCGTGATGGGCGGCGTGGTGCCGGTCGTGAACCTCAAGGGCATCCAGCCTGGCCAGCTCAAGCTGACTGGCGCTGTGCTGGCCGACATCTACCTGGGCAAGATCACCAAGTGGAACGACCCCGCCATCGTCGCGCTCAACAAGGACCTGAAGCTGGAAGACGAATTGATCGCCGTGGTGCGCCGCGCCGATGGCTCGGGCACCAGCTTCCTGTTCACCAACTACCTGAGCAAGGTCAGCCCCGAGTGGAAGGACAAGGTTGGTGAAGGCACCGCCGTCAACTGGCCCACGGGCGCGGGTGGCAAGGGCAACGAGGGCGTCGCCGCCTTCGTGAACCGCCTGCCCAGCTCCATCGGCTACGTCGAGTACGCCTACGTGAAGCAGAACAAGATGACCTACGCCCTGCTGCAGAACGCCGCTGGCCAGTTCGTCGCACCCGACTTCGACACCTTCAAGGCCGCCGCCGCGGGTGCCCAGTGGGACAAGTCGTTCTACCAAGTGCTGACCAACCAGGCCGGCGCCAAGTCCTGGCCCATCACCGGTGCGACCTTCATCCTGATGCACGTCAAGCAGGACAAGCCCGCGCAAGGCGAGGCCGTGAAGAAGTTCTTCGAGTGGACCTACAAGAACGGTGACGCCACCGCCGAAGGCCTGGACTACGTGCCCATGCCGGCCAGCGTGAAGGCCCAAGTCACCAAGCTCCTGAGCACGGTCAAGTAAAAACCCGGCGCGTCCTTGGTCGACGCGCATTGAAGCGAAGCAGCACGCCATGAGTTCAACTTCCGCCACCCTGTCCACTGCCCAGCCGGACTCCAGCACGAAGACCCGCACCCGCGCGCCCGGCGCCTGGTTCGATGGGGTGTTCGGTTTCCTGGCGCAGGGAGCGGCCTGGTTGACGCTGGCGTTGCTGGCTTCCATCCTCGGTTCTCTGGTGGTGGGCGCCTGGCCCGCCATCGAAAAATACGGTCTGGGCTTCCTGACGAGTTCCGTGTGGGACCCGGTGCAGGAGGACTTCGGCGGTCTCGTGATGATTTACGGGACCTTGGCCACATCCTTCATCGCGCTGCTGATCGCCGTGCCGGTGAGCTTCGGCATCGCGCTTTTCCTGACGGAGATGTGCCCGGCCTGGCTCAAGCGTCCGCTGGGCACGGCCATCGAGTTGTTGGCGGCCGTGCCGTCCATCGTCTACGGCATGTGGGGCCTGCTCGTGTTCGGTCCCATCCTGGCCAAGTATGTGCAGCAGCCGCTGCAAGCATTGTTCAACGGCGTGCCCTACCTGGGCGCGTTGGTGTCGGGGCCGCCGGTCGGCATCGGCATTCTGTCGGCGGGCATCATCCTCGCCATCATGATCATCCCCTTCATCGCCTCCGTCATGCGCGATGTGTTCGAAGTCACGCCACCCCTGCTGAAGGAATCGGCCTACGGCCTGGGCGCGACGACCTGGGAGGTGGTGTCCCAAGTGGTGCTGCCCTACACCAAGACCGGCGTGGTCGGCGGCATCATGCTGGGCCTGGGCCGCGCCCTGGGTGAGACCATGGCGGTCACCTTTGTGATCGGCAACATGAACCAGCTTGACACGCTGAGCCTCTTCGAAGCCGCCAACAGCATCACTTCCGCCCTCGCGAACGAATTCGCCGAGGCGGGCGCCGGTCTGCACCAGGCGGCCTTGATCTACCTCGGCCTTGTGCTGTTCTTCATCACCTTCGTGGTGTTGTCTTTCTCCAAACTGCTGCTGGTCCAGCTCAAGAAGCGCGAAGGGGACAAATCGTGAGCAACCCGACGCTCGAAAACATCCGCCGAGCTGCCTTTGCCCGGCGCAAGCGCACCAACGCGATCGCGCTGAGCCTGTCACTTGGTGCCATGGCCTTTGGTCTCTTTTGGCTGTTCTGGATCCTCTGGGAGACGCTTTACCTGGGACTGAGTGGTCTGGCCTGGAGCACCCTGACGCAGATGACGCCGCCGCCCAACGAGGCCGGCGGCATTGCCAACGCGCTCTACGGCTCCTTCATCATGGTGTCCATGGCGACGCTGATCGGCACGCCCGTCGGCATCCTGGCGGGCATCTACCTGGTGGAATACAAACCCAAGGGCTGGCTGGCCGAGACGACGCGTTTCGTCAACGACATCCTACTGTCCGCACCGTCCATCGTGATCGGCCTGTTCGTCTACGCGGTCGTGGTCGCGCGCTTCAAGAGCTTCTCCGGCTGGGCCGGCGTGGTGGCGCTGGCACTGCTGGTGATCCCGGTCGTGATCCGCACCACGGAAAACATGCTGCAGCTCGTGCCTTCGGCCATGCGCGAAGCCGCTTACGCCCTGGGCACACCGAAATGGAAGGTCATCACCATGATCACCTTGCGCGCCGCCATGGCCGGCGTGGTGACGGGTGTGCTGCTGGCGGTGGCGCGCATCGCGGGCGAAACGGCGCCGCTGCTGTTCACCGCGCTCAACAACCAGTTCTGGAATTCCGACCTCAGTTCGCCCATGGCCAGCCTGCCGGTCACGATCTTCAAGTTCGCCATGAGCCCCTATGAGAACTGGCAGCACCTGGCCTGGGCCGGCGTGCTGCTGATCACCGTGGCCGTGCTGGGGCTGAACATCCTGGCCCGCTTGTTGACCCGCAAGCAGCAATAAACCCGAACCATGTTCGCCAGCGACCGCTCCCACAACGCCACCGGACCCGAAACGCCCGTGATGAATGCCATGGAAACCACCACTGCCCCCACCGCCGCCGCGAACGCTTCCGCCGTGCCTTCCAAGATCGCGGTGCGCGACCTGAACTTCTATTACGGCAAGTTCCACGCGCTCAAGCACATCAACCTGGACATCCCCAAGGACAAGGTCACGGCCTTCATCGGCCCCTCGGGCTGCGGCAAGTCCACGCTGCTGCGCGTTTTCAACCGCATGTACGCGCTTTACCCGGAGCAGCGCGCCGAGGGCCAGGTGCTGCTGGACGGCGAAAACCTGCTGACCAGCAAGCAGGACGTTGCCCTGCTGCGCGCGCGCGTGGGCATGGTGTTCCAGAAGCCCACGCCCTTCCCGATGTCGATCTACGACAACGTGGCCTTCGGCATCAAGCTCTTCGAGTCGTTGTCCGACACCGACATGGAAGAACGTGTTGAATGGGCCCTGCGCAAGGCCGCGCTGTGGAACGAGGTGAAGGACAAGCTACGCCAAAGCGGCTCCAGCCTCTCGGGCGGTCAGCAGCAGCGCCTGTGTATCGCGCGCGGCATCGCCATCAAACCCGAAGTGCTGCTGCTGGACGAGCCCTGCTCGGCGCTGGACCCGATTTCCACCGGCAAGATCGAGGAACTGATCACCGAGTTGAAGAACGACTACACGGTCGTCATCGTCACGCACAACATGCAGCAGGCCGCGCGCTGCAGCGACTACACGGCCTATATGTACCTGGGCGAGCTGATTGAGTTTGGCGACACCGAGCAGATCTTCTTCAAGCCGGTCCGCCAGGAAACTGAAGATTACATCACGGGCCGTTTCGGTTGAGCGACGACGTCGATCACACCACGGACGTACAGAACCTCAGGAGCACCGCACCATGCCCGATAAACATCTTTCCACCCAGTTCGACAGCGAACTGAGCACCATCTCCAGCCGCGTCATGGAAATGGGTGGCCTGGTTGAATCCCAGGTGCAGCAGGCCATCCTGGCGCTGGCCCATTTCAATGCCGAGGCGGCGCGCGAGGTCATTCTGCTGGAGAAGCGCGTCAATGAAATGGACATCGCGCTGGACCACGAGATTTCCTCCATCATCGCGCGACGCCAGCCCACGGCGCGCGATCTGCGGCTGTTGATGGCTGTTTCGAAGGCCGTGGCCAACCTGGAACGCGCGGGCGACGAAGCCGAGAAGATGGCGCGCATGGTGCTGTCCATTCTCGAAGCTGGCGCGCCGCGCGCCTTGCCCGCGCCGGCCCTGCGCATGGAGGCGGATCTGGCGGCCAGTCAGCTGCGCAAGTCGCTCGACGCGTTCGCCCGCCTGGACACCGCCGCCGCCGCCGCCATCCTGCGCGAGGATGACCTGATCGACCGCGAGTTCGGCAGCTTCACGCGCGTGCTGATCACCTACATGATGGAAGACCCGCGCACGATCTCCAGCAGCCTGGACCTGCTGTTCTTGGCCAAGGCCATCGAGCGCGTGGGCGACCATGCCAAGAACATCGCTGAACTCATCATCTACATCGTCAAGGGCGCGGACGTGCGCCACCACACGATCGAAGAGATCGAGGCGATGCTGAAGTGAATACTTCCAGGCTTCGCCGCCCTCGTTCGTTGCGCGACGTTCCTTCAGGGGGCGCTCTCAGTGGCCCGGTTAAGCCGGGTTCGCGTGAGCTTGGGTTCGCACGGGCATGCGTGGCGAAGCGTGGAGACCAAGGGACGCTTGGAGAATGAAGCAACCTACTGTCCTCATCGTCGAAGATGAACCGGCCATCGCCGAACTGATCGCCGTCAACCTGCGCCACAACGGCTTTCAGCCCACGCTGGCGCTGGACGGCGAGAGCGCGCAACGCGAGATCGACGCCATGCTGCCGGATCTGGTGCTGCTGGATTGGATGCTGCCCGGTGCCAGCGGCCTGACCCTCGCGCGGCGCTGGCGTGGGGACCCCCGCACCAAGGCCGTGCCCATCATCATGCTGACCGCGCGCGGCGACGAGGCGGACCGCGTGGCGGGTCTGGATGCGGGCGCCGACGACTACATGGCCAAGCCTTTCTCCACCAAGGAGATGCTGGCGCGCATCCGCGCCGTGCTGCGACGCCGCGCACCCGAGCAGGCGGCCGTGACGCTGGAGGCGGGTCGCCTCAAGCTCGACACGGCCACGCACCGCGTCAGCTTCGACGAGCAACTGCTCAAGCTCGGTCCCACCGAGTTCAAGCTGCTGCACTACCTGATGAGCCATGCCGAGCGTGTGCACAGCCGGGGCCAACTGCTCGACAAGGTTTGGGGCGACCATGTCTTCATCGAAGAGCGGACGGTAGACGTGCACATCAAGCGTCTGCGCGAAGCCCTGGGCGCAGCGGCTCCGATGATCGAGACTGTGCGCGGCGCTGGCTACCGGCTCACCACGCAGGCGCTCACCACCTCCTGACGGTGGTCTAATCCAGCCCGCGTCCTGCGGTGGGCGGCTTGGTGCCGTTACACCGCAGGTCTTTTTCATACGTCTTGCCATGCTGCTGCGCATCTTTTCATTCCTGATGTTCCAGGCCCTGGGCGCGTGGTTGGGGCATCAGATCGCACCCGAGGCCTTGCGCATTCGCGGCATGCTCGCGGGCATGCTGGGCGCGGGCATCCTCTGGGGCCTCTACGATTTCACGCGCGGCTTGCGCGTGCTGCAATGGTTGCGCACCGATGCCCTGGCCGTCGCCCCGCCGCTGCGCCTGGGGTTGTGGGGACAGGTCGCTGAGCGGGTGAGTCGCGCCGCGCGCATGCGCGAGCGCGCGGCGCGCGAGAGTGAGCTGCGCCTGCAGAATGTCCTCGCCGCTCTGCAGGCCTCGCCCAATGGCGTGTTGCTGCTGGACGCGGCAGGCCGCATCGAGTGGCTCAACCAGACGGCGGCTGCGCACCTGGGCCTGGACCCGGCACGCGACCTGCAGCAGCACTTGGTCAACCTGGTGCGCAACCCCGCTTTCACCGCCTACCTTGCTTCAGGCCAGTACGGCGGCGGCGTGACCCTGCCCGGACGCGCTCACAACAGCGTGAACCCGGTGCGTTTGTCGGTGCAGCTGCACGAGTACGGCGAGGGCAGGCGCCTGCTGCTGTCGCGGGACGTGACCCTGGTCGAGCAGGCCGAGGCCATGCGCCGCGATTTCGTGGCCAATGTCTCGCACGAGATTCGAACCCCGTTGACCGTGTTGTCCGGTTTCGTCGAAACCTTGCAGACGCTGCCCCTGCAGGAGGACGAGCGCGCGCGTTACCTGGACCTCATGGCCCAGCAGGCCGAGCGCATGCAAGCCCTGGTGAATGATTTGCTGATGCTATCCCGCCTGGAAGGCAGTCCACCGCCGGGCGAAGGGGAGTGGGTCGCATTGCCTGCCATGATGCGCCAGCTGCAGCAGGAGGCGCAAACCCTGTCGGTTGTGCTGCACCCCGCGCGACCGGATGCCAAGACCCGGATGGTCCAGGCGCAAGGTGGGCAGACTCTGGACTTTGAGCCCACACCAGCCTATGAGCTGGCCGGTGCGAACAACGAATTGCACAGTGCCTTGTCCAACCTTGTGAGCAATGCCGTGCGCTACACGCCTACCGAAGGCACGGTGCGCTGCGGCTGGCGCCTGCTGGAGGTGGATGGGCGGCTGGACAGCGCCGAGTTCTGGGTACAGGACACCGGTCCCGGCATCGCCGCGGAGCACATTCCTCGACTGACCGAGCGCTTCTACCGTGTGGATCGCAGCCGTTCGCGCGAGACGGGGGGCACCGGTCTGGGCTTGGCCATCGTCAAGCATGTGGCCCAGCGTCACGGTGCCGAACTGAAGGTCGAAAGTACCCTGGGCCAGGGTTCGCGTTTTGCCCTGGTGTTTCCGGCCCATCGTCTCAGGCCCATGGTTGCACGTTGACGCTGGCTCAACGCTGAACGATGAGGGCCGGCCTGCATCATCGGCATCCAGGCCGCCACGCAGTCGCAGTCGCCCTACACGGCCAACGCGCTGAACCTTGTTGCCCTTGGCCTGGGGCGTGTTGCAGAGCAAGGGCGTCAATGAGTCGCTCGTCCATGAGTGGGCAAGCCAGTCCGGGAGCCGATGCCCTTGTTCATGGCACGTTGCGCAAGCGCTCGTGATCGCGGACGCCATCATCACGGCGGACATTGACCTCAACGCGCTGTCGCTATGTTTTTCGTAGCAATCGCCAGAGCATGAACCAGAACGCCGATGCGGCAAGCAGCAGCGCGGCGGCGCCGCTGGCCCAGAAGGCCGCAGGGGTGGCCATGGCCGGCCAGGGCCCCAGGCCCGTGTAGGCCAGGCGGTAGCCGCCATACAGGCCCAGACCCCAGAGCAGCACGCCGTAGATCAGCAGCGGCGTGACGGTGATGCGCCAGCAGCGCAGCAGGAAGGCACCCAGGGACTGCAGTCCATCGAACAAGTGGTAAAGCGCAACCCAGGCCAGCAAGGGCGTCGCCAGCGCCAACGTCTCGGTGCTGGGCGCGTACAGCGCGGCCAGGGGCCCGCGCGACAGGGCCAGCAGGGCCGCGAGCAGCAGGGCACTGCCGGCCACCAGACCGAGGCCTATGCGCACCGCCTGGCGCGCCCGCGCAGGCTGGTTTGCGCCCAGCCAGTAACTGGTGCGTGCGCTGCTGGCGATGCCGATGGCCAGCGGCATCATGTAGAGCACGCTGGCCACATTGGCCGCGATCTGGTGCGAGGCTGCGGCGGCCGTGCCCAGGCGCGCGACGAACAAGGCCATCAGCGTGAAGGATGTGACCTCGACCAGGATGGACAGCCCACTGGGCAGACCCATGCGCAGGAACCCGGCAAGCACCCGTCCGTCGGGTCGGCCGGGGCGATGCCAAAGCTGATACGGCCGATACAGCGGCCTGGTGCGCAGCAGCCAGAGGGCCAACAGCAGCAGGACCAACTGCGTCACCAGGGTGGCCCAGGCGCAGCCCGCAGCACCCTGGGGATTCAGTCCCAGGCCACCCCATGCGAACCACAGGGAAAGAGGGATTTTCAGGCCAAGCGAACCCAGCTGCAGCCAGGTCACGAGTTGAGGGTGGCCCAGGCTCTGATTGAGCGTTGCGAACAGGCGAAACAGCAGCGCCACGGGCAGCGCCAGCGCCAGCACCGTCAGGTAGTGAGTGACTTCGCCGCGCAGGGCCGGGGGCACCTCGGCCCAGGCCAGCAGCGGGCCCGGGGTCAGCAGCAGCGTCATGCCCAGCAGCGACAGCCCGGCCCAAAGGTAGATCGACTGGCGCAGCGAATGGCCCAGATTTCGGTTCGCAGCAGCTGCTTCACCGCCCTCGCGCCGGCTGGCGCCATGCAGCTCGGCCCAGACTGGCAGCAGGGCCTGCAACACGCCCATGAGGCTCACGTAGACGCTCATGTAGATGGCGGCGCCGACCGAGAGCGCGGCCAGCGAGGCTTCCGAATAACGTCCGGCGACCAGGGTGTCGGTCACGCCATAAGCGATGGTCGCGAGCTGCCCGGCCAGCACCGTCAGGGCGTGGCGGGTCACGATGCCCAGTTCACTCTTGCGCGCTTCAGTCACACGGAGGGGATGTGGACAGGGACGAGGGTTTCAGGGCAGCCGGCGCAGCAGCTGCAGGCCGTCCTCGCCGCCGGGGCGTGGGTGTTCCAGCAGGGCGACGCGCTCCCAGCGTGTCTCGTCCAGCAAGCCGGGGGTCTGGCGCAGCTTGTCACGGTCGATCACCAGCCAGCCGCAGCGGGTGGCATCGGTCAAGGGCTCCAGGCCATGGGTGCGTACCACCCTGCTGTGGAACTGCAGTGCCGCCACCTGGGCGCGCGACAGACCAAACCAGCTCA
Organism: Hylemonella gracilis str. Niagara R; assembly: GCF_000600295.1. Taxonomy (GTDB): domain Bacteria; phylum Pseudomonadota; class Gammaproteobacteria; order Burkholderiales; family Burkholderiaceae_C; genus Hylemonella; species Hylemonella gracilis_A. The sequence continues at coordinate 1,478,537 of NZ_JEMG01000001.1, forward strand.
GGCAGGGCGCTGCCGTGACGCCGGGAGCCGTTCCAATGACGGGCGCGGTCGCGCTGGTTTGGATCACGGTGTCCATGCGTTGCATCAAGGACGCATAGCTGCGGGCATGGTCGAGCGGTGGCATCCACAAGGTGGTCAAAAGCAACCAGCACAGCGTCACCCCCCCCGCGGGCAGCACCATGCTTTTCCAGAGCGCAGCCTGGTGGCGGCCGATGCGCCACTTGACGAGCCAGGTCCAGATCAGCGTGCCCAAGGTGGCAAAGATGAAAGGCAAGATGACGAAGCGCGGTTCGAAATTCGGCGCCAGCCTGGCAACGTTGGCTGCCGGTTGGGGCGGCACGCCGGTCTGCATGGCGATCCAGTACGTCCAGATGAAGAGCGCGCAAAGTGTGAAGAACAGCAAGGTGAACCAGTCGATCAGGGCAGTCACGCCACGGCTCATGGTCGGCAGGGCGAAGGCTGCGAGTGTGGCCAGCGCGGGCAGGGCGAGCAACAGGGCGCGGTCGCTCGCGGGCGTCAGCAGGGTGGTGCCCACCGTCAGCAGCACCCAGCACAGCGGCAGCGACAGGTGGCGGCTGGGTTGCTGGGCCAGCAGCTGCCCTTGCCAGCGCCACAAGGTCCACAGCACCAGCGGCCAAACCGGCCAAGTGAACCAGAGCAGCATGCGGCCCAGGCTCTGCCAGCGCTGTGCCGAGGCAGGCGGACCGAATTCGCTCCAGCGCAGGCGCCAATCCCACAGATCCAAGACAGTGGCGAGCAATGCGATGAAGACCGTCAGCGCCAGCAGTCGCCACAGACCATGGCGATGGCGGCTGGGGTTCTGATCCGCCTGGGCACGATCCAAGGCGTGGAAGAGCAAGCCACCCGCAGACAACAGCAGGGCCAGGATGGGTCCACCCGACAGAGTGAGGCCGGTGAGCCCGACACCCGCCGAAAGCAGCGGCAACCAGCGGTGGTGTGGCAGAGCCGCGTAGGCGTAGAAGCTCAAGGCGACAAAGCACAGCTGGGCCACAGCGGGCGTGGTCTCATGCGACAACTGTGCCAGGCCCAGGCAGGCGATGAAGGCCAGCAGTCCGCCGTCGGCGAGCGCCCTGGCGTAGTCACTGGGATTGGCCTCGCCGCCGAAGGCGAAGCTCACGGGTTGGGCCAAGGGGCTGCGCGCCAGGTAATAGATGCCGTACCAGACGCAGACCAGGGTGAGCAGGAGCAGGGCGATGAAGGGAATGCGCGCCGCGAAGCCAGGATCTATCCACCCAGGCGCCAATTGCAGCGCCCAGGCGCCGAGCCAGTAGGGCAGCAGCCCATCCACGTCGGGGGGCATGCCGCCCAGCCGGGGGGCCAGCCAGTCGGTGCGGCCCGCAGCCAGTTCAGCCATGTAGCCGAAGGCCGTGATGTCGGCGCGTTTCCAGGGCATGCGCCCGATGAAACCGGGCAGCACATAAGCCAGGCAGAGCAGCCACAGCGCGAGGCGTGGCAGGCGTCGGACGGCGCCTTGGGCAACGATGGCGGGATTGGTCACGGTGGCGGGATGATATAGACCGGATGTAGCGCTTCGGTATCCGGATGGAGAAGGAACATGGGCGCGAAAACAAAAAAGGCAGCCGGGTACTGGCTGCCTTTTTTGCCCGCGACCCGATATCGGGTCAGGTCTGCGCTTACTTGGCAGCCGTCTTGCCGTAGCGGTTGCGGAATTTCTCGACGCGACCGCCCATGTTGTCCACGGACTTTTGCGTGCCCGTGTAGAAGGGGTGCGATTCGCTCGAGGTGTCCAACTTGAACAGCGGCAGCTCGCGGCCGTCGTCCAGCTTGATGGTTTCCTTGGTCGGCGCGCAGGAACGGGTCACGAACTGGAAGTTGTTGGACAGGTCCAGGAAACAAACTTCGCGGTAGTTCGGGTGTATGCCTTCTTTCATGATGCTTCCTTCATGTGCGGGAGCCGGGCCGGCCTATCCAGCCTACTTTCCGCAAAACGGCGCATTATACCTGTTGCGCGCAAGTGGATGGCAATGGTTGTCTGGGGCATGTCACCGTCTTGGCAGCAGCGGGTGGGTGGCAGGCTGCGCGAGGTTTTCGTCTGAGCGGGGCGTCAACCTCCGCGACGCATCATGTCGAAGAACTCGTTGTTGGTTTTCGTGGCGCGCATCTGCTTGAGCACCATTTCCATGGCCTCGATCTCATCCATGTTGTAGAGGAACTGGCGCAGGATGCGGGTCTTCTGCAGGATCTCGGGCTGAAGCAGCAATTCTTCGCGGCGGGTGCCGCTGCGGCTGAGCTGGATCGAGGGGAAGACGCGCTTCTCGTACAGGCGACGGTCCAGGTGGATTTCGCTGTTGCCCGTGCCCTTGAATTCTTCAAAGATCACTTCGTCCATGCGGCTGCCGGTGTCCACCAGCGCGGTGGCGATGATGGTCAGGCTGCCGCCTTCTTCCACATTGCGTGCCGCGCCCAGGAAGCGCTTGGGTCGCTGCAGTGCATTGGCGTCCACGCCGCCGGTCAGCACCTTGCCGGAGGACGGCACCACGTTGTTGTAGGCGCGGGCCAGGCGGGTGATGGAGTCCAGCAGGATCACCACGTCCTTCTTCAATTCCACCAGGCGCTTGGCGCGTTCGATGACCATCTCGGCCACGTGCACGTGGCGCGCTGCAGGTTCGTCGAAGGTGGAGGCGATGACCTCACCCTTGACGGTGCGCTGCATCTCGGTGACTTCTTCCGGACGCTCGTCCACCAGCAGCACCATCATGTAGCTGTCGGGGTAGTTGGCGGCGATCGCGTGGGCGATGTGCTGCATCATCACCGTCTTGCCGCTCTTGGGCGGCGCGACCAGCAGGGCGCGCTGGCCCTTGCCGATGGGGGCGATGATGTCGATGATGCGGCCGGTGATGTTTTCGTCGCTCTTCAGGCCGTCCTGTTCCAGCTTCATCTGCACCTTGGGGAACAGCGGCGTCAGGTTTTCGAACATCACCTTGTGCTTGTTCTGCTCGGGGCCACCGCCGTTGACCTTGTCCAGCTTGTTCAGCGCGAAGTAGCGTTCACCGTCCTTGGGCGTGCGCACATCGCCTTCGATCAGATCGCCCGTGTGCAGGTTGAAGCGGCGCACCTGACTGGGGCTGATGTAGATGTCGTCCGTGCTCGCGGTGTAGCTCGAATCCGGGCTGCGCAGGAAGCCGAAGCCATCGGGCAGGATTTCCAGCACGCCGTCGGCGTAGACCGTCTCGCCGGCCTTGGCGCGCTTCTTGATGATGGCGAACATCAGCTCCTGCTTGCGCATGCGGCCTGTGTTCTCGATTTCCAGCGCTTCGGCCTGCTGCAGCAATTCGGAAACGTGCAAGGCCTTGAGTTCGTTGATGTGCATGGGGTTCCCTCGGTAGGGAGTCGATGGAAACTTGGGGGGAGGGTGAACGGGGAGTTCCTGGCCGGGCCTGACGTGGGTGGTCAGCCTGCCGGACTCTGATCGGCGACCGTGCGGGTCACCGATGAATGGCGCAGATTATGACAGGAAAAAAGTCGCCTCCGCGCTGTTCTTCGGTCACGGACACCCGAAAAAGAAAAACGACCGTGCTCCCGAGGGAAGACGGTCGTCTCGGCGAGGTCCCGGCTTGCTGGCCGGGTCTTCACCGGATTCAGGCGGCGAGCTGCTGGTCGATGAAGGCGGTGAGCTGGGCCTTGCTCATGGCGCCCACCTTGGTGGCGGCGAGCTGGCCGTCCTTGAACAGCATCAGCGTGGGGATGCCGCGGATGCCGAACTTGGCCGGGATGTCGCGGTTTTCGTCGACGTTGAGCTTGGCGATCTGCAGCTTGCCCTGGTAGGTGCCAGCCACCTCGTCCAGCACGGGCGCGATCATCTTGCAGGGACCGCACCACTCAGCCCAGTAGTCCACCAGCACCGGCTGGCTGGCGTTCAGGACGTCGGCTTCGAAGGAAGCGTCGGAAACATGCTTGATGAGTTCGCTGGCCATGGAAAGCTCCTTGATGTGCTGTGGATGGCAATGATGAGAAGTACGGGTCTGGCCTAGATGGGTCGGATTGCCGGAAAGTCAAGGCAACCAGGGATACGGCTACAGTGCGCGGCATTGTGACAGAAAGCATCAATCATCGTTGGCAGCGTTGGCTTGGGGCAGTGGCCGAATCGCTGCGCGCGCGCGAGGTCCATCCCGCCCGCGCCGTGGTGTTGCTGCCCTACGCGCAGCTCATGCCCGTGGCGGCGCGCCTGTGGGGTGCGCTTCATCCGGAGGGGTTCGCACCACGTTTCGAAACCACGCAGAACTGGACTCAAAGCCTGGCTGGCACTCTAGCCGCTGCGGGGATGCCGGTACTGGGCCAAGAGGGCGCGGACCTGCGTTTCAAGCCCGCGCTGGACCTGCTGACAGCCCATGCGCTGCTGGAGCAAGCCGGTCTGGGTGCCCAGGCTGGGGTGGCGGCGCCGCTGTTGCTGGAGGCGGCCCAGCAGTTGGCCCCGTTGGCGGCGGCGCAGCCGCCAGCGCAACGGGCGGCCTGGGGGCAGCGCGCCAGTCACGCGGTACGTGCTGGCTTCGAGGAAGGCCTGGAAGGACAGGTCTTGCGGCTGGAAGCCGCCGTCGCGCAGATCGCCGTGGCCTGGGTCGTGAATTCTTCCTATGGCAGCGATGTGCTTTTTTCATCGGAGGTCCGGGCCACGACCGACTGCCTGCTGGTTCTGCCCGGCTTGCAAGCCGATCCGCTGGTGGACGGCTTGCGTCAGGCCTGGGGCGATGCCCTGGTGTTGCTGGAGGCCCCGGCCATTGCGTCAGACACAGTCCCGGCAGGCGCCACCAACGGTGCCGTCCTTGCCTTGCATGAAGCCACGGATGCCGCCGACGAAGCCGAGCGTGCCGCAGCTTGTGTACTGCGCCACCTGCAGGCGGGGCGCGCGCCCGTGGCCGTGGCCGTGATTGACCGGGCGCTCACGCGCCGGGTGCGTGCCATGCTGGCGCGCCACGGCGTGCAGATGCGCGACGAAACGGGTTGGAAATTGTCCACCACCCGCGCGGGTGCACTGGTCATGGCCGCGCTGCGTGCCTGTGCCCGAGACGCGGGCAGCGACGCCGTGCTTGACTGGCTCAAGCACGCGCCGGCCTGCGACGAACTTGCGCTGCGCCGGCTGGAATCGGAATTGCGTCGCCAGCCACGGCGCCTGTGGCGGCATGCGCTAGCCGGGCTCGTTGAAGCGCGGCAGACCAGGCACGAGGCAGACGAGTTGCAGGGTCTGCTGCGCGAGGTCGACAACTGGCGCGCGGCGATCACCGCGGGGCGTGGCACGCGCACCTTGCAGGAATGGCTGGACGCGCTGCAGGACCTGCTTCAACGTTGCGGTCTGTGGGAAGCGCTGATCCAGGACGAAGCGGGACGCGAGGCCGCGAGCGCCCTGCATTACGCGCTGGACGAAAGCGGTCGCGCCACGCCACGCCTGCCGGCCGAAGCGCTCTGGGCGCCGCGGCGCTGGTCCTTGGGCGAGTTCACGGCCTGGGTGGATCGGGCGCTGGAGTCGGCGATCTTCAAGCCCGCCTACCCCTTGCGTGAACAAGCCGTGCTGCTGCCCTTGGCGCAGATGCTGGGGCGCGATTTCGGGGCCATCGTGCTGCCCGGTTGCGACGAGCGCAGCCTGCCTGCCGCGCCCGAACCTGGTGGACCATGGACGGCCGTGCAGCGTGCCGCCTTGGCTCTGCCCAGCCGCGAAGAGATGCAAGCCGCGCAAGTGGCGGCATGGGGCGAGGCCCTGGCGCGTGCCTGCCCGGTGGACATCCTGTGGCGACGCAGCGACGCGGACGGCGAGCCTTTGCTCGCCAGTCCCCTGGTCCAGCGTTTGCAAGCCCTCGCGCCGACCCGGAATGAGGACGGCGCCGCCACGCATGATCCGCGCGATTGGCGCGCCGTCGCGCCCGTGCCCACGCCCAGACCCGCGCCTCGTCTGATCCCTGCGTGGGCCAGGGTGCTGCGGCCCGAGCGTCTGTCCGCCAGCGCCTACCAGGACCTGCGCCACTGCCCCTACCGCTTCCATGCCCTGCGTCTGCTGGGCCTGCGCGAGGCCGAGGAAATCGAAGGTGAACTGGACAAGCGCGACTTCGGCCTCTGGCTGCACGCCGTGCTGCAAACCTTCCATGCCCAGGACCGGCCCGACGGCACACCTCGCGAGGCACGCGCTGCGCGCCTGGACGCCGCGGCGCAGGCCGTGGCGCGCGAGCAGCGCCTGGCCGACGACGAGTTCCTGCCTTTCCAGGTGGCTTGGCCGCGCTTGCGCGAAGGGTATCTGGATTGGCTGACCCGGCACGAGGCCGAAGGCTGGCGTTTTGCGCTCGGCGAACATCCGGCGGAGCAGCCCATGGATGTCGTGACGCTCTTCGGTCGAATCGACCGGGTGGATCGGGTCTCGGGCGGTCTGATGGTGATGGACTACAAGACCGAGGCCGAGCAGACCACGCGCGCCCGCGTGAAGGACGCCTTGGAGGACACACAACTGGCTTTTTACGCCGCCCTTCTATCCGGGCCGGATGGTGAGCAGGGCGGTGCGTCTGGCGCCGATCCCGTGGAGGGCGGCTTGCGCGCGGCCTACGTCAACGTGGGCGAGGGCGAAACCCGTTTGTTTGAGCAGCCTGAGATCGCCTTGGCCCGCGCGGCCTTGCTCGAAGGGGTGGCGCATGACTTGAGGCGCATAGCGCAAGGCGCGCCCTTGCCGCCCCTGGGTGATGGGGCTGTCTGCGACACCTGCGCCGCGCGCGGTCTGTGTCGCAAGGATTTCTGGAGTGAATAGTTCCCCCCCGTTGCTCCCCCACTACGTGTGGGTCGGCATACCCCCTCAGGGGGCGCTCCCAGTGGCCCAGCAAAGCCGGTTCCACGGGAGCCCTGGGCTGGGTGAGCAGGGCACATTGGGTCGATGGATGGAGTGTGTTTGAACATGCAAGCCGCTTATGAACACAACGGTGGGCACGTCAGCCGTGAGGCGTTTTACGCCATCGCCTGCGACCCGAGGCGGCATGTGGCCGTGGAAGCCTGCGCGGGCGCGGGCAAGACCTGGATGCTGGTCTCGCGCATTTTGCGCGCCTTGTTGGGCGAGCGCGGTGACGATGGTGCCCAAGCGCACGAAATCCTGGCCATCACCTTCACCAAGAAGGCTGCGGGCGAGATGCGCCAGCGCCTGATGGAATGGCTGGCGGAATTCGCACGGGCCGACGACGACCGGTTGCGCGCGGAGCTGCGCGCACGTGGTGTTGAGCATGCACGCGTGGACTTGCTGATCGAGCCACTGCGCGGCCTGCACCTGCGCCTCTTGCAGCAGGGGCGAGGGGTGCAGATCCGCACCTTCCACAGTTGGTTCGCGGCCTTGCTGCGCAACGCCCCGCTGGCTGTGCTGGACCAACTTGGCTTGCCTGCCGCCTATGAGCTGCTGGAGAACGACGAGGAGGCCAGAGCGCAGGTCTGGCGCCCTTTCCATGCGCGCCTGCTGCGCGAGCGAGACCAAGGGGGCTCGGCCTTGGCGGACTATCAGGCCGTGGTCACCCGGCACGGCCGCAGCCAGACCGAAAAAGCCCTGGATGCCGCGCTGGACAAACGCGTGGAATTCGCCTTGGCCGACGCGGCCGGCACCATTGAAACCTCCGTACCGCGCTTTGATGTCTTGTTTCCCGACTTCAAAGGCTGGACAAGCCCCTCGCAGGCTTTGACCAGCGAGGCTGCGGCCGCGCGCTGGCAGGCCTGGAGCCAGGCCTTGGGGCAGGAAAAGAACAAAACGCCGCAAAGCGCAGCGCTGGCCATTGAACAGGCTTTTTCTGAACTGACGGATGGGGACGAGCGCTTGGCCGCCTTGCGCAAGGCCTTGTTCGTGGCCGATGCAGACCGGCTCACGCAGCACCTCAAGAAGTACCCAGCGGCGCAGCAAGCAGAAGCTGAATTGCAGCCCTTGCTGCAAGCCCAGCAGCAGCACGAGGCCTGGGAACATCAGCAGCGCATGACGCGGCTGGCGCGCATCCTGCTGGGGGAATACGCTGCCTTGAAGCGCGAGCGCGGCTGGGTGGACATGAGCGATGTGGAGCGCGCTGCCCTGCATTTGCTGGAGCGCTCTGAGCTGAGCGCCTGGCTGCAGCAGCGCCTGGACGCGCGCACCCGCCATCTGCTCATCGACGAATTCCAGGACACCAACCCGCTGCAGTGGCAGGCCCTGCATGCCTGGCTGTCCGGCTACGCGGGGGTGGGTGGGGGCGTGAGCGGTGGTGAGGGCGCGCCGCGTCTGTTCATCGTGGGCGACCCCAAGCAAAGCATCTACCGTTTCCGGCGTGCCGAGCCGCAGATCTTCCAGGCCGCGCAAGCTTTTGTGCGTGTCCTGGGCGGCGACTTGCTGGCCTGTGACCACACGCGGCGCAACGCACCTGCTGTACTGGCACGGGTCAACGCCGTGCTGGGCGAGGCCCAGGCCCGGGGGGAGTATGAGGGTTTTCGTGTGCACACCACGGAGTCCGCGCAGCTGGGCGAGGCCTGGGCCTTGCCCCCGATCGAACGCCCCGCAAAGGACAATAAGGAAGTCACCGCAGTCTGGCGCGACAGCCTGCTCGCGCCACGTGTCACGCCCGACGACACCTTGCGCGCGCTGGAATGCCGCCAGGCGGCCCACTGGATCGCCGGGCAGATTCGGGCCGGCCTGCCTCCCAAGGAAGTCATGGTGCTGGCGCGCAAGCGCGACCGGCTGGTGGCCATGCAAGCCGAGTTGTTGGCCCTGGGTGTGCCCGCGACCCAGCCCGAGCAGGGCGACCTGGGAGCCGCGCCCGAGGTGCAGGACTTGACTGCCTTGCTGGATGTGCTGGTGTCGCCCGGACACGATCTGTCGCTTGCCCGGGTCTTGCGCTCGCCCTTGTTCGGAGAGGCGCGTGGCTTGGACGACGCGGCCCTGCTGGAAATCGCCGCGCGACAGCGCGGCAGCCGACAGGCCTGGTTTGACCTCCTCCAAACCACCCCCGTCACAGCCTGGACCCATGTGGACCTGCGCGTAGTGGGGCCGCGCCTGCGACGCTGGCAGGAGTGGGTGCGCACGCTGCCTCCGCACGATGCGCTGGATGCCATCTATGCCGACGGCGACGTGGTGGCACGTTACATGGCGGCCGCGCCAGCGCATCTGCGCTTGCGCGTCCAGACCCATTTGCAGGCCTTGCTGGAAGCTGCCTTGCAGTTCGATGGGGGACGCTATGCCACGCCTTACGCGTTGGTGCGCGCCCTGCGCGCCGGCAAGTTGCCCGCACCCGCGCAGCCCATGCCCGAGGGTGGCGCGGTACGCCTGCTGACCGTGCACGGCGCCAAAGGCCTCGAAGCCGAGACCGTGCTCCTCCTCGACACCGACACGCCACCTCAGCGGGCGCAAACCATGAGCGTGCTGCTGGACTGGCCCGGCGAGGCGTCGGCGCCCCGCAGCTTCGTCTTCCTCGCCAGCGAAAAGGAAGAACGTCTGCCGCCCAGCGCACGCGCGGCGCACGCGCGTGAGCAGGGCGCCCGCGAGCGCGAAGAGTTGAACATGCTCTATGTCGCGCTCACGCGCGCGCGGGCGCAATTGGCCGTTTCCGCCGTGCAGCCGCACCAGCAGAACGCAGCGCGCGCCAGTTGGTGGCAGCGCATGTCACCCGGCTGCGCGTTGGTGCTACCGCAGACTGACGCGGCGGACTCCGCAGGCATGGTGGTAGCCGATGTGACTGGAGAAATACAAGAAAAAGCGCTTGCCGTGAAAGCTGCGCCGTCCCTAATCGAGTTGCGCGTCCTACCCGCCATCCGTTTCGCGCCTGTGCCGGAGCCGGAGCCGCGGGCGCCCGAAGAGGCCCTGGCAACCCGAATCGGCTCGGCCATGCACCGCCTGCTGGAATGGACCCGCTTGGATGCGTCGGACTTCAGCGGCGCTCAGATCGAGCGCGCTGGTGCGGAACAGGGCCTCACACCTCTGCAGGCTGCCCAGGCCGCGGACATGGCGCGACGCATCCTGCTAGGCGCAGGGGCCTGGGCCTGGCGCAGCGCTGATGTCGTCTGGTGGGCCAACGAGGTGCCGGTCATGGTCGATGGGCAGACGCGCCGCATCGATCGCTTGCTGCGCCACCGGGACGGTACCTGGTGGGTGCTGGACTACAAGTCCGCGAGTTATGCGCAAGCGGGGGCGGTGACGCGCGCTCAGATGCAGGCGCAATTGCGGGCCTACCGGGATGCCGTGCAGGCGGTTTATGCCGGACGGCCGGTGCGCGTTGCCTTCCTCGATGCACAGGGTCGGATGGAGACGCTGGAATGAGGAGCGCGTCTTTGAGCTGAACCGCGTGAACAAGCTAGGGTAGGGTGCGCTGGATCTCTGGTGGTTGGCGCGATGGCATGCGGAGGGCGGACATGTCTGCAATCTGGCCGCAATATTTGCTGTCTAGAATCAGTCCTGGGGCGTGCCGCCCGTCGTATTCTTGTGGTGCTTAAAGCGTCCGCTATCTTGCACTCGGCCGCCTTTGCGAGCGACCATTGAACTGGGATTCATCTTGAAGATAACCATCGCCGGGACCGGTTATGTCGGCCTGTCCAACGCCGTTTTGCTGGCTCAGCACCATGAAGTGATCGCTCTGGACATCGACGCGACCAAGGTCGCGCTGATCAACAGCCGGCGCTCGCCTATCGAAGACAAAGACATCGAGGACTACCTCGCCAGCAAGCCCTTGCAGTTGCATGCCACGCTGGACAAGCACGAGGCCTATGGGCAGGCGGAATTCGTCATCATTGCCACGCCCACCGATTACGACCCGGACACCAATTACTTCAACACCCGTTCGGTCGAGGCGGTAGCGCGCGACGTGATGGCCATCAACCCGCGCGCGGTGATGATCATCAAGTCCACCGTGCCCGTGGGGTACACCGAACAACTCAAGCGCGAACTGGGCGCGGATAGCATCATTTTCTCGCCCGAGTTCCTGCGCGAGGGCAAGGCACTCCACGACAACCTGCACCCAAGCCGCATCGTGGTCGGCGAGCGCTCGCCGCGTGGACAGGTCTTCGCGGACTTGCTGCGACAGTCCTCGCTCAAGCCAGATGCGCCGGTGCTGCTGACCGAGAACACCGAGGCGGAGGCGATCAAGCTCTTCGCGAACACCTTTCTCGCGATGCGGGTGGCCTTCTTCAACGAACTGGACACCTACGCTGCGGTACATGGGCTGGACACGCGCCAGATCATCCAGGGCGTGGGACTGGACCCGCGCATCGGCAACCACTACAACAACCCCAGCTTTGGTTATGGTGGGTATTGCCTGCCCAAGGACACCAAGCAGCTGTTGGCCAATTACCAGAACGTACCGCAGAACCTGATCCGTGCCATCGTGGACGCCAACACCACGCGCAAGGACTTCGTGTCCGAGGACATCCTGCGGCGCAAACCAAGGGTGGTTGGCATCCACCGCCTGATCATGAAGGCGGGCAGCGACAACTTCCGGGCCAGCAGCATCCAGGGCGTGATGAAGCGGCTCAAGGCCAAGGGCGTTGAGGTGGTGGTCTACGAACCGGTGCTGAAGGAGGACAAATTCTTCGGCTCGCGCGTCATTGGTGACCTGGCTGAATTCAAAAAGATGGCCGACGTGATCGTGGCCAACCGTCGTGTGGCCGAACTCGATGACGTGGCGGACAAGGTCTACACCCGCGATCTCTTCGGCGGCGACGCCTGAGGGGGGCTGGGCGCGGGCCGTAGAATCCGCGTTTACTGTTCATTCCTTCCTTACCGTCCATGTCCGTGATCGCCATCCGCAATCTGTCCGTCGGCAACGCATTGCCCTTTGTCCTTTTCGGCGGCATCAATGTGCTGGAGTCGCGCGACCTGGCCTTGCGCGCCTGCGAAGCCTATGTGCGCGTGACAGGCAAGCTGGGCATTCCCTATGTCTTCAAAGCCAGCTTTGACAAGGCCAACCGCTCGTCCATCCATTCCTACCGGGGTCCTGGTCTGGACGAAGGCCTGCGCATTTTCGAGGACGTGAAGAAGACTTTTGGTGTGCCGCTGATCACCGATGTGCACGAACCGTACCAAGCCCAGCCAGTCGCGGAAGTGGTGGATGTGCTGCAACTACCAGCATTCTTGGCTCGGCAGACCGATCTGGTCGTGGCCCTGGCCAAGACCGGACGGGTCATCAACATCAAGAAGCCCCAATTCCTGAGCCCGTCCCAAGTGGGCAACATCGTCGAGAAATTCAAGGAAGCCGGCAACGACCAACTCATCCTCTGCGACCGTGGCACATGTTTCGGCTACGACAACCTGGTGGTGGACATGCTGGGTTTTGGTGTGATGAAGCAGGTCAGCGGCAACCTGCCTGTGATCTTCGACGCCACGCACGCGCTGCAGCAGCGCGCGCCGGGCGCGGCCGCCTCGGGTGGGCGGCGCGAGCAACTGGTGGACCTGGCCCGGGCCGGCATGGCCGTCGGCCTGGCCGGGCTGTTTTTGGAAGCCCATCCCGACCCGGACCAGGCCCTGTGCGATGGCCCCAGCGCCTTGCCGCTGGACAAGCTGGAGCCCTTCCTGAGCCAGATCAAGGCACTCGACGATCTCGTGAAGTCCTTCGCGCCGCTCGACATTCGTTGAATTCACCGTGTAGGTGTGTGCCTGGCGCTGCGCTTGCGGGCGTGCACCAGCTTGTGTTGCGGTGTCATGCAGCGAGGGGCATGAAGGTTCCCGATCGGAGACGGTGGGTGCCGTGCGACGTGATTTTTCTCAACGAGGTCTGGCATGCTCAAGCTCTACATAGGCAACAAGAACTACTCCTCCTGGTCCATGCGCCCCTGGGTGCTGCTGCGGCAGGCGGGCATACCCTTCGAGGAGGTCAAGCTGCGCTTCGACTCCTTCAACGCGGAGTCGGATTTCAAGCAGGCCATCGGGCGCCTCAATCCGGTGGGCAAGGTGCCGGTGCTGACCGATGGAGACTTGGTGATCTGGGATACCTTGGCCATTGCCGAGTACCTGGCCGAGTCCTTCCCCGACAAGCACCTGTGGCCCCAGGACCGGATGCGTCGCGCCCGCGCGCGCAGTGTCTGCGCCGAGATGCACGCGGGGTTCATGGCCTTGCGCAGTCACTGCAGCATGAACATCGAGGCCAATCTGTCCGAGGCGGGTGCCCGCATCTGGCAGGAACAGCCCGCCGTGCGGGCGGATGTGCAGCGCATCATTCAGATGTGGCGTGAGCTGCTGCGCGAGAGCGGGCGAGAGGAACTGCTGTTCGGTGACTTCTCGATCGCCGACGCCTATTTCGCACCGGTCTGCACGCGGCTGAAGACCTACGGCTTGCCGGTGCCCGAGGACATCGCGGCCTATATGGCGCGTGTCCACGCCCTGCCGGGTGTCAGTGCCTGGGTGACGGATGCCTTGGCGGAACGGGATTTCATCCCGTTCGAAGAACCCTACCGGCAGGCCCCGGTCTGACGTCTGACTGATCAGCACGGGCCGGGGCTCACGCTCCCTTCAGCGCGGTTTCGCGCGGCCCTGGCTGGCGGACAATTTGGGTGCGTAGGCCGTCACTTCAGCCAGTCGGCGCGACAGTTCCAAACCAGTCGCGGTCAGCAGATAGCCGTCGTTGTCGTGATGGAGCAGCCCTGCCGCGCGAAGCTCCTTCAGTCGCGTGTTCAGTGTGTTCGGTGTGATGCCCCCCACGCTGTCCTGCAGCAGGCGGAAGGTCTGCGCATGGCCATCACGCAAGGCCCAAAGCACGCGCATCGCGTAGCGTGACTCCAGCAGCGCTAGCAGCTGGCTGGCGGCGGCGCTTTCCTTGGCGCCGGCCTCCTTGGGGCTGGTCTTGCCGCCGATCCCGATGGTGTTTTTCACTTTGCCGTTCATGGGGTATCTGCGGTGAGAAGCGGGCGTGCCTGGGCGGTGCTGAGGGAGGCGCAATATAGCCTAGTTTTCCAGGTGCTACAACATTCATAGCTTAGGAAAACCGTGCACGTGCGAAATGCACGTGGCACGCCGATTTATGCCCGCCTCCTGTACTGGACTCAGAGGTAGATTTTTTCCAGTAGACGCAACAGCGTGCGGCGTTCGGCGGCGCTCAGGCGCGCGGTCACCTGGGCATCATTCAGGCTGGCGGCGCGCTCGGCCTTGCGCACGAGTTGGCGTCCGGCGGCGGTGAGGTGCAGTCCCATGGCGCGGCCATCGCGGGGGTGCGGGCGGCGCTCGATCAGGCCCCGTTTCTTCTCGTGTTGCTGCAGCATGCCCACCAGATTGGGCGGCTGGATGCTGAGGGCGCCGCAGAGTTGGCGCGAGGTGATGCCGGGGTTGTGGTGGATCAGCGAGAGCACCGAGAACTCCACCGGGCGGAGCTCGTAAGCCGCCATGCGTGGCAGGAAACTGGCGATGGCCGCGAGCGAGACGCGTCGCGCGCCATAACCGACCAAGGTCTGCAGGAAGCTGGCGTCCACCTGGTCGATCGCCGGCTCAAGCGCTACTTCGTCCTCGTGTTGCTTGATGGACGTGGTCTTGCGCGCGGCGGCGCGGGCTGGACGGCGGATCGCTGGCGACGAGGCGGGGGAGGAGGACATCAAGGCGCGGTGAATGAAAACCGCCCCGGCGGGCTGCGAAGCGCGGCCGGGGCGGAAGCCGTCAAGATCAGGACTCGGCCGTGAAGCCGACCTTCTTGACCAGCGGCGCCCAGCGCTTGAACTCCGAGTCCAGCGAGGCGCGCATGGCCTGGGGCGTGCTGCCCGCAGCCACCAGGCCAACGTTGGCCAGGCCATCGATGACGGCCTGATCCTTCAGCGCGGCCTGGATGGCCGAGTTGGCGGCGTTGATGATGCTGGTGGGGGTCTTGGCAGGCGCAAAGAAGCCGAACCACTCCTCTGCCACGATCTCGGGATAGCCCAGTTCGGCGAAGGTGGGCGCGTTGGGATCGGGCACGCGCTTGGGCGCGGAGACGGCCAGGATGCGCAGGCGGCCGGCCTTGGCATGGGCCAGCGAATCACCGGTGGGCGTGACGCAGGCGGCGATCTGTCCTCCCACCGTGTCGTTCACGGCCGGCAGCGAGCCGCGGAAGGGCACATGCTGGAAAGTGATGCCCGCGTTGACACCGAACAGCGAACCGACGAAGTGCGGCATGGAGCCCGCACCCGGCGAACCGAAGCTGGACTTCTCGGGATTGGCCTTGGCCCAAGCCACGAAATCCTGCAGCGTCTTCACGCTGTCTGGCACCATGGGTCCGACGGCCAGCGCGAAGATCATTTGCGCGCCGATGGAGATGGGCGCGAAGTCCTGCATCGTGTAGTTCATCTTGGTGTACACGTGCGGGTAGATCGTGAGTGCCGAGGCTTGCGCCAGCGTCAGCACGGTGCCGTCGGCCGGCGAGCTCTTCAGGGTTTCCAGCACGATGCGGCCGCCCGCGCCAGGCTTGTTTTCCACAACCGCGTTGTTGCGAGCATAAGAGGTGCCGCCCAGCTTGTCGGCGACACGGCGGGCCAGGCTGTCGCCCGCGCTGCCGGCGGGAAAGCCGTAATAGATCTTGGGCTGGGCCACCTGCGCGAACGCGGGCAGTGATTGCAGGGCCGCCAGGGCGGCGCTGCCGCCCAGGGCCAGGTTGAAGTGACGTCGGTTCAGGTTCATGGTTTGTCTCCTAGTGTGAAGTTGTCGAGGGCAAGGGAAACTGATGCGGAAGATGGTGCCAGGGGCATTATCCCGGCACCGCACCCCGCGCCGGGCTATCCGGTCATGGTTGTTATCGTGGCGCCATGCGCAGCGCGCCGTCGAGCCGGATCACTTCGCCATTGAGGTGGCCATTGGTCACGACATGGCAGGCCAGCTGCGCGAACTCCTCAGGCCGACCCAGGCGCTTGGGGAAGGGGATGGACGCGGCGAGCGATTGTTGCACCTCCTCCGGTAGTTCCTTCACCAGGGGCGTGGCGAACAGGCCGGGCGCGATGGTGCAAACGCGGATGGCATGCTGGGCCAGGTCACGCGCCATGGGCAGCGTCATGCCGACGATGCCGCCCTTGGACGCGCTGTAAGCCTGCTGGCCGACCTGACCATCGTAGGCCGCGATCGAGGCCGTGAACATCATCACGCCGCGCTCGCCGTCGTCCAGCAGGGGCAGCTTGGCACAGGCGGCGGCGAAGAGGCGGCTGACGTTGTAGCTGCCGATCAGGTTGATGTTGACCACGCGGGCAAAGTCTTCCAGCGGCGCAGGGCTGCCGTCCTTGCCGACGACGCGCTTGGCCGAACCGATGCCCGCGATGTTCATCAGGATGCGCGCGGGGCCGTGCGCGGCCTCGGCCTTGGCGATCGCCGCGGTCACGCTGTCGGGGCTGGTGATGTCGCAGGTCTGGAAGAGGCCACCGATGTCGGCCGCCACCTTGGCACCCGCGGTGGCGTTCACGTCGAGCACGGTCACCTTGGCACCCAGCCGGGCCAGTTCGCGGGCGGTCGCTTCGCCGAGTCCCGAGGCGCCGCCCGTCACGAGGGCGGCTTGTCCTTCAATCTTCATGGTCGTCTCCTGGGGTTGCGCGCGTCGTCACTCGGGTTTCAGGATGCCGGGGACCACGTCATCATGCAGCGCCTGCACCAGCGCATCGCGGTGCTTGAGCACGGCGCGCTGGTTGATCGAGCCCTTGTCGGTCACTTCCCCCTTGTCGATGGACGGTGGCTCGGCCAGCAGCAGCGCGCGCGCGATGCGGTTGGCGCTGCCGGTGGCGCCGCGCGCCAGCTCGTTGATCACGGCCTGCATGCGCTGACGCACGGGGGCGCTGGCCAGCACCTCGCTCATGGGCGTGTCGGGTCCCAGCCCGCTGACCGCGCGGCAGGCGGGTGAGGGGAAGATCAGCGCGCCGACTTCCTTGCGGTTCAGGCCGGTCAGCACCACGTCCTGCACCAGGGGTGCGCCTGTCACGATGACCTTGGCGCGCAGCGGGCCCACGCTGACGAAGGTGCCGGTGGCGAGCTTGAAGTCCTCGGCGATGCGCCCGTCGAACTTCAGGCCACGGTGGATGTCCTGCTCGTCGATCCACAGCACGGCGTCGCCGGTGCAGAGGTAGCCTTCCTCGTCGAAGGCCTCGCGCGTGGCGGCCTCGGAACGCCAATAGCCGGGCGTCACGTTGGGGCCGCGGTAGCGCACCTCGGTCTTGCCGTCCACTTCCACCAGCTTGAGCGTCATGCCGGGCACGGGCACGCCGATGTCGCCGGCTTTCACGTCCGGGCTGTTGACGAACATGGCCGAGGGCGCGGATTCCGTCATGCCCAGGCCGGTAGCCATCACGATGCGTTCGCCGATCTCGGCCTCGGCCGTGGCGTGCAGGCTGTCCCAAACCGGCTGGGCCAGGCCTGCGCCCGAGTAGAAGAACATCTTCACACGCGACAGCAGCGTCTTGCGCAGCGTGGCGTCAGTCTGCATGGCCTGGGCGATCATTTCGAAACCCGTGGGCACGTTGAAGTACACGGTGGGCGCGATCTCGCGCAGGTTGCGCAGGGTCTCGGCGATGCCGGCTGCGGTGGGTTTGCCGTCATCGATGTACAGCGTGCCACCATGCATCAGCGTCAGGCCCACGTTGTGGTTGCCGCCGAAGGTGTGGTTCCAGGGCAGCCAGTCCACGAAGATGGGCGCTTCTTCGGCCAGGGCGGGCAGCGAGAGGGTGATTTGCTGCAGGTTGGCGCACCACATGCGGTGCGTGTTGATCACCGGCTTGGGCATCTTGGTCGAGCCCGAGGTGAAGAGGAACTTGGCGATCGTGTCCGGGCGCACCGCGTGCATGGCCACGTCCACGGCACCCTTGCCACTGGCGCGGGGCATGGTGTCGTGCAGGGACTGCAGCGTCCTGGTCTTGCGACCCTCGATCTTTCCCTGGGCCAGGACCACCTCGACGTTTTTTCCAACCGTGGCCTGGATGGCCTTGCCATAACGCGCGCCATCGGCGGCGAAGACCAGGCCCGGCGTCAGCGTGTCCATGACGTGGCGCAGCTTGTCGTAATCCTGGCTGACCGTGGCGTAGGCCGGGGACACGGGGCAGTAGGGGATGCCCGCGTAGATGCATGCCAGGGACATCAGCGCGTGTTCCAGCGTGTTTTCGCTGAGGATGACTACGGGGCGCTCCGCGCTCAGGCCGAGGTCGAGCAGGGCCTGACCCACGCGCCGCGCGCCGCCCAGGGCCTGGGCGTAGCTGACGTGGATCCAGTCGCCCGTCTTGCCATCGGCCAGCTGTTGCCTGCGCGCGAAGAAGGTGCGGTCGGGCGCGGCTTCGGCCCAGTGCAGCAGGTGGTCGCTCAGGCGGCGGGCATAAGGGCCCAGCGGCAGCTCGGCATCGACGTAGCGCACGGCTCGGCCTTGCGCGTCCCGGCTTTCGCGCACCTTGACGCGGGTGACGCCGAAGCGTACTGAACGGTAGCGTGCCTGGGTGCTCATGCTTTTTTCACCTTCGCGGCCTTGCCCTCGAGGAAGGCACGCACGCGGGCCTTGGCCTCGGGCGCGCTCTGGGCGATGGCAGCCATCATGGCCTCGGTCAGGAAACCCTGGTCTGCGGGCTGTTCGGCAATGCGGGGCAGGGCGTGGATCAGGGCGTAATTGGTCAGGGGCGCGTTTTGCGCCACGCGGATGGCGAGTTCCAGGGCCTTGTCAAACGCCGTGCCCTGCGGGACCAAGTACTGTGCGAAACCTGCTTTCTCGCCGTCCGCCGCGTTGTAGACGCGACCGGTCAGCATCATGTCCGTCATGCGCGCGGCGCCAATCAGGCGCGGAATGCGCACTGCGCCGCCGCCACCGACGAAGATGCCGCGCGAGCCTTCGGGCAGCGCATAGAAGGTGGTGTCGTCCGCCACGCGGATGTGGCAGGCCGACGCCAATTCCAGGCCACCGCCGACCACCGCGCCGTGCAGCGCCGCGATGACGGGCACCGGCCCGTATTGCACGCGCTCGAGTGCTGCGTGCCACATGCGCGAGTGGTGCAGGCCTTCGCCCGCGTCGCGTTCCTTGAGTTCGGAGAGGTCCAGGCCCGCGCAGAAGTGCTCGCCTTCGCCGGCGATGACGGCGGCGCGCACGCCACCTTCGCCGGTTGGCAGGTTCTCGAACAGGTCGCGCAGTGCGAGGATGAGCGCGTCGTTCAGCGCGTTGCGCTTGACGGGGCGAGTGAGGCGGATCACGGCGATTTCGTCTTGATCGCCTTGCCGCTCGAAGTGAATGTCAGGGTTGGTCATCTTGTCTTTCCGGTGGGGATGAATTATTGTTATGAGAAATAACCAATTCAAGCCGTCGCCGCTTTCCTTTCTTCGGTGTTTACCCGCAGAATCCCATTCCAGATCGCAGACAATCCCGCATGGACCACAAGAACCTCATCGCCATAGACATCCACACGCACGCGGAAGTGAGCTGCTGGAATCCGTTCGACAACTACGGCGAGGAATACGACCGCGCGGCCGACAAGTACTTCCGCTCCAGTCGTCGGCCGACGATCGCCGAGACGGTGGCCTACTACCGCGAAAGAAAAATCGGCCTGGTGATGTTCACGGTGGACAGCGAGGCCCAGCTCGGCCGCCGCCGCATCCCGAACGAGGAGATCGCCGAGGCCGCCAATGCCAACAGCGACATGATGATGTGCTTCGCCAGCATCGACCCGCACAAAGGCAAGATGGGCGCGCGCGAGGCGCGGCGGCTGATCGAGGAACACAACGTCAAAGGCTTCAAGTTCCACCCGACGGTGCAGGGTTACCACCCCTACGACAAGATGGCTTGGCCCATCTACGAAGTGATCGCCGAGTACAAGCTGCCCGCCATCTTCCACACCGGGCACAGCGGCATCGGCAGTGGCATGCGTTGTGGCGGTGGCCTGCGGCTGGAGTACAGCAACCCCATCCATCTCGACGACGTGGCGATCGACTTTCCCGACATGCAGATCGTGATGGCGCATCCGAGCTGGCCCTGGCAGGACGAGGCCTTGAGCGTCGCCATGCACAAACCCAATGTCTGGATCGATCTGTCGGGCTGGAGTCCCAAATACTTTCCGAAGCAACTGGTCCAGTACGCGAACACGCTGCTGAAGGACCGCATGCTGTTCGGCAGTGACTATCCGCTCATCACGCCCGAGCGCTGGATGAAGGACTTCGAGGAAGCCGGCTTCAAACCCGAAGTCATGCCCGGCATCCTCAAGGACAATGCCGTGCGCCTTCTGGGCTTGAGCTGAGCCCTCGGCGCACGCCCACGCGGCGTGCCGGCTCCTGACGGTTTGAATTCCGGGTTTACCCGTAAATTCACTCTCACTCGCGCACTCTCGAGCGCGGGGTAAGATATTTCAAACCGTTATATCTATCAGTCTGTTTTTTGGCTTGCGGATGCAACGGTTTGCAGCGACAGTAGCGCACCGTTGCCCCTTGTGCTCTCGCGTTTTCCGCTGTCGTATCGTGCCTGTGCGGTCGTGGTGGAGTGCCTGCCAACGCGCGCGACGATGGCCATCTTCAGACTTATACAAAGGAGTCAACTCTCATGAAAAAGCGTAATTTCCTGAGCGCTTCCGCCCTGGCCCTGGTGGCCGCGCTCGGCGCGACCGCCGCGCTGGCGCAGGACGTGTTCAAGGTCGGCCTGATCGTGCCCATGACTGGGCAGCAGGCCACCACCGGCAAACAACTCGAAGCCGCCGTCAAGCTCTACATGGCCCAGAACGGCAACATGGTCGCGGGCAAGAAGATCGAACTCATTGTCAAGGACGACACCAGCATTCCCGACGTGACCAAGCGCTTGGCCCAGGAACTCGTGGTGCAGGACAAAGTGGACGTGCTGGCCGGCATGGGCATCACACCCTCGGCCTTCGCCACCGCGCCCATCGCAACCCAGAGCAAGACGCCGCTGGTCGTGATGGCCGCCGCCACCTCCAGCATCACGCAGTCCTCGCCCTTCATCGTGCGCACCAGCATGACGTTGCCGCAGACGTCTTCGTCCCTGGCCGACTGGGCACCCAAGAACGGCATCAAGAAGGTCGTGACCCTGGTGTCCGATTACGGCCCCGGCATCGACGCAGAGAAGTTCTTCGTCGCACGCTTCACCGCCGGTGGCGGTCAGGTGCTGGAATCGCTGCGCGCGCCCATGCGCAACCCGGACTTCGCGCCCTTCCTGCAGAAGGTGCGTGACCTCAAGCCTGACGCGCTGTTCGTCTTCGTGCCCTCGGGCGCGGGCGCCGCAGTCATGAAGCAGTTCCAGGAACGCGGCATGGACAAGGCCGGCATCCGCCTGATCGGCACCGGCGACGTGACCGATGACGACCAGCTCAACAGCATGGGTGACGTGGCGCTCGGCGTGGTGACGTCCATGCACTACTCTGCCTACCATCCCTCGGCCAAGAACAAGGCCTTCGTCGCCGCCTTCAAGAAGGCCAATGGCTTCCGCCCCAACTTCTTCGCGGTCAGTGGTTATGACGGCATGCACGTCATCTATGAAGGTCTGAAGGCCACCAAGGGCCAGGGCGGCGAAGCCCTGGTCAACGCGATGAAGAACCTGAAGTGGGAAAGCCCGCGCGGCCCGGTGTCCATCGACCCGGAAACCCGCGACATCGTCCAGAACATCTACCTGAGCAAGGTGGAGCGCCGCGACGGTGAGCTGTACAACGTGGAGTTCGACGTCGTCAAGGACGTGAAGGACCCCGGCAAGGCCAAATAAGTCTGCACGCATGGGCGCCCCTGCTCAGGAAGGGGCGCCCATGTTTTTTCTCTCGCACGTTTCTCTTCCTGATTCCGGATTCGTGTTTTTCGGGTTCGCGCTTTTCTAGTCTGTGTCCCCATGCTGACCATACTTTTCGACGGCATCGCCTATGGCATGCTGCTCTTCATCCTGGCGGTCGGCCTGTCCGTGACGATGGGCCTGATGAATTTCATCAACCTGGCCCACGGCGCCTTCGCCATGGTGGGCGGTTATCTCACCGTCATCCTGATGCAGCGCCATGACGTGCCCTTCCTGCTCTGCCTGCCTGCGGCCTTTTTCGTCTCGGCCTTGTTGGGCGCGGTGTTGGAGCGCACGCTGTACCGACCCATGTACAACAAGCCGCACCTGAACCAGGTGCTGTTCTCCATCGGCCTGACCTTCATGGCCGTGGCGGCGACGGACTATTTCTTCACGTCCAGCCAGCAGATCGTCCAGTTGCCCGAGTGGCTCAAGGGTCGGACTGAACTGGGCGACGGTACCGCCTGGGAACTGGGCATGGGGCACTACCGCCTCTTCATCATCGCCGTCTGCCTGGCCCTGACCGTCGGCCTGCAGGCCATCCTCAGCGGCACCCGTTTCGGCAGTCGCTTGCGTGCCTCGGTGGACGACCAGCGCGTGGCCGCGGGTCTGGGTATCAACGTCAATGCCGTTTTCCTGCTGACCTTCGCGGCAGGCTCGGGCCTGGCGGGCTTGGGCGGGGCGCTGGGCGCCGAGATCCTGATCCTGGACCCGAGCTTCCCGCTGCGCTACATGGTCTATTTCCTGATCGTGGTGGCCGTTGGAGGCACGTCCTCGATCACCGGTCCGCTGCTGGCGGCCCTCTTGCTGGGCATCGCCGACGTGGCGGGCAAGTACTACATCCCGCGCTTCGGCGCGTTCATCGTGTATTTCCTGATGATCGTCATCTTGATCTGGCGCCCGCAAGGCCTGTTCGTGCGCAAGGGGGGCAAGGCATGATGAATGCAACAGCTTCCCTGCACGAGTTCCAGCGCTGGAAGCGCTGGGAACCACTGTTCTGGCTGCTGGCGCTGGCTTCGCCCTGGTACTTCAGCGGGCATGCGCTGCTCATCAACGAGGTGGCCATCGTCGCCCTGTTCGCGCTCTCGCTGGACCTGATCATGGGCTACGCGGGCATCGTCTCGCTAGGGCATGCGGCTTTCTTCGGCATGGGCGCGTATTCGGCCGCGCTGTTCGCCAAGCACATCCACCCTGATCCGACGCTGGGGCTGGCCTTCGCCATCGCCCTGTCCACGGCCTTGGGCGCGCTGGCTTCGCTGTCCGTCATGCGCGGCGCGGGCCTGGCCTTGCTCATGGTCACCATGGGCGTCGCGCTGATCCTGATGGAACTGGCCAACAAGCTGAACTGGCTCACGGGTGGTGCCGACGGTCTGCAGGGCGTGGTCATGGGGCCGGTGCTCGGCCGCTTCGAGTTCGACCTCTACGGTCAGGTGGCGGCCTGGTATTCGCTGGTGGTGCTGTTCGTGTTCTTCCTGCTGTCGCGCCGTTTCGTGCATTCGCCCCTGGGCGGCACGCTGATGGCCTTGCGTGACAACCGACTGCGCGCCATGGCCATTGGCATTCCGGTGTCGGCCCGCATCGCCCTGGTCTACACGGTGGCTGCCGGCATTGCGGGTGCCGCCGGCGCGCTGCTGGCGCAGACCACGAGTTTCGCCTCGGTCGAGGTCTTTGCATTTGACCGCTCGGCCGATCTCGTGCTGCTCGTCGTCATCGGTGGTGCAGGCTGGCTCTATGGCGGCGTCATCGGCGCGGTCGTCTTCACCGGGTTGAAGGACTGGATTTCGTCCATCACCCCCCAGTACTGGACTTTCTGGATCGGTCTTTTCCTCGTCGTCCTGATGCTGGTGGGCCGTGAACGTCTGATTCGCCCCTGGACTTGGGTATCACGGGGGCAGAAAAAATGAGTGTTTCTTCCGACATCGTTCAAAACGGCGCCACCTCGGGCGCGGCTGCCGAGGTCGTGCTCAGCGCCCAGGGGCTGGTGAAGCGCTTTGGCGGCATCACCGCGACCGGCAATGTGAGCCTGGACCTCAAACGGGGCGCGCGCCACGCGCTGATCGGTCCCAACGGCGCGGGCAAGACCACGCTGATCAACCTGCTGACCGGCGTGCTCGACCCGACGGAAGGCCGCATCCTGCTTGAAGGTCAGGACATCACCCGACTGGCGCCGCACCAGCGTGTGCGCCGTGGCATGGTGCGCACCTTCCAGATCAACCAGCTCTTCGACTCGCTGACCCCGCTGCAGACACTGGCGCTGACAGTGTCCCAACACCGGGGCCTGGGCACGCGCTGGTGGCAGCCGCTGGGCCGCGACCCGCAGGTGGTCGAGCGTTGCGAGCAACTGCTGGAGCAGTTCCGCCTGACCGAGGTGATGAACCAGCGCACCGACGTGCTGGCCTATGGCAAACGCCGGTTGCTGGAAATTGCCATCGCCCTGGCCTGCGAGCCGCGCGTGCTGCTGCTGGACGAGCCCGTGGCCGGCGTGCCCGCGGGCGAGCGCGAGGAACTTTTGCAGACCGTCGCGGCCTTGCCCGCCGATGTGTCGGTGCTGCTGATCGAACACGATATGGACCTGGTTTTCAGTTTCGCCAAGCGCATGACGGTGCTGGTCAATGGCACCGTGCTCATCGAGGGCAACCCCGATGAAATCGCCAACGACCCGCGCGTGAAAGAGGTTTACCTCGGCCATGCGGAAGGGAGTCATGCATGAGCGCGCTCCTCAAGGTCGAGAACCTCAGCGCCGGTTACGGCGAGGCCGTGGTGCTCAATGGCGTGTCCGTCACCTTGGACCAGGGCAAGACGCTGGCGCTGCTGGGGCGCAACGGCACCGGCAAGACCACCTTCATGAACACCTTGGCGGGCGCCACGCGCCAACACGGTGGCAGCATCACGCTCGACGGCGTGGCCTTGCACAAGACGCCGCTGCACCTGCGCGCCGCCGCCGGCATCGGCTGGGTGCCGCAGGAACGCAACATCTTCAAGTCGCTGACGGTGGACGAGAACCTGACCGCGGTGGCGCGGCCTGGCCGCGCGGACAGGGCGGTCGCTGGCGCTGCCGCTTGGACGCCCGCGCGTGTCTATGAACTGTTCCCGCGCTTGGCCGAGCGCAAGACCAATCTCGGCTCTCAGCTCTCGGGCGGCGAGCAGCAGATGCTGGCCGTGGGCCGGGCCCTGGTGCTCAATCCCAAGTTGCTGCTGCTGGACGAGCCGCTGGAGGGCCTGGCGCCCATCATCGTGCAGGAGCTGTTGCGCGCCATTGGCCGCATCACGCGCGAGGAGGGCCTCTCGGCCATCATCGTCGAGCAGCACCCGCAGGCCATCCTGGCAATATCCGACCAAGCCGCCGTGCTGGACCGCGGCACCGTGGTGCACGCGGGCACGGCCCGCGCCCTGCTGGACCAGCCCGAGTTGCTGGACAAACTGCTGGGCGTGGCGCGTTGAGGCCGTCGTGGTCGTCCTTGAATCCTGTTTCCTCTAGGAGTAACAACATGAACCGACTGAACCGGAGATCCGCGCTCGCCCTGCTGGGCACCCCGCTGGTCGGCGGCCTGGCCTCGCTGTCCTCGCCCCTGGCGCTGGCGCAAAACTTCCCCAGCAAGCCGCTGCGCATCGTCGTGCCATTCGGCGCGGGCGGCGTGGCCGACCTGACCGCACGCATCGTCGCGCAGAAGCTCAACGAACTGCTGGGCCAGCCCGTGGTGATCGAGAACAAACCCGGTGCCGGCGGCGTCGGTGCGTCCGACCAAGTGGCCAAGTCCACACCCGACGGCCACACGCTGCTGCTGATGTCCAACGCCACGGCGGTCAGCGCCACCTTGTTCAAGAGCCTGCCCTACGACTCGGTGAAGGACTTCACGCCGGTCAGCACCCTGGGTTTCTTCGACATTGGCGTGGTCGTCGCCAGTGACTCCAAGTACAAGACCCTGGGCGAGTTGCTGGCCGACGCCAAGGCCAACCCGGGCAAGCTCAACATCGGCAGCATCAACATCGGCAGCACGCAAAATCTCTCCGCCGAGCTGTTCAAGTCGGTCGCCGGCATCGACGTGCAGATCGTGCCCTTCAACGGCACGCCCGCCGTGGTCAATGCCCTGCGTGGCAAGCAGGTTGATGCCGCGGTGGAAATCCTCGCGCCGGTCATGGGTCAGATCAAGGGCGGCGCCCTGCGTGCCCTGGCGGTGACCAGCGAGAAGCGCTCCGCCGCGCTGCCGGATGTGCAGACCACCAAGGAAGCGGGCCTGCCTGGTTACCTGTCGTCTTCCTGGAACGCGCTGGCCGTGCCGTCCGCCACGCCCAAGGCCGTGGTGACGCGTCTGCACAAGGAAATCCAGACCGCGCTGGCCGACCCCGAAGTGAGCAAGAAGTTGCGCGAACTCAATATCGAACCGCGCGGCCAGACGCCGGAGCAGAGCGCGGCCTTCCTGCAGTCCGAGATCAAGCGCTGGGGCGAGGTGATCGTCAAGGCCAAGGTGCCGCTGCAGTGAGCGTCTGCCTCAGGTCTTAGACATTTCCCAACGTCGCGCTTCTAGCGCGCGACACCCTCAAGACAGCGGTCCGTCAGGACCGTTGTCTTTTTTCATGCCTGCCATGAAAACAATGCATCGTGTTGGGCTGTGTCTATTTTCCCTTGCCCTCAGAATACGGAGCCCTGAGACAACGGACGCATGGCCCAGGAAGGCCATCGCGAAAAGGAAAAAACATGAACTGGTTTGCAATGATGACGGTGCGTCGCAAGTTGACGGTCGGTTTTGGCGCGATTCTTTTGATCCTGGTGTTTCTGACGCTCGCTGGCTTGCGCGAGGTCGGGACCATCAAGCAAGCCCTGGAGGAAAACTCCGCGAAGAATTCCCTGATTCAGCGTTACGCGATCAATTTCCGGGGCAGCGCGCACGACCGGGCCATCGCCATCCGCGACGTGGCGGCCTCGGTCAGCGCAGAGGAACTGCGCCGCGAGATCGCGGAAATCGAGCGACTCACAGCCTTCTACGCCAAGTCGGCCGTTCCTCTGGACCAGATGTTGGCGCAAGATCGCTCTGTCCATCCCGAGGTGCCCAAGCTGCTGGCCGCGATCAAGGAGACCGAGGCCAGGGTTCTGCCTTTGATCAACCAGGTCATCCAGTTGCGCAGCCAGGACCAGCGCGAGGCCGCGCAGCAGATTGTGTGGCGTGACTTGAAGCCGCTGTTCGTCGAATGGCTGGCGCGCATCAACGCCTTGATCGATTTCGAGGAAGAGGTGATTCAGCAGCGCCTGGCCGAAGCCCAGGGCACTGCGATCGGCTTTTCGACCCTGATGATCGCCTGGACGGTCGTGGCCGTCCTGCTGGGTGCCGTTGGGGCGACGCTGATTTCCCGCTCGGTGTCGCGCGCCCTGGGTGCCGAACCCTGGCAGGTCAAGGCGGTGGCCGACGATATCCGTTCCGGCAACCTCGCTTCCGATGTCGACACGCGGGGCGCGGGTCAGGACAGCGTGATGGCCGCCATGAAGATGATGCGTGATGGCCTGCTCTCGGTGGTCTCGGGCGTGCGGGCCTCGGCCCAGCAGGTGGCCGTCTCCGCGGTCGAGATCGAGCGTGGCAACCAGGATTTGTCGCGGCGCACCGAAAGCCAGGCCAGCGCGCTGGAGCAGACCGCGGCGTCGATGGAGGAACTGGGTTCCACCGTGCGGCAGAACGCCGACAGCGCGCAGCAGGCCAATCAACTCGCGCAAAACGCCAGCACGGTCGCGATGCAAGGGGGCGAGGTGATGGCCGAAGTGGTGGCCACCATGAAGGACATCAACGAAAGCGCCAGGAAGATCGCCGACATCATCGGCGTGATCGACGGCATCGCCTTCCAGACCAACATCCTCGCGCTCAATGCCGCCGTGGAAGCCGCGCGCGCGGGTGAGCAGGGCCGCGGTTTCGCCGTCGTCGCGGCGGAGGTGCGCAGCCTGGCCGGACGCAGCGCGGAAGCCGCGCGCCAAATCAAGACGCTGATCAGCGCCAGTGTTGAGCGTGTCGAGCAAGGCGGCGCGTTGGTGGACCGCGCGGGCGCGACCATGGACGAGGTGGTGGCCAGCATACGCAAGGTGACCGAACTGATGGGTGAGATCAGCACCGCCAGCGCGGAGCAGAGCGCGGGTGTGCTGGAGGTGGGCGAGGCCATCAGCGGCATGGACCAGACCACCCAACAGAACGCGGCGCTGGTGGAGCAAATGACTTCCGCGGCGGCCGACCTGAAGAATCAGGCGCATGAACTGGTTCGGGCCGTCGCGGTCTTCAAGCTGGACGGGGCTGAATCGGGTGCCGCCACGCCCGTGCCGGGGCGGGCCGGGCAGCCGGGCGTGCTCAGCCTGGCCTGAGATCAGCCGGTCGTTCCACTGGCCTTGCGGCTGCGCATCAGCAGCAGCAAGGCCAGTGCGGCCGAGGCCAGCATCAGCAGCAGACTGACCGCGTTGAGCACCGGGGTGGCGCCCTCGCGCATGCGGCCGTACATCAGCACGGTCAGCGGGGCGTCGGAGCCCACCAGCATCAGCGTGGTGTTGAAGTTCTCGAAGGACATCAGGAAGGCCATGGCCGCAGCGCCCACCATGCTGGGCCACAGCCAGGGCAGAGTGATGGTGCGCAGCACCGTGACGCGGTTGGCGCCCAGGTCCAGCGCGGCTTCTTCCAGGGACCGATCGAAGCGGCGCAGGCGCGCCGCGATGGTCAGCGTGGCGATGGTCGCGATGTAGCAAAACTGGCCCAGGATCACCAGGGGCAGGCCGGGGCGCAGAAAGTCCAGCTCCAGGCCCCAGACCTCGTCGGCGAAGTTGGCCAGGCGACTGGCGAAGGCGAGGATGGAGATGCCCAGGATCACACCCGGGATGACCAGTGGCGCCATGCTCAGCAGCGCCAGCGCGCGCTTGCCCGGGAAGTCAAAACGCTCCAGCAGGAAGGCGTTGCAGGTGCCCACCACCACCGAGAGCAGGGTGACCCACAGCGCCACCCAGGCGCTGATGGCGATGCTGCCCAGCAACTCGGCATCGTGCAGCAAGCCGGTGCGGCCATCACCTTCGCCTTGGGCCAGAAACCAGTCCAGCGTGAAGCCTTGCCAGGGTGGCGTTGGGTAGTCGGCGTTGTTGAAGGCAAAGACTGCCACCACCGTCAGTGGCAGGAAGAGGAAGACAAAAAAACCGAGCACGAACAGATGCAGGCCATGGCGCTGGGCCGGGGGGCGGGGCAGGCTGGGAATCATGGTGTTTTCCTCGCGCGCGTGTTCATTCCAACGACCGGGTCTCGCCTCAAGAGGACTGCATCACGGCGCCGAGCCGCTGCCGCGTCAGGCGCAGCCCCGCCCACACCAGCAGGCTGGACAGCACCAGCAGCAGGAAGCCGAAGGCCGCGCCCTGGTTCCAGTTGAAGCGGGTGATGAACTGGGTGTAGATCTGCTCGGTGAACCAGAGTGAGTTCTTGCCACCCAGCAGCGTCGGCGTGAGGTAGTTGCCCAGGCAAAGCATGAACACCACGATGCAACCCGAGGCCATGCCCGGCGCGGCGTGCGGGATCACGATGCGCCAGAGGATGCTGGTGTGGCTGCCGCCCAGGTCGTAGGCGGCTTCGATCAGGCTGTTGTCCAGGCTCTCCAGGCTGTTGACCAGGGGGATCACCATGAACAGCAGCGAGGCATAGACCAGGCCCACGAGGATGGTGGCGTCGTGGTAGAGCAGTTCCACCGGCTGCGCGGCCAAGCCCGTGGCCTGCAGCAGGCTGGAGACCACGCCGGTCTCGCGCAGCAGGATCAGCCAGCCCAGGGTGCGCACCATCTCGCTGACCCAGAAGGGCAGCAGGCACAGCACCAGCAGCGCCATCTTGGCGCGGCCTTGCGCCACCTTGGCGATGTGCCAGGCCACGGGAAAGGCCAGCAGCAGGGTCAGAGCCGTCGCCAGCAGGGAGATCACCGCCGTGCGCACATAGGTGCGCCAGTAGAGCGGCTCGTCAATGAAGGTGCGGTACTGGTCCAGGCTGTAGGCGTACTCGCCAGGCCCGACGCGGGCCTGCAGAGACAGCAGCAGCAGGTCGATGTGGGGCAAAACGACCAGGGCGCCCAGCCAGAGCAGGGCGGGCGCCAGCAGCAGGGCCAGCATCCAGCGGCGGGGGCTTGTCGTGTCCATGAGGTCCGGCGCGGTAGAGGTGCGGGCCTCAGGCCGCGAAGCACCAGGCCTGCTCGGGCCGGTAGCTGAACAGCACGCCGTCGCCCGCGCGCAGGTCGGCCAGGCGGCCGGTCAGGGGCAGGGCGATGTGAAGCATCTGGCCGCTGTCGTCCTCGCGCACCTGCACCGTGGAGTTGCCGCCATCGAACAGCACGCTCTGCACCCGGGCGTGGCAGCGCAGTCCTTCCGGAGTCTGTGCCAGCTCACTGGCCGTGCGGCCGATATCGATAGCTTCCGGCCGCACGAAGAGTTGCGCCGTGTCCCCCGCGCGCAACCCTTTGGCGTTGCCGGCGCGCCGCCCCTGCAGCGCCAGGCCAGCGGCCGTGCGCAAGGTGACCAGTTCACCGTCGATGTGCTCCACGCGACCTTCCACGCGGTTGTTGTGGCCAACAAAACCCGCGACGAAGGCGCTGGCCGGTTCGTAATAGAGCTGCTGCGGTCGGCCGACCTGTTCGAAGCGGCCTTGGTTCATCACTGCCACCTGGTCGGACATGACCAGCGCCTCGGACTGGTCGTGCGTGATGTAGACGAAGGTGGTGCCGACCTCGGCCTGCAGCTGCTTGAGTTCCACCTTCATGTGCTCGCGCAGCTTCATGTCCAGCGCGCCCAGCGGTTCGTCGAGCAGCAGCAGCGTGGGCTCCAGCACCAGCGCGCGCGCGATGGCCACGCGCTGCTTCTGCCCGCCGGAGAGCTGCTCGATGCGCTTGTCCTCGATGCCGGGCAGGCCCACGCGCCTCAGCATGTCGCGCACCTTGTCCCGGGCCACGGCGCGCTTGAGTTTGCGCACGCCGCCGCGCTGCGTGAGGCCGTAGGCGATGTTCTCGCCCACGCTCATCATCGGAAACAGCGCCAGGTGCTGGAACACCATGTTGACCGGCCGCCGGTTGGGCGGCACGCCCAGCATGGACGCGCCCTTGATGCGGATGTCGCCCGTGTCGGGCGAGATGAAACCCGCGACCATGCGCAGCAGCGTGGTCTTGCCGCAGCCCGAAGGCCCCAGGATGGAGAAGAAGGAGCCTGAGCGGACCGACAGGCTCAGGTCCTCGACCGCCGTGTACGTGCCGTAACGCTTGCCCAGGGCGCGGATGTCGAGGTCGGTGTCGTCGCTGCTCATGCTCATGGGATAGCTTCGCCCTGCGGTGCCGAGCGCCTTCGGGCAGCCCGGTGGCGCTCATGCGTCGCCAGGCCTGGAAGTCTCCTTATTGCGCGGCTTTCACGCGGTCGAGCACACGGCCTTCGATGTCCTCGATGCCGGCGGGCACGGCCGGGTACCACTTGATGTTCTTCAGCGCGGCTTCGGGGAAGCTGTCGGCGAACTGTTTCTTCAGCGTCTCGTTCATCAACTGGTCCGCGCCCTTGCTGGCCGTGAAGTTGCCGGCTGCGCTGGCCACCTTGGCCGCAATCTCGGGGCGCAGGTTGAAGTTGATCCAGGCGTAGGCGGCGGCATCGTTGCGGCCCTTGGCCGGAATCGCGTAGGTGTCCACCCAGCCCAGTGCGCCGGACTTGGGCGCGATGAACTTGATCTCGGGCTGGGTCTTGTTCAGCGCCCAACCGCCCGTGTCCCACATCATGGCCGTGGTCAATTCACCCGAGCGCAGGCCGGCGAGCAGTTGGTCCTTGCCGTCCCAGTAAAACTTGACGTTTTTCTTGCAGTTGATCATGGTCTGGCCGACTTCGTTCATCAGCGCCGCGTAGCCCTTGGCGTCGTTGTAGAGCGCGAAGGGGTTCTTGCCGCTGGCGAAAGCAAAGGCGATCAGCGTCGGGCGCTTCAGGCGCATGCTGACCTTGCCCGCGTTCTCGGGGGCGCAAAGGTCGGGGTAGTCCGTGGCCTTGGAGGTCTTGGTGTTGACCACCAGGCCGTCCGTGCCCCAGATGTGCGGCAGACCGTAGACCTTGCCGTCCACCGTGGTGTTGGCCTGGGTGGCTTCCAGCATGGAAGGAATGAAGAGCTCGCGCTTGATCTTGGACAGGTCCAGCGGCTTGTAGATGCGGAATTCGGTCTGCGGCCCGGCGATGCGGTCCTGGCTGGGTTGCGCGAGGTCAAAGCCGGCGCCTCCGGTGGCGCGCAGCTTGGAAATCATCTCCTCGTTGTTGGAGAGCGTGATCTCGACCTTGATGCCGGTTTCCTTGGTGAACTGCTCCACCACGTCCTTGGGCGCGTAGTCGGCCCAAGTCAATAGCCGCAAGGTCTTGTTCTGGGCCTGGGCGAGGCCGGCGGTGGCCAGGCACAGGGCAGCCAGGGTGATGCAGGTCAAGGTGCGCTTCATGGGAGGCTCGCTTTCTCGCAAACAATCTAGAATGACGTGGATGTGAAAAGACCGTGGCGCCAGGGATGGCGCCGCCGCACCCGCGTGCGGGCGCAGGCGTCGTGTCACATTACCACAGCATTTTTGATGCCTGGTGACAGGCCGCCACCGGCAGGGCGTGCGTTTCTACCGTGTCGGCATTACCGGTACTCCAGCAGAGCACCCGCCCCGGCGCGATTCAGCCCAAGGCCTGCGCGAAGACCCGGCCCAGCGTGGCGATGCCCTCTTCAATCTGCGCGGGCGGCACGGTCACGAAGCTCAGGCGCAGGGTGTTGGCGTGCTTCTGGTTCGAAGCCGCGAAGAAGGGTGCGCCCGGAACGTAGGCCACACCGGCCTCGACGGCACGGTCCAGCAGGGCGGTCGCATCCAGCGACTGCGGCAGCTCGACCCAGAAAAACATGCCGCCCACCGGTGCGTTCCAGCGGCAGCCGATGCCGAGCAGATGGCGCTGCAACGCGGCCTGCATGGCATCACGCTGGGCCTTGTAGCGCGCGCGGATGGTCGGCACATGTTCGGTCAGGAAACCGTCTTTGATGACTTCGTGCACCACGCGCTGGTTGAAGCCCGGCGTGTGCAGATCGGCCGCCTGCTTGGCCTGCAGCAGCTTGGGGTAGAGCGTCTTGGGGGCGACCACGTAACCCAGGCGCAGGCCTGGCGCCAAAACCTTGGAGAAGGAACCCAGGTAGATGGCTCCGCCGTTGTCGCCGATGCCCAGTTGTGCGCTCAGCGGCGCGGGGGGCGGCGCGTCGAACCAGAGGTCGCCATAGGGGTTGTCTTCCACGATGGGCAGGCCGATGGTGGCCGCTTTCTCGGCAAGTTGCGCGCGGCGCTGAGCCGACAGGCAACGCCCGCTCGGGTTCTGGAAGTTGGGCAGCAGGTACATGAAGCGCGCACCACGTGCGGCTTCCAGCGCTTCGGGCAGGGGGCCTTCGTCGTCGCCTTCTATGGCGGTGAAATCGCATTCAAACGGTGCAAAGGCCTGCAGCGCGCCCAGGTAGGTGGGCGATTCGACCGCCACCCGGCTGCCCGGATCGACCAGTACCTTACCGACTAGATCCAGGCCTTGTTGAGAACCGGTGGTGATCAGCACCTGATCGGCGTCGACCTGCACACCCTGACTGGTCAGCTCGGCCGCCACCCATGAACGCAGCGGGGCATAACCTTCGCTGGCTGCGTACTGCAGCGCCTCGCGTGGTGTGTCGCGCAGCACACGCGCCGTGGCTTCGGCCATGGCGGCGATGGGGAAGGTTTCGGCGGCGGGCAGGCCCCCCGCCAGCGAGATGATGCCGGGGCGTTCGGTGACCTTGAGGATTTCGCGGATGGTCGAGGGATTCAGTCGTGCGGCGCGGCGGGCCAGGGTCCAGGGCATCGGGTTCTCCGGGGATGTGGAACGGTGGGGACAACAGGGTGGGGGCGTCAGAACGTGGCTTCGACGGCGCGGCGCAGCGCGGGCGTCACTTCGGGCAGCAGGCCAAACCAGTGCTGGAAGGCGGCGCGCGCCTGGTGCAGCAGCATGCCCAGGCCGTTGACGGTGACATGCTGGCCAGCAGGGCGCAGCCGTGCCGCCGCCAGCAGCGGGGTTTCCAGCGGGGTGTAGATCACGTCACAGACCAGGGCTGTGGGCGGCAGGGCGTCGAGTCGGAGATCCAACGCCTCCTGGCCCGTCATACCCAGGCTGGTGGTGTTGACTAACTGGGCGCAGCCCTCCAGCGCGGCGTGACGCTGGTCCCAGGGCAAGGCCAGCCAGCGGGTGCCTGGGTAATGCGCGCCGAATTCGGCGGCCAGCGCCTGGGCCTTGTCCAGGCTGCGGTTGCAGATGCGGATCTCGGGCGCGCCTTGTTCACCCAGCACGGCCAGCACGGCGCGCGCCGCGCCGCCTGCGCCCAGCACGGCCATGGGGCCCGAGGTGGGGCCGGCATCGGCGCGCCAACCGGGGCAGGCTTCGCGCAGGCTCTGGATGTATCCCTCGGCGTCGGTGTTGTAGCCCACCAGGGCGCCGTCCTTCACCACCAGGGTGTTGACCGCGCCGATGCGCGCGGCCAGCGGGTCCACCCGGTCCAGCAGCGCGAGCGCGGCCACCTTGTGTGGGATGGTCAGGTTGCAGCCCGCGAAACCCATGGCCTTGAGGCCGCGCAGGGCGTCGGGCAGGTTGGTCGCCTGCACCGGCAGCATGACGTAGTCGCCCTTGACGCCGTGTTCGCGGATCCAATGGCCGTGGATGACGGGCGAGCGGGAGTAACGGACAGGCCAGCCCATGATGCCGGCGAGGGTGTAGGTGGGGTCCATGTTCAGGAGGTGGGCGAGAGATGGGAGGGGGGCGGCGTCGCGGGGAGCGTCGCGGCGGTGAAGACCTCGGCCGTGATCTGCTGGATCAGCTCGATCATGGCTTGCTGGGTCAGCGTGGTGGTGCGACCCGCCGCGGTGGCGATCACCAGGCGACTGAGCAGGGGCGTGGCGCGCGCGGCATGGTCTGGCCGGCCCAGGCTGATGGGGCGCGCCCGGTAGGCATCGGGGCGGGTGGCACTGATCAAGGCGTGGCGCGGCAGCACGGCGTAACCCAGGCCATCGGC
This sequence comes from Hylemonella gracilis str. Niagara R, assembly GCF_000600295.1. Lineage (GTDB taxonomy): Bacteria > Pseudomonadota > Gammaproteobacteria > Burkholderiales > Burkholderiaceae_C > Hylemonella > Hylemonella gracilis_A. The sequence continues at coordinate 1,513,233 of NZ_JEMG01000001.1, forward strand.
CACCAGGTCGAGGATGGCGGCCACGCCGTCGATCTCCAGCGCGATGGTCGGCTTGCAGCCGATGTTGCCCATCTCGGCTTCCACCAGCATGCGCAGCGCATTGGGGCGGCTCGGGATCACCAGGGGCAGGGCGCCGACTTCGTGCAGGCTGATGGTTTCGCCCAGAAGTTCAAGCGTGCCCGTTTGGGCAGATTTTTTCCCGGCACCAGCGGGGCCGGCACCGGGGAGGTCGGGTGCGTGGCTTGTGCGGCCGGCGTTGCTGGGTCCGATCAGCAGCATCATGTCGTCCATCAGCGGCAGCGACTCGAACTCCGTGCTCGGTGGCGGGTTGTAGAGCAGGGCCAGGTCCAAGCGCCCGGTCAGCAGGCCTTCCTGCATGGAGATGGTCAGTCCCTCGCTGATGGACAGCGCCGCGGCCGGCAGGCGCTTGCGGAAGGCGCGCGTCAGCGGCACGGTCAGCAACCGAGCGATCGAGGGCGGCAGGCCCAGGGCCACGCGCCCCGCCAGCGCGCCTTGCACACGGCCCAGGTCTTCGCGCGCGCGCTCCACCTGGTGCAGGATGCCGCGCCCGTGGTCGAGCAGCAGCTTGCCGGCGTCGGTCAGGGTGACGCCGCGCCCGTTGCGCAGCAGCAGGTTCTGGCGCAACTCCACTTCCAACTGGCGCACCTGGCGGCTCAGGGCAGGCTGGGCAATGCCGAGCACGCCTGACGCGCGCGTGAAGCTGCCGAGCTCGGCCACGCGCACGAAGTATTCAAGCTGCTTCAGATCCATGTTGGATTGATTTTTCGGATATCGGGCGGGTGATTATGCCGAACTGCGATACCTGCTAGTAGGTGCCTTGCCTAGCCCCCGGCAAAGCGCAAGGCGACAATCCGCGAAGTTCATTTTCTGCACACTGATTCACTCCTCGCCTGCGGGCACCATCGCGGTGCCTTGAGACCATGACAACAGAGATCCTGGGCATTTCCTCGATGGCGACGCGCCTGCTGCTGGCCGAGCTGGCGGGGGCCTACGAGCGCGTGGTGGACGCGCGCGTGCGCATCGAATCCGTCGGTGGTGTGGACGCCGCCAAGCGCGTGGCCGCGGGCGAGGCCTTTGATGTGGTCTTCCTGGCCTCCGACGCCATCGACAAACTCGTCGCCGCCGGCCATGCCCTCGCGGGCAGCCGCGTGGACCTGGTGCATTCGGGCGTGGCCGTGGCCGTGCGCGACGGTGCGGCCGCCGTGAACATCGCGGACGAGGCGGCTGTGCGTGCCGCCGTGCTGGCAGCGAAGAGCTTGAGCTATTCCACCGGTCCCAGCGGTGTCGCGCTGGCCAAATTGTTCGAGCGCTGGGGCATCGCTCAAGAGATCCAGAGCCGCATCGTGACTCCGCCGCCCGGCATTCCCGTGGGCAGCCTGGTCGCGAAGGGCGAGGTGGAACTGGGCTTCCAGCAACTGAGTGAATTGATCCACGTCCAGGGCATCCGCATCCTCGGCCCCTTGCCCGCCGAGATCCAGATCACCACCACCTTCAGCGGCGCGGTCTGCGCAACCAGCCGACAACCCGAAGCCGTGCGCGCCCTGCTGCGCTACATGGCCGCGCCCGAGGCGGCCGAGGCCAAGCGCAGGCAGGGCATGAATCCGGTCTGAACTGGCCGCGACGGTACGCGTTGCGGATGACACGAACAAGCACAACGGAGAACCTATGAAGCAACCCCTCATCATCGACTGCCACGGCCACTTCACCACCGCGCCCAAGGCGCTGGAGAACTGGCGCAACCAGCAGATCGCCAGCATCAAGGACCCGGCCCTGGCGCCGAAGGTCGCGGACCTGAAGATCAGCGACGACGAGTTGCGCGAGGCCATCGAGACCAACCAGTTGAAGTTGATGAAGGAGCGCGGTAGCGACCTGACCATCTTCAGCCCGCGTGCGAGCTTCATGGCCCACCACATTGGCGATTTCCAGGTCAGCAGCACCTGGGCGGCCATCTGCAACGAGTTGGTCTACCGCGTGACGCAGCTGTTCCCGCAGAACTTCATCGGCGCGGCCATGCTGCCGCAGTCGCCGGGCGTCGATCCCAAGACCTGCATCCCTGAGCTGGAAAAATGCGTGAAGGAATACGGTCAGGTCGGCATCAACCTCAACCCCGACCCCTCGGGCGGCCACTGGAACAGCCCGCCGCTGACCGACCGCCACTGGTACCCCATCTACGAGAAGATGGTGGAGTACGACATCCCGGCCATGATCCACGTCAGCACCAGCTGCAACGCCTGCTTCCACACCACGGGCGCGCACTACATCAACGCCGACACCACGGCCATCATGCAGCTGATCCAGGGCGACCTGTTCAAGGACTTCCCCACGCTGCGCTTCGTCATTCCGCATGGCGGCGGCGCCGCGCCCTACCATTGGGGCCGTTACCGCGGTCTGGCGCAAGAGATGAAGAAGCCCTTGCTGCAAGAGCATCTGCTGAAGAACATCTTCTTCGACACCTGCGTCTACCACCAGCCTGGTATTGATCTCTTGACCCGCGTGATCCCCGTGGACAACATCCTGTTCGCCAGCGAGATGATCGGCGCGGTGCGCGGCATCGACCCTGAGACCGGTCACTACTACGACGACACCAAGCGTTATGTGCAGGCCACGCCCAACCTGAGCGAGGAACAACGCTTCAAGGTCTACGAAGGCAACGCGCGCCGTGTCTTCCCGCGGCTGGACACGGCGCTGAAGAAGCAGGGCCGTTGATCAGAGCAGAACAACGAATTCAAGACATACCAGGAGCACACCATGAGCGTCAACGCACCGCTGGGCATCGTCAAGCGCAACATCACGCGCGCCGATGCCGCCGCCACCGATAAACTGGCCCAGTTCGGCGTGGCCACCGTCCACGAAGCCCAAGGCCGCATCGGCCTGATGCAGACTTACATGCGCCCCATCTATCCGGGCGCCAAGATCTCGGGCACCGCCGTCACCGTGCTGCTGCACCCGGGCGACAACTGGATGCTGCACGTCGTGGCCGAGCAGATCAAGCCCGGCGACATCGTGGTCGCGGCCCTGTCCGCGCCCAACACCGACGGTTTCTTCGGTGACCTGCTGGCCACCAGCTTCAAGGCGCGTGGCGCGCGCGGCCTGATCATCGACGGCGGCTGCCGCGACATCGTTGAACTCAAGGCCATGGACTTTCCGGTCTGGAGCCGCGCCATCAGCGCCAAGGGCACCATCAAGGCCACGCTGGGCTCGGTGAACATTCCGGTCGTCTGCGCCGGCATGATCGTCAACCCAGGCGACGCCATCGTGGCCGATGACGACGGCGTGGTCGTCGTCAACGCGGCTGATGTGCCCAAGGTGGCTGAGGCCGCCGCCGCGCGCGAGTCCTTCGAGGGCGAAAAGCGCGCCAAGCTGGCCTCTGGCGTGCTGGGCCTGGACATGTACAAGTTCCGCGAGCCGCTTGAAAAGCTGGGCCTGAAGTACATCGACTGAGGCCGCAAGCGCCGCCCCGCAACTACCGTCGCCCGCACCGCATGTCCGATCGCCGCACCCTGTCCCTCGCCTCGTGCTCAAGCGCGCCCCGGCCCGCCGCGTTCGCGTCGCCGCGGGTGGAGGCTGTGCGGCGTGTCAGCCGGTGGGCGTGGCTGGCGACCGCGCTGGGTGCTTTGCTGCTGACGGCATGCGCCTTGCCGCCGGCACTCGCGCCAGCACCATCCCCGATCGAACCAGCCCCAGCCACCGCCGCGGTGCGCACCTTACTCGCGCCCACCGGCGTGCTGCGGGTGGGCGTGTATGCCGGTAGCCCCTTGTCTCTGCTGGAGCGAGAGGATCCGACCCGCCATGCCGGTCTGAGCCATGACCTGGGCCAGGAAATGGCGCGCTGGCTGGACGTGCCCTTCGAGCTGGCGCGTTTCGAACGCCTGGCCGACCTGATGGTCGCCATGGGCCAGGGCGAAGTGGACTTCACCGTCACCTGGAAAAGCGATATCTACGGCAACGACGTCAATTACAGCCTGCCCCTGCTGGACCTGGAACAGGGCTATCTGGCCCGACCGGGCACCCGTCTGCGCGAGGCGGCGGACCTCAACACCCTGGCCGCGCGCCAGGGCGGTGTCAAGCTGGGGGTGCTGCGTGGCGCGGGCGCGCAGGCGCCGCTGGCACGCCGCCATCCGCAGATTGAGATTGTTTTGCTGGGCAGCTATACCGAGGCCACGGACCGGCTCGCGGCGGGGCAGATCGAAGCCTTCGCCGCCAGCAAGAGTGTGCTCTTTCCCATGGCCGATCGCCTGGGCGGTGGCGCCCGGGTGCTCGACGGCCGCTGGGGCCTGGAGACGGTGGTCATCGCCATTCCCAAGGGACGGCAGTCGGCCATGTCCTACCTGAGCCGCTTCGTGCTCAGCGTGCGGCGCGAAGGCTATTTGCAAGCGGCGGTGCGCCGCGCCGATTTGCGCGGCGCCGTCGAGCCCGACATTCGCTGAGCCAGGCTGCCGGCGGCACCCAACCATCACACACACGACAAGGAAGAACAAGACCATGAGTGGAACACCGACAACAGGACCTTTCGAGAAAACCAAGGGTTGGCTAGATTGGCACTGTGGCCCGAGCAAGCCGCGTTTTCAGGTGCCGCCCGGCGCGGTGGACGCGCATTGCCATGTCTTCGGCCCTGGCGCGCAGTTTCCCTACGCGCCAGAGCGCAAGTACACACCCTGCGACGCGAGCAAGGATCAGCTCTTCGCCCTGCGTGACCACCTGGGCTTCGCGCGCAATGTGATCGTGCAGGCCACCTGCCATGGCGCCGACAACAGCGCCCTGGTGGACGCCTGCCTGGCTTCCAACGGCAAGGCACGCGGCGTGGCCACCGTGCGACGCAGCGTGAGTGACGAGGAACTGCAGCGCCTGCATGCCGCTGGCGTGCGCGGCGTGCGCTTCAACTTCGTCAAGCGCCTGGTGGACTTCACGCCCAAGGACGAGCTGATGGAAATCGCCAGCCGCATCGCCAAGCTGGGCTGGCACGTAGTAATCTACTTTGAGGCCGTGGACCTGCCCGAACTCTGGGATTTCTTCACCGCCCTGCCGACCACGGTGGTGGTGGACCACATGGGCCGCCCCGACGTGAGCAAGCCCGTGGACGGCCCTGAGTTCGCGCTCTTCCTCAAGTTCATGCGCGAACACAAGAACGTCTGGAGCAAGGTGAGTTGCCCCGAGCGCCTCAGCGTCACCGGCCCCAGGGCGCTCCAGGGTGAACAGGGTCTGGAGAGTGGCGCATACAAAGACGTGGTTCCCTTCGCCCGCCGCATCGTCGAGGAATTCCCCGACCGCGTGCTTTGGGGCACCGACTGGCCGCACCCGAACCTGAAGGATCACATGCCCGACGATGGCCTGCTGGTGGATTTCATACCCCAGATCGCGCGCACCGCGGAGCTGCAGCGCAAGCTGCTGGTGGACAACCCCATGCGCCTGTACTGGGCGGATTGAGGCACATCAATACATCAGCCCGAGCGCGGACCTATGCTCGGGCCACACAGGAGAAGCACCATGCCACTTGATAAACCGTACCTGGACGTGCCGGGCACGACCATCTTCGACGCCGAGCAATCGCGCAAGGGCTACTGGCTCAACCAGTTCTGCATGTCGCTCATGAAGGCCGAGAACCGCGCGCGCTTCCTCGCCGACCAGCGCCAGTACGTCGACGAATGGCCGATGACGGAGGAGCAAAAGCAGGCCGTGCTCGCGGCCGATTTGAACCGCTGCATTGCGCTCGGCGGCAACATTTATTTCCTCGCCAAGCTGGGCGCCACCCATGGCAAGAGCTTTCAGCAGATGGCCGGCAGCATGACCGGCATGACGGAGGAGGAGTACCGCGACATGATGATCAAGGGCGGACGCTCCATCGAGGGCAATCGCTACGTGGGCGAGAACGGCAGCGCGCAGCCCCAGAACCAGCCGCAAGGGCATGGCACGGGCAAGTTGCTTTGAATCGTCCGGCATAGGAGAACCCAACATGGCAAAAATCACCGCTTCCGTCTACACCTCCCACGTGCCCGCCATCGGCGCGGCCATGGACCTGGGCAAGACCCAGGAACCCTACTGGCAGCCGCTGTTCGCTGGTTACGACTATTCCAAGCAGTGGATGAAGGACAACACGCCGGATGTCGTGTTCCTGGTCTACAACGACCACGCCACGGCCTTCAGCCTGGAGATGATCCCCACCTTCGCCATCGGCACGGCAGCGCAGTACCAGCCCGCCGATGAAGGCTGGGGCGCGCGCCCCGTGCCGGTGGTGCAGGGCCATCCGGAACTGGCCTCGCACATCGCTCAGTCCGTGATTCAGCAGGACTTCGACCTCACCATCGTCAACAAGATGGATGTGGACCACGGCCTGACCGTGCCCCTGTCCCTGATGTGCGGCGCCAAGGACCCGAAGACTGACAAGTGGCCCTTCAAGGTCATTCCCTTCGCGGTCAACGTGGTGCAGTACCCCGTGCCCTCGGGCCGCCGCTGCTTCCAGCTTGGCCAGGCCATCCGCAAGGCGGTCGAGTCCTTCGACGAGAACCTCAACGTGCAGATCTGGGGCACGGGTGGCATGACCCACCAGTTGCAGGGGCCGCGTGCGGGCCTGATCAACAAGGACTGGGACAACGCCTGGCTGGACAAGCTCATCGACGACCCGGCGGCCACCGCCCAGGTGCCGCACATCGAGTACGTGCGCGAGGCGGGCAGCGAGGGCATCGAACTCGTGATGTGGCTGATCGCCCGCGGCGCCATGGCCGACGTGCACGGCGGTCCCAAGCCCAAGGTCAAGCACCGCTTCTACCACGTGCCTGCCTCCAACACGGCGGTGGGCCACATGATTCTTGAAAACAGCTAAAGGACCCACTCATGACCATCAAAGTTGCTTTGGCCGGTGCCGGCGCTTTCGGCATCAAGCACCTGGACGGCATCAAGAACATCAAGGATGTCGAAGTCGTTTCCCTGATCAGCCGTGACCTGGAAAAAACCAAGGAAGTGGCTGACAAGTACGGCATCCAGCATGTCACCACCGATCTGGCCGACAGCCTGAAGCTCAAGGAAGTCGACGCCGTCATCCTGTGCACGCCCACGCAGATGCACGCCGCCCAGACCAAGGCGTGCCTCGAGGCTGGTAAGCACGTGCAGGTGGAAATCCCGCTGTGCGACGTGCTCAAGGAAGGCGAGGAGGTCGTCGCCCTGCAAAAGAAAAAAGGCCTGGTGGCCATGTGCGGTCACACGCGCCGCTTCAATCCCAGCCACCAGTACGTGCACAAGAAGATCAAGGCGGGTGAATTCAACATCCAGCAGATGGATGTGCAGACCTATTTCTTCCGCCGCACCAACATGAACGCGCTGGGCCAGCCGCGCAGCTGGACCGACCACCTGCTGTGGCACCACGCCGCGCACACGGTCGATCTGTTCGCCTACCAGGCCGGTAGCCCCATCGTGAAGGCCAACGCCATCCAGGGCCCCATCCACCCGACGCTGGGCATCGCCATGGACATGAGCATCCAGCTCAAGGCCGCCAACGGCGCGATCTGCACGCTGAGCCTCTCGTTCAACAACGATGGCCCCCTGGGCACCTTCTTCCGCTACATCGGCGACACTGCGACCTACATCGCGCGCTATGACGATCTTTTCAACGGCAAGGACGAGAAGATCGACGTGAGCAAGGTGGACGTGTCCATGAACGGCATTGAGCTGCAGGACCGCGAGTTCTTCGCCGCCATCCGCGAAGGCCGCGAGCCCAACGGCAGCGTGGCCCAGGTGCTGCCCTGCTACCAGGTGCTGCACCAGCTGGAGCAGCAGCTCCAGGCATAAGACTGAGCCGGCGGTTCGCGCCGCCGCTCAGTTCGCGTGATCGGTCCGCAGGATCGGTCCGCGAGGTCAGGCCAGCGTCGGATAGTCCGTGTAGCCCTTTGCGCCCGGTGTGTAGAAGGTGCTTGCGTCCGGCGCGTTGAGCGCCGCGCCACGCTGGTAGCGTGCCACCAGATCCGGGTTGGAGATGAAGGGGCGGCCATAACCGATCAGGTCGCCCACGCCGTCCTTGAGCGCCTGTTCGCCGCTGGCCGCATCAAAACCCCCGGCGATGATGAAGGTGCCGTCGAAGGCGGCCCGCAGCTTGGCCTTCAGGTCCGCGGGCACGGGGGGCGTGCCCATGGCCGAGTGGTCCAGCACATGCAGGTAGGCGAGCTTGAGCGCCGAGATTTCACGCACCAGCGCGAGGTATTGCGCATCCTGTTCCGGATAGTGGCCGGTGCCATTGAACACGCCGTGGGGTGAGAGGCGGATGCCAACCTTGTCCGCGCCGATGGCGGCCACGCAGCCGCGGGCGATGTCCAGCGCGAAGCGGTTGCGCTTCTCGGCGCTGCCGCCGTAGGCGTCGTTGCGCTGGTTGACGTTGGCGTTGAGGAACTGCTCGATCAGGTAACCGTTGGCGCCATGCAGTTCGATGCCATCAAAACCCGCCTCCACCGCGAGCTTGGCGGCGTTGACGTATTCGGCGATGGCATGGTCGATGTCAGCTTGCGTCATGGCGCGCGGCTGGGTGTGGGGCTGCATGCCCTTGGCGTCGGTGTAGATCTCGCCCGGCAGCAGCGCGTCGGTCGGGCCGAGCACTTCGGCGCCCGCCGGCAGGTTGGCCGCGGCGCCGACGCGGCCGGTGTGCATGAGCTGCACGAAGATCTTGCCGCCCTTGGCATGCACCGCATCGGTGACCTGTTTCCAACCCGCCACCTGCGCGGCGTTGTAGAGACCGGGAATGCGTGTGTAGCCCAGGCCATTGGGCGAGGGCGAGGTGCCCTCGGTGATGATCAGCCCCGCGCTGGCGCGTTGACCGTAGTACTCCGCCATCAGCGCGTTGGGCGTGTTGCCCTCGCTGGCGCGGCTGCGCGTCATGGGCGACATGACCAGGCGGTTCTTGAGCTGGAGGGAACGGCTGGAATAGGCATCAAACAGCATGGTGGTCTTTCTTGAACTTCTCGGTGGGTTGATGGATTGGATCGGGCCGGCTGCCCGGCCGGCAATCGGGTGCAGCTGAGGGCAGGTTCGGGGATTTCAAGCAGCGGCCTCTCAGGCCGCCGCCCGATGGCGCTGGATGCGCGGCAGGTTGCCTTCCACCCAGTCGGCCAGCTCGCGCACGTGCAGGCCAATTTCGTAGCCCATGGGCGTAAGGCTGTAGTCCACGCGGGGTGGCATCACCGGGTGGGCATGGCGGCTGACGAAACCGTCCGATTCGAGGTCCTGCAGGGCCTGGGCCAGCATGCGCTCGCTCACGCCGTCGATGCGCCGGCGCAGCTCGCTGAAGCGCTGCGTGCCATCCAACAGGGCCACCAGCACCAGGCTGCCCCAGCGGCCCGTGACGTGATTGAGGATCTGGCGCGAGGGACAGGCGGCGGCGAAGAGGTCGCCGCGCCGGGTCTTGGGGGAGGTGCCGGTTTTCATACTTACCTTTTTGTGCGTACTTACTAAAAGTTCGCTTGGTGCCTATTATCCAGGCCTTCCATCACTCGCACAAGGAGCTTGAACATGATCGCCGTCACTGGTGCTTCCGGCCAACTGGGCCGCCTCGTCGTTGAAGGCCTGCTGGCCAGCCAGCCCGCCTCGTCCATCGTCGCCCTCGTGCGCGACCCATCCAAGGCCGCCGCCTGGGCGGCGCGTGGCGTGCAAGTTCGGCAAGCCGACTACACCCAGCCCGCCGCCTTGACCCAGGCCCTCAAGGGCGTGGACAAGCTGCTGCTGATTTCCTCCAGCGAGGTCGGCCAGCGCACGGCTCAGCACCGCAACGTCATCGACGCCGCGCGCCAGGCCGGCGTGAAGCTGGTGGCCTACACCAGCATCCTGCGTGCCGACAGCTCGCCCCTGGGCTTGGCGCGCGAGCACCGCGAGACCGAAGCGCTGCTGCGTGCCTCCGGCCTGCCGCACGTGCTGCTGCGCAACGGCTGGTACACCGAGAACTACACGGCCAGCGCCCCGGCCGCCGTGCAGCATGGCGCCGTGCAGGGCAGCGCGGGCACGGGTCGTTATTCCTTCGCCGCGCGGGCCGACTACGCCGCCGCCGCCGTGGCCGTGCTGACCCAGGAAGGTCAGGCTGGCCGGGTGTATGAACTGGCTGGCGACACCGCCTACACCCTGGCCGACTACGCCGCCGAAATCGCGCGTCTTTCCGGCAAACCCGTGGTCTACCAGGACCTGCCCGAAGCCGAGTACGCCAAGGCCCTGGTGCAGATCGGGCTGCCGGATTTCGTGGCGGCCATGCTGGCCGAATCCGATGTGGGGGCCTCCAAGGGCGCCTTGTTCGACGAGGGCCGCGCGCTCAGCCGCCTGATTGGTCGCCCGACCACGCCGCTGGCCGACAGCCTGAAGGCCGCATTGCAAGGTTGAGGGGCAGGGCGGGCCGCTTCCCCAGGAAGGGGCCGCCATCTATGGCCTAATCGCGGGCCAGATGCAAGCAGAAGACAGAATCCTTTCCGATCCCGCGCCTCTGGCCCCGCCGTCCGCCGTTTTGCCGCAGCTGCCTCCCTCCGAGGCCGAGGAGGGCGCGCCGGAACCGGAATCCTCCTTTGAGTCCTTTTTCCGCGAGCCGGAGCTGGCGCAACAGGCACCCCTGGCCTGGGCCCTGACCCAGCGCCAGCCGCTGATCGACGCAGTGCGCGGCCTGCTGGGCGGGTCGCAGGCGGCCGCTCGCCTGCGCCTGTGGTGCTTCATGGAGCTGGCCAGCCAGCCCCAGGGCCGGCTGCAGCGTGAGGACATCCAACAGCTCTTCCACGTGCTCAAGCCCGAGGCGCTGGACACGGCCCTGCGCCGCTTGCGCGAGCTGGGCCTGCTGGTCTGGGACTCCGGCAGCCAGGACTACCGCCTCTCGCCGCTGGCCCAGCAGGTGCAAGGCTTGTTGGCGCCGCTGACGCGCTCGGGCGACGCGGACGACGAGGAAATGGCCGCGCTGCTGGCCCAGGTGGCCGGTGCCCAGGCCTTGGGTCTGGCCGATGCCAGTCAGTTGCGTCACCTGCATGCACAGCTCACCCGCTTGCACGATGAATTCGCCGAGGCCATCACCAGCGGCTCCGAAGCCCGCCTGCGCGCGGCCGCCCCGCGTTTCGAACGTGCGCTGGCCCTGGTCGCTCGCGCGGGCGAGGCGCTGACGGCCCTGATTCGTGGTGACGCACGCACGCCGGGCGCGACCCGTGAGTCTGGTGTGGCGGCGGATGACGTGGCCGACGCTCGCCTGGAGCGCGAAGCCCGCGCCTTGGGCCAGGCCCAGGCCCGCTTGCTCACCATGGCCAGCCAGTTCACGCGTGCGCTGCAGCAGGCCGACCGCCAGCGCGTCACCCTCGGTAGCACGGGCGTGACCAGTTCGGACGTGCGGGCCTGGCTGCAGGCGCAGTTGCAGCAGCACGGCCCGGCCTTCGGCCAGTTGCTCGAAGACGCGCTGGCCAGCACCGTGCGCCCGGTCTTCGTCAGTCCGCACGACCTGCTGGACGTGACCGAGGCCGAGTTCGAGCGCGACCGGCCCGACCCCGACCGGCCCCAGGGCCTGCCGCCCGCCGTCGCCGCGCAACCCGGCACCATGGAAACCCTGCGCATGCCCACCGAACTGGACGACTTCATCCACAAGCTGGCGGTCTGGAACGAAACCGCCCGGCCGCACGACCTGCAGGAAGCGGTGCTGGGGGAAGCATCCGATGCTGGCACCGGCCAGCCCAACGATGACGCACACACGGGCGGCACCGCCGGCACAGGCCGTTACGCCCAGGCCGCCTACCGCATGCAACTGCTGCCGCTGCTGGGCGACGTGCAGGCCCGCACGCTCAAGGGCCAGACCGGCGACTTTGCGCGTTCGCCCTGGCGCGTGGCCCTGAGCCCGCAAACGCGCACCCTGTCCGCGCAGGAAGGCGGCCCGGTCGCCACCTTGAGCGAGGGACAGCTTTACCCCGAAAATACGCAGTTCCCCGCAACCGGCCCCGACGAATCCTCCACCCCATGACCGTTCCCCTGGACGATGCCGCCGTGCTGGCGGCGCAGCTGCTGGCCCGGCGCTGGCTGCCGCGCCAGCATCCCCTGGTCAAGCGCGCCCTGATCGACGCCGAGCTGTGGCAAGCCGTGCAGGACCGCCTGGCCCAGGTGGGCCTGAGCCTGGTGGACAACCTGCATGCCGACCACGTGGCCGTGGCCTTGCGGCGCGAGGCGCAGAGCGCCGTCTTCGGTGAAGCGGGCTTGAACGCCAACAACAATGTGGACTTGCCGCGCGACGCCGTGTCCTTGCTGGTGGTGCTGTGGGCGCTGATCGTGTTGCCCAAGCGCGAGCGCCAGGCCGCCCGTGCGGGCAGCGAGGACGATGGCCAGAACGAGATGTTCCGCGCCGACAAGCCCCTGCCCACGGCCGCGCAAGTCAGCCCCGTGATTTCCTACAAGGCCTTGCTGGCCGACTTCGGCGAACAGCTGGGCCGCAAGCTGCGGCTGGACACCAACCTCAAGCGCCTGGAGGCTCAGGGCTTCATCACGCGCAAGGGCGACGACATCGCCGAAGGCCCGCTGCTCGACCTGCTGCTGGACTACGACACCCTGGCGCCGCGTGTGCTGGACGGCGTGGTGGGCGAGGTGCTGGCGCGCGCCAAGGCGGCCGCGCCCGACACGTCGGCATCGCCCACACCTCCGCCCACGCCCCCGCATTCCCCTGATCACCCGGAGGCCCAGGACTGATGTTTCACCTGCAAAGCCTCGAACTGCTGCACTGGGACTACTGCCAGCGCCTCACCCTGCCGCTGGACGGCGCGATCATCACCGTGGCCGGGCCCAATGGCTCGGGCAAGACCACGCTGCTCGATGCCATGCGCACCTTGCTCGGCCTGGAATGCTCGGGCGGACGCAGCTACAAGACCTACGCGCGCCACGCCAAGGCCGACACCGCCTGGCTGCGCGCCACGGTGGACAACCAGCCGCGCAACCGCCAGGCCGCCAGCCGCCCCTTCGCGCGCAACCTGCTGTACACCGACCAGGTCACGCTGGTGTGCCGCATTGAGCGCAATGGCGGCGACTGGCAGCGCCGTTACGCCATGGTCGAGGGCGATGTGGCCATCGAGCAACTGGCCGAGAAACCCGAGAAGGAATGGCTGGGCATCGAGCACTGGAAGAAGCGCCTGGAAGGCGCCGGCCTGTCGCGCGCCATCGCCCGCGTGCTGGCGCTGGAGCAGGGCCAGACCGACCGCCTCTGCGAGTACTCGCCCAAGGAACTGCTGCGCCTGGTCTTCGACGTGTTTGGCGACCAGGAAGTGCTGGACCGCTACGAAGAAGCGCGCCAGCACCAGCGCCAACTGAGCGAGGAGGTCGAGGCCGCGCAGCGTGAACTCACACACGGCCAGGCTCAGCTGGCCCAGCTGGAGGCGCGTGCCAACCTGTACCGCCAGCACCAGGCCAAGCTGCGCGAGCGTGAACAGCTCGCCACCGAAATCATCCCCGTGCTGGCTTGGTCCGAGGAACGTCAAGAACTGGCGGGCAAGCTGCGCGAGCTGCACCGCCAGCGCCTGCACCAGGCTGGCGAGGCCCGCCAGCGCGCCGACTACAAGCGTCGCCTGTTGGAAGCCTTGCAGGCGCAGCAGAGCGCCGAACAGCAGGTGGGCCTGCTCAAGACCCAGCGCGACGAAGCGCAGGCCACGCTGGACGAGGCCCGCGCCGCCGAGAAGCCGGTGGAGCTTGTGCTCAAGCAAGCGCAGGAGCTGCAAGAACTCGCCGCCGTTGAAGGCGATGCCGCGCAACTCGCGCAGCGCCTGGCGGGCCTGGAAGCAGACAAAGCCGCGCTGGCCGCCGACTGGCAGCAGGCCAAGGCCGACCGCGCCAAGGCCCAGGACGCGCTGGACGCCCTGGAAGGCCAGCGCGTGGCGCCGCCCCCGCCCGAGGTGCAGCGCTTTCTGCGTGTGCTGCGCGGCGAAGGCATCGCACACCATGTGCTGGCCGACGTGATCGAAATCACCGACGAACACTGGCGCGCCGCCGCCGAAGGCGTGCTGCGTGGCGCGCGCTGGGTGGTGGTGCTGGACCAGGCGCAGGACGAAGCCCGTGCCCTGGCCTTGGCCGAGCGTGAGCGTTACCGCCACTACCTCGTCGCCCGAGCCGAGGCCGCGCCGGTAAAGCCCGATGCGCACAGCCTGCTGGCCGTGCTGCGCTTCTCGGCCAGCGTGCCGGCCTGGCTGCTCAAGCAGCTGGCGCAGATCCGTCGCGTGGACAGCACGGCCGAGGGCCTGAAGCTGGGTGCGGGCCCCGAATGGATCACGCCCGAGGCCTATTGGCGCGACGCGCGCGGTGGGCGCAGCGTCTGGGTGGACCCGTCGCAGCACCAGTTCGGCGCCGCGGCGCTGACCGCGCGGCGTGCCTCCATCGAGGCACGGCTGGCGCAGCTGGACGCGCAACTCACGCAGACCGCCCAGCGCCAGACCGACACCCAGCGCCAGCTGGACGCCGCCAAGGAAGCGAGCAAGGGCCACCGCGCCGCCGAGGAACTGGCGCGCCGCAGCGAGGAATTCGCCCAAGCCCGCGAGCAACTGCCCGCGCTCAAGCAGGCCCGCGTGCAGGCCGCGCAGCGCTGGCAGACGCTGGACATGCAGCATGCCGCCGCCCTGCGCGAGCAGATGAACGCGCAAGGCCTGTACCGCGACACGCAGAACCGCCTGAGCGACAGCGAGCGCGCAGCCGAGAAGTACGAGCGTGAATGGCGCGAGCGTCACGACACGCTGCACGAACGCGCAGCGTCGTCACGCGCGGCCCGCCGCCGCTTCCCGGCACGCTGGATCGCCACCGAGGCCCTGGCCGATCTGCGACTGCGCTTCAAGAACGCGACCCAAGCCCGCCTGCGCCTGGACAGCATCGAGCGCGAACTGGAACAAGGCCAGTGGGAAACCGACGCCACGGTGGAAGACAAGGTGGTGCTGATGCGCGCCACCGTCGCCGCCCAGCAGCACGAGCTGGACCAGCGCCGCGCCAGCAACGAAGCCGCCAGCGTGGCCGTGGGCAACGCGCGCGAGCGCTACATCGACGTGCTGCGCGCCACCGTGCGCCGTTACCGTAGAAACATCGTGGATCTGGGCCAGCTTGCGGGCGTGGAAGTCAACGCCGACCTGCCCCATCTGGACAACGACGACACGGTGCTGCGCCAGGCCGAGCTGAAGGTGAGCTTCAACTTCGACGGCAAGGGCCAGATCGGCCTGAACGACGGCGAAGCCTCGGGCGGGCAGCAGGTCATCAAGTCGCTGATCCTGCTGGTGGGCCTGCTCAAGGACGAGGAAAACAGCGCGGGTGGTTTCGTCTTCATCGACGAACCCTTCGCCCACCTGGACGTGCGCAACATCCAGCTGGTCGGCCATTTCCTCAAGTCCACCCGCGCCCAGTACGTGCTGACCACGCCCATCACGCACAACGTGGAAGTGTTCGAGCCGGCCGACATCACCCTTGTCACCTCCAAGAAACCGGCGGGCGCGCGCTGGGCGCCGCCGATCGGCGTTTTGCAACGGCGGGCCGCTGCGTAGTTTCCGAGGGTTCACGTGGGCATGCCGATATCCGGGCGATGCGGCGAGGCGGGGCGGAGGGCCGTCCGCCTCATGAGATCGCTGCGCGATCAGAAATCGGCGGCGCGGCCCTCCGCCCCACCTCGCCGCGCGCAGCATGGTTGGCGTGCGCACAATGTTTTTTTGCACGCCGACCCTCCGCACAGGTGGGCGAGGCCCTGGGGAACCCGACGATTTCTGATCGCGCAGCGATCTCATGAGGAGGGTCTCCAGGGTCTCGCTCGCCTGTGCGCGCATGCCGAGAAGGACCAAGCAGGCGCAGCAATTGACGTACACCATTTGATTCTCAGGAGCAGACCATGAGCCACCCCACAACACTCCCGCAACGCCAACTCGGCCCCTTCCAAGTCTCCGCGCTCGCCTTCGGCTGCATGAACATCTGCCATGCCTACGGCGCCTCACCGTCGCCCGAGGCAGCAGTGCGCCTGCTGCAGGAAGCGCTGGACGCGGGTTTCACGCATTTCGACACGGCGGCGCTTTACGGCTTTGGCGAGAGCGAGCGCCTGGTGGGCCGGGCGCTGAAGTCGCGCCGCCATGAATTCGTGCTCGCCAGCAAGGGCGGCATGGCCGGGGTGACGGGCGAAGACGGCGTGACGCGCCGTGTGATCGACGGCCGCCCCGAAACCCTGCGCCGCAATTGCGAGGACAGTCTGCGCCGCCTGGGCATGGACGTGATCGACCTCTACTACCTGCACCGCTGGGACAAGAGCGTGCCCATCGAGGACAGCGTGGGTGAGATGTCACGCCTGGTCGAGCGCGGCCACGTGCGCAGCCTGGGCTTGTCCGAAGTGTCCGCGACCACGCTGCGCAAGGCCCACGCCGTGTTTCCCATCGCCGCGCTGCAGACCGAGTACTCGCTGTGGACGCGCAACCCCGAAATCGCCGTGCTCGACGCCTGCCGGGAACTGGGCGTGAGCTTCGTCGCCTTCAGCCCGCTGGGCCGGGGCTTTCTGAGCGGCAAGATCGCTGGCGCGGAAGTCGCCGCCTTCGACGCCAAGGACATCCGCCGCAGCATGCCCCGCTTCACGGCCGAGAACTACGCGGCCAACGAAAAGCTGTTGCCGGCCTACCAGGCCCTGGCGCGTGAAGCCGGTTGCACGCCTGCCCAACTTGCGCTGGCCTGGTTGCTACAAAAATCAGAGCGAATCATTCCGCTCTTTGGCACGACCAGCCTGAGCCACACGCTGGACAACCTGGGCGCCGCCCAGGTGAAGCTGAGCGCCGACTTGGTTGCACGGCTGGAAGACCTGATCAACCAGAAGACCGTCGTGGGCAGCCGCTACAACGAGCAGGGCAATCGCGAGGTGGATACCGAGGTTTTTTGATTGGAAGTCACTGCGTCCAATTGGTACTTACTTCAATTGAATGTTCAGTTTTAGAAACCATACTCGATCAGTCATCAAATCCCAGTGGAAATGCAGCGCATGTCGTCGTATACCCTTGAAGATCTCCGCACTCGTGGCGCCCCTATCGCAATGGCAATGCTCCTTCGAGCTGTTAAGAGTGGTGAGCCGTTCGTCACCTATGGTGAAATCAAGAAAGAGCTTGAGCAGCAACTTAACATACCTTCGATTTTTACTGTTCAAATCGGGACGGTTGCTGGTGCAATGATGGATGCCATTCTCGAGGTTGATCCAAATGCTCCGCTCCTGAATGTAATGATCGCCAGACCTAACGGCATTCCGAGCGAGGGAGTGTCGGGCTACTTGGCTACTCGTTACCGAAACAATGAACTGCTTGATTGGGATTCTGTACCAATTGAACGGAAGCGCGAGATTGTTCTGCGTGAGCGCGGAAAGATTTTTTCTTATCAACGCTGGAATGACATTGCCGAGCACTTGTATGGGGTTGTTGGGCAGCAACTATTGCCAAGTGTTCCCGGGCGAGAGCACGACTACACAAGTAGGGGCGGCTTTGGAGGTGAGGCCGAGAGTCCTGAGCACAAGCGTCTCAAAGAGTGGGTTTCAGATAATCCCAAGAAGATTGGCATAAAGACCAATCCTCAGAATGCTAAAACGGAGGCGCAACTTCTATCGGGCGACGAGATTGACGTGCTGTTCAGCAGTGGGACTTCTTTCCACGTTGTCGAGGTGAAATCTCGTCGCTCCAACGATGCAGACCACAAACGTGGAATCTATCAGTGCGTCAAGTACCGCGAGGTAAAAAAGGCTGAGCACGCTCCTTTTGATATCGATGTCCAAGCGATCCTTGTTACCGAGAATGACATTTCAAGTGAGTTGGTTGAGCGTGCAAAGATTCTTGGTATTCGCTGGGAGAAGGTTCTCCTTCCGTGACACGTCTTCGTACCTGCATGTAATTTTCATACCAAAGGAAAAAGAAAATGGCGGCTAAGACATGCTTCGTCGTGATGGCTATTGGTGAGCAGAATACTTCTGGTGGTGTGGTTTCCGCAGTCGAGCTTAGGACGAAGTATGACGATCTAATCAAAGAGGCCATTCTTAAGGCTCGGCCTGGGCTTGATGTTGTGCGTGCGGACGATGTCTCTTTACCTGGAACCATAACCACAGACATCATTTCCCGAATCATGCACTCAGACTATGTTGTCGCTGATGTAACTTATCCGAATCCAAATGTATTCTATGAACTTGGCTTGAGGCATGCATGCCGTACAGGCACCGTGATCATCCGTGACAAGGAAGGACCGCGCGTCCCATTCGACATAGCGCATCTTAGGTACGTTGAATACGAGAACACAACGACTGGACTTAAGCAACTGTCAGCCCAATTGGTAACTTACTTTGATCATTTTGATCGCGACCCAACGCGCCCAGACAATCACTTCCAAGAGTTTGCCAAGCTCACAAACTACTCCTTCCCCGACTATAGGCGTGAGGACCCGGTGGAGCCTGAGATGCAGGCATTCATGAACATTCTTGAGGCACCAGAGATTATGAATTTGATCTTAAAGCAGCAAGCCGGCGATTCGATGGACGAGGCGGAGATCTTTCGTGCCGTTATTGCCAACCCAAAGGTTGCACAGCCGTTGGTGCAAGCTTTATATAAATCAGGTCAAATTTCGCTGGGGAATTCTGGGGGGAAGCCATTGGGTGTATCGAGACAGCGGTCACAACCGACCAATCGCAAAAGTCGGAAGAAGTAGCTAGCGTCTGTGGGTTTCCTGGTTTAGTAATTCCCCTTTCACCTAGTGACGCCTATCTGCCCCGTTTGCTCCAGATGACTCTCGGCGAACTCATCCCCGCGCTTCGAGAAATTTCGCCCGATCCAACGGTTCGTCGACTCATTGAATTGCTTGAAGGGTGGCGAACCGATGGCCGTACCGCAGACGAGCTGCATCAATCTGTGGAGCGGTACATTGGAAACTCCTGGATTGCGAGCGACGAGGAACACAAGACGGTCTACAGACTCTGGACAGCCTTTCGAGACGAGTGCATTTCCGGGCTCTTGGGTATGACCATCAACGAACGCCTGTTCTGTTTCGACCTTTTTGACGCCTGGGACAACGCTGGGACAGAAGAAGGTCGTGCGGTAATTCGAAACAAGATCGACTTTGGGTGAGACCCTCACTTCCACGTTAAACCGCAAGAGACCCTATCGGAGGCAGCACCCCGCTATGAAACCTCTAACCATTCCCCAGGCGGCGCAGCGTGACCAGAATTCGGTGCAAATGCTTAGCGCGTGGATCGCCGAACGAGGGCTGCACTGCACGTTGAACATTGGATTCTTTGAATCCGCAGGGCACACCGAGGCCAAGGCTTGGGGGATTCTTTTGGCCGATCTCGTAAGGCACATCGGCAATGCTGTCGCTGTAGAGCGCGGTACGCCAGCAGACGAAACAGTAACCGCAGTCTTTACTGCGATTCAGTCAGAACTAGACTTTCCAACATCGAGCGCCGTCGGTGAATTTCATGTGGGTCACGCTTAATCTTGCATCGTCCTCGCAGCGCGCCTTGGGGTTAAACCTGCCATTCGAGCAGACTGCCTTCGGCGCCCGCTCGCTTTCACGTTAAACCTCGCAAATTACGCTCGCTATGATCGATTCCGCCAAACATCTTGTCTTCCACGGCACGCTCGTGCTGCTCTTTGGGCTGCTGCTGGGCGCACCCTATGGGAAGGCGATCAACCGTGGTGCTCCCGCTCATATCGTCAACTCTTGGCGCATCGCTCATCAGAGTCTTCCAATCGCGGCCATCCTGATGTTCTCGGTGGCTGCGCAGCTGTCGTCGTTCTCTGTGCCTGCAACCGTTTCGTGGTTGATCGCTGGCAGTCTCATCGCCTCGTCATACTTTTTCTGCGTGTCGATGCCGCTGGCCGCCATCACGGGGCACAGGGGCCTGACTCGCGGTAAGACATTTCCCGAAAACATCGTCTTCTTCGCCAACATCGCGGGCGCGTGGCTCTCACTCATCGCCACTCTCGGTTTGGTGTATGCGGCTGCCGTATCGCTATGAATCGGAGGAAAACGCGCTCCACGGCAGCGAGACTTAAACCTTCAATCAAGAGGATTCTTTCTCCGCTTCCATCGAAAGTACATCAATGAAACATTATTTTTTGCTTGCAGTTTTGTGTGTACATCAAGTCGCTTTTGCGCAGACCAAGTTTTTGGCTGAATCCGATATTCGGAAGACGGCTGAGTCAGTCGTCGCGAATGTCACTGCGGGCAATCCCGCCCGTGCCTGGAAGGATCTGCGTCCTCTAACGGTTATTCCGTCCAGTGAGTTTGATGTCTTTGAGGCACAGTATGGGAGCCAGGTGTCTCAGATGATTCAAAGATTTGGGAAACCAATCGGCTACGAATACGTGCGAACGGAAAAAGTGGGCAATAGCCTTCAGCGGCTGATATTCCTAGCTCGGCACGAGAAGGCTCCGCTGCGATGGGTGCTCGTTTTCTATCGCACCGAGAAAGGCTGGGTTGCC
Organism: Hylemonella gracilis str. Niagara R; assembly: GCF_000600295.1. Taxonomy (GTDB): domain Bacteria; phylum Pseudomonadota; class Gammaproteobacteria; order Burkholderiales; family Burkholderiaceae_C; genus Hylemonella; species Hylemonella gracilis_A. The sequence continues at coordinate 1,533,662 of NZ_JEMG01000001.1, forward strand.
ACCGAATTCAAGTTCGATGGCGATGTACAAAATCTCTTTACTGCAGGCGGCTAACCCTTAATCCCTGCACTGACTTGTCAGAAGGAGTGCCGCCATGTCGCATATTCCCAAAAACACCCTCTGCCTCTGGTACGACCGCGATGCGGAGGCAGCAGCGCGCTTCTACGCCCAGACTTTCCCCGGTTCGTCCGTCGGCGCGGTGCACCGCGCGCCTGGGGACTTTCCCTCGGGTCAGCAGGGGGACGTGCTGACGGTGGAGTTCACGGTGCTCGGCATTCCCTGCCTGGGGCTGAACGGCGGGCCGGCGTTCCAGCCCAGCGAGGCGTTTTCCTTCCAGGTGGCCACGGAGGACCAGGCCGAGACGGACCGCTACTGGAACGCGATCGTGGGCAATGGCGGGCAGGAGAGCGCCTGTGGCTGGTGCAAGGACCGCTGGGGCATTTCCTGGCAGATCACGCCGGTCGCGTTGACCCGGGCCTACACCAGCTCGGACCGTGCCGCCGCACACCGGGCCTTCCAGGCCATGATGACGATGAAGAAGATCGACGTGGCCGCCATCGAGGCGGCGGTGCGGGGTGGGGCATGAAAAAGTTCCTGCTGCTGCTGGTCTCGCACGGGGTGGTGCTGGTGTTCGGTTTTGCCCTGGGCATCTATGTGCTGCCCATTCTCGTAGCGCCCCCCGCGCCGACGAACGAGCAGGCAGCCATGGCCGCGCATCCTGCGGCGTTTCAAGGCCAGTTTCGCCGCGACCTGAAGGACAGCGACATGCTGCATTGGGGGGAAGGGGCGGTGTCGGTGGGGCGCGAGCGCATCGTGCTGCTGGGCCGGCTGGCGCCGGGGCCGGATTACAAGCTCTACCTCTCGCCCGAGTTCGTCGAGACCGAGGCGGATTTCCTGCGCCTGAAGCAGCAGATGCAACAAGTCGGGGACGTGCGCACCTTCGAGAACTTCGTGGTGCCCGTGCCCGCGACGGTGGACGTCGGCCGGTACAAGGCCGTCATCGTCTGGTGCGAGACCTTCTCGCAGTTCATCACGGCGGCGAGCTACCAGTAGGCGCACGCGCATACGCATGCGCGCCTGCACCAGCGCGCGGGCCCATCAGTACAGACCGTTCAGCACAGGCTGTTCAGTACAGGCTGTTGCTGCGGGTGCTGACGGCGGCGGCCTGCTTGCGGTTGCCGATGCGTTTCAGTGATGCGCGCAGCACTAGGCGTCCGCTGAGCAGCACGTCGCGTAAGGGCAGGGCGGGGTTGCTGATGCGCAGTTGCAGCAGGCGCAAGGCTTCTTCCCCCAGTTCGTCGCGGGGCACCTGGACGGTGGCCAGCGGTTCGTCATGGAACTCACCCGGGTTGAAGCCGTCCATGCTCAGCAGGGAGATGTCGCCGGGCACGTTCAGCCCCAGCTCACGCAACGCGGCGTGGGCGCCGGTGGCCAGGAAGTCACCGCCGACCAGGATGGCGCTGGGCAGCGCGTCGCGCGGCTGCTGGGCGAAGGCGGTGAGGATAGCCTCGTGTGCTTCGCTCGCGCCGAAGCCGGAGGTGGCCACCAGGCGCTGGCTCTGGTCAAAGGCGATGTGGTGCTGCGCAAAGGCCTCGCGTATGCCGGCCAGGCGCCGCTCCATGGTCACGCGGCGCAGGCACATCAGCACCAGGATGTCGCGGTGCCCGTGCTCGATCAGCACGTTGGCGGAAAACTCGCCAATCTGCTGGTGGTTGGGCGACACACTGTCGAGTCGCATCTTGCGGTCGGCGCAGTTGATCAGCACGCAGGGTTTGCCCACGTCCGCCGCCACCTCGTGGATCAGCGGGTCATCGATGCCGATGAGGACGGCGGCTTCACACGCGGGCTCTCCAATGCGTTGGAGGAAGGCCGCCACGTCGTTGTCTTCCTCTTCCAGGCTGCAATAGCTGATGCGCACATCCTGGTTGCGCACCGCTTCGCGCAGCCCTTGGATTACCTTGTAATAAAAAATGTCGGTGCGCACGTCGAAGGCGCGTGCCGGGGCGAACACGGTGAGCTGGTGAAACAGGGGCGGGCTGGACGACAGGTTCTCGAGCACACCTTGCTGTCGGGCGCAGGCCAGGACTTTTTGGCGGACTTCCGGGCTGGTGTTGGCCTTGCCCGCCAGCACGCGCGAGACGGTGCTGACGGAGACGCCGGTCAACGAGGCGATCTCCCGGATCTTCAAACGAGCGGCCATCAGGAAAACCCTTAGTCCAATTCATGAAAATATTTTCATGAATGATAGTCACGGTTTTGCTTGGTTTTACTCATGAACTGGCTTGTCTCTGAAATTTTTTGCAGAAAACTTCGTTGATCGTTTGCACCGGGATTCGTATAACGAAATGGTCAACATGACAGGCGCCCCGGGAGCGATCCCCGGGGCGCCTTTTCCGCCATTCAAAGGAGACAAGGAATGAAAGCACGTTACGCCACCCTCGTCGCGGGCCTGTTGCTGGCCCTCGGCCTCAACGCCCAAGCGGTCGAGAAAATGCGCCTGGGCCACAACCAGCCGGAAGACCATCCGGTGCACAAAGCGATGGTGCGGTTCGCTGAACTGACCAAGCAATACAGCAAGGGCGAAGTCGAAATCTCGGTGTTCGCCAACGGTGTGCTCGGTTCCGAGCGCGAGATGCTGGAGCAGGTGCAGAACGGCATCTTGCAAATCACCAAGGCCAGCGCCTCGCCGCTGGAAACATTCGCCTCCGCTTACAAGGTGTTCAACCTGCCCTTTGTGTTCCGCGACAAGGACCACTTCTACAAGACCCTGGCGAGCCCTGTGGGTGAGGAGCTTCTGGCGTCGTCGCGTAACCGCGGCTTCATCGGGTTGACCTATTACGACTCGGGTTCCCGCAGCTTCTACACCAAGCGCCCGATCAACACGCCCGACGACCTGCGCGGTCTGAAGATCCGCGTGCAGCAAAGCCCGACCACCATCGCCATGATCAAGGCGCTGGGTGCCACGCCCACGCCCATGGCCTACGGCGAGGTCTACACCGGGCTGCAGACCGGGGTGATCGACGGCGCGGAAAACAACGTCACTGCGCTGACCATCGGCCGCCATGGCGAGGTGTCCAAGTTTTATTCGGAAACGGAACACCAGATGGTGCCCGACGTGCTGGTGATCTCCACCATGAGCTGGGGCAAGCTGAGCCAGCCGCAGCAGGCCGCGATGAAGAAGGCGGCGCTCGAATCCTTCGAACTGCAGAAGCAGTTGTGGGGCGAGGCCGAGAAGGCCGAGCGGGTGAAGGCCGAGGCGCTGGGCGTGAAGTTCAGCCGTCCGTCCAAGGACGCCTTCGTGGCCAAGGTCAAACCCATGATGGATGCCGAGCGCCAGAACGCGGCGATTGCCAGCCTGCTCGACCGCATCGCGGCTGTGAAGTAAGCCGCGCGGGCGGCGAGCGCGTGAGCGCGCTCCGCCGCCTTCTTTTTTCGTGACGCATGCTGGCCTGCGCCCCTTGCAGGCGATCCGGCATCGTCACGTTCCAAGCGTGAGACGAAATGACCATGAATCTGCTGTTTGCCTTGAAGCGCGTGCTGGACCGGGGGCTGGAAGTCCTGCTGGTGCTGCTTTTTTCCGTCCTGTTTGCTTGCGTGATCATCCAGGTGTTCACGCGCTACGTGCTTGGAGACCCTGCCATCTTCACCGAAGAAGTCTCGCGCTACGCGATGATCTGGTTGAGCCTGCTGGGGGCGGCTTATGCCGCCGGCAAGATTGAACACATGGCTTACACCATGCTGCCCGACAGCCTGAGCGGCGCCCGTTTGAGGTGGCATGTGCGTTCGGTGGCCTTGATCGTGCTGGCGTTCGCGGCCTCGGTGATGTGCTACGGCGGGGGCTTGCTGGTGCTGCGCGCGCTGGAGTTCGAGCAGCTCACCGCGACTTTGGAGTGGCCCATGGGCTATGTCTATCTCTGCATTCCGATCTCGGGTGCCCTCATCGTGTACTACCAAATCCTCATCCTGCTGGCTCCGGATCAATTGCAGCCGCAGAACGCGGACGCCGCCGCGACCGCTGCGCATTTGGCGGATTGAATCTCCGAGCTAGTCATGACTGCAATCATCATCTTGACGATCGTCTTCACGATCCTGCTGCTCTGGGGCGTCCCCGTGAGCTTCGCGATCGGTGTGTCCACGCTGGTCGCACTGTTTGCCTTTCTTCCCGATGCCACCCAGGCCCTCGTGGTGTCCGCCCAGCGCATGACCTCGAGCCTGGACAGCTTCACGCTTGTGGCGATTCCCCTGTTCATCCTCGCGGGCAACATCATGAACACCGGCGGCATCGCCTTGCGCCTGATTGACTTCGCGCGGGTGGTGGTCGGGCGCCTGCCGGGCTCGCTGGCCCACATCTCCTGTGTGGCCAATGCCTTGTTCGGTTCGATTTCAGGCTCGGCGGTGGCCAGCGCGGCGGCTGTGGGTTCCACGCTGACGCCGCAACAGCGCGCGGCGGGCTACAACATGCCTTTCTGCGCCGCGGTGAACGCCATCAGCTCACCGGCGGGTTTGTTAATCCCGCCCTCGGGGGCGCTGATTGTGTATTCGCTGATCTCGGGCGGCACGCCGGTCGATGTGCTGTTCGTGGCGGGTTACATCCCCGGCATCCTGATGGTAGCCATGGCCATGGTCTGGATCGCCGTGAAGGCCGCGCGGGGTGAGTTCCCAAAAGAGGTGTACCGCTACACCCCGAAAGAATCGCTGCAGATCTCCTTGCGGGCCATTCCGGCCCTGCTGCTGATCGTGATCGTGATGGGCGGCATTGTGGGTGGTGTCTTCACCGCCACGGAGGCCGCAGGAATCGCGGCGCTCTACACCTTCATCCTCGGGCGCTTTTTTTACAGGACGCTGGACAACCGTGCGCTGATCAAGAGCACCCTGGATGCGGCCGTGGGCTCGGCCATCGTGATGCTGATGGTCGGTGTTTCCATGACCATGGCCTGGCTGCTGGCTTCCAGCGGCGCCGCGCGCATGCTGTCGGACGCCATCATTGAATTTTCCAGCAACCCCTATGTGTTGATGCTGCTGTTCAACGGTCTGTTGCTGTTGATCGGAACCTTCCTGGACATCACCCCGGCGCTGCTGATCTTCACCCCCATCTTCTTGCCCGCCGCCATGGCCTTGGGCATCTCGCCCGTGCACTTCGGCATCATCATTGTTTACAACCTCTGCATCGGCATCACCACGCCGCCCGTAGGCAGCACTTTGTTTGTGTCATCGCGTGTGGCCCAGGTGACGCTGGCGCAAATGACGCGACCCTTGATGCCCTTGTTCGCGCTGCAGGCCGTCGGCTTGTTGTTGGTGACCTTCATCCCCGCCTTGTCGACCTGGCTGCCGAGTGTGCTGCTTGGTAAGACCGGTTGACCCCGCCGCCGCCGCTCAAGCCGATTCTGTTGTTTTCCCCCAGGGTCCCGTCGTGTGACGGGCCCAGGGCTGACCGCGCCAGAGCCTGGCCCGGTGGGCCCGGTGTTGTCTGGAGTATGAGAAATGTCCGTGTCGAATCCCCCTGTTTTCGCGCTCAGCCGCGTGGACGGTCATCACCTGCATCTGCAAAGCAAGGAGGGGCACCAGGCCCATGTCTTCGTGCTGGAAGACGACATCGTGCGCGTGATGGTGCTGCCGGACGGCGCGCTGCGTTTTCCCCGCACCTGGGCGATTGCGCCGGGCGCCGATGACGTGCCGCGCGAGGGGCGGGATCGTTTTGACGTTTCAGGCTTTTCGTTGCCGAAGTTCGCGCTGGACCAGGATGAGCCAGGGGTACTGCAACTGACGACGGCGAGCATCCGCCTGCGCATCCGTTTGAGCGGCTTGCATTGCGACTGGGAGACGCGGGTCGAGGGCCGTTGGTGCCCCGTGGCCAGTGACCGCCCCACCCAGGCCTACAACTTTGGCTGGTGGGACAACAAGGTCTATCACTACCTCCAACGCGAGCCCGACGAGATGTATTTTGGCCTGGGCGAGCGCGCGGGCGAATCGAACCGCATGGGTCAGAGCTACCGCATGTGCAATGTGGACCCCATGGGCTACAACGCCCGCACGAGCGATCCGCTCTACAAGCACATCCCGTTCTACATCACCTGGAAGAAAAAACCGGGCGTGGCCTTTGGTCTGTTCTACGACACGCTGTCGGAATGCCGCTTCGACATGGGGCGGGAGCTGGACAACTACCACGGCCACTACCGCTACTTCGTGGCCGAGCATGGCGACCTGGATCTCTACTTCATCGCGGGCGCCGTGCCCGCCGACGTGACCCGGCGCTACACCTGGCTGACCGGCCGTCCGGTGTTCTCGCCGAAGTGGGGCCTGGGCTATTCCGGCTCCACCATGACCTACACCGACGCGCCCAATGCCCAGGAGCGCATGAACGAGTTCCTCGATGGCTGCAGCCAGCACGACATCCTGTGCGACTCCTTCCACCTTTCGTCTGGCTACACCTCGATCGGCGACAAGCGCTACGTCTTCAACTGGAACCGCGACAAGTTTCCCGATCCGAAAGCCTTTGTCGAACACTACCTCCAGCACGGCGTGAAGCTCTGCGCCAACATCAAACCCTGCCTGCTGCGCGATCACCCGCGTTATGCCGAGGCCGAGGCGGCCGGCCTCTTTGTGCGCGAACCCGATGGCACACCGGCCCAGGTGCAGTTCTGGGACGAAACCGGCGCCTACCTCGATTTCACCAACCCGGCCACCTACGCCTGGTGGCAAGCGCGCGTGACCGACGCATTGCTGGACTACGGCATCGCCTCTACCTGGAACGACAACAACGAGTTCGAGATCTGGAGCGACAAGCCGCTGGCCCACGGCTTTGGCAGCCCGTGGCCCGCCACCCAGGCCCGCCCGCTGCAAACCCTGCTGATGATCAAGGCCTCGTTCGAGGCGCAGCGCGCGCATGCGCCTGGCCAACGGCCTTTCCTGATTTCGCGCTCGGGGGCCGCGGGCATGCAGCGTTATGTGCAGACCTGGTCGGGTGACAACTACACCTCCTGGGAGACCCTGCGCTACAACATCAAGATGGCCATGGGCCTGGCGCTCAGCGGGGTGTCCAACACCGGCCATGACATCGGCGGTTTCGCGGGCCCCGCGCCGGAGCCTGAACTCTTTCTGCGCTGGGTGCAGCACGGCATCTTCCTGCCGCGTTTCTCCATCCACTCCTGGAACGACGACAAGACGGTCAACGAGCCCTGGATGTACCCGCAGATCACGCCGCAGATCCGCGAACTCATCCGTCTGCGCTACCGACTGATGCCTTACCTGTACGACTTGTTGTGGCGCTCGCACCGCCACTACGAGCCGATGATCCGCCCCACGCTCCACGATTTTCCGCAGGACCCGCGGTGCTTCGAGGAGAACGACGACATGCTGCTCGGCGCCCAGCTCTTGGTGGCTTCCGTGGTCGAGCCCGGCCAGCGCGACCGCGAGGTCTATCTGCCCAAGGGCGCTTGCTGGGTGGATTACTGGAGTGGGGACCGCCACGAGGGCGGGCAAACCATCGTCTTGCCTGCGCCCTGGGACCGCCCGCCGCTGCTGGTGCGCGAAGGCAGCATCCTGCCGCTGAACCTGGCCGAACAGCATTTCGCGCAAGCAGCGGACCAGCGCGGCTTCGCGCTCTTTGTCGCCCCCGAGGGCGGTCAGCTGCGTTATGACTGCTTTGAAGACGACGGTGCAAGCGCCGCCGTGCACGAAGGGCAGCATGGCGAGTGGCAGGTCGAGATCCGCGCGGATGCACACGCCTTGCAGGTGGAGGTAAAGGCCGCGGGTGCCTGCCCTCCGCAGGCGGACGAGATCACCCTGCTGTTGCCGGCCCGCGATGTGCGCCGCGTCACAACGCCCTCGGGTCAGATCATCGCTGACCAGGCTGGCGTGCAATGGCGTGAAGTGCTTGTGCGCCTGGGTTGAGTTGGGTCTGAGGCTGGGCGTGACATTGGGTGCGAGTTCTTGCAGGTCGCCCGGCTAAACTGCGCTCAGCCTACTGAGTGATGGGCTTGCATCCAGAACATCCCGACGAGAGACACGCATGACGCCTTCCTCCCTGCCCACCCTGATGCTCCTGCCCGGCCTGAACTGCGACGCCGCAGTCTGGGCGCCGCAAGTGGCCGCGCTCAAGAAGCAAGTGAACTGCGTGGTGCCCGCCTGGGGCCTGCGTGATTCATTGACCGCCATGGCCGAGCAGGCCCTGGCCGAGGCGCCGACCGAGCGGTTCGCCCTGGCCGGCCATTCCATGGGCGGCCGCGTGGCGCTGGAGGTGATGCGCCTGGCCCCACAGCGCGTGACCCACCTGGCCTTGCTGGACACGGGTACGCATCCGCTGGCAGCGGGTGAGGCCGGCGAGAAGGAGAAGGCGGGCCGTTTGGCCTTGCTGAAGATCGCACGCGAGCAGGGCATGCGTGCGATGGCGCGGGAATGGGCCAAGGGCATGGTGCACCCGGACCGCATCGGTTCGCCCTTGTTCGAGGAGGTGCTGGACATGTTCGACCGGGGCAGCGCGGCGCAGTACGCCGCGCAGATCAATGCGCTGCTCAACCGCCTGGACGCCACGCCCCTGCTGCCGAAGATTCAATGCCCCACGCTGGTATTGACGGGCCGCGAAGATGCCTGGAGCGGCCCGGCCCAGCACGAGGCCATGGCCGCCGCGATCACGGGCGCGAAGCTGGTGCTCGTTGAGCACAGTGGGCACATGACCACCCTGGAGCAGCCGGAGGCGGTGAACCGGGCGTTCGCGCAGTGGCTGAAGATCTAGGTCCACCGCCCTGACCCCAATGCCTCGTGCCTGAGCGGCGCAATGTCAGCGAGGCGCTCAGTCCCTGGGCCTGAAACTAAAGATGAACTCAGGTGGCACCTTGCCATCGGTGTCCTTGGGCAGGATGGCCGTCTTGTCGATGGCGCGCAGCACGGCCTCGTCCCACAGCCGGTTACCGCTGCTCTTGGTGAGCGTGCGGCTGGTCACGGCGCCGTCGGGCGCGGTGGTGACTTTCACTTCCGCGCTGATGTTGGGGTCGCTCAGGTTGTCGGGGAAGACAATATTGGGCTTGATGCGCGCGCGGATGCGGCCGGCGTAGTTGGCCGAGGGCCCCGCCGTGCGCGTGGCCTGGCCCGCCGCATTGGGCTGGGGCGTGGCTTCTGCCAGGCCGGCCATGCGGCGGATGTTCTCCTGGCGCAGTTGCTCACGCAGCTCGGTGGCCTCGCGCTCGCGGCGTTCGGCTTCTTCCTTGCGGCGTTTTTCCTCCGCCAGCTTGCGTTCGCGTTCCTTCTGTTCGCGCTGCTTCTGCTCGCGCTCCAAGCGTGCCTTGCGTTCGACCTCGGCCTTGCGGGCCTGCTCTTCGCGTTCACGCTCCAGGTTGATCTCGGCCTCCCGCTGTGCCTGAGCCTGCGCGCTCGGGGGGGGCGGGGGTGGCGGTTCCACCGGTGCGGGCGTGGGCTCGGGTTTTGGCTCCGGCGGCGTGGGCGGTGGGGGGTCGGGCGGTGCAGGTTGTGCCACGGGCGCCATTTCCTGCGGCACCGCGGCCCAAAGCTCCGCTTCCACGGCCAGCGAGGTGTCGCGTTTCCAACCCACACCCCAGGTCAGCGCGGCCACGAGCAGGACGTGGACCAGCAGGGCCAGGGCCAGGGCGCGTTTGTCGATGCCGCGCGGACGCGGGCTACCGTCGCCGGGGCGGGCAGTGGGAGGCAAGGCGCTGGCTTGGAAGGCGGAGGGGGCGTTCACGCTGGGTCGGGATGCGAGGGGATGGTTAAAAGGGGGCGGGGCGGGCAGAAAAACACCGCCTCAGCGGGCGGTTTGCACCGAGAGGCCCACGCGCTGCACGCCGGCGCGTTGCAAGGTGTCCATGACCTTGACCACGGCCTCGTACTTCACGTTCTTGTCGGCGCTGATGACGACGGCGCTGTTGCCGCTCTCCGTACCCTGGACCTGGCCTTGCGCGCTCAGCACATTCGCGGCCAGCTCGTCCAGCCGCACGGTGCGCGTGTCGTCCCGGATGCGCAGGCGCAAGGTTTCGTCCTTGTTGACGATGACCTCGATGACCTGGGTGGGCGAAGGCGCGGCCCTGCTCACGCTGGGCAGGGCGACCACGCTGGGCGTGATCAGCGGGGCCGTCACCATGAAGATGATGAGCAGCACCAGCATCACGTCGATGAAGGGCACCATGTTGATTTCATTGATGGTGCGTCGTCCGCGTCCGCGGTGGGCTACGCCGGGCATGCTGGATTCCCTTCCTGGTCTTCAGCGCGTCTGCGCCGGGGCCTGCTGGCCGCTGATGTTGCGTTGCAGGATGTTGGAGAACTCCTCGATGAAGGTCTCCACGGCGTTGGCCACGCGGTCGATGTCGCGCGCGAATCGGTTGTAGGCGATCACGGCCGGGATGGCGGCGAACAGGCCGATGGCCGTGGCCACCAGGGCTTCGGCGATGCCGGGGGCCACCGTGGCCAGGGTCACCTGCTGCATGGAGGCCAAGCCCGTGAAGGCATGCATGATGCCCCAGACCGTGCCGAACAGGCCGATGTAAGGCGAGACGGAGCCCACCGTGGCAAGGAAGGACAGATTGGATTCCACCCCATCCATCTCGCGTTGCATGCTCGCGCGCATGGCACGGCGCGCGCCGTCGAGCAAGGCGGAGGTGTCGGTCACCCGACGCTCGCGCAGCTTCTGGTACTCGCGCAGGCCGGCGACGAAGATGCGCTCCATCGGGCCGCTGTCGCTTTTCTGCGCGGCCTGGGCGTACAGGGTGTTGAGGTTGGCGCCGGACCAGAAGTCCTGCTCGAACTTCTCGTTGCTGGCGCGCACCTTCTTCAGACCGAAGTACTTGCTGAAGATGGCGGCCCAGCTGGCAACGGAGCCGCACAGCAGGATCAGCATGACGGCCTGCACGACCCAGCTGGCGTGCAGCACAAGTTGAATGATGGAGAAGTCTTGGCTCATGGTTTCAGGGGCTTCCTACGGTGAATTTCCTGGCGGCAGGGCGGGCAGGGCGGGCAGGGCGCGCAGCACGGCCTCGGGCAGACGCGCCGGGTGCAGCGTGACCGCATCCACCCAGGCGATGTGCACATTGCCCTGGCAGAGCAAATGCTCTCCCAGCGTCGCGGTTTGCGCGATTGTGAGGGATGCGCGGCTGCTGGCGCTCAACTCGGCACTCACCGCAAGGACATCGTCCAGCCGAGCCGGGCGGTGGTAGCGGATGTCAGCCGCGCTGACGACGAACATGCCACCGGTCGTTTCGCGCAGCGCATGCTGGTCGATGCCCAGGGCGCGCAGCCATTCGGTGCGCGCGCGCTCGAAGAACTTCAGGTAGTTGGCGTAGAAGACGATGCCGCCCGCGTCCGTGTCTTCCCAGTACACGCGCACGGGCCAGGTGAAGGTGGCTGGGTGCGTGCGCTCGCTCATCCCAGCAACTGGCGCAGGCGCGCCACGGCTTCCTGCAGTTGGGGCAGGGCGTTGGCGGTGGAGAAACGGATGTAACGGCCGGTGTCGGTCTGGCCGAAGTCGCGCCCCGGCGCCACGGCCAGGTGGGCGCGCTCCATCAGCGCGAAGCTCAGGTCCCAGCTGTCCTTGACTTGCAGCTTTTGACAGGCCTGGGTGCAATCGGCCCATGCGTAGAAGGCGCCGTCGGGCATCACGGGCACGGTCAGGCCCAGGGCGTTGAGCGCGGGGATGAAATAGTCGCGCCGCGCCTTGAACTCGGCGCGGCGGCGCTCGTACTCCGCCAAGCTCTCGGGCTCGAAACAGGCCAGGGCCGCGTGCTGGGCGATGGTGCTGGGGCAGATGTAGAGGTTTTGCGCCAGCCGCTCGACCACCGGCACCAGCATCTGCGGCACCACCAGCCAGCCCAGGCGCCAGCCCGTCATGTTGAAGTACTTGCTGAAGCTGTTGATGGAGATGATGTTGTCGCCCAGCGCACTGCCGTCCGAACCCTTCAGGCCCAGCGCGCTCTGGCCATAACGTTCGTCGTGGCTCAGGCCCAGGTAGATCTCGTCCAGCAGGGTGATGCCTTCATGGTCGCGCACGACCTCGGCGATGCGGCGCAACTCCGCCGGGTCAATCGAGGTGCCTGTGGGGTTGGAGGGCGAGGCCAGCAGCACACCGCGTGTTTTGACGGTTCCGCCACGCGTGCTGTCGTTCCAGTGCGCACGCACCTGCTCGGCACTGAGCTGGAAGCGCTCGGCCGGGCCGCTGGGGATGAGCTTGGCCACGCCATCGGCCGCCTGCACGAACTGCCGGTTGCAGGGGTAGCTCGGGTCGGGCATCAGGATTTCGTCGCCGGCCTCGATCAGTGCCAGGCAGGCCAGTTGCAGCGCTGCGGAAGCACCCGCCGTGACCACGATGCGTTCCGGCGCGATGTCCAGGCCGAAGCGCTGCGCATACCAGTTGCTGATGTGCTCGCGCAGCAACGGCAGGCCCGTCGCGTCGGTGTACTGGCTGCGGCCGTCGCGGATGGCGCGCTCCGCGGCCTCACGCACCAGCGGCGGCGCGGTGTAGTCCGGCTCGCCGATATTGAGGTAGATCATGGGCTCGCGACCCGCTGCAGCGGTGCGAGCCAGGGCGGCGGCGGCCTTGGCCACCTCCATGACGTAGAAGGGGGCGATCTTGCGGGCGCGTTCGGCGATTCTCATGCGGGCGGGGCCTGACTTGCAGCGCTGGCTCAGCGGGCCTTGCCCGAGGCCTTGTCCGCCGCGACCTCGGCCGCGCGCAGCGTCGGCGCCAGTCCGTTGAGCACCGCGTTGACGTACTTGTGGCCGTCCGTGCCGCCGAAGGACTTGGTGAGTTCGATGTACTCGTTGAGCACCACGCGCCAGGGCACGTCCACGCAGTGCTGGAATTCGTAGGCGCCCATCCACATGATGGCGCGCTCGATGGGCGAGATCTCGGCCAGCTTGCGGTCCAGCAGGGGCAGGATGAGCTGGTCCAGCGCCTCGGCCTCGCTCACGCAGCCGTGCAGCAGCGCGTCGTAATGCGCGGCGTCGGCCTTGTGGAAGCCGGTCAGGTCGCGCGTGAAGGCGTCGATGTCGGCCGTGGGGTTGCGGCCCACCAGATGCTGGTAAAGCGCCTGCAGCGCGAACTCGCGCGAGCGGCTGCGGCCGGACAGGGACCGGCTCGGCTTGTGCACGGCCTTGCCCGGTGCGTGGCTTGCCGTGGCCTCCGCGGTCTTCGGGGCGTCGGCTTCGGTGCCGGGCGTGGGGGCGGGCTTGGCGTCGGGTTCGTTCATCAGATGTTGTTCAGCAGGTTGGCCATTTCCACGGCGGTGCGGGCCGCGTCGCGGCCTTTCTCGCTCTGGCGGGCGACGGCCTGGGCCATGTTCTCGACCGTGAGTATGGCGTTGGCGATCGGGGTCTGGTAGTCCAGCGCGACGCGGGTGACGCCCGCGCCGGATTCATTGGCCACCAACTCGAAGTGGTAGGTCTCGCCACGGATGATGCAGCCCAGGGCGACCAGCGCGTCGTAATGCGTCTTCTCGGCCAGGGCCTGCAGGGCGCTGGGCACTTCCAGCGCGCCGGGCACGAAGAAGTGGTCGATGTTGCGCTCCTGCACGCCCAGCGCGAGCAGCTCGGCGCGGCAGGCGGCCGCCAGGGCGTCGGTCACCTCCTGGTTGAAGCGGGCCTGCACGATACCGATGGCGAGGTCGCTGCCGTCGAGGCGGGCGTCGCCGGCTTGGAGTTGTCCTTGGTTGGCGCCGAACATGGGGGATTCCTTCGAAAGTGGATGAGAGGTTGGGGCAGCGTGGCGTGTCAGTGGGGATCGCGATCAGGGCGAGATGTACTCGACGATCTCCAGCCCGTAACCGACCACGCTGGGCAGGCGGCGGGACTGACCCAGCAGCCGCATGCGCTGGACCCGGTGCTCGCGCAGGATCTGCGCGCCGATGCCGTAGGTGCGCAGGTCCACCGTGCTGCGTGGCGCCGGGGCGCTGCCCGTGAATTGAGCCAGCAAGTCGCTGGCGTTTTCACCGCAATTGAGCAGCACCACGATGCCGCAGCCCTCGCGCGCGACCCGGGCCAGGCTGGCGTCCAGGCTCCAGGAATGGCGTGCACGGCCTACTTCCAGTGCGTCCAGCAGGGACAGCGGTTCGTGCACGCGGGTGAGTACGGGGTCTTGCTCCCTGCGCTCCGGCATGTCCAGGCCCATGGTCAGCGCCAGGTGCAGGCCCTTGCTGGGCTTGTCGCGGTAGGCATGCGCGGTGAACTCGCCGTATGCGGTCTTGAGCGGACGGCTCGCGACCTTTTCGATCAGAGACTCGGTGCGACTGCGGTACTCAATCAGGTCGGCGATGGTGCCGATCTTCAGGCCGTGCTCGGCGGCGAAGAGCTGCAGGTCCGGCAGGCGGGCCATGGTGCCGTCGTCCTTCATGACCTCGCAGATCACGGCGGCCGGCGAGCAGCCCGCCATGGCGGCCAGGTCGCAACCGGCTTCGGTATGGCCAGCGCGCATCAGCACGCCGCCGTCCACGGCCTGCAGCGGGAAGATGTGACCGGGCTGCACCAGGTCCTCGGGCTTGGCGTCGCGGGCCACCGCAGCCTGCACGGTGCGGGCGCGGTCGGCGGCCGAAATGCCGGTGCTCACGCCCGTGGCCGCTTCGATGCTGACGGTGAAGGCCGTGCCATGCTGCGCGCCGTTGCGCGCCGCCATGGGCGGCAGGCGCAGGTGCTCGCAGCGCTCGCGCGTCAGGGTCAGGCAGATCAGGCCACGCGCGTGCTTGGCCATGAAGTTGATGGCTTCGGCCGTGACGTGGTCGGCGGCGATGACGATGTCGCCTTCGTTCTCGCGGTCTTCCTCGTCCACGAGGATGACCATGCGGCCGGCGCGCATCTCGGCCACGATGTCCTCGACGGGCGAGATGGGAACGGGCGATGGCTTGGTGTTCATGAGTTTGCTTTCAACATGCGCTCGACGTAGCGGGCGACGGTGTCGATTTCCAGGTTCACCCCCGAGCCGGCCTTGAGCAGGCCCAGGGACGTGTTTTGCACGGTGTGCGGGATGAGGTTGATGCTGATCTCGCAGCCGCCGCCCGAGGCGGCGGGCTGGTCCACGACCTGGTTCACCGTCAGGCTCACGCCGTTGACGGTGATCGAACCCTTGTAAGCGAGGTAGCGGGCCAGTTCTTGGGGAATGCGGATGCGCAGCTCCCAGCTTTCGCCGACCTGGGCGAAGTGGCTGACCGTGCCCACGCCGTCCACATGGCCCGAGACGATGTGCCCGCCCAGGCGGTCGCCCGCGCGCAGGGCTTTTTCAAGGTTGACGGTCTGGCCCTCGCTCAACCCCGTGGTCTTGGCCAGGGATTCGGCGGAAATGTCGATGGTGAACTGCCGGCGCGACGAGTCCAGCGTGGTGACCGTCATGCAGGCGCCGTTGAGCGCGATGCTGTCGCCCAGGCCGACGTCGTCCAGGTAATCGGGGGGAGATGTGTCAGGCGGGCAGGCGATGGTCAGGCGCTTGCCGTGCTGCAAAGAACTGCCGAGGTCGTGGCTGGCGACGATGCGCCCCACGCCGGTGATGATGCCGGTGAACATAGGGGCGCTATTTTCGCAGAACCGGGCCGCCCGGGTCGGACGCGCGCCTGTTTGACCCCAGGGCGCGGACCAGGGGACCGTGTTCAAGCGGGTTTGGCGGAGTCTTGGGTGCGGCGGCCAGTCCAGATCGTACGGCTTTGCAGCACGAAACCGACGATGAAGATCAGCAGCCAGGCCAGCAGCGCAGTCTGCACCACGGGGTCTTCCGGGCCGGCGGCCAGCGGCCGCGCGGTGGGCAGGCGAGTCAGCGTTTCGTTGATGCCCGGCACCAGCAACAGGAAGAAGCTGAAGGACAGGCCGAAAGCCTGCAGATAGGGGATGAGGCGACCGAAAAAGCGCAACCGCGGCGCAAGCCAGGCACCACCAAAGGCTGCCAGCAGCGCCAGCACGCCCAGCACATGGCCCGGGTTGACGCCGCCGGTGCTCGACAAACCAAAGGCGGTGAACACCGACAGCGCCAGACCGACCAGGTAGACCCGACCGGACCGGGTGCCGGGTTCGATGCGGCCCCAGTGTATGAAGCCGTACAGGCCCGCGACGACGGGGGCGAGGCTGATCAGGGTGTGGGCAATGCCCAGGATGGAAAGGGGATGCGGCATGTTGGCTCTCGATGGTTTTGAATCTACTAGTAGGTAGTCTACGGGGGTGAAAGAAAAGCGGCCTGTGCCGCTGGGGAAGATGCCTGGTATCAGGCGGGCTGGGTGAGTTTGAGGATGGCCGGCTGCACGATGGCCGTGAAGGACTGCGGGTCGTCCAGGGCGCGGGCGACCAGCATCGCGCCATGCACCGTCGCGATGAAGGCCAGCGCGGAGACGGCCGGGCTGTTGAGCAAGTGGAACTGGCCGCGCGTCGCGCCGCGTTGCAGCACGCCAGTCAGCCAAGTGCTCAGGTCATGGAAGTGGGCCTGGACCTCGGTGGCGACTTCAGCCGGGATGGTCGGCAACTCGGTCGCCAGCATGGCGCAGATGCAGAAGGGGTGTTCGCCACTGCGGATGCAGCCGGCCCAGTAATCCGCGTAGGCGTTGAGCTCGGACAAGGGGTCGTCGAACCGGCCTTCCAGCATCGAGAGGCTGGCCTGGACTTCCTGGCGGTACTGCAAAACGACGGTCTGCACCAGCACCGTCTTGCTGGGGAAATGGTGGTGGATGCTGGCCTTGGCGATGTTCACGCGCGCGGCCAGGTCGGCGTAGCTGAAGCTGTTGTAGCCCCCGGCAACCAGCAGCGAGCGCGTGTGCGCGATGATTTCGGCGGCCTTGGGGGACAGTTCTGAAGACATGGGATAGGGCGGTATGCGCTTTGCAGAATGGGTATTATCCTACTAGTTGGTAGGTTTCTTGTCAAGCGGCCTGATTCGGCTGGATGGCGAGCCAACGCGCGGTAGGTGCCGGCCCGGCCCGGCGCAGCGCTGCCAAGCGCACGCTTATGGTCCTCAGACCTTCAGCACGCCCCGAAACCCCCGCGCTGCGTAATAGGACTGCGCGCCGTTGTGGTAGGTGAAGACCGTGTCGTAACGGCGGTCGCAGAACAATGCGCCGCCGAGCTGGCGGATGCGGGCCGGCGTCTGCACCCAGCTGGAAGTCTTCAGGTCGAATTCGCCCAGCGTCTGCAGCTCGCGGTACTCAGCTTCCGTCAGCAGCTCGATGCCCATGGCCGTGGCCATGTCGATGGCTGTGTCCGCGGGCGGCGCGTTGCCCTTGCGGGACTCCAGACCGGCGCGGTCAAAGCACACGCTGCGGCGGCCCGTCGGGCTCTCGGGCGCGCAGTCGAAGAAGATGAACTCGCCCGTTTTCTTGTCTTGGCCAACCACGTCTGGTTCGCCGCCGGTCTCCTCCATTTCGGCGAGCGACTTCAGCTTGTCGGCCCGCACTTCCAACCTGGCCTGCACCTCGGTCCAGGCCAGGTTGGCGTGGCGTTTCGTGTTGTGCTCGAAGCGGGTCTTGAGCGTCTTGAGCAGGGCATCGCGCTGCGGCGCAGTCAGGGTTGGGTTTTTGGGCATGGTTGTGGTCAGAAAATTTCCGCACAGCCATTTTCCATGGAAGACCGTGAACCGTCCAAACCCGCAGAGGTGGCGCACCTCATCGCCTTTCTTGCCTTGATGCGTGCTGGGGCCATCACGGGAACCGAGTACTTGATCGCTGGCGAGACCATTCCAACAACATGAGCGAAGGCGTGACACTGTTCACCGCGAAGTCCGGCTAGGCGGAGTGCTTGCACGTTCCAGATACCCCAGGCACAAGGATTCCAACTGCCCTGGCAAGGCCCGCGTCAATTTCGCTGGCGCAGTGCCCTCCATCACTGCTTGCATCGCTCCCATCATCGCCGTGCTGAACATGTACGTCACCGTGGGCAGATCATCGAACCAGGCATCCGTCGCCGTGGCCAGCATGGCCGCCAGTGCGCTTCGACCGCGCTGTTGCGCCAGCGCGATCAAAGGTCGGCAATCCAGCTCTCCCACAACCGCATACAGCGCGCGTCCTTCTTCCATGTCTGCCGTCTTTGCCTTGACGAACGCGCGCACGACGACGGCCACCATCTTCGCCAGCGGCTCGCCGTGCACCGATGCTGCCGCTTCTTCCAGGGTGGCTCCGATCCGTCCCAGGTGCCGCTCGAGCACGGCATACAGCAGCGCCTGCTTGTGCGGGTAGTACTGATACAGCGTGCCCACCGACGCCCCGGCCCGTTCCGCGACCCGAATGGTCGTCAGTTTCTGCAGTCCATCGGCCAGCAAAACCTGAATAGTGGCGTCGAAGATCGCGTCCACGGTGGCTTGCGAACGCGCTTGACGCGGCTGTTTGCGGGGCTTCAGGGATGTTCCTGGGCGGGCACTCATATGCGAATTTTCAATCTGAATAATCATTCATATTATCGTGACACTTGATGCACAAGACTTTCTTCACTTCAACAGATTCAGGAGTTTCGCAATGACAGCAGCCTCTCGCGCCGGCGCCTTCAAATTCGGCAGCCTCGCGGTCCATCGCATGGGATATGGCGCCATGCAATTGGCCGGTCCTCATGTGTTCGGCCCGCCCAAGGACCGTGCCGCGGCGCTGGCCGTGTTGCGCGCGGCCATCGAAAGCGGCATCAACCATCTGGACACCAGCGATTTTTACGGGCCCCACGTGACCAACCAGATCATTCGTGAGGCCTTGCATCCCTACCGCGATGACTTGGTCATCGTCACCAAGGTGGGCGCCAAGCGCGGTGAGGATGCCGCGTGGCTCCCGGCCACATCGCCGCATGAGCTGCAGTCCGCCGTTCACGACAACCTGCGCAACCTCGGCCTGGACGTGCTGGACGTGGTGAACCTGCGGCTGATGTTCAACGTGGCGGCTCCCGCCGAAGGGGACGTCGAACCACTGCTGGCCCCGCTGGTCGCGCTGCGGGACCAAGGTCTGATTCGCCACATCGGCCTGAGCAATGCCACACCTGCGCAAGTGGCGCAGGCCAGGAGCATGACGGACATCGTGTGCGTGCAGAACATGTACAACCTGGCGCATCGCGAGAACGACGCGTTGGTGGACAGCCTGGCGCAGGCGGGCATTGCCTACGTGCCGTTTTTCCCGCTGGGTGGGTTCTCGCCGCTGCAATCGTCGATCCTGAACGATGTGGCGGCCCAGCACGAGGCGACGCCGATGCAGGTCGCGCTGGCGTGGCTGTTGCAACGTTCGCCCAACATCCTGCTGATTCCCGGAACGTCCTCGGTGAAGCACCTGGAGCAGAACATCGCCAGCGTCGGCCTGACGCTGGCTGCCGAGGCGATTCAGGCTCTGGATGGGATTGGAGCGGCCAAACAGCAATAAGCCATCGACAGTAAGTTGTCGCGTGGGCTGGGAGGTTGTTTAATCCTCAGCGCTTGCCGATGCTGGATGACACCTTCCAGAGATCCACGCCGCCATCGCGCGCATGCGGTTCGATGGCGGCCAGTTCTTCCGGGCTGAAGGCCAGGTTCTTCAGGGCATCCAGCGAGTCGTCGAGCTGTTCCACGGTACGCGCGCCTATCAGGGCCGAGCTGACCCGCGCGTCACGCAAGACCCAGGCGATCGCCATCTGCGCCAGGGTCTGCCCGCGTCGGGTCGCGATGCCATTGAGCGCCTGGATGTGCCGCAGGTTCTCCTCGCTCAACATGCCTTGTTTCAAGGACCCGCCACGGGTGGCGCGTGCGTCCTCGGGCACGCCTTGGAGGTACTTGCTGGTGAGCAGGCCCTGGGCCAGCGGCGAGAAGGCGATGCAGCCGACGCCGAGTTCCCCCAGGGTGTCGAGCAGGCCCTGCTCGATGCTGCGGTTGAGCATGGAGTAATTCGGCTGGTGGATCAAAAGCGGGACTTTTTCGTCGGCAAGGATCTTCGCGGCCTCGCGGGTGAGTTCGGGCGAGTAGGACGAAATGCCCACGTAGAGTGCCTTGCCCTGTTTGTGCAGTTGCACCAGCGCGTGCATGGTTTCGTCCAGTGGCGTGTTCGGGTCCACGCGGTGCGAGTAGAAGATGTCCACGTAGTCCAGCCCCATGCGCTTGAGGCTCTGGTCGCAGCTGGCGATGAGGTGCTTGCGCGTGCCCGTGGGACCGCCGTAGGGGCCGGGCCACATGGCCCAGCCGGCCTTGGTCGAGATGATCAGCTCGTCACGATGCGGCGCGAAGTCCGCCGCGAGCCAGCGGCCGAAGTGCTCCTCCGCCGAGCCAGCCGGCGGGCCATAGTTGTTCGCGAGATC
The DNA here is from genome assembly GCF_000600295.1 of Hylemonella gracilis str. Niagara R. GTDB lineage: Bacteria > Pseudomonadota > Gammaproteobacteria > Burkholderiales > Burkholderiaceae_C > Hylemonella > Hylemonella gracilis_A. The sequence continues at coordinate 1,553,852 of NZ_JEMG01000001.1, forward strand.
GAAATGGGTCACGCCCCGGTCGAAGGCCCGGCGCAGGATGGCGCGGCCGGTCTCGAAGCGATCAACGCCGCCAAAGTTCTGCCACAGGCCCAGCGAAATGGCGGGCAGCACCAGGCCGCTGTGGCCCACGCGGCGGTAGGGCATGCGGCCGTCGTAACGGGAAGGGTCGGCAACAAAGGTCATGAGGGTTTCCTTGCGGAGTGATGCGGCTGAAGCAGGAGGGAAGATGTTAGCGTTTGGGCAGGCGGGTCTATAGGCCGGACGCGCGCTCAGAACCGGTCGTGTCCCGGCAGGCGGGCCAGCACGCGCAGGTCGGGGCCGACCGTCACCGTTTCCCGATAGTCCAGCGCGACGGCGTCGTCCAACGTGCTCAGGGGACCGATGCGGGCCATGCCTCGTCCCGCGCCCAACAGCTTGGGCGCGAGGTAGACCAGCAGTTCGTCAACCAGGCCCTCGCGCAGCAAGGAGCCATTGAGCTGGTGGCCGGCTTCGACATGCAACTCGTTGATTTCGCGCTGCGTGGCCAGGTCGCGCAGCAGGGCGCTCAGGTCTACCTTGCCTGCTTCATTCGGCAACTGCATGACGGTGGCGCCCCGCGCTTCCAGGGCTGCTTGCCGTGCGGTGTCGGCCACGGCGGTGTAGATCAGCAAGGGCTGGGCGGCGCGGCCCGGGGCGGTGTCGCGCCGGGGCTCGAACAGGGCGGCATCCAGCGGTGTTTCGAGGCGGCTGTCGACCACCACCAGGCGGGGCTGGCGCGGTGTTTCCACCAGACGCACATCCAGGCGCGGATTGTCTTCGCGCACGGTACCGATGCCGGTGAGGATGGCGCAGGCTCGTGCGCGCCAGGCGTGGCCATCGGCCCGGGCTTCGGGGCTGGTGATCCACTGGCTGACGCCGTTGGCCAGGGCGGTCTGGCCATCGAGCGAGGCGGCGATCTTCAAACGCACCCACGGCCGGCGGCGTTGCATGCGGCTGAAGAAACCCAGGTTGAGTTCGCGCGACTCGGCCGCGCCGGGGCCGACCTCCACCGCCACGCCGGCTGCCCGCAGGCGGGAGAATCCTAGACCCGCGACCTGGGGGTTGGGGTCTTCGAGCGAGGCGACGACCTTGCCGATGCCGGCCGCGGCGAGCGCCTCGCAGCAGGGGCCGGTACGGCCCTGGTGCGCGCAGGGCTCCAGCGTCACGTAGGCGGTGGCGCCGCGCACGTCGTGGCCGCGCGCCTGTGCGTCGCGCAGCGCCATCACCTCCGCGTGCGGCCCACCCGCGCGCTGGGTGTGGCCTGCGCCCAGCAACTGGCCATCGGTGCCCACGATGACGCAGCCCACGCGTGGGTTGGGCGAGGTGAGGTAGAGGCCCTGTTCAGCCAGGGCAAGCGCGCGTTGCATGGGGACGGGCAAAGACATGGGGCGAGTCTAAGCCCAGGACCCAGACGCAAACCAAAACCCAAACCCAAACGCAAACGCAAGCGTTCGATGGGGAGGACAAGATGACGAACAGCACTGCCGCGCATTTGCGCACTGCCGGAATCCGGCTTTTGTCCCCGTGCAGCGACTTACGAGGTTCAGACAGTGTGGTTAGTCTGCCGCCATGCCCGCGCTTCGATCCATCTGCCCAGTTTGTGGACTCCCGCGCCACCGTGTCAGGGGCTTCGCCCTGATGGAGTTGATGCTGGCCTTGGCGATGGCTGCGCTGTTGGCGACCCTGGCGGCGCCTGCCTACCAACGCTTCTTGCTGCAACGCGGCGTGCAGGCCGCCGTGGACGCCCTGGTCGGGGACCTGCGCTACGCGCGGTCCGAGGCCCTGATGCGCTCCGCCCGGGTCAGTGTCTGCAGCTCGCGCGACGGCGCGTCCTGCCTGGCCACGCCGGACTGGGCGGCCGGCTGGATCGTGTTCACCGACGTCGATGGCGACGGCGTGGTCGACGCCGGGGAGCGCGTGCTGCGGGTGCAGGCCGCGCCCGCCTATCTGGCCTCACTCAGCACCTCGGCCGTACGAGCCGCCGTGGTCTACGAAGCCACCGGTTGGGCACGCGCGGCGGGCCGTACCTTCACTTTCACGCCGGTGGCTTCAGTTGCTGGCGCGGGGGTGCGCATCGTCTGTGTGTCCAATCAGGGGCGGGCCGGCACCCGCCCCCCGGGAACCTTGAAATGCAGCTGAGGCCGCGACGCCATCGAGTCCGGTCTTGCCCGGGCCAGCGAGGCGGGACTCTGGTGGAGGTGCTGGTCGCCATGGCCCTGCTGTCCTTCGCGTTGTACGCCCTGGTCGCCGCCCACGCCGCTGCCTTGCGTTACAGCCAGATGAGCCGCCACCGGGCCACGGCCGTGCTGCTTGCGGCGGACATGGGTGAACGTCTGCGCGCCAACCTGGGCCGCACGGGCGAGTCGCAGGCGTCGTCGGCTCCAGGGGAGGACGCTGGAGCTGACCCGACCCCACCGCTGCCGGCGACCGGCTTCTGGGCTGGGGACTACGACTACACGCTGGACTTCCTGCGCCAGCAGGGCGCGGTGGAGGGCCCGGTCGAATCCTGTACCAGCGCAACGAGCCTCTGCACGGCGGCGCAGATCGCAGCCTTGGATCTCGCGCAGTGGCGCCAGGCCGTGCGTCGCCAGTTGCCATCGGGGGCGGTGTATGCCCAGCGCGACCCGGCGCGGGCGATCATGGACCTCTGGGTGGCTTGGCGGGAAACGGCGCGCGTCGCGGTCGAGGAAGCCGAGGCATCCGAGGGCCTACCGATCCCACCAGGCGAATGTCCCGAAGGATGGGGCCAGGGCGAGGACCGAGGGGTCCGGTGCGTGCATCTGCGGGTTGGGCTGTGATGCGGCGCGGTGGCGGGTCTGATCCGGTTCGAGGCGAAGTGCAAGGCGGCTTCACCCTGCTGGAACTGATGGTGGCCCTCTCGCTCGGCCTGGTGGTGGTTGGCGCGGGCTTGACAGCTTATGTGGTGACCGGACGCACCGGGCGCCTGCAGGCCACGCTGGCGGACATGAACGAAGGCGCCCAGATCGGCCTGACCTTGTTGGCGCGCGAGCTGCAGCAAGCCGGTTATGCGCGCCCCTATCGCCTGCAGGTCACGGAGCCGGGCGGTCCAGCCACTGCCTTGGCGCGCACCGTCATGGATCGGCCCGTCTTTGGCTGTGCCTATGGGCTCATCGACAACAGCCACCGCAGCCAGGCTGCAGCCTGGGATGCGACCGTCTGTGCGCCCGCGGCGGGGCCGCGCAACGACGTGGTGGAGATCAGCTACGAAGCTGACCTTGTCAACAGCTCGCCCACGTCCGCCGGTCTGCCGTCGGACTGCATCGGCAGCGGCCTGAGCGCGAGCACCTTGACGATCGACGCGGACACAGGCCAGGCGCTGAGCTACTACCTGACCCGCAACCGCTATTACCTGTCCATGGGCAGTTCGGGCCGCTCCGAGCTGTACTGCGCGAGTGCGCAAGGCGCGCCGGGTCAGCCCCTGGTGGACAACGTCGAAGCCTTGCGACTCTGGTACGGTGAGGCCGACGCCGCCGAGCCCCGGCGCGTGGCGCGTCATGTTGGCGCCGAGGCCGTGAGCGATTGGAACCGCGTGCTCAGCGTGCGCCTGTGCCTGCTCATGCGGGGCAGCGAGGCGGTGCTGGGCGAGGATGACGCCTTGGACTATCAGGATTGCGAGGGCGTGCCGGCCCGCGCCGACGACCGGCATCCGCGCCGGGCCTATTTCACGACCGCGACCCTGCGCGCGAGGATGGCCTGGTGAGGCCGCGCATCCGAGCCGCTGGATTCAGTGGCCAGCGCATGCCGCACCCGTGGCCCGCGGGACCATGCGGGTGGCGTGAGCGTGGGGTGACCTTGCTGGTGGTGCTGGTGCTCTTGCTGATCCTGGGTTTGTCGGCCGCTGCGGTGTTGCGCGACTCAGCATCCGGGGAGCGTTTCGCGCACAACCTGCGGCAGCAGCAGCTGGCCCAGCAGCAGGCCGAACTTGCCCTGCGCCACTGCGAGGCTGAATTGCGCAAGCCGGATGGCAGCGAGGCTGGCCTGGCCCCGGGCGCCTTCTTGCGCGACCCGATGCTGGCGCAAGCCGGGCTCGCGCGCATTGCCTGGGACGCAGCACCAGCCTGGCGCCTGGGCGCGAACTGGACCGGCATGGGGGGGCCGGCCAGCGGACGGGTTGTGCTGCCGCAGGAACTGGCCGATTTGCCCTTGTCTGGATCCGCACCGGGACGGCGCCCCGAATGCATGGTGGAACTTCAGGAACTGGCCGATGGCGCACTGGTGCATGTGATCACTGCGCGGGGCTTCAGCCCGGCCTATCCCACTGCAGCGGGCGTGGACCCGACGGCACTTCCCGCCAGCGGTGCCGTGGTCTGGCTGCAATCGATGGTCCTGCTGGGCGAACTCGTGCCTGCGGGCGATGCCTCGGCGAGGCGTCCCATCGTGGATCGGCTTTGGCGGCGCATCCTGCAACCGCCGCTGCCCTGAGGCATCACGGTCAGCATCATGAAGCACCAGCAGGTAGGCATGCGGCACGCTCAACGACACCGTTCCAGGTCCCTGTCGTTCCGATGGTCCGGGCCGTGGGCACGGGCTTGGGGCTACACGCTGATCGAATTGATGGTCGTGGTGCTCATCGTCGGCATCCTGGCCGCTGTCGCCTACCCGGCCTACACCCAGCATGTGCGCCGGGCCCACCGGGCCGAGGCGCGCGCGGCCTTGCAGGACGCGCAGCAGTACATGGAGCGCTACTACGCGGCCTACCAGCGCTACACCACGCAGGCCGACCAGCCGCCGACCTTGCCACGGCGTCTGCGCACCGTGCCCGAGGGCGCGACCGTCGAGGCCGCGCGTTACCAATTGAGCGTGAGCGAGGCCCAGGCCGATGCCTACACACTCACCGCCACGCCTGCGCCGGGTTGGGACGAGGCCTGCGGCAGCCTGACCCTGAAGCACACGGGCCTCAAGGGGCGCACGGGTACGGCGCTGTCGGTGCCAGATTGCTGGCGTTGAGTGCTGGTTTTGCCGGGTCGCACCAGGCTCGGGCACGCGTGCTTCAGCGCCGGAATTCCTCGACCAGGGTTTTGAACTCGTCGATGTCCTCGAAGCTGCGGTAGACGCTGGCGAATCGCACGTAGGCCACCTTGTCGAGTTTCTTCAGCTCGCGCATCACCAGTTCACCGATGCGCGCGGACGGCACTTCACGCAGCCCCAGGTTGAGCAGCTTTTCCTCGATGCGTTCGATGGCGCTGTCGATCTGCTCGGTGCTGACCGGGCGCTTGCGCAGGGCCAGCTGCAGCGAGGCCATCAGCTTGCCGCGCTCGTACTCGATGCGTCGCCCGTCCTTCTTGACCACGGCTGGGAAGTTGACTTCCGGCCGTTCGTAGGTGGTGAAGCGCTTCTCGCAGTGTCCGCACTGGCGGCGGCGGCGGATGAAATCCCCGTCTTCCGAAATCCGGGTCTCGACGACCTGGGTTTCGGGGTGACTGCAGAAGGGGCATTTCATGGTGTTTGCCGTTGAGCTGAGGTTTTTATGCGCGAGCACCCGTGGAACCGGCTTTGCCGGTCCACTGGGTGCGTCCCCCCTGCCACCGCAGGTTGGCGTTCAGGGGGCTGAGGGTTGCGGCTCCAAGCCTGCCTGCGTAGGCTTGGACAACCCGAAGAACCATTGCCTCTGGCAATGGGTGTCGGGGCGCGCAGCGCCTCAGGGGGGGCTTCATTTGTAGACAGGGAACCTGGCCGTGAGTGCGTTGACCTTGGCACGCACGGCGGCGATGTTGGCTTCATCGCGCGGGTTGTCCAGCACGTCGGCCACCAGGTTGGCCGTCATGCGCGCTTCCTCGTCCTTGAAGCCGCGCGTGGTCATCGCGGGCGTGCCGATGCGCACGCCGCTGGTCACCATCGGTTTCTCCGGGTCGTTGGGGATCGCGTTCTTGTTGATGGTCATGTGGGCGGCGCCCAGCAGGCCTTCAGCTTCCTTGCCGGTGATGCCCTTGGCGCGCAGGTCCACCAGCATGACGTGGCTCTGCGTGCCGCCGCTGACGATGCGCAAGCCGCGCTGGGTCAGCGTTTCGGCCACGATCTGCGCGTTTTTCACCACCTGCTGCTGGTAGGCCTTGAAGGCCGGCTCCAGCGCTTCCTTGAAGGCCACGGCCTTGGCTGCGATCACATGCATCAGCGGGCCGCCTTGCAGGCCGGGGAAGATGGCGCTGTTGATGGCCTTCTCGTGCTCGGGCTTCATCAGGATGAAGCCGCCGCGCGGGCCGCGCAGGCTCTTGTGGGTGGTGCTGGTCACCACGTCGGCATGCGGCACCGGGTTGGGATAGACGCCCGCGGCGATCAGGCCCGCGTAGTGCGCCATGTCCACCATGAAGATCGCGCCGACTTCCTTGGCGATCTTGGCGAAACGCGCGAAATCGATGTGCAGGCTGTAGGCCGAAGCCCCGGCGATGATGAGCTTGGGCTTGTGTTCACGGGCCTTGGCTTCCATCGCCTCGTAGTCGATGGCTTCCTGCGCGTTCAGGCCGTAGCTGACCACGTTGAACCACTTGCCCGACATGTTGAGCGGCATGCCGTGCGTCAGGTGGCCGCCTTCGGCCAGGCTCATGCCCATGATGGTGTCGCCGGGTTTGAGGAAGGCCAGAAACACCGCTTCGTTGGCAGATGCGCCGCAGTGCGGCTGCACGTTGGCGGCGTCGGCGCCGAAGATCTGCTTCACGCGGTCGATGGCCAGTTGCTCGGCCAAGTCCACGAATTCGCAACCACCGTAATAACGCTTGCCGGGATAGCCTTCAGCGTACTTGTTGGTCAGTTGCGTGCCCTGGGCCCACATGACGGCGGGCGAGGCGTAGTTTTCGCTGGCGATCAGCTCGATGTGCTCTTCCTGGCGCTTGTTTTCGGCCTGGATCGCTGCAAAGAGTTCGGGGTCGGCTTGTTCGACGAGGATGTTGCGGTTGTACATGGCGTGCAAGTGTGCAGGTGGAGCGGGTGGTGACGCGGGCCTGTTCCCCCTGCGGTCGCGCCACGCAGGACGCGATGCAAGCGGAAAGGCTGCCCAGGCGCACGGCAAAACGCGTCGGTTGCCGACCGGCCGGGAGGCCGGCGTCATGCCGCGCGGCACGCTCCCCGGTGGTGGCCCACGTCAGCCACGCCGGCCGGTGAAAAGCGGGTGTTTTCCCGGGCGGCGGGCCTATCGCCAGTCGCGTGCCCGGCTAGTGTAGCCCAGCGCCGGCCAGGGTTCAGTTGCCGAGCAGCGCGACGGTCTGCTTGCTCGCCTGTGGAGCCTCGGCGCCGGACTGTGTGACTTGCATCGTGCGGGCGCGCACGGACGGCTTGGGCACGTCGGGCACCGGCTGTGCGCGGTGGGCAACGATGGTCAGCAGGCGATGCTCGCTCAGGACCTTGGCCACGTAACCACCATCGCTGGGTAGGTTGGCCGCGCCCACGTAACGGCGCAGGCCGCCTTCGATCGAGCCTGCGCGCATGATGTACTCGCGCAGCACGCGCGCGCCCACGTACAGATTGGTCAGCGGATCAAAAGCCGCCAACTGGCCGCCGAAGGGTTCGTATTTCTCGCTGTGCAGGTGCGTCATGACCTGCATCAGGCCCTGGGCGCCGACCGGGCTCTGGGCGAAGGGGTTGAAGCCGGATTCGATGGCCATCACCGACAGCAGGAGCAAAGGGTCCAGCTTGTACTTGTGGCCGATCTGATAGGCCTCCAGCACCAGTGCAGACAGAGGCTGGGGCGCGATGCGGTAGCGGCGGCTCAGCCATTCGGTGACGGCGGCCTGCTGGGCGCTGAGGGTCTGGGGATCGGTGGCGGTGGCCCGACCCACGGTGACCAGGGGGCTGGGTTCCTCGAGCGGCGCGCCGAACTGTCGGATCTGCAACCAGCCCATGAGCTGTTCCTCGCCAGCCTTGCGCCAGCCGGAATGTGCGGCCAAGGCGAGCAGGAAAAGAATCACACCCAGACCCAGCAGGGCAAAGCCATTGTGGGCCATGGAATACAAGAACTGGGTAAGGCGGCGCGGCATCTTCCGCAAGTGGTCGCCCATGTCATCAAGCGCTGTCATAGCAATCCTCATCTCGCGCGGCTCGAACGGATTGCACAACACCGTGCCATGCCGACCGCGGCGTGCGCGGGTCCTGGCAGACGGGTGTCGTGCGGGTCTGAGCCGCGTCTGGGTTGGTACGTCATCGGTCACGCGAGCATCCTTTAGTGCATGCCCGCGCTTCTGATCCGATGTAGCCGGTATCGGCAGCGGAGCCCCGGGGTATTCCCACTGACAGGGAAGAAGGCGCAAATCGCAACCTCGGGGTGCGGGGCCGCGCGGTGGCGCCCCGTCAAAGCAACGAATTGTAATGGGGGCGGCATGTTTTTCCATCCATATGGTTGGGCTATGGCCGTGATAGCGGCAACGGTATTCAGTACTTAAATTCCATGAAAATCATTGAAAATCAACGCATTGGCTTTTTAATGAAAGGTACTTGATGAGCTGAGCCGGGGTTTGTAACGGTGCCGCTGTGGGGGCAAAACTGTGGGTTTGGCGCGACTCGGCACAAAAAAAACCTCAAGTTCCATGTGACCAAGCCGAGCCCTGGCTGGCTTGCACCGGCCATCTGGTGCTCGCTCGTGCTTTTTGGGGGCAGCTGTAACACCCGTCGATCTACGGGTTTCCCATGGATGACGCAGCTTTATCCGCGCAAACCAGCGCGCGGGCGGCGACAATCCGGGTTCTGAAAAAACCTGCGCGGCAGGTTTTTGTTTTTTCGATTCCCATTTGATATGTCATCTACCTCTGCTCCTCAGGACCCCCAGGTCAGCCAGCCCTGGATCGACAAGGCACAAGCCTTGCTGGACGCGCCGCATCTCAATCTGGCCGAGGCCCAGGCTTGGCCGCGCGAGGCTGCCAAGGCGGGCGCCCCCCTGAGCCGCGAACCCCTGGCCGCATTCCGTTCTCGCCTGGCCGAGCGGGTCCAGGCCGTCGAGGATTTGCAACACCGTGCGCAGGTGGAGCGCGAGGCGGCGGTGCTGCTGGTCCAACGCATCGAATCCCTGTCCACCAAGCCTTGGCGCGAGGCGCAGGCGGGTTCGGAAAGCCTGGGTGCCGACGTCGCGCGCTGGTTGACCGAGGCCGGTGCGCTGTTTCAGGCACGCGAATGGCCCAGCGTCGCCCAGGGCGCTGATGCAGCCAGTGGCGCGGCAGCCAGTGCCGGTTCGCGCATCGCCGCGCAGCTGGACGCCGCGCGCGCGCAGCTCGGGCTGGTCTGGGAAGCCTTCAGTGCTGCCTTGGCGCAGGCCCGCCTGGCGGCGGAAGACGCCAGCGCGCCCTTGCCGCAGGTGCCCGTCTGGGCCGAGGAACTGCGCCAGGCCCGGGGCGAACCTGGTGCTGCGGGGGGCGCCGATGTCCAGTCCGCCACGGCGGCCGCCGCGCCTTTGTCCGCCGCGCAGGCGCGGCAGAACGACCCGGTCCGTCTGGATCTGATCACCAAGGCCGAGGCCCTGTTGCAGGGTGATGGCACGCCAGCCCTGGCTGGCCGCAAGCTGCAGGAAGCGCTGCGCAACTTGCGCGAGCAGTGGAAGAAGCTGGACCTGAGCGCGGGCGCACCGCATCCACTGCTGTGGAAACGTTTTGACGATGCGTGCGGTGCCGCCCATAAAGTGGTGCAGGTCTGGCTGGACAAGCTCAAGGCCGAAACCGCCGAGCACAAGGCCAAGCGGCTGGCCCTGATCGAGGAACTCAAGCAATGGACTGCCGCGCGTGCGGTCACCCAGCCTGGCGACGCGCCAGCCGCCGAAAGCGTCCAGACCGATTGGAAAACCTACAACCGTGAACTGCACCAGTTCAGCGAGCGTTGGCGTGAGGCCGGCCATCTGAGCGAAAAAGCCTTTACCGAATTGTTGTCTCGCTGGAAAGCGGCCTGGGACATCGCCCACGCCCCGCTGGTGCGTGCGCAGAAAGCGGGCCTGCAGCGGCGACAGGCCCTGGTGGAGGAAGCCAAGCAATTGAGCGCTGCCCATGCGGCGGGCGCAGCCTTGCGCATCGACGAGGTGAAGGCCCTGCAGCAGCGTTGGCAGGCGGAAGCCCAGGCCATGCCGCTGGACCGCCGCCAGGAACAGAAACTGTGGGAGGCGTTCCGCAAACCCATTGATGACGCTTTCGCGCTGGACGCCGAGCGCCGGCCCGCCCGTGGCAATGAACGGGGCGATCGTTCCTCGCGGGGGCCGGGCGAAGGCAAGGGTGAGCGTTTTGCCGCGCGTCAGGCGGTCGACCCGCAGACTCTGACCCCTTACGACCGCGCGGTCTACGAGGCCGCGCAGGCCCTGCAGGCGGCCAGTGCCAGCGATGACGCGCAGGCCATCCACGCGGCGATGGCCGCGCTGGAGGCCGCGCGCCGCGCCGATCCCAAGTCGTCCCCGCTCGCAGCGCCCTCTGCGGACGCGAGCACTGGCGCTGCGTCCGAGGAAATTACCCAGGGCGCGAGCCTGGACAGCGCCACGCCGGCCCCGGCCACGCCCCGCAAGCCCGTGGTGGCGGTGCGCGGCGACGACCGCCCCGGTATGCGCAAGTCCGAGCCTGCCGCGCCCGCCGGGCGCGGCGACCGTGGCAAGCCCGGTCCGGGCCGCGACGAGCGAGGGCGTGGTCTGCGCGACACGACGCGGGGCGGTCCGCCGTCCACGGCGCATCAACCGCGCCTGGGTGACGCCGCCTTCCGCGCCCAGCGCGACGCGCTGGAACATGCGCAGGCCGCCCTCAAGAAGCTGGCCGCGCAGGCCCATGGCGAAGCCCTGGGCAAGTTGCTGGACGCCTGGGCGCAACGCAGCGCCGAGCAACTGCCCAGCACCCAGGAGCTGGGTCGGGCCGTGGGCGCCGGCGCGCGCGCACTCTGGAGTCAGGCGCTCGCATCACCCGCGCAGGGTGACGGTGCTGAAGCGCTGCTGCGGCTGGAAATGGCTGCCGAGGTGCCCACGCCCGCCGACCATCTGGCGGCGCGCCGTGCTTTGCAGTTGCAACTGCTGACTCGCCGCAACGACCCGACCCCGACCCAGACCTGGGGCCAGGACGTGGCCCGTGTGCTGGGCGCGGCCCACACACCCGAGGCCGCGCGACGCCTGCAGCAGGCGCTCAAGGCGTTGTTGCGCGGCTGAGGGGGACGGGCCGCCGCCCCAGTCGCCGGGCTGAGCTGAACCGCGGCAGACGCCAGCGGCCTGGCCAGGGGCCGGCGTGGATGACTTCCGTGAATCCGCAGTTTCACGCGGTGCGCCGAATCGCGGTGCTAACCTGCCAGTGTGTTCAACATCGTTCCACGCGAAGGGGGCTTGATGGAGCAAAGGCAGCAAGCACCGCGCGAACAGCGCTTGGACCTGCAGCAGATGTTGCGGGAGCTGGCGGTCGAGTCGGGCCATGCGCTCGCGCCCGCCTCGACGGTACACACCGTTGACTTCGGCCGTGTGCCGAGTCTTGCGCAAAACGCCAACTCGGCGGGGATGTCGTCGGACGACGGCCGTGTTTAGGCCGTCCTTCCTGCAGGAACTGCTTGCCGCCGGGTTGGCGAGTGAGAAGGTGGTCGATGGCCTTCAGTTGATGTTCGGTGCGCGGCACCTGGATATCGCCAGCCATCTGGCCCATACGCTGGAGACGCCCACGCTCAAGGCCCGCCTTGCTCAGATCTACGCAGCCAGCATCGGTAAGGAGACCGTTGCGCTGGACCGGGCCGTGGTCCAGGCCGACGCCCTGGCCTGCATCACGCTGGACGCCGCGCGCCGCTTGAACTGCCTGCCTCTCCAACTTACTGGACGGACGCTGGTGGTGGCCATGGCGCGGCCCGAGGACGTGAGCGCGGTGGATGAGGTCAGGCGCGCGGTTTCGACGGGACTGCCAGTGCAAGCCCAGACGTCCGCACAGACCGTGGACACCGTGCAAGCCGTCTTCGCCTTCGCGCAGGACATTGAGAACGGCATTGAAATCCAGTACACCGGCCGCGCGGGCTTGGCCGCGCTGGCGCGCCAGATCAGCCTGGAGCTCGGCCGCCCCGCGCGCGATGCCTCGGCCACCGCATCCACTGCGGGTGTCCAGGGGCAGGCGGCGGCAGTGTCTGGCGCGGGGGAACTGGTGCGGGGCTTGCTGCTCTACAGCCTCAAGCATCGCGCGAGCGATCTCCATATCCAGCCGATGGCGAATGCGCTTGCACTGCGCTTTCGCATTGACGGCCTACTGCAGACCCGGCTGACCTTGGACAAAGACCTGCTGGCGCCCCTGCTCTCCCACCTCAAGCTGATCGCTCAACTGGATTTCGCCGAGAAGCGCCGTCCTCAAGACGGCCGCGTCAGTCTGCTTCAAAAGGGGCGCAGCCATGACTTCCGCCTCTCCATCGTGCCCAGTGTCTTTGGAGAGAAGGCGGTCATCCGTGTGGTGGGTTCGTCCGACCAGCGCGTCACGCCGCTGGACGAGCTGGGGTTTTCCCACGCCAACCACGCCCTGCTGACGCAACTGATCCAGCGCCCGCATGGTGTGCTGCTGGTCACAGGCCCCACGGGCTCGGGCAAGACCACCACGCTCTACGCGGCGCTGGCCCGGCTGCAGAGACCGGAGGTCAACATTGTCACGGTGGAGGACCCGGTGGAACTGCGCATCGACGGCGTCACCCAGATCCAGACCCACGCGGCCATCGGCCTGGATTTCGCGCAGGTCCTGCGCGCCGTGCTGCGCCAGGACCCGGAGGTGCTGCTGATCGGCGAGATCCGTGACCTGGAAACCGCGCGCATTGCCACCCAGGCCGCGCTCACCGGCCACCTGGTGATGGCCACCCTGCACACCAACAGCGCCTTGCAGGCCGTCACGCGCCTGGTCGAGATCGGCGTGGCGCCGTTCCTGGTGGCGCCCTCGGTGATCGGCGTGCTGGCACAGCGTCTGGTGCGACGCATCTGCCCGCATTGCAAGGAGCGTTACGAACCGGACGCCGAGGTGCTGGAGGCTCTGTTTCACAACCGGGGTGACGCGCCGGTCCACTTCTGCCGTGGACGTGGCTGCGCGCGCTGCCACGGCAGTGGTTACGCGGGGCGCATCGGCATCCACGAAGTTTTTGTGCTGACCGACGCCATCCGCGATCTGATTTCACGGCAGCAGTCCCTGGTCGAGATCCAGCGCGCGGCCCTGCAGGACGGGTTTCGCTCCATGCGTCACGATGGCCTGCTCAAGGTGCTGCAGGGCCTGACGACCCTGGAGGAAGTGGACAAGGCGACGGCCTGGTGAGGCCCTCGCCGTGGACGGTCCCGCAGCTTGCCCGCGCCGGGTGCGGCAGGCGTCACGTCTGTGCGCGGGTTGATGCGGCGTTCACGCATGGCTGGGCTGTGTCGGAGCCCGCAGGCGCAGCACCAGCGCGCCCAGGGCGGCCAACACTGCCAAGACGGTCACGCCGGTCCAACCCGCCTGTGCGAGCAAGACATTGCCCAGCGCGGCTCCCATCGACATGCCGATGAAGGTGCAGGCCAGGAGCACGGCGTTGAGCCGACTGCGCGCGGCGGGGTTCAGCCCGTAGACGATGGTCTGGTGCGCGATCAGCGAGACCTGGATGCCCAGGTCGAAACCCACGGTGCTCGCGCCAATCAACCACAGCGCGTTCCCTGTGGACAGCGCTGGGACGAAGAGCATGGCAGCGAACGACAGGGCGGTGAGCGCCGCGCCGATCAGGCTGACCCGGGCCGGGCCATGCCGATCGGCGTAGCGTCCCGCCAGGGGCGCGACCAAGGCCCCCGCCGCGCCGGCCAGGCCGAATGCCCCTGCCGCGCTCGTCCCCAACTGATAAGGGGCGGCATGCAGCATCAGGGCCAAGGTGGACCAGAAGGCGCTGAAGGCCACCGAAAGCAGGCCCTGGGCCAAGGCCGCGCGCCGCAGTTCTGGGTATTGCCGCCACAGCTGCAGCAGCGAGGCGATGAGTTGGCCGTAGGGCAGACGGGAGGTTGGCGTGAAGCGCGGCAGCGCGCGCCACAGGGCCAGGCCCAGCAGCAGCACGACTGCCGCGGCAGCGGCGAACACCGCACGCCAGCCCCAGAGTTCGGCCACGAAGCCGCTGACCACCCGAGACAGCAGTATGCCCAGCAAGAGACCGGTCATGACCGTGCCGACGACCCGGCCACGCCGCGCATCGGGCGCGAGCGTGGCTGCAGCGGGCACGATGTCTTGCGCCAGGGTGGCCACCAGGCCCAGCGCCAGGCTGGCCACCAACAGTACGCCCAGCGTGGGCGCCAGGCTGGACAGCAGCAGGGCGGCGCCGAGCAACCCGGCCTTGACAACGATGACGCGCCGGCGGTCGTAGCGGTCGCCCAGCGGCGCGAGCAACAGGATGCCCAGGGCATAACCGAGCTGGGTCAGTGTGGGTACCCAGCCGACGGCCTCAGCCGAGGTCTGCAAATCGGCACCCAGGACACCGAGCAGGGGCTGGCTGTAATAAATGGAGGCCGCCGCCAGGCCGGCGCCCAGGGCCAGCAAGAAGACCAGGGCCGAGGAGAGACCGTCATCCTGTGTTGCATACGTTGATTGAATGGTATTCATCAGGGTTTTCCAGTTGTTTTTCGGAGTGCCATGATTTTTTACCTTAAATAAAAGTTTGGTTAGGGCCGATGTGGAAGATTGGTTATACGATTAACGTATGAATACGGTAGAAACTGCGCTGCCACCCGGCACCGACCGGATGCTGCTGATCGAAACCTTTGTGCGCATCGTCGAGGCCGGCAGTCTGTCGGCGGCAGCCGAGCAACTGGGCAGCACGCAACCCACCGTCAGCCGGCGCTTGCAGGCCCTGGAGCGCGCCATGGGCGTGCGCCTGCTGCAGCGCACCACCCACGCCATGCGCCTGACCGAGGACGGCCAGCGCTGCTACGCGCGGGCCAAGGACCTGATCTCCAGCTGGCAGGCTTTCGAGAGCGAAACCCGTGGTGCGGGCGAGGAGCCGGCCGGCACCCTGCGCGTGGTCGCCCCGCACGCCTTCGGGCAGCAGCAACTGGTCGAACCTCTGGCGGACTACCTGCGTCGTTACCCCAAGATGCGGGTGGAGTGGCTGCTGCATGACCGCATGCCCGACTTCATTGCCGAGGGCGTGGATTGCGCCATCCGCGTTGGGGGTGTGCAGGACCCTTCGGTGGTGGCCCTGCCCATGGGCGAGGTGCCTCGCATCGTGGTGGGCGCGCCATCTCTGTTCGAGGGGGCCTTGCCTACCCACCCGGCCGAACTGACTCGCCTGCCCTGGTTGGCGCTGCGCACCTTCTACCGCACCGAAATCAGCCTGACCCATGCAGGCTCAGCCGAGGTCGCCCGCATCGACATCCAGCCGCGCTTGTCCACCGATGGCCTCCACGCTTTGCGCACCGCCGCAGTGGAAGGGCTGGGCTTGGCGGTGGGCTCGGCGTGGGCCCTGCAGGAGGATCTGCGTGCCGGGCGGCTCCTGCATGTCGTACCACAGTGGCGGGCCGATCCGCTCCCGGTGCATCTGGTCTATCCGCAGGCGCGTCTGCATCCGGCTCGCCTGCGCAGTTTCATCGACATCATGCGTGTCAGCGGGCCGGCGGCGCTCAATCGGCTCCACGGCGGCTCGGTTGGGGGCGAGGCCATGGCGTGAGCGCGGGTGGGCCCAGCCAAGCATCAGGAGCACCTGAGGCCCGAGGCCTTCCAACTTGGCTAGGCCCCCGGGCGGTAGAAGGCGTCGAACAGGGCCAAGAGGCTTGGATGTTCTTGCGTGAAACGGGCCCGGTTCACGAAATACCCTTCGCTGGCCACGGCGAAGAACTCGGAGATGTGCTCTGCGCCGTAAGGGTCCAGCCAGGTTTCGGGCGCGCTGAAACGTTCGGCTTTGATGCACGCCTCCTTGAAGTCGTCGTACGCGGCTTGCAGCGTGTCTCGCCAGTGCGCGTGCGCGGCGCGCGGCGACAGGCCCAGGAAGTCTGGCGGCAGAGGCGGGCAGCCATCGGCTTCGCCATCGCGCAGGTCCAGCTTGTGCACGAATTCGTGAATCACCACGTTGTAGCCCTGGGCGATGGCCTCGGCGTCCGAGGCCGTGCGCACGTCCTGCCAACTGAGCATGACCGGACCCTCGGGCATGGCCTCGCCCGCCAGCTCTTCCTGGTACTCATGCACCACCCCATGTTCGTCCATCAAGGTGCGCGGCGCGACCACCCCCTCGGGCTGCACAACGATGGTCACGAAGTCGTCGTACCAGCGCAGGGGCAGGCTGCCCGCGCCGAAATGCAGCACGGGCAGGCAGGCCTGGACGGCAATCTGCGCGGCCATGGCGTCGGTGATCCGCAGGTCGTGCGCGCCGTGAAACTCCTTGTCTTCAAGGAAGAGCGCGCAAAGCTCGCGCAAACGCGCACGGTCGGCTACGCTGAGTTGTTGCAGCCAGGGGCAGGCGGCGAGGGCGTTTTGCCACAACGTGTCGGGCATGGGGCGGCGAGGGCGGCGCTCGGCCGCCGGGTTGAGGAGGCGCTTGAACAGGCGTTTGAGGAGAGAGCGGGGCCAGCCCATCTCAGCGTGCGTGCGTCGTGGCCAGGGCCTCGGCAAGCGGCAGTCGTTGCACCCGCGGTTCAGTCTCCCCCTGGGCCAGGCTCAGGCGCAGGACTTCGGCGCGCTCGTTCGCACCGTCCAGATGCCAGTCGCTGAGCACGATGCGCGTGAGCGGCCCTTGCGTGTCGTCGCCCGGTTCGCCCTCGACCCGGTGGTCGGCAGGCTGGTGCGTGTGCCCGTGGATCAGCGTGCCTGCCCGTGCAGTCCGTAGCCAAGCCAGGGTGAGCGCCGGGTCAGCGTCGGCATAGGTCTCGCTGGCGTGGCCCCCCTGGGTCGCGCTGGCCTGCTTGCGTGCCTCGCTTTGCGCGCGCAGGCCACGTGCGAAGGCGCGACGCTGGGCCAGGGGCTGGGCCAGAAAGCGCTGCTGCCATTCGGGGGCCCGCAACTGAGCGCGCAGGGCCTGGTAGTCGCGGTCGTCCAGGCAGAGAGCGTCGCCGTGGCTGAGCAGCCAGCGAGTCGGGAGCCCATGTGCCTGACCGAAGACCAGCACGGACGGATCGGCCAGCAGGCTCATGCCCGCGCGCTGCGCGGCTTGCGCACCCAAGAGGAAGTCCCGGTTGCCATGCAGAAAGTACAAGGCCCGCCCTTGCTTGGCGCTTGCTTGCAGGGCGGCGATGCAGTCGCGCTCGAACGCCGCTTCCTCGGCGGCGGAGTCACCCGCCGGTTCGTCCAGCGCATCGTCGCCGACCCAGACCTCGAACACATCACCCAGCAGGAAGATGGCGTCGGCCTGCGTGTGCGCCAGGTAGTGTTTCCAGGCCTGAACCGTCCGGGGTTCGCTGGCCTGCAGGTGCAGGTCGGAGATGAAATCAACGACTCGCCACTGCGCCGGCGCTGTGACCTCGGCGAGCGAAGGCGCGGGGATGTTCACGTCAGATCACAGGGCGGTGGCTTTTTCGATCACCACGTCTTCCTTGGGTACGTCGCCATGGAAGCCGCGCGTGCCGGTCTTGACGCCCGCGATCTTGTCCACCACGTCCTGGCCGGCGATCACCTTGCCGAAGACCGCGTAACCCCAGCCCTGGCCCGAGGGGGCCTTGTGGTTGAGGAATTCGTTGCTGGCGACGTTGATGAAGAACTGCGCCGTGGCCGAATGCGGGTCGTTCGTGCGCGCCATGGCAATGGTGTACTTGTCGTTCTTCAAGCCGTTGCTGGCTTCGTTTTCAATGGGCGGCTCGGTGGGTTTTTGGTTCATGCCCGGCGCGAAGCCGCCGCCCTGGATCATGAAGCCGGGAATGACGCGGTGGAAGACGGTACCGTTGTAGTGACCGCTCTTGACGTAGTCCAGGAAGTTCTCGACGGACTTGGGGGCTTTTTCGGCGTCAAGTTCCAGCTTGATGACGCCGTAGCCGGTGATGGTGAGTTCGACTTGAGGGTGGCTCATGGAGGTCTTTCCTTTGGTTTTGTTGACAGGGCTGGCGGGCTTGACGGACGGGGTCTGTGCCCAGACCGCCTGCGAGGCGAGGCCGGCGCCGAGGGTGAGGGCGCAGGTCCAGGTGAGGAGTTGGCGCAAGACGGGGCGACGCGGGTTCATCCAAGGCTTCCTTCAAAAATGATCTTCCATTCCTCGCCCTGGCGGCTCCAGTACTGGCGCTTGAGCTGAGCCTTGGGCGCTCCGGGGCGTGCATCCTGGCCGGGGGCGGCGGTTTCTTCGAAGGTGACGATCATGGTGTCATCCTCGTCCGTCCAGCGCAGGTAGGAGAGATTTTGCAGCGCGATCGCGCGGCCAGCGTCGCGCGCGAGTTCGACGCGCAGCACCAGTTCCCATTCGCGCAGCGTGCGGCCGCGAAAACCGGTGAAGTCCTCGGCGTAGAAGCGCAGCATCTGCTGCAGGTCGCCGCTGGTCTTGGCCTGGCGCCAGGCGGTCAGCACCGCCTCGAATGATTGACGCTCGGCTTGCAGCTGCGGCGGCTGCGCCCACTCCAGGCGCGAGGCGATGACCACCGGCGTGGTGCTCGGAGCCACCGTACGCAGCACATGCTCCAGGTCGGGGTCGGACAGCACCACGCAGCCGTTGGTGGCCAAGGGTGCGCGCGAGAACTGGTTGGGCGGCGTGCCATGCAGCCAGATGCCACTGCCGGTTTTGCCGCGTCGTCGGTCCAGGATGTTGGGGTAGTTGATGGGCAGGGCGCCGGCGCCGTAGAAGTTGGGCAAGGCGCGCTTGTTCAAGCGGTGTAGCGTGAAGTACACCCCCAGGGGCGTGCGCGCGTCGCCTTCCACGGTCTTTTCGATGCCGTACTTGCCGACCGAAACGTAATAGTCGGCGATCAGGCGCAGCCGGGCGCCCTCGTTCGGCAAGGCCTGGTTCTCGAACAGGTAGAGCCGCGCGCGCGAGGCATCGACCGCGATCGCATGTCGCACGTTCGGCGCCAGCGCCAGGAACTGCGTGGGAATGGCGCCCGCGGGCGGACGCTCGCGCAGCGCGGCCAGGCGCATGTCGGATTCATGGCGCAGCTCGGCCAGGGCCTGCGCGCCCACGCCCGTGCTCATCAGCAGCTCGGGGGCGTTGCCCAAGCCGTTCAGCGCCTGGGCCTGGGCCAGGAGCAGATCGCCATAGACCAGCTGGGCCAGTTGGAAGTTCGGATGGTCCTGGGCGAGCAGGCGTGCGGCTTCGCGGGCCTCGCCCAGCCGTCCCGTGCCCACGAGGCGGTAGATCTCGACCAGCCGCGCTTCGGGTGAAAGCTGCGAACCGGCGGAGGCCAGCACCAATGCCGGGGCAATCGAGGCCACGGTCTGGACCGCCCCAGCTTGTGAGCGCGCCTGCTGCGGCATGGAGAGCCCCAAGGCGGCCAGCAGCATCAGTGCGATCTGGGGCCATACGCGGGACAGTGAGCGGGGCAGTGTAGGGACGGCACGCTTCATGATGTTCCTTGCACGCGGGTGGGCCGGCCGTTCAATTGCCTGCGCTTTCCCGGACGATCAACCAGCGGTCGGCCGTGCGGGTCAGCTCCAGGGTCTTGCCGTTGACGACGGCCAGTGTGTCGGCCTTGTAGTCTTGCAGAAATCGGGCGACCGCGCGTGAACCGGACACCGTGATGCGCAGATTCTGGATGTCCACGGTGATCTGCTTTTTGCCCACGATGCGCGCGCGTCGACCTTGTTCCCAGGCCGACCGGCTTTGTCCGCCGGTGTCAAAGTCAGCCGCGTAGGCGGCGAGGTAACGGCCCATGTCGCGGTCCGACCAGGCCTGCGCCCAGGCGCGCACGGCCTGGCCAACGGCATCCTCTTCGCTCGCACTGGCGCTGGCGTTCGCGTTGGGCGTCGCCGGGACGGAGGCGGCGGTTTGTGGCGGGGCGGGGGGGGCGACCGCAGCGGCGGGCGGCGCTGCTGGTGTCGGGGCCGGCGTGGGCGAGGCGGTAACGGGCGCAGGTGTTGCCGCCACCGCGGGGGGCAGGGGCGTCACGGGTGTGGGGGCCGCTGCAGCTGCCTGGGGCGCGGTGGCGGCGGAAGAAACAGGCGGGCCGGATGGCGCGGGCGGTGTGGACGGTGAGGCCGCGACCATCACCGGCGGCGCGGGGGTAGGCGCGGGGGCCGGCAGCGGCGCGGCTGGCAGTTCGCGGACTTCACGCAGCAAGGCCAATTGCATGGGCTGCTGCAGCGACAGCTTCAGCGCGTCGTTGGCGGCCTGTTGTTGCGGACTGGGCTTGGCATTGGGCACGGCGCCCTCGGCGTCGATCAGTAGGGCGCGGCTATACGCTTGGCTCGCCAAGCGGGCGTAGACCGCGCCCAGGTTGCCGTAGGCCGTGGCGTAGCTGGGGTGGGTGTGCAGGGCTTTTTCCAGTGCCACGCGGGCCTGTTCGAATTGACCCTGCGCCGCGTGAATCGCAGCCAGGTTGTTCCAGGCTTCCGGCATCTTGGGGTGGTCGATGGTCAATTGCGTGAAGGTGGCCTGGGCTTCACGCAGCTGACCGCTCTCGCGCTGGATCACGCCTTTGTACAGCAGCAGCTGAGCATCTTTGGGGCGAGATTGCAGCTGCTGGTCCACCGCGCTGCGTGCCTGCGCCCATTGCCCGGCGGTGATAAGGGCGGGGATGTCCGCCCCGGTGCCCTGTGCCTGGACTGCGGACCAGCCTAGGCCACAGGCCAGGACCAGCGTGACCAGCAAGCGCCCGCTCCAGTGTGAGGGCGCGGACGGAATGGCGCAGGTGATACGGCGGTGTGTAGGCATGGCAATGCGACGGATCGTTGTTCGTGGTTGTTTTTACGGGCACTGCAAGCCGAGGGCCTGAACGCGGGCCCGCAGTGCATCGTTGCGCGCGTTGCTCTTCAGTGCTTGGCAATAGGCTTGCTCGGCCAGGCGCAGTTGCAGATCACCCAGGTTCTCGAGCGCGGTCGCGTAATCGGGACGGGCGCGGATGGCACGTTCCAGGGAAAGCCGGGCCTGTTCGTAGTCACCGCGCGCGGCGTACAGCGAGGCCAGGGCGTTGTGCGGTTCCGGCAGTTCAGGGTATTCGGTGATGAGCCGGGTGAAAGTTTCCATCGCCGCGTCCGGCTTGCCGCTGGCGCGCTGCACCAGGCCCAGCAGGTAGCGCATCTGCGGGTCGCGGGGCTTGCCCTGCAGATAGCGCTCGGCTTGAACCTGGGCCTCGGCATGGCGTCCGGCGCGCAGCTTTTGGTTGACTTCGTCGTAGGCATCGGCGCGCGCCGGGGCCGGAGCGAGCGCCAGCGTCAGGCCGATGCACAGGCCCATGAGCAGGCCGATCAGGGGGGGGCGCGAGGCGTGAACGGCGGAATGCAGCACGGAGGACAGGGAAAACACGAGGTTGGGCACGAAGTAGGCAAGGGGGCTGGACGGTGCCATCGCGATTCGCGGCTCGGGCCTGGAAAATCATGCGCTGCGCCGCCGTGCCGGGGCTTTATACTGCCGGCCATTGTAGTGCCGCGCATCCGCGCTGCGCTTCCCCACTCCCCCCGATTGAGCCGGCACAGCTTCACGCAGTCTCTATGTGAAGCGCAGCGCCGGTTTTTTTGATTGCGCCCATGACTCTCCGCATCTACAACACGCTGTCGCGTGCGCTGGAGCCTTTTGCCTCGCTGGAACCTGGCCATGTCCGCATGTATGTGTGCGGCATGACGGTCTATGACTTTTGCCATCTGGGGCATGCGCGCGCCATGGTGGCGTTCGACGTGGTGCAGCGCTGGCTCCAGGCCAGCGGCTGGCGCGTCACCTATGTGCGCAACATCACCGACATCGACGACAAGATCATCCAGCGCGCGCTCAAGAACGGCGAAACCATCCGCAGTCTGACCGATCGCATGATCGCGGCCCTGCATCAGGACGCGGACGCCCTGGGCATCGAGCGGCCCACCCATGAGCCGCGCGCCATGGACTACGTGCCCCAAATGCTGGGCCTGATCGGCCAGCTGGAGCGCCAGGGCCTGGCCTACCCCTCGCCGAATGGCGATGTGAATTACGCCGTGCGCAAGTTCCCGGGTTACGGCAAGCTGTCGGGCAAGTCGCTGGACGAACTGCGCGCGGGTGAGCGCGTGGCCGTGGCCGACGGCAAGCAGGATCCGCTGGACTTCGTGCTTTGGAAGTCCGCCAAGGCGGACGAGCCCGCCGAAGCCCAGTGGCAGAGTCCCTACGGCCTGGGTCGCCCCGGCTGGCACATCGAATGCTCGGCCATGAGCTGCGCCCTGCTGGGCGAGAGTTTCGACATCCACGGCGGTGGGGCGGATCTACAGTTTCCCCACCACGAAAACGAAATCGCCCAGAGCGAAGGCGCCAAGATCGGCACGCCCCAGCAAGGCCAGGCCATGGCGCGCTACTGGATGCACAACGGTTTCGTGCGCGTGGACAACGAAAAGATGTCCAAGAGCCTGGGCAACTTCTTCACCATCCGCGAAGTCCTGGAGAAGTACGACGCCCAAACGGTGCGCTTCTTCATCCTGCGCGCGCATTACCGCAGCCCGCTGAACTACAGCGACGCGCACCTGGATGACGCCCGCAGCGCCTTGAAGCGGCTGTACACCGCCTTGCAAGCCACGCCACCCGCGCCCATGGCACCGCAGACGGTGGACTGGACGGAGGGCCATGCGGCCCGCTTCAAGGCCGCGATGGACGAGGACTTCGGCACGCCCGAAGCGGTCGCCGTGCTGTTCGACCTGGCCAGCGAGGTCAATAAGACAGGCTCGGCCCGCCTCGCGGCGTTGTTGAAGGCGCTCGGCGGTTGCCTGGGGCTGCTGCAGGAGGACCCGGCCGCCTTTCTGCAGTCTGGCGCCCGCACCGCGCTGGATGGCGGCGCCATCGAAACCTTGATCGCACAGCGCGCCGCCGCCAAGGCCGCGAAGAACTACGCCGAGGCCGATCGCATCCGGCAGGAACTTCTGGCCCAAGGCATCGTGCTCAAAGATTCACCCACCGGAACGACTTGGGAGGTGGCGGCATGAGCGCCGCGCCCAAGGCCAAGCAGATCGACGAGCCGGATACCCACAATAAATCCGCCTCGGCCTTCGCGTCCTCGGTGGCGGCTACCACGGGTTCCGAAGCGGTGCAAATCGCCACGCCGGTCTATTGGGACGAGGCCTGCAAGCACCTGATGAAGAAGGACCGGGTGATGAAGCGCATCATCCCCCAGCATGGTGGCGCTTGTCTGGAGACACGCGGCGACGCCTTCGTCACGCTGGCACGCAGCATCGTGGGTCAGCAGATTTCGGTCAAGGCCGCACAGTCCGTGTGGGAACGCTTCGCGGCGCTGCCCCGGCGCATGACGCCGGGCAATGTGCTCAAGCTGAAGGTGGACGACATGCGCGCTGCCGGTCTGTCAGCCCGCAAGGTGGAGTACCTGGTGGACTTGGCGCTGCATTTCGACAGCGGCGCCATCCGTGTCGCGGACTGGAAGGCAATGGACGACGAAGCCATCATTGCCGAGCTGGTGGGCATCCGGGGCATCGGCCGCTGGACGGCGGAAATGTTCCTGATTTTTCACCTGATGCGACCGAACGTGCTGCCGTTGGACGATATCGGATTGCTCAACGGTATCAGTCGTAACTATTTCTCCGGCGAGGCGGTCAGCCGCAGCGACGCCCGGGAGGTGGCCGCAGCCTGGGCCCCGTTCTGCAGCGTGGCGACTTGGTATATTTGGCGCTCTCTCGACCCCCTGCCCGTGGCCTACTGACGGACCGCCGTCACCATGCCCTGGTGGGTCGATGATTTGAACAACAACCCGAACCGGAAATCGAAACGAAAGCGCGTGCGGCCTGTCCCGGTGGCTGTGGCTGACGCGTCCGTTCTTATTGGAGGTCACAGATGGCCAAGAAAACATTCCTCGACTTCGAGCAACCGATCGCCGAACTCGAAGCCAAGATCGAAGAGCTGCGCTACGTGCAGACCGAGTCCGCCGTGGACATCAGCGCGGAAATCGAGCAACTGGGCAAGAAGAGCTTGCAGCTGACCAAAGACGTCTACAGCGACCTCAACGCCTGGCAGGTCACCAAGATCGCCCGCCATCCCGAGCGTCCCTACACGCTGGACTACGTGAACGAGATCTTCACCGACTTCGTCGAGATGCACGGTGACCGCCATTTCGCGGACGACCTCTCCATCGTCGGTGGTCTGGCCCGCTTCAACGGCACGCCCTGCATGGTGCTCGGCCAGCAGAAGGGCCGTGATACCAAGGAGCGTGGCCTGCGCAACTTCGGCATGAGCAAGCCCGAGGGCTACCGCAAGGCCCTGCGTCTGATGAAAACGGCCGAGAAATTCGGCCTGCCGGTCTTCACCTTCGTCGACACGCCCGGCGCCTACCCTGGCATCGATGCCGAGGAGCGTGGCCAGTCCGAGGCCATCGGTCGCAACATCTTCGAGATGGCGCAGCTCGAAGTGCCCATCATCACCACCATCATCGGCGAGGGTGGCTCTGGCGGCGCGCTGGCCATCTCGGTGGCTGACCAGGTGTTGATGCTGCAGTACTCGGTTTACTCCGTCATCAGCCCCGAAGGCTGTGCCTCCATCCTTTGGAAGACGGCCGAGCGCGCCGAGGAAGCAGCCGAGGCCCTGGGCATCACCGCGCACCGCCTCAAGGCCCTGGGTCTGGTCGACAAGATCGTGAATGAGCCGGTGGGCGGCGCGCACCGCGACCCCAAGCAGATGGCGGCTTTCCTGAAGCGCGCGCTGGTTGAGTCCTACCGTCAGGTGGCCGACCTCAAGGTCAAGGAACTGCTGGACCGCCGTTACGAGCGCCTGCAGAGCTATGGCCGCTACACCGACACCAAGAGCGCCAAGTAATCCTCCCGGCGCGGCGCCTGCTTTCACGCGGGCCATCGCGCGTTTCCAGCCGGGCCTGCCCCTGGCCGTGGCTTTCAGTGGCGGCGCCGATTCCACGGCCTTGCTGCTCGCTTGCGCCGAACGCTGGCCGGGCCAGGTGCAGGCCCTCCACGTGCACCACGGCTTGCAAGCGGCGGCCGATGGGTTCGATGCGCAGGCACGCAGCACTTGCACAGAACTGAACATCCCCCTGCATGTGCTGCGCGTGGACGCGCGCCACGCATCCGGCCAGAGCCCTGAAGACGCCGCGCGCGGCGCGCGTTACGCGGCCTTGCGCGAAGCGGCCCTGACAGCCGGGGTGCGCGATGTCGCCCTGGCCCAGCATGCCGACGACCAGGTGGAGACCTTGCTGCTCGCGCTGTCACGCGGCGCTGGCCTGCCGGGGCTGGCTTCCATGCCCGAAGCCTGGGAGCGTGGTGGACTGCGTTGGCACCGTCCTCTGCTGGAGGTGCCCGGCGCCGAACTGCGCGCCTGGTTGCACGCGTGCGGTCTGAAGGCGGGCGAGGGCTGGGTCGAAGACCCCAGCAACGCCGACGAACGCTACACCCGCAACCGCATCCGCGCCCGCCTGTTGCCCGTGCTGGGCGAGGTGTTTCCCCAGTTCCGTGCCACCTTCGCGCGCAGCGCCGCGCATGCGGCGCAAGCCCAGCGACTGTTGGAGCAACTGGCCGCGCAGGACATGAAGACCACCGGGGTTGGTTCTGCTCCCGAGCAAGGCCCACGCATTGCCGCGCTGCGCGCCCTGAGCCGCGACCGGCAGGCCAATTTGCTGCGCCACTGGTTGCGGCAGGCGCATGTGGCGGACGACCCGCGGAGCGGCTCTGCCAACGCGAGCGCAGCCCAACTGGAGGAACTGCTGGACCAGATTGCCGCCTGCGCCACGCGCGGCCACCACATCCAGCTCAAGGTGGGCGCGGGCCGGGTGGAGCGTCGGGGCGAGATTCTGGCTTGGTACAATCGCCCGGCTTGACCTCTTCGTGTGCCCCGTGCCTTTGTGCATGCGCGGCGCCAGGGCAGGCCGGACACCCCTCTCAACACTTCTTGACGAACACGGGCTGTTGCGTTTCGCGGCGGCCCATTCTTTTTCAATGGCACTGATCGTTCACAAATACGGCGGCACGTCCATGGGCTCGACCGAGCGCATCCGCAACGTCGCCAAGCGTGTGGCCAAGTGGGCGCGCGCCGGTCATCAAATGGTGGTGGTGCCCAGCGCCATGAGCGGCGAGACCAACCGCCTGCTCGGCCTGGCCAAGGAACTGGCGCCCGCCAAGACCAATGACGCCTACGGTCGTGAACTCGACATGCTGGCCGCCACCGGCGAACAGGCGTCTTCCGCCCTGCTGGCCATCGCGCTGCAGGCCGAGGGGCTGCAGGCCGTGAGCTACGCCGGCTGGCAGGTGCCGATCAAGACCGACAGCGCCTACACCAAGGCCCGCATCGAAAGCATCGACGACCAGCGCGTGCGCGCCGATCTGGCCGCCGGCAAGGTGGTCATCATCACCGGCTTCCAGGGCATTGACGGCCTGGGCCACGTCACCACGCTGGGCCGGGGCGGCAGCGATACCTCGGCCGTGGCCGTGGCCGCCGCGCTCAAGGCCGCAGAGTGCCTGATCTACACCGACGTGGACGGCGTCTACACCACCGACCCGCGCATCGTGCCCGAGGCGCGTCGTCTGCACACCGTGAGCTTCGAGGAAATGCTCGAGATGGCCTCCATGGGCTCCAAGGTGCTGCAAATCCGCTCGGTCGAGTTCGCGGGCAAGTACAAGGTACCGCTGCGCGTGCTCTCCAGCTTCACCCCCTGGGACATCGACCTCAACGAAGAAGCCAAGTCCGGCACGTTGATCACTTTCGAGGAAGACGAACACATGGAACAAGCCGTTGTTTCCGGCATCGCGTTCAACCGCGACGAGGCCAAGATCTCCATCCTGGGCGTGCCCGACAAACCGGGCATCGCCTACCAGATCCTGGGCGCCGTGGCCGACGCCAACATCGAAGTGGACGTCATCATCCAGAACATCGCCAAGGACGGCAAGACGGACTTCAGCTTCACCGTCAACCGCAACGACTACGCCAAGGCCATCGACCTGCTCAAGGACAAAGTGCTGCCGACGCTGGGCGCCGCCGAAGTGCAGGGCGACACCAAGATCTGCAAGGTCAGCATCGTCGGCATCGGCATGCGCAGCCACGTGGGCATCGCCAGCAAGATGTTCCGCTCGCTCAGCGAGGAAGGCATCAACATCCAGATGATCTCCACCAGCGAAATCAAGACCTCCGTCGTGATCGACGAGAAGTACATGGAACTGGCCGTGCGCGCCTTGCACAAGGCCTTCGACCTGGACCAGCCCGCCGCCTGAAACGGCCCCCGCGCCGTCCTGTTTTTTAGCCGGACGGCGCGGTGATTCATGCGATAATCCCGCGCATCCTTTGGAGACGTGACCGAGAGGCCGAAGGTGCTCCCCTGCTAAGGGAGTATGTGAGCTAAAACTTGCATCGAGGGTTCGAATCCCTCCGTCTCCGCCAAGAACAAGCCCCGCCCTGTGCGGGGCTTCGTTTTTTCCGAGGTCTGGTTTCATGCCCCTCTAGAATGCCCGCCCAGGGACACCGCATGACGCCAGAACAGAAAGCCAGGCTACGCATCGACGAACTGCTCGCGCAAGCGGGCTGGTTGGTCTGCAACCTGGCGGATGCCGACATCCATGCCGATCCTGGGCAGGTCAAGGGCGTCGCCATCCGCGAATTCCCCCTCAATGCCGGTTATGGCTACGCGGACTACCTGCTGTATGTGAACGGTAAGGCCTGCGGCGTGATCGAGGCCAAGAAGAAGGAGGCGGTAACGCTGACGGGCGTTGAGCTGCAATCGGTGCTATTCGTCTCGATGTCCGGCTTCAGCTCCGTGGCGATATCTCGAGCCTCAAAGTTGCGAACTTCTTATTGCGACAGGGAGTGAATGTGACGATAGACCCCAACAACAGTAGCGCCAGTGCTAGTGAGTCAGGAGAGTTCAAGGTTCACTACCACCTGCATGGCGGCATGCACCGAATGGATGCCATGGTCAGAAATCGGGCCGAAGGCGAGTTACTCGCGTTGCTAAAGGAAGTGAGTGTTGTGCTCGGGTTGCCGATTCAAGTGGAGACTCGCGCTTACGGGGAAGGTGGTCTCGAAGAGTATCTAAACCTGATTTTTCAGAACACAGAGCAGATCGCAGCGGTAATGGCTTTACTGAGTCCCTTGCTTGGCGCACCCTTCTACATCGAAAAAATTAAGCAATCCAAGCAACAAACTGCGCTCAACGAGCTGAATCTTCAAAAGATCAAGCTGGAAATCAAAGAAAAGGAGGATGCGGCAGCTGGGCGGTCGACCGAAAAAGAGAAGGGCGTGGAAAACAAGAGCAAAGTGCTTGAGCTTGAGTTTCCTCCCACGGCAGATGAAATCGCCCAAGCGCTACTGACAAGGAAGAGAGTCGCTCGGCGAAGGTCCAATTATTACGAAGCGCTTCTCGTTGACGCAAGGATTGAGGCCGTTGGCTTTTCCCCTTCCCATGGAAAAAAAGTTATGGAACTGCGAGTTCCAAGAGGAAATTTTTCCTCATATGTGATTGCCAAGTCGGATCTGGAACCGCTGATACACGAAAGAATTTCATTGGAAATCGTGTCGCCGGTCCTTCGCTCGGGGGCAATCAAGTGGAGAGGAATATTCGATAAAAAGGTTGTTAGTTTTGAGTTGCGAGATCAAGCGTTTCGAAGTGAGGTCGCAAGCCAGAAAGTTCAGTTTCAAAACGGCACGACGTTGATTTGTGATTTCGAGATACACCAACGCGAAGATGACATCGGTGACGTCGAGGTTGCAGGCTACGTAGTCACGAAGGTGCATGAAGTGAGGACGCCGCAGACAGTGCAACAACGGCCCGAGGAGCAGTTGCCATTGCAGTTACCCGACTCGCCTGCCTCCGGTGAGGAATCCGCTTGATTGTCCCTTTCTCCCTACGCATCTTCGTCGCCGACGGTGACCCCGATGGCCTGCGCTTGGTTGAGCGCTCCAACTGGGTTGGCAAGGCACTCATGTTCCCGCGTGCCTTGCTACCGCAAGTCAAGCTACGGCCCGAGCTGAGCCAGACCGGCGTGTACTTGTTGCTCGGGCCACGCGAAGATGGCGAAGGTGACATGCTTTACGTGGGCGAAGGCGACCCCATTCGTCCGCGCCTGGAGAGCCATTACGCGCAGAAGGACTTCTGGACCCGTGCCGTCTGCTTTGTCGCGACGCCGGGGCAGTTGAACAAGGCGCATGCTCAGTTTCTGGAGTCCAACCTGATCCGCTTGGCCAAAGCCGCCAAGCGCCTGCCACTCGATAACGCCAACCAGCCGATGGAGCCGAGCTTGAGCGAGGCGGACCGGGCTGACATGCAGGTCTTCCTGGACAACATGCTGGGCATGCTGCCGGTGCTGGGTGTACATGCGTTTGAGCAGGCGACCAAGGTGCAGGCGCCTATGGCACCTGTGCTGACATGCAAGGGCAAGGGGGTAGCGGCCACGGGCTACGAAGCCAGTCAGGGCTTTGTGGTCAAGGCGGGCTCGCAGGCGGTGCCTGAGGCAGTGCCGTCCATGCAGCAGCATGTGCGCGGCATGTATGACTTGCGGCAGGAGCTGATCGCCAACGGCGTCTTGGCGCAGGACGTTGCAGGCTACCGCTTCACGCAAGACTATCCCTTCAGTTCCCCCAGTACTGCGGCAGCGGTGGTCTTGGGGCGCAGTGCCAATGGCCGCATCGAATGGAAAGACGCCCAAGGGCGGACGCTGAAGGAGCTGCAGGAGGCGGAGGCCAGCCAATGACAGTGCCCCTGGCCGAGTTGCGGAAATGAGCCGATCTCGCCCCGCGTGCTTGCGTGCCGGCTGGATTTGATTTACATTCAATATTCGCAAATCGCGAATATTGAATGTAAATGCAGCTCAAACCTCAAGACTTCCTGGTGGCCCTCAAGCTCGTTGCCTGGGGTGATCAGCGCTGGACGTATGCGCGGCTGGCGCAGGAATTGGGCCTGAGCGCGTCTGAGGCGCACGCCTGCGTCAAGAGGGGCTTGCAGGCGGGGCTGCTGGCGCAAAACTACCAGGCATTGGACTCGGCGCAGGCCGCTCTCGCCGTGCAGGAGCCAACAGCCATTTACCGCGTTGCCCGGCAAAAGCGCTCGCGTGTCGCGGCGACAAGCAGCCAGGTTGCGCAGGGTCAACTCGCCACGGCGGACAACCCGGTGCGCCCCCATTCAAAGCAGTTGGCGGAGTTTGCGCTGCACGGTGCCAGGTACGCCTTTGCCGCAGACAAGACGCCATCGACCATAGGGGTGCCTACCAGCCACAGTGCGCCAGCCTTTGCGGGTGTATTCGCGCCGGGCTCTGAAGACTACGTATGGCCGCACCCCAATGGCACTGTGCGGGGCGTTGGGGTAGAGCCGCTGCACCCCAGCGTGCCCTTTGCCGCCATGCAGGACGCGAGGCTCTACGAAATGCTGGCCTTGTTTGATGCCATTCGCGTAGGCCGTGCCCGCGAGCGCGGCATGGCGCTGGAGCGACTGCAGGCGCTCATCGATCCAGCGGCACCAAAAAAGGTAAAGGGCCCCATGTATGGCTAATCCGAACCTTGCCATGTTGATGGGCATGGCACAGGCCTTGGGGCCGCTGTGTGACCGGGTGGTTTTTGTGGGGGGCTGTGCCACGGGTTTGTTGATCAATGACCCTGCGCTACTCAATGTGCGAGCCACGGAAGATGTAGACGCCATCGTGGAGGTTGCGACACTGGTGGGCTACCACGCCTTGGCAGCAGAGTTGATGCAGCGCGGCTTCAAACAAACGATGGCAGACAACACGCCGCTATTTCGCTGGTACTGGAACCGCATGCAGCTGGACCTGGTGCCGTTGGATGAAAAGGTGCTGGGCTTCGCCAACCGCTGGTACCGCCCAGGGTTCGACGCCGCTGTACAAGCCGAGCTTGCGCCGGGAATGAAGCTGCGGCACCTCGCAGCTCCCTACTTCTTGGCAACCAAGTTTGAAGCCTTTAACGACCGCGGCAACAATGACGTGTATGCCAGCCACGATCTGGAAGACATACTCACCGTGGTGGAAGGAAGAGCGGAGCTGGTCGCGGAGCTATCTGCTTCAGCTGAGGATGTTCGCAATCATGTGGCGGCATGTGTCCTCAGACTTTTTGACCACCCGGATTTCGGCAACGCACTGGGCGGTCTCTTGAGTCAGCCCAACCGCGAGCCGCTGGTGCGCGCACGACTGCAACAATTCGCCAAACTGAGAACACTATGAACGCCACGACCAATACCCTGGTCCAGAAACTCTGGAACTACTGCAACGTGCTGCGCGACGACGGCATGAGCTATGGCGACTATGTGGAGCAGCTGACCTAACTGCTCTTCCTCAAGATGGCCGACGAGCGCGCCCAGCCGCCGCACAACCAGGCCAGCATCGTGCCGGGCGCGTACTCCTGGCCCTCGCTGTTGGCCAAGGACGGCGATGATCTGTTTGACCACTACCGCCATGTGCTGGAGGCTTTGGGACAGCAGAAAGGGACGCTGGGCCTGATCTTCGGCAAGGCGCAGAACAAGTTTCAGGACCCTGCCAAGCTGCGTCGTGTGATCGTGGACCTGATCGACAGCGAGACCTGGACCATCCTCGGCGTCGACGTGAAGGGCGACGCCTACGAGGGCCTGCTGGAAAAGAACGCGCAGGACACCAAGAGCGGCGCGGGGCAGTACTTCACGCCGCGCGCACTGATCCAGGCCATGGTGGACTGCATCGCGCCGCAGCCGGGCGAGCGCATCACCGACCCGGCCTGCGGCACGGGCGGCTTTCTGTTCGCCGCGCACAACTACATGGTGGCGCACAACAAGAACCTCACGCGCGACCAGCTCAAGCACCTCAAGGAAAAGACCTTCACCGGCTACGAGCTGGTGCAGGCCACGGCGCGCATTTGCGCGATGAACCTGTTGCTGCACGGCATCGGCTCGGAGAAATCGGTGCCGGTGGTGGTGGGTGATGCCCTGGCCACTGATCCGGGTGAGCGCTTTGACGTGGTGCTGGCCAACCCGCCTTTTGGCAAGAAAAGCAGCACGGTGATCGTGGGTGAAGATGGTCGCACCAGCACCGAGAAAGACACCATCGAGCGCGACGATTTCTTGGCCACTACGAGCAACAAACAGTTGAATTTCGTGCAGCACATCAAAACCCTGCTTGCGACCCATGGACGCGCGGCGGTGGTGCTGCCTGACAACGTATTGTTTGAAGGTGGCGCGGGGGAGACCATCCGCCGCAAGCTGCTGCATGAGTGCGATTTGCATACGCTGCTGCGCCTGCCGACGGGCCTGTTCTATGCCCAGGGCGTGAAGGCCAATGTGCTGTTCTTTGACAAGAAGCCGGCCAGCGAGACGCCGTGGACGAAGCAGCTGTGGATCTACGACCTGCGCACCAACAAGCATTTCACGCTCAAGACCAGCCCGTTGCAGCGTGCCGATCTGGACGAGTTTGTGGATCTCTACAACGTGGGCAAGCGCCAGAAGCGCAAGCCCACTTGGAGCGCCGAGAACCCGGACGGGCGCTGGCGTGCCTACAGCTACGACGAGCTGGTGGCGCGTGACAAGGCCAGTCTGGACATCTTCTGGCTCAAGGACGAATCACTGGCCGACAGCGACAACCTGCCGCCGCCCGAGGTGATCGCCCAAGAGATCGTCGAAGACCTGCAGGCAGCCCTGGAGCAGTTCCGTTTGATCGCAGGCGACCTGTAGTCCGAAACCACCGAAGGCTGAACGCCGAGGTGCGCGTGGTCCTTACTTCGCGGCCGGCGCCGCCCCGATCATCGGTAGCCTGATCACCCCCACCGCCAGCGCGGTGCCCAGCAGTACGACGCCGCAGCCCAGCGCCATCGCCAGGTTCACGGTTTCGTCCAGCAGCAGCCAGCCCCACAGCAGCGCGAACACTGGGATCAGGAAGGTTACCGAGATGGTATTGGTCGGTCCGACCCGCTTCATCAAGCGGAAGAACAGGATGTAGGCGACGCTGGTGCAGAGCAAGGCCAGCAGCGTGACCGCGACCCAGGCTTTGGCGCTGGGCAGGGTGGCCGGCTGCTGCGCGAGCGCGGGCAGGGCCAGCAGCAAGGCGGCGAAGAACTGGCTACCAGTCGCGACGGCGAGCGGGCTGGCCGCGCCCAGGTAGCGCTTGGTGGCGCTGGCGGCGATGCCATAACAGAGTGTCGCGGTCAGGCAGGCCAGGATGGCCAAGCCGCCGCCGCCAGGCGTGAACGAGGCCTTGTCCCAGGCCAGCAGCACCACGCCGCCAAAGCCGAGCGCCAAACCGACCAGGCGCGATGCGTCCAGTCGCTGCCCGAACCAGGCCCAGGCGACCAGCGCACCCCACATCGGCGTGGTGGCGTTGAGGATGCTGGACAGACCCGCGTTGATGGACAAGGCCGCGAAGCTGAACAGCGCAAACGGGAGGGCGCCGTTCAAGAAGCCGACCAGCAGCAGGCCCTTCCAGTGGACGCGCAGGTCCGTGAGCCCTTCCCGCAAGGCCATCAGCGGCAGCAGGAGCAAGGACGCACCGGCCACCCGCACTGCGGCGGTGGCGACGGGGCCGAACTCCGGCGCGGCCACCCGCATGAACAAAAAAGACGCCCCCCAGATGGCGGCCAGCACCATCAACTCCAACACATCACGTTGCTTCAAAAAATGCTCCAAAGTTCAGGGACGACGACAGGGCCGTCCGGGATCGTGCGCTGGAAGCTGTTGCGGTGACCGGAGCGCTTGCCGTGGTCTCGCGACATGCGCCTTCCAGCCTCAGCAGCGC
Source organism: Hylemonella gracilis str. Niagara R (assembly GCF_000600295.1). GTDB lineage: Bacteria > Pseudomonadota > Gammaproteobacteria > Burkholderiales > Burkholderiaceae_C > Hylemonella > Hylemonella gracilis_A. The sequence goes on from NZ_JEMG01000001.1 coordinate 1,587,481, forward strand.
CTGCTTGCGGGGCAGGCCACCGGCATAACCGGTCAGCGCACCGTCGGCGCCCAGCACCCGATGGCAGGGAATGATCACCGACACGGGATTGCGCCCTACCGCCGCGGCCACCGCGCGCACCGCGTCCGGTCGGCCGGCCCGTCGGGCCAGTTCGCCGTAGCTCAGCGTCGTGCCTGCCGGGATGGTAAGCAAGGCGCGCCAAACGGCTTGCTGAAATGGCGTGCCTGAGGGCGACACCGGCAGCACGCGCAAGGGCTTGCCAGCGAAATAATCGCACAAATGGATGACAGCTTCTGTCAACAGCGCGTCATCGTCGCGTCGCGGTGCCGTCAGCGTGCCGGGATGGTACTTCTGGCCCTCGAACCAGAGGCCAGACAGGCCTTCCGCGTTGCGTGCGATCAGCACGGTGCCCAGCGGCGTGTCCAGGGTGGTGTGGCAGAGGTGCTTCATGAGGCGGCTCCAGGCGGGTGGGGGGTGGATCGGTCGCGGCGCTTCTGATCGGTCGTGCGTCTCGTCGCAACTTGAGGTGCATGTTGGACCTTGCCCTTGACGGTGCTTTTCCCCGTGCGTTGGACCGTGTACGTGACCTTGTGTCCGGTGTCGCGCCCAGAGGCACCTTCGGCGCTGCGCAGGCTGGCGGCTTGCGCCGCCTCGCGCCACAGTTGCAGCACCGCGTAGCTGCGGTAGGGTGCGAACGCTTGTGCGGCGGCGGCCACTTCCGTGGGCTTGAGCGGTCGATTGGCGCGATGTTCCATGCATTGCTTCAGCACCACGTCCGCGGGCGGAAAAGCGTCGGGCCAGCTCCAGCCGCGCATCAGCATGTAGTGCGCGGTCCAGGGGCCGAGGCCGGGCAACTCGGTGAGTTCGGCGATGGCCGAGGCCACCTCGCCGCGCCCCTGGGCAAATGCCAGCGTCGGCCACTGTTGCGCCAGCAAGATCAGCGCCTGGGCGCGCCGCCCCGGCAGGCCCAGCGAGGCGAGGTCATCCACCGTCGCGGCGGCGAGTCGTTGCGGCGGCGGGAAGGCGTGGGTCACGCCGTCGGGCGCGCGGAGATCCTCGGGCAAAGGTTCACCGAAGCGCGCGATCAGTCGCGTGGCGAGTGTGCGGGCCGCGGCCACGGTCACTTGCTGGCCCAGCACCGCGCGGACGGCGAGTTCGAAGCGGTCCAAGGTGCCGGGCAGCCGCAGGCCCGTCGCTGCGTCACCGAACTCCTTGCGGAGCGCGGCGGCGATCGCGGCCGGATCGGCGTCCAAGTCCAGCCAGCGGCGCAGCCGGGGCATCAGCGTGGCGATGGCGGGCCACAAGGATGCGCTCAGCCGCACCCGCAGCTGTGGTCGTTCCGCCTCGTCCGGTGGCAGCCGAACCTGCACCCAACCCAGCAAGTCCTCGGCGTTGGGGCGGCTCAGGCGCACGCTGCGCAGCACGGTCATCGCCTCGACATCGACCCGTTCGACACCCGGCACCGCGCGCGCTGCCAGGAATTGCAGCAGCGCGCGACCGAGCAAGGGCGGACGCAGGTCCAGCCGCAGTTCGGTGGTGTCCGGCACAGGGGGGGCCGCGGAGTTGACCCCGTGGCGTCGCAGCGCACTTGGGTTGAGCTGGTAGTGCTCGACGAAGGCCGCGTTGAAGCGACGCAGGCTGCCAAAGCCAGCGGCCAACGCCACTTCGGAGACAGGCATCAGCGTGTCGGTCAACAGATGCTTGGCGAGCAGCAGCCGGCGAGTCTGCAGGTACTGCAGCGGACCAACACCGTGCACGGCGGTGAAGACGCGGCGCACGTGCCGTTCGCTGACACCGAGATGGGCCGACAGTGCGGGCAGTGACGCGGATTCGGGTGCGCATTCGTCCAGCCAGCGCGCGGCTTCGCGTGCCAACACGTCGGTCGCGTCCATCGCGCTCCAGCGGCGGGCGAGTGGCGCCAGTTCGGGCCGGCATTTCAGGCAGGGTCGGAAATGCGCCGCTTCCGCGAGCGCGGCGGTCGGGAAGAAGCTGCAGTTCTCGCGCTTGGGCGGGCGCACGCGGCAGATCGGTCGGCAGTAAACGCCGGTGGTGCGGACCGCGACGAACCAGACACCGTCGAACCGGGCATCCCGCGCGAGCAAGGCCGGGTAGCAGTGTTCGGGGTCGAGTGCGGTGTCCATGGGCTGGATCATAGGCAGTTGGCTAGGACTGGACTCGCCGTTTTCGGACATGTTGCTGCTGAACGCCGGCGTGTTGCGTGAACCCGCGCCACTAGAATCAACCACGCTGTCTGGACGCATGCCGCCATGCCTGCATCAGCGCGTTCAAACCCTTCACCTCCGTCTCCTGCTTACGCCCACATGAGCCCGCAATGGAAAAGTCTGGACCCACGGTCCCTGCCCGGCCACCTGGCGCGGCGGCTGCAGCAGTTGGCCGTGGCCTTGTTCAACCAGGAGGTGGCGGAGCTGGGACTCACGCCGGTGCAGTACTCGGCCTTGCATGCCATTTGCCAGCAGCCGGGCATCGACCAAAAAACGCTGGCGCAGTCCATCAGCTACGACGCGGCCACCATCGGCGGGGTGATCGACCGGTTGGAGGCGCGTGGCCTGGTGCTGCGCAGCATGAGCCCGCAAGACCGCCGCGTGCGTCTGATCAGCCCGACGGACGAGGGCTTGCGCATCCTCAAGGCCGTGATCCCGCGCGTGCTCACGACGCAGGAACGCTTGCTGGAGCCGCTGTCGGCCGCTGAGCGTCAGGAGCTGATGCGCTTGATGGCGCTGATCATCGAGGCCCAGGCCGAGCTCAGCAGCACACCGGCGCGGGACTGAGCGCTTCCTTCTGGCCGCGCTACGGCCGCTTCTGCCGCTCGGCCCTGCGGTCCGCTGCCGCCGGGCAGTCATACCCGAGCGTGATTCAAGGTCCTGGATGGCCCTCTTGACGGCAATTAAGATGCATGCATATAGTATGCATACATATTAAATTGCCCGAGTCAGCTCGGGCCTGTCTGGAGATCCGCCATGCAATTCCACCTCGACGGCTTTCGCGCCGGTGACCCTCACATCCATCCCGCTTCGCCCCTGGCCTTGCCACACGCCGACGCCGTGCCCGCGCAGGTGGACGTGCTCATCGTGGGCTGCGGCCCGGCGGGGCTGACGCTGGCCACGCAGCTGGCGGCCTTTCCGGAGATACGCACCGCCATCGTCGAGCAGAAGGAGGGCCCGCTGGAGAAGGGGCAGGCCGACGGCATTGCCTGCCGCACCATGGAAATGTTCGAGGCCTTCAACTTCGCTGAGCGGGTGCTGAAAGAGGCGTGCTGGATCAACGAGGTGACGTTCTGGAAGCCAGACGAGAAAAAGCCGGAGCACATCGTGCGCCACGGTCGAGTGCAAGACACCGAGGACGGTCTGTCAGAGTTTCCGCATGTGGTGCTGAACCAGGCGCGTGTGCACGACTTCTACCTGGAGACCATGCGCCATTCCCCCAGCCGACTGGAGCCGCACTACGGCCGCAAGCTCTTGGACGTGCAAGTGGACCCCACGGCGGCGGACTACCCGGTGACCGTCACGCTGGAGCGTATCGATGCCGCGCACGCGGGTCAACGCGAGACGGTGCGCGCCCGTTATGTGGTGGGTTGCGACGGCGCGCGCAGCGCCACCCGTGCGGCCATCGGTCGTGAGCTGGTGGGCGAGGCCGCGCACCAAGCCTGGGGTGTGATGGACGTGTTGCCCGTGACGGACTTTCCCGACATCCGCCACAAGGTGGCGATCCAGTCGCGCGAAGGCAGCTTGATGATCATCCCGCGCGAGGGCGGGCATCTGGTGCGCTTTTATGTGGCGATGGACAAGCTGGGCGAGGACGAGCGCGTGGCGCAGCGGCAGATCAGCATGGAGCAGCTGATCGGCACGGCCCAGCGCATCTTCCAGCCGCACACGCTGGAGGTGAAGGAGGTCGCCTGGTGGTCGGTGTACGAGATTGGTCACCGCATCTGCGACAAATACGACGACGTGCCGGCGGGGCGCGAGGCAAAGCAATTGCCACGCGTGTTCATCGCGGGCGACGCTTGCCACACTCACAGCCCCAAGGCGGGCCAGGGCATGAACTTCTCGATGCAGGACACGTTCAACCTGGGCTGGAAGCTGGCTGCCGTGTTGCGCGGCCTGTGCCCGCCCTCGCTGCTGCACAGCTACAACGCCGAGCGGCAGACCGTCGGGCAGCAACTGATCGACTTCGACCGCGAGTGGGCCAAGATGATCAGCGACAAACCAAGCGAAGGCAGCGGGGGCGGCGTGGACCCCAAGGAGTTCCAGAAGTATTTTGAGCAACACCTGCGCTTCACCGCTGGCATGGGTACGAAGTACAGCCCCTCGCTGATCTGTGGTGATGGCAGGCACCAGGCTCTGGCCACGGGCTTCGAGGTGGGCACGCGTTTCCACTCCGCCGAGGTGCTGCGCATCACGGATGCCAAGGTGGTGCACCTGGGCCATGCCGGCAAAGCCGACGGGCGTTGGCGTCTCTACGCTTTCGCAGGGCAGAACGACGCTGTGGACGAGCGCATGGGCGTGCGCGCGCTCTGCCGTTTTCTGGAGACCTCGCCCGATTCACCCGTGCGAAAGTTCACCCCCGCCGGCCAGGACCCGGACGCGGTGTTCGACCTGCGTGCCATCTTCCAGCCCAGCCACCGCGACCTGGCCATCGAGACCATGCCCGCGCTTCTGTGGCCGCGCAAGGGCCGCCATGGTTTGCGCGACTATGAAAAGGTGTTCAGCGCCCAGATCAAGCCAGGCAAGCCAGCGCCCGACATCTTTGACTTGCGCGGCGTGGACCGCGCGCAGGGCGCCCTGGTGGTGGTGCGCCCGGACCAGTACATCGCGCTGGTCCTGCCGCTGGCGGCGCATCAGGCGCTGGCAGACTTCTTCGCGGGTTTCATGCGGCCAGCCGCTTGAGCGCGCCTTGCCCCGGCGCAGCGCCATGGACGTTAGACAGCCTGGGCATGTTGGCGTCGATCGCCTGATCCGCGGGCAGGCGGAAGCTGGCCACAGTGCGCACCAGGGTCTGTGATTTTTCATGGAGGCCGCGCGCGGAGACGGACATCTCTTCCACCATGGCCGCATTGTCCTGCGTGACGCGGTCCATGAAGACGATGGCCTCGCTGACCTGCGTGACACCCGCGCTTTGCTCCTTGCTGGCATTGGCGATCTCTTCCACCACCTCGCTCACCTGGCGGATGCTGCTGACCATGCGTTCCATGGTCTCGCCAGCCGTTTCCGCCAGTTGCGTGCCTTGCGTGATTTGCTCCACGCTGCCGGTGATCAGGGTCTTGATCTGCTTCGCGGCCTCGGCGCTGCGGCCGGCGAGGTTGCGTACCTCGCTGGCCACGACCGCGAAGCCGCGGCCCTGCTCACCCGCGCGTGCGGCTTCGACCGCCGCGTTCAGCGCCAGGATGTTGGTCTGGAAGGCAATGCCGTCGATCACGCCGATGATCTCGGAAATCTTGCGTGAACTTTGGTTGATGCCCTGCATGGTTTGCACCACCTGGCCCACGACCTCGCCGCCGTTCATCGCGACATCACGGGCCTGGCGCGCCAGTTCGTCGGCTCGGGCCGCGTTGTCGGCGTTCTTGCGCACGGTTGCGCCAAACTGCTCCATGGCCGCCGCCGTTTGCTCCAGGGAGCCGGCTTGACTTTCGGTGCGGGAGGCAAGCTCCGCGTTGCCTGCGGCGATCTGCTCGGAGGCCAGCGAGACTTCTCGAGCCTCTTCACGGACCGTGGCGACGATGCCGCGCAGGCTGTTCTGCATGCGCGCAATGGTCGCCAGCACGCTGCGCTGATCGTCTTCACGCACCGCGAGCGACGCCGACAAGTCACCCGCCGCCACCGTGCCGACGAGTTTGCGCATCTCCGCGGGCTCCGTGCCCAGGTCATGTTGCAGATTGCGCTCAATCAGCAAGCCAGCCACCACCGCCAGGACGATCGCCAGTCCACACACCGCGATCAGCAGCATGCGTTGACTTTCATAGGCTTCGCGTGCCGCTGCCACCCGCTGCTCGGCGCGTGAGGCGGTGAACTTGGCGTAGCTGTCGGTGGCCTGGATCAAGCGCGCTAGCAGCGGGCGGCACTCTTCGTTCATCTTGCGGATGGCTTCCTCGCGCTGGCCGCGCACGGCCAGGTCCACGATGTTCAGCGCCACGGGGGCGTATTGGGCCTCCACCGCCGCGATGTTGCGTATGAACTCGCGCGCTTGGAGCGAGGCTTCTGGATCCTGCGCCAGCTCGGTCAGGCGTTTGAGGGCCACGGTGGCCTCCTGGTGCGCCTGCTGAGCGATGCGTTGTTCCTCGTTGATGTCCTCGGCCCGGGTGACCAGGACCAGGTTGCGCGCGGCGATCGCGCGTTGATCCACCGCGGCACGCACTTGCGCGGCGGTCAGCGCCCGTGCGTTGATGCCGGAGACATAGTTGTCGAAGCGCGCGTTCGCCTCGGACAGCAGGTAGATTGAGAGCCCGACGGCCAGCAAAACGATACCCACCACCGAGCCAAAGGCCAGCAGAAGTTTGTTGCGTATGGACATGAAATGGAAGATGGGGAAGGTGTGATGTGGCGGCACCTGCCTAGGCAGATTCACCGGGCGCCGGGCTTCGCGAGCAGCATGTGCACGTCGCCCAGGGCGCGTTCCTCGAAGCCGCCTTCACAGTAGCAGAGGTAGAAATCCCACATGCGGATGAACGTGTCCGGATAACCGAGTAAGCGCACTTCGTCCAGCCGGGCCATGAAGCGCTCGCGCCAGTGACGCAGCGTGGTGGCGTAGTGAGGGCCAATGTCGTCGAGCTGCACCAGCTTCATGTCGGTCTCGGCCGTGATGGCGTTGAGCATGGCCGTGATGGACGGGATGGTGCTGCCCGGAAAGATGTGGCGTTGGATGAAGTCCACGGACTTGCGCGCTGCTTCGTAGCGCTGATCGGCGATGGTGATGGCCTGCAGCAGCATCAAACCATCGTCCTTCAGCAGGCGCGCGCATTGCGCGAAGTAGTCGCCGTAGAACTGGTGGCCCACGGCCTCGATCATTTCGAGGGACACCAGCTTGTCGTACTGGCCCTCCAGGTCGCGGTAGTCCTCCAGCAGCAAGGTGATGCGGTCCTGCAAACCGGCGGCGGCCACGCGCTCACGCGCCAGTTCGTACTGTTGGCGCGAGATGGTCGTGGTGGTCACGCGGCAACCATAATGCTTGGCCGCGTGGATGGCCATCCCGCCCCAGCCGGTGCCGATTTCCAACAGGTGGTCGTCCGGCCCCAGCTTCAGGTGCTGGCAGACGCGGTGCAATCTCGCCTGTTGGGCGTCCTCGAGCGTGGTCTGCGGCGTCTCGTAGTACGCGCAGGAGTACATCATGGTCGGGTCGAGGAAGAGGGCGAAGAGTTCATTGCCCAGGTCGTAATGCGCGGCGATGTTGCGGCGTGATCCGCTGCGTGTGTTGCGGTTGGCCCAGTGCAGGATCTTTTGCAGGGGCGCGGTCAGCCGGGCCAGCCCGCCTTCCATGCCGTCGAGCACGTCCCGGTTCTGCAGCAAGATGCGCACCAGACTGGTCAGATCATCGCAACGCCAGTAACCTGCCATATAGGCTTCACCGGCCCCGATGGAGCCGCCAAAGGCCAGCTCGCCCCAGAAACGCGGGTCCAGCACTTCGAGTTGCACGCTCAGCGGGCAACGTGCGTCGGGCATGCCGTAGTCCACGCGCTCGCCTTGATCGATCAGGCTGACGCGGCCATGGCGCAATTGCGCCAAGCGCTCGCGCACGCCGCGCTGGGCCAAGCCATCGAGAAAGTGGGGCTTGGGTGTGTAGCCGGCAATGGAGGCGGGTGCGCTGGTGGGGGCGTTGTTCGCGAGGGTGTTCATGGCCGGGTTTCCTGCTGTGCCGCGGCGGGCGCCGACACCGGATCGAGCGCGCGCTTGCGAGGGTGGATGTGAAAGGGTGTGCGCTTGAGCCAGAGCTTGAGCGCCTGCCAGTGGATGCCGACGATGACCTGCACGGTCATGGCCGGGTAAAACAAAAGGGCGCGCGCGAGGTTGGCACCGGTCAGTGGCTTGCGTTCGAGCGCCAGGGTCGCGTCGAAGATTTTTTGCCCCGCTTGCAGGTTCTCCATGTGCACGGAGAGGGTCTCGCCCGGTGGGGTGAAGCGCCAGTCGTAGTCCTGCTCCATGGGCATGAAGGGCGACACGTGGAAGTCCTTGGTGAAACGGTGACGGTGCAGGTCGGGCCTGGGGGCCTGCTCGTCCTGCGGCAGTACATAGCAGTGCCGTTCTTTCCAGGGTGTGTTGGTGATTTCGGCGACGATGGTCTCCAGCCGGGTATCGGCCGCGTCGTGCACGTAATAGAACGTCACCGGGTTGAAGACATAACCGAAGTAGCGCAGATGCGTGAGCATGCGGATCGGGCCGGTCGGCCGCCGCCCCGTGGCCTGCGCCACGCGCTGGCGCACGGCTTCGTCCAGTGGCAAGGCTGGGTCGCCCAGGTAGTCCTCGCGCCGGAAGCGGGCCAGAGCCATGCGCCGCGTGGACCAGAACCAGCGGCCCGCGAACACACGGTCCAGCTCGGCCAGGTCCAGATAGACCATGTAGAGGCCGTAACGGAAGTCATGGGGCCTGGGCTGGAAGCGGCGGTGCCGCACGCGCCCGACGTAGAGCGCGCTAAACATGGGCACGCGCCTTGAAATGCTCCAGGGCGGTCAGGGCACTGACCACGCCATCCTCGTGGAAGCCGTAGCGCCAGTAGGCACCGCAGTAATAGGTGTTCAAGGGTCCGTTGATCTGGCCGTGGCGCGCCTGGGCGGCCACGCCCGCGCGGGTGTAGAGCGGGTGTTCGTATGGGATGCGTTTGATCACCTTGGCCGGATCAATCGCGTCGCTGTGGTTGAGCGTGACCAGCAAGGGGGTGGGCGCATCCAGCGACTGCAGAATGTTCATGTTGTAGGTCAACGCGACCCGGCCTGTGTCCTGTGGCAGCACGTGGTAGTTCCATGCGGCCCAGGCACGGCGCGTGCGCGGCAGCAGGCGCGCGTCGGTGTGCAGCACGGCCTCGTTGGGCTGGTAGCGGATGGCGCCCAGCACCTCGCTTTCGGCTGCGCTGGGGTCGGCCAGCAGGCGCAGGGCCTGGTCGCTGTGGCAGGCCAGAAAGACCGCGTCGTAGCGCTCGGCTGCCTGGCCTTGCGCCTGTACCCAGGCGTGGTTTCCTTCTCGGCGTATCGACTGCACCGGGGTGTTCAGCCGGATACGGTCGCGAAACGGTGCCGCCAGGGCCTCCACGTAACGCGCCGAGCCCCCGCGGATCACGCGCCACTGCGGGCGCTCGTTGACCGAGAGCATGCCGTGGTTGTGGAAGAAGCGCACGAAGTAGCGGGCCGGGAAGGCCAGCATGTTCACCGGGTCGGTGGACCAGATGGCCGCGCCCATGGGCACCACGTAGTGCTCGATGAAGCCGCGCGTGTAGCGGCCCCGCTCCAGGTAATCACCCAGCGTGATGTCCTCGGCACCGTCCTGCAGCAGGGCGGGCGCCTCGCGGTTGAAGCGCAGGATGTCGCGAATCATGCGCAGGAAAGACGGGCGCAGCAGGTTGCGCCGTTGCGCGAACAAGGTGTTGAGCGTGGTGCCGTTGTATTCGAGACCGCTGCGCTCGTCGCGCACCGAGAAGCTCATGCTGCTGGGTTGCGTGGCCACGCCGAGTTCGTCGAGCAGGGCGATGAAGTTTGGGTAGGTCCAGTCGTTGTAGACGATGAAGCCCGTGTCCACCTGGTAACTGCGGCCGCCCAACTGCACGTCATGGGTGTGGGTGTGGCCGCCGACATGAGCGCCGGCTTCATAGACCGTGATGTCGTGCTCGCGCGCCAGATGGTGGGCGACCACGTTGCCAGCGATGCCGGTGCCAACGATGGCGATCTTCATGCCGAGCCTCCCGCCTGGTCTTCGTGCTCGGGGTGCGCCGTGCGCCCACCGGCGCGGATGGCCGCAGGCACGGGCCGCAGGTCGCGGATCAGGCCCAGGGCGGCCAATGCACGCAAGCCGTAATAAGTGAGGTCGATTTCCCACCAGTAAAACCCCTGGCGCGCCGAGCCTGGGTAACGGTGGTGGTTGTTGTGCCAGCCTTCACCGAAGGTCAGCAGGGCCAGCCAGAAGTTGTTGCGCGAGGTGTCGCGCACGGCGTAGCGCCGGCTGCCGACCTTGTGCGCCATCGAGTTGACCAGGAAGGTCGCGTGGTAGAGCACGACGGTCGAAATGCAGAAGCCCCAGACCAGCAGCATGGGGCCATCGGTGCTCAGCGCGGGCCAGGCGACGGCCAGCCATTCGCCCGCGCCGTAGAGGCTCACGGCCAGCAGCACCGGCACCAGCACGTCGAAGCGGTCGAGGAAGCGCAGCTCGGGATATCGCGCCAGGTCCGATACCTGGGCCATGCGGGTGGCGAAGTTCTCCCGCGCGAGGAACCAGCCCATGTGGGACCACAGCAGGCCTTGGTGGTGCGGGGAATGCGCGTCGGTTACACGGTCCGCGTGCGCGTGGTGGTGCCGGTGGTGCGAGGCCCACCAGAGTGGTCCGCGCTGGGCAGCGCTGGCGCCGAGCAGAGCGAAGATCAGCTGCATGGCGCGCGAGGCACGAAAGGCCTTGTGCGAGAAATAGCGGTGGTAGAAGCCCGTGATCGCGAACATGCGCAAGGCGTAGAGCGCCAGGGCCACGATCACGGCGGTTGTGCTCACGCCGGTCCAGAAAACGCCCAGGCAACCCAGGTGCAGACCGATGAACGGCAGCACGCGCAGCCAGTCCACGCGGCGCGCGGGAGGGCCTCCAGCGGGCGGGCTTTCGTCAATGGATTGGTTGTCAAACCAGGCAAGCAGGCTGCGCATCATTGCTCCTTGGCCGCGGGCCAGCGCTGGGGCACTTTTTGCAGCCGGTTGACGTCGTAGCCCAATTCGGTGACATGGCGCACCAGGGTGGCGTAGTCAGCCTCGGATATCGAGGGTGTGCGCGCCATGATCCAGACATAGTCGCGCGCTTGGCGCGCGATCACGGTCTGGCTGTAGTTGGCGTCCAGGTAGGTGATGCGGTAGTCGGCCTTGATGGGCCAGACGAAACGCATGCCCCACAAGGCATTGCTGGCATCCAGCACGAAACCTCGCGGGTTGTAGACCTTTTCGGGACCGTCGAAGGCATCGGCGCGGAATCGGAACGTGGTGGCGATGGTGCCGTCCGTGTCCAGACGGTAGCTCTCGACGGCGTTATGCGCGCCGCGCTCGATGAAGGTGGGAATGTTGGCGATGACGTACCAGTCGCCCATGAAGCGCGGCAGGTCCACCTGAGGCACCGTGGGCATGGGCGCCACGGGGCTGCTTTGGCAGCCAGCCAGCAAGCCGACAAGGCCGCTCAGGCCAAGCGTCGCGAGGAGGGGTTTGAGTCGTTGCAGCATGGTCGTTTCGGGTGTGGGTAGGGAGTGCTTCAAAGGCGTTGGTAGCGCAAGGTGCGGCCGCCCGCCACCCGCGACTCGAGTTGCACCCAGTCGTCGGCGTCGGTGTACCAGAGGTCGATCTGCAGGTCCTCGCCGCGCAGCGCGTAGCGGCGGGTTTTGATGGGGGTTCCGCGCACGGCCAAGGTCTCTTCGCCTCGCGCGTCGATGCGCACATCCTGCCACAGACCGGTCTGGCTGTTCAGTAGCCGGGTCTGACGCAGCATGCGCGGGTTCCAGTAGGCGAAGCTCATCACACAGTTTGCGTATAGATCGCGGCCCTTGGGCCCTTCCACCGCGAAACCGTTCTCGCGCCGTTCGCCCCGCACGGTCAGGATGTCGCCGTTGTCGTCGGTGCGTGCCTCGATGCGCGCGAGGCAATCGCCCTGCCACTGCTCGCGGGCTTCGTGCGCGTAGCGGTAGGCATTCACGAACAAGAATCGGACCGTGAACTGCGCCTCGCTGCGTACCTCGCGCGCGCCGCGCGCCGGGTCCTCGCTGACGCGAAAGCTGTGGGTGCCGACCTCGTCGCCGTCAAGCAGCACGCGGAATTGCCACACGCGTTCATCGGCCCAGGCCGTGGCCGCGCCCAGCGTCAGCGACGTGGCGATCAGACCGGAGCGCAGGCCCATCTTCAAGCCCAGGGCCAGCCTGGCCCGCAGCCTCGCGCGGGCTGTCCGATGTGGCCAAGGGCCGCGGCTCACGCCCGCTCCTTCGGGAACCAAGGCAGGAAGGCGTTGGTGCGGCGGATGTAGTCGGCGTAGGCCGGCCTGCGCTCGGTGATGTCTTGCTCCAGCAGGGCCACACCCGAGACCTTGAGCAGGAGCAGGGTCATGAGCAGCGGGGCGAACACGGTCCACCAGCCACCGGCCGCGACGGCGATCAGGAAAAAGCCCCACCACAGCAGCGCTTCACCGAAGTAGTTGGGGTGTCGGGTGTAGCGCCACAAGCCGGTGTCCAGCACGCGACCGCGCTGCGCCGGATTGGCCTTGAAGCGGGCAAGCTGCGCGTCGCCCACGGTTTCAAACAACATGCCGATCAGCCAGGCGAGGGCGCCGATGGCGTCCAGCCAGCCCAGGGGCGCGGGCTGGGCGAGGGCGGCGAACAGCGGCGCGGCGATGATCCAGGCCAGCAGAACCTGCAGGCCGAAGACCAGGTAGAGGCTCTTGAAGGCGAAGCCGGGCTGGTTGCGCGCGCGGATGGCTTGGTAACGATGGTCTTCGGGCTCCCCCCAGTTGCGCCAGGTCAAGTAGAGCGAAAGACGCAAGGCCCAGATCAGCAACAGGCCGAGCACCAACAAGGCGCGCGGGCCGGGCGAGTCCAAGCCGGTCTGGGCGGACACATGGACCCAGGCGCCCAGCAGGAAGAACAGCGGCCACAGGCTGTCGACGATGCTGACATCGTGCCTGGCGAGGCTGAGCAGCCAGCCGGCGCCACCCAGCAGGCTCATGGCGAGCAAGGCCCAGAGGGCGGCATTCCAATCAAACATGGGAGGGCTCCAATTTCGTGGGGGTGCTCGCGCGATAGCCGTCGTGGCGGCGCGCGATCAAACACAGCAAAGGGGTGATCAAGGCCCAGCCGATGGCCAGCAGTGGCAGGGCCAGGTTGTTATCGGGCAGGGACAGCGCGCCCAAGCGGGCGCCTGCCAGGTAGGCCAGCGGACCACCCACCGCGCCCAGGATGGCGGCGCCGAGCAGGTGCTGCTTGAGCCAAGCCAGGCTGACGTTGAGCGTCATGCCGAACAGAACCCACAGCGCGACCATCCAGTACGCTGCGGTGCCTTCGATCAGCACGCCGTTGGTGAACTGCACGATACCGGTCGCGGCCAGCAGGGTGTCCCAGAGCGCACCGACCAGGGCCGCGATCATGGCCAGGCGCAGCTCCGCGCGCGGGTCCTCGGCCTGGCGCAGGTGCCAGGCCAGGGCCACCAGCACGAAAACCACGCCGGCCCAAGGCCAGCCCCGGGCGGCGCCCAGCACGCAGACCAGCCAGCCGGTCTGATAGATCAGGAAGTTGATGAGTTTGCGCACGGAGGCCTCTGAATCAGGATGCGGTCAATGACGTGGGGGTGTGAACGCGGGTCGTCGTCTCGTGGTTGTTCGGCCAGTGCAGACTCAGGCGGCCGGACGCTCGAACAGGTAGTGGCTGACCCACCATTGCTGACCCTGCTCGTAACCGAACAGTTCCGCGCAGGCCATGAAAAAGATGCGCCAGCGCTGAAACCACATGGCCGCCTGTTCCGGGCCGTAGGTGGCGGCCAGCACCGGCATGACCTCGGCGCGTTTCGCATCGATGTTGCGTAGCCAGGCGTTGGCGGTCTTCTCGTAGTGGGTGCCGTCCCAGCGCCAGCGGCGCAGCAGGCGCAGGTCGCGCTGGAAATGCAGGGCCATGTCGTCGCTGGGCATCATGCCACCGGTGAAGAAGAACTGGCTCATCCAGTCGCTGTCGTCGCGCACCTCGAAGGCGTAGGGCACGGCACGGTGCACGAAGACGTGCATGAAGAAACGGCCACCGGGCAGCAGCCAACCGTGGACGCGGCGGAAGATCTCGTCCCAGTTGCGCATGTGCTCCAGCATCTCGACCGACACCACGCGGTCGTACTGCTCCGGCGCCTCGAAACGGTTCATGTCCTGGGTGATCACGTTCACGTTGGCCAGATTGCGGCGTTTTGCCTCGGCCATGATGTGCTCGCGCTGCGAGTTGGAGTTGGACACGGCGGTGATGCGCGCCTGCGGGTAGTGCTCGGCCATCCAAAGCGTGAGCGAACCCCAGCCGCAGCCGAGTTCGAGGATGCGCTGCCCATCGGCCAGATCGGCGTGCTCGCAGGTCGCGGCCAGACCGCGAGCCTCGGCTTCGTCCAGTGTGCCCACGTCCTCGGGCCACCAGGCCGAGCTGTACTTGCGGTGCTTGCCGAGGGCGTGGCGGAAGAACTCGGCCGGCACCTCGTAATGCTGGGCGTTGGCAGCCTCCGGCACCAGGGCCACGGGCATGTGAGGCAGCGCGGCGATGAAACGTGCTGCGCGTTCGGCGCCGGCCTCGGCGTCGTTGACCCCGATCTCCTGCAAGCGCTGGCGCGTGAGGCGGCGAATGCCGTGGCGGATCAGGGCGTCGGGCAGGATGCCCTGTTCGGCCCAACGCAGTGCGAGGGACACTGGCGTCTTCGAGGGCGGTGCGTTCCGGGTCAGGGCGGTCATGGGTTTACTCCGAGGGGTTGAGGGTGAGATGCAATTTGCGCAGCCCGTGGGTGATGTCCGTGCCGAGCGGAATGGCGCCCGCGGCGCGCAGTTCATGTTCCTGATGCACCGAGGTCGGGCCGCCGACGAAGACGGGGACGGCGGCGTCGCGCACCAGGGCGGGCAGGGCCTCCACATGCAGTGCCCGTGGTGCTTCGATCGATCCTGACAGCACGATGCCGGCAGCCTGGGTGCGTCGCGCGGCGTAGTTCAGTTGTTCCAGAGGCATGTTGGCACCCAACAGCACCATGCGGTAGCCCTGCTCATGCGCGGCCAACGCGAACAGCAGCAGTCCAATTTCATGGTGTTCGCCGGGCAGGCAGGCCGCCACCAGCTTGGGGCCGACCACGGCGCGGCTGCGGTGGTGCAGACGCGCGCCCAGCTTGATGCGCATGTACATGCCAAAAAAATGCTCTTCCGCGATCCCGCCTGGGTGGTTGTTGTCCCAGCGCTGGCCCAAGTCCACCAGCAGCGGCAGCAGCAGGCGGGCCGTGACCTCCTCGATCGAATGCAACGCCAGCAGTTCGTTGTACAGCGTCTCGAGCCGGGCTTCGTCAAAGCGCGAGATGGCATCCACCATCTGCGCGCGCGCGCGGACCCAAGGGCCATCGTCGGCGGCGGGAGAGAAGGGCGCGCGTGCCTGCGCTGCCAGCGCCTCGCGCACATGGCTGATGGTCACGCCCGAATCCACCAGGGCCAGGATGCGGCGCACGGTGTCGATGTCGGCCCGGGTGTAGACCCGGTGCCCCGTCGCGGTCCGGGTCGGGCGGATCAGCCCGTGCCGGCGCTCCCAGGCGCGCAGGGTGATCGGATTCACACCGGTCAGCGTGGACACGGTGCGAATCGGAAAGAACTCCTGGGCGGTGGCGTCTTGCCACGGATCGGTGGGCATGCGGTTCTTGTACAAAAGTTGTACAAAATGTATACGAATACCGAATCCGTAGGGGTGTTTGAGGTTATTTTTCTTAAAAATTTATACAAAACTGGTGCAAATATGTACAGAAATACAGCTTTCAGGGGGTGTTGAGCTGCCTGTACAGCGCTTGTTCAGTACCTCGAGCCCAGCAGTGAGCCTCGGACCGCCTCGCTGTGTTCGGCCACAGGCCGATGTGAGCCGCCCACGCGGCCCTTGGCCTATGCCGAGTTCAATCCAGGGAAGCGCTCCAGCGCTCGCCCCAGCCGCTGGCACCCGCTGGCGACCCGCTGCGCTGGCGGTCGAGCTGACGGCGATCGCGTTTGGTGGGGCGGCCCTGGCCGAGCGAGAGTGCAGGCTCCGCCGCGAGCCGCTGTTGTTCGTCAGCGGCCGCGCGGCGTGCGATGGATTCGGGCGTTTCCTCATAGAGCAGAGCCGCCGCCGGGGCTGGCCCGCGCTGGGCGCTCAAGCCCCGCACGATCACCTCGCGTTCGACGACACCCTGCCGCAGCGTCAGCCGATCGCCTGGCCTGACGTCGCGCGCGGGCTTGGCAAGCTGCCCATTCACGCGTGCGCGACCCTTGCCAATTTCTTCGGCGGCCAGCGCGCGGGTTTTGTAGAAACGCGCGGCCCAGAGCCATTTGTCCAGTCGCATCGTGGGCAACCCGGCGCGCTCCGACGGTTGGGCATCAAAAGGGGGCGCGGCGCGATGGGATGGCATGCGTGGGGTGTGGGTTGCTGCGCGCGATTCTAGGCTGCGCGGTCCCTCTCCGTACTGCACGGATGCACGTTTGCCGCAGCTGCTCAAGGCGCTTCATTTGCGGAGGAGTGCGCCGTGCATGAATGCCGGAACCCTGGAATGCATAAGACAATCCATGCCAGTCCCGCTCAGATCGATTGCATGCCGGCCGTCGCCGGCAGGTCGGTGCGGGCGCTTCAAAGAGGAACTTCATGCCCTTGACCATCTACGGCATCCTGGCGTCCCGTGCGCTGCGACCTCTGTGGGCCGCGACCGAGCTCGGCCTGCCTTTCGAGCATGTCCAGACCGATTACCGCCAGGGCAACAGCCGCACGCCAGAGTTCCTGTCGCTCAACCCCAACGGGCGTGTGCCCGTGGTGGTCGACCATCGGCCCGACAGCGTAGGGGGGGACATCGTCATCTGGGAAAGCATGGCCTGCGCGCTCTACATCGCGCGTTACCATGGTCAAGCTGATGGCAGCAGCATCACGCCCGCCACGCCGCGCGAGGACGCCGAAGCCCTGCGCTGGTCTTTCTGGACCATGACGGAAGTGGAGAAGGACGCGCTCACCGTGCTCATGCACCGCCTGAGCATGCCGGAAACCCAGCGCAAGCCTGAGCTTGCCGACCAGGCCGAGCGCCGCCTGCACGTGCCCTTGCGTGTGCTGGAGCAGCATCTGGCGCAACAACAGGCGCGCGGCGAGGCCCACATTGCCGCCGACCGATTCACCGTGGCCGACCTGTGCGTCGCGAGCGTGTTGCTCTGGGTGAGAGCGACGCGGACGTTGATGGACAACTTTCCTCTGACAAGTGCTTGGTTGAAGGGGTGTCTGGCCAGGCCCGCGTATCAGGCCTTGAAGAAGAATGCGGCTTAGAGCATGGCGACGGATGCGCTACCCTTGAACATCAGACCGAGGCCATGTTGATGACACCCATGACCGCCCTCATCATCATCGACATGCAACGCGGCATGCGCGACCCATCAGCAGGGGCTCGCAACAATCCTCAGGCAGAGCAAGCCATCGCGATGACACTGGAGGCCTGGCGGAATGCAAAGGCCCCAATTGTTCATGTGCGGCATGTCTCAAGAACGCCCGGCTCTCCGTTTTGGCCCGGTCAGCCGGGCGTTCAATTCCAGGAAGCGTTGCGGCCTTTGGACTCGGAGCATGTCGTCGAGAAGAACGTCCCGGACGCCTTCATCCATTCGGGGCTCGAACGCTGGCTCCGTGTCAGGAGCATCGAGTCCGTGGCCATCGTGGGTGTCAGCACCAACAACTCCGTCGAAGCCACGGCGCGCACCGCGGGGAATCTGGGGTTTACAACCTACGTCGCATCGGATGCCACGTTCGCGTTCGCGAAATCCGACTACAACGGCGTCATGCGCAGCGCGGAAGACGTGCATGCCATGGCCTTGGCCAATCTGAACGGTGAGTATGCGCAGATCCTGTCAAGCGCCGAACTGCGAGAAAAGCTTCAGCTTTTCTGAGTCTGACCCTCGCAATGCGACTCGCGTCTCGACGGTCTCATCGAGATCACAACCAACCGCTCAGATGCTTTTGCCCGATCTGTCCTAAAGCCTTGACCCACTCCACCTCGTCATTGAGACAAGGGATGTAGCGGAACTCCTGCCCGCCCGAAGTCAGGAACGCTTCCCGCACTTCCTGGTCGATTTCTTCCAGGGTTTCGATGCAGTCGCTGGTGAAGCCGGGGCAGGCCACGTCCACGCGCTGCACGCCAGATCGGGCCAGGGCCATGACCGTGGGTTCGGTATAGGGCTGCAGCCACTTGGCCGCGCCGAAGCGCGACTGGAAGGTGACGAGGTATTGCTCGGCGTTGAGTTGCAGCGACTGGGCGAGCAGGCTCGCGGTCTGCTGGCATTCGTCGTAATACGGGTCACCCAGCGTGCGGTTGCGCTCGGGCAGGCCGTGGAAGCTGAGCACGAGCTTGCCGGTTGTGCCATCCGGGCGGCCGTGCGTTTGCCAATGCGCTTTGATGCGCGCGGCCAGGGCGCTGATGTAGCCAGGGTCGTCGTGGTAGCGGTTGACGAAGCGCAGCTCGGGCAGGGAGCGGATCTTGCCCGTCCATTGCGCCACGGCATCGACCACGCTGGCCGTGGTGGTGCCGGAATACTGCGGGTAGGCGGGCAGGATGAGGATGCGCTGCACGCCCTCGGCCTGCAGGGCGTCGAGCTGTTGCGCGATGGAGGGCGAACCGTAGCGCATGGCGTAGCGCACGGTCACGTCCGGGCTGCTGGCCTGGAGTTGCGCATTCAGGGCAACGGCTTGCCGTTCGGTCCACACCCGCAGGGGCGAGCCCGATTTGTCACCGTCCCGCATCCAGATGCTGGCGTACTTCTTTGCAGACTTGGCCGGGCGCACTCGCAGAATGATGCCGTGCAGGATGGGCCACCAGAGCAGGCGCGGAATTTCCACCACGCGTTGGTCACTCAGGAACTCACCCAGGTAGCGCCGCAGCGCGGCAGGCGTGGGGGCGTCGGGCGTGCCGAGGTTGCAGAGCAGGACGGCGGTCTTGGGGGTGGGCATGAGAGAGGTCGGTGTCATTCGTCGGGTTCATTCATCCGGTTGGAGGATGAGGATGCTGCGCGTGGACTTGCGCACATCGTCGGCGTCCAGGTGCATGGTCTGGTAGCGGCCGAGCACGTAGTCCACGGCCTGGTCCTTGTAGTGGCGGTCGAACAGCACGCCGCTTTGGCCCACGGGGCTGATGCCCTGAGCCTGACCGGGCGCGGCGAAGTCGATGACGCGGCGGGTGGACGGTCCGTGGTGCACGCTCCAAGGTGCGGGCCCCACGCCATGGTTCAGGTTGTTGGGCAGCTCACGTCCGCCCGACACGGGGTAGGGGCCGACGTTGAAGAGCAGGTTCAGCGGCTTGACCTGACCCAGCGGGTGGTTGTGGGTGAGCTGGTGGTTGCTGCTCCAGGCCCAGCGGTTGATGGCCGACTGCCCATGCAGCTTCACCAGATGCGCCAGGGCGGCTTCCCAGGCCAGGGCCACGGTGTCGGCTCGGGTCTCTTGCTCGTAGGGTGTGCCGCGGTCGTCCCACCAGGGCGAATTTACGTCGGCGGCGAGTCGCGGCAGCGCGGCGTCGATGGCGCGTGTGCGCAGCAGGTTGTTGAAGAGGGCGGGGCCGAGTTCATCGGCCAGGGCTGCACGCGCCAGCTCGTAGACGAACTGGTTGAACACCGTCGCGGTGATGCTGCCAGCCTCGTGACGGCCATCCCATTCGGCGAGTTGGTTCACCAGCACTTTCTGTTCGAGCGTGTTTTCCTCGGATTGCTCTGCCGCCGCACGCAGCAAGGGCAGCAGCGGACCCAGGATGCGCGCCGCGTACCGGCTTTGTTCGTCGAGTTGCAGGGCCTGGCTGTCGGCCACGGTCCAGCCCTCGCGCTTGTTGCTCAGCACGAAGTCCAGGCGACGCGCGCGCTCGGCATTGTTGTAATAGCCGTAGACCGGCACGCCGCTGCGCGGCAGGGGCTGCTGGTTGCCCGAGACGATGTAGCCGCGCGCGGGGTTTTCCTCCTGCGGGTTGTCGGCGAAGCGGTAGTAGCCGGGCTTTTCCGCCTGGCCTTGCGCGCTGTCCAAGATGAAGCTGGGGTTCACGCCGGCCGGCCGTTGCACCAGCTTGGCCGCGGCCCACCAGCCGATGTCCCCCGCCGCATTCGCCCAGACGATGTTCAGGCCAGGCACATGCAGCTTGCTGGAGGCTTGTCGGGCCTTGGCCAAGGTGTCGGCGCGGTTGAGTTCGTGGAAGGCTTCGATGATGGGGTTCTCGGCCTCGTACAAGGTCCACCAGAGGGCCACGGGCGTGGCCGACGCATCGCCGCCCAGCGTGTCGGCATAGACCTGGTTGATGATGGGGCCGTAGGGCGATTGCCGGATTTGCAGCGCTTCGGGTTCACCGCCCTTGACCTCGATCACTTCCTGGCGTGTACCGAGATCGACCCATAGCCCCCGGTACCAGACTTGACGCGAGTTTGCGGGGTTCGGGCGCAGGGCCACCAGGTCCATGTCGTCGTTCTGGAACATCGTCAGGCTCCAGCCGAACTTGCCGTTGTGGCCCAGCAGGGCATAAGGACTCAGAGCCTGGAAGTGGCCGTAGAGTTCAAAGCCCGGGGTGTTGGCCGACGCAGGGACGCTGAGGTGCGCCTCCCACCAGACGGCGGGCAGGCTGAAGGCGATGTGCGGGTCACCCGCCAGCATGGGCTTGCCGCTGGCCGTGCGCCGCCCCGAGAGGGCCCAGGCATTGCTGCCTTCCAGCAAAGGTACACCCGCCAGTTCCATGGCTTGCTGGCTGACTTCACCCACGCGGGCCAAGGTACGCCAGTCGGCGTCGCTCAAGGCCGAAGGAGAAGGCGGCGCGAGCGCTGCGCCGCGCGTGGCCTTGCCATCGTCCGGCCGGGCCTGGCCCAGGAGCTGGGCCTGCGGGCTGAGCACGCCCAGCGGGTTCCAGTCCACGTCGAAGATGCGCAGGTGGTCGGGGCCGAGCCGGTCGCGCACAAAAGTCAACACCGGCTCGGTGCGCAAGGCGGCGGCGAAGCTGTAGGCCAGGTAGCCGGTGACGGCCAGCGTGTCCTCGGGCGAGTAGGGCAGTGGGTTGTGGATGCCCAGGATCTCGAATTCCAGGGGCAGGGGGCGTGTTTCCTGGAATTCGTTGATGCCATCCAGGTAAGCCTGCAGCACGGGCCAGGAGGGGTGACGCGGATTGATGGCCCTGACGCGCACCTCGGCCTGCGTGCGCAAGCCCAGGGTGCGGAACAGCTTGTCCGTTTCCAGCAATTTGGGGCCGAGGATTTCGGCCAGCTCGCCCTTGGCCAGGCGGCGCATCAGTTCCATCTGGAACAGACGGTCTTGCGCGTGCAGAAAACCCAGGGCGCGGTAGAGGTCCGTCTCGTTTTGAGCCTGGATGTGGGGCACGCCACGTTCGTCCCAGCGCACCTGCACCGGCGCCGTGAGGCCACGCAGGAAAAGCTCGCCATCACGTTGCGGCAGCTTGCTGCGCGCGTACCCATAGCCCAGCGCGGCCGCCAGCAAGAGGGCGAGGAACAGGGTCAGCAGGGAGACGGCGAGGAGTTTGAACAGGGTTTTCATGCGCAGTGTCTGGAATGGACCGTGGACCACTGGGGGCGGTGAACGAGGGGCGGTGCGTTGGAATCGGGGCGGGATGTCCGACTGCGCGTTTGTATCACTGTGCGGTTGGCTTGCCTGCCGAGGGGACGATCCCCTCGCCCCAGGCCTGGACAGCGGCCACGCCGCTGCGCACGGCGCCTTCCAGGGTGGCGGGGTAGGGGCCCGCCACGTAGTCGCCGCAGGCCCACAGGGTGGGGGCGATGGTGGCGAGCGGGCGCGACAGGCCGGGCGTGCAGGCGAAGGTGGCGCGTTTCTCGACGATGGTCTGCACGGCTTGCAGCGTCAAGCCCAACTGAGCCTGCGCCTGTTGCAGCACCTGGGCCTCGATGTCCTCGCGCTCGCCGGTGCTCGCGCTGACCACAAATGCCAGCAGGCCCTGGCTCTGGCCGGAGGCGTCCAGTTGCCCTCGGTCGAAAGCGAATTGCGCGGGATGGCGCGCCGAGCTGGGCAGGGCCAGCATGGGCGCGCGCAGCCGCGCCTCGGGGTGCCAGGCGTAGACCGTGCTGATGACGGTGTGTTGCAGGGCCTGGGCCTGCGCTGCCCAGACCGCGTTCTGTTCGTGGGCCAGCCGCGCGGCCTCGGGTGCGGGGCAGGCGAGCAGGGTGAGGTCCTGGCCCTGCAGGGCCTGCAGTTCACGCACGCGCTGGCCCAGGTGCACGGTGGTGCCGCGCGCGCTCAGCCAGCGCAGCGCAGCCTCGGGAAAGAGCGTGCCCAAGTCCACGCGCGGCAGCAGCAGATCGGCGCCATCGGGCGTGGCGAATAATGCATCGCGCAGCACGCGCAGAAAGACCTGGGCGCTGGCCTCGTGCATCGAGGTGTTGAGCGCGGACACGCACAGGGGCTCGATCAGCTCGGCCTGCACGCGCGGGCCAATGCGCGTGGGTGCCTGGGCGCAGAGTTCGGCCACGCTCAAGGCCTCATCGCACTGGAAACCGTGGGCCTGCCAGCGCAGCGCGGCGCGCAAAAGGCCCAGGCGTTCGCGCCAGGGCCAGCTGGGATGCCGCAACACGGCGGCCAGGACGCCCCAGGATGCGGGCAGCGAGGCCGGCAGGTGGGGCAGGCGCAGCCCCTGGCCGTCGGGACCGATCAAGGTCAGAGGCAGGCGCAGCAGCGCTGTTTCTCCGTGGCTTTCCGGCTGGTTGTCGGTGGTCACGCCCACCGTGCGCAGCAGGCGCAAGGTCTCGGTGTAGGCACCGATCAGGATGTGCTGGCCATTGTCCAGGCGCACCACCCGTCCGTTAGGCAGGGTGGCGTCCAGTCCGCGCGCGCGGCCGCCCGGCGTGCGCGCGGCTTCGTACAGCGTGACCTGATGCCCGGCCAAGGTGGCCGTGATGGCAGCGGCCAGACCCGCCCAGCCGGCTCCGACGATGGCGATCTTCACGGTGGGGGCTGCAGGCGGTGCGGATGGGTTTGGCGCATGCGCAAGCCCTTCACATCCGCCCCAGGGCCTGCACCTTCCAGGCCAGCCAGAGCTTGCGCAGCGGCGTCAGGGCGACGCGCTGGTGCAGCACCTGGAAGTTGTCGCGTTCGATCTCGCGCAGCAAGGTTCGGTAGATGCTGGCCATCATCAGGCCGGGTTTCTGCGCGCGCCGCTCGGTGGCGGGCAGCTGGGCATGCAGGGCCAGCGCCTCGTCGTACAGGCCTTGGGCCCGCTCGGCCTGGAAGCGCATCAGGGCGATGAAACGTTCCGAATACTGGCGATTCAGGATTTCATGGGCCTTGACGTCGAAGCGCTGCAGTTCGTTGATGGGCAGGTAGACGCGCCCGCGCAGGGCGTCCTCGCCCACGTCGCGGATGATGTTGGTGAGCTGGAAGGCCAGGCCCAGGGTATGGGCGTAGCGCGTGCGGATGTCATCCATGGCGATGTCTGCCTCGCGCGGACCGCCGAAGATGCGCGCCGCCACTTCGCCCACCACACCCGCGACCAGATGGCAGTAGCGTTGCAGGCCCGGGTAGTCCAGGTAGCGGCTCTGCTGCAGGTCCAGCTCGCAGCCCTCGATGACGGCCAGCAGGTGTCGCTGTTCGATGCCGTAGCCGCTGACATGGGGCATCAGCGCCTGCACGGCAGGGTGCGTGGCCTGACCCTGCCATGCACGCCCCACCTCGGCTTGCCACCAGGCCAGCTTGGCGTGGGCAACCCCCGGGTCGCTCACCTCGTCGACCACGTCGTCCACTTCGCGGCAGAAGGCGTAAAAGGCGGTGATCGCAGCCCGCCGGGGGGGCGGCAGAAACATGAAGGCGTAGTAGAAGCTGCTGCCGGAGGCGGCGGCCTTGTCCTGGACGTACTGCGCGGGGGAGGAAGACGGGGGAACATGAACCGGCATGGCCGGGCATTGTCCCACGCCAGACCACAGGGCGTAGACCAGGCCGCTTTGACATGCATCGGGAGTCAACCAAGGGTTTTCACTGATGCCCATGAAGACGAAACGCCTTGTTAACAAGTTCCAGGCAATGCCGACAATCTATGTACCATGCATGGGAGCCTGAAGCGTTGGCAGGCCCCGGGCCGCAAACCGGCCCTTTCCCTTTCGCTTGATCAGAAGAAAGACGATCCAGATGAGTCACCGGCTGTTCGCGCTGATGCGCCAATTCACCATCCGTTTCCGCATGTACGCCGCCATCGGCGTTGTGCTGGTGCTGCTGCTCTTGGTGGGAGGCGCGGGCATGCTGGGCATGTTCCGCATTCATCAGATCAGCGGTCAGGTCATCAACGAATCCCTGGCTGCGGTGGACCGCGTGTCTCATTTGCGGCTGGAAATGGCCACGGCACGCCAGTTCGAGAAGGACATGATCATCCAGTACGAGCAGCCTCAGCGCGTGGCCGAGAGCCGTGTGCGATGGGAAGAGGTGGCGCAGCGCATCGAGCAATCCCTGGGTGCTTTGGGCCAGGGCCTCGTGGGCGAGCAGAAGGATCAGGTCACGAAGGCGACCGAGCACTTCAAGCAATACCGAGCCATGTTCGGCCACCTTTCGCGCCAGATTGAAAGCAGTGTCTACGACACGGCGACGGCCGCCAGCCGCATGAGCATGCGCGCGGTGACCGAGCTTTCCGCCACCGACAAGGTGTTGACCCAGCTGGACGAAACGCTGCGCAAGGAGGCCGAGCTCGCCAACACCAACCGCAACGAACTGCTGGACCAGATGCTGTTCATCTTCGCAGGCTTGGTCGCTGTCAGCCTGCTGATCGTCGTGCCCCTGACCCTGCTCAACATGCGCGCCATCTGCCAGCCGGTCGAGCTGGCGCGGCAGCTTTCACAGTCCATCGCCAGCGGCGACCTGACGCAGAGCCAGCAGGCTGAGGGTCGCGACGAGGTTGCCGACTTGCTGCGCGCGCTGGAGCAGATGCGCGCCGAGTTGGCCGGCATGGTGGGCCAGTTGCGCGACGCGGGCGAGAACATTGCCACGGCCAGCCGCGAAATCGCCACGGGCAACCATGACCTGTCCAGCCGTACCGAGCAGACCGCGAGCAATGTCCAGCAGACCGTGAGTTCCATCAGCGGGCTGACGGGCCATGTCCAGCACACGGCCAATGCCGCGCAGAACGCCAACCAGCTGGTCTCGCAGGCCACGCAGTCGGCCCAGCGTGGTGGCAAGGAGATGGAAGAGGCGGTGCAGAGCATGTACAGCATCAGCACCAGCGGCAAGAAGATCGCGGACATCGTCGCGGTGATCGACGGCATCGCCTTCCAGACCAATATCCTGGCATTGAACGCGGCGGTGGAGGCCGCCCGCGCGGGTGAACAGGGCCGGGGCTTCGCGGTGGTGGCTGGGGAGGTACGCAGCCTGGCCGGGCGCAGCGCCGAGGCAGCCAAGGAAATCAAGCGCCTGATCGAAGCCAGCGTATCCGCCATCGACGGTGGCGCTCGCCAGGTGGAAGCCGCGGGCGCGGCGATGAAGGAGATCGTCTCCGGCGTCCAGCGCGTGCGCGACATCATGGGCGAGATCACCACCGCGGCCGACAGCCAGTCCCAGGGCATTGGCCAGGTCGATCAGGCAGTGCAGGAGATCGATCGCATGACCCAGCAGAACGCCGCGTTGGTGGAAGAGTCCACGGCCGCCGCCGAGTCCATGCGCGAGCAGGCGGACCGCCTGGCCGAGATCGTGCGTCAGTTCCGCCTGGCGTCGTCGGGTGGCCGAACAGCGCCGGCGGGCGCAGTGACGGCGGGCTCGGTTCGGCCTCTGCTGCTCACGTCCTGAGCGGCAAGCACGCGCGGCGGACTCAGTTGAGGGCGCGCCGCGTCGCGCGGAACTCGCTTGGGCTCAGGCCCGTATGGTCGCGAAACACCCGGCTGAAATGCGCCGGGTTGCTGAAGCCCCAGGACAGGGCGATGTCGGTGATGGCGCGCTCCTTGGGCGAGGCGCCTTCGGACGAGTGCCTCAGCTCCCGGATGCAGCCTTCCAGACGCAGCTTCTGGATGTGGCTGGACAGCGTGTGTTCCTCGTCGGCCCAGGCGTTGTAGAGGTGCCGCTTGCTGCAGTGGAGCGCCGCGGCCATGCGTTCGACAGTCAACGCGGGGTCGCGCAAGTGCAGGGCCAGGTAGCCGTGGATGCGCTCCTTCAATGCCTCGCGCTGGGTATGGCGGGTTTCATGCCCGGAGAGTTCGATCAGGGACAGCCGCACGAGTTGCGCGATGAGTTCACCCGCGCCGTGCGCGGCGTCGGCGCTCATGTTCGGCAGTTCCTGCAAGGTGCTGCGCATGGTCGAGAGCGCCACGCGCGCGATGCCGGTGGCCGCGCCACCTCGGGCAGCGCCCACGGTCCGGGCTACCAGGGGGTCCAGCCGCAACCCGCGCTCGATCAACGGCGTCTTGGGCAGCATCACGATCAGGTGCTCCACCTGGCCCGGGTTGTCCACGGTGTAGCTGCGCGTGGTGTCGTACAGCGTCCAGCTGCCCGGGCCGACCCAGGCCTCGCGGCCGTCCTGTTCGACCCGCGCGCGTCCTTGCAGAGGCGCGACGATCTTGAGGTAGCCGGGCGCGATGTCCGCGCGCGCCAGTCGCGCGGTGCGATGCACGCGATGGCGCTGGGCTTCGAGCCGCGTCAGGATGACGTCACCCGCGTGCGCGCGGGCGATGTGGCCATCGAAGGTGGTGTCGCCATAAAGGTCCGCTTCCAGTCCGCCAAAGAGCGTCCAGTTCCAGTCGCGCCAGATCGATGCGCGTTCGCTCGGGGCGTGGGCATCGGTGCTCAAGGTGGCGGCGTTCATGCGGGGCATTATGGGACCGCCAATCTCTCGGACAAGGTCGGCGCGGGTTAACCCCGATGCTTGTGCGCGTTGGGGCAATTACTTTGTGCACGCTCAGCAAAGCCGGGTGGCCCGCAGGCCCCTAGGATGCTGAGCAGACAAGATGGCCTGACAGACCAACAACCCCTGAGGAGACACAGCATGGCCCCGACCCCTGTTCAACAGCGCAAGCGCACCCTGATCAAGGGCGCCGCCGCAGCCCTCGGCGCGGCGACCTTCGCGCCCCAATTGCTGGCCAACAACGCACCCGTGCGCATCGGCTACACCATGGCACGCACGGGGCCTTGGACCGGTGGCGCGCAGACCAGCCAGGAACCCAATTACCTGCTTTGGGCAGAGCAGCAGAACGCCGCGGGTGGCCTGGATGTCCAAGGGGTGCGCCGCAGGATCGAGCTCATCAGCAGCGACGACCAGAGCAATGTGGAAACCGTCGTGCGCACCTATGAAAAGCTCATGGGCAGCGACAAGGTGGATCTGGTGCTGCCGCCCTGGGGCAGCGGCGCCAACTTCGCAGTCGCGCCGCTGGCCAACCGCTACGGTTACCCATTCCTGGCCCCGACCGCGCTGTCCAAGAAGTTGGTCGATCTGAAGCTGCCCTACTTCTTCCTGCTGCTGCAGCAGCCGGCGGCCATGATCGGCGCGTTGGTGGAACTGTTGAAATCGCAGGGCGCGAAGACCGCGGCGGTGATCTACGTCGATGACCTGTTTGGCCTGGAGAACTACGCCGCGCTGAAGGAAGCCGTGAAGGGCAGCGGCATCCGGCTGGTGGAGGAAAAAAGTTATCCCGGCAACACGCAAGACCTGTCGCCCGTGCTGCGCGCCATCAAGGACAAGAACCCGGATGCCTTCATCGGCCTGTCCTACCCGCCGGACACCATCCTGGCCAGCAAGCAGTCCAAGGAAGTGGGCTTCAATCCGAAGTTCTATTACGCCTCGGTGGGCACGGCTTTCCCGCTGTACAAGAACGTGATGACGCCTGCGGGCGCGGAAGGGGTGATGGGGATGGGTTCGTGGAACAGCAAGACCAGCCCTGGCGCGAAGGCCTACTTCGACGCGCATGTCGCCAGCCAGAAGAAGGAGCCCGACCGCTGGGCCAGTGGCGCGGCTTGGGCGGGGTTGGAGATTCTGACCAACGCCGTCAAGAGCGCGGGCCTGGACCGCAAGGCCATCCGTGACTTCGTCGCGAACAACACGCACCAGACCATCATCGGCGAGATCAAGTTCAACGGCAGCGAGAACGTGGGAACGCCGGGCACGGTAGGTCAGTGGCAGAAGGGCGAGTTCGAAGTGGTATGGCCACCGGCGCGCGCGACGGCGAAGCTCATCGCGAAGCCCAAGTGGTGAAGTGATCGGTAGTCCCCCCTGAGGCGCTGCGCGCCTTCCCCCCTGAACGCCAACCTTCGGTGGCAGGAGGGACGCAGCCAGTGGCCTGGCTAAGCCAGTTCCACGGCTGCCCCGGCGCATCAATTTCCCTTTCAGAATGTCCTTCACCGCCTGGTTTGAACTCATCGTCTCCGGTCTGATCACCGGGGGCATCTACGCATTGATTGCTCTCGGGCTGAACCTCCAGTACGGGCTGATGCGCATCCTGAACATCGCGCACGGCGAATTCCTCATGGTCGGGGCCTACCTGACCTGGTTGGTGCAGACGCAGTTCGGTCTCTCTCCGCTGCTGATGATTCCCGTGTCCTTCGCCGTGCTGATGGCGCTGGGCATGGCCTTGCACTTCCTCTGCTTCCGTCGCTTGACGCAGACTTCGCCCAACCTCGACGTGTTCGAGGCGCGCAGCCTGATGGTGGCCTTTGGCCTGATGTTCCTGGTGCAGAACTTCGTGTCCTGGGTCTGGGGCGGTGATCTGCGTGGTTACGACTACCTGACCGAGCCGGTGAAATTCGGCGGCATGCAGTTCGCGGCCAACAAGCTGCTGATCTTTTTCCTGGCCCTGGTGTTCGCCGGTGCGCTCATCGTGCTGATGCGCCAGACCCTGCTGGGCAAGGGCGTGCGCGCGCTGATGCAGTCGTCCACGGGCGCGCAGCTCATGGGCATCGACACGAAGAAGCTGCATCCACTGATGTTCGGCATCGGTCTGGGTCTGTCGGGCGTGGCCGGGGCCTTGCTGTCCATGGCTTACACCATCACGCCTTTCATGGGCCAGCCTTACACGGTGACGGCGCTCATCGTCATCACCCTGGGCGGCTTCGGTAGCATGGGCGGGGCGCTGGTGGGCGGCCTGTTCCTGGGCGTGATCGAGGCCCTGGGCATGCATTTCACCAATCCTTCGCTCAAGGCGCTGTTGTCTTACACGGTGTTCATCGCCGTGCTGCTGCTGCGACCCGAAGGCCTGTTCACGCGCAAGAGCCGCAAGGCCTGACGCGGCGTTGACCGAATCCTGGTGTCCGTGATGACTTCAAGACAAATCCTCATCCGCGACCTGCTGGTGCTGCTGGCCTTCACAGGGTGGGCCCTGGCCTTGCCGTCTTATGCCAGCGAGTTCGTATCCTCCATGGCCCTGACCTGCCTGATGTACGTGGCCCTGTCCTCGAGCTGGGGGCTGTTTTGCGGTAGCACGCGCTACCTCTCGCTGGCCACCTCAGCCTTCTTCGGCATCGGGGCCTACACCTCGGCCATGTTGCTCGGGGAATTCGCCTGGATCACGGTCATCCTGATCGGCGCCGGCATCGCGGTGGTCGTCGCCATCCTGATGGGCGCGGCCGTGCTGCACCTGCGCGGCACGTATTTCGCGGTGCTGACCTTCGGCATGACGGAACTTATCCTGCATGCCGTGACCTATTTCGAGAAGTCGGTCACGGGCACGGTGGGCCGGGTGCTGATGGTCGTTCCAGAGCGCGAGACCATCTACCTCACGGTGCTGGCCTTGGCCGTGCTGGCGGTGGCCGTGTCCATCGTCGTGCGGCGCACGCGCTTCGGCCTGGCCTTGCTGGCCATCGGCGCGGACGAGCAGCGCGCCCAGACCTTGGGCGTGAACACGCGCTTGGTCAAGATTGCGGGGTTCGCCTTGACGGCCGCCTTCGCGGGGGCCGTCGGCGCAGCCATGGCGGTGCGCTGGACTTACATCGATCCGCACACCGTGTTCAACCCCTTCATCGGTTTTCAGACTGTGCTGATCACCCTGATCGGTGGCGTGCTCACGCTCTGGGGGCCGCTGCTGGCAGCCATCATCTTCAGCGTGCTGGCCGAATCGCTGCGCCTGCAGTTCCCGCAGATCTACCTGATGTCGCTGGGCCTGTTGCTGATCCTTTGCGTGCTCTACCTGCCGGGCGGTCTGGCCTCTCTGCGCTGGGCTACCTTCAAGGGCTGGTGGACCGACAGCCGCGAGTGGGCCCGGGATCTGAAGCGCGACCTGTCCGGCGAGAAAGAACGCGAGAAGCAGCGTGCCTTGAAGCGCGCCAGGGAGAGCTACTTTGTCTAACCTCTCCTCCGTCCCAACGCCTGACACCGCACTGACCGCACCGCCCTCTGCAGGGGCTCCGGCCGCCTTGGGGCGGACCGGCGGCGATCGACGCCAGAACTTTCTGCTCGAAGCGCGAGACCTGACCGTGCGCTTCGGTGGCCTGACCGCCGTGGATGCCGTCAGCGCCCGCTTCATGCCGGGCGAACTGGTCGGCATCATCGGCCCCAACGGCGCGGGCAAGACGACCTTCTTCAATGCCATTTCCGGCGTGCAGGCACCGACCGAAGGCCGCTTGCTGTGCCAGGGCCACGATCTGACCGGAAGAGGGCCGCACCGGTACGCGGCGCATGGCGTGGCGCGCACCTTTCAAACGCCGCGCGTCTTCGCCGACATGACGGCGGTGGACAACATCGCCTTCGGTTTGAAGTTCGCGGGACGGCGTCCGCGCAAATACATCTTCTGGGGCGAGGAAAAGGACGTGCCCTGGGCGCTGCGTGACGCGGCCAGCATCCTGCAGCTGATTGGCCTGTCGGCGCAGGCCGACCTGCCTGCCGCGGCCATCACACCGAGCCAGCAGCGGCTGCTGGAGATCGGCATGGCGCTGGCCACACGGCCCAAGCTGCTCCTGCTCGACGAGGTGGCGGCTGGTTTGACGGAAGCCGAGATCGAAGACATGGCGCGCCTGATCGGACGCTTGCGCGACGAGCTGGACCTGACCGTGATCTGGATCGAGCACGCCGTGACCACGCTGCTGCGCCATGTGGAGCGCGTGATCGTGCTGCACCAGGGCCGCAAGATCGCCGACGACACACCCGCGAACGTGGTGCGCAACCCCGAGGTCATCGAAGCCTACCTGGGCGACGAGATGGCGGAACCTGCAACCGGAACCGAGGAGGCCGCAGCATGATGTGGTGGCGTGATACTCCCTTTGTGCTCGGCGACGCCAAGCGCGCGCACCTGCAGGTGCACGGACTTTCTGCGGGCTATGCCGCCTTCCTCGTGCTGCGCAATCTGCGTTTCGAGGTCAAGCCCGGACTGACGGTGATCCTCGGCCCCAATGGCGCGGGCAAGACCACCTTGCTCAAAGCCTTGATGGGGCTGATACCCCGTCAGGGTTTGGTGCTGCTCGATGGCGAGGAACTGCCGGAGAAGACACATGAGGTGGTGCGCGGAGGAGTGACTCTGGTGGCCGAGGGCCGGCAACTGTTCCCGCAGATGACAGTGCTGGAGAACCTGGAACTCGGTGGCTGGCTGGTGCCAAAGGCCGAACGCGTACGCCGCATCGAGCAGGTGCTGGCCGATTTCCCCAAGCTGCGCGAACGCGCTCAACAACTCGCGGGCACCATGAGCGGTGGCGAGCAGCAAATGGTGGCCGTGGCCCGCGCCATGATGAGCGCGCCCCGTCTGCTGATGCTGGACGAACCTTCGCTGGGTCTGGCGCCGCGCATGGTCGATGAACTGCTGGCCATCGCCCGCCGCATCGCCGATGCCGGCACCACGGTGCTGATGGTCGAGCAGAACGTCAAGAAGGCGCTGGCCGTGGCCGACCGGGGTTATGTACTGGAACGTGGCGTGCTGGTCGCCAGCGGTCCGGCGCGCCTGCTGGAACGCAGCAACGTCATCCGCGAGGCCTACCTGGGGGCGGATGCCGCCGACCAGACCACGGCGAGCGACGCCGTGCAGCGCCGCAAAACCCTCGCCACTTCCGTCGCGGACGCCGCGGCACCTGTTTAAGGAGAAACCATGTCCGATCTGTCCATGCTCATCAACGGCCTGAAAGTCACGGCCGAAAAAGGCGCCACCTTCGAGCGTCGTAATCCGCTGGATGGCACGGTGGCCACCCGCGCGCCCGCGGCGTCCCCGGCCGATGCCGTGATGGCCGTTGAGGCCGCCGCCGAGGCCTTCAAGACCTGGAGCCAGACCGGTCCGACCGAGCGACGCATGCTGCTGCTCAAGGCCGCCGACGCGATGGAAGCCAAGACGCCGAAGTTCATCGAGGCCGTGGGTGCCGAAACCGGTGGCACGGCGATGTGGGCCGGCTTCAACGTGCACTTGGCCGCGGGCATGCTGCGCGAGGCGGCGGGGCTGACCACGCAGATCGCGGGGGAGGTGATTCCTTCCGATGTGCCGGGCAGCCTGGCCATGGCCGTGCGCCAGCCTGCGGGCGTCGTGCTGGGCATCGCGCCCTGGAACGCGCCCGTCATCCTGGCCACGCGCGCCATCGCCGTGCCGCTGGCCTGCGGCAACACGGTGGTGCTCAAGGGTTCGGAGAACAGCCCGCGCACGCACCAGCTGATCATTGAGTCCTTCATGGACGCGGGTTTCCCGCCCGGCGTGGTGAACTACATCACCAATGCACCGGCCGACGCGGGCACGGTGGTCGAAGCCATGGTCGCGCACCCGGCGGTGCGGCGCGTCAATTTCACGGGCAGCACACGGGTGGGCCGCATCATCGCCATGACCTGCGCCAAGTACCTCAAGCCCGTGGTGCTCGAACTCGGTGGCAAGGCGCCCATGGTCGTGTTGGACGATGCCGACCTGGACGACGCGGTCAACGGCGCGGCCTTTGGCTGCTTTGCCAACAGCGGACAAATCTGCATGAGTACCGAGCGCCTGATCGTGGACGAGAAGATCGCCGACGCCTTCGTCAAGAAGTTCGCCGACAAGGCGAAGAACCTGCCCCTGGGCGACCCGCGCAAGCCCGAACCCGTGGTGCTGGGCTCGGTGATCGGCATGAGTACGGTCGAGCATTGCAACGCCTTGATCGACGACGCGCTGGCGAAAGGCGCCAAGCTGCTGTGCGGCGGCAAGGCCACCAACACCCTGATGCCCGCGACCCTGCTGGATCACGTCACGCCGGCCATGAAGATCTACCACGAGGAAACCTTCGGTCCGGTCAAGGCCATCGTGCGCGTCAAGGGGGTGGAAGAAGCCATCGCCTGCGCCAACGACAACGAGTACGGTCTGTCCTCGGCCGTGTTCGGCGGCGACATCGCACGCGCCATGAACGTGGCGCGGCGCATCGACAGCGGCATCTGCCATGTCAACGGACCCACGGTGCACGATGAAGCCCAGATGCCTTTCGGTGGCGTTAAGGCCTCGGGCATCGGGCGCTTTGGCGGCCGGCAGGGGGTTAACGAGTTCACCGAACTGCGCTGGATCACCGTGCAGACCACACCGCGCCACTACCCCTTCTAAAGAAGGCTCGCATCAAGCGACAGCGCGGGCCGATCTTGCGCCTGGGATGCTCACCGTACGGCAGTACGGCTGCGCTTCTCGGCGCAACCTTGAACTGCTTGCTACGGGTGCTCCGCGCCTTCTTGGAACCCAATCGGCGCGGTTTCTTTTGGGGCGTTCAGAGGAACATGCCGCCCGAGGCCTCGATGCGTTGGGCGTTGATCCAGCGGCTGCCGGGCGAGAGCAGGGCGGCGATCGCGCCGCCGATGTCATCGGGCTGGCCGACGCGGCCCAGGGCCGTTTGCGAGGCAACGAATGCGTTGACCTGGGCGTTGTCGCGCACGGTGCCGCCGCCGAAATCGGTTTCGATGGCGCCCGGGGCAATCACGTTGACAGCGATGCCGCGCGGGCCCAGTTCCTTGGCCAAGTAGCGTGTCAGCACCTCGACGCCGCCCTTCATGGCCGCATAAGCCGCATAACCCGGCAACGCGAAGCGCGCCAGCCCGGTGGACACATTGAGGATGCGGCCACCATCCTGGATCAGGGGCAGCAGTTTCTGCGTCAGGAAGAACACGCCCTTGAGGTGGATGTTCATCAACTGGTCGAACTGGGCCTCGGTGGTCTCAGCAAAAGACTGATGCACGCCGATGCCTGCGTTGTTGAGCAGGTAGTCGAAGTGCTCGCGTTGCCATTCCTCGGCCAGCACGGCACGCAGGCGGTTCACGAAATCGGCGAAGCCCTGGGTGTTGCCGGTGTCCAGTTCAAGCGCCGCGGCGCGGCGGCCCTGAGCTTGGTATTGCTCGCGGATCTGGGTCACCACGGCCTCGGCTTCGGCCCGTTGGCTGCGGTAGGTCAGGATCACGTCGGTGCCCTGGGCGGCCAAGGCGAGGGCGGCGTTGCGGCCCAGGCCGCGGCTGCCGCCGGTGATGAGGGCGATGGGGCTGGATGTCTGGCTCATGGTCATGCTCCTTGGTCAGTGAGGGTTGAGACAGGTATGACTTTATTGATGCATATGGATTGGATAAATTGGCTGAATTTGATAAATTTGTTCGTCAATAGCGAACAATCGGAGTGAGCAATTGGCACCAGCTACCCCAGCCACGTTGTCAACAGGAGCCCACCATGCTGCGCCCCGAGCAATTGCAGATCTATACCCGCGTGGCCGAACTGGCCAGTTTCACCCAGGCGGCGGACAGCCTGGGCCTGCCCAAGGCCAGCGTTTCGCAGGCGGTGCAGCAACTGGAGTCCAGCCTGGGGACGCGGCTGCTGCACCGCACGACACGGCGCGTGCAGACCACGCAGGATGGCCAGGTGTTCTACGAGCGCTGCAAGGATCTGCTGGCTCAGCTGGACGAGGCCCAGTCCCTCTTCCGCACCGGCGGCGAAGCGGTGCGTGGGCGCCTGCGCGTGGACATGCCCAGTGGCGTGGCGCGCCAGCAGGTGCTGCCCCGGCTCGGTGAATTCCTCGCGCTGCATCCCGAGCTGGAACTGGAACTCAGCAGCACGGACCGGCGCGTGGACCTGGTGCGCGAGGGCTTCGACTGCGTGCTGCGCATCGGCGCGCTGGAAGACTCGGCCCTGGTGGCCCGCCCGCTGGGGTACATGGCTCAGATCAACTGCGCCAGCCCAGCCTATCTGGCCCGGCACGGCACGCCACAAACGCTGGAGGACCTGGCGAAACACCGCCTCGTGCACTACCTGCCGACCCTGGGCGCGCGGCCCGGGGGCTGGGAGTACGTGGAGCAGGGCGCGGTGCGCACGGTGCCCATGGCCGGCGCGCTGACGGTGAATGACACGGCGGCGTATTCGGCCGCGTGCGTGGCGGGCCTGGGCCTGATCCAGGCGCCAGCCATGGGCATGCGGCCCCTGATCGAGCAGGGCCTGCTGGTCGAGGTGCTGCCGCGGTGGCGCGCCCCGGCCATGCCGGTGTCGCTGGTCTACGCCAACCGCCGGCAACTGCCGCGCCGGGCGCAGCTGTTCATGAACTGGCTGGCCGAGTTGCTGCGCGACAAGCTGGAGCGGGTTCCCGCAGATCCTGCGCCCTCACCCTTAGGCTGACCCGGCTTGCCCAAGGCCTGCGGGGTCGCCCGAGGCGGCCAGCTCAAGGCCGCAGTTTCGAGGCAGGTGCGCGCATTCCGACGGCGCGCCACAGCAGCAACGCCGCGTCGGCCTGGGTGATGCGCGGCCGTTGCTGCAGGGTGTTGAAGTCCTGGGCTTCGATCTTGTCGAGAATGCGCAGGCCACCTTGCACGACGAAGCGCAACTCCCAGGCCATGCGGCCGGGCACGCGGTGCACCAGCGGGGCGCCTTGTCGCATCAATGCACGCGCCCAGGCGCAGCAGTCGGAGATCAGGGCCCGGGTCTGCTGCGTGGGCCGCAGGGCTTGGAGGTCCGCATCGCTCACGCCATGCGCGACGCGGTCCGCCGCCGTCAGGTAGTGGCGGCCGCGCGGGATGTCGAGGCTGAGGTCCTGCCAGAAATTGATCAGTTGCAAGGCCGTGCAGATGGCGTCGCTTTGCGCCAGCGACGCTGCGTCGGTGACCCCGTGCAGGTGCAGCAGCAGACGGCCCACCGGATTGGCGGAGCGCCGGCAGTAATCCAGCAGTTCGGTGCGATCCGCATAGGCCGCTCGTGCACCGCCCTGGCGCGTCGCCTGGTCGGTTTGCTCCACATCCTGCACGAAGGCCGAAAGCAGATCGGCCAGCGGTGCTGGCGGAAGCTGGAAGTCATGGACGGCACGCCGCAGCGGGCCGAAGATGTGGGGCCAGCGCCACGGGGTCAGGGCAGGGGTGCCTGGCGCGGCGGGCGTGAAGCAATCCAGCAGTTCCGCCCGGTAGGCGGCCAAGTCGGCCAATCGCTGTGCCGCCGGGGCATTGCCCTCGTCGGCGATGTCGTCGGCCGTGCGGGCGTAGTGGTACAGCGCCCGGACCGGCGCGCGCAAGCGGGGCGGGCACAGCAGCGAGGCGACTGGAAAGTTTTCGTAGTGCTGGACGGAGGAAGCAGGGTTCACGACAGGGGGATGGCTTGACAAGCCATGGGGGTTTTAATAGATTACTGACTGGTCAGTCATTAGCACTCCATCAGCGGAATCATTCTCATGCGGCATCGTTTTTCATCTTCCTGGCCCCGGGCGGGCGGCATCGGCGTGGTGCTGATGGCCGCCTTTGTGCTGTCCGCTTGCTCGAAACCTGCCCCGGTGGAAGAGCCCGTGCGTGCCGTCAAGGTGCTGACCGTGGGGGTCAGTCCCTTGCTGGCCACGCGCGAATTCGCGGGCGAGGTGCGGGCCCGCACCGAGTCTCGCCTGGGCTTTCGGGTCGCGGGCAAGATCGTGCAGCGGCAGGTGGATCTGGGCCAGCAGGTGCACGCGGGTGACGTGCTCGCGCAGCTGGATGCGCAGGATTATCAGCTGACGGCGGACGCGGCCCGGGCCCAGGCTGCGGCGGCGCGGACCAACCGCGACCTGGCGGCGGCCGATCTGCAGCGTTACCGCGAACTGCGGGCGCAGAACTTCATCAGCGACGCCGAACTGGACCGGCGCGAGGCGCAACTCAAGGCGGCGCAGGCCCAACTCGACCAGGCCGAGGCGCAGTTGACGACGCAAGGCAACCAGGCCCGTTACGCCAAGCTGGTGGCCGACGCGGCAGGGGTGGTCACCGCCATCGAGGCCGAACCGGGCCAGGTGGTGGCCGCGGGCGCGCCGGTGCTGCGCATCGCGCAAGATGGTCCGCGCGACGTGGTCTTTTCCGTGCCTGAGGGCCAGGTGGCGACCATGGTCAATGGCATGTCGGTCCAGTTGCGGGTCTGGGCCAGCGGGGAGGTGCTGCCTGGCCGTGTGCGTGAAGTGGCTGCGAGTGCCGACCCGGTGACGCGCACCTTCTTGGTCAAGGCCAGCATCGAGGCGGCGGAGTCCGTCCGCAAGCTGCCGCCCCTGGGCGCGACCGTGGCGGTGCTGCCGGCCGCTGCCGCGCCGGCAAAAGGCCCAGGTGCGAATGGCGTTTTGGCGCAGGCCATCAAGTTGCCCAGCAGCGCGCTGCGCCAAGACGGCCAAGTGACGGCGGTCTGGGTGCTGGACACGGCCAGCATGACCGTGCGCTCCCAGCCCGTGCAGGTTGCGACGGCCGATGGCAACGAGGCCGTGATCGCGTCCGGTCTGCAGCCGGGGCAACTGGTTGTGGCCACGGGTGTCCATGTGCTCTCGCCCGGCCAGAAGGTGACGATCTACCAACCGAAATCAGCCCAGGCTGCGGAGTGAAGCGGTCATGACGCAGATGGAACCGAAAAAGGGCTTCAACCCTTCGCGCTGGGCCTTGGAGCATCCCGCGCTGACGCGCTATCTGATGGTAGTGCTGATGGTGCTGGGCATGGCGGCCTATTTCCAGCTCGGGCAGGACGAAGATCCGCCCTTCACCTTCCGGGCCATGGTGGTGCGCACCAACTGGCCGGGCGCGACGGCACAGCAGGTGGCTGAGCAGGTGACGGACAAGCTGGAGCGCACCCTGCAGGAGGTGCCCTACGCCGACAAGATCCGCAGCTATTCCAAACCCGGTGAGTCGCAGATCGTCTTCAACCTCAAGGACTCGATGCCCCCGTCCGAGGTGGCGGACACCTGGTACCAAGTGCGCAAGCGGGTCGGTGACATGCGCCATCAACTGCCGCAGGGCATCCAGGGACCGTTCTTCAACGACGACTTCGGCGACGTCTATGGGGTCATCTACGCGCTGGGCGCTGAGGGCTTCAGTTACGCCGAACTCAAGGATTTCGCCGATGACGCCCGCCTGCAACTGCTGCGCGTGCCGGACGTGGCCAAGGTCGAGCTGTTCGGGGTGCAGGACGAAAAGGTCTTCGTCGAAATTTCCCAGAAGACGGCGGCCCAGCTTGGGCTGGACATGAACCAGGTGCTGGCGCAGTTGGGGCAGCAGAACGCGGTTGAAAGCGCGGGCGCGGTGCAGACGCCGCTGGACGTGGTGCAGGTGCGGGTGGCGGGGCAGTTCAACGCCCTGGAGGAACTGCGCGCCATGCCGATCCGTGGTGCCTCTGGTGCCCAGCTGCGCCTGGGTGACATCGCCACCATCACGCGCGGTTACGTTGACCCCCCTTCGGTCAAGGTTCGTCACGACGGGCATGAAGTCATTGCCCTGGGGGTGTCCATGGTCAAGGGGGGCGACATCGTTGCCTTGGGCAAGGCACTGCAGGTTGTCGCGAAGCGCATCGAGCAGACTTTGCCGGCCGGCGTGCGCCTGATGCAGGTGCAGGATCAGCCGAGGTCCGTGACCGAGTCGGTCAATGAATTCGTGAAGGTGCTGATCGAGGCTGT
Source organism: Hylemonella gracilis str. Niagara R (assembly GCF_000600295.1). Lineage (GTDB taxonomy): Bacteria > Pseudomonadota > Gammaproteobacteria > Burkholderiales > Burkholderiaceae_C > Hylemonella > Hylemonella gracilis_A. Next base: position 1,626,097 of record NZ_JEMG01000001.1, read on the forward strand.
GGTCATCGTGCTGGCGGTGAGTTTCCTGAGCTTGGGCCTGCACCGACGGGAGCCCCCGCTGGTCGGTCAGCATCCCTTGTGGCGGCGCTGGTATGTGGACATGCGCCCGGGGCTGGTGGTGGGCATCACGATTCCCCTGGTGCTGGCGGTGACTTTCCTGGCCATGAACTACTGGGGCATCGGCCTGCACAAGGTGTCGCTGGGTTCGCTCATCATCGCGCTGGGCCTGCTGGTGGACGACGCCATCATCGCCGTCGAGATGATGGTGCGCAAGATGGAGGAGGGCTACGACAAGGCCCGTGCCGCGACCTTCGCCTATGAAATGACAGCCATGCCCATGCTCACCGGCACGCTGATCACGGCCACGGGTTTCCTGCCCATCGGCATGGCCAAGTCTTCGACCGGCGAATACACCTTCGCCATCTTCGCGGTCACGGGCATTGCCCTCGTGCTGTCCTGGTTCGCATCCATCTATTTCGTGCCCTACCTGGGCAATGTCTTGCTCAAGACCAAGCCCACGCCGGTGGGTGCCGAGCAGCATGAACATTTCGACACGCCGTTCTACCGGGCCTTCCGCCGCGCGGTGGATTGGTGCGTGGGGCACCGCTGGCTGACCATAGGCGCGACCCTGCTCATCTTCGTGCTGGGCCTGGTCGGCATGACCCGTGTTCAGCAGCAGTTCTTTCCCGATTCGGTGCGCCCTGAAGTTCTGGTGGACCTCTGGTTCCCCGAGGGCACTTCCTTTGCCGCCAACGAGGAAGTGACACGTCGTGTGGAGCGGCGCCTCATGGCCGAGGAGGGCGTGGGCGCGGTCAGCACCTGGGTGGGCTCCGGCGTACCGCGTTTCTACCTGCCGCTGGATCAGGTGTTCCCGCAGACCAATGTCTCCCAGTTGATCGTCTTGTCCAAGGATTTGAAGGCCCGCGAGGCCTTGCGTCTGCGCTTGCCGGTCGTGCTGGCGCAGGAGTTCCCGGAGGTGCGCGGGCGCGTCAAGCTCCTGCCCAACGGACCGCCGGTGGCCTATCCCGTTCAATTTCGCGTGGTCGGACCGGACCCGGCCACCTTGCGTGCGCGTGCCGATGAAGTCAAGGCGGAGATGCGCGCGAACGCGAACATGCGTGGCGTCAACGACAACTGGAACGAATCGGTCAAGGTCATCCGACTGGAAATCGACCAGGACAAGGCGCGTGCCCTGGGGGTGACGAGCCAGTCCATCGCCCAGGCCACCAAGACCACCTTGGCTGGCGCAACGGTGGGGCAGTTCCGCGAAGGCGACAAGCTGATCGACATCGTGCTGAGACAGCCTCTGGACGAACGTGACGCGGTCAGCGATCTGGCCAATGCCTATGTGCCCACGGCCGCAGGGCGCGTGATTCCCCTGACCCAGATCGCCAAGCCGCAGTTCAACTGGGAGCCCGGTGTGATGTGGCGGGAAAACCGCAACTACGCGATCACGGTGCAGGGGGACATCGCGGAGGGCCTGCAGGGCGCGACCGTGACGACTGAGCTGCTGCCGGCGCTGCGGGCCCTGGAGGCCCGCTGGGCGCCCGGCTACCGCATCGAGGTGGCGGGCACCGTGGAGGAAAGCTCCAAGGGGTCCAGTTCGATCGCGGCCGGCATGCCGGTCATGCTCTTCATCACCTTCACCCTGCTGATGCTGCAGTTGCAGAGCTTCAGCCGCGCCTTGCTGGTCTACCTGACCGGCCCCCTGGGCATCGCCGGAGTGGCGGCGGCCTTGCTGCTGTTCAACCGGCCCTTCGGCTTCGTCGCGCTGCTGGGGGTGATTGCGCTCATGGGCATGATTCAGCGCAACTCAGTCATCCTGATCGATCAGATCGAACAAGACCGTGCGCGGGGCGTGCCGGCCTGGGACGCGATCGTCGAGTCCGCGGTGCGACGTTTGCGTCCGATTGTGCTGACGGCGGCAGCGGCCGTGTTGGCCATGATTCCCTTGTCCCGCAGTGTCTTCTGGGGGCCGATGGCGATCGCCATCATGGGAGGGCTGGTCGTGGCGACGGTGCTGACGCTGCTGGCCTTGCCGGCCATGTATGCCGCCTGGTTCCGTGTGCGCCGCGAAACACCCGCATTGCCGTGACCGGCGCCTGAGGGACGCGCCGGGGGCAGTCCGTTAGAACAGGCGCGGTGCTCTACGGACCCGGCGGGCGCAGCCGGGGACATCGACACGGTTAAAATATGCGGTTCACCGATTTCGTGAGGCGGTGTTGCAGGTCTCCTGGACTTGTGATGACCGCCTTTTGTTTTTCCTTGCGCGGGTGGCGAAATTGGTAGACGCACCAGGTTTAGGTCCTGACGCCCGCAAGGGTGTGGGGGTTCGAGTCCCCCCCCGCGCACCAGTCCGATACATCAGCCCGGCGCTTTACGGCGCCATGGCCCCTTGGGCCTTGTTTGAATTTTTTGGAGCACACCATGGCCGTTACCGTTGAAACCCTCGAGAAGCTCGAGCGCAAGATCACCCTCAACCTGCCGGTGGATGTGATCAAGACCGAGGTGGACGCCCGCCTCAAGAAGCTGGCGCGCACCGTGCGCATGGACGGTTTTCGTCCCGGCAAGGCGCCGATGAGTGTGGTGGCTCAGCGCTACGGTTTCTCGGTGCAGTACGAGGTGATGAACGACAAGGTGGGCGAGGCTTTCGCCGCCGCCGCCAACGAAGCCAAGCTGCGCGTCGCGGGCCAGCCGCGCATCACCGAGAAGGAAAACGCGCCCGAGGGGCAGGTCAGCTTCGACGCGGTGTTCGAGGTCTATCCCGAAGTCAAGATCGGCGACCTCGCGGGCGCCGAGATCGAGAAGGTCAATGCCGAAGTCAGCGACGCCGCGATCCAGAAGACCGTCGAGATCCTGCGCAAGCAGCGCCGTACCTTTGCCCAGCGCGGCAAGGACGAGGCTGCCCAGGACGGCGACCGCGTGACGGTGGACTTCGAGGGCAAGATCGACGGTGAGCCCTTCCAGGGCGGCAAGGCCGATGGCTTCCAGTTCCTGGTCGGTGAAGGACAGATGCTCAAGGAGTTCGAAGATGCCGTGCGCGGCATGAAGTCTGGCGAGAGCAAGACCTTCCCGTTGGCGTTTCCGGCTGATTACCACGGTCAGGACGTCGCGGGCAAGACTGCCGATTTCTTGGTCACGGTCAAGAAGATCGAAGCCGCGCACCTGCCCGTGGTGGACGATGCCCTGGCCAAATCCCTGGGCGTGGCCGAGGGCACGGTGGCGGCCTTGCATGCCGACATCCGCAAGAACCTGGAGCGCGAGGTCAAGGCCCGCCTGGTGGCGCGCAACAAGCAGGCGGTGATGGACACCCTGATCGCCAAGGCCGAGCTGGATCTGCCCAAGAGCATCGTCGCGGCGGAGTTGGATCGCATGGTCGAAGGCGCCCGCGCGGACCTGAAGGCCCGCGGCATCAAGGACGCCGACAAGGCGCCGATCCCCACCGAACTGTTCACGCCGCAGGCCGAACGCCGCGTGCGCCTGGGCCTGGTGGTGGCCGAACTGGTGCGCGCCAACAAGCTGGAAGCCACGCCCGAGCAGATCAAGGCCCATGTCGACGAACTGGCTGCCAGCTACGAGCGTCCGGACGAGGTCAAGCGCTGGTATTTCAGCGACAACCGCCGCATGGCCGAGGTCGAAGCCGTGGTGATCGAGAACAACGTCACGGAATTCGTGTTGTCCAAGGCCAAGGTGACGGACAAGGCGGTTTCCTTCGACGATCTGATGGGCCAGCCCGGCTGATCCCGGGCGTCGCTCGCGGGTGGGGCCTGAGCCGGGGCTTGCAGTCCCGGCGGCAGGCCCCATTTGCTTGAGCGGCGGCCTGTCCGCCGTTCACGGGCCTTGCCGGATTTCCGTTATATAAATGGCGATACAGTCCGGGTCTCTCATTTGGAGTCAACATGAATCTGCGCAACTCTGTCGCTCATCCTTCCGCCTACCACGGCGCCAACGAAACGCAAGCCTTGGGCATGGTGCCGATCGTGATCGAACAGTCGGGGCGTGGCGAGCGTTCCTATGACATCTATTCGCGCCTGTTGCGCGAGCGTGTGATCTTCCTGGTGGGGCCGGTGAACGACCAGACCGCCAACCTGGTGGTGGCGCAGCTGCTGTTTCTCGAAAGCGAAAACCCCGACAAGGAGATTTCGCTCTACATCAACTCTCCGGGTGGCAGCGTGAGCGCGGGCATGTCCATTTACGACACGATGAACTTCATCAAGCCTGACGTGTCCACGCTGTGCATCGGCATGGCAGCCAGCATGGGGGCCTTCTTGCTGTCGGCGGGCGCCAAGGGCAAGCGCTTTTCCCTGCCCAATTCCAAGATCATGATCCACCAGCCCCTGGGCGGTGCCCAGGGCCAAGCGACGGAAATCGAGATCCACGCCCGCGAAATTCTCAAGACGCGCGAGCAGTTGAACAAGATCCTGGCCGAGCGCACGGGTCAACCGTTGGAAAAGATCGAGCGCGACACCGAACGCGACTACTACCTGTCCGCCGACGAGGCCAAAGACTACGGCCTGGTCGACCAGGTGATCGCGAAACGGCCCTGAGTTTCCGGGCGGCGCGGTTTTTGCGAGGCCAATCCAGGACCTTTTTTGGGGCCTGGAACGCCCGCCCGAACAGGTCGCGCGCTTGGTTATGATCTGCCCGGGAAATCCCGGTGGGCAAGGAAGGTGATGAACATATGGCCGACAAAAAAAGCACATCCAGCGAAAAAACCTTGTACTGCTCTTTCTGCGGCAAGAGCCAGCATGAGGTGCGCAAACTGATTGCCGGCCCCTCGGTGTTCGTCTGCGACGAATGCATCGAACTGTGCAATGAAATCATTCGCGATGAGTTGCCCGCGCCCACTGACCAGAACGCGGGGCGCGGCAGTCTGCCCACCCCGGCCGAGATCAAGGCCAATCTGGACAACTACGTGATTGGCCAGGACGCCGCCAAGCGCACCCTCGCCGTGGCGGTCTATAACCACTACAAGCGCCTGCAGCACAAAGAGACCGCGCGCAAGGACGAGGTGGAACTGGCCAAGAGCAACATCCTGCTGATCGGCCCCACGGGCTCCGGCAAGACCCTGTTGGCGCAGACCCTGGCGCGCCAGCTCAACGTTCCTTTCGTGATGGCTGACGCGACCACGCTGACCGAGGCCGGTTATGTGGGCGAGGATGTCGAGAACATCATTGCCAAGCTGCTGCAGAACTGCAATTACGAGGTCGATAAGGCACAGCGCGGCATCGTCTACATCGACGAAATCGACAAGATCTCGCGCAAAAGCGATAACCCCAGCATCACGCGCGACGTCTCGGGTGAGGGCGTGCAGCAAGCTCTGCTCAAGCTGATCGAGGGCACGATGGCCTCGGTGCCGCCGCAGGGCGGACGCAAGCACCCGAACCAGGATTTCATCCAGGTTGACACCACCAACATCCTCTTCATCTGCGGCGGTGCCTTCGCCGGTCTGGAGAAGGTGATCGAGCGCCGCACGGAATCGTCCGGCATCGGTTTTGGTGCTGCCGTCAAGAGCAAGGCGCAGCGTAGCCTGACGGAAGTGTTCAAGGAAGTCGAACCGGAAGATCTGATCAAGTATGGCCTGATCCCCGAACTGGTGGGGCGCATGCCCGTGGTCGCCACGTTGGCCGAGTTGAGCGAGGATGCGCTGGTGCAGATCCTGACCGAGCCCAAGAACGCGCTGGTCAAGCAGTACGCCAAGCTGTTCGGCATGGAGGGCGTGGAGCTGGAAATCCGCCCCACGGCCCTGGCCGCGATCGCCAAGAAAAGTCTGGCTCGCAAGACCGGTGCGCGCGGGCTGCGCTCCATCATGGAGCAGTCTTTGATCGACACCATGTTCGACTTGCCCACCTTGAACAATGTGGAGAAGGTCGTGGTGGACGAGTCCACGATCGAGGAAAACAAACCGCCCTTGCTGGTCTACCGCGAGGCGGCCAAACAGGCCTGAACGGGATGCCAGGATCATGGCCTGGCCAGGCCACTTGGCAGAGGCTGGTCGGTCTTGGCCTGCATGTTTTGCCTGAAAATCAGGCAAAAAACGGGGGAACGTGGAAAGCTATCGGTTTTCCGCTGTTTCCTTCGTGGATTTGGACGGCCGAATCTTTCTTAATATTCCAGGCGGCTTAATATGCATTGCAGGGCTGGAAAAACAGGATAACCCCCCGCATCTATCAACCAGTCACCGCCTGCTCAACAAAAACACTGCAAGGACCCGCCATGTCCGGTCAAACCCATCTGCCGCCCGAACCCCTGGAACTGCCGCTGTTGCCTCTGCGCGACGTGGTCATCTTCCCCCACATGGTGATCCCGCTGTTCGTGGGGCGCCCCAAGAGCATCAAGGCCCTGGAAGCGGCTATGGAAGCCGAGCGCCGCATCATGCTGGTGGCGCAGAAAGCCGCGGCCAAGGATGAACCTCAGGTGTCGGACATGTTCGACGTGGGCTGCGTCTCCACCATCCTGCAGATGTTGAAACTGCCGGATGGCACGGTGAAGGTGCTGGTCGAGGGCCAGCAGCGCGCCAACGTCCAGAGCATCACGGAAGGTGAAACCCATTTCACCGCCACCGTGGTGCCGGTGCAAGCCGCGCCGACGGAAGGCCTGGGCGAAAAGCTGAGTAGCGAAATCGAGGCCTTGCGCCGAGCCGTGATGCAGCAGTTTGACCAGTACGTCAAGCTCAACAAGAAGATTCCGCCCGAGATCCTGACCTCGATCTCGAGCATCGATGACCCGGGCCGCCTCGCCGACACCATTGCCGCTCACCTGCCGCTCAAGCTCGAAAACAAGCAGACCGTGCTGAGTCTGTCTGAAGTCAAGGACCGGCTGGAAAACCTGTTCGAGCAGATCGAGCGGGAAGTCGACATCCTCAACGTCGACAAGCGCATCCGTGGCCGCGTCAAGCGCCAGATGGAGAAGAACCAGCGCGATTTTTATCTGAACGAACAGGTCAAGGCCATCCAGAAGGAACTGGGCGAAGGCGAGGACGGGGCAGACCTCGAGGAAATCGAGAAGAAGATCAAGCTGGCGCGCATGCCCGCCGAGGCGCGTAAGAAGGCCGAGAACGAGCTCAAGAAGCTCAAGCTCATGTCGCCCATGTCGGCCGAGGCCACGGTGGTGCGCAACTACATCGATGCCCTGGTCGGCCTGCCTTGGAGCAAGAAGACCAAGATCAAGCACGATCTGGCGAATGCCGAGGAAGTGCTGAACCAGGATCATTTCGGCCTGGAGAAGGTCAAGGACCGGATTCTCGAGTACCTCGCGGTGCAGCAGCGCGTGGACAAGGTCAAGGCCCCGATTCTGTGCCTGGTCGGCCCGCCTGGCGTGGGCAAGACCTCGTTGGGGCAATCGATCGCCAAGGCCACGGGGCGCAAGTACGTGCGCATGGCCCTGGGGGGCATGCGCGACGAGGCGGAGATCCGCGGCCACCGCCGAACCTACATCGGTGCCATGCCCGGCAAGGTGCTGCAATCGCTGGCCAAGGTTGGCACGCGCAATCCGCTGTTCCTGCTGGATGAGATCGACAAGCTCGGCACCGATTTCCGAGGCGACCCCTCGAGCGCACTGCTGGAGGTGCTGGACCCGGAGCAGAACAACAAGTTTGGTGACCATTATGTGGAGGTCGACTTCGACCTATCGGACGTGATGTTCGTCGCCACGTCCAACTCCATGAACATCCCACCGGCGCTGCTGGACCGCATGGAAGTCATTCGACTGTCGGGTTACACCGAGGACGAGAAGGTCAACATCGCCCAGCGTTACTTGAGCCCCAAGCAGCTCAAGAACAACGGCGTCAAGGACGAGGAATTGCTGATCACGGAAGACGCGATCCGTGACATCGTGCGCTACTACACCCGAGAGGCGGGCGTGCGTTCGCTGGAGCGCGAGATCTCCAAGATCTGCCGCAAGGTGGTCAAGGGCCTGCAGCTCAAAAAACTCACCCCCCAGGTTCAGGTCACGGCGGAGAACCTGCATGACTACCTGGGCGTGCGCAAGTTCACCTACGGCCGCGCCGAGCAGCAAAACCAGGTCGGACAGGTCGTGGGCCTGGCTTGGACGGAGGTGGGCGGCGATCTGCTGACCATCGAGGCCGCGCTCATGCCCGGCAAGGGCAACATCACCCGCACCGGTTCCCTGGGCGATGTGATGAAAGAGTCGGTGGAGGCCGCGCGCACCGTGGTGCGCAGCCGGGCTCGCAGCCTGGGCATCCCGGACGAGTATTTCGAGAAACGCGATCTGCACGTCCACGTACCTGATGGCGCGACGCCCAAGGACGGGCCCAGCGCCGGCGCCGCCATGACCACCGCCATGGTCTCGGCCATGACGGGCATACCCGTGCGTGGTGAAGTGGCCATGACGGGCGAAATCACTCTGCGTGGGGAAGTCACTGCCATCGGTGGGCTGAAGGAAAAACTGCTCGCCGCGCTGCGTGGCGGCATCAAGACCGTGCTGATTCCCGAGGAAAACGTGAAGGACCTTCAGGAAATCCCGGACAACGTCAAGAGCGGCCTGGACATCGTGCCGGTCAAGTGGATCGACAAGGTGTTGGAAATCGCTCTCGAGCGGCTGCCCACGCCTTTGCCGGATGATCAGCCCGTGGCCTTGGAAGCCGTGGCGCCCGCCGCGCCCGAGGCCGTCCAGGGGTCCATCAAACATTGAGCACGAGACCAAAATAATTTCGCACTCGTCTTCATGACGAGTGCGAAATTCGGTCTATAATCCTGGTCTCTTAACGCGGGAATAGCTCAGTTGGTAGAGCGCAACCTTGCCAAGGTTGAGGTCGCGAGTTCGAGCCTCGTTTCCCGCTCCAAGATTCCGAAAAGGGAAGCCCATGCTTCCCTTTTTTATTCAGCCCCGGTGGCTCGGGGTTGGAAGTTTTGAAGGCGCGATAGCAAAGCGGTTATGCAACGGATTGCAAATCCGTCTAGTCCGGTTCGACTCCGGATCGCGCCTCCAGATGCACAACGCGGGAATAGCTCAGTTGGTAGAGCGCAACCTTGCCAAGGTTGAGGTCGCGAGTTCGAGCCTCGTTTCCCGCTCCATTGCCTCGGCCTCTGCCTTGCGCCGTTTGCTTCACAATCGGGCAGATCCTCTTCCTGCAGCCTCGATGGTGAAATTGGTAGACACAGCGGACTTAAAATCCGCCGCAGCCTGAAAGGGCGCGTACCGGTTCGACCCCGGTTCGAGGCACCAAGCACTCACACCCACCCTTTTTATGGCCAGCAGCTACGACGCTCCGTTTGAAATTCATGTGCACGGTGATGTGCCTTTGCGCGCAGACGTGGCCTTTGACCAGATTCAGGAAGCGCTCAAGCCGCTCTGGAAATACGCTGGCGCGCGCACATTGGCCGAGGGTGCGCATAGCCATTACGAGGATGAACCCGGCATCCGCTTCGAGGCCGAGGAGCACATGCTGCGCCTGTGCTGGACGGTGCTGGGCGACGAGGATTTCCGCCAGTCTCTTGACGAAATGTGCATGAGCCTCAATGAGCTCTCACAGGCGGGTGCGGCCATCGAGATCACGTTCTACGACGTAGAGTTCGACGAGGAAGAGGCTGATCCGGAGACGGAGTCTCGGGACGATTTCCAAATGCTGTTTGTCGGCCCCAATCCGGGCGCCATCATGCAAGTGCAGCGCGATCTGCTGGTGCAGGACGTGATCCACGTCATGGAGCGGCACTTCGACGCCGCCGAACTCGGCGGGCTGGTGGGCGAAATCGACAATCTTTTCCGCAGCCGCTACGACGCCTTGGTCAACTCACTGGAAATTGGCAAGCCCCCGCGCGGGGCGGGTGGGTCAGGTGGCCATGGCGGCGGTCGCAAGCCGCGTCACTTGCATTGATTCCTGGCGGGCCCTGGTTCGCCCGCTGTCGTACCAATCGCCGGGGCAACCGCGCCCCGCGCTGGAAGGTGCTCCCCAATCCTGGTGATCCCTCTTTGACTGGCTTGATGTTAGTATGGGTGCAGGAGTGTGGGGGAGCTGGTGATGCTCAAATGCATACGCGTCGAGTCGCTCAAATTGGGGATGTGGGTCGAAGAACTGCGGGGCTCCTGGCAGGAGCATCCCTTTTGGCGCGACAGCTTTCTGCTGACCGACCCCAAGGATCTGGAGCGCATACGCGACAGCAGCATTCGTGAGGTCTGGATCGACAGCCGCAAGGGGCTCGATGTTCCCGCAGGCACCGAGATCGAAACCGAGGAGCAGGTCGCCTTCGAGGTCGAGCAGGAGTTCAGGGAGGCCACCCTCCCTCCCCGTGTGACCGAGCCGGTTCCGATCAAGGACGAGTTGTCTCGCGCGGCCCAGATCTGCCACCAGTCCAAGCAGGCAGTGATGTCCATGTTCCAGCAAGCCCGCATGGGCAAGACGGTGGACGCGTCCCGGGCCCAGCAATTGGTGGAAGAAATCTCCGACTCCGTCTCGCGCAACGCCAGCGCGTTGATCAGCCTGGCGCGGCTCAAGACCGCCGACGACTACACCTACATGCATTCCGTCGCTGTTTGTGCCCTGATGATTGCCTTGGCTCGGCAGATGGGCTTGAGCGATACGCAGACGCGGTCGGCCGGCCTGGCAGGCCTGCTGCATGACCTGGGGAAGGCCACCACGCCTCCTCAGGTGCTCAACAAACCGGGCAAGCTGACACCCGCAGAGTTCGACGTGATGAAGAAACACACGATCGATGGCTACCGCATGCTTCAGAGCGTCGGCAATCTTGACCCCGTCGCGCTGGATGTCTGTCTGCATCACCACGAAAAGGTGGATGGCTCGGGCTACCCAGAAGGCCTCAAGGACGAAGAGTTGAGCCTGTACGCCAAGATGGGCGCGGTATGCGATGTGTATGACGCCATCACCTCCGACCGGCCCTACAAGGCGGGCTGGGATCCCGCGCACGCCTTGCACAAGATGGCCGAATGGTCACGGGGGCATTTTGACCAGCGTGTGTTCCAGGCTTTCGTCAAGAGCCTAGGAATCTACCCAGTGGGGTCGCTGCTGCGTTTGTCTTCCGACCGCTGGGGGGCGGTGCTGGCGGTGGTCGTGGAGCAGTCGCCGAAAGCCTTGACCAAGCCGGTGGTCAAGGTGTTTTATTCGGTGGATCGGACCGCCCACATCGCGCCGCAGACCGTGGATCTTTCCTCGTCCAGCGTGATCGAGCGCATCGTCGGTCGCGAGGACCCGGTCGAATGGGAGTTCGAGGGGCTGGATCAGTTCTGGGCCGTGGCTTGAAGGCCGGGTGAGCGTCCGTCGCCCTGCGGCTCATGACTCAGTTGTTCGGGACAGGCTACAGGCGGCTCAATCAGCGCCGCTGGTATTGCGTCGCGCCATAAAGCACTTCCCGTTCCTTGTCGCTGGGCGTAGGCGTGGCCTTGCGCAGATGCGCGAGGACCTGCAGGCCGCGTTGCACGGCCGGGCGGGCCTCGATTTTGTGGAACCAGGCTTCCAGATGTGGGTAGTCACCCAAGGTAATGCCCTGGCCCTGCCAGCCGCGCAGCCAGGGGAAGACGGCGATGTCGGCTATGGAGTAGTCGGTGCCTCCCAGCCATGGGCTGCGCGCGAGACGTTGATCGATCACACCATAAAGACGCTTGGCCTCATTGGTGTAGCGGTTGATCGCGTAGTCAATCTTCAACGGCGCGTAGAGGCGGAAGTGATGGGTCTGGCCCAGCATGGGGCCAACACCGCCCATCTGGAACATCAGCCACTGCAGCACCTCGTATTTGCCGCGCGCATCGGCTGGCAGGAACAGTCCAAATTTGCCGGCCAAGTAAAGCAGGATGGCGCCGGACTCGAACAAGCTGATGGGCTGGCCATCCGGCCCTTGGCTGTCGACCAGGGCAGGAATCTTGTTGTTCGGGCTGATCTTCAGAAACTCGGGCTTGAACTGGTCACCTTCACCGATGTTGATGGGGCGGGCATGCCAGTCGCGTCCTTCGCGCCAGCCGCATTCCTCCAACATGATGTGCACCTTGTGGCCATTGGGCGTGGGCCAGGAATAGACGTCGATCATGAGAACTCCGGGAACTTCGAAAACATCAGCCGTGCGTTGCCACAACTGGCGCAAACGCTCACCCAGACATTGTGCGTCGTTTCCGTGAACCGCGTCAGCAACCCCGGGTTACTGGCGGCTCCACGACCTTGGCAGTTGGGGCGTATTTGCCCAGTTCCCATTTGGCGATCGCGTTGCGGTGCACCTCATCCGGTCCGTCGGCGAACCGCAGCGTGCGCGCGTGTGCCCAGCTGTAGGCGAGCGGGAAGTCCTGGCTGAGCCCGCCGCCGCCATGGACCTGCATGGCCCAGTCGATCACCTGGCAGGCCATGCTGGGCGCCACCACCTTGATCATCGCAATCTCCGTCTGAGCGACTTTGTTGCCTACAGTGTCCATCATCCATGCTGCCTTGAGCGTGAGCAGGCGCGCCATGTCGATCTGGCAGCGCGCCTCGGCGATGCGCTCCTGCGTCACAGTCTGGGCGGCCACGGGCTTGCCGAAGGCCACGCGCGACGAGGCCCGCTTGCACATGGATTCCAGCGCGCGTTCGGCCTGACCGATCAGCCGCATGCAGTGGTGGATGCGCCCGGGCCCCAGGCGCCCCTGGGCGATCTCGAAGCCTCGACCTTCACCCAGCAGCATGTTGGAGGCTGGCACGCGCACATTCTTGAAATCCACCTCCATGTGGCCGTGGGGTGCGTCGTCGTAGCCCATCACGGTGAGGGGGCGCATGACGGTGATGCCTGGCGTGTTCGCCGGCACCAGCACCATGCTCTGTTGCGAGTGACGCGGGGCCTCGGGATCGGTCTTACCCATGACGATGTAGATGGCGCAGCGCGGATCGCCCGCGCCGGAGGTCCACCACTTGCGGCCGTTGATCAGATAGTCCTCGCCGCTCTGGCCTGGCACGCGCTCGATGCGCGTGGCGATGTTGGTCGCGTCGCTGGAAGCCACGTCGGGCTCGGTCATCGCGAAGGCGGATCGGATCTTTCCCTCGAGCAAGGGGCGCAACCATTGCGCACGGTGCTCGGGGCTGCCGTAACGCGCGATGGTTTCCATGTTTCCGGTGTCGGGCGCCGAGCAGTTGAATACCTCGGAGGCCCAGGGCACGCGGCCCATGATCTCGGCTAGCGGCGCGTACTCCTGGTTGGTGAGGCCCGCGCCGCCCCAATCGGTGCCAGCCACCCCGGCGATCTCCGCGCTGTCGCGCGGCAGAAAGAGGTTCCATAGCCCCTCGGCACGGGCTTGTTCCTTCAGTTTTTCGATCAGGGGTAGGGGCGTCCAGCGGCGCCCCGCCGCGGTGTTGGCGGCCTGCTCCTCATGGTAGGTGGCCTCATTCGGGTGGATGTGTTTGTCCATGAAGTCTTGCAGGCGCGCGCGTAACTTCTGGGTTCGGGGTGAATAGTCGAAATCCATGGTGTCTCCTCAAGTCTCTGGGTGTGGGCGGTCGTGTTCTGTGCCGGCTCGTGGCGGGAGGTGTTGCATGCAGAGGCCCGCGTTCAGACGGCGTTCCGGGGTGTCAGCCCCGCTGTTTCGCGAACTGCCAGGCCAGCGCGGCCATGGGCCGCGCACCGGCGGCGGATTTGCGTGCCTGCGCGCTGGCGGCCGTCCCGTTTTCGACGCGCTTGGCGATGCCTTGCAGGATGGCCGCGATGCGGAACAGGTTGTAGGCTAGGTAAAAATTCCAGTCCGCGCGCAGCGTGGCAGGCGTGACGCGTCCACCGTGGTTGCCCGTGCGTTCGCAGTAGAGCGCGATGTATTCCTCTTCGAGCGGAATGCCCAGGGCCTTCAGGTCAAGGCCACCGATGCCACGGAAGTCGCCCGGTGGGATGTGCCAGGCCATGCAGTGGTAGGCGAAGTCCGCGAGCGGATGTCCCAGGGTGGAGAGTTCCCAGTCCAGCACGGCGATCACCCGGGGCTCGGTGGCATCGAACATCAGGTTGTCGAGCCGGTAGTCGCCGTGCACGATGCTGACCAGGCTGTCATCGCGGGCACTGGCGGGCAAGTGGGCCGGCAGCCAGTCCAGCAGCTGTTCCATTTCGGGGATGGCCTGCGAGAGTTCACCCGCACCATCCGCCGAGGCGCGGTATTGCTTGCCCCAACGCGCGATCTGGCGCTCCACGTAGGCCCCCGGCTTGCCGTAGTCGCCCAGACCCCGCGCACTGAAATCCACCTTGTGCAGCGCCGCGATGACCCTGTTCATTTCCAGGTAGATGGCGCGGCGTTCGGTGGGCGACAGGCCGGGCAGGGATTGCTCCCACAGCACGCGCCCGGGCATGAAGGCCATGATGTAGAAGGCACGGCCGATGACGGTTTCGTCCTCGCACAAGGCCAGCATCTCGGGCACGGGCACCTCGGTGCCGGCCAGGCCGCGCATCACGGCGTATTCCCGCTCAATGGCATGGGCCGAGGGCAGCAACTTGGCGACAGGGCCTGGCTTGGCCCGCATCACGTAGCTGCGCGTGGGCGTGATCAGTTTGTAGGTCGGGTTGGATTGCCCGCCCTTGAAGGACTCCACGGTCAGCGGACCGCTGAATCCGGGCAGATGCTGCGTCAACCAGACTTGCAGGGCCGCCGTGTCGAAGGCATGGGTGGCCGGGACGGGCCGCGTGCCGACATAAGGGTTGTCACGTTCACTGTCGTTGGGGGGCATGGTCTCCTCGCGTCTCTGTTGGTCTGTCGCTCATGCCCGGCTTGCCGCCCGCTGTATCTAGGTGTCCCGGACTTGTTCTGTCTCGGCGATGCGCATCAGCGCCTCGCGGCTGCGCACCACCAGGCCACCGGGCTCGATGCGTATGGCGTCCTCGCGCTCCATGGCCTTGAGTTCCTGGTTCACGCGCTGACGGGAGGCTCCCAGCAGCTGCGCCAGTTCCTCCTGCGCCAGGTGCAGGCCAATGCGGGTCTCGTTCGCCGCGTTCAAGGACGGCGTGCCGTAGCTGCGCACCAGATGCAGCAGCTGCTTGGCGAGACGCGCGCGCAGGGGCAGGGTGTTCAAGTCCTCGACTAGGCCGTAAAGCGAGCGGATGCGTCGCGCCTGCAGGCGCAGCAGGGCCGCGTAGAGTTCGGCATGGGTGTCCAGCAACTTCTGGAAATCGGCCTTGGCCACGCGCAAGGTGCTCGTCTCGCCATGGGCATAGGCATCGTGAGTGCGCAGATCGCCGTCGAAGAGCGCTGTGTCGCCCAGCCACACACCCGGTTCCACGTAGGCCAGGGTGATCTGCTTGCCCGCCAGCGTGGTCGAACTGACGCGGATGGCCCCCTTGGCGCAGGCGATCCAGTCTTCTGGCGGATCGCCTCGCGCGGCCAGCAGTTCGCCGTCTTTGTGACGCATGACGTAGGCGCATCGCAGGATGTCGTGGCGGAGGGTTGGTGAGAGAGAGGAAAACCATCGGCCCGCGTTGATCGCGGTCCGTTCCTCGATGGTAAGTTTGGGTTCGTCCATGGTCTGTCCGCTGGGTGACTCGGGCACTTGCGTGGGCTGCTGAACTTGTCCTGTGCGCGACGGGGGCGTGCTCAGAAGGCGGCTGGGTTCATGCGCGCTGGTTCATTCGAATTCGGGCGCCTGCCGGTTCAGGAAAGCGGCAATGCCGATGCCCGCGTTCGGGTGATTCAGGTTGCGCACGAAATGTTCTTGTTCCTCGGCCAGATGCGCGTGCAGGCTGTTGTGTACGGCAGTCTCCAGAAGTTCTTTGCCGCTGGCGAGCACGTTGGGGGCTTGGGCGTTGACTTGAACTGCCAACGCCAGCGCCGTGTCCAGGGCATGCCCAGGCTCGCAGACGCGATTGACCAGACCCAGGGCGTGCAGGCGCGAGGCGCCGATGCGTTCGCCCGCGAGCAGCAGCTCGCTGGCGAACTGGCGGGGCAAGCTGCGCGCGAGCTGCCAGCTGGTGCCGCCGTCGGGGGAAAGGCCCACCTGGCCATAGGAGGTCAGGAAAACCGCGTCGCTGGCGGCAACGATCAAGTCGCAGGACAGCGCGAGCGCGAACCCTGCGCCGGCGGCGTACCCTTCCACGGCGGCGATGACCGGTTTGGGAAAGGCACGGATGGCTTCAATCCATCCGTGCAGCTGATCAATGCTCTGAGTCTGCACTGCGGGCGGCTGTTGTCGGTTGGCTTGCAGGCGGTTCAGATCACCGCCCGCGCAGAAAGTGGTTCCTTCACCGATCAGAATAACGCTGCGCACATCCGGGTTGGTTTCGGCCACATTCAAGGCCTCAATGCCCGCAGCGTAGATGGCGGGGCCCAGTGCGTTGCGTTGGCCTGGGTTGGAGACGGTCAGCACCATGGTCAGACCGTGGGTGCTGCTTTTGAGTTGCGCGCTCATGCCTGCTTCGTCCGAGGTTGTTTGTCGTGGTTGGGCTTCATTCTTCCTCATGCAGCAGGGACAGGCCGATGGCGCCGCGCCGACGCAGCCAGGGACTGGGTCGGTAACGCGGGTCACCATACACCGTCTGCAGATTGAAGAGCACTTCCAGCACGTTGGTGGGGCCGCACCGGTCGCCCAAGGCCAGGGGGCCGAGCGGGTAGGCCAGGCCCAAGGTGACCGCCATTTCCAGGTCGGCCGGCGTGCAGATGCGCTGCTGGCAGATGTCCGCCGCCACGTTGACGATGCCGGCCACCACGCGTTGCGTGACGAAACCACCGCTGTCGCGGATCACGCTGACGGCCTTGCCATCGCGCGCGAACAGCGCATGGGCGGCGTTGCGCATGTCGGGGCGGGTCGCCGGGTTGGTGGCCAGCACGCGGCGCCGCGTCACGGCGTCCTCGAGCAACAGGTCGATGCCGACGGTGCGTGCAGGGTCCAGGCGTTCGACCACCGCGATCGTGGTCACGTCATGGCCCAGGGGGGCCACCAGCGTGAGCGCCGCCGTCGAAGGCGTTTGACCGGTTTCGATCTTCGCGTCCAGGTCTTTCAGCAACTGGTACAGCTCGGCACGGCGCGCGGCGCGCGGGGACACCCAGACTGGCGGGAGCTCCGCCACCGGGGGCACGGGCGGTTCAGGCGGCAATTCGGGCTGACCCTCCACGTAACGGTAAAAGCCTTCGCTGGTCTTGCGGCCCAGCAGGCCACCCGCGAGGCGCTGGGCCGTGATCACGCTCGGGCGGTAGCGCGCTTCCTCGTAGTACTGGCGGTAGATGGATTCCATCACCGGGTGCGACACGTCCAGCCCCGTCAGGTCCATCAGTTCGAAAGGCCCAAGCTTGAAGCCCACCTGATCGCGCAGGATGCGATCGATGGTCGCGTAGTCGGCCACGCCCTCGCTGGCGATGCGCAAGGCCTCGGTGCCGTAGGCACGGCCAGCGTGGTTGACGATGAAGCCGGGCGTGTCCTGTGCCTGCACGGGCTGGTGGCCCATCTGGCGCGCGTACACGGTCAGCTGTTTGCAGACGGGCGGGTCGGTCTTGAGGCCGGGGATGACTTCGACCACCTTCATCACAGGCACCGGGTTGAAGAAGTGATAACCGGCCAGGCGCTGCGGGTGTTGGAGCGCGGACCCGATCGCCGTGACCGACAGCGAGGAGGTGTTGGTGGCCAGCACGGTCTGGGGCTTGACGATGGCCTCCAGCTCGATGAAGAGTTGTTGCTTGACCTGTAGGTTCTCGACCACGGCCTCGATCACGAGGTCACAGTCAGCCAGCTCGCCGAGTTGGGTGGCGCCGCGCAGGCATGCCTTGCCGGCGGAGGCAGCGTCGGCCGTGAGCCGGCCTTTGCCGACCTGCTTGTCCCATTGCTCGCCTATCGATTGCATCGCGGCTGTCACGGCATCGGGGTTGGTGTCGTGTAAGGTCACTCGGCTGCCTGCCTGGGCGGCGATCTGCGCGATACCTCGACCCATGGCGCCGGCACCGATCACGGCGACGCGGGGGAACAAGGGCGAGGATTCCAGTGGGGATGGGCTCATGGCGGGAATTATCGGGGCGGCATGGCGGTGGCCGGGGCCAGTCGGCGTGTGCTTGCGTGGTGACGGCTTGTCACGCGTGTTTCAGCGCTCAGGTCGACGCGCATGTCAGTGCGCCAGCACCTCGGGGTTCACGATGTTGCTGGGCTGGCCTTGCATGAAGTGGAGCAGATTGTCGAAGGCTGTGCCGAAGTACAGCTCGTAGTTGTCGCGTTCGACATAACCGATGTGCGGGGTGCAGATGCAGTTGCCCAGGCTCAGCAGGGGATGGTCCACCGCGATGGGTTCGGACTCGAACACGTCGATGGCCGCCATGCCGGGGCGGCCTTGGCGCAGCGCATGCAGCAGGGCGTCTGGTTCGAGCAGTTCAGCGCGCGAGGTGTTGACCAGCAGGGCTGTGGCTTGCATGCGCGCGAGGTCCTGTGCGGTCACGATGCCTCGCGTGGCGTCGTTCAGGCGCAAGTGGAGGCTGAGCACGTCGCTGCCCGCGAAAAAGTCCTCGCGGCTGGCAGCGGCTGCGAAACCGTCGTGCACGGCTTGCTGCCGTGATGCCTCGCTGCCCCAGATCCACACTCGCATGCCAAAAGCCCGGCCGTAAGCCGCCACCATCTGGCCGATCTTGCCGTAGCCCCAAATCCCCAGGGTCTTGCCGCGCAGGGACGTGCCCAGGCCGAAGGCGGGCGGCCAGCCAGCCTCGCTGTCGACGGGACCACCGCTCGCTTTGTCGAAGCCGGTTCTTTGCCAGATCCCCTGCTTGAGGTTTCCGATGTAGTGAGGCAGACGACGTGTCGCGGCCATCACCAGGGCCCAGGTGAGTTCCGCTGGAGCGATGGGGCTGCCGGCTCCTTCTGCCACGGCCACGCCGCGTTCCGTGCAGGCCGCCAGGTCGATGTGCGAGCCGATGCGGCCAGTCTGGCTGATGAATTTCAGCTGGGGAAGTTTGTTCAGCAGGGCGCGGGTGATGTGTGTGCGTTCGCGGATCAGCACCAGCGCTTCTGCGTCACGCAAACGGATGGCGAGTTGCCCCAGGCCCCTGACGGTGTTGGTGTAGACCTTGTAGTGCAGGCCGTCCAGCTTGCGAGCGCAATCAAGTTGACGGACAACATCCTGATAGTCGTCCAATATGGCGATGTTCATGCACCTTATTGTGCATGGGCTGCTTGGGGTCTACCGTCGTTCGCGTGACTGTGAAGGCTCAAGGGCAGAACCGTATCCGTATGCCTTGTTCGGTGGCGGCAACGAAGCGCGTCGCCCTGGTTTGGTGTCAGCGATAGGCGCCAGCAGTCATGCGCTCCAGCTCGGCACAGACCTCGGCCATGCGGCCGGAAATGACCATGCGCTGCGCGGTGCAAGAGGGGTCGTGGGCCGGCAGGTTGGACCGGGCGCGCACCACGCGCACGGCCGGACGTGCAGGCGTATTCAGCGGCGATCGCAAGGTCGGTGCGCTCGCGAGGGAGAAGAACCGGGGAGAGGGCAGGGTCATCGCGGACATGGTGCTTTCCTCACATCAGCATGGTGTTGCGGATCAGGCCCACGGCCAGACCCTCGATTTCAAAAGCGTCACCTGGCTCGACCACGATGGGTTGGTAATCCGGGTTCTCGGGCAGCAGTTCCACCACGTCCTTGTTGCGACGGTAGCGCTTGACCGTCACTTCCTCGCCCAGTCGGGCCACCACGATCTGGCCGTTCTTGGCTTCCTTGGCAGTCTGCACGGCCAGCAGATCGCCGTCCATGATGCCTGCGTCGCGCATGGACATGCCGCGTACCTTGAGCAGGTAATCCGGCTTGCGTTGGAACAGGGAGCTTTCAACGTAGTAGGTCTGATCCACATGTTCTTGCGCCAGGATGGGCGAACCGGCGGCCACGCGGCCCACCAGGGGCAGAGCCAGTTGCGCCGCGCCCGCCGCCACTTTTTCACCGATACTGGACAAGGACGAAGAGAGGGTGGCACGCAGCGCCTTGCTCTTGAGCCGGATGCCGCGCGAGGTGCCGCTGACCAGTTCGATCACGCCCTTGCGTGCCAGGGCTTGCAGGTGCTCTTCTGCCGCGTTGGCGGACTTGAAACCGAGCTCATTGGCGATTTCGGCGCGCGTCGGCGGCGCGCCCGTGTTGGCGATGGCGCTTTGGATCAGGTCCAGAATCTGTTGCTGGCGGGCCGTGAGCTTGGCGGGAGGGGCATCGTTCGGCAAGTCCATGGTGTGGCTCCTGTAGTGCTAACCAACTGTCTTCATATCCAGTAACTGTATTTTTCAACAGTTTTCAAGAGAATGCAAGTAAAAACTTCCGACAAGGCGCAAAAAATCGTGGTTCTTGGCACCGGAGGCACGATTGCCGGGCTTTCCACGCCGGAAAAGGGCGCCGGGGCTTATGTGGCGGGGCAGAAGCCCGTCGAGGAACTGCTGGCGGGCCTGGCCATCCCGGCCGCGTTGACCGGGCTCGCAATCCAGAGCGAGCAGGTGGCCCAGATCGACAGCAAAGACATGGACCTGCCGGTCTGGCAGGCGCTGCTGCGGCGTTGCCAGCATGGGCTGGCGCAGGCCGAGGTGCGCGGTGTGCTGATCACCCACGGCACGGACACGCTGGAAGAAACCGCCTGGCTCCTGGAGTTACTGTTGGGACCCCTGCTGCGCGGACTGGGCAAGCCCTTGGTGCTGACTTGCGCGATGCGGCCCGCCGATGCACCGGACGCCGATGGCCCGGGCAATCTGCGCGACGCTTTGCGCGTGATGGTCGATCCGCAGGCGCAGGGCGTGCTGGTTGTGTGCGCAGGCCGTGTCATGCGCGCGCGCGCGGTGCAGAAGGTGCACGCGACCCGGCTCGATGCATTTCGCTCTATCGGGCAGCCCGATGCGGGGTGCTTGGTGAACGACCCGGCAGGGACTGCGGGGCGCGGCGTGTCTTGGTCCCCGCAGCAGGAGCCGCAGGGCATGCAACAAGGGCTGGGCACGCGGGATGCACGGGGCGTGGCTGTGACTGGGCAGGCGTGCGCCCCCCTGCTGGCGGCCGCGCTGGATGCCGCAGTCTGGCCACGCGTTGAACTGCTGTACAGCCATGCGGCCGCGAGTGCAGCCCTGGTGCAAGCCGTGTGTGACGCCGATCTGGCGCGGCGGCTGGGTAGTCCGCCCCTGCGCGGCCTGGTGGTCGCGGCCACGGGCAATGGCACGGTTCATCATGAACTGGAAGCTGCCTTGCGTCACGCGCAGTCATGCGGCGTGCGGGTGCTGCTCGCCACCCGCTGCGCCGAGGGCGGGCTGCGGGCCCGCGTCCGCTCGACTGCGGGGCAGGACGAGGGGTTCTCGACCACGGACCTGAGCCCGCTGAAGGCGCGCCTGGCCCTGATGCTGGAATTGCTCGATGGGCGCTGATTTTTCCTCCCGCCTGCTGTCCAGCACCTGGGCCTATCCCGCGCTGGAGGTGCTGCACCTGGTCGGCGTTGCCTTGTTGCTGGGTAATCTGGTCCTGCTCGAAATGCGGGTGTTTGGCTGGGGCCGGGCTTTGCCCGCGCATGAACTTGCCCGACTTGCGTTGACGCTGGCCGCGGCGGGCTTCGGGCTGGCCGTGTTGTCGGGCGGGCTGATGTTCGCCGCCCAGCCCGCCGAGCTGATCGCCAACCGCGCATTCACCTTCAAGATGCTGCTGTTATTGGCGGCGGCGTGTAATGCGGCCTGGTTCCATGGTCGAGGTTCCCTGGACAAGCTGGACGCGCTCGCGCGGGCGCAGATGGTCCTGTCCACCCTGATCTGGCTCGCCGTGCTGGCTTGCGGCCGTTGGATCGCCTACCTGTGAGCCACCCTGCTTTTGTGCCTGATTGATCATCTGCTTTGAGGAGATGCCCCATGCAACGTCGTCACTTCGTTCTGGCCGCGCTGTCCCTGCCCGGTGTCGTGCAAGCCCACCACGGGTGGAGCAGTTTTGACCAGCAGCGCCCGCTCTGGCTGCAAGGCCGCGTGGTCAGCGTGCGCTGGCAAAACCCCCACGCGGAATTCGTGCTCGAGCGGCCCGCCTCGCCCAGCCTGCCCGCCGACCTGAAGCAGCGCCGCCTGCCGCCTCAGAGCGCGCCCGTGGATGGTGTCGCGCTGCTGGCGCAGGCGCAGTTACCCCGTCGCCAGGACCGCCGCTGGGAGGTCGAGTTGGCCCCGTTGTCGCGCATGAACGCTTGGGGCGTCACGCCGCTCAAGGTGGGCGATGCGGTCGGTGTGCTGGGCTTCAGCTTCATCGACGAAAAGGGCGACGCTCTCTTGCGGGCCGAATACCTGTTCGTGGGCGAGCAGGTGTACGGCTTGCGCTCGAGTCCGGCCTGAAGTCGTCACAGACCCTCACAGCCTGCCTGAGATCCTCCGCGCCAGGCTGGTCTGCGTCATGCAGGACGGGCCTGAGCCGCATCCTGGCCCGGCGCCCCGGCATAGGCAGCGGAAAGCTCGCGGTAATAACGCGAGTTGAACGCCACGAGGGTGATCACCAGGCCGAGGAAACCGGCCACGGTGAACACCAGGGCGATGCCCCGTGCCTGTCCGCTGCCAAACCAGCTGCCGATGGCCTGGGCTCCAGCGCCATCGGTCATGAAGGGGATCACCACGAACTGCGTCAACGGTCCGACCAGGAAGGCCGTGAGGGGAGATGCAGCCTGTTCGATGGACTGGGCAAAGCCGAAAACGCGGCCTTGCCGTTCCAGGGGGACCACCTTTTGCAGTGTCGTCTGCTCGGCGGCTTCGGCATAAGGCGCGAGCAGCATCCACATGAAACACCCGGCCACCAGCAGCCAGTACGAGGACTGGAGGGTGAAGACGCAACACACCAGCCAAGTGACGACGTTCACCATCATCAACGTCTTGAGCGGGTTCTTGCCCAGTCCGGTCCGGGCGATGACGATGCCGGAGATGATGAAGGCAGTGGACAGGACGCCGAAGGTCAAGCCCCAGGCCTCCACCGACACCAGGGACAGGCCATAGGCGTCGAGCAGCGCCATGAAGATGCCGCCCAGGAAATTGTTGAAGGTGGCGAACAGGATCAACGCGAACAGGCCCGGCACGGCCGCCACCACCGCGATGGTGCCTGCAAGGTCGATCTTGCTGACAGGCTTGTCTTGTGGCGGCGTTTGCGCGGTGGAGGGCGAGGGCGCATCCAGCGGCTGGGCCGGCGTTTCATCCACTTTCAGCATGCCGAGATGGACAAAGGCCAGCACCGTCAGCCCCAGCGCCAGCAGCAGGGTGCCGAACATGCCCGTGTGGGCGACCAGAAAGCCCGAAATCACCGAGGTGGTCAGAAATCCGATGCCCGTGACCATGCCCACCAGCCCGTTGGCCCGGTCGCGCCGGTCCTCGGGGATCAGCATCGTCACCAAGGTCGGCAAGGCAATCGAACGGATGTTGCCCGCGATCACACCCAGCATGACCAGCAGCACGAAGGCCCAGAGCCACAACCCGTAAGGATCGGTGAAAACGCCTTGCGGCGCGGCCTGCAGCACGCCGAAGGACAACGCGTAAAAGACAAAGGACACCGCGCTCGATCCCAGCATGGCCCGCTTTTTGGCATGGTGGTCCACGAGAGATCCAAACCACAGGCCGAAGGCGGCGGTGAACACCAGGTAGATGCCGGCGATCATGCCGGTCGCGAACACCGAATGGGTTTCCAGGAAGACCCAGAAGGTGATCGCGAACCACACGGTGAAGTTGGTGATGTTGGCGACGAGGTTGTTGCCCAGGATGTGATGGAAGAGGATAGGCATTGCAGTGATCTGTTGACGGCCATGGCGGCGAAGCCATGGGGCACTGGCGGAACGCCAGTGCCTGGACGAATGGATCCACCGGATGCTATGGGCCAGCCGTCTGCCTTGACGACGAAGCAGGGCGGGGGATTTCGACAGCCTCCGTGTGTTCAAGCTCGGTTCAGCGGTAGCGTGCGACTCGGGCAGGACGAAAACTGACCCGTCAGCCTGGTGGTTCGTCGTCCACCGTCGCCTAGCGTCGTTGCGTCCTTGAATACAGCCCGGCTTGCAAAGCGCATTATGCTGTATAAAATGCCATATACTGATCAAATCATCAGTATCGATTTGAGCGAAGCAAGTTCGCACTCACCTTGCAACTTTACCGGAAGGAAAAACGATGAGCATCGAGATCCACAACCTGAGCCTGGAGCAACTGGAAGCGCAGAAGGCCAGCTACGAGAAGCGCATTGCCGAACTCCGTCAGCAGGAGCGTGACGCCGCCCTGCGGACGGTGCGCGAACTGGTGGCCAAGCACAAATTCACGGCGAAAGAGATCAGTCAGCCGCCGGCTGGCGCCGCCCCTGCCAGCCCCGCTGATGCCGTCGACGCGAAGTACAGAAACCCTGAAACCGGCGAAACCTGGTCCGGGCGCGGTCGTGCGCCGGCTTGGCTGGAAGGGGCGAACAAGGACCAGTTTCTGCTGGTCGCGTCTTCCTGATTTGCCGTTGGGCTTCCATGACCTAGGCGCAGGGGGCAGGTGCCGGAAGTCGTCTGCCCATAACGGGTGCCGGGTCAGCGAACCGGATCCAGGCGCGTGAGACAAAGGGAAAAAGACAAAAGGCCTGCATGGTGAACCATGCAGGCCTTGCATATTGGTGGGTGACGCGGTGTCAGGCGGTCAATGCCTGCAGCGCCCGCTGCGTGATCTCGTCCACGCTGCCCAGCCCGCTGATCTTGCGGTACTTGGGTGCGGCGGTGGGTTCCTTGGCAGCCCATAGGCTGTAGTAATCCACCAGAGGGCGAGTCTGGGCGCTGTACACGTCCAGACGTTTCTTGACGGTCTCTTCCTTGTCGTCATCGCGTTGCACCAGGGGTTCACCCGTGATGTCGTCCTTGCCTGCCGCGATGGGCGGGTTGAACTTGATGTGGTATGTGCGGCCCGAGGCCGGGTGCGAGCGGCGTCCGCTCATGCGTTCGATGATGGCGTCGAAGGGCACGTCGATTTCTAGCACATAGTCCAACTTGACGCCGGCGGCCTTCATGGCCTCTGCCTGCGGAATGGTGCGCGGGAAGCCGTCGAAGAGGAAACCCGCCGCGCAGTCAGGCTGGGCGATGCGTTCCTTCACGAGGTTGATGATCAGGTCATCGCTGACGAGGCCGCCCGACTCCATCACGGCCTTGGCCTGCAAGCCCAGCGGGGTGCCGGCCTTCACGGCGGCGCGCAGCATGTCACCGGTGGAGATCTGTGGGATGCCGTATTTTTTGCAGAGAAAGGCCGCTTGCGTGCCCTTGCCGGCGCCGGGTGCGCCCAACAGGATCAGTCTCATGGGGTGTCCTCGGGAAGAGTGATGACGCCGGCTGGGCACCACAAGGGTGCAGCCTGCGGGGGATGCTTGAGGATAGCATGTCAAACTGACGACACTGGGACTGCCGCCCGCACTCAGGGTAATCCTCGGTGCGTGACCTCAACGTGCGAACAGCTGGCGCACCCGCTCCAGATCCTCGGGGGTGTCAACGCCGGGTCCGGGCGCATCCTGCGTGATGTGCACGGCGATGCGATGGCCATGCCAGAGCGCGCGCAACTGCTCCAGCGCCTCGCTGTTTTCGATGGGGGCAGGCGCCAGCTTCGGGAACTGACGCAGGAAACCCACTCGGTAGCCGTAGATGCCGATGTGGCGCAGCGGCATGGCGAGCGTTCCATCCGTCGGCGGAAGCGCCTTCAGACCTTGCGCGTATCCGTCACGCCACCAGGCGATGGGCGCGCGGCTGAAGTAAAGCGCCAAGTTCTTGGCGTCGAGCACGACCTTGACCACGTTGGGATTGCCGAATTCGGCCACGTCGTGGATCGGATGGGCCGCCGTGCTCATGCTCGCCTCCGGCCGCTGGACCAGCAGGTCCGCCACGGCCCGCACCAGGGCCGGGTCGATCAGGGGTTCATCACCTTGCACATTGACCACGGTGGCTTCGTCAGGCAAGCCCAGCAGTTCGCAGGCCTCGGCCAGTCGGTCGCTACCGCTGGGATGATCAGCACGTGTGAGGATGGCTTGCACGCCGTGCCGCTCGCAGGCTTGCTGGATGCTGGCGTGGTCCGTGGCCACGACGACGTGCACATGGCCGGGCAGGCCGCCGCGCACGCGCTGTGCGACGCGCACGATCATGGGCAGACCGGCGATGTCGGCCAGGGGTTTGTTGGGCAGGCGGGAGGAGGCGAGCCGGGCCGGAATCAGGACGGTGGTGTCGGACATCGGAGGGCAGCGTGTAGCGGGTGGCGCGAGTGGGGCGTCGCGCCACCCGGGAGTTTTCATCGTTCCAGTTCTTCGTCGGACAGGGTGCGCGCCTCGTTTTCCAGCAGCACGGGAATGCCGTCTCGGATCGGGTAGGCCAGACGCGCGCTGCGCGAGCGCAGTTCCTGCCTGACGCGGTCATATTCCAGCGGCCCCTTGGTCACGGGGCAGACCAGCAGTTCCATCAATCGGGTGTCCAGGCTCATGGTGTGGGTGCGCGTCCAGGGCGCGGTTTCAGTGCGTGTACGCGGATGATAGATGTGCCGCGAAGGCGTCGTGCAGCAGGCGGTCGAACTCGCCCACAAAGGCCGGCGGCAGCTCGAAGACCAGGGGCACGGCAAGCGCTTCGGGGCAGATGGTCCAGAGCTTGGCCGCGTCCTTCTCCGTGCAAAGCACGGTGACCGGTCCCGCGGCGTGGGCCTGCTTCAAGGCCGCATGCCAGTGGGCGTACTCGGGAATGCCTGCGTGATCGGGCAGGGCTTCGGCGTGCGCCAGGCTCAGACCACGAGCGCGCAGCATGTCGAAGAATGCCTGGGGTTGTGCCGTGCCGGCCACGGCCACCAGAGGGCTCGGCAGACTGTCCAAGGCGACGCTGCGGCCCCGCGCGTCCACGGCTGAGTTTGCGAGCGCGCGCCGCGCCGCATGGCCGGTGAAGGCGGGCTGTTGCCCGGTGTGCAGCACCAGGTCCACATACCGAGGCCAGGGTTCGCGCAAAGGGCCGGCGGGCAGCAGCAGGCCGTTGCCCAGGCCCCGGTCGTCGAAGACGCAGATTTCGATGTCGCGCGCCAGAGCCAGGTGCTGCAGGCCATCGTCGCTGACGAGGATGTTGACCTCTGGGTGCGCGGCCAGCAAGGCGCGGGCGGCGTCGATGCGTCGCCGCGCGATAAAGACCGGCACGCCGGTGCGTCGCTGTATCAGCATCGGCTCGTCGCCCACCTGGTCGACCGGGCTGTCAGGTCGTACCTCGCGGCAGTCCTCGCCATCGGCACTCTTAGAACGCCCGTAACCACGTGAGATCACGCCCGGTTTCAAGCCGCGCGCACGCAGGTGTTCCACCAGGGCGATGACGGTGGGCGTCTTGCCACCGCCGCCCGCGACCACATTGCCCACGACCACCATCACCACGGGCGCGCTGTGACGTTTCAACACGCCGCTGAGGTAGAGGCCCTGCCGCAGCCGCACCAGCAGGCGCATCAGCAGCGACAGCGGCCACAGCAGCATGGCGCAGCGCTGGGGCCAGCGGTGGTGCTGGCCGGGAGGTGGGGCTTGCCAAAAGACGGGCGCGCGCATGGGGCAGGCGGGGCGGGGAGGGGAGAGGAGGGCGTTACACCAGCTGCGACGACGACGCTCAGCGACCGGCCGACTCGGGCGATTGCGCCGCGAAGGTGATCTGCGACAAGCCCACGTAACGCGCCGCTTCCATGGCGCTCACCACGGATTGGTGGCGCGCATTGGCGTCGGCGCTGATGATGAGCACGGCGTCCTTGCCGTTGGTTGCGTTGCCCATGACCTGGCGCAGCGCCGCGATCACGTCCTGCACATTGCGGCCCGGCAGGGCCGCGCGGTTGATGCTGTAGCCGCCATCGCTGTGGATGGTGATCAGGATCTCCCGGGGGCGGTCGCGCGGCGTCTCGGCCTCCGCCGTGGGCAGGCGCAGGTTCATCTCGGTGAACTTGTTGTAGGTGGTCGAGAGCATGAGGAAGATCAGGATCACCAGCAGCACGTCAATGAAGGCGATGAGGTTGATCTCTGGCTCTTCGCTGGCGGTGCGTGTATGGCGACGCAGATTGATGCGCATGGCGGGTGATTCCGAGGCAGTGCGTGTCAGAGACCGGTGTTGTGGGCGTTGCCCTGACGCAGCGCGACGAGATGCTGCACCAGGCGTTCGCCCGCAAGCTCCAGCGTGAGCAGGTGGCTGTCCACGCGGGCGCGGAAATAACGCCAGAACACCAGCGCAGGGATCGCGATGACCAGCCCGAAGGCCGTGTTGTAGAGCGCGATGGAAATGCCATGTGCCAGTTGCGCGGGGTTGCCGCCGCCGCTGGCATTGGTCGGCGCCTGTGAACCGAAGATCTCGATCATGCCGATCACGGTACCGAACAGGCCCAGCAGGGGCGCGATGGACGCGATGGTCGCCAGCGCGGAGAGGTAGCGCTCCAGCTTGTGCGCGACCAGTCGGCCGCTGTCTTCGACGGCTTCGCGCAAGGCCGTGCGCAGCTCTTCCGCCGTGCTGGCATGCGATTGCGCGGCCTGCGCGGTGCGCAGGCCGGAGGCCAGCATTTCACCCAGGGGGGAGTTCTGTTCCAGTTGCGCGATCACGTCGCTGGAGGGCATGGCGCGGCGGGTGGCCCGCAGCACTTCGTTCAGCAGATTGGGGGGCGTGACCTTGACGGTTTGCAGGCTCAGGGCCCGTTCGATGACCAGGGCAAGTCCGAGGATGGAGCAGAGGATCAGCGGCCAGATCGGCCAGCCGGCGGCTTGTATGATCGAAAACAAAAGGGTTCTCCAACAAGGAAAGACACGGTGCGCAGCGGTCGCGTTGGCGATGCGCCAGCAGCCTTGCGGCATGCGCTCGGTGCACGAAAGCTGCGCGATTATGGCCCACCCATCGCGGGCCTCCAGGCAGCTTGGCGTGGCTGCCATCCGATCCGGCCCGACGGTTCGGCGGCGGGTCCGACGCCCGTTCGGCGCGCCGGGGCTGCGTTTGCGATCCTGCGGCGCGTGCGCGCCACCACCACTCACAGATTCTGTGGATAACTTTGTGGGCAAACCGATGACAGGGCCTCCGGAGGCCCGTAAATACTTGGCGTGCGTCAAAACGATGACAAAATGGGCAGTGGAAAATCAAATGAAATCAATGACTTGCACGGTGCATGAACGATTTGCGCATCGTGCCTCAGGGATTTTGCGTATGGCGTGCGGGTTCGGCGAGGTGTGGAGTAGTCGCAAGCCTCAGGTCGCGCAGCAGCGCGCATCCGGCCAGATTATTCGCGGCCTGGCGGGGCACGGAGGGTGCGCAGGGCGCATCGGAACTGATGTCTGAGCAGGCCTTTCCAGCATCCGCGCCGCGTGTTTGGCAAGTTGGGGCGCTGTGCCGCGCCGTTGCTGATGCGCTGGATGCGCGTTTCAATCCCGTCGCGGTGCGCGGCGAGATTTCGGGCTACAGCCTGGCCGCCAGCGGGCATGCCTATTTCACGCTCAAGGACCCGAACGGCCGCGACGGCGGGCAACTGCGGTGCGCCATGTTCCGCCGTGCCGCCAGCCTGTTGGACTTCGCGCCCCGCGAGGGGGATCAGGTCGAGGTCCGGGGGCGTCTGTCGGTGTACGAAGCCCGGGGCGACCTGCAACTGATCGTGGAGAGCATGACCCGCGCCGGCGCGGGCACCTTGTTCGAGCAATTCCTGCGCCTCAAAGCCCAACTGGAAGCCGAGGGCCTCTTTGATGCCGCACGCAAGCGGGACCTGCCGCGGCTGCCGCGAGGCATCGGCGTGGTCACGTCCCTGGGCGCCGCCGCCCTGCGTGACGTGGCGACCGCCTTGCGCCGCCGGGCCGCGCATGTTCCGGTCCGCATCGCGCCCGCCGCCGTGCAGGGCGCGACGGCTCCGGGTGAGCTGGTCAGTGCCTTGCAGCGTCTGTACGCCTTGGCGGCCCAAGGCGAGATCGACGTGATCCTACTGGTGCGCGGGGGTGGCTCCATGGAGGACTTGTGGGCCTTCAACGACGAGCAACTGGTGCGCACCATCGCCCGCAGCCCTGTGCCGGTGGTGAGCGGCGTGGGACATGAAACCGATTTCACCTTGGCCGATTTCGTGGCCGACCTGCGCGCGCCCACGCCCACGGCCGCAGCCGAGCTGGCCGCCGAACCCCGGGCCCATTGGCTGAGTGCGCTGGCGCTGCTGCGAGAGCAACTGCACGATGCCGTGCAGGATCGTCTGGACCGCGCGGCCCAGCGCCTGGATCTGGCCTTGAGTCGCCTCGGCCGTCCCTCAGCTCGGCTGGCGCGTCAGCGCCTGCGTGTCCATGGCCTGGGTCAAGGTCTGCAGCATGCGGCGGCCCGTCTCTTGTTGATGCAGCGCCAAGCCCTGCAGCGCCGGGCCGAGGTCTGGCCGCAGGTGCTGCGGCGCGATGTGCAATTGCGTCGCCAGCGCCTGGACCAGGCGGCGCTGCGCTTGCAACTGCTTGATCCTTCCCTGGTCCTGCAGCGAGGCTATGCTTGGCTGGCCGACGCCGAGGGGCGAGCTGTGACACGCGCGGCCCAGACCCATGCCGGGCAGTGGCTGCGTGCGACCCTGGCCGATGGCTGCGTCGCCGTGACGGTGATGTCGCGAGCTGATGGGGCGCTCGCGGGCGCGAGTGAGACCGGGAAGGATAGGCCACGAGCGTCTGCATGATCAGCGCCGCCATCAGGGTCTTGCGCTTGCCAGTGCCGTGGCCTGAGGATTAATTTCCTACAATCAACTTTCGCTTTCGATTCCGTTCATCATCCACAACAACGCGAGGAACCACCATGGAACACACCCTGCCTCCCCTGCCTTACGCCATCGACGCCCTGGCTCCGCATTACTCCAAGGAAACGCTGGAGTTCCACCATGGCAAGCACCACAACGCCTATGTGGTGAACCTGAACAACCTGCAGAAGGGCACGGAGTTCGAGAGCAAGACGCTGGAAGAGATCGTCAAGAGTTCCAGCGGTGGCATCTACAACAACGCTGCCCAGATCTGGAACCACACCTTCTTCTGGAACTGCATGAAGCCCAACGGCGGCGGCGAACCGACGGGCGCGCTGGCCCAGGCCATCACCAAGAAGTGGGGCAGCTACGCTGCCTTCAAGGAAGCCTTTGTCAAGAGCGCCGTGGGTAACTTCGGCTCGGGCTGGACCTGGCTGGTCAAGAAGGCCGATGGTTCGGTGGACATCGTCAACACGGGCGCCGCCGGCACGCCGCTGACGACCGCTGACAAAGCCCTGCTGACCGTGGACGTGTGGGAGCATGCCTACTACATCGACTACCGCAACCTGCGCCAGAAGTTCGTCGAGACCTTCTTCGACAAGCTGGTGAACTGGGATTTCGCGGCCAAGAACTTCGCCTGATTGCGAGGCTGCCCCTGGTGGGCAGATGCCACAAGGGCCTGCGGGGCGATTCCCCCAGGCCCTTTTTGCTGACCACAAGGTGGCACACGGCCGGGGCTTTTACAATGTGAGCACAAGTTCCTTCCTGGGAAAACCACCCGAGACATCTCCATGAGCACTCCGACCATCATCTACACGCTGACCGACGAGGCCCCGCTGCTGGCGACGGCTTCCTTCCTGCCCATCATCCGCACCTTCGCCGCGCCCGCGGGCGTGAAGGTGGACACCAGCGACATCTCGGTGGCCGGCCGCATCATCGGGGAGTTTTCCGACTTCCTGACGCCCGAGCAGCGCACGCCCAACACCCTGGCTGAGCTGGGCAAGAAGACCCTGGAGCCGGACGCGAACATCATCAAGCTGCCCAACATCAGCGCCTCGATCCCACAGCTGAAGGCCGCCATCAAGGAACTGCAAGGCAAGGGCTACAAGGTGCCGGACTATCCGGACGAGCCCAAGACCGAGGAGGAAAAGAAGATCCGCCAACGCTACGCCAAGGTGTCGGGCAGCGCAGTGAACCCGGTGCTGCGAGAAGGCAATTCCGACCGCCGCGCCCCGCTAGCGGTCAAGAACTATGCGCGCAAGAATCCGCACAGCATGGGCAAGTGGTCGGCGACGAGCAAGAGCCATGTGGCGCACATGAGCAGTGGTGACTTCTACGGCAGTGAAAAGTCCGCGCTGATCGCCAAACCGGGCAGCGTCAAGATTGAACTGATCGCCAAGGACGGCGCGCGCACCGTGCTCAAGGAAAAGACGCCGGTGCTGGCGGGTGAACTGATCGACGCCTCGGTCATGAGCAAGAAGGCGCTGGCGACTTTCCTCGAAGCCCAGGTGGCCGACGCCAAGGCTCAGGGCGTGCTGTTCTCGGCCCACCTGAAGGCAACCATGATGAAGGTCTCCGACCCCATCATCTTCGGCCAGGTGGTCGTGGCCTATTACAAGGACGTGCTGGTCAAGTACGAGGCCGACCTCAAGAAGATCGGCTTCAACCCCAACAACGGCATCGGTGACCTGTACGCCCGCCTCAAGGATTTGCCCGAAGCGACCGCCAAGGCCATCGAGGCAGACATTCAGGCGCTTTATGCCAAGGGTCCTGGCCTGGCCATGGTGAATTCTGACAAGGGCATCACCAACCTGCACGTTCCCAGTGACGTCATCGTCGACGCGTCCATGCCCGCGATGATCCGCAACAGCGGCCAGATGTGGGGCGCGGATGGCAAGTCCTACGACACCAAGGCCGTGATCCCCGACCGTTGCTACGCCGGTATTTACCAGGCCACGATCGACGATTGCAAGGCCAACGGCGCGCTTGACCCGGTGACCATGGGCAGCGTGCCCAACGTGGGCCTGATGGCCCAGGCCGCCGAGGAATACGGTTCGCACGACAAGACCTTCCAGATCCCTGCCGACGGTGTGGTGCGCGTGAGCGACGAGTCAGGCGTGGTGATCTTCGAGCACGCGGTGGAAGTGGGTGACATTTGGCGCATGTGCCAGACCAAGGACGCCGCCATTCAAGATTGGGTCAAGCTCGCAGTCACACGCGCGCGCGCCAGCGGCACGCCAGCCGTGTTCTGGCTGGACGCCCAGCGTGCCCACGACGCCAACGTGATCAAGAAGGTCGAGACCTACCTCAAGAATCACGACACGAAGGGTCTGGACATCCGGGTCTTGCCGCCGGTGGAGGCCATCAAGTTCTCGCTGGCGCGCATCCGCAAGGGCCAGGACACGATTTCCGTCACCGGCAACGTGCTGCGCGACTACCTGACCGATCTCTTCCCCATCATGGAGCTGGGCACCAGCGCCAAGATGCTGTCCATCGTGCCGCTGATGGCCGGCGGCGGGATGTACGAGACCGGCGCGGGCGGTTCCGCGCCCAAGCATGTGCAGCAGTTGGTGGAGGAAAACCACCTGCGCTGGGATTCGCTGGGTGAGTTCATGGCCCTGGCCGTGTCGCTCGAAGATTTGGGCATCAAGAGCGGCAACGCGCAGGCCAAGGTGTTGGCCAAGACGCTGGACACCGCCACGGGCAAGTTCCTGGACAATGACAAGAACCCCAAGCCCAAGGCCGGTCAGCTCGACAACCGCGGCAGCCAGTTCTACATCGCGCTCTACTGGGCGCAGGAACTGGCCGCGCAGACCGAGGACCAGGCCCTGGCTGCCAAGTTCGCGCCGCTGGCGAAGGCACTGGCCGACGGTGAGCAGGCCATCATCAAGGAACTGACGGACGTGCAAGGCAAGGCCGTGGACATTGGCGGTTACTACAAGCCCGACATGGCCAAGCTGGAGGCCGTGATGCGTCCGAGCCCGACCTTCAACGCCGCGCTCGCCACCATCGCCTGACCGTCTTCGCGCGCTCTTGTCGCCCCACGGGCCGGATGCTTCCGCATCCGGCTTTTGTTTTTTCCGTCGGGCAGGATTCTTGCTGTCATATGGGCGCCAGACAATTCACCGCGTCTTGATCCTAGAGGTTATCCATGTTGCGTCAATTCAGGATTCGTCCTCGTCTCCAGCTGGGCTTCGCTGTGCTTTTGCTGCTGTCGGCGATCGTGGTCGCGATCGGAGGCTTCGGCCTGCATGTCGCGCGCCAGGGGCTGGCGGGTATCACGCAGCAACTGCTGCCGATCAACACCATCGTCGGCACTGCGCGCCTTGCCTTGCTGGAAAGCCATGGTGCGGCGGCTCAGATGGCGGCTTCGATCTTCGAGACTGCAGACATCAAGGCGGCCCGAGCGCAGTGGGATCGGGCGCAGCGCACCATCGACCAGGCCATGCAAGATTTTCAGGCCAGGGTCCAGACCCAGCAATCCCGGGACGATCTCGCGGCCTTTGCCGTGCACATGAAAAACTACCGCGAAAAACTGGCGCGATTCGCCGACACACTCGAAGCCAGTGGGTACGCTGACAGCAAGGAGGCCTTGCAGGATCTCAAGGCCGCCGAGGCGGCGGGCTGGACCCAGGCCTTCGATCAGCTCAGCAAGGTCGACACCGTGCTGGCGCAAACCAGCCAGGGGGTGTTCGACAAGGTCAATGGCGCGGTAGCGGCGATCTTCGTGGTCTTTGTCCTGGCCTTTGCCGTGTCCTGCGTGCTGGGCATCGCCATCGCGAGCTGGCTGGGCCGTTCCATCGTGGCACCCATGGACCAGGCCCGGGAATTTGCCGGGCGCATCGCCCAAGGGGACTTCACCAGCCGTCCTTCCCTGATCGGCAAGGACGAGGCCACCGAGATGATGCGCGCGCTGGATGGCATGCAGACCTCGCTGACCCGCGTGGTCGAGACCGTGCGCCAGGCGGCGGATGGCATCCAGGTCGCCAGCAGCGAGGTCGCGACCGGTAACCAGGATCTGTCCGCGCGCACCGAGAGTCAGGCCAGCGCGCTGAAGCAGACGACGGTGTCGATGGAGCACCTGGGGGCTACCGTGGACCGCAACGCTGGCAGCGCGAGCCAGGCCAACGAGCTGGCACGCGATGCCTCGCGTGTGGCCACTGAAGGCGGCGAGGTGGTCGCGCAACTGGTGGAGACCATGCGGGGCATCAACGAAAGCTCGGCGAAGATCGCCGACATCATCGGCGTGATCGACGGAATCGCCTTCCAGACCAATATCCTGGCCTTGAACGCGGCGGTCGAGGCGGCGCGTGCCGGTGAACTTGGGCGGGGCTTCGCCGTGGTGGCGGGTGAGGTACGCAACCTCGCCCAGCGCAGCGCCGACGCTGCCAAGGAGATCAAGGTCTTGATCGGCGACTCGGTGGGCAAAGTCGAACAAGGTGGCGCCCTGGCGGACCGCGCGGGCACGACGATCAGCGACGTCGTTCGCAGCATCCAGCGCGTCAGCGGCATCGTTTCCGAAATCGCTACCGCCAGCCAGGAGCAAAGCACGGGCGTGACACAAGCCACGCAGGCGATCTCTCAGATGGACGACGCGACGCAGCAGAACGCTGCCTTGGTCGAGGAGATGGCCGCCGCCGCCGTCAGCTTGCGGGCCCAGGCACAGGACATGGTGCGCTCAGTCCATGTCTTCAAGCTGGCGCCGCCGGAAGGGGCGCCGGGCGGGCCTCTGCGCCTGACCTGAATCTCGGGCCACCCCCCCCCTTTTTGCTGTAGCTTGCGCGCCTGGCCAGGAGCGCGAGGCGTGGATTCCACGCGACAGCGCGGTGCCCGGGTTGGCTTCCGTGAACAAGGATCTCCGTTGACGCCGCTCTGTCGGCGTCCACCTCAATTTCGACCGAAAGGTCCCCCAGTCAGGCGCTTGCCGGGTCCGTAGCCGTGTTCCGCGAGCCAGCCCTGATGCACCTCCAGCACGTAGCGCACCGGTCGATTGGAGCAGTGCGAGTTGGTGGTCAAGGGCTGCATGTCCACCGTGTTGACGATGGTGCCATCGTCGGCGATGAAGGCCGCCGTGAGCGGAATGTAGGTGTTCTGCATCCAGAAGCACTGCATCTGGGCGCGCTCGAAAATGAACAGCATCCCCTCGTTGGCGCGCATCTCCTTGCGGTGCATCAAGCCGATGGCGCGCTGCTCGGGCGTGGATGCGACCTGGGCCTGGATCAGGTACATGCCGGCGTTGAGCGTGGTGCGCGGCAGATCCCGTTGCGCCACACCCTGGGCTCGGCTCGGGTGAGGCGCGAGGACGAGCCAGCAGCCCAGCAGCAGGCACAGGAAAAAACCCGTCAGGCGAGGCGCGGAGGGCATGCCGGTGACCTGGTGGCGCTGCGAGTTGATCAGGATGCGGATGGGCGGTTTGAGCTCGGACATGACAATTCTGAGGATGAATACGGCTTCCAGGCGCGATTGTGCGACATCCTCAGCGCACTTGTGGATCAAGCTGGCGACCGCCGAAATACGCCTTGTCGTCCGATAGGCTTGAAGTACGCGCATCAGACCCAAAATCCGTCTCTGTGTATCCCCACCGTGAATGGCAAGCCGTGGACGCGCTCGATAGAATGAAGCCATGGCGAAGAACATGGCAAGCAATCCCTCGGCTCCTCCCAAACAGCCTGTCGTCAAGCCCCATCGAGACAGCCCCGGCGCGGCTGGCGACGCCGTTGTACTGGAACGACGGCCCCAAAAGGTACAGCCACCGCAGATGTTCCAGGTGGTGATGCTCAACGACGACTACACCCCGATGGAATTCGTGGTCGTGGTCATACAGGAATATTTCAACAAGGACCTGGAAACGGCGACGCAAATCATGCTCAAGATCCATCTGGATGGGCGGGGCGTTTGTGGCGTT
Source organism: Hylemonella gracilis str. Niagara R (assembly GCF_000600295.1). GTDB lineage: Bacteria > Pseudomonadota > Gammaproteobacteria > Burkholderiales > Burkholderiaceae_C > Hylemonella > Hylemonella gracilis_A. Next base: position 1,662,534 of record NZ_JEMG01000001.1, read on the forward strand.
TACACCAAGGACGTGGCGGCGACCAAGGTCGACCAAGTGCTGGAGGCGGCCCGCAAGGCGGGACATCCGCTCCAGTGCGTGGCTGAACCCGTGGAATGAAAGAGTAGGTTTCTTTTTCTGTTTCTATTTCTCGCCATTTCTTCCGCCCTGTGGCTTGGATGGCTTTTGGAATCGGATTAAAGTAGGCCGCAGATCAACGAGTGGCCCGGTTGGCGCGATACCGGGTCCGGCAAGGCAAAGGAAATCACATGATTGCCCAGGAACTGGAAGTCAGCTTGCACATGGCGTTTGTCGAGGCTCGGCAACAACGCCATGAATTCATCACCGTGGAGCATCTGCTTCTGGCCTTGCTGGACAATCCCAGCGCGGCCGAGGTATTGCGTGCCTGCGCGGCCAACATCGATGACCTGCGCAAGAGCCTGACGAACTTCATCAAGGACAACACCCCGCAAGTCGCGGGCACCGAGGAAGTGGACACCCAGCCCACGCTCGGTTTTCAGCGCGTCATCCAGCGCGCCATCATGCATGTGCAGAGCACCGGCAGTGGCAAGAAGGAAGTCACCGGCGCCAATGTGTTGGTCGCGATCTTCGGCGAGAAGGATTCGCACGCAGTCTATTACCTGCATCAGCAGGGCGTGACGCGCCTGGACGTGGTGAATTTCATCGCCCACGGCATCAAGAAGAGCGACCCGCCGGAGGCCAGCAAGGCCAGCGACAACGCGGGTGAAGCGGAGGAAAACTCCACCGCAGAGAAAGGTGAGGGCAAGGCTTCGCCGCTGGAGCAGTTCACGGTCAACCTGAACCAGCAGGCCAAGGACGGCAAGATTGATCCGCTGATCGGCCGCGAGTTCGAGGTCGAACGCGTCATCCAGATTCTCTGTCGCCGTCGCAAGAACAACCCCCTGCTCGTGGGCGAGGCCGGCGTGGGCAAGACGGCCATTGCCGAGGGCCTGGCCTGGCGCATCGTGCAGAACGACGTGCCCGAAATCCTGGCCGAAGCCAATGTCTATTCGCTGGACATGGGCGCGCTGCTCGCGGGCACCAAGTACCGGGGTGATTTCGAGCAGCGCCTCAAGGGCGTGCTCAAGTCGCTCAAGGACAAACCCAACGCCGTTCTGTTCATCGACGAAATCCACACGCTGATTGGCGCGGGCGCGGCCAGCGGCGGCACGCTGGACGCGAGCAATCTGCTCAAGCCGGCTCTGTCCAGCGGCCAGCTCAAGTGCATCGGGGCGACGACATTCACTGAATACCGTGGCATCTTCGAGAAGGACGCCGCTCTGTCCCGCCGCTTCCAGAAGGTGGACGTGGTGGAGCCCAGCGTGCAGGAAACCATCGAAATCCTCAAGGGCTTGAAGTCCCGTTTCGAGGAGCACCACAACGTCAAGTACGCCAATGCCGCCCTGCAAGCGGCGGCGGAATTGAGCGCCAAGTACATCAACGACCGCCATCTGCCCGACAAGGCCATCGACGTGATCGACGAGGCTGGCGCGGCGCAGCGCATCCTGCCGCCGTCCAAGCGCAAGAAGACCATCAGCAAGAGCGAAGTCGAGGAAATCGTCGCCAAGATCGCCCGCATTCCGCCTGCGAACGTCAGCAACGACGACCGCGGTAAGCTGCAGACCATCGAGCGTGATCTGAAGAGTGTGGTTTTCGGCCAAGACAAGGCGCTGGAGGCCCTGGCTTCCGCCGTCAAGATGGCGCGCTCGGGCCTGGGCAAGCCGGACAAGCCGATTGGTGCCTTCCTGTTCAGTGGCCCCACTGGCGTGGGCAAGACGGAAGCGGCCAAGCAACTGGCCTACATCCTGGGCATCGAGCTGACCCGCTTCGACATGTCCGAGTACATGGAGCGCCATGCGGTGAGCCGTCTGATCGGTGCGCCTCCTGGGTACGTAGGTTTCGACCAGGGCGGTCTGCTGACCGAGGCCGTGACCAAGAAGCCGCATTGCGTGCTGTTGCTCGACGAAATCGAAAAAGCGCATCCGGACATCTTCAACGTGCTGCTGCAGGTCATGGACCACGGCACGCTGACGGACAACAATGGGCGCAAGGCCGATTTCCGCAACGTCATCATCGTCATGACCACCAATGCGGGCGCCGAGACGATGAACAAGGCCACCATCGGTTTCACGAATCCGCGTCAGGCCGGGGATGAGATGGGTGACATCAAACGCCTGTTCACGCCCGAGTTCCGCAACCGTCTGGACGCCATCGTGAGCTTCAAGCCGCTGGACGAGCAGATCATCCTGCGCGTGGTGGATAAGTTCCTGCTGCAGCTGGAAACGCAACTTGCGGAGAAGAAGGTCGAAGTCACCTTCACCGACGCGTTGCGTCAGCATCTGGCCAAGAAGGGCTTTGACCCGCTGATGGGTGCGCGCCCGATGCAGCGCCTGATCCAAGACACCATCCGTCGTGCGCTGGCGGACGAGTTGCTTTTTGGCCGACTGGTCGATGGCGGCCGCCTTGCGGTGGATGTGGAGGTGGTGAAGGACGAGAAGGGCGAGGACAAGACCGAGGTCAAGCTCGACATCCAGCCCTTGCCGAAGAAGGAAGGCAAAGCCAAGCCCGAAGAAGCCACGGCAACCGACTGATCAAGTGCCTTGTTTTGCGCCTACCGATCGGTAGGCGCAATGAAAAAGGCCGCTGCAGATGCAGCGGCCTTTTTTTATCTGGTGCCCAGAAGAGGACTCGAACCTCCACGCCGTTAAGCGCTAGTACCTGAAACTAGTGCGTCTACCAATTCCGCCATCTGGGCCTTGCGTCTGGACTGAATATCCAAACTTCAGGAAGCACGCATTATAGATGTACGCGCTGCCTTTTCCTGTTGTTGCCCTTAGAAAAAAGCCGCAGCATGTGGTGTTGCGGCTCTTCAGCTTGAAGTGTTTGTGAAGCAGAACGGGGTTTGACCGCGTTTTGCCTCTAAACTTGGTGCCCAGAAGAGGACTCGAACCTCCACGCCGTTAAGCGCTAGTACCTGAAACTAGTGCGTCTACCAATTCCGCCATCTGGGCATCTCAGGCAAGACCAAGATTGTATAACAAGAAAATCAGCCCTTCCGGTTCCCCGCATGCGACAGCGGCCCTGCTCGAGGAAATCGAGGGCACGGTCAGCGGCCACCGGGACGGGCACGGCTTCGTGGTCCGCGACGACGGAGACGCGGACATTTATCTGTCGCCGAGCGAAATGCGGGCGGTGCTGCACAAGGACCGCGTCAAGGCGCGGGTCGTGCGCCATGACCGCAAGGGCCGTCCCGAAGGGCGTGTCGTCGAGATCATCGAGCGGTCCAACCAGGCCATCATTGGCCGTCTGCTGCAGGAAAACGGTGTCTGGCTGGTCGCCCCCGAGGACAAGCGTTATGGGCAGGACATCCTGATTCCCCGGGGCGCGACGGGGCAAGCCCGGGTTGGCCAGGTCGTGGTGGTTGAACTGACCGAGCCGCCGGCCTTGTACGGACAGCCCGTGGGGCGCGTGAAGGAGGTTCTGGGCGAGGTGGACGATCCCGGCATGGAGATCGAAATCGCGGTGCGCAAATACAGCGTGCCGCATGAATTTTCTGAGGCCTGCATTGCGCAGGCGCGTGGCCTGCCGGACAAGGTCCGCCCGCAGGACCGGAAAAATCGGGTGGACCTGACGGACGTGCCCTTGGTCACCATCGATGGCGAGGACGCGCGCGACTTCGATGACGCGGTCTACTGCGAACCGGTCACGCTGGGGCGGGGCAAGAGCGCGAGCAAGGGCTGGCGTCTGCTGGTCGCGATCGCCGACGTCAGTCATTACGTGGAAACGGGGGCGCCGATCGACGTGGACGCTTACGAGCGCGCCACCAGCGTGTATTTCCCGCGTCGCGTGATTCCCATGCTGCCGGAGAAGCTCTCCAACGGACTGTGTTCCCTCAATCCGGATGTGGACCGCCTCTGCATGGTTTGCGACATGCTGATCCGAGGCGTGGGCGACGACCAGGGCGAGATCGTCGCCTACCAGTTCTACCCCGCCGTGATGCACAGCCATGCGCGCTTCACCTACACCGAGGTGGCCGCCATCCTGGCCAACACCCGTGGCGCGGAGGCGGCGCGGCGCAAGGAACGCGTGGGCGATCTGCTGCATCTCCACGAGGTGTACCGCGCCCTGCTGGCGGCACGGTCTCGGCGTGGCGCGGTGGATTTCGAGACCACCGAGACCCAGATCGTTTGCGACGAAAGCGGGCGCATCGAGAAGATCGTGCCGCGCGTGCGCAACGAGGCCCATCGCCTGATCGAGGAAGCCATGTTGGCGGCCAATGTCTGCAGCGCCGATTTCATCGGCCAGAGCAAGCACAGTGGTCTGTTCCGCGTGCACGAAGGGCCGACCCCCGAGAAAAACGAGATCTTGCGCAACTACCTCAAGGCCATGGGCGTGAGCCTGACCATTGGCGAAGACCCCAAACCCGCCGAGTTCCAGCGCATCGCCGAGGCGGTGAAAGACCGGCCCGACGCGCAGCAGATCCACACCATGTTGCTGCGTTCCATGCAGCAGGCCATCTACACACCCTACAACAGTGGGCACTTCGGCCTCGCCTACGAGGCTTACACGCACTTCACCAGCCCCATCCGCCGTTATCCGGACCTGCTGGTGCACCGTGTGATCAAGGCCATCCTGGCCAAGACGCGGTACCACCTGCCCGTTTTGCCCACCCCGGGTGAAGCGCATGCCAAGCTTGCCCGACGCCTGGAAAAGAACGAGGCAGCCCGCAAGTCCACCAGATCCACGGGGGAGAAGGCCAGGAAAGCCAGTGCCGAGCTGTTGGCCTGGCAGGCAGCGGGGCTGCACTGCAGCGCCAATGAGCGCCGCGCCGATGAGGCCAGCCGCGACGTGGAAGCCTGGCTCAAGTGCAAGTACATGCGCGAGCACCTGGGCGAGGAGTTTTATGGCGTGGTCAGCGCCGCGACCAGCTTCGGCATCTTCGTCACGCTGGACGCCATGTACGTTGAAGGCTTGGTGCACATCACCGAACTGGGCGGTGAATATTTCCGTTTCGACGAGACGCGGCAGGAGTTGCGGGGCGAACGCACCGGCATTCGTTACGCCATTGGCACGCGCGTGCGGGTGCAGGTCAGTCGCGTCGATCTGGATGGCCGGCGCATCGATTTCCGCCTCGTGAAGGGTGACGAACTGGGCTTGCCGCGTGAGTCTGTCCGCGAGGGACGGGAGCATCGGGAGACCGTCACCCCCAGGACGGATGCAGGCAGTGAGGAGGGCGGCGCGGCCAGGAAAACCGGACGCATGGCCGCAGGCGCCAAGAAGACCAGCAGCGCCAAGACGCCCACCCGCAAGACCAGTCCCAAGCGCGAGGCGCTGGCCCTGCTGAGTCCGATTCAGGCGCTCAAGGCCTCCGTCAAGTCCGCCGTCAAAAAGGCAGCAGCCAAGACCAAGGCGCGCAAGACCAAGCGTTGAATCAACGCGAGGCTGCCCGGCTGGCCGCACTGGCGCTCCGAGGCGGCCACGTCGCTTTGCAAGGGCAAGGGCTCAGCTGCTCAAGGCACGGGCCAGCGCGCCAGCGGTCAATGCTTCCCCGGGGGTCCAGGTGTCGGCAGCCCAGCCGTGCTCATGCACGGCTGTGCAAGCCGCCTCCAGGGCCGAGTGACCTTGCCCCATCCGCGCGCCGATCAGACCGGCCAGCACGTCCCCTGTGCCGGCGGTGGCCAGTCGCGCATTGCCTGTCGTATTGATGCAAGGCAGCGCATCCGGCGCGGTGATGACCGTACCTGAACCCTTGAGCACCACGGTGCAGGCAAACCGTTCAGCCAGTGCCTGTGCGGCACTCAACCTGTCTCGCTGCACGCCCTGCGCGTCGGAATTCAGCAATCTGGCGGCCTCCAGGGGGTGCGGCGTCAACACTGTTTCCCGATCGCCGTGACCGCCGTTACGCCGGCTGCGGCCCTGCAGCAGCATCTGCAGCGCCGTGTCCGCCGCGATCGCGTTCAAGGCGTCGGCGTCCAACACCAGGCGCGGTGCTTGTCGCAGCAGTTCGGGCAGCACGCCGGTCACGGCCTCGCCGCCCCCGCAGCCGCAGACCACGCTCAACCTGGCCAGGGCATCCAGCAGCGTTTCAGGGTGTCGCAGCATCAGCTCTGGCTGGGTCGTGTCCAGCAGGGGCGCTTCGGGGTCCAGCAGCCCCACGTACACCCGGCCGGCGCCGCCGTGCAAGGCGGCCCGTGCAGCCAGCAGGGCCGCGCCACCCATGCCCGGCGCGCCGCCGATCACCGCGACATCGCCATAACTGCCTTTGTGGCTGGCATGCCGGCGCGCTTGCACCCCGGGGGTCGGGGTGAGTCGTGCCTGCGGGCTGTCGGCAGGGGATGGTGTGATACCCAGGTCCTCGAACCAGAGAGTGCCGACCGCATCCCGTCCCGCGGCGGTGAACAGCCCGGGCTTGAGCGTGAGCAGGGCGAGCGTATGGCTGGCCTGCACATGGGCGCCGGGCGCGTCGCCCGTGTCGGCATGCAGGCCCGAGGGCAGGTCCACGGACAGCACCGGGATGCCCCGGGCACGCAGCCGGTTGAGGTGGGTGATGTGCTCGGCCATCTGCCCTTCGGGCGCTCGGCTGACACCCAATCCCAGCACAGCGTCGATCGCGCAGTCGCACTCTTCAGGCGGGGCGCTGGTGAAGACGACGTTGGCGGCGCGTGCCCAGTCCAAGGCCACCCTGGCGTCCGCGGGCAAGCTGGCGCCATGGCCCAGCCAGGTGACCATGGGGGTCTTGCCGAGCTGCAGCAAATGGGTGGCGGCTTCCAAGCCGTCACCGCCGTTGTTGCCCGGGCCGCAGGCGATCCAGTAGCGCTGGGCATGCGGCGCGATGGCCAGCGCCAGCCGCGCCACGGCCTGGCCAGCGCGCTGCATCAAGGCATGCGCGGGCAGGCTGGTCATGGCCGCCTGCTCGATCCGCCGAGTCGCGGCCGTGCTGTGTAGTGCGTGGGCGATGCCCGGGACGATGGCGTGCATCTGCTGGACCCCAAGCCTTCAGAACTCGTACACCTGACCTTCGACGGCCAGGCGGATGTCCAGCCCGTCGGCGTAGGGGTGGCTGGCCAACGCCTGGCGGAAGACGGTTTCCAGCGCGTCGTCGCTGCGAGTCGGTTCATGGTGAGTGCAATACAGCACCTTGGCACCAGCGCGCGTGGCGTAGTCAAAGCTGCTGGCGTAGGTGCCGTGTCCCCAACCGATCTTGGACGGGTACTCGGCGGCGGTATAGGACGTGTCGGTGATCAGCACGTCCACGCCTTGCATGCCGCGCAGGATGGCGGCGTCCTTCTCCTCGATGTGGTGCTGGTACTCCGCGTATTCCGGGTCGCTGGGACGGTAGATGTTGTAGGGCGGCTCGTGGTCGCCGGTGAAGAAGACGGACTTGCCACCGGCGTCGATCCGGTAGCCGTAGTTGATGACCGGGTGGTTCAGCAGGCAGGGCGTGATGGTGGCGTTACCGACGCGCACACTCTCGTCGGGTGTCAGTGTGACGTACTCGACGCGGCCGCGCAACTCGGCCTCGCGCACCGGAAAATAGCTGTACTGCAGTTGCACGGCCATGACCTGCTCCACCCCCTGACCGCTGACCGGGTCGTAGGCGCCGTGCAGGCGCAGCACATTGCCCGGAACGAAATTGGGGATGAAGAAGGGCAGGCCTTGGATGTGATCCCAGTGTGAGTGCGTGATGAAGATGTTGGCATGGACGGGTTGCCGCGCCATCAACGATTGAGAGAGCGGAAAGATGCCGGTGCCCGCGTCCAGGATGATGATGTCGTCCTCGTCGGTGCGCACTTCGATGCAGGTGGTGTTGCCGCCATAACGCACGGTCTGCGGGCCAGGTGAGGCGATGGAGCCGCGCACGCCCCAGAACTTGATTTTCATGCCGACTTCCTCGCGCCGAGCGCTGTTGCCTGGACCTTCACGTTTCGAGTCTTGCGAAGAACCTGGCCTCATCGACCAGGGGTTTCAAATCGCCCAGTTGGGTGATCACGGCGTCCAGATCGCCGCCCAGGCGATCCTGCATGGCCGTGGTCAGAGGCTCAACGTAACGATTGCCCGCGAACCCCAGCTGCAGCTTCTTGCTGATCTGGTTGGCGGCGAAGACGCAGGCGATCATGGGTGTGTCCTTGACCTGGGGACCATGCATGTTCTGGATGGTCTCCACCAGGGGCCAAGCGAAGCGCCAGCGTTCCAGCAGCAGGGCTCCAGTGACGGTGTGGTCGGCGCCCAGGGTCTGGTGCAAGGCCTCGTGCAAGGGCATGTGCAATTGCTTGCTTGTTTCCAGGGCCAGGCGGAATTCGTCAGGCATGTGTTGGGCGTAGACCACCTTGCCGAAATCGTGGAGCAGGCCCGCGATGAAGCATTCCAGCGGATCGGCCTCGGGGTGCTTCATGCGGTTGGCCAGCTCGCGTGCCAAGCAGGCCGTGGTCAGCGAATGCAACAGGTACTGTTGCATGTCCAGCCCGGCGGCGGTGTGGCGCGGCAACACTCCGATGGCCGCGATGCCCAGCGCCAGGTGCTTGATGGTGTTGAAACCCAGCAGCACCACGGCATGGTTGATGGAAGCGACCTGCTTGGGCAGGTTGAACTGCGCCGCGTTGACCACCTTCAGGATCTTGAGGGTGACGACCGGGTCTTTGTCGATGACCTGCACCAGATCCTTGGGCGTGCAGTTCGGGTCGCGGGTCAGATCCAGGATGGACTGCACGCTTTTCGGAAAAGCCGGCATTTTGTCGATGGCTGCCGTCAGCCTTCGGGTCAACTCGGGACTGAGTGTTTGCATGTTCGGCGTGCGCGTGGCTGGTTGATCCAGCTTCCCAGAATCCCGCGCCGCCGTCAATCTCAGCCGTGTGCAGTATTTCAGCGTTTCAGCCGCGTTATGCCCAGTTCCTTCAGCGCGATCGCGCCGGTCTGGCCTTGGATTTCGTCTGCCAGCACACGCGCCGCGCCACAACTGACGGTCCAACCCAGTGCGCCATGCGCGCAATTGAGCCAGAGTCCGGGGATCGTGGTCGCTCCGAGCAGGGGTGCGTTGTCGGGCAGCATCACTTGGGCGCCGCGCCAAGTCTGAACATTGCCCGAGAGCAGGGCCGCGCCTGGAAACCAGTCGTGCAGCACCGTGTAGAGCTTTTGCACGAGTTTGGGGTTTTGCTGATCGGGGGGCCCACCGAGTTCAACCGTGCCGCCACCGACCCGGATGCGTTGCCCCATGCGCGTGAGCGTGATGTTGTGGCGCAGATCTATGACGGCGCTGCGGGGCGCATGTTGCGGTTCGCGCACCTGGGCACTGATGGCATAACTGTGCGTGGTGACCAGCGGCAGTTTGAAACCCAGAGGCCGCAGCAGGGGCTTGAGCAATCGGCCCGCGCCCGCGCCCGCACACATCACCACCGCGTCAAAGCGGCGGGCTTGGGCCTCGCCGACCAGCTGTACTTGCATGTTGGCAAGCAGCCGTGCCGGCAGATGCGTGAGGTTGGCCCCGGCGGCGGGCAAGAGCTGTTGGACCTCCGCGCCGAAGACGAATTGGGCGCCGCGTGCCTGTGCCTGTGCCTTGAGCATCTGCGCGAACTGGCGGCAATTGCCGGCCTCGTCGTTCGGCAGAACGATGGCAGCGTGAAACGCGGTCTCTTGGTTCAGCGCGGGTTCGACGGATCGCGCCTGTTCCGGGCTGAGCTCCTGAAACGGAATGCCGAGATCCCGAAGCAACTGCAACCCAGGCTGCAGTGCCGCCTGCTCGCGGGCGCTGCGTACCAGCATCAGCACGCCCAGCGTGCGCTCGAAGTCCAGTTCCAGATCGGCCACCAAGGTGTGCAGGCGTTCGTGGCTGTAGCGCGCAAGTTCACGCAGTGCACTCATGCGCCGCGCAACCGTGCCCGAACTCAGCAGCGCACGCTTCCAGCGCCAAGCCCGTTCACCCAAGGACATGGGGCGGCTGCGGTGCAGTGGCGCCAGGGTGTCGAGCTGCTGACGACGGGCGCGCCGCGGCATGGCCGGATCGGCCCAGGGGATGAGGCTGGAAGGCGCGATGAGCCCGCTGTTGGCGAAACTGCCTTCCTCCGCGACGGCGAGGCGACGGTCAAAGACCGTGACTTGATGACCGTCCTGGACCAATTCCCAGGCGGTGGTGACGCCGGCGATGCCGGCGCCGATGACTGCGATTTCCATGAAGGGGGAAGGGTACCCGCCGTGAGCGGGCAATCTGCGGAAAAGTGAAGAGGGACGGATTATGGCCGCGCGCGTTGGCGAGGGTGTTTTTGAGGGGCGGTTCGTGGCCGATTCGGACTCGGCAAATCAGGCATCACAGCAAGGATTCCAATTGCAAGGCGAGGTTGAGCAGACTGTCGTCGTGTAGGGCGCCATGCCAGAGCATCAGTCCCACGGGCGCCTCGCCTTGTGTCTGGCAGGGCAGGGTGATGGCGCAGCCGTCCAGCATGTTCACCACGCTGGGATTGCGCAGCAACAGGGCGTTGACGCGGAAGAATGCATCGTCCCTTTGCGCGCCAGGCGCGACTTGAGCGATGGGGGGCGCCAGCATGGGCACCGTCGGCGACAACAGGGCGTCGTAATCGGTGATGGCGCGTGTCATGCGTGTGATCCAGTCATGCCGCGCCTGGATCAGCTCGATGTACTGCCAAGCGCTCATGCTGGCGCCGCGTTCGATCCGCAGCTTCACCCGCGGATCGTAGGCGTCCCCGTGGTCATGCAACAGTTTGCGGTGCCAGGCATGGCTTTCGGCTGCTGAAAATCCTCCCGTGGCATTGATGCCTGCCAGTTCATTCAGCTCGGGCAGCGCGATTTCCTCGATCCGCGCACCCCGGTCGCGCAGGGTGCGCAGCGCATGGTCGAAAGCCTGGGCCACGGGCGCTTCCAGCACATCCAACATCAAGGTGCGAGGCACGGCGAAGCGGCAGTCTTTGAGCGGCTTGGGGTGTCGCGGCACGGTCCGTGCCGAGAGGATTTCATGCGCGAGGATGGCGTCGCGCACGCTGCGCGTGATGGCGCAGGCCGTGTCCAGCGTGGTCGATAGCGGCAAGGCGCCCTCGGTGGGCACGAGTCGCGCCGTGTTCTTGAACCCCACCAGGCCCTGCAGCGCCGCAGGAATGCGGATCGAACCACCGGTGTCCGAGCCCAAGCCGATGAAGGCCGCGCCCGTGGCGACCGAAACGGCGGCCCCGCTGGACGAGCCTCCTGGAATGCGCGGCTGGTCCAGGTAGGCCGGGTTGGCGGGGGTGCCATGATGCGGGTTGATGCCCACGCCGGAGAAGGCGAACTCGCTCATGTTCGTGCGCCCGATGAAGGCGGCGCCTGCGGCCCGCAGGCGGGCCACCGCGACGCTGTCTTGCGTGGCCGCAGGCGCCTGGTGCAGCACCAGCGAGCCGGCCGTGGTGGTCTGGCCCGCGACGTCAAACAGATCCTTGACCGAGACGGCCAGGCCCGCCAGTGGGCTTCCAGGGCGACTGGTGGAGGCTTGTCGGCGGGTCAGCGCAACATCGGTCTGGATAAAGACCTGCTTGCAGCTCGGGCTGCCCGTCGCCTCGATGGCTAGCTCCATCTGCGCCACCGCGGTGCTGGCGCCCGTGCTCAGCTGTTTGCGCACGACATGCAGGTCCGGTAGGGGGTGGCGCGCGAGATCGTGGGCTTGGTGCTTCGTCATGCTGCGTATCCTAACGAGCACTGGCCCGCATTCGGGCCTGCTATAATTCCAAGGCTTTGCAGAACAGGGCGCGTCATGGTGATCCAAACCAGTGTGTCTTGTGCTTGCCCAAGGGGCAATTCCCTGCGAAGTTAATCGCAAACCGGTCCAACCCAGGTGTCGCGGCAGGTGTTGGCGGGCTCGAAAGCCCGCGTTGATCTGACGCGATCAGGGCCGGGTTTCAGAACCAACCTTCGGAGTTCAATCATGTCCGTGACCATGCGTCAAATGCTGGAAGCCGGTGTCCACTTCGGGCACCAAACCCGCTTCTGGAATCCCAAGATGGCCCCCTTCATCTTCGGCCATCGCAGCAAGATCCACATCATCAACCTGGAAAAATCGCTGCCGATGTTCCAGGAGGCCGCGAAGTTCGCGAAGCAGCTGGCGGCCCGTCGCGGCACCATCCTGTTCGTGGGCACGAAGCGCACTGCTCGTGAAATCGTCGCGGCCGAAGCGCAGCGCGCCGGCGTGCCGTACGTCGACCAGCGTTGGCTGGGCGGCATGCTGACCAACTTCAAGACGGTCAAGACTTCGCTCAAGCGCCTGAAGGACATGAAGGTCCAGCAGGAAGCCGGTCTGGACGCGATGTCGAAGAAGGAGCAACTGATGTTCCAGCGCGAACTCGAGAAGCTGGAAAAGGACATCGGCGGCATTCAGGACATGGCCACGCTGCCGGACGCGATTTTCGTGATCGACGTCGGCTACCACAAGATCGCCGTGGCCGAAGCCAAGAAGCTTGGCATTCCGCTGATCGGTGTGGTGGATTCCAACCACTCGCCCGAAGGCATCGACTACGTGATCCCCGGCAACGACGACTCCTCCAAGGCCGTCACCCTGTACGCCCGCGGCATCGCCGACGCCATCCTCGAAGGCCGCGCCAACGCGGTGGAAGACGTGGTCAAGGCCGTGTCCGCCGAAGGCGACGACGAGTTCGTCGAGGTGGAAAACGCCGCCTGATCGCAGGCCCTGCGCCCCTTTGCCAGGGACGGGAAGAAAGGGGCGTCTAGGCCCCTTTTTTTTAGCCCGGGATTGAATTGAACCAAACGAATTGAAGACGGAGTAAACAAATGGCTGCAATCACCGCAAGCATGGTCGCCGAACTGCGCGCCAAGACCGACGCCCCCATGATGGAATGCAAGAAGGCGCTGACCGAGGCCGATGGCGACATGGCCAAGGCCGAGGAAGTGCTGCGTGTCAAGCTGGGCACCAAGGCTGGCAAGGCCGCCTCGCGCGTGACCGCCGAAGGCGTGGTCGCTTCCGCCATCGAGGGCGGCGTGGGTTCGCTGATCGAGATCAACTGCGAAACCGACTTCGTGACCAAGAACGACAGTTTTCTGGCCCTGGCGAACGCCGCCGCCCAGCTGATCGTGAAGAACAACCCGGCCGACGTGGCTGCCCTGGGTGCCCTGGCCTACAGCCAGGACGGTTTCGGCCCCACACTGGAAGACGTGCGCAAGGGCCTGATCGGCAAGATCGGCGAGAACATGAGCTTTCGCCGCTTCAAGCGTTTTGCGTCCGGCGCCAAGCTGGCCTCCTACCTTCATGGCACGCGCATCGGCGTGGTCGTGGAGTTTGACGGCGACGAGGTCGCCGCCAAGGATGTGGCCATGCACGTCGCCGCCATGAAGCCGGTGGCCTTGACCTCCGCCGATGTGCCAGCCGCGCTGATCGAAACCGAGCGCCGCGTCGCTTCCGAGAAGGCTGCTGAGTCCGGCAAGCCCGCCGATATCGTGGCCAAGATGGTCGAGGGCTCGGTGCAGAAGTACCTGAAGGAGGTTTCGCTGTTCGACCAAGTCTTCGTGAAGGCTGCGGATGGCAAGCAAACTGTCGGCGCCTACGTCAAGAGCAAGAACACCAGCATCAAGGGTTTCACGCTCTACGTGGTGGGCGAAGGCATCGAGAAGAAAGTGGACGATTTCGCCGCTGAAGTGGCTGCCCAGGTGGCCGCCGCCAAGCAGGCTTGATGCACCTGTGACCCAGTGCCATCTGCCGCCGCGCTAAGGGCCCGGCAGCGGATGGCAGCCGGTTGAAATCCGGTAAATTCCTGTTCGCTCCCGCCTCTTTTCCTTTTTGGAGACTCGCATGTCCACCCCGCAGCCGGCCCACAAGCGCATCCTGCTCAAGCTGTCCGGTGAGGCCCTGATGGGGGACGATGCCTTCGGCATCAACCATGCCACCATCGTGCGCATGGTCGAGGAGGTGGCCGAGGTCACGCGCATGGGCGTGGAGGTCGCCGTAGTGATCGGTGGAGGCAACATTTTCCGCGGTGTCGCTGGCGGCTCGGTCGGCATGGACCGGGCCACCGCCGATTACATGGGCATGTTGGCGACCGTGATGAACGCGTTGGCCCTTGCCGATACCATGAACAAGGCTGGCCTGACGGCCCGCGTGATGTCCGCGATCGGCATCGAGCAGGTGGTGGAGCCCTATGTGCGACCCAAGGCCCTGCAGTACCTCGAGGAAGGCAAGGTCGTGATCTTCGCGGCTGGCACGGGCAATCCCTTCTTCACGACCGACACGGCGGCGGCCTTGCGGGGTGCGGAGATTGGCGCCGAGGTGGTGCTCAAGGCCACCAAGGTCGATGGCGTCTATACCGCCGACCCCAACAAAGACAAAAGCGCAACGCGCTACAGTCGCCTGTCCTTCGACGAGGCCATCCAACGCAATCTGGGCATCATGGACGCGACGGCCTTTGCCCTCTGCCGTGACCAGAAGTTGCCGATCAAGGTGTTCTCGATCTTCAAGCATGGCGCGCTCAAGCGCGTGGTGCTGGGCGAGGACGAAGGCACCTTGGTCAGTGTTTGAGACCGACGTCGCCAGTCGACCCTTCGCCCCTTTCCCCGTTCCGATTTTTCGCCTGTTCGTGCAGGAGCCCCACATGACCACGATCGCAGACATCAAGAAAAACGTCGAAAGCAAGATGGACCAGTCCATCGAAGCACTCAAGAACAACCTGTCCAAGATCCGTACTGGCCGCGCCAACCCCGCGCTGCTGGACGCCGTGCAGGTGGAGTACTACGGCTCCATGGTGCCGCTGAGCCAGGTGGCCAACGTGGCCCTGCTGGACGCGCGCACCATCAGCGTTCAACCCTGGGAAAAGGGCATGGGCGCCAAGATCGAAAAAGCCATCCGTGAGAGTGACCTGGGTCTGAACCCAGCGTCCATGGGCGACCTGATCCGCGTGCCCATGCCGCCGATGAGCGAGGAGCGTCGCAAGGAGATGACCAAGCTCGTGCGCAACGAAGGCGAAGCCGCCAAGATCGCCGTGCGCAACCTGCGTCGTGACGCCAACGAGGCTGTCAAGAAGTTGGTCAAGGACAAGACGGCTTCCGAGGACGACCAGAAACGTGCCGAGGCCGACATTCAGAAGTTCACGGACAAGCATGTCGCCACCATCGATCAACTGGTCGCGGCCAAGGAACAAGAGGTGATGGCCGTCTGATCGGCGGTTGTCCCCTGTTTCTGCATCACACGCGCATGAAGGCCAACCCGACCTCAGACCCGTCCCGTGTCGTGCCCGCGCACATCGCCATCGTCATGGATGGCAACGGACGCTGGGCCACTCGGCGGCTGCTGCCCCGCCTGGCAGGGCACCGCCAGGGCATGGAAAGCCTGCGCCGCTGCATGCGGGCCTGCCTGGAACGCGGTGTGGCCGTGCTCACGGTATTCGCCTTTTCCTCCGAGAACTGGAACCGGCCGACCGAAGAGGTGTCTGGCCTGATGGAGTTGCTGGCGGGCGCCTTGGCCAAGGAGGTGCCACAGATGCATGCCGATGGCGTGCGCGTGTACTTCGTGGGCGAGCGTGAAACCCTCTCGGAAAAGGTGCGTGCCGGGCTGACGGCGGCCGAGCAGGCGACGGCCGGCAATGACCGTCTGGTGCTCAATGTCTGCTTCAACTATGGCGGCCGCTGGGATCTGGTCCAGGCGGCAGCCAAGCTCGCGCAGGCCCAGGTCGACATCACCGAGGCTTCGCTGGCCGGTGCCCTCGCGCTGTCGCATGTGCCTGATCCTGATCTGCTGATCCGCACCGGCGGTGAGCTGCGGCTTTCCAATTTCCTGCTCTGGCAGGCGGCGTACGCCGAGCTGTATTTCAGCGAGATGCTTTGGCCCGACTTTGACGAAGCGGAGTTGGATCGCGCCCTGGCCGCGTACTCGAAACGCGAGCGACGGTATGGACGCGTGCCGGTGCAGCCGTCGTCACCTACGGCGTCTGGTCCGCGACCGACCCAGGCGGCTTGAAGCGCTGGGCGTGATGCAATCCCCCCGAACTCTGTCGGAGTCGGCAACATAGCAGTCAGGAGATTCGGACCCATGCTCAAGCAACGCGTCATCACCGCCATCGTCCTTCTGGCCCTGCTGCTGCCGGCGTTATTCCATCCTGACACCACCTATTGGCGCCTGGCGGCGCTGCTGCTGATCGCCGGTGGCGCCTGGGAATGGGGGCGCTTGAATGACCCGAGGCAAGAACGCATGGGGCGGTTGACCTGGCTTGGTGTCCTGCTTTGCTTGCTCGCTTGTGTGCTCAGCTGGGCCAGGGGCTGGTTGGAGGTGCCACCGATCTGGGCCTGGACCCTGGGTGGCCTGCTTTGGGTGCTGGTGGGCGTGGCCTTGTTGCGCGCGGGGGTGGCACGTTGGGCATCCCTGCCCCGCGCCTTGCGTCTGATCGGTGGTTGGGCCGCGCTGTGGCTGACCTGGCTGGCCGTTGTGCGGGCGCGTGAGTTGGGCATTGCTTTCTTGTTGTCCGTGCTCGTGCTGGTCTGGGTGGCCGACATCGCGGCCTATTTCGCCGGCAAGGCGTTTGGTGGCCGTTTCGTGCGCCAACGACTCGCGCCCAGCATCAGTCCGAACAAAAGCTGGGAAGGGGCCTGGGGCGGCTTACTGGGGGTCTTTGTGCTGTCCCTGGCCTGGCTGGCGCTTGAACGCTCCGGAGTGCTGCCTGGTCCCAGCTTGTACGGCGCGCTGGGTGGATCAAGCGCGGGCGCGGTGGGGCTGGCCCTCGCGCTGATTTTTCTGACGGCGATGAGTATCGTCGGTGATCTGGTCGAATCCCTGGTCAAGCGCAGCGCGGGCATGAAAGACAGCAGTGGCCTGCTGCCCGGCCATGGTGGCGTGCTGGACCGCGTCGACGCACTCCTGCCCACCTTGCCACTGGCCCTGATGCTGCAGAGCCTTGCTCACTGAGCCTCGGCGGCGAATAGAACCTCCTGAATCATGACCAAGCAACGCGTCGCCGTCCTCGGCTCCACCGGGTCCATCGGCGTCAACACGCTCGACGTCCTGGCACGTCATCCTGACCGGTTCGAGGTCTACGCCTTGACCGCCGCCAGCCGGGTGGACGAGATGCTGGCCCAGTGCGCGCGGTTTGCGCCGCGTTATGCCACCATGGCCGATCCGGTGGCTTGTCGGATGTTGGCCGACAGAATCAAGGCGGAGGGTTTGTCCACGCAAGTGCTGAGTGGCGACGAAGCCTTGTGCCAGATTGCCGCGCATGAAGAGGTGGATGTGGTCATGGCTGCCATCGTGGGCGCGGCCGGCCTGGCACCCTGTCTGGCGGCGGCGCGCGCGGGCAAGCGTTTGTTGCTGGCCAACAAGGAGGCCATCGTTGTTGGTGGCGCCTTGTTCATGGACGCGGTGCGCGAGGGCGGGGCGCTTTTGTTGCCTATCGACAGTGAACATTCGGCCATCTTCCAGTGTCTGCCCGAGGACCGCGCGACCTGGTCGCAGCGTGTGGACCATATCCTGCTGACTTCCTCGGGCGGGCCTTTTCGCGAGCGCGACCCGGCCACTTTTTCTGCGGTGACGCCTGAGCAGGCGGTGGCGCATCCCAACTTCGCGATGGGACGCAAGATTTCCGTTGATTCCGCCACCATGATGAACAAGGCGCTGGAGGTGATCGAGGCCAAATGGTTGTTCGATCTTGCACCTGAACAGGTTCGCGTCTTGGTTCACCCGCAGCAGATCGTCCACTCGATGGTGGTGTGTCGCGACAATTCGGTGCTGGCCCAGCTCGGCACACCGGACATGCGAGTACCCATCGCCTACGGCTTGTCTTTTCCAGAGCGGATCGAGTCAGGCGCGGCGGCGCTTGATTTCGCGCGACTCGCCGCGGGTCTGAGTTTCCAGGCGCCCGACCACGCCCGCTATCCGGGCCTCGCGCTGGCTTGGGAGACTTTGCGGGCGCCGGCCGGCTCCACGGCCGTGCTCAATGCGGCCAACGAGGTCGCGGTGGCGGCATTTCTGGACCGGCGCATCCGTTTCGACCAGATCCACGCAGTGAACTTTTCGGTGCTTGACGGCATCACACCCGGATTGTCCGCCACCGCTCCCCCGGCTGCGCTGCAAGACCTATTGGCCCTGGACGCGCAAGCGCGTGCCGTGGCCGAGCAGTGCGTGCGGCGCCTGTCCCTGCAGGCTGCCTGAAGGAATCTATCGTGTTGACGATCGCCGCTTTTGTTCTTGCCCTGAGCTTGCTGATCGCCATCCATGAATACGGTCACTACCGCATGGCGGTGGCCTGTGGCGTGAAGGTACTGCGCTTTTCGATTGGTTTTGGCCCGGTTCTGCTGCGCTGGACCTCGCAAAAATCTGGCACGGAATTCGCGCTCAGCGCCTTGCCGCTCGGTGGCTACGTGAAGATGCTGGACGAGCGTGAAGCGCCTGTGGCCACGCAGGAGCGTCACCGGGCGTTCAATGTCCAACCGCTGCGATCGCGCGTGCTGATCGTCGCGGCGGGGCCGTTGGCCAACCTCGGTCTGGCCGTGCTGCTTTACGCCGTGCTCAATTGGGGCGGTGTGCAGATGGCCGTACCTGTGCTGGGCATGCCGGTGCCGGGCTCGATCGCAGAGCAGGCCGGTGTCGTTGGTGGCGAGCGGGTGTCCCGTGCCGGTTTCGATGCGCCAGACCTCGCACCCGATGACTTGCAATCCGTGCGATCGTTCGAAGACTTGACCTGGCTGCTGAGCCAGGCTGCGCTCGCGGGGCGTGATGTGCGCTTGCTGCTCGACGACGGCACCCAGCTTCGTCTGGGCTTGGCCCAGCTGAATGCGCGTGAGGTCGACGCGGACTTGTTCGAGCGCATCGGGCTGATGGCTCCGCTCAGCAAGCCGGAAATCGGTGATGTGCTGCCTGAGGGGGCGGCCCAGGCCGCAGGCCTGCGCACGGGAGACCTGGTGCTCAGCGTGGACGATCTGCCAGTGCGGGATAGTCGCCAGCTGCGGGAACTGATACGCGCGAGCGCGCCCGATGGGGTGGCCCAGGTTCAGCGCTGGCGCGTTGATCGGGCCGGGCAGTTTCTCGTGTTGGAGGTGCGACCCGATGTGGTCGTGCAGCCAGTAGGAGGCGCAGAGCAGCGCCAGGCTGGGCGGACCGTCGGAAGAATCGGCGCTTACATCGGTGCTCAGCCGGAAATGCTGACGGTGCGCTACGGCCCGCTCGAGGGCCTGTGGCAAGGCGTGGTCAAGACCTGGGACGTGTCGGCCATGACGCTCAAGACCTTGGGGCGCATGGTGATTGGTGAGGCGTCGCTGAAGAATCTAAGCGGCCCCTTGACGATTGCCGATTACGCGGGGCGTTCGGCCAGCCTGGGTTTGTCGGCTTACCTGTTGTTCCTAGCGCTGATCAGTGTGAGCCTGGGCGTGCTCAATCTGCTGCCGCTGCCGCTGCTGGACGGTGGGCACCTCATGTATTATCTCTGGGAGGGCCTGACGGGCCGACCGGTGTCCGAGGCCGGTCAGGCCAGACTCCAGCGTGTCGGTGTCTTCGTGCTGGTGCTCATGATGTCCATTGCCCTGGTCAATGACGTCACCCGTCTATTCGGCTGATAAGCACGGCTTGACTCCAAGAGGCCGACCTCCATCCCCTGACTGTTCTGTTGATGCTGTTTCCTCGTTTTCGTTTGAGCACCTGGTTGCGACCGGTGGTCTTGCTGGCCTTGTGGTCGGCTCTTTTGATGGCGACGCCCGCGCGGGCCGTCGATCCCTTTACCATCCGCGACATTCAGGTGGAAGGTTTGCAGCGCGTCGAACCCGGCACCGTGTTCGCGTCGATGCCGCTGCGGATTGGGGACCGTTACGACGATGACAAAGGGGGGGCTTCGATCCGCGCGCTGTTTGCCCTGGGCCTGTTCACCGATGTGCGCCTCGAAGTGAAGGGCGAGGTTCTGGTGGTCGTGGTGGAGGAGCGCCCCACCGTGGCCAGCCTGGACTTCAACGGTGTGCGTGAGTTTGACCCGGCGGTGCTGACGCAGGCGCTCAAGGACATCGGACTCGCGGAGGGGCGGCCTTTCGACAAAGCCCTGCTGGATCGCGCCGAGCAGGAGCTCAAGCGCCAGTACATCAACCGCAGTCTTTATGCGGCCGAGGTGGTCAGCACAGTCACGCCCACGGAACGCAATCGGGTGGCCTTGAGCTTCACCGTGAGCGAGGGTGAACCGGCCCAGATCAGCGAGATTCGGATCGTCGGCAACAAGGTGTACCCGGAATCGACCTTGCGCAACCTCTTCGATCTGGACACCGGTAACTGGATGAGCTGGTACACCAAGTCCAATCGCTATTCGCGCGCCAAGCTGAACGCGGACTTGGAAACCTTGCGCTCGTATTACCTCGCACGCGGCTATCTGGAGTTTCGTGTCGATTCGACCCAGGTGGCCATGGCGCCGAACAAGCAGGAAATGACCATCACCATCAACGTGATCGAAGGCGAGCGCTTCATCGTGTCGGCGGTGCGTCTGGCGGGCAACTACCTGGGGCGCGAGGACGAGTTCAAGACCTTGGTGACCATACGCCCCGGGGAGGCTTACAACGCCGATCAGGTTGCGGAGACCGTTCAGGCCTTTACCGAGCACTTCGGGCGATTCGGTTATGCCTTCGCGCGTGTGAACTCCCAACCCGAGATCGATCGCGCCACCAACCGCGTGGCTTTGGTGCTGAACGCGGAACCGGCGCGGCGTGCTTATGTGCGACGCGTCAACATCGCGGGCAACACACGCACGCGAGACGAGGTGATACGGCGTGAGCTGCGGCAGTATGAATCCGCCTGGTATGACGGCGACAAGATACGCATGTCCCGCAATCGGGTGGACCGCCTTGGGTATTTTGAGCAGGTGGGCATCGAAACCACGGAGGTGCCGGGAACCGCCGATCAGGTGGACCTGAACTTGACCGTCAAGGAGCGTCCCACGGGAAGCCTGACGCTGGGAGCCGGTTACTCCAGCAATGAAGGCTTGGGTCTGCAGTTCGGGATCAATCAAAGCAATGCGTTTGGCAGCGGCAACTCGCTGGGTATCCAGCTGGACACCAGCGATTACAACCGCACCGTGGTCTTCAACACCACCAATCCCTATTTCACCCAGGACGGGGTTTCACGTTCCTTCGATTTGTACGACCGGGTTTCCCGTCCTTACACGGACATCGATGCCTATTCCCTCGAGTCCCAGGGCGGCAGTCTGCGTTTTGGCCTGCCCTTGAGTGAACGTGACACGATTTACGTTGGGGGTGGCATCGAGCGCACCACCATCGTGGAGGGCGACTATCTGCCTACGGCCTATGAACGGCACATCGACGATTTTGGTCGCACCAGCACGGCCTATCCGCTCACACTGGGCTGGGGCCGCGACAACCGCGACAGTGCCCTGGTGCCTACCGAGGGCAACTACCTGCGCGCTTCCTTGGAGTGGAGCCCCAGTTTCCTGGGTGGGGAAGTGCAGTATCTGCGCAGCACCTACCAATACCAGCACTACTTTCCGCTGACCAAGCAATACACCTTCGCGCTCAACAGTGACCTGGGCTGGGGCTTTTCGTTGGGTGATCGTCCATATCCGGTGTTCAAGAACTATTACGGGGGCGGTTTGGGCTCGGTGCGAGGTTTCGAGCCCGGCAGCCTGGGACCGAGGGATGAGGATACGGACCGCAGCTATGGTGGAGCGAAGAAGTTCAACCTGAACTTCGAATTACAGGCGCCTTTCCCGGGGGCGGGCAATGATCGTACGCTGCGTGTTTATGCCTTCTATGACATGGGCAATGTCTACGGTCCGAACGAAAGCATTGATCCGCAGGACTGGCGTTCCGGGGTGGGTTTGGGCCTGAGCTGGATTTCGCCCATGGGGCCCTTGCGCCTGGCGTATGCTTGGCCGGTGCGCAAGTTCGATGGCGATAGAATCCAACATCTCCAATTCCAGATCGGGACCTCATTCTGATGAAGCTGCGCCTATCCTTTGTCGCCTATTTCTTGGTCGTCAGCGCGGGCCTGATGGGGCTTGTCAGCGCGCCGGCCTCTGCCCAACAGTTTCGCCTGGGCTACGTGAATCTGGACCGCATCATCAAGGAAGCCGCGCCGGCCAAGAATGCGCAAGCACGCCTTGAGCAGGAATTCTCCAAGCGCGAGAAGGAACTGCAGGCGCAGGGCGGTGCACTCAAGGCGCGTGCCGACCAGTTCGAGCGTGAAGCGCCCACCTTGTCTGACAGCCAGCGCCTGACCCGTCAGAGGGAACTGGCTGACATGGACCGTGACTTCCAGCGCAACCGTCGCGAGTTCCAGGAAGACCTGAGTCGCCGCCGCAATGAAGAGTTGCAGCAGGTGTTCGAGCGGGCCAATCGCGTCGTCAAGCAGGTCGCCGACACAGAGAAGTACGACCTCATCCTGCAGGAGGCGGTGTATGTCAATCCCAAGCATGACATCACCGACAAGGTCATCCAGGCCTTGAACGCCAGCAGCAAATAAGACCTGCCACGCGCACAGCGTCACGCATGGGGCATGTTGTCTTACGTTTGGCAGACATCGTCGAACAACTCGGGGGCGAGTTGCACGGCGATGGCGAACTGCGGATCGAGGGGCTCGCGCCGCTGGAATCGGCCGACGTCCATTCCCTGAGTTTCCTCAGCAGCGCCAAGTACCGTTCTCAACTCGCGACGACCCAGGCGGCGTGTGTCGTCGTCACGCCCACCATGCGCGATGAGGCCTTGGCGCGATCACTTCCAGGGCGCTCCGGTGGGGCTGCTTGCATTATCACGCCCGACCCGTATCACTATTTTGCCCGCCTGACTCAGCTCTGGCAGCGTGCGCGCAGGGCCAACATGCCGGCTGGCGCGCGCATCCATCCAAGCGCGGTGGTGGATGCCGAAGCCGATGTCGACCCCACTGCCGTGATTGGGCCGTTGTGCGTGGTCGAGCGCGGCGCGAAGATCGGCGCGCACACATGGTTGAAGTCCCGCGTGACCGTGGGTGAAGACTGCGTGATCGGCGCGCGCTGCATTCTGCACTCAGGCGTGGTCATCGGGGCCGATGGTTTCGGCTTCGCGCCGGTTCGAGCCGAGGATGGTACGCGCTGGGAAAAAATCGAACAGCTTGGCGCCGTGCGTATCGGCGACGATGTGGAGATCGGCGCGAATACCTGTATCGACCGGGGCGCGCTTGCGGACACCGTGATCGAGGACGGCGTCAAGCTCGACAACCTGATCCAGATCGCGCACAACGTGCGCGTGGGTCGCAACACGGCCATGGCGGCTTGCGTGGGCGTTGCGGGCAGCGCCATCATCGGCGCGAACTGCACCATCGGTGGTGGCTCGGGCGTGGCCGGGCACTTGACCCTGGCCGACAACGTGCATGTGTCCGCCTTTTCGCTGGTCTCCCGAGCTCTGCACAAGCCAGGACATTACACGGGGGCCTTTCCCCTGGATGATCACGCTTCCTGGGAAAAGAACGCCGCCGCCCTCAGGCAGCTCTCGACTCTGCGCACCCGTCTGCGTGCGCTGGAAAAGACGCGTGGCCCCGAAGCGAACGATGAGAATTAAAGGAACTCCGAGAGGAAAACAAGAATGAGCGAATCCACCACCGATCTGACCCGACTGGACATTCACCAGATTCTCAAACTGTTGCCGCACCGCTACCCCATCCTCTTGGTGGACCGTGTGCTCGAGTTGGAGAAGGGCAAGCGCATCAAGGCCCTCAAGAACGTGACCATGAACGAAGAGTTTTTCAATGGGCACTTCCCAAGCCGGCCCGTGATGCCGGGCGTGCTGCAGATCGAGGCTTTGGCGCAGGCCGCGGCCTTGCTGTCCTTCGTCTCGAACAATGTCGAGCAGGACGGCAAGAGCATCTATTACTTCGCCGGCATTGACGGAGCGCGCTTCAAGCGACCGGTGGAGCCGGGTGACCAACTGGTTCTCGAGGTCGAGCTGGAGCGGGCCAAGGCCGGCATCTACAAATTCAAGGCCTGGGCGACCGTCGACGGCGAGCGCGCCGTCGAGGCCGAGATCATGTGCACCATGCGTCGCGTCGAGTGAGGCTGGACAGCACCATGAAGCGGGAGTACCGGGCAGCATGAGTCGCATCCATCCGACCGCCATCATCGATCCGAAAGCCGAGCTGGACACCACGGTCGAGGTCGGGCCCTATGCCGTGATCGGACCGAATGTGAAGATCGGCGCGGGGACCCAGGTTGGCCCGCATTGCGTGGTCGAGGGTCACACCACAATCGGGCGTGACAATCAATTCTTCCAGTTCGGCTCCATCGGCGCCGCGCCGCAGGACAAGAAATACGCAGGCGAACCGACCGAGCTGCGCATCGGCGACCGCAATGTGATTCGCGAGTTCTGCACCTTCAACACCGGCACCACGCAGGATGCGGGCGTCACGCAGATTGGCAATGACAACTGGATCATGGCCTATGTGCATGTCGCGCACGATTGCGTCATCGGCGACCACAGCACCATCGCCAACAACGCCACCTTCGCTGGGCATGTGCGGGTGGGTGACTGGGTGACGGTTGGCGGGCTCACGGGCGTGCTGCAGCGCATGCGCATCGGTGCCCACGCGATGGTCGGCTTTGCTAGCCACATCAACAAGGATGTGCCTCCTTTCATGGTGGTGGATGGCCACCCGCTGGAAGTGCGTGGCGTCAATCTCACGGGCCTGAAGCGGCGCGAGTTCTCGGACACGCGCGTGAGGGCCATCCGCGAGATGCACAAGCTGCTTTACCGCCAAGACCTGACCTTGGAACAGTCGCGCGCGGGCATCCAGGCCTTGGCCCAGATCTCATCCGAGGTGGCTGCCGACGTGGCCTTGATGGATGATTTTCTGGCCAGCAGCGCTGCGGGGATTGCGCGTTGAAGACCGTGGCGATGGTGGCTGGGGAGGCCTCCGGCGACCTGCTGGCAGGTTTGCTGCTCGACGGATTACAGGCCCGCTGGCCCCAAGTGCGCAAGCAGGGCTCCATGGTGGGTATCGGTGGACCGCAAATGCTGCGACGCGGTTTCGAGGCCTGGTGGCCGAGCGAGAAGCTGGCCGTCAGTGGTTATGTCGAGGTGTTGCGCCGCTACCGTGAATTGGTTGGCATCCGTGACCAGCTGCGGCAACGCCTGTTGCGGGAGCGGCCCGATGTCTTCATCGGTGTTGATGCGCCCGACTTCAACCTCGATCTCGAACGAAGCCTGCGTGAAGCTGGTATCAAGACCGCGCATTTTGTCTGTCCTTCCGTCTGGGCTTGGCGACCCGAGCGGGTGCACAAGATCAAGACCAGCGTGGACCATGTGCTGTGCATCTTCCCCTTCGAGGTCGAACTCCTCGCACAGCATGGCATTGCCGCGACCTATGTGGGGCATCCACTCGCCAACGTGATTCCCCGGGTGCCTGACCGCGCGGCGGCGCGCGCCGTGCTGGGTTTGCCTGACGATGCCCCTGTTGTCGCCGTGTTACCGGGCAGCCGGGCCAGCGAGGTCAAGCATCTGGCCGCTCGCTTCCTCCAGGCCGCTGCGCTGATGCACCAGGTGCGGCCCGATTTGCACATCGTCGTGCCCGCCGCGCCGGGTCGCCGGGCGGCGATCGAGCAGGTGGCTCGGCAAGTGTTTGGCGGGCGTGGGATAGAGAATTGCCACATCCTCGATGGAAAGTCCCACCAGGCCCTGGCCGCCTGCGACGTGACGTTGATTGCCAGCGGCACGGCCACGTTGGAAGCAGCCTTGTACAAGCGGCCCATGGTCATCGCCTACGCGGTCCATTGGCTCACGGCCTGGATCATGAGGGGCAAGAAGCTGCAGCCCTGGATCGGCCTGCCCAACATCCTCTGTCGCGATTTTGTTGTCCCCGAATTGCTGCAAGAAGAGGCGCAACCGGAACAACTGGCAGCCGCCACCCTGGCCTGGTTGGACGACCCGGCGCGTGTCGCGGCACTGCAAGCCCGCTTCGACGCCCTGCATGCCGAATTGCAGCGCGACACACCGACCCTGGCTGCCGATGCGATCGCCCAGATCCTCCCGGCTTGACCGCACGCAGGCCGCACAAGCTGCTCAGACCCGGCTGATGTGGGACACGCCTGGCCTGCTGGCCGGTGTGGACGAGGCCGGGCGAGGTCCGTTGGCCGGACCGGTGGTGGCCGCTGCTGTCATCCTGGACGAATTGAACCCGATCGAAGGACTGGCGGATTCCAAGAAGCTCACTTCCGCGCGGCGGGAACGGCTGTACGACGAGATCCGGGCCAAGGCTTTGTGCTGCGTCGTGGCCGAGGCCAGCGTGGAGGAGATCGATGCCATGAACATTCTGCAGGCGACATTGCTGGCGATGCGGCGTGCCGTCGAGGGCTTGCGCTTGAAACCGGCCAAGGTGCTGGTGGATGGCAATCAGCTGCCGCGCCTGTCCGTGCTGGCCGAGTCGGTGGTGAAAGGGGATGCCCTGGTGCCGGCGATCTCGGCTGCGTCGATCCTCGCCAAGGTGCACCGCGATCGCTGGTGTCTGGACTATGACCGTGAGTTCCCTCAGTACGGTTTTGCCGCGCACAAAGGGTATGGCACGGAGGTGCATCTGGCTGCCTTGCGCGCGCATGGGGCCTGCCCGCAGCATCGGCGCTCGTTCGCTCCGGTGGCGCAAGTGATGCACGCCGGGAGCGCATCGTGAGCCTGTCCCAGGCCCAGCACATCAGCTCGCGCGACAACCCCTTGCTCAAGGAGTTGCGCCGGCTGGCGCAGGACAACACGGCCTACCGCAAGTCCGGTCCGGCCGGGCGGGTCTGGGTCGAGGGCGACCACCTCACGCGCGCAGCCTTGCTGCGCGGCTGGCGGCCGGCGCTGGTCGTGCTGGCTGAATCGGCCTGGCCGCGTTGGGGTGGGGAGTTCGGCGATGCAAGCCGCACTGGCGCTGAGCGCACCGTGCTGCTGCCCGATGTCTTGTTTGCCGGCATCAGCGGTCTGGAATCGTTCGCGCCCGCACAGGGCCTGGGTCTGGTGCTGGACCTGCCCGCCGACTCGGCTGTCCAGCCCGGACTGTCCGGCGTCGTCCTGGACCGCGTGCAGGACGCCGGCAATGTCGGCTCAATCCTGCGCAGTGCCGCTGCCTTCGGCTGCGCTCAGGTGCTGGCCCTCAAAGGCACGGCAGCGCTGTGGAGCCCCAAGGTGCTGCGTGCAGGCATGGGAGCGCACTTTGGCCTGCATCTGGTCGAGGGCCTGGCGGAGGACGATCTGGCTGCTTTGCAGCTCCCCCTGCTTGTGACCAGTTCCCACCAGGGTGAGCTCCTGCATCGCGCCCGTTTGCCCTGGCCTTGCGCCTGGGTCTTGGGCCACGAAGGGCAAGGCGTGGGGGAGGCCTTGATGGCGCGCGCGGCGCTCAAGCTGCGGATCGCCCAACCGGGTGGCGAGGAGTCACTCAACGTGGCGGCCGCTGCGGCCATCTGCCTGCACGCCAGCGCCTTGTCTGGTCCTGAGCTGTCCTGAGCTGGGTCCGTTTTCACGAACCTGGCCTTTCTTCCCGTGC
The DNA here is from genome assembly GCF_000600295.1 of Hylemonella gracilis str. Niagara R. GTDB lineage: Bacteria > Pseudomonadota > Gammaproteobacteria > Burkholderiales > Burkholderiaceae_C > Hylemonella > Hylemonella gracilis_A. Next base: position 1,689,961 of record NZ_JEMG01000001.1, read on the forward strand.
TGTGAAAAATGCATGTGCTGCGGCGCAGCATTTTTTCTTGATATGAGATATTGATTTTCTTATTGAGAAAATTGAGAGCTAAGTATTTGATTTAAAAGGAATAAAAAAACTCCTCTTCACCAAGATCGGGGCGGCAACGCGAGGAAGGGTGGGCCTACATTGAACGGGTCGCAAGTCTTATTCATGGCCTGCGCTTTCCCCTGTATCCACCATGACCCAAGGAGTTCACCATGCCCCAAACCCTGACCGAACAACTCAGCCGTGAGCAACAAGCTGCCGCCCTGGAGAAAGACTGGGTGAGTAACCCGCGCTGGAAAGGCATTGAGCGCGGTTACAGCGCCGCCGATGTCGTGCGCCTGCGCGGTTCCTTTCCCATTGAGCACACTGTCGCGCGCCGCACGGCGGAAAAGCTCTGGGATCTGCTGCACACCACGCCGTATGTGAACTGCCTCGGCGCATTGACGGGCGGGCAGGCCATGCAGCAGGTCAAGGCCGGTGTGAAGGCCATTTACCTCTCGGGCTGGCAGGTAGCGGCTGATAACAACACGTACGCGTCCATGTACCCCGACCAGTCCCTCTATCCGGTGGATTCCGTGCCCAAGGTGGTGGAGAGCATCAACAACACCTTCCGTCGCGCCGATGAGATCCAGCACGCCAAGGGCGTCAACCCCGGCGACAAGGACTACATCGACTACTTCGCGCCCATCGTGGCCGATGCAGAGGCCGGTTTCGGCGGTGTGCTCAACGCCTTTGAACTCATGAAGGCCATGATCCGCGCGGGCGCGGCAGGCGTGCACTGGGAAGATCAGCTCGCTTCCGTCAAGAAGTGCGGGCATATGGGCGGCAAGGTGCTGCTGCCCACGCGCGAGTCCTGCCAGAAACTGATTGCCGCACGCATGGCGGCGGATGTGATGGGCGTGCCGACGCTGGTGATCGCGCGCACGGACGCAGAAGCCGCCGATCTGTTGACCTCCGACTACGACGAGATCGACCAGCCCTTCCTGACTGGCGAACGCACCGCCGAAGGTTTCTTCAAGACCCGCAAGGGTCTGGACCAGGCCGTGGCCCGCGCCAACGCCTACGCTCGCTATGCTGACCTGGTGTGGTGCGAAACCGGCACACCCGACCTGAATTTCGCGAAGAAGTTCGCCGAAGCGGTGCACAAGGTCCATCCCGGCAAGATGCTGGCCTACAACTGCTCGCCTTCCTTCAACTGGAAGAAGAACCTGGACGACGCGACCATCGCCAAGTTCCAGCGCGAGCTCGGGGCCATGGGCTACAAGTACCAGTTCATTACCCTGGCTGGCATCCATAGCATGTGGTTCAACATGTTCGACCTGGCTCAGGACTATGTGCGGCGCGGCATGACGGCCTATGTGGACCGCGTGCAGGAGCCCGAGTTCGCGGCGCGCGAGCGCGGCTACACCTTTGTCTCGCACCAGCAGGAGGTGGGCACCGGCTACTTCGACGAGGTGACCACCGCCATCCAGGGTGGACGCTCCAGCGTGACGGCCCTGACCGGTTCCACCGAGGAAGAGCAGTTCCATTGATGCCTGGTTGACGCGCATGCGATCCGCGTTGGTGCGGATCGCATGAGAGCGAGGCTTCTTGCGGGTTCATGACCGAAGGCATGAACCCGCTCCGCTATAATGCGAGGCTGTTCAGAAATCAGCGCGCCCGCAGCGCATTTCCTTAGAACCTTCCCTCACCAAAAGCAGCAAAGACAGGCCAAGTTCCTGGCAATGCGTGGGCGCGCCCGTAACCAACGGAGTCCCCAGTGCTTTTGTCTCTTCAAGGCGCGCAACAACCGCAGCCTCCCGCCATCCTGGCGCTTGCAGACGGCACGGTCTTTCTCGGCAATTCCATTGGCGCCACGGGTGCCACTGCCGGTGAAGTGGTGTTCAACACCGCCCTCACCGGTTACCAGGAAATCCTCACTGATCCGAGCTACTGCCGCCAGATCGTCACGCTGACCTATCCGCACATCGGCAACTACGGCATCAATGCCGAAGACGTGGAATCCGAAAAAGTCCACGCCGCCGGCCTCATCATCAAGGACCTGCCCCTGCTGGCGTCCAACTTCCGCAGCACCGAGACGCTGTCGCAGTACCTCGTGCGCGAGAAGACCGTGGCGATCGCCAACATCGACACGCGCAAACTCACCCGTGTCTTGCGCGACAAGGGGGCTCAGAACGGTGCCATCGTCGCACTGAAGTCAGGCGAGTCCGTCACGCAGGCGCGCATTGACGATGCGATCGCACGTGCCAAGGCCGCGCCCAGCATGGCCGGGCAGGATCTTGCGCAGGTGGTGAGCGTGGCTCGGGCCTATGAATGGAAGCAGACCGAGTGGCAGTTGGACGGCGGGTATGGCGTGCTGGAACAACCTAGGTTCCACGTCGTCGCATACGACTTTGGTGTCAAGAAGAACATCCTGCGCATGCTCGCGTCGCGGGGCGTCAAGGTCACCGTGGTTCCCGCGCAGACGTCTGCGGCCGAGGTGTTGAAATACCAGCCCGATGGTGTGTTCCTCAGCAATGGCCCGGGGGACCCGGAGCCTTGTGACTACGCCATCGCGGCGACGAAGGAATTCCTCGCGCAAGGCCTGCCGACCTTCGGCATCTGCCTCGGTCATCAAATCCTGGGGCTGGCTCTGGGCGCCAAGACCTTCAAGATGAAGACCGGCCACCACGGCGCCAACCATCCGGTGAAGAACCTGGACACGGGTCGTGTGAGCATCACCAGCCAGAACCATGGTTTCGCCGTGGATCCCAAGACCTTGCCGGCCAGCAGCAGAGAGACTCATGTTTCGCTGTTCGACGGCACCTTGCAAGGCTTTGAATGCACGGACAAACCTGCTTTCGGTTTTCAGGGCCACCCCGAAGCCTCGCCCGGCCCGCATGACATTGCCTATCTCTTCGACCGCTTCGTCAAACTGATGGAAGCCCGCGCATGAGTTTCTACGGTGTCACCGATCTCTGGACCTATGTGCTGGGGGCCATCGGCATCATCTTGCTGCCCGGCCCCAATTCGCTGTTTGTGTTGTCGGTGGCGACGGCACGCGGCGTGCGCATCGGTTATCAGGCGGCCTGCGGCGTGTTCCTGGGCGACAGCATCCTGCTCTTGTTCACGGCGATGGGCGCGGCCAGCTTGCTGCGCACTTATCCAGCGTTGTTCATGGTCGTGAAGTACGTGGGCGCCGCCTACCTGGTCTGGGTGGGACTGAATCTGGCTTGGACGGCTTGGCGGAAATGGCGAGAGTCCGGTCGCGGCGTTTTGGTCCAAGTTGCACCGTCGCAAGGTTCCACCGAGACACCAGCCCATCTGCAACGGCCCTTCCAGCGTGCCCTGGTCATCAGCCTGCTCAATCCCAAGGCTATCCTCTTCCTGCTCTCGTTTTTCGTGCAGTTCATCGACCCCGGCTATGAAACGCCGGCGATCCCGTTCCTGATCCTCAGTGCCATCGTCATGGCGTGCAGCGCCGTTTACCTGTCAGTGCTCATCGTCGCGGGCGCGCGCCTGGCCGATGCCTTCCGAGCGCGCCATCGAGTTTCCGCCGGTCTCTCCGGCGCCGTGGGCGCCTTGTTCCTGTGGTTCGGCGCCAAGCTGGCCACGGCCAGCCTGAACTGAATTCCGAGTAAGCCATGCCCAAACGTACAGACATCCAAAGCATCCTCATCATCGGCGCCGGCCCCATCATCATCGGGCAGGCCTGTGAGTTCGATTACTCCGGCGTCCAGGCCTGCAAGGCCTTGCGCGAGGAAGGCTACAAGGTCATCCTGATCAACAGCAATCCCGCGACGATCATGACTGACCCGGCCACGGCCGACGTGACCTACATCGAGCCCATCACTTGGCAGACGGTCGAGAAGATCATCGCCAAGGAAAAGCCGGACGCCATCCTGCCCACCATGGGCGGCCAGACCGCGCTGAACTGCGCGCTGGACCTTTGGCGCCATGGTGTATTGCACAAACACAAGGTGGAACTGATCGGCGCGACGCCCGAGGCCATCGACAAGGCCGAGGACCGCCTGAAGTTCAAGGAGGCTATGACGCGCATCGGCCTCGGCTCGGCGCGCTCGGGCATTGCGCACAACCTGGAAGAAGCCTGGGCCGTGCAGAAGACCGTGGGGTTCCCGGTCGTCATCCGCCCGAGCTTCACGCTGGGTGGCACAGGCGGCGGCATCGCCTACAACCCGGAAGAATTCGAGACCATCTGCAAGCGCGGCTTGGAGGCCTCGCCGACGTCCGAGTTGCTGATCGAAGAGTCACTGGTGGGCTGGAAAGAGTACGAGATGGAAGTCGTGCGCGACAAGGCCGACAACTGCATCATCGTCTGCTCGATCGAGAACCTGGACCCGATGGGCGTGCACACGGGGGATTCCATCACCGTCGCGCCCGCGCAGACGCTGACCGACAAGGAATACCAGATCATGCGCAACGCCTCGCTGGCCGTGTTGCGTGAGATCGGCGTGGACACGGGGGGCTCTAACGTGCAGTTCTCGATCAACCCCAAGGATGGGCGCATGATCGTGATCGAGATGAACCCACGCGTGTCGCGTTCATCTGCCCTGGCATCGAAAGCCACGGGCTTTCCGATCGCCAAGGTCGCGGCCAAGCTGGCCGTGGGCTACACGCTGGATGAATTGAAGAACGAGATCACGGGCGGTGCCACGCCCGCGTCCTTCGAGCCCTCGATCGACTATGTGGTCACCAAGATCCCGCGTTTTGCCTTCGAGAAGTTTCCCACGGCCGATAGTCGCCTGACCACGCAGATGAAGTCGGTGGGTGAGGTGATGGCCATGGGCCGCACCTTCCAGGAATCCTTCCAGAAAGCCCTGCGTGGCCTGGAGGTCGGTGTGGATGGCATGAACGAGAAGACCAAGGACCGTGAGCTGCTCGAGAAAGAACTGGGTGAACCTGGTCCCGAGCGCATCTGGTACGTGGGGGACGCTTTCGCCGCTGGCTTCACGCTGGACGAGGTGCATGACCTCACCAAGATCGACAAGTGGTTCCTGGTGCAGATCGAGCAGATCGTGAAAATCGAGCTGGACATCGACAAGCTGGTCGAGGCCAAGGGCGCCAGCGCCTTGGCCGCGCTCGACGCGACCACCTTGCGCGATCTGAAGAAGAAAGGTTTCTCCGACCGCCGTCTCGCCAAGTTGCTCAAGACGAACGAACAAGCCGTGCGCGAGGCGCGCCGCAAGCTGAATGTCCGTCCGGTATACAAGCGCGTTGACACTTGCGCCGCCGAGTTCGCGAGCAAGACCGCTTACATGTACTCGACCTACGAGGACGAGTGCGAAGCGGAGCCGACGAACAACAAGAAAATCATGGTGCTGGGCGGCGGACCCAATCGCATCGGCCAGGGCATCGAGTTCGACTACTGCTGCGTGCATGCAGCGCTCGCGATGCGCGAAGATGGTTACGAGACCATCATGGTCAATTGCAACCCGGAGACGGTCTCGACCGACTATGACACCAGTGATCGCCTCTACTTCGAGCCGCTGACGCTGGAAGACGTGCTGGAGATCGTGGACAAGGAAAAGCCGCTGGGCGTGATCGTGCAGTACGGTGGTCAGACGCCGCTCAAGCTCGCGCTCGGCCTGGAGGCCAATGGCGTGCCCATCATCGGCACCAGCCCGGACATGATCGACGCCGCCGAGGACCGCGAGCGCTTCCAGAAGCTGTTGCACGAACTCAAGTTGTTGCAGCCGCCCAATGCCACCGCCCGCACCGAGGCCGAGGCGCTGGAAAAGGCCCAGGCCCTGGGCTATCCGCTGGTGGTGCGTCCCAGTTACGTGCTGGGTGGCCGTGCCATGGAAATCGTCCACGAACAGCGCGACCTGGAGCGCTACATGCGCGAAGCAGTCAAGGTCAGCAACGACTCGCCGGTGTTGCTGGACCGCTTCCTCAATGACGCCATCGAATGTGATGTGGACTGCGTGCGTGACAAGTCGGGGCGCACCTACATTGGGGGTGTCATGGAGCACATCGAGCAGGCTGGTGTGCACAGTGGCGACTCGGCTTGTTCCCTGCCGCCGTATTACCTGTCCAAGGCCACGGTCGACGAGCTCAAGCGTCAGACATCAGCGATGGCCAACGCCCTCCAGGTCGTCGGCCTGATGAACGTGCAGTTCGCGATCCAGCAGATCGAGGACAACGGGACAACCAAGGACGTGATCTACGTGCTGGAGGTCAATCCCCGCGCCAGCCGCACCGTGCCTTTCGTCAGCAAGGCCACGGGTGTGCAATTGGCCAAGGTGGCCGCGCGCTGCATGGCTGGCCAGACGCTGGACCAACAGGGCATCGGCGCCGAGGTCACCCCGCCATACTACAGCGTGAAGGAGGCCGTTTTCCCCTTCGTCAAGTTCCCGGGCGTGGACACGATCCTGGGACCGGAGATGAAGTCCACCGGCGAAGTCATGGGCGTGGGCAAGACCTTCGGCGAAGCCTTCGTCAAGAGCCAACTCGGCGCTGGCACCAAATTGCCCAAATCCGGGCCCGGCGCGGGCAAGGCCTTCATATCGGTCAAGGGCAGTGACAAGCCGCGAGCCGTCGATGTGGCGCGTGGCCTGATCGAACAAGGCTTCACGATCGTGGCCACCAAGGGCACGGCGGCCGCCATCCAGGCGGCTGGCCTGGCTTGCGAAGTCATCAACAAGGTGACCGAGGGCCGTCCGAACATCGTGGACATGATCAAGAACGAGGAAATCGCCCTGGTCATCAACACGGTGGAGGAACGGCGAAATGCCATCGCGGATTCACGCCATATCCGTACCTCGGCCCTGATGGGGCGCGTCACCACGTACACGACCATCGCGGGCGCGGAAGCCGCGGTCGAGGGTATGAAGTACATCGACAACCTCGATGTGTATTCGGTGCAGGAACTGCACGCGCAACTGGCCTGATCCGGGCGTCTTGGGCAGGGAGGGGTGGCTCTTCGCCCTTCCCGGATGAGCGAGGTCAAGCTTCCATCATCCCCCGCTGCCTGCTCCTCAGGGCTAGTCCGGGTGGGGTGGGGTGGCTGATTCTTCTACAGTGCGACGCATGCAAGTCGCTCCGCCCGACTCCTCCGTGCGCCGCTGGACCACCGATGCGGTGGCCGACGAACAACGGCTGGATTACTGGGTCGGGGCGATTTGCGAGGCTTTCCTGGAGATGGGGTGCAGTTCCAGAGCGGCGCGTCGGTTCGATGGTGAACTCACCAGCCTTCCGGTGGCCGATGTGGTGTTCAACCAGGTCATCTCCAGCACTCAGGACGTCTACCGTACGCCCACCGCCATCGCGCGCGGTGGCGCCCACCCGTATTACCTGATCACGCAGTGGCGGTATCCCTGGCAGTTGCGCCAGGGTGGGCGGTTGCTGCAACTGCGCCCAGGGGATGCCGCCCTGGTCGATTCCGCGCAGAGCTATGAGTTGCATTTTCCGGAAGCGGTCGGCTGTCTGTCGGTGCAAATCCCCCGCTTTTGGGCGGCGCGCTGGCTTGCGATGCCTGAAAGCACGCAGGCGCGCGTCGCTGCGCGCGACCAGGACTGGGGGCGCATGTTGTCGGCCCTGTGCGTGCAACTCGGTCAGCAGCCTCTGCTGGCTCGCGGCTATCCGGCGGCGCTGCTGTCAGACCATCTCGGGGCTTTGTTGGCGGCGGCATTGGAACCCGCAGTCACATCCGGTCTGCCCGCGTCGGGGCGTCAGGCTCTGCTGGAGCGCGCCCGGGACCTGATGCGCCAGCGGCTGGACGAAATCGGCCTCACGGCGGAGCGTGTGGCGGTCGAACTCGGGGTCTCGGTTCGGACTTTGCACCGTTGCTTCACCGCGGCGGATGCCAGCTTTGCCGGCACGCTGCGCCGCTTGCGTCTCGAGCAGGCCCGGGCGTGGCTGGCCCAGCCCCGCTGGGCCAGGGTGGGGGTGGGGGAGATCGGCCGGCTGTGCGGTTTTCCTGATCCCTCCCATTTCACGCGAGAGTTCCAGCAGGCATTCGGTCAGACGCCCGCGCGCTGGCGTCGCACGACGCACGGCTGACACCCTTCGCCCATCCTCTGCCCAAGGTAGGGTGCGCTGGCGCGCACGAGCAATTCGACTGGCGCTTTCAAGCCATTGCCGCCCTGCCAGCTTGCCTAAGCTGGGGTTCTGCGGTTGCACATCGCGACTGCATCATTGACGAGGAGATGGTTATGGCGGATACCTACGTTCTGGTTCATGGGGCTTGGCACACGGGCGAGTTGATGGAACCCGTCGCGCAACACATTCGGGCCCAGGGGCATGTGGTGCACTGTCCCACATTGGCAGGCAATCGGCCCGGTGATGACCGCGCACGCACCGGCCTCAGTGAAGCCGCGCAGTCACTGGCGGACTTCCTGGTGCAACGCAATCTGAGCGACATCCGCCTGGTGGGTCACAGTTACGGCGGCATGGTGATCAGCAAGGTGGCGGATCTGATGCCAGAACGCATCCGGCGGCTGGTGTACTGGAATGCCTTCGTGCCCCTGGATGGCGAATGCTTGAACGACCTTACGCCGCCGCACTACCGCACCTTGTTCGACGGCATCGCGGCCGAAAGCGGGGGCGCGGTACGCCTGCCCTATCCCGTTTGGCGCGAGGCCTTCATCAACGATGCCGACGCGATGCTGGCCGAGCGCAGTTACGCCCAACTCAATCCGCACCCCTATCGCACCTTCACGGAGCCGATCGCACTGCGCACGCCTTTGGCCGCGCTGCCGATGGGCAAGAGTTACCTCAATGGCCGCCAGGACATCGCGATGCCGCACAGCCTGCCCTGGCATCCGCGTCTGTCGGAACGGCTGGGGCTGTTCCGCCTGGTTGAGTGCGAAGGCAGCCATGAGTTGTGTTTCACGGCTCCCGAGCGGCTGGCCACCAAGATGATGGAAGCGGGGCGAGATTGAGGGCTCCCTTGATCGCGGCCTGGCCTTCCCCGGGCTTGTATCCGCTGTCATTCACGGCATAATTCCGGTTCGAGACCGCCGAGCGGCAACGCCCGGCGGTTTGCTTTTTTCTTGATGAAAACGGAGTACGACGTGGCCACCATTCCGATCACCCTGCGCGGCGCGGAAAAGCTCAAGACCGAATTGCATCGCCTGAAGACCGTCGATCGCCCTGCCGTCATCAATGCCATCGCCGAGGCCCGTGCCCAGGGTGATCTGAGCGAAAACGCCGAGTACGAAGCCGCCAAGGACAGGCAAGGCTTCATCGAAGGTCGCATCCAAGAGATCGAGGGTAAGCTGTCGGCGGCCCAGGTCATCGACCCCGCCGGACTGGATGCTGGGGGCAAGGTCGTTTTTGGCGCCACCGTGGAACTGGAAGACGAGGCCACCGGCGACAGCGTGACCTACCAGATCGTAGGCGAGGACGAGGCTGATCTGAAGCAAGGCCTGATCAACGTCAGCAGTCCGATCGCGCGCGCGCTCATCGGCAAGGAGGAGGGTGACACGGCGGAAGTCCAAGCCCCGGGGGGGGTGAAGCGCTACGAAATCGTGGCGGTGTCCTACCGCTGAACCTGGTACGCAACGAACCAGCTGTGACCGTCATGCAACGCCTTCTGTTTTCCCTTCCGGCCTGGGCGGCTGCCTTGTGGTGGGGCAGCCTGACCACCATCGGCTTTCTGGTTGTGCCCCTGCTGTTCCTGCATCTGGATACGCCCGCCATCGCGGGACGGATGGCTGCCCGCCTGTTCACGGCACAGACCTGGGTGTCCGTGTCCTGCACACTCTTCTTGCTCCTGGCGTCCCGGACGCGCGGCGATGAGGGTAGGTCGGCGCCGCAGTCTGCGTTGGCATCGGCGCGCTTACCCATTCTTGCGGGTCTGCTGCTGGCATTGTTGGTCGAGCTGGTGGTCGCGCCCCGCATCGTCGCACGCGAGAACCTGGCACTGTGGCACCGTCTGGGCACCGGTTTTTATGTTCTGCAGTGGCTGTGCGCGGGGTGGACGTTTTGGCGCATGAGCCGACCCCTCTCGATCCATTCGGGCTAAGTGGGTGGGTTGGGCCTGGGCGCTGTCCCGCGCAGCTGCATGCAGTGTGAGTGCGGCTCAGGTCTGGCTGCGTTTCTTCACACTGGCCGGGCGCGGTTTCTTGGCCCGTTTGATCTTGCCGCCCGGGGTCAGGCGCTGGTTGCCCAGCACGCGCAGCACCTTCACCTCAGGGCGTTGTCCGCCCTTCTTGCTGAACTTGAGCACCTTCACATCGCGCGGACCCGGTCGACGGTCCTCGTCTATGGTTCGCTCCTTCTCGGGGATGGGGCGCCAGAGCACCAGCAGTTTGCCGATGTGCTGGATCGGCGCCGCGTTCAATTCGTCGGCCAGGGTGGCCAGCATGCTTTCGCGTTCAGCACGGTCGTCGGAAAAGACCCGGACCTTGATCAGACCGTGGGCCTTGAGCGCGGCGTCGGTTTCCTTCTTGATGGCAGGCGTGAGGCCGTCGCCACCGATCATGACCACGGGATCCAAGTGATGGGCCTCGGCGCGGTGTTCCTTGCGTTGGGCGACAGAAAGTTGAATGGCTGGCATGAGGCTATTATCCCTTGGATATGAAAGTACAGACCAAGAGCAAAAAGGTCAACAAGGCATGGCTCAACGACCATGTGAATGACCCTTACGTCAAGCTTGCTCAGAAAGAGGGCTATCGCGCGCGCGCGGCCTACAAACTCAAGGAAATCGATGAAACCCTGCGCCTGGTGAAACCTGGGCAGGTCATCGTCGATCTGGGTTGCGCGCCGGGTGCATGGAGTCAGTACCTGCGGCGTCGTCTGGCGCCTCAAGGTGCGGCGGTGGGGGAACTGAATGGCAGCGTGATCGGCCTGGACCTGTTGCCCATGGAGCCGATCGAAGGCGTGCAGTACATCCAGGGAGATTTCAGAGAGGCCGAGGTGGTGGCGCAGCTGGAGGCGCTGCTTCAGGGGCGCCCCGTGGACTTGGTCGTCTCCGACATGGCGCCCAATCTGTCCGGCGTGGCCTCGGTGGATACAGCGCGGGTGGAGGAATTGGTGACGCTGGCCATCGATTTTTGTCGCGCGCACCTCAAACCCACGGGCAGTCTGGTGGCCAAGGTGTTCCACGGTAGTGGCTACAACGAACTGCTGCTTTTGTTCAAAAACAACTTTAAGACCGTGAAGCCGCTGAAGCCCAAGGCCTCCCGTGACCGGTCATCCGAGACATTTCTGATCGGTACGGGCCTGAAATCGGGCTGAATAGTCGGTATGCATCACCAAAACCGGTCATGGCCCGGGAATCCCGTGCCTAAGCGGGGGCGATGAAGCCCCTGCGCAGTCAATGGCCGTCTCGGTGATTGGCTATCGGGCGGTGGCTTGAAAGCCCTAAAATGAATCCAAACTAGTTCCCCGCAGGATATCCCTTTCAGGAGTCACACTTGAACAATCAATGGTTTTCCAAACTCGCCGTCTGGCTGGTGGTGGCACTGGTGCTTTTCACCGTGTTCAAGCAGTTTGACTCTCGTGGCTCGGGGGCCACGGCCTCCATGGGTTACTCCGATTTTCTCGAGGAAGTTCGGGCCAACCGCATCAAGAGTGCCATCATCCAAGAAGGCCCGAGTGGCACGGAGATCCTCGCCACCACGACGGACGATCGCAAGGTGCGTACCACGGCCACCTACCTCGACCGTGGCCTGATTGGCGACCTCATCAATAACGATGTGAAGTTCGACGTCAAACCGCGCGAGGAAGGCTCGCTGCTGATGACCCTGCTCGTGAGCTGGGGCCCGATGCTGCTGCTGATCGGCGTGTGGATCTACTTCATGCGCCAGATGCAGGGCGGCGGCAAGGGCGGCGCCTTCAGCTTCGGCAAGAGCAAGGCGCGCATGCTGGACGAGAGCAACAACCAGGTGACTTTCGCCGATGTGGCGGGTTGCGACGAAGCCAAGGAGGAAGTGACCGAGGTGGTGGACTTCCTCAAGGACCCTCAAAAGTTCCAGAAGCTGGGTGGGCGTATTCCGCGTGGCCTGTTGCTGGTTGGCCCCCCGGGCACGGGCAAGACGCTGCTGGCCAAGGGCATCGCCGGCGAAGCCAAGGTTCCGTTCTTCAGCATATCGGGCTCGGACTTCGTGGAGATGTTCGTGGGCGTGGGCGCGGCCCGGGTGCGCGACATGTTCGAGAACGCCAAGAAGAATGCGCCCTGCATCATCTTCATCGACGAAATCGACGCCGTGGGGCGTCAGCGTGGCGCCGGCCTGGGTGGTGGCAATGACGAGCGCGAACAGACCTTGAACCAGATGCTGGTCGAAATGGATGGTTTCGAGACCAATCTTGGTGTCATTGTCGTGGCCGCGACCAACCGGCCCGACATCCTGGATTCCGCTCTGCTGCGGCCAGGCCGTTTTGATCGCCAGGTCTATGTGACCTTGCCCGACATTCGCGGCCGCGAGCAGATCCTGAACGTCCACATGCGTAAGATTCCGATCAGCCAGGATGTGGCGCCTGCCATCATCGCCCGCGGTACGCCCGGCATGAGCGGTGCCGATCTCGCCAACCTCTGCAACGAGGCCGCGCTGATGGCGGCGCGCCGCAACGCGCGCAACGTGGAAATGCAGGACTTTGAGAAGGCCAAGGACAAGATCCTCATGGGCCCCGAGCGCAAGAGCATGGTCATGCCCGAGGAAGAGCGCAGGAATACGGCCTACCATGAAAGCGGTCACGCCCTGATCGGCAAGCTGCTGCCGAAGTGTGACCCGGTGCACAAGGTGACCATCATCCCGCGTGGTCGTGCGCTGGGCGTGACCATGAGCCTGCCCGAGAAGGATCGCTACAGCTACGACCGTGAGTACATGCTGAACCAGATCAGCATGCTGTTCGGCGGCCGCATCGCTGAAGAAGTGTTCATGAACCAGATGACCACTGGCGCTTCAAATGACTTCGAACGCGCCACCAACCTGGCACGCGATATGGTCATGAAGTACGGTATGAGCGATGCGCTGGGCCCCATGGTCTATGCTGAGAACGAGGGCGAGGTCTTCCTGGGCCGCTCGGTCACCAAGACCACGAACATCAGCGAGCAGACCATGCAGAAGGTCGACGCCGAGGTGCGCCGCATCATCGACGAACAGTACAAGCTGGCCCGCAAGCTGATCGAGGACAACGCCGACAAAATGCACGCCATGGCCAAGGCTTTGCTGGATTGGGAAACCATCGATACCGAGCAACTGGACGACATCATGGCTGGCAAGGAGCCCCGCCCGCCCAAGGACTGGACGCCCAAGACCAAGGATGCGGCCCAGTCCGACGGTGGTGATGCGGGCGGTGCTGCCGTCGGTTCGCAGCACGCACCCACGGTCGCATGAGCGAGGCCGTGCATGGAGTTCAGTGAGGTGCCAGCGATCGCAAGTTCAAGTGGTGTGCCGCCTTGGGTGGACCACGGTTGGACCATGGTGCAAGGCTGACAGCTGAGGCGATAATCGTCGACGGGGCAGGGAACCCAGGTTTCCGCCCCGTTTGTATTTTTGATCTTCATGTTCTGGCAAACCACCCGGTATCGCATTGATCTGTCGGCGCCACGGATCATGGGTATCGTCAACGTCACGCCCGACTCCTTTTCGGATGGCGGATGTCATGCGGATGCTCAGTCGGCACTGCGGCACTGTGAACGTCTGCTGAAGGACGGTGCCGATGTTCTCGACATCGGTGGTGAATCGACCCGTCCTGGCAGTCCATCCGTACACCTGGAAGAAGAGTTGGCGCGCGTGCTGCCCGTGCTGCGCGGCGCGCTCACGCTGGGGGTTCCGATTTCGGTCGACAGCTACAAGCCCGAGGTGATGCGGGTGGCGCTGGACCTGGGGGTGGACATCCTCAACGACATCTGGGCCTTGCGCCAAGAGGGCGCCGAGGAACTGGTGGTGCGTCACCCCTCCTGTGGGCTTTGCCTCATGCACATGCACCGTGACCCTCAGACCATGCAGACCGCGCCCATGGAAGGCGACGTGGTGCCCCAGGTGCGAGCGTTCCTGGCGGAAACCGCCCGCCGACTGCGCACGCGGGGAGTCGCGCCCGAGCGCATTGTGCTGGATGCTGGTATCGGCTTCGGTAAAACCGTGGGGCAGAACTTCGCATTGCTCGCCCGCCAGGCCGAGTTGTCCGCGCTCGGCTACCCGTGGCTTGCGGGTTGGTCGCGCAAGTCGTCGTTGGGTACGGTGACTGGCGTGGCTGCGGCGGCCGAACGCTTGGTTCCCAGCGTTGCCGCGGCCTTGTTGGCCGTGGAGCGCGGCGCAGCCATCGTGCGCGTCCACGACGTGCGAGAAACCAAGCAGGCCTTGCAGGTGTGGGCGGCCATGCGCGCCCAGGAAATCAAAGGACAACCATGAGCAACAGAAAATATTTTGGAACCGATGGCATACGTGGCACCGTGGGCCAAGCTCCCATCACGCCGGATTTTGTCCTGCGCCTGGCCCACGCCGTGGGGCGCGTGCTCAAACGCCATGAACCTGAAGCCGCCACGCGTCCTTTGGTGCTGATTGGCAAGGACACGCGCATCTCCGGCTACATGCTGGAAAGCGCGCTGGAGTCGGGTTTCAACTCCGCAGGCGTGGACGTGCTCCTGCTCGGGCCCTTGCCCACCCCGGGAGTGGCTTACCTGACCCGCGCGCAGCGTGCGAGCCTGGGCGTGGTCATCAGCGCCAGCCACAACCCCTATCCGGACAACGGTATCAAGTTCTTCAGCGCTGCGGGCTCCAAACTGCCCGATGAATGGGAGGCCGAAGTCGAGGCGGCCCTGGAAGAACCGCCGCAGTGGGTGGATTCCTCTCGCCTGGGGCGCGCGCGGCGCCTGGAGGACGCGGCGGGGCGCTACATTGAGTTCTGCAAAAGCACCTTCGCGGGCGATCTGACGCTCAAGGGCGTCAAGATCGTTGTGGACTCGGCGCACGGAGCGGCCTACCAGGTGGCGCCCAAGGTATTCCATGAATTGGGCGCGGAGGTCAGCACCATCGGCGGCAACCCGGATGGTCTCAACATCAACCAGGGCGTGGGTGCGACCCATCCGGAAGCGTTGGTGGCTGCCGTCCAGGAGCAGGGTGCCCACTACGGCGTCGCCCTCGATGGGGACGCGGACCGCCTGCTGATGGTGGACGCGCAAGGCCGTCTCTACAACGGCGACGAGTTGCTTTACCTGATGGTGAATGAACGCCTGAGCCGAGGGGAACAGGTGCCCGGTGTGGTGGGCACGCTGATGACGAACATGGCCGTGGAAGTCGCGCTCAAGCAGCGTGGTCTGCAGTTCGTGCGCGCCAAGGTGGGGGACCGGTATGTGCTGGAGGAACTGCTCGCGCGCGGGTGGCTGCTGGGTGGCGAGGGCTCGGGGCATCTACTGGCGCTCGATAAGCAGACCACCGGGGACGGACTGGTGAGCGCCTTGCAGGTGTTGCAAGCCTGCGCGCGCGGCAAGCAACTGTCGGAGTTGTTGTCGGAGGTGCGCCTGTTCCCGCAGACGCTGATCAATGTCCGCATGGATCCCCGCCGCATGCCCGACTGGAAGACGGCCTGGAAAACCCATGCGGGCTTGCTGGCCGCGCAACGGGCCGCCGAGCTGGAATTGGGCGAGACAGGTCGCGTGCTCATCCGCGCCAGTGGCACCGAGCCGCTCCTGCGCGTGATGGTCGAGGCGCGTGACGCGACGCAGGCCCTGTCCTGTGCCGAACGCATCGCGGCGGCCTTTCAGGTTTGATGGACCTGATTGACGCCAGGCTGTCCGGCGCCATGCCCAGCGTCCAGGGCGCGCCGGGCATGGGCGGCCGGAACGGGGTCAGTCGGGGGTGGGCTGTTCCGCGCTGTTGTGGAAATTTCCGAAGAACGCGGCGCTCAATTCATCGCTCTTGAAGGAGCGCACGGACATCATGGTCTGCATTTCCGTCAGCCAGGAGCTGATGTACTTGTAGGTGGACACCTTGCCGTAGTCCTGCGCCATCTTCAGCAATGCGCCAGCGTCGAACTTGTGGATCAAGGCGCGGACGTCCCGCTGAATCGTGCTGGTTTCTTCGGTGAAGAAGTCCGTGTTGTTCAGCAGATCGATCAACAGGAACTCCGCCGTGATTTGCCCAGGGTAGCGCGAGCGGCGACGGATGTCGTAGGTCACCTCGCCCAGGCGGAATATGCCATGGCGCTTGCGGTTGTAGACCAGGTGCATATCGAACTTGGGCGTCAGGTTCAAACCCAGCGTAAGGTATTCCTGCCAGGGCAGCAGCAGAAAATCGTGGATGCCCAGAAAACCCTCCAGCAGCGACTTGCTGGTCAAGGGGGAGTAGTTTCTGGGTGAGGCGCCTCGGTAGTGGTAGAGGCCTTGGGTGATTTTTTCCAGCGCACCTTGTGCAACGAGTTGTCGAATTCGGTGGTCCGTGAAAACCAGATCACAAACCAGATCCTCTCGGCGATAGACCTTGCCTGGTTCCAGTTTCTCTTCCACGTTTTTTTCGCTTCTGTCCATGGTGTGTTGCTCCTTTCCCTGCGTGCAATGAAGTCGCGTGCCTGATGACAGACACGCGGCGGACACCAACGAACGACCTGCGAAAACTGTGGGCCAGTTTTTTGAGTATTCAGTTTATAAAACAGATTGGCATATCTGTTATCGATAGAGTAGCGGTGCGTCAACTTTTCCGCAACAACGGGCAAGAAAAACCCCGGTCATCCGAATTCATCAGGATTGCCGTATTGTTTTTTGCATTAATGGAGGGTTTTTCCGGCGGCTGATTCAGGGTACTTTTTTGGATTCAGAGGCTGGAAAAAAACACCCTGACTTTGTGCAGTACGCACGCGGAGAAATGCATACCTGGGAG
Organism: Hylemonella gracilis str. Niagara R; assembly: GCF_000600295.1. Classification (GTDB taxonomy): domain Bacteria; phylum Pseudomonadota; class Gammaproteobacteria; order Burkholderiales; family Burkholderiaceae_C; genus Hylemonella; species Hylemonella gracilis_A. The sequence continues at coordinate 1,706,742 of NZ_JEMG01000001.1, forward strand.
GGCTATGTCTTTCAGGGGCTGGGTACGATTGGGGAGGCATACCCCCTACCGAGATAGACCATGCAGTTCCTTCGTGCGTAGCGTAAGCGGTCCGTAAAACCAGAGACCTGGATGGACCCCGCTTGCGTAGGGGGCACGCGAGAAGCGAAAGGGCGGCTTAGCGGAGTTGTATTTTTGCACCGCCCTCGTGGGCGATGCGTCCGCACAGGTAGGTCCAGACAAAAGCGGCGGCGGCCTGGCTGCTCAGCTCCGCGTGGTCGTAGGGCGGAGCGACTTCCACGCAATCCATGCCGACGAAGGGGAGATCAGCCAGTTCCTCCAGGATGCTCAGCACCTGGTTGCTGCTCATGCCGCCAGGTTCCGGGGTGCCAGTGCCAGGTGCGTAGGCCGGGTCCAGACAGTCGATGTCCAGCGTCAGGTACATCGGTGGATGGTCATGCTGGGCCAGACGCTCCCGGATCGCGGCCAGCAAGGGGGCCAACTGGCGCGGGCTTTCCAGCCCGCGCAGATCCCGACCCGTGAAAATCTGCCCGCCTTGTTCGCGCACGTAGTCACGCGCGGCTCGTGCGCCCGAGGATCGGATGCCGATCTGTGTGAAGCATTCCGGGATGACCAGTCCTTCCTGGATCGCCTCATATACCCAGGTCCCATGGCCGCTGGGTTCCCCGAAATGGTCCTGCCAGGTGTCGCAATGCGCGTCGAAATGGATTACCCCCAGCGGTCGACCTAGCCACTCGCGGTAAGCGCGCAACAGGGGCAGCGTGATGGAATGGTCTCCACCCAGCCAGCACATGTGGTGGGCACGCAGCAGCGGGTCGACCAGCGGCACCATCGCGGCGCGCATGGCCGACAGGCTGGTGTTGGGCAAGGGCAGATCTCCCGCTTCTCCAACTTTGCCCAGCGGCGTGACATCGAAGTGGGGGTGGATCGCGTCGCACAGCATGTGGCTGGCTTCGCGGATGGCGCGTGGGCCGAAGCGTGCACCAGGACGGTTGGTCACCGCGCCATCCCAGGCGATGCCGGCCACCGCATACGGCGTGGCGGCGCTGATGGGGGCGGCCTTGAGGAAAGCCGTGTGGGCGAGAAAAGCGAAGGTCATGCGTGGATTGTCGCAGCGCGCTTTCCTGAGTTTGCGGCTGGACTGTCCTCGAACCGCCCGCGCCGCTGCAAGCAGCAAGGCCACCTCGCGGTGGCCTTGCGGGAACCGTCCCCGGAGAGGACGATGGATCAGGCGGTTTGCTTGGCTTGAGCCTGGTTGGCTGCCAGCGTGGGCTTGATACTGGCTTGCGCATCGGAGATGGCCTTGGCCTTGGCCTCGGGGCCCATGTTCACGCCTTCGGCGCGCACGAAGCGCACATCGGTGATGCCGAAGAAGCCGAACACGGCTTGCAGGTAGCTCTCTTGGTGTTCCAGGGCGCGGCCCATTTCGCTGTTGGAATAGAAACCGCCGCGGCTGGAGGCCACGATGACCGTCTTGCCTTGGGCCAGGCCTTCCGGGCCTTTTTCGGTGTAACGGAAGGTCCGGCCGGCTTGCGCCAGGCGGTCGATCCAGGCCTTGAGTTGACCGGGGATGGAGAAGTTGTACAGCGGCGCGCCGACGACGATCACGTTCGCGGCCAGGAACTGGCTGACCAGGCGTTCGGAGACCTCGTCCTTGAAGCCACCGCTCAGCACCTGGCCGTCCAGATGGCCGGGGGCATTGACGGCCAGATCCAGGTAGTCCACTGTGGCGCCGGGGTTGGCGGCCTTCCATTCAGCGACGATGGCCTGGGTCAGTTGGCGGGATACGGAATTGGCGCCAGTGATGGCGGAATCAACATGCAGCAGTTTCATGGCGGGTTCCTTGCAAAAAGAGGCAACGGAGTGGAAGGAGGGAATTGACGCCCTATATTCTGCTGGTGTGATGAATAATTGATAAGAATGCAAAATTGCGATTGATTGTTCTGAATTTGGGACAGTAAAGAGGTGGGAATCAAGAAATAGCGGGTCGCTCCGACCCAAAGAGGCCGTCCATGCAGGATCTGAACGACATGTTGTACTTTGCCGAAGTGGTCGAGCGCGGCGGTTTCGCGGCCGCCGGCCGGACGCTCGGCATTCCCAAGTCCAGGCTCTCGCGCCGCATCGCCGAGCTCGAGCTGAACCTGGGCGTGCGCCTGTTGCAGCGCACCACCCGCAAGCTTTCGCTGACCCAGGCCGGTGAGCTTTACCTGCGCCACTGTGCCGCCGTCCGGGACGAGGCCCAGGCGGCGCAGGACGCCTTGACCGCCGTGCAGGTGGAACCGCGCGGTGTCATTCGCGTGGCCTGTCCCATTACCCTCGCTCAGACCACGGTGGGCCATCTGGTGCCTCATTTCATGTCTCAGTACCCCCAGGTGCGCGTGGAGATGCGCGTGAGCAACCGCGTGGTGGACCTGGTGGAGGAGGGCGTGGATGTGGCCTTGCGCGTGCGTGTCTCGCTGGACGACAGCGGTAGCCTGGTGGTCAAGAATCTGGGCGAAAGCCGCTCGCTGCTGGTGGCTGCGCCCGAGCTGCTGGCCCGGCAGGGCACTCCAAAAACGGTACAGGACTTGGCGCGCCTGGACACCGTGGCCATGTCCGCCGTCGAGGGCCGCACCACGCTGCGCTTGCTCGGCCCCGAGATCCATGGCAAGAGAGCGGAGCACCTGCTGGTCCATCAACCGCGCTACGTCGCGGACGACTTGGTGACCTTGCAGCACGCCGTGCAACGGGGCATCGGCATGACGGCGCTGCCGGACTATCTGTGCCACGCAGCCCTGGCCGATGGTCGTCTGGTGGAAGTGCTGCCCGGATGGGCACCGCAGGCCGGCATCGTCCACGCCGTCTTTCCGTCACGGCGCGGCTTGAATCCCGCGGTCCGCAGCTTTCTGGATTTTCTGGGCGCCCATCTGCGCGGGCACGAAATCGTGATCGGCGCCGAGGTCTGCGTACCCTCCCTGCAGGACACCTGGTCACTTCGAGGGAACGGGCTGGCAACGACTGGTCCGGCTCCTGGCTGACGCTGGCATCGATCGCTGCGGCGCGAGGCTCGGGCCGGCCCAGGGCCCAGTCACTGGCTCACAGCCAGGGCGGGCAACCCTGGCCGCCGGAGGGCGGTGCGAACCAGACCTGGCGCGCGGCAGCCAGCACACTGTCGATCAGCGGCACGTCGATCCGTTTCTGCAGCACGGCCGCCAGTCCGCCGAGGCCTGCGCCGCCTAGGATGATGGCCTCCACGCCGTGGTCCACGCGCACCTTAAGACAGGCTTCCAACAACAAAGCATGTGCCGCTGCAGGATCGGCGCGCAACTGGGCGCCGCTCAGCGCCACCGTCTCGATGGCTGCCACACGCCCGCCACCGGCCAACGCGGGCAGCAGCTTGCGAAGCATCGGGCCCCAGGCCGCGCCACCCGTCACGATGGCGCACCGTCCTTGCCCTGCGGATTGACTCGACGCATCCATGAGCTGTACCGCTTCCAGCAGGGCCGCTTCCGCGAGGCCCGTGACCGGGCAATTCGCGGCCTCGCGCAAGGCAAAGAGCCCCGGGTCGCCGAAGCAGCCGACGATCACGCCGTCGAGAGGCGTCGCGCGTTCCGCGCTGGCCTGCCGCCAAGCCTGCAGCGCGGCATGTCCTGCCACGGCATAACCGACTTCATCGGCGATGTAGGGCGCGCCAAAGGCCGCCGTGACAGCGTGCACGTTCACATTCGCGGGACTGTTCGCGCGCACCAGGGCGGTCAGGGTTTCCGTGATCGCGGTCGTCGTATTGGGGTTGATCAGTAGCAGCTCGCGCATGGCTCGCATCCTATCCTAGGGTTTCGCCTAGAACCACGAGGGCACCGATGAACTGAACATGGACTCGCTCCATGACGAACGTGGAAGGAGACAGACCATGCAAGTGAAGTTCAAGGTCAACGGCATGCTCGCGAACGTTGACGTTCCTCCCAACACCCTGCTTGTGCATGCCTTGCGCGAGCAACTGCGTCTGACCGGCACCCATGTCGGCTGCGACACGGCCCAGTGCGGCGCCTGTACCGTGATCGCCAACGGCCGAGCCATCAAGTCCTGCAACACCCTGGCTGCGCAGCATGAAGGCTCGGAGATCACCACCATCGAGGGCCTGGCTCAATCCGATGGCACGCTGCACCCGATGCAGGCCGCCTTCAAGGAGTGCCACGGCTTGCAATGCGGCTTCTGCACGCCGGGCATGGTCATGAGCGCGGTGGACCTCTGTCGGCATCACCCGAAAGCGGGCGAAGCCGAGATTCGCGAGCTGCTCGAAGGCAATCTTTGCCGATGCACCGGCTACCAGAACATCGTCAAGGCCGTGCAACAAGGCCGGGCCGCGATGGCGGCATGAGTCCAGACTGAACCCCGAGGAGACCACACCATGGGTGCCACCGACTTTGCCAAGCTGCCGCACATCGGCGAGGCCGTCCGCCGCAAGGAGGATTACCGCTTCCTGACCGGCGCGGGCCAATACACCGACGACGTGAACCTCGCGCACCAGGCGCAGGCGGTGTTCGTGCGATCGCCACACGCGCATGCGATCGTCAAATCCATCAATGTCCGCAAAGCCGAGGCGATGCCCGGTGTCCTGAAGGTGTACACCGGCAAGGACATCGAGGGCAAGATGAATGGCCTGCCCTGTGGCTGGCTGATCACCAGCACCGACGGCACGCCGATGAAAGAGCCGCCGCATCCCGTGCTGGCGCAAGGCAAGGTGCGTTACGTGGGCGACCACGTGGCCATGGTGGTGGCCGAGACGCTGCAGCATGCGCGCGATGCCGCCGAGGCCGTGGAGGTCGACTACGAGGTGCTCGACGCCGTGGTGGCCGTTGGCGACGCGAAGCGGGGGCCCGCGCTGCACGACATCGCGTTAGACAATCATTGCTACAAGTGGGCCATCGGCGACAAAGCGGCGGTGGACGCGGCCTTCGCGAAGGCCGCCCATGTCACTCGGCTGGACCTGGTGAACAACCGCCTCATTCCCAACGCGATGGAACCACGCGCGGCCATTGGCAGCTACAACCGCGCGACCGATGAATACACACTCTACGTCGCTAACCAGAACCCCCACGTCGAACGGCTGCTGATGACGGCCTTCGTGCTGGGCCTGCCCGAGCACAAGGTTCGCGTGATCGCGCCCGATGTGGGGGGCGGCTTCGGCTCCAAGATATTTCTCTACGCGGAGGACGTGGCCCTGACCTGGGCGGCCCGGCAACTCAATCGCAGCATCAAGTGGACGGCCGAGCGCGGTGAGGCTTTCCTGTCCGACGCACACGGGCGTGACCATCTCAGCCACGCCGAGATGGCCATGGACAAGGACGGGAAGTTCCTCGCGCTGCGCGTGCACACCGACGCCAACCTCGGCGCCTATCTCTCAACCTTCTCGACCGCGGTGCCGACCATCCTCTACGCGACCCTACTGGCCGGGCAGTACACGACGCCTCAGATCTACGTGGAAGTGGATGCCTGGTTCACCAACACCGCCCCGGTCGACGCTTACCGCGGCGCCGGCCGCCCCGAAGCCACCTACCTGCTGGAGCGGCTGGTGAGCCGCTGCGGCTGGGAATTGGGGCTGGGCCAGGACGAAATCCGCCGCCGCAACTTCATCACCCAGTTCCCCTACCAGACGCCGGTGGCCCTGCAATACGACACCGGCGACTACCACGCCGCCATGGACAAGGCTCAGAAGCTGGCCGACGTGGCCGGTTACGCGGCGCGCGCCAAGGCCAGCGAGGCCAAGGGCTTGAAGCGTGGCATCGGCTACTCCTCCTACATCGAGGCCTGCGGCATCGCACCCTCCAACATCGCAGGCGCCCTGGGCGCGCGCGCCGGCCTGTTCGAGTGCGGTGAAATCCGTGTGCATCCGACTGGCAGCGTGACGGTGTTCACCGGCTCGCACAGCCACGGCCAGGGCCATGAAACCACCTTCGCCCAGGTGGTCGCCGCGCGCCTGGGCATTCCGGTCGAGAACGTGGACGTGGTGCATGGTGACACGGGTCGGGTGCCCTTTGGCATGGGCACCTATGGCTCACGCTCCATCAGCGTGGGCGGCGCGGCCATCATGAAGGCGTTGGACAAGATCGAGACCAAGGCCAAGAAGATCGCCGCCCACCTGATGGAGGCCAGCGACGCCGACGTCGAGTTCAGCGGCGGCGAGTTCAAGGTCAAGGGCACGGACAAGAAAATCCCCTTTGGCCAGGTCGCATTGACCGCCTACGTGCCGCACAACTACCCGCTGGACAAGCTGGAGCCTGGCCTCAACGAAACCGCCTTCTACGACCCGACCAATTTCACCTTCCCGGCCGGCACCTACATCTGCGAGGTCGAGGTGGACCCGGCGACGGGTGCGGTGCGGGTGGACCGCTTCACGGCGGTGGACGACTTCGGCACCATCATCAACCCGATGATCGTCGAGGGACAGGTCCACGGCGGACTGGTGCAGGGCATCGGGCAGGCGCTGCTGGAAAACTGCGTCTACGACCGGCAGACCGGGCAGTTGCTGACTGGCAGCTTCATGGACTACGCCATGCCGCGCGCCGATGATTTTCCGAACTTCCAGCTCGACACCATCTGCACGCCCTGCACGCACAACCCGCTGGGCACCAAGGGCTGTGGCGAGGCGGGCGCCATCGGCTCGCCGCCCGCCGTTATCAATGCCGTGCTGGACGCTCTGCGCCCGCTGGGCGTGAAGGAATTCGACATGCCCGCCTCGCCCGCGCGCGTGTGGGACGCCATCCAGTCCGCAAAGTAAGGAGGTCCCTCATGTACGCATTCACCTTCGAACGTCCCGCCACGTTGGCCGATGCGGGCCGGCTCGCCGCCTCGGGCGCCAAGCTGCTGGCCGGCGGCCAAACCTTGCTGCCGTCGATGAAGATGCGCCTGTCCGATCCTGGCAAGCTGGCCGATCTCGGCGCGGTGCGCGAACTGGCCGGCATCCGCAAGGACGGCCAGACCTTGCTGATCGGCGCGATGACACGCCATGTCGAGGTCGCCGACAGCACCGAGGTCCGTGCGGCGATTCCCGCGCTGGCCGATCTGGCCGCGCACATCGGGGACAAGCAGGTCCGTGCCCTGGGCACGTTGGGCGGTTCGGTGGCCAACAACGACCCGTCCGCCGATTACCCTGCGGCCGTCTTGGGGCTGGGCGCGACCGTGCAGACCACGAAACGCAAGATCGCGGCCGACGTCTTCTTCCAGGGCATGTTCGCGACGGCGCTGGACGAGGGGGAGATCCTCACGGGCATCCACTTCCCGGTTCCGAAGTGCGCGGCTTACATGAAGTTCAAGCAACCGGCCTCACGCTTTGCCCTGATCGGTGTATTCGTAGCGCAGACCGACGCTGGTGTGCGCGTGGCGGTCACCGGGGGCGGCAACGGCGTGTTCCGTCATGCGGGGCTGGAGGCGGCCCTGGGCAAGAGCTTCACGCCCGGAGCTGCTTCCCAGGTCCCGATCGATGCGGGCGAACTGAACGGTGACCTGCACGGCTCGGCGGCTTACCGTGCCCATCTGATCGGCGTGTTGGCGCAGCGTGCGGTGGCCAAGGCCTTGGGGCAGACGGGTTAAAGATCGCGTGCAATTTCCTGCTTTTGCATCCGACCTGATGCCCAGGGACCCGAATCGGCATAACCTTCCCGACCGGCGCATGGGCGGCCTGATGGCGCAGAACGTACGGCGTTGGAAATGACGTTCTCAGTGCTTGCTCCCTTCGCGTCGATCGACGACGTCCTCGCGGGTTTGCAGGGCAGCGGTTATTTCGCCGATCGCCGGCTGGCGGCGGCGGTCTTCCTGGCTCTGCGCCTGCAGCGGCCCCTGTTGCTCGAGGGCGAGCCCGGCGTGGGCAAGACGGAACTGGCCAAGGCCCTCGCTGCTGCGCTGGGTCGGCCCATGCTGCGCCTGCAGTGCTACGACGGACTGGAGCTGCGCGAAGCCTTGTACGAATGGAACTACGCCGCGCAGCTCCTGCACTTGCGCGCCCTTGAGGTCGCCCATCTGGACCCGGAACGGATGGAGCATGAGGTCTACCAGGAGCGCTACCTGATCCGCCGCCCGCTGCTGCAGGCCTTGCAGGCGCCATCGCCTGGCGCGGTGCTGCTGATCGACGAGGTGGATCGCGCGGACGAACCCTTCGAAGCCTTTTTGCTCGAATACTTGGGTGAATACCAGGTCAGCATTCCCGAGCTTGGCGCGGTGCGGGCCGCCGTCGCGCCCGTCACCGTGCTGACCAGCAACCGCACGCGTGAACTCAACGACGCGGTCAAACGTCGTTGCCTCTACCACTGGCTCGACTATCCCGAGCGCGAGCGTGAACTGGCCATCGTGCGCGCGCAAGTGCCCGAGGCCGGTTCCGCGCTGTCGGCCCAGATTGCGGACTTCGTGGGGCGTTTGCGTGAACAACCCTATGCCAGCGCTTTTCAGCGCGCCCCCGGCTTGGCCGAAAGCGTGGAATGGGCCCGCGCCCTGGTGGCGCTCGACACGCTCGCGCTGGACCCCGAGGTCGTGAGTGACACAGCCGGCGTGCTGTTCAAGCAGCGCGAGGACGTGGCCGCGCTCACGCCGGACCTGGCGCGGCAGCTGCTGGCGCCGCAGGCTGCCTGATGACGTTCATGCGGAGCGCGTAACCATGAAACCAGGGGCCGGGATGCATGCGCGTGTCGCCTGCGTGCGCAGCACGCCTTCAGATCAGGAGCACCCGCATGCTGCTCGGTGATGCCCGTCGCGGCAAGCTGGCCGACAACATCCTCGGTTTCGGCCGGGCGTTGCGCCGCGCGGGTGTGCGCCTCGACAGCGCGCGCATCGCGCTGGCTTGCGAGGCCGCGCAACTGGTGGGTGTGGAACGCAAGCCGGATCTGGGCGCCGCGCTGGAAGCCGTACTGGTCTCGCGCGATCAGGACCGTGTTGTCTTCCGTGAACTCTTCGACGCCTATTTCCGCGATCCCGAGGTGGCGCACAAGCTGCTGGCGCAGATGCTGCCCAGCGCCGAAGGCCGGGCCGAGCCTTCGAAGCGCCGTCCGCGTGTGAGCGAGGCCCTGAGCCCGCAGCGCGCCATCGGCGCCCAGCCCCCCCGACCCGTCGAAGACACCGTGGAATTTGACGCCGCGATGACGGCGAGTGACCTGCAACACCTGCGCCACGCTGATTTCAACGCGCTGAGTGCCAGCGAGTACCGCCTGGTCGAGCGCCTGGCCCGAGACATCGCCTTGCCGCAGCCCACGCTGCCAGCGCGCCGTTCCCGTCCGGACGTGCGAGGCGCGTACCTGCATTGGCGCGGTGCCTTGCACGATGCCACGCGCACGGGCGGCGAGTTGCTGCGCCTGCCGCGACTGAGTCGCCGTGTAGAGCCACTGCCTCTGCTGGTCCTGGTGGATGTGTCGGGCTCGATGGAGCGCTATGCCCGCTTGCTGCTGGCGTTCCTGCATGCCGCGACGCGGCAGGTCGTGGGGCGACGGGTCCGGCGCGATCTCTACGCTTTCGGCACGCACCTGACCGAGCTCACACCGGCCTTGCGCTTGGCCGACACGGACGAGATGCTGATCGCCACCAGCGCGCTGATCGACGACTACGGCGGCGGCACCTGCCTGGGCGCGTCACTGGCCACGCTGCGCGAGCAGCATGCACGCCGCCTGGTCGGTCGGCGCACCCTGGTGCTGTTGGTCAGCGATGGCTTGGACACGGGCGAACCTGAACAACTCGACGCTGAATTGGCCTGGCTGCGCCGCCGTTGCCGGCGTTTGCTTTGGCTCAACCCCTTGCTGCGCTATGAGGGATATGCCCCGCTGGCGCGGGGCGCGGCGACGCTGCACCGTCATGCCGACGGCATGCTGGCCATCCACAACCTGAGCCGGCTTGAAGACCTGGCATCCAGCCTGGCCGCCCTGATGACATCCCGATGAAGACCGAGAGAGGAAGATCACCATGGACATGCAAGGCAGCCGCCAGCTCGCCGTCACCCAGCAACAGGCCTGGGACGCGCTCAACGACCCCGAGGTGCTGCGGCGCTGCATCCCGGGCTGCGACAAGATGGAGGCCACGGGCGAGGGGCAGTACGCCGTCGGTTTGAGCGTCAAGATCGGTCCGGTGGCAGCCCGCTTCGCGGGCAAGATCACCTTGTCCGAGTTGTTGCCGCCGTCCGCCTACACGATCCAATTTGACGGCCAGGGTGGTGTGGCGGGTTTTGGCAAAGGCAGCGCCCAGGTCAGCCTGACACCGGTCGATGGCGGTACGACCCTGGCATACACCGTGCACGCGCAGGTCGGTGGCAAGGTCGCCCAGCTCGGTCAGCGCCTGATTGATGGCGCGGCGCGCAGCCTGGCCGAGGATTTTTTCAAGCGCTTCGACGAGGAGATGCAGCGCCTGCACGGCGTCGCAACGCCATCGTCCGACCCGGGCGGCGCGCCGGCACCGGTCAAAGCCGCCAGGCCTTCCCGGTTTCCGGCCTGGGCCTGGACCGCTGCGGCGTTTGTCGTCATCGCTGTCGTTTGGTTGTTGAATTGAGGCACAGCGATGGAGAACCTTGATGTCCGCGTGCTGCGTAGCCTGCGCGACTGGCGCCAGGCGGGTCGGCACGCGCTGCTCGTCACCGTGGTGCGCACCTGGGGCTCCTCGCCCCGACCGATCGGTTCCATCATGGCCCTGGCCGATGACGGGGCTGTCGTCGGTTCTGTGAGCGGTGGTTGCATCGAGGACGACCTGATCGCGCGCTACACCGGGTCCGCGTCCGAGGCCGATACGCCAGCCTTGCCGGCGGGGCCGATCGGTTACGTCAAGTACGGCATCACGGCTGACGAAGCCCATCGCTTCGGTTTGCCCTGCGGCGGCACACTGGAGTTGCTGCTGGAGCGTGATCCGGACCCTGACAGCCTGCAGGTCTTGGTTCAGGCGCTGGATGCGGGACGACTGATGCGGCGCACCGTGCGCCTGCGCGACGGCCAGGTCAGGCTAGACGAAGCGAATGCGCCTGAAGCATTGCGCCTGGACGACGTCGCGCTCGTCAACACCTTCGGCCCCGAATACCGCATGCTGCTGATCGGTGCCGGGCAATTGACCGAGTACCTGGCGACCATGGCCTTGTTCAACGGCTTCGCCGTGACGGTCTGCGACCCGCGCGAGGAATACCAGTGCGGCTGGCGCGTGCCCGGCGCGACCGTGAGCAGCGAGATGCCAGACGATGTGGTGCGCGCCTTCAGGCCGGACCGCCGTTCCTGCGTGCTGGCCCTCACGCACGACCCCAAGCTGGACGACATGGCGTTGCTGGAAGCCCTGGGCACCGAGGCGTTTTACGTCGGCGCCATCGGCAGCCGCCGTAACAACCTGGCCCGGCGCGAGCGCATGATCGCGCATTTCGGCCAGACCCAGGTCAGCCTGGCGCGTTTGCGCGGGCCCATCGGCATCTACATCGGCAGCAAGACCCCAAGCGAGATCGCCGTCAGTGTGATGGCCGAGGTGCTGGCGGTGAAGAACGGCGTCGCCCTGCCACGCGACGTGGACGTGGCGCGCGCCAAGCTCGCGCAGGAGGAGGGCATGCCCGCTGGGGCGGCCGACCTGGCAGCGGAGGGGGCGGGGCATGGCGCCGCGCTGGGCCGGGTGTGCGGCGCCACCGGCGCCTGAGCCATGGCGACTGGGCACAATGCCGCCCATGCAATTGCAAGATATTTTGTTCGGACAGGGTTTCGGCGCGCGCCGCGTCTGCGCGGGCCTGGTGCAGCAGGGGCGGGTGAGCGTGGCGGGCCAACCCTGCACCGACCCGCAGGCGGAATTCGAGCCCGAGGGCCTGCACCTGCGCGTGCAAGGGTTGGAAGGCCGAACCGGCCAGCAGGACGGCGGGCTGGACTGGGTCTGCCACCTGTCGGCGCTCGTCCTGCTCCACAAGCCGGCGGGTTACGAGTGTTCGCAAAAACCCTCGGCCTGGCCCAGTATCTACACCTTGTTGCCCACGCCGCTGCGCCAGCGCCCGGCCCAGGGCAAGAAGGGCGCCACGCCGGGCGTGCAGGCCGTGGGGCGGCTCGACCAGGACACCACCGGGCTGCTGCTGCTGACCGATGACGGGCAATTGATCCACAAGCTGGCTTCGCCCCGGCACAAGGTGCCCAAGGTCTACGAGGTGGGCCTGAAGCATCCCGTGCCACCTTCGGCGGATGCGTCGTTCAAGCAGCGCCTCCTGGAGGGGGTGGTGCTGGACGACGACCCCCAACCCGTGCGTGCCGCGGCCTGTGAATTGCTCACGCCGCAGCACCTGCGCCTGACCCTCACCGATGGCAAGTACCACCAGGTCAAGCGCATGGTGGCCGCCGTGGGCAACCGCGTCGAGACCTTGCACCGGTCCCGGATTGGCGAACTTGCGCTGCCCGACGATCTGGCACCTGGGCAGTGGCGCTGGCTGGAGATGGCGGATCGGGCCTTGCTGGGGCTTTGATCTGCATCAGTCCACCAGAAAATGGTCAGATTTCGGCATACGGGAGTGGATACACTTGTTGATTCCTCTTTTTGTCCTGGATTCATGGTTTTTTTGCCATTCCTTCGCGCCGGTTTCTCTCTCCGTCAGCAGCGTCCTCGTGTCGCCTGGGTGGGGCCTCGGGCCTGGGCGTGGTTCTGTCTGGTCCTGCTGCTGGCCCTCCATGGCGTGACGCGCGCGGCCGCAGGGGCGCCCCCGGTCTTCGTGCTCAACTCCAAGGACGCCGACGTGAGCGTGATCGACCCGGCCACCTGGCAGGAGGTCAAGCGCATTCCCACGGGCAAGGAGCCGCACCATCTGTACCTCACGCCGGATGAGAAGTCCCTGATCATCGCCAATGCCTTTGGCGATTCGCTGACCTTCGTCGATCCGCGCACGGCCGAAGTGCAGCGCACCGTGCGTGGCATCCTGGACCCTTATCAGCTGCGCTTCTCGCCCGACATGCAGTGGTTCGTGACCGCGGCCAACCGGCTCAACCATGTGGACATCTACCGCTGGGATGGCGAGAACCTGACGCTGGCCAAGCGCATCCCGACCCGGCGCACGCCCAGCCACATCTGGATCGACGCGGCCAGCACCACGGCCTACATCACCATGCAGGACAGCAGCGAGTTGGTCGCCATCGACATCCCGACGCAGACGCTGCGCTGGCGTGTGTCCACGGGCTCACTGCCCGCCGACGTGTACGGCACGCCCGATGGCCGTCACCTGCTGATCGGCCTGACCGGCGGTGACGGGGTGGAGATATACGCCTTGGGTGCATCCTCCGAGCAGCCGCCCAAGCTGCAACAGACCTTGCCCACGGGCGCGGGCGCGCACGCCTTCCGCGGCGTGGGCGATGGGCGGCATGTGCTGGTGAGCAACCGGGTGGCCAACACCATCAGCAAGATCGATTTCCTGAACTTTGCCGTGGTGGACGAGTATCCCGGCCCCGGCGGACCGGACTGCATGGACCTGACGGCGGACGGTCGTTACATCCTGCTGACCTCGCGCTGGGCCGGCAAGCTGAGCGTGATCGATACCACCAGCCGCAAGGTGGTGCGACAGGTGAAGGTCGGCAAGTCGCCGCATGGTGTCTGGACCCTGGACCATGCGCCGCGTCCGTGACGGGCTGGTTGCGGGCTGCCTGTTGGGCGGCTTGGCTGTGTTGTGGGCAGGGGCCGTACAGGCCGAAGACTGTGCCAAGCCGGTTTACCTGACGCTGGACACAGGCCACATGGGCGTGGCCGAGCTGGTGGCGCAGGTCTTGGAGCGCCAGCAAGTGCAGGTGACCTTCTTCGCGGCCAATGAACGCACGAAGGTGGGCGACGGCAGTCTGGGCACGGGGCCAAACGCCCATTGGGCTGCCTGGTGGCGTGCGCGCGCGGCCGAGGGGCATGCCTTCGCCTCGCACACCTTGAACCACAGCTATTGGCGCGCTGACCTGCCGCAGCCTGATGGCAGCATGCGCTTTCGGGTGCGCGCCTCGGCCGGTCCGCAGGCCGGGCAGGACCTGACCTGGGACGCGGCGCGCTACTGCGCGGAAATCAAGGCTGCGGACACACGCTTGCGCGAGGTCACCGGCGTGGCGCCGTTGCCGCTTTACCGCGCGCCCGGCGGCAAGACTTCACCCGCGCTGCTGGCCGCGGCGCGTGCCTGCGAGGGGGGCGGTTACCTCCATGTCGGGTGGTCGGATGCGGGTTTCCTGGGCGACGAGTTACCGAGCGACAAATACCCCAATGACGTCCTGTTGCGCAAGGCCCTGCGCGACATCCGCGCGGGCGATGTACTGATGGCCCACCTGGGAATCTGGTCGCGGCGCGAACCCTGGGCACCCGCCGTGCTGGAGCCGCTGATCGTGGGCCTGAAGCAGCGCGGATTTTGCTTCCGGACCCTGCGCGAGCACCCCGATTTCCGGGCCTGGATCGCGGCCCATCCTGCGGCTGGCAAATAATCGCGGCATGGACAGCTTGACGAACGCGTTCGACGGTGTGCAGCAGTGGCTGTTCGAAACCGTGGTGCAGCCCTTGGCCTTCATGTCAGGCCTGGGCAATTTCCTGGAAGACGCCTATGAAGGCACGGGTTGGTTGCTGGTGGGCCTGGTCCAACTGGTAGTGATGTTGCTGCTGATCGCGCCGCTGCAGCGCTGGCGGCCCGTGGAACCGGTGAGCGACCGTCCGGCCATCCGTGTCGATGTGATCTATACCCTGATCCATCGCCTCGGCCTGTTCCGTCTGGTGTTCTTCTTCACACTGTTGCCCGTGCTGGACGAGGTGATCGGATGGCTGCGCGTGCAGGGCATGCCCACCTTCCATCTGGACGACCTCTGGCCCGGCGTGACCGACCAGGCGGTGGTGAGTTTCCTGCTCTACTTGGTGGTCATGGATTTTTTCGACTACTGGCTGCACCGCGGCCAGCATCGCTTCGAATGGTGGTGGCGTCTGCACGCGTTGCACCATTCCCAGCGCCAGATGACCATGTGGAGCGACAACCGCAACCACTTGCTGGACGACGTGATCCGTGACCTGTTGCTGGTCACCCTGGCCCAGTTCATCGGCGTCGCGCCGGGGCAGTTCGTCGCCATCGTCGCCATCACGCAGCTCAGCGAAAGCCTGCACCATGCCAATGTACGCCTTTGGTTCGGGCGCTGGGGTGAACGGCTCTGGGTCAGTCCGCGATTCCATCGACGGCATCACAGCGTCGGCATCGGCCACGAGAAGCCGCTGAAGCTGACTCAGGCCAGCTTGAACGCTGCGGGGCCGTCCCAAAGCGCGAGCGTTCCCGGGGGCAGCGCCGTACACGCAGTGACAAGCGTGGGGGCCAACAATCTCGGCGGCTGCAACTTCGGTGTGTTGCTGCCCTGGTGGGACCTGCTGTTTGGCACGGCCAATTTCGAACATCGTTACGACCCCACGGGCATCCGCGATCAGGTGGAGCAGGGGCGGGACTATGGGCGCGGTTTCTGGGCGCAGCAGTGGCTGGGCCTGAAACGCCTGGCGGGCAAGGCATGAAGCATCAAAGGCATATGACAACTTTCAGTCTCATCCTCATTGGCGATGAAATCCTGTCCGGCAAGCGCGTGGACAAGCATCTGCCCAAGACCATCGAACTGCTGGCCGAGCGTGGTCTGCAGCTGTCGGGTGCCGAGATCGTGGGCGATGATCCGGTCCGCATCACGGCGGTCTTGCGGCGGGCGTTCGAACGGGCGGCCTTGGGCGAGGTGGTGTTCTGCTGCGGTGGCATCGGTGCGACCCCGGACGACCACACCCGGCAATGTGCGGCGGCGGCCTTGGGGCGGCCCTTGCGTCTGCATCCTCAGGCGGCTGAACTGATCCATGAGCGCGCGCGGGACATGGCGCGTGAGAAAGGCGTGGTCTATGACCCAGACCAGCCGGACAACGTGCATCGCCTGAACATGGGCGTGTTTCCGGAGGGCGCGGAGATTTTGCCCAACCCCTACAACAAGATTCCCGGTTTCAGCATCGAAATGCCCGCCCGTTTGCCCGCCTCGCAACCGGGTGCGGTGCACTTCATGCCAGGTTTTCCCGTGATGGCCTGGCCCATGATGGACGGGCTGCTGGACCAGAAGTACGCGCATCTGCACGCACGCGGCGCCTGGGGTGAGCGCTCGATCATTGTGTACGGCGCGATGGAGGCCGTGCTCACCCCTTTGATGGAGGCGATCGAGGCCGGGCATCCTGGGGTCAAGGTCTTCAGCCTGCCCAGCGTGGATCACCCGGAACATGGCCGGCACATCGAATTGGGCGTCAAGGGCGAGCCGGCCCGGATGGTTCCCGCTTATGAAGAAATGTTGGCTGGCCTGCAGACGCTGGGCTGCCGACTTGGCCCTGAATTGGTGCGAACCGTCTGATTCATGGGCCTGAATGAAGACTTTAGTTTAGCGGAATCACAATTTTGGTGCGATTTTCGGGTCTATGTTCGCATTGAAATGGGGCGTTCCGATCGGCGGCAGGCACAATACGGAGTCTCATGCCCCTAAAACACGGTGCGGCTCCGTATGAGTGCCTGATGCGCACCGGAATTGGCACAAAAACTGCATCGAAACAGACGCTGCTTACAGCTTTCAGGCAAACGATTTTTCAACCAACCTTCCTAGCAGGAGTACCCAGATGGCCAAGACCGTCGCAGACGTGATGAAGATGGTGAAGGAGAACGAAGTCAAGTTCGTTGACTTCCGTTTCACCGACACCCGTGGCAAGGAGCAGCACGTGACCGTGCCCGTGTCCGCCTTCGATGAAGACAAGTTCACCTCGGGCCACGCCTTCGACGGGTCTTCCATCGCGGGCTGGAAGGGCATCGAAGCCTCGGACATGCTGCTCATGCCCGATCCGAACACCGCCAACATCGATCCCTTCTTTGAAGAGACCACGCTGTTCCTGTCCTGCGATGTGCTCGAGCCGGGCGACGGCAAGGCCTATGACCGCGATCCGCGTTCCATCGCCAAGCGCGCCGAAGCCTATCTGAAGGCATCGGGTCTGGGCGACACGGCCTTCTTCGGTCCCGAACCCGAATTCTTCATCTTCGACGACGTGCGCTGGGGCGCCGACATGTCGGGTTCCTTCGTCAAGATCGAAGAATACGAAGCTCCCTGGAACAGCGGTGCCAAGCTGGAAGGCGGCAACCGCGGCCACCGTCCCACCGTCAAGGGCGGTTATTTCCCCGTGCCCCCGGTCGACAGCACGCAGGACATGCGCGCCGAGATGTCGCTGATCCTCGAATCGCTGGGCATCCCGGTCGAAGTGTTCCACCACGAAGTGGCGGGCGCGGGCCAGAACGAGATCGGCACCAAGTTCAGCACGCTGGTGCAGCGCGCCGACTGGACCATCCTGCTGAAGTACGTGGTGCAGAACGTTGCGAATGCCTATGGCAAGACCGCCACCTTCATGCCCAAGCCCATCGTGGGTGACAATGGTTCCGGCATGCACGTGCACCAGTCCGTCTGGAAGGACGGCAAGAACCTGTTCGCGGGTGAAGGCTACGCCGGCCTGTCCGATTTCGCCCTGTATTACATCGGCGGCATCATCAAGCACGCGCGCGCGCTCAACGCCATCACCAACCCCGGTACCAACAGCTACAAGCGCCTGGTGCCCGGCTTCGAAGCCCCGGTGAAGTTGGCCTACAGCTCGCGCAACCGTTCCGCCTCGATCCGCATCCCCTTCGTGGCCAACCCCAAGGGCCGTCGCATCGAAGCCCGCTTCCCCGATCCGACCGCCAACCCCTACCTGGCCTTCTCGGCCCTGTTGATGGCCGGTCTGGACGGCGTGGAAAACAAGATCCACCCGGGCGAAGCCGCCACCAAGGACCTGTACCACCTGCCGCCGGAAGAAGACGCGAAGATCCCGACCGTCTGCCACAGCCTGGACCAGGCGCTGGAGTACCTGGACAAGGACCGCGCCTTCCTGACCAAGGGCGGCGTCTTCACCGACACCATGATCGACGCCTACATCGAACTCAAGATGCAAGAAGTCACGCGTTTCCGCATGACCACGCACCCGATCGAGTTCGACATGTACTACTCGCTGTGATCGTGCGCGATTGAGGCAACACCACGGTTTGCTTGTTCCAGGTTGTTGCAAAGGCAATTTGGCCGAGGACGAGTGGACCGTGGCGCGGCACATCAAGGGACGGCTAAACGCCGTCCCTTTTTTGCTGGGCCTTGGCCTCACATGAATGTCGTCCCATGACTGTCAATCTGCCCCAAAGCCGCATGAGCGCCGAGCACCGTTTTCACGCCTTCGACCTGCTGTCCACCCTGGTGGCGGTGGTGCGCAGTGACGGTGAGCTGCTCTACGCCAACGCCGCGCTCGAGGATGTGCTGGGCATGTCCCGTCGCAGCATGGGGGAGGAGAACTTTTCCACCCATTTCACGGAGCCGCGCGTGCTGCTGCAGGCCTTGGACGGGGTGCGCGCGAACGAATACTCCACGCTGCGCTATGACGCCGGACTGCGGCGCGCCGGACGTGAGGCCCTGCCCATGCATGTCAACCTGACGCAGACCGACGTGCCCGACACGATCCTCGTTGAAATGATGCCGTTGGAGCAGCAGGCGCGTCAGGAGCGTGAGGAGCGTCTGCTCGACCAGGCGCAGGCCAACAAGGAGCTGATACGCAACCTCGCGCACGAAATCAAGAACCCCCTGGGGGGCATACGTGGCGCGGCGCAACTGCTGGAGATGGAGATCGATCCGCAGCTCACCGAGTACACGCGCGTCATCATCCACGAGGCCGACCGACTGCAGACCCTGGTGGATCGCCTGCTGGCGCCGCATCGCAGGCCGCATGTGGTGGGCGACGTCAACATCCATGAAGTCTGCGAGCGTGTGCGTTCGCTGGTGCTGGTGGAGTTTCCCCGGGGTCTGCGCGTCGTCCGTGACTACGATACGTCGATCCCGGAATTTCGCGGCGATCGCGAGCAACTGATCCAGGCCCTGCTGAACATCGCACACAACGCTTGTCAGGCCTTGGTCGAACGCATCGCCTCGGGTGATGCGTGCCTGACGTTTCGTACACGCATCGCGCGCTCGATCACCTTCGGAAAGCAGCGCTACAGGCTGGCACTGGAATTGCATGTCATCGACAACGGGCCCGGTGTGCCGGACTCGATCAAGGACCGCATTTTTTTCCCGCTGGTGTCGGGGCGCGAGGGCGGTTCAGGCCTGGGGTTGACGTTGGCGCAAACCTTCGTGCAGCAGCACCACGGCATGATCGAGTGCGACAGCGAGCCGGGCCGGACCGATTTCAAGATTCTGATTCCGCTGCCTTGAGCCTGAACAGCACATGAAAAAAAAGGAGGCGGTGTGAATACCACGACCAAGGACTACGCCGAGATGAAGCCGATCTGGATCGCAGACGATGACCAATCCATACGCTTCGTGCTCGAGAAGGCCCTGCAGCGCGAGCAGCTGCCCACGCGCAGCTTCACCAACCCCAAGGATGTGCTGGCCGCGCTGGACGAAGAGAACGAAGCCCCTCAGGTCCTGGTGAGCGATATCCGCATGCCGGGTGGCAGCGGCCTGGAGCTTCTGGAGAAGGTCAAGGCGCGTTATCCGGGGTTGCCGGTCATCATCATGACGGCATTCAGCGATCTGGACAGTGCCGTCTCTGCCTTCCAGGGCGGGGCCTTCGAGTACCTGCCCAAGCCCTTTGATCTGACCAAGGCGCTTGAGCTGATCCGTCGCGCGGTGGAAGAGAGCCAGCGCGAGGAAGTGGCGCTGGAGACCCTGACTGAGACCCCCGAGATGCTGGGTCAGGCCCCGGCCATGCAGGACGTGTTCCGTGCCATCGGCCGCCTGTCC
Source organism: Hylemonella gracilis str. Niagara R (assembly GCF_000600295.1). Classification (GTDB taxonomy): domain Bacteria; phylum Pseudomonadota; class Gammaproteobacteria; order Burkholderiales; family Burkholderiaceae_C; genus Hylemonella; species Hylemonella gracilis_A. The sequence goes on from NZ_JEMG01000001.1 coordinate 1,726,490, forward strand.
CAAAGCAATGTGACCGTGCTGATCACGGGCGAGAGCGGTTCCGGCAAGGAACTGGTGGCGCGCGCGCTGCACAAGCATTCACCGCGCGCCCAGGGGCCTTTTGTCGCCATCAACACGGCTGCGATCCCCAAGGATCTGCTGGAGAGTGAGCTCTTCGGTCATGAGCGTGGCGCCTTCACCGGGGCGCAGACCATGCGCCGTGGCCGTTTCGAGCAGGCCGAAGGCGGCACGCTGTTCCTCGACGAAATCGGCGATATGCCCTTTGACCTGCAGACTCGCCTGCTGCGTGTGCTGAGTGACGGGCATTTTTACCGCGTGGGTGGGCACAGCGCCGTCAAGGCCCATGTGCGCGTGATCGCAGCCACCCACCAGGATCTGGAACAACGCGTCAAGGAAGGTGTGTTCCGCGAGGACTTGTTCCACCGCCTCAACGTCATACGCCTTCGTCTGCCCGCCCTGCGCGAGCGCAAGGAAGACGTGCCCATGCTCACGCGGCATTTCCTGCAGCAGAGCGCGCGGCAACTGGGCGTGGAGCCCAAGCGCATCTCGGATGCGGCGCTGGAAAAGCTCAGCCGCTTCAGTTTCCCGGGCAATGTGCGCCAACTCGAAAACGTCTGTCACTGGTTGACGGTGATGGCGCCCGCCCAGGTGATCGAACCCAAGGATCTGCCGCCCGAGGTGATCCAGGGTGTCGAGGGTGCCGGTCCCGTGGCGCTCTCAACGGCGAGTGCGCTTGCGGTGACGGCAGCCTTGGTCGCACCAGAGGTGGCATCGGTCGGTGAGCGTGCCACGGGCGAGCTGATGCCGACAGGCGCCACGCCAGCCACCGTGCCCCTGGCGGCAGGCGATTGGGAGAGCAGTCTGCAGCAAGAGGCCCTGACGATGTTGCAGTCGGGGCGTGTCGATGTCTGGGACGAGTTGAGCCGTCGTTTCGAGCGCAAGCTCATCCTCACGGCCCTGGACACCACGCGGGGGCGCCGCATCGAAGCGGCGCACAAGCTGGGCATCGGCCGCAACACCATCACACGCAAGATCCAGGAACTCGGGCTGGAAGAAAGCTGAGTGCCTGACGCAGTCGGCCTGGTTCGCGGGAAGAACAGGCCACAGTGGACATCCTCGTCTAGTGCCGCGCGATGAAGTCGACCACGGTTTGCACCACGTCGCGGTCGTGCAGCACGCGGTTGTGGCCCAGGCCCCAGGTCAGATGCAGGGCCGTGCCAGGCCGCAGGTGGCTCAGGTAGCGGCTGTTCTCCACGCTGGCTTCGGTGTCATCGTGGTCATGCACCAGCAGTGCGGGGCCCCGCAACAGCGGCAGATGGTGGTCCAGTGAGTAGTCCCGCCACCATGAGGGACCGAAGACATCCGCGAAGGCTGCTTCCAGTCGCCGGAACAGCTTTGGGCCCAAGCCCACGCGCTGTTCGAAGGTCTGCAGCACCGTCTTGAGATTGGCGCTGGATGCGATGCCCACGTAAGGCGCCGGGCTGTCCAGCTGATGCAGCGCCATGGCCGCAGCTGTTGCGCCCAGCGAGTGGCCAATGACCGCGTGCACCTTGCCCGCGTGCAAGATGACATCGTGCAGCAACTGGGCGTATTGGTCGAGCCGGTAGGGGCGTCGGGTTTGCCCACCATGCCCTGGTGCATCCAGCGTCAGCACCCGATAGCCCGCCGACTGCAGGACGGGCACGAAGCTGCCCAGTTGCGCACCGTAAGCCCCCCAGCCATGGGCCAGGAGCACGGCGGGGCCCTGGCCCCAGCCCTGCACCACGGCACCCTGGTCGCCTGAATACACTTCAAAGCGGTGCTCCACCGTCTCCAGCAAAGCGCGGGCGCGTTCGTTCGGCAGTGCCCGCGGAGGCGTGAACCAGAGCCGCCAGAGCAGGCGGGTGGCCAGCTCCGGTGCCACTCCTGCCAGCAGGCGCAAGGCCCGGCCCAGGTGACGCGGGTTCTGCACGGTGGGCGCCCGCAAGGGCGGGAAGCTCGCTTGCTGCGCGTAAGCGGCGGCCGGCGTCAGCGCCGGGCGGGGGGTGGGGATGGCAGAGGCCGGGGCGCTCAGGGCGATCGTCATGGCGGGTCCTTTCAAGCGTGAAACGCACAGGACGGGATACTCCGCTTGCCAAGCCCGCGCTCCAAGTGGCAATATTGACACCATGAATGCTGATGTTGCCAAAACGGAGCTCACCCCGCCCCTGAGCGTGGCCCTGGCCCTCACGCCGCAATGCGTGCTGTCCGGTGTGCTGGGCGTCATGGACATGCTGAGCACGGCGAATTACGTGGCCCGCAAGTTCCCGGGTGTCAGCGCCCGTTTCCAACCCACCCTGGTCTCGGCGGACGGCGGGCCGGTCCAGGGCGTGAACGGGGTCTGCCTGCCAGCCCAGGCTGCCTTGCCCGATCCCCGGACCGTGGCCATCGCCTTTGTGCCCTCCGGTCCGCCCGCGAACTTCGGTGTCGCGCGCATGCGGCAGGCCCTGGCCGCGCAGCTGCCGCTCATCGACTGGCTGAGGGCCGTGTACGAGGCCGGAGGCGTGCTGGCCTCCTGCTGCAGCGGCAGTTTTCTGCTGGCATCGACCGGTTTGCTGGACGGCCGGCTGGCCACCACCCATTGGCGTGCCGAGGAGACCTTCCGCGCGCTGTTTCCACGCGTGGAGCTGCGCATCGACAGCTTGCTGGTGGAGGGCGAGCGCCTGATGTGTGGCGGCGGCGCGCAGTCCTTTTCCAGCACGGTGCTGCGGCTGATCAGCCAACTGCAGGGTGAGGCCGTGGCGGCGCAGACGGCCCGCCTGATGCTGGCCGATGGCCATACCAGCGGGCAGAATGCCTACCGGCTCTGGGTGCCGCGGCGTGACCATGGCGACGAGGCCATCGCCTTGGGCCAGCAGTGGCTGGAAAATCACTACCGCGAGGCTTTTGAGCTGGACGGCTTGGCAGCGCATCTGCGTCTGACGCCGCGAACCCTGATGCGACGCTTTCGTCAGGCCACAGGCCTGACACCCTTGCAGTACCAGCAGAGTTTGCGGATCGAGGCGGCCAAGACCCTGCTGGAATCCTCGCGTGAATCGGTGAACCAGGTCGTCTGGCAGACCGGCTACGAAGACGCCAGTTCTTTCCAGCGCCTCTTCAAACGCGAGACGGGGTTGACCATGGCGCAATACCGGCAACGTTTCGGGCAAAGGCGCTGGCGCGCGGAAGGCGGGGGCCTGGTGGAAGCGGGCGCACTCGCCTGACTGCCACACGAGCCGAAGGGGCAGCCAGGCCCAGGAACGTGCGTTGCGGTCAGTCGAACAGACCCGGCCCGCCGAAGCGCGCGCCTTCCATTTCCAGCATCTTCAGCTTGGTCTGCGTGCCGCCGTGGGCCGAGAAACCGACGCCTTTCGCGCCGGCACCCAGGACGCGGTGGCAGGGCACCACGGGCGCATAGGGGTTGGACCCCATCGCCTGGCCCACGGCGCGTGCCGTGCCGGGCTCGCCCAGCCGCCGAGCAACCTCGCCATAGGTCAAGGTTTCGCCCGGCGGGATGCCTCGCACGAACGCATACACGCGTTGGTGAAAGGGCGGTACGCCGTCCATGTCCAGCGGCAGGTGCGTCAGGTCCCGTGGCTCGCCGGGATGACCTTCCAGCAGGGCCGTGATCGCGGCGATGGCCGCCTGCACCGCAGCGGGCGGTTCGGCCTCGGGGATACCCGGAAAACGGCGCCGCATGCGCGCGCGGGTGGCTGCTGCATCGGCCTCGGGCAACTGGACGCCGGTCAACCCTTGCGCACTCCAGGCCAGGCCGCAATGGCCCAGCGGTGTCAGGAACAGGGCGTAAGCCAGTGTCTGCACGGCGTGCGGTTGCGTGGCGGATCAGGCCCGGGGCTCAGAGCCCCTGCAGCTCCAGCACCACCGGTGCGTGGTCACTGGGTTGCTTGTTCTTGCGCGGCAGGCGGTCGATGGTGCAGCCGTGCACGGCGGGCTTGAGGGCCTCGCTGACCAGGATGTGGTCGATGCGCAGGCCGCGGTTCTTCTGGAAGCCGAGCATGCGGTAGTCCCACCAGGAATAGCTTTTTTCGGGTTGCGGAAACAGGCGGTAGGCGTCGTGCAGGCCCAGCGCCAGCAGGGCCTTGAACTGCTCACGCTCCTCGGTCGTGTGGTGGATCGTTTCGCGCAGGCCCTGGGGGTCGTAGGAGTCACGATCCTCCGGCGTGATGTTGTAGTCGCCCAGCAGCACCAGGCGCGCATGCGTGGCCAGCTCGGCCTGGACCTGCGCGCGCAGCGCGTCCATCCAGCGCATCTTGTAAGCGAACTTCTCGCTGCCCGGCTCCTGGCCGTTGACGAAATAGCCGTTGACGATGCGCAGCGGGCCCTGCGGCGTGTCCAGCGTGGCGGCGATGACGCGTGCCTGTTCGTCCTCGAAGCCCGTGATGTTGCGTGTTACCTCCCGCAGTGCGGGCCAGGACTGGCGCGTGATCAGCGCCACGCCGTTATAGGTCTTCTGCCCGTAGGCCTCGGCTCGGTAGCCGGCCGCCTCGAATTCGGCGTGCGGAAACTTGTCGTCGGTGAGCTTGAGTTCCTGCAGCGCCAGCACGTCGATCGGCGCACTGCCCATGGCTTGCGCCGCCAGCCAGTCCAGCACCTGGGGCAGGCGCACGCCGAGGGAGTTCACGTTCCAGGTGGCAATTTTCATGGCCGCGATGATAGTGGCTTGCGCTTGCTCATCACGCGGCCGGGGGAGGGGGCGATGCGTGAAAGGACGCGGGACCCGATTCAAACTGCCGTGTTGCGGTAATTCACGAAACTCAGCCTGAGCCCGTTGGCCGCCACCAAGCGTTCGCGACCGGTTTCCACCCAGGTGGGGCCGAGCACGGGCGCGTGGGCGTCGCCCTCGAAATCCGCCTCGATTTCCGTCACGACCGCCGTGCTGGCCAGGGGCAGGGCCTGGGCGTAGATCTGTGCGCCGCCGATGATCCAGATATCCGGCGTGTCCTTGCAGAGTTGCATGGCCTCGTCGAGCGAGTGCGCCACGGCGGCCTCGCCGTGCACGCCTTCGGCCTTCCAGCCGGTCTGGCGCGTCACGACCACGTTGCGGCGTCCGGGCAGGGGCCGAAAGCGCGGCGGCAGGGATTCCCAGGTCTTGCGGCCCATGATCACGGGCGCGCCCAGGGTCGTGCGCTTGAAATGCGCCAGGTCCTCGGGCAGGTGCCAGGGCATCACGCCGTCCTTGCCGATCACGCCGTTGGCGGCGCGTGCGTAGATCAGGTGGAGTTTCGGGTTCCGGGGTGTCATGCCACTTCCTTTCGACGCCTCCTGCGCAAGGCACCCGGCGGCAGCAGCACGGCCGCGATCGCCGCGGTCACGCAGACGATGGCCGCCCAGTCCTGCCAGTGCGGCGCCTCGCCGATCAGCAAGGCGGCGCTGAGCGTGCCGACCAGTGGGATCGCCATCACGCTCATGGCGCTGGTGGCGGGCGGCAGGTGGCGGGCCAGGCTGGTCCACAGGGTCTGCGCGAAGCCGTAGTTGATGAAGGCGGCGTAGGCCAGGGCGAGCCACATGGGACCGCTGAATTGCCAGGCGGGCCAGGGCTCGCTGGCAAAGGCGATGGCCCAGAGACAGAGGCTGGACAGGATCATGCTCCAGATGGTCAAGGCCTCGAGGGGCAGGGTCAGGTGGGCGCGGCGCAGCAGCAGGGTGCCGATGGCCCAGCAGAGGGCGGCCAGCATCATCCAGGCGATGCCCTGGGGGCGGCCACTCATCGCGCTGAATTCGCTGGAGGCCAGGAGGGTGACGGCTGCGGCCACCGCGACCACGGCCAGCAGGGTGCGGCGCGTCAGCCGCTCGCCGAAGAAGAGCGCGCCCAGCAGCACGGTCCAGATCGGCATGGTGAAACCGAGCACGGCGGCGCGGCCGGAAGCCAGTTCCTTGACGCCCAGAATGGACAGGGCGTGCCAGCCCAGGATGTTGGGCGTGCCGATGACCACGATGGCGCGCCATTCGCCCCCATCACGGTCCCAGTGCGGCCACAGCCTCAGGCCCCGGGCGCGGTACCAAGCGTAGAGGAACAGTGCGCCACAGCTCATGGTGAGTGCACGGAAGTACAGGGGTGACAGCTCGCGCAGCGAGAACTTCATCATCGGCCAGTTGAGTCCCCACATCAGCGTGAGGATCACCAGGGCCGTCAGTTGACGGGGCGAGATCACGGATGCACCAGGCCCCGCTTCACACCGCGACCGGCGCCTTGATGGCCGGGTGGCACTGGTAGTCCTGCACCTCAAAGTCCTCGTACTGGTAGTCGAAGATCGAATCGGGTTGGCGCTTGATGTTCAGCACCGGGTAGGGATAGGGTTGGCGGCTCAATTGCAGTTCCACCTGTTCGTGGTGGTTGCTGTAGATGTGGCAGTCGCCACCGGTCCAGATGAAGTCACCCACGCCCAGGCCGCACTGCTGCGCCACCATGTGGGTCAGCAGGGCGTAGCTCGCGATGTTGAAGGGCACGCCGAGGAAAATGTCCGCGCTGCGTTGGTAGAGCTGGCAACTCAGCTTGCCGGGTTCGCCGGCCACCTGCGAGGGCGCGACGTAGAACTGGAAGAAGGCGTGGCAAGGCATCAGTGCCATCTTGCTCAGTTCGGCCACGTTCCAGGCGCTGACGATGATGCGGCGCGAATCAGGATTGCTCTTGAGCGTCTTGATGGCCTCGCTGATCTGGTCGATGTGCCCGCCGTCGGGCGTGGGCCAACTGCGCCACTGCACGCCGTAGACCGGACCCAGGTCGCCGTCCTCGCGCGCCCATTCGTCCCAGATGGTCACGCCGCGTTCCTTGAGCCAGTTGTTGTTGCTGGAGCCCGTCAGGAACCACAGCAACTCGTGGATGATGGACTTCAGGTGCACCTTCTTGGTCGTCACCAGCGGAAAGCCTTCGTTCAGGTCGAAGCGCATCTGGTGGCCGAACACGCTTTTCGTGCCCGTGCCGGTGCGGTCGGACTTCACCACGCCAGTGGTGTAGACGTGGCGCATGAAGTCTTCGTATTGGCTGCGCACGGGGCGCGTGGGGTGCGCGGTAGGGGCGTTCATGGTCAGTGGTTCTCGGTGTGCAGCAGCTTGCCCGGGTTCATCAGGTTCAGCGGGTCCAGGGCCCGCTTGATGCGGTGCATCAGGCCCAACGCCACGGGGGATTTGTGTTCGGGCAACTTGTCGATCTTGAGGCTGCCGATGCCGTGTTCGGCGCTGATGGAGCCGCGGTAACGGTCCACTACTTCGTAGACCAGGGCGTTCATGGGTGCTTCTTCTTCGGCCAGGAAACGTTTCTGGTCCTCACCCTCGGGCGCCTGCACGTTGTAGTGCAGGTTGCCGTCGCCCAGGTGACCGTAGGTCACGAGGCGTGCGCCAGGGAATTTCTTCATCAGCAAGGCATTGGTCTCGGCCACGAAAGCCGGGATGCGCGACACGTTGATCGAAATGTCATGCTTGATGTTCAGTCCTTCCTGGGCCTGGGCCAGCGGGATGCTTTCGCGGATGTGCCACAGGGCCTTGGCCTGGGCCAGGTTCTCGGCGACCACCGCGTCGGTCACGCAACCGGCTTCCATGGCGGCTTCGAGCAGGCGCTCGAACTGCGCGCGGGCATGTTCCTCGGATTCGTTGTCGGAGTTCTCAAGGACGACGAAATATGGCGCCCCCACGCTCCCCACTGCGTGTGGTTCGCTGCCCCCTGAGGGGGCGTCAGTCGGCTTGGGGCGGCCCGGCGCCGACCGGGGCTCATGCCAGAACGGAATGCGCTGTTGCGGGAAGTGCTTGTGCACCAGACTCAGCGCGAATTGGCCCATGACCTCGAAACCGGTCAGGCCCGCGCTCAGGTGTTCGTGCGCCAGGCCCAGCAGTTGCAACGCGGCCTCCAGTGAGGGCAGGGCGGCGAAGGCCGTGAGCTGGCTCTTGGGCATCGGGTAGATCTTCATCGTCGCGCCGGTGATGATGCCCAGCGTGCCTTCGCTGCCGATGAACAGGTGGCGCAGGTCGTAACCCGTGTTGTCCTTGCGCAGGCCCAGCAGGCCGTCCCAGATTTCGCCCTGAGCGGTCACGACTTCCAGGCCCAGGCAGAGTTCACGCGTGTTGCCGTAGCGCACGACCTGCGTGCCGCCCGCGTTGGTACCCAGGTTGCCGCCGATGGTGCAACTGCCTTCGGAGGCCAGGCTGAGCGGGAAGAGGAACCCCGCTTTTTCGCATTCCTCCTGCAGCGTCTGCAGGACGCACCCGGCGTCCACCGTGATGGTCATGTTGCCCGCATCGAGCTGGCGCACCTTGTTCAGGCGCGTGAGGCTGAGCACGACCTGGGTGCCGCTGGTGTCGGGCGTGGAGCCGACCACCATGCCGGTGTTGCCGCCTTGCGGGACGATGGAGACATGGAGAGCAGGGCGCGCCGCAGCGCAGGCTTGGACCACCTCGGCCACTTCTTGCGTGGAGCCGGGGCGCACCACGGCCAGGGCCTTGCCGCGCTCACGGCCGCGCCAGTCGAGCTCCCAGGCGCGCAGGTCCTCGCCATCGTCCTGGGTGAGTACATGATTCTGGCCGACGATGCGGCGCAATTCGGCGATCAGCCGGGAAATCGATTCGGCGGTCATGGCTTGGTGGAAGCGGTTTCGGAAGCTCGGGTCTGGCGCGCGTCGCGCAGGCGCAGACGGATGTGCAGCACGCAGCCCGTGAAAAGCAGCAGGCCCAGCAAGATTTCAGCCACCGCCAGCATCACGACGCGGGCGGGTTCTCCGCTGGTGGCGCGGACCAGGCCCTCAAGGATGTAGAGCCAGACCAACAGGCTCAGCCAGCGGTAGGTGTACATGCGGTTCTTCAGCAGACCGGCCAGCGGCAGGCACAGGGGCAGCACCTTGAGCGCCAGCGTGCCCCCGCCTATCGGGGCCAGCCAGAGTTCCCAGGCCAGGCCCAGTGCAATCAGCGCCAGCAGACTGGCCACGGTGAGGCGGCGGCTGAGGCGGACATGGGTCTGGATGGCATGGGCGGGGAGGGTATGCCGGGCGTTCACGTCACGGGCTGTTACGGAAACGAGGGGGTGTGCGTGAGGTTCGTCCATGGAGGCTGGCATGATAGCGGGATGCGCGCGCTCCTTCGTTTCATCTCCAAATCGCGGAACAAGGTGCGGGCCTTCGTGCAGCAGGTGTCCACTTTTCCCTGGCGCAACACCGCCTGGACCCTGCGCGAACGCTTCCGCGAGGACCGCCTGGGCCAGACCGCCGGTAGCCTGACCTTCACCACCACCATTGCCCTGGTGCCCCTGCTGACCGTCGCGCTGGCGCTGATCACGGCCTTCCCGATGTTCGCGAAGTTTCAGGACGTGCTGCAGAAGTGGCTGATCGAAAGCCTGGTGCCGGAGAACATCTCCCGGCAAGTGTTCGCCTACATGAGTCAGTTTTCCCGTCGCGCAGGACGCCTAGGCTGGACCGGTCTGGCCGTGCTGTTCCTGACCGCGCTGGGCATGATCTTCACCATCGACCGCACCTTCAATGCCTTGTGGCGGGTGCAGCGTCCGCGTGCGTTCGCGCAGCGCCTGCTGATCTACTGGGCTGCCATGACGCTGGGGCCCTTGCTCATGATGGCCAGCCTGCTGGTCACGTCCTACCTGGGGCCTTTCACCAAGCTATCCCCTAGCTTGAGTCTTTCGCTGAGCATCTTCGAGTCTCTGCCAGTCGCCCTGGCCTTGGCGGCGGTCTATCACTACGTGCCCAACACCCGGGTGCAGTGGATGCACGCCTGGACGGGAGCGATCTTCGCGACCTTCATGCTGGAAGTCGCCAAGAAGCTGCTGGCTTATTACCTCAAGGCCGTGCCCGCCTATTCCGCCGTCTACGGCGCGTTTGCCACCGTGCCCATCTTGCTGATCTGGATCTACATGGCCTGGGTCATCGTGCTTCTGGGTGCGGTGATCGCGGCCTACCTGCCCAGCCTGCTGGCCGGGGTGGCGCGGCGCGCGCCTGAGCCCGGTTGGCAGTTCCAGCTCGCGCTGGAAATGGTGCGGGTGCTCGCCGTGGCCCGCCGTTCACCCAACCACGGCATGCCTCTGATGCAGTTGTCGCGCAAATTGCATGTGGACCCGCTGCAACTCGAACCCTTGGCCGAGGTGCTGGAGCGCCTGAACTGGGTCGGTCGCCTAGCCGGCGGCATGCGCGGCGAACCCATGCGCTTGGTGCTGTTGGTCGATCCTGACCGTGCCTTGCTGGCGCCGTTGGTGGATGCCTTGCTCTTGCCCCGCCGCGCAGGACTCTGGCGCAAGGCCAAGCTAGATGAACTCAGCCTGCGTGACGCGCTGGCGGTGACACGTTAGAGCCCGGTCGCCATGAGGGACCAGATACCCGAGGCGCCCCCGCGCATGGGGCGGCGACGATTCAATTGCCACGCGCTAAGCTCGTGACCGCGCTTCGCCATGTCCAATCCATCGCTGTCTCCTGCGCCCCCTACACCTCCACGCGCCGTTCAGGCGCGTGGACGCATGAATGCATCCTCGTCCGCCGTGCCCGGTGCGCAGGCGGGCGGGGCTTGGCGCGCGCCACTGCTGGGGCTGTCCGTCGGGGTGTTGGCCGGGCTGCTGGTCTTTGCGCCGGCCCGGTGGCTGGCGGCGGGCGTGGGCTCGCTCAGCGCGGGGCGGGTGACGCTGAGCCAGGCGCAGGGCACGGTATGGGCTGGTCAAGCTGGCCTGAGCCTGTCCGCCGGCGTGGGCGCGCTTGACCCGCGTGCCTTGCCTGGAGGAGTGCGCTGGCGACTTGGTCTGGGCTGGGGCCGTGACGGGGACGAAGTTCAGGGCAAATCCTGGTTTGGCCAGCCAGTGCTGCGCGTCGAAATCTCCGCGCCATGCTGCTCACCCGAACCGCTGCGCCTGAGCGTGCATGATTTGTTTGGCGCTGCGCCAGCAGTGGTGCTGGCGGCACACAGCAGCCAGTGGCCGGCAAGCTGGTTGGCCGGCTTGGGTGCACCCTGGAACACGCTGGCCTTGCAGGGACAATTGCTGGTGTCCACCCCGGGCCTGCGCTGGCAGGCGCAGCGGATGGAGGGAGAATTGGAGGTCCAGGCCTTGCGAGTATCGTCTGCGCTGTCCACCCTGAAACCCTTGGGCAGCTATCGTCTGCATCTGTCGTCTTCCGCCCCGGATTCGGGGGGTATTTCCCGGGCTTATGCTTCCACTGGCTCGGGTCCGAGCTTGGACAATCCTGCTGGGGCTGGCACGGTGCATCTGGTCTTGTCCACACTGGAGGGAGATTTGCAACTGAGCGCCCAGGGGCAGTGGCAAGCCGGGCGCCTGCGTTTGCAAGGATTGGCCGAGGCCTCGCCTGATCGGATCGACGCTTTGTCCAACCTCTTGAATATCTTGGGTCGGCGCGATGGTTTGCGAGCGCATCTCAGGCTCGGATAGGTTTGCATAGGATAGGGTTCGTGTCTCGTCTATTGACTGTCATTTCTCGTCGTGTTCCTTCCGTGCTCGCCATGCCGCGCGGGCGCGGACTGACATGGTCGGTCGCCTTGTGCCTGCTCGGTCTGTTGTTCGTGCTTGAGCCGCACGCGCAGACGATGACCGGCTCCCAGACTGGGCGCGCCGCACCCAGCATCACGCTCAATTTCGTCAACGCCGAGATTGATGCCGTGGCCCGTGCCATGGCCTCGCTCAGCGGCCGTGCGGTGGTGGTCGACCCCCGTGTGCGCGGCACGGTCACGCTGCTGAGCGACCGACCCGTGGGCGTGGCCGTGGCGATGGAACAGTTCGCCGCGGAACTGCGCGTGCGAGGCTTCGCGCTCGTGGCTGCGGAGGGCGGCATGTATAAGGTGGTGCCCGAGGCCGATGCCAAGCTGCAAAGCGGCACCGTGGTGAGTGGCACGGGCGATGGCGGCGAGGCCCGGGGCCAGCAGGTGGTGACCCAGGTGTTTCGCCTCCATCACGAAAACGCCAACAACCTGGTCGCCGTGCTGCGTCCGCTCATCAGTCCGAACAACACGATCAACGTCAGCCCCGGAGCCAACGCCCTGGTCATCACCGACTATGCGGACAACCTGCGGCGCATCGCCCGCATCATTGCCGCGATGGACGACGCGGGACTCGACGCGAATGATCTGCAAATCCAGCCGCTGCGGCATACGCTGGCGGGTGATATCGCTCCGCTCGTGCAACGCCTGCTGGACGGCGAAACCGCGACGGGCAACGCGGGGGGGGCGGGCAGCCAGGCCTTGCGCACCGTTGTGTTGGCCGAGCCGCGCAGCAATGCGCTGCTGCTGCGCGCGCCCAGTCCGGCGCGGCTGGCCTTGGCGCGCACCTTGATCGCCAAGCTCGACGTGCCGCCCGCCTTCGGCGCTGCAGGCAATATCCATGTGGTCTATCTGAAGAACGCCGAGGCCGTGCGCCTGGCGGAGACGCTGCGCGCCGTCTTGGCCGCTGAGGGAACGTTCGCCGCCGGTGCTGGCACGGGGTCCACCGGCGGCACCGCTACGCGCACCAGCACGACGACACGCGCCACCGCGACCGCTTCGTCCACGACAGCGGCGGGCAGCGGCAGTGCCACTGGCGGTCAGATCCAGGCCGACGTGCCTACCAATTCGCTCATCATCAGCGCGCCCCTGCCGCAATACCGCCAGTTGCGCGCCGTGATCGACCAGCTCGACACGCGCCGTGCCCAGGTGTTCGTCGAGAGCCTGATTGCCGAGGTCAACGCCGATGTGGCCAACGACTTCGGCATCCAGTGGCAAGGCGGCATCCCGTCCGGAGCGAGCGGCAGCGTGGTCGGGTTGATGGGCACCAATTTCGGCTCGGGTGCGGGCAATATCTTCAACCTGGCCTCGGGCATCGCCAGCGGGGAACCGTCAGCACCTGGCACGGGTTTCGCCGCCGGGGTGGGGGTGCAGCGTGGCAACGGCGTGGCGCTGGGCGTGCTGGCGCGCTTCCTGGAAACCAACAGCCTGGGCAATGTCTTGTCCACGCCCACCCTGATGACGCTGGACAACGAGGAGGCCAAGATCGTCATCGGTCAGAACGTGCCCTTCGTGACTGGTCAATACACGGCCAACAACAGCGCGACCGGCGCGGTCAATCCCTTCCAGACCATCGAGCGGCGGGACGTGGGCCTGACGCTGGCCGTGCGTCCTCAGATCAGCGAGAACGGCACGGTGAAGATGGTCATCTCGCAAGAGGTCAGCAGCGTGGACCCGACGTCGCTGACCAATCCCGCCGGACTGCGCACCTCCAAGCGTTCCATCGACACCAGCGTGCTGGTGGACGATGGTGCCATCATCGTGCTCGGCGGCCTGCTGCAGGACGAAAGCAGCGTCAGCGAGGAGAAAGTTCCCGGCCTGGGCAGCATTCCCGGTCTGGGCTGGCTGTTCCGCAGCGAAAGCACCAGCCGAAAGAAAACCAACCTCATGGTTTTTCTGAGGCCCGTCATCGTGCGCAATTCGCAGGACAGCAACCGGATTTCGCTGGATCGTTATGACTTGATGCGCGCCGTGCAGTCGCAGCTGCGGCCCGCCCAGGTGGGTGACGGCCCCGTGCTCAACGTCGAGGAAGCGGCCGTGCTGCCTCCCGTCCCCCGCGCGCCCCCACAGGAGCCGCCAGCGCAGGAAGGCGAAGCGCCAGGCGACGAAGACGCTGAACCCGCCGAACCCGACACGGCCCCATGAAGGCATTTGCATGAGCGCCGCCCGGTTCAACGAAGGTGCGCGCGTCGCGGTCCCGCCGGGCGAGACGATGACCGTTCGCGAATTGCCGCTTGCAAGCAGCGCCGCGCCCACGCGCCGTCTGCCCTATGCCTACGCGCGGCAGCATGGCCTGTTGCTGGCCGAGGACCCAAGTGGGGGGATGGTGCTGCATGTTGGCCTGGAAGCCGGCGGGGCCGCGAGCTCTGGCCTGCTGTCCGCTCTGGGTGAAGTGCTGCGTCACCATGGTCGTCAACCTACCGAAGTGGAAAATTGGCGCTGGCAGTTCGATGCACCGCAGGCCCTGGCCAGTCGCATCAGCGCCGCTTATGCCAGCCAAGGTGACGCCAGTGCCGCAGACATCGTGAGCGAAGTGCAGAGCGACGCGGACCTCGGGCGCATCATGCAGGAGCTGCCCGCGATCGAGGACCTGCTGGAAAGCGCCGACGACGCACCCATCATCCGCATGCTCAACGCCTTGCTCACGCAGGCCGCGCGCGATGGCGCGAGTGACATCCACATTGAGCCCTACGAGCGTCATTCCAGCGTGCGCTTCCGTGTCGACGGGGCCCTGCGTGAGGTGGTGCAGCCCAACCGTGCTTTGCATGCGGCGCTGATCTCCCGGCTGAAGATCATGGCGGAACTGGACATCGCGGAAAAACGCCTGCCGCAGGATGGCCGCATCAGTCTGCGCCTGGGCGGACGCGCCATCGATGTGCGCGTGTCCACTCTGCCTTCGGCCCACGGCGAACGGGCTGTGCTGCGTCTGTTGGACAAATCCGGCTCCCAGCTCACGCTGGAGTCCGTGGGCATGGAGGGCGAGACGCTCACGCGCTTCGAGCATCTGGTGGCGCAGCCGCACGGCATCATCCTCGTGACAGGCCCTACCGGGTCGGGCAAGACCACCACGCTGTATGCCGCGCTGCAAAGGCTGGACGCCAAGCGCGGCAACATCATGACGGTGGAAGACCCCATTGAATATGAGCTGCCCGGCATCGGTCAGACGCAGGTGAATGCGCGCATCGATCTCACCTTCGCCAAGGCCCTGCGGGCCATCTTGCGCCAGGACCCCGACGTCATCATGATCGGCGAGATCCGCGACTTCGAGACCGCGCAGATCGCCATCCAGGCCTCCTTGACCGGCCACCTGGTGCTGGCGACCCTGCACACCAATGATGCACCCAGCGCCGTGACGCGCCTGACCGACATGGGCGTGGAGCCCTTCCTGCTGTCGAGTTCGCTGCTCGGGGTGCTGGCCCAGCGCCTGGTGCGCAAGGTGTGCGTGGAATGCCAAGGAACAGGATTGATCCCCGCGCTCGGTGCTGACGCGCACGCGCAGCCCTCCGGGGGGACGCACCATGTCTTGGGCAGTGGCGACATGGTGGGCTGCCCGGCCTGTGCCCATAGCGGCTATGCGGGTCGCACCGGCATCTTCGAATTGCTCACGGCCGACGACACGCTGCGCGCCTTGATCCACCGCCAGGCGGCCGAGGCCGAGCTGCGCGAACACGCTTTGCGCAACGGCATGACGCCCATGCGCGTAGATGGCCAGCGCTTGGTGGACAGGGGCGTGACCACGATGGAAGAATTGCTGCGCGTGACGCGGGATTGACCACGGGTGCACGCCCTTCCAGTCCTCCTGCCCCTGCGCCAATGAACCATGCCCGCCTATTCCTACGAAGCCGTTGATGCCCAGGGACGCAGCCAACGCGGCGTGCTGCAGGCCGATGCCGCGCGCGCGGTGCGCGCGCAATTGCGCGCGCTCGGGCTGACACCCCTGCGGGTGGACTTGGTGGGTGGCGGTGCCGCCGCATCCGGTGGCGCAACCTCTCGCTTCGACTGGCGGCGCAAGACCTTCAATGCCAGTGAACTGGCCGTCTGGACGCGGCAGTTGGCTGGCCTGGTCGACGCGGGCTTGCCGCTGGAGCGGGCTTTGGCTTCGCTGGCGCAGGACCTCACACAAGATTCCGGCAGGCCCGAGCAGCAACGCCTGATCGCCCAGCTGCGCGATGAGGTCAATGGCGGTTCTACCTTCGCTCGGGCTTTGGGCCAGCATCCGAGGACCTTCGACGAAAGTTATGTGGCAGTGATCTCGGCGGGCGAACAGGGCGGGCAGCTGGGCGCGGTGCTGGAGCGCCTGGCCGATGAGCTCGACGGGCAGGAAGCCTTGCGCGGCAAGCTCATCGGCGCCGCGCTTTACCCGCTGATCGTCAGCGGTTTCTCCTGCCTGATCGTGGCTTTCCTGCTGACTTATGTGGTGCCGCAAGTGGCCAACGCGTTCAGCAGCGGCAACCGGGCCTTGCCCGCGCTCACCGTGTTCATGCTGGCCCTGAGTGCTTTCTTGCGTGCTTGGGGCTGGGCCTTGCTCTTGTTGATGGCCGCTGCGGCCGCGACGGTGTACGCCCTGCGCCAGCAGGAAGGGCCACGCCGCCGGATGGACGCGTTGTGGCTGCGCCTGCCCGTGCTGGGGCGCCTGGCCGTGGGCTACAACGCCGCGCGTTTCGCGGCCACGCTGGCCTTGCTGGCCAACGCGGGCGTCCCCATCCTGCGCGCGCTGCAGACGGCCGCAGACACCTTGCACAACCGGGCCTTGCGAGCGGATGCACAGACTGCCTTGCACCTGGTGCGTGAAGGCGCGCCGCTGGCGGCGGCCTTGGCGGCGCAACAGCGGTTCCCCGGGCTGTTGACCGTGTTTGCGCGCCTGGGTGAGCAGACCGGTCAGTTGCCCGCCATGCTGCAGCGCGCGGCGGGGCAGTTGGGCGCCGACGTGCAGCGACGGGCATTGCGCCTGGCCACGCTGCTGGAGCCCTTGCTCATCGTGGGCATGGGCCTGATCGTCATGCTGATCGTGTTGGCGGTGATGATGCCGATCGTGGAGCTGAATCAGCTGGTGAGATGACGCGCTGGCGCGCGCAGTCTCAGCGGGCGCCCAGCATGATGCGACCCCGCCATGCGCCCGGCGCGCCGTCCACGCGCTGCAGATCTGCGTCATGCGGCAACAGACGTGCTTGCTGCCGCACGGTTTGCAGCCAGGTGGCCAAGGCGCCGGGCGAAACCTGGTCAAAGCGCACGCTGTAACTGCCGGGGCTGACTTCTTGGACCTGGGCTCGCGCGTCACCTGCGGCGGCGGTGACGGCCAGCAAGGTCTGCAGGACGGCTGCGTTGTCCATGGCGCTGGCGGCACCGCCCGCTGCGTCAAGCGCGCGCAGGGCAAGCGCCTGGGCGCGCAAGATCCGCACCTGGTCCCAGTCGGCCTGCGCCTGCTGCCCTTGCTGGGCGGTTTCGCGCAGGCTGTTCAGAGGCATGGCGATGCCCAGCTGCCACACCAGGGCCAGCGTTACCACGATGCCCATCCCGGCCATGGCGCGCCGTTCGCGTTGAGACAGTCCCCTCCACCAAGTTTGCAGTTTCTGTTTCATGGCGATGGTTTTCCTTCGCTTGCGGTTTCGATCGTGACTGCCCGAATCAATCGCGCTTGAGCACGCTTTCGACCGTGCCGGCCGATCCTGGCGTGCCACCGGAGCCCGCCTGCAAGGTCCAGCCTTGCCGCGCGGCGGCCAGAGCCAGCGCCGCACGGACCGGTTCGCCTGGCGCATGCCGCAGTCGAACTTCGCGCGCGCTGTAGCGCAGGCTTTCCAGCTGCAGCCCGGCCAGCGCGGGGGTGGCGCCCATGGCCTGGAGCAGGCTTTCCAGATCGGCAGGGCCCAATTGACCCGCGCCGTGGCGCATGGCGTCCAGCTCACGTTGCATCTGCCGGGGCGCATCGAGCACGACCGTCAGCTTGGGAAACGTCTGAGTGGCGGTGCGCTGGGTTTCGAGGCGCAATGCGCGCAGAGCGGCGCGATCCCGCCAGGCCCATGTGTGCAGGCCGATGATTTGCACCATCACCAGGGCAGCCGCGCCCCAGCGCAAGGGCCGCCAGCGCGGGGCTTGCCAAAATGGTTTCAGCCGCTCCAGCAGGGCTTGACCGC
Source organism: Hylemonella gracilis str. Niagara R (assembly GCF_000600295.1). GTDB lineage: Bacteria > Pseudomonadota > Gammaproteobacteria > Burkholderiales > Burkholderiaceae_C > Hylemonella > Hylemonella gracilis_A. The sequence continues at coordinate 1,744,102 of NZ_JEMG01000001.1, forward strand.
GGCGCGCGCCCAGGGCGTCGCGCAGCTCAAACTGGGCCAGGTTCCAGCCGCTGTTCACGCCACGCAGCCATTGCTGCGCCTGGGGTTCGGTTTTCCAGGGCAGGGCGGGCAGGGCCGCCTGAGCCTCGGCCATGGCATCGGGCGTGGCGGTGCACACGGGCGGGACCGAGGCGCTGGTCTTGCCCTGGGCGGCGCTCAGAAGCGTGGCGCATGCGGAAGCGTCCTGCGCCACGAAGGCGGCCAGGGGCAGGCTGATCAGACCTGCGGGGCCCCCGATGTGCAGCCAGGCGGTGCCGGTCTCGGCACTGATCCACAATTGGGTGGTGGCATCGGCTGGCGGGGGAAAGGCCGGAGCGATGCGCAGGGCGGGGCGGCCCGCAGCGCGCAGGCTGGCCAGGCAGGCGTCCAGCCAGGCGCGGTCGCAGGTGGCTACCCAGGTCAGGCCCTGCGCCGTGCCGGCAGCTGGGTGGCCAGGGGGCAAGGCGAATTGCAATTGCGCGGGGTCGTCCAGCAGCGCTTCTTCCAGCAGGCCGTGCAGCGCCGCCAGGCGCTTGCGCGCCGGTACCTTGGGCAGGCGCACGAGATGCCATGACAGCCGTTGGGGTGGTACGACGAGGACCACGCTGGCATCCTGCGGCCAGGCCGCGCTCGGGCCGCTGCCGTGGGCCGCGATGGCGAAACCAGGGCCCGACAGATAGGGGTTGACCTGGGCCCAGTGCCAGTCTTCGTCCGGCAGGCGTGTGGCTGTGGCGGGCGGGAGCGCGGTGTTCGACAGGCTAGGGGTGAGCAGCAGCACGACGGGGTAAGGCAGATGTAAGCGGAAGCACTGGCCAGCATATCACTCGAGCGCATGGTTCATTCCACCGTCGGCACGCGTGCATGACCGCGACCACTGACACGCCACACGGTGCTGACCGTGATGCCGTTGCGCACGACCAGGGTACGTTCCTCGAACACCTGCTCGTCCAGGCGCAACTGCCCCGCTACCGCGAAGTAACGGCTGCTGACTACATGGCTCTGGGCCGTGGCCAGCAGGTCGGGCGCGCCGGCTGCTTGCAGTGCGGCGCGCAGTTCGGCCAGGCTCGTGTAGGGACGTTGCTGACGCAGGGCGATGAGGCGTTGGGCTTGCGGGCTTTCCAGCCTCGGCATGCTGGCTTGGAGGGCAATTAGGCTGGCGGTGTTGACGTTGAGCGCGGTGCGCTCGGGCAGCCAGGTGGCGTGCGGCGCCAGTGCTTCCAGGGTGGCGCTCGACAGGCCCAGCACGCCCAGCTGCTCGAAGCGTTGAGGCAGCAAAGGGGCCAGGGGGTTCACGGCGCCCAGGGTCGTGTTGCCCGTGCCGCTCCCTGCGTCCCTGCCGCCGCTGTCAGAGGCCGCGCGGCTGGTCGAGGCCTGCGCGGCCGCCCAGGCCATGGGCAATCGGTTCAGCAGCAGAGCCAGTTCCGCCTCGGGCAGGCGCAGAAGCTGAAATAGCCGTTGCGCGATCGCGACGTCCGCAGGGGAAAGGGTGACGTCCTGCGCCGCGCCATCGGCCTGACTGGCCAGCAGGTTGCGCAGGTTCACGCGGCCTTGCAAGTCGGTCACGGTGCCAGAGAGAAAGGCGATCCGCAGGGGGTCTTCGCCGGATGGCAAGCCGGTTCCCTGGCCGCCGGTATTTCCCCCGCCACGCCGATCGAGGGTCAGGAAATCCGACAGACGTGCCTCCTGCAGCGGCACGCTCCAGGGCTCGCCCAGGTGATCAATCTGGCTGGCTCGGGCATCTTCGCGCAGGATCAGGCGCGCCCAGTCCAGCGCACCCACCAACACCCAGCGGGCTTCATCTCGCTGGCGTTCAGCGCGTTCGGCCGCCCATGCCTGCCATTGACGCCAGTAGCCGCTGGCGGCCAGCGTGGACACCAGCGCCACGATGAGCATGGCCATCAGCAGGGCGCTGCCGCGTTCCCGCGTGGGACGTTGCGCGAGCGGTCTGCGTTTCATGGCGTGCCGGTGTCGGTGCGGGGGCGATTGAAACTGGGGTGCACCCAATCCATCAGCAGTTGCCGTGTCTCGGGCGCGCCTTCGCCGGGCAAGGTCAACAGCAGGCGGATGCCGCTGGGCGCGGTGGTCTCCGTCTCGGTGCCGCCGCCGCTGCTGGATTGCGGATTGCTCCAGGCGCCGCCCCGGTAGTAGAGCAGCTGCCATTCCTGCACGGCGGGCAGCAGGGTCTGCTGGGCGCGCAGCGCATCGCTAGGGTTGCGCGCCCACAGGCGCGCGGCTTGCCAGGCCTGCAGCAGGGCCTGGCGTTCCCGCAACACGGGCGAGGCCCAGCGCGCCAGGTGCGGCGCGCCTTGCGCGTCGGGTTGCAGCCCCCAGGCCACGACCTGCCAGCCCGGCGTGTCATCCTCGGGCAAAGGCGCGGCGCGGCGTACCCATTGAATGACCAGACCGTCAAAAACAGGCGCCGGCTCGGGGGCCAGGTCTTCGAGTGCGTCCAGGTCGGCCTGCCACTGGGCCAGCGCGATGCGCCAGCCTTGCCAGTGCTGTGTGCGCTCCTGCGTCCAGGTCTCGGACTTGCTCAAGGTGTCCAGCGTGCGCCAGGCCAGCAACGTGAGCACCGAAAGGATGCTGATGGCCAACAGCAGTTCCAGCAGAGTGAAGCCTAGTTGCCTGCGCATGGACATGCTCTCGGTCAGCACCGCTCGGCCGTCCGCAGGCACGTAAGCGGGCTTTCGGGGAGTAGCCATTCGCGTGCCGACGCGCACGGGAGCTGTCCTATTCAATATCGCCCCACCAAGGTGGACAGCTGCAATAGCGAGGTGCGTTCGCCTTGCGAGCCACCCTCGGCCGCTTGCGGTTTGAAGACCCGAACCTGCACCGCGCGGAACGAAGGGTTGGGGGTGGGGCTGATGGTCAGATGCATGGTGTAAGTTTGACCCAATTGCTGACACCCGCTGTCATGTTCGCCCGTGGGCGGATACAGCGCGTGCAGGCGCAGGCTGGTCAGTGCGTTGCGCGCGCACAGCTGCGCCAGCCATTGTTCGGTCTGACGTTCGGCCAGCCGTTCCAGTGCCCGCGCGCCTTGCAGGCCGGCCAGCAGCGCCGTACCGGTGATGCTCAACGCCACCAGGACTTCAATCAGCGTGAAGCCGCCTTGCACGCGACAGCCTGGCTGGCGCGCGGCACGGCAATGCGACATGGCGAAAGGGCGTGGCACCTGGCGCGTCATGGGCGCACTGGCGTAGAGGAGGTCGAACGGTCATCGGTGGGCAGTAGGGCAAACGCCTGTGCGCCATCTGTGCCGACATCGACCGCCTGTCCGTTGACCTGCAGGCGCAGGCGTTGGGGGGGCAGCAGGGGCTCGGGGCCGAGCAGCAAGGTGGTGCCTGGTGGCTGCAGCACGATGGCCGAGACTTCTTCATGCTGCCAGCGGTGCTGGCGTGTCTTGATCTCGCCCGTCGGCGTGGGCTCCGTCAGTCCGAGGAACTCAAAACCACCCGGCACGGCCCGCCATTGCACGGGTTGACCCGTGCCATGAGACTGGGCGCGAGCTTCCTCCAGCAGGGCAACCAGGCGCTGGGCCTCGCGCACCGGGGCGTGCTGGCCGTGCTGGCTGATGGACCAGGCCAAGCCACCGCCAAGGAGTGCGACGATGAACAGCACCACCAGCAGTTCCAGCAAGGTGAAACCGCCTTGGCGCTTCTTGGTGCCAGGCTGTTTATTGCCAACTGCCGACATCGGCATTGGCTCCTTCGCCTCCGGGTTCACCGTCCGCGCCCAGGGACAATACGTCCACGTCGTCATGCACGCCCGGATTGAGGTATTGGTAAGGGCGGCCCCACGGGTCGGGCGGGAGCTTGTCCAGGTAGCGCCGCCAGTTCAGGGGTGCGGGGCCAGTTTCGGGGCGTGTGACCAGCGCAGCCAAGCCCTGTTCGGCGCTGGGGTAGCGTTGGTTGTCCAGGCGGTAGAGTTTCAGAGCCTGTTTGATGTTGTTCACGTCGGTGCGGGCGGCGGTGACGCGGGCATCATCGGCGCGGTCGAGCACATTGGGCACGATCAGCGCGGCCAGCACCCCGATGATGACCAGCACCACCATCAGCTCGATCAGCGTGAAACCGCGTTGACGCCTGAGCCCACCGGGGGGTTGGCGGTTGGAGCGGGCGGAAGCCAGAAGGCGCTGCATAAGCATGTCCATGGATTCAGTGGAGGGGAATTGCAAGAGTGGATGGCGATAATGCAAGCATGCAAAGCTTGTCCGTCGTCAGCAAACGTAGGCTGTTCTCCGTTCGTCCTTCGCAAAGACTTGCAGGAGCCACGTGGAGTATAGGATGGGCGCGCCTGCTGACCCTCCTTGTCTGGGCTCTGGTGGGCTGGTCCGCCACTTACTGGTTCCTGGGTGCGAGTCAGGGCGGCGTTCGACCGATGTCTGGCGCAGAGATGGTGAGCACCGAAGCGCCCGCCAGCGATGCGCAGACCGTCGCGCGTGCCTTGGGCGCCGTGGCGCCGATGTCTTCCAATGCCGTCACCAGTGCTCGTTACAAGTTGCTGGGCGTGGCCGCCGGACCTGCAGGGGTGGCGCTCATAGCTGTGGACGACCAGCCCGGGCGGCCTTACCGTCTGCATGCCACCTTGCCCGATGACGCACAGCTCGTAGCCTTGGGGCGCGACACGGCCACTTTGCGCTTGAGTCAGGGGCAACTGCTGAATCTGAAGGTGCCTACACCTGGCTTCGAGAGCGTGCCCGTCACTGAGTCTCCCCCCATACTCCCCGCGCCAACCATGGCCATCGGCGACGCGCAGGCGCCGGGGCAAGTTCAGGCATCAACGGATGCCATGTTTGAAGCGCAATCCGTCAGTGGCCGAGCTGAACGAGGAGGGCGGATCGAGCGCAGCAAGGACACGCTGAGTACCGATACCGGGCTGACCCTGGAGCGCCAGGACTGAAGGCCCGGGGGCGGTTCAGGTCGTCAGAACGGAATCTTGCCCGTCCAGATGTCCTTGTACATGGCCCAGTCGCCCATGAAGCTGTAGAACGGGCGCTTGAAGCTGGCTGGTTTGTTCTTCTCGAACACGAAGTGGCCCAGCCAGGCGAAACCGTAACCGCAGACCAGGCCAGCAGGAAGCCAGAACCAGCCGCCCGTGGCCAGCAACAGGCCCAGACAGATCAGAGCCAGGCTGCTGCCGGCGAAATGCAGGCGGCGACAGGTGCGGTCGCGGTGCTCGCCCAGGTAATAGGGGTAGAAGTCGGCGAATCGCGTGAAGTCGCGGGGGTCCATCGCCGTGCTGGCCTTGGGCTGGGTGGCTTGGTTCATGCTTGTCTCCTTGTTCGGGGCGGTCGGCCTTGTCTGGCCGCGCATCCCACGGATACGGGCGCAGCCTTTCCATGGCTTGGCCCTTGTTGCGTGGGGGCACGGTGCGGGCCGCAGGTATAGTGCGCCTCGCCCGAAGACAAGGCAAGAGAGGAAAACACATGGGCGGGGACACACAGGCAGGCAAGGCCAGGCAGACCGGGGGCATCGGCAAGGCAGGGATTGCGACCCATCCCCCCCGAGGCGGCCGTGGGACACGCTGGGTGTCGCTGTTGCTCGCCCTGGTCTCGGTGTTCGCGGTGGGGTGTCTCTACTACGCGCAGAACGATTTTCTGGAGAGCTTCGAGGCGCGCAGCTACGACCTGCGCTTCAAGAGCCTGCGCGGCCCGCTGCCGGTGCAGTCGGACATCGCCATCATCGCCATCGATGACAAGAGCATCGCTGCCTTGGGACGATTTCCCTGGACGCGCCAGCAGTACGTGCGCCTGCTCGAGCGCTTGGAGGAGAGCAAGCCGCGCGTCGTCCTGTTCGACGTGTTTTTCCCCGAGCCTGAGAACGCGGCGGTCGATGCTGCCCTCGCCCGCGCCCTGGCCCGCGCCGGCAATGTGGTGCTGGCCTCGACCTTTGCGTTCGATGCACAGGGGCGCGTGGTCGGCCGCACCGGCAGCCTGCCCGCGCTGGAGGCGGCCGCGGCAGGTCGCGGCCACATCAATCTGAGGCCCGAGGACGACGGCGTCAACCGGCGCAACGATCTGCAGTTTGCCTACCCGGACCCTGCGTCCGGTCAGACCCGTTTGATGCCCGCGCTGGGCCTGTCGGCGGCCCTCTTCATGCTGGGCGCGGACGCTTTTGGCGCGGAACCATTCCGGGTCTGGATCGCGCGGGGCCAGGAATTGCTGCGCAGCGTGCCCGTCAACGCCGACGGCGCCTTGTGGATCAATTACATGGGCACGGCGGGCGCCTACCCGCGTGTCTCCTTCGTGGACGTGCTGGAGGGCCGGGTGGACCCGGCCCTGTTGCGTGACAAGGCCGTTTTCCTCGGTGCGACCGCGCTGGGCGTGTACGACATGCGGGTCACGCCGTTCCACCCCAACACGCCCGGGGTCGAGGTGCACGCCGCCGTGGCCGACAACATCCTGAGCCAGCGTTACATCCATCGCACGGGCATGCAGGCGCTGTTCGATTTGCTGATGATCGTGGTGCTCGGTGGCCTGAGTTTCTATCTCACCGCGCGCATGCGGCTGCAACGCGCCATTCCGGCGGTCCTGGCCCTGGTCGCGTTGTACCTGGGCCTGGCCTACGGGATGTTCCTGCAAGGGCAGTGGGTCAGCATGGTGTACCCGCCGGTGGCGGCGCTGCTGGCGCTGCTGCTGGGCGGTGGCTGGCGCTTCATGGTGCTGGAGCGCAGTGCGCGGCAGATGCGAGCCATTTTTTCCAGCTATGTGTCCAGCAAGCTGGTGAGTCAGCTGGAACAGAACCCCGATGCCGCGCGCATAGGAGGCGACAGCCGCGAGGTGACGGTGATGTTCACCGACATCAAGGGCTTCACCACCTTCAGCGAACGCAACCCGGCCGAGGTGGTGGTGGACCGCCTCAATGAGTACCTGTCGGCCATGGTGCAGATCATCCACGCGCACGACGGCACGGTGGACAAGTTCATGGGCGACGGCATCATGGCCTACTGGGGTGCGCCGCTGCCGCAGGCGGACCATGCCCGCCTGGCGCTGCGTTGCGCGCTGGCCATGAAGGACAAGATGGCCGAGCTGACCGCTGCCTGGCAGGCGCGCGGGGTAGAGCCTTTCCAGATCCGCGGCGGCATCCTCAGCGGCCGGGTGGTGGCGGGCAACATTGGCTCGACCGGGCAGAAGATGGAATACACCGTGATTGGCGACACGGTCAACCAGGCCTCGCGCCTGGAGGGCGCGGGCAAGACCTATGGCATCGACTTCACGGTGGGGGAGTCGACGAAGCAATTGGTGGAGGCGGACCGGGAATTCCACTTCCGTCGCCTGGACTGCGTGCGCGTGGTGGGCAAGACCGAGCCGGTGGAATTGTTCGAGCTGCGGCCATCGCCACCGACCGAGGGCGGCGATTCCCTGGTCGGGCGCTTCGAGGCGGCCCTGGCGCATTACCGCGCGCAACACTGGGATGAAGCTGTGAATTCCTTCCGTGGACTGGTGGCCGATTTCCCAGAAGACGGGGCCAGCAGGCTATATTTGCAGCGCTGTATCGAATTCCAGGCCCAGCCGCCCGTCGCCGACTGGGACGGCGTGTTCAATCGGCAGGAAAAGTAAGCCGCTGGACCGGCGGAAGTGCCGATGGACAAAAACCGGCCCGAGCACAAAAATTCAGACCCGCTCGCCCACGAACGAGTGCCTTGCTCCTAGAGGATTGAAGATGATGCGTTCCACCTTTGCCGCCCTCAGGCTGTTCTTCGCCAGCGTTGCCGTCTCGGTTCCGATGGTCCTGAGCGGGGTGGGCTGGGTCGCGCTGCCGAGCGCTGCGCAGGCGCAGACTCCGCGCGTGGAATTCGTGCGCTCCGTGACCACGGCCGACCTGCGCAAGCTGCTGGGCATGGACGCCAAGTACCTGTACGTGGCGCGCAAGAGCGGCCAGGTGGACGCGCTGGAGGTCGAGACTGGGCAACTGGCCTTCACCCTGCAGGCGCAGGACGCCAAGGGCAAGAAGTTGCTGGGCCGGGCCGAGGAGGCCGTGGTGGCCGGTGACACCCTCTATGTGCTCGATGGCGGCGAAAACCGCGTCGTGCTGTATGGCCTGGACGGCAAGTACAAGGGCACGATCGGTGGCCGTGGCGAGGCGGGCCTGTCCTCGCCCCAGGGGCTGGCGGTCGCGGGTGGCATCGTCTATGTGGCTGACACGGGCAACCGCCGCATTCAGATGTACGGCGACAACGGGGTCTACCTGTCGTCCCTGGCCATCGACCGCCATGCCGCGAACAAGGCCTTGAACGTCGAAAAATCACCTTACAAACTGGAACAGCCCACCGGCGTGGCGATCAGCCCCAAGGGCCAGGTTTACGTGCTGGACGCCGCCGGCGGCATCTTCAGTGACCGCTCGCAGGTCAAGATTTACGCGGCGGATGGGCGCTTTCTGCGCCTGCTGCCCAAGAACGGCAAACCCGCCGCCTTGCTCATGGGGCCGGATGGCAGTGCCTATGTGACCGACGCGGCCGAGTTCACTATCCAGCGTTACTTGCCGGCGGGCGGTCAACCCAGTTACTTTGGCTCCAAGGGTGACGGGCGCGGGCAGTTCATGAGCCTGGCCGGCCTGGCGTTTGAAACCGACGATACGGGCAACATCTACGTGGGTGATCCGCAGCAGGGCCTGTTGCACCACTTCCGGGTCCCTGCGGCGCGTGCCGTGACGCCTGAACTGGCCGAACTGCCTCCCGTGGTGCGCGTGCGCCAGAGCCTACCCTTGGCCGCCAGCCGCCTGGCCTGGGATAGCAAGGGAACGCTGGCCGGCGTGGCCCGGGGCAAGTCCGACGTGATCCTGCTCCATAAGGACGGCAAGACCAGCGAACTCAAGCTCAAGAAGGGCCTGGAGCCCGCTGCGCTGGCCTATGACAAGGGTGGCGCGCTCTGGATGCTGGAGCGCAAGAACGACAAGCTGCACAAGCTGGACGCGGCCGGCAATCCGGTGCTGACCATCGGGCGCAGTGGTAGCCGCAACGGCCAGTTCGACGAACCAGCCGATTTCGCCTTTGCCAGCGATGGCAGCATCTACGTGGCCGACACCGGCAATGGCCGCATCCAGGGCTTTTCGCCGGATGGTGTGTTCTTCCGTGTCATCGACAAGGGCCTCAAGGAGGAACTGGACGAGCCGGTCGCGCTGGCCATCGACGAAAAGGACAACCTGCATGTGCTGGACATAGGCCGCAACACGGTGGTGGTGTACGCCGCCGATGGCGCGCCGTTGCGCGAGTTCGGCAATGACCCGGCGCGCGAGGACGAACGCCTGCAAAAACCACAAGGCCTGCTGGTGACGCAGGAGGAAACCCTGGTGCTGTCGCCGGACCGCGTCAGCGTCTATGGGCAGCACGGAGACCAGGCAGGACGCTTGTTGCGCACCTTCGGCGCCGAAGGCAAGGAGGCGGGCGAACTGGCCCGCGCGCAGACCATCGCCGTGCGCGACGCCAGCACCTTCTTCATCGCCGATGGCGAGCAAGCGCGCGTGCAGCTCTTCGCCACCGGTTACCGCCCCAAACCACCCCAGGGCGTCAAGGCCGCGCCCGCCGTGCACGGTGTGGCGCTGAGCTGGACGGCCTCCCCCTTGAACTACGTGGGCGCCTACGCGGTGTACCGCTCCGAGCAAGAAAACGGACCGTGGGAGCGTGTCGGCTTGAGCCCGACCACGGCCTACGCCGACACCGGCCTGCAGCCTGGGGTGAAGTACCACTACCGGGTTGCGTCGACCACCCAGGCCGAGGCCCAGGAGGGTGCGCTGGGCACGGTGGTCGCTGCGGCCGCGCTGAAGTACACCCCGCCGCCGCCGGACGAGGTGCAGGCCGACGCCACGCCGTCCAGCCTGCATTTGCACTGGAAACCCATGGACATGGTGTCGGCCTACCGGCTGTACGAGAAGGACGGCGACAAATTCAAGCAGGTGGCCGAAAGCGCGGTGGCCGAGTTCCGGCGCGAGAAGCTCGCCTCCAGCACCGATTACAGCTACTGGCTGAGCGCGGTCAGCGTCGACGGGCTGGAGTCTGAAAAGCGCCAGGTGCAGGCCAAGACCCAGGTGGACACCCGCCCGCCGCTCGAGATCGACGCCACCCAGCTCGCCAACGTTTTCTCCAACAGCTACAAGCTCTACGAGCAGGATGGCGTGGGCACGGTCAAGCTGACCAACAACACGACCTCGCCGCTGACCAACATCAAGGTCAGCTTCGTGCTCAACACCTTCATGGACTTCCCGACCGAGCAGCGCCTGCCCTTGCTCGAACCTGGCGCCAGCGCCGAGGTGCCGCTCAAGGCGGTGTTCAACAACCGCATCCTGAGTCTCACCGAGGACACGCCGGTGCAGGCCAAGCTCGAGGCCAGCTATTTCGCCGAGGGACAGGCCAAGACCTTCAGCCAGGTGCGCACCATCAGCATCTACGACAAGCACCGCATGAGCTGGGACGAACCGGGGCGTTATGCGGCCTTCATCACGCCCAAGGATCCGTTGATCGTCAACTTCACGCGTTCAGTGGCCGCCGAGTTCGGTGCCGTCAAGGAACCCACGCTGATCGCGGCGGCCCTGTTCCAGACCCTGGGTGCGCTGGGCCTGACCTATGTGCAGGACCCGACCAATCCTTACCAGAAGACATCGAACAACTTGTCCATCGTGGACTACATCCAGTACCCTCGCGAAACCTTGCGGCGTCGTTCGGGCGATTGCGATGACCTGGTGGGCCTGTACACCGCTGCGCTGGAGAGCCTGGGTATATCGACCCGCATCCTGCTGGTGCCCGGCCACATGCTGCTCATGCTCAACACGGGCGTGGAAGCGCCGGCCGATGGTTACACCATGAACGAGATGTACGTGGCGCACGAAGGCATGCTATGGATTCCGGTGGAGGCCACGCTGGTCGGCAAGTCCTTCACCCAGGCTTGGGAGGATGGCGCCAAGACCTATTACAAGACCAAGGGCAAGCAAGGCTTCGAGGTGTTCAACATCCATACCGCCTGGCAGACCTTCAAGCCCGCCAGCCTGCCTGAAGACGAGTGGCAACCCCAGGCCATGCGTCGCGACGAGGTCGAGAAGCGTTTCCCGAATGAAATGGGTTCGGTGCTCAAGATCAGCTCGCAGACACGTACCCGCAGCTACCTGCAGGCCATCAAGACCAATCCCAAGGACGTGAACGCGCATCTGCAGGTCGGCATCATCCTCGCACGCCTGGGCGACAGCGCGGAGGCGCGCAAGTATTTCAGCAAGGCGATTGAAATCAACCCCCAGGACGCCGCCGCCCTGAACAATCTGGGCAATCTGCACATGCTGGAAGACCAGTATCCGCAGGCGCAGAAGTTCTACGCCGACGCCGCTTTGGCCGATCCACAGGATGCTGAAATCCTGATCAATCTCGCACGGGCCCACCGCGCGGGCAAGAACATCGAGCAGGCCAAGCTGGCCTATGACCAAGCGCAGAAGATCGACGCCGCTGTCGCCAACAAATACAAGGCGCTGGGACTGGAACTGATGAACACCTTGAGCACGATCCCGGCGGCGACGCCGGCGTCCTCGGCTGTGCCAGCGGAACCTGCTGCGACGCCCACGGCGCCCCCTGCCGTGCAGGCACCAGCGCCAGCTGCGGAGTCGAAGTCCTGAGTCCGGCGCCGAATCGATCATCCCCCTTGGAGAGGTAACCTGCCATGCCATCGTCCCTCGTGTTGCCCAAGAGTCAGCCGCTGTTGCGCGCCTGGTCAGTCGTGGGTATCTTGTGTTTCGTTGCCGGGTCCGCAGTGGCGCAAAGTGCCACTCCCTCGCCGGCCTCCACGCCTTCTGCGCCTGTCGGCGCCGGCATGTCCGGCTTCATGGAGAAGCTTCGCATGAAGGTGGAGCAACTGACGCCGCAGAAGCAGGTGAGCACGACGACGGCCGTGGGTGGGGTGCGCGGCTCCGCCGTGGCCGCAGCCGACGTGTACTGGAAAGGGGAGGCCAAGCCTCAAACCATCGACGCGGCCGAGTTGGAGGTGTTCCAGAAGGGCGTGGCCCTGGTGGAGTCCGACCAGAAGGCGCAGGCCCTGGCGGTCTTCACGGAGTTTGCGAAAACCTATCCGGAGAGCATACTCAAGGCCGACGCAGAGGAAATCATGCGACACTTGACCGCGCAGCCGGTGGCGCAGTAGCCGCCGGCCCTGCATGGCGTGGGCTGGCGCGGCCCACGGCGCAACGACGAGGAGCACACATCATGAAAGTCAGCGACATCTTGCGTGTCAAGGGCAACACGCTCTACACCATCTCCCCCGAAGACCCCTTGGCCGTCGCGCTGGACCTGATGTCCGAGAAGGACATCGGCTCGTTGGTGGTGATGGAGCAGGGCAAGCTCGTGGGCATGCTCACCTTCCGCGAGGTGATCCAGCAGGTGGTCAAGAACAAGGGCAGCGTGGGCGACACGCGGGTGCGCGCGGCCATGGACAGCGCGCCGCATACCTGTGCCATGGACACGGAGCTGGACGAGGTGCGCCGCCTGATGTTGGAGCGGCATGCCCGCTACACGCCGGTCATGGAAAAGCACATGCTGATGGGCGTCATCAGCTTCTACGACGTGGCCAAGGCCGTGGTGGAGGCGCAGGATTTTGAGAACAAGCTGCTCAAGGCCTACATCCGCGACTGGCCCGAAGACTCGCCGGATTCGCGTTTCGTCTGAGCCGCTGCGAAGCCGGGCGTGCCCCTTGCCTTCAGACGGCCCGAAGCACGCGCAGCCGCAGCTGGTTGGGCAAGGGCATTGAGCAGCGCAGGATGTCGTCGGCCAGCCAAAGCGCCGACTTGCGTGCGCGCTCGGCCACCATGGGCAGGGGCATCTGCAGGTAGTCGTCGTTGAAGACTTCGAAGCTGTAGTCGCCCGTGTAGCCGAGCTGGTCGATCTTTTGCACCAGCTCGATGATCTGTTCGGAGTGCACCCCCTCGCCGGGGAAGACCCGGTAGGTTCGGGCCGTGGCCATGCGTTCCTCGAAGGTGCGCGTCTCCTGCCACATGAAGTCCGACAACTGCACCAGGAAGATCTTGCCCGGGTCGATGTCCGCGATGGCGTCCAGCGGGGTTTTGGCGGCCAGGATGTGGTAGGAGTCCAGGCAGACCCCGAGGTTGGGCGCATCGGCGCGGCAGACCACGTCCCAGGCCGTCGTGTATTCGTTGACCGTGCGCCCCCAGGAGAGACCTTCATAGGCAATGCGAATGCCATGGGGCACCGCCAGCATGGCCAGTTTGTGCAGGTCACGCGCGATGTGGTCCAAGTCCTGGCTGGCATGAGGCGAGGTGGACGAACAGGCCAGCAGCACGTCGCAACCGAGCGCGGCGCACATCTCGAGCATGGTCTTGGCGATGTCGACCTTGTACTCGTGCAGATGGCCGCTCAGGCCCTCGAAGTCACGCAAGACTTGGAAACCGGTGCCGCGCAGACCGCTGTCGCGCACTTCCCGCACGGCGGACTGCCAGCCCTCGGGGTGGCCCACCAGGTCGTTCGCCTTGAGCATGATCTGGCTGAAACCCGCTTCGCGCGTGGCCCGCAGCTTGGCCTCCAAGGGGCCTGCGAGCGTGATGGTGTCCATGCCGAAGCCACGGATGGCTTCTTCCATGCTGCGCCGGTCGCTCATGGCGTGGCTCCGGCCTGGGAGTGTACGAGCTCGAACACCACGCCGCCCAGGTAGGCCTTGGTGAGGGCGCCGCGCTGTTCGGTGTGGGCCGCGGGACTTTCGACGAATTCGACGCCACGGGCGCGCAGGGTCTTCACCGCCTCGAGCACGTCGGACACGCCCAGGCCGATGCGCTGCAGGCTTTCGCGGTTGTCGGGTGCGTCGAAGGTGGGCTCGACAAGCTGGAACATGAAAGCGTGGCCAGCTTGTCGGGTCGGCAACTGCATCAGCTTGCCGGCCGGCATGATGCCGAAGCGTTGTTCGTCCGGGATCAGGCGCGCGCCCAGCAGCGTTTGGTAGAACTCGATCCAGTCGTAGGCGCGGTTGATGCCGATGTACTGCACCACGCCGAAGAAGTGCAAACCGGGCAGCACCGACTGGGTCTCGGTCCGTGCATTGGGGATCGGAAGGAAATCGACGTCGTAGATCGAGAAGTCCCGGTAGCGGTCCACCAGGTAGATGCGGCTGCCGCCGACGCCGTGCAAGGCCGGGATGTTCAGCTCCATGGCTTCGGGGTGCGTGGGCACCTCCCAGGCACCTCGGGCGAGCACGTAGGCTCGCGCGGCACGGGCGTCGCGCACGCGCAGGGCGATGGCGCTGAGGCTGGGTCGGTCCGTGCCATGGGTCGAGCCTGCCACGTCGGCCGGGTGGGCGTTGACGATGATGTTCAATTCGCCCTGACGGTACAGCGTGACTTCGCGCGAGCGATGCCGGGCGAATGGATAAAAACCCATCATTTCCAGGACCTGGCCCAGCGCCTGGGGCTGCGCGGTGGCGTATTCGATGAACTCGATGCCATCCAGGCCGATGGGGTTGGCCTCGTCGCTGAAAGAGGGCAGCAAGGGCTCTCTCGCTTGTTCGGGGTGGTGCGGCAGATCGTTCATGGAAGCTCCGTCGGGCAGGAGTCAGGAATGCAAGCGCGTGGAATTCAGGCGTGCCACGGCACGCAGGTTTTCCGCCGTGGTGCTGGGGTAACCGAAGAACTCAAGATACGCGGGGATCATCTCGAACAGCATGTCGGTGCCAACCTGGATGGGGCAGCCGCGCTCCTGCGCGGCGGCCAGAAATGCCGTCATCTCCGTGCGCATCACGACCTCACCGACGAAGGTGCGGGGTGATAGGCGGGCCACGTCCACGGGGAGCGGGTCACCTGCGTTCATGCCCAGCGGCGTGCCGTTGACCACCAGGTCGAAATCGGCGGGGTCCTTGCCGCCAGTTTGCACGGCCAAGCTGGGGTATTCGGTGCGCAGCCGCAGCGCCAGGGCCTCGGCACTGGCGGGCTGCACGTCGTACAGCGCCAAGCGGGTCACGCCCGCGGCAGCCAGCGATGCGGCAATGGCCGAACCCACACCCCCACAACCCACCACCAGGGCGCTGGCGCCATTGAGGACCAGGCCCTTGCGGCGCACGCCGCGCACGAAACCTTCGCCGTCGAACATATCCCCCAGTAGCCGGCCGTCACTCAGGCGCTTCACGGCATTGCAGGCACCCGCGACGCGTGCCGTGGGCGTCACTTCGTCGAGCAGGCTCACGGTGCTGATCTTGTGTGGCATGGTGATCAGGGCGCCGCGGATGTTTTCCAACAGAAAGACCGAACGCAGCACCCCGGCGAACGACTCAGGCCGGCAGCCCATGGGCACCACCACTGCATTGACCCCGACCGACTCGAAGTAGGGGTTGTAGATCAGCGGTGCCTTGAAGCTGTGGGTGGGGAAGCCCAGATGGGCGATCAACTCGGTGTTGCCGTCGATCAGGGCGCCCTGGAAGGCTTGTGCGTTCATTGGAATGCTGCGTGTCGTATCGGTCTGGGTTTATTTGCGCAGGCGCGCCAGCTCGGCCATCATGGCGTTGACGGTCGCCTCGCCCACGTTGGCCGAGTGCTTGGCGATCACCGGCTTCATCTTCTCGCGCAGCTTGGCCACTTCTGCGGCGGGCAGTTCGGTGACCTGCATGCCGTTCTGCTTGAGCGTCTCCAACAGGCTGCCGGCCAGGGTGCGCGACTGCTCGCGTTGGAACTTGATCGATTCCGTTGCGGCGTCCTGCAAGATCTTCTTGTCGCCGGCCGACAGGCCATCCCAGAACTTCTTGCTGACCACGATGGACTGCGGGTTGTACTGGTGGTAGGTCAGGGCCAGGTGCTTCTGCACTTCATACAGCTTGGCGCCGTTGATCGTGGCGACCGGGTTTTCCTGACCATCGACGGCCTTCTGTTCCAGCGCGGCGTAGAGCTCTGGGAAGGGCAGGGGCGTGGGATTGGCGCCCAGCGCCGAAACCCAGTCGATGTTGATCGGGTTGGGAATCACGCGCAGCTTCAGGCCGGCGATGTCCTCCACCTTGGTGATGGGGCGCTTGCTGTTGCTGATGTGGCGAAAGCCCAGTTCGTAGTAGCCCAAGCCCACCAGGCCCTTTTCTTCCAGCTTGGCGTGCATGCTCTTGCCGAAGCTGCCATCGACCACGGCATCGGCCTCTGCCGGGTTGGCGAACAAGAAGGGGAAGTCATAAATGGCGAAGTCCTTCACCAGGCTGGCGAAGATGCCCGAATTCATCGAGGCCATCTCCAGCGTGCCGCCTTGCAGCGCCGACACATTGGCCTGGTCACTGCCTAGGGCGCCGCCTGGGAACACCTGAACCTTGAGCTTGCCGCCGGACTTGGCGTCCACGATTTCGGCGAACTTTTCCATGCCCAGCACGATGGGATGGCCCTTGGCGTTCTGGTTGACGAACTTGATGGTCTTGGTCTGCGCCTGGGCCAGACCGACGGCGGCGACCGACAGGGCCGCCACCAGCGTCTTGAGGAAGAGTCGTTTCATGGTTTGTCTCCGTTTTTTCTGGGACGCCCGTGAAGGAGGCAGCTGCGGTGGCGTACCCTGATGCCGCAGCCCCTTGGAAATCAATAGAACCAGCGAGCGGGCACCATGACCAAGCTGGGGAACAGGACCAGCAGGAACATGAGGGTGAACTGGGCGATCATGAAAGGCCAGACACCCTTGGTCACCTCGTCCATGCTGAGCTTGCCCACGCCGGCCACTGTGCTCAGCACGGTGCCCACCGGTGGCGTGATCAGACCAATCGCGTTGTTGATCATGAACAGCACGCCGAAGTAGACCGGGTCGATGCCCGCGGCCTTGATCAGGGGCATGAAGACGGGTGTGAGGATCACGATGGTTGGCGTCATGTCCATGGCCGTGCCGACGAGCATGGTGATGACCATCATGGTCAGCAGCAAAAGCGTGGGCCGGTCCAGCAGGGGCTGCAGCAGGCTGATCAGTTCGCTGGGCAGATTGGCCACGGTGATCAGCCAGGCCACAACCATGGCCGCGGCAACCAGGAACATGATGACGGAGGTAGTCTGGGCCGCCGACCGGAACAGTCCGAAGAGTTGCGACAACTTCAACTCCTTGTAGACCAGGGTCGAAATCAGCAAGGCATAGACGGCAGCGACCACGGCCGCCTCGGTGGGCGTGAAAACGCCAAACTTCAGGCCGACCACGACGATCACCGGCAGCCCCAGGGCCAGGGAGGCATCCTTGAGTGCGGTCCTCACTTCGGCCAGGCTGGCTCGGGGTCTGAGTTGGCCCTTTTCCTTGCGACTGAGCAGCCACCAAGTCAAGGCCAGTGCCAGGCCCAGCATCAATCCCGGCACGATGCCAGCGAGGAATAGCTTGGAGATCGACACGTTGGCGGTGACACCGAAGATCACGAAACCGATGCTGGGCGGGATGATGGGGGCGATGATGGCGCCCGCCGAGATCAGCCCTGCGGATCGGGCGCGGTCATAACCTGCCTTGCTCATCACGGGCAGCAGTAGCGCGGCCAGGGCTGCGGCGTCGGCCACGGCCGAACCGGACAGCGCGCCCATGATGATTGCCGCCATGATGGCCACGTAACCCAGACCGCCTCGCAGATGGCCGACCAGGGTGATGGCGAAGTTCACGATGCGGCGCGACAGGCCCCCAGCATTCATGATCTCGCCGGCCAGCATGAAGAAGGGCACGGCCAGCAGGGGAAAGCTGTTGGCGCCTTCGATGATGTTCTGCGCCAGGATCTGCGCGTCCAGCATGTCCAGGTGCCACATCAGCGCAGCGCCGGTCACCAGCAACCCAAAGGCGATCGGGACCCCCAGGGCCATGGCGCCCAGCAGGGCGCCCAGGAAGATGGCGATGGTCATGCTTGCTCCTGGCGTTGTTGTCGTGTGTTGTCGTCGCCAGGGACCACCCCATGGGGCATGTCATCGGATTCGCGGACGTGGATCAGGGCCGAGCCCGTGAGCTGACCCGTGAAGAATTTCCAGAGTTCGTGGGCGAGGGCGAGCGCGGCCAGCACGGCGAACACCATGCCGGGTGCGTAGAGCCATGCCATCGAGGCTTCCATGACTGCACTGGTTGATTGCATGTTGATGCGCGTCTGCTGCAGCGCGCCGTCGAACATGAGCCAGCACACGCCCAACATCAGCAGGTGCGAGGCCAGGAAGCACATCTTGCGGCCCGCCAGGGGCAGCCGGGAGATGAGCGCGTCGGTGCCCAGGTGCGCGTGCTGGATCACCCCAACCACCGCGCCCAGGAAAGTCATCCACACGAACAGCCAGCGCGACAGTTCCTCCGACACGGTGATGCCGGAATTGAAGCCGTAGCGCAGCACCACGTTGCCGAAGACCATGAGCACCATCAGGCCCAGGCACAACACCATCAGGACGCCGAAGCCCCGACAGATGAAATCAATCAGTTTTTCAATCACGAGGATGTCTCCAGACGGTTATTTTGTACGAACTGGTTAGTTTTCAAACAGGGGATAACCCTGGCACCCACCCTGCGTGGGTGGACCGACGCAGGCAGTGGCTCAGTTCTGGCGCATGAAGCGCACGATCATTTCGACCACGTTGTCGCGCCGCTGGGCGATGTAGGCGCGCGAGCCCATGTCGATCTTGAAGATCAGGCCAAAGGTGTGCCGGTTGGAGACGTTGAAGAAGCTCAGCGCCGAGATGGAGGCGTGGATGTCCACTGGGTCCAGCCCCTTGCGGAAGACGCCCGCGGCGATGCCGCGTTCGTAGAGGTTGCGGATCGCGGCGATGGCCGGCACGTTGAGTTCCTGGATGCGCGGGCTTTGCGCGAGGTACTGGCCGCGGTGGATGTTCTCCGACATCACGAGTCGGATGTAGTTCTCGTGGTCCAGGTGATGGTCGAAGGTGAAGGCCACCAGCCGGCGCAGCGCCTCCTCGGGTTCCAGGTCCTGCAGCTTCAGATGCGATTCGATGTCGCGCACCCGGCGGTAGGCTTCCTCCAGCACGGCCAGGTACAGGCCTTCCTTGCTGCCGAAGTAGTAATAGATCATGCGCTTGCTGGTGCGCGTGGCCTCCGCGATCTCGTCGATGCGCGCGCCCGCCAGGCCCTTCTCGCCGAACTCGACCTCGGCCACACGCAGGATGTCGGCCTGTGTGCGTTCCGGGTCGTTGGTGCGCCCAGGCACCTTGCGTGCCGGTGCCGCCGAGCGGCTGCTGCGGGCGCGTCGGCTTTGTACTGGTTCGTTCATTCATGCAGTATAGGGCGGCCTTCCGTCCTGCCGCCATCGCCGCGGCATCACAGAGCGTCGACTGGCTCAGCTGCGGTGCATGGACGACAAGCCCAACTCACACCTCGGCCGCCGACAGGGTGGCGGAGATGCCATAGAACCCTGCGACAAGAGCATCGTCGGCGTGTACCTCGGCTCCCACGCCACCTTGCTGGTTCAACACGCTTGGCGCCAATTCCGATGCAAGCAGGCCGCGCAAGGGCTCCGCGTCATGGCCGCAGACCAGAAATACCCAGTCCGCCGTGCGGTCCTGGCCGCGAATCCGCTGCTCTTGAGTTTGCGCGACCTGGCCTAAATCCGCCTTCTCCAGCAGATGCGCACCGGTCACGCCGCGCCGCGTCGGCAGTGTTGCGACGAGTTCTTTCAGATACGCACGAAGCTGCAGCGCTTGCTCCGCTGCTGGCGAGATTCTCAGCGTCAGCATGTGGCGTCCAATGCCCGCTCCGGCACTGGCGGTCACGTCGCACAGGCTGCGAACCATGCCTGCGTGATGCGGCATCATCTTGACTGACCAGGGCGTCGGGTCGTTCAAGCGTGCCAAGTACGCAGGACCGGCCAGAACCTGCCGGTCGCTGAGCTCGTACATCACGAAGAAGCCGGTCTCGTCGTCCTCGCTGGACCAGCGTGTACCCCGCTGAAAGCCCGGGATGCGCAGTCGTTCCGGCAAGTGTTCGTGGGTGTGCCAGTCGAGGAAATCGGCCTTTTGATCCGCTGCGATGTGCCACCACATGGCCACCGCAGCCTTGCCGGTCAACGCCATGACGGCCCTTTCATTCAGATGTTGGTGGTGCTTGGATCTGGCTTACGACTTTCTTTCTGCCGCTAGCAAGGCCTGGCTGTCCCGCACGATGTCCACGATGGCCCGCAGCCCCTGGAGATAGGAATGACGCCCCAAGCCCTGGATCGTTCCCTTCACCGCAGGTGAAATGATCGAATGGTGGCGCCAGGCTTCTCGTGCGGCGATGTTGGACATGTGGACTTCGATCACCGGAAACGGCATGGCCTTGATCGCGTCGTGCAACGGCACGCCGTGCTGGGTGAGGCCAGCCGGGTTCACGATCGCACCGTCCGATGTATCGATGTGCTCGTGGAGGAAATCGATCAAGGCGCCTTCGTGGTTCGACTGGAGCGTCGTGAGCGTCACGCCCAACTCGGCCGCTAGCGTGGACAGTTGCTCGTTGATCTGCGCCAGCGTCGTGGTGCCGTAGATGTGCGGTTCTCGCCGCCCGAAGAGGTTGAGGTTCGGGCCGTGCAGGACAAGGATTTTCATGGGCGTCACAGCTTCGAGATCCGCTCCAGTTCGGCCTTGAAGAGCGTCACGATCGCCGGGTCGTAGGCGGCAGAAAACTTCTCGTAGACGGGGCGCACCTCGGCCCGCATGCGGGCCAGCTCGGCGGGTGCGATGTCGTTGTAGATCATGCCCTTGGCTTTCAACTCGCCCAGGGCCTTGCCCGAAACCTCGCGGCTGACCGTGCGTTGCCAGTTCTGGGCTTCGATCGCGGCATCCTGCAGCAGCTTCTGTTCAACCGGTGAGAGGCGATCCCAGAAGCGCTTGCTGATCTGAATCGGATTGGTCGCGTAGACGTGGTTGGTGCCACTGACGTACTTCTGTACCTCGTAGATCTTGCTCGACTCGATGACGGCAAAGGGATTTTCCTGGCCATCGACGGCCTTGCTTTCGAGCGCGCCATACAGTTCGGCAAAGGCCATGGGCACGGGGTTGGCCTTGAAGGTCTTGAATGTTTCCAGGAATACCGGATTCGGGATCACGCGCAGCTTCAGACCCTCCAGATCCGAGCCTTTCGTGATGGGCCGCTTGCTGTTGGTGACGTTGCGAAAACCCAGATCGAAGAAGCCCAGCACCACCACGCCCTTTTCCGGCAGTTTGGCTGCAAGCATCTTGCCCAGAGGGCCATCGACCAGTGCATCGGCCTGTTGGGCATTGGCGAAGAGAAAGGGGAAGTCGAGCAGGCCGAACTCCTTGACGATGCCGTTCAGCGAGGTGGTCGATGCCACCAGCATCTCCTGCACGCCGCCTTGCAGCGCCGATTGTTGCTGCAACTCGTTGCCGAGTTGGGATGAGGCGAACTCCTGTACCTTGATCTTGCCGCCGCTCTTGGTCGTGACGATCTCGGCGAATTTGCGCACGCCCAGGCTGGTCGGATGCCCGGGATTGTTCAGGTGGCCGAACTTGATGGTGCGTTCTTGGATGTCCTGCGCATGGGCGGCGGAGGCGGCCAGGGCACTGCTCAGCATCAGCGTGGCGCCCAGCAGGGCGGTCTTGAATATGAGTGTCACGGTTTGTCTCCTATTGGCATGTGCATCACCGCCGGGTGGTGGTGTTCGGGCATGATAGGAAGCTGTTTTGAACAGCGTTCCAAACAGGAATCTGATTTCACAATGTTGAATCAACCGGAGCGACAGGCTGTGGGCGCGGTGGACCGCGCCTTGCTCATTCTTGAAACGCTGGCGGCCCAACCCGAGGGCCTGGCCCTGGCCGACTTGGCCGATGACCTGGGGCTGCCACGCAGCGCCTGCCATCGTTTGCTGCAGGAACTGCTGCGTTGTGGTTACGTGCGCCAGGTGCGCGAGCACGGTGATTACGCCCTCACGACCAAGCTGCCCGCGCTGGGCCTGAACTTTCTGGGCAGCACGGGCATCGTGGACCTGGCGCAACCCATCATCGAGCGGCTGGCCGACAACGCGGGGGACCTGGTGCGTCTGGCGCTCGTGGATGGTGACCGCCTGACCTTCGTGGCCAAGGCACAAGGCGCGCGCGCTGGCTTGCGTTATGACCCGGACATGGGCATCGACGTACGCCTGTCCTGCAGCGCGGGAGGTCATGCCTGGCTGATGACGCTGAGCGAGGAGCGCGCCACTGCGCTGGTGGCGGCCCAGGGTTTTGGTAGTCCCAAGCAATACGGTCCCAAGGCGCCGACCACCTACAAGGCCTTGATGAAGATCCTGGACGAGGATCGGGCGCGCGGTTACAGCCTGATCGTCGAATCCTACGCACCGGGCATGACGGCCATGGCCGCGCCCATCCTGCGTCGCAATGGCGAGGCGGTGGGCGTCATCACCATCGCTGGCCCGCTGCAGCGGCTCACGCCGCAACGCATGCAGGAACTGGGTGCGCCACTGCGCCAAGCCGCAGCTGATCTGGCGCTGGTCAGTGCTTCCTCGCCTTTGTTCGGGCGACGTGGGAGGGCGTGATCGGGAGAACGATGTGTCGTTCATGGGCCAGACCCGCCCGCGCTTTGAAGGATACTGC
Source organism: Hylemonella gracilis str. Niagara R (assembly GCF_000600295.1). GTDB lineage: Bacteria > Pseudomonadota > Gammaproteobacteria > Burkholderiales > Burkholderiaceae_C > Hylemonella > Hylemonella gracilis_A. The sequence goes on from NZ_JEMG01000001.1 coordinate 1,766,574, forward strand.
GCGTCCACCACGAACCACCGGGACCACGCATGCCTGATCATGAAAAGCTGAACTACGTCGAGTACCCCGCGAAGGACTTGCCGGCGACCAAAGCGTTTTTCCAAGCCGCGTTCAACTGGACCTTCGAGGACTACGGCCAGGCCTATACCGCGTTCGCAGGGCAGGGCCTGGATGGCGGCTTCTTCCAATCGGACTTGTCGGCCCGCACCGAGCGGGGCAGCGCCTTGCTGGTTTTCTACAGCGATGATCTGGAGGGGACCTTGGCCAAGGTCGTGGATGCTGGTGGTCGCATCGTCAAACCGGTGTTTGCGTTCCCGGGTGGCCGCAGGTTTCACTTCACCGACCCCAGTGGGAACGAGTTTGCCGTCTGGGGGCAAGCACAGTCATGACAGGCGCGCGCGGCGCTGATGAAGGCTGTGGGGCCGAAAGAAAGCAAACATGAACAAAACCTGGATCGCCCCCGATGGCCAAGTCCGCTGTCATTGGTGCAGCGCCACGCCCGAGTACCTGGCCTACCATGATGAGGAGTGGGGGCTGCCGCAGGCGGATGTCCGGCGCCTGTTCGAGAAACTCAGCCTGGAAGGTTTCCAGTCCGGCTTGAGCTGGCGCACCATCCTCGCCAAGCGCGAGAACTTCCGCCGCGCCTTCGATGATTTCGACTTCGAGGCGATCGCGCGCTACACCGAGCGCGATGTCCTGCGGTTGCTGGACGACGCGGGTATCGTGCGGCATCGCGGCAAGATCGAAGCGGTGATCCACAACGCCCAGCGCGCGCTTGAGATGGTGGCCCGGGAAGGTTCCGTGGCTGCTTTCGTCTGGCGCTACGAGCCTGACATGAAGGCCCTGGCTGCGCCCCAGACCGCCTCCACCTCGCCCGAGTCCGTGGCCCTGTCCAAGGAACTGAAGAAGCGGGGATGGAAGTTCGTGGGGCCGACGACGGTCTATGCCTTCATGCAGGCCATGGGCCTGGTGAACGATCACGCGACGGACTGCGTGGCCCGTTCCCGTGTGGACCGCGCGCGCCAAGCCTTTTCGAGACCGTGAAGCGGGGCGCCACGTGCGTTGGGCCGTACCAGGTGGCCCATACCACCAGCCACGGTGTGGTCGCGCGCTCGCCAAGGCTTGGCGCCAAGGGTGGCGCCGCAGGTCCGGTCTTGCTATAACTGGTGCACTGCCAACTTCAGGGAGTTTCCATGCCCTTCGATCTGTCCACCTTCACCCTCATTCACGTCCTGCTGAGCGTGCTCGGCCTCATTGCTGGCCTGGTGGTCGCGGGGGGCTTGGTGTCCGGCGCGCGCCTGGACGGCTGGACGGCCTTTTTCCTGTCCACCACCATCGCGACCAGCATCACGGGCTACGGTTTTCCTGCTGACCAGCTCCTGCCGTCGCACATCGTGGGTGCCATTTCGCTGGTGGCCTTGGCCCTGGGCGTGTACGCGCGCTATGGCAGGAAGATGTACGGGGGCTGGCGCCGTGTCTACGTCGTGACGGCGGTCACGGCGCTCTACCTCAATGCCTTCGTGCTGATGGTGCAGCTCTTCGTCAAGACACCGGCGCTGGCGCGCCTGGCACCCACGCAGCAGGAGACACCCTTTGTCCTCACGCAGGCCGTGATCCTGTTGGTCTTCGTCTGGATCGGTGAAAAGGCCTGGCGGCGTTTCCGTCCCTGAGCCTTTACGCCATTCGCTGTCGACAGGCTCAGCGCGTCACTACGCGGTCGCGGCCCTGGGCTTTGGCGTCGTACAGGGCTTGGTCAGCCCGGGTGACGACCGCCTCGGCGTTGGTGTCGTCTTTGCGCGCGAGGCTCAGGCCCACGCTGGCCGTGACCTGCCCGACCTCGGGGAAGGACGCCGCAGCCACCGCAGCGCGGATTTTCTCGGCCACGGCCAGTCCTTCCCGCGCATCCGGCGCATCGGGCAGCAGCACCACGAACTCTTCGCCGCCATAGCGGGCCACGAAGTCGGTGATGCGCGTGGACTGCGTCAGCAACTGCCCGAGGCGGCGCAGCACCTCGTCACCCGACTGGTGGCCATGCCGGTCGTTGATGGCCTTGAAGTGGTCGATGTCGATCAGCAGCAGACCAAAACCTCGTTCATTGCGCCGCAGGGCCTGAAACGCTTCTTGCAAGCGGGCATCGAAACGGCGGCGGTTGTTCAGGCCCGTCAGGCTGTCCACGGTGGCCAGGCGCTCGAGTTCCTGGTTGGCGACGGAGAGCGCCTCGGTGCGCTCGCGCACCTGTTGCTCCAGCGAGGCGTTGAGCGTTTCCAGTTCGGCCTCGTGCCGCAGCAGGGCCCCGGTCATGGACTGTATGGACGCGCTGAGCTGGCGGATTTCATTGATCTGCTTGCGTTCGTCGGGATAGACCGGTGGGCGTTCACGCCGTTCGATCTCGCGCATGGCCCGTGCCAGTTGCTCGATGGGCTGGCTCACGCGGGTGGCCAGCCGGTAGGTGATGAGCGCGAACACCAGGGCCGCGAGCAGGCCGAAGATGAGCAACTGTCGGTGCAGGTCTCGCAGCGGCTCCACCGCCACGTCCAGCGGCTGGCGCAGCACGACGCGCCAGCCCAGCGGCGTGCTGGTCCTCGCGGGGACTTCGACCATGCTGGTGAGGTAATGATCGCCATCATTCCAGCGCACGACTTCGTAAGGTGCGTCCGGGCGGGTGCGTTGGGGCAGTTGCAGCTTGCCCATGTGGTGGTAGGGATAGAGGATTTCGCCGGCCGCGTTGGCGATCAGCACCTCGATTTGGCGCTGCGCCTTGTCCTGGGTCACGACGGACTCCACCGTGTCGGTCACCCAGTCCCAGTGGGCGTGGGCGCCAAGCACGCCGCGCACCTGGCCTTTTTCGTCCAGGATCGGTGCGGCGAAATCGATGAAGCGCAGGGGCTCGTTCGCTGTGCGTTGCGGAAGTTGCTTTGCCAGCAGCACGGCTTCGTGCACGTCGCCTGTATACGGTCCCGTGAGCGCGGCCTGGAACCAGGGACGCTGGTCCACCTTGCTGCCGACAAGCAGGCCTTGCGTCGCTTGGATCACCTTGCCTTGCGGGTCGGCGATGCCGATCCAGGCGTATTCGTCATAGGTCTGCTGGCGCAGGGTCAACAGCTTGCCGAGTTCTGGCGCATCCAAGTCTGTGCGTGAGAAGGTCAGCGACTGGCGCAGCAGGCTGATTTCCTTGTCCCGCTCGCTCAAGTTGGTGGCCAACAGGTCTGCCGCAGAACGCGCGCTGACGTGCAGCGCTTGGCCACCAAAATCGGCCAGCTCCTGAGTCGCGATGCGGCCAACGTAAAGGCCGACGCACAGTACCGTGGCCAGGGACAGCAGTCCGAACCACAGAGTCAGGCGTCCGCGGAAATTGCCCGGATGCAGGCGCCGGGCCCAGGCAAAATTCATGTGTTCTCGTTCCTCATGCGCCAGATCGTGCTTCGCCGCGCAGTGTAGAGGCAAAAAATCGTGCGTTAGGCCTGCAAGGCTATGGCATCCCGGGCCTGCGGTGATGCACGCCTCGCCTTGCCGGGCGATGGGTCGAGGGCCTCGGGGATAATCCCGCACATGAGCGGCAACACCCTAGGTCTACTTTTCAGCGTCACGAATTTTGGCGAATCCCACGGTCCGGCCATCGGCTGCGTGATCGACGGCTGCCCGCCCGGCATGGCCTTGTCGGTCGAGGACATCCAGCCTGAACTGGACCGGCGTCGCCCCGGTACCAGCAAGTTCGTCACCCAGCGCAACGAGCCTGACCAGGTGGAGATCCTGTCTGGCGTTTACGAAGGCCAGACCACGGGCACGCCCATCGCCCTACTGATCCGCAATACCGACCAGCGCAGCAAGGACTACGGCGACATTCTGCAGACCTTCCGCCCGGGCCACGCGGACTACAGCTATTGGCGCAAGTACGGCCTTCGTGACCCGCGCGGCGGCGGACGTTCCTCGGCCCGCTTGACCGCGCCCACGGTGGCGGCAGGCGCGGTGGCTCGCAAGTGGCTGAGGGAAAAGTTCAGCATCGAGATCCGTGCCTGCATGACGCAAATCGGCGAGGTTGAGATCCCCTTTGAATCCTGGGACCACGTTCAGCACAACCCCTTCTTCGCACCCGTGGCCGACGTGTCCGCGCTCGAGGACTATCTGCAGGCGCTGCGCAAGTCGGGCGATTCTTGTGGCGCACGCCTGCGCGTGACGGCGACCCAGGTACCGGTCGGTCTGGGCGAGCCGCTGTATGACAAGCTCGACGCGGACATCGCCCACGCGATGATGGGGCTCAACGCCGTCAAGGGCGTGGAGATTGGCGCCGGCTTCGCGGCGGTGGCGGACAAGGGCAGTACCCATGGTGACGCGCTCACGCCCCAGGGTTTCGTGGGCAACAAGGCCGGCGGCGTGCTGGGCGGCATCAGCACAGGGCAGGACATCGAGGTGTCCATCGCCCTCAAGCCCACCAGTTCCATCCTCGTGCCGCGCGCGTCCATCGACACGGCGGGGCAGGCGACCGAACTGATCACCAAGGGACGCCACGACCCTTGCGTGGGTGTGCGTGCGGCTCCCATCGCCGAGGCCCTGCTGGCCCTGGTGCTGATTGACCACGCTTTGCGCCACCGTGCCCAGTGCGGCGACGTGTCCTTGCCCGTGCCACCGATTCCGGGGCGCGTGCCCGGCGCACAGTAGTTCTGATTCCATCCACCTTCCAGGAAGACACCACCATGCCCATCCTCCACGTCGAGATGCTTGCGGGCCGCACGCCTGAGCAGAAAAAACTATACGCCCAGGCCCTGACTGAGATCACGATCCGGACCCTCGGCGTTCCGGCCGAAGCCGTGGATGTGCTGATCACTGAGGTGCAGCGCCAGGACTGGTTCGTTGCCGGCGTACCCTTTAGCGAGAAGAAATAGAGCGGCGCGCGGGCTGTTCGCTGCCAACTCACCTGGCCGATCCAAGCCCTTCAGCCCTCAGATCAGGTTGCGCATCGCGCGCGCGGTGTCTTGCAGCACCGGCAGCACTCGTGCGGCTGCATCTTGCGTGCTTTCCTGCCCCATGGGCATGGTGACGTTCAACGCGGCGACCAGATCGCCGTGGTGGTCGAGCAGTGGCACCGCGATGCCACGGTAATTCAGTTCAAGCTGCTGCTCCGAGATGGCCCAGCCGCGCTGGCGGATGCGGGCAAGTTCCTCGCGCAGGCTCTCCTTGCGTGTGATGGTGTGTGATGTATAGGCCTTCAATTCCTGACGGGCCAGCCATTCCTCCGCTTCGGCCTCGTCGCGCAGGGCCAGCATCAGCATTCCTGCCGCCGTGACCTGCGCCTGCACCCGCGCGCCCAGCACGTAGCCGGTGTTCATGTTGCGGTTGGGGCCGTTGCGCGCGATGCAGACGATCTCGTCCCCGTCCAACACACTGACGTAGGCCGTTTCCCCGATGCCCGCCGTGGCGCGCTGCAGAAAGGGTTGCACGATGCGCGGCAGCCGCGCCGATTCCAGGTAAGACCGCCCCAGGCGCAACACGCGCGGTGTCAGCCAGAACAGCTTGCCATCGGTGGCAACGTAGCCCAGGTGGGCCAGCGTCAGCAGGTAGCGTCGCGTGGCGGTGCGGGTCATGCCACAACGCTCACCGGCCTGACTGCTGGTCAGGCGGGGGTTGGCATCGTCGAAGGCCTCGATCACGGACAGGCCTTTTTCCAGGCCTGCGATCCAGTCGCGTTTGTCGAGCTGGGGGAGGGAAGTCACGGGCGGGATTGTGCGGAGCGGGCGCATGGCGAGCAGTTCAGGTGAAACCCTGAATGCGTTCGATGAACGCACAATTTTGAGCGATATTCGCGCATGCCGATCGTTCGAATGTCGGTTTGCCCTTGGGAATCCACTAAATTCGCGCCCATTCCAAGTACCGACAGACCGGCCTACATGCAGCTTTCCAGTGCGCTTGTTCCTCGCGTCAGCGGGAGCACCGAACTTTTCCTGATCCCGGGAGATCCGGTCGAGCAGGTCCGGGCACCCGAAGTCTTCAATCGAGTGTTCGCTGCCTTGGGCATCAACGCGGTGCTGGTGCCGGTGCATGTGGCGCCGGCCGACATCGAGACGTTTGTTCGCAGCGTTTTCCTGGCGCGCAACGTCAAGGGCCTGTTCCTGGCCATCCCGCACAAAGCGCTGGTGATGGACATGCTGGATGCTTGCTCCTCTCTGGGCCGTCTGGCGGGCGCGGTCAACGCCATCCGTCGCACGGCGGACGGACGACTAGAAGGCGGGCTTTTCGATGGGGAAGGGCTGCGGGCTTCACTGGACTATTTCGGCATGGCCCATGCGGGGCGGCGCGTCTTGATCCTGGGTGCGGGCGGAGGCGCCGCCGCCATCGGCGCGTCGCTGGTGGGGGATGTGGCCGAACTCGCGCTGTACGACCCGGTGCCGGGCAAGGCCTCAAGCGTGGCCGCGCGCCTCGGGGCGTGCTTGGGCAGCGGGGGGCGGGTGCGCGCTGCGCCGGGCAACGACCCCGCAGGTTTCGATCTCGTGATCCATGCCTCGCCGCTGGGTCTGCAGCCCGGCGATCCGCTGCCGCTCGATGTCAGTCGCATGGCGCCGCACGCAGTCCTGGTCGACATCCTGATGAAGAACCAGCCCACGCCCCTGGTGCGCGCCGTGCGCGAACGCGGCTTGCACGCGCAGCCTGGTTTCGAAATGCTTATCCAGCAAACACCGCTGTACCTGGAGTTCTTCGGCTACCCTGAGGCGGCGCAGGCCGTGCGGCAGGACGCCACCTTCCTGCGTGAACTGATCTATCCACCGCAACTGGCGCACGAGATCCGCCGCCCTGGCGATGCACTCAAGACCCGAGCCGCAGAAGCACGGCCCGCTTTTCATTGACTCACCGCTTCACTAAAACCCAAGGAGACACTCATGCAAAAACGTTTCACACTCCAACTGCTGGCGGCTTGCGCCCTCGGCGCCGCCTGTGCCACGACGGCACTGGCACAGCAGGTCGTCAAGATCGCCAACATCGTGGAACTGTCCGGCGCCGGCGCGACGGCCGGCACCAACTTCAAGAATGGGGTGGAACTGGCAGTCAAGGAAATCAACGCGGCCGGCGGCATCCTGGGTCGCAAGATCCAGTCCGCGACCTACGACACGCAGAGCAACCCTGGCGTGGCCAAGGGCCTGACCCAGAAGGCGGTGGACGAAGAGGTCTTCGCCATCTTCGGTCCGGTGTTCTCGGGCTCCATCATGGTCAGCATGGCCGAGTCGCGTCGTGCCGAGGTGCCCAACTTCACGGGCGGTGAGGCCGCGTCCATCACGCAGCAGGGCAACCCCTATGTGTTCCGCACCAGCTTCGGCCAGTCCACGTCCTTTCCCAAGCTCGCGCGCTACATCAACGGCAAGGCCAAGACCCTGGCCGTGGTCTACGTGAACAATGACTTCGGCAAGGGCGGGCGCGACGCCATCGTCAAGCTGATGGAAGGCAGCCCGACCAAGGTGGTGGCCGACATTTCCACTAACCAGGGGCAGATCGATTTCTCCGCCGCCGTGCTGGCGGTCAAGCAAAGCAATGCCGATGCCGTGTTCGTCTACACGAACGAGGAAGAATCGGCCCGCGCGCTGCGCGAGTTCCGCAAGCAGGGCTGGACCAAGCCCATCATCGGCGAGACCACGTTGACCGGCCAGAAGGTGATCGAGCTGGCGGGCGAGGCCGCCAATGGCGCCGTGGCCCACGTTGGCCTGACTGTTGACGCACCGCCGACCCAGGCCTTCGGCGCCAAGTTTCAGAAGGAATACAACTACGTGTCGGACCACAACGGCATCAAGGGCTACACCGGCGTCCATGTGCTCAAGGCTGCGATCGAGAAGGTCGGCAAGTTCGACCGCGTGGCCGTGGCCCAGGCGCTGAAGAACGTCACCTTCACGGCCAAGCAACACCCGGGCGTGCTGATGGACGTGAGCTTCGATGACAAGGGCGACATCGACCGCGAGAGCTTCATGGTCGAAGTCAAGAACGGCAAGCAGGTGGTGGTGAGCACACTGCCGCCGCTGGGCAAGAAGTAAGCGACCCTGTCCTCTTTTCCGTTTGTTTGTTCTTCCTGCGGGCCTGGTGCCCGTGGGAACCGGAATGCCATGACTGATTTTCTGCAACTGCTGTTCAGCGGCCTAGCCACGGGCGGCATCTACGCGCTCGCAGCCCTGGGCTTCACCCTGCTGTGGCAGGCCAGCGGCACCATCAATTTCGCCCAGGGCGAATTCGTCATGCTGCCGGCCTTCGTCATGCTGGCCTTCATGGCCCTGGGCGCGCCGTTGTGGCTGGGCTTCGTGCTGGCCGCCGGGGTCTCCGCGCTGGTGCTGGGCTGGGCCTTCAAGCGTGGCGTGGTGGACCCGCTGTTCAAGTACGGGATGATGCCCATCGTGGTCGCGACCATCGGCCTGGCCATCACGCTGAGCAACGGCATCCGCGCGGGTTACAGCGCCGAGGCGCATCCTTTTCCCAACCCCTTTGGCGACCATGTGTTCAACATCGCGGGCGTGACCATCACCTCCGGCGGCATCGGTACGCTGCTGACCGCGCTGGCCCTGGTCTTCGCAACACAGGCCTTCATGACCCGCACCGTGACCGGCCGCGCCATGCAGGCCGTGGCGCAGAACACCGAAAGCGCCACCGTGTTGGGCATCAACGTGCCGCGCATGATCTTCTACGCCTTCGCCATCAACGCGCTGCTGGCCTGCGCGGCGGCCCTGCTGGTCACGCCGACCTACCTGGCTAAGTTCGACATGGGTGAGGGCCTGGGCACCAAGGCCTTCTTCGCCGCCATCATCGGCGGCTTCAACAACTCGCGCGGCGCCTTGCTGGGCGGTCTGATCGTGGGCGTGGCTGAGAACCTGGCAGCGGCCTATGTCTCGCCAGCGTACAAGGATGCCGTGGCCCTGATGATCTTCATGGTGGTCATCTTGTTCAAGCCGCAAGGCCTGCTGGGTAAAAAAGAAGAACGGAAAGTCTGAGGCGGCCCCATGAAACGCATTTCCATGATCTTGGCGCTGCTTGTCGGCCTGGGCCTCTTGATCGCGCCCCAGTTCCTCAAGAGTTACGGCGTCTATCTGCTGACGTACTGGTTGATCTTCATCATTGCCGTCATGGGCCTGAACCTGACGGTGGGTTATGCCGGGCAGAAATCGCTGGGCCACGCAGCCTTCTTTGGCATCGGCGCCTACACGGCGGCCATCCTCATGAAGGCGGGGGTGAGCTTTTGGTTCAGTCTGCCCGCGGCGGCGTTGATCTGCTTTGGGGTTGGCCTGATCCTTGGCTTTCCGGCCCTGCGGGTGCAGACCATTTACCTGGCCTTCGCCACCTTGGGTTTCAACACCGCCATCTGGCTGGTGATGCGCAACGAGGAATGGTTGACCGGTGGCACCTTTGGCATCAACAACATCCCGCGTCCCGAACTGTTGGGCTGGTCGCTGGAGAACAACCGCACCTACTTTTATTTCACGTTGGTGGTGACCTTGCTGCTGGGCTGGCTGCAGTGGCGACTGCTGCGCTCGCCCTGGGGCAAGGCCTTCACGGCGCTGCGCGACAACCCCATCCGCGCCGAGAGTCTGGGCGTGCACATCCGCAACTACACGCTGCTGAGCTTTGCGATTGGCGCGGCCTACGCTGGCGTGGCGGGCGTGCTGTTCGCGTCCCTGGTGCAGTTCATCGAGCCCGCACCGTTCACGGTGGGGGCCTCGATCATGATGTACCTGATGGTCGTGGTCGGTGGCCCGGGCTATTTCCTCGGGCCCGTGGTGGGCGCGGCGGTCGGCGTGCTGCTGCCTGAGTGGTTGCGCTTCGCTCAAGCCTGGTACCTGTTCGTGTTTGGCACGGCGGTGGTGCTGATGATGATCTGGCTGCCAGACGGGCTGCTCAGCATCCCGGACCGCATCCGGGCCCGGCGGCAGGCACAGGCGGCTTCGGCCGCGCGCGCCCGGGCCGCCGCCGCGCAAGGAGGCCAGGCATGAACGCGTCCTCTCCACCCGTGCTCAAGGTCAGTGGGCTGAAAAAAGCCTATGGCGCGATCCAGGCCGTCGACGGCGTGAGCTTCGAGGTTCGCGCCGGGGAAATCTTTGGTGTCATCGGCCCCAATGGTTCGGGCAAGACCACGATGTTCAACAGTGTGCTCGGGCAAATCAGCCCCGACGCGGGTTCGATCGAGTTGAATGGCCAGTCCATCACCGGACTGTCGCCGCTGGAACTCAACCGGCGCGGTGTCGGCCGCACCTTCCAGACCTTGCAGGTCTTCGGCAAGATGTCGGTGCGCGACAACCTGCTGGTGGCCGCGCAGGAACACCAAGGCAGCCTGCTCAGTCGTCTGTTCGCGCCCGGCGATTCAGGCCTGGGCGGCAAGGCCGACGCGCTGATCGATCTGTTCCGCATCCGGCATGTGGCCGAGCAGCCCGCCGGCAGCCTGAGCTACGGTCAACAAAAGCTGGTGGACATCGCCATGGCCTTCATGAGCGATCCCGACCTGGTGCTGCTGGACGAACCCTGCGCGGGCGTCAATCCCAGCCTGGTCGGCGGCATCTCGGTGCTGCTCAAGCAGCTCAACCGCGAGCGCCAGAGTTCCTTCGTCGTGATCGAGCACAACATGGACTTCGTGATGGATCTGTGCCACCGCATCCTGGTCATGGTCGAGGGCCGCGTGCTGGCCATCGGCACGCCGGACGAAATCCGCGCCAACAAGCAGGTGCTCGACGCCTACCTGGGGAGTTGACCATGGCCTACAACACTTCTTGCATCGAGTTCCAGGACGTGGTCGCGGGCTACAAGGATTTCATGATCCTCAACCAACTGTCCTTCCAGGCGCGGCGTGGCGCGATCACGCTGCTGCTCGGCCCCAACGGGGCGGGCAAATCCACCGTGCTCAAGACCTTGTTTGGATTGCTGAAGCCGCGCCAAGGCCGTATCCTGCTCGATGGCCAAGATGTCACCGGCGCGAGCCCGAAGGATCTGCTGGCGCGCGGCATCGCTTTCGTGCCCCAGGGGCGCAACCTCTTCGGCCAGCTCACAGTGCACCAGAACCTCGAGCTGGGCGGCATCACCCTGGGCATGAAGGCCACGCACGCGCGCATCCCCGAGGTGCTGGAGTTCTTCCCGCGTGTGCGCGAGCGCTTGCATTCCCAGGCTTCGGCCCTCTCGGGTGGCGAGCAGAAGCAGCTCGAGATCGGGCGGGCGCTGCTGCTGCGGCCCCGGGTGCTGCTGATCGACGAGCCGTCCATTGGCCTGTCGCCCATCGTGGTGCAGGAAGTCTTCAAGCTGCTGCGCCGCCTGGCCGGGCAGGGCACGACGGTGCTGATGGTGGAGCAGAACGTCAAGAGCGCGCTCAAGGTCTCGGACGAAGCCATCGCGCTGGAATCCGGGCGCCGGGTGCTGCAGCGTCCGGCGGCCGAACTGCTGACCGATCCACACATCGAGCGCTTGTTCCTCGGCGGCGCGCACAGCACCGGGGTCGCCGCGCCGGCCGGCGCCTGAGAACTTGGGGCCGTGGGTTCGGTGCTTGCGCTCGCATGAGGCGTTACATCAGACCCCGAGCGCTGCGTTCGATGCGCGGCTGGAGGAGAATGCGTGTTTCGGCGCTCCATGCCGCGCCTGACTCGAACCTGATGCGCCCGATGTGACCGATGCGCCACCACCCGGATCCCTGATTTCATGCGCCTCGCCTTGCCCGGAGGGACCTTCACGGTCCTGCTCTTGCTGCTCCTGGGCGCGCAGCCCATCGCCACCGACCTCTACCTGCCTGCCCTGCCCGCGATCACGCGCGACCTGGGCCCGGCCAGCACCAGCCTGACTGTTTTCGCCCTGGCCTTCGGCATCAGCCAGCTCTTCAGCGGGCCCTTGGCCGACCGTTGGGGCCGTCGGCCGTTGCTGCTGTCGGGTTTGGCGCTCTACGCCGTGGGCGCGCTGGGCGCGACCTTGGCGGGCAGCATCGCAGTGCTGGCCTGCTGGCGCGCCGTGCAGGGCGTGGCCATGGCGGCCATCCTGATCTGCGCGCGCGCCGCGGTGCGCGACCGCTACAGCGCGCTGGAAGGTCCGCGTGTGATGGCGCTGGGCCTGTCGGGCTTGGGTGTGGTGGCGCTGCTGGCGCCCTTGCTCGGCGCGTTGATGACGCAGTACGCCAGCTGGCGCTGGGCCCTGGCGTGCATGACCGCTTATGCGCTGGTGGTGCTGGCTTGGTGTGCCTTGCGCTTCACCGAGACCCGTCCTGCCCGCGTACCCGGCCAGCAAGGCAGCGCGCGCGAGGTGCTGCGCAATGCCAACTTCTGGGCTTGGAGCAGCCTCACGGCGGCCACGTACGGGGGCGTCTTCTGCTTCCTGTTGCTGTCGCCCATGGTTTACGTGGAACGCCTGGGCCTCAGCCCGCTGGCCTATGGCTGGATACCTGCCAGCGGTTCCCTGGTCTACACCTTCAGCACGGCCTGGTGCCGCCATCTGCTGCACCGGCGCACGGCGCTGGCCTGCGTGCAGTTGGGGGCGGGTTTCAGCCTGGCGGGCGCTGCTCTGCAAGTCGTGGGCGCGATGGCGTGGCCGGATCGGGTGGTGCCTCTCCTGCTGGGGCATTGGATTTTCGTGATCGGTCATGGTTTTCACCAGCCGTGCGCGCAGGCTGGCGCGGTGAGTGACCTTCCACACGCCGCCGGTCGCGCTGTGGCTTGGTCGGGCTTCATCACCATGGCCGTGGCCTTTGCCCTGGGGCAGACCGTGGCGCATTTCTCCCACGGCGTGGAGGCGGTGGGAGGCCTTCATGGCCCTTTGACCGGCACCTGGCCTGTGGCTTTGCCGATGGCCTTGGCGGCCTTGGGCATTGGGCTCATCACCCGCTGCTGGTTGCCGCGCGCACAGTCCGCCTGAAAGCCCTGGGTCCTGGCGAGGTTTCGGGCCGTGCCAAGGCGCGCGGGTGGCGGCTTCAGCGGGAGAGCCGGAAGCTGGCGACCGTTTGCACCAGATCGTTGGCTTGTTCGCGCAAGCCTTGCGCGGCGGCGGCCGACTGTTCGACCAGCGCAGCATTCTGTTGCGTCATCTGATCCAGGTGTTGCACGGCCTGGCCGATTTCTCCGAGGGTGTGGGCTTGCGCGGCGCTGGAGCTGGAGATTTCGCTGATGATTTGCGTGACCTGGTTGACGCTGCGCACCACCTCGCCCATGGTTTCCCCGGTTTCACTGACCAGACGACTGCCGCCGTCCACGCGATCGACGGAGGCAGAGATCAGCGCCTTGATCTCGCGCGCGGCTTCGCCCGAGCGCTGAGCCAACAATCGCACTTCACCCGCCACCACGGCGAAACCTCGTCCTTGTTCGCCCGCACGGGCGGCTTCCACGGCCGCATTCAGCGCCAGGATGTTGGTCTGGAAGGCGATGCCATCGATCACGCCGATGATGTCACCGATCCTGTTGGACGCCTCCTGGATGTCACGCATGGTGCGCACCACTTCCCCGACCATGGCGCCGCCTCGATGCGCCACTTGTGAGGCTGCCTGAGCCAGGGCGTCGGCCTGGCGCGCGGCATCGGCGTTTTGACGCACCCCATCGCCCAATTGGGCCATGGCCGCGCCAGTTTGCTCCAGGCTGGCGGCGGCCTGTTCGGTGCGGTTCGACAGGTCCTGGTTGCCCGACGCGATTTCACTGGAGGCCAGCCGCACTTGTTCGGCTGAGCTGCGCACCCCGGCGATGGTGACGGCCAGCCGTTCTTGCATTTCAGACAGACTGCGACTCAATTCAGCCAGTTCGTCACTGCCCTGGGCCTCGATGCGCCGCGTCAGGTCGCCGTCTGCAATGTGCGCCGTCTGCCGGCGCGCTGATTCGAGCGGTTGAGTCACCGAGCGGGTGATGAGCAAGGCCACCACCACGCCCAGCACCGAGGCCAGGCTCAGCAGCACGATGATGAGCGCACGTGTCAGGCGAGCCTGGTCTTCCATCTCGGCGGTGGCCTTGGCCACGCTTTGGTGGGTGTAGTCCGCGTAGGCGTTGATCGCTTCCAGGTAGCTTTCCATGGCCGGGATCAGATCGCTGGAAATCCCCGCGACCACGTTTTCACCGGCTTCCTTTCTCTTGAGCAGAGCTTCCCGCAGGTCCTGGTAGACCTTGCGTTTCTGGTTGATGATCTCGACCAGGCGCACGGCCTCGGGGGGCTGTTCGATGCCGTTGAGTTCCTTTTGCACCGCGTCGATGCGGGCGGAGGTTTCCTTGGATTTGCGGGTGAAGGCCGTGACGAACACTGGGTCGTTCACGGCCATGCTGACCAGTCGCCGCTGAATGCTGACCTCGGTCAGCCCGGCCCATTGCCGTGAAAGATCAAGCGCATGCATGTCCACCTCGACCAGACGGTGGATGCGCTCATTGAGCTGGCCGACGCGCAGCACGCCGACGACGGAGGCGCCGATCAGCAGCACCATGACCAGCGCGAAACCCGCCAGCACGCGGTTGCGCAGCTTCCAATGATTCAGGAAATGCATGGCATGCCCTTCGGAAATTTTTTGGCGGTTGCTTTAACGTGTGCGCTGTGCAGTCCGAAACAGGCACGCTGGTGGCAAGCGAGAACCAGCATTCAAAATACGGAACGATCATATAGGTCGCCCCTGAAATTTCAATGTCAAATCAAAGTCTTGAAAATCCCGCTTGATCGGTTGCCCCAGCATGGACCGGACCTGTTGCAAGGTGGTGATCCGACCATCCTGCTGGTCAGACTGGATGCGATGGGATCGCCTGAAAATTGGATCGCTTAGACTCAAACACCATGAAAACCCTCTACGTCTTCAATGGCCCCAACCTCAACCTGCTGGGCACGCGCGAGCCGAGCATCTACGGCGCGCAGACCCTGGCCGACGTGCAGGCACTGTGCGAGCGCGCGGCGGCCCAGCACGGACTGAAGCTGGATTTCCGCCAGAGCAACCACGAAGGCGCGCTGATCGACTGGCTGCACGAGGCTGGTCGCGCGCAGGCGCAAGGCGCAGCCATTGGCGTGGTGTTCAATGCCGGTGCCTACACGCATACGAGCGTCGCGTTGCACGATGCGATCAAGGGTGCGGGCGTGCGCCTCATCGAACTGCACATCAGCAACGTCCATGCGCGCGAGGCCTTCCGCCACCACAGCTACATCAGTCCCGTGGCTTCGGCCGTGATGGCAGGGTTTGGCGTGGGTGGCTATGCCCTGGCCATCGACGGTCTGGTGATGCAGCATCGCGCCAGCGAGGGCGTGGTGCGCGAAGGCCGTGCCCTGGAGGCGCCGGCCGCGCAAGAAGGCGTTGCCCGCCTGCCGTCCAAGGACTGAGCGCCCGGGCACGCCTTGGTCAGCGTCGTGCCGACAAGGTGACGGAAGGCGACACGCCATAGCGTTTGCGGTAAGCCTGCGCGAAACGACCAAGGTGGGTGAAACCGCAATCGAAAGCAATCGCGGCGACGGAGGACGTATCCCCGGAGGGCGCGTCATGGGTGTGGCTTTGCGCGGTGCGCAGCAAGGCGTGAGCGCGCTCCAGGCGCAGAGCCTGCAAGTGTTGCATGGGGCTGGTGCCTCGAAAGCGTTTGAAGGCTTCCAGCAGGGTGCGCGTGGAGGTTCCAGCCGCGGCCGCGATGTCGGCCAGGCGCAGCGCCTCGCCCGCGCGTTCGGCCATGCAGCGTTCAGCGCGCAACACGCAGGCCGGCGCGATACCCGTGGCCTGCAGATGGGCGTCGTGTGTGTCCGACCCCCAGCCTTGGCCCTCGTGCAGCAGGTGCACCAGCAAGCGCTCCATCTCAACGGCCACCAGGGGATGACGCCGAGCCGTGTCCAGCAGGGCGGGCGACCCGGCGATCAGGCGCAATTGCTCCCCCCAGGCCTGCAAGCCGGGGCGGCGCATATCCAGAGCGCCATGAAAGCGGGCTGCCGCGCCGTCCAGCCCCAGATGGGCCTCGACCATGTGGCGGTCCAGTCGCAGCACGAACTGTTCGCAGTCGGGTGACAGGTTGGCGAGGAAGGAGTGACCCGGCGCGCAGACGACGCCGGTGGAGGGGCTGGCCGTGAAGGTGCGGCCCGCGCTGCGCACCTCTGCGTGCCCGCGCAGACAGAACATCAGCAGGTGGTAATCCTCCACCGCCTCCACGTCCACCTGCGTGGGTTGGCCGAAGAAGGCGATGGTCCCCAGGCCCAGCTCTCCCAGTCGCACGTAGTCCATGTGCGAACGCGAGGGGCGGCCAGTGCTCGCGCCCAAGGGGCGCAGCTGGTGGGGTTGCATGACCCGCGAGATGCGCTCCCGAGCCTCGTCCAGGTCATCGGATTCGAACAGCCGGTGCGCGCGCAGTGCCCGGGGTTCGAAAAGGCCGAAATCGGTGGCGACGGCTGCGGGACGTGGGGCGAGTTGCATGGCCGGTTCGGTGTTCCAGGTAACAGTCCGGAAGCAGGCAGCAAAGTGCAAGAAGCGCGCCAGGCATCACCCACCCTGTTTCACCCAGATCAAGCCCCCGCGTGAAAGCCGCGCGAATTGGACAAGGTGCCGCCCGATCTGCGGCAAACGGATAGCCGCACGCCGTGGGTGTTCCAACAATCGGACCATTCCCTACCGCGCCAGCATGACGCGGACTTGGGGTTGAGTCACAAGGAGCACTCTGATGAATGACGTCGTTGACATCGGCGCACCGAAAACGGGCGCGAACACGGGGGTGGGAGCCTCGGCGGTGGCCCAAGAGGCCGTGGTGCATTTCCCCCGGGCAGACGGCTCGCGCACGCCCTACAAGGTGTTCAGCTCGCAAGAGGTCTACGAGCGTGAGCAGGAGCGCATCTACCGTGGCCCGGTCTGGAGCTTCGTGGCCCTGGAGTGCGAGATCCCCAAGCCCGGTGACTACAAAAGCACCTTCGTGGGCGACACGCCCGTGGTGGTGACGCGCACGCCCGAGGGTGAGCTGGCCTGCTGGGTCAACCGCTGCGCGCACCGCGGCGCCATGGTCTGCCGCAACGCGCGTGGCAACGCCAAGGAGCACACCTGCGTCTACCACCAGTGGAGTTTCGACTGCAAGGGCAATCTGCAGGGCGTGCCTTTCCGCCGCGGCAAGGACGGCGCGCCGGGCATGCCGGCCGACTTCAAGCCGGCTGACCATGGTCTCAAGCAGCTGCGCGTGGACAGCTACCAGGGCATCGTCTTCGCCACCTTCAGCGAACAGACGCCGCCGCTGCCCGAGTACCTGGGTGCGCAAATGCGGCCCTGGGTGGACCGCATCATGCACAAGCCCATCGTCTACCTGGGCTGCACGCGGCAATTCGCCAAGAGCAACTGGAAGCTCTATTACGAGAACGTGAAGGACCCCTACCACGCGAGTCTGCTGCACCTCTTCCACACCACCTTCAACATATTCCGCGTGGGCATGAAAGCGCGTTCGCTGCCCGACGCCACGCATGGCTTGCACAGCATCATCACGGCGACCAAGCCCAAGGAAGAAAAGGAAGACACGGCCGACGCCTACAAGCAGCAGGCCATCCGCTCCATGGACGAAGGTTTCCACCTGGAGGACGACTCGGTGCTGGGTTTCGTCTCCGAGTACGAGGAAGACTGCACCAACCACATCCAGACCATCTTTCCACAGCTGGTGCTGCAGCAGATCCACAACACCCTGGTCTGCCGCCAGGTGCTGCCCAAGGGGCCGGACCAGTTCGAGCTGGTGTTCCACTTCTTCGGCTACGCCGATGACACGCCCGAGCTGCGCGCGCTGCGCATCAAGCAGGCCAACCTCGTGGGGCCGGCGGGGTACATCTCGATGGAAGACACCGAGGCCACGGAGCTGGTGCAGCGCGCCACCCTGCGCGACGGGGATGCCGCGTCCATCATGGCGCTGGGACTGACCGACGGTGATGTCGAGCCGCGGCAGGACACCATGATCACCGAGAACCTGATCCGCAAATTCTGGGCGGGTTACCAGAAGCTCATGGGTTATTGAGGAGGAACGCGACCATGACCCCCATGACGCTCAAGAAACCCGTGGCGAAGACTGCCGCACCTGAGGCGGCGACGCTGGAATCCATCACCCTCTGGTTTGAAATCAGCCAGCTGCAGGAGCGCTACTGCGCCGCGCTGGACAACAACCGGCTCGAAGACTGGGCAGCCATGTTCACGCCCGACTGCCTCTACGAGATCGTGCCCAAGGAAAACGCCGACCTGGGTCTGCCCATCGGCCTGATCTACTGTGACAACCAGAAGATGTTGCGGGATCGTGTGCTCTCGCTGCGCCACGCCAACATCTACGAAGACCACAGCAATCGCCACATGACCTCGGGCCTGACCATCGAGCGCGTCGATGCGGACACCGTGCGGGCCGAGTCCAGCTACGTGGTGATCCAGACCCGCACCAATGGCGAGTCCTTCGTCTACCAGGCTGGCCGTTACCTGGACGTGGCCGTTCGCACGCCCGAGGGCTGGCGTTACCAGAGCAAACGCGTGATCTACGACACCTCGCGTGTGATGACCTTGTTGGCCACTCCCATCTGACGCCGAGGCCTTGACCATGAGCGACATCATCGAGCAACTTCAGTGGCATGACGTCGGCGAGCCCGAGGACTTTCCCGACGGCGCGGTCTGGCCCGTGGTGGCCGCTGGCATGCCGATTGCAGTGTTCCGGGAGGGTGACGCGCTGCATGCGCTGCACGATCTGTGCACGCATGGCGCGGCCAAGCTCTCGGACGGCTACATCGAAAACGGCTGCGTCGAATGCCCGCTGCACCAGGGCCTGTTCGACATCGCCACGGGCCTGCCCTGTGGCGGTCCGGTGACAGAAGCCGTGCGGAGTTTCCCGATCCGTGTCGTCATGAAGGACGGGGCAGGTCGGGTGGAGGTCGGAATCGGTTAAAACTCCGAGCTTTGTCAATTCTTTTTCAGTCTCGGGTCGGGTTTCCTTTGATTTTTCCTACATGGAGCACGCATGAAATCTTCTTTCTTCCCCACCGCTCTGGCCGCCTTGGCCCTGAGCTTTGGCCTGAACGCGCAGGCCGCTGACCCGGTCAAGGTCGGTCTGGCGCTGGACCTGTCCGGTCCCTTCGCGGTCGGTGGCGCCGAGGCCCGCGACGCGATCAATTTGGCCATCAAGCTGCTGGACAACAAGCTCGGCGGTTACCCGGCGGAATTCATCCAGGCCGACACGGCCGGCAGCCCCGACCAGGCGCGGCAGATCGCGCAGCGCTTCGTGCAGCGCGACAAGATCGATTTCTTCACCGGCCCCGTGCCGTCCAACATCGCGCTGGCTGTCGGCCCCGTGCTGTTCGGTGCTCAGGTGCCCTACATCAGCAGCAACCCCGGCCCCAGCCAGTACGCGGGCGAGCAGTGCAATCCGTATTTCTTCGGCCTGAGCTACCAGAACGACACCTGGGACGAAGCCGCGGGCCAGTGGGCCAGCGACCAGAAGGTCAAGAGCGCCTTCCTGATCGCGCCCAACTACCCGGCGGGCCGTGACCACCTGGGTGGCTTCAAGCGCACCTACAAGGGCGAGATCGTCGCCGAGGTCTACGGCAAGGTCGGCCAGCTGGACTACGCGGCTGAGCTGGCACAGATCCGCGCCGCCAAGCCCGCCGCGGTGTTCTTTTTCCTGCCCGGCGCCATGGGCATCAACTTCATCAAGCAGTTCGTCGCCGCCGGCCTGTCCAAGGACGTGCGCCTGATCACGGGCCCCGCCTCGGCGGAGGAAGACACCATTGCCGCCGTGGGCGAACCCATCCTGGGCCTGTACTCCACCTCGCCCTGGTCGCATGACCTGCCCAACGCGGCCAACCAGAAGTTCGTGAGCGAGTTCCGCAAGGCCTACGGCCGTTACCCGACCTTCTACGCAGCGCACGCCTACGAAGCCATCATGGCCATCGACGCGGCCGTCAAGGACGTCAAGGGCAAGGTCGGCGACAAGGACGCGGTGCTCAAGGCGCTCAAGGCCGCGAATTTCGCTTCCATCAAGGGCAGCTTCAAATACGGCAACAACCAGTTCCCCATCCAGGACTACTACCTGCGCGTGATCGAGAAGAACAAGGACGGTGTGCTGACCAACAAGACGCTCTCCACGCCGCTGAAGGCTTACCGCGACGCCTATTACACGCGATGCAAGATGTGAAGAACGGCTCGCCCCCGAAGCGCCTTCGGCGCCTTCCCCTCAAGGGGGCGCACCCGGCGGAACGGCGAAGCCGGTTCCGCGGGTGCCCTGAGCTGTGGTGAGTGGCGCGCAGACCTTGTTGACAATGACACCCATACTTTTTGTCGAACAGATCCTCAACGGCCTGGGCTACGGTTTCATGCTCTTCCTGCTGGCGGCGGGCCTGACGCTGGTCTTCGGCATCATGGACGTGATGAACCTGGCCCACGGCTCGCTCTTCATGGGCGGGGCTTATGTGGCGGCCCAGGTGCACACCAGCAGCGGCTCCTTCCTGGCTGGCCTGCTGGTGGCGCTGGCCGTGGTGCTGCTGGTCGCCCTGGTGCTGGAAGCGCTGCTGGTGCGCCACCTCTACGGGCGTGACCACCTGGCCCAGGTGCTGGCCACCTTCGGCATCATCCTGGTGGCCGACGACGTGGTGAAGATGATCTGGGGGCCTGCGCCTTTGATGGCGTCCGCGCCAGCGGCCTTGGCCGAGCCCATCGAAGTCCTGCCCGGTCTGCCGTACCCGTCCTACCGTTTGCTCATCCTCGTTGTGGGCCTGCTGGTGGCACTGGGCCTGTACCTGCTGGTCAACCACACCCGCGTGGGCATGTTGGTGCGCGCGGGCGCCTCCAACCGTGCCATGGCCGAGTTCATGGGCGTGCGCGTGGGGCGCGTGTTCTCGGGCGTGTTCCTGCTGGGCGCGGCCCTGGCCGCGCTGGCTGGCGCGTTGATGGGGCCGATCACGGCGGTGCAGGTGGGCATGGGTGAGGAGATCCTGATTCCCGCCCTGGTGGTGCTGGTGATCGGCGGCATCGGCTCGGTGCGCGGGGCCTTCATCGCGGCCCTGCTGGTGGGCCTGGTGGACACCTGCGGCCGTGCCTTCGTGCCCATGGCGCTGCGCGCCGTGCTGCCGCCCGCGGCCGTGTCCGACGTCGCGCCGCTGATTGCGGGGCTGGCCATGTATGCCTTGATGGCGACCGTGCTCGCCTTCAAGCCCGCAGGTCTGTTTCCCGCGCGAGGTTGAAATGAAGCTGGCTCGTTGGCTACCCTGGGTGGCGCTGTTGTTGCTGGCGGCGTTTCCGCTGGTCGCGCCCTCGCTGGGCCTGGATTTTTACGTGGGTTTCGTGCGGCGCGTGCTGGTCTTCGCGCTGGCCGCGGCGGGGCTGAACTTCATCCTGGGTTATGGCGGCCTGGCCGCGCTGGGCCACTGCGGCTTTTTGGGCGTGGGCGCCTACACGCTGGTCGCGCTGGCGGATGCCGGTGTCCACAGCGCCTGGCTGCTGTGGCCCGCGGCCTTGCTCGTGGCGGCGCTGGTCGCGGCGCTGATCGGTCTGGTGGCCCTGCGCACGCGCGGCGTGTACTTCATCATGATCACGCTGGCCTTCGCGCAGATGCTCTACTACATCGCGGTGTCGCTGCGTCCTTACGGCGGGGACGATGGCTACAACCTCATGAGGCCAACGTCCTTGGGCCTGGGTCTGAGCACCCTGGATGACGGTGTTTTCTACTGGGTGGTGCTGGCCCTGTTCGCGGGTGCCATGGCGCTGTTCAACCGGACCACGCGTTCGCGCTTCGGACATGCGCTCATGGGCGTGCGCGACAACGAGACCCGCATGCGGGCGCTGGGTTTTCCGGTGGGACGCATCCAGTTGGCTGCCTTCGCCATCGCCGGCGGCGTGGCGGGCCTGGCCGGTGCCATGCTCGTCTCACACAACAACTTTGCCAGCCCGTCCATGATGCACTGGACCCAATCGGCCACGCTGTTGGTGATGGTGGTCATCGGCGGCGTCGGGCAGCGCTGGGGCGGCCCGGTGGGTGCGGCAGTCTGGATCGGGCTCGAGGAGATCGTCAAGGCCTATACCGACTACTGGCATCTGCCCCTGGGCGTGCTGCTCATCGCCATCGTCTTTCTCGCGCCGCGTGGCATCGCGGGCTTGCTGGAGGGCAGTTCGCGCAAGATGCCCGCTGCGGCTGGCGTGAGAGCCGGGGAGGGGGCGGCATGAGCACGACGTCCGGCACAACCGCCCTGTTCCACGTTCAGGGCCTGGTCAAGAACTTTGGCGCGCTGCGCGCCACGGACGATGTCTCCCTGGCCGTGAACGCCGGTGAGATCCACGCCCTGATCGGCCCCAATGGCGCGGGCAAGTCCACCCTGGTCAACCTGATCTCTGGCCTGCATGCGCCGGACGTGGGCCGCATCACGCTCGACGGCGTGGACCTCACGCCCCTGCCCATGCATGCGCGGGTGCGCGCCGGGCTGTCGCGCTGTTTCCAGATCACCAGCATCTTTTCTAAGATCACGGTGCTGGACAACCTGCTGCTGGCCGTGCAGTCCTCGGGCGGGCGGCATCCGGGCGGGCGGGTGCGAGGTCTGTCGCGCGTGCTGCGTAATCTGCTGGGCGACCGTGCGAGGGACGACACCCTGCGCGCACAGGCCGTGCAACTGGCCGAGCGCGTGGGCCTGGGCGCCGCGCTGGATCGCGTGGCCGGTGCCTTGCCGCACGGTGCGCAGCGCCAGCTCGACGTGGCGCTCGCTCTGGCCTCGCGGCCCAAGCTGCTGCTGCTCGACGAACCGATGGCCGGCATGGGGCCGGAAGACAGCGAACGCATGACGGTGTTGATCCAGACACTCAAGCGGGACATGGCCATCCTGCTGATCGAGCACGACATGAAGGCAGTGTTCGCGCTGGCCGACCGCATCTCGGTGCTGGTCTACGGCAAGGTACTGACCTCGGGCAGCGTGGACGACATCCGCGGCAACCCGCAGGTGCAGGCGGTCTATCTGGGCACGGAGGACGTGGCATGAGCCAGGTGCAAGCGCTGCTGCACGCCGAGGGGATCGAAGCGGGCTACGGTGCCGCGGGGGGCACGGGCGAGGGCGCCAGCCAGGTGCTCTTCGGCGTTGATCTGAGCATCCAGGCTGGTGAAGTCGTGACCTTGCTGGGCCGCAACGGCATGGGCAAGAGCACGACCATCAAGACCCTGATCGGCGCGCTGCCGCTGCGCCGGGGCTGCATCCGTTTCGGCGAGACGACCGTCGCGGCCGCGCAGGACGGTGGCTCGCGCCAGGCCCTGCGGCCCGACGCCATTGCACGCCTGGGCGTGG
This sequence comes from Hylemonella gracilis str. Niagara R, assembly GCF_000600295.1. GTDB lineage: Bacteria > Pseudomonadota > Gammaproteobacteria > Burkholderiales > Burkholderiaceae_C > Hylemonella > Hylemonella gracilis_A. The sequence goes on from NZ_JEMG01000001.1 coordinate 1,789,737, forward strand.
CCATCGTGCCCGAAGGGCGGCAATGCTTCCCCAACCTCAGCGTGGAAGAACACCTGATCGCCTTCGCCGACCACCGCAATGAGCAGAGGGATGCCTGGGACCTGGCCAAGCTCTACGCCCTGTTCCCGCGCCTGCGGGAACGCAGGCAGCACATGGGCAACCAGCTCTCGGGCGGCGAGCAGCAGATGCTGGCCATCGCCCGCGCGCTCTCCACCAACCCACGCTTGCTGATCCTCGACGAAGCCACCGAAGGCCTGGCCCCCGTGATCCGTGAGGAAATCTGGAAGTGCCTGCGCCAGCTCAAGGACCTGGGCCAGACCATCCTGGTCGTGGACAAGTACATCGAGCGCCTGCTCGACCTGGCCGACCGGCATCTGGTGCTGGAGCGGGGGCGCGTGGTGTGGCAGGGGGACTCGGCCGCGTTGCGCGCGGACCGGGGAATCTGGAAGGCGTATCTGGGCGTCTGACGCGCGCGCCTGGATGACGCGCAAGGCCTTCCTGCGGGGAGGCGGGGTCAGTGCACGGCGGTTTCGCGCAGTAGCAGGCCGCTCAGTCGGTTGGCGATGGGCCAGATCAGCGTGGTCATGACAAAGGCGATCGGCCAGGCGCAGACGAATTGCCGGGCCCAAAGGCTGAGCCACAGCGCGCCTGGCCCAAGCGCGATCAGGGACATGATGCCCGACATCGCCGCGGCCATCATGCCGGTCATCAGCACTTGGGTGAGCAGAATGCGTTTCTTCTTGATCATCGGTTTCTCCAAAAGTTGGATCACGCACACCGCAGCTGCAAATGAAGTCACGGGCGCGATTTATATTATATATAAATAATTATCAAAACATAATCAAATGGGGCAACAGGACATGACCAGCAAGAAGAAGGCAATCAGTGACGAACAACTGGCCAGTCTGGCCGATGCCGTGCTGGAGCTGGCGCGCAAGCTGGACATCCGTCATCCCGAATTGCACGGCCTGCCTCCCTTGACAGGCACGGAGGTCGCCGTGATTCGAGATGTGCATGCCCGCCCGCATGCCACCCCTAGCCAGATTGCCGACGCAACGGGCCTGCAGCGCAGCAACGTCAGCACGGCCTTGCGTGCCTTGGAAGCGCGGGGTCTGGTCCAGCGCGAGGCGGCCGAGGGCAATGCACGCAACGTCGAAGTCGTGCCGACCGACTTGGCGGTTGAAGGCATCCGCCGCATCAAGGCTTATTGGAGTCAGCGTTTGCGGCAGGCCGAGGAGTCGGACTTGGCAGCTGCCTTGGCGGCACTCGAGACGTTGGCGCGGATCGCCGACGCGATCGACGTTGAATCTTGAGTGCTTGGGCGCTGATCGGGTCACTTAATCCCATGCGCCATCACACTGAACTCAAGGGTTCAACCACTTCTGCATGAACAGCGCCTGTCCCGCCGCAGGGTCCAACTGGTACTGCGCGAAACCGAAGCGCTGGTAGCTGGCCTGCGCGGTGGCATTGCCCGAGAGCACTTCCAGCGTGAGCTTGCAGCAGCCCAATTGCCGGGCGTGTTGTTCAACGGCGGCCAGCAGGGCCTGGCCGACACCACGCCCTCGGTGCGCCGGGTGCACGGCCATGTCATGGATGTTGAGCAGGGGGAGTGACTTGAAGGTCGAGAAACCCAGGAAGCAGTTCGCCAAGCCCACGGCGGTTTCCCCCTCCTGATCGGGCCCGGTCCCTGTCCAGGCAATGAAGCTGACTGCCCCCGGCTGCGCGGCCAGGTCGCCGGGCAGGCGTTGTTTCACGTCCTCAGGCAAAGGGACACCGCCGCCCATGGGGTCGCTTGCGTACATGTCGAGCAGCGTGACCAGCGCGGCGGCATCGCGCGCGTCGCGGTAATCAACCGGGCGGACGAACACGGCGGTGGGGTTGGCTTCTTTCATGGATTTGTCGTGGGTGATGAAGGTGTTGCGGCACGCGGCGGCTGGCGCAGCAGGCTGGCCGTGCCCGAGGCCAGCGCGAACACCGCGGCCAGGCCCAGTGCCAGGGTGAAGCCGAAGGCTGTGTCGGAGGAGGCCACTCCGCCGCCTGGGGTGGACAGTGGATAGAAGCTGAACACGGTGGCCAGCACCACGGCGCCCAGGGTCTGGCCGGTCAGGCGCGCCGTGCCCAGCATGCCACCCGCCGCCCCGGCGCGCTGTGCGGGCGCGGTGGTCAGGATGATGTGGTTGTTGGGTGACTGAAAGATGCCGAAGCCCGCGCCGCACAGCAGTAGCCAGGCCACCACCATGGTGTCGCTGGCGTGGGGTGGCAGCAGGGCGAGCAGGGTCAGGCCGGTGGCCAGCAGGCTCATGCCGGCCGCACCCAGCCAGGCGCCTGGCACCTTGCCGATCACGCGGCCCACCAGGGGCGCGGCCACCACGATGGCCAGGGGCCAGGCGGTGAGCAGGGCGCCGGCCTGCAGTGGGGTGCGGCCTTGCACTTCCAGCAGCAGGAAGGGCAGGCCGGCGAAGGCGATCATCTGCGCGCAGAAGGCGCCGACCGAAGCGCACATGGACAAGGCGAACACCGGCATGCGCAGCAGGTCCAGCGGTAGCAGCGGGCGGGTCATGCGGCGTTGCCGCTGCACGTACCAGACACCCAGCAGCAAGCCAGCCAGCAGTTGGAGCGCGGGCAGCAGCAGGCCTTGCGCGCTGTAGCCCACGCCACTGTTGTGGCTCATGCCCGGCGCGGCGTCCAGGTGTGTGCCCAGCCCGTCCGCGCCCAGGAAGACCAGCGAAAAGACCAGCACGTTCAGCGCCGCGTCCAGCAAGGTCCATTCCGTGCGGTGCGTGGCCGGTGGGCTGTGCGGTAGCGAACGCCACCCCAGCCAAAGCGTGAGCAGGCCCAGCGGGATGTTGACCAGGAAGAGCCAGTGCCAGGTGGCAAAGGAGAGAATGGCCGCGGCGACGGTCGGCCCGGCCACCGTGGAGGCCGCGACCACCATGGAGTTGATGGCCAGGCCCCGGCCCAGCAGGCGGCGCGGGTAGATCAGGCGCATCAGCGCAGCGGTGACGCTCATGATGCCCGCCGCTCCCACACCCTGCAGCGCGCGCGCCGCCGCCAGCTGAGGCAGGGTTTGTGCGAGACCGCAGGCCAGCGAGGCCAGGGTGAAGATGGCCATGCCAAACAAGTAGACGCGGTGGTGGCCCAGGCGGTCTCCCAGATTGGCCAGGGGCAGCAGCAGGCCCAGGGTGGCGAGCTGGTAGGCGTTGAGGATCCAGATGGAGCCGGCGGCGCTGGCGTTCAGGTCGCGCATGATGGGCGGCAGCGCCAGGTTGACCACGGACGCATCCAGCACCGAGACCACCAGGCCCAGTACGATCACGGCCAGGGCCTGCAGGCGTTGCTTGAAGGGCAAACCGTCGGGAAGACCGTCGCCAGTCGCGGGACCAGCCGGGGCTGTCTGTTGCGCTTGGTCACCGATGTGTGCATCGGCTTGACCGGGGGAGGGGGCCGTCATGGCTATGATTATCCCGTTCCGGGGCATCCGCCGTCCGGGTTCACCATCAAGCCCAGCGGCTGGAGTTAGGTAATGAGCAGCACCCTGCAGATCGATTTTGTGTCCGACGTGGCCTGTCCCTGGTGCGCCATCGGCCTGGGCGGGCTGGAGCAGGCGCTGGACAAACTCGTGGGCCGAGTGGACGCGCAGGTCACCTTCCAGCCCTTTGAATTGAATCCGTCGATGGGGCCCGAAGGCCAGGACGTGGCCGAGCACCTGACGCAGAAATACGGCTCCACCCCCGAACAGCAGGCCGAGATCCGTGAGCGCATCCGCGAACGCGGCGCTGCGGTGGGCTTTGCCTTTAAGCCTGAGGGCCGGGGGCGCATCTGGAACACGTTTGACGCGCACCGCCTGCTGGCCTGGGCGGCGGACGCAGAGGCGGGCAACGGCCCGGACAAGCAGTGGGCGCTCAAGAAAGAGCTGTTGGCGGCATATCACGGCCGGGCCGAGAACGTCTCCGATCCCGAGGTGCTGGTCCAGGCCGCGCAAGCGGCCGGTCTGGAAACGACGCGCGCGCGTGCCATCCTGAACAGCGAGGACTACGCCCTGGCCGTGCGCGAGAGTGAGCGCGAGTGGCAGCAGGCCGGCATCAGCGCCGTGCCCGCGGTGGTGGTCAATCGCCGCTACCTGATTTCCGGCGGGCAGCCGGCGGCGATGTACGAAGAGGCCCTGCAACGCATCGCGGCCGAAACGGCTGCCGAGTCGTCATCGACCTGAACACCCGCTTCACCTTCACCAGCCAGCCAACCGACCAATACCAATCCACAAAAAGACGATAACGAGGTTCTATGGTTTCCTTCCTGGTTCGTTACATCCTGATCGTCGTCGCCTGCGTGGCCATGCTGGTGGGCATGCAGTTGCCCAATCTCGCCGACCAGTACGCCAAGCGTGTCGACGCCAGCCTGCGCGAGGTCACGCTCGCTTTCGAACCCTTCCAGCGCATCGCCAACCAGCACACAGGCGGTAGCATCGAGGCGCTGATCAAGCTGCATCGCGACAGCGCGATCGCGCCCTTTCAGGCCGAGGGCGAAGCCATCGACCGCTTGAACAAGCGCCGCCTGCGCCTGCAAGCCCAGCACAAGGCCATGCAAGGGCCGCTGCACGAGCGCCTTTGGCACCTGGCCATGTTCGCCGATCCGAATCTGCGCGAGCAGACCTTGCTGCAGTACACACCCACCGCGCCGCTGACCCAAGAGGCGCTGATGGCCGGCGGTGTGGTGGCGCTGACCGTGCTGCTGCTGCTGGAACTCGCGATGGTCTTGGGGCGATGGACGGCGGATCTGGTGGTGAGTCAGCTGAAGCAGCTTTGGGGGCGCAAGCCTGTGACGGGTGGCTAAATCATGATTCCAGGGCTGGTCTGCAATCTTGATTTGCAGCCTGCAGTTTTTCATGGCCGACTCCGAATATCCATCCTTCCTCGGCAATAGCTACTTTACGCCAGCTTTGATTGACGCCAGTCGGGAAGCTAAGTGCCTCACGCAGGAGCCCATTTTTGTCCAAAGCAGTGAATAGGCCGATTTGCGCTTCTACTTGCGCTTTGTCTTTGGGGGCAACTGTTGGATCCAACACAAGTCCTAATGATGGATAAATTTCCGCCAGCACAACTGGGCATTCAATTGAGCGTTCAAAGTCCGTTTCAAAAGGCCAGATGCTGATCATTCCTTGCAAGTCTTGATTGGCACGAAGTTTTTCGAGCCATGCAATTCCGAGCAAGGCTTGGCTGCCGACTGAGCCGTTGTAGAACAGTTGCCAGACCGACTTTGCACCCTTGGCAAGGGACTCTACGGCTCTCTTTTCCCTTACCTTCTCGAACCGAATCCCAGTTTTCTTGGCGTTTAGACATCGAAGGCGAAGGTTTTTTTCGTTGTCTGGCCGCCCCCAAAACAAAGGCCCGCTTTCCCCCAATTGCTTATTCAGCTCATTTGCGACATCAAACCGGTTGTTGCAATTGTTTTCATCATCACAAACTTTTGCATGCAGCAGTTTCCAAAGTGCATCCCAGCTCGGCTTTCCGGTAAGAAGTGTTGCCGTACCGCTTGGGTAGCCAAATGCGAAATCTAGACCAACAAGCACTCGCTCGTCATTTTGTAGTGCGTCACGCAGTCGTTCATTCAAACAAGCCATAGCCTGATGACGAGTTGGTGGGTTGCTGGTTTCCCTCTTCGAATCAGCAATCCAGATGGAATCCTGGCCTTGTTTCCGGCCGTTGTTGGCGGACCAGTCCACGGCAATGTAGCGGTCAAACAGTGGTTTGTTCATTTATCAATTACTCCAGCTCATCCGCTACTACTTATTTCGATTCAGTAGAACCCATCCCAAAATCGATGCATGTCCCTGAAAGGCACTTAGCCGAGCATCAGCAGGCCGAAACCACCGGCGGTGGCTTCAGGATCACCGTTACCGTGGTTGAAACCGCCATGCTCGAATGGTGGCTGCGCGGCTGCGCGGCTTCGGGGATGCGGTTTGGGATGAGCTTAGGGATGGGCGGCGCAGGCCTCTCAGGAAATGACAGGCAGGGCAGATTCAACGTCCCGGTTGCAATGCCTCGCCCTCCGGCGCCACCGTCACCGCCACATGTAGCCCATGCGCGCCGCCGCCATGGATGACACCGCGCAGTGGCGGCACGTCGGCGTAGTCGCGACCCGTGGCCAGGGTCACGTAGTCCTCACCGGGGGTGCCCCAGCCGTCGCGGGCATTGGTGGGGTCCAGGTCGTACCAACCGTCGGTGGCGGTTTCCTGGTTCGCCTTGGCGCCCGGGCCCTCGTCGCTCAAACGCAGGTCCGGCAGCCACAGTGATACCCAGGCATGCGAGGCATCGCTGCCGATCAGGCGGGGCTGGCCGGGGGGGGGTGTCGTCAACAGGTAGCCACTGACGTAGCGCGCCGCCAGGCCGACGCTACGCAGGCAAGCCAGCATGATGTGGGCGAAGTCCTGGCAGACCCCGCTGCGCAATTCCAGGGCCTCCAGGGCGGGGGTATGGACCTCGGTGCTCTGCGTCTCGTAGCGGAAGTCCGCGTGGATGCGCGCCATCAACTCGCGCGCCGCCTGCAGGGCAGGCCGGCCCGGCGCGAAGCTGGGTCTGGCGTAGGCGGCGAAGGCGTCGTGGCGCGGCGCGCGCGGCGAGGCGAAACTGAACTCGGCGGCCGCGTGCCAAGCGGCTTGGGCCTGGTAGCGGTACTGCCCGCGCAGATCCTCCCAAGTGATTTCACTGGTGGTCCGCGCGGCGGCGCGCGGCGCGCGGGTCTGCAACGCACTGCGCGCGGTCACGCGCAGCAGGGTGTGCGGCCGGTCCAGGGCGAAGTAGGCGCGGTGGTTGCCGTACACGTCCAGGGAACAGGCGTCTGGCCCGGCCGGTGCGGTGGGCGGGGTTTCCTCGCCCATGCCGGTTTCGATCTCCAACTGGTGCGCGCGCACGGTCTGCCAGGGTGTGTCCGGCGGGCGCAGGTAGGCCATGTGCTGGGCCAGCTCGACCGTGCTGGCGTAGTCGTAGCGGGTTTCGTGGGTGATGTGCAGGTCCATGCCGGCTTTCGGTCTGAGGGGCGTGCTTGCCGTTCGGGACGTTCAGTCTCGTCGAGGCGACGAGGGCTCAGAGCTCCAGGCTCTGGCTGGCCTGCCCCGCATGGGTGAAGTAGCGCTGGCTGATTTCGTCGGAGATGCGCCAGGCTGCCTGTTCGCAATCGGCCAGCAAGGCTTGCAGGGCTGCGGCGTTTTCGGGAGGCTCACTGCCCTCTTGCGCGTCCGCCGCAGGTGTCGTCGGGCCCAGGGCCCAGGCTTGGTCAGTGGGCAGCAAGGCGGCCAGCGCGTCCTGATCCACGGGCAGGCCGGACAGGCGGGCCAGGTGTTTTTGCAGGTTCTGAACCACCCAGCGCAGCGAGCGCGGGTTTTCGGTGTCGCGCAGCAGCAGGTCGAGCAGGGCCGTGGTGTCGTGGCTGAGCTGGTGCTGGGCGCGGAAGGTGATGGTGCTGTCGAAGAGGGCGAGCAGGCTTTCGAAGCCGCCGTCTTCTTCCTGCACCGCGCCGCTGGCGAAACTGCTGGCCAGGGCCGGCGCAAGGAAACTCAGGCGCTCGATGTGCCGGCCGATGGAGAGCAGCCGCCAGCCATCGTCGCGTGTCATGCGGTCGGTCTGGCCGCCGGTGATGGCCGCGAGGTGGATGCTGGTGGCGTCCAGCAGCCGCAGGGCCTCGGTCACGGCATAGTCGTTGTGCGCGGCCACGCCCGAGCCACCGCCCTGGCTGCCCAGGCGCGCGCTGCGCTGGGTGAATTCCGCCTCGGCTTCCGTGATGACTTTCCAGTGTTCCTGAGAGAGTCGCTCGCGCACGCCGAATGCCGCGGTCTTGAGCGCGCGCAGGCTTTGCCCCACACTGGCGGCATGCTGGGTGCCGCCCAGGTTGGCGATCAGGGTGCGCGCGAAGACGCGCCGTGCCTGGGTGGCCGAGGGTGCTCCCGGTGGCACCAGGCTGTTGCGCTCGGCCAGGTCGCTGAGCCAGTCCAGCAAGGTGGTGGAACGGGTGTCCAGCTCGCCCAGACCGGCTTGCAGTCCCATGCCCGCGCTCAGGCTGTCGAGCGCGAGGCGCGCCAGGCGCAGGCTGTTTTCGGCGCGCTCGGTGTAGCGGCCCAGCCAGTAGAGGTTTTCACCGGCCCGGCTGGTGACCAGGCGCTTGCGTTTGTCATGCGGTTCATGCCGTGAGGCTGGCATGGCGGCGGGCGGCGCGCCGATCAGGGTGGTGCGGTCCACCTCGCCTGCCGTCAGCACCCAGGTGTCGGCGCTGCTGCCGCCGCGCTGCATGGAGGCCATGCCCGCGCTGCCGTCCGACAGGCGCGTGGCCAGCCGGGTCAGGCCGCCGGGCAGCACCCGCCAGCGCGGCTGCCCCGCGCGCGCGCCACTCGTTTCCAGACCATCGCACATGGCGAAGACACGCATCAGCGCCGGGCGCGGGGCGATGCGGTTGACGTGCCAAGTCGGCGTTTGCGACAAGGGCAAATAACTCTGCACCGTATGCCGCTCGCCTTCGCGCAGCAGGCGACCTATCCACTGGTCCAGTTCCTCGCGCTTGAGCTGGCGGCAGAGCACAGTCTCGGACGCACCGGAGGGCGCGGGGTAGGTCGGCTTGACGACGCACTCGGCCAGGCGCTGCTGCACGTCCCGCACGCTGGCTTCTTCGCCGCACCACCAGGTGGGCAGGGCGGGCAAGGACAGGGTTTCGCCCAGCAGTTCCTGCGCCAGCGCGGGCAGGAAACCCAGCAGGGCGCTGGATTCGAGGAAGGCCGAGCCGGGTGCGTTGGCCACGATCACATTGCCCGCGCGGATCGCCTGCAGCAGGCCGGGCACGCCCAGGGTCGAATCCGGCCGCAGTTCCAGCGGGTCGAGGAATTCGTCGTCCAGGCGCTTGAGCAGCACATGGACCGGTTCCAGCCCGCGCAGGGTCTTGAGGTAGAGCTTCTGATCGCGCACGGTCAGGTCATGGCCTTCCACCAGGGTCAGGCCCAGGTAGCGCGCCAGGTAGGCGTGCTCGAAATACGTTTCGTTGTAGGGGCCGGGCGTGAGCAGGGCGATGTGGGCGTCCTGCCCTGGGCTGACGTGAGCCGCGCTCATGCGCTTGAAGCCCTCGATCAGCGCACGGTAGGTGGCCGCCAGGTGTTGCACCCGCATGCCCTCGAAGGCCTGCGGGAACTGGCGTGAAATGGCGAGGCGGTTCTCCAGCAAATAACCCAGGCCCGAGGGCGCCTGCGTGCGCTGCGAGACGATCCACCAGTGTCCGTCGGGGCCGCGCGCGAGGTCGAAGGCGGCAATGTGCAGATGCACTCCACCCACCGGGGCCACGCCGTGCATCGCGCGCAGGTAACCCGGGTGGCCCTGCACCAGGGCCGACGGCAGCAGACCGTTCTTGAGCAGTCGCTGCGGGCCGTAGACATCGGACATCACCTGCTCCAGCAGGCGCGTGCGTTGCAGCACGCCGGTTTCGATGTGCTGCCACTGCTCGGGCGTGACGATGAAGGGGAAGAGGTCGAGCGACCAGGGCCGTTGTGGCCCGCTGGTGTCGGCATAGACGTTGTAGCTGACGCCGTTGTCGCGGATCTGCCTTGCCAAGCTGGCCGCGCGCGGGTTCAGGTCCGCGAAACCCTCCGCGCCCAGGTGCTCGAAAAAGGCGGTCCAGTGGGGCGCAAGGGCCGGCCGGGGCGGGGCCGAAGCCGGGGGCGCCGCGGCTGGGGTCCGGGCCGTGGCAGTCGTCGTGATCGGCGCCGTTGACAGGCTGGACGGGCCGGGTGCTAGGTGCTGCGAGGTCGGCGGGGCTTTGATTCCCGTCGCGGTGGCGTGGGGGGGCGGTCCGCCCAGCAGGTTGACCGCATGGCCAGGGGCCGTGGTGGTGGCCGTCGCCGTGACAGGAGGGGAAGGTGTCGTCGGGGTGGCGGGCGTGTGGCCACGCAACTCGTCAAAGTGCGCCAGGCTGGGCGGCAGGGCCAGACGCAGCACCTGCTGCGTGGTGGAGGGCAGGGTGTCGTCGTCGAAAAGGTCGGGGCTGGCTCGGTCCACCATGGCGCTATTGTGACATTGGCCTTCATGGGCGGGGCCGGAATTCATGACGTGCAAGGCGGTGCCAGGTGTTGCTTCGGGCGCCTGACCGGAGCTGGCTACACTGGCGACCCCCTTGGGAGCTTCAAGAGTCTGTGTTGTCATGAGTTTGTTCAAATCCGCTTCCACGGTCTCGCTGCTGACCCTGGTGTCGCGCGTCACCGGGCTGGCGCGGGAGTTGCTGATGGCCGCCGCCTTCGGTGCCAGTGCCCTGACCGACGCCTTCAACGTCGCGTTTCGCATTCCCAATCTGTTCCGACGCCTGTTCGCCGAGGGCGCCTTCAGCCAGGCTTTTGTGCCCGTGCTGGCGACTGTGAAGGAACGGGAAGGGGAGCAGGCCGCGCGCCAGCTGATTGACCGCGCTGCGACAGTGCTGGCCTGGGTGCTGCTGTTGGTCAGCATCGTGGGCGTGCTGGCCGCGCCGGCCCTGGTCTGGCTGCTGGCCTCGGGTTTGCGTGAATCGGCGGCCCATGCAGCAGCGGGTGGCGCAGCGGCGAACGCCTATGAGGCGGCGGTGCTGATGACACGCTGGATGTTCCCCTACATCGCTTTCATGTCGCTGGTGGCTCTGGGCGCCGGTGTGCTCAACACCTGGCGGCGCTTCGCGGTGCCCGCGGCCACGCCGGTGCTGCTCAACGTGGCGATGATCCTGGCGGCCCTGTTTGCCGCGCATTGGGGCGCCCCCTGGCTGCAGGCGCAGGGCATCGAACCGATCTACACCCTGGCGGTGGGTGTGCTGGTGGGGGGGGTGCTGCAGCTGGGTGCGCAGGCCTGGGCCTTGAAGCGCATGCAGCTCTTGCCGCGCATCGGCCTGAGCCCCAGGGCTTTGCGCGCGGCCTGGACCGACGCCGGCACGCGCCGGGTGCTCACGCTGATGGCGCCTGCGTTGCTGGGCGTGGGCGTGGCGCAGCTGTCGCTGCTGATCAACACGCAGATCGCCTCCTACCTCGCGCCGGGCAGCGTCAGCTGGCTGAGTTATGCCGATCGTCTGATGGAGTTTCCCGTGGCCTTGCTGGGCGTGGCCCTGGGCGTGGTGCTGATGCCGCAACTGGCCGCCGCCAAATCCATGAGCGACGCGGCCGAAGGCGCGGCGCGTTATTCCGAACTGCTGGATTGGGGCTTGCGCTTGGTCGTGTTGCTGGCCCTGCCTTGTGCCCTGGCCCTGTCGCTGTTCGCCCAACCCTTGACAGCGGTGCTCTATCACTATGGCGCCTTCACCGCGCGCGACGTGCAAATGACGGCGGCCGCCCTCATGGGCTGGGGCGCGGGCCTTCTGGGCGTGGTCGCGGTCAAGGTGCTGGCGCCCGCCTATTACGCCAGCCAGGACATGCGCACACCGGTGCGCATCGCCATCGTGGTGCTGGTGTTGACGCAATTGCTCAACCTCGTGCTGGTGCCGGTGTTGCAGCACGCGGCGCTGTCCTTGTCCATCGGCATCGGCGCGCTGCTGAACGCGCTGTGGCTCTTGCTGGGCCTGCGCGGGCGTGGCAGCTACCGGCCCTTGCCCGGTTGGAGTGCCTTCATGGCGCGGGTGCTCCTGGCTTGCGCGCTGCTCGCCGCATACCTGCATTGGGCGGCCGGGGCCTGGGACTGGACGGGTCTGCAGGCCCAACCCTGGTTGCGCATGGGTCTGCTGGCGGCCATCGTGGCGGGCGCCGGTCTGATCTACCTGGGCGTGGCCTGGATGGCGGGACTGCGGCTGCGGGCTTTGCTGCGACGTTGAGCCCCACGGGGCGGCGTTGCCTGCTATAAACCGGTGCACGGCCTCTGGACTGCGGCCGATCGCGCAAAGGATTGCACCAGGGCTGAAGTTCATGAAGTTCGTTTTTCAAGCGCCCACATCGCTCGAATACTTTGCCGTGCTGGTGCGCGAGCACGGACAGGGTGCGGGTTCTCCCGACCGGCTGCCCTTGCTGGAAGCAGCGGTATGCCTGGGCCAGGACGAATACCCGCGCCTGGACGTGCAGCAGGTGCTGGCCGAGGTGGACACCCTGCAGGCGCGTCTGCGCCAGCGGCTGCCGGCCGACGCTCCGGCCCTGCACAAGCTGCGGCTTCTCAACCATTTCTTCTTCGAGGAGCTGGGTTTCGCGGGCAACCGCAACCACTACCACGACCCGGACAACAGCTACCTGCACCGCGTGCTGGAGCGGCGCCGGGGCATCCCGGTGTCCTTGGCCGTGCTTTGGCTGGAACTGGCCCAGGGCCTGGGCCTGGACGCGCATGGCGTGGGTTTTCCGGGGCATTTCCTGGTCAAGGTGCAGGTGCCCACGCCCACCGGGCAGGGCAGCCAGAGCGCCAAGCCCTGGGCGCAGGTGGTGATCGACCCCTTCAGTGGCGCCTCCTTGAGCCGCGAGGAGTTGCTGGAGCGACTCGATACCTGGCGTTCCGCCTCGACGGTGCGCGAGCCTCGGCACGAGCAGATTCCGTTGGACGCGGCAGCGGATTTTTCCTTGGCCTGGCATCTGCGTACCCTGCCAGCGCGTGACATCCTGGCGCGCATGCTGCGTAACCTCAAGGAAATCCACCGGGGTCAGCGCGACTGGCAGCGCTTGGTTGCCGTGGAGGACCGTCTGCTGGTTCTGCTACCCGCTGCCTGGGAGGAGTACCGCGATCGTGGTCTTGCGCGGGCCGAACTGGGCCATGTGCCTTCGGCGTTAGCCGATCTGGAAACCTATCTGGCAAGGGTGGAAGACGGCGCAGGGGAAGGCTGGGGACGTGTGCCGAGGGAATACCCACCCAGCGCGGCCGCGTTGGCGGAACGGCAGGCGCTGACCGAGCGCGTGGCCGCCTTGCGGCGTGCGATGGATTGAAGCGCGGCGGGGGACTTACCTTGGGGCAGCCCGTCTGCGGGACGGCTGTCCGGCCTGCAAATGCTCGTCAGGCCTTGACGAGCTTGAGGAAGGCGGGAATGTGGGCCAAGTCGTCGTCCGTATCCTGGGGACGGGCTGCGTCCTGCGCTGGAGGAGCCTGCATCAAATTGGGCGCGGTGGTGGTTGTGCCACCGCGCAGCACACCGCCGCCGCCGACACGATCCAGCACGCGCGGAGAGCCGATGCGCGTCACGGGCGCGGGCTGGCGTGAATTCAGCAGACGGGATGCAAGGGGCGCCGCCGCTTCACTCATCGTGGCCGCCTCGCTCTGTCTCGGGGTGCTCGTTGTCTGGGCAGTCTGCGGCGCAATATTCGGTGAGCCTCCCCCGCTTGTTTCCTTGCCAGTGGCTGCCGCGCCGGCGCCCAGGTAGGGTTGCAGCCACTCAAGTATGGGCTTCCACTGCTGCAGGTCGGTCTGCAGGTCATCGGTGTGCGCGTCAGCCACCTGGAAATGGCCAGCCTGCACGGCCGCATTGGCCATGCTGTGCGCCATGTCGAACAGGGTCATGCCTCGCTCGGTGCTTTCGACGTAGACCGGTGACTCACGCAGCACGCCGAGGAAGGGCAGGTTCAGCTTGGCGGCCCACTGGGCCAAGACTTCGCCGGATTCGGTGTTTTCGTCCACGCGCATGCCGATGCTGACCACTTTGCAGCGGCCGGAGATCACGCGCGGCAGGCTCATCAGTTCGGCGTGGCAGGTGGCGGCCGATTCACGGTCGAAGGCCGAGCTGCAGACCGGCATGATGACGGCGTCCGCGAACATGATCATGCGCGCCAGGTCAAAACCGTGCAGGCCGCCCGGGGTGTCCAGGATGACATGGGTGATGCCGGCCGGGACGCGCAGCACGTTCTGGTTGATGGCCCAGGGGGCAATGGGAGGCAGCGAGGAGCTGCGCTTGTGCAGCCAGTTGCGGGAGGATTGCTGGCGATCGACGTCACCCAGCATGACGGCATGGCCTTGATGCGCGCACCAAGCCGCCAAATGCGTGGCGAGCGTGCTTTTGCCGCTTCCTCCCTTGCGATTGACGATGGCGATGACAGGCATGAATGCTCCAGTAAGCTGTAAGCGCGGAACCGGTCCGTGTGGCAGTTTGACCCGAAAGACGCGCGAAGTCCAGTCATTTCAATGGACTTGGCTATGGATTTTGTAGCGAATGGCGCCGTTCGCGCGGGGAGAAACAGGAGTTTAGAGCCGTTTTTCGCGGTTTCGCCTTCCCCTATTTCCTGTGGGCCCGCTCCAGCCGGGCCTGCACCGTTCGTTCGAGCCCCTGCCGCGTGCCCCACGGGCGCCTGCGTCTCGCCCGGATTCACCCACTTACCCCTGTCTTGTCCGTGACCGCAGGTGCGGGTGCCGCCGAAGCGGCCCGGCTCAGGCTTGGGTGGCCAGCGCCAGCACGCCGGTGGCGGTGTTGGAGATGGGGATGTGGTAGTTGCCGTGCACCTTGCGCACGCGGCTGCCCTTGGAACTACCCGTGCTGAGCGCACCGCGCATGGCCAGCCACATCAGCAGCTCCACGCCTTGGGTTCCGGTTTTCTCCACGAGTTCGTGAATGCTGAACTGCGTGGCCCATTCGGGGTCGTCCAATAGGCTGTCCATGAACTGCAGGTCGAAGGCTTTGTTGATGAAACCCGCGCGTTCGCCGTCGAGCTGGTGTGACAGTCCCCCGGTGCCGACCACCACGACCCGCTGGTCACTGCCCCAGCTTCGGATAGCCTCCCCAACTGCCTTGCCCAGGGCGTAGACGCGCCTGGCGCTGGGCAGGGGAAACTGCACGGTGTTGATGCAGATCGGTACCGTGGTCACGGGGCAGTGCTCCTGCGGCCAAAGCAGTTTGAGCGGCACCGTGAAAGCGTGGTCCACCAGCATCTCCTGGCAGGTCACCAGATCAAACTCCTGGTCGATCAGGTGATTGATCAGGTGCCAGCTCAGTTCCGGCTCGCCCCGGTGCGGCGGCAGCGTCGGGATGCCCCAGCCTTCGTCTGCATTGCGGTACTCGGGCGCCGCGCCGATGGCGAAGGTGGGCATCTTGTCGAGGAAGAAGTTCAGGCCGCGGTCGTTGTAGAAGACCACGGCCACGTCGGGTTTCTCCTCATTCAGCCATTGCCGGATGGGCGGAAAGCCGTCGAAAAAGGGTTTCCAGTAGGGGTCTTGCTGCAAGCCCTTGGCAATCGCGTTGCCGATGGAGGGGATGTGGGAGGTGGCGACGCCGCCGATGAGCTGGGCCATGGGGATGTTCCTGGGTCGTTTCGTTTACTGGAAGGCCGCGTCGCGCAGCTTGGCCTTGAAGGCTTCCTTGCTCATGCCGGTCTGCAGGGCGCCCAGGTCCTGCACGTCGAGCTTGAGGATGCCGGCGAACTTGGCCAGGTAATAGATGTTGCCGCCGGCTGCCAGCAGGCCCAGCACGTCGCGCTCGCGGATCGCCTGGGATTGCTGCGCGTTCAGGCCATGGCGCTGCATGTAGCCCTCTTCGTCAGCCATGAAGGCTTGGCGGTTCTCGGCCGCGTTGAAGGAATAGCACATCTTGTTCAGGGCGTAGCCTTTGCGGGCCTGCTCCCCATCGAACAGTACAGTGCCGGGGATGGACGGTTGGGCCGTCGCGGTGTGGGTGTTCATGCCTGTCTCCTGCTTGATCAAGATCAAAGGGGGTGGTTGCAAGTATTCGGCAGGCATTGACCGCGATAAACCGGCCGTTCAGCATGGAACCCATGAGTAAATTCGATCATTTGGACCTGGATGGCCACCTGCTCCAGGTCCTGCTTGCCGTGCTGGACAGTGGCTCGGTAACAGGCGCGGCCCTGCGCCTGGGCGTGACTCAGTCTGCCGTCAGCCATCAGCTGGACAAGCTGCGGGCCATCACCGGCGACCCGCTGTTCGTCAAGAGTGGGCGCGGCATCGCGCCCACGGCACGGGCCGAGGCTCTGACCGCCGAGGCCCGGGACCTGTTGCGCGGGCTGGCGCGCCTCGCCCGTGGCGGGGACTTCGCCCCTGCGCGCTGGCAGGCCACGGTCACCGTGGCGGCCAACGACTTCCAGCGTGATCTGTTGCTGCCCGCCTTGGCCGCGCGGCTGCGCGACCAGGCGCCTGGGGTGGTGTTGCGCGTCATTCCGTCGACGGTGCCCCGCCTGGACATGCTGCGCGATGACGATTGCCAGCTCGTCATCAGTCCACGCCCGCCCGACGGCGCGGACATCGTGCAAAAGCGCTTGTTCGAAGACACCTACCGCGTATTCCATGACCCGGCGGTGCGTGCCGCTCCGAGCGACCTTGCGGACTATCTGGACGCCGAGCACGCCACCGTGGTTTATGCGCCGCGCAGCGGCCTGGACCTGGACCAGCATCTGGCGGAACAAGGCGTGTCGCGTCGTTTCACGGTGATGGTGCCCAGCTTCAGCGCCTTGCCGGCCTTCCTGCGCGGCACCCGCCTACTGGCCACCGCGCCGGCCCTGATGGCGCATCAGGGTTTCTTGGGTCTGGCCAGCTCCGAGCCGCCACTGCCCTGTCCCAGCTTGCCCATGTACGCCATCTGGCACGTGCGTTACCAGCAGGACGCGGCCCATCGCTGGCTGCGCGCGGAGGTGGAGGCCGTGGCGCGGGCGCTGCCCGATCTCAAGGCCCTGGCAGACGCGCGGTGACGCGCAGGCCGGGTTGTGCATTGCGCACGGTCAGGCTGCCGCCATGGGCCTGTGCGACCAGCCGGCAAAGGTAAAGCCCCAGGCCGACGCCGCCCGTGCCACGACTGCGGGCGGCGTCGGGGCGGAAGAAGGGCTGGGACAGCTGAGCCAGATGGTCCTCGGGCACGCCCGGACCGTGGTCGCGGACTTCGAACAGCAGATCGCTTCCTTCTTCCGCGATCCGCAGTTCCGGCGGCTGTGGGGCTTGGGCGCCATGGCGCAGGGCATTGTCGAGCAGGTTGCGCAGCAGCAGGCGCAGACGCACCCGGTCCACCGCGCGCGGCGCCAATGCCTCCTGCGCGTGCAGCTTGATGTTCAACGCCAGCGGCTGCGTGGTCGCGAGATCGGCGAGCACCTCGCGGGCCAGCGCCACCAGGTCGGTGTTTTCCAGGTGCAGGGTCGCGTGCCTGCCGGCCAGCCGTTCGCTTTCGAGCAGGTCGCTGATGAGACGCGCCATCTCACCCAGGTCGCGCAACAGCGCGGCGCGTTGCGGCCTGACCTCGTCGTTGTCCGGCAGCAGTTCGGTGTGCAGGCGAGCCCGTGTCAGCGGGCTGCGCAACTCGTGGCTGATCGCCAGCAGCAGGGCACGTTGGGCTTCCAGCATGCGTGCGATGTCCTGCCCCATGGTGTTGATGGTCTGAGCCAGCTGGCCGAGCTCATCCGGCTTCTCGGGGTGTCGCACCGGAATCGGCGTGCCGAACTCGCCCGCGCCGAAACGCTGCGCGCCGCGCCGAATGTCGTCCAGCGGCCGCAGCAGGCGGCGCACGTAGAGGTAGGCCAGCAGGGTCAGCGTCAGCAGGATCACCAACGTGTAGCCGAGCATGTGGGGACGGCGCTCCAGGGCCGCTTCATTCAGCCCAAAGCGGATCACATGACCGTCGGCCGTGCGGCGCTCCAGCAGGGAGCGCCAACGCCTGTCCTCCTCTTCATGGTCTTCATCACCGTCCTCATCCGCGTGCCGGGGCCGTCTCCGGAGCCCGTCCGTGGACTGTTCCGGATGTGAACGCCAGTTCAGGTCCGGACCCAGGATGTCCACGGTCACGGGCAGTTGCCGTACCAGGGCCCGAGCGCGATCCAGGTCGGGATGGCCGTCGACGGTGATCTCGGCCGCGAGGCGGTCGATGTAATCCGTGAGCAGAGGCCGCGCCGTGTCGCGCCAGCCCAGCGTGAACGCCTCCTGCGCGCCACGGATGAAGGTCAAGACCACGGCCAGCGCCAGCACCAGGAACAACACCACCAGTCGCAGCTTGAGCGAGCTACGCGGCAAACGCCACAGCCGGCAGTACCAGCGTGGTGCTGGCGCGGTGACAGGCGGACTCAGGGGGGTGGGAATCATGGCGATAGACGGCGCAGCGCCAGCGTGTAACCGGCATTGCGCAGCGTCTTGATGCAGTCCAGCGGTTCGAGCTTCTTGCGCAGGCGGCTGACCACGATGTCAACGGCGCGTGTGTAGAGCTCGGCGTCCTGGCCGCGCAACTGGTTGAGGATGTCGTCGCGGCTGAAGACCCGGCCGCTTTCGCGCGCCAGCAGGTGCAGCAGCTCAAATTCGGTGCCCGTCAGCTCCACCGCCTCGCCCTGGCGCAGCACGCTGCGACGGGCTGGGTCCAGGGTCAGGCCCTCGAAGCTCAACAAGCCTGGTTCACTGCCTGTGGCAGGGGGGCCGTTCTGTCCATGGCGCCGGCGCAGCATGGTTTGCACGCGCGCCACAAGTTCACGGGGTTCAAACGGTTTGGGCAGGTAGTCGTCGGCGCCCAGTTCCAGGCCCACCACGCGGTCCATCACGTCGCCGCGCGCCGTGAGCATGATGACGGGGATGTCGCTTTCCTTGCGCAGGGTACGGCAGAACTCGAAACCGTCCATGCCAGGCAGCATCACGTCCAGGATCACGGCATCGAAATGCTCGGTGCGCAAGCGCGCCAAACCGTCGTCCGGTTTGAGCGCCTGGACCAGTGCCAGCTCGAAACGCTGGAAATAGGTCGCCAGGGGTGGACCCAGCTGTTCGTCGTCGTCTAGCAGCAGTACGCGGTGCATGCGGCATTGTCACATCGGGGCGCCGACGGTCGGAAATGCGACGCGTCGGCGCGGCTTCAAACATGGTGGGTCGGCTTGCGACCAGACCCAAACGCCAGCCACATTGCCATCAGTCGCGCGAGAACCAGCGCTTGCGCTCGCCCATGTGCTCGCGCACCTCGGCTTGCTGCTTGGCGTCGAGGCTGTCGTAGAAGTCCGCCAGGGCCGTGATCACCTGCGGGCCTTGGGCTTGCACGGCGCGGGTCTTCTCGTCCAGCAGGGTCTGGGCGCGGGCGCGGTCGAACTTCGCACCGGCCACCAAGGCTTGCATTTCCGCGCGCGGGTTGGTGGTCTGACCCATCAAAGCCGCATGCTGAGCCTGCATCTTGTCGGCCAACACATTCAGTTTTTGCTGCTGCTCCGCCGTCAGGTCCAGCTCGCGGGTGACGCGCTGGACTCCCTTGGCGCGCATCTCAGCCATGCGCTCGGGGTCCATGGGGCCGCGCTCGTGGGGGCCGCGCCCGCAGGCCGTGAGGCCGCCGATGATCACGGCGATGCCGGCGAAAGCAGTGAGGGAGCGTTTGATCCAGGGTTTCATGACAGGTCCTTGTCGTTGGGGTTGAACATGGATGTCATGGTGCCCGGGGCACGCAACCGGGTGGTGTCGGCCCGGTTTCAGTTTTTTTCAGTTTGTTTCAGCGTTCGCCCGGTCGACGCCTGGAGTCCTTGAGCCGTCCATCACGGGCCCAACCGGCGTGGGCGCAATCAACTGGCCGTTGTTTGCGCGCAGCCTTGCGGCTTGAACACGCGGGTGCTGGAGGGCGGGTTGTTGGCCAGCTTGGCGGCGGGGCGGCGTGGGCGTTGCACCAGTTCGCCGCCGCAGTTGGGGCAGAGCCCACTCAGCCGGTCTTGCGCGCAGCTGGCGCAGAAGGTGCATTCGAAGGAGCAAATGCGCGCCTCGGTCGACTCGGGCGGCAGGTCGCGGTCACAGCATTCGCAGTTGGGGCGCAGTTGCAGCATGGCGGGCTCCTGGGGAAGTTTCTGAGGTCGAAGGGTGGTGCGTGTACGCGGCGCGCTTCCTGCCCATGTCCCTCAGGCGTAGGCCTGATCCACCGTACAGATGTCGGCGAAGCGGTCCTTGAGCACCGTGGCGGTGCGGGCCTTGATCTGCGCGGCCGTCAAGGGCGTGCCGTCCGGTTGGGACATGTCCCAGGTCAGCGTGGCGTCCAGCACGTAACGCACCTGGAAGCCGAGGTCGCTGGCATGGCGGGCCGTGGTCTCGCAGCATTGCTCGGTGCGGATGCCGCTGATAAGAATGCGCTGGATACCGTTCTGATGCAACCAGATTTCGAGCCCCGTGCCGACCAGCGCACTGTGGCGCGATTTGTGGAAGGTGGCTGTAGCCTCGAAGTCGGCCAGGCCTTCGATGGGACGTACGCAGCCGGACTCGAGTGCGAAGTGGTTGGCGCTTTGCTTCGGTCCATCGACGTGGAAAACGCGCACGACGGGGATGTTGCGGGCCTGGGCTTCGGCGATCAGCGCGTTTTGCGCGGCCAGGTAGGCCGGCGTGTCATTCGCGGTGTAGTAGGGGCGATGCCGGAAGGATTCCTGGGCGTCGATCACGAGTAGGCATGTGTTCATGCGAGTGTTTTCCTAAGGGTGGTGGTCTGAGTATTCCTCAGGCCAAGGTAACCGGCGCACCCGCACCCTGGGCTCCGATCACCCCGATCTCGTGCACCGACTCGCCCAGGCTGCGCAAGGTGGCCGCCACGGCATGCGCGTCAGCCGCCGCCGCGACCACGACCATGCCGATGCCGTTGTTGAAGGTGCGGTTCATCTCGTGGTCGTCGATGCCGGCCGTCCTTTGCAGCCAGGCGAACAGCTCGGTTTGCGGCCAGCTCCCCTTTTTCAGATGAGCAGCCAGACCTTCGGGCAGCACGCGGGGGATGTTTTCCAGCAGGCCACCGCCGGTGATGTGGGCCAGGGCCTTGATGCCGCCGCCGGCGGACGCCGGGTGCTTGTCCAGCGCCGCCAGCACGTTCTTCACGTACAGGCGGGTCGGTGTCATCAGGGCCTGCTTGAACAGCTTGCCGTCCAGCGTCAGGGGCAGGTTCCAGCCTGCGCGGTCGATGCACTTGCGCACCAGCGAAAAACCGTTGGAATGCACGCCGCTGGAGGCCAGGCCCAGCACCACGTCGCCGGCCTGGACATGCTGGCCGGCCAGGATTTTGGATTTTTCGACCGCGCCGACGCAGAAACCCGCCAGGTCGTATTCGCCGTCGGCATACATGCCGGGCATCTCGGCCGTTTCACCGCCGATCAGCGCGCAGCCGGACTCCTCGCAGCCCTTGGCGATGCCTCCGACCACGGCGGCGGCGGTTTCCACGTCCAGCCTGCCGCAAGCGAAGTAGTCGAGGAAGAACAGGGGTTCCGCGCCCTGCACCAGCACGTCGTTGACGCTCATGGCCACGAGGTCGATGCCCACGGTGTCGTGCATGTTCCACTCAAAAGCCAGCTTGAGCTTGGTGCCCACGCCGTCGGTGCCGGAAACCAGCACCGGTTCCTTGTATTTCTTCGAGACCTCGAACAGCGCGCCAAAGCCGCCGATGCCGGCCAGCACACCCTCGCGCATCGTGCGCTTGGCCAGCGGTTTGATGCGTTCGACCAGCGCGTCTCCTGCGTCGATGTCAACGCCGGCGTCTTTGTACGAAAGGGGGGTGGTGCTCATGAGGGAAAAGAAGGGTGAAATCGGGAGGCGGGGGTGAGGCGAATAAAATTCGCGTTTTGTTCCGGCCAAGAGCCGGTCAGCCGCAATTCTAAAGGCGCGTTCACGCGACGACTGTTTTCTTCATGCCGCTTTCCACCCCCGCCAAGAACACCCTGATCTGGGGCGCCATCGTGCTGGTGTTTGTCCTGGCCCTCTGGCTGCTGGGGCCCGTGCTCACCCCCTTCGCGGTGGCGGCGGTGCTGGCCTATGTGCTGGGACCGGTGGTTGAGCGACTGCACCGTGCGGTCCGGCGGTTCACCGGCTTGGAGTTCCCGCGCTGGCTGCTGGTGTTGCTGGTCGAGTTGCTGGCCTTGCTGCTGGTGCTGGGCCTGCTGCTGCTGCTCGTGCCCGTGCTGGTGCGCGAGTGGCCCTTGCTGCGTGCGCAGCTGCCCGCGCTCCTGGATCGCCTCAACGTCGCGGTGCAGCCCCTGCTGGGGCAATTGGGGGTGACCGTGTCCCTGGATCTGGCGGGGCTGAAGGCCGCCTTGATGAAGCATCTGAACGGCAATCTTGAGGACTCCATGGTGTCGCTGCTGAAGTCCCTGCAGATCGGGGGCAGTGTCGCGCTGACCTTGCTAGGCCATTTGGTGCTGATACCGGTGGCCCTGTACTACTTGCTGCTGGATTGGAAGCGCTTGCTGCGGCGCTTGCGCGATTGGGTGCCGCCACGCTTGCGTGCGTCCTGCGACAGTTTCCTGCGCGAGGCAGACGACATGCTGGGTCACTACTTGCGTGGACAGTTGTTGGTCATGATCGTGCTCGCCGTGTACTACAGCGTCGGACTTTCCCTGTTCGGGCTGGACCTGGCACTGCCGATTGGCGTCTTCACCGGTCTGGCCGTCTGCATACCCTACGTGGGTTTCGGTGTGGGCCTGCTGCTGGCGTTGCTGGCTGGCCTGCTGGAGTTCGGCGGCATGGACGGTGGCATGGGCCGCGTCACCCTGATGCTGGCCGTGGTCTATGGTCTGGGACAGGCGGTGGAGAGTTTCTACTTGACGCCACGTCTGGTGGGTGAGCGCATTGGTCTGCATCCGTTGGCGGTGATCTTCGCCCTGCTGGCCTTTGGTCAGCTGTTTGGTTTCGTGGGCATCCTTCTCGCACTGCCGGTGAGCGCCATCCTGCTGGTGGCCGCGCGTCGTCTGCGGCGCAGTTACCAGGGAAGCAGTCTGTACCGGGATGGATCGGGCACGGGCGAGGCATGAAGCAGATCGCGCTCGACATTGGTCTGGCCGACGGCCCGACCTTCGCCAGCTTCTTGCCCGGTCCGAACCATGCAGCGCTAGATCACCTGCGCTCATGGGTCGAGCAAGGGGGGGCGGATCAGCAAACTGTGCCGCCGGTGCCTGTCTACCTTTGGGGCACGGGGGGCAGTGGCAAGACCCACCTGCTCCTGGCCGCGCGTGAGGCCCTGTGTGCCCGTGGCGCGAGCGTGGGCTGGTTGGACGCGGGCACCGAGGAGCCGCTGCCTTTCGATGAAACCTGGTCCGCCGTGCTGATGGACGATGTGCACCTGTATCCTCCGGCGCGCCAGCACACGGCCTTCAACTGGTTCGTGCACGCGCAAGCGGCGCGCATGCCCGTGATGGCCGCGGGAAACCTCCCGCCGGCCGGACTGAATCTGCGCGAGGACCTGCGCACTCGTCTGGGCTGGGGCCATGTGCACGGACTGCAGTTGCTTGAGGAAGGAGAGTTGCGCGCGGTGTTGCATCGCGCGGCGCAGTCGCGCGGCTTGTCCTTGGGCGAGGACGTCACGGACTTCATGCTGACGCGTTTTTCCCGTGATCTGGGCAGCCTGATGGAACTGCTCCGTCAGCTCGATGCTTACGCGCTGCGCACCCAGCGCGCCATCACCATTCCCTTGCTGAAGGCGATGCTGGAAGAAGTATGAGGCCCGCGCGCCTTTCCCCGCGCGCCTTTCCTGAGAACCATGGTCATGACAGAAAAGAAACGATTGGCGGTGTTCGACCTCGACCACACGCTGCTACCGCTGGACTCCGATTTTTCCTGGGGCCAGTTCACCACCCGACTGGGTTGGACCGATCCGCACGAGTTCACCCGGCGCAATGACGCCTTTTACGAACAGTACAAGGCCGGCACGCTGGACATCCACGAGTACATCCGCTTCGCTACCGAGGCCGCGCGCCGGCAGGGGCGCGCGCGTGCGCTGGCTGCGCGCGAGCAGTACATGGAAGAAGTCATCGCCCCGGCCATCCTGCCGCAGGCGCTCGATCTGTTGCAGCGCCATCGCGAAGCGGGCGAGGAATTGCTCATCATCACCGCGACCAATGAGTTCGTCACTGCGCCCATCGCCGAGCGCCTGGGTGTGCAACACTTGATCGCGGTGGGCCTGGCACGCGACGCAGACGGTCCCGACGCTTGGATCACCGGGGAAATCCAGGGTGTGCCGTCCTTCCGCGAAGGCAAGGTGACCCGCTTCAACGACTGGCTGGGCGCGCGCGGCCTGGCACGCGACCGGGTGGAAGTGACCTTCTACTCCGATTCAATCAACGACTTGCCGCTGATGGACAATGCCGACCATCCGGTGGCGACCAATCCCGATGAACGCCTGCGCAGGGTGGCGCAGACGCGGGGTTGGCCCATCCTCGAATTGTTCTGACCGCATGATTAAAAAACTCATCGACAAGCTCCTGGGCCGTGGTGGCGCCAAGGCTCAGGCTGCCACGGCCCCCAGAAAAGCCGCAGGCAAGGGGCGCGCTGTCGCCAGCAGCCCCAGACCGGACTTTGGCCAGCGCCAGGAGATTCCCTATTCCAAACACGGCATCGACCCCGAACTCGTGGACAAGCGTGCGGTTGACGTGGTACGCACCCTGCAGGACGCGGGGCACGAGGCCTACATCGTGGGTGGCGCGGTGCGCGATCTTCTGCTGGGCCTGCGTCCCAAGGATTTCGACGTGGCCACCGACGCCACGCCCGAGCAGGTGAAGAGCCTGTTCCGACGCGCCTTCATCATCGGGCGGCGCTTCCGCATCGTGCACGTGGTCTACGGTCGCGGGCGTGAGCACGAGGTGATCGAGGTTTCGACCTTCCGCGCCTACATGGACAACGCCGCCGCCGAGCAGGTCAAGGGCAACGAACGCACCAGCAAGAGCGAACTCGCGGGCATGAAGCACGCGGTGGATTCCTCTGGCCGTGTGCTGCGTGACAACGTCTGGGGCCCGCAGGACGAGGACGCCACGCGCCGTGACTTCACCGTCAACGCCATGTACTACGATCCCGCGACCGAAATCGTGGTCGACTACCACGGTGGTTTCAAGGACGCCAAGAAGCGCGTGCTGCGCATGATCGGCGACCCGGCCACGCGTTACCGCGAGGACCCGGTGCGCATCATCCGCGCCGTGCGTTTCGCCGCCAAACTGTCCGCGCTTGGCTTCAAGCTGGAGGCGGGCACGGGCCGGCCGCTCAAGGAAATGCGCGCCCTGCTGGCCGACGTGCCGCAAAGCCGTCTCTTCGACGAAATGCTCAAGCTGCTGCAGACCGGCCACGCCCTGGCCACGGTGGCGCAACTGGAAAAGCTGGGCCTGGCGCGCGGCATCTACCCCTTGCTGGACCTCGTGGTCGAGCGCGCGCAGCAGCCTTTCGTGCGCGCCGCGCTGGAGGACACTGATCGCCGGGTTGGCGAGGACAAGCCCGTGGCGCCCAGCTTCCTGCTGGCCTGCGTGCTCTGGGCCGACGTGCGCGAAGGCTGGTCCGCGCGCCTGAAACGGCAAACGCCGCAAGCGGCCTTGCAGGACGCCATCGACGAGGTCTTCGACGCGCGCATCGGTGACGTGTCGGGCCGCGGCAAGCTGGGCGCCGACATGCGCGAGATTTGGCTGATGCAGCCGCGTTTCGACAAGCGCGTGGGCGGTAGTCCCTATGGCTTGGTTGAGCAGCCGCGTTTTCGCGCCGGTTTCGATTTCATGCGCCTGCGCGCCGAGGTGGGCGAGGTGCCCACCGCCCTGGCCGACTGGTGGGAAGACTTCAGCACCGGCAGCGACGACGCGCGCGAGGACCTGATCGCGCTGGCCAAGGCCGAGCAGCAAAAGACCAGTGCCACGCGTGCCAGCGCCAAGCCCGGTGACAAACGCGGCGGCATGCGTCGCGCACCGCCGCCGGATCAGGCGGCGAGCCCGGCGCGGCGCACCGACGGGGATGAGGACGACGACGGCGCGGATGACGAAGCCGATGGCCCGTCCACGGGCCTCGGTGATGCTGCCGACGCCACCGCCCCCGCGAAAAAACGCCGCCGCCGTCGTCGGCGTCCGGCCGGTCGGCGCGAGGAGGGCGGCTCCGGCCCCGCTCCGGACGACGCGGCGTGAACCTCAGGCCGACGCAGACCGCCTACGTCGGCCTCGGGGCCAATCTGGGCGAAGCACGGGAGACGGTGCGAGCGGCCCTGGCCGAGTTGGACCGCCTGCCCCAGACCCGACTGGTGCGCGCGTCTTCCCTGTACCGCAGCGCGCCGGTGGACGCCCAGGGACCAGACTTCTGGAACGCGGTGGCCCAGCTCGACACCCGTCTCGCGCCTTTTGAGCTACTGGGGGCGCTGCAGCAACTGGAACAGGCGGCTGGCCGCGAGCGTCCGTACCGCAACGCCCCGCGCACCCTGGATCTGGACTTGCTGCTGTACGGCACGCTGCGGCAGGACGACTCCGTGCTGACCCTGCCCCATCCGCGCATGCGTGATCGAGCTTTCGTATTGCTGCCGCTCGCCGAAATTGCGCCCGGGCTGGTCGACGCCAGCGACCTCGCGCGGGTGGCGCAGCAGCGCATCCGGCGCCTGGATTGAAGGCGCCAAGTCTGAACTTTTGCACGCCGCTGGGCTTTGATCGCTCGAGTGTGTAACGACCGCGATACAGGTGCGGTGCAAAATCCTCCCTGGACTGGTTGCAGAAAGAGCCGTTTCGGGTCGCTCGTGTCCATGTCGCCATATCAGGCGGCCGGGCGTTTCTCAGGAGCTGTGGGATGAATTTCAGAAACATGCAAGTATCAACCAAGCTTTGGCTGAGCGTGGCGGTGATGATCGTGACGCTGCTGGCCCTCCTGTCTTTCGCCGCCGTGCGTTCGGCGCGCTTGCAGGCGGAGAGCGATGCGATGCAGAAGGCCTTGAACGAACGTGGACGTGCCGCCAGCGGTTGGGCCGGTCTGACCGAAGCCAATGCCGTGCGCACGGTGGCCATGATCCAGACCTTTGATCCCAGCGTGGAAGAACGCCTGGCCAAGGAAATCAAGGAAACCTCGGCGCGCATTTCCGAGATCGAGAAAGTCATCGAGGGCGCGGTGCTCAGCGCGGAGGAGAAGGCGCAGGCCGAAAAGATCACCCGCCTGCGGGCCGCCATGCTCAAGGTGCGCGAGGCCACCTTTGCCGCCAAGAGCGGCGGTGACAGCTATGGGGCGCAGACCTTGATGGACCAGCAGTACATGCCGGCCGTGCAGAACTATGTGGCCGCCCTGCGGGAGATGGTGGATGTCGCGCAGCGCGCGGAACTCGCCTACGCCGAGGAGGTGAGCGCGGCGCGTGCCCTCACGCTCAAGATCGCCGGTGGATTCATCGCGCTGTTCTTCCTGTTCGTGTTGATTGGTGCCGCGGTGCTGATCCGCTCCATACGCCAGCCGTT
The DNA here is from genome assembly GCF_000600295.1 of Hylemonella gracilis str. Niagara R. Taxonomy (GTDB): domain Bacteria; phylum Pseudomonadota; class Gammaproteobacteria; order Burkholderiales; family Burkholderiaceae_C; genus Hylemonella; species Hylemonella gracilis_A. Next base: position 1,816,738 of record NZ_JEMG01000001.1, read on the forward strand.
GGAGGAAGCCAACGCGCTGGCGGCCCGCATCGCCGAGGGCGACCTGAGCACGCACATCAACGTGACGCGCGGCGATGAATTCGGCGCCCTGATGAAGTCGCTTGCGCGCATGAACGAGTCATTGGCCGAAATGGTGCGGCAGGTGCGCCAGAGCAGCGAGAGCATCAGCAGCGCCAGTGCCGAGATCGCCAACGGCAACAACGACCTGTCCATGCGGACCGAGCGGACCTCGACCGACCTGCAGTCCACGGCCTCGGCGATCGCGCAGCTCACCGCCAATGTGCAGCACAGCGCCGACAACGCGCGCCAGGCCTCCACCCTGGCCGCGCAGGCCTCCAGCGTGGCGGAGAAGGGCGGGGCGGTGGTGCATGAAGTGGTCAGCACCATGGACGAGATCAATGCCAGCAGCCGGCGCATCAACGACATCATCGGCGTGATCGATGGCATCGCCTTCCAGACCAATATCCTGGCCCTGAACGCGGCGGTGGAAGCCGCGCGCGCCGGTGAGCAGGGACGGGGTTTCGCGGTGGTGGCGGGCGAGGTGCGCAGCCTGGCCGGTCGCAGCGCCGAAGCCGCCAAGGAAATCAAGGCGTTGATCGGCGCGTCCGTGGAGCGGGTGGATGCCGGCGCGCGCCTGGTGGGCCAAGCCGGTGACACCATGGACGAGATCGTGCGCTCGGTGCGCAGCGTGACCGATGTGATCGGTGAAATCACCGCGGCGGCCAGCGACCAGAGCGCGGGCATCGCCCAGGTCAATGCGGCCATCACCAACCTGGATCAGATGACCCAGCAGAACGCAGCCCTGGTCGAGGAAAGCGCCGCCGCCGCGCAAAGCATGCACGAGCAGTCGGGCCAACTGGCCCGTGCCGTGGCGGTGTTCAAGCTGGCTGGGATGCACCACGTCCAGGCGGCGCTCCAGGCCACCGACCTTTCCGTCGGCCGCGCACAGGCCCTGCCTCCCGCAACCCCGTTGCCGGTGCTGCAGGCGCGCGCCGACTGAGCTTTGCGGTGCTGGAATCGCGTGCTTGCCTTGGCAGCGGGGCGGGTTGAACACGCGCATGCCAGGCAGCGCCGGCAGCAACTCGGGCTGAATCCAGGCGTAAGACTGGCCCGAACTGATCCGTCTCGCGCAGACCAGCGACCGAGCCGCTCTCAGGCCAGTTCGGCGATCAGCTCGATTTCCACACAGGCACCCAAGGGGATCTGTGCCACGCCGAAGGCGCTGCGCGCATGCGCGCCTTTGTCGCCGAAGATTTCCGCGAACAGTTCGCTCGCGCCGTTGGTTACCAGGTGCTGCTCGGTGAAATCCGGCGTGGAGTTGACCAGGGACATGACCTTGACGATGCGCGCGACGCGGTTCAGATCACCGCCGTTGGCCTGGCAGGCCGCCTGCAGCGTGCCCAGCAGGTCGATGGCGATGGCGCGCGCGGCAGCCTTGCCTTCCTCGGTGCCCATGGTCTTGCCCAGTTGCCCGACCCAGGGCTTGCCCTCCTTCTTGGCGATGTGTCCGCTGAGGAAGACCAACTTGCCGGTTTGCACATAGGGCAGGTAGGCGGCGGCGGGAACGGCGACTGGGGGCAGGGTGATGCCAAGTTGCTGGAGTTTGGTATGGATGCTCATGGGGACAGGTCCATCGAAAAGGAAAATGACAGGGAAGTGAGGCTGGATTGTGCAAGATGCGCACATCGCCCCTGGCCGGCGTGTAAATCTGGCCCGCAAGACTGGCGGCGCGGCGCATTCCCGTTGACAATGGATGCCGTCCGCCCGCCGTCTTTCTTGTCCTTGTTTCCCGTGCCGCTGTTCTCGTTGTCGCCTCGCTCGATCTTGTCGCCTCGGCCCTTCATGCCGCTGGGCTGGCTGCTGGGCGTGGTGATGTGCTGGAGCGCCGGGGGGGCGCAAGCGCAGGGTGGTGCACACACCGCTGCAAAGGCAAAGCTTTCCGCAAGCGCTGCCTCCCAGTCTGCGTCGGCCCAAGCCCCGACCACGCCCCGCATCGCGCCCACTGTGCCGCTGCGCCGCCTGCCCTCCTGGGTGGATGGCACAGGCCCGAGCTACGCGAAGCGCGCGGATGCCATGAAACTGGCCGACCAGATCGCCGCCGAACAAGGGTTGGACCGGGCCTGGGTGCGTCGCCAGATCGCGCGGGTGCGCCAGGTACCGCAGGCCATGGAGCGTGTGCTGCCGCCCACGCCAGGCAGCCGCGCGCGGGATTGGCAGCAGTACCGCGGCAACTACCTGCAGACCCAGCGCATCGGCGCGGGCGTGGCGTTTTGGCGCCAGCATGAAGCGCTGCTGGCGCGTGCTTCGGCGGAGTACGGCGTGCCGGAGGAAATCATCGTCGGCATCCTCGGCGTGGAAACCTATTACGGGCGCAATACCGGCAACTTCCGCGTGATCGAAGCCTTGACGACCCTGTCGCTGGACTTTCCCACCGCGCACCCCCGCGCTGCCGCCCGCACGGCTTTTTTCCGCGAAGAACTCGCCGCCTTCCTGAAGAAATGCCATGCCGCGAAGCTAGACCCGTTTCAGCCGCGCGGCAGTTTCGCGGGCGCCCTCGGTATCCCCCAGTTCATGCCCTCCAACTGGGCGCGTTACGGCGTGGATTTCGACGGCGACGGCACGGTGGACCTGAGCGGCAGCGTGGCCGATGCCATCGGTTCGGTGGCGAACTACTTCAAGTCCTTCAACTGGAAACCCGGCATGCCCACGCATTACGCCGTCAGTTTCGATTACGCCGTGCTGGACCTGCCCATGTTGCTGGCGCCGGACATCAAGCCCACCTTCGCGGTGGAGCAGTTTTCCGCCATGGGCGTGTTGCTTGGGCACGATGCACGTCAGCACGAAGGCCCGCTGGCGCTGGTGGAGCTGCAGAACGGGGCCTACTCCCCCAGTTACGTGGCGGGCACGGAAAATTTCTACGCCGTGACACGCTACAACTGGAGCAGCTATTACGCCCTGGCCGTGATCGAGCTGGGCGAGGCGGTGGGCCAGGCTATGAGCTCGAGCCGCGCGCGGGAGCAGGAGCGCACCACCCGGGAAAGTCCGCTCAGGGAAAACACGGCTCGCGAAGCGGCCAACGAGGACAAATCTACCCGGATGTAGGCGCGGGCGGGGCACACGAAACCCGCCAGGGCTTGCCATGAAGATTTGATTTGCATCAAATCATCTTCATGCCGCTGCCCTTACGCTTGCCGTCCATGACGTCAGCCCTTGCCGTTGGAGCATCGCCTGTCGCGGCAGGTCCCCTGGAGGCGTCTTCCGCTTCCGACGCCGCCGCCACTGCCTCCTGTGCCTTTCCCACGGTTGCCTACGCCGCATCCAGTGCCGCCGACGCGTGTGCCTTGGTGGATGACCCCCAGTTCTGGCCCGCTTTCGGCCGCCCGCTGTCTGAGCAGGGTCCGGCCGATGTGGCGCCGGATCGGGCCAATACGCTCCTGTGGGAGTCTCGCCTCGCGATCGAGGGCATGTACTGCGCCGCCTGTGCTCTCAACGTGGAAGATGCACTGCGCCATCTGCCGGGCGTGGAAACCGTCAGCGTGAGCGCCGGCAGCCAGCGCGCGCGCCTGCGCTGGCGCGCCGGCGTGGCCCGCCCCTCCCAGTGGCTGGAGGCGGTGCAGGCTGCGGGTTACCGCGCCGTGCCCGCGCAGGATCTGTTTGCCAGCGAGCGCCGTCGCCGCGAATCGCGCGGCGCTTTGTGGCGCTGGCTGGTGTCGGGCTTCTGCATGATGCAGGTCATGATGTACGCGTGGCCGGCTTACGTGGCTGGGCCGGGCTCGGCCATGGGGGACCTCACGGGCGAGCAGGAGCAACTGCTGCGCTGGGCCAGCTGGGTGCTCACCTTGCCGGTCATGCTGTTTTGCTGCGGTCCCTTCTTCTCGGCGGCTTGGCGTGACCTGACGAGTGGTTTCAGGCAAGGTCGCCTCAGCCTACGCATCGGCATGGACGTGCCCGTGGCCCTGGGCATGGGCATCACCTTCGTCGTCAGCACCCTGGGCACCTTCGAGCCACAGGGCATCTTCGGGCGCGAGGTCTATTTCGACTCGCTGACCATGTTCGTCTGCTTCCTGCTGACCGGGCGTTGGCTGGAGCTGCGCCTGCGCAACCGCACGGCCGGCGCACTGGACGCCCTGATGAACCGCCTGCCCGAGAGCGTGTTGCGCCAGACCCGTGACGAGGCAAGTCCTGACGGGGAACCGCGTTACGAGCGGGTCGCCTTGCACCGCGTGCGCGTGGGCGACCTGCTGCGTGTGCTGCCCGGGGAGGCCTTCCCTGCCGACGGTGTGCTGCTCGAGGGCCTGCCGCACAACAGCACCCAGGTCGACGAAGCCTTGCTCACCGGCGAATCGCGGCCGCTCAAGCGCGGTCCGGGTGACGCCCTCATCGCGGGCAGCCACAACCTGGCGGCGCCGGTGCTGATGCGGGTCGAGCGCGTGGGCAAGGACACGCGTTACGCGCAGATCGTCGCCCTGATGGAGCAGGCCGAGGCCAGCCGGCCGCGCATGGCGCAGTTGGTGGATCGACTGGCACGGCCTTTCCTGATCGTCGTGCTGCTGGCGGCTGCCGGGGCAGCGGTCTACTGGTGGCAGGTCGATGCCGCAACAGGGCAGGGCGGGCCAGGCCATGCCCTGATGGTGGCCGTGGCCGTGCTCATCGTCACCTGTCCCTGCGCGTTGACCCTGGCCACGCCGGCGGCCTTGCTGGCGGCCGCGGGCACGCTGGCGCGCCAGGGCGTGCTGGTGCGCCGGCTCTCGGCGCTCGAAGCCCTGGCCAGTGTCGACACGGTGGTGTTCGACAAGACCGGCACCCTGACCAGCGACGCCCTGACCCTGCAGGCCGTGCGCACCCGCGAGGGCCTGACACGGGGCCTGGCCCTGGCCTGGGGCGCGGCGCTGGCACGCCAGTCCCTGCACCCGCTCTCGCGGGCCCTGGTCAAGGCCACCACCGCGGCGCAAGACGTCACCCCGGTCGAGAACCTGAGGGAACACAGCGGCCGGGGCCTGACGGGCACGGTGGACGGACGCGCCTTGCGCCTTGGTTCGCCCTTGCATTGCGGGGTACCTGCGCAGGCCGTGTTCGGGCCGCATGCCATGCTCTCGGACGAGCAGGGCTGGTTGGCCACTTTTGAATTCGGCGAGGAAATCCGGCCGGACGCAGGTGCAACGGTCGCTGCCCTGCGCGAGCAGGGCCTGGCGGTGCGCATGTTGTCGGGCGACGCGCCGGCGCCGGTGGCGCGCGTGGCGCGCGAACTGGGGCTGGACCTGGCAGATGCGCGGGGTGCGTGCGCGCCAGATGACAAGTTAACGACCTTGCGACAGCTGCAGGCCCAGGGCCGCAGGGTGGCCGTGGTTGGCGATGGGCTGAACGATGGCCCGGCGCTGGCGGGTGCCCAGGTGTCCTTCGCTTTTGGTCCTTCCGTGCCGCTGGCCCGTGCGCGGGCCGATTTTGTGGTGCTGGGCGAGCATCTGGACAGCGTGGTGCAGGCGCAGACCATCGCTCGGCGCACTTTGCGCATCGTGCGGCAGAACATCGCCTGGTCCGTGGCCTACAACGCCGCCTGCATTCCCTTGGCCGTGGCCGGGCTGCTGCCGGCCTGGGCGGCTGGTCTGGGCATGGCCGCCAGTTCCCTGCTGGTGGTGCTCAACGCGCTGCGCCTGACGCGCCCCGCCGCCGCGCGGGCCGAGCCCTCCCTGAAAGGTGCGTGATGGAGATTCTGTACCTGTTGATCCCGCTGTCGGTCGCCCTGGTGTTTTTTGTCCTGGGCGGACTGTGGTGGGCGATCCAGCGCGGCCAGTTCGAGGACCTGGAGGCCGAGGGCGAGCGCATCTTGCGCGATGACTGAATGCGGTCGGTTTGACATGCGTCAAACCGGCGATGTACCCAAGCGGGCAGACTGTGAACAGAGGTGAAACATGACAATACTTAAACAGGACGCCACGGTCTACAACGACACCGTGGTTCGGCAATTCGCCATCATGACGGTGGTCTGGGGCGTGGTCGGCATGCTGGTGGGCGTCATCATCGCCGCCCAGCTGACCTGGCCCGAGTTGAATTTCGGCATCCCCTGGCTCAGCTACGGACGCTTGCGCCCCTTGCACACCAACGCGGTGATCTTCGCCTTTGGCGGTTGCGGTCTGTTCGCATCGGCTTATTACGTGGTTCAGCGCACTTGCCAGGTCCGCCTGTTTGGCGGGCCGCTGGCGGCATTCACGTTCTGGGGCTGGCAGGTGGTCATCGTGCTGGCGGCCATCACGCTGCCGCTGGGCTACACCTCGGGCAAGGAATACGCCGAACTCGAATGGCCGATCGACATCCTGATCACCCTGGTCTGGGTGGCCTTCGCTCTGGTGTTCTTCGGCACCGTGGGCATGCGCAAGGTCCGCCACATCTACGTGGCCAACTGGTTCTTCGGGGCCTTCATCATCGCCGTGGCGCTGCTGCACATCGTCAATAGCGCGGCCGTGCCAGCCGGATTCTGGAAGTCCTATTCGGCCTACGCCGGTGTGCAGGACGCCATGGTGCAGTGGTGGTACGGCCACAACGCGGTGGGCTTCTTCCTGACCGCCGGCTTCCTGGGCATGATGTATTACTTCATCCCCAAGCAGGCCGAGCGGCCGGTCTACAGCTACCGCCTGTCCATCGTCCACTTCTGGGCGCTGATCTTCACCTACATGTGGGCGGGGCCGCACCACCTGCACTACACGGCTTTGCCGGACTGGACGCAATCGATTGGCATGCTCTTCTCGCTGATCCTGCTCGCCCCCAGCTGGGGCGGCATGATCAACGGCATCATGACGCTCAGCGGCGCCTGGCACAAGCTGCGCGACGACCCCATCCTGCGCTTCCTGATCGTCAGCCTGTCCTTCTACGGCATGAGCACCTTCGAAGGACCGATGATGTCCATCAAGACGGTCAACGCCCTGAGCCACTACACCGACTGGACCATCGGCCACGTGCACAGTGGCGCCCTGGGCTGGGTGGGCCTGGTGACCATGGGCAGCATGTACTACCTCATCCCGCGCCTGTTCGGTCAGAAGCAGATGTACAGCGTCAAGGCCATCGAGGTTCACTTCTGGGTGTCCACGGTGGGCATCGTGATCTACATCGCGGCCATGTGGATCGCTGGCGTGATGCAGGGCCTGATGTGGCGCTCGGTCGACGCCGACGGCACGCTGACCTACACCTTTGTTGAGTCGGTCAAGGCCACCTATCCCTTCTACGTGCTGCGTCTGCTGGGCGGTCTCTTGTACCTCGCGGGCATGGTGCTGATGCTCTGGAACGTGATCAAGACGGCCACGGCCGGGCGCGTTGAACCGGTGCGCATCCCCAACGTCGCGGCGGCCCACGTCTGAGGAGAACAACATGGCACAACACAAAACCTCGGGTCACGAGAAGATCGAGACCAACAACTTCCTGATGATCGTGCTGATCCTGCTGGTGCTGCTGGTGGGGGGGCTGGTCGAGATCGTTCCGCTCTTCTTCCAGAAGTCCACTACCCAGCCGCTGGAAGGCGTCAAGCCTTACACCGCGCTGCAGCTGGCAGGACGCGATGTCTACATCCGCGAAGGTTGCTACAACTGCCATTCGCAGATGATCCGTCCCTTCCGCGCCGAAACGCTGCGTTATGGCCACTACTCCGTGGCCGGGGAATCGGTCTATGACCACCCCTTCCAGTGGGGCAGCAAGCGCACGGGGCCGGATCTGGCCCGCGTGGGCGGTCGCTACAGCGATGAGTGGCACCGCATCCACTTGATCAACCCGCGCGACCTGGTGCCGGAATCGAACATGCCGGCCTATCCCTGGCTGGAGAAGAATCTGGTGAATGCCAACGCGCTGCCGAATCACATGAAGGCCCTGCGCGTGGTTGGCGTGCCCTACACGGACGAACAGATCGCACAGGCGCCCGCGGACGTCAAGGGCAAGACCGAGATGGACGCGCTGATCGCCTACCTGCAGGTGCTGGGCACCGCGCTCAAGTAAGGAGCATGGACATGGACATCAATACCCTGCGTTCCGTCGTCACCGTGGTGGGGCTGCTGTGCTTCGTCGGCATCGTGGCCTGGGCCTGGTCCGCGCGCAAGCGGGCGGACTTCGAGCAAGCCGCTCGCCTGCCCTTCGAAGAATGAAGACAAGACACTGAAGGCGAGTACACATCATGAGCGACTTCACGCACAACTACTGGTCGATCTTCATTGGCGCCGTCACCCTCATCAGCATCATCGCCTGTCTGGTGCTGCTCTGGGTGTCGGGCAAGGTCAAGGTCAAGAATGCCTCCGCCGACAACAGCACCGGCCATGTCTGGGACGAGGATCTGCGCGAGATGAACAACCCCCTGCCGCGTTGGTGGGTGGGCCTGTTCATCCTCACCATCATCTTCTCCCTGGTCTATCTGTTTCTGTATCCCGGCCTGGGCAAGCACGAAGGGTCCCTGGGGTGGACGCAACTGGGCGAGTACGAAGCTGAGATGGCCAAGGGCGCGCAGCAGGTGGCGCCCCTGTACGCGAGGTTCGCGGGACTGAGCGTGCCGGACACGAGCAAGGACGGCCAGGCCCTGACCATGGGGGAAAAGCTGTTCCTGAACAACTGCGCCCAATGCCACGGCAGCGACGCGCGGGGCAGCAAGGGCTTTCCAAACCTGACGGATGGCGACTGGCTCTGGGGCGGCACGCCCGACGAGATCAAGACCAGCATCACGCAGGGGCGTGCTGGCGTGATGCCCCCGATGGCGGCGGCGGTCGGTGGTGCGGACGATGTGAAGAATGTCGCGCACTATGTGCTCAGCCTGTCCAACAGTCCGCATGACAGCCTGCGGGCGCAACTGGGCAAGGCCAAATTCGGGGTCTGCGCCGCCTGCCACGGTCAGGACGGCAAGGGCAATCCCTTGCTGGGCGCCCCGAATCTGACGGACGATGTCTGGCTGCATGGCTGGGGCGAAAGCGCGATCACGGCCATGATCAACGCCGGCAAGACCAACCAAATGCCCGCGCAAGGCACGGCACATGGCGGCAAGCTCAGCCCGGAGCAGATCCACCTGCTGACGGCCTATGTTTGGAGCCGCGGTGGTGGCCGATAGAAAGGTCATTCCGGTCATCGCTGCCGAGGCCGACGGCGGCGAGACCATGGTCTCGCTCTACGAGGCCAGCAAGAAGATCTATCCCCGCAGCGTCAGCGGCCTCTATGCGCGCTGGCGCTGGGTGCTGGTCTGGTTGACGCAAATCGTCTTCTACGGCCTGCCCTGGCTGCAGTGGGGCGAACGTCAAGCCGTGCTCTTCGACCTGGGGGCCCGGCGTTTTTACCTTTTTGGCCTGGTTCTCTACCCGCAGGACTTCATCTACCTCACGGGCCTGCTCGTCATCTCGGCGCTGTCGCTGTTCCTCTTCACCGCCGTCGCCGGGCGCCAATGGTGCGGGTATGCCTGCCCGCAGACGGTCTACACCGAGATCTTTCTGTGGATCGAGCGCAAGCTCGAGGGCGACCGCAGTGCGCGCCTGCGTCTCGACGCCGGGCCCTGGGGCCTGAACAAGTTCCTGCGCAAGGGCGGCAAGCACGCGGTCTGGCTGGCCTTGTCGCTGTGGACGGGTTTCACCTTTGTGGGTTACTTCACGCCGGTGCGCGAACTCTGGGCGCAGTCCTTCACCCTGGGGTTCGGCCCCTGGGAATGGTTCTGGGTGAATTTCTACGCGCTGGCGACCTATGGCAACGCGGGTTTCATGCGCGAGCAGGTGTGCAAGTACATGTGCCCCTACGCGCGCTTCCAGAGCGCGATGTTCGACCGGGACACGCTGATCGTCAGCTATGACGAGCAGCGCGGCGAACCGCGCGGCGCACGTTCGCGTCAGACGGACCCGCAGGCACTCAAGTCCATGGGCCTCGGGTCCTGCATCGACTGCACGATGTGCGTGCAGGTCTGCCCCACAGGCATCGACATCCGCGAGGGTTTGCAGTACGAATGCATCAGCTGCGGGGCCTGCGCGGATGTGTGCGATGGCGTGATGGACAAGATGGGCTATGACCGTGGCCTGATCCGCTATACCACGCAGAACGCGCTGCACGGAGGTTGGAGCCGCCTGCAGACCTGGAAACGCGTGTTCCGGCCGCGCGTGCTGGTCTACACGGCCATCCTCTGGGCCATCATTTTCGGGCTGCTGGCGAGCCTGGCCCTGCGTTCGTCCTTCAAGGTGGATGTGGTGCGAGACCGTGGCGTGCTTGCCCGCATCGTCGTCGGTCCGGACGGGCGCGGCATGATCGAGAACGTGTACCGCCTGCAGATCATGAACGCTGCCGAAAGAACGCAGCATTACCGCATCGTGGCCACGGGTCTGCCCGGGCTCGCCGTGGTCAGCGACGGTGCCGAAGGCGGCGAGATCACCATCGGTCCGGCGCAGTCACGCTGGATCGCCGTGCGCGCCCAGCTGCCTTACGAAGAAGGCGAGCGCGTGGGCAAGGGGAGCCATCCCATGCGTTTCGAGATCAGCGCCGACGACCATGTGGTCAAGGAAAAATCTGTTTTCCTCGTCCCCCGATGAACGGGCGGCTGGGAGCATCAAGGAGCAAGACATGCAAGACACAAAACCCTGGTGGAAGTTCGGCTACGTGTGGCTGGTCCTGTCCGGACCTCTCATCGTGGTGGTCGCGGGCCTGCATACCTTCTGGCTGGCCGCCAGCGCGCCCGATCCGGTGCTGGACACCCGCGTGCTCAGGCAGAACGAGGCCCCGGCACAGCAGGCGCGCAATCATGCGCAGACCGGCGCACCTGTGGCCGCTCCGGTGGACCTGCAGCTCGGCACCAGTTCCACCCCGTCCCAGACCCCGATCAAGCCCTGACAGGCAGGCGCACAGGCGACGCTAGCCGACCGCGAATCAACAAAAACACAGGCGTGTAGAGGAGCACAAGCATGCAGTGGCGCAAACTGATGTGGATCGCCTGGCCGGCTTTTCTGGTCGCTGGTCTGCTGGAGATGCTGGTCTTTGCCTTGGTGGATCCGCAGGATCTGCACTGGTTTGGCCAGCCCGTCGAGCTGGCGCGTGCCGGGGTCTACACCCTGGCGTTCTTCGCCTTCTGGGGCATGGCCGGACTGGCCAGCGCCTTGACCTTGCTGTTGGCCCAGGAGAAAGATTGAGCAGCGCCCGCTAGGGTGCTTATCCAGGCGTACCTTCGCGGCCACGAGGACCACGACGTGCGCGTGTCGTGGATGGCTCGCTTGCGATAGGAGGGGGCATCATCCAGACCGCGACGCGCGTCTTGTCTGAACCGGCATGCGCCGCGTTCAGTTGCAGGCCGGCTGGACCGCGTTCACCAGCCGGGTCAGGGCGTCCGTGTCCAGGATGCGCACGTAGCGCTGCTTGACCTCGACGATGCCGTCTTCCGCGAAACGCGAGAAGGTGCGGCTCACGGTTTCGAGCTTGAGGCCCAGGTAGCTGCCGATTTCTTCCCGCGTCATGCGCAGGATGAGTTCAGATTGGGAGAAGCCCCGCGCGTGCAGGCGCTGCACCAAGTTCAACAGGAAGGCGGCCAGCCGCTCCTCGGCGCGCATGCTGCCCAGCAGCAGCATGACGCCTTGGTCGCGCACGATCTCGCGGCTCATGATGCGGTGCACATGACGCTGCAAGCCATTGATCTCGCGCGACAGATCCTCGATGCGCTCGTAGGGCATGACGCAAACCTCGGCGTCTTCCAGCGCCACGGCGTCGCAGCTGTGCAGGTCGTTCACGATGCCGTCCAGACCGATGATCTCGCCGGCCATCTGGAAGCCGGTGACCTGATCACGCCCGTCCTCGGTGGTGACACAGGTCTTGAAAAAGCCGGTGCGGATGGCGTAGAGCGATTCGAACTTCTCACCCGCGTGGAACAGTGCCTCGCCGCGCTTGACCTTGCGCCGTGCCGCCACAACCTGGTCCAGGCGCTCCATCTCCTCGCTGCTCAGGCCCACGGGCATGCAGAGCTCGCGCAGATTGCAATTGGAGCAGGCGACCTTGATCGTGCGCAGATCCATCGCATGAACGTTGATGGTGGGGTGGGACGACATGGCGATGATTGTGACACGGTTGGCGGGTGTCGCGGCCCCGGGGCCCTCGGGGGGGGCGAGGGGTGAATCGGTCACCTTTTGATGCAAATCAAGATGGGGAACGCGCCCGAGGCGCACAGTCTCGCACCAACCATCCGGTTTTCCCCCATGCGCAAAGACACTGACTCCGCCATCGCTCCCGACGCACCGCTCGCGCTCACGCCCGAGCTGTTGCGTCGCCATGACGTGAGCGGTCCGCGCTACACCTCGTACCCGACGGCGGATCGTTTCGTCGAGGCTTTTGGTGCGACCGACTACGCCCAGGCCCTGGGGCAACGCGGCGGCGCGGGCGCGGGGGCGCTGCCTTTGTCGCTCTACGTGCATATACCCTTCTGCGAGTCGCTGTGCTACTACTGCGCCTGCAACAAGATCATCACCAAGCACCATGAGCGCGCGGCCGAGTACCTGCGATATCTGGCACGCGAGGTGGATCTGCACCTCGAGGCCTTGGGCGCGGGCACGGCAGGCCACGCCCCGGCGATCAGCCAACTGCATCTGGGCGGCGGCACGCCGACCTTTCTGAATGACGCGGAACTGCGTGCGCTGATGCGCATGCTGCAACGCGCCTTCCACTTCACGCCCGGGGGGGAGTACTCCATCGAGGTCGATCCGCGCACCATCGATGCGGGACGACTGGACGTGCTGGCTGAACTGGGCTTCAACCGTCTGAGCTTCGGCGTGCAGGACTTTGACCCGGCCGTGCAAAAGGCCGTGCACCGTGTGCAGCCTGCGGAACAGGTGTTCGCGCTGGTGCAGGCCGCGCGCGACCGTGGCTTCGAGTCCGTCAACACCGACCTGATCTACGGCCTGCCACTGCAGACACCCGAGTCTTTCGCCCGCACCCTGGATCAGGTCTGTGCGTTGCGGCCTGAGCGCATCGCGCTCTACGCCTACGCCCATCTGCCCGAACGCTTCAAGCCGCAGCGTCGCATCGATGGTGCCCAGTTGCCGGGCGCGGCGGCCAAGCTCGCCATGCTGTCGGACGCCCTGGCGCGTCTGCAGGGCGCGGGCTATGTCTACGTGGGCATGGACCATTTCGCCTTGCCGGACGATGCCCTGGCGGTGGCGCAGCGTCAGGGTCGCCTGCACCGCAATTTCCAGGGCTACAGCACGCAGCCCGATTGCGACTTGATCGGTCTGGGCGTGTCCGCGATTGGCCGCATCGGCGCGACCTACAGCCAGAACGCCAAGACGCTGGAGGAGTACTACGACGCGCTGGATCGGGGTTGCTTCCCGGTGCAGCGGGGCCTGGCGCTCTCGCGCGACGACTTGGTGCGGCGCGCCGTGATCATGGCCCTGATGTGTCAGGGCGAGCTGATGTTCGAGTCCATCAACCTGGCCTGGCTGATCGACTTCAAGACTTACTTCGCGACCGAATTGGAAGCCCTGCGCGGCTTGGCCGAGCAGGGCTTGGTCAGCCTGGACCTGGACGCGCGGCGCGGCGGCATCCAGGTCACGCCCCTGGGCTGGTACTTTGTGCGCGCCATCGCCATGGTGTTTGACCGTTATCTGCAGGCCGACCGCAATCGGGCGCGTTTCTCCAAGATTCTTTGAGCCAGAATGCCGGGATGTCCTCCACCCTTGCCTTCACGGCGCTGTTGATGGGGCTGGCCGGCGGGCCGCACTGCGTGGCCATGTGCGGCGCGGCCTGCGCTGGCCTGGCGCGCGCGGCGCGCGGTGGCCCGCCGATCGCGCCGCAGCCAGCCCGCTTTCAGGCAGATGCCACGGGTGCCTTGCCCGTGGGCAATCCGCCCGCGGCCTCCTCCGACCTGCCGCTCGTGTTGATGTTCCAACTGGGGCGGGTGCTGGGCTACGCGGCCCTGGGCGGACTGGCGGCCGCGTCGATGCAGGGACTGGGCTGGCTGACAGTCCACTCGGCGGCCCTGCGTCCGCTCTGGTCGCTGCTGCATGTGGCGGCCATCGCCTTGGGTCTGGTCTTGCTCTGGCGTGCTGCCCAGCCGGTTTGGCTGGAGCAGGGTGCGCAGGCGCTGTGGCGCCGCGTGCAGCGCCTGGTGCGTCGCCGTGCTGCCACCGACGACGGACAGGGCAGCAGGGGTGCAAGCGCCGGCCTGCTCCTGATCGGCAGCTTGTGGGCCTTGCTGCCCTGCGGTTTGTTGTATTCCGCATTGCTGGTTGCCACCTTGACGGGACAGGCCTGGAAAGGCGCGGTGGTCATGGCGCTCTTTGCCTTGGGAACGGCGGTGTCGATGACCTTGGGACCGTGGCTGTGGCTGCGCCTGGGGCAGGGCGCAAGTTCGCGCAATCCGATCTGGCAGAACCTGGGCGTGCGCCTGGCCGGACTGGCCTTGGCGCTCAGCTCGGCGTGGGCGCTCTGGATGGGGCTGGTGCATGACACGGCACCTTGGTGCCTGACGGCTTGATGGCGCCCGCATGGCCTGACTGAACTCAGAACTCAGGCAGAGGGGGGCAGGCCGACGTGCCAGGGTCGCGGCTTGGCGTGGGCCAGCGTGTGCAGAGGCGCTGTGGTGCCCAAGGGTCCGGACGCGTCAGTCGGTGCTGGACCATGGCCCGAGCCAACTGGGTACGACTGGACCCAGTGCACCGGCAGCGGGGTCGACGAGAGGGTCGAGGACCAGCTCAGCGCCAGGGTGCAGTGCTCGGTCTGCCAGACCCAGGCATTGAATGCCGCGGCATCGTTCGCGGGGGCAGTGTGCAGGCGTGGCAGCACAGCCAGATCCAGGGCGCGTGCCTGTTGCTTGAACCAGGCTTCCTTCAGCGTCCAGAGTCGCAGGAAACCAGCGCCTTGTTCAGCGGGCGAATGCAGGGCGGCCAGGGCGCGGCGTTCGGTGGGCGAGGCCGCCATCGTCGCCAGCGCGGGCCAGTCACGGGCACGGGATCGGTCTTCCGTGGCTTCGAGGTCCAGACCCAGGGCCAGCGGGGCCACGGCGGCGCAGACCCAGTCTCCGCTGTGGCTCAGGGCCAGGTGCAGCTCTGGGGCATCATGGTCCTGGTCCTCAAGACGGGGTGGCCCCTGGTCCGACGCCGACACAGAGAAAGTTCGCGTGGGTGTCAGCAGTTGCCGGAGCAGGCGCCGCAGCAACAGTCGTCCCACGATGAACTGCGCCCGACGCCTGGGCGCGGTGATGCCGCGCAGGCGTTCTTGCTCGGAGACGGAAAACTCGGCAAGCGCCGGGGATGGCGCACTCTCGAGGTTTGCGAAATGGGGCCACCATTCGGACACCCGCGCCAATGCCAGCCAGGCGGCAACAGGCTGCACCTCATCCTGGTTTGGCACCTTCGGCCCGGGGGAGGTGGAGCTTATTTTTCCAGCTTGGCGTAGTTGCCCTTGAGGGTCACGGCCGCCATGATGGCACCCTTGCGGCATTCGAAGTTCACCGGGTCGCTGTAGGTTTCTTTCTTGAAATAGCTCACGATGTTGATGACCCCGTTGGCGTCCAGCGTCTTGGCCTTGTCCTGCAGTGAGATCAGTGCCGAGAGCGCCGCCCACTTGCAGGCGAAGACCTCATCCTTGCCCACGGCGTTGGTGCGCTTGTTCGACACATCGTCGTTGGACTTGGACAGCACCTTGGGGGTGGTCTGGCCGGCCAGGTAGAACTTGACCGTGCCATCCAGCTTGTCCTTGGCTTCCGGCATTTCGATCACGTCCTTGAGCGGGATGTGCAGGATCTTGTCTTCGGCGTGCGCGGGCACCGCGAGAAAGAGACCAGTGAACAGCGCGGCGAAGCTGAGTTGAACTTTCATCAGGGTTGTTCCTTGTGGGTGGGTTGGACGGAAGAAGGTGATTTCAGTGCGCGGATGAGTTCCGCGCGGGCCTTTGCCGCATTGACTTCCTTCATCGCTTCGGGGATTTCCTTGATCAAATTGTTGATCCACCGGTTGTAGTTGGGATGAATGAGGGCGGTGTTTTCGTCGACTTTTTCATAGTTCATGTTGGTGCTGTCGGCGTAGCGCACCTGGAAGCCGTAGGCATCGTAGATCACATGGATTGTGATCGTGTGCTTGTTCTTCCTGTTGTAAAAAAGTGTGATCCGACCAATGTTGTCTCCGGTGACTCGCCATCCCAAATGCTGACCACCGAGGATGATGGCGGCCCGTGCGTCTTCCGTCGTGGGCAAGTGCGTGGAAGTGCCAGGAAGCAATACCCGCTCATGTTCAATCAGTTCCGCAGTCCGTGCCCATGCCGGTCCTTGCAGAAACAGGACTAACAAGACCAAGGCAATCCGTGGTGCTTTCAAATTCATTCCTCGTCTGGACAGGCCTTACAGCCTGTTCCTGGCATGGTTCGACTTAGTCTTGCCACCTGCGGAATATCAACGAGGTGTTGATCCCGCCGAAGGCGAAGTTGTTGCTCATCACGATGTCGGTTTGCAGGGCCCTCCCGCCCTGGGTGATGTAGTCCAGCGCGGCGCAGCGCGGGTCCACTTGTGTCAGGTTGATGGTGGGGGCGAACCAGCCTGCGCGCATCATCTCGATGGACAACCAGGCTTCCAACGCGCCGCAGGCGCCCAGGGTGTGGCCGATGTAGCTCTTGAGCGAAGAAATCGGCACGCGCTCGCCCAGCACGGCCAGGGTGGCCTCGGATTCGGCCAGGTCG
Source organism: Hylemonella gracilis str. Niagara R (assembly GCF_000600295.1). GTDB lineage: Bacteria > Pseudomonadota > Gammaproteobacteria > Burkholderiales > Burkholderiaceae_C > Hylemonella > Hylemonella gracilis_A. The sequence continues at coordinate 1,833,376 of NZ_JEMG01000001.1, forward strand.
CCCTGCTCGGTGGCCGTGCCGTGGGCGTTGACGTAGCCGATGGCGCTGGCGGGCAGGCCCGCTTCGTCCAGTGCCAGACGCATGGCCTGAGCCATGGTCTCGCTCTTGGGATGAGTGACGTGCGAGCCGTCGCTGTTGGTGCCGTAGCCGATCAGCTCCGCGTGGATGGTCGCGCCGCGCGCCTTCGCGTGTTCCAGCTCTTCCAGCACCAGGGTGCAGGCGCCTTCGCCGAGCACCAGGCCATCGCGCGCTGCGTCGAAGGGGCGTGGTGTCAGATCGGGGGTGTCGTTTTTCGTGCTAGTGGCGAACAGGGTGTCGAAGACGGCGGCCTCGGTCGCATCCAATTCCTCGGCGCCTCCCGCCAGCATGGCGACCTGGCGACCGGACTGAATGGCTTCGTAGGCATATCCGATGCCTTGGCTGCCCGAGGTGCAGGCGCTGGAGGTGGTGATGACACGACCGGTGAGGCCGAAAAACACGCCGATGTTGACCGCGGCCGTGTGCGACATCATCTTGATGTAGGTGTTGGCCGTGATGCCTTCGGTGGTCTTCTCCATGATCATGCGACCAAAGTCACCGATGGCCGCGGGCGTGCCCGCCGAGGACCCGTAGGACACACCCATGCGCCCGCTGTGCAGCAGCGGGTCGGCCTTCATGGCGTCCGCGCCTTGTCCCAGCAGACCGGCGTCGATCAGGGCCAGCTCGCTGGCCCGCGTGGCCATCACCGCCACCCGGCCCATGCTGCGCATGGTCTTGCGGTTGTAGTGCGCAGGCAGTTCAAAGGGCAGAGCCGGCACGCCGAGCTGGGTGTTCAAGCCCTCGTAGCCTTTCCATGCTTCCATCACCTCCACCTTGTTGCGTTCCGCGCGCAGGGCCGCCAGGGCCGTGGGCCAGTCGTGTCCCAGGGGGCTGATCGCGCCAAAGCCGGTCACGACCACGCGTTTTTTCTCGTTCATTTTTTTTCCGTTCATTCCAACATCGTCCCTGCATCCCGGTAGTCAACCCATCATGCCGCCATTGACCGAAATCACCTGCCGTGTGATGTAGGCCGCTTCCGGTTTGAGCAGGAAGGCGACCAGAGCGGCGACTTCCTCGGGCCGGCCCATGCGGCGCAGGGGGATGATTTTCATCGCTTCCTCCAGGGCCTGCGGGGCCATTTCGGCGTGGATCATCTCGGTCTCGATCAGGCCCGGCGCGACGCAGTTGACGGTGATGTCGCGCTTCGCCAGTTCCACGGCCAGTGCCTTGGACGCGGCCATGATGCCCGCCTTGGCCGCGCTGTAGTTGACCTGCCCGCGGTTGCCCATCAGGCCCGAGACGGAAGCCAGCGTGACGATGCGCCCGGGCGCCCGGCGCCGCACCATGGGCATGACCAGCGGGTTGAGCACGTTGTAGAAGGCGTCGAGGTTGGTGTGGATGACCTGGTCCCATTCCTCGCCCGTCATCGCGGGGAAGGCGTTGTCGCGTGCGATGCCCGCGTTGCAGACCACACCGTAATAGGCCCCGTGCGCTTCCACATCGGCCAGCAGGGCGGCGGATGCGGCGGCGCGATCGGCCACGTCGAAGGCCAGCGTGCGGACCGCGTGCGCGTGCCCCCGGATCTCGCGCACGCGGGCGGCGGTTTCTTCGAGCTGCGCACTGGCGCCACGTCCGTGCAGGACCAGGTCATGGCCTTCCTGCGCCAGGCGCAGCGCGATGGCGCGGCCGATGCCGCGGCTGGAACCGGTGACCAGCACCGTCGGTGCCGTGGCGGTGGGAGAGTTGTTGTTCATGCTGCTGTGACTCAGGGCTTGCCGGTTAGCGGCGTGGGCATGGGCTTGCCGTGCGAACCGGACGGGGGATCCTCGGGCTGTTCATAGACCGACACCCGGGCTTCGGCCTGGGGCTGTCCCGTGAGCGCGTCCAGGATGGCGCACTCGAACATGCCCAGGCCATTGTCGCCGAGCAGTTCGCACTTCACGCTCACGCGCAACCGCTGGCCGAAAGGAAAGGCATCCACATGCGCCAGGTAGCGCCGACTGCCGAGCAGGAAACCGGGGCGCGGCTGGCTGCCGTGGCGCGCGTGTCGGGCACCCGCCCAGGCCGCGATCGCCTGGGCCATGTACTCGATCCCGACCCAGGCCGGGACGGCGGCGGCGTCCGTGTCTGCAAACAGTCCGTCGCGCACCGTCAGTTCACTCACCGCACTGTCGTCGTCGGCGGCGATCAGGCGGTCGATCAGCAAGAGGCTACGCCGGTGCGGGACGTAGTGCTCGATGGGCTGGAAAGTGCTTGGCATGCGGGTATGGGGAGATCAGGTGCGCGAGAGGATCAGCGTCGCATTGCTGCCGCCAAAGGCGAAGGAATTGCTCAGCACATGGTGCACGGGACGGCCCAAGGCCGGAGCTGAGGCCCGCGCCAGCGTCAGCCTGGGCAGGGTGTCGTCCCATGCGCCATCCCAGACATGGGGTGGCAGCCTGCCTTGCGGGTTGTCGGCGAGGGTGATCCAGGCCAGTGCCGCTTCGATCGCGCCCGCCGCGGCCAGTGTGTGGCCGGTCAGCGGTTTGGTGGAACTCACGGGCACGTCGCTGCCCAGCACATCGAGGATGGCGCGACTTTCCATCGCGTCATTCTGTGGCGTGGCCGTCCCGTGCAGGTTGACGTAGTCCACCTCGCCAGGCGTGAGGCGCGCGCGCGCCATGGCCAGGCGCATGGCCTCAGCCGCGCCGCGTCCACTGGGTTCCGGGGCCGACATGTGGTGCGCGTCCGAGGTTTCGCCCCAGCCGGACAGGCAGACTCCCTCGCCTGGCGAGGCCGCAGGTTCCCGGCTCATCAGGAACAGCGCGGCGCCTTCGCCCAGGTTGATGCCGGTCCGGTTGGCCGATAGCGGCAGGCAGCGTTCGGCGCTGACCGATTCCAGCGCGGAGAAGCCTGCGATGGTGAAGGCCGAGAGCGCATCCACGCCGCCCGCGATCACCGCATCAGCCAGTCCGGCCTGCAGCAGGCGCGCGCCAGAGGCCAAGGCCTTGGCGCCAGAGGAACAGGCCGTTGAAATCACATGTGCCGGGCCGCGCAGGCCCAGGCTGCGGCGCAGAAAGGCGGCGGCGTTGCCCATCTCCTGCTGGCCATAGTGGTAGTGGTTGGGGAAACGGCCTTGGGCTTGGAACTGTCGCGCCGCCTGCAGGCCTTCTTCCAGCCCTGCCGTGCTGGCGCCCAGCACCACGGCCACGCGCTCCGGGCCATGCCGCGCGATGGCGGCATCCACCTGTGGTTGGATCTGCGCCAAGGCCAACGTCAGCATCGCATTGCTGCGGGTGCGTTCCTCCACCGGCAGATCCTCGAGCGTCGGCAGCGCCACCGTGTCGGGCAGACAGCCCAGGTGCAGGGACGTGGGGGTTTCCTGGCCGGGATGCAGCGGCGCGTAAGGCGCGTAGAGCGCGCAGGGGCGCACCCCCAGGGTACCAGGCAGGGCGGTGGCGTTGAAGAGTTGCCGGCGTACCTCGTCCACGCCGTTGCCCAGGGCGCACAGCAGGCCGAGGGCGTTGAGATGAAAGGTCATGGGTCCAGGCTCAGGGAACGGATGGAGAGGTGGTAGTCCTCCCGCAGGTTGCGCAGTTCGACCTCGCGGATGCCATCGACGAAACGAATCTGGATGACCGGTACGCCATCCTGACGCAGGACGCGCACCTGCTCGTCCGCGTCCAGGGTCCAACCCTCCGTCAGCGCGGCGCGAATCGCGGCGCTGGGCCAGAGCGCCATCTGCAGTTCCGAGAGGATGCGTTCACCGCGCAGCGCCGAGGGCCACCAGACCGAGCGTGTCTCTTGCAAGCGCTGACCGTCCCATTCGAGCACGGCGGCGGTCTGCCCCATGTAGAGCAGCACGACGCGCAAGGTCCGTGCATCGACTTCCAGCAAGGTCTCGATCTGGCGCTTGAGTGGCTGGCCCTTTTCGTCGCGCGCCTCGATGCGGATGCGTTGCTCCAGCGCCAGATTGCGTCCGAGCGCACCGGGCGCGAGGCGCAGCAGGGGCGCGTCACCCGCTTGCGCGGGCGCCGGGACGGCGCGGCCCGGTGGAAGGCCCACGCCGTCCGCGGGGGGCGTGGTGCGCAGCAGGCCGCAGCCGCTCAGCAGCACGACCCAGAGGCCCAGGGTGCAGCGTGTGGCGAGGGTGGTGGCGCGCGGCATGCTCATGCCTTGCCGAAACGCAACAGCGAGTGGCCGTAGCCGATGCCGTCACGCACGGTGATCAGTCGCAGGCCGGCGGCTGCGCAGAGATGGATGTAGTCGGCGCTTTCGTAGATCTTGCTGTTGCCGCTGGCCATGGCCGTGAAATAGGGTGAGGTGTTGATCAGGCAGTAGGCCGCGATGTCGTAGCGCTGCCGGTCCCAGAAGGTGTCGAGGATCAGCACCTGGCCCTGTGGGGTCAGGGTGGCCACGGCGCGCCGCAGGATGCTGGCGATGGCCTGTTCGCTGAAGCAACTGAGGAACTGGCTCATCCAGACCAGGTCCATGCCCGGTGCTCCTTCCTGCAGCAGTGGCGCGTTGTCGTCGAGCAGATCCACGGGGTGGGCATGCGCGCGTCCTGCGAGTCCCTCATTGTCCAGTGCCTGCCGCGCCACCGCAAGCTGCTGGGGCAGGTCGGCCAGGTGCAGTTCGACCTGGGCGTCGTGGCGCAGGGCCGCGATGCTGAACTTGCCCGTGTTGGCGCCGATGTCCATGATGCGCCGGGGCGCGGTGGCGAACACGTCGGGCAGGATGAGCGGGAAGGAGGTGTCGGAGTAGAGGTGGTCGAAGGCGAACCAACTCGACTTCGCGGGCTCCGGCAGTTCGGGCAGGCCCTGGTAGATGGTCGACCAGCGTTTGCCCGCCTGCGCCTCGAGCGTCTTCAAGCCCGCAGGCTTGCCTTCGTCCAGAGCCCGTTCCAGTTCGAACAAGCCCAGGTAGCACACATCGTGCACGAAGTTCAGGTTGACCTGGGTGAGCGTGTCGCTCAGCACGCAATAGCCCGTCTTGTCCAGTACATAACGACCGTCTTTCAGTGAGACGGCGCCGCAGGACAGGCAGGTCTCCAGCACCAGCTTCAGGGCGTAGCGGCTCCAGCGCCCGGTCGCGGCCATGTCGTCCACCGACAGTCCCTGCCCCCCGGCCTCGGCCAGCGCCTGCAGCATGCCGCGTTTCCAGGCATAGCGCACGCAGTGGAACACCACGGGGCCGAAGGCGATCTTCTGGGCTTCGTAGCGGGCATCGAAGGCGGATTGGTGCTTGGGAGAAAACGTCTTGTCTTGCAGTGAGTTCATGGGGTCGCGGCGGAAAACGCAGAGCGGCGGGAAATCAGGGATCAGGTCGGGTCGAGGCGTGGCGACGGCTCAGGGCTTCAGACCGAGCACAGCTGCGCCAGTACGGCCAGGCGACGCGGTTCGGCCACGTAGGGGTTGGTGCGATCCCAGACGTAACCCGCGAGGATGGCGGAGATCATGCGGTGGATGTCGGGTGTTTTTTGCTTGTCATGGAAGATGATGCGCTGGAACCAGCCCTCGTACCAAGCTTCAACGAAGGCTCGGAAGGTGTCTACGCCCGTCCTGAGCGCGCGATCGTAATCCGCGTCCCAGTCCACCTTTTCTCCCGCAGCTTCGCGGCGGATGCACTCGGCGGCCAGGCTGGCGGACTTGAAGGCGATGGTCACACCGCTGGAGAACACCGGATCGAGGAACTCCCCCGCGTTGCCCAGCAGCGCATATCGGTGGCCCTGGTTCATGCCATGCAGGGATTTCACGTTGGCGGCATAACCCACGATCTGGCGGCCCGGTGTGTCCCATTCCGCGTCCTTGAGCAGGGCGGCCAGGTCGGGTGCTTCGGCCACCAGGGCCTGCAGGCGTTCCAATTCACTGCCGGGGTACTGGGCGAGGAATTCCGTCTGCGCCACCACCCCCAGGGAACAGCGCCCGTTGGAGAACGGAATGGTCCAGTACCACACATGTGGAAACTTCGGATGCACGGTGACGCGGATCTTGTTGCGGTCGAAGCTGCTGGCCGGATCGATGTGGTCCCGCACATGGCTGAAGATCGCACCGCGCGCGGGGAAGTTCGAGGGTGTTTCCAGTTTCAGCAGCCTGGGCAACACGCGGCCGAAGCCACTGGCGTCCAGCAGGTAGTTGCCCTCGACCTGGTAAGTCTCGCCTTCGGGGGATTTGACGGTCAAGCGAGGGCGCGCGGCGTCCACGTCCACCGCTGACACTTCATGGCGGTAGCGGATTTCGGCTCCCATGCCTTGCGCTGCGTTGGCGAGCACCTGATCGAAGTCGGCGCGCTGGACCTGGTAGGTCGTGCCCCAGCCCGGACTGGACTTCTCGCGAAAGTCGAACGCGGTGTACCTGCCGTTCCAAGCGAAGGCCGCGCCATTTTTGTACTGGAAACCCGCTTGCACCACGTCGCGCAGCATGCCCGCGGCCTCGATCAACTCCATGCTTTGGGGCAGCAAGCTTTCCCCAATCGAGAAACGCGGGAACTGCTCGCGCTCCAGGATCAGCACTTGGCGGCCCTGCTGGCGCAGCAGGCCCGCCGCCACTGCGCCTGCAGGCCCGGCGCCGATGATGAGGATGTCGGTTTTTTCGGTTTTCATGTCAATTGACCTTGGTTAGGTATGAAGCGCGGCGGGCGACCCGAAGCATCGCCGGGCGCAAGGGCGCCGAACCTAGCCTCTTGGGCTGAGCCTGTGCCCGCCGAGTGGATGGTGTTGTCAGAAAGCAAGGGGTCTGCATGGATGGCATGCGCGGGCATCAGTGCAGGAACTGGCCGGCACGCGCGATGCCGATCAGTCCGACGAGGATCCAGAACACATTGAGCGTGGTGTAGGCGGCGTCCTTGCGCAGCCAGGCGCACCAGGACAGCAGCATCGCGTCGATGGTGTTGAAGATCCAGACGAACATGAAGGGGCTGTCCGGTCCCATCCAGCTCACAAGGCTGAAGCTGAAGATGCGCATGAGGACGCCCAGCATTTCAAGGGCGCGCATGTGTCGGAGGACAAAATCGTTGGCGGAGTTCAACTGCAGTCGCATGATGAGGAAGGCATGAAGGCGTGAAAACTTGAATCAGGAGGTGGGTCCGGGTGCTTCTTGCACGGGCCGCAGGCAGGGTGCGAGCAGTCCGACGATGGCGACGCCGAACAGCAAGGTCAGCCCGAAGGCGCGCAGCGCGGGTGTGCTGGACAGCCCAAGCAAGCCGAAGGCCAGCCAGGTGCTGACCGCCCCCAGGCTGACCGCTAGCCAAGCCGAGCCGTCGTTGGGGTGCTCCAGCAGGAAGATGCCATAGTCCACGCCCACGCCCAGCAACAACAGCAGCGCCAGCACATTGAACAACTGCAGCGGTTGACCCAGCAGACCCAGCAGCGCCAGTGTGATGACGCTGCCCAGGGCCGTGGGCAGCCAGGCGCGCCAGGCGCCACGTCCGAAGCGCCAGGCCAACGCCGCGAAGACCGCCGCGTGCGCGAACAGCAGCAGCACGCCCATGGCCTCGCGGTAGCGGCCCAGCACGGAGGTGACTTCCTCCGCCTTGTCGACCCAGCGCACACCGGGCAGATCATGGGCGACGGCGGCGAGTTCGGGCAGCAGGGTGGGGTCGTGCAGGCCCCGCAGCAGGACCACGCTCGCCTGCGTGGGGCTCGCTGCGCCCTTCAGTTCCCCCAGCCAGAGCGGGCGCGCCGCCGCCGAGGCTGCACTGGTCAGCCAGCGGTCCAGCGTCAGCGGTGCCTCGGGGAAGGCCGGTCGCCGCAGCGATTCGCCCAGGACCTGGCCGACCGCGCCCAGCACGCGGCTCTCGGCTTGCGCGGTCAACGCGGCGTCGGCTTGCTGACGCGCCACCGAGGGCAGCCAATGAGACAGGGCGCTGTAGCCCAGGCCGTGACGCCGCGCCACGGCATCGAGCCGGGCCGTCAACGCTTCCTCGCGTTGCAGGACCTGTTCCGCATCCTGGCCCTGAACCAGGTAGAACTGCGCCGGACTGGCCACGCCCAGCAGGTGGGCCAGGCGGATTTGCGATTGCATGAGTTCCGCTGGCGAGCTTTGCAACTGCCGCACGTCGTCGCTGGTCTGCAGCCGCGTGAGCCCGAAGGCGCACAGCAGACCCAGCACGAGCCAGGGCAGCCAGGCGCGGGGTGCACGCCGGAGCACAGCCTGTGGGCGCAGGCGTGGCCATCGCGCCAGACTGGCGCTCACGGCCTCGGCAAACCGGTTCGGGCCCACGGTGCCCCCATCGAGCAGGGGGAACCAGCAGACCACGGTCAGCATCGCGGCGGCCAGTCCCACGCAAGAGAAGACGGCGATCTGCCGCAGGCCGGGGAAGGGCGCCAGTCCCAGTGCCAGGTAGGCCAGCATGCTGGTGGCCAGGGCCAGCAGCAGGCCGGGCAGAAGTTGGCGCATCAGGCTGCGCGGGGGTGTCGTTGCCCGTGCCTGGCGACTGGCGTAATAGTGGATGCCATAGTCCTCGGCCACGCCCACCAGGCTGGCGCCGAAGATGAGCGTCAACAGGTGCACCGAGCCGAACAACCAGGCGGTGACCGAGAGCGCGACCGCGCAGCCGATGCCCAGCGACAGCGCCACCAGCGCGATCGGGCGCGGGGAGCGGAAAGCCAGCCATGCCAGCAGCAGCACGGCGGCCAGCGAACCCCAGCCGATGGTGTTGATTTCCCGGTGAGCCTGCACGGCGGCGGCCTCGGCATGCAGAGGGATGCCCGCGCGCAGGAGATCCAGCGTGGCGCCGGGCGCGGCCTGCGCGAGCGCCTGTCGCGCGGCTTCTTCCGCCTTCCCCAGGGTGGCGCCGATGATGGCCTGTCCATCGAGTGCGAAGGCCGATCCGCGGATGTCATAGGCCAACACCACCCATTCACGCCCCTCGGCGGACAGCCACAGCCATTCACCCTGCTCGCCCGCGCGCGGGCGGGCTCGGGTTTCAGCGGCGCGTGCCGTCCACCAGTGGGGCCAGAGCCCCAGGGGATCGCCGAGCCAGTCCGTGAGCCGTGCCTGCACCGCCGGTTGGTACAGCGTGGTAAGCGCGTTCTGCGCCAGCGTGGCGGTGGGGGTGTCCTGCAACTGTGCGCGCTGCGCGGGCGTGAGCAGGCGGTCACGCCATGGGCGGTAGAAGGCGAGGGTGTCGGCCTGGGCTGTCGGGTTGAAGGCCCGGCTTTCCACCAGCACCTCCTGCCCGCGCAAGGCCTGCGACCAGGCAAGCGCCGCCTTCTGCGTCTGCCCCCAATCCGGCGTGCCCAGCATCACGATGACCTGGCGCGCGGCCTGATCGCCCAGTTGGCGCGTGGCCAGGGTGACTTCGGGCGCCTGTTCGTCGGCTGGCAGCAGTGACATCACGTCGGCGTCCAGGCCATGGGGGTCTTGCCAGAAGCGCCATTGGTGCGCGGCGACGACCAGCACCATGACGAGCCAGAGCAGGGCCACGCCATGCCAGGCCCAGCGCCGCGCGCGCGCGAGGACGAGGGACTCAGTCAAAGCGTGCAACCTCCGCCGGGCTCAGGCGCTCGGCCGTGGCCTGGGCGCTGAAACGGATCAGGCTTTCATCGCCGCGCGCCTCGACCAGGGTGGCGCCGCGCAGGTAGCGGTCACCTTGCAGCTCCACGCGGCTCAGCCATTGCGCGAGCGCGGCGTCGCGCGGGCGCAGGCTGATGCGCCAGTCTTGCGCGTCTGCGGCGTCGCCGACCGTGCCCTGGATGTGGAAACGCTGGGCCAGTGTCTCCAGGTCGGCGGCCATCAGCGCGAAGAGCAGGGCGTTGACGGCGCGCAGGCCAGGTTCATCGCGCGCGTCGAGTTGGCTGCTGACGCTGCCGTCGGCCTGACGGTTTTGCAGGCGGTCACGGGTCACGACCAGGGTGGACTCGAAGGGCCTGAGCGTGTGCCAGACGATGCCATGGTCGCGCGCGACCAGGAACTCCCCGCGCGAGACGAGCGGGTTCTTGAAGCCCTGGACACGCTTGACCTGCTCGAACTGGCCCCGCAGCACCGGGGCCGTCTGCAGGCGCTGGCGGATGCGCGCCAGCAGCGGCGCGGTGTCCGGCTCCGTTGCGCGGGCGGGGCGCATGGCGGCCAGGCCGAGCAGACTGAAACCCAGGCCGAGGCCCGCGCACAGGCCGAGGCTGCGGCGCCGTAGCTTGTCGTGGTCTTGCGCGTGGGTCATGGCCGCACTCCCAGCCGTTCCCACAGCACCGGCGGGCAGACGAAGCACATCTCCCGCGTGGTCATGTCCACCGCGACTTGCAGGGTGTGGGCGCTGGTCAACTTCGCCCCGGTCTCCTTGTCGCGCAGGAGGTAGTTGATGCGCAGGCGGTTTTCCCATTCCACGATTTCGGCCCGCACGATGATCGGCTTGCCATAGGTGGCCGGGCGCACGTACTTGAGTCTCATGTCCACGATGGGCCAGGCGTAGCCGGAAGCGCGCATCTGCGGGTAGTCGTAGTTGAACTTGGCCAGCAGGGCACAGCGCGCCATTTCTAGGTACTTGACGTAGTGACCGTGCCAGACGATCTCCATCACGTCGATGTCGAAGAAGGCGGGTGTGACCTCGATCTCGTGGACCAGGGGCGCGTGGGTGGGCTTCATGGGCGGGGGGCGCGAGCGTTGCTGGGGTCGGGGCTGTCCCAGAAGGGAAAGAAGTTGAACCAGTCGTAAGGCGAGCGGGCCACGGTGGCGTCGAGGCACAGCGCGTAGCGCGCGGCGAGTTCGGCCAGCGCGCCCTGCCGGTCGGCGCGCGGCAGCAGCACCTGCTCGGCGATGGGCTCGAAGCGCAGCTCGTAGCTGCTCACCGGCTTGCCGCGCGGACCTGGCACCATCACGCGGGTGCAGGCCATCAGGTAGAGCGGGCAACGCAGCAGGGCCGCCAGCACATAAGGGCCGATGGGGAAGGCCGCCTGCGCGCCGAGAAAAGGCGCGCGCACCGTCTTGGCGGCATGGTTGTGCAGGGCGACGGGAACCCGGTCGCCCGCGATGGCGATGAATTCACCTTGCGCCACTTTCTCGGCCAGCAGCACGGCGGTCGCGGGCGTGACTTCGCTGACCTGCAGCAGTTGCACACGGCTGCCGCTGCCGTCGTGCGCCTGGTCGCCCAGGCGCTGCAGCACCCGGTTGAAGCGTTCCGCATGCGCGGTGTGCACCAGCACGGTCAGCCGCAGGGCCGCGTGGCGGTCGGCGATGGCGGCGCGGCACAGTTCCAGGCAGCCAATGTGCGCCGTGATGAAGATGCCGCCTTGTCCGCGCTCGATCATCGCGAACAGGGGTTCGCGGCCCGTGAAGCGCATGTGCTCGAAGCGGTAGCGGCCGCTGAGGGCCAGCAGCTTGTCCAGCAGGCTGTCGGCGAAGGCAATGAAGTGGCGCAGGCTGTGCCGCCAGTTCGGCGTGCGGGCAAAGACGCGGTGCGCCGCCTGCAGGCGGCGCAGGTAGTCCAGCGAAGCGCGGCGCGCCAGCGGCCGGGTGGCCCAGTAATAGAAGACCACGGGGTAGAGGCAGAGCCGGAACGGCCAGCGCCCCAGCAGTCGGTGCACGCCATAGAGGAAGAGCAGGCCGGCGACGAAAGTGCTTTCGCCAATGTGGGCCCAGTGCGTCGACCTGGGGGCGCTGGAGGAGGTCGAGGAAGGCGTGGACGTGGCGGCTTGGGAAGCCGCCGGCCCCGGGCTGGCGCTTTGTGCCGGGTTCTTCATGCACCACCTCCAAAGCGCGCGGCGCCGCCGTGTCTTAGCTTGCGCGCCAGCAGGCGCGGTGCGCGCCACAGCATGCCCAGGAACAGCCGGGCGTGCATGCGCGAGATCAGCGCATTGTCCAGCCAGACGCGGAAGTGCGACACGCCGTCCTGCGGGTAATGCACGCGCGTTGGGAGGTTGAGGATCGGCAGGCCGCGCCAGTGCAGGCGCACGAGGATTTCGGTGTCGAAGTCCATGCGCCGTCCGATGGGTTCCGCGTCGAGCAGGGCCAGGGTGGGCGCCAGGGGATAGACGCGATAGCCGCACATCGAGTCGCGGATGTCCAGCGACAAGGTGTTGATCCAGACCCAGACATGGGTGAGGTAGCGGGCGTACAGCCTGGCCTTGGGCACGGAAGTGTCGTAGATGGGCACGCCGCAGACGACGGCTTCGGGCCGCGCGCGCGCCAGGGCCAGGAAGCGCGGCAGGTCCGCCGGGTCGTGCTGGCCGTCGGCATCGATCTGCAGGGCGTGGGTGTAGCGCGCTGGCTGGCTGCACTCCGCCGCCTGTGTCGTGACCGCTGGCGATCCCAGGCCGTGTGCACCTGCTTCGCGCAGGCCCGCGACGACCGCAGCGCCCTTGCCCTGGTTCTGGGGCAGGCGCAGCAGCCGGACCCGGGGCGCATGCCGCATGACCAGGGCGTCCAGCACGGCCGCGCATTCGGCGTTGCTGCCATCGTCCACCAGCAGGCAGGGCAGATCGTGCGCGAGCATCGCTTCCACCATGCGGCCGATGGTGCGCGGGTGGTTGTAGACCGGGATGATGGCCGTGGGCCGGAACGCGAGCGCGGCGTCGGACAAGGACGTGCTCATGCCGTGGATCCCGTGGGCGCGTAGACCAGCCGTCCGCTGGAGTGCACGACGGGCTGCCCGCCCTGCGTGCCGTGGTAGCTGAACTCCAGCGCCTGACCGCCTTCTGGCCGCGTCAGGAGCTGCAAGCGTAGCTGCACCTGCATGCCGGGCAGGACGGGCTGCTGGAACTTCAGCACCTCGATGCGGCTGAAATGGTCGGCCAGCTGGGCGGTGTTCAATGCTTGCGCGAAACAGGTGCGGCCCAGGCGCGCAGCCCAGTCGATCTGCGCCACGCCAGGCAGGATGGGCAGGCCATCGAAATGTCCATCGAAGGCCGCCAGGTCGGCGCGGATGTCGAGCGCGAGCAGGGCGATCGTGGCCTGTGCTGGCTCGGCGGCTGGGGCAGGCGCATCGTTGGGCAGGAGACGCCAGGGCGGCAAGGCTGGTCCTTGGGCGGGCGAGGGCGCGACCGTCGGCGCCGTGATGCCAGGCTGGGCCTCGGCCCCGTGATCTGAAAACAGGGCGGCCAGATCCGCCTGTGTGGTCTTGCCCTGAGCGTTTTGCGGCAATTCACGCAGGTAGCGCCAGCGCCGGGGCAGGGCGACGCGCTCCACCGCTTGCAGCAGCGCGGCGCGCAATGTCTCGTTGAGGTTGCGCTTGCCTTGGCCGTCGTGCAGGGCCCATCCCGCATCGCTGGGCACGGCGACCACGGCCAGTCGCGGCCGGGCGTGGTCGCCCGCACCGTCCAGCACCAGGGCTCGCGCCTCTTTCACCAGGCCGGTGGCGAGCAAGGTCGCTTCCAGCGCGTTGAGCGAGACGCGCTTTTCCTCGATCTTCACGATGCGGTCAGCGCGTCCTTGCAGCAGGAAGCCGCCCCCGGCGCTCTCGGGCAGCGCTTGAGCGCGGTCGGCGGTCTGGAACCACTGCGCATCCGGCAGGTTGGGCGAACACACGGCGAGCAGTTCGTCCGGTCCGATGCGCCATGCCACCGCCTGGAAAGGCAACCAGCGTTCGCCATGGACCGCGCGCTGGCGCCAGGCGATCCCACCGGTCTCCGAGCTGCCGTAGACCTCGATGGGCGATCGTCCCAGCAGGTCCAACGCGGCTTCGGCGGCCTCTGGTGGCAGCGGTCCGCCGGAGGAGAAGATGGCCGAGAGTGCCGTTCGCGCACCTCGCCAGTCCAGTCCGCCCGGTGAGCTGGCTGGCAGACGCTTGAGGTGCGCGGGGCTGCTCACCAGGATGGCCCGGCCGCTCGCCTGCCTGCGCAGTTGCTCCGCGAGTTCTTCGGGGTAGTCGATGCGGTGGCAGCGTGGCGCGCGGCCTGTGAGCGCCAGCGGCCACAGCACGATGAAGAGCAGGCCGTAGATGTGCTGGTGCGACACCGTGGTGTACAACGTGGCATCCGCAGCGACGCGCGCGCCAAAGGTGGCCTGCAGCGTGTGCACCTCGGCGTCCAGCTGGGCCAGCTGCTTGGGTATGGCCTGGGGCTGGCCGCTGGAGCCCGACGTGTGCACGATGAGTTGGGTGGTGCGCGCGTCCAGCGGTGTCAGTGGCGGGAGCGGGGAGGGGGTGTCGCCCTCCGTCGAAACCCGGGGCTCGGGCATCGCGCCGGGCAGATCGCCAGCGCGGCAAGGGGGTGGACCATCCTGCGCATGCAGGGTGTCCAGACTGCGCAGCGTGGCGGCCTGGGCGTCCCCGGGCAGGTAGACGGTCTTGCCCGCGTGCCAAGCCCCGTAGAGCGCGCAGCTGAAGCGCCGGCTGTCCGTGAAGTACAGGATCACGGCCGGGCTGGCTTGCGCGGCGAAGGCGGCACGCCAGGCCTGGACCCGGCGCAGGAAATCCGCGTCGCTGGACCGGGTGGCCACTTCGGTCAGCGGGCGCCAATACGGCGTGTCGGAGGGCTGCGTTTGGGGGGCGTCTGAAGCCGTGGCATGGGCCGCTGCGGCGGCATGGCGGGCTTCAAAGCGCCGACGCAGGCGCGGGCGCAGCAGCCATTCACCCGCGAACAGCGAGCCCATGAGCAGGTAGGCGATCAGGCCGTTGTAGAGCGCCCAGAGTTCGTCCCCGTGGGCCTGCTGCGGCCACAGCGCGGTGACCAGGGCCAGCAGGCCGTTGACGATGAAAAATCCGCACCAGACCTGGGTCAGTCCACGCGTATAGGCCACGCCGGCAGGCGGCAGAGCGGGCTCGGTGAGCCGGGCCAGGCGTTCGATCACGGAAGGCGGGTGGCGCAAGCTCCAGGTGAAGACGAACAGCAGCACCGCGTTGACCAGCACGGGGTAGAACTTCAGCGGCAGAAAGTTGCCGCTGGCCGCGGTCGCACCGGCCAGCAGCAGCGCGCCCAGGGCGGCCATCAGCCAGTGGCGCTCGCGCGTTGCGGCCGCGCGCAGCAGCGCCATCGCGGTCAGCAGCAAGGCCAGCCAATGCGGCGCCACATGGCCGAGCGAGATGTAGATCAGCAGCGGGTAGGCGCAGGTCAGCAGCGCGAGCAGGAGCAGGAGGAGACGGCGCAAGGTGGGACGGCGCTAATGCGGCAGGAGGCGGATGAGGTGAGGCCGATGCAGTGGGTGAAGCGAATGGCGCGGCAACGGGAGTCGCCACCCGGTCAGGCCGCGGTCTCCGTGGCCAGAGCGTGGATCGCGTCCACCACGTCTTGAACGGTGCGCACCGACTTGAAGGCTTCGGGCTGCAGGCGCTTGCCCAGCAGCGGCTTCAACTGCACGATGAGGTCGATGGCGTCGATGCTGTCGATGTCCAGGTCGTCGTACAGGCGTGCCTCGGGCGTGATGCGCGCCACCTCGATGTCAAAGGTGTCGTGCAGGATGGACACAATTTTCTGGAGGATGTCGTCTTTGGTCATGGCGGGAGGCGGAAATAGGGAGCGAAAAGGCGGGCGTAAGGGCTGGCGGGATGGGGAGGGGCTCAGGCCTTGGCGGCCGCACCTTGCACGAAGGCCGCCAGCGCACGCACGCTGCTGAAGTGCCGTCGAGTTTCCTCGGAATCGGCGCTCAAGGTCACGCCATAACGCTTCTGCAGGGCCAGGCCCAGTTCCAGCGCATCGATGCTGTCCAGGCCCAGGCCTTCGACGAACAGGGGTGCCGTGGGGTCGATGTCTTGCGGGCTCACGTCTTCCAATGCGAGCGAGGAAATGATGAGCTCTTTGATGTCTTGCTCAAGTTGTTGCACGGGGATACTCCTGGAAAAAATAGGAACTGAGGAATTCTGTCAGGCGACGCGCGGCACGGGCTTCGCCTGGTGTCGTATCGGGCTCGCTCGACGCCTGCGCAGTGTCGAGAAAGGGCTGGATGGCGATGTCGTCGCCGACCTCAAGCAGGAAGTGGCTGCGCCGCGCGGGCAGGCGCCACCAGGGCTCGCCCTTGAGCAGCAGGGGCGGCGTGCAACGGATGCGCACCGGCGTGACGTCGATGGCGCCGCGCACCGCGATTTGCGCCGCACCGCGCTGCAGTCGGGGCGGCGGATTCGCACTGGCGAGGCCGTCGTGCCCCAGCAATTGGCGCGGCGTGCGCGTGCCTTCGGGAAAGATGACGAGGTTGTTGCCCGCGCGCAGCGACGCGATGCAATCGTCCACCAGGCCGGCGCCAGAGTTGTTGCAGATGAACCCTGCAGCCCGGATGGGGTGACGGGTGAAGGGGTTGCGCGCCAGCGCACCCTTGACGATGCAGTCGGCGTGTCGCACCTGGGCGATGAGCAGCACCACGTCGATCAAGGTGGGGTGGTTGGCCAGAATGAGCAGGCCCTGGCGGCGCAGCTTCTCCCCGCCTCGAATTTCAACCTCAATGGTGCCCAGACTGGCCATCAGGCGGACCAGGGCGCGGAAGCTGGCATGGATCACGGCCTGCGCGGCGGCGCGGCGGCGCGCCTGACCGGACAGGGTCAGCAATAGGGGACTGGTCACCAGGGGAAAGAGCAGGCCCCAGATCAGCAAGCAGCCCGCACCGAACGCCATGAAGCAAAGCAGCGTCGCGATGGTGCGCCAACCGCGTTCCAGCCAGGCGCCGAGGCCGAGGCGAGGCAGGTGCAAGGCCTGCGGGCGTTCAGACGTCACGGCACCCCTCCGCTGGCCACGGGGCCTTGTGCCGGGGCTTGCGATGCCGCTACCGTGCCGGGGTCACGTCGCAAACGCCAGGATAGGCCGTCCACCTCGCGCGTCCACTGGGGTTCGTCCGTCAGGACAAAACGCAGCAGGTCGAGTCCGAAAGGCAGCAGGGTGGTGGAAGCCGGGGCGGCGCAGGCGCTGGCGGGCGCTTGTCCCAGACCCTCTGCGTGCGAGAGGGACAGCGTGAACCGCAGCGCTTGCGCAGATGCGGAACTGGCCGAATTGAGTCGCCAGGCCCAGGCCCAGGCCATCGCCGGGCCCGGTGATTCGGCCGGATCGACGTAGCGGTCGTAAGGTAGCGGAACCCCCTCCTCGTGGCAGACCAGCAGAACTTCAGGGGCCCCGTCCGCCAGAAGGCTCAGGGCTTCAAGCAGGCCGGCCGCCGCGCTGGCCACGCCGGCGGCGACCGCGATGTAGTTGTCTCGGTCACCGCGCGCGATCGAGTACTGAGCGCTGATGGCGTTGTGCACGGACAGACCGAAGGCCGTGGGCGACATGGCCTGGCCCGCTGCCAGGGCATCTTGCAGTTCCAGGGTGCGCTGGGTGTCGCCATGACGCGAGGCAAACACCACGGGACAGGTCGCATCGCGCTGGGAGGACTCCATGGCCTGGCTGGCCCCCCCCACTGGCGCCTCCTGGCACCACCAGGCCGCCTGAACCGCCATGCGGCCCAGGGGGCTCAGCCGACGCCTCGCCATCGCGGGCAGCTCGGTGAGCGCGGGCAGGTCGCTGTCCAGCCCCTGCCGCAAGGGCACATGGGGTTGACGCGCCCATGCCAACCACGCCTGCGGCTCGCGCAGGCCCGGCGCGCAGGCGGCCCAGGCGGTCAGGCTGAAGTGCAAACGTGGCTCCCTGATGACTGAAAAAACTGTGTGGATTTTAAGTGCTGGGTGGGGCCGGATAATTCCGCCATGTCCTCCGCCCAGCCGTCGTCAGCCTTGCCCTACGCTTCGAGTGCCGTTCCCGGCGCAGTTTTCGTGCCAGTCCAATCTGTTGCGGCTGTTACATTTGTTGCGTCTTCGCCCTGGCGTCTCTGCGTGGCGCCGATGATCGACTGGACCGACCGGCACTGCCGCTATTTCCATCGCCTGCTGAGTCGGCATGCGCGCCTGTACACCGAGATGATCACCACCGGTGCGCTGCTGCATGGGGATGTGGAGCGGCACCTGCGTTTCGATGCCTCCGAGCACCCCGTCGCCCTGCAACTTGGGGGCAGCGAGCCGGCCGACCTGGCCGCCTGTGCCCGTTTGGGCGAGCAATGGGGCTATGACGAAATCAACCTGAACTGCGGCTGCCCCAGCGAGCGCGTGCAGCGGGGTGCCTTCGGCGCCTGCCTGATGGCCGAGCCGCAACTGGTGGCCGACTGCATCAAGGCCATGCGCGACGCCGTCCAGAACCCGGATCGGGTGCCCGTGACGGTGAAGCACCGGGTGGGCATTGATCGCGTCGAAAGTTACGACTTCGTGCGCGATTTCGTGGGCACGGTCGCCGAGGCCGGTTGCACGACCTTCATCATCCATGCCCGCAACGCTTGGCTCAAAGGCCTGAGCCCGAAGGAAAACCGCGAGATTCCGCCGCTGCGTTACGAGTTCGTGCACCGCCTCAAGCGTGACTTCCCCGCGCTCACCCTCGTCATCAACGGGGGTATCGCGAGCGACGCACAGGTGCGGGAACAGTTGCAGAGCGCCGCCTCGCCGCTCGGTGCGGCGGACTCCGCGGATGGTGTCCCGGTCCATCTGGACGGTGTGATGATCGGCCGCGAGGCCTACCACAACCCCTGGTGGCTGGCGTCCTGGGATCGCCTCTACTTTGGCGAGTCGGGGCCTGCCACGTCACGCGAGGACATCGAGGCGCGCATGGTGGACTACATGCTGCGCCTGCAGGCCGAGGAGGGCCTGGGCTGGTATGGCATCGCGCGGCACATGCTGGGCCTGCGCCATGGCTTGCCCGGTGCGCGACGCTGGCGACATGTGTGGAGCGACCATCGCCTCAAGGCCGAGGACCCGCGCCAGGTGATGGCCTTGGCGCGCGGTGATGCGGACACCGTGCAGCGCGTGGCCGCCTGAGGTCTTTAGGTAAGACGGCAGGGCCATTGCGACCCCGAGCTGACCCTGTTACTCGTAGACCACCACCGCCTTGCCCTGATCGGCCTGGGCCATCCAGCCCGCCAGTGCCGCGTCGCTGGGGTAGAACTTGGTCTTCTCGTCCTCGGTCTTCAGCGCGGTCTGGTAGGTGCCGATGTCCGCGCTGCCGACTTTCAGCGTGAAACGCACGGGCAGGCCGCGCAACAGTTCGCCTTGTTCGGTCATTTCGCGTTGTGGCGGATGATCGGCCAGCAGGCGGCGCACATCGGGGTAACGACCGGAATTCAGGTTCACCGCCACGCTCAGGTACTTGCCGAAGCGGCAGCGTGCCGTTTCCAGGCTCCAGAGCTGGGTGACGTTGAGCTGAAGACCGCCTGAGAAACGGTCCGGCATGACCTTGGCCGTGACCACGATCAGTTCGTCGTCCTTGAGCAGGTTCTTGTTGGCGTTGAGCAGGGCTTCGTCCACGCGGGCGTCCAGCACCGCGCTCTTGTCGTCCAGCTTGAACAGGGCCAGCCGGCCGCGCTGCCCGTTGATGACACGCAGGTCACTGACGATGCCAGCCAGCAGTTGCGGCTCGCGCGTGTCGATCAGCTCGGCGAGTTCGCGCTTGGCGAAACGCCGCACCTCGTGGGCGACCTCGTCGAACAGGTGGCCCGAGAAGTAGAAACCCACGGCGGTCTTTTCGTGGCTCAGGCGCTCTTTGACGCCCCAGGGCAGGGCCTCGACGAGCTCGGGTTCCTGCGTGCTGGAGCCATGGGTGTCACCGCCGTCGTCGGCCATCAGGTCGAACAGGCCACCCTGGTTGGCGTTGGCGGCGCTGGCCGTGGCGAAGTCAAAAGCGCGGTCGATGGAGGCCAGCAGTTCCGCGCGGTTGAGGTGCAGGCTGTCGAAAGCGCCGGCCTTGATCAGCGCCTCCACCGTGCGCTTGTTGATGCGAGCACGGTCCACGCGCTTGCAGAAGTCGTACAGGCTCTTGAAGGGGCCTTCTTCCTCCCGCGCCTTGACGATGGCTTCGATGGCCTGCTGGCCGGTGCCCTTGACGGCGCCCAGGCCGTAGCGGATCACCGTGTCGGACACCGGCTCGAAGCGGTAATTGCCCCGATTCACGTCGGGCGGCTCGAAGCGCATGCCCATCTTCTGCGCGTCTTCAAACAACACCTTGAGTTTGTCCGTGTCATCCATTTCCACGGTCATGTTGGCGCAGAAGAACTCGGCCGTGTAGTGCACCTTGAGCCAGGCCGTGTGGTAGGCCAGCAGGGAGTAGGCGGCGGCGTGCGACTTGTTGAAACCGTAGCCCGCGAACTTCTCCATCAGGTCGAAGATTTCGTCTGCCTTCTCCTGGGCGATGCCGTTCTGGGCGGCGCCCTTGCGGAAGATTTCGCGGTGCTGCGCCATCTCCTCGGCCTTTTTCTTGCCCATGGCGCGGCGCAGCAGGTCGGCGCCGCCGAGCGAGTAGCCGCCCAGGATCTGCGCGGTCTGCATCACCTGTTCCTGGTAGACCATGATGCCGTAGGTCTCGGACAGCATGTCGGCCACCAGCGGGTGCGGGTACTCGATCTCCTCGCGTCCGTGCTTGCGCGCCACGAAGCTGGGGATCAGGTCCATCGGGCCGGGGCGGTAGAGCGCGTTGAGGGCGATCAGGTCTTCCAGCCGTGTGGGTTTGGCGTCGCGCAGCATGCCCTGCATGCCGCGACTTTCAAACTGGAACACGGCCTCGGTCTTGCCTTCCTGGAACAGCTGGTAGGTGGCCTTGTCGTCCAGCGGAATGGCCTCGAAGCTGAAGTGCTCCTGGCCCGGGTGTCGCTTCATGATGAATTCGCGGGCGATTTCCAGGATGGTCAGCGTGGCCAACCCCAGAAAGTCGAACTTCACCAGGCCCACGGCCTCCACGTCGTCCTTGTCGTACTGGCTGACTGCGGCGTCGCTGCCGGGTTGCTGGTAGAGCGGGCAGAAGTCGGTGAGTTTGCCGGGCGCGATCAGCACGCCACCCGCGTGCATGCCCACGTTGCGGGTCATGCCTTCGAGCTTTTGCGCGAGTTCAAGCAGGTTCTTGACCTCGTCTTCCTTGGCCTGGCGTTCGGCGAGTTCGGGCACTTCCTTGATCGCGCCGTCGATGGTGATGTGCTGGCCCGGCTTGTTGGGAATGAGTTTGCTGATGCCGTCGCAGAAGGTGTAGCTCATGTCCATCACACGGCCGACGTCACGGATGGCGGCGCGTGCGGCCATGGTTCCGAAGGTGGCGATCTGGCTCACGGCCTCGCGGCCGTAGCGTTCCTTCACGTACTCGATCACGCGGTCGCGGTTGGCCTGGCAGAAGTCGATGTCGAAGTCCGGCATCGAGACACGTTCGGGGTTCAGGAAACGCTCGAACAGCAGCTTGTAGGCCAGGGGGTCGAGGTCGGTGATCTTGAGTGCGTACGCCACGAGCGAGCCCGCGCCCGAGCCGCGGCCCGGCCCCACGGGGCAGCCGTTGGCCTTAGCCCATTGGATGAAGTCACCCACGATCAGGAAGTAACCCGGAAAGCCCATCTTCAGGATGGTGTTGATCTCGAAGTCCAGCCGCTCCAAGTAACGCGGACGTTCGGCGTCGCGCTTGGCCGGGTCGGGATAGAGATGGCTCAGACGCTCTTCCAGTCCCTCGAGCGAGACCTTGCGGAAGTAGTGGTCCATCGACAGGCCGCCCGGGATCGGGAAGTTGGGCAGTTGCGGCTTGCCCAGCACCAGGGTGAGGTTGCAGCGCTTGGCGATTTCCACCGTGTTGGTCAGTGCGGAGGGCAGGTCGGCGAACAGGGCCTGCATCTGCGCGCTGCTCTTGAAGTACTGTTCCTTGGTGAACTTGCGCACCCGGCGCGGGTTGCCGAGGATTTCGCCTTCGGCGATGCAGACGCGGGCTTCGTGCGCCTCGTAGTCGTCCTCGGTCAGGAACTGCACCGGGTGGGTGGCCACCACCGGTAGCTTCAGGCGGGCCGCCAGTTGCACCGCAGCGCCCACATGCGCCTCGTCGTCCGCCCGGCCCGCGCGTTGCAGTTCCAGGTAGAAGCGGTGCGGGAAGACGGTGGCGAGTTGCAGGGCCAGGTCATGCGCGCGGGCGGTGTCGCCCTGCACCAGGGCCTGGCCCACGGCGCCGGCTTGCGCGCCAGACAGCACGATCAAGCCCTCGTGCAGTTCCTTCAGCCAGGCCAGCTTCACCATGGCCTGTGCCTTGTGGACGTTGCTGGTCCAGGCGCGGGCCAGGAGTTCGCTGAGGTTGAGGTAACCCTGCTTGTTCTGCACCAGCAGCAGCAGGCGGCTGGTCGCGAGCGGGTCGCTGCCCAGGCCCTCGAGCACGATGTCCGCACCGATCAGAGGCTTGACGCCCTTGCCGCGCGCGGCCTTGTAGAACTTGATGGCCCCGAACAGGTTGTTGAGGTCGGTGATGGCCAGCGCGGGCTGGCTGTCCTTTGCCGCGGCGTCCACCACGTCGTCCACGCGGGTGGCGCCATCGACGACGGAGAATTCGGTGTGGAGGCGGAGATGTGCGTACGCGGGGGCGAAATCGGGGGAGGACATGCGGCTGATTTTAGTCAGGCCGTCAGGCGGGGAATTTGCTCAAGAAGCAAGGCGGTTTGAGAATACGATTGCTTTGAAGGCCGTGCTGCTGCAGGCTTGCAGCGCCGGGCCCACCGCCAGCGCGCTCATACGGGGATGGCCTGCGGCTTCGCGCTTCAGCCGGGCATGAAGCCGCTGCGGCATAACTCACTGCGCGCCCTACGGCCGCTTCGTTCAAACACGATGCCGCAAGTCAGAGGACGATGCGCCGCACTTGCGGCGCTGCGGCTTCATTCCCGTCTGAGCCGCCATCCCCGAAATCGCACGCTGGCGGTGGGCCCGGCGCGGCGGAGGTTGTGCACTGGCGGTCCACATGCAGGAGATCGCCCATGCGATGGAGCAGCAATCCCGCAGCATGGTCCAGATCAGGGAAGCCATCGAAATGGGCTGCGGCGCCCGTGCGAATAGCGCTCTCGCTAGACTCATGGGCATGAACCTGAAAATCACTGTCTATTCCAAATCCGCCTGCCAGCAATGCGACACAGCCAAGATGCTGCTCAAGAGCCGCTCGCTGCCTTTCGAGGAAATCCGCATCGATGACGAGGCCGAGCGCCTTGCGTTCTATGAAAAGTGCGGCCCGTCCGTGCGCCAGATGCCGCAGATCTTCATCAACGACCAGCGCGTGGGTGGCGTGGCGGGCCTGCAGGCGGCGTTGGCGCAGTTGAAGTGAGGTAGGTAGCTCACTTTGATATAGCGCCTCCTTCTTTCAGAGAGCTTGAAAGTCATACAAAATCCGCGCGGGGCGCGCTTGATTCGAAGATGTCGAAAGAGAAATCGGAAAACTTGTCGCAGGGTCGCAGTCTTCAGACCAGAGTCGAGATTGTCATGGTGCTTGTTGGCCTCCTAATCATGTTTTGGGTTTCTTTTCTTGGAAACCGTACATACGATCAGACCGTGGAGCGAGCCCAAAGTTGCTTGCAACGCAATGGAGAACAAAAGACGGTTCAAGGAGTTGTCAAGATGGCAGGACAGGATTTGTTTGCGCATGGCAGCCATTGGCACTATCTGGAGCATGTCAAATCGCAGAGTCCTGGAAAAGCCGTTTTGCGCGAGAACATTGGACAGCCAGTGTCGGTTGAACTGTGTAAAAACGACGTGATTGCTTATACAGTTGACGGTAAGCGATTTGTAAAAATTTCCGTCGCCGAAAACGGCAAATAATTCCAGCGGCGTAGGTAGAGAAAGTGGCTACTACCCTGCTGAAGTACGAAGCCGAAGGCCATCCCCGTATGAGCGCGTTGGGGGCAGGCCCGGTGAGGCTCCCGCCAAACCAGCGGGCATGAAAAAACCCGCACGAAGCGGGTTTGCTCATCTGCACATCGCTGCCCTTCAACAAGCTCAGGGCAAACGAAGAACTAAGTTCAATCGAAGACCGGCGACTCCACCCCCAGCACCTTGTGCAGCTTCGGGCTGGTCGTCGTGTACTGCAGGTGCACCTTCTTGTCGGGGCTGATGAAGGGCATGGCGCCGAAGGCGGCCAGGGCGCATTCGTGGAAACCGCTGAGGATCAGCTTCTTCTTGCCCGGGTAGGTGTTGATGTCACCGACTGCAAAGATGCCCGGCACGCTGGTGCTGAACTTCTCCGTGTCCACCACCAACTGCTTGCGCTCGATGGCCAGACCCCAGTCGGCGATGGGGCCGAGCTTCGGCGACAGGCCGAAGAAGACCAGCAGCACGTCCAACGGCACCACGCGCGTCACGCCGTCGCCGCCGGTCACCTTCACGGCGGCCAGCTTGCCGTCCTTTTCCTCGAAGTCCGTGATCTGGCCGACCATGAACTGCATCTCGTAGGCGTCGCACAACTCGCGCATCTTCGCCACGCTGGCGGGCGCGGCCTTGAAGCCATCGCGGCGGTGCACCAGGATCACGCTTTCGGCCTTGTTCGGCCCATCGCTGGTGAAGTTCAGCGTCCAGTCCAGCGCCGAGTCGCCACCGCCCACGATCAGCAGGTTCTTGCCCGCGAAGTCAGCCGGGTTCTTGACGCGGTAGTGGAGTTGTGTGCCCGTGAACTTGTCCAGCCCATCCACCTTCAGTGTGCGCGGCTCGAAGGCCCCCACACCAGCGGCGATGAAGATGGTCTTGGTGATGAAACGCGTGCCCTTGTCGGTCTCGACGTCAAAGCGGCCATCCTCGCGCTTGTGCACCACGGTCACGGTCTGGCCCAGGTGGAAGGTGGCGCCAAAGGGCTCGATTTGCTTGAGCAGGGATTCCGTCAGTTCCAGGCCCGTGCAGACCGGCACGGCCGGAATGTCGTAGATGGGTTTGTCGGGGTAGAGCTCGATGGGCTGGCCGCCGGGGTAGGCGAGCGAGTCGATCACATGGGCCTTGACTTCAAGCAGGCCGAGCTCGAACACCTGGAACAGGCCCACGGGGCCGGCACCGATGATGACGGCATCGGTTTCGATCACGGGGGCGTCGGGGCCGCCCGCATGGGTTTGGAACGGGGTTTGAAACTGCACGGTAGCGCGTAGAGAGGGAGCCAGCGTGGCCGGCTCAGTGGTGAAAATCGGTGACGAAACTCTGGAAACACACCAGGGCGATCAGCGGATCAACTCGGAGAGCTTGCCCGTCTTGTCTTTCCAGTCCTCGGCATCGGGCAAGGCGGCCTTGCGCTTCGTGATGCTCTTCCAGCCCGGCGCACGGGCCAGTTCGGCGTTGAGCTTGATCATGTGCATCTGCCCCGATGGCACGTCTTCCTCGGCGTAGATGGCGTTGACCGGGCATTCGGGGATGCAGACCGCGCAGTCGATGCACTCGTCCGGGTCGATGGTCAGGAAATTCGGACCTTCGCGGAAGCAGTCGACGGGGCAGACATCGACGCAATCGGTGTATTTGCAGCGGATGCAGGCTTCAGTGACGACGTGAGTCATTTGTAGTTCTGGCTGGGTGGAAACCCGCGATTTTAAAGGATGGGGCTCGGGAAGGACTCAGGCCACGGCCGGGTTCACCAGAACGGCCCCGGCGGTCTTGTGGCTGGCCGTGTCGACCAGGATGAGCGAACCCAGCACGCGCGCCTGGGCAAAGGGCAGCACGGCCAGCGGGGCCTGCAGCGCCAATTCCACATGGCCGATGCTGTTGGCGTCGAGCTGCTGGGTGTCTTCCTTGGCCAGCGTCTGGATGTTCAGGCGGTGCGCGATGCGTGCCACCTTGGCCTTGACCCAGCGGTGGCCGTGCAAGGCCCAGTAGACCCGGCCGGGCACCAGCGGTTCATCGTCCAGCCAGGCGACGGTGGCCTGGATGCTTTGTGTGCCCGCGCTGTGCCCGGGCGACAACAGCCAATCGCCGCGCGAGACGTCCACTTCCCGGTCCAGCACGACGCCGGCGCTGTGACCTGCGCCCACCGTTTCGGGTTGCCGAACATGGTTGAGCACCTGCGCCACCGTGGCGGTCTGGCCGCTCGGGAAGACCTTGATCTCATCGCCCACCTGGACCGCGCCCGCGGCCACGCGGCCCCAGAACACGCGACGGCCCTGGCTGGTATCGCTACTGGAGGAAAACTTCTCGACCCACTGGACTGGGAAGGCGAAAGACAAGTCCGTGTCCGGCGCAGTCGTTGGCAGCGCTTCCAGGATCTGCAACAAGGTCGGACCTTCGTAGCCGCACCAACTTTTTTGTTCCGCAGCGTCCACCACGTTCCAGCCTTTGAGGGCGGAAACAGGCACGGTGGCATGGACGTTCAGACCCGCGTTGCGCGCGAAGGCGGCCAATTGGGCGCTGATGTGCTTGAAGGCCAGCGCTGCGTCGTCCACCGCGTCCAGCTTGTTGACCGCGAACACGATGGAGGGCACGCGCAGCAACTGCAGCAACAGGCTGTGGCGGCGCGTTTGAGGCAGCAGGGCATGGGTCGGGTTCTTCCACTCCAACTTGGTGGCGTCGATCAGCACCACGGCGGCGTCGGCGCTCGACGCAGCCGTGACCATGTTGCGCGTGTACTGCTCATGGCCCGGCGCGTCGCCGATGATGAACTTGCGCGTCTCGGTGCTGAAGTAGCGGTAGGCCACGTCGATGGTGATGCCCTGCTCGCGCTCGGCTGTCAGGCCGTCGGTCAGCAGCGCCAGGTCGGTCTGGCCCTGGCGCTGCACGCCCGCCAGGTGGTCTTGCAGCACGGCGCGGGTGTCGACCAGCAAGCGTCCGATCAGGGTGCTTTTGCCGTCGTCGACCGAGCCGCAGGTGATGAAGCGCAGGGCCGATGCGGTGCTGAGATTTGAGAGGGTCGTTGCGGTCATAAGTTTCCTTTTCGAGGGCTCCCGTGGAACCGGCTTCGCCGGGCCACCGGGAGCGCCCCCTGCAAGGGGGGTGGCGCAGCGCACACCGTGCGCGCAGCCTGGGGTGTTTCAAAAATACCCGTCTTTCTTTCGCTTTTCCATCGAGGCATCGCTCGTCTGGTCGTCCATGCGGGTCGCGCCGCGTTCGCTGACTTCGGCGGCCAGGGTCTCGATCACGATGTCGTCGGCATTGGCGGCGGTGCTGGCCACGGGGCAGGTGCAGGTGATGTCGCCCACGGTGCGAAAGCGCACGTCGCGCACGACCACCTGCTCACCGGCCTTGGGCGGCGTGAGTTCGGTCACGGGCACCAGCAGGCCTTTGCGTTCGATGACTTCACGCTTGTGCGTGTAGTAGAGGCTGGGCAGGGCCACGTTTTCACGGGCGATGTATTGCCACACGTCCAGCTCGGTCCAGTTGCTGATGGGGAAAACACGGAAATGCTCGCCCGGCGCCAGGCGCGTGTTGAACAGCGTCCAGAGTTCAGGCCGCTGGGCCTTGGGGTTCCATTGGCCGAAGCCGTCACGGTGGCTGAAGATGCGTTCCTTGGCGCGGGCCTTCTCCTCGTCACGACGTGCACCGCCGATCAAAGCGTCGAAGCGGAATTCCTCGATGGCCTCGAGCAGGGTGACCGACTGGTGCGCGTTGCGCGATTCGCCGGGGTGCGCGAGGCGCACGGTGCCACGCTTAATGGAGTCTTCCACGCCGCGGACGATGAGCTGGGCGCCGAGCTCGGCCGCGCGCTGATCGCGGAAGGCCGTGACCTCGGGGAAGTTGTGGCCAGTGTCGATCATCAGCAGCGGATAGGGCAGGCCGCCGCCGGAGGACCCTTCGCCTTTCTTGCCGAAAGCCTTCTCCGCGCACTTGAGCAGCACCAGCGAATCCTTGCCGCCCGAGAACAGCAGGGCCGGGCGGTCGAAGGCCGCGGCGACTTCGCGCAGGATGAAGATGGTTTCTTCCTCGAGCGCGTCGAGGTGGGCATTGCTGAGCTGGTGCACCGAAGTGCCCAGGGATTCGTGCCGAAGTTCGAGGGGTGTGCGGGCGTTCATGGCGGAAGTTCTCTGCATTCAGTGGGCCAGGTGCAGCCCGCACTCGCGCTGCGCTTCACCCTTGGTCGGGTCCACGTAGTCGAAGTTGTTGGGCAGGCCATGGGCCTCGCAGTACTGGTGCAGGTCCTTGGACGACCAGTGCAGCAGCGGTGCGACCTTGATCAGGCCATCGGGGTTGATGCTCACCGGCTCCATCTGGGCGCGCACCGCGCTGTCGGAGGCGCGCAGCGCGGTGAACCAGACCTGGGGCGCGGTCTCGCGCAGCGCGCGGGCGAAGGGTTCGAGCTTCACCTCTTCGGTGAAAGCCGCGTGGCGTGGGTCGTCGAGCGCGGGCACGGGGCCTTCCACCGCCTCGCGGTGCGCGCGCGTGCGGCGCGGCAGGTAGATGCGCAGGTTCAACCCCAGCAAACGCGTCACTTCGTCGGCATAGCGGTAGGTGGCATCGGTGTTGTAGCCGTTGTCCATCCAGACCACGGGCACATCAGGCTGCACCTGCGTGACCAGGTGCAGGATCACCGCCTCGAAGGGGCGGAAATTGGTGGTGACGATGGCCTTCTGGCCCAGGCCGAGCGCCCAGGCCACCAAGGCGGGGGCGTCGTGGCCGTGGCGAGCGTTGACGTCCGCGAGATCGGCCGCGGTGATGGCCTTGCCCGTGTTGATCACGCTGGCGGGGTTCAGGCGGCTGTTCATGTGGTCTCCCGCGCGAAACGCGGTTGTGGCAACACGGCGTCGCCCTGGTAGTAGGACGGGAAGCGCGTGAGCTGGCGTTCGGCGATGGCCAGGTCCTGGCCTTCCTTGAGCACGGCTTGCGTGAAGCCGTTGCGCGCGATCAGGGGCAATTGGTCGGCCAGCACGTCGCCGGTGGCACGGATCTCTCCCTGGAAGCCGAGGCGGCGGCGCAGCAGGAAGGCTTGGCTGTGGGCCCGGCCATCGGTGAAGGCGGGGAAGTGCAGGTCGATGCGCGTCACGCCGTCGAGCTTGGCCTCACGCGGGTCCGCGTCGTTGGGCAGGGCGAGCACGGAAGGGGAAACGGTTTCGCTGGCCGCAGCCTGGGCGGTGATGAGGGTGAGAGACATGGTTGGATTCCGGCTCAGGCGGTGGCTTCTTCTTCGTCGGCGTTCGGGTGGCGTGCTTGCTGTCCGGCCTGCTTGAAGGGATCGATGCCCACGCGCTTGACGGTGTCGATGAACAGCTCTTGGCGGCCGTCGGCGCCGGTGGCGCGCAGCTCGCGGTAGGTGTCGAGTAGGGCTTCGATCACGTCCGGCACTTCGTGCGACGAGAAGGACGGGCCAATCACCTTGCCCGGCACGGCCGCGCCCGACAGGTCTTTGCCGTCTGAGCCGCCCACTGTCACCTGGTACCACTCCTTGCCATCCTTGTCGACGCCCAGGATGCCAATGTGGCCGCTGTGGTGGTGGCCGCAGGAGTTGATGCAGCCGCTGATGTGCAGGTCGATCTCGCCCAGGTCTTCCAACTCGTCCAAGTCCTGGTAGCGCGTGGTCACGGCCTCGGCCAGCGGCAGCGAGCGCGCATTGGCCAGGTCACAGAAATCACCACCGGGGCAGGCAATCATGTCGGAGAGCAGGCCGATGTTGGCCTTGGCCAGACCGAGGCGCTTGGCCTCGCGCCAGAGCGCGGGCAGTTGCGTGGCCTGCACCCAGGGCAGCAGCAGGTTCTGCTGGTGCGTCACGCGGGCTTCACCCGCGCTGTAGCGTTCGGCCAATTCCGCCACGGCGTCGAGCTGCGCGGCGGTGGCGTCGCCGGGCGACTGGCCGGGGCGCTTGAAGGAGAGCGTGACGGCGCGCAGCGCGGGGTTCTGGTGGGCGTGGACGTTGCGTTGTAACCAGCGCTGGTATTCGGCTTGTTCGGCGGCCGTCACGGGTTCGGCGGGAGCGGCGTCCAGTTTCAGGGCCGGCGGCACGAAACCCGCGCTCACGCGTTGCAGTTCGGCGGCGCTGACCGTGTGCGGAGCGCCGTCATGCTCCAGGATCTGGCGGTATTCGGCTTCGACCTCGTCCACGTAGCGCTGGCCCTCGGCCTTGACCAGGATCTTGATGCGCGCCTTGTACTTGTTGTCGCGGCGGCCCCAGCGGTTGTAGACGCGCACCACGGCTTCAAGGTAATTGAGGATCTGTTCGGCGGGCAGGAACTCGCGGATCACGGTGGCGATGGTCGGGGTGCGGCCCATGCCGCCACCCACCAGCACCCTAAACCCCAATTCACCCGCCGCGTTCTTGATCAGGTGCAGGCCCACGTCGTGCCAGGGCGTGGCCGCGCGGTCTTCGCGCGCGCCGGTGATGGCGATCTTGAACTTGCGCGGCAGGAAGGCGAATTCGGGGTGCAGCGTGCTCCACTGGCGCATGATTTCGGCCCAGGGACGCGGGTCGGCGATTTCGTCCACGGCCACGCCCGCCTGCGCGTCCGTGGTGATGTTGCGGATGCAGTTGCCACTGGTCTGGATGCCGTGCATGTCCACGGTGGCCAGCAGGTCCATCACGTCCGCGCTCTGGTCCAGCGGGATCCAGTTGAACTGCACGTTCTGGCGGGTGGTGAAGTGGCCATAACCCGTCACCAGCTTGCTGCCGATGGCCTGGCCGTCGCGCAGTTGCACATCGCCCAGCTTGTTCTGCGCCGCCACGGCGCCCTGGAACACCTCGTGGCTGGGTTGGTCGTACTCGCGGGCGATGCGGGCCAGCACGCGCAATTGAGGCGCGGAGATTTCGCCATAGGGCACGGCCACGCGCAGCATGGGCGCGTGCCGCTGGACATACCAGCCATTCTGCAGGCGCAGGGGCCGGAATTCCTCTTCGCTGAGCTGTCCGCCGAGGCGGCGCTGCAACTGGTCGCGGTATTGTTCCGCGCGCAGCCGGATGAACTGACGGTCGAAATCGGTGTACTGGTACATGGGCGCGACTGTAAAAGTCACGCTCCAAATTCCAAACTACATTTTGCTTAGGAGTCCATGACTCCCGGTAATAAGCAAATTCGCCCGCGGGGCGCGGCTGGGATGGGCGTTCAGCTCAGGGGAGCCAGCGTCTGCTGAACCAGGTCGAGGCAGGCCGCCGCATCCAGGTGGATGGCGGCTCGCACGGCGGGTTGGTCGGTGCCCCAGCCCGGTTGCGGGTAGGGCGGCAGGCCCAGGTCGGCATGCCGGTCCAGCAGCAGCTGGCCTTCGGCCAGGCCGTCGTGCGCCACCCGGGCCGGGCCATGGACGAGGCGGAACAGCTCGGTGTGCAGCAGCCAGACCAAGCCGAGCACGCCAGCGATGGCGATGGCGGGGCGGACCGCTCCTTCCGCCAGCCCCGCTTCCTCGGCTTGCACCTGCGATTGGTGGCGCGCGGCGTGCCACAGCAGCTGTCGCATGGGGTTGGACGGCTCCTGCGCTGCCCAGTGTTCCAGCCAGTCCAGCGGCAGGGGCGCGGTACGGCTGACGTTCAGGCCCAGCACGGTGAGTTGGAAACCTGCGCCCAGCACCGCATCTGCCGCGTGCGGGTCGGACCACAGGTTGAACTCAGCGCCGGGGGACACGTCGCCTGGCGCATCCAGGCAGCCGCCGGCCACCACCACCTGCTTGAGGAGCTGCGGCAGCCGGGGTTCCAGGCGCAGGGCCTGGACCAGGTTGCTCAAAGGACCACCGCACATCAGGGTGATCTCGCCCGGATGGGCCAAGGCCAGCTGGACGATGCAGCGCGCGGCGGAACGCGGATCGGTGCCACGTTGCAAGGGGCCGTCGCCCGTCCAGTCTCCCAGACCGTCCTGTCCGTGCAGGCCGGGGTCGGGCAGCCATTCCCCCTTGCGTGTGGGCGTCACGACGCCCTCACAGACCGGCAGCTCGTCCCGGCCCAGCAGCGCGCACAGGCGCAAGGCGTTGCGGGTGGCTTGGGGCAATGCCACGCGGCCAAAACTCGTGGTGATGGCTTGCAGCGCCAAACCCCGATGGGCATGGGCAAAGGCCAGGGCCAGTGCGTCATCGAGGCCAGGGTCGATGTCGAGAATGAGCTTGTGCGACATGGGTGTATTTTGCGCCATGCCGCGAGGGTGGTCGGTCCGCCTGCGGAGGCCTGCCCGTGCGAGCCCCGGGTGCGTTCCCGGTTCAGGTGGCCAGCAGCTGCCGGATTTGCGCGGCCACTTCCGCGCCCGCCCGTTCCGGTGACTCCGGTACCCGCAGCCAGCCCAGGGCCCCGGTCTGCACGGCCGCCGGCATGCGGGCCTCGGCGGTGGACGGGGTGGCCAGGGCCAGCACCTTGCAGCTCGCCAAGCGTCGCCGTGCATGCCGGATCAGAATGTGACCGCCCTCGTCGGGCAGGTCCAGGTCGGCGACCAGCAGATCCACCATGCCGCCATCGATGGCCACCAGACCCGTCTCCAGCGTCTGCGCGCCGCGCACCGAACCGATCTCCACCATCGCAGCCAGTGTCTGCACCAACTGCTGCTTCAAGGCAGGGTCATGCGCGACCACCAGGGCGCTCAAAGGCTTGCGCGCGCCGGCCAGGCCAGTGGCGGCGGGTGTCTGTGCGGGCGAGGCGGTGGTGGAGTTTTCCATGGTGCAGCGGCGGCGGTGGATGGGCAGTCCGGCATTGTCAAGGCCAGGCTTCCATGACGGGGGCGTCACCTTGCAACACGATGTAAGGAATGCAATCGGGCGCAAGGCGATCCTGACCGAGGGGCCAGATTCCATCCGTTCGTGCGCCCCGCATGCGCTCAGACGTCGGTCTTTCGCGTTCGCGTACCGCCGACCCGTCTCGCATCCAGGGCACGGGCCAGTTTGTGCGGCAGGGGCAGGGGTTCGGCGTGCAGTTGCGCGGCCAGCAACTCGGCGCAGAGCGCGGCGAAGCTCAAACCGCGTGAACCCAGGGCGGTCAGGATGGCGAGGCTGCCGGGTGTGGACGATCTCTGGAAACTCTCTGGCGCCACGCCTGCGTCATCCACGAAACCGACCAGGGGCCGACGGTCCCGCGAGGTGCAGCGGATCTGGCTCCAGGCCCGTACCTCACCGCGCATGAAGGTGGGCTCGAGCTGCTGTGCGATGGCGGGCAGCAGCGCGCGCAACTTGTCCAGATTGGCGGCATGGCCGGTGGCGACTGTGGCA
Source organism: Hylemonella gracilis str. Niagara R (assembly GCF_000600295.1). Taxonomy (GTDB): domain Bacteria; phylum Pseudomonadota; class Gammaproteobacteria; order Burkholderiales; family Burkholderiaceae_C; genus Hylemonella; species Hylemonella gracilis_A. The sequence goes on from NZ_JEMG01000001.1 coordinate 1,866,070, forward strand.
TGCGAGGGCTGGGGATCGGTTTCACCGCGTTCGTAGGTGGAGCCGCATAGCCAGGCTGTGCCTGCGTCCATGGGCGCGTTCGGAATGAAGTGGCCGTTGCCATTGACCGGTGTCGGAGGCCAAGGGGGCGCGGTGCGGTCCTGTTGCATTGCATGCAGGCCCCAGCTGATTTGCCCGCGCACCGGGTTCAGGGGCAAGGGCGACGAGGCGGGCAGGTATGCGTCCAGCAGCTTCGCGCTGGCGCAGGCTGCGGCGACCACCACCAACTCGGCTTGCGCCAGTTCCGTCCCTTGCGCGTCCAGCACCTGCCAAGCTGCATTCGGACCGGTGCGTCGCAGGCGAGCGACACTGACGTGGCCGCGCACCTGCACGCCCGGCTGCGCCAGCCAGGCCGCGACCAGGCGTGCGGGTTTCATCCAACCGGCAAGGGCATGGACGATCGGCGCCGCATGGCCCTGGTCCCGCACACCGCTGAGCGACCAGTCCTGGTCCACCCGCAACAGGCCTTGCTGGCTCAAATGTTCCGCCGACTGCACCGTGTGACGTATGCCTGCGCGCGTCAAGCGCGACAAGAGATTGTCGTCCGGCGAGACATGGGGGGAGAACAGGCCCACGGGCAGATCCGACGCGCGCGCGGCGGAGCTGCCCTCGAACGAATTGAGCAGATCCGACGCCCGTGCGGCGGAGCTGCCCTCGAGCGAATCCAGCAGTTTCGCCCCCCCATGGGCTGGGCGACTCTCGTCATGCTGCAAAGTCGAGGGCGCTGCCGCATCCAGCACCGTCACTTGCCAACCCCGGCGCGCCAGCGCAGCGGCTGTCGCCGCACCGGCCAGACCCGCGCCGATGACCACGCAGCGCCCAGGCTCGCGGTCCACTGGCGCGCGCGCGCGGGTCGGCTCCCAGCGTGGCGCGTACACCGCGCGGATGCTTTCGCGCTTCGGGGGTAAGCCCGGAACTTTCTCGACCTGCCAACCGTTTTCCGTCAAGGCGCGCCGCACCGCGCCGTTGGCCGTCCAACTGGCCAGCGTGGCGCCGCGCCGGGCCAAGGTGCTGAGATCGCGCAAGGTGTCGGGCGACCACATGTCCGGGTTGGCGTGCGGAGAGAAGCCATCGAGGAACACACTGTCCACCCGGTGTGGCAGGGTGGGGCGCAGTTCCCGCAGCATCTCACGCACATCGCCCAAGCAGAGGGTCAGCAGCACGCGGCCGTGGTCGAAACTCAGCCGCTGCACGGCACAGGAACTGCCGGGCTCCAGCCGCCGCCATTGCTTGGCCAGTTCCTCGGCCAGAGGCGCCAGTTCCGGCCAGGCCTGGGCACCGCGCACCAGGTCCTCGGCAGCGACCGGGAACGCCTCGATGGATATGAAATGCAGCAGGCTGGGGCGCCGGGCATCGTTGCGCCAGGCTTGCCAGGTGGCGAGAAAATTCAGTCCTAGGCCGAAGCCGGTTTCCAGAATGCGCCACTGGCGCTGATCCGCCCAGGCGCTTGCGCGCGTAGTTGGATTCTGCGTCTGCGCTTGGGCTGGTTCAACGCCGGGATCCGCCAGACCGCAGCCCGCGAGAAAGATGCGCCGCGCCTGGGCCAAGCCATCCGCCGTCGTGCGGTAGAGATCGTCGAAACGCTCGCTGTACGGCGTGCCCTCGCGCCAGCTGACGGGTTCGCTCATCGGGGTGCGGTGACGCGATGCGGGCCGTGCCTCAGCCGATGCCCTGGGGTGGGGCCGCGTTCAGGCGCTGGGGGGCACGTAACCCTGGGCCTGCTCGGCACCGCTGCCGAAAAAGTGGTTTTCCATCTGGCGCGCGAGGTACTGGCGCGCGCGCGCGTCGGCCAGGTTCAGGCGGTTTTCATTGACCAGCATGGTCTGGTGCTTGAGCCAGGCAGCCCAGGCCTCCTTGCTCACGCTTTCCCAGATGCGCTTGCCCAGTTCGCCGGGATAGGGCGGGAAGTCCAGACCTTCGGCTTCCTTGCCGAGTTTGATGCAATTGACGGTGCGTGCCATGTCGTGAATCTCTTGGATGGTTTTTATGGATGTTTGGGTAATAAGCAACTGAAATCTTATTCGTTCCAGTTTGGGTCATGTCTCTCCAGAATGCCTTGCATCGCTTTTTTCTCGATTGCAGCGATTCCAACATCGAACCAAGGAACCCGACATGACGCAACGCCGCGACTTTATCAAGTTTCCCCTGCTGGCCGGTCTGCTGTCCGTCCTCGGCCTTGCCGGCACCCCGGCTTTGGCGCAGGACGTGACCCTGCTGAACGTGAGCTATGACCCCACCCGCGAGTTGTACGTGGAGTTCAACGCCGCCTTCGCCAAGTACTGGAAGGAAAAAACCGGCCAGAACGTGACCATCAAGCAGTCGCATGGCGGCTCAGGCAAGCAGGCCCGCTCCATCATTGACGGCCTGGACGCCGACGTGGCCACGCTGGCCCTGGCGGGTGACACCGATGCGCTGGTGAAGAACGGGGGCTGGCTGGCCGCCGACTGGCAGAAGAAACTGCCGCACAACTCCTCCCCCTACACCTCGACCATCGTGCTGGTGACGCGCCAGGGCAATCCCAAGGGCATCAAGGACTGGGATGACCTGGTCAAGCCCGGCGTGAGCGTGATCACCCCCAACCCCAAGACTTCCGGCGGCGCGCGCTGGAACTACCTGGCGGCCTGGGAGTTCGCCAAGCGCAAGTATGGTAACGATGCCAAGGCCAAGGAATTCGTGCAGAAGCTGTACGCCAACGTGCCCGTGTTGGACACCGGCGCACGCGGCTCCACCATCACCTTTGCCCAGCGCAACCAGGGCGACGTGCTGATCGCCTGGGAGAACGAGGCCTATCTGCTGGAAAAGGAATTCGGCGCCAAGTTCGACGTGGTGGCACCTTCGCTCTCCATCCTGGCCGAGCCCGCCGTGGCGGTGGTGGACAAGAACGTGGATAAGAAGGGCACGCGCAAGGTCGCGCAGGCCTACCTCGAGTACCTGTATTCCGAGGAAGGCCAGGACATCGCGGGCAAGCACTTCTACCGCCCCGCCGTTTCCAAGAAGGCCATCGACAAGTACGCCAAGCAGTTCCCCAAGCTCAACCTGTTCACCATCGACCAGGGCTTCGGCGGCTGGGCCAAGGCGGACAAGGAGCACTTCGCCGACGGCGCGAGCTTCGACCAGATCTACGCCAAGAAGTAAACGCCACGAGGCCAGCGTCCGTCCAATCACACCGGAAATCAGGGAGCATTCATGTCGGTCTTGTTGATTGCAGCTAGTCTGGCCGATCTGTGTTTTGAATGAAAAGCCAAATCAAGGAACAAACACGGGTTTGCATTGGGTCAGAATGTTTCGATACTCGGATCTGAATTTTCTGGAGACTGGCGCATGAAAAAATTCCTATCCATCGGGTCCATCCTGTTGTTGGCCGTGGCGCTGAGTACCAGCGCCGCCGCGCAGGGCGTGGACACCCAGGTCCGCGTCTGGGCCGCGAGCTGCGCTGCCTGCCATGGCACGAATGGCGCGGGAGGCCCCGCGCGGGGTGCGATCCCGGTGATCGCCGGCCAGGACAAGACCGTGCTGCTGCAAAAGCTGCTGGCCTACAAGAAAGGTGAGCTGCAGGCCACCGTGATGCACCAGCACGCCAAGGGCTACAGCGACGGCGAGCTTGAACGTCTGGCGGCTTTTTTCGCTGCCCAGAAGCCTTGAACCGCCTTGAACCCTGGAGACACGCAACATGAACACGATGCAACGCAGAGTTTTTTTGCGCACCGTCGCGGCTGGCGCGGGTGCCGGTGCCCTGACCACCTTGGTCGGTTGTGCTGCCACCCCCATCGGCACGGCGCGCCAGCGCGTGGTGGTGATCGGCGGGGGCTACGGTGGCGCGACAGCGGCCAAGTACCTGCGCTTATGGACGATGGGTACGGCACAGGAACTCGAGGTGGTGCTGGTCGAGCGTGAGGCCGCCTTCATTTCCTGCCCACTGTCCAACCTCGTGCTGGGTGGTTACGAGAAGATCGAAAACCTAACCACCAGCTACGACACCTTGCAGCGCAAGCACGGCGTGCGCGTGGTGCGTGACGAGGCCACGGCCATAGACGTGGCCAAGAAGGAAGTGCGGTTGGCGCGTGGCGACACCCTGAAGTACGACCGCCTCATCGTCTCGCCGGGCATCGACTTTCTCTACAACCAGACGCCCGGTCTGGAAAGCGCCGAGGCGCAAGCCAAGGTGCTGCATGCCTGGAAGGCGGGCGCCCAGACGGTCGCGCTGCGCAAGCAGCTTGAGGCCCTGGACAACGGCGGAACCTATGTGCTGCACATCCCCAAGGCGCCGTACCGCTGCCCGCCGGGACCTTACGAGCGCGTCTCGCAGGTCGCGTCTTACTTCAAGGCCCACAAGCCGCGCTCCAAAGTCATCGTGCTGGACGCCAACCCGGACATCACGTCGAAGAAGGGTCTGTTCCTTAAGGCCTGGACCGATCTGTACCCGGGATTGGTCGAGTACCGAGCGAGCAACGAGCTTGTGCGCGTCGATGCCAACAGCCTGTCCATCGAGACCAGCTTTGACACCGTGCGCGCGGGCGTGCTCAACGTAGTGCCGCCGCAGCAGGCGGGCCGCATCGCGCAGCAGGCCCAGCTGCTCAACGTGGGCGGACGTTGGGCGGGCGTGGACTTCCGCAGCTTTGAGTCCGCCGTCGCGCCGGGCGTGCACGTGCTGGGCGACGCCACGGCCTCGGCGCCGGGCATGCCCAAGTCCGGTTTCATGGCCAACAACCACGGCAAGGTCGCGGCGGACGCGGTCATCGCGCTGCTGCAGGGGCGTGAGGTCAACCCCGAGCCCATCCTCGCCAACACCTGCTACAGCTTCGTCTCCGAGACGGAAGTGGTGCATGTGGCGTCCGTCCACAAATGGAACGCGGAGCAGAAGACGCTGACGGCGGTGCCGGGGGCCGGGGGCCTGTCCTCCGCGGCCAATGCGCTGGAAGGCCAATACGCCAAGTCCTGGGCGCGCAACATCTGGGCCGACGCGCTGCTTTGAGTTGCCACGACTTGGGTCTATAGATATTGCAGCGATAAGCAAGCAACGATTGAGTCGTTCGCTTTGCGGCCCGTCTTCGCTAGAGTCCTTGCGCCATGGACATCAAGCAAACTCTGGACGAAACACTCGCGCTGCTGTGCGCGAGCCTGGCGGCCACCGCCGTCGAGCGCGACCGGCAAGGCGGCCATGCCACCGCTGAACGCGCGCTGTTGCGCGACAGCGGGCTGCTGACCCTGGCCGTGCCGACAAAGTTCGGTGGGCAGGGCGAAAGCTGGCCCGTCATCTTGCGTGCCATCCGCCGCATCGCGGCGGTGGACAGTTCTCTTGCGCACCTTTTTGCCTTCCAGCATCTGCAGGTGGCCAGCCTGTCCTTCTTCGGCAGCGAGGAGCAGCAAGAAGAGTGGCTGACGCGCACCGTGCGCGAGCGCTGGTTCTGGGGCAATGCCAACAACCCGGCCGACAAGCGCGTGACGGCGGCGGAGTTCGACGAAGGCCTGGTGCTCAATGGCGTCAAGAGTTTTTGCTCGGGCGCGGTGGGGGCCGATGTGTTGCTGGTCTCGGCCCATCTGGAATGCGGCCGGCTGATCGCGGCGACCCTGCCCACGGACCGTGAGGGTTTGCAGATCCAGGGCGACTGGAACGCCATCGGGCAACGCCAGACCGACAGTGGCAACGTGATCTTCGAGGACGTGCTGGTCCATCCCGAGGAGGTGCTGAACCCCGGCCCGGGCAGCAGCGCCTGGGCTTCGCTGCGCTCCACGCTGTCGCAGTCCATGCTGGTCAACATCTACCTCGGTATCGCCGAGGGCGCACACCAGGCCGCGCGGGATCACACGCGGCAGTGGCGCAGGCCCTGGGTGCTGTCGAACGTGGAGCAGGCCACGCAGGACCCTTATCTGCTGGAGAAGTTCGGCGAGTTCTGGGTGCAGCTCAAGGCCGCCGAGGCCCTGGCCGAGCAGGCGGCGCAACAAATCGAGGCCGCTTGGCAGCGTGGCCTGTCGCTCACGGCCGAGGAACGCGGTGCAGTCTCGATCGCGGTGGCCTCGGCCAAGGTGGTGGCGGCGCGCGCTGCCCTGGACATCGGCAGCCGCCTGTTTGAAGTGGCCGGTACCTCCTCGTTGCACGCGCCCTTGGGCCACGACCGTTTCTGGCGCAACGCCCGCACCCACACCTTGCACGATCCGATCGAATACAAACTGCGCGATCTGGGCAACTGGGCGCTGAACGACGTCCTGCCGACGCCTTCCGCCTACACCTGAGGGCGCATTGGCCGATCGGCCTTATGCCGATTCGGCCATATGCATCTGACGATCTTTTCGTTCTCTTTTACGGCGCTTGTTTTCACAATCCGTGCATCTCATCAAGGATCACATGACACAAGGCACGCTTGAGCAGCAGGACGACGAAACCAGCCAGGATTGGCCGGCGTCCTCATGGCTGCGCGCCTTGCTAGGCATCACTGCTGCGGCTCTGCTGCTGGCGGTGCATGCGCTGCCGCACCTCGCGTGAACCGCCCGCCGCCGGGACCCGTCGCCGGCTTGGCGCACGGCCACGCTGACAAGGGAGAGCGCTGGGTTGTTGGGGCGCGATGGCTTCCTCAATGAATGCGGATGTCCGCGATGAACTGCTGCGCGCGCGGGTGCTGCGGGCGGGTGAAGAATTCATCGGGGCGGGCGCGTTCGAGCACCCGGCCCGCATCCATGAAAAGCACGCGGCCGGCCACCTCGCGGGCAAAGCCCATTTCGTGCGTGACGACCACCATGGTCATGCCGTCGCGCGCCAGGTCCTTCATGACCTGCAGTACCTCACCCACCATTTCCGGGTCGAGCGCACTGGTGGGCTCATCAAACAGCATCAGCGGCGGTTGCATGGCCAGCGCGCGCGCGATGGCCACGCGTTGCTGCTGCCCGCCCGAGAGCTGCGCCGGCAGCGCGTCGGCCTTGTGGGACAGGCCCACGCGGTCCAACAGGGCGAGCGCGCGCTCGCGGGCCTCGGCCTTGGTGGCGCGTTTCAGGGAGACGGGCGCCAGCGTGCAGTTTTCCAGGGCCGTGAGGTGCGGGAACAGATTGAACTGCTGGAACACGAAACCGATGCGCGAGCGGAAGGCATTGAGGTCGAGGCCCTTGCGGTGGATGTCCTCGCCGTCCAGGGTGATGCGACCGCTGTCGATCGGCTCCAGGCGGTTGAGGGTGCGGATCAGCGTCGATTTGCCCGAGCCCGAGGGGCCGCAGACCACGACGATTTCACCCCGGGTCACGGTCTCGTTGATGTCGACCAGGGCGTGGTAGTCACGGCGCGGGCCGTACCATTTGTTGACGTTGTCGAAGGTGATCATGCGACGGCAGAGGCGGAATGGTGCAGGGATGGCGCTTTGCGGTCCAGCCGGCGTTCCAGCCAGTAGGCAAAACGCGAGAGGCTGAAGCAGAGCGTGAAGTAGCTCAGGCCCAGCAGCAGGTAGAGCTGGACCGGGTAGACGAAGACCTGGGTGTTGATCTGGGACGTGATGAAGGACACCTCGTTCAGGCCGATGATGTAGCCCAGCGAGGTTTCCTTGATGGTCATCACGAACTGGCTGACCAGCGAGGGCAGCATATTGCGCAGGGCCTGCGGCAAGATCACCCCGCGCATGGCCTGCAGCCAGGACAGGCCGAGCGACCGTGCGCTTTCCATCTGGCCGCGCGGCAGGCCCAGGATGCCCGCGCGCACCACCTCGGCGAGGTAGGCGCCGTTGAACAGCGCCAGCGCGATCAGCATGGTGGTGAACTGGTCCGTCTTCGCGCCCGTCACGCTGGGCAGGAAGAAATAGGCCCAGAACACCACCATCAGCAGCGGCGTGCCGCGCACCACGTAGACCAGGGCGGTCACGGGCCAGCGCAGGGCGCGCCAGGGGCTCACGCGCGCCAGTCCCAGCGCGAGGCCCATGGGCAGGGAGGCGAGCAGGCCGGCGGCGGACAGCAGCAGGGTGAGGGCGAGCCCGCCCAGCGGGCCTTCGGGGTACTGGCCGACGAGGAAATAGAGCCAGTAGTTGTCGATGACTTCAAGAAAGGTCATGGGCAGTCCTCAAGGCGAGCGCGGCGGATAGCGGTGGGCGAACCAGGCGGCCAGGGCGCCGATGGCCAGCGAAACCGTCAGATAACACACGGTCGCGAATGCGAAGGCCTCGAAGCTGCGGAAGGTTTCGGTCTCGACCTTGGCGGCGGCGTACATCAGCTCGGCCGTGCCGATCACGGTGGCCAGGCTGCTGTTCTTCCAGAGGTTGAGCGTCTGCGACAACAGGGGCGGCGTGGCGATGCGCAGGGCCTGCGGCAGTATCACGAGGCGCATGGTGGGCAGAAAGCCCAGGCCCAGGGCCCGGCTCGCCTCGAACTGCACGGCAGGCACGGAGCGGATGCCGCTGCGCAGGTCCTCGCCCATGAAGGCCGCGGCGTAGAGCGTGAGTGCGACCACGGCAGCGATGGCCTCGAAGTTGTGGCCGTAGAGCCAGTCGCGGACCGCCTCGGGCAGCAGCTCGGGCGCGGCGAAGTACCAGAACAGCAGATGGGCCAGGGGCGGGATGTTGCGCTGCACTTCGATGCAGAGCCAGCCGATGGCGCGCAGCGGCGCCCAGGGTGAAAGCCGCAAGAGGGCCAGGGTGGCCGCGAGTGGCAGGGCCAGGGTCAGCGAGACGGCCAGCAGCAGCAACGACATGCCGAGGCCGGCCAGCAGCATCTCATGGTAGGGCCCCGCGAGCAGCAGGGAGAAATCGAAGGAGGGCATCGGGGGGATTGTCCGGGAACGGAAAAACGGCCCGCCTGGGGGCGGGCCGTCGTGTCGGCCGGCAGATTGGGGCCGGCAGACCGGATATCAGCCGTCCACCTTGTCGGACTCGATCTTCCAGGTGCGCTTGCCGAACTTGAGCTTGCTGCCCTGACCGTACCACTTTTCGTAGAGCTTGTCGGCCGCGCCAGAGGTTTCGAGTTCGCGCAGGGTCTGGTCCACCACGGCCTTGAGCGCCGTTTCACCCTTCCTGATGCCGATGGCCAGCGGCTCGACGTTCAGGTTTTCCGGCAGGACGACATAGTCCTTGGCCTTGGGGCCCAGCTTGAGCACGTCGCTGTAGAGCGAGGCTTCGTCGTTGATGTAGGCGACGCCCTTGCCTTGCTGCAGGGCCAGGAAGGCCTGCTGCGTCGATTCGAAGGTGACCACGTCGGCGGTTGGAACGACGCGCTTGAGGTTGGGTTCCTGCGTGCCGCCTTTGACGGTCACGACTTTCTTGCCGCCGAGCTGGTGCACGCTGGTGATGCCGCTTTTCTTCGCGACGACCACCTTGGAGCCGGTGACGAAGTGGGTCAGGCCGAAGTCGATCAGGGCTTCGCGTTCCTTGTTGTGGGTGAGCGACGCGGCCAGCAGGTCCACGTGGCCCTGTTGCAGCTCGGGAATGCGGGCGGCAACCGCCACCTGCTTGAATTCGGCCTTGACGCCGATCTTCTGCGCGATGGCGTTGGCCAGGTCGATTTCGTAGCCGATGAACTGGCGGGTCTTGGGGTCGACGAAGCTGTTGGGTTCATCGATGCCCAGAATGCCGAAGACGAGCACGCCCTTTTTCTTGATGTCGGCGAGCTGGTCGGCCTGGGCCGTGGCTGCGCCCAGGCTCAGGATCGCCGCGAAGGCCGAGGCGATCAGGGTGTTGAAAGTGCGCTTGCGCATGAGAGTCTGACTCCAGAAGTTGGTTGGGTCGGCGTTTTTCGCCGCAGGGCGGCTTGACGTCCTGGCGAAAATCATAGGCAGGAACAGACGCGGTGTGAACCAATGCTTTTTCATATCCATATGCAAAAACGATCACATGCCGGCGCGGGTCGTCCTGCCCACGCCGCAACCGGCCCAGGCCGGTCCGCCTGGGTTCAGGCGCCTTCAGCTTCTGCGGCGCAGTTGGTCCTGCGACTCACGCGCCACGCCGGCCGATGAACTCAAGCAAGTCCTTGCTGAGTCGTCGTTTGTGGGTGGCGAACAGGCCATGCGGCGCGCCCTCGTATTCGATCAGCGTGCTGCGCGCGATGCCTGCGGCCGCAGGCCGGCTTGAAGAAGCAATGGGCACTGTCTTGTCCTCTGTGCCATGGATGAAGAGCGTGGGCACCTTGAATGCGCCCAAATCGGGACGGAAGTCAGTGCTTGAGAAGGACTTCTGGCATTCCAGCGTGGCCCTCAGGCTGCCTTGCATGGCCACGCCGCGCGCCCATTCCAGCGTCTGTGCGCTGATCGGACGGCTGTCATTCCCGATGCCAAAGAAGTCCTTGAAAAAACCGGCCAGAAAGGCGGGGCGGTCGTCGGCAAGCGCGGCGGCCGTCTTGTCAAAGGCGGACTGCGGGCTGCCGCCGGGGTTGTCCTCGGTCTTCAGCCGGAACGGCAGTACCGAGGACACCAGTACCGCTTGCGTGACCCCTTTGCCGCCATGACGTGACATGTAGCGCGCCACCTCGCCGCCGCCCATCGAGAAACCCACCAGCACGGCGTCCTGCGCGCCCGTCTGTTGCATCACCGCGGCCAGGTCGTCGGCCAGCGTGCCATAGTCATAGCCGTTCCAGGGCTGCGAGGAACGGCCGAAGCCGCGTCGGTCATAGGCGATGGCGCGGTAGCCGGCCGACGCGATGGCCATGGCCTGGTCGTCCCAGCTGTCGGCCGAGAGTGGCCAGCCGTGGATCAGGATCACGGGCCGACCGTTGCCCCAATCCTTCACGTAGAGCTGGGTGCCGTCCGTCGTGGTGATGTGGTCCATGGGATCTTCGTTGGTGACTGGGAAGGGTGGGAAGGGCATCGGGGCGCGGGTCCGCGCAAGGTGCATGCTGGCTGTTTTTGCGCGGTGTTTCCGTGCGCTGGCGCTCCCAGCCCAATGCGACCTGTGTGCGTCATGACACGGATCGTTGCAAGACCCGGGTCTACAATCGGGCCACACACACATGCCTCATTCCCACGATCCCCTCGACCTTCGCGGCCTGCCGCCGCCGCGATGATCCGCCTGCACATCGCGCTGGAGCTGGCCTACACCATCGGCGAGTACGGGGGCGACTTCGTTTTCAACATCCATGCCGCGCACACGCAGCGGCAGCGCGTGGTCCGCGAAGCGCTGAGCCTGAGCCAGCCACAGCCGTCGGTGGTCCAGACCGATCCCGCGACAGGCAACCGCTACCTGCGCCTGCAGGCTGCGCCAGGTCCGCTTGAAGTGCGCTACGACGCGACCATCGACCTGGATCACCACATGGCCGAACCCGGCACCATCGCCGAGGTCCCCGTCGCGCGGTTGCCACTGTCGGTGCTGAGCTACATCTACCCCAGCCGTTATTGCCCCTCGGACCGCTTGCACCGATTCGCGATGCGCGAATTCGGCCGCCTACCCCAAGGGTATGCCCGGGTGCAGACCATCCGCGACTGGGTGCTCAGCCACACGACCTTCACATCCAACTCGTCCACGTCCGACACGTCCGCGATCGACACCCTGCTGAGCACCGTGGGTGTGTGCCGCGATTTCGCTCATTTGATGATCGCACTGTGTCGCGCTGTCAACATCCCGGCCCGTTTCGCGACGGGCATCGACTACGGCGCCGACCCGGCGCTCGGCCCGACCGACTTCCACGCCTACGTGGAAGCATGGCTGGGTGACCGCTGGTACCTGTTCGACCCCTCGGGCACCGCCATCCCCATGGGCTTCGTGCGCCTGGGCACCGGTCGTGACGCGGCCGATGTGTCTTTCGCGACCATCTTCGGTTCGATCACCTCCGCCGCGCCGCGCATCGCCATCCAGGCCATGGCCGACGACAGCGGCCGCCTGATCGTGCCGTACCACAGCACCCAGGCACTCTCTACCGACGGCTGATCGCGGTCGCGCAGGGGACCGGCCTGCGGCCCTGAGGCAGGCCGCGCCTGGGAGGAAACCCATCTCGATCGTCTAGACTGCACGCGCGGCGGCACGGTACATCGCCAGAACCCCGTTGGTGCCCGAGGCAGCGCCGCGAACTACGGATACTGGCGCAGAGGGGGCGTCGTCGTGCCAAAGCAAAATCACATTGACGTCGGCCAGACTGGGGCATGCAAGGGCAGGACACCGTTTCATGGATCACCACCATACGAGCGAGACAGCCATGGACGCCGGGCAGCGGCGTGCCGGGCTGCGCACGGCGATTGCGCAGCGCGATGACCAGGAGGCCGCCAAGCTGCTGCGCGACGAAGCGCCCAGCCTCAGCAGTGAACTGCTGCTGGAGCTGCACCCGGGCCGCTCCACCGCCATCCTGGATCTGTTCCCCGAGGACTACGCCGAGCGCGTGCGCGCGGCCGCGCCACCGATCCATGTGCGCCAGTGGGCGCGCAACCGCAGCCACCCCGAGGGCAGTGTGGGCCGGCTCATGGACCCGGTCTACGCGGTCTTTCCGCTGCAGCTCACGGTGGGCGAGACCATCGAGCGCCTGCGCGAGCTGATCAAGCAGGCCTTCATCACCTACGGCTTCATCGTGGACGAGGCCGGCCGCCTGCGTGGCGTGATCACCATGCGTGACCTGCTCTTCGCCGACCACGACCAGACCCTGGATGCGGTGATGATCCCGTCCCCTTTCAGCTTGAACGCGCAGATGCCACTGGCGGAGGCCATGAAGGTTGTGCTCAGCCGCCACTATCCCGTCTACCCGGTCTGCGACGGTCAAGGGCGCTTGGTCGGCTTGGTGCGTGGCCAGGTGCTGTTCGAGGAGCAGAACTTCGAGATCAGCGCCCAGCCCGCCAGCATGGTCGGCGTCGAGGAAGAACGCTTGACCACGCCTTGGCAGCGCTGCCTGAAGCTGCGCCATCCCTGGCTGCAGTTCAACCTGTTGACGGCCTTCCTCGCCGCCGCGGTGGTCGGGATTTTCCAGGAGACGCTGAACCAGTTGGTCATCCTGGCCCTGTTCCTGCCCGTGCTGGCTGGCCAGAGTGGCAACACCGGCTGTCAGGCGCTGGCGGTGACCTTGCGCGGCCTCACCCTGGGTGAGGTACGACCTGGGCGCGAACGTGCCCTGGTCGCCAAGGAGGCCTGGCTCGGTCTGCTCAACGGCCTGCTGGTCGGTCTCGTCAGTGCCGTCGGCATGTATGTCACCGCGGCATCCCAGCACAACCCGGCCGCGCTTTGGCTCGCGGTCGCCATTCTGTTGGCCATGATCGGCAGTTGCGTCGTCAGTGGCATTTCGGGCGCCATGATCCCGCTGACCCTGAAGCGCCTGGGCGCGGACCCGGCCACCGCCTCGAGCATCTTCCTGACCACGGCCACCGATGTGGCCAGCATGGGTCTGTTCCTCGGCCTGGCGACGGTGCTGATACTCTGGTGAGGCCATGGGCCGGGCGTAGAATTCAACCGTCTGGGCGGGCACTTCGCTCGGCTCTCCTTTCTGTGAGCAGGCCGCTTTGCCGGCCTTGTTTGATGGGGTCGTCTTGTTCGGCCTGTACTCCATGATTCGCCTCTGTGGCCGCCGGATCGTGAACCGGTGTGAGTTGCCTTGCCTATGAACATCACCCTGCTGGTACTGCTCGTTCTCGCGCTCCTGGTCGTGAACCTGGTTCTGCTTATCGTGCTGCTGCTGCGCCGTGGCGACACCAGTGCCGGCCAGCAACTGGCGCGCGAGCTGCGGCAGGACATCGGTGACTCGGCCCGGGGCACGCGCCAGGAGTTGCAGCAGACGCTGGCGACTTTCCAGCAGAGCCTGGTGCAGCAGGCGGCGACGGCCACGCGCACGCAGGACGCGCGGCTGGACGATTTCAGCCAGAAGATCACGCTGTTCCAGAAGGAAGTGCGCGACACGCTGACGACGCAGCTGTCCAATCTGAGCGAGATGAACGCGCGGCGCATCGGCGAAATGAACATGACCATGGAGGCCAAGCTGGCGCAGTTGCAGCAGAGCAACTCGGTCAAGCTCGACGAGATGCGCGCCACCGTTGACGAGAAACTGCACGCCACGCTGGAGCAGCGACTGGGCGAGAGTTTCAAGCAGGTGGCCGAGCGGCTGGAGCTGGTGCACAAGGGCCTGGGCGAGATGCAGAGCCTGGCTGCGGGCGTGGGCGACCTCAAGCACCTGCTGACCAATGTGAAGACACGCGGCATGTTCGGCGAAGCTCAACTGGCGTCCCTGCTGGAGCAGGTGTTCGCGCCCGATCAATACGCCGCGCAGGTGGCTACCGTGCCGGGCAGCCGCAATGTGGTGGACTTCGCGATCCGGTTGCCGGGCAAGGGCCTCGGCGGGGACGATACGCCCTGCTGGTTGCCCATCGATGCCAAGTTCCCGAACGAGGATTACGAGCGCCTGCTCGATGCCCAGCAGCGCGCGGACGCGCTGGGCGCCGAGAGCGCGGCCAAGGCGCTGGAAGCGCGTATCCGGCTCGAGGCCAAGAGCATCGCCGAGAAGTACCTCGCGCCGCCCCACACAACGGATTTCGCCTTCCTCTTCCTGCCCACCGAGGGTTTGTATGCCGAGGTGCTGCGTCGCCCGGGCCTGATGCAGGCATTGCAGCGCGAACACCGCGTCACGCTGGCCGGCCCCACGACTTTGCTGGCCATGCTGAGCTCTCTGCAGATGGGCTTTCGCACGCTGGCGCTGGAAAAGCGCAGCAGCGAGGTCTGGCAGGTGCTGGGCGCGGTCAAGACTGAATTCAACAAGTTCGGCGAGGTGCTGGCACGGGTCAAGACCCAGACCCAGACCGTGCTCAACACCCTGGACAGCGCCGAGGTGCGCAGCCGCGCCATGAACCGCGCGCTCAAGGCCGTGGAGGCCCTGCCCGAAACCCAGGCGCAGAACCTGCTGCCGCTGGACAAGGGCGCGGATGAGGAGTGAGCCCCGCCGCGTGAGCGCAGGCCTGAGGAGGGGGCGGTGCGGATGGCTGTGCGGAACGTGGGTGCCTGAATGAACTGGCTGTTGGCGCGCCTGATCCTGGGCCACATCTGCCTGCACGCCTGCATGGCGGGCCTGCGCATGGCCGCGCCCCTGCTGGCCTTGACGCAGGGCTACAGCCCGCTGGCGGTGGGCGTGCTGATGTCCTTGTTCGCTCTGACCCAGGTCTTCCTGGCACTGCCGGCGGGGCGTTACGCCGATCGCCATGGCCTGCGCCGCCCCGTGGGCCTGGGTGTGATGGCCGCGGTCAGCGGCACCTTGCTGGCCGCCGTGTTTCCCGTCTTTCCGGTGTTGTGCCTGGCGGCCCTGTGCGCGGGTGGGGCTACAGGCGCAGCATCCATCGCCCTGCAGCGGCAGGTGGGGCGCAGCGCGCGCGGCGCGGCGGAACTCAAGCGCATGTTCAGCTGGCTGTCCATCGGCCCGGCGTTTTCCAACTTCCTCGGCCCCTTGCTCGCGGGTCTGTTGATCGACCATGCCGGCGTCTGGTTCGGTGGGCAACCCGGTGATCTGCAGGGCTACCGCGCCGCTTTCCTGTTCGCGGCGCTGCTGCCCCTGGTGACCTGGTTGTGCGTGCGGCGCGCCCCGCAGCGTCGCGCGGCCGCGGCCCCCGCCGCGGGCACGCGCAAGGCCTGGGACCTGCTGCGCGAGCCCATGATGCGCCGCCTGATGCTGGTCAACTGGCTGCTCTCGGCCTGCTGGGACGTGCATACCTTCGTGATGCCGGTGCTGGGGCACGAGCGCGGATTCAGCGCCTCGACCATCGGCACGCTGCTGGGCGCCTTTGCTATCTCGGCGGCCGCGGTGCGCATGCTCATGCCCTGGGTGGCGTCCCGCCTGCGCGAATGGGTGGTGATCGGTGGCGCGATGTTGGTCACCGCCGTGCTGTTCGTGGTCTATCCCTTCATGCCTGGCGCCTGGAGCATGGGCCTGTGTTCGGTGCTGCTAGGGCTGGTGCTGGGCTCGGTGCAGCCGCTCATCATGAGCACGCTGCACCAGATCACCCCGCATGACCGGCATGGCGAGGCCCTGGGCCTGCGCTTGCTCACGCTCAATGCGTCCAGTGTCGCGATGCCGCTGATGTTCGGCAGCGTGGGCGCGGTGGTGGGGGTGTCCCTGGTGTTCTGGACCGTGGGCGCGGCGGTGGGCTGGGGCAGCCGCGCCGCCTGGGGCCTGAAACCCTAGCTGGCGGAGGCCCGACCGCCCGCGGCGAGGTTGTAGAAGGACTGGATGGCGTCCCACGCCGCTTCGGGCGTGTCGACGATGTAGAACAGGTCCACATCACCCGGCGAGATCAGTCCGTTGTCGATCAGCAGGTCGAAGTTGATGAGCCGTTTCCAGAAATCGCTGCCATGCAGGACCACGGGCACGCGTTCCGATTTGCCGGTCTGCACCAGCGTCAGCACCTCGAACAGCTCGTCCAGCGTGCCGAAGCCGCCGGGGAAGGCGACCAGCGCCTTGGCGCGCATCATGAAGTGCATCTTGCGCAGCGCGAAGTAGTGGAATTTGAAGCTCAGGCCGGGCGTGATGTAGCGATTGCCGCTCTGCTCGTGCTGCAGCGTGATGTTCAGGCCCACGTTGGGTGCGCCCGCCTCGTGCGCACCCCGGTTGGCCGCTTCCATGATGCCGGGGCCGCCACCGGTGCAGATGTAGAGCCGTTCGTGCGCCGGCAACTGGGCGCTGTGCTCGGCCACCAGCTTGCCGAAACGCCGGGCGGCGTCGTAGTTCCGGGAATTGCGCAGGTCGCGCTCGGCGAGCTTCAGTGCCTCGGAGTCGCCGCTTTGGCGGGCGGCTTCCAGCTTGGCCTGTGCCTGTTCGGGCGAGGGCGTGCGCGCGCTGCCGTAGACCACCACCGTGTGCTCGATGCCCTGTTCCTGCTGCTCCAGATCGGGCTTCATCAGTTCGAGCTGGATGCGGATGCCGCGTGTGTCTCGGCGCAACAGGAATTCCGGGTCAGCGAAGGCCAGGCGGTAGGCGTCGGCCTGCAGGGGCAGGCCGGCGTCGGCGTGGGCCTTCAGTTCGTCCCAGGCATCGGCCAGGGTGCGCTGGTTGAGGTCACGGGCGTGTTTCAGCATGATTCGATTCCCAAGAAAAAAGGCTCCTGCAACGAGGAGCCTGGGCAGGCCTCGAGCCTGGCGCGGGACGGGCGCAGCAGGGCTGCGCCACGAGGGTCAGACACGTTTGCGGTATTCGCCCGTGCGGGTGTCGATTTCGATCTTGTCGCCTTGCGACACGAACAGCGGAACCGGCACTTCAAAACCGGTGGCTATCTTGGCGGGCTTCAGCACCTTGCCCGAGGTGTCGCCCTTGACGGCGGGTTCGGTCCAGGTGATTTCGCGCACGACGCTGGTCGGCAGTTCGACCGAGATGGCCTTGCCGTCATAGAACACCACTTCCACGGCCATGCCGTCTTCCAGGTAGTGCAGGGCGTCGCCCATGTTCTCGGCTTCGACTTCGTACTGGTTGTAGTCGGCATCCATGCAGACGTACATGGGGTCGGCGAAGTAGGAGTAGGTGCATTCCTTCTTTTCCAGAATGACCTGGTCCATCTTGTCGTCGGCCTTGAACACGACTTCGGTGCCGAAGTTGGCGATCAGGCTCTTGAGTTTCATGCGCACGGTGGCGGCGTTGCGGCCACCGCGGGCGTATTCGGTCTTGAGCACGACCATCGGGTCCTTGCCGTGCATGATCACGTTGCCGGCGCGGATTTCTTGAGCGATTTTCATGATGTGTTGTCCAGTGATGGAGAAATAGACTGGCCGCTCCCGAAGTCTTCCGGCGGCGTTCTGCAAAGCCCTTGATTTTAGCGTTTTTTGCCTTTGGGATGGCCGGGGGTGGCCGGACCGCTCGCTCTGAGCCTACCGCTGGGTGAGGCAGGTGAGTGCTGAGGCCGATGCCCAAGCCATGGGCGGAATCATGTCGCCTCAGCCATCGCCTGCAATTGCGTGCAGAGATCGGTTTGCGCGAGCAGGCGCGCGCGCGCGCCCTGCGTCGCTTCGGCCCAGCTCGACCCGGCCAACGCTGGCAATGCCCCCGCGTGCAATCCGTTCCAGACCGCGTGGAAGGCGCGCAGCCCAGCGTGGTCGCCGGCTTGCGGGAGCATCCAGTCCAGGAACGCCTGCAATTTGACATGGTGCGCGCCGTCGTGCTGCGGGTAGATCTGCCAGACGAAGGGGATGGACTGCAAGCTTCCCGTCGGTCCTGGCCGCGCCGCCCAAAGAGCCCGGACCAGGGAATCCTCGCCGCGCACGAAGTTCAGGTCACAGGCCCAGAGCAGATGGTCGTAGTCGTCCTGGCTCAGGCGGGGCAGGTAGTGGATGCGCAGCCGTGATGGGTCGTCGGCCCCATTGGGGTTCTGTGCCCCCAGCGTGGTCTGGACCGCCGCCGCCGCGCGGCCTGCGGTGACGAGCAGGTGCGTGGTGCGGGGTTGTCCTTCTTGTCCTTCGCGCGCGTCCGGTCGCGCGAGTTGCGCCAGCAGGGAGGACAGGGCGTCGGGCTCGTAGCAGAACAGTGAGATGACCTGACTGCCATCCTCCGGCCAGATGCCCTGTGCCGCGAGCCATGCCTCGCGCTTGAACCCGACTTGGCGTTGCTGCAAGTCGGGCTCGCGCAGCAGGCCGCCGGTGGCCGGTGTGAAGCCGGGGTAGAAGAAGCGCTTGCGCCAGCCGGTCAGGGGGCCGCTGAGCACCGGCGAGGGCAGGCCATGCATGCGCTCCACATAAGGTTCCGCGCTCAGGTATTCGAGGTTGATCCAGGCTGTGTCCGCCGTGGCCACTGCCTGGATCCAGTCCGGCGCGATGTCGCAGCCAAAGGCTTCGATCAGGACGTCGCCGGGCGGCAGCCCCGCCGGTGCCTGGCCTGACCAGGGGTGGACTTCCACGCTCTCGATCTGGCCGGGCGCCATCCAGGCCAGGGCCGAGGCGTCATCCACCCACAGCCGCGCCTCTTGTCCGCGTGCGGCGATCTGGCGTGCCAAGCGCCAGCACACGCCGATGTCGCCGTGGTTGTCGATGACCTTGCAGAAAATGTCCCAACGCATGGGCCGTGCCTCGATGGCGTGAGGGATCAGACGATCCGCGTTTCGTCGCTGCGACGCACGCCCAGGTTGTCCACCCACTGCAGCACGACTTTCTCGCCCGGCGCACCGCCCTTGAACTTGAAGAAGAGGATGGGGTTCTGCGCGATTGCCGTGCTCCATTGCGCCTGTAGCACGAGGCGTGGCGCGCCCGCGCCAAGGTGGTGGGCTTGCACCTCGGTGATGTAGTGGGCGGGGATGGTCCGCCCCGCCGGGTCTTGGCGTTGGCCGGTTTCCATGATGTGCTTTACCAGCACCCGTACCTCGGTCACGCCGTTGGCGTGGTTGGCGCGCAGGCGCATGGGCTCGGGCGAGGGCAGATCGGTGTTCATGCTTCAGCTCCCGCAGCCGCCCAGGGTGACGCGTGTTTCCTTCACCGTCGTGTAGTTACGCAGGTCTTGGCCCTGGGAAGCTTGCACCACGACCCGCAGACGACTGCTCTGTGCCATCTTCACCCGGGTCTGGAAGCCGGGTTCGGTGCCTTCGGGAAAATAAAAGCTGGCGGCCAGGGGGTGCGGGTTCTTCTCGATCAGCAGCATGATCTGCCGCGTGCCGGGGATCAGGCTGATCACGCTCACCGGCACCATGGCGCCGTTCTCGGCCAGTTCGGGCACTTGCAACTGGATCTGCTGTTCACCGACCTCGGTCATCGGCGCGTTGCCGATCAACTGTCGCAGCGCATCGCCGGGCGTCTCGGCCTCAAAGGCAGGGGAGCGGTTTGCCACGGGCCGCGCGCTCGTTTGTGCCCAGGCTGCCGATGTGCCGCTGCACAGGCCCAGCGCCGCAAGCGTCCGCAGGGCACCACTGCCCCAGGTGCCCACGGCGAACCCGGCAGCCCCCAAAGTTTTGAACAAGGCGCGGCGTTCGTTCATCATGAAAGATTGCATCGGGCGGGCGACCTCCCAAAAAGAAACGCCAGCATGAAGTCCCTCCATGCTGGCGTGTTGGTCTGTTTGGGGTGGCTGATGGGACTCGAACCCACGACGACCAGAATCACAATCTGGGACTCTACCAACTGAGCTACAGCCACCGCAAGGGCGAGATTATAGCCCCAAGCTTCAGACTTTCGGCGCGCTGGCCGGCAGATCGATGCGTGTTTTCAGGCGCTCGCGCAGCAACTGGTAATAGGCCTCGTTCTCGGCCTGGGTCCAGCGCTGCAAGTACTCCAGGCGCTGCTGGTTTTGCTGGGCCGGGTCCCCGACGGGGGCACGTTCTACGCGTCGGTTCACACGGGCCAGGGCATAGCCCTGTTCCCCCAGGTCCACGCCCACCCAGACCGCACCAGCGCCATTGGCTTGGAGATCGGCGCGCAGCACGGCGTCGAGCAGGGCGCGTGGAATGTTGCGGGTCTGGTCGCGCGACACCACTTCGGGCGCACCCAACTTGGCTTGGGCGGGCGCAGCCTTCCAGGCCGCCAGCTTGGCCTGGCCGTCCTCGCGCGCCAGTTGCGCGGCGCGCGTGCTGACCACGCGCTCGCGCACGGCGGCCTGCACTTCGGCCAAGGGCAGGGTGCGGGCAGGCAGGTGTTGCACGACGCGCGCGGCGGCCAGACGGCTGGGGCTGATCTCCACCGCCTCGGTGTTGCGCTTGGCCTGGATGGCGTCGTCGCTGAACACCGCAGCCAGCAGCCGGGCGTTGGTCAGCACACCTTGCGCATCGCTCGCGCCTTGCGCTGGGTCCCGGTTGACCGTGGCGGTCTGGATGTTCAGGCGCAGCTGATCGGCCACGGGTTTGAGGCTGTCCGACTGCTCGTAGACGCCATTGGTGAAGGCCTCGGCGGCTTCGGCGTAACGCGCCTGGGCCTGCTGGTTGCGCAGTTCGGTTTCCAGGCTGGGGCGCAACTCGGCGTAAGTCTTGGCCTGGGGTTTCCTGATGCCGGTCACGGTGATGAGGTGGTAACCGAAGTCGGTTTCCACCACGTCGCTCAGCTCGCCTTGTTTGAGCGCGAACACGGCTTGCTCGAATGGTGGGGTCATGGCTTGACGACCAAAGAAGCCCAGGTCACCACCATTCGAGGCCGAGCCTGGGTCTTGCGAATGTTTGCGAGCCAGATCGGCGAAAAGCTTGGCCTGAGCGTTGGCCGGCGCTTTGCGCAGCTCGTCCAGCAGGGCCTGCGCCTGCGCACGCGCCTTCTGGCGCTCGGCGGCGGGGGCGTCCTTGGCAGCAGTGATCAGGATGTGGCTGGCACGCCGTTCCTCGGGGCCGCTGAGGCGGTCGACGTTCTGTTCATAGTAGCTGCGCAGGTCCTGCTCGTTCACGCGGATTTCCTGGCGCAAGGTGTCGATGTCCAGCACGATGTACTCGATGCGGGCCTGTTCGGGTGCCTGAAACAGGCCCTGGTTGGCTTGCCAGTAGGCTTGCAGATCGGCTTCGCTCACTTGCACGCGGGCAGCATAGTCGGCGGGCGTGAAGCGCGCCAACTGCACCTCGCGACGTTCCAGCCAAGCATTCAGGGCCAAATCGGCGGCTGTCTTGGCCTGCACGGCCGTGCCGCTCACGCTGGATTGGATTTGATTGAGGATGAGGTCCGAGCGCAGCTGTGCCTCGAAGGCGGCAGGGGTCAGGTTCTGGCGGGCCAACAGCTCGCGGTAGGTGTCCACGTCCATGGTGTTATCGGCGCGGCGCAGCTGGGCAATGGCGGGGATGGTCTGCAGTTCCTGGAAGAGGCGGGCGTCGCTCACGCCCAGGCGCGCCTCCTGGGCTGCCTGCTGCAGCACGCGCTCGCGCACCAGGCGCTCCAGCACACCCCGCCGGACCGCATCGGAATCGAGCAGTCGTGCATCGAGATTGGGCATCATCTGGCGCAGCCGGTCGGCTTCCGATCGGTGCGCGGCATCCCATTCGCCTTGGGTGATTTCAAGCTTGCCCACGCGGGCCACCACGCGGTCATTCTGAGTCATGCGGGTGTAGCCGTCGATGCCCACCAGCACGAAGGACGGGACAATGAGCAGGATCAGCACCGCCATCAGGATCTTGTTGTGCTTGCGCAGGTTCTCAAACATGGGCACGGGTCTCCGGCTGGGGAAAGGAAAAAACCAAAATCGTTGACAAGAAAAAAGGCGAACGCAATGTTCGCCTTCGCTTGGGTGGTGGGTGCTGACGGTCTCGAACCGCCGACCTACGCCTTGTAAGGGCGCCGCTCTACCAACTGAGCTAAGCACCCCACCGGGTTGAAACCCTCAGGTGGGTCCCAACGCTCGATCCATGTTCAGTTCAAGGCGTCCTTCAACGCCTTGCCCGGACGGAACTTCGGGAGCTTGGCGGCCTTGATTTTAATCGTGTCGCCGGTGCGCGGGTTGCGGCCCGTGCGGGCGGCGCGCTTGGTCACGGCGAAGGTGCCGAAACCGACCAGAGACACCGAACCGCCTTTTTTCAGCGTGGTCTTCACGGCGCCGATCACGGACTCCAGTGCCCGCGTGGCCGCCGCCTTGGAAATGTCTGCGTTCTTGGCGATGTGCTCGATCAGTTCGGTTTTGTTCACAAAAATCCCCTTGTACGTGGAACTAGGTTAATCGGTCTGCCCCTGCTGCATCCTGTGCGCACCGGACCGGTGACCGGTGGGACTGCAGGGCAATCTGCAATTGGGCACCCGCTTGAATTTGGGTGCGGCAATTAGAGCGATGGTCTTGGGCCGTGTCAATCAAGGCTTGCAGCCACTTTGGCGGCGTGGGACGCGAATTCTAGACGCATTTCCCGTGCCAGCCTTCATGGCGCGCGCGCATGCGGTATTTCATGCGTGACGAATCGTTTCCCTGGTGCGGGCGCTGGCCGGGCTGCGGCTCATACCTTGGCCCGGATCTCGGGCAAGGCCTTGCGCAGGTAGTACACCATGGACCAGACGGTGAGCACCGCCGCGATCCAGATCAGCACCGTGCCCCAGACATGGGTGTCAAGCAGGCCGAACACCACGCCGTCGTAGAGCAGGAAAGGGATGGCTACCATCTGCGCCATGGTCTTGAGCTTGCCCAGCATGTGCACCGCCACACTGCGCGAAGCACCGATTTGCGCCATCCACTCGCGCAGGGCGGAGATGGCGATCTCGCGTCCGATGATGATGAGCGCGACGAACACGTCGGCCCGGCCCATGTGCACCAGCACCAGCAGGCTGGCGCAGACTAGGAACTTGTCGGCCACGGGGTCCAAGAAGGCACCAAAGGCCGAAACCTGGTTCAGCTTGCGCGCCAGGTAACCGTCCAGCCAGTCCGTCAGCGCGAACAACACGAACATGGCCGTCGCTATGAGGTTGCGCATCTGGGGGTCCAGCGGCAGGTAGAAGACGCCGACGATGAGAGGGATCGCGACGATGCGCGCCCAGGTCATCAAGGTGGGGATGGTGAAGAACATGGGCTGGATTGTGGCATGCCCCAGGTGTGAAATTGTTCACGTTGGGGCATGTCGCGTGGCGGCCGCCCGCATCCTGGTCCGTGCTGCCCTAGTGCAGCGCGCGGTAGATGGTTTCGGCCAATTCGTGCGAGACGCCCTCGACCGCCGCCAGGTCTTCCACGCTGGCGGACTCGACACCGCGGGCCCCGCCGAAGCGCTGCAGCAACCGCGCGCGGCGCTTCGGGCCGATGCCAGGGATGTCCTCAAGCCGGCTGCCGCCCGTGCGCACCTTGGCCCGTGCCGCGCGCATGCCGGTGATGGCGAAGCGGTGGGCCTCGTCGCGGATCTGCGCGACCAGCATCAGCGCCGCCGAATCCTTGCCCAGATACACCTTGTCGCGGCCATCGGCGAACACCAGCTCCTCCAGGCCGACCTTGCGGCCTTCGCCTTTTTCCACGCCCACGATGAGGGAGAGGTCCAGGCCGAGTTGCTCGAAGACTTCGCGCGCCATCGCCACCTGGCCCTTGCCGCCGTCGACCAGCACCAGGTCGGGCATCACGGCCTGGGCGGGCGTCGCCGTTTCCACCTCGCCTTCGCGTTCCGCCTCGGCCCGGCGCGCGGCGATGCGTTCGTAGCGGCGCGTCAGCACCTGCCGCATGGCGGCGTAGTCGTCGCCCGGCGTGATGCTCTCGATTTTGTAGCGTCGGTATTCACTGCTCTGCATCTTGTGGTGATGGAACACCACGCAGGAGGCCTGCGTGGCCTCGCCCGCCGTGTGCGAGATGTCGAAGCACTCGATGCGCAGATCGTCCAGGCCCGCGGGGTCACTCAGCTGGGGCAGGTCCAGTGCCTCGGCCAGCGCTCGCGTGCGCGCCTGCTGAGAGCCTTCCTCGGCCAGCAGGCGGGCCAATTGCAGGTCCGCGTTGGTCTGGGCCATGTCCAGCCAGATGCGGCGCTGGGAGCGCGGCTGATGGACGGCGCGCATGCGCAGGCCGGTCTGCTCGGACAGCGCGCCCATCAGCTCGGCGCCCACCGGCGCGCCGGTGATCAGCGTGGGCACGGGGGGTACCTGCACATAGTGCTGGGCGATGAAGGCTTCGAGCACCTGCGTTTCGACCGAGGTGCCTGCCGCGGGTGCGGCATCACTGTCCTCCTCGGAAAAATGCAGGGCCGTCGCGTCCTCGACGTGGCTGGGGAAATAGGCCCGGTCACCCAGGTGCCGGCCGCCGCGCACCATGGCCAGGTTCACGCAAGCGCGACCGCCCTGGATCCTGACGGCGAGGATGTCCACGTCGCGGTCGTCCGTGCTTTCCACCGCCTGCTGGTGCAGCACGCTGGACAGCGCCGAGATCTGGTCGCGCAGCTCCGCAGCCTGCTCGAATTCAAGCCGTTCCGAATGGCCCAGCATGCGCGCTTCGAGCTGCTGGAGGACCTGTTGGGTTTCGCCGTCGAGAAAGGCCTGGGCGTGCGCCACATCCTGCGCGTAAGCCTCGGTGCTGACCAGTCCCACGCAAGGGCCGGAGCAACGCTTGATCTGGTACAGCAGGCAGGGGCGGGTGCGGTTGCTGAACACCGTGTCTTCGCAGGTGCGCAAGCGGAAGACCTTCTGCAGCAGCACGATGGCTTCCTTGACTGCCCAGGCGCTGGGATAGGGCCCATAGTAGTGGTGCTTTTTCTCGACCGCGCCCCGGTAGTAGGCCATGCGAGGCCAGGCACTGGCTTCGGTCGGGACGGCCTTGGCCGAGGCCGCCGTCATCTTGAGGTAGGGGTAGCTCTTGTCGTCGCGGAACAGGATGTTGTAGCGCGGCTGCTGGGTCTTGATGAGGTTGTTTTCCAGCAGCAGGGCTTCCGCCTCGGAGCGTACGACCGTCGTCTCCATGCGCGCGATCTTGCCGACCATGTGGCCGATGCGCGTGCCATCGTGGCGCTTCTGGAAGTAGCTGGAGACGCGCTTCTTCAGGTTGCGGGCCTTGCCCACATAGAGCAGGCCACCCGTGGCGTCGAAGTAGCGGTACACGCCCGGCAGCGGGGGCAGGGCGGCGACCTGGTTCAGCAGTTCCTCGGAGTGGACGGCAGGCGTGTCATCGGTGTCGGCGGACATGGGCGTATTGTCGCTGTCTCGTGGTGCGACGTAAGCGGAGAGGGCGGGGCAGGCTGCGCCGCCGATTTCGATTTGCGCAGCAAATCATATGAGGCGGTCAGTCTGCCCCGTCCTCTCCGCGTCCAACCCAGTAGGGTCAGTTCGCCAACACCAGCTTGCCCTTGACCTGGCGCGAGCCCATCAGGGCATAAGCCTGCTTCAGGTCCTTCATGGGCAGCACGCGGTCAATGACCGGCTTGACCTTGCCCTGCGCGTACCACTGTGCCAGCGCCTGCATCATGGCCGCGTTGGCCTGCGGCTCACGGCGGGCGAAATCGCCCCAGAACACGCCGACCAGGGATGCGCCCTTGAGCAAGGGCAGGTTCATGGGCAGGGCGGGGATGGTCGGGCTGGCGGCGAAACCCACCACCAGGTAACGGCCGCGCCAGGCGATGGAACGGAAGGCCGGCTCGGCGAGGTCGCCCCCCACGGGGTCGTAGATCACGTCCGGTCCCTTGCCTTCGGTGGCAGCCTTGATCGTCTCGCGCAGGTCCTGCGTGGCGTAGTTGATGCCGATGTCCGCACCGATCTTTTTGCACAGCGCAAGCTTGTCCTCGCTGGATGCCGCCGCGATCACGCGCGCGCCCTGGGCCTTGGCGATCTGGATGGCCGCGGTGCCCACGCCGCCTGCCGCGCCCAGCACGAGCACGGTTTCTCCGGCCTTCAACTGGGCACGGTCGATCAGGGCGTGGTAGGAGGTGGCGTAGGTCATGATGAAAGCCGCCGCGTCCTCCATCGGGAAACCGGGGGGCAGAGGCAGGCAGCGCTCCGCCGGTGCCAGGGTGTGGGTCGCGAAACCGCCGGTACCGGTCAGGCAGGCGACGGCCTGGCCGATCTGCAGATGCTGCACGCCCTCGCCCAGCGCCCGCACCACGCCCGCGTACTCCGAGCCAGGCACAAAGGGCAGGGGCGGTTTCATCTGGTACTTGTTCTGCACGATCAGCAGATCGGGGAAATTCAGGCTGGCGGCCTTGAGTTCCAGCAGCACCTGGCCAGGGCCGGGCTGGGGCGTCGCTTGTTCCTTCCATTCCAGCGCGTCGACGCCGCTGGGGTCGCTGCATAGCCAAGCATGCATGGGTGTCTCCTCTGTGTTTGTATCGTCTCGCGCGGGCCTCGCGAGCAGTGTCGGGAGATCATACGGTTGCGAGCCACCGGGCGGCTGTCCCTGCCGTGACGCGCATGATGCGAAACGGTCCTGCTCGGGACAGACGAGGGGCCAACCCAGGCCCCGGCGGCTGGCCCCTACAATTTCGGCAACATGAAAATCCTGATCTGCAACGACGATGGCTACCAGGCGCCCGGCATCGTGGCGCTGTACGAGGCGCTCAAGGACGTGGCCGAGGTCGAGGTGATCGCGCCGGAGCACAACAACAGCGCCAAGTCGAACGCGCTCACGCTCAACGCGCCGCTCTACGTCCACCGCGCGGCCAATGGCTTTCGCTACGTGAATGGCACCCCGGCCGATTGTGTGCACATCGCGCTGACGGGCTTGCTGGGCTACCGGCCCGATCTGGTGGTCTCGGGCATCAACAACGGCGCGAACATGGGCGACGACACCATCTATTCCGGCACCGTGGGCGCGGCCATGGAAGGTTATTTGTTTGGCATTCCGGCCATCGCTTTTTCGCAGGTGCAGAAGGGCTGGAAGCATCTGGATGCCGCGGCCGAGCGAGCGCGCGAACTGGTGCAGCAACTGCTGGCGCACCAGACGCCTCGGCAGAAGCCCTGGCTGCTCAACGTCAACCTGCCCAATCTGCCGCGCGAGGAGTTGAAGGCCACCAAGGTCTGTCGCTTGGGGCGGCGCCACGCGGCGGAATCGGTGATCACGCAGACCAGTCCGCGGGGCGAGACCATGTACTGGATCGGAGGCGCAGGGCCGGCGCTGGACGAGAGTGAAGGCACCGACTTTCACGCCGCCGCGCAGGGCCATGTGACGCTGACACCGTTGAAGGTGGATCTGTCCGACCACGAGGCGCTGAGCTACTGGGCGCAGTCGATCGCGCATCTGTCCGCGTCGTCGGTGCCTGCCTCACCCTCGGTCAAGGTGGGGGCATGAATCGCGCCCGCCCGGGCTTTCCCGTGCGTCTGGAGCGCGCCAGCGGCGCACCGGTTGCTACGGCGGGCATGCCGGGGGCGAACCTCGCGCGTACCGTGGAGTCCGCGCCCCTGCCGCCCCAATCGACCAGTGTGCATGCGGGCCGGTCCGGCCGACCTCTTGCCAGCCATGGCCTGGATTCGCAGGCCGTGCGCCAGGCCATGGTGAGGAAACTCGCTGCCCAGGGCATCCACGACGCGCGGGTGCTGGACGCCATGGGGCGGGTCGAGCGGCACCGCTTTGTCGACACGGCGCTGGCACCTCAGGCTTACGAAGACACCAGCTTGCCCATCGGACTCGGGCAGACCATTTCGAAACCGAATGTCGTCGCGCGCATGATCGAACTGCTGCTGGACTGTCCCGCGCTTGCGGAAGTGACGGTCAGGTCCGCGCAGGAGAACGAGCGCAGCGGCGGGACATCTCCTGGGGCGGTGCAGGGCGCGGGGCGAGTCCTTGAGATTGGCACGGGTTGCGGCTACCAGGCGGCGGTGCTGGCCTGCGTGGCCCGCGAGGTGTACAGCATCGAGCGCCTGCGTGGCCTGCATGAAAAAGCCCGCGAGAACCTGCGTGGCCTGCGGCTGCCCAATGTGCATCTGCTGTTTGGCGATGGCATGGCAGGGTATCCGGCCGGTGCGCCGTACGCGGGCATCATCGCCGCAGCGGGCGGCGAGGCATTGCCGCAGACCTGGGTGGACCAGTTGGCCGTGGGCGGGCGGCTGGTTGCACCCGTGATGGTCGAGGATGCGCAAATGAGCGGACTGGCCCCGGGCCAAGGGCGGTCCGTGCGACAGGCGCTGATGGTGCTTGATAAGACCGCGGCGGGCGTGCGGCAAACCTTGCTGGAGCCTGTGCAATTCGTCCCCCTAAAATCGGGCATCGCTTGATGCCGTGCAGCGGTGCGCGGCGCATGCTGCCTCGCCTGGCTTGTTGACCGTCTGGATGGACCCGGACTGACCCCTATTTCTCGAAGGACTGTGGACTGATGACTTTTGCGGATGCGACGCCGACACGACGAGATGCCACGCTATTTGCGCCGCTGCGGCGCTGTGCTTTGCTGGCGCTAGCCCTGGGCACGATCGGGTGGTTGGCGGGTTGCGCCGCAGGCGCCGGTCGCGCCCCTGTTGAGGCGCGCGAGGTGCCTGTCTCGCGGCCAACGGTCGAGTCGCCCAGTTTTCCGCAGCGCGCCTCCGGCTCTTCCGCGCCGGCCCGTGCGCCCGTAGTGAGTGCCGTGCGACCGGCTTCCGGGGGGGGTGGGGGAGCGGCGCCTGTGGTCACGCCGGTGCCGCCGGCCAGTGGGGACATGGCGGGTGGCGTGGACAAACCAGGGTACTACACCGTGAAGGCGGGTGACAACCTCTATCGCATTGGCCTGGAGACCGGGCAGCACTGGAAAGACCTGGCGCGCTGGAATGGCTTGCCCGATGGCCATCAGATCGCCGTGGGACAGGTCTTGCGCGTGATTCCGCCCGGTGAGACACCGGCGCCAGACGACGATGCGGGGGAGAAGGTCGCGAGCGCACCGGTTGCGGGCGCGCCGACTTCGCGTCCGGTAACCAGCGTGGTGGTCGGGGGGGAAGCGGCGTCCTCGGGTGGCTTGACCTGGATCTGGCCGGTATCCGGTCCGGTGCTCGCAGGCTTCGACGGCGTGAGGAACAAGGGGCTGGATATTGGCGGTACGGCGGGTGAACCGGTGCTGGCCGCCGCCGACGGGCGCGTGGTCTACTCGGGCTCGGGCTTGCGCGGTTACGGCAACCTCATCATCATCAAGCACAACAACACCTACTTGACCGCCTACGCGCACAACCGCGCCCTGATGGTCAAGGAAGACCAGACCGTCAAACGCGGCCAGAAGATCGCCGAAATGGGCAACAGTGACGCCGACCGCGTCAAGCTGCATTTCGAGGTGCGTCGCCAGGGCAAGCCGGTCAATCCGGCCCAGTACCTGCCCAAGCGCTGAGGTTTTCATGTCCATCACGCCCGTGGTTGAGGCCGCATCCTCGCTGGCCTCGACGGCCTTTCCCGCCGACGCCTTGCACATCGAGTCGCTGGACATCGAAGCCCAGGGCATCGCCCATCGCCGCGACGGCGGGGATGAGCCCGACGTCAAGGGCAAGGTGGTGTTCGTGGAAGGCGCCTTGCCCTTCGAGGTCGTCAGCGTCAACGTTTACCGCAAGAAGAACAACTGGGAGCAGGCGACCGTCACGGCCATCCACCGTGCGTCGTCCCAGCGTGTGCGGCCCGCCTGTCCTCATTTCGGCCTGCACGCGGAGGCTTGTGGTGGCTGCAAGATGCAGCACCTGGAGCCCTCGGCCCAGGTGGCCGTGAAACAACGCGTGCTGGAGGACAACCTTTGGCACCTGGGCAAGGTGCGCCCCGAGGTGCTGCTGCGGCCGATCGAAGGGCCCGCCTGGGGCTACCGCTACCGTGCTCGCCTGTCGGTGCGGCATGTGCGCAAGAAGGGCGAAGTGCTGGTGGGCTTCCACGAGCGTAAGAGTCGCTACGTCGCCGACATCAAGACCTGCGCCGTGCTGCCCCCGCATGTCAGTGCCATGCTGATGCCGCTGCGTGCGTTGATCGCTTCGATGGACGCGATCGAAACCTGTCCGCAGATTGAGCTGGCCTGCGGCCACACCCTGGCCGGCCAGGTGGTGACGGCGCTGGTGTTGCGCCACTTGGAGCCTTTGAGCGCAGGCGACGTGGCCAAGCTGCGCGTCTTTGCCAGCGCGCACGGTGTGCAGTGGTGGTTGCAGCCCAAGGGCCCAGACACGGTGCATCGGTTGGACGATCAGGACGGCACCGCGCCGCTGGCATACGGTCTGCCCGAATTCGGCATTGAGATGCCCTTCAAGCCCACGGATTTCACGCAGGTCAATCCCCACATCAATCGCGTGCTCGTGACACGGGCCCTGCGTCTGCTGGACGTGAAACCAGACGAACGCGTGATCGACTGGTTCTGCGGCCTGGGCAATTTCACGCTGCCCTTGGCCACGCAGGCCAAGGAGGTGTTGGGCATCGAGGGTAGCGAAGCGCTGGTGGCGCGGTCCAGGGACAACGCACGCCACAACTCACAACGGCGCGCGACGCCCTGGGCGCCACTGGCGCCGACACGCTTTGAAGCCCGCAATTTGTTCGAGTTGGCCCCGGCGGACTTGCAGGGCTATGGCGTGGCGCAGAAATGGCTGGTCGATCCGCCGCGTGAAGGCGCCTTCGCCCTGGCCAAGGCCCTGGCCGATTGCGTGCAGACGCCGCAGAGTGCCCCAGGGTATGTGCTGCCCAGCCGCATCGTCTACGTGAGTTGCAACCCCGCCACCCTCGCCAGGGACGCGGGCTTGCTGGTGCATCAGGCAGGCTACCGCTGCACGGCGGCGGGTGTGGTCAATATGTTCCCGCACACCGCGCATGTGGAGAGCATCGCGGTTTTTGACCGGGCTGTTGGAATGCAGGACTTCGTGGCGTGAGCCATGGCAGCCCATGCTGCATCACAGCCCACAGTGCGACCGGCAGTGATCGCACGACTGCAGACCGATGGCAGACCCATGAAAAAACGCACCCAAGGGTGCGTTTTTGATTGAGACCTTGCGCGGATCAGAGGCGTATACCTGATTTTTTATCCGCAGCAGCCTTGTTTTTGGTGTCTTCGGCGTTTTTGACTTCCGGTCCGGATTTGGCCTGGGGGTGCAAGGGCGCCTGTGCTTGTTGCGCATCCATGGGTGCGCCTGGCTGGCCCTTGATGTCGTTTTCACGCATATACTGGTCCATTTCCCGCCAGCCCTCCAGGACGGCCGTTTTCAAGGCCTTGGGGTTGTTGGCGTAGCATTCCTCCAGGCCACGCAGTGCATAGCGGCAGGCGTTGCCAATGGCTCGGCTGTCCGCGTCCCGCATCGCGATACGGGGATCTGGCGCGACGCCTGGGATGTCGCAGGCGGCCAGCAGCAAGGCTGCGGACGAAATGGCCAGGATGCGGAAGGAAAGGCGCAGCTTCATGACGGAGGCGGTACGTGACATTGCTTCATGTATCGGCAGAAGCTGCGTCGGCTTGAGTACGAAATCACGCAGGCCCTTATTTCGGCCCGCGTTTTGCGTTGCTTTATTCCCGTTCGCCGCCCATGAGGCCCAGCAAGGCCAGCAGGCTCTGGAACACGTTGACGATGTCCAGGTACAAGGCCAGGGTGGCGCTGATGTAGTTGGTTTCGCCGCCGTCGATGATGCGCTTCAGGTCATAGAGCATAAAGGCACTGAAGATGCCGATGGCCAGCACGGAGATGGCCATCATGCCCGCCGAGGAGCCCACGAAGACATTGATGATGGAACCGACCATCAGCACGATGGCGCCGATGAACAGCCACTTGCCCATCCCGGACAGGTCACGCTTGATGACCGAGGCCAGGCTGGCCATGACGAAGAACACACCTGCCGTGCCGGCGAAAGCAGTCATCACCAGCTCGGAGCCGTTCTTGAAGCCCAGCACCATGGCGATCAGACGCGACAGCATCAGGCCCATGAAGAAGGTGAAGCCCAGCAGAACCGGCACGCCCGCGGCGGAGTTCTTGGTCTTTTCAATCGCGTAGATGAAACCGAAGGCACCGCCCAGGAAGACGACCAGACCCAGGATGCCGTTGAGTTGGAGCGTGATGCCGGTGGCCACACCGATCCAGGCGCCCAGCACGGTGGGCAGCAGGCTGAGCGCGAGCAGCCAGTATGTGTTGCGCAGCACCTTGTTGCGCTCGGCCGCGGGCAGGGCCGCGCCGTAATAGCTGGGGACGCGTTGGTTCATGGTTGGCTCCTTCAAGTGTTCTGTGTGAGATGTGGGGATGAATGGCGGGAATTCTAGAGTGAAACCCCTGCGTGCCTTCCAATCCATCACGTTGCCTGTTGGTATTGGCGACCGGGCGTTCCAGCGCGATTCCCCGCATTTTTCTCAGGGCTGTTTTGCTGGCGCGCGTAGGGAGCAGCTGGGGCGCTTTGCGTCAAAACACAGGCTTGCGCGTTATGCTGCGGGCTGTTGTTTTTCATCCTCATTCTTTTTCACTTTTTCAGACTAGCCATGCAAACCCGATCCGTACTTGAACTCGACGACATCAAGAAAATCGCCGCCGCCGCCGAGGCCGAGGCGCGCAACAACAACTGGGCGGTGACCATTTCCATCGTGGACGAGGGCGGGCATCTGCTCTGGTTGCAGCGTCTGGACGGCGCCGCGCCGGTGTCGGCGCACATCTCGCCGGCCAAGGCGCGCACCGCCGCGTTGGGGCGGCGCGAGAGCCGGGTGTACGAGGAGGTGATCAATGGCGGGCGCCATTCCTTCCTGAGCGCGCCCACCCTGGAGGGCATGCTGGAGGGCGGAGTACCCATCCTGAAGGATGGGCACTGCCTGGGCGCGGTGGGCGTGAGCGGTGTGAAGTCAACGGAGGACGCGCAAATCGCGCGCGCGGGGATCGCGGCGATCGGTCTTTGACGGGGCATCGCTTCAGCCCAAGTTCACTGGACTTGGCTGCTGGCGCGCTCGCCTGCTCGGATTCGGCCAAACCTGCTGGGGACTAGCGCATAAAATCCGCTGACGTTTCATCCCCACGAAGAACAAGGCGCGGTGAATTTCACCGCGCCTTGTTGATTTTTACGACGAGCACATGATCCAGATCACGCTTCCCGACGCTTCCCTACGCCAGTTTCCCGGCCCGGTGACGGTGGCCGAGGTGGCCGCCGCCATCGGCCCTGGCCTGCTCAAGAACACTGTGGCTGGCAAAGTCTGGTATGGAAACGAACCTACCGGTTCCGGCCGCCTGGTGGACGCGAGCGACCTGATCGACCGCGATGCCAAGCTGCAGATCATCACGCCCAAGGATTCTGAGGGGGTGGAGATCATCCGTCACTCTTGCGCCCACCTGGTCGGGCATGCGGTGAAGCAGCTGTATCCCACGGCCCGCATGGTCATCGGCCCGGTGATCGAAGAGGGCTTCTACTACGACATCTCCTACGAGCGTCCTTTCACGCCCGAGGATGTGGCAGCCATCGAGGCGCGCATGAAGGCCTTGATTGCCCAGGACTACGACGTGATCAAGAAGATGACGCCACGCGCCGAAGTCATCGAGGTGTTCAAGCAGCGCGGCGAAGACTACAAGCTGCGCCTGATCGAGGACATGCCCGACGAGACGGCCATGGGCCTGTACTACCACCAGGAATACGTGGACATGTGCCGTGGCCCGCACGTGCCCAACACGCGTTTCCTCAAGGCCTTCAAGCTGACCAAGCTGGCCGGCGCTTATTGGCGCGGCGACTCGAAGAACGAGCAGCTGCAGCGCATCTATGGCACCGCATGGGCGGATAAAAAAGACCTGGATGCCTACATCCTGCGCATGGAAGAGGCCGAGAAGCGCGACCACCGACGGCTGGGTCGTGAGTTGGACCTGTTCCACCTCGACGAACATTCGCCCGGCACCGTGTTCTGGCACCCCAAGGGCTGGACGGTCTGGCAGGAGGTCGAGCAATACATGCGCCGCGTGTACCGCGAGAACGGTTACCAGGAGGTCAAGGGTCCGCAGATCCTGGACAAGAGTCTGTGGGAGAAGACCGGCCACTGGGACAAGTACCGCGAGAACATGTTCACGACCGAGAGCGAGAAGCGCGATTACGCGCTCAAGCCCATGAACTGTCCTGGTCACATCCTGATCTACAAGCAGGGGGTCAAGAGCTATCGCGACCTGCCGCTGCGTTATGGCGAGTTTGGCGCTTGTCATCGCAACGAGCCCACGGGTGGCTTGCACGGCATCATGCGTGTGCGTGCGTTCACGCAGGACGATGGCCACATCTTCTGCACGGAAGACCAGATTCAAGGGGAGGTGAAGGCCTTTACCTCGCTGCTGCAGAAGGTCTACAAGGATTTTGGTTTCACGGAGATTCTCTACAAGCTCTCCACCCGACCCGAAAAGCGCATCGGCACCGAAGAGAGCTGGGACCGGGCGGAGAACGCACTGGCTGAAGGACTACGGGCCAGCGGCTGTGAATTCGAATACCTGCCCGGCGAGGGGGCGTTTTATGGCCCCAAGATCGAATACACGCTCAAGGATGCCCTGGGTCGCCAATGGCAGTGCGGCACGATCCAGGTGGATCCGAACCTGCCCGAGCGGCTGGACGCGGAATTCGTCGGCGAGGATGGCGGTCGCCACCGCCCCATCATGCTGCACCGTGCCATCGTCGGCAGCCTGGAGCGTTTCATCGGCATTCTGATCGAGCAGCATGGCGGCGCCTTGCCCGCCTGGTTGGCCCCGACCCAGGTCGCCGTGCTCAACATCACCGACGCCCAAGCCGATTACTGCCAGGAAATCGCCCAAAAACTGCGCAAAGCACTGCCGAATCAAGAACTTAGGGTAGTGACCGATCTGCGCAACGAGAAAATTACGTATAAAATACGGGAGCATTCGATGCAGAAGCTGCCCTACATCCTGGTCGCGGGCGACAAGGAAAAGGCTGCTGGTGCCGTCGCGGTGCGCGCCCGGGGGAACAAAGACCTCGGCGTGATGTCCTTGGACGCCTTCGTTCAATTGATCGCTCAGGACATTGCCCACAAGACCGCTGAACACGCCGCATGACCTTGAGTCCTGTGGGCGCAGTCAGGTTGTCTGGTTCGCGCGTGCCGGGGCGGTTGAGTCGTTTCTGACGACATTTTTTGTAAAGGATTTGAGCCATC
The DNA here is from genome assembly GCF_000600295.1 of Hylemonella gracilis str. Niagara R. Lineage (GTDB taxonomy): Bacteria > Pseudomonadota > Gammaproteobacteria > Burkholderiales > Burkholderiaceae_C > Hylemonella > Hylemonella gracilis_A. The sequence goes on from NZ_JEMG01000001.1 coordinate 1,901,267, forward strand.
GCTACTGAATTTCGTGATCGCCGCCAGCGCGAAGAGCGCAAGCACCGCCTGAACCGTGAAATCATGGCCCCCGAGGTTCGCATCTCCGGGCCGGACAATGAGCCGATGGGAGTGGTGAGTTTGGCGGAGGCCCTGCGCCTGGCCGGGGAAATGGACGTTGATCTGGTGGAAATCGTGCCCACCGCCGTTCCTCCCGTCTGCCGTCTGGTGGACTACGGCAAGTTCAAGTACCAGGAGCAGAAGAAGGCCGCTGAAGCGAAAGCCAAGCAGACGGTGATCGAGGTCAAGGAAGTCAAATTCCGCCCTGGCACCGACGATGGCGACTACAACATCAAGCTGCGCAACATCAAGCGCTTCCTTGAGGAGGGTGACAAGGTCAAGGTGACCCTGCGCTTCCGGGGGCGCGAGATCACGCACCAGGAGTTGGGCATGGCCATGCTGGACCGCATGCGCGCTGATCTGGGCGACCTGATCGTGGTCGAGCAGATGCCCAAGCTCGAAGGCCGGCAGATGATCATGATGATCGCGCCGGGCAAGAAAAAGGCCGGTGGCGGCGAGAAAATCGCCACGGTCAAGCCCACGGCGGAAGCTGCGGTGCAAGGTTGAGGGATTTCCCCGTGGGTTGAAAGACCGGCGGGGAATGCCGGAAGGCTCAGGCTTTCCGGCGCGATGGGCGGGTTCAATCCGCCCATCGCGACTGCGACGGGCCTTTGGGCCCGTTGCGTCAACGTGGAGGGAGTCATTCTCTCTCCGCACAAGTGGCTCGGGGCCATCAAGTCCGCAATCGGTTTTTGCGGCGCCTCACGAGCACAAGCAAATAGGAGCATGAAAATGCCCAAGATGAAGACCAAGAGCGCGGCGAAGAAACGCTTCCGCGTTCGTCCCGGTGGCACCGTCAAGCGCGGCCAAGCCTTCAAACGTCACATCCTGACCAAGAAGACCACCAAGAACAAGCGCCACCTGCGCGGTGCGGTGAATGTGCATGCGACCAATATGGGTCACATGGCGCAGATGCTGCCCGGCCAAGGCCTGTAATCAACGACGAACAAGGAGTTAGAACATGCCTCGCGTCAAACGTGGTGTAACGGCCCGTGCCCGTCACAAGAAAGTCCTGAACCTCGCCAAGGGTTTCCGCGGTCGCCGCGGCAATGTGTTCCGCATTGCCAAGGAAGCGGTGATGAAGGCGGGCCAGTACGCCTACCGTGACCGCCGTGCCAAGAAGCGCGTCTTCCGTCAGCTGTGGATCGCCCGTATCAACGCCGCCGCGCGTCAATGCGGCCTGACCTACAGCCAGTTCGCCAATGGCCTGAAGAAGGCCCAGATCGAGATCGACCGCAAGGTTCTGGCCGACATCGCCGTGCACGACATGGCGGCGTTTGCCGGCATCGTGGAGAAAGTCAAGGCCAAGCTGGCTGCTTGATCTGCATGCACCGCGCGCTCGGTTTCCGACCGGGCTTCGCGGTTCAGGAAACAAGGGCTGGAGCTTGAACGAGCTTTGGCCCTTTTTCTTTTTGTTTTCCCCTTAGCTTTCACACCCCATCATGAGCGACATTCCGGCTGACCTTGGCGCCATCGTTGGCAGCGCGCGAGACGCCTTCGCGCAAGCCGCCACCCCAGCCGATCTGGAGAACGCCAAGGCGCGTTTCCTCGGCAAGGCCGGCCAGATCACCGAGTTGATGAAGGGCATGGCCGCCTTGTCCGTGGACGAGAAGAAGACGCGTGGCGCCGCCATCAACCAGGCCAAGCAGACCATCGAAGCCGCGCTCAACGCCCGCCGCCAGGCCCTTGCCGATGCCGAACTGGCCGCCCAACTCAAGGCCGATGCGCTGGACGTCACCCTGCCCGGTCGCGTGCGCGGCGGCAGTGCCGCCGGCATGGGCGGCGGCCTGCACCCGGTGTCGCTGACCACCGAGCGCATCGAGTCCATCTTCGCCTCCATGGGCTTCGCCGTGGCCCAGGGCCCTGAGATCGAGGCCGACTGGTACAACTTCACCGCGCTCAACACGCCCGAGGACCATCCCGCGCGCTCCATGCACGACACCTTCTACGTGGAGGGTGCGAACGGTGTGACGGATGCGAAGGCCCCCAATCTGCTGCGCACCCACACCAGTCCGGTGCAGGTGCGCCACGCGCTGCAGCATGTGGCTGCGCACGAAGCCGCGAAACAAGCGGGCCGGCGCGCTGCCGATCAGCCCATGCCGGAAATCCGCGTCATCGCCCCGGGCCGCACTTACCGCGTCGACAGCGACGCCACCCACTCACCCATGTTTCACCAGTGCGAAGGTCTCTGGATCGGCGAGAACGTGAGTTTCAAGGACCTCAAGTACCTGTTCACCGAGTTCTGCCGCACCTTCTTCGAAAGCGGTGACTTGGTGCTGCGTTTCCGACCCAGCTTCTTCCCCTTTACCGAGCCCAGCGCGGAGATCGACATCCAGTTCCAGCACGGCCCCCTGGCGGGGCGCTGGCTCGAGGTGGCTGGTTCTGGCCAGGTGCACCCGAATGTGGTGCGCAATATGGGCTTGGACCCCGAGCGGTACATCGGTTTCGCCTTCGGCATGGGCCTGGACCGCTTCACCATGCTGCGTTACGGCGTGAACGACCTGCGCCTGTTCTTCGACGGCGACCTGCGCTTCCTGCGTCAGTTCCAATAACAACACGGGTTCCCCGACATGCAATTTCCCGAATCCTGGTTGCGCGAGTTCTGCAACCCGCCGCTTTCTACCCAGCAACTGGCCGACACGCTGACCATGGCCGGTCTGGAGGTGGAGGAACTGACGCCCGTGGCGCCGCCGTTCACCAAGGTGGTGGTGGCTGAGATCAAGGAAGCGGTGCAGCATCCGAACGCTGATCGCTTGCGCGTGTGCCAGGTGGATGCCGGGCAGGGCGCGCTGTTGAATATCGTCTGCGGTGCACCCAACGCGCGCCCGGGCATCAAGATCCCCTGCGCGCTGGTGGGCGCAGAGCTCCCGCCGAGCGAAGATGGCAAGCCCTTCCAGATCAAGCTGGGCAAGTTGCGCGGCGTGGAAAGCCAGGGCATGCTGTGCTCCGCACGCGAACTGAAACTCGCGGACGATCATGGCGGCCTGCTGGAGTTGCCCGTCGACGCACCCCTGGGCCAGGACATCCGCGAATTCCTGAAGCTGGACGACATGCTGTTCACGCTCAAGCTCACGCCCAACCTCGCGCACTGCCTCAGCGTCTACGGCGTGGCGCGTGAAGTCGCGGCGCTGACCGGCGCGCCGCTCAAGACCCCGACCATCACACCCGTGGTGCCCAAGATCCAGGACGTGCAGCCAGTGAAGGTCAGCGCGCCCGAGCTCTGCGGCCGTTTCTCCGGCCGCATCGTGCGCAACGTCAACACCCAGGCCGCCACGCCGCAGTGGATGGTGGACCGCCTCGCACGCTGCGGTCAGCGCAGTGTCACGGCCCTGGTGGACATTTCGAACTACGTGATGTTCGAATACGGCCGGCCCAGCCACATCTTCGACCTCGACAAGATCCACGGCACCATGGACGTGCGCTGGGGCAAGCCTGGTGAACAGCTCAAGCTGCTCAACGGCAACACTGTCACCGTGGACGGCGAAGTCGGCGTGATCGCCGATGACCAGGCGCTGGAATCCCTGGCCGGCATCATGGGCGGCGATGCGACCGCCGTGTCCGACGACACCAAGAACGTCTACGTGGAAGCTGCCTTCTGGTGGCCCAAGTCCATCGCCGGTCGTTCGCGCCGCTACAACTTCGCCACCGACGCCGGTCACCGCTTTGAACGTGGCGTGGACCCGGAACTCACCGTGGCGCACATCGAGCGCATCACCCAGCTGATCGTCGAGATCTGCGGCACGCCCGAGACCGTCTGCGGCCCCATCGACGACCAGCAGCCCCGCATGCCCACGGCCCAGCCCGTGACCCTGCGCGTGGCGCGTGCGGCCAAGGTCATCGGCATGCCGCTGACCCAAGCGCAGTGCGTGGACGCCTTGACGCGCCTGGGCCTGTCCCTGGTGGAGGGCGACGGCGTCATCACGGTCACGCCGCCGCTGTACCGCTTCGACTTGCAGATCGAGGAAGACCTGATCGAAGAGGTGGCGCGCCTGGTCGGTTATGAGTGGCTGCCGCACACGCCGCCCCAAGCCCCGGTGACCCCGCAGCTGCGTCCCGAGGCGCAGCGCAGCCCGCATGCGGTGCGTCGTCTGCTGGCGGCGCTGGGCTACCAAGAGACCATCAACTACAGCTTCGTCGAGGAACGCTGGGAGCGCGAACTCGCCGCCAACGCCCAACCCATCAAGCTGCTCAATCCCATCGCCAGCCAGATGAGCGTGATGCGTTCCTCGCTGCTGGGCTCGCTGTTGCAGGTGCTCAAGTTCAACCTGGATCGCAAGGCCCCGCGCGTGCGCGTGTTCGAGCTGGGCCGCGTGTTCCTGCGCGACGCCAGCGTGCAGGACAGCCACGTCAGCGTGGCGGGCTTCGATCAGCCCATGCGCCTGGCTGGACTGGCGGCGGGCCCGGTGGATGGTCTGCAGTGGAGCGGCAACACGCGCGCGGTCGATTTCTACGACGTGAAAGGCGAGGTGGAAGCCTTGCTGGCGCCACGTCAGGCGGTATTCGAGCCTGCCGAGCACCCGGCTTTGCATCCCGGGCGCAGCGCGCGCGTGCTGCTCAAGAGCGCACAGGGCCTGGAGCCCATCGGATTCGTTGGAGAGCTGCACCCGCGCTGGAAGCAAGCCTACGAGCTGTCCATGACACCCGTGCTGTTCGAGCTGGCGCTCGACGCAGTGCAGGCCCGTGACGTGCCCGCGCTGCGGCCCATGAGCAAGTTCCAGGCGGTGGAGCGCGATCTGGCCATCATCGTCGCCCAGGACGTGACGCATGCCGCGCTGATGCGGGCCATCCACGCCGCACCCACCTCCGGCTTGCTGCGCGACGCGGTATTGTTCGACGTCTACCGTGCCAAGCCGGGTCAAGTGTCGGCCGGACTGGCCGACAATGAGAAGAGCTTGGCCGTGCGCTTGACGTTCAGCGACATGGAGGCCACGTTGACCGATGAGCAAGTTGATGCCGCCGTTCAGGCCGTGTTGGCCTCCCTGCAGCAGCACGTGAGCGCGCGTCTGCGGACTTGAAACGGTTTCATTGATTGGAAGGGCAAAGGAACACCATGGACATTGCCGTCGAGAGCCTGGAAACCCCCGCCTTGACCAAGGCGCATCTGGCCGAACTGCTGTTCGAGCAGATCGGCCTGAACAAGCGCGAGTCCAAGGACATGGTCGATGCCTTCTTCGATCTGGTCGCCGAACGCCTCACGCAAGGGCAGGACGTGAAGATTTCCGGCTTCGGCAACTTCCAGATCCGCACCAAGGCCGCGCGGCCCGGGCGCAATCCGCGCACCGGCGAGGAGATTCCGATCGAGGCTCGCCGGGTCGTGACCTTCCACGCCAGCCATAAGCTCAAGGAACAGATCCAGGCCTGGTCGGACAGCTGAAGCAAAGGCGCTATGCACCGCGCCGTGTAGCTTGGAAAGCCGGGGGATTTGGGTTACCTTCACGTACCGCGACCTTCCACACCCCAAGCCTCAGACCTGCGATTCCATGGAGTCTTCGTTACCGCCCATCCCCGCCAAGCGCTACTTCACCATCGGCGAGGTCGGTGAGCTGTGCGGGGTCAAGCCGCATGTGTTGCGCTACTGGGAGCAGGAATTCACGCAGCTGCGCCCGATGAAGCGGCGCGGCAACCGCCGTTATTACCAGCACCACGAGGTGCTGATGATCCGCCGCATCCGCGATCTGCTCTATGACCAGGGCTTCACCATCAGCGGCGCGCGCAACCGGATGCAGGAACTGCTGGCCGCGGAACGCGAGAAGAAACGTGGCACCGACTTCGTTTTCGACAACGAGGATGATGCGGCCAGCCTGGAAGCACTGGAGACTTCCGCGGACCCGCTGGTCAACGGTCATGCCAGTACGCCGTGGGGCTCTACCGATGCCGGTCCGAAAGGGTCAGCGGAGGAGGGTCAGATGCGTGCTGGCATGGCCGCGCGGGTCACGGCGCCGGAACTGGGCCCGCCTGTAGCGCACACGGGCAGCGCGAGTCAAATTCAGCAGCTGCGCCGTGAGCTGACCGCGATCCGGGATTTGTTGGCTGGGGACTGGTGAGGCCTGTCGACTGCTGACCCGCGAAGGGCAGTGATCTCGCCTGGGCGCACCTCGGCAAGAGGCGGGTGCGCAAGCGACCTCGGTAAGGCTCAGTGCGTGCGATTGAGCGGAATGCGGGTCGGTTCCAGCTCGACCTTGTCGGCATTGACCGAGATATTGCTTTCCTTGAGGTGCACCAGCAGGTCGTAACGCTGGATGATGACGTGGTCCACCGTCTCGGGTTTCCCGTGGTACATGACCTGGGTGCCCGGGCGGTAGAGCGGCAGGACGGCGGCGGGTTGTTCAGCGCTGGACACGTTGGATCAGGCAAAAACAAGGTTGATGAACATGCGCCGGGCCGACACCTAGACCCCGACGCGAACGGCTTTCCTCACAAGGAGAAGCTTGGAAAGCCTGCAAGATACCACAGAACCAGGATGGAGATGAAAAGGGGCAGGCCGATGCCGAGGAAGGTCACGGCCATCAGCAGGAACAGGCCGATCTGCGAGAACCAGTCCTTGAAGAGGACGACCAGGTCTACATCCCAAAAATGCTCTTCGTATTTCTTGTTCATGGCGGTCTCCGTCTGTAGCGATGGATGCGGCTCGAAAGCCGCAGTTGCGCCGCACATGCATCGCCTGCGCATGGCCCATGCGTGCGGCGTGAGAAGCAATCTACTCCCTTTTCCCGGTTTGTAAAGCGGGGAGAAACAAGGGCTGCAAGCCGCAAGGGAAAAGATCGGTTCAGCCCAGACTGAAGTCGCGCACCGGGTAAGGCTCGTCGCGCGGGCTGGTCGCGTGGGCCTGGCTGTCGGCGAAGTAGAGCCTCAGCGTCTCGCTGACGGTGCGGAAGGCGATCTCGTCCCAGGGAATCTCGTGCTCGGCGAACAGGCGCGCTTCCACGGTTTCCGGCCCCGGCGCAAGGCGCGTGCTCAAAAGGCGCGCGCGGTAGAACAGATGCACCTGTCCGACCCGGGGCACGCTGATGATGGTGTAGAGCCCCTGCATCTCGATCTCTGCACCGGCTTCCTCGTCCGTTTCCCGGGCCGCGCCTTCAGCCGCTGTTTCCCCCAGTTCCAGAAAACCCGCGGGCAAGGTCCACTTGTTGCGGCGGGGTTCGATGTTGCGCTTGCATAGCAGCACCTTGCCGTCCATCACGGGAATGGTCCCGACGACGTTGAGCGGGTTTTCGTAATGGATGGTGCCGCATTCGGGGCAGACCGCGCGTTCGCGGGTGTCGCCATCGTCGGGAATGCGGTAGACCACGAGGGTGCCGCAGTGGCGGCAATGCTTGATGGGGCTGCGCAGCATGGGTTAGGGCTATGGAGTGTCAGTCTGCTGCAAGTCCTGGACCAATAATTATCAGCCGGATTGCCAACCATAAATATTCGAGGAGATACCAACCATGTCCAGCACGCGCAGTCACGCGGAATCCAGCTACGCGGCCTTCCACCAGCGCTCCATCACGCAGCGCGACGCCTTCTGGGCCGAACAGGCCAGCCTGATCGACTGGCAGACCCCACCCCGTCAAATCTGCGACTACAGCCAACCGCCTTTCGCCCGGTGGTTCGTCGGCGGCACGACCAACCTTTGCCACAACGCGGTGGACCGCCACCTGAAGGACCGAGCCCAGCAGCCCGCCCTGATCGCCGTCAGCACCGAAACCGGCCGGGAACAGGTCTACACCTTCGCCGACCTGCACCTGGAAGTGCAGCGCATGGCTGCCGTGTTGTTGAGCCTGGGCGTGGCCCAGGGCGACCGGGTGCTGATCTACATGCCCATGATCCCCGAGGCCGTCTTCGCCATGCTGGCTTGCGCGCGCATTGGCGCCATCCACTCGGTGGTGTTCGGCGGCTTCGCTTCCGGCTCGCTGGCCACGCGCATTGACGATGCCGAACCCAAGGTCATCGTCAGCGCGGACGCCGGCTCGCGCGGGGGCAAGGTCACGGCCTACAAACCCTTGCTGGACGAAGCCATCCGCCTGTCCAAGCACCAGCCGGCCTCGGTGCTGCTGGTGGACCGGCAACTGGCCCCCATGTCCCTGGTGCCGGGGCGTGACCAGCTCTGGAGCGCGCTGCGTGAAGAGCACCTGTACACCTCCGTGCCGGTGGCCTGGCTCGACGCCACCCACACCAGCTACACGCTCTACACCAGCGGCACCACGGGCAAGCCGAAGGGCGTGCAGCGCGACACGGGCGGCTACGCCGTGGCCCTGGCGGCCAGCATGAAATACATCTACGAAGGCCAGGCCGGTGAAACCTATTTCTCCACCAGCGACATCGGCTGGGTCGTGGGCCACAGCTACATCGTCTACGGCCCGCTCATCGCGGGCATGGCGACCATCCTCTACGAAGGCCTGCCCATCCGCGGCATGGATGGTCAGCCGGACCCGGGCATCTGGTGGCGCCTGGTCGAGAAATACAAGGTCACGCGCATGTTCTCCGCGCCCACGGCCGTGCGCGTGCTCAAGAAGCAGGACCCGTCCTACCTGAAGCGCCACGATATTTCCAGCCTCAAGGCCCTCTACCTCGCGGGCGAGCCGCTGGACGAACCCACCGCGCAATGGATCAGCGACGCCCTGCAGGTGCCCATCATCGACAACTACTGGCAGACCGAAACCGGCTGGCCCATCCTGAGCATCGCCAATGGCGTCGAAAAGGCACCGAGCAAGTTCGGCAGCCCCGGCCTGCCCATGTACGGCTACGACGTGAAACTCATCAGCGAAAGCACGGGCGAGGAGTTGACCGGGCCGGACCAGAAAGGCGTGGTCGCCATCGAAGGACCGTTGCCGCCCGGCTGCATGCAGACCGTCTGGCGCGACGACGCGCGTTTCGTCAACACCTACTGGAAGAGCATTCCTGGCCGGCTGATCTACAGCACCTTCGACTGGGGCGTGCGCGACCAGGACGGCTATTTCTTCATCCTCGGCCGCACCGACGATGTGATCAACGTGGCCGGCCACCGCCTGGGCACACGCGAAATCGAGGAATGCCTGGCCAGCCACACCAACGTGGCCGAGGTGGCCGTTGTCGGCGTGGCCGACGCGCTCAAGGGCCAAGTGGCCCTGGCCTTCGTGGTCGCGCGCGATGCCAGCGCCCTCGGCGAGGCCCAGGCCCGACTGCGCTTCGAGGGTGAGCTGATGCAGGTGGTGGACCGGCAGCTCGGTGCGGTGGCCCGCCCCTCGCGCGTGCTGATCGTGCAGCTGCTGCCCAAGACCCGCAGCGGCAAGCTGCTGCGCCGCGCCCTCCAGGCCGTGGCCGAGGGACGCGACCCGGGGGACCTGACCACGCTGGACGACCCGGGGGCGCTGCAACAGGTGCGAGAGTTGTTGGCCGCGAAGGCCTGAAGCTCGGCCACTCTCCCGGTCTGGCGCATTCGTTCTATACGCCAGTCGCGTGCGCGTGGATGCTCACGGCAACTTCAAGGAGTTGCCATGGATTTGCACATCAACGGCCGGAGCCACAGCGTGGCACCGGAGTGGCGGGACGAATCGTTGCTGCAGGTGCTGCGCGAGTACCTGGGCCTGGTCGGTACCAAGCTCGGCTGCGGCCAAGGCCAGTGCGGCGCCTGTACGGTGTTGCTCGACGGTACGGCGGTGCGCAGCTGTCTGCTGCCGGTCGCCAGCGTGGGCGCCTTGCCCGTCACCACGGTGGAAGGTCTTGCAGCGACGGACGGCAGGCTGCACCCGCTGCAACAGGCCTGGTTGGACCACCAGGTGCCGCAATGCGGCTATTGCCAAGCCGGGCAGCTGATGTGCGCGGCAGGCTTGCTGCGTCGCGCGCCCCGACCCAAACCCGAGGAGATTGACGCGGCCATGGGCGGCAACCTCTGTCGCTGCGGCACGCAGCACCGCATCCGGCAGACGCTCAAGGCGTTCGCGAAGGAGGGCGCATGAACAGGCCCGAAACTTCCGCCACGCCCATGCTCTCACGCCGACTGTTCCTGCGCGCCAGTGGCGCGGGCCTCACGGTGGTCTTGCTGCCGGGCTGTGCCATCCCTGTGATCCCCAAGCGCCCCACGCCCGATCTGGACGCCGCCCTGGGTTGGATCAGCCATGCCGAGGGGCGCTACACCTTGTGGCTGCCCCGCGTCGAAATGGGGCAGAACATCCTGACCGGCCTCAAGCAGATCGCCTGCGCCGAACTGGGCGTGCCCTGGACGCAGGTGGACGCGCGCCTGCCTTCCACGCGCGACATCACGCGGGTCAAAGCCACCGTGGGCAGTGACTCCATGCGCGAATACGCAGTGCCGCTGGCCCAGGCCTGCGCGCTGCTGCGCGAGGCCATGGCGCGCGGCGGTTTCACGCAGGCGCAAGATGTACCAGCGCCCGCGCCGCAGTCACTGCGCCTGTTCCAGCCTGGCGGCCTGCCGGTGGCGCTGAGGCGTGTGCCGCTCGAACAAGGGCCGGCCATCGTGACCGGGCAAGCGCTGTACGCGGCCGATGTGCGGCGGCCGGGTCTGGTGTACGGGCGCGTGCTGTACGCGCCGCTGTCCTCCGAATTTTCGGCTGAGCCTGGCCGCTTGAACGAGGCCGCCGCCCGTGCGCAGCCCGGTTTTGTCGCCCTGGTGCGTGACGCTTGTTTCACCCGGGGGCGGGCGACCGGTCTGGGCATCGTGGCGCGCACGCCCGGCGCGCTGGACCGCATCGAACAGGCGCTGGCCATCGAGTGGCGGACGGAGGCGGGGAAGGAAGGCGATGCGCAAACCCAAACCCAAGCCACAACTTGGCAGGAACAACTGGACATAGACCGAGCCCTCGCACGCCGACCCACCTTGCCCCACGCCGTGCATGAAGACCGCGTGCCACCGGCCGGCGAGGGTGAGGGAAAAGGAGAGGGCACAAACGGCTGGGACCTGGACCTGCGCTTCGACATCCCGCCCGCCGCGCACGCCGCCATTGAGCCCCGCGCCGCCGTGGCCGAGTTCGACGCGCAAGGGCACTTGCAGCTCTGGGTGGGCAGCCAGGATGTGTTCTACGTACGCGACGTGGTGGCCAAGCAACTGGGCCTGGACGAGGACGCCATCACCCTGCACGCGCAGCGCGTGGGCGGCGCCTTTGGCGGCAAGACCATCTGCACCGTGGAACTGGAAGCCGCCGCGCTGGCGCGGGCCGTGCGACTGCCCGTGAAAGTGCAATGGACCCGCGCGCAGGAATTCCGCCAGGCCTTCCACCGCCCGCCGTCCAGCCACCGCGTGCGCGTGCGCCTGCGCGACGGGCGGCTGCACGACTGGTGGCACGCCTTCACCAGCGGGCACATCCTGCTCACCAACGCGGCTGCGCCGCCCTGGCTGCAAAGCGTGACCACCTTCATCGGCGACCGTGGCGTGGCGCGCGGCGCTGCCTTGCCCTACCGCGCCCACGCGCGCGAGACTCGCTTTGACCTGGTGCGCCTGCCCGTGCTCAGCGGCCCTTGGCGCGGCCTGGGCGCGGGGCCCAACCACTTCGTCACCGAGTCGGTGGTGGATGAATGCGCCCACCGGGCCGGGCAGGACCCGCTGGCCTACCGCCTCGCGCAGATCGAAGACGCGCGCCTGGCCCGCGTGCTGCGGCACGCGGCCCGGGCGGCGCGCTGGCGCGAGCCAATTGTGGAGGCACTTGGGGAGCCACGTCGTCCGGCCGCGTCCACCTCGGCCAGCCTGCGCAAGGGCCGAGGCCTGGCCTGCGGCATCTACAAGGAGATGAGCTACGCCGCCGTGGTGGCCGACGTGGAGGTGGACCCCACCGGCGCCGTGCGCGTGACCAAGCTCTGGTGCGCCCACGATTGCGGGCGCGTCATCAACGCCGAACAGGTGCGCGCCCAGTGCGAAGGCAATCTGGTCTGGGGTCTGGGCATGGTGCTGCGCGAGGGCCTGCGCTTCGAGCAGGGCGCCGTGGTGGCGGGCAGCTTTGCCGAGTACCCCATCCCGCGCTGGGACGACGTGCCCGAACTGGAGGTGCTGCTGATCGACGAAGGCGAACCGCCCACCGGCGCCGGTGAAACCGCCATGGTGGCGGCGGGCGCTGCCATCGCCAACGCCATCCGCGCGGCCACGGGCGTGCGCCTGTTGACATTGCCCTGCACCCCCGAGATGTTGCGGGCCTGAGCCGCAACAAGCCTGAAAGGCAGAATGCCGCATCGTCCACCTGGCCCTGCAGCAAACGTGCCCGCAGCCCGCCCCCGCATCGAAGGTGATTTCGCCAGCGCCGCCATGCTGCGCGTGTTGCGCCAGGGCCTGTTGGACCTGGGCCTGCCGCCCCCGCCACCCGGCCCGCCCACGCAGGGCGCGGTCGTCAGCCTGGACGGCAAGCGCGCTGTGCTGGCGCATGCGCTGCAGGTGGGCGGCCTGGCCTGCCTGCCCCTGCTTGGGCAAGGCCTGCACCGCTTCACGCACGAACCCACGCACAGCGCTTTGGCTGCCGCGCGCGACGCGCAAGACCTGCTGCAGCGTTGGGGCCGGCTGGAGCGTTACATCCACTCGCGCCACCGCGTGCGCCTGCTGTCGCTGAGCGACACCGGCGTGGACCTGGCGCATGTGGCGCTGCATCCCCACCCGGTACCGCTGCCGGCAGAAGACCTGGTGGTGCTGGGCGTGCTGCTGGCCTTGCTGCAGGCCTGCGGCTACCAAGGCCTGCATTGCACCGTGGGGGCTGCCGCGGCCTATCCGCAGCCCGACGCCCCAGCGCTGGCGCAGGCCTGCGCGCGCGGGCACAGCGCCCAGTGGCACATCCGCTGGACCCGCTTGCTCCCACACGCAGAGGAAGTAGCAAAAGCAGCAAGGGCAACGAGCCCGCAGACCGCGCAGGACCTGGTGCGCGACGAACCCTGGCCCGGCTGGATCAAGCAGGCCTATGGCTTGGTGGCCACCCGCCTACCCGCGCCGCTCGACCTGGACGCCCTGGCCCATGCCCTGGGCCAGTCACGGCGCAGCCTGCAGCGCGGCCTGAAGGAAGCGGGCCTGGGTTTTCGGCCACTGCAGGCCGAAGCCCGCTACCGCACGGCGGGTTGGCACTTGATGCAGGGCGACGCCGCGCTGGCCGAGATTGGTTTTCTCTGCGGCTACGCCGACCAATCGCACTTCACGCGCGAGTTCAGGCAGCGCAGTGGACTGACGCCGGCGGATTTTCGGCGGGAGTTTGGGGTGGGGTGAATGGTGATTCGCGCTTCGGCTCGTGATGCTTAGACTTCCGTTCACGGCCAGAAGCGGAAACTGAAGGAATAGCCTGAAACCAGTCGTTCATGACCCTCTGGGGGATATCGCCTCGCTATCCGACTTCCTAGAATGTGCCAAGGCAACTGCGGGGTCTGTCGGCTTTACTTATACCTGTACAAAAAGCCACGCAGATTTAGATTTCTTCAATAGCGACAAGACATTAGGGTGGATCCATTGAACGGTTTATCACGCAGTCGCCGTTTTATCTCGCAGGTTTTTCGAACTACATCACGTTAGCCATCATGGGAAGCATAGTGGATACGACTCCAACACCGATCTATCTAGACTGGCAGTTTTGGGCAGCAGTAGCCGCGTTTGTGGCCTTAGTGCTATCCCAACTGCCCCCTGTCATCTTTTGGTTTCGTCCTCGAAAGCTGGAGGTTGAGATCCACAGTCGCGTTGTCGTGAGCCACAAAGTTGGAAACGCGAATGTTGGGTCTTATGTGAGTGTTCGCAACACAGGTGGACGAGCACTGCGAATTCTGGGAATGAAGGTCTCTCTATCGAGAGATGGAAAGGCCCTGGCCGTTCTTCCAGCCCAGAACTACTTTGAGACTCCTACTTCAAAAGATTCTGTCTTGTTCGTTCCTTTCTCCCTAAAGCCGGGCGAACAATGGGCTCACGCAACAAATTTTTTACAGTTCTTTGATCGATCAACAGAGAAGCTCTATCGCGAAAGTGAGTCTGCGCTTCAAGGAGACATACGCCAGAAGATCGCAGCTAGGCCAGAAGACAACAAGCAGGCGGTCGTCGCCGAAGCCGCTCTTATCAAGCCCTTTCTCGATTTGTTCGAACGCTTTTTTCTTTGGCTTCCCGGCGAGTACTCGATGGAACTGGCCGTTGACGCAGAGCCCGGCTCCGCCTCGTTCGTCAAGAGGTACAGATTTACGCTATTTGAATCTGATTCCGATGAACTGCGCTCTCACATTGAAGACTACAAATTTGGCGGAGGAATCTCGTACAACGTCGGCAGGCATGTTGGCCTAGCAGTACCACTCGTGCGGCATGACGGCTAACCCTTCCATCGAGAGGACCCGCCCCGGCGAGCCGGGGCGAGTCCTCTCATGTCAAACGTTGAGCGACTGCTTTCTTGGCCCCTCGACCGACGGCTATGGGTCGACATCTGAATTCGTCTAAGGGCTAAAACAGATCAATTCCTCCTGCAGTCGGATCTCAATGCGGGCCATTCGTGCATCTAGATTTTGTCGATCACAGACCACAGACGACGATGAACTATCCGTTTGCACCGCGCGCGAATCCTGACGGAACTGTAAAACCAGAAACCTATGAGGAATTTCGTGAACGAGTACTTGCCTGTCTCGAGGAACTCGACACGATGGATCGCCCAGAACGTGCGGAACGTCACATCTGGATAGGGAAACACCATGTTCACGTCGGCGGAGGCTACTGGGAACGAACAGAGACTTCGGCAGTAATGCAGGAAGCCCGTAGCAGCTACGTTTCAGGGAACTTTATTGCGACGCTGGTCCTAGCGCTGGCCTACAGCGAGCACGTCATCATTGATGCGCTGACATTGCCGCCGAAAAAGAGAACACCCACACTAGCCGACGCTATCAAGCTCGCTCGCGAAGCCGATCTATTTCCAGGCGACCTGCTGGATGGGGCCGCCAAACTGAGCCAATTTCGCAATCCGTACATACATCGCCGAGACTCAGACGACAAGGACACGATGGGCCAACGCGTTCAGAACCGCAAGTCTCACCCCGTGACGATCCTCGAACAAGACGCTCGCGATGCGTTGCTCGTCATGTACGGATTCTTCCGCCATTCTTTCGTTCCCCCTCTGAAACCTTCAGGGGGAACCAGTCCAGAATGTCAGGTATCAGAATGGAGAAACTTCCGCTATGGGGCGATAGTGTCTAGCCACCCTGGGCCGGTTCAGTCAGAAGTCCTTGATGCGCCGCCACAGTACAAAATAGTGCGGTGTTGCCTCTAAATCTCTTTCTGGGAAATGCTCTATGTGGGGTTCACTGATCAAAGAATGGTGGCTATACCAGCGACAGATGGCAGCCTGCCGAAAGGCTGAGGCGAAAGCCTTGGCAAATATCCCGCAAAACGGCGATCCGACAAATGGATTGTGGGTTCAGGATGTCAAAAAAAATGATCAATGGCGTCGTCTGATACTGACCCGATTCTTGCGTTTCCAAGCGGATCGTTTGGGGGTGGATCTCCCGAGTACGACAGAGCAAGCGATGTATGGTCAAGTTGAGTGGGACGATGATGAGTCTCAGCCTTACTACCTGACGGATGTGGGGGTGCAATTGACGCGGGATCGCATCAGGGCGGAAAAGAAACACCGGAGAGAAGTCGCCGCCTTTTGGGTGACATCTGTTGTCGGGGTTCTAGGCGCGATAACCGGGATGATTAGCGTCTGGAAGAGCTGAACGATTCACCGCTGAACCTCTACTTGGCGTGCAAGTCCTGAAGGTCCGCTATCGGACCACGAACTTGAGTTTCCAGAAGTCCGCTATGGGTCGATAGCGTCTAGCAAACCAAGGACGATCAATGCCTATGCGATCGAATATGGAATGTAAGGTTTTATGAAGCTAAAGCGATTTTTTTGGATTGGCTGCTTGGCGGGAGCTCTATCACCCGTGGTACTTTTCGTTATATCAGTCGCGGCTAGCCGCGTCTTTGAATCTTGGGCTTTCATTGCCCTTATGGCCGGTTTTCTCCCCTTTGCTTCAAATGATCCAGAACAACAAATGTCATGGGCTCAATTGGCAGCAGGTCTTGCGCTGAATTCGGTATTCTTTGGATTCATCGGACTTATCGTTGGTCGCATGCGTGGGGGAAGCGAAAAGCCCAGCGCGCCTACAGCCGACCTTAAGTCGCCCATGGGCTAGAGCTTGCGGTCCGCTTTTTGTGTCCCTGAGTGACTCCCTTGGGTCGAGATGAACCTCTCAATTCCAAAAAATCCAAGGACCGGAGCGTCAACCAATGCTTGTTATTCGTCCACGAGTGAGCGCAAGAAAGCTCGCGCTAATTGCCGCAGGTTTCGCTGGATTGGCAATCCTAGGATTCTTAACTTCCGAAACCAAAATCCTGCAGCGAGCGCAACTGAAAAATGCGAGCGGCAAGGTCACATGGGTGGCCGAATTAGACAGAGAAATCAGGTTCAAGTTGGCGGGCTTTCCGGAAACGTTTAGTTATCCAGCAAAGGGCAAGGTGCGTAGTACTGTCAGGGTAGCGCTATCCGCTGCAGAAAATGGCCAAGTCTCGATACTCTTCGACCCTCAGGCCTATCGCCCTCGCCCCTGGTCTTCAGAGACTAAATTTCACACTGTCTGGGAAATCGTGACACACAACGGTCCCGCTCGTACGCTCGTCGAATCTCAGGAGGCAATGCGTACTAGCAACGAGATTGACTATTGGATCTCTGTTTTCTTTGCGGTCATTGCTGCGTATTCAGCGTACTTTTCGTACCTTACTTGGCGTAAATACGACTCACAGCTCTTCCATTGATGCAGATCGCAACACCAGGGTGAATACGATTGGCGCATGCTCCGCAAAGCAGCATCGTGAGGGTCTGCTTTATCAACCACCAGTTGTCCGCAATGGGTCGAAAGCTGGAAGCAAACCCGTTGAGATTGATGAAGAACTGGCAGCTCATTGACGGCGTCATCTATGCTCTGACGAGAGAGTGTTGAGTTATGAAAAAATTTTTATACGCCACCATCTTCACACTGAGTTTTGTTGCGAACTCAACAGAGCGCACGTCATGGAAAATTGATGCCAGCGTCTTAAGTTGCCAGCCTGAAAATGTGCATCTTGGGGAATCGATCAAGCTTAGATTGGGGCTCGATCATGGAGAAGAACTTTCCGTGGTTCGAGTGCGAGACAAAGTTACATTTTTCCTTGTCGTCTGGGGCCCTCCCAAAGGCTACCAAATGCTTATGTCTCCACAAAAGTTCGCCGAAGCAAAGTTGCTTGAAATAAGCACAGAGCAGGAGGCAATACCTTGGCGGCCTCCACTTTCTCCAGGTACGGTACGCATATTCGATCAACCTGGGACGTACTGGTTCTACACATCGGTGAACTTGGAATCAGAAGCAGGTGGTCATCGCTGTAAAGTACAAGTTCTACCTAGAGAAAAATGACTCCTAGGCGATATCAGTAATTAGATGCTTTGAGAACCGATGCCCATACGCGATGGTCTCCAAGCGTACAGGCAATGCTCGTTGAATGGCTGCTGTTGCTGATATTTTGTGTCCGCAACGGGTCGACAACAGAAGACGGCGTACGGCATGATTCTGATCGGCGAATATTTAAAACCCGCCCGGATTGCCTGCGGCGTCCGCTTATTTCCAATGACGATCGCATAAAGGATGGGACATGCGCATAATCGCCACAATATTTTTTCTGCAGATAACGAGTGTTTGGTTTGCAGCTGGTGCCGCCGCTCAATCAGCCGTTGCGGAACGGATATCCGGAGTCTCAGTTGCTAGCCATCCAGATAAAGGCGTAGTCCTCTTGGCAGTAAGGTGGGATCGGCGGTGGAACTGCAGTGGTTTCGAGAACGCGCAGCTTAGAGCCATCGGCTTTGACAAGCTGCCTAGTGCGAAGACCGGCGATGACGCTAATGCCGACGTTCTGCTTGATGACGCGCCGCTGATTGCCACGAAACCAGCGTTTGACAACTATGCGTTCATGGTGGAGCCGGGCGACTATGCGCTGAGTCGGCTCGAAATCAAGGTTGCAAAATCAAAATCGGAAGTTGGGTTCTTCAAGATTCCAAGGAGCAGGTTCCTGAAAGATGGGCAATCTTTGGGGGGCAGCTTCACCGTCGCTGCCGGCGAAGTCGTTTATCTTGGACATTTTTATCTCGATTGCACGTTGCAGCCCATTTTGTGGCGTTATTACGCCGAGGGTCGCGACGGGTTCAATGCGTATCTGGCGTCGCTCAAAAGGAGCCATCCCGCGCTAGAGACTGAAAAGGTGGTTTTTCGTTTGTTCCAGACCAAGGAATTCGGGAATGATTACAAGCTGCCGTAGTCGTTTTATTTGACTGCAAGTACTTGGTCGACGCTGTAGGCTTGTGGCGGTCGTTGACCGGCGTCTTGCGGTTGAATAAATTTGTTCGCCCTCAGATCATGAAGCATCAGTACCTGGTCATCTCACGCGGCAAGTGGGACGAAAACGCGACGCCAAAAGACGTCCAGCAGGCCATCGACCGGTTCTACGCTTGGTACGAAGGTCATCTGGAGTCCGGGCGCATGCTGGAAGGCAGTCGCTTGCAGGTAGCCGGCAAGGTCGTGTCTGGGGCAGGCATCACGGATGGCCCGTTTGCGGAGGCCAAGGAATTGGTAGGGGGCTACTGGTTCATCGTTGCCGGTAGCCTCGATGAAGCCGCTGCGCTGGCCGCCGAGAACCCGTGCCTGGCCTTTGGCCTCTCATTGGAAGTTCGCCCTCTAGAACCGGCGAAGGCATTGGCGAGCGAGACCAGCAACGAAACCCCTGATGCTTGGCGCGCCCAAGCGCATTGAGCACATTCGCGAGCGCCAGCCTTACCCCAAGCCCAACAATTTCGCCAGACTCTTCTCATCCCCCGGCGACTCCAGCATCAGGTGTTCTTCCAGATCACGCAGGTGCTGGTCCATGAGTTTCACCGCGCTCTCGGCGTCGCCCTGGGCGATGCAGTCCACGATGCGTTCATGTTCGTCGTGCTCGCAGGCCGCGTTGCCGGGTGGCTGGTGCACGGCGACGATGAGGGAGCAGCGCGAGACGATTTCGGCCAGGTAGCGCTGCAATATCTCGTTGCCGGAGAGTTCCGCCAAGCGAAGGTGATAGGCGCTGGCGAGTCTTGCCCAGGCGGGTTGGTCGAAGCGGTGCATGGCTTCGTGTTCGGCGCGCAGCTGTTCGCGCAGGCCCTTGAGGTCGCGTGCGGTGGCGCGTTCGGCCACCAGGCGCACCACGGCGGCTTCGAGCGCGCGGCGGGCTTCGAAGATTTGGCGGGTTTCCTCGCGCGTGGGCACGGCCACGATGGCGCCCCGGTTGGGGCGCAGCTGCACGATGTGGTCGTGCGCGAGCTTCTGTAGCACTTTCCGCACCACCGAGCGGCTGACCTGGAAGAGTTCACACAGCGGCGCCTCGGGCAGTTTGGTGCCGGGCTTGAGGCGCTGGCTCATCACGCTGTCAAACACGGCCTGGTAGATGCGCGCCTCGATGTCGGCGCTGTCGTCGCCGGGTGCGTCCGTGGTGGTGTCGGGGTCGAGCGCCGGGGCGGCGGCGGGGCGGCGGCCCTTGGCAGTGACGGTGACGGGAGGGGTGCCCACCGCGCGCGTGGCGCGGCGGGTGCCTGCTGCCTTGCTGGCAGAGGCGCGAGGCTCAGTGGATTTGGGCATGCAGACTGCGTGCGATACGGATCAAGGCCAGGTCGCTGCCGGAGGGGCCGAGCAGGGAGAGGCCCAGCATATCACCGGAGGCCGTGCGCACCGGCAGGCTGATCTGCGGCAGACCGCAGAGCCCTGCGATGCAGGTGATGGCCATGGTGCGCAGGCGCACCGCGTCCACGGCGGCCGGGTCCGCATCGCGCAGCGGGGGCAGGCTGGCGGCCGAAGGCAGCAGCATCAGGCCGTCGTTGCCGAGCAGCTCGCGCACTTGCGCGCGTACTTGCGCCTGCGTGGCGCGCGCTGCGGTAGCGGCCTCGGCGCTGACCTGGCTCGCGGCCTGCCAGCGCTTGGCGATGGCGGGGGCGAAGGTGGGTTGCGCTTCGGTGATCCATGCGCCATGCACCTGCCAGCCCTCGAAGGCACCCGCGGTCACATAGGTCTGGCGCCAGGCGGGCAGGCCGATCTCTCCTGCGATGCGCAGGTTCTCGGGCACGCAGGCCAGCCCTTGCGCCAGCGCCTCGCGCGCCCGCTGCAGGGGCACCGCAAAGATGTCGTCCGCAAGTTCCCAGGCGTCCAGCGGCAGCAGCAGGCGGCGCGGTGTGTACGGTGTGTCGGGCAACAGCACGTGGCCGACGCGCTCGAACACGTCGCCACTCGCCGCCAGCCAGGTGGCCGTGTCAAAGCTGGGGTGCAGGGGCACTAGGCCGATGTTGGGCAGCAGGCCGTGGGTGGTACGCAGACCCCAGAGGCCGCAGTAGCTGGCGGGCACGCGTGTGGAGCCGCCGGTGTCCGTGCCCAGCGCGAAATGCACCAGGCCGGCCGCGACGGCCGCGGCCGAGCCGCTGGACGAACCGCCGGTGACGCGCGCCGGGTAGAGGCTGTTGAGCGGCGTGCCGTAGTGCAGGTTGTCGCCGTGCAGGCTGTAGGCCAGCTCGTCGGTCAGCACCTTGCCCATGAGCGTGGCCCCGGCGGCCAGCAATTGCGCCACCACGGCGCTGTGCTCGGTGGGCACGGGGTGGCTGGCCAGCCAGCGCGGGTTGCCAGCGCCCGTGGGCTGGCCCGCGACATCGAACAAATCCTTGGCGGCGAAGGTCAGACCGGCCAGTGGGCCGCCGGCCTGGCCGGCAACGGTGAAACGTCCGTGCGGAACCCAGGCGCCGACGGTGTCTTGCAGGGGGAAGGGCAGGGGAGCGTTCATGCGGTGGTTTCGGTGCGGGTGTGGGCAAGGCGGTCCATGTGCGTGCAGATGGCACCGGGCGTGGTGAACCAGACTTCGCCACGTTCTCGCGCGGCGGCCAGGTGCTGCAAGGCGCGGCGCAGGTGGCGCAGGCGGTAGGGCTGACCCACCAGGTAAGGGTGCAGGGCGATGCCCATCACCAGCGGTTGCTGGCGCGACTGTTCGAGCATCTCGTCGAAGTTGTCCACGATCATCTGCGCGAAGTCCTTGCCGTCCAGCTGGCGGCCCACGATCATGGGGATGTCGTTGAGTTCCTGTGGGTAGGGAATGGCCCACAGGCCCTGCCCGTTGCGCGTCTTCATGCGCACGGGTTGGTCGTCGTGGCACCAGTTGAGCGTGTAGCGGTAGCCGGCTTCGGCCAGCAGATCCGGCGTGAGCTTGCTTTCGGAGATCCAGGGCGAGAGCCAGCCCGCAGGTGCCGCGCCGCTGCGCGCGCGCATGCGGTCGCGGCAGAGCGCCAGCAGCTCGTGCTCGGCCTGTTCGTCCAGCACGCCCTGGCGCTCGGCATTGCTGTGGCCATGGCCCACCAGTTCGTCGCCGCGCGCGGCGCAGGCCACCACCACCTCGGGGCAGTGGTCGTAGAGCGCGGTGTTGATCAGCGCGGCGGCGGGCAGCTTCAGTTCGTCGAACAGTTCCAGGCAGCGCCAGACGCCCACGCGGTTGCCGTACTCGCGCCAGCTGTAGTTCAGCACGTCCGGTTGGGGCGAGGGTGGGCCGATCATCGCGCCCAGGCCTTCGCCGAAGGCGAAGTGCTCGATGTTCAGCGCCAGGTAGACGGCCAGGCGCGCGCCGCCTGGCCACTGGTAATCGGCGCGGCGCGTGATGGGCTGGTAGGGAAAGCGCCCGTGGTCAGGGAGTTGGCCGGGGTAGATGGCAGGCATGGGGCTGTACCTCACAAAGTGGCCAATCCCGCGCGCACCAGCAGCCATTCGGCGCTGTCGTTCCACACGTCCATCTGCGTGATCAGGCCCCGCTTCACGACATAACGGTCCACGTAGCGGTTGCCTTCGAAGGTCGTGCCGTCGGGCCAGACGCCGTAGAGCGTGCCCAGGCTGTAGACCACGGTGTGCTCGGGCGTACCGCCGGCCACGGTCTCGGTGGCTTCCACCTTTTTCTTGACCCATTGGTAACGCGAGGCGTTGAAGGCCGCGCATTCGGCGGGAGCCTTCATGGCGCGGCCGCCCGTGAAGCGGATGCGCAGCTCGGGCGCGATGTAGCGGCTGGCGGCGGCCGGGTCCGGAATCATCAGCAGGCGCAGGTATTCGTCGACGATGGCCGCAGGGGTGGACGGGCTCATGGGTGGATTCCTCTCGTTCGTCCCTGTTTTGGTGCCGGGTGCACCAAGAGGTGTGGGGTGGGACGTTTCAAAAACGTGCTCGCAAAAGACATGCCATATTGTTGACAAGTTTGATCTACAAGTGAGGACAAGAAAAACATAGGATTGGCAACACTGGCACGTCGCTTGCATGACTGGGGCGAGCCCGCGGGGCCGCCCCTTCCCATCCTCACCTGGAGTCATGCCATGAACCGCTTTTCCTTTTCCCTCGGTCGCCGCGGCCTGCTGGCCGCCGGCCTGAGCCTGGCCGCGGCCGCCCTGTCGGCGCCCGCGTTGGCTGCTGAACCCATCAAGATCGGCCTGGTCACCGCGCTTTCGGGCCAGTCGGCCCTGGCCGGCGAAGCCATCACGCGGGGCATGCAGCTGGCGATCGACGAGATCAACGCCAAGGGCGGCCTGCTGGGCGGGCGCAAGCTGGAGCTGGTGCGCCGTGACGACGAAGCCAACCCCGCCAAGGGCGTGGTGGCCGCGCGCGAACTGATCTACCGCGAGAAGGTAGCGGTCATCTTTGGTGGCCTGGACACACCGGTCTCCATGGCCATCGTGCCGCTGATCAACCAGGAGAAGGTGCCTTTCATGGGCCCCTGGGCCGCGGGCACGGGCATCACCAAGAACGGTGCCAATCCCAATTTCGCCTTCCGCGTCTCGGCCGTGGACGAGATCGTGGACGTGGGCATGCTGGCCTACGCGCAGAAGAACTTCAAGACGGCCAAGCCCGGCCTGATTCTTGTCAACAATCCCTGGGGCGAGAGCAACGAAAAAGGCCTGAAGGCCGCCATGGCCGCCAAGGGCGTGACCCCGGCTGGCGTGGAAAAGTACGAGGCCAACGACGTGGACATGGTGCCCCAGCTCACGCGCCTGAAGGCGGCGGGCGCGGACACGCTGTTCCTGGTCGGCAACGTCGGCCCCTCGGCCCAGGTCGTGAAGTCGCTGGAGCGCATGGGCTGGAAGGTGCCGGTGGTCTCGCACTGGGGCCCGGCCGGTGGCCGTTTCACCGAGCTGGCCGGTCCGAACGCCAAGGACGTGCATTTCGTGCAGACCTACAGCTTCTTTGGCAAGCAATCCCCCGTGGGCGAGCGTGTGATCAAGGCCATGATGGCCAAGTACCCCAACGTCAAGGGCCCGGGCGACATCACGCCGGCCGTGGGCGTGGCCAATGCCTACGACGGCGTGCACCTTACGGCGCTGGCCATCCAGGCCGCGGGCTCGACCGAGGGGGACGCCGTGCGCCAGGGCTTCTACAAGATAGGCAAGTACGAAGGCCTGATCAAGAACTACAACAAGCCCTTCAGCCCGGAGGTGCATGACGCGGTGCAGGCCGAGGACTACGTTTGGGCGCAGTTCATCGACAACCGCATCGTGCCGGTCGGCCTGAACTGATGCTGGTCCTATCCGCGCTCGTCAGCGGCCTGGGCCTGGGCAGCATGTACGGGCTGATGGCCCTGGGCTTTTATGTGACCTATGCCGTCAGCGGCACGGTCAATTTCGCCCAAGGCAGTTCCATGATGCTCGGCGCGGTGCTCACGTACACCTTCGCGCAGACCTTGGGCTGGCCGGGCTACGCGGCCGTGCTGCTGGCCCTGGCTTTGTGCGCGGCCTACGGCCTGCTGGTGGAACTGCTGGCCGTGCGGCCTTTCGTCAACCGTGGCTCGGACGCCTGGCTCATGGCCACGGTGGCCGTGGGCATCGTGCTGGACAACGTGGTCATGGCCACCTACGGCAAGGAGCCGCGCAGCCTGCCTTCGCCGCTGGCGCAGTCGCCCATCGAGGTGGCTGGCCTGGGCCTGGGCGTGTACCCGCTGCAACTGCTGATTCCGCTCTTGGGCCTGGCGCTGGCTGCGGTGCTGCACCTCGTCTCGCGCCGCACGCGCTGGGGCACGGCCATGTTGGCCGTGGTGCAGAACCGCGCGGCCGCGCGCCTCATGGGCATCCCGATCCGCCGCGCCGTGGCCCTGGCCTTCGCGCTGTCGGCCTTGTTCGCGGGCATTGCCGGCGTGCTGATCGCGCCGCTGATGAACGTGCATTCGGACATGGGCACGCTGTTCGGCCTCAAGGCCTTTGCAGTGGCCATCCTCGGCGGCATCACCAGCGCCTGGGGCGTGATGATCGCGGGCCTGCTCTTCGGTCTGGTCGAAGCGACCATCACCACCACGTTGGGTTCGGGCTACACCCAGATCCTGACCTTCGCGCTGGTGATCGCGGCGCTGGCCTGGCGCCCCAATGGCCTGTTCGGCCGCGCCGAGGTGAAAAAGGTATGAGCGCCGCACGACAACCCGAAGGCGCCTGCACCGCAATGCGCCACATGGAGCTGACCCCGTGAGTTTGCACAACAAGAATGGCGTCGTGCTCGGCCTGGGCACGACGCTGCAGATCGCGGCCTTCGTGGCCGTGCTGGCCCTGGGCGCGGGTCTCGCGCTCTCGCTCAATGGCTATTGGGTGTTTGTGCTGGCCCAGGTGGCCTTGCTGGCCATCGTGGGCGTGGGCCTGAACGTGCTGATCGGCCTGACGGGCCAGATGTCGTTTGGCCATGTGGGCTTCTACGCCATCGGCGCCTACACCGTGGCCATCCTGACCAGCAAGGCGGGCCTGAGTTTCTGGCTGGCCTGGCCGCTGGCGGCGCTGATCGGTGCGGCCTGTGGCGCGCTGCTGGCCTTGCCCGCGTTGCGCGTGAAAGGGCCTTATCTCGCGATGATCACCATCGCCTTCGGTTTCATCGTGGAGCACGGCATCGTCGAGGCCGGCGCGCTCACGGGCGGGCAGAACGGCATCATGGGCATCACGGGCCCCGTGCTGGGCAGCCTGGCGCAGGGCGAACGCGCCATGGCCTTGCTGGCCATCGCGGCGGCGGGCCTGGCCTTGGCCATGTACGCCTGGCTGGCGCGCGGTACCTGGGGCGCGGCCATGCGTGCGGTGCGTGATGCCGAGACGGCGTCCGAATCCATCGGCCTGAACCCCTTGGTCATCAAGACCGTGGCCTTTGCCGTGTCTGCGCTGTGCGCAGCGGCGGCGGGTGCGGTGTTTGCGCCGCTCTCGGGCTTCGTGACCCCACACACCTTCGGTTTTGTCCAGTCCATCCTGTATGTGCTGGTGGTCATGCTGGGCGGCGCGGGCTCGGTGGCGGGGCCGCTGATTGGCGCGGTCATCGTGGGCCTGCTGCCCGAGTTGCTCTCGGGTCTGGAGGAATACCGCCTGCTCTTTTTTGGCGTGCTGCTGCTGTTGGTGCTCTGGGCCGCGCCCGATGGCGTGGCCGGGCTGCTGCGTCGCTTGCGGCTGCAGTTGTGGCTCTCCATGTCCGTGGGGTCGCATGCGGCGGGCGCAGCGCTGTCCGCTTCGTCGGGCGTGCCCGCGGAAGAAACGACGGTCCTGGCACGGCGCGCGCGCCAACCTTTGGCGGCTCACGGTTTGAGCATGCAGTTCGGCGGTGTGCGTGCGGTCTCCAGTCTGCATTTCGAGGCATCGGCTGCGGCTGTGACCAGCCTGATCGGCCCCAACGGCGCGGGCAAGTCCACGGCGCTGAACATGCTGAGTGGCTTCTATCGGCCCACCGAAGGCGGCTTCACGCTCGGGGGCGAGGCATTGACGGGCCTGGACGCGATGCGCATCGCCCGCCGGGGTGTGGCGCGCAGTTACCAGACCTCGCAGTTGTTTGGGTCCTTGAGCGTGCTGGACAACGTGGTGCTGGCCATGCACCGCGGTTTGCTGGGGCCGCTTCTGGGTGCGGCACGACGGTGTTCACCCGTGTCCACGGCGCGGGCGCGGCAACTGCTGGCCTGGTGCGGCTATACCGGACCAGTGGACACGCCGGCGGCCGATCTGCCGCATGTGGACCGGCGCCTGGTCGAGATTGCGCGTGCCTTGGCCGCCGACCCCGAGGCCCTGCTGCTGGACGAGCCCGCGGCCGGCCTCTCGCGCGAGGACAAGGAGCGCCTGGGCGCGCTGCTGCGCCGCATCGCCGACGCGGGCGTGACGGTGCTGCTGGTGGAACACGACATGGCCCTGGTCATGGGCATCAGTGACCAGGTGGTGGTCTTGGATGCAGGTGTGCGTTTGGCGGTGGGTACGCCGGCCGAGGTGCAGGCCGATCCCGCAGTGCAGCAGGCGTACTTGGGCGAATCAATTGAGGCGGGTTCTGGGCCACGTGCCGTTGATCACGCCGACGCTGGGCCGCGCCCCGAAATGCTGGGCGTGGGCGCCCTGGTGGCGGGGTACGGTGCTGAGCCTGTGCTGCATGGCATCGACCTGCAGGTGCGACAGGGCGAAGTCGTGGCGCTGCTGGGCGCCAATGGCGCGGGCAAGTCCACGCTGATGAAGGCGCTGGCAGGGCTGCACCGGCCGGTGCAAGGCGGCATCCACCTCGAGGGGCAAGAGCTCAAGAACTTCGGCGCGGAACAGGTGGTGGCGCGGGGCGTGGTGCTGGTGCCCGAGGGGCGCCAGGTCTTCCCCGAACTCAGCGTGCTGGACAACATCCGCCTGGGTACCTTTCTGCAACCGCAAGACCGCGAGGCGCGTGTGGAAGAGCAGTTGCAGCGTTTCCCGCGCCTGCGCGAACGTCTGCACCAGCGCGCCGGCCTGCTTTCGGGGGGCGAGCAGCAGATGTTGGCGATCGCGCGCGCACTGATGTCGCGCCCGCGCATCCTGCTGCTGGACGAGCCTTCGCTGGGTCTGGCGCCCAAGGTCATCGCCGAGCTGTTCGCCGCGCTGGACCAGTTGCGCCGCGAGGGCATAACCTTGCTGCTGGTGGACCAGATGGCGGGCTTGGCACTGGCGCTGGCGGACCGCGCCTACGTCATCGAGGGCGGCCGCATCGTGGCTCAGGGCACGGCCGCCGAGATTGCGGCGGACGGCGCCTTGGCCCAGGCCTACCTGGGGCAGCAGGCGGAATCAGCGCCAATGCCGGCGTGATGCGCGACGTAACCCTGTGAAACCCCCATGAAGACCTGGTGAGCGGCGGGTTTGCACACCCGTGCGCGCAGTCGGCCGGGCGATCAGCGCGCGCTGCGTGCCTGCGACGCTGTTTATTTCCCTGCGCCGTGAATTCGTTCCCCTCCGGTTGTGTTACGACTCTGTTTCGGTGGCACAATCCCGTCCGTACTGAGGGGCGGGGTATCCACATGGAGCCGCCCTTGGGCCCTTCCAGCCACAGTCGCATCCGCCAACCGGTTCAGCCGTGCCGCGGAAGGTTTCTTAAACCAGTCAAAGTTTCCTGCAGGGAAACGGAGGTCAGCGCAATGAGCGAATCCAACGGCTCCGCGTCGTCTGTCTATCAGACTTATCGCGATAACACCTATCTGTTCGGTGGCAATGCCCCGTACGTCGAAGAGATGTACGAGAACTACCTTGCCAATCCCGGCAGCGTCCCCGACAACTGGCGCGATTATTTCGACGCGCTGCAGCACGTGCCCGCCGTCGACGGCAGCAACACGCGCGACGTGCCGCACCTGCCGGTCATCAACGCCTTCGCCGAACGTGCCAAGCAGGGCGTCACCCAGGTGGTGATGGCCACCGGCGCCGACTCCGAAATGGGCCGCAAGCGCACAGCGGTGCAACAGCTCATTGCCGCCTACCGCAACGTCGGTGCACGCTGGGCCGATCTGGACCCGCTCAAGCGCACCGAGCGCCCCGCGATCCCCGAGCTCGATCCCGCCTTCTACGGTTTCACCGATGGCGACCAGGAAACCGTCTACAACACCAGCAACACCTTCTTCCCTGGGGAGACGATGTCGCTGCGCCAGCTGCTCAACGCACTGCGCGAGACCTACTGCGGCACCATCGGTGTCGAGTACATGTACATCACCGACCAGACGCAAAAGCGCTGGTGGCAGCAGAAGTTGGAGAGCACCCGCGCCAACCCCAACTTCACCGCCGAGCAGAAGAAGCAGATCCTTGACCGTTTGACGGCCGCCGAGGGTCTGGAGCGTTACCTGCACACCAAGTACGTGGGCCAAAAGCGCTTCTCGCTCGAAGGTGGCGAGAGCTTCATCGCCGCCATGGACGCGCTGATCCAGCAGGCCGGCGCCAAGGGCGTGCAGGAGGTCGTGATCGGTATGGCCCACCGAGGCCGCTTGAACGTGCTGGTCAACACCCTGGGCAAGATGCCCAAGGATCTGTTCGCCGAGTTCGACCACACCGCGCCCGAGGACCTGCCCGCAGGTGACGTGAAGTACCACCAAGGTTTCAGCTCCGACGTCACCACCCCTGGCGGCCCGGTGCACCTGAGCCTGGCCTTCAACCCCTCGCACCTGGAAATCGTGAACCCCGTGGTGGAGGGCTCGGTGCGCGCGCGCATGGACCGTCGCGGCGACACCGAAGGCAAGCAAGTGCTGCCGGTGCTGGTGCATGGCGACGCCGCCATCGCTGGCCAGGGTGTCAACCAGGAAACGCTGGCCCTGTCCGAAACCCGTGGCTACTCCACGGGCGGCACGGTGCACATCGTGATCAACAACCAGATCGGCTTCACGACCAGCGACCCGCGCGATAGCCGCTCCACCCTGTACTGCACGGACATCGTCAAGATGATCGAGGCGCCCGTGTTGCACGTCAACGGCGACGATCCCGAAGC
This sequence comes from Hylemonella gracilis str. Niagara R, assembly GCF_000600295.1. Classification (GTDB taxonomy): domain Bacteria; phylum Pseudomonadota; class Gammaproteobacteria; order Burkholderiales; family Burkholderiaceae_C; genus Hylemonella; species Hylemonella gracilis_A. The sequence goes on from NZ_JEMG01000001.1 coordinate 1,930,064, forward strand.
CGTGGTGCTGGCCACCAAGCTGGCGCTGGAATTCCGCATGGAGTTCCACAAGGATGTGGTGGTGGACATTGTCTGCTTCCGCAAGCTGGGCCATAACGAACAGGACACGCCTGCTCTGACCCAGCCGCTGATGTACAAGAAGATTGGCGCGCACCCCGGCACGCGCAAGCTCTACGGTGACAAGCTGGTCACGCAAGGCATCCTGCCGGCCGACGGTCCGGACGAATACGTCAAGGCCTACCGTGCCGCCATGGACGCAGGCAAGCACACGGTGGACCCGGTGCTGACCAATTTCAAGAGCAAGTTCGCTGTCGATTGGTCGCCTTTCCTGAACAAGAAGTGGACCGATGCCGCCGACACGGCACTGCCACTCGCTGAGTGGAAGCGTCTTGCTGAAAAGCTGACCACCATTCCTGACAGTGTGACGCCGCACCAACTGGTCAAGAAGGTGTACGACGACCGCGCCGCCATGGGTCGTGGCGACATACCCGTGGACTGGGGCATGGGCGAGCACATGGCCTTCGCCTCCCTGGTGGCTGCGGGTTACCCCGTGCGCCTGTCCGGCGAAGACTGCGGCCGTGGCACCTTCACCCACCGCCACGCCGTCATTCACGACCAGAAGCGCGAGAAGTACGACGAAGGCACCTACATCCCGCTCCAGAATGTGGGCGAGGGCCAGGCACCGTTCACCGTCATTGACTCCATCCTGTCGGAAGAAGCCGTGCTGGCCTTCGAATACGGCTATGCCTCCAATGATCCGCACACGCTGGTGATCTGGGAAGCCCAGTTCGGTGACTTCGCCAACGGTGCGCAGGTCGTGATCGACCAGTTCATCGCTTCCGGTGAAGTGAAGTGGGGCCGTGTCAATGGCATCACCCTGATGCTGCCGCATGGCTACGAAGGGCAGGGGCCCGAGCACAGCTCGGCGCGTCTGGAGCGCTTCATGCAACTGGCCGCCGACACCAATATGCAGGTGGTTCAGCCGACCACGGCCAGCCAGATCTTCCATGTGCTGCGCCGTCAGATGGTGCGCCCACTGCGCAAGCCGCTGGTCATCATGACGCCCAAGTCCTTGCTGCGCAACAAGGACGCGACGTCGCCGCTGTCCGAGTTCACCAAGGGCGGTTTCCAGACCGTCATCGGCGAGCAGAAGGAGATCGCGGACGACGCCAAGGTCAAGCGCGTGATCTGCTGCTCGGGCAAGGTCTATTACGACCTGGTCAAGAAGCGCGAGGAAAAGGGCCTGGACGACGTCGCCATCCTGCGCGTCGAGCAACTCTATCCCTTCCCGCACAAGGTCTTCGGCGCGGAACTCAAGAAGTACCCGAACGCCACCGAGATCGTGTGGTGCCAGGATGAACCGCAGAACCAGGGCGCCTGGTTCTTCATTCAGCACAACATCCACGAGAACATGCTGGATGGTCAGAAGCTCGGTTACGCGGGTCGCGCCGCCTCGGCCTCGCCGGCCGTGGGTTACGCCCACCTGCACCAGGAGCAGCAGAAGGCCCTGGTGGAAGCCGCGTTCGCCAAGCTCAAGGGCTTCGTGCTGACCAAATAAACATCGTTAGACGGCGCAAGGCCAGCAGGATTCATCGCGAATTCATGCTGGCCTTTGACGCACCCCTCCCAACGCAAACCCATAACGGAAGAATCAAATGGCTATCGTAGAAGTGAAGGTTCCGCAGCTGTCCGAATCGGTGGCGGAAGCCACCATGCTGCAATGGAAGAAGAAGGCTGGCGACCTGGTGGCCGCCGACGAAATCCTGATCGAGATCGAGACCGACAAGGTCGTGCTCGAGGTGCCCGCTCCCGCAGCCGGCGTGCTGTCCGAAGTCGTGGTCGGCGACGGCGGCACGGTGGTGGCGGATCAGGTCATCGCCAAGATCGATACCGAAGGCAAGGCCGGTGCTGCCGCGCCTGCGGCGGCTGCGGCCCCTGCCGCCGCGGCTCCGGCTGCGGCTCCTGTGGCTGCCGCGGCTGCTGCCTCCGCTTCCAAGGCTGGCGTGGCCATGCCCGCCGCCGCCAAGCTGATGGCGGACAACAACCTGGCCGCTGGCTCCGTGGCAGGCACGGGCAAGGACGGCCGCGTGACCAAGGGCGACGTGCTGTCGGCCGTGGCCGGTGGCGCCAAGCCCGCCCCCGCCGCCATCCCGACGGGCGCGCCGGCCAAGGCCCTGCCGCAGGTGGCTGCGCCGAGCACTTCGCTGCACCTGGGCGAGCGCCCCGAGCAGCGCGTGCCCATGACCCGTCTGCGTGCCCGCGTGGCTGAGCGTCTGCTGCAGTCGCAAGCCACCAACGCGATTCTGACCACCTTCAACGAAGTGAACATGGCCCCGGTCATGGAGCTGCGCAAGAAGTTCCAGGATTCCTTCACCAAGGAACACGGCACCAAGCTGGGCTTCATGTCCTTCTTCGTCAAGGCGGCTGTGCATGCCCTCAAGAAGTATCCCGTGCTGAACGCCTCGGTGGATGGCAATGACATCGTCTACCACGGCTACTTCGACATCGGCATCGCCGTCGGTTCGCCGCGCGGCCTGGTGGTGCCCATCCTGCGCAATGCCGACCAGATGAGCTTCGCCGACATCGAGAAGAAGATCGCCGAGTTCGGCAAGAAGGCGCAGGAAGGCAAGCTGGGCATCGAGGAAATGACCGGTGGCACCTTCTCGATTTCCAATGGCGGCACCTTCGGCTCCATGATGTCCACCCCCATCATCAACCCGCCCCAGTCGGCCATCCTCGGCGTGCACGCCACCAAGGACCGCGCCGTGGTCGAGAACGGCCAGATCGTGGTGCGCCCGATGAACTACCTGGCCATGAGCTACGACCACCGCATCATCGACGGCCGCGAAGCTGTGCTGGGCCTGGTGGCGATGAAGGACGCGCTGGAAGATCCGTCGCGTCTGCTGTTCGACATCTGATCCGTGGCAAGCGTGCTCTTGACCAGCATGAGGTGGGTGGTGCGCTGCGCCACGCCATTCCTGTTTGCGCTGTCTGCGCATGCGGCTACGCAGGGCGAGCAGCTTGTCCAATCGTTGTTGGAGTGCTCGCCGAAGTACTTCGCCCAGGTTCGTGGAACGGCGGATTTTTCTTCGGCGGGTTACACATTCAACCCTAAGGGACGCTTGATTGTTCCGAATGCCCGTGACGAACTCGGTTCAGGTTATCGAGTCATGGGGAAGCGGTCGATTGAGCTGGGTGGATTGACTGTGGTCGGCATGTACGACCTGCATCGCAAGGCAAATACTTTCGAGATGTTCGATTGGGGATTGCTGGTGAAGGGCGATCCGGCCTCTTTGACGCAAAAGCTCAATAGCCGTTTGTCTGCGGATCGTTCTTTGGAAAGCGATGGGATTCTTGGGTTTGCGCGTCTGGAGAGCACGACGATCAAGACGTGGCCGAAATGGGTAGTGCGTAAGCCTTTGCCACCCCGTGGCCCTGTTGAGTTCGGTGATCTTGAAATGGTTGCGGAAATCACGGTTGCTGATGAGGAACTGCCAGGCGTTTCGCGCATTGGTTGTTCCCTACAAGGTGTGTTCCCGCCTTTTGTGCTTCAACAACGGCGTCCTGATATCGATTAATTGCGCGTTTGCGCTGAATGGAATACTGATATGTCCAAACAATTTGACGTAGTCGTAATCGGCGGTGGCCCCGGTGGATACATCGCTGCCATCCGCGCCGCCCAGCTGGGCTTCAACACCGCTTGCATCGACGAGTGGAAGAACGAGAAGGGCGGCCCCGCGCCGGGTGGCACCTGCACCAACGTGGGCTGCATCCCGTCCAAGGCGCTGCTGCAGTCGTCCGAGCATTTCGAGCACGCCAACAAGCACTTCGCCGAGCACGGCATCACGGCCACGGGCGTGAAGATGGACGTGGCCAAGATGATCGCGCGCAAGGACACGGTCGTGAAGCAGAACAACGACGGCATCCTCTTCCTCTTCAAGAAGAACAAGGTGTCGTTCTTCCACGGTCGTGGTTCTTTCGTGAAGGCTGTGGACGGGGGTTATGAAATCGCCGTCAAAGGCGCGGCGAACGAGACCCTGGTGGCCAAGCAAGTCATCGTGGCCACCGGCTCCAACGCGCGTGCCTTGCCGGGCGCGCCCTTCGACGAGGAAACCATCCTCTCCAACGACGGTGCTTTGCGCATCGGTGGTGTGCCCAAGAAGCTGGCCCTGATCGGTGCCGGCGTGATCGGCCTGGAAATGGGTTCGGTCTGGCGTCGCCTGGGCGCGGACGTGACCGTGCTCGAAGGTTTGCCGACCTTCCTGGGCGCGGTGGACGAGCAGATCGCCAAGGAAGCCAAGAAGGCCTTCGACAAGCAGGGCCTGAAGATCGAGCTGGGCGTCAAGATCGGCGAGATCAAGACCTCCAAGAAGGGCGTCAGCGTGGCCTATGCCAACGCCAAGGGCGAAGCGCAGACGCTGGATGCGGACAAGCTCATCATCTCCATCGGTCGCGTGCCCAACACCATCGGCCTGGGTGCCGAGGCCGTGGGCCTGAAGCTGGACGAGCGCGGCGCCATCGTGGTGGACGAGCTGTGCAAGACCAATCTGCCGGGTGTCTGGGCCGTGGGTGACGTGGTGCGCGGCCCCATGCTGGCGCACAAGGCGGAGGAAGAGGGCGTGGCCGTGGCCGAGCGCATCGCGGGCCAGCACGGGCATGTGAACTTCAACACCATCCCCTGGGTCATCTACACCAGCCCCGAGATCGCCTGGGTCGGCAAGACCGAGCAGCAGCTCAAGGCCGAGGGCGTGGCCTACAAGGCGGGTACCTTCCCCTTCCTGGCCAACGGCCGCGCACGCGCCCTGGGCGACACCACGGGCATGGTGAAATTCCTGGCCGATGCCAAGACGGATGAGATCCTTGGCGTGCACATGGTGGGGCCGATGGTGTCGGAGTTGATCTCCGAGGCCGTGGTCGCCATGGAGTTCAAGGCCAGCAGCGAGGACATCGCGCGCATCTGCCACGCCCACCCGTCCTTGAGTGAAGCCACCAAGGAAGCGGCCCTGGCCGTGGACAAGCGCACGCTCAATTTCTAAGGCATGACAAGGCCCCCACGCCTGCCCAAGGCGTGGGGGTCGCTCCCGCCCAGATCCGCCGCACACTGCGCGCCGCCTGGGTTTGATGCCGCAGCCGCCCATTGGCGGCCCGCTGGCGCTTGGTAAAGGTTTTCTCACGTGGCATCGGTACTCGAGGCGTACGAGTCGGAACTGAAGACGCGGGGTTACCGCAGCGATCCCGCCCAGCTGCGCGCCGTGCAGGCGCTGGAACGCTGCGCGGGCGAGTGGTTTCTGTACAAGAACAAGCGCTCCAACGCCTTCAAGAAACTCATCAACCACCCAGACATCCCCATGGGGGTGTACATGTACGGTGGGGTGGGGCGCGGCAAGAGCTTTCTGATGGATTGCTTCTACCAGGCCGTGCCGCTGCGGCGCAAGACGCGCCTGCACTTCCACGAGTTCATGCGCGAGGTGCACCGTGAACTCGCCGACCTCCAGGGCACCGTCAACCCGCTGGACGCGTTGGCCGAGCGCATCGCCGAGCGCTACAAACTGATCTGCTTCGACGAGTTCCATGTCGCCGACATCACGGACGCGATGATCCTGCACCGCCTGCTCTCCGCGCTGTTCCAAAACGGGGTGGGCATGGTGATGACCTCCAACTTCAAGCCCGACGATCTGTACCCGAACGGCCTGCACCGCGACCGCATCCTGCCCGCCATCGCCCTGCTGAACCGGGAGATGGAGGTCATCAACGTGGACAACGGCACCGACTACCGGCAACGCACGCTGGAACACGTGCAGCTCTACCATCAGCCGCTGGGCCCCGAAGCCGACGCCGCGATGGAACAGGCCTTCAACGAACTGGCCGAGGCGCGCGACGAAGACCCGGTGCTGCACATCGAGTCGCGCCAGATCCGCGCGCGGCGCAAGGCGGGTGGGGTGGTCTGGTTCGATTTCAAGACCCTGTGCGGCGGCCCGCGCTCGCAGAACGACTACCTGGAAATTGCCTCGCAGTTCCACACCGTGTTTCTGAGTGACGTGCCGCACATGCCGGTGCGCATGGCCTCGGAAGCGCGCCGATTCACCTGGTTGATCGACGTGCTCTATGACCGCCGCGTCAAGCTCATCCTCTCCGCGGCCGTTCGTCCCGAGGAGCTGTACACCGAGGGGCCGCTGGTGCATGAGTTTCCGCGCACGGTGTCGCGTCTGAACGAAATGCAATCACGTGAGTTCCTGGAGCAGGAGCGTCGCGTCGTGGACACGCGCTTGACATGAAGGGCGTACAGTGCGGGTCATGGGTTTGCAGTTCATGAGGTCCCTGGTCTTGTCCCTTTTTCCGCGCGCGGTCCGCGAGGCGCTGCGTGTTGGCGTGGTCGGGCTGACCGTGCTGCTGTGCGTCGCTTGGGCACAGGCACAGCCCACCACAAGTCCAGTGCCTTATGACGCCGAACACGATGCGCGGGAGCGCGCGCGCATCGAGCAGGAACGTGCACGGGCCGAAGCACAGTACAAGCAGGCCCGCGCCGACTGTTACCAGCGTTTCCGGGTGAATTCCTGCCTGACCGATGCGCGTCGTGCGCGTCGTGTCGTCATCGATCGACTGCGCGCCGAGGAGATCGTGCTGGACGATGCCAAGCGCCTGGCCGAGGCGCAGGCGCAGAAACAGCGGGTCGAGGCGCGTCAGGCCGAGCGTGCACGGCAGGAGGCTGCGCGTGAGCAAGAGGACGCCGAGCGCGCGCGCAGCCGCACCCAGCCACGTGGCAATGTGCCCGCGCCGGCCAATCGCTGAGCGGGAGGGCAGGTGGGCGTCAACCTCCATTCCCCGCAGCGCCGCCTGATCGAATTGCGCATCGAGCATGCCGATCTGGATGCCATGATCGACCGCGTGGGCGAGCAGGCGGGAGTGGTGCAGACGAATGACGAGTTGGCCTTGCGCCGCTTGAAAAAACGCCGCCTGGCGTTGCGTGACGAAATTGCCCACCTCGAACGCGAACTCACACCCGATGAGCCCGCCTGAGCTCGCCGAACAGGGGGCGCAGCTCGCCGTGCCAGCCCCGTCCCTCGCGGACAGCCTGCGCGCGGATGTCGCGGCCGCTTTTTCCGAGGATGGCGTGCTGGCGCGCGGTTCCACAGCCTTCCGGCCGCGCGCGGGCCAGACCGAGATGGCGCTGGCCGTGGCCGACACTCTGTCCCGGCGCGAGGTGCTGGTGGTGGAGGCGGGCACGGGCGTGGGCAAGACCTACGCCTACTTGGTCCCCGCCCTGTTGAGCGGCCAACGTGTGCTGCTGTCCACCGCGACCAAGACCCTGCAGGACCAGTTGCATGGCCGTGACCTGCCGCGCCTGCTGCAATTGCTGGGCCTGCCCCTGCGCACGGCCTTGCTCAAGGGGCGCGCGAGTTACCTTTGCCTGCATCGTCTGGAGCAGGCGCGCCACGGCACGTCCTCGGGCCATGTTGCGACGGGCGTGGCGGCGCATGCGCTGTCGCGCATCGAACAATGGAGCAAGCAGACGCGCACCGGGGACTTGGCCGAGTTGCCGGGCCTGGACGAACGCTCGCCGCTGATCCCGCTCATCACCTCCACGCGCGACAACTGCCTGGGCCAGGACTGCCCGCGTTATCGCGACTGCCACGTCAACCTGGCACGGCGCGAGGCCCTGGCGGCGGACCTGCTCGTGGTCAACCACCACCTCTTTTTCGCCGATCTGGCCGTGCGTGAGTCCGGCATGGCCGAGTTGCTGCCCACGGTGGACGCCGTGATCTTCGACGAAGCGCACCAGCTCAACGAAACCGGCGTGCAGTTCCTCGGACGCCAGTTGTCCAGCAGCCAGGTGCTGGACTTCGCGCGCGACCTGCTGGCCACGGGTTTGCAGCAAGCGCGCGGCCTGGCCGATTGGCAGCAGCTGGCTGGCGCCGTGGAGCGGGCCATGCAGGACCTGCGCCTGTGCGCCGGGCGCGCCCCGGCGGGTGGCTTGCGCCTGAGCTGGCTCGACACCACGCCCGAGCGCCTGAACGTGGACGCCTGGGCGGCCGCCCTGGAGGGCCTGCAGCAGGCCTGCGAGGACGCGCGCGTCGCCCTGGAGCATGTGGACGAACTGGGGCCCGATGTGCTGCGCCTGGCCGACCGGGCGCGTGAGCTGGCCGGCTTGGTCTTGTTCTTTCGCGCGCCAGCCTCACCCGAGGCCGTGCGCTGGCTCGAAGTGGCGCAACAGCTGCGGCTGATCGAATCACCCCTGGACATCGCCGACACGGTACGCGCACGCCTGATCCCGCCGGTGTCCAAGGACGGGCAAGACGAGCAGGGGCAAGGTCCAGACGCGGCGCCCCGTGCCTCACCCCGCGCCTGGATCTTCACGTCCGCCACCCTGGGTGACGACGAAACCCTGCGCTGGTTCACCGAGCCCTGTGGCCTGCAGGACGCGCGTGTGCTGCGCGTACGCAGCCCTTTTGACTACGCCCGCCAGGCGGCCTTGTATGTGCCGGCCGTGTTCCCCAAGCCGGGCGAGGCGCGGCACCCGGATGCCGTGGCTGCCTTGGTTGCGCGACTCGCACCGGTGCTGGGTGGGCGAGCCCTGGTGCTGACCACCACCTTGCGCGCCTTGCGCGACATCGGCGAGCGCTTGCCGGAGCTGCTGGCCGCGTCGGCGCAGCCCGGGGAGGACGGCGTCGCGTTCAATGCGAGTCGCCTCGAAGTGCTGTGTCAGGGCCAACGCCCCAAGCGCGAATTGCTGGAGCGTCTGCGGCAGGGCGCCGAATCGCCCGAGCGAGGCTGCGTGCTGGTGGCCTCGGCCTCTTTCTGGGAAGGGGTGGACATACCGGGCGACGCGCTGCAACTGGTCGTCATCGACAAGCTGCCTTTTCCGCCGCCGGGTGACCCGCTGGTGCAGGCGCGCAGCCGCAGGCTGGAGGCCGCGCGACGCAGCCCTTTCAACGACTTCCACCTGCCCGAGGCCGCCGTGGCGCTCAAGCAAGGCGCGGGGCGTTTGATACGCAGCGAGAGCGATCGCGGCCTGCTCGTCATCTGCGACCCGCGCCTGGCGCAGATGGGTTATGGGCGCCGCCTGCTGGCGGGCCTGCCCCCAATGCGGCGGCTGGGTGAGGAGGCCGAGGCGCGGGCTTGGCTGGCCGCGCTGCGCGCTGACTGAAAGCCTGAGTGGTCGGTCCCAGGACTGGGGCAGATCAGGTCCGGTATTGGATCAAGTGAGCTGTGGCCTTTGCGCAGGACTGAGATCCGTCAACGCGCTACGGTGCTCACCAGAGCTTCCACCAGGACGAGTTTCGCTCGCCCGGTGTGCCGATGGCCCGTCCCTTGAGATAGTCACTGTTCGGGTAGTTCGTCGCCAGCACGCGCCGCGCGTCATCGCGCAGCTGCGGCATGTTCAGTGCATCGTAGGAAGCGACGAGGATTTGCAGCGCGTCTTCCAGCGCTGGCGCGGTGCGGTAGTCCGCGATGGCCTGCTGCGCGCGGTTGATGGCGGCCACGTAGGCGCCGCGGCTGTAGTAGTACCGGGCGACATGCACTTCGTACTGGGCCAGGGTGTTGACGATGTAGATCATGCGCGCGCGCGCATCCGTGCTGTAGCGTGAGTCAGGAAAGCGCGTCACCAGCTCGTTGAAGGCCGACCAGGATTCCTTGGCCGCCAATTGGTCACGCTCCGAGAGGTCCTGGCGCGTGATGAAAGAGAACAGGCCCAGGTCCTCGTTGAAGTTGACCAGGCCCTTGAGGTAGAGCGCGTAGTCGAGCGCCGGGCTGGCCGGATGCAGCCGCATGAACCGGTCCAGGGTGACGACGGCCTGCGCGGGCTGGCCGTCCTTGTAGTAGGCATGCGCTTTTTCCAACTGCGCTTGCTGCGCCAGCGGGGTGCCTGCGGCCCGCCCTTCCAGCTTCTCGAACAGGGTGACGGCTTGGGTGTACTGGAAGTTGCGGACTTCCTCGCGCGCCTGTTCCAGGATTTCCTCGGGCTTCATGGTGGCCGTGGGGTCAGCCGGTGTGCTGGAGCAGGCCGACAGCAGGAGGGCCAGCGTGACCGAGGGCACGACGGACAGGACAACCGATAATTTGGCGCGCAGCATCAAGGAAAACCGTTGAACTCAAAGGCCCGGATTATAGAAGTCGCCTCCCCAAGCCCCACGGACCCCGAGCCTTTCCTGGGCAGGGTCAGCGCCGATGTGGCAGGGGAGGATGCCGAGAGCCTGGACGGGATGGCGAGCGAAGCGGAGCTGGAGCAACGTCCGTGGCGCATTCCCTCGTCCTTGCACGGTCAGCGGCTGGACCGCGCCTTGAGCGAGCTGGTGCCGGAGTTCTCGCGCAGTTACCTCCAGCAATTGATCGAGGCCGGCGCGGTGTCCTCGGGGCAGGAGCCGACACGGCTGCTGCTGCGCAAGCCGGCGCACAAGGTTCGCGCCGGGGATTCCGGCGTGATCGAACTGCGTCCGACGCCCCAGAGCCAGGCATTCAAGCCCGAGGTGATGGCACTGGACATCGTGCACGAGGACGCCCATCTGCTCGTGATCCACAAGCCGGCGGGCCTGGTGGTGCACCCCGCGCCCGGCAACTGGAGCGGCACGCTGCTCAATGGCCTGCTTGGGCGGGACCAAGGGCGCGGCGAGGCGGCGGCCCAATTGCCGCGCGCCGGCATCGTGCATCGCCTGGACAAGGACACCAGCGGTCTGATGGTGGTGGCGCGCACGCGCGTCGCGATGGAGGCGCTGGCGCGCATGATCGCCGCGCGCGAGGTCAGTCGACAGTACCTGGCGCTGGCGCACCGCGCCTGGGCCGGTCCCGCGCGGCGTGACGTGGGTGGTGCGCCGCAGGAAGGCATAGGCCGAGACCCCGCCCATCGCTTGCGCATGGCGGTGGTGGACCTGACGCGACATCCGGGCAAGCCTGCGCGGACCACTTTCGAACTCCTGCGCAACGCAGCGCCCACGCCGGAGTTGGCGCAGGGCGCCTGCTTGCTGCGCTGCACCTTGCACACCGGGCGCACCCATCAGATCCGCGTCCATGCGGCGTCGATCGGCCATCCCTTGATCAGCGACAGCCTCTACGGTGGCGCGCCGGCGGGCGGCCTGCAGCGGCAGGCCCTGCATGCCTGGCGACTGGCCTTGCGCCATCCGGTCAGCGGCGAGGCCCTGGTCTTCCACGCGCCGCCGCCCAGCGACCTGCGCGACGCCTGCGCCGCCCTGGGGCTGGACTACAATGCCGCGCAGGAAACACCGAATTCGCCCTTGCCCTGAGGGCCGAAGGAAGCGTGAAAGCCGAGCCGTGACGGTGCATCGGCTTGCTGGTTGAAACCGGCGCGCTCCTCCCATCTCTACTTGACCCATCTTTTCGCGCATCGTGATGATGCGGGTTGCCCTTTGACATGAATACGAGTCTGGCCAAGCGCGTTCTGGAAACCGCCTTGATTTGCGCGCAGCAGCCCATGCCTCTGCGCGACATGGGCCTGCTCTTTGAGGGCGCCCTGAACGCCGACACGCTCAAGGCTTTGCTGGAAGAACTGCAGCAGGATTGGGCGCAGCGCGGTGTGGAATTGGTCTGCGTGGCCTCGGGCTGGCGCTTCCAGAGCCGCCCCGAAATGCGCGAGTACCTGGACCGGTTGCACCCCGAAAAACCGCCGCGCTACACCCGCGCCACGCTGGAGACGCTGGCCATCATTGCCTATCGCCAGCCGGTCACGCGGGGCGATATGGAGGACATCCGGGGCGTGACGGTCAATTCGCTGATCATCAAGCAGTTGGAAGACCGGGGCTGGATTGAAGTCGTGGGTCACCGCGAAGCGCCAGGTCGTCCGGCCCTGTATGCGACCACACGGCAGTTTCTGGACGATTTGGGCCTGGCCTCCATCGACCAGTTGCCGCTCATGGAAACGCCTCAGTCCCAGGAGGGCGTGTTGGACATGCTCTCGGAATTGCCGGCGCAGTTGCCCCAGGAAGCGTCCATCGACGTGCTTTCGGAGTCGCCGTTAGATGCAGCCACCGAATCCACCGGGCTGCAGCCCCACCAGTCACCGGCCCCGCAGACCGAAGAGGGTGCCTTGCAGACCGGGGCTGCGGCCGGTTCGACGATGTCCAGCGGAAAGACAGAGGAACCACAGGGATGAATACCGAAGGCATGAACGACGACGGCCTGAATCCGCAGGATCAAGCGCACGGCGCACGCGCGCCGCGCGCCGAACCCAAGCCACAGGACACGGCCCCAAGTCCGGTCGCCCCAGAAGCCACGCCCGACGACCGATTTGCGGCGGTGGTCTCCGGCGCCTTCGACGCCGACGAAGCTTCAGCCGAATTGCCGCCGCCCGCCAAGCGTGTGCTGTTGCCGCAGGCCGAGACGCCCAAGCTGCACAAGGTGCTGGCCCAGGCCGGCATGGGCTCGCGCCTGGAGATGGAGCAACTCATCATGGAGGGGCGCATCTCGGTCAATAACGAGCCGGCCCATATCGGTCAGCGCATCCAGTTCGGTGACCAGATCAAGGTCAATGGCAAGCCCATCCGCTTTCGCATCGCGCCGCCGCCCGCGCGGGTGATCGCCTACCACAAGCCGGTGGGCGAGGTGGTCACGCACGATGACCCGCAAAACCGGCCCACGGTGTTTCGCCGCTTGCCCAAGCTGCCGCAAGGCAAGTGGCAATCGGTGGGCCGCCTGGACTTGAACACCGAAGGCTTGCTGTTGTTCACCAACTCCGGGGATCTTGCCAACCGGCTGATGCACCCGCGGTTTGGTCTGGAGCGCGAGTACGCGGCACGCGTGCTGGGGGCTTTGAGCAACGAGGAGAAGCAGCGGCTGCTTGACGGCGTGCCGCTGGATGACACGACCGCCCAGTTCGGCAGCATCGAGGAGGGTGGTGGCGAGGGTTCCAACATTTGGTACCGCGTCACGATTTCCGAGGGGCGCAACCGCGAGGTGCGGCGCATGTTCGAGGCCGTGGGTCACGCGGTCAGTCGCCTGATCCGCATCCGGTACGGCGCCATGGTGCTGCCGCGTGGCTTGAGGCGTGGGGCCTGGATGGAGTTGGACGAGCGTGACATCGGCGCCCTGATGCGCGCTGCTGGTACGCCCTCGGAGGCAGGCGCGCCGGTGCGTGGACGTCAGGGGTCGGGCAAGCAGGGCGGGGCGGCGCGCCCGGGCGGGCCGAGGCAAGGCGGCGCAGGCAACGGGCCGCGACCAAATGGCCCGGGCAAGTCTGGCAAGGCCGCGGGTGGCAAGTCTGCCCGCAACCCAGGTGGGCAGGGTGCGCAGCCGGATCCCATGAAGACTTCGCAGGGCTACATTGGACACGACAGCTTCATCCGGCAACGCCAGGACAAGGGCGCGGGTCGCCCGGGCGGGCGTGGTGGCTTCGGGGGTGGCAGTGCCGCTACCGGACGCGGCGGCCGCAAGGCCAGCGGTGGTCGCGGCGGCGGCGGCCGAGGCCGTTGATTTGGCGAGGTTTTTTGCCTGCCTCCGGGTGTAAACCCGCTGGCGGACGGTTAAAATGTTTGACTTTGCCTGATTCGGCGGGCCCGCGCGCAACGCGGTCGCCGCGTCACTGCAGGATTACAACCTCAAGCCCAACACAGGAACAACGCACATGGCCATCCAGCGCACTCTCTCCATCATCAAGCCCGACGCCGTTGCCAAGAATGTCATTGGCCAGATCTACGCCCGCTTCGAAGCAGCCGGCCTGAAGATCATCGCGGCCAAGATGGTCCATCTGTCGCAAGCCGACGCGGAAGCCTTCTACGCCGTGCACAAGGCGCGCCCCTTCTTCAATGACCTGGTGAAGTTCATGATCTCCGGCCCGGTGATGATCCAGGTGCTCGAAGGCGAGAACGCCATCCTGAAGAACCGTGACCTGATGGGCGCGACTGACCCCAAGAAGGCCGACAAGGGCACCATTCGCGCCGATTTCGCCGACAGCATCGACGCCAACGCCGTGCACGGTTCCGACGCGCCCGAGACGGCCGCCATCGAGGTGGCGTTCTTCTTCCCCGGCATGAACGTCTACAGCCGCTGAAACTCACGCGCCCGCGTGGCGCGCCTTCATCTCATGACAACGGCCAATCTGCTTGACTTCGATCTCGACGGATTGGCCGTTTTTTGCGAGCGGCTCGGTGAAAAGCGTTTTCGCGCCACCCAGCTGTTCCGCTGGATCCATCAGCGGGGCGCGAGCGACTTCGACCAGATGAGTGATCTGGCCAAGTCCTTGCGCACCAAGCTCAAGACCGCGGCCTGCATCCAGGGCCTGTCCGTGATCACCCAGCAGGAGTCGGCGGACGGCACCATCAAGTGGCTGTTCGACGTGGGCGGCGGCAATGCCGTCGAGGCGGTCTACATCCCCGAGGACGACCGAGGCACCTTGTGCGTGTCCTCGCAGGCCGGTTGCGCCGTTGGCTGCCGTTTCTGCTCCACCGGCCACCAAGGCTTCAGCCGCAACCTAAGCACCGGCGAGATCGTCGCCCAGCTCTGGTTCGCCGAACATTTCCTGCGCGCCCGCCGCCAGCGCCCGCTGCAATCCGGCGAAGACCACCGTGTGATCACCAACGTGGTGATGATGGGCATGGGCGAACCCCTGCAGAACTACGCGGCCCTGGTTCCCGCCTTGCGTGTCATGTTGGACGACCATGGCTACGGCCTGTCGCGTCGCCGCCTGACTGTGTCCACCTCGGGCGTGGTGCCGATGATGGACCGGCTCAGCCAGGACTGTCCCGTGGCGCTTGCCGTGTCCCTGCATGCGCCGAACGACACCCTTCGCGACGGCCTGGTGCCGCTCAACCGCAAGTACCCGATTCAGGAACTGCTGGACACCTGCCTGCGCTACCTGGCGCATGCACCGCGTGACTTCATCACCTTCGAATATTGCATGCTCGATGGGGTGAATGACCAGCCCGAGCACGCGCGCGAACTGCTGGCCCTGATGCAGGCGTTTCGCCAAAAGGCCGCGGACGGCGGGCATGGCGTGGGTTGCAAGCTCAATCTGATTCCCTTCAATCCTTTCCCTGAATCGGGATTGAAGCGTTCGCCCGCCGAACGTGTGCAGGTCTTCGCCAAGGTCCTGCTTGACGCGGGCATCGTCACCACGGTGCGCAAGACTCGGGGCGACGACATCGATGCGGCCTGCGGCCAACTGGCGGGTGACGTGCAAGACCGCACCAGCGTCGATGCGCGCATGGCGCGGCAGCGGCAATTGTTGCAGCCGCTGCGGCCGATGGATGCTGCTCGCACCTCGGGAGGTTCGCGGGCATGAGCGGTTTTGATCGGCGGGCCCCGCGCGCTCGGATCGCGTCGCGCTCACTCTGGGCCTGGACGACCGTGCTGATGCTGGTGGTCGCGCTGCCTGGTCTGCAAGGCTGCGCGCAGGGTGCGAGCAGCGAGGATCTGGTGACGGCATCGGACGAACCCGAGCAGCGTCGCCGTGCCCGGTTGCGCCTGCAACTGGCCTTGGGCTACTACGAGCGAGGGCAGTCCACGGTGGCCCTGGACGAGACCAAGCAGGCCCTGGCCATTGATCCCGGTTTCATCGATGCACACAATCTGCGCGGCCTGATCTACATGCAGTTGGAGGAGCCCCGGCTCGCTCAGGAGAGTTTCCGCCGGGCCTTGGCCTTGAACGACGACAATCCCGACGTGTGGCACAACCTGGCCTGGCTGCAGTGCCAGCAGGGCGAGTATGCGCAGGCCACGCGCTCTTTCGAGCGCGCGCTGGCCCAGCCGGCCCACGCGGCCCGTGGCAAGACCTGGCTCACGCTGGGCCTGTGTCAGATGCGGGCGCGCCAGGCCGATCTGGCGGAGCGTAGCCTGCTCAAGGCGCATGAGCTGGATCCGGGCAATCCCGTCACCGGCTACAACCTGGCGCAACTGCTGTACGCGCGTGGCGCACTGCAAGACGCGAGGTTCTACATTCAGCGTATCAACAACAATGGCGCTTTGGCCAACGCCGAAACCTTGTGGCTAGGCGCGAAAATCGAGCACCGTTTGGGCCATGCGCAGGCGCGTGACCGCCTGGGCAGCCAGCTCAGGGCATATCACCCGGGCTCGAAAGAACTGGATTCCTATGATCGGAGAGCGTTCGATGAATGAAGAGAACAAGCACGAGAAAACGCAAGCTGAGGCCGTGAGCGGCCCGGCGGGCGGTGGAGCGCCGGATGAATCGTCGTCCGGCCTGGATTCCGGCTTTCAGCCGTCCTTCCAGCCTTCTACCCAGGGCAGCGTCGGCACCAGCGCGGGTGCGATGCTGCGCCACGCGCGCGAGACGGCGGGCGTGGACCTTTCCTCGCTGGCCCTGGCGCTGAAGATCTCGGTCAAGAAGCTCGAGGCGCTTGAGGCCAATCGTCACGATGAACTGACGGATTCCGTCTTCATCCGCGCGCTGGCGTCCAGCGTCTGTCGCACGCTCAAGATCGACGCCGCGCCTATCCTGGCGCGACTGCCGAAATCCAATGCACCCAAACTGGTCGCGAATGACGAAACCGGCTTGAACGCGCCCTTCCGCACGCCCGCCGACGTGGCCAAGACACCGTTCTGGGAGCATCTGTCCCGGCCGGTGGTGCTGGCCGCGTTGGCTGTATTGCTGGCAGCGCTGGTACTCATCCTGCTTCCTTCCGGCAAGGACGACACGGCCGCCAGCCCGACCCCCACGTCGTCCACGGCCGTGGCCCAGGGCGACGATGCCGCAGCCGGGCAAGGTGAGGCTGTGGCCAAGGAGGGCGAAGGCGCGAACTCCGAGCCCGGCGCGTCCACCACCGCCGTTGTGCCGCAATCGGGCATCCCCGCCGCACCCCTGGTGACCACGCCCGTGGCCACGCAGGGCGGTGCGACGCCGGCCTTTTCCGCGCCCGCCAGCGCCAGTCGTCCTGCGGCTGCCGCGCAGACCGCCGCGCCTGCGCCCGCCGCTTTGCCACCGTCCGCGACGCCGTCCATCCTCGCCCGCGGCACCTCGCCCAGTGGAACGGCGCCCAACCTCTCGGCCGTGCCCGCGCGCGCGGCGGCTGTGGCGCCGGTCGCGCAACCCGCTGCTGCCGCGCCCGCGCCGCAGGCGGCGGCCGAGGACGAAGAAGAACCCAAATTCGCTCGCTCCGGTGCCGTGGTTTTCCGGCTGCGCGAGCCCGGCTGGGTCCAGGTGGTCGACGCCAGCGGCACCATTCGCATCAACCGCGTGCTGGAAGCCAACACGCCGGTCGGTGTGGTCAATGGACCTTTCCCTCTGGTGGTGACCATCGGTCGTCCCGAAGTGACGGACGTGCAGGTGCGTGGCCGCCCGTTTGACCTGACGCCGACCATCGCGAACGGTCAGGCGAAGTTCGAGGTGCGCTGATGTCCCTGGACCTCCCGTCCGATCCGCAAGCGGCTGTCTCGGCGCCGATCGCGCAGGCCGCGCCGCGCCCGCGCCGCAGTCGCCAGGCTCGCGTGGCCTGGGGAGACAACGTCGTCACCGTGGGCGGCGATGCACCGGTGCGCGTGCAGTCGATGACCAACACCGACACAGTGGACGTGATCGGCACGGCCATCCAGGTCAAGGAGTTGGCGCAGGCCGGCAGCGAGTTGGTGCGCATCACCGTCAACACGCCCGAGGCCGCCCAGGCTGTGCCGCACATCCGCGAGCAGCTGGACCGCATGGGCATCGCCGTGCCGCTGATCGGCGACTTCCACTACAACGGTCACACCCTGCTCACGCAGTACCCGGCCTGCGCCGAAGCGCTCAGCAAGTACCGCATTAACCCCGGCAACGTGGGCAAGGGCGACAAGAAGGACCGGCAGTTCGGCCAGATGGTCGAAGCCGCCCTGAAGTGGAACAAGCCGGTGCGCATCGGCGTGAACTGGGGCAGCCTGGATCAGGAACTGCTGGCTGGCCTGATGGATGCCAACAGCCGCCGCGCCCAGCCCTGGGACGCCAAGGCCGTGATGTACGAGGCCCTGGTGACGTCGGCGATCGAGTCCGCGCAACTCGCTGTTGAACTGGGCATGGCGCCCGAGCAGGTGCTGCTGTCCTGCAAGGTCAGCGGCGTGCAGGACCTGATTTCCGTCTACCGCGAACTGGCCCGTCGTTGCGACTATCCGCTGCACCTGGGCCTGACCGAGGCCGGCATGGGCACCAAGGGCACGGTGGCGTCCGCGGCGGCCATGTCGGTTCTGCTGCAGGAGGGTATCGGCGACACCATCCGCGTCTCGCTCACGCCGCAGCCCGGCGAGTCGCGCACGCAGGAGGTGGTGATTGCCTCCGAGATCCTGCAGGCCCTGGGCCTGCGCGTCTTCGTGCCCAGCGTCACGGCCTGCCCGGGCTGCGGGCGCACCACGAGCACGACCTTCCAGGAGCTGGCCAAGCAGATCGACGACTTCCTGCGCATGCAGATGCCGGTCTGGCGCAAGCAGTATCCGGGCGTCGAAGCCTTGAAGGTGGCCGTGATGGGCTGCATCGTCAACGGACCGGGCGAGAGCAAGCACGCCGACATTGGCATCAGCCTGCCCGGCACGGGTGAGTCACCGGCCGCACCAGTCTTCATCGATGGCGAAAAGGCCTTGACGCTGCGTGGCGAGAACATTGCCGCCGAGTTCCACAAGATCGTCGAGAACTACATTGAAAAGCGTTTCGGCCGCGCGGCCGAGACCGCATGAATTTCCTCCCATGACTGAAAAACTTGTCGCGGTAAAAGGGATGAACGACATCCTGCCGGCCAGCGTGCCGCGCACGGAAAAGCTGCCCGACTCCGCCCGTTGGCAATGGTTCGAAGCCGCCGTGCGCAAGGTGCTGGCGAGTTACGGCTACCAGTACATCCTGACACCCATCGTCGAGCCGACGGCCTTGTTCGTGCGCGGCCTGGGTGAGGTGACCGACATCGTCGAGAAAGAGATGTACTCCTTCACCGACAGCTTGAACGGTGACAAGCTCACGCTGCGCCCCGAGGGCACGGCCGGCATCGTGCGCGCCATGATCGAGCACAACGCGCTCTACAACGGACCCTTGCGCCTGTGGACGCTGGGTCCCATGTTTCGCCATGAGCGTCCGCAGAAAGGGCGCTACCGCCAGTTCCACCAGTTGGACGTGGAAGCGCTGGGTTATGCCGGGCCGGACGTGGATGCCGAGATGATCCTGGTTGCGCGCGCCCTGTGGCGCGAGCTGGGCCTGGTCGAAGGCCAGCATGTGCGACTGGAGATCAACAGCCTGGGCCAGCCCGAGGAGCGCCGCTTGCACCGTGAGGCGCTGATCCGCCATTTCGAGCAGCACGCCGCGCAACTGGACGAAGACGCCCAGCGGCGCTTGCATAGCAATCCGCTGCGCATCCTGGACAGCAAGAACCCGGCCATGCAGGCGCTGATCGAGGCCGCGCCCAAGCTCTTTGATTTCCTCGGGGCCGAATCGCTCGCGCACTTCAACGCGGTCAAGTCCGCGCTGGACGCGGCCGGTTTGGCTTACCGCGTCAACCCGCGCCTGGTGCGCGGCATGGACTACTACAACCTCACTGTTTTCGAATGGGTCACGGACCAACTCGGTTCGCAGGGCACCGTCTGTGGTGGGGGCCGTTACGACGGGCTGATCAGCCAGCTGGGCGGTAAGTCCGCGCCTGCGGTGGGCTTTGGACTGGGCATTGAACGCCTGCTGCTGCTGGCGCAGGATCTGAACCTGCCCATGCCGGGCACGGCACCCGACGTCTACGCGATTGTTCCCCCGGGCACGCCCCTGGCTCCTGTGATGACCACGTTGGAGGCCTTGCGCGCGCGCGGCCTGCGTGTGGTGCAGCACGCGGGTGGGGTGGACGGTCCGGGCAGCATGAAGTCCCAGTTCAAGAAGGCCGACGCCAGTGGCGCGGCCTGGGCACTGGTCTTCGGCGAAGAGGAACTGGCCTTGGGCGAAGTCACGCTCAAGGCACTGCGCGAGGGAATGCAGGGCGACGGTGCTGCCGGCGCGCAGAGCCGCCAGTCGCTGACCGAGGTCGCGCGCTGGGCCGCCCTTCTAGAATCACAGGCTTGATGGAATTTATCGCATGGCACATTTCGACCTCGAAGAACAAGAGAAGCTTGCGCAGATCAAGCATTTCTGGAAGCAATACGGCAACCTTCTGACGGCCCTGCTGGTCGTCCTGGTGCTGGCCTTGGCGGGCTGGTGGGGCTGGAAGGCCTGGCAGAACCATCAGGTCACGCAGGCCACGGCGCTGTATGAAGAGTTGGAACGCATCGCGGCCAACCCGGGCGCGGACCCGGATGGCGCCCGGCTCATGCGTGCCATGACCGACATGAAAGACCGCTTCCCGCGCACCGCGCAGGCCCAGCAGGCGGCGTTGCAGGTTGCCGCGGTGCACGCGCAGGCGGGCCTGACGCAGCCCGCGCGGCTGGATGCGGCGCGCGCGGCCTTGCAGTGGTTGGCCGAGGAAGGTCGTGACGAGGGTTACCGGGCGCTGGCGCGCCTGCGTCTGGCTGGCCTGCTGCTCGATGCCCAGTCTTACGACGCGGCCCTGGCTCAGCTCAGCGCCGACTTCCTGCCGCAGTTTGCTCCGCTCGCTGCGGATCGCCGGGGTGACATCTATCTGGCACAAGGCAAGAAAACCGAAGCCGCAGCCGAGTACCTCAAGGCATCGCAGGGTCTGGATACCCAGACCGGCGCGGGCGAAAACTACAAGCAACTGGTCGATGCCAAGTTGGCCGCCTTGGGCGTGCAAGCGCCGTCGGCCGCGCCCGCCGGGGGCCGCTGATGCAACGGACATGTGATCCGCGTCGCAACGGCGGCCGGATGGGCTGGCTTGCTGCCCTCGGCCTGCTGGTTCTGGTCGCCCAATTGGTGGCTTGCTCCAGCGCACCCACCCGTCCCGAGCCAGCGCCCTTGCCGCCCGATCCGAAACGACTGGCCGTGCGTGAGGCCTGGCGTGTGAATCTGGGCGGCGAGGTGAGCTTTCCCTTGGTGCTTCAGTCCGCGCCGTCCGTTTTGGCTGGCGGCGATGGCGTGAGCGGCAGCTTGTCCGATGGTGTCTCGAGTGGTGGCACGGTGATCGGCGTCGCGACGGACCGGGGGGAGGTCAGCCTGCTGGATGCGCGCACGGGTGAACCAATCTGGCGCGTGGGACTGAATAGTTCCCTATCTGCTGGCGTGGGACATGACGGGCGCAGCGTGGCCGTGGTCACGCGCGACAACGAACTGGTGCTGTTGCAGGCGGGCAAGGAACTCTGGCGTCAGCGGCTGTCCGCACCGTCCTACACGGCGCCCCTGGTGGCCGGCGCGCGTGTGTTCGTGCTGGGCGCCGACCGCAGCGTGAGTGCCTATGACGGTCAGACCGGGTATAGGCTTTGGCAGCAGACGCGCAGCGGCGACCCCTTGATCCTGCGCCAGTCTGGCCTGCTGATGGCGGTGGGCGACAACCTGGTGGTCGGCTTTGGCGGACGCCTGGCGGGGCTCAATCCCATGAACGGCGCCTCCCGCTGGGAGACCGTGGTGGCCAGTCCGCGCGGCACCAACGACGTGGAGCGGCTGGCCGACCTGGTGGCCGGTGTCGCGCGGCAGGGCACGGATGTCTGTGTGCGCGCTTTTCAGGCTTCGGTGGCTTGCGTTGACGCTCGGGCCGGGCAGGGCGGTGGCGCGCTGCGCTGGTCGCAGAAGGCTGCGGGCGCGACGGGCTTGAGCGGTGACGCCAGCGCCGGCGACGACGCACTGGTGCTGGGTGTGGAGTTCGACGGAACAATCCAGGCATGGCGGCGGAGCACTGGCCAGGCCGTCTGGTCCAATACGAGTTTGCGCTTGCGCGCCTTGTCGGCCCCCTTGATGCTGGGCGATGGTCTGGTCGTGGGCGATGAAGCCGGAAGGCTGCATTTCCTGGCACGCATCGATGGCAGCTTGCAAGCTCGCCATGAGACCTGGGCCTACGGGCGTCAGGGCCCGTGCCGAATCGAAGGCCAAGGGCTGGCCGCGCGTTACGCCTGCCAGGAACGCGATGAGGGTCAGGCCATCGTGGCAGCGCCCATCCTGGCCGGCAATACCTTGGTGGTCGTCTCGCGTGCGGGGGTGGTGCACGGGCTGCGGCTTGGGCAGGCTGCCGCACAGGCCCGCCCTTGAGTTCAAGCACAATCCGGCTCACCGCATGAAATCCGCCCGATGAAACCTGTCCTTGCCCTCGTGGGCCGTCCCAACGTCGGCAAATCGACCCTCTTCAATCGTTTGACGCAGTCACGCGACGCCATCGTGGCCGACTACGCGGGGCTCACGCGCGACCGTCACTACGGCAATGGCCGTCAAGGCCGGCACGAATTCATCGTCATCGACACGGGCGGTTTCGAGCCGACCGCCGAGACCGGCATCTACAAGGAGATGGCCAATCAGACGCGTCAGGCGGTGGCCGAGGCGGACGCGGTCATCTTCGTGGTGGACGCGCGCGCGGGCCTGTCCGCGCAGGATCATGACATCGCCAACTACTTGCGTAAGTTGGGCAAGCCTTGCGTCCTAACAGCCAACAAGGCCGAGGGCATGCAGGAAGGCGCGCAGCTCGCGGAGTTCTACGAATTGGGCCTGGGCGAAGTGCTGCCAGTTTCCGCCGCCCATGGGCAGGGCCTGCGCACCCTGGTGGACCGGGCACTCGAACCGCTCAATCTCCCCGAGGAAGACGAAGAGGAGGTGGTCGAGCCGGGCGTGATCAAGTTCGCGGTGGCGGGTCGCCCGAACGTGGGCAAGTCCACGCTGATCAATACCTGGTTGGGCGAGGAGAGGTTGATTGCCTTTGACATGCCTGGCACCACGCGCGACGCCATACGGGTGCCCTTCGAGCGCCAGGGGCAGAAGTTCGAGCTGATCGACACGGCGGGCCTGCGCCGCAAGGGGCGCGTGTTTGAGGCGGTTGAGAAATTCTCGGTCGTCAAGACCTTGCAGGCCATCGAGAGCGCGAACGTGGTGCTGTTGTTGCTCGATGCCACCCAGGGTGTCACCGACCAGGACGCGCACATCGCGGGCTACATCCTGGAAAGCGGTCGCGCCGTCGTGCTGGCCGTCAATAAGTGGGATGCGGTGGACGACTACCAGCGCCAGCAATTGCAGCGCCAGCTGGAGACGCGGCTGACCTTCCTGAAGTTCGCCAATCTGCATTTCATCTCGGCAAGGAAGCGCCAGGGCCTGGAGCCTTTGTGGAAGTCCATGCTCAAGGCCCATCAGGCAGCCAACCGCAAGATGTCCACGCCGGTGCTCACGCGCCTGCTGCAGCAGGCCGTGCAGTTCCAGACACCGAAGAAAAGCGGCATGTACCGGCCCAAGCTGCGATATGCGCACCAGGGTGGGATGAATCCGCCGGTCATCGTGGTTCACGGCAATTCGCTGGAGCATGTCTCCGATGCCTACAAGCGCTATCTGGAAGGGTGGTTCCGCAAGGAGTTTGAGCTGACGGGCACGCCCTTGCGCATCGAAATGAAAACCTCTACCAATCCGTATGCCGACAAGGACTGAGCCAGAAGGATCAGAACAATCTGTGGAATAAGGCGTGCGCATAGGCAGCGCAAGGCCGCTGTGGTATTGTGGCGCTTCCTCCTCCACTACTTGAACACGGAGAATATCGTGAGCAATAACAAAGGCCAGCTTTTGCAAGACCCCTTCCTGAACACCTTGCGCCGTGAGCATGTGCCGGTGTCGATCTACCTGGTCAACGGCATCAAGCTGCAAGGTCAGATCGAATCTTTCGACCAGTACGTCGTCCTCCTGCGCAACACCGTCACCCAGATGGTCTACAAGCACGCCATCTCCACCATCGTGCCAGGACGCGCTGTGAATTTCTCGGTGGGTGCCGAGAACGGTGACGGTGCTGCCTGAAGCCACCTCGCTTGGCTGAATCTTCCCACCTGACTTCCGCACCCGCATCCGGCCCGTCCGATGCGGGTGCGCGTACTTCGGGCCTGCCGGAGGCAGGGGCCATTCTGGTGGGCGTCGATTTCGGTGTCCCTCATTTTGATGGCGGATTGGAGGAGCTGGGGCTGCTCGCTGAAACTGCCGGCTTGACGCCCTTGGGGCGCATCACGTGCAAGCGCAAGGCCCCGGATGCGGCCTTGTTCGTGGGCAGCGGCAAGGCTGAAGAAATCAAGCTGCTGGCCCAGCAACTCGGTGCCAGTGAAATCCTGTTCGACCAGGCCCTGAGTCCGGCCCAGCAACGCAATCTGGAGCGCGTGCTTGAACGACCGGTCAATGATCGGACCTTGCTCATTCTCGAAATCTTTGCCCAGCGCGCGCGTTCGCACGAGGGCAAGCTGCAGGTTGAACTGGCGCGCCTGCAGTACCTGAGCACGCGTCTGGTTCGCCGCTGGTCCCACCTGGAACGTCAGACCGGCGGTCAGGGCTTGCGAGGGGGGCCGGGCGAGAAGCAGATCGAACTCGACCGCCGCATGATCGCCGACGCGATCAAGCGCACCAAGGAACGGCTGGTCAAGGTCAAGCGCCAGCGCCAGACCCAGCGTCGCCAGCGCGAGCGGCGTGACGCCTACAACATCTCACTGGTGGGCTATACCAACGCGGGTAAATCCACCCTTTTCAACACCTTGGTCAAGGCCAGGGCCTACGCTGCCGACCAATTGTTCGCCACCCTGGACACGACCACCCGCCAGCTCTACTTGGCGGCGGACGCGGGTGTGATGGCGGAACAGGCCGATTCGTCCCATGTTGTCAGCAGTGCGGGGCGCAGCGTGTCCCTGTCCGACACGGTAGGGTTCATCCGCGACTTGCCGCACGGCCTGATCGACGCCTTCCAGGCCACGCTGCAGGAGGCGGTGGATGCCGATCTGCTGCTGCATGTCGTGGATGCAGCCAATCCGAACTATCCCGAGCAGATCGCCGAAGTGCAGCGGGTGCTGGGTGAGATCGGTGCCGATGGCATTCCGCAGATCCTGGTGTTCAACAAGCTGGACGCTTTAGACGAAGCGCGGCGGCCTTCGGCCTTGCAGGGCCATTACGACCTTGAAGGCGTCGAGACGCCGCGCGTCTTCGTGAGCGCCCGCAGTGGTGAGGGCATCGCTGGCTTGCGTCAGACGCTCGCCGCGCGGGTGCTCGCACTCGCCCAGCAGGCCGAGGCGGCGCGTCTCGACGCGCTGGCGCGCGAACAAGCTGCGCAAGTGGCCTGAGCTGTTGCACAAACGCGGCAGGCCCAACGATCGAACGTGTGCATTCGGTTCAATAGCCTGAAGACCTGTCCAGATATTGCTGCAACCCGATGGGGATTCGGCACAATGCATGTTTTGCGAGCGCTGATATGCCGTGTCCTGCTCAGGCAAGCGAGCCGGCGTTCCGCGCAAAGCCATCAGAGAGAGCACCAAGAATGAATTTACCTGCACGTCCCGCTGCCGAGGTGATGAACGACCCGCAAGCGGAAGCGAATGCCCAGCAGCCACGCGTTTCGCGTCGCGGTCAATGGTGGGAGCGACTGCGCGGCATGTTCAACCTGAACGATCCGCGTTGGGGTCGCAGCGATGACGCGCCGTCGTCTTCCTCGCAACCACCGTCCCAAGATGCCCCGGGCGCAGGCACTTCCGGGACGGGCAATGAGCGTCCTGATTCCGAACCGCCTTCGCCTTCGTACGGCCCGCAGGGTTCCGGTCGCGGCCGCCCACAAGGGGCGAATCAGGGGCCACCTGACCTGGATGAGTTGTGGCGCGATTTCACCCGCAAGCTGTCCGGCCTGTTCGGTGGCGGCCAGGGCGGAGGGCGCAACAACCGGGGCGCCCCGGGCGGCGGCAACGGTGGCAATGCCAAGAGCGCAGGCATAGGCATCGGCCTGATTGGTTCCATCGCCTTGCTGATCTGGCTCGGCACCGGTTTCTTCATCGTGCAGGAAGGTCAGCAGGCCGTCGTGACGCAGTTCGGGCGTTACCACAGCACCGTGGGTGCCGGTTTCAACTGGCGCCTGCCTTATCCGATCCAGCGTCATGAGTTGGTCTTCGTCACGCAGATCCGGTCCGTCGATGTGGGCCGTGACGTGGTGATCCGCGCCACCGGACTGCGTGAATCGGCCATGTTGACCGAGGACGAGAACATCATCGAGCTCAAATTCGCGGTGCAGTACCGTCTGAATGACGCCCGCGCCTACCTGTTTGAAAGCCGTGATCCTTCCGCCGCGGTGGTGCAGGCGGCCGAAACAGCGGTGCGCGAAGTGGTGGGCAAGATGCGCATGGACCAGGCCTTGTCCGAGGAGCGCGACCAAATCGCGCCGCGCCTGCGCGCCCTGATGCAGCAGATCCTGGACCGTTACAACGTGGGCATCGAGATCGTGGGCATCAACCTCCAGCAAGGCGGTGTGCGCCCACCCGAGCAGGTGCAGGCGGCCTTCGACGACGTGCTCAAGGCTGGGCAGGAGCGCGAGCGACTGAAGAACGAGGCCGAGGCCTACGCCAACGACGTGGTGCCGCGTGCGGTCGGTACCGCCTCGCGACTGAAGGAAGAAGCCGATGCCTACAAGGCGCGCATCGTGGCGCAGGCCCAGGGTGATGCGCAGCGCTTCCGCTCCGTGCTGGCTGAGTACCAGCGTGCGCCGCAGGTCACGCGTGACCGCCTCTACCTCGAGGCCATGCAGGAAATCTATGGCAACGTGACCAAGGTCCTGGTCGAGACCAAGCAGGGCAGCAACCTGCTGTACCTGCCGCTGGACAAACTGCTGCAGCAGGGCGCCGTGGCCGATCCAGGGGCTACTTTTCCCTCGCAGTCCTTGATGCAGGGCACGGCCCCGGCCTCGGGCGCGGCGGAAGGTTCAGCGGCGCTCAACGATGCGCGATCACGCCTGAACCAGCGCTCGCGTGAGCGCGAATCCCGCTGAGTCCCGCAAGAACAAGGAAGAACAGACATGAACCGCCTCGGATTCATCATTTCATCGCTGCTGGTGCTCTTGGCGCTGGCCAGTTCCATGCTGTTTGTCGTCGACCAGCGGCAGTTCGGTGTGCTTTACGCGCTGGGACAGATCAAGGAAGTCATCACCGAACCGGGCTTGAACTTCAAGCTGCCGCCTCCGTTCCAGAACGTGAGCTACATCGACAAGCGTCTGTTGACGCTGGACAGCACCGACACCGAACCGATGCTGACGGCCGAGAAGCAGCGTGTGGTGATTGACTGGTACGTGCGCTGGCGCATCACCGACCCGGGTGAATACATCCGCAACGTCGGTGTTGACGAGCAGACCGGTGCCAGTCAGTTGAACCGTGTGGTGCGCAATGCCTTCCAGGAGGAGGTCAACCGACGCACGGTGCGCGAACTGCTTTCGACCAAGCGCGAGGCGCTGATGGCCGATGTGAAGTCCGAGGTGCTGGGTGCCGTGCGCGGCGAGAAACCCTGGGGCATCGACATCGTGGATGTGCGCATCACCCGCGTGGACTACGTGGAAGCCATCACCGAATCCGTCTACCGCCGCATGGAGGCCGAGCGCAAGCGCGTGGCCAACGAGCTGCGTTCCACCGGCGCCGCCGAAGGCGAGAAGATTCGCGCCGACGCGGATCGCCAGCGTGAGGTGACAGTGGCCAATGCTTACCGCGATGCTCAGAAGATCAAGGGTGAAGGGGATGCCGAGGCCTCCCGCGCTTACGCTGACGCCTTCGGTCGGGATCCGCAGTTCGCGCGTTTCTACCGCAGCCTGGAAGCCTACAAGGCCAGCTTCGCGAGCAAGAGCGACGTGATGGTGCTGGACCCCAATGGTTCGGAGTTCTTCCGCGTCTTCCGCGGTCAGGGCGCGCCCGCAGCTGCGCCGGCGCGGTAATTCAGACCCAGGGCGTGGTGCTCCCCCGTGGTCCGGGCTGACCGGTCCCTGGGCGCAACCCTGCACCATCGCCTCCCTGTTCGTTTAGACCGATGGATGGCGACACGTTCTGGACCGCGCTGGCTCTGGTACTCGTGGTGGAAGGCTTGCTGCCCTTCCTGTCGCCCGGCGGCTGGCGGCGGATGTTCAGTCAGATGCTGCAGCTCAACGACGGGCAGATCCGCTTTTGGGGTCTGTGCAGCATCCTGCTGGGCCTGATCGGCGTCTGGTTCCTGGCCTGAAGGGTGCTCGGGTCGGCCACGCCCGGGCGGGAACGCCGCCGGTGGCCCTGCCGGGTGGGGGATGACGGCCTGGATGAGGCGGGTAGAATCCTATTTTTAACAGCCTCCCCGTTCCCATGTCCGCCTGGCTGCTGCCGGATCACATCGCTGACGTCCTGCCTTCCGAGGCGCGCCACATCGAGGAGCTTCGACGCGACTTGCTGGACACCGCGCGCGCCTACGGTTATGAGCTGGTCATGCCGCCGCTGCTGGAGTACCTGAGTTCCCTGCTGAGCGGGGCCAGTCAAGCTCTGAACCTTCAGACCTTCAAACTCGTCGATCAGCTCTCGGGCCGCTCCATGGGCCTGCGGGCCGACACCACACCGCAGGTGGCGCGCATCGACGCGCACTTGCTCAACCGCCGGGGCTTGGCTCGCCTGTGCTATTGCGGCCCGGTGGTGCACACCCGTCCCGCCAGCGCGCATGCCACCCGCGAACCGATGCAGTTCGGTGCGGAAATCTACGGCCATGCCGGGGCTGAGGCCGATCTTGAAATCCTTGAACTGGCGCTGGACTGCCTGCAGTCCGCGCGCCTGCCCGCGCATACCCTCGATCTGGCGGATGCCAGGATCGTCAGCGCCTTGCTGGAAAGCGACGGTGCCGGGCCATTGGGCGCGGAAGTCAAGGAAGAAATCCATGCCGCGCTGGCGGCCAAGGACGTGCCCGCCCTTGCGGGCTTGGTCCGTGGCCTGCCTGGCCTGTCGGCGGCGGCCCGCCAGAGCGTGCTGGCCCTTCCGGGGCTGTACGGTGATGCCAAGGTGCTCGATGAAGCTGCCCGCGTGCTGCCCGCCTTGCCCGCGGTCGGGCAAGCCCTGGCGGGCTTGCGTTGGCTGGCGCGCAGCCTGGGTGGGCGCACCGGAGTTTCCGTCGGTTTTGATCTGGCGGATTTGCGGGGCTATGGCTATTACAGCGGCATGCGTTTCGCCGTCTACGCCAAGGGTGTGAGCGATGCTCTTTTGCGTGGCGGTCGCTACGACGAGGTGGGCGCCGTGTTCGGCCGCAAGCGGCCCGCCGTGGGTTTCAGCTTGGACCTGAAGACCCTTGTGGGCGCGGTACCCGAGCGTGCCTTGCGTGCGGCCATCCGCGCGCCTTGGCCGGGCGACGATTTGGCAGCCGCCGATTTGCGCGCAGCGATCGCACGCCTGCGGGCGCAAGGTGAAACCGTGGTCTGTGTGCTACCTGGCCATGAAAGCGAAGTGGATGAATTCCACTGCGACCGCGAATTGATCGAGAGCGGGGGCGCTTGGCGTGTCCGCGCCATTGGCTCCCAACCTCATACGGTCTGAACCGACAAGCAGAGAAGCAAAGCATGAACACAAGCAAAGGACGCAACGTCGTCGTCGTGGGCACCCAGTGGGGTGATGAGGGCAAGGGCAAGCTGGTGGACTGGCTGACCGAAAGTGCCCAGGGTGTGGTGCGTTTCCAAGGCGGCCACAACGCGGGGCATACCCTGGTCATCAACGGTGTCAAGACCGCGCTGCACCTGATTCCCAGCGGCATCATGCGCGCGGGCGTGACCTGCTACATCGGCAATGGTGTGGTGTTGTCGGCGGCCAAGCTCTTCGAGGAAATCGAAGGCCTGGAAAAGGCGGGGGTAGAGGTGCGCTCGCGCCTGCGCATCTCCGAAGCCTGCCCGCTCATCCTCCCTTTCCACGCCGCGCTGGATGTGGCCCGCGAGGCCGCGCGCGAGCAGGGCGGCACCGAGAAGATCGGCACCACGGGCCGCGGCATCGGCCCGGCCTACGAGGACAAGATCGCCCGCCGCGCCCTGCGCGTGCAGGATCTGAAGTACCCCGAGCGCTTCGCCGCGAAACTCAAGGAACTGCTCGCCTTGCACAACCATGTGCTCTGCACCTACCTGGGCGCGCGGCAGTTCGCTTTCCCGGCGGCTCTGCAGCCCTACATTCAGGATGGCCAGGTCCAGTTCGAGCCGGTGTATGCCGAAGCCATGCGCCATGCCGAACTGCTCAAACCCATGATGGCCGATGTGTCGCGCGAACTGAACGAAGCGCACGACAAGGGGCAGAACCTGCTGTTCGAGGGTGCTCAAGGCACCTTGCTGGACGTGGACCACGGCACCTACCCCTACGTGACCTCCAGCAATTGCGTGGCCGGCAACGCGGCGGCGGGTGCCGGTGTCGGGCCGGGCATGCTGCACTACATCCTCGGCATCACCAAGGCCTATTGCACGCGCGTGGGCGGTGGTCCGTTCCCGACCGAGCTGGAATGGGAAGTGCCGGGCACGCCGGGTTACCACATGAGCACCGTGGGCGCCGAAAAGGGCGTGACCACCGGCCGTTCGCGCCGCTGCGGCTGGTTCGATGCGGCATTGCTCAAGCGCAGCGCACAGGTCAACGGCTTGTCGGGCCTGTGCCTGACCAAGCTGGACGTGTTGGACGGGTTGAAGGAACTGAAGCTGTGCACCGGCTACGAACTGGACGGCGAGACCATCGATATCCTGCCCATGGGCGCGGAAGAAATCGCGCGTTGCAAGCCGATCTACGAAACGATGGCCGGCTGGAGCGACAGCACCGTGGGCGTGACGGACTACGACAAGCTGCCGGTCAACGCGCGGCTGTACCTGCAGCGCATCGCGCATGTGACGGGTGTGCCCATCCACCTGATTTCCACCAGTCCGGATCGCGATCACACGATCCTGATGAAACACCCTTATCTGGCCTGATGCTCGCTCGCAGCTTCATAGAATCGAGGAACCCGCGACCATGTTGACCGAAGACGGCAAGCACCTGTACGTGAGCTACGTGGAATACCACGACCTGATCGAGAAGCTGGCGATCCAGGTCCACCAGTCGGGGTGGCAATTCGACACCATCCTTTGTCTTGCGCGGGGCGGTATGCGACCGGGCGACATCCTTTCCCGCATCTTCGAAAAGCCCTTGGCCATCATGTCGACCAGCTCCTACCGTGCCAACGCTGGCATGACACAGGGGCACTTGGACATCGCCAAGTACATCACCACGCCGCAGGGCGAGATCGCGGGTCGCGTGCTGCTGGTGGACGATCTGGCCGATTCCGGACACACGCTGGACGCGGTGGTGCGCATGCTGCGCGACCGCTACAGCCCTATTTCCGAGCTGCGCACGGCGGTCATCTGGACCAAGGCGCGTTCCACCTTCCAGGCGGACTATTCAGTCGAGTTCCTGCCCACCGACCCATGGATCCATCAGCCTTTCGAGGGCTACGACAAAATGCGCCCGGCCGAGCTGCTGGCGAAGTGGAAGATCTCCAACTGAGGCTGCGCTGCGGCGCTTGAGCGCTGCGTCGTAATCCGCGTCGATGCGGTCGGCTCGGTCCGTTGGCCGATCAGCCGGTCAGCCCATGACTCGGTGCGTGACCGCGTTGATCAGCGCCCCGCCGAATAGCAGCCAGACGAATAGGCCACCGGCCAGCATCAGCGGCTTGCGGCCGGCCCGGCGGATCGCCACTGCATGGGTCGTGAGACCCAGCGCGGCCATGGCGGCGGCGAGCACCCAGGTGTCGAACCACAGCAGGGCGTGTAGCAGCCCGGGCGCGATCAGCCCTTGGGCCTGGTCCAACGTGCGCAGGCCCGCCACGGCCACGAAGCCCAAGGCGAACCAGGGCAGGGTCAGCCGGGTGCGGGTGGGCGCCATGTCAGTGCGAAGATCTGGCGCTGTGGTTGCCCCGATCGGCTGCGCTATTGGGGCTGCCATCGGGCGCCGCGCGAGCCACCAGGACAGGCCGAGCAGAAAAGGCGCCAGCATCAGCACGCGGATCATTTTCGTGATCACCGCGCTGTTCGCGGCCTCGGGACCGAGCGTGTTGCCCACGGCGGCGACCTGGGCCACTTCATGCACGGTGGCGCCCGTGTAAAGGCCAAAAGCCCAGGCTGTGACGCCCCAGGGCTGCACCAGGGCGTACAGCACCGGATAAAGGAACATCGCCAGCGTGCCGAACACCACCACGGTGGCCACGGCCACCGCGATCTTCTCCGCAGTCGCCTTGAGCAGGGGGGCGGTGGCCAGCACGGCGGCGGCGCCGCAGATGGCGCTGCCCGTGCCGATCAGCATGACCGTCTGGCCATCCAGCCGCAGCCAGCGCCGGCCCAGCCACAGGGCAAGCGCGAAAGTCGATAGCAGCATGGCCGCATCCACAGCGACGCCCACCCAGCCGACGGCGGCGATGTCCTGGAACGAGAGGCGCAGGCCAAAGAGCACGATGCCCAGACGCAGCAGCTTCTGTTTGCTCCAGTCCACACCCGATTCGGCAACGCGACGCAGCCGGGGATAAACGGTATGGCCCAGCAGCAGGCCGAGCGCAATGGCCAGGGTCAAGGCCGAAAGACCCAGTTGCCGCGCCCAAGACTGCTCGGCCAGGGCCATCGCCACCGCCGAGATCAGCAGGGTCAGAGTCAGACCGGGCAGGGCGTTCGGCCGCAGGCCCGCCAGGAGTGGTGCGATCGAGGACAGGCTGCGCGCGAGCGATCTTGCGGAGGTATGAGTGCGGGGCGAGGGAAGCAGATCGGCCATGCCTGCAACGATATACAGGGGCCGCTAAAAAGAGAAACGGATAATAATTCTTTGATTGATCGATTTTTCTAATTTAACCGTCGACAGACACCCCGACAAAGGACCCTCCATGGGGCTGCGATTCACCTTGCGCGAACTGGACGTGTTCTGCGCCATTGCCCGGCAGGAAAACGTCCACCGGGCGGCCGAAACCCTGGCCCTGACCCAATCCGCCGCCAGCCAGGCCCTGGCCCGGCTGGAACAGGCCTTGGGGCAGGCGCTGTTCGACCGACTCGGCCGTCGCCTGGTGCTGAACGAAAATGGCCGCCTGCTGCTGCCGCGCGCCCAGGCCTTGTTGGATCAGGCCGAAGACCTGCAGGGTTTGCTGCCCACAGGGGGAAATGGGCGCGAGAGGGACGGTGCTCCGTTCTCGCTGCTGATCGGCGCCAGCACCACCATCGCCAACTACCTGGTGCCGGCCCAGCTCGCGGCCCTGCGGCGCGCGCACCCGCAGGCGCGCGTCGCCTTGACCGTGGGCAACACCGGCGAAGTGGTGGCCGCCGTGGCGGCGCTGGAAGTTGATTTCGGCCTGATCGAAGGCCCCAGCCACCATCCGGAGCTGCACATCGAGCCCTGGCGGGAAGACGATCTCATCGTCTTCGTGGCCGCCACACATGTCTTGGCCTGCGGCAACGCGACCCTCCAAGACCTGGCCGATGCACCCTGGCTGCTGCGCGAGCCGGGCAGTGGCACGCGCGAGGAAGTCGAACGCAGCCTGCTGCCCCTGCTCGGGCGCATGAACGTGGACATGGAACTGGGGGATTCCGAGGCCATCAAGCGCGCGGTCGCTGCAGGCCTGGGCGTGAGCTGCTTGTCCAGCAGCGTGGTGGCCGATTTGCTGGCGCAGGGGGCGGTGGTGGCCCTGACCGATCGTGTACCGGGCCTGCCGCCGCTCAAGCGCATGCTGCATTGCATCCGGCACCGCGACCGGGCCCTCACCCGGGGCACGGCGCGTTTTCTGGAGATCGCTGCGGCCGGCACCCGCTAGCCGCTACCATCGGCGCATGCGCCCCCAAGATACCTCCCTAGATCGACCGTCTCCCGACCTCACCACCCAGCTGATCCACCACCCCTACCGCCCGCCCGAGGATTTCGCGGCGCCGCAGCCCGGCGTGTTCAAGGCCTCGACCGTGTTCTTCCCTAGCGTCGCGGCCATGCGCAGCCGGGAGTGGAAGCACAAGACGGGCTACACCTACGGTCTGCACGGCACGCCGACCAGCTACCTGCTGGAGGAGCGACTGGCCACGCTGGAGGGCGGCCTGCAGACCTTGCTGGTTCCCAGCGGGTTGTCGGCCATCGCCCTGGTGGGGCTGTCCCTGCTCGCGCAGGGCGACGAAGTGCTGCTGCCCGACAACGTCTACGGACCCAGCAAGGCCCTGGCCGAAGGCGAGCTGAAGACCTGGGGCATCACCCACCAGTTCTACGACCCCATGGACCCGCAGGATCTGGCGCGGCGCATCACGGACCGGACCCGCGTGGTCTGGCTGGAGGCCGCGGGTTCGGTGACACTGGAGTTCCCCGACCTGCCCGAACTGCTGCGCATCTGCCGTGCCTCCCCTCAGGTGACCGTGGCCCTGGACAACACTTGGGGCGCGGGCCTGGCTTTCAACGCTTTTGACATTGCTCCCGGCCTGG
This sequence comes from Hylemonella gracilis str. Niagara R, assembly GCF_000600295.1. Lineage (GTDB taxonomy): Bacteria > Pseudomonadota > Gammaproteobacteria > Burkholderiales > Burkholderiaceae_C > Hylemonella > Hylemonella gracilis_A. The sequence goes on from NZ_JEMG01000001.1 coordinate 1,964,228, forward strand.
GCGTGGACCTCACCGCCCACGCGCTGACCAAATACCCCAGCGGTGGCGGCGATGTGCTGATGGGATCGGTCGTCACCCGCGACGAAGCCCTGCACCTGCGGCTGAAGAACACACACATGCGTCTGGGCCTGGGCGTGGGCATGAACGACGTGGAGGCCGTGCTGCGTGGTCTGCCGAGCATTGTGCTGCGCTATGCCGCGCACGACCGGGCGGCGCGGCGATTGGCACATTGGTGCCTGGATCGCACAGAGTTCTCGCAGGTGCTGCATCCGGCGCTCCCGGACGCGCCCGGCCATGCGCACTGGAAGACCCTGTGCGGCGGTGCAGCAGATGCTGCAGGATCGGGCCCGGGGCTGCCAGGCCAGGCAGCGGGCCTGTTCAGCGTGATGTTCGACGCCCGTTATACCGGCGTGCAGGTGGACGCCTTTTGCGACGCGCTGCAACTCTTCAAGCTGGGCTATTCCTGGGGCGGCCCGGTCAGTCTGGTCGTGCCCTACGACCTGAACGCCATGCGCGAGCGCTGGCCCGCGCACCTGAAACCCGGTACCCTGGTGCGTTTCTCGGTCGGCCTGGAGGCGGTGGAGGACTTGCAGGCCGATTTGGCCCAGGCGCTGGGCCGTTTGTCCTGAGTCGCATCTGACCCGGTGCTGATCCTGGCACGATTCAGACTGGGTTTTCCTCAGTCGACAGGACAGGGGCGGCCCCACTAGGCTTGCTGGCATGCGTGATCAAGAGATGCCCGAAGGCGGCCGCACCCAGCCTGCCCAACAACCCTCGCCCTACGTGCCACCGCCGCCTGCGGGTCCTCGACGCGAGATCGTGCCGCTGTCCTTCGCCGATCCGCTGCGCTGGCTTGCCCGTGGCTGGCGCGACATGGCTTCGGCCATGGGCATCGCGCTCTTTTACGGCTTCTGCTTCTGGGGCATGGCGCTGAGCCTGAGCGCGGTGTTCCTGCACCTGCCGGTCTACACCATGTCCCTGGTCTCGGGCTGTCTGCTGGTCGGCCCTTTCCTGGCCATGGGCTTGTACGAAGTCAGCCGTCAACGTGAACTCGGGCAGACCGCTGACCTTGCGAATTCGCTGACCTGTTGGGATCGGCATATCGGCAGCATGGCCTTGCTGGTACTCGTGCTCCTGCTGCTGGAGCTGTTGTGGGGGCGTGCTTCGCTGGTGGTCTTCGCCGTCTTCTTCAACACCGGCATGCCATCGACCGCCGGGGTGCTGCAGGCCGTGTTCAACCCGGAGAACTGGGCCTTCGTGGCGGTCTATGCGACGGTGGGCGGTGTGTTCGCCGGCCTGGTCTTCGCCACCTCCGTGGTCTCCATCCCCATGATCCTGGACCGCGACACCGACGCCATCTCAGCCTCGATCACCAGCCTGCAGGTTTTCTTCGGCAATCTGCCTGTCATGCTTTTCTGGGGCGGGCTGATCACCGCCCTGGTGGTGCTGGCCTTCATTCCCTGGGGCCTGGGCCTGCTCATCATCGGACCCTGGCTGGGGCATGCCACCTGGCACGCCTACCGGGGTTCCGTGCGTTGGCTGGACTGAGACACCCGCAGTATTCGCGCCTGCGTCTTCCGGGGCTTGCCGGGCAGGGCGCCGTGCCAGAATCGCCCTCATGTCGGATGCCTTTCTGAGTTGCCATCACCTAGTCAAACGCTACGGCGAGACCGCCGTCGTCCAGGATCTGAGTTTCGAGATCCGCCCCGGCGAATGCCTGGGCGTGATCGGCCCCAATGGGGCGGGCAAGACCACGACCCTGCGCATGTGCCTGGGATTGAGCGCGCCGGACAGTGGCCATGTGCAGGCCTTTGGCCTGCGCATGCCGGACGACGCCCATGCCATCAAGGCGCAGCTGGGCGTGGTGACTCAGTACGACTCGCTTGATCCGGATTTCTCTTGTGCCGAGAACCTGCTGGTGTTCGGTCGATATTTCGGCATCAACACTGCGGCCATGCGCGCGCGCATCCCGGCGCTGCTGGATTTCGCAGCCCTGGCTCACAAGGCCGACGCCAAGCCGGGCCAGCTCTCGGGCGGCATGCGGCGCCGACTCAGCCTGGCCCGGGCGCTGGTCAACGATCCGCGTCTGCTGATGCTGGACGAGCCCACCACGGGCCTGGACCCACAGGCCCGACACCTGATGTGGGAGCGGCTGCAGCAACTGCTGCAGCAGGGCAAGTCCATCCTGCTGACCACGCACTTCATGGACGAGGCCGAGCGCCTCTGCGACCGCCTGTTGGTCATCGACCACGGGCGCAAGATCGCCGAAGGCAAACCCCGGGAGCTGATCGCCGCGCACCTGGAGCCCGAGGTTGTCGAGGTCTATGGCGTGAATGGTGAAGGCCAGGCGCAGGCCCTGGCGCATGGAGAGGCTCACGCGCCCTTGCGCGCGCTGGCCAGCCGGGTCGAAGTCAGTGGCGAGACGGTCTTTTTCTACACGCAGGACGCCGCGCCCCTGCTGCAGGCGCTGGCCCATGCGCAGGGCCTGCGCAGTCTGCACAGGCCGGCCAATCTGGAGGATCTGTTCCTCAAGCTCACGGGCCGCCAGATCCGGGAGGAAGGATGATGAAGACGTCCATGCAATCAACGGGCAGACCTGTCGCCTTACTGCCTCCGGCGCTGCGCTGGTGGCCCATTTTCTTGCGCAACCTGCTGGTCTGGCGCAAGCTGGCCCTGCCCAGCCTGGTGGGCAATGTGGCCGAGCCGCTGATCACCCTGGTGGCTTTCGGTTATGGCCTGGGCGCCCTGATCGGCACCGTGCCCTGGGGCAGCTCGGGCCAGGCCGTGCCCTACCTCGTGTTTCTGGCCAGCGGCTCGATCTGCATGAGCGCCATCAACGCGGCCACCTTCGAGGCCATGTTCTCGGCCTTCTCGCGCATGCATGTGCAGAAGACTTGGGAGAGCATCATGAACGCGCCCATCGACCTGCGTGACGTGCTGCGGGCCGAGATGCTGTGGGCCGCCTTCAAGGCCCTGTTCTCCGCCACGGTCATCCTGCTCGTGATGGCGGCGCTGGACATTAGCCGCAGCCCCATGCTGCTGCTGGCCTGGCCCGTGCTGCTGCTGGCGGGGGTGGTGTTCAGCAGCATGGCGTTGATCGTGAATGCCCTGGCCAAGGGTTATGACTTCTTCACCTACTACTTCACCCTGGTGCTCACGCCCATGACCTTCCTCTCGGGGGTGTTCTTCCCGCGCGAGAACCTGCCGGCCTGGCTGCACGCGGTGTCCGAATGCTTGCCCTTGACGCATGTGGTGGAACTGGTGCGCCCGCTGTTCCTGGGGCACTGGCCTGCGTCCCCCTGGCTGCACCTGGCCGTGCTTGCCATCTATGGCTGGGTGGCCTGGCGGATCGCGCTGGCCTTGACGCGCAGGCGGTTCCGGAGTTGACCAAGGCCAGGCCACACCTGCTTGGCAGCGGGTCCGCGCAACGGAAAACGCGCGCCTCAACCCGCCAGCATCTGCCGCGCCAGCGCCTGCATGGCCGCCATAGAGCGGTCACGCGGATGCAGTTCTGGCGCCTCCGCGAAGCGCGTGAAGTTACGCAGGCTGGACTGCTGGTAGCCGGGGTCGTAGTGCGTGCGCAGCAGGTCACGCACCACCTCCTGTAGCTGGCCTGTCTGGACCAAGTTCTGCCAGTGCGCCACGGTCTTCTTGCCGCGCAGCTCGGTCAGAGCGTCCAGCCGGGCGCAGAAGCCCGCCGTGTCCTGGGCGTAGTGCGGGTAGTCTTCCAGCAGCAGGGCCACGCGTTCGTCCTCGGGCAGGAGCAGGTGCAGGCAGGGCGCGGCACGCATGGCGGCCATGAGCGCGTCCGGCACGGCCACGTTGCCGACCTTCTTGCTTTCGCTCTCCACGTAGACGGGGCGCGCCGGGTCGAAGCGGCGCAAGGCGTTCCAGATCTGCGTGTCGAAAGCCTTCTGCGTGGGCTGGGGTTGGCCGGGCAGCGCGCCGAGCACCGAGCTGCGGTGGCAGGCCAATGCTTCAAGGTCCAGCGTCTGCGCGCCAGCTTCGCTCAGGGCGTGCAGCAGCCGGGTCTTGCCCGAGCCGGTCGCGCCGCAGATCACCCGCCAGTCCAGGCCGGTGGCCAGGCGCGGTATGTCGGTCAGCACGGCGTTGCGAAAGGCCTTGTAGCCCCCGTCGATGCGCGTGACATAAAAACCGATCTCGCTCAGGATCAGCGCCAGCGAGCCGCTGCGCTTGCCGCCTCGCCAGCAATAGATCAGCGGCTTCCAGTCCTTGGACTTGTCCAGCACCTCGCGCTCGATGTGGGTCGCGATATTGCGCGCCGCGATCATGGCGCCCCGCTTGCGGGCCTCGAAGGGATTGCTACGGTGCAGCAGACCCACCTCATGACGTTCGGCATCGTTCAGCGTGGGCCAGTTCTGGGCCTCAGGCAAATGGTCCTCGGCGTATTCACTTTCGCTGCGCGCATCCAACACGGCGTCGAAAGCATCGAGGCGCCGCAGGGCCTCTTCCGCGGACAATATTTGCTGCATGGGTTCTGCGGTTCAGAGCAGCTTTTTCAGCTCGGGCCAGACGTTGCCCAGCATGATGGGGTGGGCCTCGGCGGTCGGATGGATGCGGTCGGCCTGGAACAGACGCGTGGGGTCCGGGCCATCCGCGACGCCTTGCAGGAAGAAGGGCACGAGTCCGGTCTTTTCGGCGCGCGCCACCTCGGTGTAAAGCGCCGCGAAGCGGCGGGCATAGTCCGCGCCGTAGTTGGGTGGCATCTGCATGCCCACCAGCAGTACGCGCGCACCGGCCTGCTTGGCCTGCTGCGCCATCCAGGCCAGGTTGGACCGGGTCGCGTCCAGCGACAGGCCGCGCAGCGCGTCATTGCCACCCAGCTCAATCACCACCACGCGGGGTCGGTGCTGCTTGAGCAGCGCCGGCAGGCGCGAGCGTCCACCGAAGGTGGTGTCACCGCTGATGCTCGCGTTGACCACGCGCAGGCCGGGCTTTTCGGTGGCGAGTTTCTTCTCCAGCAGGGCCACCCAACCGCTGCCGCGCGCCAGGCCGTACTCCGCGCTCAGTGAGTCACCGACGACCAGCACTGTCTGGCCTGGCGCGACGGATGGGACCTGAGTCTGCGCCTGAGTTTGCAGATGAAATGCCCCCATGAAACCGCCCAGCAACAGGGCCGCGATACAGTAGCGGCGCCCCGTCATACGAGCGGTCTTCCAAAAACGCCCAGCAGAAAAATCCTTCATGTCCGAATCCGCACTTCCTGTTGATTCCAATCCCGTCATCGCCGTCGAGCACATCGTCAAGTCCGTCAGCGATTCGACCGGCCAGCTCGATATTCTGCGTGATATCCATTTCAGCGTGGCGCCGCGCCAGACCCTCGCCCTCGTGGGTGCTTCCGGTTCGGGCAAGAGCACGCTGCTGTCCATCATCGCCGGCCTGGACACGCCCAGCAGTGGCACGGTGCGGTTGGCGGGCGAGGACTTGTTCGCCTTGAACGAGGACGAGCGGGCCGCGCTGCGCGCGCGCAAGCTGGGCTTCGTGTTCCAGAGCTTCCAGTTGCTGGCGCACCTGAGCGCACTGGAGAACGTGATGCTGCCGTTGGAGCTCGCGGGCCGCAAGGACGCGCGCAAGACGGCCGCCGAGATGCTGGCGCGCGTGGGCCTGGGTGCCCGCCTGAACCACTATCCCAAGCTGCTCTCCGGCGGCGAACAGCAGCGTGTGGCGCTGGCGCGCGCCTTTGTCGTGCAGCCGGCCGTGTTGTTGGCGGATGAACCGACCGGCAGCCTGGACTACGCGACCGGCGAGAAAGTGATGGAACTGATGTTCGAGCTCAACCGCGAGCAGGGCACGACCCTGGTGCTGGTCACGCACGACAAGGGCATCGCAGCGCGCTGCGAGCGGCGCATCACCATCGATGCGGGGCGCGCTCACGAGGCGCCTTGAGGGAGTGAGCCCGATAGGCCTCATCAGAGCGGCCGCGCGGGCCAGGTTCAATAATCCGACTGGGAGCCCGCAGCGCCGATAATGGCGCCCATGTCTGCATCTCCCAAGGTTCTGTACGGCTTCCATGCCGTGGGGGTGCGCCTCAAAACGGCGCCAACTTCCATCCTCGACATCTACTACGACGCCTCGCGCCGCGACGCGCGCATGCGTCAATTCGTGGCGCGCGCCCAGGAGGCAGGGGTCCGCCTGATTGAAGCCGATGGTTTGCGTCTGTCCAAGCTCGCGGGCAGCCATGGTCACCAGGGGGTGGCTGCGCGGGTGCAGCCCATCGAACTTGCCCACAGCCTGGACGATTTGTTGGACGGCTTGACTGTCCCGCCACTGCTGTTGGTATTGGATGGGGTGACGGACCCGCACAACCTGGGCGCCTGCCTGCGCGTGGCCGATGGCGCTGGCGCGCACGCTGTTATCGCGCCCAAGGACCATGCCGTGGGGTTGAACGCCACCGTGGCCAAGGTCGCCAGCGGCGCGGCCGAGACCGTGCCTTACTTCATGGTGACCAACCTGGCGCGTACTTTGGGTGAGCTGAAGGAGCGCGACATCTGGTGCATCGGCACCAGCGACGACGCGCCGCAGACCTTGTATCAGTCCGATCTGAAGGGGCCGACCGCGCTGGTGCTGGGTGCGGAAGGCGAAGGCATGAGGCAACTGACCCGCAAGACCTGTGATGCGCTGGTCAGCATTCCGATGAAGGGGGGGGTGGAGAGCCTCAACGTGTCGGTCGCCAGCGGCGTGTGCCTGTACGAGGCCTTGCGCCAGCGGGGCGTTTGAGGGGCAGGGCGCCCGGGCAAACGCCTTTCAGGCTTGGACGTTCAGCAGGCGTCCGTTCAATTGCCCCAGTGTATTGAGGGTCGCGCGCGCGGCCTGTTGGCCGCGCTGCTCCGTGGTGGATTCGGCGCGGGGCGGGTTGCTTTCGACACTGCGCACCCGGTCATTGGCCCGCGCGGCCTGATTTCGGGCCGTCTGGGTTTGCTGCTCCAGCTGGGCAACCCGGTTCTCGGCCTGATCAGCTTCGCGCCGGGCTTGTTGCAGCCTGGCTCGATACAGGCTCAATTGGCCGCTGGTGCTGGCCGTGCCGCTGTTGAGTGACTGCAGTGCCATGACCATGGGATGTCTTCCAGCGGGGCGACCTATGGTGGTGACTCAGGGGGGCGTGGAGGCAGGCAGTTGCCGCCGCGTCAGGCGGTCTCGTTGACCAGCCGACCGGTGGTCTGACCCTGGGTGTTGACCACGGGGCGCGCTTCCTGTGGGGGCGGAGCGCTTTGTTGCGTTTGCTGCTGCGCCGCCTGCGTTTCCTGGGCTTGCGCAGCCTGGACTTCTTGCGCCTGAGCTGCGGCATTGTCCTGCTGGGGGGCGACGTAGGCCGCCGTGTTGATCGAATTGCTGTTGACGCTGCTGATGGCCATGGCGAACTCCTGATAAAGGACTGCCTAAATCTTAATCACATCGTCGGACTTGTCAACTTGAGGGGATTGAGTGCGTGTGCTTAACTTTCCGAGCCAAAATCGGCCTACAGCGTGCATCATCAGGTGATCGTCACCAGATTGACGTCAAAACCGTCTGTGCATAGGGGCTAGGCTGCAACGGTTTGGTGGTCTGAGCCTGGCCCGTCAGAATAGGGCAGATGAAGAAACCATGCGTCATCGGCATGGCCGGCCTACTGCTTGGTGCCATGCAGTTTGCCGCCGCTGAGGCTCACGATCCTCCAGTCACTCACGACAGCGCAGATGCGCCGACTTCGCCGGCGGTTCCGGTCTGGGTCACCCATGTTGGGGCTGCCTCGTCCTCGACCTCGGGCAACACCAACACGACGAACCTGAACTTGGTGCTGGATTCCCAGCGCCGCACCGAGACCAACAAGTTGTCGATCAATGCCGAATTCGTCAGGAGCAGCTCCGAAGTGGTGGATGCGCAGACGAACACCCGACGAGAAACCACCACAGCCTTTCGTGAACTGATCGGGGCGCGGTATGACCACAACCTGTCCGAACGTGTGTTCGCCTTCGGGGGTGGGGAGCTGAGCCACGACCGGATTGCCCTGCTCGGGTTGCGTCAGGTGTACAGCACGGGTTTTGGTTACCAGTTGCTGCGCGGTGAAGCGCACAACTGGGATGTGCTCAGCGGTTTGTCCTACCGCGACGACCGCTACTTGAAGCAGGGCGTGGAAATCAATGGGAGCCTGCGTGACGATCTGTACGTGTACGAATTGATGCTGGGCGAGGAGTCCAACCACCGCATCACGGAGTCCATCCAGTTCCAGCAGAAACTCACCATCAACCGCAACCTGGGCGAGGTTCAGGGCACCCGCGGGCAATGGGACATGGGCTTGCAGGTGGCTGTCAACCGTACGCTGAGCCTGAGCATGAAGCTGCAGCGCCGTTACGACGGCATGGCGCGACAACCCGTCCAACGCTACGACACCCTGCTCTTCACGGGCATCAACATCACGTTTGGTGGCTGAGGCGCCACGGTTCGATTCGGGGCTGTATTCAGCGGGGCGCGCTCAGCACTTCCAGCAGACGATCGAGCCCGCCTGTGTTGATCGCCACCATGGCCTGCTCGCGCACCTTGGGCTTGGCGTGGTAGGCCACGGACAGTCCTCCAGCTTCGGCGCAGGCCGTCATCATGGGCAGGTCATTGGCGCCATCGCCCATGGCGATGGCCTGTCGCGGCGAGATGCCCAGCCGCGCGCAGGTTTGCAAGAGCGTGCGCTGCTTCTCGGCGCCATCGCAGATGTCGCCCCAAGGCTGGTCGACCAGGCGGCCGGTGAGCGCGCCGTCGCGGATGTCCAGCACATTGGCGCGCGTGTGGTCGATGTCGAGCAAGGCTTGCACATGGTCGGAGAAATAGGTGAAGCCGCCGGAGACCAGCAGCACCTTCAAGCCTGCCCGCTTGCATGCGCGGACCAGTTCGGCCGCGCCGGGGTTCAGACGCAGGCGGTCGCGCTTGACGGCTTCGAGGTTTGCCAGGGTCACGCCTTCAAGCAAGGCCACGCGGCGGCGCAGGCTGTCCTTGAAGTCGGTGATTTCGCCACGCATGGCGGCTTCGGTGATGGCCGCGACCTCGGCTTTGCGGCCCACGGCGTCGGCGATCTCGTCCACGCACTCGATGTTGATCAACGTGGAGTCCATGTCGAAGGCGATGAGCTTGTAGTCCGAAAGCTTCAGCGGCGGCGTGAAGTTCTGAATCAGGAGACCGGGGGAGATTTCGCGGGCGAGTGTGCTCATGGGCAGTATCGATGTGCAATGTCAGAACCTGAGGATCAAGCCAAAGCTGGAGGAGATGGGCATCTCGTAGTACCGTCGGTTGCTGGTTTGGTCTTTTGCATAAACAGCCGGAAGATCCGGACTGGATTTGAGCGCCAGATAGAGTCCTAGACCCACAAACTGGGAGTACGGAAACAAGGAGAACTCCACACCAAGAATCGATGCGGATGCAGTGTTGGTTTTGCTGCGAAGCCCGTATTTTTTTGAATTCAGAGATGCATAAGAGACCCCAAAGCCGTAACCGAAGTAATAGCGTGATCGACCTTGGTTGATGATCAAGGTGTAGCCCAGGGTTGTAGCACCGTAGGGCATGGAATCTCCACCGACTTTGGCGCGTCCAACGTCTTGCCCAATCCATGGGCCATGCGAAAGCAGGGGGTTATCAGCATCAAGGCGCTGGGTGAAAAAAATGTCCGTTCCGATTCCCTGATAGGAGTAGGAGTAACAGTCGGCGCCAACGTTACAACTTGTCGAGGTCTTTTTGGGGACCTCGCCGCTGTGGTCGAAGTATGTGAGTGTCATCGTGCTCAGCTCGTATGCTTGAGCGCTCATGACCATGGACAAGCTCAGCATGATGGACGTGATTTTTTTCATCATGTTGTGTCATGTCGCAATTTTTTCCCTGACGGGTTCGCCCAGTGAGCGCAGCACATCACGCACCAAGTGCGCGCGCGCCTTCGCGTCCGGCAGTGCGCGCTCGATGCGCAGCTTCTCGTTGCCCACCAGCTTGATGTGCTTGTTCTTGCGCACCAGCTCAATCACCTTCATGGCGTCCACGGGCGCGTCCGCGCGGAAGGTGATGTTGATGAGCTGGGGCGTGGCGTCCACTTTCACCACGCCATAGGGCTGGCTGATCACGCGCAGGCGGTGCACGTCGATCAGCGTCTGCGCCTGGGCTGGCAGCTTGCCGAAGCGATCCACCAGTTCCTCCAGCAGGGCGTCGATCTGCTCGGTCTTCTTGGCGGTGGCTAGCTTCTTGTAGAAGGACAGGCGCATGTGCACATCGCCGCAGTAGTCGTCGGGCAGCAGGGCGGGCGCGTGCAGATTGATGTCGGTGGCGGCGCTCATGGGCGCGAGCAGGTCGGGCTCCTTGCCTTCCTTGAGGCAACGCACGGCCTCGCTCAGCATCTCGTTGTAGAGTTGGAAGCCGACCTCCAGCATGTTGCCGCTCTGATTTTCACCGAGCACCTCACCAGCCCCACGGATTTCAAGGTCGTGCATGGCCAGGTAGAACCCGCTGCCCAGTTCTTCCATGGCCTGGATGGCGTCCAGCCGTTGCGCGGCCTGTTTGGTCAGGCTTTCCTTGTCCGGCACCATCAGGTAGGCGTAGGCCTGGTGGTGGCTGCGGCCCACGCGCCCGCGCAACTGGTGCAACTGGGCCAGGCCGAACTTGTCGGCGCGGCTGATGACGATGGTGTTGGCGCTGGGCACGTCGATGCCGGTCTCGATGATGGTCGAGCACAGCAGCAGATTGGTGCGCTGGGCCACGAAATCGCGCATCACGGCTTCGAGCTGGCGTTCGGGCATCTGGCCGTGCGCCACGCCGATGCGGGCTTCGGGTAGCAGTTCCTCCAGCCGCGCACGCCGGTTCTCGATGGTCTCCACCTCGTTGTGCAGAAAGTACACCTGGCCGCCGCGCTTCAGTTCACGCAACACGGCCTCGCGGATCACGCCCTTGTCCTCGTTGCGCACGAAGGTCTTGATGGCCAGGCGGCGTTGCGGCGCGGTGGCGATGACGCTGAGGTCGCGCAGGCCTTCCAGCGCCATGCCCAGGGTGCGCGGGATCGGCGTGGCGGTCAGCGTGAGCACGTCCACCTCGGCGCGCAGGGCCTTGACCGCTTCCTTGTGGCGCACGCCGAAGCGGTGCTCCTCGTCGATGATGAGCAGGCCGAGTTCCTTGAACTTGGTGTCCGCGCTCAGCAGCTTGTGCGTGCCGACCACGATGTCCACACTGCCGTCGGCCACGCCCTTGAGCGCAGCGTTGATTTCCTTGGTCGAGCGGAAGCGGCTCATTTCCGCGATCTTGACCGGCCACTTCGAGAAGCGGTCCACCAAGGTCTGGTAATGCTGCTCGGCCAGCAGCGTGGTGGGGGCCAGGAAGGCCACCTGTCGCCCGCCGGTGACGGCCACGAAGGCGGCGCGCAGGGCCACCTCGGTCTTGCCGAAGCCCACGTCACCGCAGACCAGGCGGTCCATGGGCTGTGGGCTCACCATGTCCTGGATGACCGCGTGGATCGCGGCCTTCTGGTCGGCGGTTTCCTCGAAGCCGAAGTCGTTGGCGAACTGCTCATAGTCGCGCGGCGAGAAGCGGAAGGCGTGGCCCTCGCGCGCAGCGCGGCGTGCATAGATGTTCAACAGTTCGGCGGCCGCGTCGCGGATCTGCTGCGCGGCCTTGCGCTTGGCGCGCTCCCATTGGCCGCTGCCCAACTTGTGCAACGGGGCCTCGTCCGCGCTGACGCCGGTGTAGCGGCTGATCAACTGCAATTGGCTGACGGGCACGTAAAGCACGGCCTGGTCGGCGTACTCGAGATGCAGGAATTCCTGCAGCGCGGGCGTGCCGTCCGGGTTCTTCGCGCCCACGTCCATGTTGACCAAGCCCCGGTAGCGTCCGATGCCGTGGCTGGCGTGCACCACCGGGTCGCCCACATTGAGTTCGGACAGGTCCTTGATCAGGGACTCGACGTCGCTGACCTGTTCCTGCTTCTTGCGGCGGCGCGCGCCCGAACTGGTCGCGAACAGCTCCGTCTCGGTGACGAAGTCCAGCGCCTCCTGGGTCCAGGCGAAACCTTGCTGCAGCGCGGCGGTCGCGATGCCCAGGCGTTCTTCGCTGGCGCGGAACTCTTCCAGGGTGTCGAAGGCGGGCGGGATGACGCTGCTGGCGCGCAGGAAATCAAGCAGGCTTTCACGCCGGCCGTCGCTCTCGGCCAGCAGCAGCACGCGGTGCTGGGTGTTGCGCAGGTGGTCCTTGAGTTTGAGCAGGGGGTCGTCGGTGCCGCGCGCGGCGGTCACCTCGGGCAGGCGGTCGAATTCGGCGAAGTCCGGTGCCTCCTGGCCGCTGCCGGCCGCTTTCAGCGCGAGCTGCGCATGGGCGTTGGCCAGGGTGAAGAACTGCTCCGCGTTCAGGAACAGGTGCTCGGGCGGCATCGGCGGGCGCTCGGGCTCGCCCTGGGCGAGGCGGTAGCGGTCTTGCGTGTCGGTCCAGAAGCGGCGCAGCGCGGGCTCGATGTCGCCGTGGAGGACCAGCGTGGCGCTTTGCTGGCGGCCGCCGCTCAGGTAATCGAAGACCGTGGCCGTCTGCTCGAAGAAGAGCGGCAGGTAGTACTCGATGCCCGCCGTCGCCACGCCGTTGCCCATGTCCTTGTAGAGCCGGCTCTTGGTCGGGTCGCCTTCCAGAAGTTCACGCCAACGGCGACGGAACAGCGCGCGCGAGCCCTCGTCCATCGGGAACTCGCGCCCGGGCAGCAGCCGCACCTCCGGCACGGGATACAGGCTGCGCTGGCTGTCCGGGTCGAAGGTGCGGATGCTGTCCACTTCATTGTCGAACAGGTCCACGCGAAAGGGCACGGCGGAGCCCATGGGGAACAGGTCGATCAGGCCGCCACGCACCGCGTACTCGCCCGGACTGACCACCTGGGTGACGTGGTTGTAGCCGGCCAGGGTGAGCTGGCTGCGCAGGGCGGCTTCGTCGAGTTTCTGCTTGACCTTGAACTCGAAGGTGGTGGCCGCCAGAAAGCTGGGTGGGGCCAGCCGGTAGAGCGCGGTCGTGGCAGGCATCAGCACCAGGTCGATGGTGTCTTCCGGCTTGACCGCGCCGGTGCTGCTCTGGCCCGTGTTGTAGAGCCGCCAGAGCGTGGCCAGGCGCTCGCTGATCAGGTCCTGGTGCGGCGAGAAGCTGTCGTAGGGCAGCGTTTCCCAGTCGGGAAAGACGGCACAGCGCAGCGTGGGTGCGAAGAAGGCGATCTCGTCGATCAGGCGCTGCGTGTCGGTCGCGTCGGCGCAGACGATGGCCAGCAGGCGTCCCGCTTCTTTCTCGCGCTCGGCCAGACGGGCCAGCAACAGGGCGTCGGCGGAGCCGGGCGGGCGGGGCAGGGTGTGGCGCTTGCCGGTTTGAAGCTTGGGGAGTTCCATCGGATGCAGAAAACGCGAAAACCCCCTGCGCTTTTTGCAGGGGGTGTGGCGCGATTTTAGTGGGTCGGACGTGCTGAGCCTGTTTGTGGTTGCCTCGGCGTTGCCCCAAGGGCCGGCGTGCCCGGGCGTGGGAAAATGGCAGTCCAATCCATGACAGCTCTTGTGCCCCAGTTCCACGTCCTGATTCCCTGCGCCGGCATGGGGACCCGCGCCGGTGGTTCCCTTCCCAAGCAGTACCAAGCCGTCGCAGGTCAGGCACTGGTTCTGCACACGCTGACGGCTTTTGCCGCAGTCGCGGCCGCACAGCCTGCGCTGCGACAGGTGTTGGTGGTCGTGGCGCCTGCGGACACTTTTCTCAGTTCGACGCCGGCCTGGTCGGTGCTACCCCAGGGCGGAGCAAGCCGCGCCGAGACCGTGGCCCGAGGCCTGGCGGAGTTGCGCGCGCGGGGCGCGCAGGACGACGATTGGGTGTTGGTGCACGACGCCGCGCGCTGTCTGATCACCCCGGCGCAGATCGAGGCGTTGATGGTGGCCTGCTCCGACGACCCGGTGGGTGGCCTGCTGGCCTTGCCCTTGCCCGACACCCTCAAGCAGGCCGGGCCTGCGGGAGAGCCCGCGCGGGTCCAAGCCACGCTCGAGCGCGCCGATAAATGGCTGGCGCAGACCCCGCAGATGTTTCGCCTGGGGCAACTGACGCAAGCCCTGGAGCAGGCGGTGCGGTCCGGCGTGGCGGTGACCGACGAGGCCAGCGCCATCGAGGCCCAAGGCCTCGCGCCGCGCTTGGTGCAGGGCAGCGCGCAGAATTTCAAGGTCACCTATCCCGAGGACTTCGCACTGGCCGAGGCCGTGCTGCAAGCCAGAAAGACACAGGCATGAGCATTCCGGACATCAGGATCGGCGAGGGCTGGGACGTGCACCAGCTGGTCGAGGGGCGGCCCCTCATCTTGGGCGGCATACAGGTTCCCCATGACAAGGGCCTGCTCGGCCATTCGGATGCGGATGCCTTGCTGCACGCCATCACCGACGCGTTGTTTGGCGCGGCGGGCCTGGGTGATATTGGTCGCCACTTCCCCGACACCGACGTGCAGTTCAAGGGCGCGGATTCGGGCGTGCTGTTGGCCGAGGCCGCCGCGCGCGTGCGCGCGCAAGGCTGGCGCCTTGCCAATGTGGACAGCACCATCGTCGCGCAGGCGCCCAAAATGGCGCCGCACATTCCTGCCATGCGTGAGCGCATCGCCACGCTGCTCGGGCTGGACGAGGCGCAGGTCAACGTGAAAGCCAAGACGGCCGAGAAACTTGGTCCTGTCGGGGAGGGTCTGAGCATCGAGGCGCGGGCCGTGGTGCTGCTGTTGCGCTGAAGCCGCTCGTCCGGCCCGCTGTGCAGGGTCGCCTTGAACCGCAGGCTTGTGCGATGAGCCCTGGGCCTTGGGGTTGTCTCTATCTACTTTCTATTTCGCCTGCCGCAGCTCGATGCGGGTGCTGAAGCCCCCCAGGCTGCTGTTGCCCACGCCGAAGCGCCCGCCCATGCGGCGCAGGGTCTTGTCCACGATGGCTAGGCCCAGGCCGGCCCCGGTGGCGGCCGTGCGTGCGGCGTCGCCCCGGTAGAAAGGTTTGGTCAAGTTGGGCAGGTGCTCGGGCGCCACGCCGGGGCCATGGTCGCGCAGGCGCAGTTGCACCCAGGGCTCGCGCGCGCGCACGCCGATATCCAGCGTGGTGATGCCAGTCTCCGGCGTCTTGCCGTAACGGCGGGCATTTTCCACGAGGTTGGAGATCACACGCCCCAGCTCGACCGCGTCGGCCATCACCCAGAGGTCGGTGGGCAGATCGATGTTGAAGCGCATGTCCTCGCGGTGTTCGAAGGCGTAGAGGCTGCTGCGGATCACTTCGTTCAGGTTGACGCGCTCCAGCCGCACATGGTCGGGCCGCGCGTAGTCCATGAATTTGTCGATGATGGCGTCCAGCTGTTCCAGGTCGGCCACCATGTGCGCGCGCGCGTCGGCGTCGGCCACGCTCATCTCGGTTTCCAACCGCAGGCGCGACAGCGGCGTGCGCAGATCGTGGCTGATGCCCGCGAGCATCACGGCGCGGTCCTGGTCCAGCTTGGCCAGGCGCTGGGCCATGCGGTTGAAGCCGATGTTGACCTGCCGGATCTCGGTCGTGGGCACACGTTCATTGAGCCGGCTGGCCTCGAAGTCGCCTTCGCGGATGCGGCTGGTCGCGAACGACAATTGCTTGAATGGCTGGTTGATCAGGTGGGCCACCACGGCCGTGCTGGCCAGCGTCAGCAGCACCCCGACCACCAGCCACAGCAACCAGACGCCCTGACGGGACTCGTCTGCCAGCAGGTGCAGGGTTTGCTGCCAGATCAAGGTGCTGGTGCCGACCAGCAGGCTGATGAGGCCGAAGGTGCGCCAGAAGAGGCTCAAGCCGCTGACCGGGAACGGAGGTGCCTCGACGACCGCAGTGTCGTCAAGGTCGGCACCCGCAGGTCCTTGCGAGGGTTGATGCAAGGCGGCCGCCTTGTCGTGCGGCTGTCCGGGAGCGATGCCGGCTTTCGTTACGCTGTGGTCCAGCGAGGGTTCGGACTTGTCGGCCGTCCTGCCACTGCCGTCTTCCTTGAGCCAGGCCAGCCAGCGTGCCGTGGTCGGGTCGGCTGAGAGGATGGGGCTGCCCAGGTCAGCGGCCCGACGCAGCGCTTCGTCGGAATCCGGGCCCTCGCCTGATTCGGGATTCAGTGCCATGTCCGGATCATGCGGGAGCGGGCGATGCGGGAGAGGACAATGCGGAAGTGCTTCAATGCGCGCCGTCCGGCACGAAGACATAACCCACGCCCCAGACCGTCTGGATGTAGCGCGGGGAGGCCGGATCGAGCTCGATCAACTTGCGCAGGCGCGAGACCTGCACGTCCAGGCTGCGGTCAAACGGTTCGAACTCCCGGCCGCGCGCCTGCTGGGCGAGTTTCTCGCGCGACATGGGTTGACGCGGGTGCCGCACCAGGGCCTTGAGCATGGCGAATTCGCCGGTGGTCAAGGGCAGTTCCTCGCCGTCCTTGCGCAGGGTGCGCGCGCTGAGGTCGAACACGTAAGGGCCGAAGGCCACGACTTCCTGTTCGCTCGAAGGCGCGCCGGGCGCCTCGGGCGCTGGGCGGCGACGCAGCACGGCGTTGATGCGTGCCAGCAGCTCGCGCGGGTTGAAGGGCTTGCCCAGGTAGTCGTCCGCGCCAACCTCCAGGCCCACGATGCGGTCCACATCCTCGACCTTGGCGGTCAGCATGATGATGGGCGTGCGGTCGTTCGCGGCGCGCAGGCGGCGGCAGATCGACAGGCCATCTTCGCCGGGCATCATCAGGTCCAGCACGATCAGGTCGACGGACTCGCGCAGCAGGATGCGCGTCAGTGCCTTGCCGTCCTCGGCCAAGAAGACCTCGAACCCCTCTTGGGTCAGGTAGCGACGCAGCAGGTCGCGGATGCGGGCGTCGTCGTCAACGACCAGGATCTTGTCGGTACGGCTGTTGGATGGGGTCGTCATGGCACAGACAGAAAAAGTTGTAATGCGTTGAAATGACTGAAATCGGAAAAACCGCACGGGAACGAGCGGGATTGTGACGCCGACCGCCTGCCCACAAGGTAGGTGCAACGATTCGTTTTCATAATGTTACAAAGCCCCCGGAACCCCGGCCTGGTTTGGGGAGGTGAATGGGCTTGGGCGTCCAACTCGTTCGCCACCGCTACTGCGCCGCCCAGCCGCCGTCCATGTTCCAGGCCACGCCGCGCACATTGTCAGCCGCAGCCGAGCAGAGAAACACGGCCAGCGCGCCCAGTTCCTCGGGCGTTGTGAACTGCAGCGAGGGCTCTTTTTCGCCGAGCAGGAGCTTGGTGGCCTCGGCATTGCTCAGTTTCAAGGCCTGGGCCTTGGCGTCCACCTGCTTTTGCACCAGGGGCGTGAGCACCCAGCCGGGACAGATGGCGTTGCAGGTCACGCCGGTGGTGGCGTTTTCCAGCGCCGTGACCTTGGTCAGGCCCACCACGCCATGTTTAGCGGCGACGTAGGCGGATTTCTCGGCCGAGGCGACCAGACCATGCACGGACGCCACGTTGATGATGCGGCCCCAGCCCTTGCCATGGTTCGCGGCCAGCATGGCGGGCAGGGCCAGGCGCGTGGCGTGAAAGGCGCTGGAGAGATTGATCGCGATGATGGCGTCCCAGCGCTCGGGCGGAAAGTTCTCCACCCGCGCGACATGCTGGATGCCGGCGTTGTTGACCAGGATGTCCACGCGGCCGAAACGCTGGGCGGCATGGGCCATCATCGCTTCGATCTCGTTGGGGCGGCTCATGTCCGCGCCGTGGTAGTCCACCTGCGCGCCCAGCGCCGCGATCTCCCGCTTCGGCCCCTCGGCGTCGCCGAAGCCGTTGAGCACGATGTTCGCACCCTGCTGCGCCAGGGCCTTGGCGATGCCCAGCCCGATACCGCTGGTGGAACCCGTGACCAGCGCGGTCTTGCCTTTCAGCATGTATGTCTCCATCCCGCTAGGGGGTAAATCGATGAATTAGGATGATGCCATGCGCGACGCCCTGTACCGCGCGCGCCGCACGGACCTCACCATGATCGAACCCAAGCTGAATCACGTCTCCTGCCCCGGTGCCAGCGCCAGCGGCGTCGATGGCACCCACCGCGTGGCTTACTGGCAATGGGGCCGTGATGACGCACCCCATGTGGTGGTCTGCGTGCACGGCCTGTCGCGCCAAGGACGTGATTTTGACGTGCTCGCCCGTGCCCTGCTTCAGGCCTCGGGTGGTGAACAGGGCGATTTGCGCGTGATCTGCCCCGATATCGTTGGGCGCGGGCGCAGCGACTGGCTCGCCGATCCCCTGGGCTACCAGATTCCCGTGTACGCGGCGGACATGGCTGTCCTGCTCGGCGTCTTGAAACCGCGCACGCTGGATTGGGTGGGCACCAGCATGGGGGGCTTGATCGGCTTGGCCCTGCTTGGGCAGGCGGCCCTGCATCCGGCATCGCTGCCCGCGCCCGTTCCGATCCGCAAGCTGGTACTCAACGACGTCGGCCCGGTCATCGCCTGGGCGGCGCTGGAGCGCATCGGCACCTACCTGGGCGCACCCATGCGTTTCGACACGGTGGAGCAGGCCGCCGAGGCGCTGCGCCTCATCTCTGCGGGTTTTGGTCCGCACACGCGCGAGCAGTGGCTGGAATTGAGCCGACCCATGCTCAAACCTGCGCCGCTGGAAGCGGGCAAGGGGATGGGGTATGTGCTGCACTACGACCCGGCCATCGCCGCGCCCTACCGGCAGATGACGCCCGAGAGCGCCGCCGCGGGCGAGGCCATGCTTTGGCAGTTGTACGACGCCATCACCGCCGACACGCTGCTGCTCCGGGGCAAGGAGTCCGATCTTTTGTCCGTCGAAACCGCGCAGGCCATGACCCAGCGGGGACCACGGGCGCGCTTGCTTGAGTTCGAAGGCGTGGGCCATGCGCCGACGCTGGTGGCCGATGCGCAGGTGCGGGCGGTGCGGGCGTTTCTGCTCGGGGCGTGAGGCGCGGACTGCGCGGGCATGAAGCATGAAAAGTCACACCGCTGAACGGACCGTGGAGCGCATCGATGCCGCTGCGGCGCTGCTGTCCGCCTCCGGCCCTGATGCAGGTGCCGATGCAGGCGCCGTGGGCTCACAAGCCTCCGCACTAGCTCAAGTGCCCGGCGCTACCATCGCGCGGGCGCGTGCCTTCGCCGAACCGCTGTTGGCCGGCGAAACCCTGGAAACCGGTGAGAACACCCTGGCTCATGCGGACGCCGTGGCCGCCATCCTGCGCACCATCGGCGGCTCCGAGGCCATGCAGGCGGCGGCTTACCTGGTCTACGCCAGCGCTTATCTGAACAAGCCGCGCGAGGTCATCGCCCAGGCCTTTGGCGAAAGTCACGCGGCGCTGGCGGTGGAGACTACGCAACTCGTGTTGGTTCAGCGGCAGGCGCGTGCCAAGGCGCAGCGCGAGCTGCTGCAGGGGATGGTCGGTGGCTCGGCGGGCATCGAGCTGGGGACGGCGGCGCAAACCGAGAACGTGCGCAAGATGCTGTTGGCCTTCTCGCGTGACCTGCGCGTGGTGCTGCTGCGCCTGACCTCGCGCTTGCAGACCTTGCGCTGGTTCGCAGCCAGCAAGCGGCCCTTGCCGCCTGGCCTGGCGGCGGAGTCCCTGCATGTTTTCGCGCCCCTGGCCAACCGCCTGGGCATTTGGGAAATCAAGTGGGAAATGGAAGACCTGGCCTTTCGCTTCCTGGAGCCTGAGACCTACAAGCAGATTGCCCGCCTGCTGGACGAAAAGCGCATCGAGCGCGAGACTTACGTCGTGCAGTTGCGCGACACCTTCGAGCGTGATCTGCGCGCTCAGGGCATCGAAGCCCAGGTGCAGGGGCGACCGAAGCACATCTACAGCATTGTCAAGAAGATGCGTGGCAAGTCGCTCGACTTCGATCACATTTACGACGTGCGCGCCCTGCGCCTGATCGTGCCGGACGTGCCAGCTTGTTATGCCGCACTGAGTTGGGTGCACAGCCGGTTCACGCCCGTCACCGAGCAGTTCGACGACTACATCGCCCGACCCAAACCCAACGGCTACCAGTCCCTGCACACCGTGGTGCGCGACGCCGAGGGGCGCGCACTTGAGATCCAGATCCGCACCCAGGCCATGCACGAGCATGCCGAGCTGGGCGTGGCCGCGCATTGGGCCTACAAGGAGGCCGGGGCCAAGGGCTACGGTGGCGCGGTGACTGCCGACAGCGCCTACGACGCCAAGATCGCCGTGCTGCGACAACTGCTGGCCTGGGAGCGCGAACTGTCCGGCGGGGGTGACGACGATACTTCCGGTCAGGTGCGTGCGCAGGCGGGTGGCATGCTGGATGACCGCATCTATGTGTTGACGCCCCAGGCCACCATCGTCGACCTGCCCCAGGGCGCGACGCCGGTGGACTTCGCCTACACCCTGCACACCGACCTGGGGCACCATTGCCGCGGCGCGCGCGTCGACGGCACCATGGTGCCGCTCAACACACCGCTGAAGAACGGCCAGACGGTGGAAATCACCGCCGTGAAGGATGGCGGGCCCTCGCGCGACTGGCTCAACCCCGAGCTGGGTTACATCGTCAGCCCGCGCGCGCGTGCCAAGGTGCGGGCCTGGTTCAATGCCCAGGCCGCGCAGGAAACCATCGCGCGTGGGCGCGAGGTGGTGGAAAAGATCCTGCAGCGCGAGGGCAAGACAGCCGTCAAGCTCGAGGACCTGGCCGCGCAACTGGGCTTCTCCAGCGCGCAAGCCTTGTTCGAGGTGGTGGGTAAGGACGAGTTCTCCTCGCGCAGTATCGAGGCCGTGTTGCGACCGGCCGATGTCTCACCGGCGACTGATGCCGGGGACGCGGTGCAATCGATGTTGCGCCGTCCTCGCAGCGACGGCAGTAGCAGGGGCGGTGTGCTCGTGGTCGGAGTCGATTCGCTGCTCACCCAACTCGCGAAGTGTTGCAAGCCCGCGCCGCCTGACGCCATACGCGGCTTTGTCACGCGCGGCAAGGGTGTCAGCGTGCACCGCGCCGACTGCGCCAGCCTACAGGCCCTGATCCAAACGCATGGTGAACGGGTCATCGACGTCGAATGGGGTTTGCCCAAGACCGGTGGCGAAGGCAAGGGAGGCGGGCCGGTCTATCCGGTCGACGTGCACATCGAAGCCGCCGACCGTCAGGGCTTGCTGCGCGACGTGAGTGAGGTCTTCGTCAAGGAGAAGATCAACGTCATCGGCGCCCAGACCCAGACCGTACAAGGCGTGGCCCGCATGACGCTGACCGTGGAGGTGGCCAGCACCAGCCGTCTGGCCAAGGTGCTGGCGACGGTGGCGGCGCTGCCGGGGGTGTGGAAGGCCAAGCGCAAGTAGGTCCGTCCGACGGTGGGCGTCATGCGCCCGTGTTGCTTGTCAAGGTGTCCCGCGAGGACGCTTGAGCCAGGATCGCGATGGCGCGCGGTTGTTTCCAGGCCAGTCAAGGAATGATTCTCAAATACCCGCGCGGGTTATGGATATGATGAACTCCGCTTTCGCAAGCGTCACGCATTGTTCATCGGAGAACGCATATGCCGGCTTTTTTGTCCAATCTTTCGGTGGCCAAGAGACTGGGTCTCGGTTTCGCCCTGGTTCTGCTGCTTTCTCTCATCACCATCATCGTCAGCATTTCGCGGCTGAGCGCCGTGGCGGATTCAACCCGGCAGATGGTGGAAGTGCCCATCAAGTTGGAGCGCATGGTCAGTGACTGGTACCGCAATCTGCACACTGGCGTGCGGCGCACGGCGGCCATCGCCAGAAGCAGCGATCCTTCCCTCGCGACCTATTTCGCTGAGGAGGCAGCGCTGTCCAGCAAGTCCTCGGGCGAGTACCAGAAGGCCGTCGAGGGGCTTCTCAGCAAGGACCGTGACAAGGCCGTCTTCGCCGAGATCGGTGAGCAGCGCAAGAACTACCTCAGGACACGCGACGCCATCGTCGCGCTGAAGAAGGAGGGCAAGCTCGACGAGGCTAACAAGATGCTGGACGAGCAATTCACGCCAGCTGCCAACTTGTATACCAGCAAGATGGAGGCGCTGATGAACAACCAGCGCGAGGACATCGACGCCATGGCCAAGGAGATCGAGGCCAACTACGAGGCCAGCCGCATGCTGCTGGTGGCGCTGGCGGTGGTCAGCACCGTGCTGAGCATGGTTTTCGCTTGGTTGCTGTCAGGCACCATCACCCAGCCCTTGCTCAAGGCTGGTGAGGTGGCCCGTGCTGTGGCGCAGGGTGATCTGAGTGTGCAGATCGACAACACCCGTACCGACGAGGTGGGTCAGGTACTCAACAGCCTCAAGGAGATGCAAGGCAGCCTGGCGCGCGTGGTGTCCCAGGTCCGCCAAGGCTCGGAGAGCGTGGCCACGGCGAGCGCCGAGATCGCGCAGGGCAATCAGGATTTGAGTGCTCGCACGGAGAGCCAGGCCAGTGCCTTGGAAGAGACCGCTGCCTCCATGGAAGAGCTGGGCTCGACCGTCAAGCAGAACGCGGACAACGCACGCCAGGCGAACCAGTTGGCTCAGAGCGCCTCCACCGTGGCGGTCAAGGGCGGCGAGGTCGTGGCCCAGGTGGTGGACACGATGAAGGGCATCAACGACGCGAGCCGCAAGATCGCCGACATCATCAGCGTGATCGACGGCATTGCCTTCCAGACCAACATCCTGGCCTTGAACGCGGCGGTGGAGGCGGCCCGGGCCGGTGAGCAAGGCCGGGGTTTCGCGGTAGTGGCGGGCGAAGTGCGCAGCCTAGCGGGTCGTAGCGCTGACGCAGCCAAGGAGATCAAACAGCTGATCGGCGATAGCGTGCAACGCGTGACCCAAGGCACGGCCCTGGTGGATCAGGCCGGCTCGACCATGGGGGAGGTGGTCGCCAGCATCAAGCGCGTGACGGACATCATGGGTGAGATCAGCGCGGCCAGCGCGGAGCAAAGCGCCGGGGTGGCGCAGGTAGGCGAGGCCGTGACCAACATGGACCAGGCCACGCAGCAGAACGCGGCGCTGGTGGAGGAGATGGCGGCGGCGGCGTCCAGCCTGCGCTCGCAAGCCCAGGAACTGGTCCAAACCGTGGCGGTGTTCAAGCTCAGTGGTGGGCATGCCGGCGGGGGCCACGCTGGTGGCGCGCAGCCAGCCTTGCTGGCATTGCGTTGAGTTTCTGGACCTTACGCTGTCGAGAGAGGGCGGCGCATTAACCTGCTTCGGCGATTTGCCCTGGCCATTGGCAATTGCACGTCGATACAAGGAGGTAAGCATGTTTGGTACAAAAAGGCTCAAGGTTGGCCAACGATTGACACTCGGTTTTGGTGTTGTTGTCGCCTTGGGCGTGGTCATTGCCTTGGGCAGCACGGTCAAGATGAACAGCCTGGCGGCTGATCTGGAGATCATGTCAGGCGAACAGATGACGCAGATGCGGCAGTTCGTGCAACTCAAGGACAACCTGAATGGGGCGGCGCTCAACTTGCGCAACGTCATGATCAGCACGAACGTCGAACTCAAGCCCCGATTCCGCGACATGGTCGAAAAGCTGAAGGCGGACAACGAGAAGCTGATCGCGGAACTCGACAAGGTCACCGACACCCAGGAAGGCAAGGCCTTGCTCGCTGCCATCAAGGACAACAGCAAGGCCTATGAGGCGATTGCTTCGCAAGCCATGGAGCTGGCCATGCAGGGCGATACGGCGGGCGCGGACAAGGCCTTGTTCACCGCCCGGGAGAAGCGTCTTGCCTTGTTCAAGGCAGTGGAGGATTCGATCCAGTTGCGTTTCGACACCGCCCAGAATCTGGCCAAGGCTGGTGCTTCTACCGCCGCCACCAGTGCTTTGCTGTCGCTTGGACTGGCGCTGACGATGGCTCTGCTGGGGGGCTTCATCGCTTGGCAAATCACACGCCAGATCCGTGGCGAACTCGGCGCGGAGCCGCACGAGGTGTCGCTTGTCGTCAGTCAAATTGCCGAGGGTGACCTCAGCACGACGGTTGCAGTGCGCGTGGGCGACAAGAACAGCGTCTTGGCTGCCGTCAAACGCATGCAAGAAGCCTTGGTGCGCACGGTGACTGCGGTGCGCCAGGGTTCGGAGAGTGTGGCCACGGCGAGCGCCGAGATCGCGCAAGGCAATCAGGATTTGAGTGCTCGCACGGAGAGCCAGGCCAGTGCCTTGGAAGAAACCGCTGCCTCCATGGAAGAGCTGGGCTCGACCGTCAAGCAGAACGCGGACAACGCGCGTCAGGCCAACCAATTGGCCCAGAGCGCCTCCACCGTGGCGGTCAAGGGGGGCGAGGTTGTGGCCCAGGTGGTGGACACGATGAAGGGCATCAACGACGCGAGCCGCAAGATCGCCGACATCATCAGCGTGATCGACGGCATTGCCTTCCAGACCAACATCCTGGCCTTGAACGCGGCGGTGGAAGCGGCGCGCGCGGGGGAGCAGGGCCGTGGCTTCGCCGTGGTGGCCGGTGAGGTGCGCAACCTTGCCGGGCGCAGCGCGGAAGCGGCCAAGGAAATCAAGCAACTCATCGGCGACAGCGTGGAGCGGGTGACCCAGGGCACGTCCCTGGTGGATCAGGCCGGCTCGACCATGGGGGAGGTGGTCGCCAGCATCAAGCGCGTGACGGACATCATGGGTGAGATCAGCGCGGCCAGCGCGGAGCAAAGCGCCGGGGTGGCGCAGGTAGGCGAGGCCGTGACCAACATGGACCAGGCCACGCAGCAGAACGCGGCGCTGGTGGAGGAGATGGCGGCGGCGGCGTCCAGTCTGCGCTCGCAAGCCCAGGAACTGGTCCAAACCGTGGCAGTGTTCAAGCTCAGTGGTGGGCATGCCGGCGGGGGCCACGCTGGTGGCGTGCAGCCGGCGCTTTTGTCCTTGCGCTGAGCCTTCCTGGCCGCTGGCTGTGGCGGTAGGGGGCTTCCGCCCCGGTTCAGCTTTTCCAGAAGCCCGAGTGCGGGGCGCTGGCTTCCTCGATCAAGGCCGGCCCGATGCATTCGATCGGGTGCGGCGATGCCGCGAAGACATCGCGGCAGGACAGTTCGGCGTCGCGCTGCTCGGCGCGTTCCCCGCGAAACACCCGCAACCGTACCGCGTCGATGCCGTAGACCACGC
This sequence comes from Hylemonella gracilis str. Niagara R, assembly GCF_000600295.1. Classification (GTDB taxonomy): domain Bacteria; phylum Pseudomonadota; class Gammaproteobacteria; order Burkholderiales; family Burkholderiaceae_C; genus Hylemonella; species Hylemonella gracilis_A. The sequence continues at coordinate 1,989,259 of NZ_JEMG01000001.1, forward strand.
GCCCGATGTTGGACCAGAAGATGGCACCTGCGCACATCACGCAAGGCTCGGCGGAGGAGTAGAGCGTGGCGCGCGTCAGCGTCTCGCGGTCCACACGCGGTGAGACCATCCGCACCGCGTTGGTCTCTGCATGGCCGGTGCAGTCGCCGGTTTCGCTGGTGTTGCACCAGGCCTCAGCCAGTACCTCGCCCTGGTCCGAGACGATGACGGCGCCAAAGGGCCGGTTGCCGCGCGCGCGGCCGGTGGCGGACCAGGTGATGGCCTGGCGCAGGTAAGCGCCGTCGCGCTCGTCCAGGGTGATTTCCGTGGGCAGGCTCATGCTCAGGCCTTGTAAGCGCGTTCCGCGCCGGTCGGCAACAGGCTGCGTTCGAACACGTTGTCGGCGTTGGGGCGGTTCTGCAGGCCGAAGACCTGGGCCACTTGCGTGATCTGTTCCTCCAGCAGCGCCTTGCGCACGTCGCCCAGGCCGTGCGTCGCCACGTCCGGCGCAGCCACGTACTGGGCGGTCAGGCGCCAGCGCTCGAGTTCCACCTGTTCATCCAGGATGGGTTCGCGCTGCTTGATGGCGGCGATGGCCGCCGTCGGGTTGGCCAGGGTTTCCTTCAGGGCGCGGTTGCTCGCGCGCAGAAAACCCGCCACCAGGGCCGGTTGCTCGGTGATCAGCTTGCGGCTGGCCAGCACGGCGTTGCCGTAGAGGTTGACGCCGGCCTCGGTGTACTTCAGCACCGACAGTTCCTCGGCTTTCATGCGCGCGAACAGCGAGACGGCGGAGTCGTGGAAATAGGTGGCACCGTCCACGTCGCCGCGCACCATCACGTTGTCACGCGCGCTGAAGTCGGTCGTGACCCACTGGAAATGATCGGCACCGAGCTTGAGCTTGTTGGCCACCATGGGCCAGGCGCGGCGGGTGGACTCGACGGCGGCCGCGGCGATGCGCTTGCCCTTGAGGCTCTGGAAGTCGCTGGTGATGCCCCGGTCCTTGCGGCCGATGATCACGAATGGTGCGCGGTTGTAGTACTGGTAGACCGCCTGCACCACGGGTGTGCCTGGGTTCTGGGCCTGGAACTCGGTCAGCGAGCTGATGTCACCCAGGCCCAATTGGTAGACACCACTGGCGACGCGGGTGATGGAGGTCACCGAACCGGCGCCCACGTCGATGGACACGTCCAGCCCTTCGTCGCGGTAATAGCCCTGGGCCTGCGCGAGGAAGAAGGGTGCGGTCTGCCCGGTGACGCGGAAGTCCAGCGTGAACTTCAAGGGCGTGAGTTTGGTGCTGGGTTGGGCCCAGACTGCGGGTGCGGCGAGGGTGGACGCGGCAATTGCGGTGGACGTACCAAGGAATTGGCGACGAAGCATGGTTAGGCTCCTGGAAAGGGTGAGTGCCCGATCAGGTCGACCGGGTTTCCAGAGCAATTTCCGGGCGCCGGGCTGGCCAACGCTGAACGCTTCTACTCCTGGGCGCTTTCAAGCAAAGCGTGTGCCAGTTGTGTATACCGTCGGGGTGACAGTTCTGGCCCGGGCCTTGCTTGTCTTGTGGCAGGAGTAGAAGCGTTCACCCAACCCCTGGGGTTGTGGCCGGAAATTGCTCTTGAAGTTCAACTTTCAGGAGATTTGCATGACCGCCAAGCTTTACGACCTCACCGAGCTGCAAAAAGAATCGCGCATGGGCACGATGGGCACGCTCGACACCGCGCGCGACATCCGCCGCATCGACCTTTCCAACTTCGAGGCCCGCAAGGCCGAGATCGCCGACCAGCTCTGGGACGCGGCGGTGGACGTCGGCTTCTTCCAACTCGTCAACCACGGCATCCGCCCGGAGGAAATCCAGGACGCCTTCGCCATGGCCGAGCGCTTCTTCGCCTTGCCCGAGTCGGTGAAGCGGCAGTACCCGCACCAGAAGGCGCTCAACGTGGGTTGGGAAAGCCGCGCCCAGGTGCGGCCCTCCACGGGCACGCCGGACCAGAAGGAGAGCTACCAGATCACCCGTCCGTATATGGCTGAGCTCTGGCCCACCGAGGCCGAATTGCCGGGTTTCCAGGCCACCATGCTGGCCTTCGAGCGCAAGAGCTGGGCGGTGGGCATGCAGGTGCTGTCCTGCTTCGCGCACAAGCTGGGCTTCGCCGACGATTTCTTCACGCGCGCGCATGATCCCGAACAGGCTGATTACCAGAGCACGCTGCGCCTGCTGCATTACTACGCCATCCCGCCCGAGGTGCAAGACAAGCTGGACCTCTGGCGTGCCGGTGCCCACACCGATTTCGACTGCCTCACGCTGCTCTACCAGCGCCAGGGGCAGGGCGGACTCGAAGTCTGCCCCGGCAAGGAAATGGACGCCCAGGCCTGGACGCCCATTCCGCCCGACGGCGACGCCATCACCTGCAACATCGGCGACATGCTGATGCGCTGGAGCGACGACCGCCTGCCCAGCAACTTCCACCGCGTGCGCAACCCGCAGCCGGGCGAGTACATGGGGCCGCGCTACAGCCTGGCTTTCTTCGCCCAGGCCAATCGATCCGCCGTCATCGAAGGCCCGGCGCGCAAGTACCCGGCCATCACAGCGGGCGACTACCTCAAGCAGCGGATCGCGGCGAACTTCAAGGCGTACTGAGCACGGGGTAAGCACGGGCAGGCGCAAGCGCGTGGCCTGCCTATCATGGGGTCGGTTCAAACCGAGGAGATCGCCATGACAATAAAGCCGCATGACCGGCGCGGGCCGCGCGCATGAGTTTCATCGACCTGCTGCCCCAGTTGCTGCTGGGCGCCCTGGCCCTGGTGATGTTCGGCCTGGGCTTGTCCTTGACGGTGGGCGATTTCGCACGCCTGCGCCATCACCCGCGGGCCGTTCTGCTGGCCCTGATGATGCAAATGGTCCTGCTGCCCGCCATGGCCTGGCTGCTTGTGGTGCTGGTGGGCCTGGCGCCGGTCTACGCGGTGGGCTTGCTGCTGCTGGCGGCATCGCCGGGGGGCGTATCGGCCAATCTGTTCAGCCATCTGTTCGGCGGCAACGTGGCAATGAACATCTCGCTCACTGCCATCAACACCCTGCTGTCCATCGTCAGCCTGCCGCTGATCACCAACTTCGCCATTGCCGCCTTCGTGCAAAGCGGGCAGATCGTGCCCCTGCAGTTCGGCAAGGTGTTCGAGGTAGTGGCCGTGATCCTGCTGCCAGTGTTGTTCGGCATGGCCGTGCGTCGTCGCAGCCCGGCCTTCGCGGCGCACATGGAGCGGCCGATGAAAGCGCTGAGCATGGGTGTGCTGGCGGCGTTTGCGCTGATCGCCATCGTCAAGGAATGGACGGCCTTGAGTCAGACACTGGTTAGCCTGGGGCCTGTGGTGCTGGCCTTCAACCTGCTGAGCCTGTTCGCGGGGTACTACCTCTCGCGCGGGGCCGGGCTGGACCAGCCCATGGCCACCGCGGTGAGTTTCGAGATCGGGATCCACAACTCGACGCTGGCCATCTTCGTCGCGCTGTCGGTGCTGGGCAATTTCCAGCTTGCGCTGCCCGCAGCCGTCTACTCGGTCAGCATGTACCTCACGGCCGCGCTGTTCGGGTTGCTGGTGCTGCGGCGGCGATAAGCAAGCCACGACCACCATTGTCTGAACTTGCTTGTGATCCCTTTTGCGGATAGTTACGCTTCGGGCTGATGTGGAAATACCCCACCTCCTAAGCAAATTCGATCCCATGAATGTGCCCCGTCGGGAAGCTGAAGATGCCGTCCGCTTGCGACGTCGTTTCGAGCCGGGGTAGCACCGCAGCGTGATAGTTCAACACCTTGGAGGTGCACCCATGAAGCAGGAAGCGTCCATGGCGGGTATGGCCCGCGCGGCCAAGAACTTGAGTCCAGGAGGTCGAGCTTGGCCACTGCCGTTCATGGCGCTTGCAGCAAGCCTGTTGATGGGCTGCGCGACACCCTCTTCCATGAACATCGCGATGACCGAACTGGGCACGGTCAGCAAGTCTGAATTTGGCGCCTACGGCCTGCGCATGCAGCGCGTCGTAAACATCACGGGCACAGGGGCTGAGGATGTGGTCGGTATGGTCAGCTACGACCCAGATCCGTTTTCAGTCTTCGAGCATGTGGCGCGGTTTTTCCCGGGGCACAAGGACCTGCCCGATGCGATGGCGCCGCGTTTCGCGCCGGGGGCGCAGACCCAGGTTCTGGAGCGCCATTTCTGCAAGACGGATAGTCAGAAGAAGAATTGTGAACTTCAGAATGGCAACGTGACGCTTTCGAATCTGATAGAGCTGCGGGATGTCTTACAGGTTTCTCAAGCTCAAGCGGCATTGGCCGCCCAGTTGCAGGTCCGCAAGATTGTGCTGGAAGAAGCCAAATCCATGGCGGCGAAAAGCGACCGCAAGGATTCCGTTCTCAAGAGCCTGAGTCAACTGTACAAGGGTGAGGATTTTTCTGCCGATGGCGCCATCGACAAGGCCATCGACGCGACCAAGCAGGCCGTGGAGACGAGCGGCTTGAACTTGGCGGAAAGCTTGCGGAAGGTCAGGGAGAAGACCAGCAAGTCGGGGATCTTTGTGACCCAATGGACCAGTGAGGTGGATGCTTCCGGCAGTATGAGCGCGGGGCAGGGGGCTTCGGCGTCGGCCTCGTCCAGGCGGCAAATCAACGGTTTCCTGATCCTTGGTGATCCGCGTGTGATCAACCTGCTTTTGGGGACGGACCTCGGGGAGCGGAGAGGGAAGTCTTGGAAAGAGCTGGGTTTGCCGCCAAACGACGATTTGATGCGCAGGTACATCACCTACTACCAACTGCGCGCGCGGTTCGTGGTTTATGCCGAAAGCCGGGAATCCGAAATCAAGGCGGCGCTGGAGGCGGATCTGAAGCAAGTGATCGAGATGTTTGGCGTTGGTTTCCTGGGTTCTGGCTTTTCTGCCGCAGCCCTGAGCGATCTCAATGTGAAGGTGAATGCAATCTATGCACAAGTGGGCAAAAGCCTGGGCTCAGGTGTTCTGGATGCCAATGAGGGGTTCTTGGCCGAACCTCGCGCTTGTCCGCTCCATCAGAAGGAAGGATGGAATCAGTGCATGAACAATGAAAGAAAGAAAGCCGAAGGCACTGTACCTATCGTGAGCATACGCGGAACATTGGATAACTACATGGATCCCCCGTGGTGGAAATTCTGGGACTGAGTTGCCTGGGCTTTCGAACAGCCAGTCGAGTCACCGGTGTGCGGGCCGGGCCAGGGGGGCGAAATGAAAAAAGGCCCCGCCAGGGGCCTTTTCGGTGGGAGGAGTCCGGTTCCGCCGGGGTGAGGACTCATCCGCTGACGATTAACCACCCTTGCTCGGACGCTTGCCCGGGTTCTTCTTGCTGCGCGTGGCGACGCCGCGCTCCAGGCTGACGCGCTGGCCGCGACCGCCGGTGGGCAGGGAAAAACCGTTCGGGGGAACGGGGCGGGGAGTGGCCTTGCGGTCTGCTTCGGTGACGATCTTGTTGCCCATGGCAAATCCTTCTGGGGTGGTATGACTTTGGTGTGACTCGAACGAGAAACGCGCATTTTAGCAGCGCCGCTGCCGGGTTTGTCCGGGCCTGGGTCTACCCTCCGCAACGGGTTCGCGGCCTTACCATCGTCGCCACCATGACCTCAACTGACCTCCGCCACAGCATTTATCCCCATCTGCTGGCGCCATTGGACCTCGGCTTCACGCAGATCAAGAACCGCGTGCTCATGGGTTCCATGCACACGGGCCTGGAAGATGGACGCGACCTGAGCAAACTGGCTGCCTACTTCCGCGAACGCGCGGAGGGCGGCGTGGGCTTGATGGTGACCGGCGGTTTCGCGCCCAATGTGGCGGGCTGGGCCAAGCCCTTCGCGGGCACGTTGTCCACTTCGGGCGCGGCGCGGCGGCACCAAGTCGTCACGCAAGCCGTGCACAAGGCGGGCGGCAAGATCGCGCTGCAGATCCTGCACACAGGCCGCTACGCCTACCATCCGCTGGCCGTGGCGCCTTCAGCCATCAAGTCGCCCATCTCGCCCTTCAAACCCTTCGCGCTGTCGGCGCGCGGGGTGGAGCGGCAGATCCGTGCTTTCGTCAACTGCGCGGTGAAGGCCCGCGAGGCCGGTTACGACGGCGTTGAAATCATGGGCAGCGAGGGGTATTTCATCAACCAGTTCCTGGCCCAGCACACCAACCAGCGCGACGACGCATGGGGAGGTGACTACAGCCAGCGCATGCGCCTGCCACTGGAGATCGTGGCGCGCACGCGCGAGGCCGTGGGGCCCGACTTCATCCTCATCTACCGGCTTTCGATGATCGACCTGGTGCCTGGCGGCAGTTCCTGGGACGAGGTCGTCACTTTGGGCAAGTCCGTGGCCCAGGGCGGCGCCAGCATCATCAATACCGGCATAGGCTGGCACGAGGCGCGCGTGCCCACGATCGCGACCAGCGTTCCGCGCGCGGCCTTTGCCTGGGTCACGAAGAAGATGAAGGCCGAATTCGCCGCCGCCGGCATCACCACGCCCCTGGTCACGTCCAACCGCATCAACACGCCCGAGGTCGCTGAGCAATTGCTCGCCGAAGGCTGCGCGGACATGGTGTCCATGGCACGCCCGCTACTGGCTGACCCAGCCTTTGTGAAAAAGGCGGCGCAGGGCCGAGCCGAGGACATCAACACCTGCATCGCCTGCAACCAGGCCTGCCTGGACCATATCTTCGTGAACAAGCTCACGAGTTGCCTGGTCAACCCGCGCGCCTGCCACGAAACCGAACTGGTCTACCGTCCGCTGAAAGACCTGGGCGCACCGGCCAAGCGCATCGCGGTCGTCGGCGCGGGGCCCGCCGGGGTGACGGTCGCCACGATCGCTGCTGAACGCGGCCACGAAGTGCATCTCTTTGAAGCCAGCGGTGAGATCGGTGGCCAGCTCAACCTGGCCAAACAGGTTCCCGGCAAGGAAGAGTTCCACGAGATGTTGCGTTACCTGCGCCGACGCATCGAAACCACGGGCGTTACCTTGCACCTGAACACCCGTGCACGGGCCGAAGACCTGCAGACCTACGATGTGGTGGTGGTCGCCACCGGCGTGGTGCCGCGAGATCCGAATATTCCGGGGCAGGACGACCCACGGGTGATGAGTTATGTGGACGTGCTCCAAGGCACGAAACCCGTGGGTCGCCGTGTGGCCATCGTCGGTGCGGGCGGCATCGGTTTCGACGTCGCCGAGTATCTGACCAGCCAGGGGCACTCCACCGCGCTGGACCTGCCGGCCTGGTTGGCCGAATGGGGCGTGGTTGATCCTGCGCAAGCACCTGGCGGCCTGGCCCCTCGGGGGCCGCGGCCACCCGCGCCTGCCCGCGAGGTGACACTGCTGCAGCGCAAGCGCGGCAAGCTGGGTGAGAAGCTCGGCAAGACCACGGGCTGGATCCACCGCGCCGCATTGAAGATGAAACGGGTGCGCATGGAAGGCGGCGTGAACTATGAGCGCATCGGTGGGCATCCAGAGGGTGCAGGCACGCGCGCAGGCTGGGGCCTGGCCATCACCCGGGGTGAGCAGCGTGAAGAACCGCAGTGGATGGATTGCGACACCGTGGTGCTTTGCGCCGGTCAGGTTTCGCAACGCTCGGTCTTCGACGAACTGCAGTCCAGAGGCCGCGTGCCTGGCCAGGATCTGCACCTGATCGGCGGTGCCTTCGAGGCGGGCGAGCTGGACGCCAAGCGCGCCATCGACCAGGCCGCGCGGCTGGCGGCCCGGCTCTGATCATGTCGTGCGCGCGGCCTTAGGCACCGCGACCTTGCCAACCTGCGGCATGGCACGCCCGGAGGCCAGTTCCTCGCGCAGCACCTGGATGAAGCTCTCACAGGCCAGCGAGAGCGAACGGCCACGCTTGCAGACCAGGTAGACGTCGCGCGAAACCACGGGTTGGCGCAGTGGCTTGATCAGCAAGTCCGGCTGCGCCAGGCACCGCGCGTAGGCGGTGGGCACCAGGGCCACGGCCTGGCCGCTGCGTGCCAGCCAGAGTGCCGTGGACTGGAAGGACACCTCACCCACCACGTTCAGCCGCACGCCCGCGCGCGCGGCGCTGGTTTCAACCAACTGGCGCACGCCATACCCAGGGCGGGCCGTGATCAGGGGCTGCCCGTCCAAGTCGGCCCAACGCACTTGCTTCAGTTGGGCCAGCGGGTGACCGACCGCGCAGACCAGGCAGAGCGTGTCGCGCATCAAGGGCTGCTGAACGATTTCGCCGCCCGCGCGCTCGGGTGTGCCGATGCCGAAATCCACATGCTCACCGACCACGCGACTCACGAACTGCTCGGGCGAGACATCGTCCACCAGAGTCTGTACATGCGGGTAGCGCAGGCTGAAGGTGCGGATGACCTCGGGCAGCAGCATGCCGGCCAGCGTGGGCGTGATGGCGATGCAGACGCGGCCGCGTTGATGGGCGCGCAGGTCCATGAAGCTGGAGCCCAGCGTGTCCACATCGCGCAGGATGCGCTCGGCCACCTGGATCGCGTCTTGGCCAGCCTGGGTGGGTTGCAGGGAGCGGGTGGTGCGGTCGAACAAGCGCGCGCCCAGGCCTTCTTCCAATTGGCGGATCAGCACGCTCACGGCGGATTGCGTCAGTGACAGCTGTTCCGCCGCCGCGCCGAGCTTGCGCAACTGGTACACCGCCTTGAAGGCGCGTAGTTGGCGGATGGTGGGCGAGAAGCCGGAAGTCATTGAAATAAATTCATGAATGATTCGGAATTTTTCGATTTACAGATGAATTATGGATGCATCTAATCCGACTGAGAAGGAGATACGGATGAGTCAGCAAGCATGGCGTCGCATCGCGACGGAAGAAGCCTGGGCCACGCCCGAACTGGTGCAGCGTTACCGCAAGATCATCGAGACCAAGAGTCTGGACGACCCCGGGTTTTTCAGTCTCTGGGGCTTTTTCGGCACCAGCGAGGCGCCGCGTGCCAAGGACTTGCGCGACCGCATCCAGGACATGCAGGCGCGCCGCCTGGCCGACATGGATGCCGCGGGCGTGGACGTGCAACTGCTGCTGCTGACCGCGCCCGGTGTGCAGGTCTTCCCGCCGGATGAAGCCGCCGCCCTGGCCGTGTCCACCAACGACCAGTTGGCTGAAACCATCCGCAAGCACCCGGACCGTTACGCAGGCCTGGCCGCCGTGGCGCCGCATGCGCCGCAAAAGGCCGCGCGGGAACTGGAGCGCGCAGTGACCAAGCTGGACCTCAAGGGCGCAGTTGTCAACTCGCACACCATGGGCACCTACCTGGACGATGAGCAGTACTGGGATGTGTTCGCCGCAGCCGAGGCGCTGGACGTGCCCTTCTACATCCACCCCAACACGCCGCCGCCGCAGATGATTCAGCCCTTCCTGCCACGCTGCATGGACGCCGCGATCTACGGCTTCCAGGCCGAGACCGGTCTGCACGCGCTGCGCCTGATCATCTCGGGCGTGTTCGACCGTTTCCCCAAGCTCAAGATCGTGCTGGGACATCTGGGGGAGGGGCTGCCTTTCTGGCTGTATCGCATCGATTTCATGCACGCGGGCATCGTGCGTGCCAACCGGCATCCGGGCGTCAAGCCGCTCAAGAAGAAGCCCAGCGACTACCTGCGCGAGAACTTCTGGTACACGACCAGCGGCATGGCCTGGGAACCCGCCATCAGCTTCGTGCAGCAGCAGATGGGCATGGACCGCGTCATGTACGCGATGGACTATCCCTACCAGTACGAACTGGGCGAGGTGGCCGCCATGGATGCGCTGCCGCTTACACCTGAACACAAGAAGATGTTCTACGAAAGCAATGCCGTGCATCTGTTCCGGCTATAAATTTGCCATCCATAACCAGTACAGGAGACAAAAATGACAATTTCCCAAGCTCGTCGTTATCTGGCGCTTTGCGTTCTGCTCGGATTCACGGGCTTCGCCATGGCGCAGGCCTGGCCGGCCAACCCGATCAAGTTGGTGGTGACCTTCCCACCCGGTGGCAGCACCGACGCGGCGGCCCGCATCGTGGCGCCCAAGCTGTCTGAACGCTTGGGCCAGCCCGTGGTGGTGGACAACAAACCTGGCGCCGGCGGCGGCGTGGGTCTGGGCATGGTGGCCAAGGCGCCGGCCGACGGTTACACCATCGTGCTGGCTTCGGCCGGCGGCCTGACGGCCAATCCTTCGCTCTACAAGACCCTGTCCTACGACCCGCAGCGCGACTTTGTGCCTGTCACCGGTTTCGGTGCCAGTCCCTTCGTGCTGGTGGCCGGCACCGAACTGCCCGCGAAGACGGTCAAGGACGTGATCGCACTCGCGAAGAAGGAACCCGGCAAGCTGACCTACGCCTCGGGCGGCAACGGCACGGCCATGCACCTCTCGGGTGAATTGCTCAAATCCATGGCCGGCGTGGACATTGTTCATGTGCCTTACAAGGGCAGTGGTCCGGCCGTGTTGGCCGCGATGGGCAACGAAACCTCGCTGGCCATCGCCGACCTCACGACCATCAAGCCGCAGATCCAGTCGGGCCGCCTCAAGGTGCTGGGTGTGATGGACAAGAAACGTTCCGTGCTCGCGCCCGACATGCCCACGTTGGCCGAAACCGGTTTGCCGGGTTTCGAGTCCAGCGGCTGGTTCGCCATCCTCGCGCCCGCAGGCACGCCGCCCGCGATCGTGAAACGGCTCAACACCGAACTCGTGGCCGTGCTGCGCTCGACCGAGGTGCGCGAGCGTTTCTCGGCCGCTGGTCTCGAACCCATGCCCAGCACGCCGGAAGAGCTGTCGGCCTTCATGAGGAGCGAGACCCTCAAGTGGGCGAAGGTCATCAAGGACTCGGGCGCGAAGATCGACTGAAGGTATCAAGCGCCGCAGGCCGGCGCCAGGTGGCCGAGGTAGGCGGCCACCGCGGCCTGCCGGCTCAAGCTCGGCAGGTCGTCGGCAAACGTCAGGCGGCTCACGCGTTGGCTGTCCTTCTGCACGAAGACAAAACGTTCGCAGACCTCTGCCAGGATCTCCAGGTGCACTGGCTCGTTCGGGTGCAGGCACAGCACGACCAGACGCCCTTCGCTGCGCAGCCTGCGGAAGAAGTCCAGCATGAAGCCGATGTAGCCGTCCTGCGTGTTGAACTGCGGCTCGTCGAAGAGGTGCACCAGGGCTCGGCTGCTCAGGGCGCGCTCCAGCATGAACGACGGGCGCGTGCGGCGGAAGGCGCGCAACTGATAGGACTGGTGGTAGTGCTGGGCCACGCGGTCGCGTTCCTCGTAGCGGGTGCGGTGGATGTCCTGACCGTTCACGAGCACCCGGCCCGCGCTGGGTTGGTTACCGCCGGTGATGAGTTCAAACAGCGTGGTCTTGCCCGCGCCGTTGGCGCCCATCACACCCAGGATGGTGGGGCCGTCAATGCGGAAGTCGGCCTGCAGTTCGAAGGTGGTCTGCGGTTGGAGCCAGCCCCGTCGGTAGCGCTTGACCAGTCCCTGGACGTGGAGCAGCGGTGTGTTCATCTCAGATCCCCAGCCAGCGGCGTTGCAGCGCGGCATCCTGCCGCAGGTCTTCGGCTGCGCAGGCATGGACGACGCGCCCAGCCTGCATGACACACACCCGGTCGGCGATGGCCAGGGCGCAGGCCACGTTCTGCTCGACCAGCACGACGGCCACGCCTTCGCTTTTGAGCCGGCGGATGGTGGCCATCACGTCCTGCACCACCTTGGGCGCCAGGCCCTGACTCGGTTCATCGAACAGCACCAGGCCTGGCGCGCCCATCAGCACGCGCGAGATCGCCACCATCTGCATCTCGCCCCCGGATAGGTTCTCGCATTCGCGTGCCATCAAGTACTCCAGGGCCGAGAAGATTTCGAAACATTCGCCCAGTTTCCAGGCGCGAAAACGCGTGGACTTGCGCGCGATCTCGAGGTTGCGCGCCACCGTGAGCGTCGGGAAAACACGGCGGTCGTCGGGCACCCAACCCACGCCCATCGCGGCGATGCGGTGGGTAGCCTGTTGCGTGATGTCCTGTCCGTCGAAGTGGATGCTGCCGCGGGCCGCGGGGGTGAGGCCCAGGATGGAGCGCAGTGTGGTGGTCTTGCCGGCGCCGTTGGGCCCCAGCAGGGCCAGCACTTCGCCAGCGGCCACTTCCAGCGAGGCGCCGAACAGCACCTGGGATTCGCCGTAGAAGGTCTCCAGACCTTCCACGCGCAACAGGGGGGCGAGTTGTGGGGTGCGTAGTGGGGCGAGCTGTGGGGCGGTGGTGGTGTTCATGCGGGCAAGCCTCCCAGACTGGACCGTTGCACCCAGGGGTTGTCGCGCAGCTCGGCGGGTGAGCCCTGGGCAATGACCTGGCCCCAGTGGATCACGGAGATCCGGTCGGCCAGGCGAAACAGGAAGTTCATGTCGTGCTCGATGATGACGATGGTGATCTTCTGCTTGAGCCGGCCCACCAGCTCGAGCAGCCGGGTCGTGCCTTCCGCGCCCAGGCCGGCGGTGGGTTCGTCGAGGAACAGAATGCGCGGCCGCGCGGCCAGCGCCACGCCAATCTCCAGCGCACGCCGCTCGCCGTAGGACAGGCGGCGGCAGGGCATGCTTTCCTTGCCGGCCAGGCCGATCTCGCGCAGGATCTCGGCGGCTTCCTCGTAGGCGGCCGTGTGGCGACCGAGGTCGCGCCAGACCGACCAGGCCTGCGCCTGCACCGACTTCAGCGCGACGACGATGTTGTCGATGGCGCTGTCGTCGTTGAAGAGGTTCATGATCTGGAAGGAGCGCGCCACCCCCAGGCGGGCGATCTCGCGCGGCGACTTGCCCGTGATGTCCTGCCCCGCGAAGCGCACGACACCCCGGTTGGGCGCGAAGCGACCCGTCAGCACATTGAAGCAGGTGGTCTTGCCCGCACCGTTGGGGCCCATGATGCCCGACAGCTGACCTTCCTCGAAGGCGAGGGACACGCTTTCGAGGACGACCTGGTCCCCGAAACGCTTGTGAATCTGCGTGGCTTCGAACAGGGCCATGGTTCAGGCCTCCCGGGTCTGGGTTTTCACGGCGGCCGTGCGGTCCGTCGCGTGGCGCCACTTGCGCCAGCGCGCAAGACCGTGCTGCCAGGCGCCGGCGATGCCGTTGGGCTGGTAGAGCACGACGGCCATGAAGAGCAGGCCGTACCACAGCAGCCAGGTCTCGGTGTAAGCGCCCAGCAGGTCGCGCGCCAGGATGAACACCAGCGCACCGATCACCGGGCCCCAGAAGCTCACCAGGCCGCCGCCGATCAGCACCATCATCACCACGAAGCCCGAGTTGTGCAGGCTCATCACATTGGGGTAGGCCGACTGCTGCGCCAGTGCAAACAGGCCACCGGCCAGGCCCGAGAGCGCTGCCGAGAGCACAAAGGCGCTCCACTTGTAGAGCCAGACGTTGTGGCCCACAAAACTCGCGCGCATCTCGTTTTGCTTGATGGCGCGCAGCACGCGCCCGTAAGGCGAGTGGATGAGCCGCCACAGGAAGACCAGCACCAGCGCAAAGATGGAGAGCACGAAATAGAACAGGGCTTCGTTGCTGGCCAATGAGAGTTCCAGGCCTGGTAGCTTCAGCGGCAGGCGCTGGATATTGAGCAGGCCGTCCTCGCCCCCAGTCACGCTGTGCCACTTGATCGCGATGAACCACATCAGCTGGCCGAAGGCGATCGTCAACAGCGCGTAATAGATGCCTCGGCGGTGCGAGATGAAGGTGGCCACCACCGCCCCGACCAGGGCCGCGGCCAGGGCGCAACCCGCCAGGCCCGTGAGCAGATCGGCCCCGGCCTGCTGCTGCAACAGACCGCAGGCATAGGCCCCCACGCCGAAGTAGGCCCCGTGCCCGAAGGAGGGCATGCCGCCGTAGCCGAGCAGCAGGTTGTGGGCCAGCGCAAACATCATCCAGATCGTGATTTCCAGGGCGAGGTACTGGTACAGACCGGCACTCTTGAGCCACAGCGGCGTACTGGCCAGCAGGAGCACGGTCACCACCATGGAGGGGGTGATCAGCGCGGCGGGCTTTTGATGAAGGGTCATGAAGAACGGTGAAAAAAGATTCTGGAAAAGATCCTGGACATAAGAGAATATATGTTCTATTCTTTTGTTAATCAAGTTTTTCTGTTCTATTTACATGACGAGAGCCACCACGTTCGAAGAATTCGCCGACGCAGTGTCCGAGGCCTACGCGCGCCTGACGAAACAGCAGCAGCAGATCGCCCAGTTCGTGCTGGAGCGCCCGGACGATCTGGCCCTGGGCACCGTGGCCACCGTGGCCGAGGCGGTCGGGGTGCAGCCATCGGCGCTGATCCGTTTCGCGAACACACTCGGTTTCGCGGGCTTCACCGAGATGCAGCAGTTGTTCCGCGCGCGCTTGCTCGACCGGGTGGGCAGCTACCGTGACCGCATCGACGTGATCCGCCGTTCCAACGGTTCGGGCGCGCCCGAAGCCGGCGTGCTGCACCAGTTCGTCGTCAGTGGCATGGCCGATCTCGGCACGCTGGAAGACAACGTGAACGCGAAAGACCTGGCCGAGGCGGCCCGCCTGATCAGTCGGGCCACGCGTGTGCAGGTGCTGGCGCAGCGGCGCGCGTTTCCGGTGGCCAGCTATCTGGCCTACGCACTCGCGCAACTGGACATCAAGGCGCAACTGATGGACGGCGTGGGCGGCATGTTGATGGACACCTTGCGCCAGATGGAGCGTGGTGAACTGCTGCTGGTGACGAGCTTCAAGAACTACTCGCAGGAGGTGGTCCAGGCAGCGGATCAGGCGCGCGCGCGCGGCATCACCGTCATCGCCATCACCGACTTCGCGCTCTCGCCACTCAAGCCCCACGCCACGCTGTGTTTCGAGCTGGGGCAGGGGCCGGACGCGGCGTTCCGCTCCCTGGTCGCACCTCTGTGCCTGGCGCAGGCCTTGGTGGTTGGCACCGGCCATGAGCTGGCCAAGAAGCTACCAGTCTCTCGCAACACCGTGGCATCGAAGGCAAAGGCGCAGGTGGGGACTTCGGACCCTTCAACGGGAAGGAAAGGAGCGCGAACGTGAGCCTGAACCCGCAGCATCCTGACAAGACGCGGTCCTTTGATGTGCTGTGCCTGGGGCGGGCTGCGGTCGATCTGTATGGTGAGCAGATCGGCGCGCGCCTGGAGGACGTCCAGACCTTCGCGCGTTACCTTGGCGGATCGCCAGCCAACACAGCCGTGGGGGCGGCCCGGTTGGGACTGCGGGTGGGCATGATCAGCCGCGTGGGCGATGAGCACAACGGCCGTTTTGTACGCGAGTCGCTGCAGCGGGAAGGTGTGGATGTCTCGCAGCTGGGCATCGACCCGCAGCGACTGACTGCGCTGGTGTTTCTGGGCCTCAAGGACCAGGACACCTTCCCGCTGCTGTTCTACCGTCGGCATTGCGCCGACATGGGGCTGAGGGCAGAGCACATCGCCCCGGCGTACATCGCGACCGCGCGCGCCTTGCTGATCAGCGGCACCCACCTGTCGCACCCGGACACGCGCGAGGCCTGCCTGTGCGCGATGCGCGCCGCGCGGGCGGCGGGCACGCGGGTGGTGCTCGACATCGACTACCGGCCCGTGCTATGGCGACTGACCTCGCCGGGCCTGGGCGAGCAGCGTTATGTGGCGTCGCAGGCGGTGAGCGGTGAAATCCAGTCCGTGCTGTCCCTGTGCGATCTGGTGGTAGGCACGGAGGAGGAGGTCCACATCGCGGGTGGCACCGAAGACACGGTGGCGGCGCTGCGCAGAATCCGCGAGGTCTCGCCGGCCCTGATCGTGATGAAGCGAGGCCCCATGGGTTGTCTGGCCTTCCCTGGCGCGATTGCCGACGAGCTGGAACAGGGCGTGCAGGGCCCTGGTTTTCCGGTGGAGGTCTTTAACGTGCTCGGCGCGGGCGATGCCTTCATGGCCGGGCTGCTGCGCGGCTGGGTCCGGGACGAACCCCTAAGCGACGCATTGCGCTACGCCAACGCCTGTGGCGCCCTCGTGGTGTCTCGCCACGGTTGCGCGCCTGCCATGCCGAGCTGGGTCGAGCTGAACCACTTTCTCACGCAGGGCTCGCGCCACCTGCGCCTGCGCGAGGACCCGGTGCTGGAGCATCTGCATCGCAGCAGCACCCGCGCGGCGGTGCCTCCGTTTCTGGCCATTCTGGCTTTCGACCACCGCGCACAACTGGAAGAGCTGGCGGCCCGTTTCGGCGCGTCGGTGGAGCGCATCGCGCGGTTCAAGCAACTGGTGGCCCAGGCGGCCGAGCAGGGGTATGCGCTTGAAAAAACCGGGCAGATGTCCAGTGGCCTGAACGGTGCCGCCGCACTGCCGGGGCCGGGTGTCATCGTGGACGGCCGATACGGCGCTTCGGTGCTCAACCGTCTCACGGGTACGGGCGTCTGGATCGGCCGTCCGGTCGAGCGACCCGGCTCCCGGCCCCTGGTTTTCGAGGACGGTGAGCAACTGGGCCTGGCCTTGAGAAGCTGGCCCGCGGAGCAGGTGGTGAAGTGCCTGCTCTCGCACCACCCGGACGACGACGCCGGCCTGGCGCGGCAGCAGATCGCCACCGTGCAGTTGCTGGCGCAGGCCTGCCATGGCACCGGGCATGAGCTGCTGCTGGAGCTGATCCCACCGCGCGATCTGCCGGGGGGCAGCGACACGGTGGCGCGTGGTGTGCAGCAGATCTATGACGCCGGCGTGCGGCCGGACTGGTGGAAGTTGCCACCGCCGGACAGCAAGGGCTGGGCCCTGTTGACCGACACCATCACGCGCCACGACCCGTTCTGCCGCGGCGTGCTGCTGCTCGGACTGGAAGCGAGCGAAGAGCAGCTCTGGCTCGGCTTCCGGGCCGCGGCCGGCCAGCCGCTGTGCAAGGGCTTCGCGGTGGGGCGGACCTTGTTCGCCGAGGCCGCCGCCGCGTGGTTTGCCGGTGAACTGGACGACGCTGCTGTCGTCGCCGAGGTGGCCACGCGTTACCGGCGATTGATCCGGCTCTGGCAGGACAGCCAGGAAGCCGCAATGCAGGCGCCCGGGACATTGCAGACCGCTACACAGGAGACAAGACCATGAGCACAACGATCGGATTCATCGGGCTGGGCATGATGGGGCACGGCATGGCCAAGAACCTGCTCAAAAAGGGCTATGGCCTGCGTTTCATGGCGCATCGCTCACGCGACAACCTGGACGACCTGCTTGCAGCCGGCGCGGTCGAGGTCGGTAGCCGCGCGGAGCTGGCGCGCGGCGCCAGCGCGGTCATCGTGTGCGTGACGGGTTCGCCGCAGGTCGAGCAGATCGTGTTGGGCGACGGCGGTCTGCTGGCCGCGGCCGAGCCGGGGCTGATGGTCATCGACTGCTCCACCGCCGAGCCAGCGTCGACCGCGCGCCTGCGTGAAGCCTTTGCGCAGCGCGGTGCCATCTACATCGACGCGCCGCTGGCCCGCACGCCCAAGGAGGCGGAGGAGGGACGACTGAACACCATGGTGGGCGCGTTTCCCGCGGATTTCGAGAAGGTGCGTCCCATCCTGTCCGCCTTCTGCGAAAACGTGATCCACGTCGGGCCGCCCGGTCACGGGCATGTGCTCAAGCTGATCAACAACATGCTGGCCATGACCACGGCCGCCGCCATTGCGGAAGCCATGGCCACGGCGGCCAAGTCGGGCCTGTCCCTACAGAAGCTGTTCGACGTGGTGTCCGCCGGGGGCGTGAACTCGGGCATCTTCCAGATGATGGTGGGCAAGGCCCTGCAGGGCGACCTGGGTGGCCTGAAGTTCGCCATCGCCAACGGCCAGAAAGACCTGCGTTATTACACGCACCTCACGGAGACGCTGCCCACCACGAGTTTTCTGGCCGAGGCGGCGCACCAGAGCTTCGTGCAGGCGAGCAATCTTGGCCTGGGCGAGCAGTTCATCGCCTCGCTGCTCGTGGCCCAGGAAAAGCTCAACGGCGTCACCATCGTGAACACCCCATCCAAGCGTTCCTAAGGCGCAAGGCGGCGACAGACCGCTTTCGTTCATCCCACCAACCCCGGAGACAAACCATGGACAAGCTCAAGACAGACGAGACCCCTCACGTTTCTAGCAACCCTCAGCGCCGTCGTTTCCTCGCGGCATCGGCCGCCAGCGCGGCGGGCATCGGTGGCTTCTTCGGTCCCTGGGCCCACAACCGCGTCTGGGCCCAGAGCGCCCAGGCCAAGCCCCTGGTGATCGGCCTGACCATGGACGCCTCCGGCCAGTACGCGGCCAGCGGCGGCATGGAGCGGCTCGGCGCCATGATGGCGATCCGTGAGTTCAACGACAAAGGTGGCCTGTTGGGTCGCCCGATCGAGGCCATCCACATGGACACCGAGACGACGCCGGCCACCGGCTCGCGGGTGGCCGAGCGCATGATCAACCGCAACGACGCGGCCTTTCTGATTGGTGCCGTGCACTCGGGCGTGGCCAACGCGATTTCCCAGGTGGCGCAGAAGTACGGCTGCATCTTCCTCAACACCAACTCCAGCTCGCCCACCGAGTCCGGCAAGGACTGCCACCGCGTCAAGTTCGTGTGGGATGGCAACGGCACCAACTTCGCGCAGGCCACGGTGCGCAACGCCATTCGCACCGGCGGCAAGGACTGGGTGTTGATGACCAATGACTACGTTTGGGGGCACAACACCTCCAAGGCCACGCGCACGCTGATCGAGGCCAACGGCGGGCGCGTCATCGAAGAACTGCTGATCCCGCAGAACACGCGCGATTTTTCCTCCTACCTGCTCAAGCTGCAGCAGCTCAAGCCCCAGGTGGTGGCCACGGCCGTTGGCGGTGACGACATCAAGGCCTTGCGCCAGCAGGTTGTGCAACTGGGCTTGCAGAAGCGGGCCGCATGGATCAACAACCAGCAGGACTGGCCCGATGTCTATGGCCTGGGTCCGGAATCGATCTTCGGCGTGTTCGGCACCACCTGGTACTACCGGCTCGATCTGCCGGGCGTCAAGGAGTTCGTTGCGGCTTACCAGAAGCAGTTCCCCGGCATGGCGATCGCGGTACCCGGCAATGTGTTTTACAACGGCTACATGGCCACGCGTGAGTTGCTGCGCTGCGTGCAGGAGGCCGGCACGACCCAGAACATATCGGTGATCAAGAAACTCGAAGGCCGCAAGATGAGCGCGCGCGACCGCATGCAGCATTACGACGCCTGGATCGACCCGGTGACGCACCAGGTCCAGCAGACGATCTACCTCGCGTCCTACAACGACACGCCGGCGGAGAAGAACGACATCTACAAGATCCTCACCCAGAGCGAGCCGAAAGATGTCATCGATCCCGCTGCCGTGGGGAGCTGCAAGCTGGAGTCGTACGAGGCGACCCCCAGCTACGAGCGCTGAACGGTACAGGGTCCTCTCCCCATGCTCGCCAATCTGTTGCCGCACCTGATCAACGGCATTACCCTGGGCCTGTTGTTCGCGCTGATCGCGCTGGGCTTCATGCTGATCGTCGGTGTGATGGAGACCATCAACCTGGCGCACGGCTCGCTCTTCGCGCTGGGCATGTACGCGGCCCTGTTCGTGATGACACCGCGCCTGGGTTGGTTTCCCGGAGTGCAGGAGGCCTACATGGCACTGCCGGTAGGGACGCGCTACGCCATCGCGCTCTTCCTGGCGCCGCTGTTGGTGGGCCTGTTCGGCCTCTTGTTGGAGGCCTGCCTGCGCCGCACCTACGGGCTCGACCCGCTGTACGGCCTGCTGCTGACCTTCGGTGCTGCCCTGGTGATCGAGGAGGCGATCCGGGTGGTGTGGGGGTCGAACGAGCAGCAGTTGCCGTTGCCGGCGGCGATCTCGGGCGCCTTCCTGTTCGGTGATTTGGTCTATTCGACCTACCGCTTCTACGCCTGCGGTTTTGCCATCGCGGCCATCGCCGGCCTCTGGCTCTTTCTGGAGAAGACGCCCTATGGCGCCATCATCAAGGCCGGGGCCCACGACAGCGAGATGGTGCGCGCGCTGGGCATCAACCTGGGCCGGCTGCGCTCGGCGGTGTTCGCGCTGGGTGTGGCGCTGGCGGCGCTGGCCGGCGTGGTCATGGCGCCCATCTGGGGTATCCGGCCGCAGGTGGGCGTGGACGCGGTGGTGCCGGCCTTTCTGGTGATCGTGTTGGGCGGCGTAGGATCGTTGTGGGGCGCCGTGACGGCGGGGCTGATGGTCGGGCTGGTGGTGGGTTTGACCGGGGCCTTCGCCTCGGAATGGTCGCTGATGTCGATGTACATCCTGTTCATCGCCGTGGTGACTTTCCGTGCCCGTGGGCTGTTCGGCCGCAAAAGTATTCTGGATACCTGATGGACAAGACCTTGAATGGCAAAGTGGCGGTGGTGACTGGCGCGGGCGGCACCATGGGCCGGGCCGTGGTGGACGCGCTGGTGGCGCAGGGCTGCCGCGTCGCCATGGTCGATGTGCAGGCCGCGGCCATGGAACCGGCGTTCGCCCGCCATGGCGCCCAGGTGGGTGTGCAGGTGTGCGACATACGCTCCCTGGCCGAGGTGCAGCAGACCCACCAGGCCATCGTGCAAGCTTGGGGGCCGGTGGACATCCTGGTCAACAACGCCGGGGTTCTGTCCAACCACAAGGTGGAGGCCACGACCGAGTCCGAGTGGCGCGGCGTGCTGGCGGTCAACCTGGACGGGGCGCTGTTCTGGTCGCAATGCGTCACGCCCGCGATGAAGGCGCGCCGCTGGGGGCGCATCATCAACACCGGCTCACTGGCCAGCAAGACCGGCGGGCTCACGGCGGGCACGGCCTATTCCGTGTCCAAGGGCGCCATCAGTGCCTTGACCTTTTCATTGGCGCGCGAACTCGCCGCCTTTGGCGTGACGGCCAATGCGATCGCGCCGGCTTACGTCCGCACGCCCATGGTGACCGAGCAGCTCAGTGAAGCCCAGCGTCAGGTCTTACTGCAGCAGATCCCGGTGGGGCGCTTCTGCGAGCCCGAGGAATTCGCCCACGTGGTCACCTTCCTGGCCTCTCCCCTGTCGGGCTTCATCACCGGCGAGATCATCGATCTCAATGGTGGTCTGCACATGGACTGAGCGATGGCGCCTGCTGGTACTGACAACACCCTCGCGCCCCTGGCCGGCCAGGTGGCCTTTGTGCCTGGCGGCTACGGTGACATCGGCACCGCAGTCGCTTGGGGCTTGGCCGCCGCCGGTGCACGCGTGGCCGTCGCCGGGCGTGACCCGACCAAGGCCGAAGCCCTGGCCGCGGCACTGAGGGCGCGTGGCCATGAGGCACTGGGCCTGGTGCTCGACGCGCACCATGTGGCCGATATCCGGCGCTCGGTGGATGCGGTGGCCCGGCATTTTGGCCACCTTGATCTGCTGGTCAACTGCGTGGGCATCCAGCGTGAAGAGCGTTTGTCCGAGGTCAGCGAAGAGGCTTTCGACGAAGTCATCCAGGTCAACCTCAAGGCCGCGATGTTCCTGGCCCAGAGCGCGGCGGTGCACCAGATCGCGGCCGTGCGGGCCGGCCGGGCACCGGGCCGCCAGGTCCACCTGCTCTCGGTGCGCGCCCAGCTGGGCTTGCGCGACCGGGGGTATTCGGCCTATTGCGCGAGCAAGGGGGCGATGGTCATGCTGATCAAGCAGCATGCGGTGGAGCTGTGCGCGCACGGCATCACCGTTAACGGTGTGGCGCCCACCGTGGTGCGAGGCGAGATGGCGCGCCACTGGCTGGAGAACCCGACCGTGCGGGCGCAGGTGCTGCAAAGGATTCCGCTGGGTCGCGTGGCCGAGCCCGAGGATGTGGTGGCGCCGGTGCTGTTTCTGTGCAGCCCGGGAGCGGCCTTCGTGACGGGCCAGGTGATCTACGTGGATGGTGGCCTCACGGCCACGCAGTAGCGCGGTATTTCGCGCGTTCTTGTGCCCTCAGGGCGAGCGGTGCAGGCGCGGCGCGTTCAAGAGGGCCATGTTCTCCTCGATCGCCAGATCGAGCTCGCGCCAGCGGCCCCGCAGCCCGGCCTTGTCGAGTTCGGACTGCAGCTGGCGCAGGTCTTTGACGCTCGGCGCGACCTTGATCTGCGCAACGGCTGCGGCCACGTTGCCGGTCTTGATGACGGCCAGCATCTTGCCGGGCCATTCGCTCTGTTTTGCCATGGTGGATTTCTGGAAGAAGCCCACACTGTAGCGGCTCCAGCGGCGTGATCGCGCGGCGCGCTCAGACCACGCCGCGGTGGCGTTCGATGCAGGTGGCCAGTGTTTCCTCGCCGGGGCGTAACCACCAGTCCAGCGTGGAGAAAATTTCTACCTCGCTGTAGCCGGCGTAACCCGCAGTTTCGACCCAACTGCGCAGCTTGCGCAGTTCCACCACGCCGTCGCCCATCATGCCGCGGTCGTTGAGCAGGTCGCGCGTGGGCACGAGCCAGTCGCAGACGTGGTAGGCCAGTAGGCGCGAGGCCGAACCTTGGCCCGCACGCACGATCTGCTGCTGCAGCTTCGGGTCCCACCAACAGTGATAGACATCGAGCGCGACGCCCAAGGCGGCTGATGCACCGGCCAACTGTCCTCGGCCATACTCGCCGGTCGGCAGCGGGTCCAGTTCATCGCACAGGTCCAGCGCCTGCTCCAGCGTGTTGATGCAGGCACGTTCGGCGGCCTGCATGGGGTGCAGCGGTTCGATCGCCAGGGGCATGCCGACCGCGCGTGCGTACTCGAGCGAGGCCGCGATGCCGTCACGCACCTCGCCGCGCGCGCGGGCGATGTCCTTGTAGGCCGGTTGGCCCTGCAGGGCACCGGGAAGGGCGCCGACAACCAGTACCAGGCAGGGTGCGTTGAGTGTCTTGGCTTCGTCGATGGCGCGGCGGTTGTCGTCCAGAGCGGCGCGCAGGCCAGCCGCATCGGCAGCAGGGAAAAACCCACCCCGGCAGTAGCCCGAGAGTTCGATGCCCAGAGCCTTGAGTTGCCGGGCCACTTGGTCGATGCCCACCGCGGCCACCTGGTCGCGCCAGGGGCTGATGGCGCGCACGCCGCGCGCGGCGCATTGGTCGATGATGAGATCGAGGGGCACTTCCGCGCCCTGCTGGCGGCGCAGGGTGGCGGTGTTGATCGAGAGCCAGCGGTGATCCTGCGAGAAATCGCGCATGGTCAGCCGTTCACCCTTCGATGCCATGCAGGGCGAGCAGGGTCCGCATGCGGCGCACGGCCAGCTCGGGCTGTTCAAGCAGGTTCGCCGCATCGGCCAGGCGGAACAGCTCGGCGAAGTGCACGAGCGAACGCGTGCTCTGCTGGCCACCCACCATGGTGAAGTGGCTCTGGTGGCCGTTGAGCCATGCCATGAAGACCACACCCGTCTTGTAGAAGCGCGTGGGCGCCGCGAAGATGTGGCGCGACAGAGGCACCGTGGGGCCGAGGATGGCGTGGAAGCGCTCGGTGTTGCCACGGGCCAGTTCGCCCAGCGCGGCGCTCGCGGCTGGCGCGATGGCGTCGAAGATGCCCAGCAGCGCATCGCTCTGACCGTGCACCGGTGAATTGCCATAGCCGTCACCCGCGATCAGCTCGGCGTAGTTGAAGTCGTCGCCGGTGTACATGCGCACGCCTTGGCCGTCGATGCCGCCCGTGGTCGGCAGGCGGCGGCGCATGGCGATTTCCTTGTGCTTGTCGAGCAGAGATATCTTGATGCCGTCGACCTTGTCCGGGTGCGCGGCGATGATGCCCAGCGCCGTGTCCATGGCGGCGTCCAAGTCCTTGTCGCCCCTGGCTCCGACTTGACCGGAGCCTCTCCAGTACCCGGCGAGGGCGGGGTCGAACATCTCACCCAGCCAGTGCAGCACGACCGGCTGTTTTGCCTGGCTGAGGATGCGGTCGTAGACGCGCTCGTAGTCGGCCGGGCTCTTGGCCACACGGGCCAGCGCGCGGCTGGCCATGACGATGAGCTTGCCGCCGAGTTTCTCGATGGCGGCCATCTGCTCCTCATAGGCACGGATCACGTCGTCCACGCTCTTGGCGGCCTCGGGGGCCAGGTGGTCGGTGCCGCAACCGGAGGCGACGAGGGCCGCCGGGCCAAAATCGCGCGCGGCGTCCAGCGAACGGCGGATCAATTCGAGAGAGGTGGGCCAATCCAGGCCCATGCCGCGCTGGGCCGTGTCCATGGCTTCGGCCACGCCCAGGCCCAGGGACCACAGGCGCCGGCGGTAGGCGATGGTCACGTCCCAGTCCACCGCGCTTTGCAGCCAGGGGTCGACGATCGCGCGCGGGTCGGCCACCACGTGGGCGGCGGAGTAGGCGATGCGGTTGAACTTCACACCCGCGGCCGGCCGCACCGGCGCGGCACCGTGCAGCGCGTAGTTTTCCAGCGCGCCGGATGTGGTGGGCAGCTTGAGGGACAGGGCCATGCGGTGTCTCCTCAGAAGTTCAACGAGGGAACATCGACGAAGCGTCGCTCCTTCCAGCTCTGCAGCGCGGCCTCCACCAGTTGCACGCCCTTGGCGCCTTCGGGCAGCGTCCACGCGTAGGGCGCGTCTTCCACCACGTGGCGGATGAAGTGCTCCCACTGGATCTTGAAACCGTTGTCGTAGACCTGGGTGTCGGGCACGTCCTGCCATTGCTCGGTGAAGTTCATGGTCTGCTTCACGTCGGGGTTCCACACCGGACGCGGTGTGTTGACGCGGCTTTGCGCCTTGCAGTCGGTCAGCGTGGCCACGGCGGAGCCGTGCGTGCCGTCGACATGGAAGGTGACCAGGTCCTCGCGGTTGACGCGGGTGGCCCAGGACATGTTGAGCTGCGCGATGACGGGCTCACCGTTGTGGCCCGTCAGTTCGGCGATGGCGTAGGCCGCGTCGTCGGCCGTGCAGGCATAGGGCTTGCCGGCTTCGTCCCAGCGCTGGGGGATGTGGGTGGCGCCCAGGCAGGAGATGGATTTCACCTCGCCGAACAGGTTGTCCAGCACATAGCGCCAGTGGCACATCATGTCCAAGATCATGCCGCCGCCGTCTTCCGCGCGGTAGTTCCAGCTTGGACGCTGGATGGGTTGCAGGTCGCCTTCGAACACCCAGTAGCCGAACTCCAAGCGCAGCGAGAGCATGCGGCCGAAGAAGCCGGCGCGGCGCAGCATGTCCAGCTTGCGCAGGCCGGGCAGGAACAGTTTGTCCTGCACGGCGCCGTGCTTGAGCCCGCTCTTTTTCGTGGCTTCCTGCGCTGTCTTGGCGATGTCCATCGCCTCGGCCAGAGTCGTGGCGATGGGCTTCTCGCAATAGACATGCTTGCCCGCGCGCAGCGCCTTGGCCAGCAGCGTGGGGCGCATCTGCGTCGTGCCCGCATCGAAGAAGACCGTGTCATCCTTGTTCGCCAGCGCCTGGTCCAGGTCCGTGCCCCAGCGCCCGATGCCGTGTGCCTTGGCCAGCGCCTCGATCTTCTCGGCGTTGCGGCCGATCAGGATCGGGTCGGGCATGACCTTGTCGCCGTTGGAGAGCATGACACCCCCTTGGGCGCGGATGGCGCAGATGGAACGGATCAGGTGCTGGTTCATGCCCATGCGTCCTGTGACGCCGTGCATGATGATTCCCAGACGTTGGGTGGGCATGGATGGGTTCTCCTACGAAGTAAGGTCAACGGCAGTGCCGCTCAGGGGGTGATTTCCAGGCCGGCGGCCTTGACCAGCGCGGCGTTGTTCTTGATTTCAGTGCGGATGTAGGCGTCGAATTCGCGTGGCGTCAGCGTCCAGGCATCCGCGCCCAGGGACAGGAAGCGTTCCTTGACCTCGGGCGTGGCCAGGGCCTTCACGACCTCGGACTGCAGGCGATCGACGATGGCGCGCGGCGTCTTGCCGGGCGCGAACAGGCCGATCCAGAAGTTGAATTCGGAGCCCGGCACGCCGGCTTCGGCCGTGGTCGGTACCTCGGGCAGGGCGCTGGCGCGCTGGGCCGAACCCACCGCGAGCGGCAACAACTGGCCTCCGCGGATCTGCCCGATCACGGGTGCGATGGGCGAGAAGTAATAGTCCACCCGGCCCGCGATCACTTCATTGACCGCTTCGGCCGAACCCTTGAACGGAATGTTGGTGGCCTGGATCTTGGCGGCGAGCTTGAACTTCTCGGCGTTCAGGTGGGTGGCGCTGCCCTGGCCGGCGGACGCGAAATTGAGCTGCCCGGGGTTGGCGCGGGCGTAGCTCAGCAGTTCCTGCACGGTCTTGATGTTCTTGGACGGCGCGATCACCAGCACATTCGGCGTGGCCGAGATCGGCGTGATGGGCGTGAAGTCCTTCAGCGGATCGAAGGGCAGCTTGGCGAAGGTGTGCGGCGTCACCGTGTGCGAGGACGAATGGATCATGATCGTGTAGCCGTCCGGCGCGGACTGGGCCACGACCGCCTGGCCGATGGTGCCGCTGGCGCCGCCGCGGTTCTCGATCACGAATTGCTGGCCCATGCTCAGTCCCATCTTGTCGGTGATGGCGCGGGCGATGATGTCCGTGGTGCTGCCAGCGGCGAAAGGCACGATCACCCGGATCGGCTTGTTCGGGTAGCTGTTCTGGGCCTGGACGGCCAGCGGCACGAGCGCGGTCAGCGTGGCCATGGCGAGGAATCTGCGCAGATGCTGTTGCATGGTTTGTCTCCTGGTTGCTTGGAATAATTAACTAGGCAGTGAATTATAGGCGGGCGCGTGCCAATGCCCATCAGGGATTCGCCGGAGGGCGCACGCGCACGCGGACGGGCCGCCGGGGCCCGAAAAAGGACTGGAAACGTACCGGGGAGACCGAAAAGAGGTTCCGAGGAGGCCGTGTCAGCCGCGCAGCAGGGAACCCAGGATCAGGTCCGTCATGTGCGAGAGCCGCTCGTTGCGGGCCTTGGCGGACATCAGATCGCGGCCGAAGATGGCCGAGAGGGTGTGGTTGTTCGAGAGGTAGAAATAGGCGATGCCGGCGATCGAGATGTAGAGTTGCATCGGGTCCACGCCGCCGCGCAAGCTGCCATCGCGTCGTCCGCGCTCCAGGATCTCGGCCAGCATGTCCAGCAGCGGTGAATTCAGTGCCCGGGCCTGCTGCGAATCCTGCAGATGCCTGGCCTTGTGCAGGTTGGCGCTGTTGAGCAGGGTCAGGAACTCGGGGTGGGCCAGGTAGTAGTTCCAGGTGAACGCCACCAGCTTGCGCACGGCCTCGGCCGGGGTCAGGTCCAACAGGTTCAGTTTGCGCTCTTCCTCGCGGATGTTGCCGTAGGCCTGTTCCAGCACGGCCTGGAACAGCTTTTCCTTGTCCTCGAAGTAGTAGTAGATCAGCCGCTTGTTCAGGCCGGCACGCTCGGCGATGCGGTCCATGCGTGCGCCGCCCAGGCCGAATTCAGCGAACTCGTCGCGCGCAGCCGCCAGGATGGTGCCTTGCGAGCGGTCGGCGTCACGCAGGCGTTCCTCGGGGACGTTTTTGGGCGGGCGCGGCATGTTGTTTAATTCACTTATTGGTTAATTATTGGTCCAAAAGGCTGGGTCTGGGGTCGGGCCGACTTTACACAACTGGCACGCCGGCTAAGCTGTGTCCATGACGCAGCAGGCAAACCAGGACTCAATCCCACAACCCGCCTCGACCGTAGTCCCGGCCCGCATCCTGCCGGTGATCGTGCTGTCGCAGTTCGCCGCCACCTCGCTCTGGTTCGCCGTCAACGCGGTCATGCCTGACCTGCAGCATGCGTGGGCCTGGCCGGCGGAGGCCGTGGGCCGCCTGACCTCGGCCGTGCAACTGGGTTTTGTCGCGGGCACCTTGGTGTTTGCCTTGCTGATGGTGGCCGACCGGTTTTCGCCTTCGCGGGTGTTCATGGTCTGTGCCTTGGTGGGTGCGCTCGTGAACGCTGCCACGCTCTGGGTGGACGGGAATCTGTCGTTGCTGTTGGTTCTGCGCTTCGCGGTGGGTTTTCTGCTGGCAGGGATCTATCCCGTGGGCATGAAGATCGCAGCCAGCTGGTACCGCGAGGGCCTGGGCGGGGCCATGGGCGTGCTGATCGGGGCGCTGATTCTCGGCACGGCCTTGCCGCACGGCTTGCGCGCGCTGGCGGCCGCGACTCAGGGCACCGGGGGCGAGGGCGCGTGGGCGAACCTGCTCGCGGCCTGTGGGCTGGCGCCTTGGCAGGCCGTGGTGCTCGGGGTGTCGCTGCTCGCGGCCCTGGGCGGATTGCTGACGGCCTGGCTGGTGCCTGACAGCCCCTGGCAGCAACGTTCGGCGCAGGCGAAAGGCGCCGCCGTCGCACACAGCGCGGGCGGTCTTCGGCTCGCTTCGCTGGCCCTGATCTGGCAGGACCGACGCCTGCGGGCTTCGGTCTTCGGCTACTTCGGTCACATGTGGGAGATCTACACCTGCTTCGTGCTGGTGCCGCTCATCGTCGGCCTGCGTTTCGCGGGCGCGGCGCAAAGCGCCTGGTCCTTCGCCATCATCGGCGCGGGCTTCATCGGTTGCGCGGGCGGGGGATGGCTGGCGCGCCAGCGAGGCAGCGCGCGGGTGGCCCAGGTGCAGTTGGCGGTCAGCGCGGCCTGCTGCCTGGTCGCGCCGCTGATGCTGCACGCGCCCGATGTCGTGTTCCTGGGTTGGCTGCTTCTGTGGGGGGTGACGGTGTCCGGGGACTCGCCGCAGTTCTCGGCCTTGACGGCGCGCAACGCGCCCCAGGCGGCGGTGGGCAGCGTGCTGACCTTGGTCAACTGCATCGGCTTCGTGATCTCGGTGCTCAGCATCGAGCTGTTCACCTCGGCCTTGCCGCACCTGGCCCTGGGTCTGCTGCTGCCCCTGCTGGGGGTCGGCCCCTTGATCGGCCTGTGGATGTTCCGGCCGCTGCTGCGTGCCTAAGAGGGGGCCACGTGGCGGCGGCGTGACCGTGAGCCGGCGCGGTCGCCACCCGGCCCGTCCTCAATCGGCGTCAGGCCAGTCGCTGAACGGAAACGGCGCCTCGTCGCGAGCGAAGCTCAAGTAGTGCGCGATCTGACGCAGGTAGTGTCCCAATGCGCGGCCGAAGTGGCGCAGGCGTTCGTTGGGCGCGTCGCTGGCGATGCTGAGCAGCAACTGCACCAGGGCCAGCGCGAAAAGCACGGTGGCAGCCAGGTAAAAGGCCATGCCCATCAGCACCATGACGATGGCGCGCAGGCCCAGCTGGCGTTTCTTGCTGGGACCGGCGGGGGGGGTGGCGTTGTCCGGGCTGGGCGGGGTGTTGGGTTCGCTCAAGGTCCATGCTCCTATGACGGTGGGATGCGCACTGTACCTAAAGCAGGAAGCCTCCCGTGCCTTAAGCTCACGCCATGAAGGATATGAACCGACCCTACTCCGTCCGCCTCTACGACCCCCAGGGCGAGGGTGATGCGCAAGGCAGCAGGGTGCGCGAGCAGGCGCAGCGTCGCTTCGCCCAGGTACTGGAAGACCATCTCGGTGACGCCGAGCTGGTGCTGCCCGTGCACGCCGCCTACTTGCGCATTGCGCAGGCTTATGGCGATCCGCCGAATCTGGAGGCGTTGACCGACGCCGAGCGCGAAATCGCTCAGCAATGGCTGCTCGCCGAAAGTGCCGCCCTGGAGGCCGTGTTCGGGCCACTGCGTGGCATGAGCGAGAGTTTTTATGAAATCCGACCCACCGGCTCTTGAACTGCACTGGCAACATTCCATGCTTGGCGCTGCCGGTGCAAAACCCCTCTGGCGCGCTCTCTGGGCAGTCTTGGGGAATCTTCTCGCTCGATCGGCGCCATGGTCCACCCGATAATCCGCCCATGGCTCTTTTCACCGATACCTCCACCGTCACCCACGGCATCCAGCTCGCCGTCGCGCCGGTTTTCCTGCTCACCGCCGTGGCCGGCATGATCGGCGCGGTGGCCGGTCGGCTGGCCCGCATCATCGACCGGGGCCGCACCCTGGACGAGAAACTGCGCGTCAATGCCGAACCCGCACTGGCACCCTACTGGGTCCAGGAACTGGCCGCGCTACGGCAGCGCGGCCTGCTGGCCAACACCACCATCGGCTTGCTGACCTTGTGCGCCTTCGTGATCGGCCTGACCATCGTGCTGCTCTTCCTGGGCGAGACCACGGCTTTCAAGATCGACCATTACGCGATCTACGGCTTTCTGGCGGGCGTGCTCTGTTTCATGGCCGCGCTGGGCTGTTTCTTCGCCGAGACCCTGCTGGCCGCTCGGGTGCTCAAGTTCCGGCAGCTCGGCGACGACTGAGCTGCCATGCCGGTCTGCGCAATCCCTCAGTCCCGGGTCTTGGCCGGGGGCAGCAGGCCGCGCAGCTTGTCCAGCGTGTCCCGCTTCCAACCGCGCAGCCGCTGGCGCAATGCGGGCGTGGGAGCAATATCGGCATAGGTGATGCGCCACTGCAGGTCGTCAAAGGGGCCGCTCAGGCGCACCGGTATGGTCAGTCCCTGCAAGCCATCCAGCGCCGGTTGCGGGCCGGAGGGCGCCGGCTGCAGGGTGGCGGGTGCGATCGTCATGCGCAGCGTGTAATCGAGTCGGTTCTCGGCCAGCCAGGCGGTGCCACCGCCGCCGACCCGCAAGGTCGGGGCCTCCAGGGAGAGATCCTGGTTGCGCGCCACGCCGTTCTCGATCTCGAAGCTCGCGCGCAGCCGATCGAAGGGGGTGCGCCAACGCGCGGCCTCCTCCGTGCCTTGGGGCTTGCGCAAGGGGTGGGCCTTCCCGATTTCGCCCAGCCCCGCGCGCAATAGCTCGGCGAGGCTCAGACCGACCGAGCCGTTTTGCAGCTGAAGCCCCAGCTTGCCGTTCAGTTGACGCTTGAGCGCCTGGGCCGTGCCCCCACCGCTGCGCAGATCCAGTGCGATGTGGCCCCGACCTTCCAGCCCGTCGATGGCCAGCGCGTCGCGCAGCAAGGGGCCGATGCGCACATCCCGCAGGTCCAGCTTGGCCGCGACGAAGGTGGTGAGAGGGGTCGAACGGGGTGCCTGGGCTGCGTCGGCATCGAGGTGGATGCGCAGCGCGCCATGCACGCCACCGTCGTAGAGCGAGGCGGTCAGGGGGTTGAGGTCGATGCTGTGGCGCTTGCGCCCTTGGCTGTCCTGCAAGGGTATGTCCTGGGCGCGCGCCTGCAGGCGCAGATGGCTCAGCCGCACATCCTTGAACTTGAGCGCGGCCACGCGCAGCGTGCCCTGAAGATCGAGGCGGTCCAGTCCCAGCTCATGCAGCCAGCGCAGGGGTGTACGGTCCGGGGCGCGCAGGGGCTGGCTGGGGGCCACAGCATCGCTCATGGTCCAGACTCGGGCTGCGGTCACCTGGGATGTCTGCCGGTCTGGCGCTTGGGACGCGGCGCCGCCTTGCCAGGCAGCCGTCTGCTGGACCACTTGGCTCAGGGGGCGGGCCAGGTAATGGTCGAGGTCGAGCGAGCCCAGGGCCAGGTCGAAGCGCAGCACCGGCGAGGCATCGGCGCGGCTGGCGTCGAGCGCGAACGTGGTCTGGTCGAAAACGCCTTGCAACACCAGGCGCAAGGCCCCGCGCAGGCCGGGGGCGCGCCCCTGCATCGCCGAGGGTGTGGGCGGCGCGAGACCGATCTGTCCTTGCAGACTCAGTGACACGGCCTGGCCGGTGGCGTCCAGCAGAGTGGCTTCCAGGCTCAGCGCATGGGTCAGGGCCGGGGCTTGATGTGGGTCGACACTGCCCGGTGCGGGTGCGGGTGCGGGTGCGGGTGCGGGTGCGGGTGCGGAGTTGGGCAGGGCCGGCGTCGGCGCCGCGTTGCGGGTGCCGCTCATGCCAGTTTGGTTTGGCGAGGCGGGTTCGGTGATGGGGTTCAGATTCAGTGTCAGCGAGGGCAGGGCGTAGCGGCGGTCTGGGGCCGGCCAGAGGCTGAGGCCGTCGATCCGGGCGTCACGCACCTGCGTGGTTCCGCGCAGCAGTGCCCACGCGTCGAGGCTCAGGTGCATGCTCTGGGCGACGGCCACGCGTCGCGCGGGTGCGCCGGTCTGACCCTCGTCAGCGGGCGCTTCGAGCAGCAGTGGCCCCCAGGCCAGACCCAGGCGGGGACTGAAGGTCAGTTTGGGCGGCGCGCTCGGCGTCAGCAGGTAGCCGGTGCGGGCGCGCACCAGCTCAACGAGTTGCCGTGACTGGGTCTGCGGATTGAAATGCACCGCGATCCACGCGATGCCCGCCAGCAGCACGAACAGCGGCACCAGCGCCGACAGCAGCAGGGGGCCCAGCAGGCGACGTAGCGCGGGTGGCCAACGGCGGGGTGACGTGGACGACGAGGGGGAAGAAGCGGTCTCGGCCATGCCGGCATTGTCGCCGCGTCATGGATGTCACCGACACAAGCTGGCCTCAGCCGAGCCAGACACCCAGGACCGCGCCCGTGCCCAGCAGCCACAACAGGTGCAGGCGGGTACGCCAGACCAGCAATGCGGTGGCCACCGTCAGCAGCCAGAAGGGCCAGGCCGCAATCGCGGCCGAGGCCAGGTCAGCGGAAGCGCCCGCCTGCGTGCTGGCCAGGATCCAGCCCGTGGAAATCAGCAGCGCCACCACCAAGGGCGCCAGCCCCTGCTTGAAGGCGCGCACGCCGCGCCGCTCGCGGTTCGCATGGCTCCAGCGCGCCGTCAGATAGACCAGGGTGGAACTGGGCAGCAGCACAGCCGCGAGGCAGGTGCATGCGCCCAGCAGCGCCCAGCCGAGGGACGGCCCCCCGGCGCCGTTGTTCAGCCCGACGTTCCAGCCCAGCAAGGCGATGAAGAGCACGTTGGGGCCGGGCGCGGCCTGGGCGATGGCGATGGAGGCGTTGAACTGGGCCTCGCTCAGCCAGCCCTGCCGGGTGACCAGGTAGCGGTGCATGTCCGGCGTGGTGGTGATGGCCCCGCCCACGGCCAGCAGGGAGAGCAGGGCGAAATGCAGCGTCAGCTGCAGCCAGTCCGTCAGGCCCAGGGAGAGCACAGGTTCAGCGAGGGCGCTCATGGCGCGCTTCCCGTCGAGGCCGGCGCTGGTGCGGACCGCTCGCGTCGAGCCAGGCGCACCCAAGCCCAGGTCCAGGCCAGGCCGCCGAGCCCCAGCAACACCCAAAGCAGAGGCCAGCGCAGCCAGGCGATGGCGACGAAACAGGCCAGGCCCAGCAACAGACACTGGGCTGGGTGCAGCGGATTGTTTTTGAGCGCCACGATCAGTTTCAGGCCGGTACCTATGACCAGACCGGCCGCCACCGCGCCCATGCCGCGCAGCGCGCCGGCCACGGCGGCTTGGTCGGCATGTTGCGTGTACAGCCAGGCCAGGCTCAGCAGCACCAGCAGTGGCGCGCTCAGCATGCCGGCCAGGGCCGACAGCGCGCCCCGCACGCCGAAGTGGCGCGCGCCCAGCATCAGGGAAAGATTGACCAGATTGGGGCCAGGCATGATCTGGGCCACGGCCCATTCCTCGACGAACTGCGTGTTGGTCATCCAGCGCTTGCGTTCCACCAGTTCACGTTGCGCCACCGCCGCCACGCCCCCAAAGCCCTGCAGGGCCAACACGGTAAAGGAGAGAAACAGATCCGCGCAGGAGCGTGGCGCCACCGTGCCGCTGGGCTCCGGATTGGGACGCATCGTGGTTTCAGGCATGGTCGGTTCCGGGCATCAACCCACGGCCCCGAGGTGCCCAGGCCCGGCCCTGGGTGCGCAGCAAGTCCAGCAGTGCTTCCAGCGGCATGGGCTTGCCATAGAGCCAGCCTTGCGCGTACTGGACGCCGCGTTCGCGCAGGTAGTCCGCCTGCGTCTCGGTCTCAACCCCTTCTGCGATCAACAGCAGCCTCAGGGTCTTGGCCATGTCGATGATGTGGGGCAATACCAGGCTGGCCGCGGCCTGCGCGTCGATGGCGTCCACGAAGGACTTGTCGATCTTCAGGATGTCCAGTTCCAGGCCGGCCAGCACCGACAGGCTGGAATGCCCGGTGCCAAAGTCGTCCACCGCCACCTGCACACCGTGGTCGTGCAGGCGCGCGATCTGTTTGGCCGCAGCCCGGGCGTCGGTGACGTTGCGTTCGGTGATTTCCACGACCAGGCTGCCCGCTGGCGCCTGCATCTCGCGCAGGCGCCGCAGCAACTGCGTGACCGAACCATCGTGCTCCAGGTCCTGCGCGGAGAAATTGATGCCGAGGTGAAAACCCGGCTGCTGCGCCAGCAACATGGGCAGGTCCCGCACGGCCTGGTCGATGACGTAGTCCGTGATGGCGCGGATGAGGCCACTGCGTTCGGCGACAGGGATGAACAGGTCGGGCGACATGGGCGTGCCCTCGGGTCGGCGCCAGCGCAGCAGGGCCTCGGCACCGATGCAGCGTCCGGTCTGGAGGTCCACCAGGGGTTGGTAATGCAGGTGGAACTCGCGGCGTTTCAGGCCCAGACGGATTTCAGCTGGCAGGCTCAGGCGCTGGCGTGTGGCCAGGGCCACGGCAGCCACCAGCAGCAAGCCCGCAACCGCCCCCAGCGGCAGCAGGATCAGGGCTTGCTCCTGGGTGCGTGTACCCAGGCCCGTGCGCGGGATCGCCACCAGCGCAGTCAGATTGTTCTCGGGCGAGTGACGCAGCACCAGCAGGTGGTCGGCCAGCTCCAGGTAAGGGGCGGTCACCGTCGAGGTGCGTGCGAGCGGGGTCGGATCGTAGGGTCCGCGCGACTGGATCACCATCGGCGGGCTGCCCAGCAGCACCGCCACGGTCGTGTCGGGGTCACGCAAGGCCAGATCAAAGACGAGGTCGGGTTGCAGCGCCACCACCCAGCCTTCGCGCTCGTAGAGATTGAGGTGCAGGCCGGGTGCGTAGGGCAACACCACGTCACGCCAGAGCCGCACGCCGCTGGACACGCGGCCGTCGCTAGGGCCCAAGGCAATGCCTTGCCTGTACAGGCCCATGGAGGAACACATCAAACGCCCATCACGCGCCGCGCCCACGTCCTTCAGGTAACTCAAACCCATGCTCAATTCGCGCATCAGACTGAGCGTGGTCTCCGAGCAGGCGTTGCGTCGGGCAGGGCCCAGGGTATCCAAGGCGAGGTAAATCTGTTGCCGCGCGGCGATGGCGCGACGCAGCAATTCATCGGCCACCGTGCCGGCATAACTCAACTCCACGCGCAGCGCCTCGCGTGAGGCCCAGTGCAGGGCGGCGGCGATCGGCACCGTCAAGGCGGTGAAACCCAGCACACAGGCGAGGATCAACGATTTGCGCATGAAGTCGATGGTATGTACGAGGTAATCTTACCCGCGTGATGACGCCTGGCGGCAACGCTGGGATTCGCGCAAACCCTGGAACGATGCTTGCTATGCTGTAATCAAAAACCATGTTGCGCATCGCTTCCCGTTCCGTCGCACGTCGGGGTTCCGTCACGCGTCAGCTGTCCTGGACCATGGGCGGACTGATCGTCGCGCTGCTGCTGGTGCTGGTGGCTCTGGGGTATGCCGCGATGAGTTGGGCGGCCTCGCGGCTGGCCCCCATCCTGGCGCGACAAACCGCCGAGCTGCGGGCCGAGGCGGGCGCGGCGATCTTCCAGCAGGCCCAGAACAGTGTGCTGCGACTGCAGGAAGAACTGCTGCTGCGACTGGAACAGCAGGACCTGGAGCAGGCCCGGCGGCGCTTCGATGTCTTGTTCGCCCCGGGCTGGGACGGCCTATGGCGCTTGCGTCCGCAATGGGTGGACACGGAGAGCGCCCCCACCATGTACCTGCGCGCCGGCCCGCGCGGGCCCAGCGATTCCGTGCGCCTGCGCGCCGTCGTGAGCTACCAACTGTTGCGCGAGCAGGGTCCCGCGCTGGCGCCGCCGTTTTTCTCCGCGTACATGGATTTCGTCGAGGACGGACTGATGGTCTACGCGCGGGGCCGGGACTGGGGTGGCGCGGCACAGGTCGACGCCAGCAATGCCCAGTACCCGACCATGATTGGCTCGCGGCCCGAGAACAACCCGAAGCGCATGCTGTTCTGGACGCCCGTGTATTTTGATCAGCAGGCCCAGTCCTGGCTGGTTTCCGTCATCCAGCCGCTGGACTGGCGCGGCGCCTGGGTGGGCACGGTGGGCCATGACATCGCGGTCCAGACCCTGCTGGACGCGGTGCGTGCCCGCAGTGCCGAGGGCGGGTTGCAGATGATCCTGAGCGCCGACGGCCAGCTCATCGCCCACCCGGACCTGCAGAACCCCATCGTGCAGGCCGAGGGGCAATTGGCCATCCAGCAGTCCGGTGATCCCCTGCTGGTCAAGGTGCATGCCCTGATCGCCGCCGAGGAGGCGCGATCTGGCCAAAGCAGCGGCGCGCGGCGCATTGGCGCAACCCAGGGCGAGAACGGCCACGAGGCCTACTGGGTGGCCTGGTCCCGCATCAAGGGGCCGGATTGGCGCTGGGTGCAGCTCTTGCCACAGTCGCAGGTGGACCAGGTCCTGCGCTGGGGCGCGACCCTGGCCTTTCTGATCGGTTTGTTGGGCCTGCTCCCCGCCCTGTGGGTGATGCGCGTGCTGATCCGCCGCATCGTCAGCCGGCCGCTGCAGCGCCTGACGGTGGCGGTGGATGAGCTGGGGCAGGGTCACATGCCCGCACCGATCGCCATGAGCGGTTCCGATGAACTCGGGCGGTTGGCGCGAGCCTTCGACGGCATGGTGCTGGAGTTGCGCGCGGGCGAGTCCGCGCGGCGCCGTTACCTGACACGGTTGGAGGAAGAACACGCGCGCCTGCTCGCGCTGCTGGGTGCGATGGACCTGGGCATCCTGTTCGTGACGGCGGACAACCAGATCCAGTATTGCAACGGAACCTTTTTGCGCATCTGGCAGATGGACGAAAGCGCCAATCTGGTGGGGCGGCCCGCAGGCGAGGTGCTGAGCGACTCGGCGGTGGAGATCATGCAGCCCACGCATTTCTCCAGCCATCTGCACGAGCTTCTGGGCACGCGCGAGGCCTCGGCCAGCTATGAAATCGCCACGGGCGACGGTCGTGTCATCGTGCAGACTGCCTACCCGGTGCGCGACGCCGAGGGCCGTTTCATCGGCCAGCTCTGGATCCACGAGGACGTGACGCGCGAGCGCCAGACGGCCGAACAGCTGGTCTACCTGGCCGAGCGCGACGCCTTGACGGGGCTCTACAACCGCCGCCGTTTCGAGGACGAACTCGGGCGCTTCATCCAGGAGTCGCAGCGACGTCATCGCCAGGGCGCGCTGCTGTTCTTCGACCTGGACGAGTTCAAGCACATCAACGACACCTTCGGCCACCGGGCCGGCGACGCCGTGTTGATCCGCGTGGCCTCGGAAGTCGGTGCGTTGACACGGCGCAATGAACTCCTGTGCCGGCTGGGTGGCGATGAATTCGCCGTGCTGATGCCCGACGCCCGCCAGGAGGAGGCCGAGCACCTGGCCGAGCGCATCGTGCGCGCCATCGCGTTGATTCCCTTCCGCATCGACGGGCAGAACCTGCGCCTCACCTCCAGCCTGGGCATCGCCTTGTACACCCAGGGGTCGGTCAGCGCCGAAGAACTGGTGGCCCATGCCGACACCGCCATGTACCAGGCCAAGGAAAGCGGCAAGAACGGCTGGAAGCTCTACCTTCCCGGGCGCGACACCTCGCGCAAGATGATCACGCGCCTGGGCTGGAACGACCGCATCGCCCGCGCGCTCGAGCAGGGCCTGTTTCGCCTGCATTACCAGGGCGTCTACCACGCGGGGGATGGCGCAGTTTCCCATTTGGAGGCGCTGATCCGCATGGTGGACCAGGACGACAGCACCCAGCTCATCATGCCGGGGCAATTCATCCCCTATGCAGAGAAGAGCGGCAAGATCGTGGACATCGACCGCTGGGTGGTCCGCGCCAGCATCGAGCAGCTCGCGGCCAATCCCGCCATGCCGCCGCTGGCCGTGAACATCTCCGGCCGTTCCTTCGACCAGGCGAGCTTTCCGCACTACATCGCCGAGATGCTGACCATGCACGGCGTGGCGCCCGAGCGCCTGCTGGTGGAGTTGACGGAAACCTCGGCGGTGTCTGACCTGCAGGACGCCGAATGCTTCATCGAAGCCTTGCGCCAGACGGGCTGCCAGACCTGTCTGGACGACTTCGGCGCGGGTTTTGCCTCCTTCGCCTACCTCAAGCACCTCAAGGTGGACCT
Source organism: Hylemonella gracilis str. Niagara R (assembly GCF_000600295.1). GTDB lineage: Bacteria > Pseudomonadota > Gammaproteobacteria > Burkholderiales > Burkholderiaceae_C > Hylemonella > Hylemonella gracilis_A. Next base: position 2,027,182 of record NZ_JEMG01000001.1, read on the forward strand.
GCTCAAGATCGACGGCCTGTTCATCCGTGACCTGCCCAAGGATGGGGACAACCAGGTCTTCGTGCGCGCCATCGTGGACGTGGCCCGAGCTTTGGGCAAGCGCACGGTGGCCGAATTCGTGGAGGACGCGCAAACGCTGGCCATGGTGCGCACCCTGGGCGTGGACCTGGTGCAGGGCTATCACCTGGATCGGCCCCGGGCGGACCATCCGGCCTTGGCCCCCGTGTCGCAATCGCATCCCGCCTCTGATCCGGCCTGAGGAGGTCGGGAGTGGCGTGCATGCGCCCTGGTGTCATGTAGCGCTGGCCTGATGGCTTGGACGCGTGACCTGGCGGGGCTTCGGGCGTGTCCGCACGCAAGTCCAGCACAAATCCAGGACAATCGGGGGTTCAGTCCGTTCCTTTCCGGACGGCCGACCGCATTCTCATGTCCTCCTTCCCCGACGTTTCCTTTTTCCCCCGCGCCGCCAAGTCGCTGACCAGCTACCGGCCCTACTGGGCCAGGCGCTTCGGCACGGCGCCTTTCCTGCCCATGAGCCGCACCGAGATGGAGCGCCTGGGCTGGGACAGCTGCGACGTGATCCTGGTGACCGGGGACGCCTACGTGGACCATCCGAGCTTTGGCATGGCCGTGGTGGGCCGCGTGCTGGAAGCCCAGGGCTTCCGCGTGGGCATCATCGCCCAGCCCGACTGGCAGAGCGCCGAGCCCTTCAAGGCGTTGGGCAAGCCCAATCTGTTCTGGGGCGTGACAGCGGGCAACATGGATTCCATGATCAACCGCTACACGGCGGACCGCAAGATCCGCAGCGACGACGCCTACACCCCGGGCGACGTGGGCGGCAAACGGCCCGACCGCGCAGCCATCGTCTACAGCCAGCGCTGCCGCGAGGCCTACCCCGAGGTGCCCATCGTGCTCGGCGGCATCGAAGGTTCGCTGCGCCGCATCGCGCACTACGATTACTGGAGCGACAAGGTGCGCCGCAGCATCGTGGTGGACAGCAAGTGCGATCTGCTGCTCTACGGCAACGCCGAGCGTGCCCTGGTCGAGGTGGCGCACCGCATCGCCGCCAAGGTGCCGGTGCAGGACATCACCGACGTGCGCGGCACGGCCTTTGTGCGGCGCGAGAGCCCGCCGGGTGACGACCCCTGGTTCGAGATCGACTCCACCGAGGTGGACACGCCCGGCCATGTGGAGGAGCACATCAACCCGTACATGACCACGTCCGAGCAGGCCGCGGCCCAGGGGCAGAGTTGCAGCAAGGAAGAAGGCGAGAAGGCGGGGAGTGAAGTCGCGGTCCTGCCGGCCGTGCAGCCCATCACCTTCATGGCCAACCCGGCCTTGCAGGGCCGGGGCAGCATCAAGCGCCTGCCGCGCGAGCGCACCGTGATCCGCCTGCCCAGCTTCGAGCAGGTCAAGTCCGACCCGGTGCTCTACGCCCATGCCAACCGGGTGCTGCACCTGGAAACCAACCCGGGCAATGCGCGCGCGCTGGTGCAGGCGCATGGCGAGGGAACCACGGCACGCGACGTCTGGATCAACCCTCCGCCCATCCCGCTCACCACGGCGGAGATGGACTACGTGTTTGGTTTGCATTACGCGCGCAGCCCGCACCCGAGCTATGCGGACGAGAACGGCAGTCATGATGGCGCGACCAAGATCCCGGCCTGGGAGATGATCCGCTTCAGCGTCAACATCATGCGCGGCTGCTTCGGCGGCTGCACCTTCTGCAGCATCACCGAGCACGAGGGGCGCATCATCCAGAGCCGCTCGGAGGATTCGATCATCCAGGAGGTCGAGGACATCCGCGACAAGGTCAAGGGCTTCACCGGGGTCATCAGCGACCTGGGCGGTCCGACCGCCAACATGTACCGCATCGGCTGCAAGTCACCCGAGATCGAGGCGGCCTGCCGCAAGCCCAGCTGCGTCTATCCGGGCATCTGCCAGAACCTCAACACGGACCACAGCGCGCTGATCAAGATTTACCGCCGCGCGCGCGCGCTCAAGGGCGTGAAGAAGATCCTGATCGGCTCGGGCCTGCGCTATGACCTGGCGGTCAAGAGCCCCGAGTACGTGAAGGAACTGGTGCAGCACCATGTGGGCGGCTACCTCAAGATCGCACCCGAGCACACCGAAGGCGGCCCCTTGTCCAAGATGATGAAGCCGGGCATCGGCAGCTATGACCGCTTCAAGCAGATGTTCGAGAAGTACAGCGAGGAGGCGGGCAAGAAGCAGTACCTGATTCCCTACTTCATCGCCGCGCATCCGGGCACCAGCGACGAGGACATGATGAACCTCGCGATCTGGCTCAAGAAGAACGGCTTTCGCGCCGACCAGGTGCAGACCTTCTACCCCAGCCCCATGGCCACGGCCACGACCATGTACCACACGGGTCTGAACAGCCTCAAGGGCATTCACCGCGACGACCGTGCCGAAAGCGTGGACATCGTGCGCGGCGAGAAGCGCCGCCGCCTGCACAAGGCCTTCCTGCGCTACCACGATCCGAACAACTGGCCGCTGCTGCGCGAGGCGCTCAAGGCCATGGGCCGCGCCGACCTGATCGGCAATGGCAAGCAGCACCTGATACCGACTTGGCAGCCCATGACGGACGGTGGCTACCAGAGCGCGCGGCGCAAGAACAGCACGCCGCCGGGCAAGACGACTGCCACGGCGCGGGTCATGGGGTCCGCTGCGGGTGCACCCAGGTCTGCAGCGACGCCACCGCCCAAAGGCCGCCTGCTGACCCAGCACACGGGCCTGCCGCCGCGTGAGACTGGGGCCCCGCGCAAGGGTCGGCGCGGCTGACCCTGCTGCCTAGCCACCTGTGAACGTGGTGGCGTCAAGGGCGTGAGGGAGCGCTGAAAAAAGATGGCGTGCCAGGAGTCGCCCTGGCTCAGCTCACATAGTCCAGCGGAAGGGTGGTGGTGAACTTCAGTTCTTCCATCGCGAAACTGCTGCGCACGTCGCTCAGCGCCACGGAACGGATCAGGCGTTGGTACACCGCGTCATAGGCGTTGATGTCAGGCACCACGACGCGCAGCAGGTAGTCCACGGCGCCGCTCATGCGGTAGAACTCCAGCACTTCCGGGATCTGGCGCACAGCGTCGCGGAATTGTTCAAACCAGGCTGGGTCGTGCTGACTGGCCTTGACCGAGACAAACACCGTGACACCCAGATTGAGCTTGCCGCGGTCCGCCAGCGCGACATGGCGCGTGATGTAACCGCGCTCGCGCAGGGCCTGCACCCGCCGCCAGCAGGGGGAGGTGGAGAGGTTGACGGCTTCCGCCAGCGTGGCCAGCGGGGTTTCCGCGTTCTCCTGCAGCAGGGCCAAGAGCCTGCGGTCGATGGCGTCCAGTTTCTTGCTCATCGACAAATTATGGGATGGATGGCCCCTGATCCAGGCCGATGTAAGCAAGTCAAAACGGTTCGTCGCAACGCCCTTTGACGCAGATCAAACCGCCGGGGGCGTCCTTCACAGGTCTGGGCGAGCCCGCAGGGCCGGAGCACCCCAGGCATCCTCCTCGGGCATGGTGCAAACCCTGGGGGCGCTTGCCGTCAGGGTGCGGCCTGCGGGGTTTCAGGCGCCGAAATCCAGCGGCAGGCCGACGTAGTTCTCGGCCACGGAGCGGGCGCCCGTTTCGGAATGGACGATGTAGTCCAGCTCGGCTTCCTGCAGCTTCTGGCCGATTTCGCCGTTCTCGGGAAAGCGGTGCATCAGACTGGTGAACCACCACGAGAAACGCTCGGCGCGCCAGATGCGCTTGAGGCAGCGCTCGGAATAGTGGTCGATGCCGGCTTCGCTTCTGTCCTGGTAGAACTCGATCAGCGCGGCGCTCAGGTACTTCACGTCGGTGGCGGCGAGGTTCAGGCCCTTGGCCCCGGTGGGCGGCACGATGTGGCCTGCGTCACCCGCGAGGAAGAGGCGGCCGAAGCGCAGCGGCTCGGTGACGAAGCTGCGCAGCGGGGCGATGCTTTTCTCGATGCTGGGGCCGGTGACCAGATGTTCACGGGCCTCGGGGTCCAGGCGGCGCTTCAGCTCGTCCCAGAAAGCCTGATCGCTCCATTGCTCCACCTTGTCCGTCAGCGGCACCTGCAGGTAATACCGGCTGCGCGTGGTGCTGCGCTGCGAGCACAGCGCGAAACCACGTTCGCTGTTCACGTAGATCAATTCGTGGTGCACGGGCGGGGTGTCTGACAGCACGCCCAGCCAGCCGAAGTTGTAGACCTTCTCGTACTCGCGGATGGCCGATGCGGAGGCACTTTTCTTCACCGTCTCGCGGCTGACCCCGTGGAAACCGTCGCAGCCGGCGATGAAGTCGCACTGCAGTTCATGCGTCTTGCCTTCCTTCTCGAAGGTCACCCGGGGCTTGTTCGTACCGAAGTCGTGAATGGCGACGTTGGCGGCTTCGTAGATGGTCGTCAGGCCGGCTTGCTTGCGCGCGTCCATCAGGTCGCGCGTCACCTCGGTCTGGCCGTAGACCATGACGTTCTGGCCGCCAGTGAGCTTGTTCATGTCGATGCGGTGGCGACGGCCCTGGAACAGCATGTCAAAGCCGCCATGCACCAGGCCTTCCTTGTGCATGCGCGTGCCGACGCCGATCTCGTCCATCAGGTCCATGGTGACCTGCTCCAGCACGCCGGCGCGGATGCGGCCCAGCACGTAGTCGCCGCTCTGGCGTTCGAGGATGACGGCGTCGATGCCGGCCTTGTGCAGCAGCGCGCCCAGCAGCAGGCCGGACGGGCCGGCGCCGATGATGGCGACTTGGGTACGGGTGGGGTAGCTCATGCGGGTCTCCTGTTCGTTTGCTTGATCGTGCGAGGCGGTGGGCTGAAAGCTCCGCGAATCTCCCCCGCCAAGGCTTGCGCCTTGTCTCCTCCTTTATTTCGCTGCGCTTCCAACCCGCCGCCTCAGTGTCTCTGTAGCGTAGCGGCGCGCGACTGCGGAAGCACGCAGGGTGGCTGAGCTTTGCGCGACAATCGCCACCACTGCGCGATGATCGCGCAAGGAATGCATGAAGGAGCCGTCGATGATCGCCAAGGCCGATTTGATCGAAGGCGTGGCCAAGGGCCTGGCCGTGCTGGAGAGTTTCGACACCGAGCGCCAGCGCCTCAACGCCACGCTGGCCGCGCAGCGCGCCGGCATCACCCGCGCCGCCGCGCGGCGACACCTGCTCACCCTGGCCCACCTGGGTTACCTGGAGAGCGACGGTTCCTGGTTCTGGCTGGCCAGCAAGGTGCTGCGCTTTTCAGGCAGCTACTTGGCGTCGTCGCGCCTGCCCCGCGTGCTGCAGGCGCCGCTGGAGCGGCTGGCCCTGCGCACGGGTGAATCCTTCTCGGCCGTGGTGCTGGGCGGGGACGAGGTGGTCATCGTCGCGCGCAGCAGTCCGGTGCACGCCGGCGCGCCGTCCACCGTGCTGCCGTATGGCCTGCACCTGGGCGCGCGCCTGCCGGCCCACGCCACGTCGACAGGCAAGGTGCTGCTGGCCGCCTTGCCCAAGCCGGAGTTCAGCGCCTGGCTCCAGGGCCGGCCACTGGCCCGGCTGACCGCCTACACCTTGAGCGATGCGCGCGCCCTGCGCGCCGTGATCGAACGCGCGCGCAAGGAAGACTATTGCCTCAGTAGCGAGGAACACGAACTCGGCGTGCACGCCCTGGCCGTGCCCTTGCGCGACAACCAGGGCCGGACCGTGGCCGCGCTCAACGTGGTGGCCGAGACCACGCGCCTGTCGGCAGAGGAACTGAAGCGCGATTTGCTACCCTTGCTCTGGGAAACGGCGGCGGCGGTGCGTCCGCTGTTGTGAGTCGTTCGTCAGAGGGAGTCAGAGAGAACATGCGCATGAAGAACCTCCTGGGCAGGCTCGGCCTGGTTTTGCTGCTGTGCGGCACCACGGGCGGGGCGCTGGCGCAAAGCCCCGACCCCAGGGTCGAGTGGCAGTCAGCCGACAGCGCCAACTTCCGCGTCCATTACCGCGCCGTGCAGCGTGCCCAAGCCGAAGCCGTGGCTCGCGCGGCTGAGCGGGCCTATCCGCGCGTGACCGAGGCCCTGCAGTGGCGCTTGCGTGGGCGCACCGAGATCCTCGTGCTCAGCGAGACCGACCTGGCCAACGGCTACGCCACGCCGTTGCCCTACAGCCTGATTGCCGTGATGCTGGCCCCACCCGACGAAGGCGAACTGCTGGAGAACAGCGCTTGGCTGGACCTGCTGCTGGTGCACGAGCTGACCCACGCCGTGCACCTGGACAAGGTGCGGGGCGTGCCCAAGTTGGGGCAGCGTATCTTCGGCAACATGCCGCTCTTCATTCCGAACCTGTTCAATCCGTCCTGGGTGCTGGAAGGGCTGGCGGTGCAGGTGGAGAGCAGTCCGCCCGGCGCCTCTGGCGTGCAGGGCCAGGGCGATGGCCTCTGGTCCGGGCAGGGGCGCCTGCATTCCCCAGCTTACGAAACCTGGCTGCGCGCCGAGCGCGATCGGGGTTTCATCAGCCTGCTTGAACTCAACGCCAATGGCCGCGCGCTGCCGCTGTCCAAGCAGTACCTCTACGGGGCCTATTTCTACGATTTCCTGGTGCGGCGTTATGGGGCCGATGCGCCGCAACGCTGGGTCACGCGCTACAGCGGCAATTTTCTCTTCTGGCCGCGTCTGGATAGCAATCCCGTGGCCATCACCGGCAAGCCCCTGGATTTTCTTTGGGAGGAATTCCTGGCCGACCTCGCGGCACAGGTGGACACACGCGCCGCCGCCATCCGGCGCCAGCCCGAGGTGATGGGCTCGGTCTTGACCGAGCCGTTGTTGCGCATTCCTTCGGTCACCATGCAGGCGGACGGATCGCTGCTGGCCGTGCTGGACGATGGCCTGGGCCGGCCGCAACTGACGCGCTTCGCGGCGGATGGCCAGCGCAGCGATCTGGCCGAGGTCAACGCCCTGGCGCGTGTCACGACGGCGCCCGATGGCCGTGTGCTTGTCGCCCAGCCCGATCTGTGTGATGCCTGGACGCTGGCTTACGACCTCTACGTCTTGCGCGACGGGGGCCTGCGGCAACTCACCGATTGCGCACGCCTGCGCCGTGCCGTGTTCGCGGGGCAGGGCGTGTTGGCCGGCATCGTGGCCTTGAAGCACGAGGCGGGCGCCACGCGCCTGATCTGGCTGGATGCGCAGGGCAAGCAAGAAAGGTTGCTCTACGCGCCGCCTGCGGGCGTGGACCTGAGCGATCTGGCCGCCGATGGAGACCGCGTCAGCGTCGTCGCGCATCAGGGGGCCGATTGGCGCATCCTGCAGTTCGACCTGGCGCAGCCGCAGGCCGCACCGCGCACCCTGCTGCGCCGCGACCGGCCCATCCACGGCCTGGCGCAGGACCGCGAGGGGCTGACCATGGTGTTGGCCGAGGACGGCGTGCCCAATGTCTGGCGCTTGGAAGGCGCACGCCTGTGGCGCCTGAGCCATGCCTACACCGGTGTCACGGCCCAGAGCGGACGCGCCGCCGATGGCAGCCTGGGCCTGGTGGCCGTGGCTCAGGGCGGTTACACACTGCGGCGCATGACCGAGGCCCAAGCCTTGCAGAGCGTCATGGTGGATGTGGGTGAAGCGCCGCCTTGGGTCACAACGTCAGCCCCCGCCTCAGCTCAGCTGGGCGCGTCGCTCGCTGCGCAGGGCCGGGTGGCCGGTGGGCGCGAGCCGAACCCACAAGCCTTGAACGATGGGGACCTGGGCGCCCCCCGTTCCTACGCCGCCTGGCGCTCCATGTACCCGCGTTGGTGGTGGCCCGTCCTCTCGTCTGACCATGGCCTCGTCACCTTCGGCGCGCAGACCGATGGCGCCGACGCCCTGGGCTGGCACCAGTACGCCGCGATGCTGGCGGCGGAAACCACGCAGCAGGAGACCGTGGGCAGCCTCGAATACCTGTATCGGGGCCGGCATCACCTGGCGCTGAGCCGCTGGGTCGAGGCGCGCGCCTGGACGGGGAGCAGCAACGACCCGGAAACCACGGCCTACAAACGCGAGACCCACGCGCAATGGCTGAGCAGGGCCTTGTGGCCCACTTTGGAGCGGCGCTTCAGCCTGGGCCTGGGCGCCGCGCTGGAGCGCAGCGAATGGGTGGACGTGGAGAGCGAGAGCGTGCGGCGTATGGAAGACACCCGCCTCGCAGCCGCTGTGATGGACTACGACAGCCTGGGTGCCAGCTGGTACAGCGAGGGTGCGAACCGGGGCGTATATGCCCGGCTGCTCTACGAAAGTTATGCGCCCTTCAAAGGCGAGGATGGTGACGACCTGCCCCGTGACGCGGACTACAACGGCGGCATGCTGCGCGCCGACCTGCGTGGTTTCCTGCCCCTGGGCCGCAGCGTGCTGGGCCTGCGTTACACCGAGGCCCGCGCCCAGGGACGGACAGAGCCCTTTCAACTCGGCGGCGCGACGGACGAGAACCTGCAACTTGGCATCCAGCTCGGCAACCGTACGCTCGCTCTGCGTGGCTACGGCAGTGATGAGCCCGAACTGCAAGGCGCCAACGCCCGCGTGGCCAGCCTCGAATGGCGCACGCCCCTGGCCGACATCGACCGACATCTCATGGCACCCGCCGTGGGCATCAACCGCCTCTCGGCCAGCGTGTTCTATGACGTAGGTGGTGCCTGGGGCCGGGACGAGGACGCGCCTGCGCGCTACTGGCGCGGCGTGGGCGTGGAGTTGTTGGGGGAGGTGAAGCTGCTGTACGTGCTTGGGCTCCAGCTGCGCTTGGGGGTGGCCCAGGGGCTGGATGGGCCGCAGGAGACGCACGGCTATCTGACGGTGGGGCGGGCGTTCTGAAAAAAAGAAACAACTCCTTACCTTGCAAAATATGCACCCCAGGGTTTGCCATGGTGCGTTCGTTAAGATCGCTTCCCATTCATAAGGCAAGGCACACCTGAGCGAAAGCCAGGGTCGCAAAGCTACCGGTCTACGTCCAGGCGACATGACAGCGGGGTTGCCAGGCTGCGGGCACACAGGGCCTCCGGTTCACCGGCCCTGGGCAGCTTGTGCGGGATGCGCGCGGCGTGTCCCGTGTACTCCTTTCCTGTCCTCCGGTGTTCCTTGCGCCAACAAGGCTGGCCTTGGCGTGTGACCGCATCCTGAAAGGTTGCGGGCGCGCGCCTTAGGAGCCGGGAGCTGCAAAGGGCGTGGTGAAGCGCATGGCAAGAGGGTGGCGGGTACTGTTGTTGGTTCTGTGGGCCTGGGGTTGCTGGGCGGTGCGCGCGCAAGCCCTGGACCAGGCCGCCCAGGACGAATGGCTGCGCCGCCAGCAGCGCGAGGCCCAGGAGCAGCAGCGTCGCGAGCAGCGGCCGGATTTCCGCTTTGATCTGCCTGAGCCCCAGGCATCTCCCGACGCGGCAGCACAGGCTGAAGACTTCTGCTTCCAGCTTGATCACATCCGCCTGGAAGGTGAAGTGCCTTCGGGTTTCGGCTGGCTGCAAGACGAACTGCGCGCGTGGCAAGGCCGTTGCCTGGGCCAGCAGGGCCTGGCGCAGTTGCTGAAGAACCTCAATGGCAGCCTGCTCGCGCGCGGTTTTGTCACGTCGCGCCTGGCCTTCCCCGAGCAGGACCTCAAGAGCGGCACCCTGGTGTTGCATTTCTTCCCTGGTTACCTGAACCAGATCCGCCTGCCCCAGGACTACCGGGGCAGTTGGCGCACCGCTTTTCCCGCCCGTCACGGTGATGTGCTCAATCTGCGTGACCTGGAGCAGGGCCTGGAACAGATGAAGCGCCTGGCCTCGCAGGACGTGCAGATGCAGATCAAGCCGTCCGAGCAGGAAGGCTACAGCGATGTGGAGGTGTCCGTCACCACCACGCGGCCCTGGAGTCTCAGTGTCACCCTGGACGACAGCGGCGGGGATGCCACGGGCAAGAACCAGTGGGCGGCCCAGGCGGGCTGGAACAACCCGCTGGGCCTGCAGGACCAGATTCAGTTGGGCTGGAACCGGTCTTCCGATTACGACGCCCAGCAGGGCACCCGTAGCCACAACGTCTACTACGGTATTCCCTGGGGCTACTGGCTGGTCGAGGCCAGCTACAACACATTCAGCTACCACCAGCAGGTGGAAGGCGACGTGCTCGAATTCATGAGCAGCGGGGACGGCTATGACGTCCAGCTCGACGCGACCCGCACCGTGCTGCGCGACAACCGGGTCAAGACGGACCTGTTCGTCGGCCTGGGCGTGCGTCGTCGCCACAGCTACATCGAGGACGCCGAGATCATGGTGCAGCAGCGCCGCCTGTCCCAGTTGCAACTGGGCGTGCGCCATCGCCACTACCTGGATGCCGGCAGTGTCAACCTCTCGCTCACAGGAAAGCAGGGCCTGCGCATCTTCAATGCCGAATCCGGCCTGGACGGCCCCGATGCGCCGGGCCCGACCTACCGCCTGGTGCAGGCCTCCGCCGGGCTCAACCAGTCGTTTCCCTCGCTGCGCCAGCCGGTCTGGCTGTCCTCCCAGAACCGCGTGCAGTGGAGCGACAAGCCGCTCTACAGCCTGGATTGGTTCAGTGTCGGCGGCCGCCACACCGTGCGCGGTTTCAGCGGTGAGAACAGCCTGGGCGGCCAACGCGGCTGGCTCAGCCGCAACGAGCTGGGCCACACCTGGTGGCGCGGGCATGACGTTTTTGTCGCCATCGATGTCGGAGGTGTCTCCGGCCTGGGCACGGAGTCTTACGACGGCCGCTGGCTGGCCGGTGGCGCCGTGGGGTGGCGGGGACGCCAAGGACCATTGCAATACGAAGCCTTCGTGGCGCATGGCTTGCACGCGCCGGCTTCATTCAAGGACGAAGGCCTGACGGGAGGCTTTGCACTGACATGGCACATCTGAACATGCACAAGGGGAAGAACATGACGCAAGAACTGCACATGGGTCGTCGCGATGAGGCGCGCGTGGATCGCCGCCTGGG